>CAVSMJ010000001.1:0-136845 GCA_963729015.1 uncultured Actinomycetota bacterium
GTGGACCGGGCTCAGGCGTGGGTGCGGTTCTTGGCCGCCTCGGCCTCGGCCGCCATCAGGTAGCCGGTCAGCAGCGTCTTGAGCTGTACGACGGCATCGGGGTGTGACTGCCCGTCGCGGATGGAGAAGTTCAGCATCGAGTAGGTCACGTGCACCAGCACCTCGGCCAGCGTCTGCCGGTCGCTGATCTTCGAGCCGGGCGTCAGCGGCGCCAGCAGCCGCGTCACCTGGGAGGCGAGGTCGCGCTCGTGCTCGGCGGCGATCGCCCGGGTCGGCGGCGTCGCCTGCATCGCCAGCCAGACCGCCCGCCTCGACGGGTCGGTGCGCCAGAGTGCCGCGAGGTGGTCGAGCAGCTTCTCGAGCAGCTCCAGCCAGTCGAGGCTGGGGATCTCGCCCGCGAACTTCTCCAGCTCGACCTGCACGTTGACGGTGTCGAGCCGGTCGAGCTCGCAGATGATGGCGTACTTGTTGCCGAAGAACTGGTACAGCGAGCCGATCGGCACCCCCGCGCGCAGGGCCACCTGCTCGGAGGTGAACGACTCGAAACCGACCTCCACCAGCAGCGCCCGGGCGGCCCGCAGGATGTCGTCGAAGCGACGGCGGCTGCGCTCCTGCGACGGCCGTCGCCGCGGCAGGAACTCCGCGGGGTCGTTCGTCGAGGTGGTCATGGCCCAAGGTTACTTCGGGGTAGGCCCCGGACAGCAGTTTCGGTCCCACCCCATGGGCCTTTCCACCCCTCGACGACGTAACCCGCACGTGACCCGACCGCACTAGCCTCGACCCATGTTCTCCAAGATCCTGGTGGCCAACCGAGGCGAGATCGCGATCCGGGCGTTCCGCGCGTCGACGGAGATGGGCGCGCGCACGGTGGCGGTCTTCCCTCACGAGGACCGCTGGTCCGAGCACCGGATGAAGGCCGACGAGGCCTACGAGATCGGCGAGGTCGGCCACCCGGTGCGCGCCTACCTGGACCCCGAGGCGATCGTCGAGGTGGCGGTCAAGGCCGGCGCGGACGCCGTCTACCCGGGCTACGGCTTCCTCTCGGAGAACCCCCACCTGGCCGAGGCGTGCGCCAACGCGGGGATCACCTTCATCGGGCCGACCTCCGAGGTGCTCGAGCTCACCGGCAACAAGGCGCGCGCGATCGCGGCGGCCAAGGAGGCCGGCGTACCGACGCTGAACTCGGTGCCGCCCAACGACGACCTCGACGAGCTGATGCGGGCCGCCGAGGAGCTGTCCTACCCGCTCTTCGTGAAGGCCGTCGCCGGCGGTGGCGGCCGCGGGATGCGCAAGGTCGACGAGGAGAAGGACCTCAAGGACGCGATCGACACCTGCATGCGCGAGGCCGAGGGTGCCTTCGGCGACCCGACGGTGTTCATCGAGGAGGCCGTGGTCGACCCGCGGCACATCGAGGTGCAGATCCTCGCCGACGGTGAGGGCAACGTGATCCACCTCTTCGAGCGCGACTGCTCGGTGCAGCGACGTCACCAGAAGGTGGTCGAGATCGCGCCGGCACCCAACCTGGACCCCGAGCTCCGCGAGCGCATGTGCGCCGACGCGGTGCGGTTCGCCGAGCAGATCGGCTACCGCAACGCCGGCACCGTGGAGTTCCTGCTCGACCCCGAGGGCAACTACGTCTTCATCGAGATGAACCCGCGGATCCAGGTCGAGCACACCGTGACCGAGGAGGTCACCGAGGTCGACCTGGTGCAGTCGCAGATGCGGATCGCGTCGGGCGAGACGCTGGAGGACCTCGGGCTGAGCCAGGACACGGTCCGGCTGCGCGGTGCGGCGCTGCAGTGCCGGATCACCACCGAGGACCCCTCCAACGGGTTCCGTCCCGACACGGGCCGGATCACGACGTACCGCTCCCCCGGTGGCGGCGGCGTCCGCCTCGACGGCGGTACGACGTACACCGGTGCCGAGATCTCCGCGCACTTCGACTCGATGCTCGCCAAGCTCACCTGCCGCGGCCGCACCTTCGAGGACGCCGTCCGCAAGGCCCGTCGCGCCGTCACCGAGTTCAGGATCCGCGGCGTCGCGACGAACATCCCCTTCCTGATCGCGCTGCTCGACGAGCCCGACTTCCGCGCGGGCAACGTGACGACCAGCTTCATCGAGGAGCACCCCGACCTGCTCAAGGCCCGGCCCAACGCCGACCGCGGCACCCGCCTGCTCACCTGGCTGGCCGAGGTGACCGTCAACAAGCCGCACGGCGAGGCGCCGGTCAGCGTCGACCCCGTCAGCAAGCTGCCCGAGATCGACCTGGCCGTCCCGGCGCCCGACGGTTCGCGCCAGGCGCTGCTCCAGCTCGGCCCCGAGAAGTTCGCCGCCGACCTGCGCGGCCAGCAGCGGGTGGGTGTCACCGACACGACCTTCCGTGACGCGCACCAGTCGCTGCTCGCGACGCGGGTGCGCACGCGCGACCTGCTCGCGGTGTCCGGTCACGTGTCCCGGATGACGCCGGAGCTGCTCAGCCTCGAGGCCTGGGGCGGCGCGACGTACGACGTGGCCCTGCGCTTCCTCACCGAGGACCCGTGGGACCGGCTCGAGCGGCTCCGCCAGGCGGTGCCGAACATCTGCCTCCAGATGCTGCTGCGCGGACGCAACACCGTCGGCTACACGCCGTACCCCACCGAGGTCACCCACGCCTTCGTGGCCGAGGCGGCCGAGACCGGCATCGACATCTTCCGCATCTTCGACGCCCTCAACGACGTCGAGCAGATGCGACCGGCGATCGAGGCCGTGCGCGAGACCGGCACGTCGGTCGCGGAGGTCGCGCTCTGCTACACCGGCGACCTGTCCAGCCCCGACGAGAAGCTGTACACGCTCGACTACTACCTCGGTCTCGCCGACCGCATCGTCGAGGCCGGCGCGCACGTGCTCGCGATCAAGGACATGGCGGGACTGTTGCGAGCGCCTGCGGCCCGCACGCTGGTCACCGCGCTGCGCGAGCGGTTCGACCTGCCGGTGCACCTGCACACCCACGACACCCCCGGCGGCCAGCTCGCCACCCTGCTCGCTGCGATCGACGCGGGCGTGGACGCCGTGGACGCGGCCTCGTCGCCGATGGCCGGGACGACGTCGCAGCCGGCGCTCTCCTCACTCGTGGCGTCGACCGACCACTCCGACCGCGAGACCGGGCTCGACCTCGAGGCCGTGTGCGCGCTGGAGCCGTACTGGGAGGCCACCCGCCGCGTCTACGCGCCCTTCGAGTCGGGCCTCGCCTCGCCGACCGGCCGCGTCTACACCCACGAGATCCCGGGCGGGCAGCTCTCCAACCTGCGCCAGCAGGCCGTCGCGCTGGGCCTCGGGGAGAAGTTCGAGCAGATCGAGGACATGTACGCCGCCGCCAACGACATCCTCGGCAACGTGGTGAAGGTGACGCCGTCCTCGAAGGTGGTCGGCGACCTCGCCCTGCACCTCGTCGCGGTCGGCGCCGACCCCGCCGAGTTCGAGGAGAACCCCGGGAAGTTCGACATCCCCGACTCCGTCGTCGGCTTCCTCAACGGCGAGCTCGGCGACCCGCCCGGAGGCTGGCCCGAGCCGTTCCGCGAGAAGGCGCTCAAGGGCCGCACCTGGAAGCAGCCCGTCGCCGAGCTGAGCGAGGAGGAGTCCGAGGGCCTCCAGGGCACCAGCCGGCGGCACACCCTCAACCAGCTGCTCTTCCCCGGACCGACGAAGGCCTTCGACGAGTCGATCGCGACGTACGGCGACGTCTCGGTGCTGCGGACCACCGACTACCTCTACGGCCTGAAGTCGGGCCAGGAGCACGTGGTCGACATCGAGGAGGGCAAGCGCCTGATCCTCGGGCTGCAGGCGATCAGCGAGGCCGACGAGCGGGGCTACCGCAGCGTGATGGCCACCATCAACGGCCAGCTGCGCCCGATCAACGTGCGCGACGAGTCGGTCGAGTCCAAGGTCGCCGCGCAGGAGAAGGCCGACCCCAAGGACGACAGCCAGGTGCCCGCCCCGTTCGACGGCGTGGTCACCCTCCAGGTCGACGAGGGCGACTCCGTCGACCAGGGCCAGGTCGTCGCGACCATCGAGGCGATGAAGATGGAGGCCTCGATCACCGCCCCCCAGGCCGGCACCGTCGACCGCCTCGCCTTCACCGGCACCCAGCAGGTCGAGGGTGGGGATCTGGTGCTGGTGCTCTCGTAGATCGGTGGTTGAGGAGGTTGCGCAGCAACCGTCTCGAAACCACTGGATCGGGTGGTTTCGAGACGCTCGCTGACGCTCGCTCCTCAACCACCGACAGGGATCAGCCCCAGTTCTCTGCCTTGGTCAGGCAGAACGGGTGCCCAGCTGGGTCGAGCAGGACCCGCCAGGTCTCACCGGGCTGCGGGTCGGCGACGGTCGCGCCCAGGGACACGGCCGCTCCTTCGCGCGGCGTCGAGGTCGGCGACCGCGAGGTCGAAGTGGAACTGCTTGCTGCCGTGGTCGTTGGGCCACGCCGGCGGCTGGTAGTCCTCGACCCGGCCGAAGCCGAGGGCGTGGTCGGGACCGGTGAGCATCGCGTAGTCGCGCTCGGAGTGGGCCACCTCCCATCCGAGCAGTGCCGACCAGAAGGCGGCGCTGGCCTCGGCGTCCGCACAGTCCAGCGTGACCATGGCGAGGCGGGCGGTGGGCGTGCTCATCTCTGTCTCCTTCGTACGACGGGGGTTCTGTCCTCCCACGCTCCTACGATGAGGACGTGGCCGATAGGAGAAACGCGACAGGGTGGCTCCATCCCGAGACGTACGTCGAGGAGCTCAGGCGTCGTCCCGTCCCGATCCGCCACGACGACCCGGAGTGGAAGTTCGTCAACGTGCGACGGGTGCCCGCCTACGTCGAGCGATCGATCGAGCACGGTCTGCAGTGGGTGCTCTTCGAACCCAACGACGAGCGCCTCTGGGCGCGGGCCCGGCAACAGGTCGAGGAATTCCTGACCGCCCTGTGGCGCGAGGGTCGGCTGGTCGGCACCCGTCCGCAGGATGCGTTCTTCGTCAAGGTCGACCGCACCACGATGACGCAGGACGACATCGACAACGGCCGGCTCATCGTCCTGGTCGGGATCGCACCTCTGCGCCCCGCGGAGTTCGTCATCGTCCGGATCGGCCTCTGGACCGCGCTCGACGATGACGACTGAGCCCGGCCGCTCGCCGACCTCGACCACGGCCGGCGTGCTGCGTCCCGACCAGCTGGCGCGCCACGTGCGACTCGACCGGGCCGAGTGCTCCCCCGAGCTGGCGCCCTGGGTCGAGAACTACTGGTCGCTGCGCTGGGAGCTGCCACCCGACACGTCCTACCTGAGCTCGACCCTGCCCCACCCCGCCTGCAACCTGAGCGTCGAGCACGGCGCCCAGCGCGACGAGGTCGGGGACGACCCCGTCGTGGTCACCGGCGTCGTCACCCGGCGTTTCGACGTCACCATCCGCGACGCCGGCTGGGTGTACGCCGCGAAGTTCCGCCCCGGTGGCCTGGCCGCGCTGGCCGGCGTGCCGGCCCGCGACCTGCGCGACGCCACGGTCCCGGCCGCCACGGTGTTCGACCGGGCCACCACCGACGCGCTCCGCGAGCTCACCCCCGACGGCGACGGCCGTGCGCTCTTCGACACCACGCTCGGGCGCCTGGCCACCGAGCCGACCGACGACTACCTGCTGGTCCTCGACGTGATCGCCCGGATGCTCGCCGACCGCGAGCTCACGCGGGTGGCCGAGGTCGAGGCGCAGTGCGACATCGGCACCCGCACGCTGCAACGACTCTTCGAGCGCTACGTCGGGGTCAGCCCCAAGTGGGTGCTCTCGCGCTACCGGATGCACGACGTCGTCACCGACCTCGACGCCGGGTACGGCGGGTCGCTGGCCGACCTCGCCACCAAGTACGGCTGGTTCGACCAGGCCCACTTCACCCGCGAGTTCACCGACCTGGTCGGCGTACCGCCGGGCGTCTACCAGCGCGGCTGAACACGGACCGAATCATGAAAGCCTCTCGAAAACCGAGGCGGCTCGAATGACGCTCTTCTTGGTTATCGGCCTTCTTTGCGCCATTTGCAAACCTCCCTGGTATAGCCGCCGGAAGGTCAAAACGGGCGCCGCCTTGACGGGCATTCCACGTGGACCAAATATGAGATTGCCCAGATCCACCACCTCATTGGAGCGTGCCCGGAATGAGGAGCCTGCCGCCCGGCGACCGGGTCGTCTCCCGCGCTGGGATCATCCGTCACTCACTCGTCTCGGCAACGCTGCTGACCGCCGCGATGGTGGTGGTGGGCCTCGCGCAGCTGGGCGGGACCTCCGCGTCCTCGACGACGCGTCCCCCGACCGGGTGCTACGAGCAGACGGTCACTTTCTGCCTCGACCACCGATGAGTTCACCCGCGGGTGGGGGTCTGTACCGGTGAGAGCAACCAGGACCCCAGGAGGTGAGCACCATGGCCGCAACCATCGACATCGAGATCGAGTCAGGCGTGTTCACCGGACCGGTCCGGCAGCACCGGGGCTACTACGCCGGCGACTTCAGCCAGCGCCCCGGGAACGACGAAAGCTGACTACGGCGCCGGGTACGGCGCGTCCGCGGTGCGCTCCGAGCGCCACGGCGATCGCCAGTCCGCTGCCGGCCACGGCTCCATGATGTAGATCCGCTCGTGCGTCACCCGGTCACCCCGGAACTCCAGGATGTTGACGGTCGGCATCCAGGGTGCGCCGTCGTAGCTGATCAGGTTCTCGACCACGACCAGGTCGGCGCGGTGCGTGATCCGCCGGGTGTGGAACCGCAGCCTGGCGGGGTACTGCCGTCGCCACTCCCGGAAGTTCTCCACGCCCTCGAACCGCTCGCCGGACTGCGGGAACTCCAGCACGGCGTCGTCGTGGTAGATCTCATGGGCGATGTCCTCGTCCTTGCCGGTGTAGTCCCAGTGACGTCGGAGCGCCACCAGGAGAGCAGCGTCGTCGAGCATCCCGCACCTCCTCTGGCCTCCATCAAATCTAGCTCCGCCAGCGGTAGACCTGGTCGTCGCGGATCTCCACCTCTGTCGGGGGTCTCGGGGTCGGCACGTCGTGGAGGTGGGCGAGCACCTTGGTGCGCCCACGGACCTCGCCGCCACGGTCGTGCCAGTGCAGGTAGGGGTGCAGCAGCAGGCGTACGTCGTCCCAGCGGCCGGCGTCGATCGCGGCCCACGCCGCCACCGCCGGCGCCGGCAGGTCGGGCATCTCGTGGAGCATCTTGGGCACGCACATCCGCCACGCGTCGGTGACCAGCTCGCGCATCTCGGCGTCGTCGAGGCGACCCAGCCGCGCGCAGACCCACTGGTAGCGGAGGTCAGAGGTGGGCGGCAGGAAGAAGGTCTCGGGGTCGGAGGCGATCAGCCCGTCGCGCTCCACCTTGGGAAACCCGAACCCCATCGAGGTCTCGTCACGCGAGAACGCGACGTAGACGAGCTGGCGCACCTTGAGCTTCCAGCGGTGCCCGATGTACGCCTCGTAGCTGCGCGGGAGCGCCAACCCGACGCGGCGTACGGCCTCGGCATCGACCATGCGCGGACGCTACCGCCGGCCACCGACAGGACGGCGCGACGAGGTCAGCGGTAGGTGACCCGCACCTTGCCGTTCTTGCGTACGGCGATCGCGCCGTGCTCGAACTTCGCGACGGTGCTGGTGCCGCTCTTCAGCGGACGGGTCTTCGGGAAGCCGAGCTTCGAGGCCGCGCCACCGCGCTTGGTGTAGGCCTTGAGGACCCGGCCGAACAGCTCGCGGGTGCCGACGTTGCTCTTGTAGAACATCCGGCCGTGCTGGAAGACCCGGGCACGACCGCCCGCGACCGAGAACTCCGCGCCCTTGGGGCGTCCCAGGATCGACGTCGCGCCGCCGAGGGCCTTCCACCGCTTGTAGATCGGGGAGTTCGCCTTGGAGCCCGTCGACGGCGTGGTGCTGGGCTGGGGTGCCGGCGTCGTGGTCGAGCCCGACCCGAAGCGGAACCAGCTCGAGCGCAGCCCGAACTTCGAACGGAACGCGTCGCCGGTCAGGGTGACGTCGGCCTTGGACCCGTCGAGCGTCATCCGCTCCACCCGGCCGTACCAGTCGCCGTGGCCGTCGCGCTGGGTGACCAGCACCCGCTTCAGCGTGCCGAGCGAGGGGTAGGCGTTCTGGACCGACGCCTTGGTCAGCGTGGTGGTCCACGTGTGCATCGCGTTGCCGCTGTGGCCGTCGTAGGGGTCGGCCTTCGCGACCAGGTACGGCTGGCTCCCGGCCGACAGCCAGCCACCGCTGCTCGACCCGAACTGGGTGAACGCGGGCTTGCCGCCGTAGGTGAGCACCTTGCCGGCCGTGTAGGTCGCGGCGGCGTTGCTGCGCGAGTCCTCGTCGCCGACCCCGCCGTACACCTGGCAGGAGGTGGTGTCGCAGGTGTCGTAGTAGCGGGTGGGGTGCGCGGCGCGGTCGAAGGCGGCGTACGTGCGCGCTGCCACGGCCTGGGCGCGCACGGCGGCCGGCCGCCACGACGCCGGCATCTCCCGAGGGATGACTCCCTTGACGTAGTCGTCGAGGCCGAGAACGTTGACCGTGTTCGTGCTGCTCAACCGCAGCGCACCGCGGTAGTCGCGGGTCCCGCTGCCCACGCGCAGGGTCAGGTTGCCGGCCCGGAAGAACTCCGCGTCACCCGCCAGCGGCTTGCCGCCGGGCTGGTAGACGTGCCACGCACCGTTGTCGTAGTCGAGGGCCGTCGCACCGCTCACCGTGTTGCGCAGGCGCCAGGTCTTGATGCCGGCGGTGGCGGGCAGGGTGTACGTCGCGCCGGTGCCGACCTCGCGCACCCTCAGGCCGCTCGCGGGCAGGACGCGCACGTCGTTGTCGGTGTCGGCCGAGATCAGCACGCGGATGTTCCCGGTCGCGTTGCCGAGCGTCGTGCCCGGGTAGTAGAACGCGACGATCTGGCTGTAGGTGAGCCCCTGGAGGGCGGCCCCCTGGGCGCCGTACTGCGACATGCCGTGGCCGTGGCCGTAGCCGTGGCCGGTCAGCGCCAGCTTGCCGCTCGCAGGGACGGTGTAGGCCTCCGAGACAGCGCGCGAGGCCTGTCCGGGCGCGGCGACGGCGAGCATCGTGGCGAGCAGCGCGAACCCAGCCGTCGCGGCCGGGAGGCGCCGTACGGAGCGTGACATCTGTGACCCCAGTGACCAGTGGGAAATGAGCGAACTCGCACAGTATGCATCGACGAATATTCGATTTGCCCGCGTTTCGGATATCTCTCGGGAATTACACGAGTGTCATTTCAGCGAGGGCATTTCCGGGGCGTCAGAGCGTTCACGCCGGCCCGTGGTGCAGCCTCCGGGCCGCCTCCGCGATCGACCCGCTCATCGAGGGGTAGACGGTGAACGCGTGCGCCATCTGGTCGACGGTCAGCGACTCCGCGACGGCGATCGAGATCGGGTGCACCAGCTCGCTGGCCCGGGGGCCGACGACGACGCCGCCGATGATGATGCCGGTGCCGGGGCGGCAGAACAGCTTCACGAAACCGTCGTGGACGCCCTGCATCTTGGCGCGCGCGTTGCCGGCCAGGTCGAGGCGCACGGTCTCGGCGGGGATCTCACCTGCGTCGATCGCCTTCTGCTGCCAGCCCACCGTGGCGATCTCGGGGGCGGTGAACACGTTGGACGACACCTGCTTGAGGTCGAGCGGGGTGACCGCGTCACCGAGGAAGTGCCACATGGCGATCCGGCCCTGCATGGCGGCCACGCTGGCGAGCATGAGTACGCCGGTGCAGTCGCCGGCGGCGTACACCCCACGCGCGGAGGTGCGCGAGACCCGGTCGACGCGGATGAAGCCACCGTCGTCGACGGCCACACCCGCCTCCTCGAGCCCCAGGCCCGAGGTCTTCGGCACCGAGCCGAGCGCCAGCAGGCAGTGCGACCCGGTGACGGTCCGGCCGTCGGTCAGGGTGACGGTGACCTCGTCGCCGTCGCGCTTCACCGACTCCATCCGCGAGCGCGAGAGCACCTCCATGCCGCGGCGCTTGAGCACGTCCTCGAGCACGGTCGCGGCGTCGGCGTCCTCGCCGGGCAGCACCCGGTCGCGGGAGGAGACGAGCACGACGTCGATGCCCAGCGACATGTAGGCGCTCGCGAACTCCGCACCGGTCACCCCGGAGCCGACGACGATCATCCGGCTCGGCGCCTCGGTGAGGTCGTAGACCTGCTCCCAGGTCAGGATCCGCTCCCCGTCGGGCTCGGCGGTCGCCAGCGTGCGAGGCGCGGCGCCGGTGGCCAGCAGCACGGCGTCTGCCTCGATCGTCTCGGTGCCGCCCTCGTTGAGCTCGACGACGACGCGGTCGGTGCCCTCGAGCCGACCGAGGCCGGGCACCACCCGGACGCCCTCGCGCTCGAGCCGGTGACCGATGTCGGCGGACTGGTCGGCGGCGAGTCTCTTCACCCGGCGGTTGACCCGGTCGAGGTCGACGACCACGTGGTGGGCGGAGTCGCCCTCGTGGTCCTCGAAGCCCACGCCCAGCTCGGGGGCGCCCGAGAGGTCGGTCATCAGCTCGGCGGTCGCGATCAGCGTCTTGCTCGGCACGCAGTCGGTCACCACGGCCGAGCCGCCCAGCCCGTCGGAGTCCACGACCGTCACGTCGGCGCCGAGCTGCGCCGCGACGAGCGCGGACTCGTAGCCGCCCGGGCCGCCACCGATGATCACGACGCGGTTGGCCGTCCCGAAGTCTGGTGTGCTCACCGGGTCATTGTGTCCCATTGCCATCAGCGCGCTGAGTCCCCTTAGTCTTGCGCGGTGACGTTGTACGCCGCTTACGGGACCAACCTCGATCCCGCCCGGATGGGTGAGCGCTGCCCGCACTCTCCGCTGCGCGAGACCGGCTGGCTGGAAGGCTGGCGACTCACCTTCGGCGGCGAGGACCTCGGCTGGGACGGCGCCCTCGCGACGATCGTGCAGGACACCTTCGAGCAGGTCTTCGTGGCGGTCTACGACGTCACCGACGAGGACGTGTCGGCGCTCGACGAGTGGGAGTCCGCGAACACCGGCCTCTTCCGCAAGACCAAGGTGCGCGTGTCCACGATGAACGAGGAGGTCGTGGCCTGGGTCTACGTCCTCGACGCGTTCGAGGGTGGCCTCCCGTCGGCCAGCTATCTCGGCGTACTCGCTGATGCCGCCGAGGCCGCCGACGCCCCCGCCGACTACGTCGCCGCCCTCCGCTCGCGGCCGTGTCGGTCGAACTTCGGGGGCTGCAGCGCACCCGCACTACCCTCTTCTGGTGACCCAGACCTACACCGAAGCCGCGACCGAGGCAGCCCGTGCGCTGGCCGAGCAGACGGGCGTGGAGCGCCACGACATCGCCCTGGTGATGGGCTCGGGATGGTTGCCCGCGGTCGACGCGCTGGGCGAGGCCACGGCCGAGATCAGCAGCACCGACCTCCCCGGTTTCGCCGCACCGGCGGTCGCCGGTCACGCAGGCACGATCCGCTCGGTCCGCGCCGGCGAGAAGAACCTGCTGGTCTTCCTGGGCCGCACGCACTTCTACGAGGGGCTCGGCGTGCGTTCGGTCGTCCACGGGGTCCGTACGGCGGCCGCGGCCGGCTGCTCGACCGTCGTACTCACCAACGGCTGCGGCGGGCTCGACGAGCGATGGTCGCCCGGCACCCCGGTGCTGATCAGCGACCACATCAACCTCACGGCGACCTCCCCGATCGAGGGCGCCAACTTCGTCGACCTCACCGACCTCTACAGCCCCCGGCTGCGCGCGCTGTGCCAGGAGGTCGAGCCGTCCCTCGACGAGGGCGTCTACGTGCAGTTCCCCGGCCCCCACTACGAGACCCCGGCCGAGATCGGGATGGTGCGCGCGATCGGCGGCACCCTCGTCGGCATGAGTACGACGCTCGAGGCGATCGCGGCCCGCGAGGCCGGGATGGAGGTGCTCGGCATCAGCCTGGTCACCAACCTCGCCGCCGGCATCACCGGTGAGCCGCTCAACCACGAAGAGGTGCTCGAGGCCGGCCGTTCCGCGGCCACCCGGATGGGCGAGCTGCTCGGCCGCATCGTCCCGCGCATCTGACCCACCCTGTCCGCGGGCAGCCCGCTCGCGTTGACATCGTCTCCGGGCCCCGGATACCCATGGGGAACACAGACCTGGGAGGGACCCACATGAGCGACAAGGACAACGACGAGGGCAGCAGCATCCTCGACGACGGCGGCATCGACACCGACGAGCGCGCCGGGCGCAGCCTCGGGATCGAGCCGAACAAGGAACCCGACGACGAGACCAAGCAGGAGATGGAGGAGGTCCGCCAGGAGCGCCTCGACCCGGACAACCGTCCCGACGGCGCCGAGGTCGACAACACCGGACGCACCTTCGACCACGAGCGCGGCCAGTTCACCGACTCCGACGACTACGACGAGAGCGAGCCCGCTCCCTTCAAGGACCCCGAGAACCCGAACACCGGCGACGACGACTCGGCCGA
This sequence comes from uncultured Actinomycetota bacterium, assembly GCA_963729015.1. Taxonomy (GTDB): domain Bacteria; phylum Actinomycetota; class Actinomycetes; order Propionibacteriales; family Nocardioidaceae; genus Marmoricola. The sequence continues at coordinate 12,439 of CAVSMJ010000001.1, forward strand.
CGACCAGGCCGACGACGAGGCCGACGACGACGACGAGGAACGACGACGAGGACGACGACGACGACGAGGACGGCGAGGACTGACACCCGGTCGCTAGCCTGACCGGCATGTCGAAGGTCCTCCTCACCGGCTCGGCGGGCTCGATCGGTCGGGCCCTCACCTCCGGGCTGACCGCGCTGGGTCACGAGGTCGTCGGCCTCGACCTCCCCGGCCAGCCGGCCGACCTGGCCGTCGACTGCACCGACCCGGTCGCGGTCGACGCGGCGATGTCGGAGGTCCGGCCCGACGCGGTGATCCACCTCGCCGGCATCCCGACCGAGTCGTCGTTGCCCGACGCGCTCAGCTCGCACGTGATCTCGACGGGGGCGCTCCTCGAGGCGATGCGGCGCTACGACGTACCCCGCATCGTCTACGCCTCCAGCAACCACGCCGTCGGCCGCCTGCCCCGCTCCGTGCTCCTCGGTGCCGAGGAGCACGCGCGACCCGACACGTTCTACGGCGTCGCCAAGGTGGCCGCCGAGGGGCTGCTCCACCTCTACGTCGACCGCTACGGCCTCGACGCCGTCAGCACCCGGATCGGCTCCTTCCTCGACAGGCCCACGAGCCGGCGACAGCTCTCGACCTGGCTCTCCCCCGACGACGCCGTGCGGATGTTCCACGCCTCCCTGACAGCTCCGAGCCCGGGTTTCGCCGTCATCTACGGAGTCTCCGCGAACACGCGCGGTTGGTGGGACCTCGAGCCGGGCCGCGCGCTCGGCTACGACCCGAGGACGACGCCGAGCAGTACGCCGCCGAGATCGAGTCCGACCCCGAGACCGAGGCCGACCGCGCCGAGGGGGCCCACGTCGGTGGCTCGTTCGCGAGCGGCGAGCTCGACCGGCCCGCCTTCGACTGACGCAGTTGACTTGGAGCACACTCGAAGGACGACACTGGTGCCGTGACGCACCCTGACCATCGCCCAGGCCGCCGAGCAGACCGGCCTGACGGCCCACACGCTGCGCTACTACGAACGCGACGGGCTGATGCTCGCCTCGGTCGATCGCTCCTCCTCCGGGCACCGCCGCTACTCCACGCGCGACCTCACCTGGATCGAGATGATCACGCGGCTTCGCTCGACAGGCATGCCGATGCGCGACGTACGCCGCTACGCCGCACTCGTCCGGGACGGTGACGGCAACGAGGCCCAGCGCCTCGCCCTGCTGAAGGCGCACCGCGAGCGGGTGGAGGCGCAGCTGGCCGAGGTGACCGGGCACCTGCGCGCGATCGACCACAAGATCGGCATCTACGAGAGCAAGGTCGAACAGGCCTCTTGACTTAGAGCGCACTCCAACCCGTTGAGTGGGTGGCATGACGATCACGCAACGCACTCTCGGAACCACCAACCCCCTGACCGTCTCCAGCCTCGGGCTGGGCTGCATGGGGATGTCGGAGTTCTACGGCACCCCCGACGAGCAGGGCGGCATCGACACCATCCACCGCGCCCTCGACCTCGGCGTCACCTTCCTCGACACCGCGGACATGTACGGCCCGTTCACCAACGAGCAGCTGGTCGGCAAGGCCATCAAGGACCGGCGCGACGACGTACAGCTGGCGACGAAGTTCGGCAACGTCCGCGGTCCCAACGGCGAGCGGCTCGGCATCGACGGCTCGCCCGACTACGTCCGCCAGGCCTGCGACGCCTCCCTCCAGCGGCTGGGCGTCGACCACATCGACCTCTACTACCAGCACCGCGTCGACAAGAACGTCCCCATCGAGGAGACCGTCGGCGCCATGAAGGAGCTGGTGGAGGCCGGCAAGGTCACCCACCTCGGCCTGTCGGAGGCGGGCGCGGAGACCATCCGCCGGGCCCACGCCGTGCACCCGATCACCGCGCTGCAGAGCGAGTACTCCCTGTTCACCCGCGACCTCGACGACGAGATCCTCGGCGTCATCCGTGAGCTCGGCATCGGGCTGGTGCCGTACTCCCCGCTCGGACGCGGCCTCCTGACCGGCACGATCACGCGCGACTCGGGTGCCGACGGCGACGGCGACAACCGGCGCTCGTCGTACTTCCCCCGCTTCCAGGGCGACGCCCTCGACGCCAACCTCGCACTGGTCGACAAGATCACTGCGATCGCGCAGGACAAGGGCTGCACACCGGGCCAGCTGGCCCTCGCCTGGGTGCTCGCCCAGGGCGACGACGTGGTCCCGATCCCGGGCACCAAGCGGGTGAAGTACCTCGAGGAGAACGTCGCCGCCAGCGACGTGAAGCTCTCCGACGACGACCTCGCCGCCCTCGAGACCGCCGTCCCCCGCGACGCGGTGGCCGGTGACCGCTACGGCGACATGTCCCCCATCGACGCCTGACCCAGCACGCCGACCGGGCACTCGATGCACGCTCGAGAACGCCGAGCGGGCACTCGATGCTCACACCCCGTACGTCGAGTGCCCGCTCGGCGCGTCTCGGCGTACATCCATTGCCCGGTCGGCGAACTACCTACCTGCCGGTAACCTCGGGTCCATGAGCGACTCGAACCGGCTGGTCACCCACTCCGTCACCGACGGGATCGCGCACGTCCGTCTGGCCCGGCCGGAGAAGCTGAACGCGCTCACCCTGCAGACGCTCGACGAGCTGGTCGCGACGGCGAAGGAGCTGCGCAAGGACCGCACGCTGCGGGCCGTCGTCCTCAGCGGCGAGGGCCCGTCGTTCTGCGCGGGGCTCGACTTCGGCTCGGTGCTCAAGCAGCCGGCCGGCATCGTCGGCGCCTTCGTGCCCCGGCCGTGGCGCGGCACCAACACCTTCCAGGAGGCGTGCTGGGCCTGGCGCCGGCTGCCCGTCCCGGTGATCGCGGCGGTGCGGGGCCACTGCTACGGCGGCGGGCTGCAGATCGCGCTGGCCGCGGACTTCCGCATCGCCACCCCCGACTCCGAGTGGTCGGTGCTCGAGGGCCGCTGGGGGATCATCCCGGACATGACCGGGGTGCGGTCGCTCGCCGAGCTGGTCGGCATCGACACCGCCAAGCGGCTGACCATGACGGCGCAGATGTTCTCCGGCAAGGAGGCCGACGACCTCGGTCTGGTCACCGAGCTCGCCGCCGACCCGGAGGCCGCCGCGGAGGACCTCGCCCGCGAGCTGATGGCCCGCTCCCCCGACCAGCTGGCGGCGGCGAAGCGGCTGTTCAACCAGACCTGGACGGCCTCGCCGCGGCGTACCTTCGCCCGCGAACGCCTCGAGCAGGCGTTCCTGCTGTTCAACGCCAACACCAAGGCCGCGCGCGAGGCGGCGCTGCGCAAGGTGGCTCCGCAGTTCGGACCCCGCCGGAGCCGTTGAACCCACCCCGTTAGATTGGCGGGCATGGCTACCACTGCACTCGGGGACGCCCCCGCCCACACCGTTGGAGACCTCCCCGCTGTCGGCGACAAGGCACCGGACTTCACCCTCGTCGACACCGACCTCGCGGAGTTCAGCCTCGCTGACATCCCCGGCAAGAAGGTGCTCAGCATCTTCCCCAGCATCGGCACCGGCGTGTGCCAGGCCGCGCTGCGCGGGTTCAACGAGCGCGCCAGCAGCCTCGACAACACCACCGTCCTGAACATCTCGGTCGACCTGCCGTTCGCCGTGCGCGACTTCTGCGCGGCCGAGGGCCTCGAGAACGTGAAGGTCGGCTCTGCCTGGCGCTCCAGCTTCGGCGACGACTACGGCGTCCGTCTGCTCGACAGCAAGTTCGAGGGCCTGCTCGCCCGCGCGGTCGTCGTCGTCGACGAGGACGGCAGCGTCACCTACACCGAGCTGGTGCCGAACATCGCGCAGGAGCCGGACTACGACGCAGCGATCGCCGCGCTGGGCTGAAACCTGGCCCGCAGGCCCCGCTCGGACCCCGCCATCATCCGGTGGTGGTTCCAGACCAGCAGCGGCCTCGCGACGTACGACGCCACCACGAACATCGGGGCCTCGGCACGCACCTCCTGCTCGAACCGCAGCGAGGTGACGCCGGGGCCCTGTTCGTCGAGGTGGTACCTCGCCCAGCCCCGGATCGGCCCGTCGATGCCCACCTCGAGGCAGTCCAGGTCGCGGCTGACCGCGCTCAGCTCGAGCTCGAGGTCGTAGGGCAGCGTGGACCGGCACACCACCAGCGCGTGGTCGTCGTCGATCTTGGCGACCGCGCGCACCTGCGGCCACCAGTCGGCGTAGAACTCCAGGTCGACCAGCACGTCGTGCACCCGTTTCCGGGGCGCCTCTAGGGTGAAAGTGCTGGAGAACCGGTAGGTCAGTAGATCCACGCCTCCAGTATCTCGACCTCGGAGGAGAACCCATGAAGCTGGCCGTCCACTGCGCGAACCTCAGCTGGGCCGGTGGCCCCGAGAAGCTCGGCTCCACCCTCGCCGACGTGGCCCGCACCGCCGACGACGGCGGCGTGAGCACGCTGACGATGATGGACCACTGGTTCCAGATGGAGACGCTCGGCGGACCACCCGAGCCGATGCTCGAGGGCTACACCTCGCTCGGCTTCCTCGCCGGCCAGACCCGCAACCTCGACCTGGGCCTGCTCGTCACCGGCGTCACCTACCGCCATCCCGGGCTGCTCGCCAAGATCGTCACCACCCTCGACGTGCTCAGCGGCGGTCGGGCGTTCCTCGGCATCGGCGCGGCCTGGTACGAGCGCGAGCACGACGGCCTCGGCGTGCCGTTCCCGTCCACCAGCGAGCGCTTCGAGCGGCTCGAGGAGGCGCTGCAGATCTGCCGCCAGATGTGGAGCGACGACGACGGCGCGTTCGAGGGCAAGCACTACCGACTGGCCGAGACGGTCTGCACCCCCAAGCCGATCCAGCAGCCGAGTCCGCCGATCCTGATCGGCGGCAGTGGCGAGCGCAAGACGCTGCGTCTGGTCGCGACAGTACGCCGACGCCTGCAACCTCTTCGGCTTCGAGCCCGACGAGATGAAGCACAAGATCGACGTGCTCGACGGCCACTGCGCCGACGTCGGCCGCGATCCTGCCGAGGTACGCCGCACCGCGCTCGCCGGTGGCGACCCGTTCGAGGACGTCGACGCGTTCTACGGCCGGATGGAGGCGTACGCCGCCCTCGGGATCGACCAGGTCTGGCTGATGCCGCCCGCCGAGGACCCGGTCGGCTACGTCGGCCGGCTCTGCGACGAGGTGCTCCCCCGCCTGAGCGAGCTGGGCTGATCCGCCTATAGGTTCGTGGCATGAGTGACGCCGACCTCCTGGACCGCGCCCGCGAGTGGGCGACACAGGACCCCGACCCGGTCACCAAGGCCGAGCTCGAGGCGCTGATCGAGCAGGGCGAGACGGCCGAGCTGGCCGACCGGTTCGACGGCACCCTGGAGTTCGGCACGGCCGGCCTGCGCGGTGCCCTCGGCGCGGGTCCCAACCGGATGAACCGCGTCGTGGTGCTGCGCGCGGCGGCCGGCCTGGCGGCGTACCTCCTCGAGCACGGCGCCGGCCCCGACGACTCCGTCGTGATCGGGTACGACGCCCGGCACAACTCCGACGTCTTCGCGCGCGACACCGCCGAGGTGATGACCGGGGCCGGGATGAAGGCCTACGTGCTGCCCCGACCGCTGCCCACGCCGTTGCTCGCGTTCGCGATCCGGGACCTCGACTGCGTGGCCGGCGTGATGGTCACGGCGAGCCACAACCCCCCGCAGGACAACGGCTACAAGGTCTACCTCGGCGACGGCAGCCAGATCGTGCCGCCGGCCGACGAGGAGATCGCGGCGCAGATCGCCGCCGTCGGACCCGTCGCGGACATCCCGCGCGGCAGCGGTGGCGAGGTGCTCGGCGACGAGATCCTCGACCGCTACCTGAAGACGGTCGTCGACCTCGCCGGGGGTGGGCCGCGCGACCTGAAGGTCGTCTACACGCCCCTGCACGGCGTCGGCGGCTCGACGGTGGCCACCGCGCTGAAGCAGGCCGGCTTCCCCGAACCGCACGTCGCCACGGCGCAGGCCGAGCCCGACCCCGACTTCCCGACGGTCTCCTTCCCCAACCCCGAGGAGCCGGGGGCGATGGACCTCGCGATGGCGCTGGCCGAGGAGGTGGACGCCGACATCGTCGTGGCCAACGACCCCGACGCCGACCGGTGCGCGGTCGCGGTGCCCGGCGGCCCACACGGCTGGCAGATGCTGCGCGGCGACGAGGTGGGAGCCCTGCTCGCCCAGCACCTGCTGAAGCTGCAGGCGCGAGGGTGTCTACGCGACCTCGATCGTCTCCTCGTCCCTGCTGGGCAAGATGGCGGTCGCCGAGAAGCAGCTGTACGCCGAGACGCTCACCGGCTTCAAGTGGATCGGTCGGGTCGAGAACCTCGCCTTCGGCTACGAGGAGGCGCTCGGCTACTGCGTGGACCCGAAGCACGTGAAGGACAAGGACGGCGTCAGCGCACTGATGCTGGTCTGCGACATCGCGGCCCGGGCGAAGGCGGCCGGTCGCACCCTGCGTGACCTGCTCGACGACCTCGCCCGCGAGTACGGCCTGCACGCCACCGACCAGCTCTCGGTGCGGATGGACGACCTGGCAGCGATCCCGGCCGTGGTGGACCGCCTGCGCGACCAGCCCCCGACCTCGCTCGGCGGTCTCGCGGTCGAGCAGGTCGACGACCTCTCGTTGGGTTCGGACGGCGTCCCACCGACGGTCGGGCTGCGGTTCCGGCTGGCCGACGACGGGCGGGTCGTCGTACGCCCCTCGGGGACGGAGCCGAAGATCAAGTGCTACCTCGAGGTCGTCGTACCCGTGGACCCCGATGAGGACGACGGTGTCGACGCCGCCCGCATCTCCGCGGCCGGTCGCCTCGACGCGATCCGCGGCGACCTGCAGGCTGCGGCCGGCCTCTGACTCGGTGTCCCTGCCGCCCGCGCCTCCAACCGGATCGCGTCAGATCGGGATGGTCCGATGCACGTGGACCCCGTTCGGGTCGCCGGACTGGTCGGTCTACATCGGACTATCGCGTCGGGCAGGTAGTCCCTACCGCTTGGACCCCTCGAGAGCCTCGAGCAGGGTCCGTTCACTCGGGACTATCGGTACCGCGCAGTCGCCTTGCCACCGGCCTCTGACGCGTCAGTCGACCCGCTGGACGTTCGGGCTGTTCCCGCGCAGGCCGGCGCGCGTCACGACGCGCTGGATGGTCAGGTTGCGCTCGTCGGGGCGGGCGACGTAGCGGATCACGCGCAGCCCCTGCTCCTGGGCAGCCGACTCGAAGGTGAAGTGGCCGTAGCCCAGGATCCGGCCCTGGATCGGCTTGTCGACCGAGATGTCGAGGATCCGGCTCAGCGGCATGGTGGCCTCCTTGCGGTTCAGGAGGCCGTGCACGCGGAAGACCCGCTGGTTGGTGACCACGAACCGGTCGATGTTGCGCTGCAGCGCCTTGAAGCCGGCGTACAGCATCAGACCCGCGCCGACCAGGATCGGCGCCCAGCCGATCTCGACCGACGAGAACGGCACCAGCAGCCAGCAGATCAGCCCGGCCGCGCCGAACAGGCCCGGAAACACGTAGACGACGTAGTGCTTGTGCACGATGTCGACGATGTCCTCGTCCTCGTCGCGCAGCAGCCGGTCGCCGATGTGCGGGTCGGTCAGCCAGCGCCAGAGGGAGCCCATGGCCGGTCGATCAGGAGCTGAGCGACTTGAAGAAGCTGATGATGCCGTCGAACAGCTGCTCCAGCAGCTCCCAGATGGCCGTGGCGGTCTGCTTGGCGCTGTCACCGAAGCCGGACGGATCCTGCACGAGCCAGAAGCCGAGGAACAGGACGACGAGGAGGAGAACTGTCTTCTTCAGCGCGCCAGCCATCGGGTGCTCCTTGAGTCGGGGGAAGGTGGACCTGCGCTGAGCTCGCGCAGACCTGTTCCTTTGTACCAAGATTCCGACCCGATTGGGGTCAGGCGCGCTCCAGGCTCTCCAGGAGCAGGTCGGCGGCCGCGTAGGGGTCGCTCTCCCCTGCCACCACCTCGGCGGCGAGCTCGTCCAGCGCCGCGTTCTCGTGTACGCCGCGCCACTGCTCGCGCAGCGCCGTCACGGCGATCGACTCGATCTCGTCGCGGGCCCGCCGCAGCCGGCGCTGGTCGAGCTCACCGGTCGACGACAGGTGCTCGAAGTGCTTCTCCAACGCCGCCACCAGGTCGTCGACCCCTTCGCCCTTGCTGGCGATCGTCTTGACGATCTCCGGCTTCCAGGCGCCGTCGGGGCGCTCGGCGAGCGCGAGCATCGAGCGCAGCTCGCGGCGTACCTGGTCGGCCCCGTCGCGGTCGGCCTTGTTGATCACGTAGACGTCGCCGATCTCGAGGATCCCGGCCTTCGCGGCCTGGATGCCGTCGCCCATGCCCGGGCGCGATCAGCACCAGCGTGGTGTCGGCCATCGCCGCGATCTCGACCTCGCTCTGCCCCACGCCCACCGTCTCGATCAGGATCACGTCGCAGCCGGCGGCCTCGAGCACCCGCAGCGCCTGCGGCGTGGCCCAGGAGAGGCCGCCGAGGTGCCCACGCGAGGCCATCGAGCGGATGTAGACCTCCTTGTCGAGCGCGTGGTCCTGCATCCGCACCCGGTCGCCGAGCAACGCGCCACCGGAGAAGGGCGAGGAGGGGTCGACCGCGAGCACGCCGACCCGCTTGTCCTGCTTGCGCAGCGCGGTCACGAGCGCGGCGGTCGAGGTGGACTTGCCGACTCCGGGCGATCCGGTGATGCCGATGATGTGGCTGTGCCCGGCGTACGGCGCCAGGCCGGCCATCACCTCGCGCAGCAACGGCGAGGCGTCCTCGACCAGCGAGATCAGCCGGGCCACCGAACGCGCGTCACCCGAGCGGGCCTTCTCGACCAGCTCGGGAACGTCACCCGTCGACCGCCTGCTCATCCCGCTCCCCTCTCATCGGAGACGGATAGTCCGATGCAGATGGACCCTGTTCGCGTGCGATCGAGGGTCCGAATGCATCGGACTATCCGGTCTGTCTCGTGACTCAGGAAGCAGGCACCTTCACGACCAGGGCGTCACCCTGGCCACCGCCACCGCAGAGGGCGGCGACACCGGTGCCGCCACCGCGGCGCTTGAGCTCGAGGGCGAGGTGGAGCACGATCCGGGCGCCGGACATGCCGACCGGGTGGCCCAGGGCGATCGCGCCGCCGTTGACGTTGACCTTCTCCTCGGGGATGCCGAGCTGGCGGGCCGACTCGATGCCGACCGCGGCGAAGGCCTCGTTGAACTCCACGAGGTCGACGTCGTCGATCGAGATGCCCTCCTTCTCCAGCGCCTTCGCGGTCGCGTTGGCGGGCTGGAGCTGCAGGGTGGAGTCGGGGCCGGCGACCTGGCCGGAGGCGCCGATCTCGCACAGCCACTCGAGGCCGAGCTCCTCGGCCTTGGCCTTGCTCATGATGACCACGGCGCAGGCGCCGTCGGAGATCTGCGAGGCCGAGCCGGCGGTGATGGTGCCGTCCTTGCTGAACGCGGGGCGCAGCTTGCCGAGCGACTCGGCGGTGGTGTCGCCACGCACGCCCTCGTCGCTGTTCACGACGATCGGGTCGCCCTTGCGCTGCGGGATCTCGACCGGCACGACCTCGTCGTCGAAGACGCCGTTCTTCCAGGCGGTCGCGGCGAGCTGGTGGGAGCGGGCGGCGAACTCGTCCTGCTCCTCGCGGCTCAGCTTGGTGCCGTCGGCGTTGCACTGCTCGGTCAGGCCGCCCATCGCCTGCTGGGTGGTCTGGTCGTAGAGCGCGTCGTACGCCATCGAGTCGACCAGCGTGGTGTCGCCGTACTTGAAGCCCTCGCGCGACTTCGGCAGCAGGTGCGGTGCGTTGGTCATCGACTCCATGCCGCCGGCCACGATGATGTCGTGCACGCCGGCCTTGATCAGGGCGTCCGCGGTCGAGATCGCGTTGACGCCGGAGAGGCAGACCTTGTTGATCGTGATCGAGGGCAGCGACATCGGCAGGCCGGCCGCGATGCCCGCCGTGCGGGCGGGGTTCTGGCCGGCACCGGCCTGGATGACCTGGCCCATGATCAGGTAGTCGACCTGGTCACCGGACACGCCCGCCTTCTCCAGCGCGCCCTTGATGGCGACGCCACCGAGCTCGGCGGCCGAGAGGCTCTTCAGGCCTCCGAGGAGGCGGCCGATCGGGGTGCGCGCGCCTGCGACGATGACGGAACCGGACATAGGGGCCTCCTGAAGAGCAAATCTGGGTCGTCTCGACACTACCCACGAACCGGCAGATGCAGGAGAGGGGTCCGCGTCACACCGGTGTCGGACGGATCACACCACGTTGAGCGCCGTACGCCGCTACGCGAGGATGCGCACATGAGCGCTCCGCAGACTGTTCCCCCGACCTCCCCGCCCACCTGTTCACCTGCATCGACCACGTCGGCATCGCCGTGCCCGACCTCGACGAGGCCATCGCGCTGTACAGGGACGCGTTCGGGATGGAGGTCCAGCACCAGGAGACCAACGAGGAGCAGGGCGTCCGCGAGGCCATGGTCGCCGTGGGCGACTCCGGGTCGTGCATCCAGCTGCTCGCCCCGATCGACGAGAGCTCCACCATCGCGAAGTTCCTCGACCGCTCCGGTCCGGGCCTCCAGCAGCTCGCCTACCGCGTCACCGACGTCGAGCAGGTCTCCGCGATCCTGCGCGAGCGCGGTCTCCGGCTGCTGTACGACGCCCCGAAGCGTGGCACTGCCGACTCGAGGATCAACTTCATCCACCCCAAGGACGCGGGTGGCGTGCTCGTCGAGCTGGTCGAACCCTTCGAGACGCGCGCGGAGCGCGCTCCTCAGGAACCACCGTCCGGTCAGCACTGAGGAAACCGGGTCCTTCCCGCGGCCCGCGAGCCTGCTTTACAACGGGCGGCAGCGAGGCTTCACTGACGCCATGCCGTTACGCGACCGGGCCGAGACCATGGCTCGCAAGGCCCGCTACACACTGTCGACCCGGGTGCCGAGGCTCAAGCCGGTCGTCGACTCCGTCGCCCGACGCCTCGGGATGGCCAGCCGCGCGAGCCAGTACCGCTACTGGCAGCAGCCACGCCCCGAGGGGCACCCGATCGTTCCCAGGCACGACTCGACCGGCAGCGCCCGGGCGATCGTGAAGAGGCTGACGTGGGAGGTGCAGAAGACCGACCTCGTCGTGGAGATCGGTTCGGGTGACGGTCGGCTGCTCGCCGCCCTGGTCGAGGCCGGTTTCACGAACGTGATGGGTGTCGAGATCAACCCGCACGCGGTCGCCGTGATGCGCGAGAACCACCCCGAGCTGGCGCAGGTGCAGGTGCTCGTCGGGCCGGCCGAGCAGGTCCTCAAGGGCTTCGGCGACGACAGCGTGCGATGCGTCATCGCGGCGGCGACGCTGGGACACATCCACCCCGACAGCGCTGACCTCTTCGACACGATCACCCGGATCACCAGCATGGTGATCACGGTGGACGGTCCGCCGAAACAGCTGCGGCGGCAGTACCCCTGGGACATCGAGAAGGAGTTCACCTCACGCGGGATGACCCTGCGGAGCTCGGGCGGGCTGGGCAAGCGGGTCCGCCCGAAGGACGTGCTGGCGGGAAGCACCGTGCGCGTCTTCCGTCGGATGGAGAAGCAGGCCACGCTGCACGAGTTCTGGAAGCAACCCACTCCGCACGGCAACGACTCCGTGGACTACAGCAAGACGATCTGGCGCAGCCAGGCACTGCGCAAGCTCATCGACGACCTTCCTCCCGACGCGCGCATCCTCGAGGTCGGCTGCAACGTGGGCCGCAACCTGGCGTACCTGCACGAGAACGGCTATCCCGCCGTGGAGGGCATCGAGATCAACCCACACGCGGTCGACCTGCTGCGTGAGACATTCCCGCAGCTCGCCGACGTCACGATCCACATCGGCGCCGCAGGCGACGTGCTGCCCAAGCTCGCCGACAACAGCTTCGACCTGGTCTTCACGATGGCCGTGATCGAGCACATCCACCCCGACGAGGCGCACATCTTCGACGAGATGGTCCGCATCGCGCACGACGTGCTGGCGATCGAGCCCGAGAACCGGCTCACCCACCGGCAGTTCCCGCACGACGTTCCCGAGATCTTCACCTCGCGCGGGCTGACCCTCGTCGACTCGACGCCGATGAGCTCGTTCGAGGAGAACGCCAACGACCGCTCGATGAAGTACTTCACCGCCCACCGGTTCTCGCGCTGAGCCGCTCCGCCGGGCTGCAGGCTGGGTCAGACCTCTCCGGCGGTCGATCCGGCCGAGCGGGTCGTCGTACGGCGCCGAGGCGTCGCGGTCACCGGCCCGGGCGGGGCTCCGGTCGGGCACCCAGATCACGAACGAGCTGCCCACGCCGACCGTGCTCGTGAGCAGCAGCCGACCGCCGTGCGCCTCGACGATCTGGCGCGCGATCGCCAGCCCGATGCCCGAGCCGTTGTGGCCGGAGTCCTCCGGATCGGGGTCGGTGTTGCTGAAGTAGCGGTCGAAGACGCGGTCCTGGTCCTCCGGCGCGATCCCCGGGCCCTCGTCGCGCACCACCAGCCAGGCCCACCCGCCGCGGCTGCCCACGGCCACGGTCAGCGTGCTGTCGCGGGCCGAGAGCCGCACCGCGTTGGACAGCAGGTTGTCGAGCGCTCGGGTCAACGCCTCCTCGTCGGCGACCACGACCGGCCCGCTCTCCAGGCGCAGGTCGAGGGCGATCCCGGCCCGTTCGGTGGCGAGGCGGTACTCCTCCACCGCCTGCCGGGCCAGCACCGACAGGTCGACCTCCACCTCCTCGAAGGCACCGCTCCGCTGGCGTGCGGTGGCCAGCAGGTCCTCGATCATCCGGCCCATCCGCACCGTGGCCCGGGAGACGACGGTGGCCGCCTGGCGCCGCTGCTCGAGGGTGGCGTGCTCGTTGGCGAGCACCGCGTCCACGTTGGTGCGTACGACGGCCACCGGGTTGCGCAGCTGGTGGGACACCTCGTCGACCAGGTGTCGCTGCGCCGCGAACGCGTCCTCGAGCCGCTGCAGCATGTCGTCGATCGTGTCGGCCAGCGTGCGCAGCTCGTCGTGGGGCCCGGTGGCACCGATCCGGCGGGACAGGTCGCTGGCCGAGATCTCGCGCGCGGTCGCCGTGATCGCCCCGATGGGCCGCAGCACCCGTCCGGAGACCCACCACCCGACCCCGAGGCTGATCATGAAGAGCACCGCCAGCGAGATCCCCGAGTAGTTGCGCAGGGTGTCGAGGGTGCCCTGGTTCACGGCCTTCTGGATGCTGTCGATGTCGGCGGCCTCGAACTGCTCCCCCTGCTTGAGCACGTACTCGCCGTCCTTCTTGACGCACCTTCTCGACGGTCTTGCTCTCCAGCGGCCGCGAGTCGATGGTGTTGCTGACGGCGAGGTACACGCCGGTCAGGAGCAGGGCGGAGATGACGAACAGCAGTGCGGAGTAGGTGAAGGCCAGCCGCAGCCGCACGGTCCTCGCCCACGCCGGCAGCCGGTCCGTGAGGTCGCGCCGGGCCTCGCGCACCTCAGGCACTTCCCCGGAGGGGCTCGTCGCGCAGCCGGTAGCCCCGGCCGATGACGGTCTCCAGGAGGGCTTCCTCCCCATCGACGGTGAGCTTGCGGCGCAGGGTTCCGACGGTGACCCGCACGGTCTGCGTGAACGGGTCGGCGTTCTCGTCCCAGACGTGCTCGAGCAGCTCCTCGGAGGACACCACGTGCCCGGGCCGTGACATCAGGTAGCGCAGCACCGCGAACTCCTTGAGGGTCAACGTGAGCTCCCGCTCCCCGCGCCGGACCAGCTGTCGGGCGGCGTCGAGGGAGAGGTCACCTGCCGTCAGCACGGTCGAGGACGCGCTCACCTCGCGACGCAGCAGGGCGCGGACGCGCGCCGTGAGCTCCAGCAGCGCGAACGGCTTGACCAGGTAGTCGTCGGCACCGGCGTCGAGACCCCGCACGCGCTCGGCGAGGCCGCCTCGCGCCGTGAGCATGAGGATGCGCACGTCGCGGCCGGAGAGGCTCTCGCACTCGCCCGACCGGACCGCGTGCCGCGAGGTCGAGACCGTTGCCGTCGGGCAGGGTCACGTCGAGCAGCAGCAGGTCGTACGGCGAGACGGCGAGCTTGCGCTCCGCCTCGGCCCGGCTCAGCGCCAGGTCGGCGGCGTACCCCTCGCGGGCCAGCCCGATCTGCACGGCCTCGGCGAGGCCGCGCTCGTCCTCGACGATGAGCACCCTCATGTCCGAAACGGTAGCCGCGATCCGGTGACGTGGGCAGACCCCGATTTTCGCTGGATTTTCGGTCGGCTTTTCGGGGGTTTTCTCGCCCGGTTGGTGCAGTGGACCTCCGAGCCGCTGATCTCGAGGACGGACCCCATGACCTCCACTCCCCCCGACCCACGACCGCCGCTCCCTCGGCGGCTGCTGCTCACCGGCCTCGGTGGCCTCAGCCTGGCCCTGGGCGGTGCCGGCTTCGCCTACGCCAGCACCTCTCCCGACTCCAGCGAGACCGCTGACGGCGAGACGGCGTGGGTCACGGTCGTCGAGGACGACGGCGCCACGGATGACTGCCCGTGGCACCGGTCCGGCGGGGGCGGGCTGTGAGCGACGACGGGCTCGACCGCGGCACCGACGGTGAGCTCGACCGCACCCGACAGGAGCGCGGCCGTGCTGGAACGCGCGCTGTTCGAGGTGAAGCGGGTGCTGGTCGGCCAGGACGCCATGGTCGAACGGATGCTGATCGGTCTGCTGGCCCGCGGCCACCTGCTCCTCGAAGGAGTTCCCGGTGTCGCGAAGACGCTGGCGGTGCGGACCCTCGCCGACATCACCGGCGGATCCTTCACCCGCCTGCAGTTCACGCCCGACCTGATGCCCGGGGACATCGTCGGCACCCGCGTCTGGCGTCCCTCGACGGAGTCCTTCGACACCGAGCTCGGACCGGTGTTCGCCAACCTGGTGCTGGCCGACGAGATCAACCGCGCTCCGGCCAAGGTCCAGTCGGCCCTGCTCGAGGCGATGGCCGAGCGCCAGGTCAGCATCGGCGGCAGGACGTTCCCGCTGCCACAGCCCTTCCTCGTCCTGGCCACGCAGAACCCGATCGAGTCCGAGGGCGTCTACCAGCTGCCCGAGGCGCAGCGGGACCGGTTCCTGATGAAGGTCGACGTCGACTATCCCGACGAGACCGAGGAGCTGGCGATCCTGCAGCGGATGAGCGTCAACCCGCCGCGCGCGAGAGAGGTGCTCAGCGCCGCGCAGGTGCTCACCCTGCAGGCAGGCCAGCGACCGGGTCTTCGTGCACCACGCCGTCGCCCAGTACGCCGTCGCCCTCGTGATGACCACGCGCGAACCCGCGGCCCGCGGCCTGGACGCCGTGGCCCGCCACGTGGAGTTCGGCGTCTGCCCCCGGGCCACGCTCGGCCTGGTCGCCGCGGCCCGCGCGCTGGCGCTGATGCGCGGACGCGACTACGTGCTGCCTCGTGACGTCGGCGACGTGGCGAGCGACGTGCTCGCCCACCGTCTCGTCCTCACCTTCGACGCGGTGGCCGAGGGCATCGACCCGCGCCAGATCGTGGACTACCTCGTCGCCGTCGTCCCCCAGCCGCAGATCGCCCCGCACGACGAGCCGTTCGAGCCCGCAGGAGCCGGTGCGGCGTGAGGCCACCGGCCCACTCTCTGCACGCCTTCCGGGCCCTCGAGCTGGAGGTGCGCAAACGGCTGGCCGGGCTGCTGCACGGCGACCACGACGGGTTCCTGCTCGGCTCGGGGAGCGATCCGGAGGAGGTGGTCCGCTACCGGCCCGGCGAGGACGACGTACGCCGCATCGACTGGAACGTGACCGCCCGCAGCGCCGAGCCGCACGTCTGGCGCACCCGCGCCGAGCACGAGGTCGAGACCTGGGTGCTGGTCGACGAGACCGCGAGCATGGACTTCGGCACCGTCGAGGTGGAGAAGGGCGAGCTGGCCACCTGGGTGACCGGCGCGCTCGGGCTGCTCAGCGACGGTCCGGGCAACCGGCTCGGCGTGGCCCATCTCGGTCCCGACGGGGTCACCTGGTCGGCCCCGCTCCCGCCGAGGCGCGCTGCGGTCCGCGCGCTGTCGGCCCGCCGTCCGCAGGCGCCGGCGCAGGGCGCGACCGGGACCCGCTTCGGGCTGGCCGAGGCCATCTCCCTGCTCGGCGCCCGCTACCGCCGCCCGGGGATCCGGGTGGTCGTGTCGGACTTCGTCGAGCCTGACGGCGCCGTGGAACGCCCGTTCGCCTGGGAGGTCCCGCTGCGCCGGCTGGCGGCCCGGCACGACGTGCTCGTCGTGGAGGTGGTCGACCCGCGCGAGCTGGCGCTGCCCGACGTCGGCCCGGTCGTGCTGGTCGATCCCGAGAGCGGTCACCGGCGCGAGGTGTGGACCTCACGTCCCCCGGCTGCGCGCGCAGTACGCCAGCCTCGCGGCGTACCACCGCGCCGCGGTCGCCGCAGGCCGTGCGCGCCTCCGGCGCCCAGCACGTCGTGCTGCGCACCGACCGCGACTGGATCGTCGACCTGGCCCGGTTCGTCGGCAGGCGTCGTCGCCGCCGTCACGGCGGCCACCTCCCGGGGGTCCCGCGATGACCCTCCTGTCCCCGTGGTGGTTGCTGCTGCTCGTCCCGGTGGCGATGCTGGCCGTGGCGTACCTCGTCCAGCACCGGCGCCGCAGCCGCTACGCCGTCCGCTTCGCCTCCCTGCCCATGCTCGCGCGGCTGGCACCCCGCCGGCCCGGATGGCGCCGGCACGCGCCCGCCGCCTCGATGCTCGTGCGCGTTCGCGCTGCTCGGGCTGGCCGCGGCGCGCCCGGAGATGGAGGTGCGGGTCCCGCGGGAGAGCGCGACGGTGATCGTCACGGTCGACGTCTCGACCTCGATGCAGGCGACCGACGTCGAGCCCAGCCGGGTCGAGGCGGCCGTCGAAGGCAGCCGTCCGCTTCGTGGAGGACCTGCCCGGACGGCTTCAACGTCGGCGTCGTCACCTTCTCCGGCCGCACCACCGTGCTGGCCACCCCGAGCACCGACCGGGTGACCGCGATCGCCGCGCTCGAGGATCTCGACGCTCGAGGGACGCACCGCCATCGGCGAGGGCGTGTTCACCTCGCTCGACGCGGTCCGCACCCAGGCCCGCGTGGCCGGCGCAGAAGAAGGTGCCGGCCCACGTCGTGCTGCTCTCCGACGGCACCAACACGGCCGGCCGCTCACCGGAGGAGGCAGCCGCGGCCGCGCGCGCGGCCGGCGTGCCGGTCTCGACCATCGCCTACGGGACACCCGACGGCGTGGTCGAGATCCAGGGTCAGGTGGTCGGCGTCCCGGTCGACGAGGAGTCGCTGGCCGAGCTGGCCGAGGCCACCGACGGGCGGGCCTACACCGGCGCAGAGCAGCGACGAGCTCAACGAGGTGTACGACGACATCCAGTCCTCCATCGGCTGGCGGATGGAGCCACGCGACGTCACGCAGTACGTCAGCTGCGATCGCCCTCGTCTTCGGCCTGATCGCGGCCGCCATGTCCCTGCGCTGGTTCGCCCGCCTGCCCTGATCCACCGCCCGACCCGACCGTCGAGAGGACCGCGATGCCGACATCGCCACCATGGCCCGGGCTCGGCGTGCCGGCGGGGCCTGACTTCGTCGGCCCGGCCCGCGGCCGCCGCCCGACCGCACTCCGAGCCCGAGGACCTCGCGGCGCCGGTCGTCCCGCCCCCGCCGGAACCGTTCGAGCACGCCGCCGGGGACCCCGCCCTGCTCCCACCGCTCGTCGAGGCGCCGCGTCGATCCACCCGGAGCTGGCTCGCGCGTGGTGCTGGTGGCCGTGCTCGTCGGCGGGCTCGCCGGGGTCGCCGGGGCCCACTGGCTCGGCCCGGACCCCGGTTCGACGGTCACGCCAGGCCGAGTCCCTCCCGTCCGGGCGGCGCGCGCACCGGCACCGAGGAGTCGGCGGCGCGGGCGGTGCTGCCGAGCGTGGTGCAGGTGCGCAGCGAGCGGGGCAGCGGCTCGGGCTTCGTCTTCGACCGGGCCGGGCACGTGCTGACCAACGAGCACGTGGTCGGCGGACGACGACCGGGTGGTGCTGCAGCTGCAGGGTGGTCGCCAGGTCACCGCCGACGTCGTCGGCACCGACCCGGCCAACGACGTCGCGGTGCTGCGCACCAGGACCCGCGACCTGGCTCCGGCCACGCTCGGGCGCTCGTCCCTGCTCCGGATCGGCGAGCCCGTGATCGCCATCGGCTCGCCCCTCGGCCTGAACGGGACCGTCACGGCCGGGATCGTCAGCGCCCTCGACCGACGCGCCCGCCTCGGCGGGGACAACACCCAGTCCGTGATCCAGACCGACGCCTCGATCAACCCCGGCAACTCCGGCGGCCCGCTGGTCAACCTGGACGGCCAGGTGGTCGGGGTGAACACCGCCATCGCGACGCTCCGCGGCCAGTCGGGTACGACGGGCAACATCGGGATCGGGTTCGCCGTACCCATCGACCGGGCGCTGCGCGTCGCCAACCGGATCATCAACCCGTAGCGCGCCCTCCCGCCGGAGTGCAGTGGAGCAAGATAGGTCACACCCGGCTGACACCTGCCCTACCGCTCGGTAGATTCCGGCCGGACCGCCCATGCCACCCCAGGAGCAAACCGTGCAGCAGATCCTCGACGCGATTCTCGCCGGCGACACGACCGGCGAGGACTACGCCAACCTCGAGCTCCCCGACTCCTACCGGGCTGCCGTCGTCCGCAAGGACGAGGTCGACATGTTCGAGGGCGTGGAGAGCCGCGACAAGGACCCCCGCAAGTCGCTGCACGTCGAGGACGTCGCGCTGCCCGAGCTCGGCCCGGGCGAGGCGATCGTCGCGGTGATGGCCAGCGCCATCAACTACAACACCGTGTGGACCTCGATCTTCGAGCCGGTCTCGACCTTCAGCTTCCTCGAGCGCTACGGCCGGATCTCCCCGCTCGCCAAGCGCCACGACCTGCCGTACCACGTCGTCGGCTCCGACCTCGCCGGCGTCGTGCTCAAGACCGGCCTCGGCGTGCACTCCTGGAACCCGGGCGACGAGGTCGTCGCCCACTGCCTGTCGGTGGAGCTGGAGAGCCCCGAGGGCCACAACGACACGATGATGGATCCCGAGCAGCGCATCTGGGGCTTCGAGACCAACTTCGGCGGCCTCGCCCACCTCGCCCTGGTGAAGTCCAACCAGCTGATGCCCAAGCCCGACCACCTCACCTGGGAGGAGGCCGCCTCCCCCGGCCTGGTCAACTCCACCGCCTACCGCCAGCTGGTCAGCCGCAACGGTGCCGGCATGAAGCAGGGCGACAACGTGCTGATCTGGGGCGCCAGCGGCGGCCTCGGCGGCTTCGCCACGCAGTACGCCCTCAACGGCGGCGCCGTTCCCGTCTGCGTCGTCTCCAACGAGGAGAAGGCCGAGATCTGCCCGCAAGATGGGCGCCGAGCTGATCATCAACCGCTCCGAGGCCGGCTACAAGTTCTGGAAGGACGAGCACACCCAGGACCCCAAGGAGTGGCGCCGGTTCGGCAAGGACATCCGTGACCTGACCGGTGGCGAGGACGTCGACATCGTCTTCGAGCACCCCGGTCGCGAGACCTTCGGCGCCTCGGTGTTCGCCGCGCGCAAGGGCGGCACGATCGTCACCTGCGCCTCGACGAGCGGCTACATGCACCAGTACGACAACCGCTACCTGTGGATGAACCTCAAGCGCATCATCGGCTCCCACTTCGCCAACTACCGCGAGTCGTGGGAGGCCAACCGCCTGATCGCCAAGGGCATGATCCACCCGACCCTGTCGCGGTCCTACGCGCTCGACGAGGTCGGCCAGGCAGCGCTCGACGTCCACCAGAACGCCCACCAGGGCAAGGTCGGCGTGCTGTGCCTGGCACCCGAGGAGGGCCTCGGGGTCCGCAACGACGAGCTGCGTGCCCAGCACCTCGACCAGATCAACGCTTTCCGCGGCGTCTGAGCAGGGCGTACGACGCCCCGGGAACCACCCGTCACACCCGTCCCACCACGCCCGGTGGCACCACCTTCGGTGCTACCGGGCGTGACTTTTTGCGCCAGTTCGGCGCGTCGCACGGGTCGCGATGGGAAACGCCTCGGGCATGAGTGACACTGGGCGTCGTACGTCGGATGTGCGTCCCGACCCACGAGCCACGGATAGAGGATTGAGAAGCATGAGCAACCAGGGCCTGTCCATCTTTGACCACGACGACAACTCCGGTGACGAGCCCACCCAGGTGATCCCCCGCGAGGGCGCGGAGCAGGGCTCCGGCACCCAGAAGACCGCCCAGAAGGTGGCCGAGAAGGTCGAGGAGAAGCCCGCCGAGAAGCCGGCCGCCGCACAGCAGCCGCAGCGCGCTCAGCAGGCTCCCGCCCAGCGGTCGCAGCCGGCCGCCGCCCCCGCCCGCCCCGCGGCCGCCGCACCGGCGACCCCCGCCGCCCGCGGCCCAGCTCCCGTCGCTGCCGACCGTGCGTCGTGGTGGCTACGACACCGCTGCCGTCGACAAGCACCTGCGCACCGTGACCGCGGAGAAGGCCGGCCTCACGGCCAGCCTGACCGAGGCACAGGCGCGGCTGAAGGCGCTCGGTGCCGAGGTGGAGTCGCTGCGCACCAAGGTCGACGAGAACGAGAACCCGACCTACGCCGGGCTCGGCGGCAAGGCCAGCGAGATGCTGCGCCTCGCCGAGGAGCAGGCCGCCGACGTCATCGAGGAGGCCACCGCCCACGCCGCCCAGCTGCGTCAGCAGGCCCAGCGCGACGCCGCCGCGGTGAAGGCCGAGGCCGAGGCGGACGCCGAGGACATGCGCGTGGTCCAGCTGCGTGAGCTCGACGAGAGCCGCCAGCGCACGATGGCCGACATCGAGTCCCACCGGACCCGCTCGATGGCCGAGGCCGACGACCACCTCGCCGCCGCCAAGCGCGACGCCGAGCAGCAGCGACTGGCGGCCGAGCAGGAGACCAACGCCCTCCGCACCAGCGCCGCCCGCGAGTCCGAGGCCGCCCGGGCCGAGGCCGAGCGCGAGGTGCAGGAAGCCCGCCGCGCGCTGTCCGTCGAGAAGGAGCGCCTGACCCGCGAGGCGGCGGAGAACCACGACGTGGCCGTGGCCGAGACCAAGCGTCTGGTCGAGGAGGCCGAGCAGCGTTCCACCGCGGCCGAGCAGCGTGCCCGCGAGGCCACCGAGGCAGCCAACGCCGCACGCGAGACGGCCACGCAGGAGGCCGAGCAGCTGATCAGCCGCTCGCGCCGCGAGGCCGAGCAGATCGTCAGCGCAGCCAAGAAGCAGGCCGACGCACTGCGCAACAGCGGTCACGCCGACGAGGAGCGCGAGCTGCAGGCGCTCAAGTCCGAGGTCACCCGCCTGACCCGGCGCCGCGACTCGATCACCGCCCAGCTCTCCGCTCTGCGCGACGTGGTGGCGGGGTTCGGCAACGACGACGAGAGCTGACGCATGGCGGCACCCGGATCCGGCCCCGGCCAGGACCCGTCCGAGGACGGGCCTGCCCAGAGCGACGTCGGGTCCGGGGAGGAGTCGGCCGGTCAGCACCGTGACGGTGACGGCCGCAGCCGCCCCCGCTCCCACCGGTCGCCCGTCAGCGGGGCCCGTGGAACCACTCCCCCTTCGTCACCGGCTTCCTGCTGTCGGCCGGGGCGCTGCTCGCGTGGTGGTTCGGGGGGCTGATCATCCAGGCCAGCTCGGTGCTGATCCTGGTCGTGGTCGCCCTGTTCATCGCCTTCGGGCTCAACCCCGTCGTGCAGTGGCTGATCCGGCACAACATCCGGCACTCCGTCGCGGTGCTGCTGGTCGCGCTGGGCTTCCTCGCCGCGCTGGCGCTGTTCGTCCTCGCCATCGCGCCCGTCGTGGCCGACCAGCTCTCGACGCTGACCAAGAACGCCCCCGGCTACTTCGACCAGCTCCAGCACAACCGCCAGATCGAGAAGCTCGACGCGAAGTACGACGTCATCGACAAGGCCAAGGACTACGTCACCAGCGGTGACCTCACCCAACAGGTCTTCGGCGGCGTGCTCGGGGTCGGGCTGGCGATCCTCGGCTTCATCGCCAACACCGCCATCGTGCTGGTGCTGACGCTCTACTTCATGTCGTCCCTCGACACGATCAAGCGCAACCTCTACCGCCTGGCCCCCGCGAGCCGCCGCGAGACCGTCACCCACCTCGGTGACCGGATCCTCGACGGCATCGGCGGCTACGTCTCCGGCGCCTTCATCGTGGCGCTGTGCGCCGGCCTGTCGACGCTGGTGTTCCTGTTCATCGTCGGCATGGCGCCAGTACGCCGTCGCGCTGGCCCTCGTGGTGGCGGTCCTCGACGTGATCCCGATGATCGGCGCGACCCTGGGCGCCGTCGTCGTCAGCGCCATCGGCCT
This sequence comes from uncultured Actinomycetota bacterium, assembly GCA_963729015.1. Taxonomy (GTDB): domain Bacteria; phylum Actinomycetota; class Actinomycetes; order Propionibacteriales; family Nocardioidaceae; genus Marmoricola. The sequence goes on from CAVSMJ010000001.1 coordinate 34,753, forward strand.
GGCCACCGACCTCAAGGTCGGCATCGCCTGCATCATCTTCTACATCGTCTACCAGCAGGTCGAGAACTACCTGATCTACCCGCGGGTGATGTCCCGCTCGGTCGACATCTCCGGCGCGATGACCGTGATCGCCGCGCTGATCGGCGCCTCCCTGCTCGGCGTCGTCGGCGCCCTGCTGGCGATCCCCACGGCCGCCGCGATCATGCTGCTGGTCCGCGAGCTGTTCGTCCGCAAGCAGGACCTCCGCTAGGTCTCACGCGGCCAGCTGCCGCAGCACCTCGACGACGACCTCCGGTCGCTGCGAGTGCACCCAGTGACCGGCGCCCTTGACGACGATCTTGCGCGTGTGGGGGAACAGGCGACGCATCGCGGTGTCGTTCTCGCTGCGCACGTAGCCCGAGTCCGCGCCCGCCACCCAGACGACCGGTCCCTCGAAGGGCGCCAGTCCCTCGAGGCGGTCCGCGGGCCAGCCGGCGAGCACGTCGAGGTCGCGGCCGAGGACGTCGAGGTTGACCTGCCAGCGCCAACCGTCGCCCTCGCGCCGCAGGTTCTGGAGCAGGAACTCGCGCACGGTCCGGTCCGGCACGGCCGGCTCGAGCGCCGCGTCGGCGTCGGCCCGGCGCTCCAGGGCGTCGAGGTCGAGCGCCTGCATGGCCTCGACGTACCCCTCGAACTCACCCCTGCCGCCGTAGTCGACGGGTGCGATGTCGACCACGCACAGCCGGCGCACCAGCTCGGGTGTGCGCAGGGCGGTCACCATCGCCGCCTTGCCGCCCATCGAGTGGCCGACCAGCGTGACCGGGTCGTCCTCGCCGAACCGGTCGGCGAGGAGCTCGGCGACCTGGTCGGCCACCTCGACGTAGTCGAAGCTCTCCGACCAGGGCGAGCGACCGTGGTGCGGCAGGTCGACCAGCATGGTGCGGTGGTCGTCGGCGAGCGCCTTGGCCACCCCGGTCCAGTTGCGGCCCTGCCCGAAGAGCCCGTGGCAGAAGACGATCGGTGGGCCGTGCTCGCCGTACGTCGTGGTGTGCAGGGTCACCGCGCCATTGTGCCGCGCGGTCGAGCTCAGGCCGACCAGCGCACCGCTTCCTCGACGACGTCGGCGAACGCGTAGACCCCGCGCAGGTCGGTGCGCGTCGCGTACAGCGAGCTGACCCCCTGGAGGTGACGGCACGCCAGGTCGCGCTGGGCGGCGCTGCGGGGGTAGTCCTGCTCGAGGAGAACCGTCATCGGGTCCATGTCCACTCCTTCAGGTCTGATGGGCTACCTGAATGCGTGGAGCAGCAAGGTCACCGAGAGGTTGACGCTCGGTTACCAGCAGATCACCAGAATCGGACGGTCGGTGGTGTCACAGAAGTCGAAGCCGTCGAACATGTCGCCGGCGCCGTCGAACATCCCGCCGATGCCGTCGCCGATCGAGCCGATGCCCTCGCCGAGGCCCTCTCCGATGGCGCCGATGCCGTCGCCGAGACCGTCGAAGCCGCCACCGAAGAGCATGCCCATGAACATCATGTCCATCATCCCGAAGCCGCCGAAGTAGCCCGCGGCGTACGGCTGGTAGGCGCGGCCGCCCTGCCAGTACGGCACGCGGCGCGAGCCCGACCATCACCTGGCGGATGTCGGGCTCGGCGCCGGCCTTGACGCGCTCGGCGTCCAGCGCGCAGGCCGGTACGTCGCGTCGGGCACCACCCGGCGGGGTGTAGGGGACGTCCTCGACCGAGAGGCCGTGGCGCGGGTCGAAGAAGCACGGTGGGCGGCGGATCGGGAGCGGCTCGCCCGCCACCCGGGCGCGGACGCACGCCATCGCGTAGCGGCCGTCCTCGAGGATCTCGGTGACGTGCTTGACGTGCTCCGGCTCGGTGATGGAGTCCGACGCGGTCTTGGCCGACTCGTAGGCGTCCAGCGCCCGCTGGTAGTCGGCGTTCGCACCCGGCCTCGAGCTCGCGCCCGGCCATGTCGGTGTCCAGCTCCTGCAGCTCGACGCCGAGGGCGGTGACGTCCTCGAAGGCGAGCTTGCGGACCGGCTCGAGCTCGGCCTGCTTGCGCTCCTCCGCCTTGCGCTTGTTGCCCTTGACCACCGACCTGACGACGACCGCCGCCACGGCGAGGAGGGCGAGGAAGACGAGGAACTCCATGGGCTCAGGCTACGTGCCCGTGACCTAGGCGAACCGGCCCGGCCGGGCACTGCCACAATCGCCGCCATGGACACACGCATCGAGGTCAGCCGAGACGTCGCAGCCACGCCCGAGCAGGTGTTCGCGGTGCTCTGCGACCCGCAGGGCCACGTGGCGATCGACTCCTCGGGGATGCTGCAGGGCGCGACCGGCGAGCCGGTCACGGCCGTCGGCGACTCGTTCGCCGTGCACATGGACCGCGAGGCGCTCGGCGACTACGACCTCGGCGAGTACGACGTGACGGTCACCATCGCGGCGTACGAGCAGGACCGGGAGATCGCCTGGACGGTGCTCGGCCGGGTCCGGCCGCAGATCGGGCACGTCTACGGCTACCGGCTCGAGCCGAGCGACGCGGGGACTCGCGTGACGTCGTACTACGACTGGTCCGACATCCACGAGGAGTGGCGCGAGGCCGACATCTTCCCGGTGATCTCCGAGGCGGCGCTCAAGGCGACGCTCGGGATCCTCGACCGGACCGTCCGACGCGGCTACCCGCGGGGCTGAGTCCTGGGTCGGCGACGTCGCGACACGAGCCGCGGCGAGTTCTTGTCGAGCAGCTCGGGAACGATGGTGGCCAGGCGGATGGGGGCGTGCATGGTGTTCTCCTCGGGTGGTCGGCACGCCTCTGGGCCGGCGGGCCTTTCACAGTCGAGGAGCAGGAAACCGCAGCGAAAATACGTTGCGCGAATACTTTTCGGTCGTCAGCGCGAGCTGTAGTCGCGGAATCCGCGCTTGGTCTTGCGGCCGAGGTAGCCGGCGGTGACCAGGTGCTCGAGCAGCGGGGCGGGCGCGAAGCCGGGCTCGCGGAACTCCAGGTAGAGCTCGCGCTGGATGGCCAGCGACACGTCGTTGCCGACCACGTCGAGCAGCTCGAAGGGCCCCATCGGCAGCGCACAGCCCTGCTTCATCGCGGTGTCGATGTCGTCGGCGGTCGCGTAGTGCGCCTCGAGCATCTTGATCGCGTCGTTGAGGTAGGGGAACAGCAGCGCGTTGACGATGAAGCCCGAGCGGTCGCCGCAGGAGACCGCGACCTTGCCGAGCTTGCCGCACAGCGCCTGGGTGGTCTCGGTGACGTCCTCGGAGGTGGAGACCGTCGAGACGACCTCGACCAGCTTCATGATCGTCGCGGGGTTGAAGAAGTGCATCCCGATCGACGTCCTGCGGACGGCTGGTCGCCTGCGCGCACTGGATGATCGGCAGCGAGGACGTCGTGGTCGCGAGGATCGCGCCGGGCTTGCAGATCTCGTCGAGGTTCTCGAACAGGGTGGTCTTGATCTTGAGGTCCTCGGCGATCGCCTCGACCACGAGGTCGACCTGGCCGAGGTCGTCGAGCGAGGTGGAGCCGGTGAGCCGGCCGAGCACGTCGTCCTTGGCCGCCTCGTCGAGCTTGCCGCGCTGGATCGCCTTGTCGAGCGAGCGCTCGATCGTCGTACGGACCCCGTCGACCTTGTCCTGCGAGCGGCCGACGTAGATGACGTCGTACCCGCCCTTGGCGAAGACCTCGACGATGCCGGTCGCCATGGTGCCGGTGCCGACGACGCCGACGAGCTTGAGGTCGTGCTTGAGCTCGGGCTTGTCGTCGGCCGACGGCGTCTTGTCGTCGTCGACGACGACCGGGCTGTCGGCCCGCTCGTAGGTGTAGAAGCCCTTGCCGGTCTTCCGGCCGAGCATCCCGGCGGTGACCATCTGCTTGAGGATCGGCGCGGGCGCGTGCAGGCGGTCGCGGCCCTGGCGGTACATCGTCTCGAGGATCTCGTACGCCGTGTCGAGGCCGATCAGGTCGAGCAGGGCCAGCGGGCCCATCGGGTAGCCGCAGCCGAAGCGCATCGCCGCGTCGATGTCCTCGCGGGAGGCGTAGCGCTGCTCGTACATGGAGACGGCGTGGTTGAGGTAGCCGAACAGCAGCGTGTTGGCGATGAAGCCGGCCTTGTCGCCGCAGACGACCGGGTTCTTGCCCAGCGCCTGGACCAGCGCGGAGACGTCCTCGAGCACCTCCGGCTCGGTGACGACCGTGCGCACGATCTCGACGAAGCCCTGCACCGGCGCCGGGTTGAAGAAGTGCACGCCGATGACGCGGCCCGGGTGGGAGTTGGCCGTCGAGATCTCGGTGACCGAGAGCGACGAGGTGTTGGTCGCGAGGATGGCGTCGGGCGCCGACGATGCCCTCGAGCTGCTTGAAGATCTGCTTCTTGATCTCGAGGGACTCCACGACCGCCTCGACCACCAGGTCGGCGTCCTTGAGCTCCTCCATCGAGGTGGCGAAGCTGACCCGCTCGTGCAGCGCCTTCGCGTCGTCCTCGCTCAGCTTGCCGCGCGAGACGGCCCGCGCCGTCGAGTGCTCGAGGTGCTGGCGCCCACGCTCCACCGCGTCGTCGTCGACCTCCACCCCCACGACGGTGTACCCGTTGCGGGCGAACACCTCCGTGATGCCGGCACCCATGGTGCCCAGTCCGACAACGCCGATGGTCTTGAAGTCACGTGCCATGAGCCGCATCCTGCCACGGGCCCCCGAGGGCCTGGCTGTGTGTCCGCTCACGTCGCGGGTGCGGGCGCGGAGGGAGTCGTCGGTTTCCCCGGGCGCCCGGGGAAACTGTGGCTGGCGGGCAATACTTCGCCTGCCAGCCTCAGTTCTGCCCGACCGCCCTGACCGATTCGTCCCATCGGTCGGTCGGCCGATGAGTTCTGGCTCCGTCCCGGGTCGGCCCTGATGAGGCTGCTGGCGAGCAGCGCCACGTCAGGCAAAGGAGAGCACATGACCAGCACCCTGACGGTCGACATCTTCCTCTCGGTCGACGGATGGGCCGGGAGCGACGGGCTTCCGGGGTACTTCGGGTACTTCGGCCCCGAGCTCGGCGAGTGGATCACCTCGGAGCTGGAGAAGCCGCAGCTCGCGGTCATGGGCCGGCGGACCTATCAGGTCCTGGCGGGTCTGCCCGACGAGGCCCGCGACGCGTCGTGGCGCCGCATGACCGAGCTGGACAAGGTGGTCTTCTCCCGGACGCTGCAGCAGGCGGACTGGGCGAACACGCGGATCTGCGACCGCGACCTCGTCGACGAGATCGCGAGGCTCAAGTCCGAGAGCGACGTGCCCCTGCGCACCCTGGGCAGCCTCTCGGTGGGTCGACAGCTGATCGATGCAGGCCTCGCGGACCGGGTCCGGCTGATGACCTTCCCTCTGCTCGCGGGAAGCGACGGCGCGAAGCTGCCTTCGCGGACGTCTCCTCGGCCGACCTCGAGCTGGTCGACCACCGCGCCCTGGACGGCCGGATCCTGCTGGTCGAGTACCGACCGACCGGCCGGGACATCCCCCGGACCTGAGTCCAGAGCTCGGAGACCAGCCCGACCACCTCGTCGGCACATCCCCAGCTGACGGTCACGCCGGCGCCACCCTGGCCGTAGCAGTGCACGACCCGGCCCTCCGCCTCGAGCCGCACGACCGGCCGCACCGGGCGCAGGCCGACCCGGTGGGCGACGACCCGGGCATGGGCCAGCGGAGGCACCAGCTCGGTGGCGCGGCGCAGGATCTCCTCGGCGGTCTCCGGCGACGGGGTCCGGCTCCAGTCGTCGTGCTCGTCGGTGCCGCCGACCACGACGGTGTCGCGATCGCGGGATGACGTACGTCGGACCGGCGGAGTCCAGCCACCAGCGGTCCAGGCTCGACGCCCTCGACCACGCACGACCTGACCCCGCACGGGGCGCACGTCGAGGTCGCCCGCCAGCCGGCGCGAGCCCAGCCCGGCGCAGTTGACCACGAGTGTCGGTCTCGGGCAGCGCCGCGAGGCTCATCCGGGTCAGCGTGCCGCCGAGCTCCTCGAGCCGGCCGCGCAGCCAGCGCAGGTAGACCGGCATGTCGATCACCGGGGCGGTGAAGCTCCACGCGTCGGGGTAGCCGACCGGCGGCCGGACGCGCACCAGGTCCGGCACCGCGCCGGCCCACCACGGGTCAGCGGTCGGCCCGTGCAGCACCTCGGTGCCCGGCAGCATCCGGACTCCGGTCTCGCGGCGGACCGAGAGCGACGAGAAGGCGTCGTACGACGAGGCGGACCAGGCGGTCACCCGGTCCTCGGGGAGCGCCTTGTACGGGTACCAGAGCGCCGCCGCGACCACCGACGTCGTCTCCAGCGGCAGGTCCCGGGCGAGTACGTCGACCCGGTACCCGGCCTCGGCCAGCCGGACGGCGCAGCTCAAGCCGGTGACCCCGGCACCCACGACCACCACGCGACCCACCGCGCCAGCATGGCAGGTAGATTCTCCGCTCGTGAGACTCGTCGTGGCCCGCTGTCAGGTCGACTACGCCGGACGGCTGACCGCTCACCTCCCGATGGCCACCCGGGTGCTGATGCTCAAGTCCGACGGTTCGGTGCTGGTGCACTCCGACGGCGGCTCCTACAAGCCGCTGAACTGGATGAGCCCGCCCTGCACCGTCCGCGAGGGCACCACCGAGGACGGCCAGGTCGAGTGGACCGTGGACGCCAAGACCGGCGACAGCCTGCGCATCCTCATCGAGGAGGTGCTGCACGACTCCAGCCACGACCTCGGCGTCGATCCCGGTCTGCAGAAGGACGGCGTCGAGAAGCACCTCCAGGAGCTGCTCGCCGACCACCCCTCGACGCTGGCCGACGGCCTGACGCTCGTACGTCGCGAGTTCCCGACCGCCATCGGTCCCGTCGACCTGATGTGCCGCGACGCCGACGGCAAGTCGGTCGCCGTGGAGATCAAGCGTCGTGGCGAGATCGACGGCGTCGAGCAGCTCACCCGCTACCTCGAGCTGCTCAACCGCGACCCGCTGGTCCGGAAGGGCGCGGTCCGCGGCATCTTCGCCGCCCAGGAGATCAAGCCCCAGGCCCGCGTGCTGGCCGACGGACCGCGGGATCGCCTGCGCGGTCGTCGACTACGACCTGCTGCGCGGCATGGACGACCCGACGGACCGACTCTTCTGAGCCGACCTAGCGCGCTGTCCCGCTGATGTTGGCGGAGGCGCCGCTCCAGTTGCTCGCGGCGTCGAGCGCGTAGACCTTGTAGGTGTACTTGGTCCCCGCCTTGAGGCCGGTGTCGACGTAGCTGGTCACCTTGCCGAGCAGCTTGTACTTCGCGTTGGCGCGGTAGAGGTAGTAGCTGGTCACGCCGACGTTGTCGGTCGAGGCGTTCCACGCGATCGTGATCTGCCTCGTCCCGGTCGCGCCGATGGTGACGCGCAGGCCGCTCGGCGTGGTCGGCGCGGTCTTGTCCGTGGGGACGGTCACGCTGACGGCGGTGGAGGCGGCACTCAGGTTGCCCGCTGCGTCCCGCGCCCGGACGGTGTAGCTCGACGCGCGACCGAGCGGCGGCGTGCTGTCGGTGTACGCCGCGGTGGTGCTCGTCCCGATGGCGACGCCCGCACGGTAGATGGTGTAGCCGGCCACACCCACGTTGTCCGTCGATCCCGTCCAGGTCAGCCGGACGGTGAGGCCGGACAGCGAGCCGGCCAGCCGGGTCGGGGTCGAGGGTGCCGTGGTGTCGGCCAGGGTCCTGGTCACCTGGTTGCTCCTCGCGCTCTCGTTGCCCGTCGCGTCACGCGCCGTCACCTGGTAGCGGTGCAGGGTGCTGCCCACCAGGGCCGTGTCGGTCCAGGACCTCGCCGTGCTGCCCAACGTCGCCCGCGGCAGCCCGTCGCGGTAGACCACGTAGTTCGTGACGCCCACGTTGTCGGTCGCGGCGCCCCAGGTCAGCGCCACGCTCGCCGGCGAGGACACCGCAGCCAGGCTGGAGCGGCGCCGATGGCGGGGTGCTGTCGATCGTCCGGGCGACCTCGTTGCTCTTGGCGCTCTCGTTGCCGCTCGCGTCGCGAGCGGTGACCCGGTAGCGGTGCAGCGTCGTACCCACCAGGGCGGTGTCGGTCCAGGACCTCGCCGTGCTTCCGAGCGTCGCCACCGGCAACGCATCGCGGTAGACCACGTAGTTCGTCACCCCGCCCGCGTCGGTCGACCCACCCCAGGTCAACGCCACGCTCGTGGGCGAGGACACCGCCGCCAGGTTCGACGGCACCGTGGGTGGGGTCGAGTCGACGGTCCGCGCCACCTCGTTGCTCTTCGCACTCTCGTGGCCCGACTCGTCGTGCGCGGTGAGCTGGTAGCGGTGCAGCGTGCTGCCCACCAACGCCGTGTCGGTCCACGACCTCGCCGTCGCGTCGAGGGTGGCAACCGGCAGCCCGTCGCGGTAGACGACATAGTCGGCCACACCGACGTTGTCCGAGGCTGCCTGCCAGGTGAGCGCCACGCTCTGCGGAGCGGACACCGCCCTGAGGTCGGCCGGCGCGCTGGGTTCCGTGGAGTCCGGGGTGGTCACCGAGTCGGAGTCGCTCAGCGGGCTGGCGTTGCCCGCGTCGTCGTACGCCGCGACCCGGTAGACGTAGGTGGCGGCGTCGTCGAGACCGTCGTCGACGAGAGTGCGCGTGGCCGGGCCGACGTCGGCCAGCAGCTCGCCGTCGCGATAGACCCGGTAGCCGGCCACGCTCCCGTTGTCGGTCGAGGCGTCCCAGGTCAAGGTCGCCTCGTCCTCGGCGCTCAGCACGGCCCCCAGCGTGGGCGTCGAGGGTGCGGTGTCGTCGCCCGTCGGGACCACGGCCGGGTCGCTCTGGTCGCTCTCGTTGCCGGCGGCATCGAGCGCCGAGACGGTGTAGGTGTGGGTGTTCAGGTTCGCGACGCCCGCGTCGACGAACTCGTTCGTGGTCGGACCCAGGGTGGTCACCTCGGTGCCGTCCCGGTAGACGCGGTAGCCGGTGACGGCTCCGTTGTCGGTCGCTGCCGACCAGCTCAGGGCGATCTGGCTCGGACGGCGCCACTCCCCGACCAGTCCCGAGGGAGGTGTCGGTTTCTCCTCGTCCACGTTGTCCACCGTCACCCTGACCTCGTCGGACAGACCGTGGTTGCCTGCGGCGTCCCGCGCGCGGAGCTTCAACGTGTAGGTCCCGTTGGGCACGGTGGCGCTGTTCCACTCGAGGGTGACGCCCCCGTCGTCGTCCGGCTCGGCCGACGACAGCGTGTCCTCGTCGATCAGCAGGTCGACGCCCACCACGCCGGTGTCGTCGGAGGCGGTCCCGGTCACCGCGACCGTGCCGGACACGCTGGCGCCGTCGAGTGGGGCCGACACCGCGGCGGTCGGCGCCGACTGGTCGGTCGGCTCGGGCACTGCTGTCCCCACGAGCAGCGGATCGTTGACGAAGGCGTTGTAGTGCTCCTGCTCGACGGGGTCGGCGACGTGCGTCTCGGCGTACCCGACCCGGTCGTCGTGGCTGCTGGAGGTGTAGTTGTCCCAGACGATGTACGCCTTCAGCTTCGGGTGCGACGCCGTTCTGAAGGTTGCGGCGTGCCTCGTCGTACATCGCGTACCCGACCGTCTGGTTGCTCCCGATGTACCCGTACTCGGAGAGCCCCCAGGGCTTGGACAGGAAGTCGTGCTCGGCGTCGCTGTTGTTGGTCAGGTAGTTGTAGAAGCTGCTGACGGTCGCGGTCCAGGACGCGTTCTTCGGGTACGGGTCCCACATCACCCAGTCGACGTAGTCGTTGCCCGGCCACAGGTCCTTGGTCAGGCACTGCCCGGTGACGTAGCCGGTGTAGTTCATCACCCAGACGACGTTGGTCACCCCGAGGGCGTCGAACCGGTGCCGCACGTTCTGCCACATGTTGACGTAGTCGGTGGTCGAACCCGAGGTGCCGTTGAGGTTCTGGGCCGGGCAGCTCGGGGAGCCGCCGGCCGAGATGCTGCCCTCGGGCTCGTGGTAGACGGTGAGCATGATCTTGCTGGTCCCCAGTGACTTGATGCTGTTGGCCATGGCATCGATCTGGGTGTTGACGGTGGCGCTGCGCCCGTCGCCCGCCGGCCAGTTGAACGAGACCCGCCAGTTGACCAGGGCGATGGTGTTCGGCCGCCGGGCGAGGGTGCGGATGTCGCTGCTCAGCACCGCACCCACCCCGGTGTAGGCGTGCACGATGTCGAGCGGACGGCCCGACGCGTGCCTCGTGTTCCAGCATCCGGGCCCGGAACGCCGTGCTGCTGAGCCCGCCGTACCCACCGGACTCTGCTCCGATCCACGGCCGGCAGGAGTTGACCAGCTTCGCCGAGATCGTGCAGATGGGATCAGCGGCCCGCGCCGGCGGCGGGGTCGAGGGCAGCAGGCTCAGCGCCGCGAGGCCGACGCCCAGGAGTACGACGGACGCGACGAAGCGTCCGGCGCGCGACCGGGCGCGGGCACTCTCGTCTTGCGGGCGCATGTTCATTCCCCGATGAAGAGCAGATTTTCTTCACATTTCCCGAGGAATGCAGACTGACTCTGTATCTACGTCATGGGTTGTTAACGAAGCAAGCACCAACCACATCGTGATCGGGGACAGAATCGTCTATTCCGGCCCAAGGGGCGTCATTAGTCCTCGATGAGGCCACAGGCGTTCTAGCCCGCTAGGACGCGCTCGCGGACCCGCCCGGGCGCAGCGGGAAGGTCATCCGGAACGTCGTTCCCTCCGGTCCACTGCTGACCACCTCGATCGTGCCGGCGTGCGCCTCGACGATCGCCAGCGCGATGGTGAGTCCGAGTCCGGCGCCGGGCGTCTGCTGGGCCACCGCGGCCGAGGAGCGGAAGAGTCGTTCGAAGAGGGCGTCCGGGTCCTCGTCGCCGATGCCGACGCCGGTGTCGATGACGTCGATCTCGGCCGAGGTCGTCGCGGTCCGCAGCACCACACGCACGCGGCCCTCGGCCGGGGTGAACTTGATGGCGTTGGAGAGCAGGTTGTCCATCGCCTGGCCGAGCCGGTCGCGGTCGCCGAACATGGGTACGGCGGTGCCGGGGGTCTCCATCGACACCGACAGCTGCGCCTCCTCGGCGCGCGGCCGGACCGCCTCGACGGCCTCGCGGACCACCCGCTCGAGGTCGATCTCCGCCGACCGGATCGCGAGTCCCGACTCCTCGATCGCGACCAGCGTCAGCAGGTCGTCGACCAGGCGCAGCTCGCGCTCGGCGCTGCGCACGATCACCGAGAGGAACCGCTGGCCCTGCGGGCTGAGCTCCTCGAGGTCGGTCATCAGCTCGCCGTAGCCGATCATCGAGGTCAACGGCGTCCGCAGCTCGTGGGAGACGGTGGCGAAGAACTCGTCCTTCACCCGGTCGTTCTCCTCCTGCATGCGGCGCCGCTCGGAGATGTCGCGCACGGCGGCCGAGACGAGCAGGCCCTCGTCGGTCTCCAGCGGCGACAGCGTGACCTCGATCGGGAACTCGGTGCCGTCCTTGCGTCGCGCGTGGAGGTCACCGGCCAGGCCCATGGGACGGGTGCGCGGCTCGCTGACGTAGCCGGACCGGAAGGCCATGTGCATGCCGGAGAAGCGGTCGGGGACGAGGATCTCGACCGGCTCCCCCACGAGCTCGGCGCGCTCGTAGCCGAACAGCTTCTCGACCTGGGCGTTGACCAGCACGATGACGCCGTCGCGGTTGACGATGACCATGCCGTCGGGCGCCGCCTCGAGCAGGCCACGGAACAGCTTGGTCTGGCGGTACTTGTCGTTGGGCTCGCGCATCCCGATGGCCACCAACGGCCCACGGTCGGTGCGCGTCGGGCTGAGCGTCAGGTCGACGGTGCTCGAGGTGCCGTTGGTGTGGCGCAGCTTGGCGTCACGCACGGTGATCTCGATGTTGTTCGCCACGACGGCGCCCACGGCGACCTTCTGGAAGAGGTGCATCGACTCGCGGCCGAAGTCCTCGACGGTGTGGCCCGGCATCTGCTCGTGGGGTACGCCGACGATCTCGCCCGCCGCCTTGTTCGCGAGCACGACGACGCCATCGGGGTCAGCCAGGACGATCGCCTCGTCGGACGTGAGCACCATGTCCGCGAGCGCGTCGAACTCCCACTGCTCCTCGTCGTGCAGCATCTCCATGTGTCGATCCGCCTTGCGTCGAGCCCGAGGCAGCCGAGTCTCCCGGCCACACGTGACGTCCAGACGCACACTACGACGCCGCGGCCTGTCGCAAGGCGCAACAAGCGGGCAAGTCCGGATTGACCGGGCTCTTTTCTAGACCAGTTCGTGCGCCGCGCGGATGGCCCGGACGATGCCGGCCATCGCCTGGGTCAGGCTGAAGTCCTTCGGGGTGAACACGTCGGCCACGCCGAGCTCCTTGAGGGCCCGCGCGTCACGGTCGGGGATGATCCCGCCGACGATCACCGGGATGTCCTCCAGGCCGGCGGCCTTCATCTGGTCGAGCACGTCGGGCACCAGCTCCATGTGCGACCCGGAGAGGATCGAGAGGCCCACGCAGTGGACGTCCTCGGCGACGGCCGCGGCCACGATCTGCTCGGGGGTCAGGCGGATGCCCTGGTAGACGACCTCGAACCCGGCGTCGCGGGCGCGCACGGCGACCTGCTCGGCGCCGTTGGAGTGGCCGTCGAGCCCCGGCTTGCCGACGAGCAGCCGCAGCCGTCCGCCCAGCTCGTCGCCGGTCGCCTTGACCATCTCGCGCACCTCGGTGAGCTCCTGGCCCGCCTCGGCGACGCCGACGGCTCCCGAGACACCGGTCGGCGCCCGGAACTCGCCGAACACCTCGCGCAGCGTCCCGGCCCACTCGCCCGTGGTCGCGCCGGCACGGGCGGCGACCAGCGTGGCCTGCATCAGGTTGGTGTCGGTCTTGGCAGCGTCGGCGAGCCCCTCGAGCGCACGATCGACCTCGGCCTGGTCGCGCTGGCCCCGCCACTCCTCGAGCCCGGCGATCGCCGAGCGCTCCGCCTCGGGGTCGGCGGCCTGGATGGCGGCGTCGAGGTCGGCGGTCAGCGGCGACGGCGCGGTCGTCTCGTACTTGTTCACGCCGACGACGATGTCCTCGCCGCTCTCGATGCGGGCCCGGCGGGCGGAGTGCGAGCTCACGAGCGCCTGCTTCATGTAGCCCGACTCCACGGCCGCGATCGCTCCGCCCATCGCCTGCACGCGGTCCATCTCGGCGCGAGCGTCCTCGGCGAGCTGGGACACCTTGGCCTCGATGACGACGGAGCCCTCGAAGATGTCGTCGTACTCCAGCAGGTCGGACTCGAAGGCCAGCACCTGCTGCAGCCGCAGCGACCACTGCTGGTCCCACGGACGCGGGAGGCCGAGCGCCTCGTTCCACGCCGGCAGCTGTACGGCGCGGGCGCGGGCGTTCTTGCTCAGCGTCACCCCGAGCATCTCGAGCACGATGCGCTGCACGTTGTTCTCCGGCTGCGCCTCGGTCAGGCCGAGCGAGTTGACCTGGACGCCGTAGCGGAAGCGGCGCATCTTCTCGTCGGTGACGCCGTAGCGCTCGCGCGTGATCTCGTCCCACAGCCGCACGAACGCGCGCATCTTGCAGGTCTCCTCGACGAACCGCACGCCGGCGTTGACGAAGAAGGAGATCCGGCCGACGACCTTGCCGAAGTCGTCCTCGGAGACCTGACCTGAGTCCTTGACCGTGTCGAGCACCGCGATCGCCGTGCACAGCGCGTAGGCGAGCTCCTGCGTCGGCGTCGCGCCGGCCTCCTGCAGGTGGTAGCTGCAGATGTTGATCGGGTTCCACTTCGGGATCTCGTTGACGGTGTAGGAGATGACGTCGGAGATCAGCCGCAGCGAGTGCTCGGGCGGGAAGACGTAGGTCCCGCGGGAGAGGTACTCCTTGATGATGTCGTTCTGCGTCGTGCCCGCGAGCTGGTGGGCCACCTCGAGCGGCTCGAGGTCGGGGTTCTGCTCCTCGGCCACCACCTGGTAGAGCGCCAGCAGCCACATCGCCGTGGCGTTGATGGTCATCGAGGTGTTCATCTCCGTGAGCGGGATGTCCTCGAACAGGCGACGCATCTCGCCGAGGTGCGGGATCGGCACGCCGACCTTGCCGACCTCACCGCGTGAGAGCGGCGAGTCCGGGTCGTAGCCCGGTCTGCGTGGGCAGGTCGAAGGCCACCGACAGGCCGGTCTGCCCCTTGGCGAGGTTCATCCGGTAGAGCTTGTTGGACTCGGCCGCGGACGAGTGACCGGCGTAGGTCCTCATCACCCACGGGCGGTCCTTCTCGGGCCTCGCTGGGGGCTTGTCGTTCATGTGGCTGAGGGTAGGCCCGATCCCTACCGGTGGGTAAGGCTTGTTGGATGGGTCACCGTGCGTGATGGGTCACACGGGTTCGGACCGCGGAGGGACCCTGCGCGCGCTCGAGCGGGATCCGTCGAGCGCAGGTGGGCGAGGTGCAGCAGGCGGCGTACGCCCGGAGTCGCGCCGCGCAGCACCACGTGGCGCCCCTCGCGCTCGGCGGTCCGGTTGGCGACGGCGAACAGCTTCAGGGTGGTCATGTCGATGGAGATGACCTGGCTGATGTCGACGACGACGTCGCCGGTGCCGGTGGCCAGCAGGCCGTAGACCTGGTCCCGGAGCTCGGCGGTGCGGCGCACGTCGAGAGAACCAGAGAGCTCCAGTGTGTCGCTCCCGGCTCCTCCATCACCCGCGTGCTCCATCGGGCCTCCCCTGTGCCGTGCCCAACTATCGGCGCGCGTCGCGCCCTTTCGATGACATGACGCGCTGGGTGGTACCGAAAATACTCCTCTGACCGCATTTCTTCGAGAAAATCAGTCAGGTAGTCGGCTGACCTCGGCGCCGACCGAGGCGAGGGCCTCGGCGAACCACGGATATCCGCGGTCGATGTGCTGCGACTCGGCGACCTCGGTGGTGCCCTGCGCGGCCAGGCCGGCCAGCACCAGGGCGGCCCCGGCGCGGATGTCGTGGGCGACCACCGGAGCACCCGACAGCATCGGCACTCCGCGTACGACGGCATGGTGGCCGTCGGTGCGCAGGTCCGAGCCGAGCCGGGCCAGCTCCTGGGCGAACATGAACCGCGCCTCGAAGACGTTCTCGGTGATCATCGCGGTGCCCGAGGACACCGACGCCAGCGCCATCGCGAACGGCTGCAGGTCGGTCGGGAACCCCGGGTAGGGCAGCGTGGCCACGTCGAAGGAGTCCAGCCGCTTGTGGGTGTGCACCGTGAAGCCGGTCTCCCCCGGCTCGATCTCGGCCCCCGAGGCGACCAGCTTGTCGAGCACGATGTCGAGGTGGTGGGCCACGCCTCCGCTGATGTGCAGGTCGCCCCCGGCGATGGCGCTGGCGAAGACCCAGGTGCCGGTGACGATGCGGTCGGTGACCGTGGTGTGCTCGACCGGGTGCAGCCGGTCGACGCCCTCGATGACCAGCGTCGAGGTGGAGATCCCGTCGATGCGGGCGCCCATCCCGACGAGCATCTCGCAGAGGTCGATGATCTCGGGCTCGCGGGCGACGTTGTCGATGACCGTCGTCCCCTGCGCCAGCACCGCCGCCATCACGAGGTTCTCGGTGGCTCCGACCGAGGGGAAGTCGAGCCAGAGGTTGGCGCCGCGCAGGCCGTCGGGCACCTCGGCGACGACCTGCCCGTGCTCGATGCGTACGACGGCACCGAGCTCCTGCAGCCCGAGGATGTGCATGTCCAGGCCACGCGAGCCGATCGCGTCGCCGCCGGGCAGGGCCACGCTGGCGCGACGACACCGGGCGACGAGCGGACCCAGCACGGCGATCGATGCCCGGAGGCGTCGTACGAGCTCGTAGGGGGCCTTGTGCTCGAGCTCCTCGGGCACCTCGATCGTGGCGCGCCCGGACGTCGGCTCGCAGGTCGGGTCGGCGTCGCCGGGGTAGGCGATCTCGACGGTGCAGCCGAGCTGGCGCAGCAGCTGGCCCATCACGGCCACGTCGAGGATGTTGGGGACGTTGTGGATCACCGACCGGCCGGGCGCGAGCAGCGAGGCGGCCATCAGCTTCAGCGCGGAGTTCTTCGCGCCGCCCACGTGGACCGTGCCCGAGAGCGGTCGGGTCAGCGGACCCTCGGAGACCACACGGAAGCTGCCCACGTCGGTCACTCTAGTGACGCGCGGGCGGGCCCAGTGCGCAGGTAGGGACCCCTCTACGCTGGCTGCATGGTCAACCTGACGCGCATCTACACGCGCACCGGCGACGCCGGCACGACCCGCCTCGGCGACATGAGCGAGACCGGCAAGACCGACTCACGGCTCCAGGCGTACGCCGACGTCGACGAGACCAACGCCCACCTCGGCGTGGTGCTCGCGACCGGCGAGATCGAGGACGACGTCGCCGCCGTGCTGACGCACGTGCAGAACGACCTCTTCGACGTCGGCGCGGACTTCTGCACGCCGGTGGTGGAGAACCCGGAGTACCCGCCGCTGCGCATCGAGCAGGAGTACGTCGACCGCCTCGAGGGCTGGTGCGACCACTACAACGAGGAGCTGCCCAAGCTGCGCTCGTTCATCCTCAACGGCGGCACCCTCGCGGCCGCCCACCTCCACGTCGCGCGCACGGTCTGCCGCCGCGCGGAGCGATCCGCCTGGGCGGCGTACGCGGAGTACGCCGACTCGATGAACGTCCTCGCGATCACCTACCTCAACCGGCTCTCGGACCTGCTGTTCATCCTGGCCCGCCACGCGAACCGCGAGAACGGCGACGTGCTCTGGGTCCCGGGCGGCGAGCGCGGCGACTCCCTGAGACCCCGAGCCCTAGCCCGCGGAACAAATCGGTGGGGCTGGCAGGCAATCTGTGGGCTGGCAGGCGAAATTGCCGCCGCCCCCGGTTTCCCCGGCGCCGGGGAAACCTGCAGCCCCTACCGCGACGGCCGCGACCCCGGCGGCCCCGCCTCGAGCCACGACTGCAGCCCGGTCAGCGAGCTCGGGCTCATCGCCAGCTCGGCCTCACCGCGCGGGGTGCGGCAGACCACGACGACGTGGCCGGCGTACAGCGCGAACTCCTCGGCGCCCTCGGGCGTCGCGCTGGGAGAGGACGGCGAGGTCGTTGCGGCGCCAGGCGCGTCTCGGGCCGGGCAGCGGGGAGAAGATGCGGAACCACTCGAGCGAGTCCTCGCGGTAGCGGCCCATGCCGAGCACCCAGCCGCGGCCGTCGGCCAGCCGCTTCTCACGGACGCTGAGCTCGAAGGTGCCGCCGTGCCGGGAGAGCAGTCGCCGACGCAGGACGAGCAGCAGCCCGAAGAGCAGGATCAGGAGCAGGACGGCACCAGCTGAGTCGAGCAGCCATTGCCATACCGGCATCGAGTCCTCTTCCCGCCAAGCCGTGGGTGAGGTCACAGACTAGGAGATGTCCGGGCACGACCGAGGGCCGCCCCGGAAACCGGGACGGCCCTCGTGCGTCGATCAGGTCGGTGACTGCGGTCAGGACGCCCTCTCGGCGGCCCGGACGCGCGCCTCGAGACGGCGTACCTCGGCCTGCGCTGCGGTGGTCGTCGCCCTCGCCGCGCGCCCGCGTCGAGCTCCGAGCGGGCCTCGCCGGCGTCGATGTCGCTGGCCAGGTCGGCGTGGCCGGCCAGGATCGAGACCCGGTTGGCGGCCACCGAGAGGAAGCCGTCGTCGACCGCGGCCAGCGCAGGTCTCGCCGTCGGCGGTCTCGATCTCGACCACCCCGGCCTCGAGCAGCGAGAGCACCGGCATGTGGTTGGCCAGGATGCCGATCTCGCCACCCGCGGTGCGGGCGTTGACGACCTTCGCCTCGCCGGACCAGACGAGCCGGTCGGCAGCGACCAGCTCGACCTGGAGGGTGTCGTCGCTCACGAGTCGTCGCCGCCCTGACCGGTCTGCTTCTGGATCTCTTCCCACTTGCGCTCGACGTCGTCGAGGCCACCGCACATGAAGAACGCCTGCTCGGCCACGTGGTCGTAGTCACCGTCGGCGATCTTGTTGAACGCCTCGATGGTGTCGGCGATCGGGACCGTCGAGCCCTCGAGACCGGTGAACTGCTTGGCCACGTAGGTGTTCTGCGACAGGAACCGCTGGATGCGGCGGGCGCGGGACACGATGACCTTGTCCTCTTCGGAGAGCTCGTCGACACCGAGGATCGCGATGATGTCCTGCAGCTCCTTGTTGCGCTGGAGGATCTGCTTGATCCGGACGGCGCAGTCGTAGTGGTCCTTGCCGATGTACTGCGGGTCGAGGATCCGCGAGGTCGACGTCAGCGGGTCCACCGCGGGGTAGATACCGAGCGACGCGATCTCACGCGAGAGCTCGGTGGTCGCGTCGAGGTGCGCGAAGGTCGCCGCCGGGGCCGGGTCGGTGTAGTCGTCCGCCGGCACGTAGATCGCCTGCATCGAGGTGATCGAGTGACCACGCGTCGAGGTGATCCGCTCCTGGAGCGTGCCCATCTCGTCGGCGAGGTTGGGCTGGTAGCCCACCGCGGACGGCATCCGGCCGAGCAGCGTGGAGACCTCGGACCCGGCCTGCGTGAACCGGAAGATGTTGTCGATGAACAGCAGCACGTCCTGGTTCTGCACGTCGCGGAAGTACTCCGCCATCGTCAGGCCCGACAGCGCGACGCGCAGGCGGGTGCCCGGCGGCTCGTCCATCTGGCCGAAGACGAGGGCGGTCTGGCCGATGACGCCGGCCTCCTCCATCTCCTGGATCAGGTCGTTGCCCTCACGGGTGCGCTCGCCGACGCCGGCGAACACGGACACACCACCGTGGTCCTTCGCGACGCGGGCGATCATCTCCTGGATCAGCACGGTCTTGCCCACACCGGCACCGCCGAACAGGCCGATCTTGCCGCCCTGGACGTACGGCGCGAGCAGGTCGATCACCTTGATGCCGGTCTCGAACATCTCGGTCTTGGACTCGAGCTGGTCGAAGGCGGGCGCCTTGCGGTGGATGCCCCAACGCTCCTTGACGTCGAGCTCCTCGCCCTCCTCGAGGTTGAGGCACTCGCCGAGCGCGTTGAACACGTGGCCCTTGGTCACGTCGCCCACGGGCACCGAGATCGGGCCGCCGGTGTCGCGGACCTGGGCGCCACGGACGAGGCCGTCGGTCGGCTGCAGCGAGATGGCGCGGACCATGCCGTCGCCGATGTGCTGCGCGACCTCGAGGGAGAGGACCCTCGTCTCGCCGAGCAGCTCGAGGTCGACCTCGAGCTTGTTGTACATCTCCGGCATGTTGTCGACGGGGAACTCCACGTCGACGACCGGGCCGATGACGCGGGCGATGCGGCCGACGCCGGTGGAGCCGCCCTCGGTCTTGTTCTCTTCAACGGTGGCAGTCATGTCTCTCACTCACTCCCGGCTTGGGCGTCGGCGAGCGCGTTCACGCCACCGACAATCTCGCTGATTTCCTGGGTAATGCCGGCCTGACGGGCCTGGTTGGCGGTACGGGTGTACTTCTTGATCAGCTCGTCGGCGTTGTCCGTCGCGGACTTCATCGCCTTCTGACGGGCGGCGAGCTCGGAGGCCGCGGCCTGCAGCAGCGCGAAGAAGATGCGGCTCTGGACGTACTTCGGAAGCAGCCCGTCGAGCACCTCCTCCGGTGACGGCTCGAACTCGTAGAGCGGCAGCACCTCGTCGCTCTCGGGCGTCTCCTCGCCCTCGACGACCTCGAGCGGCAGCAGCCGGATGTCGCGCGGCTCCTGGACGAGCATCGAGCGGAACTGCGTGAAGACGACGTGGACCTCGTCCACACCGGGGTGCAGCTCGCGGGTCGTCGTCACCCTCCTCGATCGTCTTCGCGGTGTCCTCGTCGTTGATGAAGGCGCCGATCAGCGCGTTGCCGATGGCCTCGGCGACCTCGTAGTTGGGCTGGTCGCTGTGACCGGTCCACGCCTCGACGATGGTGCGGCCGCGGAAGCGGTAGTAGGCCTCGCCCTTGCGTCCGGAGACGTAGAGTGTCGACCTTCTTGCCCTCGTCCTCGAGCCGGGTGCGCAGGCGCTCGGCCTCCTTGAGCACGCTCGAGGAGTAGGCGCCGGCCAGCCCGCGGTCACTGGTGACCACGAGGATCGCGGCCCGCTTCGGGTCCTCCGGCTCGGTGGTCAGCGGGTGGTCGACGTTGGAGTACGTCGCCACCGCGGAGACCGCCCGGGTCAGCTCGCGGGCGTACGGCGCTGCCGCCTGGGCCCGCTGCTGCGCCTTGATGATCCGGGACGCGGCGATGAGCTCCATCGCGCGCGTGATCTTCTTCATCGACTCGGTCGACTTGATCCGCGCGCGGTACTCGCGCAGGGATACCGCCATGGCTGCGTCAGCCCTTCTTCTGCTTGACGATCTGCTCCTGGTCGATGTCCTCGTCCTCGAGAGCCTCGTGCTCCTCGTGGCCGGCCTTGATCGAGCCGCCCTCGCTGGTCTCGAACTGGTCGAGGAAGTCGTCGTACGCCTTCTCGAGCCCGCTCTCGGTCTCGTCCTCGAACTTCTGGCTGCTCGGCGATGGCGTCCAGGAGGTCACCGTGCGAGCGGCGGACGAAGTCGAGGAACTCCTGCTCGAAGCGCAGCACGTCCTCGGTCGGCACCTTGTCGAGGCGACCCGAGGTGCCCAGCCACAGCGAGACGGTCATGTCCTGCAGCGGGTAGGGCGAGTACTGCGGCTGCTTGAGCAGCGCCATCAGCCGCTGACCGCGGTCGAGCTGCTGACGCGACGCCGCGTCGAGGTCGGAGGCGAACATCGCGAACGCCTCCATCGCGCGGAACTGCGCCAGGTCGACCTTGAGCGAACCGGTGACGGTCTTCATCGCCTTGGTCATGGCCGCACCACCGACTCGCGACACCGAGACACCGACGTCGATGGCCGGGCGCTGGTTGGACGCGAACAGGTCGGACTGCAGGAAGATCTGGCCGTCGGTGATCGAGATGACGTTGGTCGGGATGTACGCCGACACGTCGTTGGCCTTGGTCTCGATGATCGGCAGGCCGGTCATCGAGCCGTGTCCGAGGTCGTCGGAGAGCTTCGCGCAGCGCTCGAGCAGACGGCTGTGCAGGTAGAAGACGTCGCCCGGGTAGGCCTCACGACCCGGCGGGCGGCGCAGCAGCAGCGACACGGCGCGGTAGGCCTCGGCCTGCTTGGTGAGGTCGTCGAAGACGATCAGCACGTGCTTGCCGTCGTACATCCAGTGCTGGCCGATGGCCGAGCCGGTGTACGGCGCGAGGTACTTGAAGCCCGCGGAGTCGGACGCCGGGGAGGCCACGATGGTCGTGTACTCCAGCGCGCCGGCCTCCTCGAGGGCGCCACGCACGGCGGCGATGGTCGAGCCCTTCTGGCCGATGGCGACGTAGATGCAGCGGACCTGCTTGTCCTCGTCGCCGGTCTCCCAGTTCTGCTTCTGGTTGATGATCGTGTCGATCGCGATCGTCGTCTTGCCGGTCGAGCGGTCGCCGATGATCAGCTGGCGCTGGCCGCGGCCGATCGGGGTCATCGAGTCGATCGCCTTGATGCCGGTCGCGAGCGGCTCGTGCACCGACTTGCGCGCCATCACGCCGGGAGCCTGGAGCTCCAGGGCGCGACGACCCTCGTCCTCGATGTCGCCGAGGCCGTCGATCGGGGTGCCGAGCGGGTCGATCACGCGACCGAGGAACTTGTCACCCACGGGGACCGAGAGGATCTCGCCCGTACGGCGGACCGTCTGGCCCTCCTCGATGCCGGCGAAGTCACCGAGGACGACGACGCCGATCTCGCGGGTGTCGAGGTTCAGGGCGATGCCCTGGGTGCCGTCCTCGAACTCGAGCAGCTCGTTGGCCATGCAGGAGGGAAGGCCGGTGATGCGCGCGATGCCGTCGGCGGTCTCCGAGACCGTGCCGACCTCTTCCTTGCTCGCCGCCGCAGGCTTGTAGTCCTCGACGTACTTCTGGAGCGCGTCGCGGATCTCCTCCGGACGAATCGAAAGCTCCGTCATCTTCTCGTGCCTCTTCCCTTTTCCTCGGGGTCTGCTGGAGTTGTCTTGAGCGCCGGGGTCAGCCGGCGAGCTTGCGTTGGGCGTCGTCGAGCTTGCTGGCCACGGTGCCGTCGATGACGTCGTCACCGATCTCGACCCGGAGTCCGCCGAGGACGTCGGGGTCGACCACGACCTGCAGGTGCACCGACGCGCCGTACTGCTGCGACAGCGCCTCGGCCAGCCGGTCGAGCTCGCTGTCGGCCAGCTCCCGGGCGGTGTGCACGGTCGCGATCTTCTCGTTCTTGGCCTCGGCCGCGATGTGCTGGAACTCCTCGAGCCCGCGGTCGATCGAGCCGTGGCTGCCGCTGACGGCCTGCCCGACGAGCAGCAGGGTCGCCGGCTGGACCTTGCCGTCGAACAGCTGGTGCAGCAGGTCGCGCTTGTCGCCGGTGCTGCGGGCGGGGTCGGAGAGCGCCGAGCGCAGGTCGGCGTGGCCGTCGACGGTCTGGCGCACCTCGAACAGCTCGTCGCTGATCCGTCCACCCGAGTCGCCGGCGGACCGGACGGTGGCCATCACGCCGAGGTACTCGATGACGTCGGCGAGGTCGCGCGTCGAGGTCCAGCGACGCTTGACGGCGTCCTTGACCAGGTCGAGCGACGTCGGCGCCGAGGGCGTTGCCGAAGACGTTGCCCATCAGGCCCGCCTTGGCGTCGCCCTCGATCGAGGCGTCCGTGGCGATCCGCCGCACCGCTGCCTCGCGGCGGAGCACGGCCGTCACGGCGAAGAGCTCCTCACCGATCGTGGCGGCGTCGCCCGAGGAGCCCTCGAGTCGAGAGCCCAGCTCGTCCTTGGCCTCGGCGGAGGCGCCACGCAGCATCAGCGGTCTCCGTCCTGGGCGGCAGCCTCGGCGGTCTGCATCGCCTCGACGTCGGCCAGGAACCGGTCGACGACGCGCGTGCTGCGCTCGTCGTCCTCGAGGCTCTCGCCGACGATGCGGCCGGCGAGGTCGATCGCCAGCGTGCCGACCTCGGCGCGCAGCGAGGCGACGGCCTGCTGACGCTCGGCCCGGACCTGCGCGTGGCCGTGCTCGACGATGCGGGCGGCCTCGCTCTGGGCCTGGTCGCGCGCCTCGCAGACGATCTGGGCGCCCTGCTCGCGCGCGTCCTCGCGGATCTTGGCGGCCTCGTGGCGGGCGTCCGCGATCAGGGCCTTGAACTCTTCCTCGGCCTTGTGGGCGTCGTCCTTGGCCTCGTCGAGCTCGGCGAACTGCTCGCGGATCGCCTCCTGACGCGCCGTCATCGCCCGGTTGATCGGCGGGATGACGAACTTCGCCAGGATCCAGACGATGATCCCGAACGCGATCAGCTCGACGAAGAAGGTGCCGTTGGGCACCAGGAAGTTGCTCGCCAGCGGGACGATTCCCGCGGTCACGTGCACCATCAATCCGGTCCTTTGCTCGGGTGTGGCCTAGTTCTCTTGACGCCCTGCTCAGCCGAGGACGAAGACGAACAGCGCCATGAAGGCCAGGTTGATGAAGAACATCGCCTCGACCAGACCGACGGTCAGGAAGAAGATCGTCTGGAGACGGCCCTGGGCCTCGGGCTGACGGGCGACGCCCTCGATGTACGACGAACCGGCCAGGCCGTCACCAACACCGGCGCCGATCGCCCCGCCGGCCAGCGCAATGCCACCGCCGATGAACGCGCCAGCCGTCGTGACTGCCGAATCGCTTACTGCCATGTCAGTTTCTCTCCTTGGTTGGGCGCCGGTTGCCCGGCGCTCTGGTTACCTCTGGTGCGCCTGTGCCCGGAGGCTCAGTGCGCTGGTTCGGGTTCGGCCGACTTCTTGTCGGCCGCGGTGTCGTGCTCGTCGTGCTCGTCGCCGTGGTCTCCGCCGGCCATCCCGAAGTACAGGACGGTCAGCAGGGCGAAGATGAACGCCTGCAGACCACCGAGGAACATGGTGTCGAACAGCTTCCAGATCACGTTCAGGACCGCCGCCAGGAAGCCGCCGACGGGGATGTTGGCCGGCGCCAGGCTGACCAGCCCGGCGATCAGGCCGAGCATGATGCCGCCGGCGAAGATGTTGCCGAAGAGTCGCAGGGCCAGCGTGATCGGCTTGACCAGCTCCTCGAGGATGTTCAGCGGCAGCAGGTCGGGGTAGGGCTCGAGGAAGTGCTTGAGGTAGCCCTTCAGGCCCTTCTGCCGGATGCCGAAGGTCCACACCCCGACGATCACCAGGGCCGCCATCGCGTAGGTGAGGTTGGTGTCGGCGGTCGGCGACGGCAGGATGTGCACGTTCTCGTTGAGCTCGGTCGGGAAGACCTCGATCCAGTTGGCGATCAGGATGAAGAAGAACAGCGCCGTCGCCAGCGGGATCACGAACGGGTTCGGCTTGCCGAGGTTGTCGGTGACCTGCTTGGTCACCTGCTCGATGATCGTCTCCCAGACCAGCTGGATCTTGGTGGGGACGTGGTCCTCGGTCTCCTCGGTGAGCTTCGTCTTCGCCCAGAAACCGAGGGCGACCACGATGGCTCCGGCGACGACCGTGACCCAGATCGTGTCCAGGTTGAACGTCCACCCGAAGAGGTGACCCTCGGGGTGCTCGCCCGGGTGGATCTCGATCTCGAGCGGTGCGATCACGACACTGGCCTTCAACTCCTTGAGCAACGGGATGGTGGTCATCACGAGGGCGATCAGTCGGAACACGGCCAGCCCCAGCAGGAGGCCGATGCCCGCGGGCCAGAAGGCCACGGCGCAGCCTACGGCCACGACCGACAGGACGGCCAGTCGGGTGATGGTGGACATGGTCAGTGACCTGCGGGTCGGCTGCTCGCCCGTGGCGAGCAGCTTGAGCAGCCAGTACTCGGTGTACAGGTGGTTCAGCAGGCCCGAGGACGATGCCTCCGGCGATGCAGCCGGCGAGGGTCCACTCACCGAGCTGGATCAGGATCCAGAAGTCGGCGACGACCAGGCCGAGGGCCACGAGCATGACCTTGCGCTGGTCGCGCAGCACGCGGCCGAACGACGGCTTCTCACCCGGGGCGAGCGGGGAGACGGGCCCGCGTCGGTGCTCACGTCCACGTCGACCTGCGGGGTCGCGTCGGTGGCGGGGGTAGGTGTCACGTCGTGGTGCGTCATGGGAGTACCTCAGTCTCGCAGGGCCGAACGGACGCGGAGCCAGAAGCCGACTGCCCCGACCACGACGCCGACCGCGATGCCGATGAGGACGCCGGCGGGCGAGGAGCCTGCCAGGTCGTCCACGACGAGTCCGATGACCATGCCGCCGACGACCGCTGCGACCAGGAGCCCCCCGAGACCGACGAGATCGCGTCCCCGCAACGAGTTGTCGGAACGCTCATCGCCCATCCGGCCGGGTCGCTTTCTTCAAGACTGCGCATGCGGGGCGCGGGACTGCAGAACCTGTTGGTGGTCCGGTCGGTGGCATCCTGAGTACCCGACCCCGACCGCGCGAAACTATCACAGCGCTCTGGTGCCGACGGCTGACCGAGACCGGGCCGAAGGCCGCACGCGGGTGCCCGAGCCCCTCGGGGTCTTGAGTGGGGGTCGTCATCATTGGCGGCCTCGTCGGATCGTCGTCATGCGGCGGTCTTGTGAAAATTAGCACAAAGTCCGGAGAGGTCGAAATCCGGGGTCTTGGTCAGCGGACGAGATGGTCCTCGACGCGCGGCTCCCCCGGGCGCTGCACGCGCGGCAGCAGGAAGGTCAGCAGCACCGTCGTCGACCAGTCCGACCGCGAGCAGCGACCCAGGTGACCGGGCCGGAGTAGAGAGCTGATCAGCACCGCGCCGAAGGCGATCAGGCCGGCCCACAGCCACATGATCAGCACGGCGCGACGCTGGCTGTGCCCGATCTCGAGCAGCCGGTGGTGCAGGTGCTCCTTGTCGGGCTGGTAGAACGCCTGGCCGCGCCGGGTCCGTCGTACGACGGCCAGGACGAGGTCGGCCAGCGGGACGACCAGGATCGAGACCGGCAGCAGGATCGGCAGCAGCATCACGATCGAGCCCTCGGTGCCCCCGCCCTGCTCGACGGAGACGTCGGCGAACTGGCCGGTGAGGGTGAGCGCCGACCCGGAGAGCACCAGCCCGAGCAGCATCGAGCCGGAGTCGCCCATGAAGATGCGGGCCGGGAAGAAGTTGTGCGGCAGGAAGCCGGCGCAGGCGCCACCCATCGCGGCGCAGAGCATCGCCGCGGTGATCGCGAGCGTGTAGCCGTTGGCGTCGGCGAGCTGGTAGGAGAACAGGAAGAACGCGACCGCCCCGATCAGCACCACCCCGCCGGCGAGGCCGTCGAGCCCGTCGACGAAGTTGACGGCGTTCATGGTGCCGACGACCAGCAGCATCGTGAGCAGCGCGCCCTGGCGTCGGGTCGAGCGACGAACTGGTCGACGCCGGGGAGCTTGACCGACCACAGCTGGACGTCGTTGAGCACGAGGAAGCCGGCGGCGACGATCTGGCCGCCCAGCTTGGTGAGCGCGTCGAGCTCGATCAGGTCGTCGACGACGCCCGACCGCGCAGATCATCGCGCCGCCGATCAGCACGATGCCGGAGTCGTGGAAGACGGAGGGCTGCGAGGTGCTCAGGAACGGCAGGTGGTGGGCGACCAGCAGTCCCGCGCCGAGGCCGCCGAGCATCGCGACGCCGCCGAAGTACGGGATCGGGGTGGCGTGCACGTCGCGGTCGCGGACCCGGGCGACGGCGCCCGACCGGATCGCCAGCTCGCGGGCGAAGACGCACAGCAGGTAGCTGACGACGCCGGCCACGAGGAAGACGAGGAGGTACTCACGCACCGTCGGTTCCAGGGTCCGCCGGCGGATCGGGCTCTGTCTCGGGCTCGGGCTCCGGCTCGGTCTCCGGCTCGGGTCTCCAGCCGGGTCCCGAGCCCCTCGAGGACCGCATCGATCTCGGCCGCGCTCAGCGCACCCTCGCGCAGGATGCGCGGGCTGGTGCCGGTGCAGTCGACGATCGTGGAGGCGGCCGAGCCGTTGCTCGGCCCGCCGTCGAGGATCACCTCGACCGCCCAGCCGAGCATGTCCTCGGCGTCGTCGGCGTTGGTGGCCGCCGGGTGGCCGGTGTTGTTGGCCGAGGAGACGGCCAGCGGGCCGGTGCGGCCGAGCAGGTCGAGGGCGCCCTCGTCGTCGGGCATCCGGATGGCCACGGTGCCGCGGGTCTCCCCGAGGTCCCAGCGCAACGAGGGCTGCTGGCGGCACACGATCGTGAGCGGGCCCGGCCAGAACTGCTCGACCAGGCCGCTGGCCCAGCCCGGGCAGCTCGGTCGCGAGGGCCTCGAGGGTGGTGTCGGAGGAGATCAGCACCGGCGGCGGCATGTCGCGGCCCGCGGCCCTTGGCGTCGAGGAGGCGCTGCACGCCCTCGGCGTCGAAGGCGTCCACGCCGAGGCCGTAGACGGTGTCGGTGGGGAGCACGACCAGCTTGCCCCGGCGTACGGCGGTCACGGCGGCGGCGAGCCCGGCCTCGCGGCGACTGCGGGTCGGCCAGGTCGTAGCGAGTGCTCACGCGCGGTTCCTCCTCACGGAGGTCATCGTGCCAGCCGCGCCACGACGTAGCGCGCACGACCTGCCAGGTCCTCGTGGTCGCGTACGTCGGTCCAGCGACCGGTGTCGAGGAAGACCCGCGTCGCCGACTCGCCCTGCACGTCGGCGTGCTCGGCGCCGACCCAGCCTCCCGGGCGGAGCAGCCGCGCGGCCGTGGCCTCGAGCACGCGCATCGCGTCGAGGCCGTCCTCCCCCGACCACAGCGCCAGCGCCGGGTCGTGGTCGCGGGCCTCGGGGGCGACGCTCTCGAACGCCTCGAGGGGGATGTACGGCGGGTTGCAGGCCACCACGTCGACCGTGCCGTCGAGGTCGGGGAACGCGTCGGCCATGTCGCCGAGCCGGAGGTCGACCTCGCGTCGCGGCGAGGTTGCGCTCGGCCCACTGCGAAGGCCGCCGGGTCGAGCTCGACGGCGTGCACCCGCGCGGCGGGGACCTCGTCGGCGATGCTCGCAGCGATCGCCCCCGAGCCGGTGCACAGGTCGACGACGACGGGGTTCTCGCCCGCCTCGCGCGCCCGGTCGATCGCCCAGCCGGCGAGCAGCTCGGTCTCCGGCCGGGGCACGAAGACGCCCGGGCCGACCTGGAGGTCGACGTAGCGGAACCCGGTCGTGCCGGTCAGGTGCTGCAGCGGCTCGCGCGCGGCCCGCCTGGCCACGAGGCTCCTCGAAGCTGGCGACCTGCTCGTCGCGTCACGTCGTCGACGAGGGCGAGCTGCCCCCGGGCGGTGCCGACCGCGTGCGCGAGCAGCGACTCGCGCGTCGTGGGCCGGGCTGGCGACGCCGGCGTCGGCCAGCCGTTCGCTCGGCCGACCGGAGCAGGGCGCGCGGGTCAGTCACCGATCGCCTCGAGCCGGGACGTCCATGTCGGCCGTCGACGCAGGAGGCGATGACGGCCTCGAGGTCGCCGTCGAGCACCCGGTCGAGGTCGTAGGACTTGTAGCCGGTGCGGTGGTCGGAGATGCGGTTCTCCGGGTAGTTGTAGGTGCGGATCCGCTCCGAGCGGTCGACGGTGCGCACCTGGGACCGGCGGGCGTCGCTGGCCTCGGCGCTGGCCTCCTCCTCGGCCTGGGCCAGCAGCCGGGCCCGGAGGATGCGCATCGCCTGGTCGCGGTTCTGCAGCTGGGACTTCTCGTTCTGGCAGCTGACCACGATGCCGGTCGGGAGGTGGGTGATGCGGACCGCCGAGTCGGTGGTGTTGACGCTCTGGCCACCCGGGCCGCTGGAGCGGAAGACGTCGATGCGCAGGTCGTTGTCGTTGATCTGCACGTCGACCGGCTCGGCCTCCGGCAGCACGAGTACGCCGGCCGCGCTGGTGTGCACCCGGCCCTGGCTCTCGGTGACCGGCACCCGCTGGACCCGGTGCACGCCGCCCTCGAACTTGAGCAGGGCGTACGGCGCCTCGCCCGGCTCGGGGGTGCCCTTGGCCTTCACCGCGACGGTCACCGACTTGTAGCCGCCGAGATCGGACTCGGTGGCGTCGAGCACCTCGGTGGACCAGCCACGGCGTTCGGCGTACCGGGAGTACATGCGGAGCAGGTCGCCGGCGAACAGGGCCGACTCCTCGCCGCCCTCGCCGGACTTCACCTCGAGCAGCACGTCCTTGCCGTCGGAGGCTTCCCGCGGCACCAGCAGGTGGCGCAGCCGTTCCTCGGCCACTCCGCGGGCCTTCTCGAGCTGCTCCGCCTCGGCCGCGAACGACGCGTCCTCGGCCAGCTCGCGGGCCGCCTCGAGGTCGTCGCCCAGCCGCGTCCACTCCGCGTGGGCGCGCAGGATCGAGTTCAGCTCGGCGTACCGCTGGTTGAGGCGACGCGCCACCGACTGGTCGGAGTGCACCGACGGGTCGGCCAGCTTCGTCTCGAGCTCCGCGTGCTCGGCTTCGAGCTGGGAGACGACTTCGAACACGGGAGGCTCCTGAGAGTGGGTGTCGGTTTCCCCGGACGTCCGGGGAAACTGGCGGCTGGCAGGCGAAACTTCACCTGCCAGCGCCAGGAATCCCCGGGCGTCCGGGGAAACCTGCAGTCCCGTGGAGCTACTTCTCGGCCTTCTTCTTGGCGTAGCGGGCCTCGAACCGGGCCACGCGGCCGCCGGTGTCGAGGATCTTCTGCTTGCCCGTGTAGAAGGGGTGGCAGTTGGAGCAGACCTCGGAGTGGATGATGCCGCTCGTCGAGGTGCTGCGAGTCGTGAACTTGTTGCCGCAGGTGCAGGTCACCTCGGTGGTCACGTACTCGGGGTGGATGTCCTTCTTCATGGTTTCCTCTCGGGTTACGGCCGCCGGGTCGCACGAACTCGTGCGTGAACCGGAGCCAGCGTCCAAGTGTGCCATCGCCCCATGCATCGGGGCGAATCGCCTGGCTCCTCCTCAACGTTGCGGCAGCTCGCTCTGTTCCCCGCCCGAGAGCGCCTCGACGGGCATCTCACCGCCTCGCTGCACGGGCAGCCGGAGCGTGGCGGTCGTGCCCCGCCCCTCCTCGGAGGACAGCCCGAAGGTGCCGTGGTGGTTGCTGACGATCGCCTGGACCATCCGCAGTCCCAGACCCGTGCCGGGGATGTGCGCGGTCACCGCGTTGGACGCCCGGTAGAAGCGTTCGCCCAGCTTGCCCTGGTCCGCGGCGGGGATGCCGATGCCGTGGTCGCTGACACTGACCTCGACCTGCTCGCCGTGGTTGGACAGGTGCAGCTGTACGTCGCCCCCGTCGTAGGAGAACTTCACCGCGTTGGACAGCAGGTTGGCCAGGGCCCGCTGCAGCTGGGCGGCGTCGGCCTCGACCATCACGGGCGCGTGGTCGACGTCGACGGAGATGGTGACGGCGCGGCTGCTCGCCGCGAGCCGGAGCTCCTGGGCGACGTCGCGGACGAGCCTGGCCACGTCGACCTCCTGGAGCCGCTCGGGCTCACGCTCGAGCCGGCCGAGGTCGAGCAGGTCCTCGATCAGCGACCGGAGCCGCACCACGTTGCGCTGCATCACCTGCATCATCTCGGCGTGGTCGGCGTCGACCTCCGGGCCCAGGTCCTCGTTGAGCAGCTCGAGGTAGCCCGCGATGCTGGTCAGCGGCGTACGCAGCTCGTGGGACACGTTCGAGACGAAGTCGGACTTCACGCGGTCGACCTCGAGCAGCCGGTCCTGCACCTGCAGCTCGACCTCGCGGGCCCGGGCGTTCTCCTCGGCCATGTCGTTGATGGCCTTGCCCAGCCGGCGGATCTCGGCCGGGCCGGAGAGCGGGGCCCGGGCGTCGTAGCCACCCGCGGCGAGCTGGTCGACGACGGTCTCGAGCTCACGCAGGGAGTGCCGGATGCTGCGCGTGACACGCCAGCCCGACCAGTCCGCAGGCCACCCCGCCTCCGATGCCGATCAGCACGATCAGCGCCACGGTCAGGTCGAGCCGCTGCTGCGCGTCGGTGCGGGCGGCGGTCACCTGCTGCTGGAGCCGGTCCGCGATCTCGCGGTTGATCCGCTTGAGCTTGTCGAAGATCTGCACGCCCAGGTCGAACAGGGTCCGGTCGTCGTCGGCGCGCATCGGACCGTCTGCGATGGCCGCCTGGGCGAAGTCACGCACCCACTCCTCGGCCAGCCGCCTTCTGCTGCGCCACCAGCGCGGCCATCTCCGGGTGCTGCTTCGCGTACGCCGCCAGCTCCCGCTCTGCCTCCGGCACCTGCGCCAGCGCGGCCCGGTGGTCGGTGAGCTGTTCGCGCTCTCCCGAGATCAGGTAGGCGCGCAGCTCGGTCTCGGCGTCGAGCATGGACTGCATGAACTCCGAGTTCGACACCTGGGCCGGGCCGAGCTCCTGGGACAGGTCGTCGACGGTCTCGGTCGACTCGTGCACGGCGAAGGCCCCGATCAGGCCGATCACCAGCATCGCGACGGCGCAGATGCCGAGCGCGGCGAGCAGCAGGCGTCGTACGGTCCAGCCCTCGCCGTACCGACGCGGTGGCGCCGGGGGCGCACTGGTGCTCACGCACCCATCATCACGGACAACGAGTGCGTGCGGCGCCGAATCGCCGTCGCGGTCCCCGCCGCACCAGCGGCGGGACTAGGCGGTCAGCGGCTCCGGGCGAGTACCGCGGAGACGCGCGACGCCAGCTCACGAGGGCTGAACGGCTTGACGATGTAGTCGTCGGCGCCCGCCTCGAAACCCTGCTCGATGTCGGACTCCTGGGCACGGGCCGTCAGCATGATGATCGGCAGCCCGTCCATGTTGGAGTCGGCGCGCAACGCACGGGCGGCGTCGAGGCCGCTCATCCCGGGCATCATCACGTCGAGAATGACCAGGTCGGGCTTCTCGGCCGTGCAGGCCTCGACGGCGGCTGCGCCGTCGCCCACCGGTACGACGTCGTGCCCACCGTGACGCAGCTTGAACACGACGAGCTCGCGGATGTCCGCGTCGTCATCCGCAATCACGATGCGAGCCATGTGTTTCCCCTCGAAAGTCTCAGCAATCCCAGATGAGCATATCCACACCCAACGGTGGGCGCGGGCATATCGGACTCAGTTGATCGTCAGTCGTCCTTGCCGCCGGCCGTCGGCGTCGTTTTCTGCACCTGCATCAGGAACTCGAGGTTGTTCTGCGACTTCTTCAGTCGCTCCAGCAACAGCTCGAGGGCCTGCTGCCCGTCGAGCCCCGACAGCACGCGGCGAAGCTTCCAGATGATGGAGAGCTCCTCCTTGCTCATCAGCAGCTCCTCGCGTCGGGTTCCGGACTGTACGGCGTCGATGGCCGGGAAGATGCGCTTGTCCGCGAAATCGCGGCGCAGCCGGATCTCCATGTTGCCGGTGCCCTTGAACTCCTCGAAGATGACCTCGTCCATCTTCGAGCCGCTCTCGATCAGTGCGGTGGCGAGGATGGTCAGCGAACCGCCGCCCTCGATGTTGCGCGCGGCGCCGAAGAACCGCTTCGGCGGGTAGAGCGCGGCCGAGTCGACACCACCGGACAGGATCCGGCCGCTCGCGGGAGCGGCGAGGTTGTACGCGCGGCCCAGGCGGGTGATGCCGTCGAGCAGCACGACGACGTCGTGGCCCAGCTCGACGAGACGCTTGGCGCGCTCGATGGCCAGCTCGGCGACGATCGTGTGGTCGCTCGCGGGCCGGTCGAAGGTGGAGCTGACGACCTCGCCCTTGACCGACCGCTCGAAGTCGGTGACCTCCTCCGGACGCTCGTCCACCAGGACGACCATCAGGTGGCACTCGGGGTTGTTGGTGGTGATCGAGTTGGCGATCGACTGCATGATCATCGTCTTGCCGGCCTTGGAGGGCGACACGATCAGGCCGCGCTGGCCCTTGCCGATCGGGGCGGCGATGTCGATGACGCGGCCGATCAGGTTGGTCGACGTGGTCTCCAGGCGGAGGCGCTCGGACGGGTAGAGCGGCGTGAGCTTGCTGAACTCGACGCGGCTCTTGGCGACCTCGGGGTCGGCACCGTTGACGGTGTCGAGCTTGACGAGCGGGTTGTACTTCTCCTTGCGCTCGCCCTCCCGCGGCTGGCGCACCTGGCCGGTGACGGCGTCGCCGCGGCGCAGGCCGAACTTGCGGACCATGGACATCGAGACGTAGACGTCGTCACTGCCCGGCAGGTAGCCGCTGGTGCGGACGAACGCGTAGTTGTCCATCAGGTCGAGGATGCCTGCGCACGGCGCGAGGACGTCGTCGTCGAGGACCTGCAGGTCGGGCTCGTTGCGGGTGCTGCGGCCACCGCCGCCGCCACCGCCGCCGGGGGCCTGGTTGCCGCCGCGGTCACGTCCGCGACGCCGGCGGTTGCGACGGCTGCCGCCCTCGTCGTCGTTCTGGTTCTGGTTCTGGTTGCGGTTCCGGTCGTTCTGGTTCTGGTTGCGGTTGTCGCCTGGTTGCCGCGGTCGTCCTGGCGATCCGACTGCTGGTCGGACTGGCGGTCCTGCTGGCGGTCCTGCTGGCGGTCCTCGCTCGCCGGTCGTCGTTGCGGTTCCGTCGCGGTTGTCGTCGCGGTCGCCGCCGTTCGTTCCTGACGGTCGTCTCTGGACGTCCGGTCCTGCGGTCCTGCTGCCGGTCGTCCTGCGCTTGCTCCTGCGGTCCTGGCGCTTGCGCCTGGTCCTGCTCGCCGCCGCGGTCGCCCTGGTCGTTCCTGTCTGCTGGCGGTCCTGCTTGCGGTCCTGCTGGCGGTCCTGGTTGCCCCGGGCCTCCTGGGCACGGGAGCCGTTCTGGCCCTGCTTCTTCTCGGCCTTGCCGGCGGCCACCGCCTGGCCGCCACTCTGGCCGCCGCTCTGGGCGGCCTTGATGGCCTCGATCAGGTCACCCTTGCGCATCCCCGTGGCCTTGATGCCGAGCCCACCGGCGAGCTGCTTGAGCTCGGGGAGCAGCATGGCGCTCAGGCCACCCTTGCGGCCGCCGGACGCAGCAGCGCCGGAGGCGGGAGCGGTCTCGGTGGTTTCGGTCATGTGGGGTCCTTCCCCCTTGTCGGCCGTACGACGATGTCGTCAGCTGAATGTTGGTGCGTGCTACCGACCCCTGCTCGAGGATCCGGACAGAGACATGTCGGGATCCCGTGTGGGGAGGTGATCGGCTTTGGCGTCTGATCTCGTCGGCTCCGGATGATGCTCAACCGAGAGGCCGGGCGTGGACGCTTCGCTCAGATTAGCACGCGGGCTCCGGCCCCGCCGACGGACTGTCGCAGTGTCTGCCACCCGGTCGGAACGAGGTCGGCGACCGCCTCGAGCACCGGGGGTCACGCCCTCGGCGACCAGCGCGAGCACCGTCGGACCGGCCCCGGAGATCACCGCCGGAACCCCGCGCGACCGCAGGTCGTGGACCAGCGCGATCGACTCCGGCATCGCCGGCTCGCGCTGCTCCTGGTGCAGGAAGTCCTCCGTGGCTCGCAGCAGCAGAGCCGGCTGTCCACCGAGCGCGACCACGAGCAGCGCGGCCCGCCCGGTGTTGGCGACGGCGTCCTCGTGGGGCACGACCTCGGGCAGCAGGCCACGGGCGACCTCCGTGCGCACGCCGTACGGCGGCACCAGCACGATCGCGAAGATCGTGTCGTCCACCGGCGTGTCCTGGGCCCAGACCACGTCGCCCGCCTGTCCGGAGACGACGAACCCTCCGAGCAGCGCCGGCGCGACGTTGTCGGGGTGCCCCTCGAGCCGGTTGGCCAGCGCCAGCGCCTGGCCCGTCGTCGAGCAGCGCGGCACCGTCGGCCACCAGACCCCTCGCCAGCACGATTCCGCCGACGATCGCGGCCGAGGACGAACCCAGCCCGCGGCTGTGCGGGATCCGGTTGGTGCAGGACAGGCGCAGGCCGGACGGCTGCTCCCCCATGGCCTCGAAGGCCGCCCTCATCGCGCGGACGACGAGATGGGACTCGTCGCGTCCCAGGTCGACGCCTTCGCCCTCGACGTGCACCTCGAGGCCCGCCGGCGACGACCTCGCCGACCATCGTGTCGGTCAGCTCGAGCGCCAGCCCGAGGCAGTCGAAACCGGGTCCGAGGTTGGCGCTGGTGGCCGGCACCTCGACGGTGACCGGGCCGGGGACGAACGCCACGTCAGGCCAGCCCGGCCGCTGCGGCCGCGGCCTCCACGTCGGCGTCGCAGACGGTGTCCACCAGGTCGGTGAAGGACGAGAGCGCGGTGTCGATGTCCTTCAGGCCGTGGCCGGTGACGGTGACGACGACCTGCTGGCCGGCGTACCGGACCCCCTCGGAGGCCTCGAGCAGCAGGCCCGCGACACCGGCGGCGGAGGCCGGCTCGACGAAGACGCCGTCGCGGCTGGCCAGCTCGCGCTGGGCGGCGAGGATCTCGGTGTCGGAGACCGCGCGGAACTTGCCACCGGACGTGTCCGCGGCCTCCATCGCGAGGTCCCAGGAGGCCGGGTTGCCGATGCGGATCGCCGAGGCGACCGTCTCGGGGTCGGGCACGGGAGCGCCGAGGACCAGCGGCGCCGCGCCCTCCGCCTGCCAGCCCCGCATCACGGGCAGCCTGGTGGAGTCGCCGGCCTGGTGGGCCTCGCGGTAGCCGAGCCAGTACGCCGAGATGTTGCCGGCGTTGCCGGTCGGCAGCACGTGCACGTCGGGGGCGTCGCCGAGGAAGTCGACGATCTCGAAGGAGGCGGTCTTCTGTCCCTGGAGCCGCATCGGGTTCACCGAGTTCACCAGCGCGACCGGGTAGTGCTCGGCCAGCCCGCGGGAGATCCGCAGGCAGTCGTCGAAGTTGCCGCGGACCATGATCACCTGGGCGCCGTGCAGGATCGCCTGGGCGAGCTTGCCGGCCGAGATCTTGCCCTGGGGCACCAGCACGAGCGGCTTCACGCCGGCCCGGGCGGCGTACGCCGCCATCGAGGCCGAGGTGTTGCCGGTCGAGGCGCAGACGACGGCCTCGGCGCCCTGGCCGACGGCGACCGAGAGGGCCACGGTCATGCCGCGGTCCTTGAACGAGCCGGTGGGGTTGTCGCCCTCGACCTTGAGCCACACCTCGGCGCCGGTGAGGTGCGAGAGCCAGGTCGACTCCACCAGCGGGGTACCGCCCTCGCGCAGGGTGATGGTCGGGGTGCCGTCGGGGATGTCGAGGCGGTCGCCGTACTCCTCGAGCACCCCCATCCACTGCCGGCTCATGCGTGTCATTCCTGGTCGCCCTCCACGCGCATCACCGAGGACACCTCGCGCACGTTGGCGAGGCTCTGCAGGGTCGCGACGGTCGCCGCCAGGTCGGCGTCGCTGGCCCGGTGCGAGACGACGACCAGCTGGGCGTCGTCGCCGCGACCCTCCTGGCGGACGGTCTGGATCGAGACGTCGTGCTCGGCGAAGACCTGGG
The DNA here is from genome assembly GCA_963729015.1 of uncultured Actinomycetota bacterium. GTDB lineage: Bacteria > Actinomycetota > Actinomycetes > Propionibacteriales > Nocardioidaceae > Marmoricola. Next base: position 70,931 of record CAVSMJ010000001.1, read on the forward strand.
CCACGGTCGCGAGGACGCCCGCCTTGTCGTCGACGTCGATCTGCACGTGGTAGCGGGTCTGGGTGTCCCCCATCGGGAGCACCGGGAGGTCGGCGTACGACGACTCGCCGGCGCCGCGGACTCCCTCGAGCCGGTTGCGGGCCACCGTGACCAGGTCGCCCATCACCGCACTCGCCGTGGGCGAGCCGCCGGCCCCGGGGCCGTAGAACATCAGCTGGCCGGCCGCCTCGCTCTCGACGAAGACGGCGTTGAAGGCCTCGCGCACGCTGGCCAGCGGGTGGCGTCCTCGGGATCATCGCGGGGTGCACCCGGGCCGAGACGGCAGGGCCGTCGGGACCGTTCTCGAGCGCGCAGATCGCGAGCAGCTTGACCACGCAGCCCATCTCGGCGGCCGACGCGACGTCGCTCGCGGTGACGTCGGCGATGCCCTCGCGGTGGACGTCGGCGGCGGTGACGCGGGTGTGGAAGGCGAGGCTGGCCAGGATCGCGGCCTTCGCGGCGGCGTCGAAGCCCTCGACGTCGGCGGTGGGGTCGGCCTCGGCGTACCCGAGCTGCTGGGCCTCCTCCAGCGCCTCGTTGAAGCCGGCGCCGGAGCTGTCCATCCGGTCGAGGATGAAGTTGGTGGTCCCGTTGACGATGCCGAGCACCCGGGTGACCTGGTCGCCGGCGAGCGACTCGCGCAGGGGACGCAGGATCGGGATGGCGCCCGCCACCGAGGCCTCGTAGAACAGGTCGCGACCCGCCCGCTCGGCCGCCTCGAAGAGCGTGCTGCCGTCCTCGGCGAGCAGCGCCTTGTTGGCCGAGACGACGCTCGCGCCGTGCTCGAGCGCGGAGAGGATCAGGGTCCGGGCCGGCTCGATGCCGCCGATCACCTCGACCACCACGTCGATGTCGTCGCGGGCGACGAGGGCCTCGGCGTCGGTGGTGAAGAGGTCCTCGGGCAGGTCGACGTCGCGCGGGATGCCGAGGCGGCGTACGGCGATGCCGGCCAGCTCGACGCGCGCGCCGACCCGGGCCGCGAGGTCACCGGCCTGCTCGCTGCAGCAGCCGGGCGACCTGCGAGCCGACGACGCCGCAGCCCAGCAGGGCCACCTTCACCGTGCGCTCGTGTTGTGGGGAGTGCTCGTCCATCGCGGACCATCCTCGCACCCGGGGCGGCGTGCGGCGTGAGCGGTATCCGAGGGCTGGGTGGGGGGCCGCGGTTTCCCCGGTCAGCCGGGGAAACCGTCGGACTTGTCAGCTGTTGCATCGGCCGACAACCGACGGATTCCCCCTGACAAGTCGGATTCGATCTGCTTGCAGAGGGTCAGCCGAGGTCGGTGGCGAGCAGGTCGTCCAGCGTCTCCCGGCGTACGACGACCCGGGCCTCGCCGTCCTTGACCGCGATCACCGGCGGCCGCAGGGCGTGGTTGTAGTTGCTGGCCATCGAGCGGCAGTAGGCACCCGTCCCGGGCACGGCGACCAGGTCTCCGGGGGCCACGTCGCCCGGGAGGAACTCGTCCTTGACGATGATGTCGCCGGCCTCGCAGTGCTTGCCGACGATCCGGGTCATCAGCGGCGGGGCGTCGGAGACGCGGTTGGCGAGCGTGCAGGAGTAGTCGGCGTCGTACAGCGCGGTCCGGATGTTGTCGCTCATGCCGCCGTCGACGGAGACATAGGTGCGCACCGCGCCGCCGTCGAGCTCGACGGCCTTGACCGTGCCGACCTCGTAGACCGTGCACACCGCCGGCCCGGCGATCGCGCGGCCGGGCTCGATCGAGAGCCGCGGGACCTCGAGGTCGCGGACCCGGCACTCGTCGCGCACGATCTTGGTCATCTCGGTGGCCAGCTGCGCGGCGTCCGACGGGTCGTCCTGGGTCGTGTAGGCGATCCCGAAGCCGCCACCGAGATCGAGCTCCGGCAGCTGCACCCCGATCTCGCTGGAGATCTGCGCGTGCAGCTCGAGCACCCGGCGGGCGGCCACCTCGAACCCGGAGGAGTCGAAGATCTGCGAGCCGATGTGCGAGTGCAGCCCGAGGAGCTCGAGCCCCTCCGCCGCGTGGATCTGGCGTACGGCGTCGAGCGCGTCGCCGCTGCTGATCGAGAACCCGAACTTCTGGTCCTCGTGGGCGGTGGCGATGTACTCGTGCGTGTGCGCCTCGACGCCCGCCGTCACGCGCACCATCACCCGGGCGGTGCGGCCGAGCTCGCGGGTGATCGCCGCGAGGCGATCGATCTCGTGGAAGGAGTCGACGATGATCCGGCCGACCCCGAGCTCGACGGCGCGCTCCAGCTCGCGCGATCGTCTTGTTGTTGCCGTGGAAGCCGACCCGCTCCATCGGGAAGCCGGCCCGCTCCGCCACGGCGAGCTCGCCGCCGGAGCACACGTCGAGGCTGAGCCCCTCCTCGGCGATCCACCGGGCGACCGTCGTGCACAGGAACGCCTTGCCCGCGTAGTAGACGTCGCAGCCGGCGAACCCGTCGCGGAAGGCGCGGGCGCGGGCGCGGAAGTCGGCCTCGTCCAGGACGTACGCCGGGGAACCGTGCTCCTTGACCAGGTCGGTCAGCCGGACGCCGCCGACCTCCAGGGCCCCGTCGACCTTGCGCGCGGTCCCGGACCACAGCTCGGGCACCAGCGCGTTGACGTCACCCGGCTCGCGCAGCCACGCCGGCCCCCGGACGGAGACGGCAGCGTGCGCCCAGCCCGCTTCGTGCGCGCGCACGGGGCTACATCCGCTCCGGGGCGGAGACACCGAGCAGGTCGAGGCCGTTGGCCAGCACCGTCCGCGCGGCGACGGTCAGCACCAGCCGCGCCTCGTTGATCGGCGCCACCGGTTCGTCGCCCTTGGGCAGCATCCGGCACTCGCGGGTGTCGTACCACTTGTTGAAGATCGACGTCGTGTCCTCGAGGTAGCGCGCCACCCGGTGCGGCTGGCGCAGCTCGGCCGCGCTGGCCACCACCCGGGGGAACTCGGCCAGCGCCCGCAGCAGCTCACCCTCCCGCGGGTGGGAGAGCAGCGCGGGGTCGAAGTCTTCGGGGAGGGACATGCCGAGGTCGGCAGCGTTCTCCATCATCCGGCAGGTGCGGGCATGGCCGTACTGCACGTAGTAGACGGGGTTGTCGTTGGACGCCTTGGTGATCTCGGCGACGTCGAGCACCAGCGGCGACTCCGCCGGGTAGCGCGCCAGCGAGTAGCGCAGCGCGTCCACACCGATCAGGTCGACCAGCTCCTGCAGCGTGACCATCGTCCCGGCCCGCTTGGAGAGCCGCAGCTCCTGGCCGTCCTGCATGATCTTCACGAGCTGGCCGATCAGCACCTCGAGGTTGTACGACGGGTCGTCGCCCGCGCACGCCGCCATCGCCTGCAGCCGCCGGACGTACCCGTGGTGGTCGGCGCCGAGCAGGTAGATGCAGACGTCGAACCCGCGAGCCCGCTTGTCGAGGTAGTAGGCCGTGTCGGAGGCGAAGTAGGTGAGCTCGCCGTCCGACCGGATGAGCACCCGGTCCTTGTCGTCACCCGCGTCCGTCGTCCGCATCCACAGGGCGCCGTCCTCCTCGAACAGGTGGCCCTGGCCGCGCAGCTTCTCGATGTTCTCCACGACCGCGTTGTTCTCGTGCAGCGACCGCTCGGAGAACCACACGTCGAAGTGGGTCCGGAACGCCTCGAGCTGCTCCTGCTGCTCGCGCAGCTGGAGGGCGTAGCCGGCCTCCCGGAAGGCGACCACCCGCTCGTCGGCGGGCAGGTCGAGGATCGCGGGGTCGTTGGCGACCACCTGGCGGGCGAGGTCGTTGATGTACTCGCCGTGGTAGCCGTCGTCCGGGATGGGCTGACCCAGCGCCGAGGCCGCGAGCGAGGCTCCGAAGAGGTTCATCTGGTTGCCGCGGTCGTTGATGTAGAACTCCCGCGCCACGTCGGCGCCGGCGGCGGCCAGCACCCGCGCGATCGCGTCACCGACGACGGCCCACCGCGTGTGGCCCAGGTGCAGGCCGCCGGTCGGGTTCGCCGAGATGAACTCCACGTTGATGCGGGTGCCGGCGAGCGTCTCGTTGCGGCCGTACGCCGCGCCGGCAGCCACCACGTCGGCGGCGACCTCGCCCTGCGCGCCGGCCTCGACGGTCACGTTGAGGAAGCCGGGACCGGCCACCTCGACGGCGCCGACGCCGGGCGCCTCGCGCAGCCGGGCGGCCAGCAGCTCGCCCAGCGCACGCGGGTTGGTGCCGGCCTTCTTCGCGAGCTGGAGCGCCACGTTGGTGGCGTAGTCGCCGTGACCCTTCTCCCGTGGACGCTCCACCGTCACCTCGGTCGGGACGCCGTCGGGGAGGGTGAGAAGACCGTCCTCGACGAGCGCCGTGAGCGCCTCGACGACGGCAGTGGAGAGCTGGGCGGGGTTCACCGCACCAGCGTATCGGCGCTCCTCGGTTTCCTTTGCGGGGATATCGGCCGGTAGTCTTCGCGGCGCCCCAACAGGCCTCCGTAGCTCAGGGGATAGAGCACTGGTTTCCGGTACCAGGTGTCGCAGGTTCGAATCCTGCCGGAGGCGCCCCACGAAGTTCACGAGACAGAGGCTCTGCCGAACTCCGGCACCAGGTGTCGCAGGTTCGAATCCTGCCGGAGGCGCCCCACGAAGTTCACGCGAGACAGAGGCTCTGCCGAACTCCGGTACCAGGTGTCGCAGGTTCGAATCCTGCCGGAGGCGCCCCACGAAGTTCACGAGACAGAGGCTCTGCCGAACTCCGGTACCAGGTGTCGCAGGTTCGAATCCTGCCGGAGGCGCCCCACGAAGTTCACGACCTGCCGAAGCCCCCACGAGCACAGACAGGGCTCTGCCGAACTCCGGCACCAGGTGTCGCAGGTTCGAATCCTGCCGCAGGCGCAGCCGTGCGAAGCGTCAGCGCAGGAAGTTCTGCGTCACGTAGACCCGACCGGTGCTCGTCGACCGGTAGGCGCCCACACCGAGGTAGCGGTAGTGGCGGTTCAGGATGTTGGCCCGGTGACCGCGCGAGTGCATCCACAGGTTGACAACCTGACGCGCACCCAGACGGCGACCCATCGCGATGTTCTCGCCGACGTACCCACGGTGGCAGGCGCGCTGGATCGACCGCATCGACTGGTGCCGGAACCGGTCCCGCGCGGCCATGGTCCGCGACCACTTCCCGGCCCGGACCTCGACGCACCTGGCGGAGACGAGAGGTCGCAGGCCGTGACGCTGGCGCGCGGCGTTGGTCAGCCGCAGGACCTCGCTCTCGAACGAGTGCGACAGGGCGCGGGCCTGCGGGCGGCCGGCGCCGAACGCGGCGGAGCCGCCTCCGGAGGAGGCGGTGACGCTCGAGATGCCGACGCCGGTCACGGCGAGGGCGAGAGCCAGGACGAACAGGTGGATCGTGCGGAGGAGAGGCATGACGGTTCCTTCACCAAGCAGCGGGGGATCGATCTGTGTCCAGTTTGCCCCATTCCAGCCCGTTTTGCGACAGGTGATCGCACGAAGGGGCTGTCCCGGGCCTCCGGCACTCCTCCGCTTCGGGTACCGACGTGACCCTCGCTACATCGCCTCCGATTGAGTCGCCTGCGCTGCGGTTCGCGAGGCGGGGGTACTAGCCTTGTGGAGGTACTCACACACGCGCACATTGGAAGAGGCGAGACTGGCCGTGCCGGAGTCATCGCAAGAACGCTCGAGTTCCGGATTCGGAGCCAACGAGTGGCTCGTTGACGAGATGTACGAGCGCTACCAGAAGGACCCCGACAGCGTCGACAAGGTGTGGTGGGACTTCTTCGGCAAGGACCAGCGCGGCAGCACCTCGGCCCCCTCGGCCACGACGTCGACCGGCGCCTCCGACAGCGCCTCGACCAACGGCGGCTCCAGCCGGCACGGTCAAGGAGTCCACGGGCGCGCCCAAGCGCCGCCCGTCGGCCAACCAGCCCCAGCCGGCCAAGGCCGACGCGAAGACCAAGGCCAAGAACGAGACCAAGGCGAAGAGCGAGCCCAAGAGCGAGCCCACGAAGACGACGAAGTCGGAGACGAAGCCGGTGGCCCAGCAGGAGGCGAAGAGCGCGACCAAGAGCACGGAGAACAAGGAGGCGTCGAAGGACGGCGCCAAGCCGACTCCCAAGGAGCCGGAGAAGACGCAGGAAGCCGCGGCCAGCGACGAGCCTTCCTTCACCGTCCTCAAGGGCGCCCCTGCCCGCACCGTGCAGAACATGGACGCCAGCCTCACCGTCCCGACGGCGACCAGCGTCCGCTCGGTCCCGGTCAAGCTCCTCTGGGACAACCGCATCGTCATCAACAACCACCTCGCCCGCGCCCGCGGCGGCAAGGTGTCCTTCACCCACATCATCGGCTACGCGCTGGTCAAGGCGCTGAAGTCGATGCCGGACATGAACGTCGGCTTCGACGTCGTCGACGGCAAGCCCAACCTGATCACGCCGGCCCACATCAACCTCGGCCTCGCGATCGACCTGCCCAAGCCCGACGGCACCCGCCAGCTGCTCGTGCCGAGCATCAAGGCCGCGGAGACGATGGACTTCGCGCACTTCTGGACCGCCTACGAGGACCTGGTCCGCAAGGCCCGCAACGGCAAGCTCCAGGTCTCCGACTTCCAGGGCACCTCGATCAGCCTGACCAACCCCGGCACCATCGGCACCAACCACTCGGTGCCGCGCCTGATGAAGGGCCAGGGCGCCATCCTCGGCGTCGGCTCGATGGAGTACCCGCCGGAGTTCCAGGGTGCGTCGGAGGAGACGATCACCCGCAACGCGATCAGCAAGATCATGACGCTGACCTCGACGTACGACCACCGGGTGATCCAGGGCGCGCAGAGCGGTGAGTTCCTCAAGCGGATGCACGGGCTCCTGCTCGGCGACGACGGCTTCTACGACGAGATCTTCCGGTCGCTGCGGATCCCCTACGAGCCGATCCGCTGGTCCGCGGACATCTCGACCAGCCACGACGACGAGATCAGCAAGCAGGCCCGCATCCTCGAGCTGATCCACGCCTACCGCGTGCGCGGCCACATGATGGCCGACACCGACCCGCTGGAGTACCGCCAGCGCAGCCACCCCGACCTCGAGGTCGAGTCGCACGGCCTGACCCTGTGGGACCTCGACCGCGAGTTCGCGACCGGCTCCTTCGGTGGCGAGCGCCGCTTCATGAAGATGCGCTCGATCCTCGGCATCCTGCGCGACTCCTACTGCCGCACCGTCGGCATCGAGTACATGCACATCCAGGACCCCGAGCAGCGCCGCTGGATCCAGGAGCGGGTCGAGCAGCCGCACCAGAAGCCGCCGCGCGAGGAGCAGCTGCGCATCCTGCTCAAGCTCAACCAGGCCGAGGCGTTCGAGACCTTCCTGCAGACCAAGTTCGTCGGCCAGAAGCGGTTCAGCCTCGAGGGTGGCGAGACCACGGTGCCCGCTGCTCGACGAGATCTGCGAGGCCGCGGCCGAGGGAGGCCTCGACGAGGTCACCATCGGCATGGCCCACCGCGGGCGGCTCAACGTGCTCGCCAACATCGTCGGCAAGAGCTACAGCCAGATCTTCCGCGAGTTCGAGGGCAACATCGACCCGCGCACCGTCCAGGGCTCCGGCGACGTGAAGTACCACCTGGGCGCCGAGGGCGAGTTCCTCGCCGACTCGGGCGACAAGATCAAGGTCTCCGTCGCGGCGAACCCCTCGCACCTCGAGGCGGTCGACCCGGTGCTCGAGGGCATCGCGCGCGCCAAGCAGGACGTGCTCAACCAGGGCGAGGCGTTCCCGGTGATGCCGCTGCTCGTCCACGGCGACGCGGCGTTCGCGGGCCAGGGCGTGGTCGCGGAGACCCTGAACCTCTCCCAGCTGCGCGGCTACCGCACCGGCGGCACCATCCACGTGGTCGTCAACAACCAGGTCGGGTTCACCACCTCGCCGGCGGCCTCGCGCTCCTCGCTCTACTGCACCGACGTGGCCCGCATGGTCCAGGCGCCGATCTTCCACGTGAACGGCGACGACCCCGAGGCCTGCATCCGGGTGGCCCGGCTGGCCTTCGAGTACCGCCAGGCGTTCAACAAGGACGTCGTCATCGACCTGGTCTGCTACCGCCGTCGCGGTCACAACGAGGGCGACGACCCGTCGTACACCCAGCCGCTGATGTACGACCTGATCGAGCAGAAGCGCTCGGTGCGCAAGCTCTACACCGAGTCGCTGATCGGTCGTGGCGACATCACCCTCGAGGAGGCCGAGCAGGTCCTCAAGGACTACCAGCAGCAGCTGGAGCGGGTCTTCACCGAGGTGCGCGAGGCGACGAACGTGCCCGAGTCGTGGACGACCGTGCCGGACTACCCCGACAAGATCCACGAGGACTTCACCACCGCGATCCCGATGGAGACCCTGAAGCGGATCTCCGACGCCTACGTCACCGCGCCCGACGGCTTCACGGTGCACCCGAAGGTGCTCCCGCAGCTGCAGAAGCGGGCAGCGGCGATGACCGAGGGCCCGATCGACTGGGGTGCCGGCGAGATCCTCGCGTTCGGTTCGCTGCTGATGGACGGCCGGCCGGTGCGCCTCGCGGGCCAGGACTCGCGCCGCGGCACCTTCGCCAGCCGGTTCGCCACGGTCATCGACCGCACCAACGCCAACGAGTGGACGCCGCTGGCCAACCTCACCGAGGACCAGGGCCAGTTCTACGTCTACGACTCGCTGCTCTCCGAGTACGCCGCCCTCGGGTTCGAGTACGGCTACTCCGTGGCCCGGCCCGACGCACTGGTCGCGTGGGAGGCGCAGTTCGGCGACTTCGTCAACGGCGCCCAGACCGTCATCGACGAGTTCATCAGCTCCAGCGAGACCAAGTGGGGCCAGTCCTCGGGCGTCGTACTCCTGCTGCCGCACGGCTACGAGGGCCAGGGGCCCGACCACTCCTCGGCGCGCATCGAGCGGTTCCTGACCATGGCGGCCGACGACGCGTTCGTGGTCGCCCAGCCGTCGACGCCGGCGAGCTACTTCCACCTGCTGCGCCGCCACACGCTCGGCGACGAGCACCGGCCGCTGATCGTCTTCACGCCGAAGTCGATGCTGCGCCGCAAGGAGGCCGCCTCGAAGCCGGCCGACTTCACCGAGGGCACCTTCCGCGCCCTGGTCCCCGACGAGGTCGCCGACCCGGAGAAGGTGGACACGCTGGTGCTGTGCAGCGGCCGGATCACCTGGGACCTGATGGTGGAGCGCGCGAAGCAGCAGGGCGACACGCCCACCACGGCGATCGCGCGGATCGAGCAGCTCTACCCGCGCCCCGAGGAGGAGCTGAAGGCCGAGATCGGTCGCTTCCCCAACCTCAAGGAGATCCGCTGGGTGCAGGACGAGCCGGCCAACATGGGCCCGTCGCCGCACCTGCGCCTCAACCTGTTCCCGAAGCTGGACCACGAGGTGCAGATCATCTCGCGGCCGCAGTCGAGCTCGCCGTCGGTCGGCCAGCACACCCGTCACGTCGAGGAGCTCAAGGGCATCATGAGCGAGGCGTTCGCGAGCGTGCGCGGCAAGGCCGAGGAGAGCTACTGAGCACGGTGTACTTCACCGACCGCGGCATCGAGGAGCTGCAGACCAGGCGCGGTGACGAGGAGGTCACCCTGGCCTGGGTGGCCGAACGGCTCTCGGAGTTCACCGACGTGCACCCGGAGTTCGAGACGCCGGTGGAGCGCTTCGCCACCTGGCTGGCGCGGCTCGACGACCCCGACGACGAGTAGCCGCCAGCATGTGGCGGCGACCATGACACCCCCTCGGCGGCATGGTCGAATCGTCTACTCTCCGGACAGGCAGACAGGTCTGTCCGATCTCGGGATGGAGGCTTCACCGTGCGCAAGACCCTCCTGTTCGGTCTCGTGTCGGGCCTCGTGCTCGCCGCTCGCACCGGCGGCCAGCGCGAAGACACTCGACTTCACCGACGTCACCAAGGACGTCATGACGGCTGACATGTCGGAGTCGGGCACCACCTACCACCGCGAGGGCGGTGCGGAGGGAGACATCAACTTCGCCCGCGTCCAGCACTCGGCGACCCAGGTGCTCGTCTACCTGCGCTTCGAGCAGCTCTCCGTCCCCAAGCAGTACGGCGGGTTCGACTACATCCTCGAGGGCAACAACGGTGTGCAGCGCCAGATCAGCGTCGACACCCGCAAGGGCAAGCCGCAGGGCGACGTGACCATCCCAGGCCGAACGGCAAGCGGGTGCACTGCGCGACCTCCCACCGGGTCAACTACGCGGGCGACTCCATGTCGTTGCGGGTGAACCGCGGCTGCCTGGGCAAGCCGAAGTACGTCCGGATGCGCAACGTCAGCTACCAGCTGCGCCCGAGCGAAGAGGCCGTCCGCATCTACTACGACGACCCCAACCGTGACGGCGGCACCATCAACCAGGTCCAGTCGACCAGGACCCCGTGGGTGGTCACCGGCTGATCGCTCAGGCGACGCCGGCCGCGGGGTTCGCGATGCGGCCGGCGTCGACCAGCGACTCCACCGGAGCAGCCAGGTCGACCATCTCCAGGGTGTTGCGGAGCTGGAGCCGGTTCAGGCAGCTGTGCCGGAACTCCGGGCGCAGCAGGTCGTAGCGCTCGACCGCGTCGGCCAGCTCGGGGTGGTCCGCCGCGTGCTCCTCGATGCAGCTGCGTACGGCGCCCCAGAACTCCTCCTCGGGCAGCAGGCCGTCGGCGTCGAGGATCGCTGCCAGGTGACGCAGGAACCCGTCGAAGACGTCGGTCAGGATCGGGAGCGGGAGCTGCTCGGGGGGCAGCTCGTGCCGGATCCGCTCGGCCGACTCGGGCAGCGGCTGCGTCCCGAGGACGGCCACCTCCTCGCCGATGTCCTTCATCAGCATCCGCATCGGCAGGCCGTCGCGGAGCACCATGATCAGGTTCTCCCCGTGGGCCATGAAGGCCAGGTCGTGGCGCAGCAGGCAGTGCACCAGCGGCCGGAGGTGCGCGCGCAGGTAGGCCTGCACCCACTCGAGCGGGGTCGTTCCGGAGCGTCGGACCAGCGCGGCGACGTACGACTGGCCGGCGGCGTCGCGGTGGAGCAGCGCCGCCATGGTGGCCAGCTGCTCCCCCGGCTCGAGCCGGTGCACGGGGCTCTCGCGCCACAGCGCCGCCAGCATCTTCTGGTACGGCGAGGTGGCGTCGAGCCGGTGGTAGGCGTCGCCGGTGTAGCCGATCGCCGCGCGCTCGCGGAGCACGGTGAACCCGCAGCGGCGCAGGGTGTGGTCGGCGGTCACGGTCTCGTGGACCCAGTCGTTGATGGCCGGGGTCCCGCCCATGTAGGCCGGCGAGAGCCCGCGCATGAAGCCCATGTTCTGCACCGAGAGCGCGGTCTTCGTGTAGTTCCGGTCCGGCCGCGAGGTGTTGAAGAAGGTGCGGATCGACTGCTGGGCGCGGTAGTCGTCGCGACCCCTCCCCCAGGAACACCAGGTCGCGACGGGCGAGGTCGGGCGCGAAGGTGATCGCGACCTTGTTGGTCCACTGCCACGGGTGCACCGGGCAGCCAGAGGTAGTCGGCGGGGTCGAGGCCCAGCTCGCCCAGTCGCGCGGCGAACCGCTCGCGGACCGCCTCGTCGAGCTCGCCCTCGTAGAGGTCGGCCTCGGTGAGGCCCTCCCCGCAGGACAGCCGGCTGGAGTCACGACGGCAGGCCAGCCACACCAGCCGGACCGGTCGGCCGGTCTCCGGCGCGAAGCGCTCGTAGTCGTCGAGGCCGAAGCCGACCCGGCCGTTGTTGGCGACGAACCCGGGGTGTCCCTCGGTCATCGCGGCCTCCACCTCCTGGTAGCTCGCGTCCACGAGGTCGGCGGCGGTGGTGGTGTGGTGCTGGAGCTTCCAGGCGGAGGACGCGAGCGTGCTCGCCACCTCCTCGAGGTACGTCGGCAGCAGCGCCGGCGGGATGCCGAGCACCTCGGCGAACTCGATCACGAACTCCTGGGCGTCGAGGTCGCGCGGCCGGCCGTCGCGCTCGCGGGTCAGGCTCGAGCGATCGATCAGCAGGTGCTCGAGCGCCAGCTCCCGGGCCCGGAACAGGTAGCGCCCGCGCCCGTCGGGGGTCTCGAGGACGTGCTCGCCCTCGACGTCGACCGGGCTGATGATGCGCTCGTGGGTGAACTCGGCGATCGCCTTGGCGACGAGCGCGCGCTGCGCCGTGGCGAGGTTGTCGGGGGTCAGGTGGGCGACGTCGCGGAACGATCCGGTCGGCACGCTGGTCGTGGTGGGGTTCTCGGTGGTGAGGGTCATCGACAGGTTCTCGCTCTCGAGGTCGGAGTGCGCGAAGGACGCGCGGGTGGCGACGGACAGGGCGGCGGTCTTGGTGGGCAGCTCCACGTGGCGCAGGACGACGAACCCGGCGGCCGCGTTCAGGGCGGCGATCGCGTCGTTGCGGGCGTCGGGCTCGACCACCACCCGTCGTACGCCCGGGTCGGCGAAGCAGAACCGCATCACCGCACGCATCACGGCCCGGGTGAACCCGTGCTGCGGCCGGTCGGTCGGGGCGACGAGGACGTGCATGCCGAGGTCGCCCTCGGCGATCTCGGGCAGGTCGGCCAGCGGGCTGTGCCGCGGGTCGTAGCACTCGACGAGGAACTGCGGCTCGTTGTCGACCAGGCCGACGAACGCGTCGTGGTAGGGGTTCGCGGCGATGGCGGCGTACTCGTGGGCGACGTCGGTGACGCTCGCGTCCTGCATCTCCCAGTAGACCGAGCGCGGGTGCGTCACCCAGCCGTGCAGCAGGTCGGCGTCGCGGTCGGTCTCCAGCGGCACCATCCGGATGTCGGCGTCGGTCACCGCGGTCCCGGCGCTCATCCGGCGTCCGCCATCACGCGCAGGTGGTCGGGCACGCCGAAGTGCTGGAAGGCGACCCGCTTCTCGATCGGGTAGACCTCCCGGCCGAGCATCGCGGCCAGCACCGTGGAGTTGCGGTGCGCGCCCATGCCGAGGTCGGGCGCGACGAACCCGTGGGTGTGCTCCTCGGCGTTCTGCACGAAGATCTCCGAACCCTCGTGGTCGACCGCGAAGGTCGGCGAGGCCGCCAGCCGGCCGCGCTCGTCCCAGCGGATCCGGTCGCGGACCGGCTCCAGGAAGCCGGGCACCTGCGCGCGGTAGCCGGTGGCCAGCACGACCGCGTCGGTGCGCATCGCGAAGTCCTGGCCGGACTCGTGGTGGTGCAGGTCCAGGACGTACGACGCATCCTCGGCGCGCGCGGCCACCAGCTCGGAGCAGGTGACGAGTGTCGTGTCGACCCCGCCGGCGACCCGCTTCTCGTAGAGCTTGTCGAAGATCGCGTCGACCAGGTCGGAGCTGATCCCCTTGTAGAGGCTCTTCTGCTCCTGGAGCAGGTCGGCACGGGTCTCGTCCGGGAGCGCCTGGAAGTAGGCGGTGTACTCCGGCGAGGTCAGCTCGAGGGTGAGCTTGGTGTACTCCATCGGGAAGAACCGCGGCGACCGGGTGACCCAGTTGAGCGCCTGGCCGGGGTCGAGCGTGTCCAGCAGGTCGGCGTACACCTCGGCCGCGCTCTGCCCGCTGCCGACCACCGTCACCGAGCCCAGCTCGCGCAGGTCGTCGCGGTGCTCGAGGTACTGCGCGGTGTGCAGCACGCGGGCCTCGTCGGCCAGGTCGCTGGCCGCCTCGGGGACGACCGGGCTGGTGCCCACGCCGAGGACCAGCCGACGACCGCGCCAGGTCTCGCCCGTCGAGGTGTGCACGACGTACGCGCTCCCGTCGTGCTCGACGCGCTCGACGTGCTGGCCGAAGCGCAGCGAGGAGAGCCGGTCGGCGGCCCAGCGGCAGTACTCGTTGTACTCGCGGCGCAGGGGGTAGAAGGACTCGCGGATGTAGAAGGAGTACAGCCGCCCGGTGTCCTTGAGGAAGCTCAGGAAGCTGTACGGCGAGGTCGGGTCGGCCATGGTCACCAGGTCGGCCATGAACGGCACCTGCAGGGTGGCGTCGTCGAGCAGCATGCCGGGGTGCCAGTCGAACTCGTCCTGTGACTCGAGGAAGACGCCGTCGAGGTCGAGGGGCTCGGCGAGGCAGGCCAGCCCGAGGTTGAACGGACCGATGCCGATGGCCACGAAGTCGTGCACCTTCATCAGGCCACCTCGCTCGCCGTGGCCGCCAGCTCGCTGCCGATCTCGCGGATGTCGTCGAGGATCGCCACGATGTCGGCGACGTCCGCGCGCGGGTTCAGCAGCGTGAGCTTCAGCCAGGTGGAGCCGTCGACCTTGGTGGCCGCGACCATGCCGTTGCCACGCCGGTAGAGCTCGGAGCGGATCTGCACGTTGAGCCGGCCGAGGTCCTCGGTGCCGCGAACGGGCCGGTAGCGGAAGACCAGCGTGCTCAGGTTCGGCGGCGCCGCGACCTCGATGTCGTTCATCGACCCGGTCTCCTCGTGCACCTGCTGGGCGAGGTCGATCGCGGCGTCGAAGTAGTCACCGACGCAGTCCGGCCCCATGATCCGCAGCGTCATCCAGAGCTTGAGCGCGTCGAACCGGCGCGTGGTCTGCAGGCTCTTGTCGACCTGGTTGGGGTCGGTGGTGGCCTTCGGGTTCAGGTAGTCGGCGTGGTGGGTGACGTGGCGCAGGCTGCGGCCGTCGCGCACGACCACGGCGCTCGCCGAGACCGGCAGGAACCAGGTCTTGTGGAAGTCGATCGTCACCGAGTCGGCCAGCTCGATCCCGTCGAGCAGGTGGCGCCTGCGGCGCGAGGCCAGCAGGCCACCGCCGTACGCCCCGTCGACGTGCAGCCAGACCCCGAAGCGGTCGCAGACGCCCGCGACCCGGCGCAGCGGGTCGATCGCCCCGAAGTCGGTGGTGCCGGCCGTCGCCACCACGGCCATCGGCACGAGGTCGTCGTCGAGGCATCCCTGCACGGCGGCCTCGAGCGCCGGCACCCGCATGCGGTGCGAGCGGTCGAACGGGATGGTGATGACGGCGTCGGGTGCGAGCCCGAGCAGCCGGGCGGACTTCTCCACGCTGAAGTGGCCGTCGGCGGAGACCAGCACGCGCAGCCGGTCGAGCGGGACGCCGTGGGTCGCGACCGCGGTGTCGCGGGCCAGCAGCAGGGCCTGCAGGTTGGACTGGGTCCCGCCGCTGGTGAAGATGCCGTCGGCGAGCGGCCCCACCCGGGACTCGCCGGCTCCCCCGGAGGTCGGGAAGCCGATGCGGGCGGCCGTCCACTCGACGAGGCGACGCTCGATGTGGGTGCCGCCGACGCTCTGGTCGAAGGTGTCCAGGGAGGAGTTCACCGACGAGACGAACAGCTCCGCGAGCAGGGCCGGGATGACCACGGGGCAGTTCAGGTGCGCGGCGTACGACGGCTCGTGGAACCAGATCGCGTCGTCGAGGTAGACCCGCGAGAGCTCCTCCAGGGCGCCGTCGAGATCCTCGATCGGGTCGTCGAGGTCGATGTCCGCCACGGGCGCGGCCGCCTCTCGGGGCGAGGTGCCGGTGCTCGGGCCGGAGACGCGGCCGAGGGTGGTGGCGAGGTGGTCGCTCCCGGTCCTGATCGAGTCGAGATACTCCTCGAGGTTGTCGGGATGGAACAGATGCCTCAGGGTTGGGGTGAACACCCGGGGTCCTCCTGGCTGCCGAGATGAGCGGGACTGAGCCCGTGGGGAGACTTAGGTAAGGCTTACCTTACTCAGTCGGACAGATGGGTCGATAGCGGGTCTCACGTCGTGGCGTGTGACCCCGCTGTCGATGGCAGGAATCCCACTCTCGTCGACTTTCTGCCATACTGGCCGGCATGGCACTTTCCTGCGTGGCCGTGGTCGTCCCCGAGTGGCCCTCCTTCTTCGAGCTCGGCGTCGTGCACGAGGTCTTCGGGGTGGACCGCACCGACGAGGGCGTCCCGGCTTTCGACTTCCGCTCCTGCTCCGAGCGCCCGGGCGAGCCGATCGCGATGACCAACGGCGTCTCGATCACCACCCCCTTCGGGCTCGCGGCCGCCGACGACGCCGATCTGGTGATCGCCTCGGCGTACGACTACGCACACCCGCCGTCCGAGGAGCTGCTCGACGTCTTCCGCCGGGCCCACGCACGAGGCGCCTACGTGCTGTCGGTCTGTTCGGGGGCCTTCCTGCTCGCCGAGGCCGGTCTGCTCGACGGACGCGCGTGCACGACCCACTGGCGTGCACACCGACGAGCTCAAGCGCCGCTTCCCCGAAGCGACGGTCGACCCCGACGTGCTCTTCGTCGAGGACGACCGGGTGATCACCAGCGCGGGCACGGCCGCCGGCATCGACGCGTGCCTGCACCACGTGCGCTGCGAGCTGGGCGCCTCGATCGCCAACACGATCGCCCGGCGGATGGTGGTCCCCCCGCAGCGCGACGGCGGCCAGCGCCAGTACATCGACCTCCCGGTCCCGGAGTGCACCGCGGACAGCCTGTCGCCGTTGCTGACCTGGATGCGCGAGCACCTCGACGAGGACCAGCCCGTGCGGGTGCTGGCCAAGCGGGCGGCCATGTCGGAGCGCACCTTCGCCCGCCGCTTCGCGGCCGAGACCGGCACCACGCCCGGCAAGTGGCTGCTCGTGCAGCGACTGCACCACGCCCGCACCCTGCTGGAGAGCACCGACCTCGCGGTCGAGACGGTCGCGACCCGCGCCGGCTTCGGTTCGGCCGCGCTGCTGCGCCACCACTTCGGCGCCCAGGTCGGCGTCGCGCCCGCCGAGTACCGGCGTACGTTCCGCACCCCGGACGAGCGCGCCGGCTGACCACGCGGGCCACTAGGGTCCCCGCATGACCTATCCCCCGGCGCCGTGGAACATGCACGGCCAGCTCTGGTTGTCGTTGTTCCGGGTGCGCGAGGGAGACCATCCCGAGCGTCCGGCCGGGGTGTACGGCGCAGCGCTGGTCTCCTACGAACGACCGAGCCCGCTGACCTACTCCGAGCTGCTCGTCGCGCGCCCGGTGGAGAAGAAGGTCACCATCAGCGACATCTGGGTGGACTCGGCCGACTCGCGCGACGGTGGTCGCGACCTCTGGGCGATCCCGAAGGGTCTCTGCGACTTCCGCCTGGACAGCTCCGGCAACCGGGTGCAGCGCACGTCGTGGACGGCCACCCTCGAGGGCCGGCCGATCGTGCGGGCCCGGTTCAGCGACGTCTCGAACCTGACGCTCCGCACGCCGTTCAAGGGCGCGACGCTGCAGGAACGCGAGACCGGCGAGAAGGTCGTGGCCTCGCTCAAGGGCAGCACCAAGGTGCTGCCGTGCCGCAGCCACTGGGAGTTCAACGACACGGGGCCGCTCGCCTGGCTGGCAGGCAAGCGACCCCTCGCGTCGTTCCGGATGGCCGACTTTCAGATGTCGTTCGGCTGATCCTCGTCCTCGATCTCGCCGGGGAGGTCGCCGTCGACCACGTGGTCGCGCGACGCCCGGCGGGTGGACTCCCGGATCTCGAACAGCTCGGTGGCGAAGCCACCGATCGCCCGGCCGATGTCACCCACGGCGCCGGTGATGATCGTCGTCACCGTGCCCACGGTGTGGGTGGCGGCCGTGAAGGTCTCCTGCACGGCGTCCTTGCGGATCTCGGCGCGACTGAGCCGGTCGCGGTCGGGTCCTGTGTCCATGGGTCAAGTCTCCCTCAACCGGTGACGCTCAGGCAGCCAGGGTGACCGGCTGCTCCGCCGTCGGCTCGGGATGCGGAGCGCGCTTGCCGGGCAGGGCGAGCCGGAAGATCTTCTTCGCGACACTGCCGAGCTGCTTGCGCAGCGGACCGGTCGTGTAGTCCAGGCCGTAGCGCTCGCAGATCTCCTTGATCTCGCCCGCGACCTCCGGGTAGCGCCGGGCGGGCAGGTCCGGGAACAGGTGGTGCTCGATCTGGTGCGACAGGTTGCCGCTCATGATGTGGAAGAGCTTGCCGCCGCTGATGTTGGCCGAGCCGAGGACCTGTCGGTAGTACCAGTGGCCGCGCGACTCCTCGCCGTTCTCGTCCTGGCACTCCTCCTCGGTGAACGTCTCGGCGCCGGCCGGGAAGTGGCCGCAGAAGATGATGTTGAACGCCCAGACGTTGCGCACCAGGTTGGCCACGGCGTTGCCCGCGAAGGTGAGCGGGAACAGCGGCCCGGTGAGCGCGGGGAACAGCACGTAGTCCTTGAACGCCTGCTTGCGCACCTTGCGCATCAGGCCCGCGTGCAGCGGCTTGTTCTCCTCGAGCTTGCGGGTGCCGTTGACGATGTTCTCGACCTCGAGGTCGTGCATCGCCACGCCCCACTCGAAGAACACCATCAGCAGGAAGGCGTAGACCGGGTTGCCCAGGTAGTAGGGGTGCCACTTCTGGTCCTCGTCCATCCGCAGGATGCCGTAGCCGATGTCGCGGTCCTTGCCGAGGATGTTGGTGAAGGTGTGGTGGATGTAGTTGTGGCTGTACTTCCACTGCTCGCTCGGGCAGACGTTGTCCCACTCGTACATCCGCGAGTTCAGGCCGGGGTCACCCATCCAGTCGTACTGGCCGTGCATGACGTTGTGGCCGATCTCCATGTTGTCGAGGATCTTGGAGACGCTGAGAGCGGCGACGGCGAGCGGCCACGCGGGCGGGAGGTACATCAACGCCCGGCCGGCGACCTCGAGCTGGCGCTGCTTCTTGACGATGCCGCGGATGTACGCCGCGTCCTCCTCGCCGAGGTCGGCGATGATGCGCTGGCGGATGGCGTCCATCTCGTTGCCGAACGCCTCGAGCTGCTCGGGGGTGAGCTTGCGGTTGATGCTGCTGGTCATGGTGTCTTCCTTTCGTGGGAAGCGGATCAGAGGTCGACGGCGCAGTCGCCGACGGGTGCGCTGACGCAGATGCGGATGTCCTCGTCGGGCAGGGACGACTCCTCGCCGGTGAGCACGTTGCGGACGGTGCCCTCGGTCTTGCGCGAGACGCAGGAGAAGCAGATCCCCATGCGGCAGCCGAACTCGGGCTCGAGGCCCTGCGCCTCCGCCTGCTCGAGGATCGAGTCGCCGGTGTTGGCGGCCGCCTTGCCCGAGCGACTGAAGCTGACGTCGCCCTCGGCGGAGCCGGTCGCTGCACCGACGGCGGTGGAGAGCTTGAAGAACTCCGAGCGCAGGCGCGGCGACTCGCCGTACGCCTCGTGGATGAGCTGCATCATCGGCGCCGGACCACAGGCCCAGGTGTCGGTGTTGCGGTAGTCGGGCACCAGGCGTGCCAGCGACTCGGCGCTGAACACCTCGCCGTCGAGGCGCAGGTGCACGTCGACGTGGTTGTCCTCGAACTGCAGCCGGCGCAGCTCCTCGGCGAAGATCAGGTCCTCCTCGGAGCGCGCGTAGTGCAGGAAGGTCACCTTGCGGTTGGCCTTGCCGTCGTACCCGTCGCGGAGCAGGGTCCGGACCTGCGACATCACCGGGGTGATGCCGGAGCCGCCGGAGATCATCAGCAGGTGGTTGTTCGTCGGGGTCGCGGGGCTCTCGGTGAGCGTGAAGTCGCCCTGTGCCTGGCTCAGGTGCAGGATCTGGCCCGGCTGGGCCTCGCGCACGAGGAACCGGCTGACCCGCTGCTGACCGGGAACGGCCTCGTCGTGGGCGCGCACCGTGATGGTGAACCGCTCGCCCGGGTCGGACTCGGCCGAGGAGATCGAGAAGCAGCGGGTGGTACGCCGGGCGCCGTTGATCTCGACCCCGACCTGGACGTACTGACCGGCCCGGTGGCCGCGCCAGGTGCTGGTCGGCTGGAGCGTCAGGGTCGCGACCGGGTGCTCGCCGTCGGTCTCGCGGGTGATGTCGACGACCCGCGCGCGCACCTCGGTGGCGGCCCACATCGGGTTCACCAGCTCCAGGTAGCGGTCCACGCCGTGCGGCGAGGTCAACGCCGCGAGGGTCTTGGACCCGAGGAGTCTTTCGGTGATCGTCATGGCTGGCCTCCCTTCCAAAGATTGAGTGAACATCTGTTCACTGAAAATCATGGTGGGGCTGCGAGACAGGGTCAAGGCGATCCGTGCGTGACGCCTGACACCTACGCGGAGGATGCGACTAGCCTCACGTCGCATGACCAGAACTGTGTTCACCGGCGGCCTCGTGTACGACGGCACCACCGCTGCGCCGGCCGAGGGCGACGTGGTCGTCGAGGACGGCCGGATCGTCGACGTCGGCCCCGGTCTGGACGGCGACGAGGCCGTCGACTGCGCCGGCGGTTTCCTCTCCCCCGGCTTCTTCGACTGCCACGTGCACGTCGTGATGAACACCCCGAACTTCGTGGAGATCATCGAGGCGCCGTTCAGCCTGCAGTTCTTCAACGCCGCCGTGAACCTGCGGAAGACGCTGGACACCGGCGTCACCAGCGTGCGCGACGCGGGCGGTGCCGACCTCGGCGTCAAGACGGCCGTGGACCGCGGCATGATCCCCGGGCCACGGATGCAGATCTCGATCATCATGCTCAGCCAGACCGGCGGCCACGGTGACGACTGGAGCGTCTGCGGGGCGGACATCCCCGTCTTCCTCCCCCATCCGGGTCGTCCGAGCGGGGTGGTGGACGGGCCCGACGAGGTCCGCAAGCGGGTCCGCGAGCTGGTGCGCGCCGGAGCCGACGTCATCAAGGTGGCCACCAGCGGCGGCGTGCTGTCGGCCTCGAACCCGCACCACGGCCAGCTCCGCGACGCCGAGATCGCCACCATGACCGAGGAGGCCACCGCGGCCGGCATCCACGTGATGGCCCACGCGCAGGCCGCCGCCGGCATCAAGACGGCGCTGCGCAACGGCGTCCGCTCCATCGAGCACGGCATCTTCCTCGACGACGAGGCCATCGAGCTGATGGTCCAGAAGGGCGCCTGGCTGGTGCCCACCCTGCAGGCGCCCCGCGAGGTGATCGCCGCCGCCGAGGCCGGCCTGCCCATCCCGCGCGAGCACGTGGAGAAGGCCCGGATGCTGACCGAGGTGCACACGGACGCCGTCCGCCGCGCGCACGAGGCGGGAGTGCGCATCGCCATGGGCACCGACGCCGGAGTCGGCGCGCACGGCAAGAACCTGCAGGAGGTCGAGCTGATGACGGGCACCGGACTGCGTGCGACTCGAGGCACTGCACGCGACCACCGGATCGGCCGCGGCCCTGCTCGACGTGGCCGAGGACCGGGGCACGATCCGGCCCGGTCTGCGCGCCGATCTCGTGCTCGTGGACGGCAGTCCCGACGACGTGTCCGGGCTCGGCGACCGGGTGCGGGCGGTGTACCTCGACGGTGCCGAGGTCAGCCGGCGCGGGTAGCCCTCCCGGTGCACGAACGTCCACCGATCCGGGCCCGGGCGTTACCCTCGTGGGCATGGTGCAGTCCGTGAGGCGAGCCGGTCGACCCCGTCTCCGGGGTGGCGGCTGACGTCCGAGGCGAGTCCCGCGGGGAGCGCAAGGAGCGCACCCGGCGGCAGATCCTCGACGCTGCGCTCGACCTCTGCGAGGACAGCAGCCTCGTCGCGCTCTCCCTGCGCCAGGTGGCCAAGGAGGTCGGCATCGTGCCGACCGCGTTCTACCGGCACTTCGACTCGATCGAGGACCTCGGCCTGGCCCTGGTCGAGGAGTCGTTCGTGTCGCTGCGCGAGATGCTCAAGGACGTACGACGCAGCGACCCGACGTACCGGACCATCATCGACAGCTCGGTCAGGGTGCTCGCCGAGCACACCGCCGCCCAGCACCGGCACTTCGCCTTCATCGCCCGGGAGCGGGTCGCCGGGCCGCCGGCCGTCCGCGAGGCGATCCGGCACCAGATCGAGCTCGTCGAGCGCGAGCTGGCCACCGACCTCGCGCGGCTGACCGACCCGGAGCGCTGGTCGGCGGACGACCTGCGGGTGCTGTCCAACCTGATCGTCACCCTGATGGTCGGCGCCACCGAGGCGATCGTGAGCTCGCGGCCGGAGAACCGGGCGGCGATCCTGGAGCGGGCGCGCACCCAGCTCCGGATGATGCTGATCGGCGCCCTGGGCTGGAAGTCGCGCTCGCTAGCGCGGATCAGGCAGTCGGGCAGGCGACCGAGTCGTCGCCCAGCTCGTCGAGCTCGCGGTCGAGGTCGAGGTCGTCCACGACCATCTCCTCGTCGGTCGGCGCTGGGCAGCCGCGCCGGCAGCAGGGTGACCAGGGCCAGGACGACGACGCACATCAGGGCCGAGGCCGCGAACGCCCAGCGCATGCCGTCGAGCTGAGCGGCGACCGGGCCCACGCCGTCGCTCGCCTGCGAGGCGGCCCGGGTGGTCATGATCATCACGACCAGCGCCGTGCCCATCGCGCCGGCGACCTGCTGGACGGTGCCCAGCAGCGAGCTGCCGTGGGAGTAGAGCTTCGGCGGCAGCGACCCGAGCCCCATGGTGAACAGCGGGGTGAACAGGGCGGCCAGGCTGATCATCAGCACGACGTGCACGGCCAGGATCTGCCAGGTCGGGGTCGACTGGCCCAGGAACGCGAGCAGCGTCATCGACGCGAGCAGCGCCGGTCGCACCGGGGAGCACCAGCACGCGGGCGCCGAGGTTGTCGTAGACGCGACCGACGCGCGGACCGAGCAGGCCCATCGCCAGACCGCCGGGCATCACCAGCATGCCGGTGGCGAGCGGGCTCAGGCCACGGACGTTCTGGAGGTAGAGCTGCAGCAGGATCATCGAGCCGAGCATCGCCATGAACGCCACGGACATCGCCCCGAGCGAGACCGAGAAGACCTTGATCTTCAGGGTGCGCAGGTCGAGGAGCGGCTTGTCCTCGCGCTGGAGCAGCAGCTGGCGCCAGACGAAGGAGCCGACGCCGAGCACGCCGACGGCGAGGGCGGCGTACGCCGTGGTGTGGTCGCCGGCCACGCCGATCTCGCTGAGGCCGTAGACCAGGGTGCCGAAGCCGAGGGCCGCGATCACCACGCTCAGCCAGTCGACGTTGCCGGCCTGCGGCTCGCCGACGTTGATCAGCTTGCGCAGGCCGAGGATGCCGATGCCGGCCGCGATCGGCAGCACGACCAGGAAGATCCAGCGCCACGAGAGGGACTGCAGCACGATGCCGGAGACGGCGGGGCCGAGCGCGGGGGCGACCGACATGGCGAGGGTGACGTTGCCCATGACGCGGCCGCGGTCGTGCTCGGGCACGACGGCCATCAGGGTGGTCATCAGCAGCGGCATCATCACGGCGGTGCCGCTGGCCTGGATGACCCGCGCGGCGAGCAGCACCGGGAACGCCCAGGCCATGGCCGCCAGCAGGGTGCCGGCGCAGAAGGTCGCCATCGCGAGCCCGAAGGCGAAGCGGGTGGTGACGCGCTGGAGGAACCAGCCGGTGATCGGGATGACGACCGCCATCGTGAGCATGAAGGCGGTCGAGAGCCACTGCGCCGCGTTGGCGTCGACGTCGAAGTCGGCCATCAGCCGCGGGATCGCGTTGATCATGATGGTCTCGTTGAGGATCACCACGAACGTCGCGCCCACGAGCCAGCGCAGCACCGCGTAGTCGGGGGCGACGGCGGTGCTCGGTGGAAGCCGGGGCGGCCTGCATGGTGTGTCCTCACTGCTCGAGATCGGTGATCAGGGTCGCTTCTTCGGCTCGTCCCTGCAAACCAATAAGACCGGTCGCCACCGACAGAATCATCGGTCGCACAGTCACTGATCGCCCGAACATGCAAATGTCGCGGCTGATTCCCGCGGGGCGGTCACGGCCACCATCCGAGACATTCGCATGTCCGGGGCCGGACCCTCTTCCGCATCGGTAACCCCGGCGTTACGGTAGCCGCACGGTTACCGAAAGCGAGACCAATGGCCGCCACCGATCCGTTCGACGCCCTGCGGCGATCCCCACCGGCGCGAGATCATGCGCCTCCTCGGCGAGCAGGACCTCGCCGTGCAGGAGATCGCCGATCGGCTGCCGATCAGCCGCCCCGCCGTCTCACGGCACCTGCGGCTGCTCAAGGAGTCCGGGCTGGTCGAGGAGGAGCCGCGCGGCACCCGGCGCATCTACCGGGTCCGCGAGGAAGGGATGCTCGCCGTGCAGGCCTATCTCGAGCAGGTCTGGGGTGATGCCGCCGCCCGCTTCCGGATCGCGGCGGAGAACCTCGGCCCGAAGGATCGCCGATGAGCCGCCCGTCGAGCCACTGCGCCTGACCATCGACGTCGACTGCGCGCCCGAGCACGCCTTCGCCGTGTGGACCGAGCGGTTCTCGCTCTGGTGGCCGGCCGACCACACGGTGACCGGCGACCCCGACCTGGTGGCGCTGGAGCCGCGCCTCGGTGGCCGGATCTACGAGCGCGGGCCGGACGGCACCGAGCACGACTGGGGCGAGGTGACGGTGTGGGAGCCGCCGCAGCGGCTCGGGTACCTCTGGCACCTGATGCGCGACCGGGCCGACGCCACGGAGGTCGAGATCGCGCTTCCGTGCCCACGAGACCGGGCACCCGCGTCGAGATCGAGCACCGGGGCTGGGAACGGCTCGGCGCCGACGCCGACCGTGTGGCGGACGCGCAACCACGGCCGGGTGGAGCACGTTGCTCCCCCACTACGTCAGCGCCGTCGAGACGGCCATGAGCGACCAGAGAGGTGAGAGAGGATGAGTGAGGGCACCGGCACCAAGGACGACCCCTGGCAGCTGACCACGGCACCGGGTTCGTCGTCGTACACCATGTGGCGGGACGAGGCGGCCGACCCGCCGCTGCTCGTCTGCCAGGTGGGCTCGACGAAGCTGACCTACCTGCTGAGGGTCCTCGACGACCTGCCGGCGTGGCTGCGCGAGCAGGGCGACTGGGTGCCGCTCGGGGCAGCCGACGAGAAGAAGGACGCCGCCGCCGGCACCGTCGAGGCGTGGGGCCGCAGCGAGGACAACCCGGTGGGCGGGTGGTACGGCCAGCGCAAGGGCTACCGCGGCCGGCTGGGCATGTACGTCCCGCCGCTGCTCGAGGCGCTCGGGCTGGCCGAGCTCACCCATGAGGCGCGCAACAACAGCTCGGGCCACGATCAGGGACCGGGGTTGACCCTCACGTCGGGGATGGTCGCGTCGCGGGGCAGGTCGAGCACGTGGCGTACGGCGTCCGCGACGGTCTCGGCGCGGACCCAGTCGCCGGCGTCGTACTCCTTGCCCTCCTGCTCGTGCACCTTCTCCTGCATCGGGGTCGCGGTGCGTCCCGGGTAGACCGAGGTGACGCGGACGCCGTGCTCGAGCTCCTCGGCGCGGAGCGCGTCGGCCAAGCGCGCGGAGGCCGTGCTTCGAGGCGGCGTACGCCGACCACTCGGGGTTGGCGTGCAGCCCGGCGCCGGAGTTCACGAACACGACCGTGCCGCGGGCGGCCCGCAGCGCCGGGAGGGCGAGCCGGGTCAGCTCGGCCGGGGCGAGCAGGTTGACGTCGACCTGCTCGCGCCACTGGCGGCGGTCAGCTCGGCCACCGTGCCGAGCTCGACGACGCCGGCGGCGTGGACGACGGAGTCGAGGCTGTCCGGGAGCTCGAGCGCCGGCCAGCGAGCCGACGTCGGTCGAGGTCGGCGACGACGGTCTGCGCACCGGCGTACTTCTTCGCCAGCTCGTCGGCGCGCTCCTGCGACCGCGCGAGCAGCACGAGGTCGTCGCCGCGGGCGTGGAGTACGTCGGCCAGGGCGGCGCCGATGCCCGACCCGGCGCCGGTGATCAGGTGGGTCGGCATCAGTTCGGGGTCCCCGCGGAGACGGGAGCGAAGCGAGTGTCTTCGTGGGGTGAATCATCGGGTGAAGACGATCTTGCCGAAGACGTCGCCCTCGGCCATCGCGGCGAAGCCCTCGGGTGCCTTCTCCATCGGGAGGGTCCGGTCGATGAGCGGCCGGGTGCCGGTGGCGTCGAGCAGGTTGACCAGCGAGGCGAGCTCGGTGCTGGTGCCCATCGTCGAGCCGATCACCCTGAGCTGGAGGAAGAAGATCCGGGTCAGCTCGGCGTCGTCGAGCTTCGGGCCGGACGTCGTACCGGAGATGACGATGGTGCCCCCGGGCCGCAGCGACCGGATCGAGTGCGACCAGGTGGCCTTGCCCGACGGTCTCCATCACCGCGTCGACCTTGACCGGCAGCCGCTCGCCGGACTCGAAGACCTCGTGGGCGCCGATCTCGAGCGCGCGCTTGCGCTTGGTCTCGTCGCGGCTGGTGGCGTAGACCTTCAGCCCGCCGGCGCGGGCGAGCGTGATCAGCGCCGTGGCGACGCCGCCGCCGGCACCCTGCACGAGCACGCTGTCGCCGGCCTTGAGGCCGCCCTGCGTGTAGAGCATCCGGTACGCCGTCAGCCACGCCGTCGGCAGGCAGGCCGCCTCCTCGAAGGAGAGCGACTCGGGCTTCGCGATGACGTTGCTTCGGTACGGCGACCTTGTCGGCGAACGTGCCCTGGTAGCGCTCGCTGAGCAGCGACCGCTTCGGGTCGAAGGTCTCGTCACCGCGCCACGACGGGTCGCTGATCACCGCGTGCACGACGACCTCGTTGCCGTCCTCGTCGAGCCCGGCCGCGTCGCAGCCCAGGATCATCGGGAGGGCGTCCTCCTTCAGGCCCACGCCCGCGCAGCGACCAGAGGTCGTGGTGGTTCAGCGCCGACGCCTTGACGGTGACGGTGGTCCACCCGTCGGGTACGTCGGGATCGGGTCGTTCACCGACCACGAGTCCGTTCAGCGGGTCGTCGGACGAGAAGCTCTCGGCGTACACGGCAAACATGTTTCGACCCTAGCGGCCGGGACGTCGTCGGCGCGCGCGGGCGCAAACC
Source organism: uncultured Actinomycetota bacterium (assembly GCA_963729015.1). Classification (GTDB taxonomy): domain Bacteria; phylum Actinomycetota; class Actinomycetes; order Propionibacteriales; family Nocardioidaceae; genus Marmoricola. Next base: position 97,534 of record CAVSMJ010000001.1, read on the forward strand.
GGACGGGGCTGGCGGGCAGTTCTGTGGGCTGGCAGGCGAAGTATTGCCCGCCCGCCCACGGTTTCCCCGGGCGCCCGGGGAAACCGCGCCCCTACCTCCGCGCCACCCCGTCCCGCCTCGCAGCAGCAGCAACCGCCTCGGCGACGAGCGGGCCGACCCGGGGGTCGAAGGGCGAGGGGATGATCAGGTCCTCGCGGGCGTCGTCGGCCACGATCGAGGCGAGTGCGTCGGCCGCGGCGAGCTTCATGCCCTCGGTGATCGCGGTGGCGCGGGCGTCGAAGGCGCCGCGGAAGATGCCGGGGAACGCGAGCACGTTGTTGATCTGGTTCGGGAAGTCCGAGCGACCCGTCGCCACGATCCGCGCGTGCCGGTGGGCCACGTCGGGGTGCACCTCGGGGTGCGGGTTCGCCAGCCCGAACACGATCGAGTCGGGCGCCATCGTGGCGACGATCTCCTCGGGGACGGTGCCGCCCGAGACGCCGATGAACACGTCGGCGCCGGCCATCACGTCGGCCAGGCTGCCGGTGCGGCCGGTCACGTCGGCGGTCACCTCGGCGATCGCCTTCTTGGAGTCGTTGAGCGGGCCGCGCGAGGACGCCAGCACGCCGAGCCGGTCGGTCACGGCGATGTCGGTGATGCCCGCCGCCAGCAGGATCCGGGTCACCGCGACACCCGCGGCCCCGGCGCCCGAGACGACCACGCGCGTGGTCTCCATCAGGCGGCCGGTCAGCTTGAGCGCGTTCTCGAGGGCGGCGAGCGTGACGACCGCCGTACCGTGCTGGTCGTCGTGGAACACCGGGATGTCCAGCCGCTGCTTGAGCCGGTCCTCGATCTCGAAGCAGCGCGGCGCGGAGATGTCCTCGAGGTTGATCCCGCCGAAGCTCGGGGCCAGGCGCACCACCGTCTCGACGATCTCGTCGACGTCGACGGTGTCGAGGCAGATCGGCACGGCGTCGACGCCGCCGAACTGCTTGAACAGCACCGCCTTGCCCTCCATCACGGGCATCGCGGCCTTGGGGCCGATGTCGCCGAGACCGAGCACGGCGGTCCCGTCGGTCACGATCGCCACCGTGTTGGACACCCACGTGTAGTCGTCGACGAGCGACGGGTCGGCGGCGATGGCCTCGCAGACGCGGGCGACGCCGGGCGTGTACGCCATCGACAGCTCGTCGGGGCCGTTGAGGGCAACCCGCGAGGCGATCTCCATCTTGCCGCCGACATGCAGGGCGAAGACGGGATCGTTGGCGTGAGGGTTCTCGAGATCAGGCATGTGCTCCGATGCAACCATGAGTGGCTTCCCTAGGGCATACGTGGGTCGACAGAAATGTGAAGAGGGCGAGTCGACGCAGGGCCTCTGGTGGGGCCGCGGATTCGCAACGCACGGTGGGTGGTGACCCACGAGCCATGGTCGCACAGCGGCACCTGGTGCGCAGCCGCGCTCAGGTGAATGTGAGGCATCTCAACCGGCGACAGGAGCCCCCGGCAGCCGCCCGGGTCGGGGCCACAGGCGCAGCAGCGCGAGGGCGAGTACGCCGTCCTCGGCGATCGCCCCGCCCGACCAGGAGTCCCGCCCTCGAAGGCGTTGTCGCGCACCACCCACCAGCCGTCGCTCGAGCGGTGGTCGAGCCGCTTGACCGCGACGACCCCGTCGGCGAACCGCACGATCGCGATCGCGCCCGGTCGCGGGCGCGCGCCGTACCTCACCAGCAGCCGGTCGCCCTCGTGGAGGGTCGGCGTCATCGAGCGTCCTCGGACCACGGCGAGCCCCAGACGCGTCAGCGCGCGAGGATCTGGGTACGAGTCGACCGGACAAGCGCTGGACCTCCCCGTGGAGCGCGTCGCTGTGTGCGCAGTAGTGTCGCAGGCAGGTCGTGGCCGTGCCGACACGGCGACACCAGCACCCGACATCGAGAGGAAGAACCCGCATGCTGAAGCATCTGTTCGCCCCGACCATCGAGGTCTCCGCCCACTGCGATCTCCCCTGCGGTGTGTACGACCCGGCCCAGGCCCGCATCGAGGCCGAGTCGGTCAAGGCGATCATCGCGAAGGTCGCCGACAACGACGACCCCGACTTCCGCACCCGCGCCATCCTGATCAAGGAGCAGCGCTCCGAGCTGGTCAAGCACCACCTGTGGGTGCTGTGGACCGACTACTTCAAGCCCCCGCACTTCGAGAAGTACCCCCAGCTGCACACGCTCGTGAACGAGGCCACCAAGCTGGCCGGCGCGAGCGGCACCAAGGGTGAGCTCGACGAGGCCAAGGCCGACGAGCTGCTCGCGAAGATCGACGAGATCGCCGAGATCTTCTGGGAGACCAAGAAGGCCTGAACTCGCTCAGCGCCTTCTCGTCTGGAGGAAGCACTGAGCTTGCGAAGTGCTGACGTACGGGAAAGACACCCGGTGCGTGAGGCCGATCTAGCGCAAGCGACTCAGCGAAAGCTTGGGTAGTCCCCAGGAACAGTCAGGACCCCCGCACACCACGGCGCGGGGGTCCTGCCATGTCCGGGACAGCTCCGCCGACGAGCCGAATTCCCTTGCAGGAAAGCCGGATCCAATCCGGTAGCGCATCCGTCGCGAACCACTGTGTGACCGAACGACATCAACGTTTACGGATGTGACTTCCCGATGAGCACCATTTTCTCGAACAGGACCCGCAAGGGCTTTGCCGCCGTTGCCCTCGTCGCCACGGCGAGCCTCGGCGTCGCGGCCTGCGGCAGCAGCGACGACAGCTCCTCGAGCTCCTCGTCGTCGAGCACGCAGGCGGCCCCCAAGCCGGTCGCCGCGATCGACTCGCTGACCGGCAACGACACCCAGGTCACCCTCGACCAGGGCTTCGTCGACGCGCTGACCTCGCTCAAGCTCACCCCCGGCACGGTCGGCAACGCCAAGCTCGCAGGACGGCGCGCTGATCTTCCCGATCACGGGCGGCAACGTGACCGTCTTCAAGCCGGGCACGGTCTCGCCGTACGTCATCGGCCAGATCCAGCACGAGGGCTCCGGTCTCTCGCTGAGCGCCGGCGGCACCAAGGTCGAGCTGACCAACCTCAACGTCGACCCGGGCGTCTCGCGCGTGTACGGCGACGTGACGGTCAACGGCAAGACCGCCGTGACGAGCGCGTACCTCTTCAAGCTCGACGGCCGCACCCTCAAGCCGCTGAGCACCGGCAACGGCACCGCCACGCTCGAGGGCACCAAGGTGGAGATCTCGCCGGTCGCCGCTCCGCTGCTGAACGACACCTTCAAGACCGACGCGGTCAAGCCCGGCCTCCTCGTCGGCATCGCGAAGATCACCGTGAGCACCACGCCGGGCGACTGATCCCCGCAGCACGACATCGGCCGCCGGCCGGTGGGACGGCCCCGCAGCACACCGCTGCGAGGCCGTTCGGCGTCCCGGGGGCGTGTCTCCGGGAGAGGCCGGGTACGAGGTCATGGCACGGGCAGCGGTCGCCGCGGCGCTCGCTGGTCGAGGTCCCCGGAGTCCAAACCGGCGGCTCCGGGGACCGCCCAGAAGCCGCCCGCTGCGGCATTTCTCGGATTAGTCTGTTCTCACAGACCACACGCTTCCCAAGGACATCAACGTGACTCATCGACCGGACGTCGAGCTGCGCCTGCCAGCAGAGAGCGCGTACGTCGCGGTCCTTCGGATGACCACCGCAGGGCTGGCCGCCCGGCTCGACTTCACCCTCGACGACATCGAGGACCTGCGGATGGCCGTGGGCGAGGCGTGCGCCCTGGTGTTGGAGCACGCCGACACCGGAGGGCGACCTGTACGCCGCGTTCGACCTCAGCGACGGCTCCATCAGGGTCTCGGTCTCGGCCGACTCCCTGGGCGACACCGCTCCCGACGTCGAGAGCTTCGGCTGGCAGGTGCTCACCGCGCTGACCAGCGACGTCGTGACGAGCCTCGAAGGACGACTGCGCTGGGTCTCGTTCACCGTGCGCTCCAGCATTGCGGCGTGACGCCGTGGCCGAACGAGGGTCCGGCGGGCGCGAGGAGAAGCGTGGCCCCGGGGGACAGACGACACGCGAGCTGAGCCACGACGCTGTTCCTCGAGCTGGGCGACGAGGCCACCGCCGACGAGCGACGCACGCTGTGCCGCGAGGAGCTGGTGCAGCTGCACCTCCCGCTGGTCGACCACTGCGCCCGCAGGTTCATGAACCGCGGCGAGCCGCTCGACGACCTCGTCCAGGTGGGCACCATCGGCCTGATCAAGTCGGTGGACCGCTTCGACACCGACCGCGGCGTGGAGTTCTCGACGTACGCGACCCCCACCATCATCGGCGAGATCAAGCGCTACTTCCGCGACAAGGGCTGGGCGATCCGGGTGCCACGCCGGCTCCAGGAGCTGCGCATGTCGATCAGCTCGGTGACCGGCGACATGGCCCAGGAGCTCGGCCGTTCCCCGACGCCGCGCGAGATCGCCGACAAGCTCGGCGTCACGGTGGAAGAGGTGATGGAGGGCATCGAGTCCGCCAACGCCTACTCCACGCTGTCGCTGGACGCCGGCGACAGCAACGACGAGGGCACCGGCGCGAGCATGCTCGACACGCCTGGGGATGGACGACGAGGGGCTCGCACACGTGGAGATCCGCGAGTCGATCAAGCCCCTCATCGAGCAGCTGCCCGCCCGGGAGAAGCGGATCCTGCTGCTGCGCTTCTTCCGCGGGATGACGCAGTCGCAGATCGCGGAGGAGATCGGGGTCTCGCAGATGCACGTGTCCCGGTTGCTCAACCGCACCCTCGAGCAGCTGCGCACCTCGCTGTCCGAGGTCGGCTGAGCCCAGGGAACGGTCAGGCGGCGCGCTCCAGCGCGTCGATGGACCGCGGGTGCAGCAGGCCGGCGAGCACGATCGCCGCCGCGACGGCGAGCCCGATCGCGATCACCAGGGTCGAGCCGTCCTTGAAGTTCCAGGCGAGCCCGAGCCAGATCAGCTGGGAGAGCAGCACCGGCCCGCGCGCCCAGGCCCGCACCGTGTGCAGCCCCCGGGCGCAGACGAGCAGCCCGACGCCGTAGGCGAGGAAGAAGAGCGACGTGGTCAACCCCATCACCAGGCGGTCGCTGTCCAGGCTGAGCAGCTCGGTGATGCCGAACAGCGTCGTGAGCAGGCCCTCGATGAACGTCATCCCGGCCGCGACGGCGAGCGGAGCCGGCGTGCCGTACCGGGAGTACGGCGAGCGCGTGGTCGGGTCCGGCTCCGGAGCGTGGCCGGACGGGTCGGGAGGGGCGTCGTTCACGCCGTGCAGCCTATTCCTGGTGCGGTTGTGACCAAGGCGACCACCACGGGGGGTTGTCATCAGGCCCCGGACTTGCAACGATCAAATCCGTGCGCCGCAGCCCACAGCCCTGATGTGCGCACCACCAAACAAACCCGGCTCCCTCACCATGGGGGTCGGGCTATGATCGTGAATACGTTCACAAACGATTTCGGAGGGTTTCCACACCCATGGATTGGCGTCACCGTTCCGCGTGCCTCGACGAGGACCCGGAACTGTTCTTCCCGATCGGCAACACCGGTCCCGCGATCTTGCAGATCGAGGAGGCCAAGCAGGTGTGCCGACGCTGCGACGTGCGCGAACAGTGCCTCGCATGGGCCCTCGAGGCCGGACAGGACCACGGCGTCTGGGGCGGCCTGAGCGAGGACGAGCGGCGCGCGCTCAAGCGTCGCAACGCGCGGGCCCGGGTGCGCACCGCCTGACCCTCGGCTCTCCCGACTCACCGCGGCATCGCCGCCACGTTGGGGATCCAGACCTCGCACGCACGTCCCGCTCCCCCCGTCTCGTCGTCCCAGGCTGATCTGACCGCCGAGCTCGCCCACCAGGGTGCTCACGATGGACAGGCCCAGGCTGGCCGACGTCTCGAGGTCGAACCCCTCGGGCAGGCCCACGCCGTCGTCCTCGACCGTCAGCCGTAGCCCGTCACCCTCGCGCGCGCAGCGGATCTCGATCGATCCCGGGCTCTCGTGGTCGAAGGCGTGCTCCACGGCGTTCTGGATCAGCTCGGTGAACACCATCGCCAGCGGCGTGGCGGCATCGGAGCTGATCGAGCCGAACGACCCGGTGCGGTGGGTCCGGATCGGCGCACCATGGGCTCCGACGTCGGTGACCAGGCGGGTCAGGCGGTCGGTGACGTCGTCGAAGTCGACACTCTCGTCGAAGGCCTGGCTGAGGGTCTCGTGGACGACCGCGATCGCCCCGACGCGGCGTACCGCCTCCTCCAGGGCCACCCGCCCCTCGGGGATGTCGAGCCGCCGCGCCTGGAGCCGGAGCAGCGCCGCGACCGTCTGGAGGTTGTTCTTCACCCGGTGGTGGATCTCGCGGATGGTCGCGTCCTTGGTGACCAGCTCGCGGTCGCGACGGCGCAGCTCGGTGACGTCGCGCAGCAGCACCAGTCCCCCGGTGTGCCGGCCCTCGGGGCTGAGCGGGATCGAGCGCAGGATCAGCGTGGCCTGCGCGTTGCCGAGCTCGGTGTCGCGCGGCATCCGGCCGCCGAGCACGGCACTGATGGTCTCCTCGTCGGGGCGCATCCCGGCCGGCACCAGCTCGCGGGTCAGGTCGGCCAGCGACTGGCCGCTGAGGTCCCCGGTGAGCCCGAGCTTGCGGTAGACCGACAGCGCGTTGGGGCTCGCGTAGGTCACGTGTCCCTCCGCGTCGACCCGGATGAACCCGTCGCCCACACGCGGGGTGTCGGCGTGGTCCGAGCGCTGCACCGGGAACGGGAAGGAGCCGCGGGCGATCATCTGCGAGAGCTCGCTGGCGGTCTGGAGGTAGGACAGCTCGAGCCGGCTCGGCGTACGCACGCCCTGGAGGTTGGTGTTGCGGGCCACCACCGCGATCAGCCGGTCGCGGCGGCGTACGGGGATCGCCTCGACGCGGACCGGCACGTCGTCGCGCCACTCCGGGTCGCCCTCGCGCGCGATCCGGCCCTCGCGCAGGGCCGAGTCGAGCAGCGGACGCTTGCCCGCCTCGATGAACGAGCCGACGATGTCGTCGACGAAGGCGGTCGGTCCGGTGGTCGGCCGCATCTGCGCGCCGGCCCAGTAGCCGGACCCGTCGCGCGCCGGCAGCCACAGCACCAGGTCGGCGAAGCTCAGGTCGGCGATGATCTGCCAGTCCGCGAGCAGCAGCGAGAGCCACTCCACGTCCTCCCGCGAGAGGTCGGTGTGGGCCCGGGCGAGCGCCTTCAGCGACGGCACCGGCCCAGCGTAGAGACCCAGGCTCGCTCCCAGTTCGCCGACCGGGCAATCGAGGTACGCCGTACGACGCTGACCGGGCACTCGATGTACGCCCCGTGTGCATCCACTGCCCGCTCGATGCGATCCAGCGTGCATTCACTGCCCGGTCGGCGGGCTATAGCCTTCGCGTCATGACCCAGGCACCCGAGCAGCCCACCGAGCAGACCGGCGACCCGCCGCCGAGACCGGCGCGACCGTGGAGGCCCACTCGGGTCAGCACGCCGTCGCGGTGGCCCAGGCGCACGGCGTCGAGGTGATGTTCACGCTGTCCGGGGCCCACGTCTTCCCGATGTACGACGGCGCGGTGACCGCCGAGCCGAAGATGCGCATCCTCGACGTGCGCCACGAGCAGACCGCCGCGTTCGCCGCCGAGGCGATGGGCAAGCTCACCCGCACCCCGGGACTCGCCGTCCTGACGGCCGGGCCCGGCGTCACCAACGGGGTCAGCGCGGTGGCCCAGGCGCAGTTCAGCGGCTCGCCTCTCGTCGTCGTGGGCGGCCGGGCACCGCAGAACCGCTGGGGCAGCGGCTCGCTCCAGGAGCTCGACCAGCCGCCGATCCTGGCCCCGGTCTCCAAGCTGGCGCGCACCATCCACACCGCCGCCGAGGTCGCCGACGGCATGCACGAGGCGTTCCTCCTGGCCGGCTCCTCGCACCGCGGACCGGTGTTCGTCGACGTCCCGATGGACGAGTTCTTCAACACCTCGGCCTCGGCGCGACCTCGGGTGGGTCCGCGGCAGCGGCTCGAGCCGGACGGCGACGCGATCTCCGACATCGCCGAGCTCCTCGGCCAGGCCTCGCGACCGGTGCTGATCCTCGGCACGGACGTCTGGGCCGACGGCGCCGAGGAGGCCGCGCTCCGGCTCGTCGAGGAGGCCGGCCTCCCGGTCATCACCAACGGCATGGGCCGCGGCGTCATCCCCGGCGGCCACCCGCTGCTCGCGACCAAGGCGCGCGGGAGTCGCGCTCAACGGGGCCGACCTGGTGGTCGTGGCCGGCACCCCGCTCGACTTCCGGCTGGGCTACGGCGTCTTCGGCGGCAAGGAGGGGGCGACGCCGGCGCGCGTCGTACACCTCGCGGACTCGCCCGGACAGGTCTCCCAGCACGCCGAGCTCGCCGGCGAGGCCTCCGGCGACCTCACCCTCGTGCTCGACGGGCTGCGCGACGCGGTCGCCGGGCTGGTCCGCGCCCCCGACTGGTCGTCCTGGGTCGCCGACCTCCAGGACACCGTGAAGCAGGCCGCCGCGCGCGACGCCGACCTGCTGTCGGCGACCGCCGACCCGATCCACCCGGCGCGCATCTACGGCGAGCTGGTCCCGCGGCTGGCCGACGACGCGATCGTGATCGGCGACGGCGGCGACTTCGTCTCCTTCGCGGGCAAGTTCGTCGAGCCGAAGCGCCCCGGCGGCTGGCTCGACCCCGGCCCCTACGGCTGCCTCGGCGCCGGCCTCGGTGCCGCCATCGCGGCCCGGCTCTCGCGCCCGTCGGCGCAGGTCGTGCTGCTGTACGGCGACGGCGCGGCCGGCATGTCGCTGATGGACGTCGACACCCTGGTCCGGCACGACCTGCCGGTCGTGATGGTCTGCGGCAACAACTCCGCCTGGGGGCTGGAGAAGGGGCCGATGCAGATGCTCTACGGGTACGACGTCGCCGCCGACCTGGCCCCGCAGACCCGCTACGACGAGGTGGTGAAGGCCCTGGGTGGGGCCGGCGAGACCGTCACCGACCCGAAGCAGATCGGCCCCGCCCTCGACCGCGCCTTCGCCGCGAACGTCCCCTACCTCGTGAACGTGATCACCGATGTCAACGCGCCCTACCCCCGCAACACCTTCGGCATCTGAGCCGCGGGGCTTCGAGGTCCGCCGCGTCCGCGACGAGGAGCTCGTCGAGGTCGCCCGGCTGACCGCGCGAGGTCTACGTCGGGCGACGGGTTCCTGGACGCCACCGACGAGTACCTCGACGAGCTCGCCGACACCCCGCGCCGCGCACGCGAGGCCGAGATCTGGGTCGCCGCCGAGCGACGGCACGGTGCTCGGTTCGGTGACCTTCTGCGTCGCCGGCTCGCCCTTCCGGGAGATCGCACGCGACGACGAGGGCGAGTTCCGGATGCTCGCGGTCAACCCGGCGGTCCGCGGCCGAGGCGTCGGCCAGGCGCTGGTCGAGCTGTGCCTGCAGCGCTCGCGCGAGCTGGGGTACGCCGGCGTACGGATGTCGAGCATGGACCGGATGACCTCGGCCCATCGCGTCTACGAGCGCCTCGGCTTCGTGCGCGCACCCGAGGACGACTGGTCACCCGCGCCCGGGCGTGACCCTGCTCGCCTACGTCCTGCGGTTCGACGGCCCGGTCAGCTGACCGTCGCCGCGGACGAGGTGGCGTCGGCGTACCCCGGGACCTTGAGCACCTTGACCGTGTAGCTGCCGGCACCGCGGTAGCCGGCCCGGACGGTGAAGGTGCCGTTGGTCGCGGTCGTGCCGGTCGCGACCTGGCCGGCCACACCCGTGCTCGTGGGGGTGAACCAGACCTTGACCGGCACCGCCGGAGCGACGGCCGTGCTGCCGGCGTACGTCCGGGTGAGCGTGCCGGTGACCGTGACCGTCGAGGCCGAGCGCGCGGCGCCGACGGACGGGAACGACGTCGTCCACGTCCCGGCGGTGACCTGTCCGAGGTCGGCGGTGTCGGCGGGAAGTCCCGCCGCACCGCCGTACGAGACCGTCATGGCCCCGGACACGCGCAGCGGCACCGGGAGGGAGTAGGTGCCGTCGGCGAGGGTCTTTCCTGACGCCACGACCGTGGCCGTGCGCGCTCCTGGCGCCAGCACCTTCACGGAGACGGGTGCTGCCGCCACCCCCGTGGTGTCGCTGCCGGCGGTACGAGTCAGGCGGCCGGTCACGCGGACCGTGGCGCCGTAGCCCACGTCGCGGGTGTCCACCGAGGCGGTCAGCTCGGTGGTCGGCACCCGCACGGTGACGGAGCCGCGCGTCGCCGGTGACCGCGCTCCACGAGGCCGAGGCCGGCACGGTCGCGCCCACGCTGCCCGAGCGGGTCGGCCGGACCGTGGCGCTGAAGGCGCCGTCGGCGCCCGAGCGGACGGTCGCGAGGGCCAGCGTCCGGGTTGCGGATCCCTCGACCCAGGTCAGCTTCAGCGGCACCGAGAGGCCGCCGACCGCCAGCGGCTCCCCGGCCACGTCGCGGGTCACGCGTGCCGGCCACCGTCACCGGGTCGCCCTGGTAGACGTCGTCGTCGCTCACGGAGACGTCGAGGTCGAGCGAGCACCTCGACGGGGTGCTGACCACGCCGCTCGAGGTGCCGGCAGCGAAGACGGTGCCGGCGCTCGTGCGTGCGGCGTACGTCGTGGGCAGCGTGGCCACACCACCGGCGGTGGCCACGCCGCCGGAGACTGTCGTGGCGGACCCGGCGGGGCCCGCGACAGTCATGGCGGAGGTCTTCTTGGTGAAGGTGACGGGCAGGCCGAGCACCTGCTGGCCGGTCGCGGTGTCGGTCACCGTCGCCCGGAGCGAGAACGCGGCTGCGGTGCACACCGACGCGGCACCGTCCTGGCCGTCGGCGGTCAGCGAGACCGTGACCGGACGGGTGGTCCCGGTCGCGAAGGTCAACGGACTGGTCACCACCTTGGTCGCCGCGGTGGAGTCCGTCAGCGTGGCCGTCACGGTGGTGGAGCCGGTCGCCTTGGCCGGGCAGGTGACGGTGGTCTGCAGCGCGGCGGCGTCGGTGAAGACGCAGTCCTTGCGCGCCGTCGTCCACGCCACCTTCGCCACGGTGCGTCCCTCGGGCAGCACCGGCGTCACCTCGACCTGGGTGCTCAGGCCGGGGACGGCGGGGTTGTTCACGCCGATCGTCGCGCCGAGCCTCGTCGGGGTGCCGGAGGCGCCGCCACCCGAGCCGTCACCGCCCCCGACGAGGAAGCGCGAGTCGGCGGAGTTCCAGTGGCCGTCGAGGTAGCTGCCGGGGTCGGGAAAGGTCGAGAAGTAGTCGTCGGTGTTGCAGTCGAGCAGGTACTCCTGGGCCGACGGGCAGACCTGCACCATCGCGTGGCCACCGCCGTCGGCGTAGCACATGGTGTCGCTCTCGTCCCAGCAGTGACCGGCGGCGGTCGAGTGGGCGGCGCTCCGGTTCACCGCGCCGAGGGTGTGCACCACCTCGTGCGCCTCCACCGAGTGCTGGCCGGCCCCGTCGCCGAGTCCCCAGCAACCCGCGTCGATCCGGGCGTACTGCGCGTACGAGCCGTTGTTCGGGTTGGCCTGGGAGGCACCGTCGTTGGGGTAGAGCGTGGCGATCCCGCACAGGGAGGTCGCGTCGGTCCACATCATGTACTTGCGGGTCGGGTCGGTGAAGCCGAGCGACTGGATCGCGCTGATCGTCGCGTTGAAGCTGGACATCGAGCCGGGCGGGACGGTGACGTTGAGGACCTTCGCCTCGCAGGTGCCCCCGGAGCCGGCCTCGGTCACGTAGCGCAGGTTGCGGACTCCGCCGGTGAGCGCGGCCGACCGGTTGACCACGTCGTCGACACCGGCGGCCCACAGCTTGAAGCTGGGCAGCAGGCTGGCGTAGCGGTTGGTGCGACCGGCCTCGACGACGTACATCGCCTGCACGCGGAAGCCGTTCGTGCCGTCCCCGTCGCACCTCACGGCGGGGCTGGTCGCGTTGCTCGCGGCCGCCATCGGGACCCCGAGGTCCTGGGCCGCCTCGTACGCCGACAGCCCGGCCCCGTCGCGTCGGCGCAGCTCGGCCGTGCTCACCGGATCGGTCACGTCGACCCCGGGCGGCGCGACGTCGGCGTGCGCACAGACCAGGGGCCCGGGAAGGCGGTCGAGGGCCTCGCCGCCGGGGCCGCAGGCAGGAGTGGGAGCGGACGAGCCGAGGACGCCGAGCAGGACCGGCGCCGGCCACCAGCAGCAACGAGACCGTCAGGAGGCTGCACCGGAGGATCGTCCCCGCGTGGCTGCGCGCACGTACGACGAGACGACTCATGCGATGCCCTCCTGGCTGCAGGACTGCCGATCCGTCGGCCGTCCGGTGCCACCGTGCGGGGCACCGTCACCAGATTACGAACAAATCGGGCACACCGGACGCGGAATCCGGAAACCCGTGTCCGGTCTTCAGCCGGGTCGGACCCGCGACATGAACCGCTCCGCACCGACCACCACGCGGGTGATCTCACCGGAGCCGACCAGCTTCCCGCCCTGACGAGCGGAGACGCTGAACCGGACCAGCCGGCCGTCGACGTGCTGGATGCTCGCGCCGACGTCCACCGCGGCGCCGACGGGCGACGGCGCGACGTGCTCGAAGGTGATCCGGGTGCCCACGGTGGTCTCCCCCGCGGCCAGGCACGGCTCGACGGCCGCACAGGTGGCCGCCTCGCACCAGGCCAGCAGCCGGGGCGTGCCCAGGACGGGCAGGCTGCCCGAGCCCACGGCCGCGGCGGTGTCGTCGTCGGTCACGGTGTGCTCGAGCGTGGCCGAGAGCCCGGGGACCAGCTTCTCGGGGATCACGGGACCTTCACCTCGAAGGTCGAGGTGCGGCCGCCGGCCTCCTCGAGGGTGACCTCGCCGAAGGCGATGTAGCTGGCGAGCTTTCCGTCGAACGGGTGGTAGAGGCCGGTGCAGCCACCGACCCGGAACGCGAGCGCCACGACGTCGCGCACCCGCCCCTCGTCGAGGTCGAGCGGCGAACGGGTCAGGGCGGCGATGTCGTGCTCGACGCCCGAAGGCCCGCACGGTCTCGGCGGTCCGGCTCAGCGCGTCGACGACCGAGTCGTTGTCCCAGGCCCACACGAAGGTGTTCACCTCTCCGTTCCACGAGCCCAGGATCTGGGCCGGGGCGGAGGCCACGTGGTCGTCGAAGGACCAGAGGATCCGGCCGTCACCCTGGTCGAGGACCCAGCGTCGCGCCGTACCCAGCCCCCAGCGGGCCGAGTGCTGCTCCGTGGTCCGGGCGATCCCCTCGTGCCCCTCGGCGACCAGCGTCTCGAGTTCCATGCTGTTCATCCAACACCTTCCGGAAATGCAAGAGCCCCGGACCTGCTGGTCCGGGGCTCGAGATGGCGGCTGAGCGCTCAGGCGTTGGGGCGCTTGCCGTGGTTCGCGCCCTTCTTCTTGCGAGCGCGGCGCTTGCGTCCGGTCTTGCCCATGTGGTCCTCCTACGTCGATCGCAACGGGACATCCAGCCCGTGGCCGACGTACATCCTCTCAGGTGTGCACCGGAGCGACGAAATCGGACGGTCAGTCGTGCCGGGTGATCTCGACCTGCACCTGGCGGATCGAGAGCATCACCCGCTGGCGCAGGCCGTCGGGCGCCACCTCGCTGCACGAGCGGGCGACCAGCGTCTTCACGGTGCGCTCGAGGTCGTAGCGGGCCAGGCACGGGCCGCACTCGTCGAGGTGGTGCTGGATCTCGGCGCAGTCGGCCTGGTCGAGCTCGTTGTCGAGGAAGAAGAACACCCGACCGAGGACCTCCGAGCAGTCCGTGGCGGAGAATTGTGTCGAACCCGAGGCCTCTTCGTGCGTGGCCATCACGAGGCTCCCTTCGTGGCCCCACTGGAAAGCAGGTCGTTGTCTCGGACGTAGTCGGCGAGCATCTCCCGCAGCTGTCGCCGCCCGCGGTGCAGCCGTGACATCACGGTGCCGATGGGGGTCTCCATGATCTCGGCGATCTCCTTGTAGGGGAAACCCTCGACGTCGGCGAGATAGACCGCGAGGCGGAACTCCTCGGGCAGCCGCTGCAGCGCGTCCTTCACGTCGGAGTCGGGCAGGTGCTCGAGCGCCTGCATCTCGGCGGACTTCAGGCCGCTCGAGGAGTGCGACTCCGCGCGGGCGAGCTGCCAGTCCTCGACGTCCTCGGCCATCGACTGCTGCGGCTCGCGCTGCTTCTTGCGGTAGGTGTTGATGAAGGTGTTGGTCAGGATCCGGTAGAGCCAGGCCTTCAGGTTCGTGCCGGGCCGGAACTGGTGGAAGGACCCGTAGGCCTTCGCGAAGGTCTCCTGCACGAGGTCCTCGGCGTCGGCGGGGTTGCGCGTCATCCGCATGGCGGCCGAGTAGAGCTGGTCGAGGAACGGCAGGGCGTCGCGCTCGAAGCGCAGCTGGCGCTCGGCCTCGGTCTCGGTGGCGGGATCGATCTCGGCCGGGTCGACAGCGTTGGCGTCGGCGGGCTCGAGGGTCTCGGGATCTGTGTCGCTCATTGCGTCCCAGAGTAGCGGGGAGGCCGCGGACGACGGCCTTTCGAGGGTGGCGAGCACGGGCAGTCCTCCTTCGGGCTGTGGTGGGGATCCACAGGGAGGAACACGGGCTCAGCCGTTTCGATTCCCCGCGACCTCGCGCACGATCCACTCCAGCGTGGCCTCGAGTACGACGGCGAGCGCGTCGGCCTGGCTCAGATCGGCAGATTTCGGGACCTTCATCGAGTGGTCCGCGTAGGGCACCACGGCCAGGTCGACGTCGTCGGGAAACTCCTCCGGCGTGCCGAACGGGTCGCGCTCGCCCTGGATCACCAGCGTGGGCACCCGGGCCCGGTGGAGCTCGTCGAGCCGGGACTTCTCCGGCTTGCCGGGAGGGTGGAGCGGGAACGAGAGCGCCAGCACTCCACGGGCACCCGCGCCGCGCGCGATGCGGCAGGCCGACCGCGCTCCGGCACTGCGTCCACCGAGGACCAGCGGACTGCGCGTGCGCATGTCGTCGAGCACGGCGGTGTAGCACTCGTCGATCACCGGCGGCGCCGGCGCGAGCTTCTTGCCGGCCACCCGCCACGGCATCTCGACCAGCGTCACGGAGATGTCCTGCTGCGGCAGGGTGCGGGCCAGCCGGACCAGGTCGGGAGCGTCGATGCCACCACCGGCCCCGTGGGTGAGCACGAGCATGGCGAGCGGTCGCTTGGCACGTCGTACGACGAGCCGGGCGTCACCCTTGGGCGTCGCGACGATCCGTTCGATCGGCATCAGCCCACATCCCCTTCGCGAGCGGCAGGTTGTCCAAGGGCAGGGGCTCGACGAGCTCGGGGCCGTTGTTCTTCACGTTGGACACCAGCGTCGAGACCGGGAACGCCTCGAGACGCCCCGGCGCGGCCGGCTCGAGCAGACCCAGCAGGTCGTCGGTCGCGTTGTTGCGGGGGTCGAGCCACTGCTCGTAGCGGTCGGGGCTGAGCATCAGCGGCATCCGGTCGTGGATGTGGCCGAGAGAGTCCTCCGCGCTGGTGGTGAGCACGGTGCAGGTCCACAGGAACCGCGTCGGGTCGTCCTCGTCCTTCGCGGGGTCGCGCCAGATCTCGTAGAGCCCGGCCATCGCGAGCACGCCGCCGTCCTTGGGCTTGATGAAGTAGGGCTGCTTGCGCGGCTTGCCCGCCTTGGTGAGCTCCTCGGTGGGGTACCACTCGAAGTAGCCGTCGGCCGGCAGGATCGCCCGCCGGCGCTCGAAGGCGCGGCGGTAGGCGGGCTTCTCCGCGACGGTCTCCATGCGGGCGTTGATCATCCGGTTGCCGACCTTGGGGTCCTTGGCCCAGAACGGCACCAGCCCCCAGGTCAGCGCGCGCAGCTGTCGCTCCGGGGTCGGCTTCCTTCTCACCGCTCGGTGGCCGCTCGACGACGGCGTAGACCTCCTTGGTCGGCGCGACGTTGAAGTCGGGCTCGAGGTGCGGCAGGTCGGGGTTGCGGATCTCGAACTCCTCGACGAGGTCCTCGGGCTGACGGCTCGAGGCGTAGCGACCGCACATGGCCCAAGGCTAGAGGAGTACGCCGACAGCGGCGTACGGCGTCAACGGGGGCTAACTGCGCGCGATCTCGTCCAGAAGGCAGAGAGCAGCGCCGGCGCTAACTGCGCGCGATCTCGTCGAGGAGAAGAGCAGCGCCGTCGTCGGACGGCGGCAGCCCCTCGATCCAGACCCGCGCCCTCTCCCCTCGCGGGCCCAGATCCTCGACGAGACCGCGCAACAGCCCCACTCGCCGGGCGAGCAGGTCCCCCCGTTCGGTGACCACGACCAGCCGCGACGGGCTGGCCTGCGCGATCGTCTCTCCCCCCGGAAAAACCTTGCGTGCGGTGTCGGCCAACGAGGCCAGCCAGAGGGCTGACTCGAATCCGGCCGCCACCGAGCTGCCCTGCTCGGACAGCTGCTGCGCGAGCAGAGGGAGGTCGACCACCACCAGGGCATGGCTGGTGTTCGTCGATCTCCCCCCCTGCTCGGCGCCGCGATAGACCTCCGAGAGCCTGGCCCGCACGTGCGCAAGGCTGGCCAGTCCCGTCAGAGGGTCCTCGCACGAGAGCTGGTGCATGTAGCGGAGGGTCTCCTCGCTCCAGGCCAGGCACAGTGCGCGCAGAGCCCGGAAATCGGGCTCCCCTCCCTGGACGCGTGCATAGGTGGTCCTCAACCCGTCCAGTGCCTCACCCAGGTCGGCACCGTCACGGGCGGTCTCCCGTCCCACCACTGCGCACGCGCTGCTCGCGTCGTGCCCGGCTGCGAGGCGTTCGCCGACGGCCTCGAAGCGTGCGGGCAGCGGAAACTGCAGCACCTTCGCGTCCGGCTCGGCGTTCGCCCTCACCTCGGCGTGCGCGCCCCTGCGAACCAACGTCGCAAAGATGCCCATGCCCTACTCCATCTCTCTTCGTCGAGGTCACCCCCCACGTCGTGACCTCAGCTGTTTCCGAGGTCACCCCCCACGTCGTGGCCTCGAGTGTGTAGGCCACCCCCCACGTAGTGGCCTCGAGGAAGTAACGGGGCTGTACGGGTTCCATGACGGGAAAACCGGAATAAACTCAGGCAGTTCCTCACGACCCCCCGCGAAGGGCCTCCATCGCCGCATGACGATCACCGACGAAACCGCCGCAGAACTCACGGATCCGGAGCTCATCTCCCGGGTCCGTGACGGCGACGTCGGCGCCTACGGGACCCTGTTCGCCCGGCATGTGGACGCCGCCACCCGGCTGGCCCGGCTCCTGGTGGGCTCCTCGGACGCCGACGACCTGGTGTCCGAGTCGTTCGTCAAGGTGCTCAACGTGCTGCTCGGGGGTGGCGGGCCCGATGTCGCGTTCCGCGCGTACCTGCTGACCGCCGTACGTCGCCTCCACATCGACAAGGTGCGCGGCCAGCAGAAGCTGACCACCGCTGGTGACATGACGCCGTTCGATCCCGGCGTGCCGTTCACCGACACGGCCGTGGCCGGCTTCGAGGGCGGGGCGGCCGCGAAGGCATTCGCCAGCCTGCCGGAGCGCTGGCAGATGGTGCTGTGGCACCTCGAGGTGGAGAACCAGAAGCCCGCCGACATCGCTCCCCTGCTGGGGATGAGCGCCAACTCGGTCTCAGCCCTGGCCTACCGGGCCCGCGAGGGACTCCGCCAGGCGTTCCTGAACATGCACAGCGGCGACCTCACCAGCGACGGCTGCCGTGACACCAACGAGCTGATGGGCGCCTACGTCCGCAACGCCCTGTCGCGCCGCGACACGGCCAAGGTCGAGGACCACCTCGACCACTGCCGCCGGTGCACTGCGGTCTACCTCGAGCTCGCCGAGGTCAACTCCTCGCTGGCCGGTCTGCTCGGCCCGATCCTGCTGGGTGGCGCCGCGGCGGCCTACCTCGGCGGTGGCACCGTGGCCGCTGCCGGGGCCGCGACCGGTGTGCTGGCAGCGCTCGGCCGGGCCCGCGACGTCGCCTTCGGCAACCTGCCCGCGACCGCGGCCACGGTCACCGCGGTGGGCGTTGCCGGCATCACCGCGATCGCCGTGGTCAACCGCGGGCCGAACGAGCAGCCGACCGCGGCCGAGCCCCCCGGGCAGTCCGTCGTCGTGCCTTCCTCGACGCCGTCACCCTCGACCACCACCACGACCACCACCGCCGCGAAGCGGGCTGCGGCCGCCATCGCGGCCAAGCGGAAGGCCGCCGCCAACAGCGCCGGCACCACGACCACCGGGTCGGGCACCACCAACGGCACCACGCTCGGATCCGCCCCGGGGTCGACCGCCGACGCCGACCCGTCGAGCGAGGTCGCCGGGGCGACCGATGGCGGCGGGAACGGGAACGGCGGCAACGGTGGAAACGGCGGCAACGGCAACGGCGGGAACGGCGGGAACGGCAACGGCAACGGCAACGGCAACGGCGAACGGGAACGGCGGCAACGGGAACGGCGGCAACGGGAACGGGGGCAACGGCGGCAACGGCGGCAACGGGAGCGGCCCCGGCACCACCCCGAAGCCGACCGATCCACCCCCCACGACACCGACCGACCCGCCCACGGAAACCCCGCCGCCCGTGCTCAGCACCGACCTGACCCTGGACCTGAGGGCTGGGGGGCTGCACGGTCGCGCCACCGTCACCGTCACGGTCCGCGGCGTCCCCGAGGGCACGACCGTGACCGTGACCGCCACCGGCGACCGCGGGAAGTTCCACACCCACGGCAGCCCCACGTGTCGCAAGACGGGCGGCACCACCTACCAGTGCACGGCGACCCGCGACGGTCAGTCCTTCCTGTTCCACTCGACCAGCTTGGCGCCGCAGCAGGTGACCTTCTCGGTGGTGGCACCCGACGGGTGGACCGAGAGCAAGCCCGGCGACAACACGCAGTCCTACACGTTCCCGGGCGGCAACAATTCGGATTGACCACAGGTCGATCGGGTAAGGATTAAGCCATGACAGCCACCCGACTCATCGCCCGTCCGCTCCTTGCGTCCATGTTCGTGGTGGGCGGCGTGAACGCGCTGAAGAACGCTCCCGACCTGGCCATCAAGGCCAAGCCCGTCGTGGACCGGATCCGGCCGACCCTCGAGAAGGCGGCCCCCCAGCTGAAGATCCCCGACGACACCGTGACCCTGGTGCGCGTCAACGCGGTGGCCCAGATCCTCGCGGCCGGCGCGCTCGCCCGCGGTCGCGCTCCCCGGTTGTCCAGCACGGTGCTCGCCGCGTCGCTGCTGCCGACCACGGCGGCCGGGCACCAGTTCTGGAACGAGACCGATCCCGAGCGGCGAGCGAACCAGAAGATCCACTTCTTCAAGAACCTCTCCATGCTCGGTGGGCTGCTGCTTGCCGCGGTCGACACCGAAGGTCGTCCCGGCGTCGCGTGGCGGGCGAAGCACGGCGTCACCGGCGTACGACGCGAGGCGCGCCACCTGGCCAAGCAGGCCAAGCTCGAGGCCACGCTCGCCGCGAAGTCGCTCGGCTAATAGCCTCGGGGCGTGCAGACGCGCCCGGAGCAGCACCCCGACACCGACGCCGACCTGTGGCCGGCGCCCGTCGCTCGCGCGCCCGTCGACGCCCGGGTCGAGCTCCCGGGTTCGAAGTCGCTGACCAACCGAGCCCTGGTGCTGGCCGCGCTGGCCGACGGGCCCTCCGTCGTACGGCGAGCCCTGCGGTCGCGGGACACCGAGCTGATGGCCGCCGCCCTGACCGCCCTGGGCTCCCGGGTCGACACCACCGGACCCGACTGGTCGGTGACCCCTGGCCCGCTCCACGGCGGGAGTGTCGACTGCGGCCTGGCCGGCACCGTGATGCGGTTCGTCCCGCCGGTGGCCGCCCTCGCGGACGGGTCGGCGACGTTCGACGGTGACCCGCACGCCCGCACCCGTCCGATGTCGGGGGTCCTCGACGCCCTGCGCGGGCTCGGCGTGACCGTCGACGACGGTGGCCGCGGCACGCTGCCGTTCACGGTGTCCGGCACCGGCCACGTCCAGGGCGGCCGGGTCGACATCGACGCCTCGGCGTCCAGCCAGTTCGTCTCGGCCCTGCTGCTCGCCGGAGCGGCGTACGACGACGGCGTCAGCCTGCACCACCACGGACCTCCCGTGCCGTCGCTCCCCCACATCGAGATGACCGTGCAGTGCCTGCGCGAGCACGGCGTCGAGGTCGAGTCGGGCGAGAACACCTGGACCGTGCCCCCCTCGACGATCCGGGCCGTGGACGTCGACATCGAGCCCGACCTGTCCAACGCCGCACCGTTCGTGATGCTCGCGATGACCAGCCGCGGCCGGGTGCAGGTCCCCGGCTGGCCACGCGGCACCACCCAGGCCGGTGACGCGCTGCGTGACCTGCTCGTCCGGATGGGCGCCGAGGTGGTCCTCGACGACGAGGGCCTGACCGTGACGGGCAGCGGCCCGATCCTCGGGCTCGACGCCGACCTGCACGACGTCGGCGAGCTGGCGCCGGCGGTGGCCGCCCTGTGCGCGCTCGCGGAGACCCCGTCGCGCCTGCGAGGCATCGCCCACATCCGAGGCCACGAGACCGACCGGCTGGCCGCCCTGTGCGCCGAGCTCCGTGCCCTCGGCGCGGCGGTGACCGAGCACGACGACGGCCTCTCCTTCGAGCCCGCTCCCCTGCACGAAGGCGTCTTCCACACCTACGCGGACCACCGGATGGCCCACGCGGCCGTCATCGTCGGGTCGGCCGTCGAGGGAGTCCTCGTCCAGGACGTCGCCACCACCGCCAAGACGTTCCCCGGTTTCGCCGAGGTGTGGGCAGGTCTGTTGACGTGACGGGACGCTACGACGAGCACGACCCGGAGAGCTACGAGCGACCCCGCCGTCACACCCGCCCTCGCACCAAGGACCGTCCCAGCTACGACGACGCGGTCCCGGGAGTCGTGGTCACCATCGACCGGGGCCGCTACACCTGCGACCTCGGCGAGGGCGGGCCGCCGGTGACCGCGATGAAGTCACGCGCGCTGGGCCGCAAGGGCGTCGTGATCGGCGACCGGGTGCGCCTGGTCGGGGACACCTCGGGGGCCGACGGTTCGCTGGCCCGGATCGTCACCGTGGACGAGCGCACGACGGTGTTGCGGCGTACGGCCGACGACGACGACCCCGTCGAGCGCGTCGTCGTCGCCAACGCCGACCAGCTGGTCATCGTCACTGCCCTCGCCGACCCCGAGCCCCGCCAGGGACTGGTCGACCGGGCGCTGGTCGCGGCGTACGACGCCGGCATGGACCCCCTCCTCTGCCTGACCAAGGCCGACCTCGCCGACCCGGAGCCGTTGCTGCGGAGCTACCGCCCGCTGGGGGTGCCGTACGTCGTCACGC
This sequence comes from uncultured Actinomycetota bacterium, assembly GCA_963729015.1. Lineage (GTDB taxonomy): Bacteria > Actinomycetota > Actinomycetes > Propionibacteriales > Nocardioidaceae > Marmoricola. Next base: position 118,768 of record CAVSMJ010000001.1, read on the forward strand.
AGCGTGGAGCCGACCTCGCGGAGATCAGGGAGCGGCTCGAGGACCGGACGAGCGTCCTGCTCGGTCACAGCGGCGTCGGCAAGTCCACGCTCGTCAACGTCCTGGTGCCCGACGCCTTCCGCGAGGTGGGCGTGGTCAACGCCGTGACCGGTCGCGGACGGCACACGTCCACGAGCGCCTGGATGCTGGCGCTCCCGGGAGGCGGCTGGATCGTGGACACCCCGGGGATCCGTTCGTTCGGGCTGGCGCACGTCGACCCGGACAAGCTGATCGAGGCGTTCCCGGACCTCGACGACCTCACCGCGGACTGCCCGCGGGGCTGCACGCACGGTGAGGGCGAGCCCGAGTGCGGTCTCGACGAGGCGACCGGGACCCAGCGCGAGCGGGTGCTCTCGTTCAGGCGGCTGCTCGCGAGCCGCGAGGCCGGCGAGCAGTACTGAGCTCTGCCTAGCTCCCCCAGACCGCCTTGGCGCCCGCGTCGCCGGTGATGACCACGAGCACCAGGACGGCGACGGCGGCCAGCGGGACCAGGACCATCAGCGGCTTCTCCAGCGCGGCCACGCGCGCCTCACGATTCCTGCCGCCGGCGATCCGGGTGACGTGCGGCAGCACCACGAACGCGATCACCACGACGGCCGCGAAGATCCACATCGCGATCATCAGGCGCTCACCCCACTCCTCATGGGTGTGGACCTGGGGCGAGTTCAGCTGCCGGTCCTCCTTGAGCTGGTCGCCGCTGAGGGTGGCGACGTACGCCGCTGCGGTGGCGCCGAGCGTGAGCAGCAGCGCCGGCCAGCGGGCCAGCCAGCGCCACTTCGGCACCGACATGGCGATGGCCGCCAGCGCGGCGAGCGGCACGAACACCACGACCGCGTGGATGACGAGCGGGTGGAGGGGGATCCCACGAAACTCCATGCAGCACAGGCTAGGGCGTGACCGCCCGGCAACTCTGCTGTCCATTGGTCCTAGGACCCTGCGGGCGCCGGTTCGTGAGTGCTGCACGCGCCGTGCCGCACGAGGGGCTTACCCTGTGCCGCATGCCGTCCGACTACACCGACGACCTCCGGCTTGCCCACGTGCTGGCAGACGACGCCGACTCCACGGCGCAGGCTCGCTTCAAGGCCCTCGACCTGCACGTCATGACCAAGCCGGACCTCACCCCGGTCACGGACGCCGACCAGTCGGTCGAGGAGGGCATCCGGCGGGTGCTCTCCCGCGCCCGCCCGCGCGACGCCGTCCACGGCGAGGAGACGGGGTCGACCGGGCACAGCCAGCGCCGCTGGGTGGTGGACCCGATCGACGGCACCAAGAACTTCGTCCGCGGCGTACCCGTCTGGGCCAGCCTGATCTCGCTGATGGTCGACGACGAGGTCGTCGTCGGCGTCGTGTCGGCGCCGGCCCTCAACCGGCGCTGGTGGGCGATGAAGGACGGCGGCGCCTGGACCGGCAAGTCGCTGCTGCGCGCGACCGCCTGCCAGGTCTCCGACGTGTCCCGCATCGAGGACGCCTCCCTGTCGTACTCCTCGCTGCACGGCTGGGACGAGCGCGGACGGCTCGAGGACTTCCTGTCCCTCTCACGGCGGTGCTGGCGCACCCGGGCGTACGGCGACTTCTGGTCCTACATGCTGGTCGCCGAGGGAGCCGTCGACATCGCCACCGAGCCCGACCTGTTCGTCTACGACATGGCCGCCCTCGACGTGATCGTGCGCGAGGCCGGCGGCGTGTTCACCTCGCTCGACGGCGAGCCCGGCCCGATGGGCGGCAGCGCCCTGGCCACCAACGGGAAGCTGCACGACCAGGCGCTGGCGTTCCTCGGCTCGCACTCCGACCACGCCGATCCGCACCCCGGAGGCACCGTGCACGACCTCAGCGCCAGGCGGGGCGAACCCGCCACCGACGCCGACTGAACAGGCGGCCCCGAGGCCCTGTGCATCGGCGCCCGGGAGCACTAGATTCAGGGGTCCGAGACCTCGACGTCACCGCTCACACGAAGGGGCCGAGCAGATGAAGATCAACGACGTGATCAAGGGCAAGTCCAGCAGCAAGGTCATCACGATCACGCCTGACGCGACGGTGCGCGACCTGCTGGCGCTGCTGTCCGAGCACAACATCGGAGCCGTGGTGGTGAGCGGTGACGGCAACGCCGTCGACGGGATCGTCAGCGAGCGTGACGTCGTACGCAAGCTCAACGGCAACGACGACGATCCTCGACTCCACCGTCGACGCGATCATGACCTCCGTCGTGCAGACCTGCGAGCCGGGCCACGACGTCGACGAGCTGATGGTCCAGATGACCGAGAAGCGGATCCGCCACGTCCCCGTGGTCGACGACGGCGACCTGGTCGCGGTGATCAGCATCGGCGACGTGGTGAAGAGCCGGATCAACCAGCTGGAGTTCGAGCGCGACCAGCTCGACTCCTACGTGCACCAGACCTGACGCCGGCTGACACCAGCCTGAGCTCAGCCGGCCGCCTGCTGACCGAGGCGAGCATCCGCCTGGTGGCGACGACGTGCGCCCGGGAGCTGATCACGAGCAGCCGGTAGACGCGACCGTGCACGCCCGGGAACACGGCGTAGGTCAGCGCCTTCAGCACGGTGTGCTCGCCCGTGGGCTCCAGCTCGAAGACGAGTGCGTAGCGCGAGAACCGGTGCCTCCCGCTGAGCACGAGCCGCTCCTCGCTCCACCTCCTCGCTCACCCCGAAGCCGGCCGACGGGTGCGCGCCGAGCAGCCGGGTGAACAGGCTGACCGTCGTTGGCGGCGAGCATCCGGTCGACGTACGTCCGTGAGCGCGCGCCAGACGACGTCCGGCGGCGCCTCGACCGTGGTGCGGTGCTCGTCGACGAACGGCAGGTCGAGCGCGGTGCTCACGTCGCCGGACTCGTCCAGCCAGAGGCAGAAGGCGTGGCCGGCGGGGTCGAGGCAGACGCGTACGTCGTCCTGGGGCTGGTGCTCGGCCAGCACCGCACCGCACTGCTGTGCGTGCTTCACCGCTCCCTCGAGGTCGGTCACCCGGATGTCGAGGTGCATCTGGATCGGCGGCTTGCCGGGCTCGGTCGGCCAGACGGGTCGCTGGTAGGCGGCGTCCAGCTCGAAGCTGACCCGGAAGTAGTCGTCGCCGTGCCCGATCACCACCCAGTCGCCGTCGTCGTGCACCACCTCCCAGCCGAGCAGCCGGGCGTAGAACGCGCCGAGCGCACTCGGGTCGGGGGCGTTGATGTTGACGGTGCTGAGCCGGATCCCGTGGTCCATGCCGACCGAGTCAACCACCGGGACGGGCTCGGTGTGGAGGCCCCGAATCGGCATGGCAGGGTGGGGGCCATGACTGCAGAGAAGCCCGAGATCGATCCGCCCGACGGCCCGCCGCCCAGTGACCTCGAGGTCATCGAGCTGAGCGAGGGCGATGGCCAGGAGGCCACGTCCGGCAGCACCGTGTCGGTGCACTACGTGGGCGTGGCCCACTCGACGGGCGAGGAGTTCGACGCGTCGTACAACCGCGGCGCCCCGCTCGACTTCCGCCTCGGCGTCGGCCAGGTCATCTCCGGCTGGGACCAGGGCGTGCAGGGGATGAAGGTCGGCGGCCGTCGTCGCCTCGTCATCCCGCCCCACCTCGCGTACGGCGACCGTGGCGCCGGCGGCGTCATCAAGCCCGGCGAGACGCTGATCTTCGTGGTGGACCTGATCGACGTGAAGTAGGGGCTGTCGGTTTCCCCGGGCGCCCGGGGAAACTGTGGGCTGGCAGGCAATGCTTCGCCCGCCAGCCCACAGAATTGCCTGCCAGCCCCGCCCGCTTTGTCGTCCCGGCGAAATCCAGTGGCCTGCGTACGACGCCCCGGCGAGACTCGGGCCGTGCCGGACCACGCCTTCGACGACCCGCGGCTCGCCGCGCTCTATGACCGTCTCGCACCCTGACCGCAGCGACCTCGACGCGTACGTCGCGATCCTCGAGGAGCTCGGGGCCCGAAGCGTGCTCGACGTCGGCTGCGGGACCGGCACCTTCGCCGCCATGCTGGCCGGCCGGGGCATCGAGGTCGTCGGCGTCGATCCGGCACTGGCGTCGCTCGAGGTCGCCCGCGCCAAGGCGCCGCGACGTGACCTGGATCCACGGCGACGCGACCCGACTGCCGCCGCTCGAGGTCGACGCGGCCACCATGACCGCCAACGTGGCCCAGGTGTTCCTGACGGACGACGACTGGACCGCCACCCTGCGCGGTATCAGAGAAGCGCTGAGGCCGCGCGGACATCTCGTCCTCGAGAGCCGCGTCCCCGAGCGACGGGCCTGGCTGGAGTGGGACCGCGAGCACACCTGGGACCGCACCGACGTCCCCGGAGTCGGCGCTGGTCGAGACCTGGACCGAGGTCACCGAGGAACACGCCGACCTGGTCAGCTTCCGCGCGACCTACGTCTTCGAGAGAGGACGGCTCCGTGCTCACCTCCGACTCGACACTGCGCTTCCGCAGCCGCGACGAGATCGAGCGCTCTCTCGCGGACGCCGGCTTCGATGTGACAGAGGTCCGCGACGCTCCCGACCGCCCGGGCCGCGAGCACGTCTTCATCGCCGAACGGCAGGACTAGGCCCGCGCGACCCGAGCCTCGGCCCCGCCCAGACGTACGACGTCCCCCGGCACCAGCTGGCGACCACGACGCGTCTCGACCGAGTCGTTGACGCGTCACCAGCCCCTGCACCATCAGCTCCTTGGCGTCGGAGCCGCTGTCGATCAGGTTGGCCAGCTTGAGGAACTGGCCGAGCCGGATCGACTCGTCTCGGATGGGGACCTCGTCCATCACGACCTCCTCTACGACTAGATGACCAGCGAGACCGCGTGGATGACGACACCCACGAGGCCACCGACGATGGTGCCGTTGATCCGGATGAACTGCAGGTCGCGACCGACGTGCAGCTCGATCCTGCGCGCGGCCTCCTCGCCGTCCCAGCGCTCGATGGTGTGCGTGATGACCGCGGTCAGCTCGTCGCCGTACCGCGCGACCGCCCACACCGCGAAGTCGGCGCCCCAGGTGTCCAGCCGCTGACGGAGTACGTCGTCGCGCCCGATCCGCTCACCGAACGCCACCAGCTCGCGTGACGGCCCGGGCCCGCAGCGGACCCGTCTCGTCCTCGAGCGCGTCCAGCAGCGCCTTGCGGAAGGCGCTCCACAGCGACATCCCGGTGACGACCATCTGCGGCTGCTCGAGCACCCGCATCTTCAGCCGCTCCGCCCGCTCCTGCGTGGACGGGTCGTTGAGCAGGTCGTCGGCCAGCTGGCGCAGCAGGCTGTCCAGCGCCTGGCGGGCGTGGTGGTGCGGGTCGCGGCGGATGTCGGCCACCCAGCGGACCGCCTCGAGGTGCAGCCGGCCGGTCACGGCGTCGTTGAGCCGGTCCGGCGCCCACCACGGGGCGCGCTCCCCGACCACGTCGGCGAAGGTGTCCTGGTTGTGCACCAGCCAGCGGTGCGCCTCCTCGAGCGCGAGGTCGACGAGCCCGTGGTGCGCGTCGTCGGCGAGGATCTCCTTGAGCAGGCCACCTGCCACCGGCGAGATCGGCTCGGCCATGAACCGCGGGATCAGCACCTCCTCCACCACCGAGGCGACGTCGGCGTCGCGCAGCCGGCGCAGCCCGATGGCGAGCACGCTCGCACCCTCGGAGACCACCCGGTCCGCGTGGGCCGGCTGACTGACCCAGGCACCGACGCGGCGGGCGATGTCGGCCGAGACGAGCCGCTCGCGGATCACCGGCTCGTTGAGGAAGTTCTCGGAGAAGAACTCCTCCAGGCTCTTGCCGAACTCGTCCTTGCGACGCGGGATCAGCGCAGTGTGCGGGATCGGCAGCCCCAGCGGGTGGCGGAAGAGCGCGGTCACGGCGAACCAGTCCGCGATGGCGCCGACCATGCTGGCCTCGGCTCCGGCGTTCACGAACCCGAGGAAGCCGTCCTGGTCGAGCGTGGCGACGTAGACGATCGCCGCGAAGATCAGCAGCCCTGCGGCCACGGCCTTCATCCGGCGCAGCCGCGAGCGGCGTACGGCGTCGGCCGACGACTCGGTCAGGAAGTCGGCGGGGGTCTCGGAGGTGATCAAGGGCGCACTCATGGCTGCCTGAAACCTATCCAACTGCCGATATGTCCCTTCTCGGACACCTATGCTTCTCGCAGTGCCCCTCCCCCTTCGGACCTTGCTGGCTGCTGCCCTGAGCGCCCTGCTCCTGGTGACGCTGCCCTGCGGGAGCGGAGGCGGCCAGCGCCCGCACCGGCCGGGACAGCAGCCCTGGCACGAACGGCTACAGCCAGGCCGAGGCGCGCGACGTGCTCCACCGCGCCCAACGGCTGATGCAGCCGGCGTCGTTCGCCCGAGGGCCCCGGCCGGCCAGCGCCGACCTGACGATGGCCCTGCGCGACCTCCACCTGGCCAGGCCGGCGCTGGGCCGCGCCGACCGTCGTACGGCGAACCGGCTCCTCTCCCGCCAGACCGCGGCCGCCCGCACCACGGCCAACTCGGCCGCCGGGATGGAGCCGGCTGTGCTCGACCCACTTCTGCGTGCACTACGCCAGCCCGACCCGGGTCTCCTGGGTGAACACGACGCTGTCCACCCTGGAGCACGTGTGGGCGCGCGAGGTGCCCCTGATGGGCCGCGCGCCGATCTCCGACATGGGTGCGGAGGCACCCGAGGAGGCCAACCCCGACAACCGGCTGGACGTCTTCCTCGAGGACCTGGGCTACGAGGGCTACTACGGCTACTGCACGACCGAGGACGACAACGGCAACACCAAGGTCTCCGCCTACTGCGCGCTCGACGACGACTTCGCCGCCAGCCAGTACGGCGCCGCCCCCGATCAACTCGCTGCGGGTCACCGCCGCCCACGAGTTCTTCCACGCGATCCAGTTCGCCGCTGACGTCTCCGAGGACATCTGGTTCATGGAGGGCTCGGCGACCTGGGCCGAGGACGTCGTCTACGACAACATCAACGACAACTACCAGTACCTCAGCAACAGCGCGATCACCCACCCGCGGACCGCCCTCGACTACAGCGGCGGCGCCTACCCCTACGGCTCGTTCATCTTCTTCACCTACGCCACCGCCAAGCGCGGCGCCGAGCGCCGTACGCCGCTTCTGGGACGCCGCCGTCGGGCGACCCACCTCGCTCCAGGCGATCTGGGCCGTCGTCGGCGGAGCGTCCTGGCCCGCCTTCGTGGCGACCTTCGACAGCTGGAACACGCTGCCGCTGCACAGCTACCAGGAGCGGGCCGGCTACCCCAGGCCCGCGTGGTGGCTGCGCAGGACGCTGACCGCCGCGCGCGACCACGACCGGGTGGCACAGCGTCGCCCTCGCGCACCTCGGCAGCTCGTCCGTCCTGCTCTCGCCGGCGAGGAACCTGCCGGTCCGCAAGAAGCTGCTGATCAACATCGACGCTCCGCCGAGGGCCTCCGGTGCGCGCGGCGCTGCTCCAGCGCCGCTACCGCAGCGGCAAGGTGACGCACACGATGATCCGGCTGGCCCCCAACGGCAACGGCAGCACGCTCGTGCAGGTTCAACCGCAAGGCGCTCAGCTCGATCGCGATCGTGCTCGCGAACACGAACCGCTCCGGCCGGCCCGGGTCTTCAAGGTGCGGGCCAGCCTGAGGTAGTCGCCGGCGGAACAAATCCGGCAGTTCGGCGTTGTACAAGACAACCAATGTCTTGCCGCCGAACCGAGGAGAACCCGACGTGCCGACCCTGAGCGACTTCACTGCCACCACCATCACCGGCGACGAGCAGCCGCTGGAGAGCTACTCGGGCAAGGTGGCGCTGGTCGTCAACACGGCCTCGCAGTGCGGCTTCACCCCGCAGTTCGAGGGGCTGGAGAAGCTGCACCAGGAGTACGCCGACCAGGGCCTCGTCGTCCTCGGCTTCCCGTGCAACCAGTTCGGCAACCAGGACCCGGGCGACAACGCGGAGATCGGCGCCTTCTGCGAGCGCAACTACGGCGTGAGCTTCCCGATGTTCGAGAAGGTCGACGTCAACGGTGACGACGCCCACCCGCTGTTCGCGTGGCTCCGCGAGGAGAAGGGCGGCGTGCTCGGCGACAAGATCAAGTGGAACTTCACCAAGTTCCTGGTCGGCAAGGACGGCACCGTCATCAAGCGCTACGGGTCGACCACCAAGCCCGAGAAGATCGCCTCCGACATCGAGAAGGCCCTCGCTGCCTGATCCGTCCCATCCCTGTTCGGCGCCGCTGGTACTGCGCGGTAACGTGACCAGCATTCGCGTCGGCCCGGACAGGAGCACCGCACATGCAGCTTGCGCTCACCGAGGAGGAGACCGCTTTCCGTGAGGAGATGCGGACCTTCTTCACCACCAAGATCCCCCAGGAGCTCCGCGACACGATCGCCGCCGGGCCGACACGTCGGCAAGGAGGGGATCGTCGAGTCGCAGCGGATCATGAACGAGGCGGGCATCGCCGTACCCAACTGGCCCGTGGAGTGGGGCGGCCAGGACTGGACCCCGCTGCAGCGGCACATCTGGCACGAGGAGATGCAGCTGGCCTGCGTCCCGCCGCCGCTGGCGTTCAACGCCAACATGATCGGCCCGGTGATCGCCAACTTCGGCTCCGAGGAGCAGAAGAAGAAGTTCCTGCCGCCGACGGCCAACCTCGACATCTGGTGGGCCCAGGGGTTCTCCGAGCCCGACGCCGGCTCCGACCTCGCCTCGCTGAAGACCAAGGCCGTCAAGGACGGCGACGACTGGATCGTCAACGGCCAGAAGACGTGGACCACGCTCGGCCAGCACGCCGACTGGATCTTCTGCCTGTGCCGCACCGACCCCGACGCCCCGAAGAAGCAGCAGGGCATCTCGATGCTGGTCTTCCCGATGGACACCGAGGGCGTCGAGCTGCGCCCGATCGAGCTGATCGACGGCGGCTTCGAGGTCAACGAGGTCTTCTTCCAGGACGTCCGCGTCCCGGCCGAGGGCCTGATCGGCGAGGAGAACCAGGGCTGGACCCAGGCGAAGTTCCTGCTCGGCAACGAGCGCGTCGGCGTCGCCCCGGTCGGGGCCACCAAGCGGGCGCTGGCCACGCTGAAGGCGACCGCGTCGGAGACCGGGGAGCTCGAGGACCCGCTGGTGGCCTCGCAGTTCATCGAGCTCGAGAACGAGCTGCTCGCGCTCGAGCTGACCGCGCTCCGGGTCGTGGCCAACTCCTCCGACGGCAAGCCACACCCGGCCTCGTCGGTGCTCAAGCTCAAGGGCACCGAGCTCCAGCAGGCGGTCTCCGAGCTCGCCGTCGACCTGGCCGGCCCGCTGTCGCTGGCCTCCGGTGCCGGCGACGGGTCCGACATCCCCGACTGGGCCCGGGTGGCCACGCCCAACTACCTCAACCTGCGCAAGGCCTCGATCTACGGCGGGTCCAACGAGATCCAGCGCCAGATCATCGCCGGCACCATCCTCGGACTCTGAGAAGGACGACACGACATGGACTTCACTCTCGATGGTGAGCAGACCGCGCTGCGCGACGCCGTACGCGGCCTGTTGAAGGGGTACGACGCCGAGCACCGCCGCGAGGTCGTCGCCGAGGACCCGGGCTTCGACGAGAAGCTGTGGGGCCGGCTCGCCGAGATGGGCGTCCTCGGGCTGCCCTTCGCCGAGGACGACGGCGGCATGGGCGCCGGACCGGCCGAGGTCTCGGTCGTCGCCGAGGAGTTCGGCCGGGTGATCGCGCCCGAGCCGTTCGTCGAGGCAGTCGTGCTCGCGGGCGGGCTGGTCGCCGCCCTCGGCAGCGACGAGCAGAAGAAGGAGATCCTCGGCGGGCTGTCCTCCGGCGACCTGGTCCCGGCGTTCGCGTGGAGCGACCCGACCGGTGGTGAGGGCGGAGTCACCGTCGACGGCGACACGCTCTCCGGCGTGAAGGAGCCGGTCCTCAACGGCGATCGCGCCGACCTGTTCGTCGTCTTCGCGGAGGGCCGGCTGTTCCTGGTCAAGCCCGACGACGCGTCGAGTCACGTCGTACCAGACCTTCGACGGCGGCCGCGCCGCCCGCGTCGCCTTCGACAAGTCCCCGGCCACCCCGCTCGGCGAGGGCGGCGACGCGACCGAGGCCACCAAGGACGTGATCGCGGCGGCCACCGTCGCCTACTGCCACGAGGCGCTGGGCGCGATGGACAGCGCGCTGAAGATGACCACCGACTACCTGACGACCCGCAAGCAGTTCGGGATGACGCTGAACCGGTTCCAGGCGCTCACCTTCCGCGCCGCGGACATGTACACCTCGCTGGAGCTGACCCGGAGCATCGTCACCTGGGCCACCATGGTCCTCGCCGACGACGACTCCGACGCGGAGAAGAAGCGCGAGGCGGCGTCGCGCGCCAAGCTCCAGGTGAGCCGCGCCGGACGCCACATCGGCCAGGAGGCGATCCAGCTGCACGGCGGCATCGGCATGACCGCCGAGTACGCCGTCGGCCACCTCACCGCCCGCCTCACCGCGATCGACCACCTGCTCGGCGACGGCCGTCAGCAGGTCAAGAACCTCTCGCGCCGGCTGACGTCGTACGACGTGGTCGAGCCGCTGCCGTAGGCGAGTCAGCCTGCCTGGGCCACGGGGATGACCCGAACGGCTCTCGAGTTCCGGTCCGTGACGTAGGCGGTCAGGCCGTCCGGCATCATCGCGATGCCGTTGGCGGAGCCGGACCACTTCAGCGGGTGCTCGGCGGGCTTGTCGACCACACCGGCACCAACCACACTGACCAGTCGGCGCGTCCGGTCGGTCACGTAGACCAGGCGCCCGTCCGGGGTGATCGCCACGTCGGTCGCCAGACCGTTGTCGGTGTCCAGGATCGCGACCACCCGGTTCGTGGCGACCTCCATGCCGATGATCATCGTCTCGGCATCCTCGACCATGTAGGCCAGCGTGCCGTCGGGGGTGAAGGCGATCCGGTCCCCCACGGGCGAGCTGAGGAAGGGGAACTCTGCCTCGTTCGTCGCCGTGTCGATCACGGCAGGGTCGCCCTCGGTGTCCAGCGCGTAGACCTTGAGCCCGTCGGGGGTGATCCCCATCCCGGAGGGGAACGGGTTGATCGGGACGGTCGCCACGACCTTCCTCGTCGCCGTGTCGACCACGCTGACCTTGCCGTTCTCGTCGGACGTGTCCACCTCGCTCTGGGTGGAGACGTACACCCGCGCGCCGTCGGGCGTGATCGCTGCGCCGGCGGGGCCCCCGCCGCGACCGCTGAGGACGACGGAATCGGTGACCTGGTGGGTCGTGGCGTCGATGACGCTGAGGATCCCCTGCAGGTTGGTCCCGTCCCAGCTCGGCACGTAGACGGTCCGGCCGTCCGGTGACACCACCACCTCCGCAGGCATCGAACCCACGGGAACGGTCGCCGTGACCTCCCGGCTCGCGGTGTCGATGACGGCGACCGCGCCCCGGTCGGACCCGTCGGCCGCGGTCTCCCTCAGGGTCACGTAGGCCCGGCTGCCATCGGGCGAGATCGCCACGCGTCCCGGTTCCATCGCCATCGGGATCGTGGCCAGTACTTCGCTCATCCGCCTCACTCCTGGTTCAGAGCGTTGGTGACGACGTCGGCGCGTGTCAATGGTCCCGGCTGGTTCCCCCGATCCCGACAGAAGCGGCAAGATCCCAGGAAACAGCTTCTGACCACCGCCGCACCTCGATCAACCCGAGAGGCTCACAGTTGCTTGCCAATGGTCAGGGTCCCGTCGTCCACCTGAGCGCGAACGGGGTGAGCCTCCTCCTGGAGGCCGTCGGGGGCCGGCTGCCGTCGATCGTCCACTGGGGCGCCGCCCTCGGCGAGATCTCTGCCGACGAGGCGTACTCGATCGTCGAAGCAGGCGTTCCGGTGGTGGGCCAGAACAACGTCGACCTGCCCACGCGAGTGAGTCTCGTGCCCGAGCATTCGTCCGGCTGGACGGGGCGCCCGGGCCTGCGCGCGTCCCGTGCTGGTCGTGCGTGGTCGAGCCAGTTCACGGTGAGCTCGGTGACCTTCGGCGGGGAGCCGGTCACCGGCTTCGTCGAACGGCGGCGCCGGGAGTCGTCGAGGTCCACGCCGGCGATCCGGACACAGCGATCGACCTGATGATCACGGTCGAGCTGTTGGACTCGGGGCTGGTGCGGGGCCGGGCTCGCGTGACCAACCGTGGCGACGAGCTGACGGTCGACGACCTCGTGCTGACCTTCCCGGTCCCGGCGGCTGCGTCCGAGCTGTTGGACTTCACCGGGCGCTGGGGGCAGGAGCGGATCCCCACCCGGAGTCCGTTCACGCCCGGTGTCCACCTCCGGGAGAACCGCAAGGGCCGCACCGGCAACGACTCGGCGTACGTCCTGCACGCGGGTTCGCCGGGCTTCGGCTTCGCCGAGGGTGAGGTGTACGCCGTGCACACCGCCTGGAGCGGCAACCACACCCACTACGCCGAGTCCTACTTCACCGGCGAGCGTCTCCTCGGCGGTGGCGAGCTGCTGATGAGCGGCGAGGTCGTCCTGGCCCGGGACGAGTCCTACGAGAGCCCCTGGGTCTACGCGGCGTACGGCGTCGGCCTGGACCAGGTGGCCCACCGCTTCCATGCCCACCAGCGGGCCCGGCGAGCCCGGGTGTCGACCCGTGCGGCCGGTGACGCTCAACGTCTGGGAGGCGGTCTACTTCGACCACGATGCCGAGCGTCTGCTCGACCTGGCCGAGCGGGCCGCGGCGCTGGGCGTGGAGCGCTTCGTCCTCGATGACGGCTGGTTCGGTGCCCGCCGCGACGACACCGCCGGGCTCGGTGACTGGGTCGTCTCGGCCGACGTGTGGCCCGACGGCCTCGGACCGCTGGTGGACCGGGTGCGAGGTCTCGGGATGGAGTTCGGCCTCTGGTTCGAGCCGGAGATGGTCAACCCCGACTCCGACGTCGCCCGCGCGCATCCGGAGTGGCTGATGGCCGCCGGCGCTCGTCTGCCGGTCGAGTCGCGCCATCAGCAGGTGCTCAACCTCGCCATCCCCGGCGCGTTCTCCCATGTGCGCGACCAGATGTTGGCGCTCCTCGACGAGTACGACATCGGCTACCTCAAGTGGGACCACAACCGCGACCTGATCGAGGCCGGCAACCAGGTCGACGGGGGCCGCCCGTCGATCCATGCGCAGACCCTGGCGGTCGTACCGGCTCATCGACGAGCTGCGGGCCGCCCATCCCGGGCTGGAGATCGAGTCGTGCTCCTCCGGTGGTGCGCGGGTCGACCTCGGGATCCTCGAGCGGACGGACCGGGTCTGGGTCTCGGACAACATCGACCCGCACGACCGGCAGCAGATGATGCGCTGGACCACCCAGCTCCTCCCTCCGGAGTACCTGGGCTCCCACATCGCCTCGGGTCGCTCGCACACCACCGGCCGCGTGCACGACCTCGGCTTCCGGGCCGCCACGGCGATCTTCGGGCACCTCGGCATCGAGTGGGACCTGGCGGCCGCCTCGGACCAGGAGCTGGTCGAGCTGCGCGAGTGGCTGGACTTCTACAAGGAGCACCGGGCGCTGCTCCTGGGTGGCGACGTGGTCCGGATGGACGAGGTCGACGACCGGGTCCTCGTCCATGGCGTGGTCTCACCGGACCGGTCGCGCGCTGTCTTCGCGCACGTCGTGCTCGACAGTCCGCGCAGCAGCCCGGGCCCGAGGCTCCGCTTCCGGGGTCTGGACCCGGAGCGCCGGTACGTCGTACGGCCGGTGGTCGTGGGTGCGCCCCCGTCGGGGCTGGTCCCGCCTGCGTGGTGGGGTCAGGCCGACGTCGACGGTCGCGACTACCCCGGCGTGGTGCTGTCCGGCAGCGCCCTGTGCGCATCCGGGACTGGCGCCGGCGGTCATCCACCCGGACAACGCGGTGATCTACCTGCTCGAGAGTGACGGCCGGCGGCTGAGCGGGCTCAGCCCTTGGTGGATCCCAGCGTCAGGCCGGAGACGAACTGCTTCTGCAGCGCGAAGAAGACCACCAGCACCGGCAGGGCCACCATCACCGAACCCGCGGCCACCAGGTTGGTGTCGGTGAAGAACTGCCCGCGCAGGTTGTTCAGCCCGCTGGTCACCGGCAGCTTCTGGAAGTCCTGGATCAGCACGGTGGCCCAGAAGAACTCGTTGTAGATCCAGGTGAACTGCAGGGTGGCCAACGCCGCGAGCGCGGGTCGGACCAGGGGCATGGTGAGCTGCCAGTACTGACGCCACACGCTGGCGCCGTCGATCTGGGCCGACTCGTAGATCTCGCGCGGGATCGTCTTCATGTAGTTGCTGAGGACGAAGGTGCAGAACCCGAGCTGGAAGGCGGTGTTGACGAGGATCAGCGCCCAGTAGCTGCTCAGCATCGACCCGGAGTCACTCATCCACAACGGGAGCGAGATCTCCTTGAACATCCGGAAGACCGGGATCAGCAGCGCCTGCGGGGGCAGCAGGTTCGCGGCGAGGAAGAAGCCCAACATGATCAGGTTGAAGCGGAAGCTGAACCGCGCCAGCACGAACGCCACCATCGAGGCCAGGAACAGCGTCAGGAGCACGGCGGGCACGGTGACGTAGAGGGAGTTGACGAAGTAGCGCTCGAAGTTGCCCTGCTGCCAGGCCTGTCGATAGTTGTCGAACGTCCAACCGCCGAAGGAGAGGTAGCCGTTGGCCTGCGTGTAGGCGTACTCCCGGAAGGAGTTGAGCACTGCCCAGAACAAGGGGAAGAGCCAGATGAGGGACAGCACGAGCATGATGACGGTGGCGATGGTGCCGCGCCGTTGGTTGAGCACCCCGCCCTCGGTCCGCTTGGGGGGAGTGGCCTTGGCCTTCGCTGTGTCGAGCTGCGCGTCGGTGGAGAGTGCTCATCGCTCCCCCTCGTCCCGGAACACGTTCCGCAGGTAGATGGCGATGAAGACCGAGGAGATCAGCATCATGATCACTGCCAGTGCCGAGCCGAAGCCGTAGCGCGTCGCCTCGCCCATGACGTTCTGGCCGAGCAGGGCAGCGATGACCTCCAGCCCGTTGCGGCCCTTGTTGATGACCCACACGAGGTCGAAGGCGCGCAACGACTCGATCACCACGATGACGATGACGATCATGTTGATCGGCTTCATCACGGGGAACACCACGTTGAAGAACGTGCGCACCTCGCTCGCACCGTCGACCGCGGCGGCTTCACGCAACGAGTTGTCCACTCCCTTCAGCCCGGCCAGGTAGATCAGCATGATGTAGCCGGTGTGTCGCCAGGCGGTGGCGACCAGCACGGCCCACAGGTTGACGTCCGGGTCGCCGTACCAGTCGATCTCGGTGCCCAGCACCTGGTTCAGCAGACCCTGGTCGCGGGAGTAGAACAGCTGCCAGATGAAGCCGACCAGCGCGAGTGAGAGCACGACTGGCATGTAGAACGCCGTCTGGTAGAACCGGCTCCCCCGCATCTCGCGGTCGAGCACCACGGCGAGCAGCATCCCGAGGATCGTCGGGCCGAGGAAGAGGAACACCACCCAGATGAGGTTGTGCCGGATCGCCGGCCAGAACGGCGGGTAGTTGGTGGCGACATCCTTGTAGTTCTGGAACCCCACCCACTGCAGGGTGTCGAGCTGGAAGCCGTTCCACCTGGCGAAGGACAGCGCCACCGAGGCGATCGCCGGGAGCCACACCAGCCACAGCACCAGCAACGCCGGGATGAGCACCATCGCCCAGACGACCAGCTTGTCCCTCCCGGACATCCGCTGGCGCCGGTCCTTCGGGATCGGGGGACGGCTGGTCTTGCCTCGTTGCTTGGTGGCGCTCACGTCTCTCCTGGAGGTCCCTCGTTGCCACTGGGCGGCGGTGATGACTCAGAAGATGGACTTCTTCTGCTCCTCGATGCTCGACGTGACCTTGTCGATGTCGGTCGGGTTGCGCAGGAAGGTCTGCAGCGACGGGATGATCACCGTGCTCGCGAAGTCGGCGTTGGTGTCACGGTCCAGGAACTGCGCGATGTTGGAGGCAGCGCCGACGACCTCGACCGACTTCTTCTGGAGCTCGTTGTACGGCTCCGTGCTCGCGTTCTCGTTGGCCGCGATGAACGGGGAATCGGCCGACTTGTTGGCGATGTCGACCGCCTTCGCCGTGCCCAGCCACTTCAGCATCTCCTTGCCGGCGTCCTGGTTCGGACCACCGGACGCGAGACAGAACCCGTCGATGGGGGCGTCGAGGGCGTCGTTGCCGATGCTGTCGTCGAGGGTCGGGAAGGTGAAGAAGTCCAGGTCCTCCTGGACGTCGGCTATCGCGTCGGTCACGAACGTGCCGAGCAGGTACATGCCTGCCTGGCCTTTGGACATCGTGGTGGCGGCCTCCTGCCAGGTGCGTCCCAGCGGGTCGGCCTGGTGGTAGGGCAGCAGCGTCGCCCACTTCTCGAAGACCTGCTTCACCTCCGCGCTGTCCCAGGCCTCGTCGCCCTTCATCAGGCTCATGTGGAAGTCGAACCCGTTGAGGCGCATGTTCAAGATGTCGAAGGTGCCCATCGCGGGCCAGCCGTCCTTGTCGCCGAAGGCGAACGGCGTCATCTTCTTGCCCTGCATGTCCTTCATCAGGGCGGTGAGGTCGTCACCGTTCTCGGGGACCGCGAAGCCGTTCTTCTCGAAGACCGACTTGCGGTAGAACACGGCCCAGGGGTAGTAGCCGATCGGCACGAAGTACTGCTTGTCGTCCGGCGCGGTCGCGGCCTTCTTGAAGGGGTCGGGCATCCCGTCGATGGGCCACACGTCGCTCAGGTCGGTGATCAGGCCGTTCTCGGCGAGCTGGGCCATGCGGAAGCCGGCGAACCAGGTGAAGACGTCGTCGGGGGATCCCTGCAGGTAGGTGTTCAGGCTCTCCTGGAAGGTGTTGTGGTCGACCGCGTTGAGGTTGACCTTGACTCCGGACTCCTTGGCGTAGGCGTCCGACAGGGCCTTCAGCCGGTCGTAGGCCGGGCCGGAGCCGGCCGCCTCGTTGACCCCGAACTTGACGTTCTTGCCGCCGCCACCGCCGCTGCTGTCGTCGCCACCGCAGGCGGCGAGGAGGCTGCTGCCGCCGAGCACGGCCGCCGCACCGAACGCACCCTTGAACAGCGAACGCCGATGCACTTGCATGCCGAGCACGGACGGCGGGAGCTGCTGGACACTCGGTTGCAGGCGCGGACGGGACATCGACGTTCCTCCTGTAGAAGCGCGCGCTGAGCCTGTGTCGTCGAATCGACGTTTTCTCACAAAATCCAGCGCTGACGGTGCCTCAGTCTGTGACCGGCGCCACACCCTGTCAAGACGCCGAGAGGCCTCGCTTGCGTGTCGTTGCCGAGCCGTTACCCCCTTGTGGGCTGGCAATTGAGCCCTGGCCGGCTCGACCGTGGGAGCCCTCACCTCCGGCGGGCCAATGCTGCGGATGACGACTTCTGACCGCTTCGTCTGGCATTGCTGTGGATTAGTGTTCATTAGTGTTGACTCGGCCAGTGACTCAGGCCACTCTGGCCCGATGGGTGACTGGACGACGTGGGCGGGGCCTGGCATCGCCTTCGGCGGTGACTACAACCCCGAGCAGTGGGCGCGGGAGACCTGGGACGAGGACGTCGCCCTGATGCAGGAGGCCGGCGTCACCTTCGTCTCCCTCGGGATCTTCTCGTGGTCCCACGTCCAGCCGGAGCCCGACCGTTGGGAGTTCGACTGGCTCGACGAGGCGATGGACCTGCTGGCCGCACACGGCATCGCGGTCGACCTGGCGACAGCCACGGCGTCGCCACCGCCCGTGGTTCTCGCGGCTCCACCCCGAGACCCTGCCGCAGCTGCGGGACGGGACCCGACTGTGGCAGGGCAGCCGCCAGGCGTGGTGCCCGAGCTCGCAGGTGTTCACCGAGCACGCCACCGCGGTCACCGACAAGCTGGCCACCCGCTACGCCGACCACCCGGCGCTGACGATGTGGCACGTCTCCAACGAGTACGGCTGCCACAACGTGCCGTGCTACTGCGACATCTGCGCGTCGGCGTTCCGGACGTGGCTGCTCGAGCGGTACGGCGACCTGGCCGCGCTCAACGAGGCCTGGGGCACTGCCTTCTGGAGCCAGCGTTACGGGGACATCGAGGAGGTCGTGCCTCCCCGTCCGGTGCCGGCCTTCGCCAACCCCACGCAGGAG
>CAVSMJ010000002.1:0-229312 GCA_963729015.1 uncultured Actinomycetota bacterium
CCCTGATCGAGGCGCTCGCGGGTCTGGTCACCGCAGGCGCGCCACGGCTCGGGCACCACCACGCGGCACCCCTCCGCGACGGCCTGCGCAGCCTCCAGCTGGCCTTCCGCGAGGTGTCGGACATCCCTGATGCACCGGGCGAGGGACCGGGCGAGAAGCTCACCGGCCCGGTCTACCCGACCCGATGAGGCGCGCTCCAGGAGTCTGGCTGCCGGTCGCCGTGCTGGTGCTGACGATCGGGCAGCTGGCTCGTGGCGACGTCGCTCCCGAGCTCCCGCAGTTTGAGGGCAAGGTTCGCCGCGCGGTTCGCCGCGTACCGCTGATGATGCTGCTGGTGCCAGCCCTATGGCTGGCCGTCCGCGCCGCCGTGGCACCGCGCGACCAGCGCCCTGAGGGGCCTTCGCGCTGGTCATGGCGCCGTTCCTGATCGACGTGTCGGGCAACAGTGCCGACCTGTACGACACGGTCGTGGTGGGACGACGCCAACCACTTCGTCAACTGGTTCCTCTGTGCGCGGGAATCGGGCTGTTGGTCGGCGCGGGGGTCGCCGGGCTGGGCGCTGGTGCTGGTGACCGGGATCGGTGCGGTGCTGGCGATCGGCTGGGAGCTCGGCGAGTGGTACACGTTCATCCGGCACGGCACCGAACTCGACACGGCGTACGAGGACACCCTCGTCGACGAGGTCCTCGGCACCCTCGGTGCGATCGTTGCCGGCTTCGCCGTGCTCAGGTGGCGTCGAAGTCGGTGATCTCCGCACCGTCAGGGAGGTCCTTAATGCGCTCGTGCAACCGGCCGGCGGCCTGGACCGCCTCGACGAAGTCAACGACCTTGAGGTTGGCCACGTCGTAGGCGCCCTCCAACACGGGAGGCACCACGAAGCCGAGGATCTCCGACTCCCCCGGCTCGAGCCCGGACTCGAGGGCGGCGAAGGCGAGATCGGCCAAGAGGTATTCGTCGAGCCCCTCGTCGGTGCCGAGAGCCTGCTTTGCGGCATCGACACCGACCCACTCGCGGGTGAGCTCCCCTGCCGCGATGTCGAGCCAGTAGACCCCGTCATCGCCAGTCAGGAAGACATCGCCGAACGGAGACGCGAACCACGGGTCGAGTCCGTCGAGGCCGATCCACTCCCAGGGGCCGAGCGCCTGGTCGAACTGCTCCGCGCTGAAGACTCGGGACAGGTCCACTTTTCAGCTCTCCGACCGGTCGACAGCACGGTGGACGCGTGCCAGTGCAGCCAGCGCGTCCTGCTCGATCACGAACATGGCCGGCCCCGCGATGTCGACCACGATCGCCGTCCGCCTGGTCCTGCACGGCGGCAGCCGCGACCGTCGCGAGCTCTGCAGGGACCGGGCGCGCCTCGGGGTTCCAGCTCCGCATGGACTCGGTGCCGCTGAACGCCAACAGGGCCAGACGCCCGTCCTGACCCTGGATCAGGACCGTGGCCATGTCGGAGGTCTTGTCATGGGCGAGCCCCTGATCGTCGTACTCGACCTCGCCGAGCACCGCCACGACGGGCACCAGCAGCCGCTCCGTCTGCAGCAGGGTCGAGCACCTCGCCGTACGACGTCTCGGGCCGCGGTCGAACGCCGCGAGTGCTACGGAGACTGCTGTCGCCGCCGAGCCGTCGTCGCCCGCGAAGCCGGGGTCGGGGATGGTCCGCACGGGGTCATCGTGCCACTCGCCACGTAGGCTCTGTTTCGTGGGCGATATCAACGACGTCACCTGGTACGCCATGGGTCTGATGATGACCGTCATCGGCCTGTTCCTGAGCTACCGGCACTACCAGAAGAAGGGGCTCGCGGCAGGCGTGCGCGGCGCGGGCTGGTCGTTGTTGCCGTTCGCTCTCGCGCTGACCGGCACGCTCGAAGCTCGCGGGTGACATCGCCGACGACATCGGCCGCTGGGCGGTCCACCTCGCGTTCAGCCCGCTCGTCTGGCTCGGCATCGCGCTGGGCGGCCTGTCCGTCGTGCTGCTCGGCGCCTCCCGTTTCCTCGGTGGCCGCGGACACGACGAGGAGTCGTCCGCGCCCTCGGGCAAGGCACTGCCTGCCAAGCAGTCGAAGAGCGCAGCGAACCCGGTCGACGACGAGCTCGCCGACATCGAGGCGATCCTGCGCAAGCACAACATCAAGTGAGCTTCGCTCCCACCGGCACGGACATCCTCGCTCTGGCCCGCGCCCGGCCAGCCACCCTCGGACCGGGCCGGCTGATCTGCATCGACGGGCCCGCGGGCTCGGGCAAGACCACCCTCGCCGGGAGCCTCGGCCAGCCGACCGTGCACATGGATGACGTGTATGAGGGCTGGACCGGCCTCGAGGCGGGCCGAGCAACTGTCGAGCATCAGGTCGTCGGACCGCTGCGTCGTGGAGAACCAGGGCGCTATCGCCGGTACGACTGGGTGGCCGGCGCGTACGCCGAGTGGGTCGAGGTGCCCGTCACCGACTTCCTCGTCATCGAAGGCTGCGGGTCGGGCGCACTGGCCTACGCCGATGAGATCACGGTGCTGGTGTGGGTCGAGGCGCCGGAGCAGGAGCGGATGCGGCGCGGTCTGGAACGCGACGGTGACGGCATGCGCGACCACTGGCTGAGGTGGCAGGTGGATGAGGCGGCCATGTTCGAGCGCGAGCGGACCAAGGACCGAGCGGACGTTGTCGTCCGCACCTGATCACTGGGCGCCGCCCGGGTGGCCGCTCAGCCGAAGATGACGAACAGCAGGAACTCGAGGAGGATCAGACCACCCAGAACTGTGCCGATCAAGGCTCGTCCTGTCGGCTTCCCGCGCCCATCCATGAGACCCACCACGACTGCCGCGAGCGCCAGCAGGCCCATCACGATCCAGATCCAGCCGTTGGAGTCGTCGTCGCCGCTGATGAACATGCCTACGACATTGGCCACGAGTGCGGCCACGCCCAGGCCCAGGGCCAGGTTCGCTTTCGACGGCGCTGTGTCCGTGCGCGTTGCGTCTGTCATGGTCCGCTCCACTTCTCGATGATCCTGCGACGCTACCGCAGGTCGATGTGGTTCTCGGTGAAGCGGTCAGCCGAAGAAGGCGGTTTCGACGGTCGAGGGCCATAGGCAGAGCAATCGCCCACCCATCGGACCAGCTCGAAAGCCGTGAACAGCACCCGGCGGGATGAAGACCAAGGTTCCAGGCCCGATCCCCTCTGCGGGATCTGAGTCGGTGTAGAAGGTGTAGGTCCCCTCGAGCACGTAGAACGCCTCAGCCTCGTCGTGCGTGTGCGGAGGGTTGTCGAAGTTGGGGTCCTGCCACGCCTCGCCGAGCGCCCAGTGCCCGCCGGTTTCGGTGCGGGCCGCCTTGCGCGTGATGCGGGCCTCCAGTCCACCCATCGGCAGGACGATGGTGTCCCCGTCGGCGGGGCCGCGCAGAACGACCTTGGGCACCTCTAGCTCAGCCATCTCGTACTCCCTTCAGCCCAGAGTGCGGGCGTAGTTCGCGTAGCGCCGCTCGACGCTGAAGCCTGCTCGTTCGTAGATACCGAGCGCTCCCTTCGGGTTCTCGAGTCGACATAGAGAGCCGCCTCGTCGTAGCCCTCCTTCTGGTACTCCACGAGACAGTGCTTGAGCAGCAGCGTGGCGAGCCCCTTGCCGCGGTGGTCGGGCAGGGTGCCCACCTTCGCGACGTACGCCTCGCGTCGTCCGGTGACCTCCTGGTAGGCGTCGTACTCGTTGGTGTGCACGTACGCCGCGATGTCGTCGGGCCGGCCCTCGGGATGGACGATGAAGCTCAGCGCCGGACGGAAGTTGCGGCTGTCGGTGACCCACTGCCTCCACTCCGACTCGTCCCAGACCGAGAAGTTCGGGTGGTCGATGAAGGCGATGTTGTGCGCCAGCCGCGCGCGCTCGCCGTCGGCATCGGTGTAGACGCGCACGGCGTAGCCCTCTGGAAGGGGCGGGGCGGGTGACACGTCTCCGAGGGTGATTCGCATTCCGAACGACCAGCGCTCGGGACTGAAGCCGAAGTCCGCAAACAGGGACGCCTGGTCCTCGTTCGTCGAGAGGCCGTTGCCGAGAACCCGCATCGGAGCACCTGAGGCGACTTGCAGTTGCTCCGCGCGGGCCATCATCGCCTGCGCCAGCATGGTGCCGATCCCCTCGCCCCGTCGGTCCGGCGTGGTCACGCCGAAGACATAGGTCTTTCGGTCGCTGTCGTCCTTGCGCGCCATCGTCGAGCAGTAGCCGACCAGCTCGTCGTCGTCGAACGCCCCGATGACGTCCTGCTCCAGGTCGATGTCGGGATTGGAGAGCTCTTCGTTGAGGTCCGCCTCGTTGTAGTGCTCACCGGTGTCGTCGACGGCCTCTGCGGCAGCCATCACCTTAGCGATCGCCGATACGTCGGCCATGGAGATCGGGCGCAGCTGGATGGTCATGCGCCCAGAGTAGGGACCACTCCCTGGCTGTGCGCGAGAGAGTTTCAGCCTCGGCCGAACCGGCGACGCTTGGCGGGCGCCTCCGCCGCGGGCGCGGCCTCCGGCTTCTCCTTCACGTCGAGCCGGATCAGGGTGTGACCCATGACGTCGATCTCCTCGGAGAAGATGAAGTCCGGCTTGGCGGCTGCCAGCTCGCGGACGACGTCGAGCGCCGGCTCCGGGTCGCTGTAGACGCCGTAGAGCTTGTTGCTGGTCGTCGCGATCGGGATCATCCCGTCCTTGACCACCGACTCCCAGATCGCAGCCGCGACCCCAGGGCACTTCTGGTTGCGCCAGTCGTCGAACGCAACGACCCCACCGGGACGGATCAGCAGCTTGGCCGACTTGCAGTCCGCGGCGACTCCTGCGTAGAGGTGGGACGCGTCGATGTGGATGAAACGTGCGCCACCGGACTCGACGTACTTCACGATCTCGGTGCTCTTCGCCTGGACCACCACGGGGAGCTCGGGATGGACGGAGAGGTAGTTCTCGGTGAAGCCGTCGAGGGTCAGTCGCGGGTAGTCCGGCTTGTCTTCGTCGGCCATGTCGAGGTCGTCGCTGGTCTCGCCGAGCAGCGAGGTGTCGCCGAAGATGTCGATGACCACGAACTTCTCGCCCTCGCGCACGTGGTCGCCGATGACGACAGCGCTCTTGCCGCGGAAGGCACCGATCTCGATCAGGTCACCCGGTTCCTTGGAGTTCTCGAGGAAGGCGGTGAAGAGGAGGTAGTCGAGACGACGGAACCAACCCGGGATGTCCTGGTAGGTCTTTCGATCCGGCACGCGGTCCCCTTCGTCGACGTTGCTCAGTCGTTCCTGAGCGTACGAGAGTTATCTTCCACCAAAGCACGGAGCAGCTTCACCTGGCGTGTCGCTCGGGCGCCGTCGGAGCCCTGGATGCCCATGGCCGGGACGGAGGTGCCGTCGCTGAGGTCGAGCACGACCCATGGGCTGCCTGGCCTCAGGCTGACGCCGAGCACCTGGCTCCACTCGAGGTCGCGGCGCTTGAAGCCGTTGACGACGGTCAGCCCCTCCTCGCGGGCGTCCACGCGAGAGCGCGTCAGGGCGTAGCCACACGTCATGGCTCCGGCACTGAGCGCGAAGATCGTGGCGAGCTGGAAGAAGGTGAACTTCGCCCGGATCTCGGGCGGGAAGGCGAACCAGATCACCAGGGCGACCACGATGAGCAGTCCTCCGGCCAGGTAGGCAGCGAAGCGTACGCCGAGCGGCCGCATGCGCAGCGGCAGCGTCGGGAGCTGCGCCGGTCGGGGCTCAGAGCCTGCAGGCATGGATGTCGGTGGTCAGGATGCCACGGGCCCCGATGTCGAAGAGCTCGTCCATCACCCGCTGGGCGCGGTCGCGCGGAACCATCGACCGCACCGCGACCCAGCCCTCTCGATGCAGCGGGCTCACGGTGGGGCTCTCGATGCCGGGCGTGAGGGCGACAGCCTCCTCCACCCGCTCGACCCGGATGTCGTAGTCCATCATCACGTAGGAGCGGGCGACCAAAACGCCCTGGAGCCGTCGCACGAAGACGTCGAAGCCCTCCGGCGTGGTCTCGCCCGCACGCGTGATCATCACGGCCTCGGACTCGAGGATCACCTCACCGAAGACCTCCAGGCCGGCCGTCCTGAGCGTGCTGCCGGTCTCGACCACGTCGGCGATCACGTCGGCGACGCCGAGCTGGATGCTGCTCTCCACGGCACCGTCGAGGCGGATCACCGTGGCCTCGATGCCCCGCTCCTGCAGGAAGCGCTCCACCACGCCGTCGTACGAGGTGGCGATGCGCTTGCCGGCCAGGTCGGCCTCGCCGCTCGGCCGTGCCGACCGCGGCGGCGAACCGGAACTTCGAGCGGCCGAAGCCCAACTGCAGAGCCTCCTCGGCCTTGGCGCCGGTGTCGAGCAGAGGTCACGGCCGGTGATGCCGACGTCGAGGGTGCCTTCGCCGACGTACACGGCGATGTCGCGGGGACGCAGGTAGAAGAACTCGACGCCGTTCTCGGGGTCGAGCTTGGTCAGCTGCTTGCTGTCGAGGCGCTGGGCGTAGCCGGCCTCGCGCAGCATGGTGGACGCGGCGTCCGACAGGGAGCCTTTGTTGGGGACTGCAACGCGAGGGGAGCATGGTCTTGGCCAATGGCTCTCAGAGGTGGGCGTAGACGTCGTCGAGCGAGATGCCGGTGGCGATCATGAGGACTTGCGTGTGGTAGAGCAGCTGGCTGATCTCCTCAGCGGCCCGCTCCGGCCCCTCATGCTCGGCAGCCATCCAGGACTCGGCGGCTTCCTCGACCAGTTTCTTGCCGATCGTGTGGACGCCGCGTCGAGCGCCTGGACCGTGCCGGTCTCGAGGTCCACCTCCGACCGGATGCCGAGGTCGACCAGCTCGCGCAGCTTCTCGGTGAACGGCTCGTAGACCGCGCGCTCGCGCTCGACCTCCTCGGCGCTGGTGTCGTCGAGGGTCCAGCCGGACGGCAGCTCTGACGTCACGCGGTCGCCTCCAGGGCAGGCGCGACCTGCTCGCAGATCAGCCGCAGGCTCTCCCACGAGGGCTCCTCGGGCAGGCCGCCGCACAGCGGGTGGCACGAGACGGCGCGCAGCTCGCGCTCGCGGCACTGGCGGATCATCTCGTCGGGGTCGACGCACCAGGAAGCGGCCGCCCGCGCGGAGCTCCTCGACCGTGCTCGAGTCGTCGGTGATCAGGGAGTTGTTCGTGCTCGACCAGGCGCGGTAGGCCATCGCGTCGGCGAGCAGGAACTCGCCGTACTCCGCCCAGAAGCGTTCGGGGTCCTCGGCGCAGAACACCGTGGCCGGGCCGGGCGGCGGGAGCAGCACGAAGCCGGGCTCGCGGCCGTGCCGCCGGCACTCCTCGTTGTAGAGCTCGCGCAGCGCCTTGTCGGCGACGTTGGGCTGGAAGTTCAGGCCGAGCCGCGCGGCCCGACGGGCGGCGGCCGGCGTGCCACCGCCGTAGAACAGGAACGGGTGCGGCTCGCTGAACGGCAGCGGCGTCAGCCGCACCCGGCGGCCGTCGTGCTCGACCTCCTCGCCACGCCACAGCGCCAGCAGCAGCTCGATCCGCTCCTCGATGTCGGCGCCGCGGGTCTCCCAGGCCCGGCCGAACAGGGCGTACTCCTCGGGCCGGTAGCCCAGCCCGAGCGTGTAGCTGACCCGGCCGGCACTCAGGTGGTCGAGCACCGCGACGTCCTCGGCCAGCTTGACCGGCTCGTACATGTTCACCAGCAGCGCCGACACCGTGATCGGCAGCGTCCGGGTGCGCGCGACCATGGCGGCCGCCACCACCAGCGGGCTCGGCAGGTAGCCGTCGTCGGAGACGTGGTGCTCGGAGACCATCAGGGCGTCGTGCCCGTGCTCGTCGAGGTAGGCGGCCTGGTCGAGCGCCCGGGTGTAGAGCTCCTGGCGCGCCTTCCGGTCGGCGCCGGGCGCCCGGAAGTCGAAGCGCGAGACGAACGAGGCCATCGGCAGTCCTTGGGTGGTCGGTAACTAGAACCGGTTGCAGTTCTATCACTCCCTCTCGTAGTTTGACACGTGTCAAAACGAGGGAGCCGAGGGAGGCACAGAGCGTGGCCGAGACGGTGCAGCAGCTGTTGCGCGAGCGCGCGTCGGACGACACCCCGGGGGTGCTGTACGGCGACCGGTCGTGGACCTGGCGCGAGCACGTCGCCGAGGCGTCGGCCGAGGCCGCGGCCCTGATCGACCTCCTCGACACCGACCGGCCGCCACACGTCGGGGTGCTGCTGGGCAACACCCCGGACATGCTGCGGTCGATGGCCGCCGCCGGTCTGGGCGGCTACGTGCTGTGCGGGATCAACACCACGCGTCGCGGCGACGGCCTCGCTGCGGACGTACGACGGGCCGAGTGCCAGGTCCTGCTCACCGACGCCGAGCACCGGCACCTGCTCGACGACGTCGACCTTCCCGGCGTACGCATCCTCGAGACGTCCTCGCCCGAGTGGACCGACCTCGTCGCAGGAGCCGGTGAGCTCGAGCCGCTCCGCGAGGTCGAGGCGATGGACACGTTCATGATGATCTTCACCTCGGGCACGAGCGGGGACCCCAAGGCCGTGCAGGTGGCCCACCTGATGGTGCTGTTCTCGGGGCTCAACCTGGTCGGCCGGTTCGAGATCACGCCCGCCGACGTCTGCTACCTGTCGATGCCGCTGTTCCACTCCAACGCCGTCGTCGCAGGCTGGGCCGTCGCGGTGGCCGGTGGCGCCGCGATGGTGCCGGCGAAGTTCTCCGCCTCGCGGTTCCTCGAGGACGTCCGTCACTACGGCGCGACGTACATGAACTACGTCGGCCGCCCGCTCGCCTACGTGCTCGCGACACCCGAGCAGCCGGACGACGCCGACAACCCGTTGCGCGTCGCCTTCGGCAACGAGGCCGGTGACCGGGACATCGACGAGTTCAGCCGCCGCTTCGGCTGCACGGTGATGGACGGCTTCGGCTCGACCGAGCTCGCCGTGATCATCACCCGCGAGGAGGGCACGCCCGCCGGCTCGATCGGCAAGGGCTTCGACGGCGTGGCCGTCTACGACGCGGAGACCGTGACCGAGTGCGCGGTCGCGGTCTTCGACGAGCACGGTGCCCTGGCCAATGCCGACGAGGCGGTCGGTGAGCTGGTGAACACCCAGGGCGCGGGCTACTTCTCCGGCTACTACAACGACGAGGACGCCAACAGCGAGCGGATGCGCCACGGCATGTACTGGTCGGGAGACCTCGCCTACCGCGACGCCGACGGCTGGATCTACCTCGCGGGGCGCACGGCCGACTGGATGCGGGTCGACGGGGAGAACATCGCCGCCGCGCCCGTCGAACGGATCCTCAGCCGGATCCCGGCGGTCAACCGGGTCGCGGTGTACGCCGCCCGCGACGCCGGTGTCGGCGACCAGGTGATGGCGGCCGTCGTGCTCCAGGACGACGCCACCCTCACCCCTGACGAGCTCGAGGGCTTCCTGTCCACCCAGGCCGACCTGTCGCCCAAGGCCTGGCCGCGCTACGTCCGGATCGCCCGGGACCTGCCGAGCACCGCCACCAACAAGGTGCTCAAGCGCGAGCTGGTGGCCCAGGGAGCGACGGCCGGCGAGGGTGAGCAGCTGTGGGTGCGCGAGGAGCGCGGCACGTCGTACGCGAAGGCGGGGGTCAGCCAGCCGGCGTGAGGTGGCGGGTCAGGAACCGCACCTGGTGGTCGACCGCTGCGTCGAACCACGGCTTGCCCGGCCACACGTCGAAGTGGTCGCACGGGTAGTGCCGCACCTCGGCCCGCGCCTTGAACGCCGCCTTGGCCGCGGCCTGCGGGGGAGCGCTTCGGTCGAAGTCGGCGATCTGCACGAGCACCGGGCAGGTGATGCGCTCGGCGTGCCTGGTCGGACGGAGGTTGCCGAGCTCCAGCCCGACGCTCGCGTCGACCTCGTTGCGCCAGGTCGGGCCGGCGATGGCCAGGTAGTCGTCGTAGCAGCCGTCGATCGTCAGCGCGGCGACCTCGCCCGGACGCCCGACCACCGGCATCATCACGCCGGTCCGGCCGAGGGCAGCGGACGCCCGCGACCGGACGCCCGCGACGGTCGAGCGCACCAGCTCCGACGGCTTGTGGCTGGCCAGCGCGTGGCGGCCGGCGGCCAGGCCGTCGACCAGCGGGAGTCAGCGACACGACCGCGGCGACGTCCGTCGCGGTCGGCTGCTGCCTCGAGGACGTGGCCGCCTGACAGCGAGACCCCCCAGAGCACCAGACGCGATTCGCGTCGACGCCGGGCAGCCGGGCTGCCGCCGCCATGGCCGCGCGGTAGTCGGCCACCTGGCCCGGGCCGCTGACGGTCTGTCTCGGAGACCCGGCGCTGGCGCCGAACCCGCGGTAGTCGAAGGCGAGGACATCGAGCCCGGCGGCCGCGAGGTGCTCGGCGAAGGGCTGGAGCCCCGAGTCCTTGGTGCCGGCCAGGCCGTGGGCCATCACCACGACGGGTCGTCCGGCCGGCGTCGCGAGCGCGTCGCCCCGGCCGACGAAGTGGGTCGCCGCGCAGTCCACTCCCTCGGAGGCGAAGGTCAGGTCGGTCACGACGACACCGTGCCGTAGATCGAGCGCAGCCAGATGGCCGTGACCGCCTCGGCCTGCTGCTCGTCGGTGAGCGATCCGCCGCGGATCAGCCGCTCCAGAGCACGGTCGTTGAGCTCGAGCAGCATCGTCGCGAGCCCGACCGGGTCGGGGCCCTCGGGCGCTCGGCCGGCCGTGCGCTCGCCCCGGATCATGTCGGCGAGCGGCTCGACGAACGACTGCAGGTCGGCGTCCCACATCTCGCGCACCGGCTGGCTGGTCGCGCGGGCCTCGAGCATCGCCGCGAACAGGTGCTCGTGGCGCCGGGTCGCGCCGAACAGACCCGTGACCATGGTGCCGACCCGGGTCTCCGGGGTGCCGTCGCCGGACGTGAGCTCGCGCGAGACGGCGAAGATCTCGTCGTACAGCTCCTCCATCAGCGCCGCCACGGCGGCGGCCTTGTTCTCGAAGTAGAAGTAGAACGCCGAGCGCGTCACGCCGGCCCTCCGGGAGATGTCGGCGATGTTGACCGACTCGAAGCTGCTCTCCTGCAGGTGCTGGTCGAGGGACTGGAGCAGCGCGCTGCGGCGCTGGTCGCCCTTCTGCGGCGGACGGCGGTCGCGGGTGCCGGCCCGGGTCATGCGGGCTGCCTCTCCTGGGCGGCGAGCGCACGCCGGTGACCCGCCGGGATCTCCTTGACCCGCAGGTCGTGCTCGTAGACGAAGTAGTCGAGCTGGTGCGTGTGCCGGGGTCGGTCGAGCATGTGGCCCATGTAGCGCTGGTCGTCCTTCTTGATCACCTCGCGCATCTCGTCCACCGACGGTGGGAGGTACTCGCCGACGGCGTACGCCGCGATCAGCCGGGCCTGGCACTCCACGAACGGGAACAGCGTCGGCACGGCCTGCGCGAAGCCGGCGAACAGGAGGTCGTCGATGCCCGGCTGGAAGATGCGCTTGTAGAGGTCGATCCGGTTGTCCGGCGCGCTGATGAACTCGGGATCGAAGAACGGGAAGGTCAGGTTGTAGCCGGTGGCGTAGATGATCACGTCGAACTCCGAGGACGTGCCGTCCTCGAAGTGCACGGTGCTGCCGTCCAGCCGCGCCACGTCGCCCTTCGGGGTCACGTCGCCGGACTTCAGTCGCAGGGGCAGCTCCCCGGACTGGGTCGGGTGTGCCTCGAAGAACTTGTGGTTGGGGGCCGGGAGGCCGTAGAGGGTCGGGTCGGACGCCGTGAACCGCTGCCCCCACTGCGCCACCTTGCGCTGCCAGCTCAGCGGCAGGTGCGGGCTGGTGCGGTAGTTCATGTCCGCGGCCTTGCCGTACATCAGCTTCGGGACCACCCACGCGCTGCTGCGCGTCGAGAGGGTGACCTGGTTGCGCAGCGCGCGCTGCGAGAGCTCGACGGTGATGTCGGCGGCGCTGTTGCCGAGACCGACGACGAGGATCCGCTGGTCCATCAGGTGCAGGGGAGTCCACGGGTCGACGTAGTGGTGGGAGTGGATCGACTCGCCGGTGAACTCGCCCGGGGAACTGCGCGGTCCGCGGGTCCCAGTGGTGGCCGTTGGCGACGACGAGGAGGTCGAAGTGGCGGGTGGCACCGGCCTCGTCGTCGATCTCCCAGCCGCCGTCCTCCTGCCGGCGGGCCGACAGGACGCGGTTGCCGAACTCGATGTGCTCGCGCAGGCCGAAGGCGTCGGCGTAGGAGTCGAGGTAGTCCTTGATCTCGGTGTGGTGCGGGAAGTCGGGGTAGTGCTCGGGCATCGGGAAGTCCTTGAAGGACAGCTGATGCTTGGAGGTGTCGATGTGCAGCGACTGGTAGGCGCTGCTGTGCCCGTTGGGGTTGCCGAACGCCCAGTTGCCCCCGACGCGGTCGGAGGCCTCGAAGCAGGTGTAGTCGACCCCGTAGTCGTTGAGCATCTTGCCGGTGGTCAGGCCGCTGATCCCGGCTCCGATCACGGCGGTCGTGGGTGCGCGATGGTCACCTCGGGGGCCCGGCATGCCGCGACCCTAGCCGACAACTTGACGAGCGTCGATTTTTTCCGACACCTGTCAAGAACTGCGTCCGGTGACCTAACGTGAGCCCATGTCCAAGACCCTCAGGTGCCCGTGCGGCACCGTCATCAAGGCCGCCGACGAAGACGAGCTGGTGACCCTCACCCAGGAGCACCTGGCCGCCGAGCACCCCGGCCGCGAGTACACCCGCGACGAGATCCTCTTCATGGCCGCGTGGTGACCACGCCGGTCGCCGTCGTCTTCGGAGGCGCCTCGGGCATCGGGGCCGGCATCACCCAGGCACTCACCGACGCGGGGTACGACGTCCACGTCGCCGACCTCACCGGGTCGCCGGCGGTCGACGTGACCGACGAGGACCGCGTGCAGGTCTTCCTCGAGGACGTGGTCGAGCGCGCCGGGGCGATCGACCTGGTGGTCAACAGCGCCGGGTCGAGCACGCTCGGACTCGTCACGGAGCTCGCCGTCGAGGAGTTCCGCCGGGTGGTGGAGGTCTGCCTGACCGGCGCCTTCATCGTGCTCAAGCACGCCGGTCGACTGGTCCGGGAGGGTGGCTCGGTCATCTCGATCGCGTCGCTCAACGCGCGGCAGCCCGGCACCGGGATGGCGGCGTACTGCTCCGCCAAGGCTGGTCTGGCGATGCTCACCGAGGTCGCCGCGCTCGAGCTGGCCACGCGGCAGGTGCGGGTCAACGCGATCTCGCCCGGCCTGGTGCCGACACCACTCACCGCACCGGCGCTGGAGATCCCGGGCATCGAGGAGGACTACCTCGAGAACACCCCGCTCGGCCGGGCCGGTACGCCGGAGGAGATCGCCGAGGCGGTCCTCTTCCTCGCCCGCGCGGGCTGGATCACCGGTGAGGTGCTCGACGTCAACGGGGGCGCACACCTGCGGCGCTACCCCGACATCCACGGGCACGTCATGCGCGCGTTCGGATGAGCCAGCCGTTTCCCGAGCTGGGCTGCTACGGGCTGGCCGGCCACAGCGACTCGCCGGCCGACCTGCTCGACGAGGTCCGCCTCGCCGAGACCCTCGGGCTCGGCTCGCTGTTCCTCTCCGAGCGGTTCAACCTCAAGGACGCCGGCGTGCTCGCGGGCGCTGCGGCAGCGGTCTCCCGCCGGATCGGCATCGGGACCGCCGCCACCAACCACAACACCCGGCACCCGCTGGTCACCGCCACCATGGCGACCACGCTGCACCGGCTCAGCGGCGGTCGCTACGCCCTCGGCCTGGGCCGTGGCTTCGACGCGCTCTTCGACGTGATGGGCCTGCCGCGGGTGACCTCGGCGCAGCTCGAGGACGTCGTCGGCGTCTACCGCACGCTCTGGTCGGGCGGGGCGGTGGTCGGTCACGAGGGAGCGGCCGGGAGCTTTCCCTACCTGAGCCAGGACAGCGCCTTCGACGAGCAGATCCCGATCCTGATGATGGCCATCGGCGAACGCACCCTGCGGCTCGCCGGTCGACTGGCCGACGGCGTCGTGCTGCACACCTTCTTCACCGACGAGACCCTGGCCCGTGCGGCGCAGACGGTCCGCCGGTCGGCGGAGGAAGCGGGTCGTGACCCGGCGTCGGTGCGGATCTGGTCGGTGCTGGCGACCGTGGAGGAGTCGGTGCCCGAGGAGCTCGCGCTGCGCAAGACGGTGGGCCGGCTGGCGACGTACCTCCAGGGTTATGGGCAGGTGCTGGTCGACGCGAACGGTTGGTCGCGCGAGGACCTGGCGCGGTTCCGTGCCGACCCGCTGGTGGACGGCTACCCCGGGGCCTTCGACGCCATCGGCACCACCGAGCAGCTGACGCACCTCCGCGACGAGGTGATCCCGGCCCACTGGCTGGCCGCCTCCGCGACCGGCTCGGCCGCGGCCTGCGCCGCGCGGATCGGCGACCAGTTCGAGGCCGGTGCCGACAGCGTCATCCTGCACGGCGCCACCCCCAGCGAGCTGGTGCCGGTCGTCGGGGCGTGGAGCGAGGTCCGCGACTCGGCCCGGTTCGAGGGGCTGCCGGTCAACCCCGGGTGGGCGGCCCGATGACGGCGGAGGTGGTGTGCCTGCCGGACGAGATCACGTCGGCCTGGCTGAGCGGAGCACTCGAGCGGGACGTCGAGGTGCGTGCCGTGGAGCCGGTCGGCACCGGTCAGATCGGCGCCTGCTACCGGGTCACCATCACCGGTGACGGTCCGGCCAGCCTGCTGGCCAAGCTGCCGGCCGCCGACCCGGGCACGCGGGAGATGCTGGCCGGCGCCTATCGCGGCGAGATGACCTTCTACACCGACCTCGCCCCGACCGTGGCCGTCGCGGTGCCGGACTGCCACTTCGCCGCGATGCGGCCGGGCACGGGTGACTTCACGCTGCTGCTCGAGGACCTCGCCCCGGCCGTCCAGGGCGACCAGCTGGCCGGGTGCACGCCTGCCCAGGCGCGCTCGGCCGTGGTGAACCTCGCGGGTCTGCACGGACCGCGCTGGTGCGACCCGGCTCTCCTGCAGGTCGAGGGCCTGAGCATCAACGGGCCGGACGACGCCGCCGTGCTGGCCGAGCTCTACGGGCCGGCCACCGAGACGTTCGTCGAGGGGCTGCACGAGCTGCTCGATGACGACGACGTGGACACGCTGCACCACTGTGTCGAGGTGGCGGCCGACTGGGCGCTCGCGCGCTCCGAGAGGTTCGCGCTGGTGCACGGCGACTACCGGCTCGACAACTTGATGTTCGGGGCCGACGGCGCGGTCTGGGCGGTGGACTGGCAGACCCTGTCGCTGGCCCTCCCGGCCCGGGACCTCGCCTACGTCGTCGGCACCAGCCTGTCGGTCGAGGACCGTCGCGCCGGCGAGAAGGACCTCGTCGCCGCGTACCACCGGGCGCTGGTCGGCCCACGGCGTTGCGTCGTACGACGAGGAGGCGAGCTGGGACGACTACCGTTTCGCGATGGTCCAGGGCCCGCTGGTCGCGGTCTTCGGCTACGCCTACGGGACCCGCACCGAGCGCGGCGACCGGATGTTCGTGGCCATGGCGCAGCGTGCCTGCACCGCCATCCGCGACCTCGGCACCCTGGCGCTCGTCTAGGCCGACCGGCGCGCCCGCTGCTCGCCGGCCGCGATCTCCTCGTGGAGGTCGACGCAGTAGCGGGCGAAGTCGATCTGGATGGTGTGGCGGGCCGCGGCGTAGTACTGCTCGAGATGGGCCTGCTCGTCGGCGACCATCAGCTGCTCCTGCTCGGCGACGCTCGGCAGCTGGTAGCTGCCCGTCAGCAGCCGCGCGAGCAGCTTGCTCTGCTGCTCGGCGAGGTTGACGATCGTCGGCGACGACTGGGCGAGGCCCAGGAAGAAGAGGTGGTCGACGCCCGGCTTGATCATCCGCTTGAACAGGGGATAGCGGTGGTCCGCGTCGGGGTGCAGCTCGACCTCCGACTCGTCGAAGAACGGGAACCTCATGTCGTACCCGGTGGCGCAGATGATCACGTCGGCCTCGACGGTCGAGCCGTCGGCCAGGTGCACCGTCGACCCGTCGAGCCGCTCGATCGCGGGCAGCATGTGGATGTCGCCGGAGCCGGCCTTGGTGAGGAAGTCCGCCGACACGGACGGATGGGCGGAGAGCGGCTCGTGGTCGGGTTCCGGCAGGCCGTAGTCGCTCATCTTCCCGACCAGGTTGCGGATCAGCTCGCGTGACGCCGCGAGGGCGACGTCCTTGGGGATGTCGGGCGGC
This sequence comes from uncultured Actinomycetota bacterium, assembly GCA_963729015.1. Lineage (GTDB taxonomy): Bacteria > Actinomycetota > Actinomycetes > Propionibacteriales > Nocardioidaceae > Marmoricola. The sequence goes on from CAVSMJ010000002.1 coordinate 16,168, forward strand.
GCCATCACCTTGTCGGCCGGCTGGCCGTTGCGGTACTTCGGCAGCACCCACACGCCCCTCCGTGCGGAGACGTAGAGCGTGTCGGCCATCCAGGGGGAGGAGAGCTCGCTCGCGATGTCCATCGCGGAGTTGCCCATGCCGACCACGATCACTCGCTTGCCGCGGATCTCCACCGGCTCGAACGGCGAGACGTAGTCGTGGCTGTGCATCAGCACGCCGTCGAAGGTGCCGGGGTGCTCGGTCGCCCACTGGGGCAGCCGGGGTGACCAGTGATGGCCGTTCGCGACGACGAGGTCGGTGTAGCTGCGGGTCTCGCCGGTCGACAGGGACACGTCCCACCCGCCGTCGCCGCGGCGTACGGCGCGCTCCACGCCGGTCTCGAACTCGATCCCGTCGCGCAGGCCGAACTCCTCGACGTACGCCCGGAAGTAGTCGTGCATCAGCCGATGGCTGGGGAAGTCGGGCCACTCCTCGGGCACCGGGAAGTCCTCGAACTGGAGCCGGGTCTTCGAGGTGTCGATGTGCAGCGACTCGTAGACCGCCGAGTGACCGTTGGGGTTCTGGAAGTACCAGTTGCCGCCGACGTCGTCGGAGAGCTCGAACTGGTCGTAGTCGACGCCGTACTCGCGCAGGCGCTTGGCCGTGGTGATGCCGGAGCAGCCGGCGCCGATGATGCACACCTTGGTCATGGCCCGGAACTCTAGAACGTGTTCCAGTTTCGCGCGAGCCTCAGCGCAGCTGGTACGTCGCGATCGAGGCCGCCACGTAGTGGCACACGAACGCCGCGATCGTCAGCGTGTGGAAGACCTCGTGGAAGCCGAACCAGGTCGGGAACGGGTCGGGCTTCTTGAAGCCGTAGACGATCCCGCCCAGGGTGTAGAGGCCGCCGCCCACCGCGATCAGGGTGATCACGGCCGTCCCGCCGGCGGAGAAGTCGTCGGCGTAGAAGATCGCCACCCAGCCGAGCGCGAGGTAGATCGGCGTGTAGACCCAGCGTGGTGCGTCCGACCAGAAGATCCGGAAGAGCACCCCCAGGAGCGCGCCGGTCCAGACGATCGCCAGCAGCACGTTCTGGGTCCGGCCCTCGAGCAGGATCAGGGTGAAGGGCGTGTAGGAGCCCGCGATCAGCAAGAAGATGTTGGAGTGGTCGAGGCGACGCAGGATCGCGTGGGTCCGGGGCGACCAGCGGCCGACGTTGTACACGGCCGAGACCGCGAACAGGGCCAGCGCAGACCCCGCGAAGACGGCCGATCCCACTCGCGTGGTCAGGGTGGGGGAGAGCACGATGAGCACGATCCCGGCCGCCAGGGCCAGCGGTGTGGTCGCGGCGTGCAGCCAGCCACGGAGCTTCGGCTTGACCTCTTCCTTGAGCTCGCGGGCCCGGTCCCGGACGTGCTCGGCGGCCTCGTGAGCGTTCTCCGAGACGCGATCCGAGACGCGCTTCGGGAGGGGTTGCTCGGGGGCCATGGCGCAAACGCTACCGAGCCGATCCATGGCCCCGGCGCGAAGGAGTTCGGGATCACAGGCCGGACCCCCGCGGGTACAGTCACGGACGTGGCGGACTGGAAGCGCGGACTGCGCCGGGTGCTCTATCCGGCGTACGAGGCCAGACTCACCCGCCGCCTCTCCAGCGACCGGATTCCCAAGCACGTCGGGGTGATGCTCGACGGCAACCGCCGGTGGGCGAAGGCCGTCGGGACCGACACCGCGCAGGGTCATCGCGCCGGTGCCGCCAACATCGAACCGCTCCTCGGCTGGTGCGAGGAGATCGGTGTCGAGGTGGTCACCCTGTGGCTGCTCTCGACCGACAACCTGAACCGTCCGGCCAAGGAGCTCGAGCCCCTGCTCGCGATCATCGGCGACGCCGTCGAGACCCTCGCCGAGCAGCAGCGCTGGCGGCTGCACCCGGTCGGCGCGCTCGACCTGCTGCCGTCGTCGATGGCCGAGCGGCTCAAGACCGCCGCCGAGTCCACGCGCGACGTGGACGGCCTGCTGGTCAACATCGCGGTCGGGTACGGCGGCCGCCGCGAGATCGCCGACGCCGTACGTTCCCTGCTCCACGAGCACGCCGGCAAGGGCACCACCCTCGAGGAGCTCGCCGGCGTCATCGACGTCGAGCACATCGCCGGGCACCTCTACACCAAGGGCCAGCCCGACCCCGACCTCGTGATCCGCACCAGCGGCGAGCAGCGCCTCGGCGGCTTCCTGCTCTGGCAGAGCGCGCAGAGCGAGTTCTACTTCTGCGAGGCCTACTGGCCCGACTTCCGCCGGGTCGACTTCCTGCGCGCCGTGCGCGCCTATGCGGAAAGAGAAAGGCGCTTTGGTTCGTGAAGGTGGGTCACTTCCGCTGATCCGCTTCCACTGATCCGCGGCCTTCGTTCGGCTCGCGGTCACTCGTAGTTTGCGCCGACAGGGCACAAATGGTTTCCCCCGCTGCGCTCCTCCAACCATTTCTGCCCGGTCGGCGGTCATCGCCTAGCGGCGATCTTGCGCTGGTTCTTTCTTCCGGTCTGCGGTGGTCACTTGCTCTTCACCCCGCGTTCTGGCGTGTCGGCCGGGAAACAGCCCGGAACCGGGCTTACGTTTCGGGTGTCGACGTGCGCTATGGCACGGCGGCACCAGGAGGGGCGAACGTGGTCCTACGCCACTGCAGTACCGGGGGGCAGCACTCGGCTTCCCGGCGCCTGTCCCGGTCCCAGCGAACCAGCTAGAGGACCGGGGCGCTGAGTGCGCGTGCCGGTCGCAAGGGGATCTCGTGCCAACTGCGAAGCGCTCGACCGCCCAGAAGCAGCCCGCTCCCGGCAGCCGCCGCACCTACGTCCTGGACACCTCGGTCCTGCTGGCCGACCCGGGGGCGTTGAAACGGTTCGCCGAGCACGAGGTGGTCCTGCCGGTGGTGGTGATCACCGAGCTGGAGGGCAAGCGGCACCACCCGGAGCTCGGCTACTTCGCCCGCTCCGCCCTGCGGATGCTCGACGAGCTGCGCGTGCAGAACGGCCGCCTCGACGAGCCGGTCCCGGTGGGCGAGGAGGGCGGCACGGTCCGTGTCGAGCTGAACCACACCGACCCCGACTCGCTGCCGTCCGGATTCCGCCTCGGTGACAACGACACCCGCATCCTCGCGGTGGCCCGCAACCTGGCCAACGAGGGCAACAACGTCATCTTGATCTCCAAGGACCTGCCGCTGCGCATCAAGGCCTCCGCGGTCGGGCTCGACGCGGCCGAGTACCGCGGCGAGCAGATCCACGAGTCCGACGCCGGCTGGACCGGGATGAAGGAGCTCGAGGTCACCGCGCCGACCTCGACGAGCTGTACGACGACCAGGTGATCGACCTCGACGACGCCCGTGAGCTCCCGTGCCACACGGGACTGGTGCTCATGTCCGACCGGGGGAGCGCGCTGGGCCGGGTGAAGGCCGACAAGCGGGTCCACCTCGTCCGCGGTGACCGCGAGGCCTTCGGCATCCACGGCCGCTCCGCGGAGCAGCGGGTGGCGCTCGACCTCCTGCTCGACCCCGAGGTCGGCATCGTCTCGCTCGGTGGCCGTGCCGGCACCGGCAAGTCGGCCCTCGCCCTGTGCGCCGGGCTCGAGACCGTGCTCGAGCGTCGCCAGCACAAGAAGGTCGTGGTGTTCCGGCCGCTGTTCGCGGTCGGTGGCCAGGAGCTCGGCTACCTGCCCGGCAGCGAGTCGGAGAAGATGTCGCCCTGGGGCCAGGCGGTCTTCGACACCCTCGGCGCGATCACCACCTCCGACGTCGTCGACGAGGTGCTCGACCGCGGCATGCTCGAGGTGCTCCCGCTGACCCACATCCGCGGCCGGTCGCTGCACGACGCCTTCGTCATCGTCGACGAGGCCCAGTCGCTGGAGCGCAACGTGCTGCTGACGGTGCTGTCCCGGATGGGCGCGAACTCCAAGGTGGTGCTGACCCACGACGTGGCCCAGCGTGACAACCTGCGGGTGGGCCGACATGATGGCGTCGTCGCGGTGGTCGACCGGCTCAAGGGACATCCGCTGTTCGCCCACGTCACGCTGACCCGTTCGGAGCGATCGCCGATCGCCGCACTGGTCACGGAGATGCTCGAACACGTCACCATGTGACGGACGGTGCAGATGTGATTTGTGCCGTGGCGAGGCTCACGTCCCCATCTGGGTGGATGAACTTGCAACTGCCGCATTGATCATGGATGGTGGTGGTTCTTCCCCTGCGCGCTCCGCACCTTCCCCCGCCCCCCGAGGTGCATGTTGAGCGTGGCTGACGTCCATGCCGTCAACCGTCAGGTCCTGTCTTGTCTGAGAAGCACGTCGCCAAGCACCGCAGCACGCCCGCACGACCCCCGCGGTCACGCCTGCGCCACCGAATTCGCAACGCCGCCGTCCTCTCGGGGATGGCCGTGGCCGCCACCGGGCTCGCCATCTCCACCGGGGTCCTCAGCCAGCCGCTGCCCATCGACGGCGCGGCTGCCGCACTGAGCACCTCCTCGCCGGCGAAGAGCCTGAGCCAGGACGAGCTCGCCGAGCGGGAGCAGCGCGCCTCGCGCTCGACCGACGACCGTCGGCCCGAGGCCGACCGCGGGAAGACCCGCACGCTCTCGAACGCCTCCGGTGTCGCCGTCACCAAGACCGAGGACCTGAGCAACGCCGACCCGCGCGACCTCGCGAAGGCGCTGATGCCGCAGTACGGCATGTCCTCCTCGGAGTTCGACTGCCTCGACAACATCTGGTCCCAGGAGTCCGGCTGGAACATCCACGCCGCCAACCCGACCTCGTCGGCCTACGGCATCCCGCAGGCCCTGCCCGGCTCCAAGATGTCCTCGGCCGGCCCCGACTGGGAGAACAACCCCGAGACCCAGATCCGGTGGGGCCTGGGCTACATCAAGGGCCGGTACGGCTCGGCGTGCGCCGCCTGGTCCTACAAACAGGGCGCCGGCTGGTACTGATTGACCCATGCCCCTCTCGATGGTCCCGGTCGGTGACGCGCAGCTCTGTGTCGACACCATCGGCCGCGAGGGGGACCCGCCCGTCCTGCTGATGGGCGGCGCCACCTCCTCGATGGACTGGTGGGAGCCCGAGTTCTGCGAGCGGATCGCCGCCGCGGGACGGTTCGTGATCCGGTTCGACAACCGCGACACCGGCCAGTCGACGGCGAGCCCGGTCGGCGCTCCGTCGTACACCGGGGACGACCTGTCCGCCGACCCGCTGCGCATCCTCGACGCACTCGGCATCCCCAGCGCCCACCTCGTCGGGTGTCTCGATGGGCGGGGGGATCGCGCAGGACATCGCGGTCCAGCACCCCGAGCGCGTGCTCAGCCTGACCCTGATCGCGACGACCACGGCCTTCGAGCGGTCGGACCCGGCACCCCTGCCCCCACCGGAGCCGCGCGTCGCCGCGACCTTCGAGCCGCAGCCCTACGACCTGGACTGGGACGACCGCGACGCCGTGGTGGACCGAATGGTCGAGGAGCACCGCCCGTTCGCCGGTTCGCTCGGCCTCGACGAGGAGCGGGTCCGCGCCATCTCCCGCATCGTCGTGGACCGTACGCCGGACGTGCAGGCGAGCGTGACCAACCACTGGATCGTGGTCGGCGGCGGTGAGGGGGACCCGCACACGATGGCCGAGATCGACACCCCCACCCTGGTCCTCCACGGCACCGACGACCCGCTGTTCCCGCTGCCGCACGGGCACGCGCTCGCCGCCGAGATCCGCGGCGCCAGGCTGGTGACGCTCCCGGGCATGGGCCACGAGCCACCGCCGCGAGCCCTCTGGGACCTCGTCGTGCCCGAGATCATCGAGCACACCACTGACTGAGGGACCGAATCGCGACAGATTCGGTCCGACCGCACTGCCTGCGAGCAGGCTGGACGGCCACACAGTTCATCCGTCCTGGGTGAGCAGCGATGGGGCACGTGCTCACTAGCGTCGCCACCGGTGGGCCCCTCCCTTCGTCAGGGGCCGGCGACGATGAGGGAGAGCACCCGGATGAGCGACAGCGTGAAGCCTGATGGCTACAACACCCCCGTACCGACCAAGATCCTCACCCCGGACAGGGTGGTGACCCGGATCGGCACTCTCGAGTTCGACGACGGCCTCCCGACCGCGGCGACGACACAGGTCCTGTTCGACCACCTCGACTTCGTTCGGAGCATCGAGGCCTTCCTCCATTGTGTGCCTGCTGCGTCGGTGGAGGCGATGCGGATGGGAATGGAGGGCGCCGGGGTCACGAGCGCTCATCAGGTCGGCATCGCCGACCAGCTGTTGGACTCGAACCCGCTCTTCCTGACCGGGAACACCGACACCGTCTACGTCTCGGGCATCCTCGACCTCGAGCGCGACGGCCCCACCGTCGTGGAGATCCCCCCAGGTTGTGGTCCGACCACGGTGAACGACGCGTGGTTCCGGTTCGTCACCGACATGGGTCGCCCGGGTCCCGATCGTGGTGAGGGCGGCAAGTACCTGATCGTCCCCGCCGGGTACGACGGGCCGGTTCCTGACGGCCACTTCGTCTCGGAATCGCCGTCACGGATCAACTGGCTGATCATGCGCGGCCTGCTCGTCGACGGCAAGCCCGATGCGCCGACCAAGAACTTCCAGGAGGGGCTCCGGGTCTACCCGCTGTCGAAGGCAGAAGCTCCGCCGACGATGGAGTTCATCTCGCTGAGCGAGAAGGAGTTCAACACCATCCACGCCAACGATGCCTCGTTCTTCGATGAGCTGAACGCGGTCGTCCAGCGTGAGCCCCTCGGTGTGATCGATGATGAGACCCGCGGACTACTGGCTTCGATCGGGATCATCAAGGGTCGCCCGTTCGCGCCCGATGACCGGATGCGCGCGCTGCTCACAGACGCCGTCGCGGTTGCCAACGGCACCGCCCGCGCCATCGCCTTCCAGACCCGTGACCCCGAGGCGTACAAGTACCCGAACAGTCAGTGGAAGACCGCGTTCATCGGCGACGACTACCGGTGGCTCATCGACGACGGTGTCGGAGGACGCAACCTCGACGCCCGGACGTTGTTCTTCTACCTCGCGACCGTCAACACCCCGGCCATGGCGTTGAAGATCCCGGGCGTCGGATCGCAGTACGCCTTCACCGAGCACGACAGCACCGGCGAATACCTCGACGGCGCCAAGAACTACGCGCTGACCCTCCCACCCGACGTCCCGGCCAAGGACTTCTGGTCGATCGTGGTCTACGACACCCAGACCCGATCAGAGCTGCAGACCGGACAACCATTCCCGAGCAAGAACAACACCCGCGACCCGCTCGTCGCGAACACCGACGGCTCGATCACCCTCGACCTTCGGCCCGACTCCGCCCGACGAGAACCCCGGCAACTGGACCCAGACCGTCCCCGGCAAGAAGTGGTTCACCCTCCTGCGGCTCTACGGTCCCCTCGAGCCCTGGTTCGACAGCACCTGGGTACCAGGCGAGATCGAGCCGCACGACGGCAGGTGAGCGCGTCTCCTCCCGAGCAGGGACACGCCCTGTCAGGAACGCCGCGGCACCAGCAACCAGGTGGCGACGGCGGCGAGGAGCATCAGCAGGGTCAGCCCGACGGCGTACGCCAGCCGGCCCCCGGGCAGGTCGGCTGCCAGCAGGTCGAGTCCCCACACGACGGCAGCGGCGAGCCAGAGCACACCACCGCGCAGCGCCCAACGGGCGGTCTGCTCCCGGTCGAGCCGGATGCGCGCAGGTCCCTGGGCGGTCACCAGCGCACCCACGTGCACCAGCACCATGCCGGCGGCGGCGAGGAGGACCAGCGGGGACAGCGGGTCGGGGACGGTGGACCACACGTAGGCCACCCCGACGAGCAGCACGACGCCACCCGTCGAGTCCGGTCGTGCCGCGACGAGCACCGCCAGCGCCACGAGCAGCGCCTGGAACCAGCCCGCCGGTCGCGCCCCGGCGGCCTGGGCGGCGAGGACCGACGTCAGCGCGCCGACGACGATCGCGACGCGCGTGACCACCTGGTCGGGGCCGGGGTAGACGCGGCGTCGCTCGCCGGTGGTGGTGCTCACCGCGGCACCTCGCGGGGCAACCGCGATCGCCTGGCCAGCCGGCGGAGGACGTCGTCGAGGGTCCCGGGCCCGCGCCAGGGGACGACGGGGATGCCGCGTCGGGCGACCTCGGTGCGCTGGATCTCCCGCTCGATCAGGCGGAGGCGCCACGCCAGCCGTCCCGCCGACTGCGGGTCGCGGGCGGTGTCCGGCACGGTGTCGGGCGCGAGCGTGTCGATGCAGACCACGTCGAGACCGCGGCGCGTCAAGGTGACCATCGCCGTGGTGATCTCGGGGGTGAGCAGCGGGCTGAGCACCACCACGACGCTGTTGGCGCCGATGCGCAGCCGGAGCCGTCGCGTGCTCAGCGACTCGGGCCATCCCGCGTGCACCTGCGCGAGCAGCTCCTGGAGCCGTCGCAGGTGCCGCAGCCCGGAGCCCGGGCCGAGCACCTGACCGGTGCGGCCGAGGACGCGCAGCCCGATGCGGTCGCCGACCCGGACGTGGTGCGCCGCCAGCGCACTGGCGGCGCGCACGGTCACGTCGAGGGTGCTGGCCTCCCCGTCGAGACCGCCGCTCGCACCGACGTCGGTGACGGCGTCGACCAGGATCAGCACCGAGCTGTCCTCCTCGGCGCTGGTGCCGACGGAGTGCACCTGGCCCGTGCGCAGCGTGGTGCGCCAGTTGACCCGGCGCAGCCGGTCGCCGGGCTGGAAACGGCCGGATCGCGTAGAACTCCGACCCGTGGCCGCCGCGCCGCGACCGGTTCTGGCCGATCAGGCCCACCGGGTGCGGCGTCTCGCCCGAGCGGAAGCCTCGGCTCTCGGGGAGCGCGGTCACCGCGGCCTCGGCGAGACGCTGTGGTCCCCACCGGTAGCCGCCCCAGGGCGTGGTCGCGGCCACGACCGGCGATCCGGTGGACCGCTCGCCCCAGCGTCGCGGGCTGACGACGAACTCGAGCCGGGTGGGGTCCTCGCCTCGACGGGCGGTGACGGAGAGTGCTCCGGTGGCCGGCTGGACGGCGACGTAGGCCGGGGGCGAGAGGGTCGAGGTCACCTGCTCGACCCCCGTCGTCGACGTGACGTCGATCTGGAGCCGGGTGCTCTGTCCCTCGTGGAGCCACCGGTCGGCGACCCGCACCTGCGTGGTCACCGGACCTCTCGGCAGGTTGGCGATGGCGAGGGCGGCGGCCAGCCCGAAGGGCGCGGCGAGCACGAGCAGCTCGGGGCGCCCGAGCGCCACCGCCGCGAGGAGGACGACGATCGCGGTCGCGACCGACCGCACCAGCGCGGCCGTGGGCCGCCACTCGCCCCTCAGGGGCGGCTCCGTCACCGCGACCTCTCCTCGATCTCACGAGCAGCGGGGCTCGGCACCGTCTCGAGCAGGCGGGTGACGATCTCGCCGCCGGTGACCTCGGTCATCCAGAGCTCCGGCTTCACCACGATCCGGTGCGCGAGGACGGCGGGAGCGACCGCCTTGACGTCCTCGGGCAGCGCGTAGTCGCGCCCTGCGATGACCGCCAGTGCCCGCGCGCAGAGCATCAGCGCCAGCGAGCCACGCGGTGAGGCCCCCATCAGGACGTCTCGGTGGTCACGGCTGGCCGCCACGAGGGCGACGCAGTACTCGCCGACGCTGCGGTCGACCTCGACGAGCTCGACCGCGGCCTGCATCTCGAGCAGGCCGGCCGCGTCAGTCACCGGGTCGAGGACGACCTGCTCTCGTTGCCGGGAGATCCGGCTGTGCAGGACGTCGTACTCCTCCTCGGCGGTCGGGTAGCCGAAGCCGACGCTGAGCAGGAAGCGGTCGAGCTGTGCCTCGGGGAGCGGGTAGGTGCCTTCGTACTCGACCGGGTTGGCCGTGGCCAGCACGTGGAACGGCGGCGGGAGCTCGAAGGTGCGCCCCTCGACGGTGATCTGGCGTTCCTGCATCGCCTCGAGCAGCGCGGCCTGCGTCTTGGGTGGGGTCCGGTTGATCTCGTCGGCCAGGAGCAGACCGGTGAACAGCGGCCCCTCGCGGAACTCGAAGTCGCCGAGGCGCTGGTTGTAGACGAACGAGCCGGTGAGGTCGGCCGGCAGCAGGTCGGGGGTGAACTGCGCGCGGGTGAAGTCGATGCCGAGTGCCTGCGCGAACGATCGCGCGGCCAGCGTCTTGCCGAGCCCCGGGAAGTCCTGGAGCAGCACGTGACCGCCCGCGAGGATGCCCGCGAGCACCAGTCGGAGCGACTCGGTCTTGCCGATCACCACCGACGAGACCCGTTGCAGTACGACGGCGGCCAGCTCGCCGGCGTTCTCGATGCGTTCGTCGGTCACAGTTCCTCGATCCTCCGGACGGCTTCGCCCAGCTGGGCGGGGGTGTAGCGCCGCCGGCGTTCTCCGGGTGTGTAGCGGTGGCGTCGGTCGTGGGAGACCCAGTCGGCGAGCTGGGGGCCGAGCAGCTCGACGGCCCGCTCGGGGGAGTCCTCGTAGCGCACACCGTGGAGCTGGCGCATGCGGTGCCGGGCGAGGTCGGCGATCTGCCACACGATGGCGTCGTCGGCCTCCTGTGAGGTCAGGTGGGCCTCGATCACGTGCCGGTACATCGCCGTACGTGTGTCCTCGCCGCGGTCCTGGGTGGCGTCGCCGCGGCGTACCGACCACGAGGGCACGACTCCGGCGTCGAGCGCTCCCATGGCGAGCGAGCCGGCCGCCACCGCGGCTGCAGCAAGCAGGACGATCAGTGCGGCGTCGTGCTCGATGTCGACAGCCGACAGGGTGGCGTTGACCCCGAACGCGATCAGCAGCGCGAGGACGCCCCGTCCGATCCAGGTGCGGCTCGGCCACCTCATGTCGCGACGCCCGTCTGCGCCAGCTCGCGATGGATGCCGGCCAGGGCCTGCTGGGCCCGGGCCCGCGCATCCGCCGCGAGTGGGTGAGTGGAGAAGCGGGCCTCGTGGAAGAGGCGCTCCAGCTCGCCGACCGGTCGGGGATCGATGTCGAGGAGGTGCAGGAACCGCACCACGAACTCCGTCGAGGTCTCGGCCGGCCGTCGGCCGACGTCGGCCTCCTCGGCCGCCTGCTCGAACAGGACCCAGCACTCGACGATCCCGTTGCGGACGTCGGACCCGGCCAGCGCTGCGCGCTGTCGGTCCTGGTCTCGCTCGACGGCGGCGCGGGCCACCGCCAGGTCCGGCAACGGCTCGAGCGGCACGTCGAGCACCTCCAGCCCTCGGCGAATGCGGGCGAGCACGTGGTGCAGCAGCCGACCGAGCAGCAGCAGTCCTGCGGCCACCGCCAGGAACCCCGCCAGGTCCTGCGCCCATGCCGCGACGGATCCTGCGTCGCGCGGCTTCTCGGGATCGGTCGTGTCGGTCTCGGGGGTCCCGCGTTCGGCCGGATCGGACGTGGGCTCGACCTGCGCCGGCTGCGGGCCGGAGTCACCCCGGGAGTCGCCGATGACTCGCGCGGGTCCGGTCGTGGCTGCCCAGACCAGCAGCAAGGCGACCCCCAGCGCCGCCACGGTGACGGTGACGGTGCGGCGCAGGCTCGCGGTCACCCCGTCACGTTACCGACGTGCATCGGTTGCGACTACGTCATGGACCGTACGTCGAGAGCGGCGTCCAGCTCCTCCTCGGTGAGGTCGCCGCGCTCGACGTACCCCATCTCGATGACCTGCTCGCGAATCGTGCGGCCCTCCTTGAGCGCGGCCTTGGCGACCTTGGCCGCCTCCTCGTAGCCGATGTGCTTGTTCAGCGGCGTCACCACCGAGGGCGACGACTCGGCGTAGGTCAGCATCCGCTCGGTGTTGGGCTCGATGCCCGCGATGCAGCGGTCGGCCAGCAGCGGCGCGACGTTGGCGACGAGCCGGATCGACTCGAGCAGGTTGCGCGCCATCACCGGCATCATCACGTTGAGCTCGAAGCTGCCACTGGCTCCCGCATGGGCGACGGTCGCGTCGTTGCCGATCACCTGCGCGCAGACCATCAGCGTGGCTTCCGGCAGGACCGGGTTGACCTTGCCGGGCATGATGCTCGACCCGGGCTGCAGATCCGGCAGATGGATCTCGGCGAGGCCGGTCGTCGGACCGGACGACATCCAGCGCAGGTCGTTGCAGATCTTGGTGAGGCCGACCGCGATCGTGCGCAGCTGGCCGGACAGCTCGACGAGTGCGTCCTGCCCGCCCTGGGCCTCGAAGTGGTTGCGTGCCTCGGTGAACGGCAGGCCGGTCTCGTCGGCGAGGTCGGCGATCACCCGCTCGGCGAACCCGTCGGGGGTGTTGATGCCGGTGCCGACCGCCGTACCGCCCAGGGGGAGCTCGGCGACGCGGGGGAGCGAGGACTCGAGGCGCTCGATGCCGAGTCGCACGATGGCGGCGTACCCGCCGAACTCCTGGCCGAGCATCACCGGCGTCGCGTCCATCAGGTGGGTGCGACCGGACTTCACGACGTCCTTGAACTCCTCGGCCTTCGCCTCGAGCGCCGTCGCGAGGTGGTCGAGGGCCGGGACCAGGTCGCGCGTGGTCGCCTCCACGGCTGCCACGTGGATCGAGGTCGGGAAGGTGTCGTTGCTCGACTGGCTGGCGTTGACGTGGTCGTTGGGATGGCTCTCGACGCCGGCCCGGGAGGACAGCGAGGCCAGCACCTCGTTCATGTTCATGTTGGAGCTGGTGCCGGAGCCGGTCTGGAAGACGTCGATGGGGAACTCGTCGTGGTGCTCGCCGGCGATGATCTCGTCGGCGCCCTGGCCGATCGCCTTGGCCTGCTCCTCGTCGATGATGCCGAGCTCGGCGTTGATCCGGGCCGCGGCCTTCTTCACCCGGGCGATGGCGACGATGTGGCGGGGCTCGAGCGTCGTACCGCTGATCGGGAAGTTCTCCACCGCGCGCTGGGTCTGCGCGCGCCACAGCGCGTCCTTGGGCACCTCGATGTCGCCCATGCTGTCGTGCTCGGTGCGGGTCTCGCCTTGGTTGCTCATGCCTTCGACCGTACCCAAGGCGGGCGCGCTCATCTCAGCCCGTCTTGACGGTGACCGTGATGCTCGAGTCGGTGCACCCGGCGGCGATCTGCTGCGCTGCGGACTTCTCGGCGGAGTCCTGGGAGAGGCCCCACCGGATCTTCGCGGCCACCCACTCCTTGATGTAACGGCAGTCGTTAATGGGCGGTGTCCACTCGGCCACGTCCTGGTCGCCCTTGCTCCGGTTGAGGGACGCCGTGACGCCGACCAGGGTCCGGGTGTCGCCGAGGTCGTTGGCGTAGTCCTGCCGGCGCTGCGCGGTCCACGAACCCGCGCCGGAGTCCCAGGCCTCGGCGAGCGGCACCATGTGGTCGATGTCGAGCTCGCCCGGCGACCGTGTGCGAGACGCCGTCGTAGTAGGAGTACCAGCGGCCGCCGGTCAGCGAGCAGCCCGAGCCGACCGTGGGGGCGTCGTCGGCCTCCTGGATGAGCACCTCCGCGCGGGTGTCGCACCCGTCGCCGTCGGCGTCGATCCAGTGGTTGAACTTGGAGCGCTCGTAGCCGGTGCGGCTCTCCGTCGCCACCGGCACGTGTGCGACGGCCTGGGTCAGGGTGCCGCTCCAGGTGGAGTCGGCCTGGGCTGCTGGCGCCGGTGCCCAGACGAGTCCGGCGGCGAGCACGATGACGGTGGTGGTGAGGGCGCGTGCGGCCCTGGTGTTCCGAGACATGCGGCCACGCTCTCCCCGCCACGTGGCCGTTGGGAACCTCAGGTCTGTGCAATGCACAAACGCGATCTGCTGGTAGTCGTCGAGGACGACGATCCGGGTGACTTGCTCCATGCCGGCGACGCTATCCGCCGGTCAGTGCGTCGGGAGACGTAGAGCAGGTACTGCTCGGGACGCTCCTGCAGCAGTACGTCGTACCGGTGCTCGGTGCAGTTGCCGAACACCTGCTCCATCGCGGCCGCCAGCTCGGGCGCCGGGTCGGCCGACCAGATCACCAGGGCGCCGCCGGGATCGATGATCGTGCGGGTGCTCTCCAGGAAGTCGGGGGCGTAGACGCGCTCGTTGCTCTCGTGCACGAGGTAGCCCGGCCCGTTGTCGACGTCGAGCAGCACCAGGTCGTACGTCGACATCGCCTCCGCCACGGCCATCACGATGTCGGCGTCGACGAGGTGCAGCCGCTTGTCGGCCAGGATCGCCGGGCCGTGCGGGATCGTGCCGTCGCGCATCCAGCCGATCAGCGCGGACTCCAGCTCGACCACCTTCACCTGCTCGACCCGGTGGTCGGCCAGCACCCGCTGGGTGGTGAACCCGAGACCCGAGCCCGCCGACCACGACACGTCGCGGGTGCTCGACCAGCTCGAGGGCCGCCGCCGCGAGCTCGGTCTCCGAGGTCGTCTCCCGCGTGTCCATCACGAACACCCCGTTGACCCGCAGCTCCAGCGCGTCCGCCGCCCGCTCCTCGATCCGCCGGCGCAGCACGATCTCTCCGCGCTCCGACTCGGCACGTGCCACCTCGACGTACTCGGTCACGCTGTCTCCCTCCCGATCGGTTCCGAGCTCGCGACGTCATACGAATGGTGGCCTCAAGCCCACGAGATCGTATGACGCAAGGCTCGGTTATCCACAAGTGCGTGAGTGGAGGGTTGTCGAGGCGCATCTCGAGGCGCGTGACGGTCCCGTCATGAAGAGCCACCGACTCGACGATCTCCGACACCGCCGGCTCACCAAGCTGGGTGCCGACCAGGGCGGAGTCGTCTCGCGTCGGCAGGCCTACGGACTGGGAGTCACCCGATGGGAGGTGCGTGCCCACGTGCGCGCCAGGAGATGGCAGACGGTCGGCGACCAGACGATCGCCCTCCAGTCGGGGCCGGTGTCCGAGCTCGGATCGATGTGGGCCGCGGTCTTCCAGGGCGGCCCGCGTGCCCACCTGGACGGGGCCACCGCGCTGATCGCCTCGGGGCTGGCTCGATTCGACGCTCCCAAGATCCGGGTGACGGTGCCCCGTGGGGCCAGGGTGCGGCGTACGTCGCAGTTCGACATCCGCCAGACCCGACGGTGGGACGCCGGAGACAGTGATGCCCAAGGGGATCCCGAGGACGAAGCCTGCTGTCGCGGCGGTGCGTGGTGCCTTGTGGGCTCGATCGAACAAGCAGGCGACCCTGATCCTGACGATGGCGGTGCAGCAGGGCCTCACCACGCCGGAGGAACTCTCCACGGCCGCGCTCGCCATCCGCAGGGACCGCCGCCGTCGCCTGCTGCACGAGGTCATCCTCGACCTCCTCGGTGGAGCGCGGAGCCTCGGTGAGCTGGACTTCGCGAAGGAGTGCCGCCGACGTGGGCTGCCCGAGCCCAGCAGGCAGGTGCTGCGGCGAGACGGTGCCAAGCGCTACTTCCTCGACGTGTTCTGGGACGACCTGGGGCTGGTCGTGGAGATCGACGGCATCCAGCACTCCTGGGCGGAGAACGTCGTGGGTGATGCGCTGCGTCAGAACGCCGTCTCCCTGCAGGGACTCACCGTCCTGCGGCTGCCCCTGCTCGGAATGCGTACGGCGCCGGACGAGTTCTTCGCCCAGATCGAGCAGGCCATCCGGGACGCGGGATGCCCCCTGGTCGGTTGACCGTCCACAACGTCATACGAATCGTGGCCTCAAGGCCACGATTCGTATGACGCAAGGGCATATCGGAGACGTGGCCCGCGTTGGACGAGCGTGGATTCGCTCGAGTCGATCGTGATCGGGGCCGGTCAGGCCGGCCTCTCGGCGTCGTACCACCTGCGGCGCCGCGGCATCGAGCACCTGCTGCTCGACGCCAACGAGCGCCCGGGAGGGGCGTGGCAGCACCGGTGGTCGTCCCTGACGATGTACGACGTCCACGGGAGTCGCCGCCCTGCCCGACTCGGAGGCGCCTCCGGCCACCGAGCGATCGAGCCAACCAGGCCCTCGCGCGCTACTTCGCCGACTACGAGCGGGAGCACGACCTCCCGGTGCTGCGTCCCGTCCGCGTCGACCGGGTGACGAGCGAGGGGGAGCGCCTCGTGGTCCACGCGGGGGACCGCGCCTGGTCCGCGGCCACCCTCGTCAACGCCACGGGGACGTGGACCCGCCCGTTCCTGCCGCACTACCCGGGCATGGAGTCCTTCCGGGGCGAGCAGCTGCACACCGTCGACTACCCGGGCGCCGAGCACTTCGCTCGGCCGACGGGTCCTGGTCGTCGGCGGGGGAGCATCGGCCGTGCAGTTCCTCGGCGAGCTGGCGCCGGTCACCGACACCCTCTGGGTCACCCGACGTCCGCCGGTCTGGCGCAGCGGCGAGTTCGACCGCGAGGCCGGCCACGAGGCGGTGGCGCTGGTCGAGGACCGGGTACGACGAGGGCTTCCGCCCGCGAGCGTGGTCAGCGTCACCGGGCTCGCGCTCCGGGACCAGGAGCGACTGGCCGAGTCGTTGGGCGCCTACGAACGACGCCCGATGTTCGAGCGCATCGAGCCCGACGGCGTGCGCTGGGCCGACGGCACGTTCGAGCCCGTCGACGTGATCCTCTGGGCCACCGGCTTCCGTCCGGCCGTCAGCCACCTGGCGCCCCTGCACCTGCGCAGCCAGTACGGCGGCATCCAGCTCGAGCGCGACGGCACCACCGCCACGGCCGATCCGCGGGTCCAGCTGGTCGGCTACGGACCCTCGGCCAGCACCATCGGCGCCAACCGAGCCGGCCGGGCGGCTGCGATCAACGTGCGCCGGCGCCTCGAGCAGGCCGCGGCCTGACCTACTTCTCCGCCGACCGGACCCGCACGCCCGTGATCGGGACGGTGACGGCGCCCGAGGGGTCGGTGAAGAAGTCGTTGCCCTTGTCGTCGACGACGATGAACGCGGGGAAGTCCTCGACCTGGATCTTCCAGACCGCTTCCATGCCGAGCTCGGGGTACTCCAGGACGTCGACGGACTTGATGCAGTCCTGGGCGAGGCGGGCGGCGGGGCCACCGATCGAGCCGAGGTAGAAGCCGCCGTGGCTGTGGCAGGCCTCGGTGACCACCTTCGAGCGGTTGCCCTTGGCGAGCATCACCTTCGAGCCGCCGGCCGCCTGGAACTGCTCGACGTAGGAGTCCATCCGCCCCGCGGTGGTCGGGCCGAACGAGCCGCTCGCGTAGCCCTCGGGCGTCTTGGCGGGGCCGGCGTAGTAGACGGCGTGGTCGCGGAGGTACGACGGCATCTCCTCGCCCGCGTCGAGCCGTTCCTTGATCTTGGCGTGCGCGATGTCGCGGGCGACGACGAGCGGGCCGGTCAGGGACAGCCGCGTCTTGACCGGGTGCCGGCCGAGCTCGGCGAGGATCTCCTCCATCGGCCGGTTCAGGTCGATCTTCACGACCTCGGCGTCGTCCGACGGTTGCGCCGCGGTCGTGGCCGGGAGGTAGCGGGCCGGGTCGGTCTCCAGCTGCTCGAGGAACACCCCGTCCGCCGTGATCTTGCCGAGCGCCTGGCGGTCCGCCGAGCAGGAGACGGCCAGCGCCACCGGGCACGAGGCGCCGTGCCGGGGGAGTCGTACGACGCGCACGTCGTGGCAGAAGTACTTGCCGCCGAACTGCGCCCCGATCCCGAAGGACTGGGTCAGCTTGAAGACCTCCTCCTCGAGCTCGAGGTCCCGGAACCCGTGCGCGTCGAGGGTCCCGGAGGTCGGCAGGTTGTCGAGGTAGTGCGCGCTGGCGTACTTCGCGGTCTTCAGCGCGAACTCCGCGCTCGTCCCGCCGATCACCACGGCCAGGTGGTACGGCGGGCACGCCGCCGTCCCGAGCGAGCGGATCTTCTCGTCGAGGAACTCCAGCATCCGCTTCGGGTTCAGGACGGCCTTCGTCTCCTGGTAGAGGAACGACTTGTTCGCCGAGCCGCCGCCCTTGGCCATGAACAGGAACTTGTACTCCGGCTTGCCCGAGGACGACGGCGTCGAGTAGAGCTCGATCTGCGCCGGCAGGTTGGTGCCGGTGTTCTTCTCCTCCCAGGTCGTGATCGGCGCGAGCTGGGAGTAGCGCAGGTTGAGCTTGGTGTAGGCGTCGTACACGCCCCGGCTGATCGCCGCGCCGTCGTCGACCCCGGTCAGCACGCCCTCGGACTTCTTGCCCATCACGATCGCCGTGCCGGTGTCCTGGCACATCGGCAGCACGCCGCCGGCGGAGATGTTCACGTTCTTCAGCAGGTCCAGCGCCACGAAGCGGTCGTTGCCGGACGACTCGGGGTCGTCGATGATCCGCCGCAGCTGGGCGAGGTGCGCGGGCCGCAGGTAGTGCGCGATGTCGTGCATCGCCTCCGCGGTCAGCAGCTGGATCGCCTCGGGCGCCACCCGGAGGAAGGTCTGGCCGTCGGCCTCGAAGGTCGAGACGCCCTCGGTGGTGATCAGTCGGTACGGCGTCTCGTCGGGGCCGATCGGCAGCAGGTCGGAGTAACGGAATTCTGGTTCGGTCGCCACGAAGCACGAGTATCTACCACCGCCCCGGGCTGCGATCATCTGCTCCGTGACCTTCGAGCTCCCGGACGCCTACGTCTGGGACTTCTGGACGGCGTACGACGACCGCAGCCGCCGGCACCACCTCTTCTTCCTGCACGCCCCGAACGCGCTGGGCGACCCTGACCTGCGGCACCGCAACGCGCGGGTCGGCCACGCCGTCTCCGACGACCTCGTCTACTGGGAGCGCCTCGACGACCCGCTTCCGCAGCCGGCCGCGTTCGACGACCTGGCGCAGTGGACGGGCTGCGTCGTGCACGGGCGCGACGCCTGGTGGCTGTTCACGACCGGCCTCACCAGCTCCGACGACGGCACCGTGCAGCGGATCGGGTCGGCCAGCTCGTCCGACCTGGAGACCTGGACCCGGACCGGGCTGACGCTCGAGGGGGGCGAGGCGTGGCGCGACCCGTGGGTGGTCCGGGACGAGGGCGGGCTCTGGCACATGTACATCACCGCCCGCGATCGCCGAGACCGGGTCCGGGGTGGTCGGGCCACGCGATCTCCGTGGACCTCCTCGACTGGGAGGTGGGGCCGCCGCTGAGCGACGCCACGGGCTTCTTCGACCAGCTCGAGACGATCCAGGTGGTGCAGGTGGAGGGGCGCTGGGTGCTGCTGTTCTCCTGCCTGTCGACCGAGATGCCCGGCGCCGCGGCCGGCTCGGGCGGGGTGTGGTCGGTCCCGGTCGACGGCCCGGGTGCTCCGGTCGACGTCGCCTCCGCGGTCCGGGTCACCGACGAGAGGTTGTACGTCGGCAAGGTGGTCCACGACCTCGGCACGGCGTACTTCATGGCCTTCCGCAACCAGGGGCCCGACGGCCGGTTCGTCGGCGGGGTGACCGACCCGATCCCCGTCACCTGGCGCCCGGACGGGCGTGGACTGCGCCTGGACGTGCCCGATCGGTCCCAAGGTGTGCCCGCATCTGGCTCGTCCCCGCGCTAGCGCCTACTGTGAGCCGCGTCACTTACAACGGATCGTCCGGCACGTTCCTGCCGGTGAGGAGATGAAGAGTCATGGCAACAGTCAGTTTTCAGAAGGCCCAACGCTGGTATCCGGGGATGGACAAGCCCGCGGTCCCCGGGATCGACCTGGACATCAAGGACGGGGAGTTCATGGTGCTGGTCGGCCCCTCGGGGTGCGGCAAGTCCACGACCCTGCGGATGCTCGCCGGCCTCGAAGAGGTCAACGACGGCAAGATCTTCATCGGCGACCGCGACATCACCAAGCTGCCGCCGAAGGACCGTGACATCGCCATGGTCTTCCAGAACTACGCGCTCTACCCGCACATGACGGTCGCGGACAACATGGCCTTCAGCCTGAAGATGGCCAAGATGAAGGAGTCCGAGCGCAAGGAGCGGGTCGCCGAGGCGGCGCGGATCCTGAACCTCACCGAGTACCTCGACCGCAAGCCCAAGGCCCTCTCGGGTGGTCAGCGCCAGCGGGTCGCGATGGGCCGCGCGATCGTGCGCAACCCGCAGGTGTTCTGCATGGACGAGCCGCTGTCGAACCTCGACGCCGAAGATGCGGGTGCAGACCCGCACCGACATCGCCAAGCTCCAGCAGGACCTCGGCGTCACCACCGTCTACGTGACCCACGACCAGGTCGAGGCCATGACGATGGGCGACCGGGTCGCGGTGATGAAGGACGGCTACCTCCAGCAGGTCGACACCCCGCTGAACCTCTACGACCGCCCGGTGAACCTGTTCGTGGCCGGCTTCATCGGCTCCCCGCAGATGAACCTGCTCTCGGCCAACGCCGTCGACGGCCAGGCCAAGATCGGCGACTACCTGGTGCCGGTCGACGAGGCCGCCGCCGCAGAAGATGAAGGGCAGCGTCGTGGTCGGCGTGCGTCCCGAGGCCTGGCGCGTCGTCTCCGCCGAGGAGGGTGGCCTGCCGGTCGAGGTGACCGTGGTCGAGGAGCTCGGCTCGGACGCCTTCGTCTACGGCACCAGCGACGTCGAAGGCACCCCGTCCAACGTGATCGTGCGCATCTCCGCGCGCGACACGGTGCACAAGGGCGACGTGCTCCACGTGACCACCGACCCCCACCAGGTCCACGTCTTCGACGCCGAGACGGAGGAACGCCTCAGCGCCTGATCTGCCCACGACGCCCGCGTGCCGGACCCGTTCCGACGGTGCGACACGCGGGCGTTTTGGTGTGTGCCGGGTAATTAGGGCAAACTCTAGTGACTTACTCGGCAAACAGACGGAGACGGCGATGCGACGACGAACGGGTGCCCTGCTCGGGGTGGCGCTGGCGACCGTCCTCACGGTGGGCGGTGGTCACCTCGCGACCGCCGCCTCCGGCCGCTCCGCCGCGACGGCCGCGAGCGCGACGCAGCCCGACCGCCGGCCCAACATCGTGTTCGTGCTGATGGACGACTTCTCCCTCGAGCTGCTGGCCACGATGCCGCAGGCGCGCCGGATGCAGGCCGAGGGGGCGACGTACCGCAACGCCCACGTCGTCGACTCGCTGTGCTGCCCCTCGCGCGCCGCGATCTTCACCGGTCGCCCGCCGCACCAGACCGAAGGTGCTGACGAACACCCCCAACGACTCGGTGCACCCGATCGGCGGCTACCTCGCGTTCACGCGCTACCGCAACGTGCAGAAGTCCTTCAACGTCGCGCTGCACAAGAGCGGCTACACGACGGGGTTCGTCGGCAAGTACATGAACGGCTACGAGATGTACACCAACTACGAGGGCAAGCACATCGCCCCGGCCAAGGTGCCCGGGTGGGACGTCCTCGACGCGGTGCTCGGCGGCGGCTACCCGGAGTGGGGCTTCCGCAGCACCTACATCGACAAGGACGGCGTCATGCAGCTGCGGCGCACGGCCAAGCCGAAGCGCTCCTCGCCGGTGCCGGTGCTCGACAAGGCCTACGCGACCAACTTCATGGCCGACCGCGCCGAGCGGTTCCTGCGCAGCCAGCGCGACGCGAAGAAGCCGTACTTCCTCGAGGTCGCGACCTACGGCCCGCACGCCCAGATGAACCACGCCTACAAGGACAACCCGACGTTCCCGTCGGCGTTCGCGGACCGGGCGCCGAAGGGCGACCCGACCGGTGGCAACTGCGGCACGAAGGCGTGCGGCCGGCTCACGCTGCGCGACCTCAAGGGGTACGACGACCCGCGGGACGACAACCGGCCCACCTACCTGCGTCGCAACGGCAGCACCGCGCCTGCGCCGGCGTGGAACACCAACGCCGATCACGCTCGGTGACAAGGGGGCGCTGCTCCGCTACCGCGACCGGGCCCGGATGGTGCAGTCGATCGACCGGATGATCGGCCGGCTGCGGGCCCAGGCCGGGCCGAACACGTACTTCTTCCTGACCTCCGACAACGGCTTCCACCTCGGCCAGCACCAGCTGAACGGCGGCAAGGGCACGCCGTACGACTCCGACACGCACGTGCCGCTCGTCGTGGTCGGTCCGGGAGTGAAGCCCGGTGTGCGCAAGCAGTTCGTCAGCAGCATCGACCTCGCCCCCACCTTCGAGACGATCGCCGGCCTGCGCCCGAAGTCCTACCGGTCCGGCACGTCCTTCGCCTCCAGCCTGGCGGCGCCGCGCGCGCAGGGCGGCCGGTTCGTGTTCATGGAGCACACCTACGCCAAGCTCCGCAGGGGTGAGGTGGACAGCGACCGGTCCTCGGGCGGGGACATCCAGTCGATCCCGTCGTACATCGCGGTGCGGGGCAAGCACGGGCTGCTGGCCCGGTTCGACCTGGACAACTCCCCGCGGGGCACCGACTACGCCTGGGAGCTCTACGACTACGACGTGCCCTGGGAGGACCGCAACGTCTTCGCGACCGACCACGAGAAGCCCTGGGCTCGTCAGCTGATGCGCCGGCTCGAGGGCTGGGAGAACTGCGCACCCGCGCAGTGCCGGGCTGTCAGCCGCTGACCAGCAAAGTCCCAGCAATCCCTCAGGTCCGCGGCCCATGCTGGCCGGATGGGGCACCGCAGAGTCCTGAGGCTGACGGTCGGGATCGCCGCCGCGGTCATGGTGGTCGGAGGTCTCCACCTCCTCACCGCGTCCGCGGGGCACGCCACGCGCGGCCACCGGCGCCGCGTCGGTCCAGCCGTCGGCCGAGCATGGTGATGGTGCTGATGGACGACGCGTCGTACGAGCTGCTCGCCACGATGCCGCAGGCCCGTCGGATGCAGGCCGAGGGAGCGACGTACCGCAACGCGCACGTGGTCGACTCGCTGTGCTGCCCGTCGCGCGCGTCGATCTTCACCGGTCGGCCGCCGCACCAGACCGGCGTGCTGACCAACACCGCCCCTGACCCGGCGGAGCCGATCGGCGGCTACCCCGCGTTCGTGGCGCACGGCAACACCGACAAGACGTTCAACCTCGCCCTGCAGCGCAGCGGCTACACGACCGGCTTCGTCGGCAAGTACCTCAACGGCTACGAGGCGAAGGTCGTCGACGGCGTACGGCGCGCGCCACCGCCGGTCCCGGGCTGGGACCACTTCGACGCGATCCTCGGCGGTGGCTACCCGGAGTGGGGCTTCGACAGCGTGCACCAGGACGAGGGCGGCCCGATGCGCCTGGAGCGCGAGACCAAGCCGCCGCGGGACTCGCCGGTCGACGTGCTCGACCGCCACTACGCCACCAACGTGATGGCCGACGACGCCGTGCACTTCGTCGAGCAGCATCGTGACGACACGCGGCCGTACTTCCTCGAGGTCGCGACCTACGCGCCCCACGCACAGATGGAACGCGCCTACCCCGACAACCCGCCGTTCCCGTCGGCGTTCGCGGACCGGGCGCCGAGGGGTGACCCGACCGGTGGCAACTGCGGCACGAAGCCGTGCGGCGCGCTGACGCTCCGCGACCTGAAGGGGTACGACGACCCGCGTCGCGACAACGCCCCGACCTACCTGCACCGCGACGGGACCACCTCGCGCGCACCGGCGTGGAACGTCAACCCGGTCACGCTCACCGCTCGTCGCGCCCTGCGCGAGTACCGCGACCGGGCGCGGATGGTGCAGGCGGTCGACCGGCTGGTCGGGCGGATCCGGGCGGCCGTCGGCCCGAACACCTACGTGGTGCTGACCAGCGACAACGGCTACCACCTCGGCCAGCTGCGGCTCAACGGCGGCAAGGGCACGCCGTACGACTTCGACACGCACGTGCCGCTCGTCGTCGACGGGCCCGGGGTCTCGCCCGGTCCGCGCCGCCAGCTGGTCAGCGAGATCGACCTGGCGCCGACCTTCGAGCGGCTCGCCGGGCTCGCGCCGCCACGCGACGTCTCCGGCGTCTCGTTCGCCCGCAGCCTGCACCGCCCGCGGGCCCGGGGGAGCCGCTACGTCTTCTACGAGCACACCTTCGGCCTCTCCCAGCCCGGGCGAGGTGGACGACGACACGGCCCTCGGCGGGGACCTCTCGCAGATCCCGTCCTACATCGGCGTGCGCGGACGACGGGGCCTGCTGGTCCGGTTCGACCTCGACGACTCGTGGGCCGGCCACCGCTACGCCTGGGAGCTGTACCGCTACGGCGCCGGCTTCGAGAAGACCAACGTGTTCGCCCGCGACCACGACCAGCCGTGGGCGCGCAGGCTGATGCGCCACCTGCGCGCGTGGGACGACTGCGCTCCCGGCGCAGTGCCGCGTCGGCGCGACGCTGAGTCAGGCCGAGCGGTGGGCGCGGGCGCTGCGCCCGGCCCGGTCCGCCGTACGGCGGATGATGTCGGTGAGCGTCTCGAACAGCTCGGGCGGCATGTCGTGGCCCATCCCCTCGATGACGAGCAGCTCCGCACCCGGGATGGCGCGAGCCGTGGCCCGGCCGCCGGAGACGTGCACCATCTTGTCGGCCGTCCCGTGCACGACGGCGGCCGGAATCCTCAACGAGGCAAGGGACCTGGACCGGTTGGGCTGGTTCAGGATCGCGGCCATCTGGCGCAGCACGCCGCTGGCCGACACGCCGCGGTCGAAGGTCTCCTCGGCCCGCTCGCGGATCTTGTCCTCGTGCTTGGGGTAGGCGGGGGAGCCGATGACGCCCCACATCTTCGCCGAGGAGGCGACGTACGCCTCCCGGCCGGCCGCGCGCGGGGCGATCAGCATCGGCAGCAGCGACGGGTGCTGCCAGCCGACGGTGCGCTTGCCCAGCGTCGACATGATCGAGGTCAGCGAGCGGACCCGCCGGGGCTGCTCGATCGCCATCGTCTGCACGATCATGCCGCCCATCGACACGCCGGCGACGTGGGCGCTGTCCCAGCCGAGGTGGTCCATCAGGCCGAACGCGTCGTTCGCCATGTCGGTGAGGTCGTACGGCGGCCGTCCGCCGCGGCCGGCGAAGGACCGCGCCAGCTGTCCACGGGTCACGCGACCCTCCATCCGCGAGGAGCGGCCGGTGTCGCGGTTGTCGAAGCGCGCCACGTGGAAGCCCGCCTCGGCGAGCATCTCGCACAGCTCGGCGTCCCACCAGGTCATCGGTCCGCCGAGTCCCATCACCAGCAGCAGCGGGTCGCCGTCGGGGTTGCCGAAGGTCTGGTAGCAGAGCTCGACGCCGGGAGCGACGGACGCGAACAGCTCCTCGGAGACCGGGACCGACATCTAGACCGCCTTTTCACGATTTGTAGAGGATGTGCGCAAATACCACGAGTAACTAGTTGACAACGCTACCTTCTTTGAGTGAACTCACCGCTCGGTTCGTTCCTCCTGCCCGCCGGGTTCGACGGCCCTTCAGGAGTCCGCGCCCTGGCGCGCGAGACCAGCACCATTGTGGAGGCCGGGCGCCTGGTGCGTCGCAGCCGGGCCGACCGCAAGGCCGACAAGCAGCTGCCGTACGCCGGCAGCCACCGCGTCACCGCGCACGACCCGGTGATCCTGGTGCCGGGGTTCATGGCCGGTGACGCCACCCTCAAGGGGATGGCGATGTTCCTGCGCCGCAACGGCCTGCGCACCTACCGGGCCCAGATCCGCGTCAACGTGGGCTGCACGCGCGAGGCGGCCGACCGGCTGGAGCGCCGGATCGAGACGATCGCGATCAAGCGCAACCGCAAGGTGAGCATCGTCGGGCACAGCCTCGGCGGCATGCTCGCGCGTGGACTCGCATCGCGGCGTCCCGACCTGATCGAGGGGATCGTCAGCATGGGCAGCCCGGTGCTGGCGCCCGGAGCGATCCACCGGGTGCTCGCCTGGGACGCCGAGATGCTCGCCCGGCTCACCCGGGTCGGCTTCCGCGGGATGATGGGCGCCGACTGCTTCGGTGGCGACTGCGCGCGGCTGAGCTTCGAGGAGAGCCAGCTGCCGATCGACCCCGAGGTCGCGTTCACGGCGATCTACAGCAAGCGCGACGGCATCGTCGACTGGCGGGCCTGCCTCGACCCCGACGCGCGTCAGGTCGAGGTCCGCACCAGCCACGTCGGGATGGCCGTCGACCCGATCGTGATGGACCACGTGCTGACCGCCCTGCGCGACCAGCAGCTCAGGCGGGCCAACCGGCTGGCAGATCCCGTCGCCGAGGTGGGTTCGCTCCGCGTCGCTCGCACGTGACGGCCGAGACCTCCATCGCCCCGCGCAGCAGCCGGCCCAGGCTCTCCTCGTCCAGCACGAGCCCGGGTCCCGGGTGACCGAACGCGTCGAGGTCGGAGAGCTGGGCCAGCGTCCCGGCCATGAACGCGTCGCCGGCCCCGACGGTGTCGACCACCTCGACCGGTCGCGGTGACGCGCTGACCTCGGTGCCCGCGGCGAACGCGGTCGCACCCTTCGCGCCTCGGGTCAGGATGACCAGCCGGGTGCGCTCGCCCGCCAGCAGCGTGCGGGCGACCTCGTCGGGGTCGGAGTCGGGCGCGAGCAGCTCGGCGTCCTCGTCGCTGAGCTTGACCAGCGTGCAGCGAGCGCCGAGCGACCGCACGTCGCGCCAGGCCAGCTCGCGGTCGTCGATGAAGGTCTCGCGCAGGTTGGCGTCGTAGCTGACGAACACCTCCCGGTCGACGGCCTGCTCGACCAGGTCGAGCACGCTCAGGCGGCCGGGCTCGAGCAGGGTGCCGAGCGAGCCGACGTGCAGCGCCCGGCACGGCGGGAGCTCCTGGCGGGGCAGGGTCCACTCGATGTCGAAGACGTAGCGGGCCGCGCCGGTCTCGTCGAGATGGGCGGTCGCGACCGACGTACGTCCCGAGTCGGTGGGTACGGCGACGATCTCGGCGTCGCTGCTGGTCACGTGGTGCACCACGAGCCCGCCGCGCTCGTCGTGACCCACCTGGCTGATCAGGGTGGCGTCGACGTCGAGCCGGGCGAGACCGACGGCCACGTTGAGGGGAGACCCACCGGGGGTCTCCGAGGAGTCACCGTCGTGGTCGACCACCACGTCGATGAGGGACTCACCGGCGACGACGATCACGTCGGTCAGCGCTCGAAGTCGACGTCGGCGTAGGCCCGCAGCTTGGACAGCTTGTGCTCGGAGTGGATCGACCGGATGGTGCCGCTGCGCGAGCGCATCACCAGCGAGTGGGTCGACGCGCCGCCCGCCTTGTAGCGGACGCCCTGCATCAGCTCGCCGTCCGTGATGCCCGGTCGCGACGAAGAAGCAGTCGTCGCCGGAGACCAGGTCGTCGGTGTAGAGGACGCGCTCGAGGTCATGGCCCGCGTCGATGGCCCGCTGGCGCTCCTCGTCGTCGGTCGGCCACAGCCGGCCCTGGATGACGCCGTCGAGGCACTTCATGGCGCAGGCCGCGATGATGCCCTCCGGCGTACCGCCGATGCCGAGCAGCAGGTCGATGCCGGTGCCCTCGCGGGCCGCCATGATCGCGCCGGCGACGTCGCCGTCGGAGATGAACTTGATCCGGGCACCGGTGCCGCGGACCTCGTCGACCAGGTCCTGGTGACGCGGCCGGTCCAGCACCACGACGGTGACGTCCTCGGCCCGGCTGCCCTTGGCCTTGGCGACCTGGTGGATGTTCTCGGACACGGGGTAGCGGATGTCGACGACGTCGGCGGCCTCCGGCCCGGTGACCAGCTTCTCCATGTAGAAGACGGCCGACGGGTCGTACATCGACCCCCGGGGAGACACGGCCAGCACCGAGATGGCGTTGGTCATGCCCTTGGCGGCGAGCGTGGTGCCGTCGATGGGGTCGACCGCGACGTCGCAGGCGGGACCGTCGCCGTCGCCGACCTCCTCGCCGTTGTACAGCATCGGGGCGTTGTCCTTCTCGCCCTCGCCGATCACGACCGTGCCGCGCATCCCGACGGTCGAGATCAGCACGCGCATGGCGTTCACGGCCACCCCGTCGGCGCCGTTCTTGTCGCCGCGACCGACCCACCGGCCGGCGGCCATCGCGGCCGCCTCGGTCACCCGGACCAGCTCGAGGGCCAGGTTGCGGTCAGGGATGGAGGGCGCGACGGACAGGGAGTCAGGGATGTGGCTCTCGGACATGGCAGTGATCGTAGCCTCCACCGCGGTTGGCAGGATGGGCCACATGAGCCAGACGAGCAGCCCCGGTGCCGGTCGGTACCAGCGTTCCTCGGGTGGGCTCGTGGGCGCGATGATCGTGATCGTCGTCGGGGTGGTCGCGTTCGCGGGGCTGAACGCCCTCAAGAGGGACCACGACCCGACGCCCGTCCGCGCGGTCGACTACCAGGCGATGGTCCGGGCCGGTCGCGCCGACCAGAAGCTGCAGCATCCTGGCCCCGACGGCCATGCCGGCCGGATGGAAGGCGACCAGCGCCGACTACCTGACCGGCAGCGCCCCGACCTGGCATCTCGGCGTGCTCACCGACGAGGGTGACTACATCGGCGTCGAGGAGGCCCGCGGAGGGGCGCAGGACCTGGTCGAGGAGCACGTCGACCCCGACGCCGTACAGGGCAAGGACGTCACGATCGGTGGCGTCGAGTTCCAGACCTGGACCGACGCGGGTGGCGACTACGCGCTCTCCCACGAGGTCGGCACCGGCGACACCCCCACCGAGTCGTGGCTGGTCGTCGGGACGGCCCCCGAGGCCACGATCAGGGACTACGCAGCGCGGCTGAAGGGCGCCAAGGTCCCGGACGCCGGGTGACCTAACCGGTTCCGCGGCGTTGTACCTCCCGAGAAGCCCTACTTGGGAGGCACCCCGTCGTGAGCAAGCCCTTTCTGACCGCGTTCCTGATGGTCGCCGTGGTGGCGGTGCCGCTGAGCGCCCTCGCTCCGGCCGCCCGCGGAGCCACGGCTCCCGCCTACCAGGAGTACGTCGCCCTGGGTGACTCCTGGTCGGCCGACGTCGTCATCGCCGACACCGACGGCCTCCCCGACGCGACGTACGCCCCGACCGGGTGTGCGCAGTCCCACCGCAACTACCCCAAGCTGCTCGCCGCGGCACTGAAGGTGCCGACCTTCAGGGACGCCACCTGCGGGTCGGCGACCACCGACGACTTCTACGCCCCGCAGACCGGACTGCCCACCGGGGAGACCAACCCGGCCCAGTTCGACCGGCTGACCCCGACCACCGACCTGGTCACCGTCGGCATCGGCGGCAACGACGCCGGCTTCGCCGGTGCGGCGACCGACTGCATCACCCCCGACCCGCGGGGCGCGCACTGCAAGGAGAAGTACACCGCCGGCGGCGTCGACCAGCTCGAGCAGCGCATCAACGCCTCCGAGCCGAAGCTGGTCGCGGCGCTCGAGGAGATCCACCGCCGCTCGCCGAACGCGCGGGTGCTGATGCTCGACTACCTCGCCGGCATCCCCGAGACGGGCTGCTACCCCGTGGTCCCGGTCAGCGACTCCGACATGGCCTACCTCCACGCGACCTTCCTGAAGCTGAACGCGATGGTGAAGCGGGCGGCCGCCGCCGGTGGCGCCGAGTTCGTGAACACCTACGACCCGTCCCTGGGTCACCACGTGTGTGCGCTGCCGAACCAGCGCTACGTCGAGGGACTCGGCGTGCTGTCGGTCAACGGCCCGGCGGTGGCCGTCCCCGCGCACCCGAACTCCGCCGGCGCGGCCTCGCAGTTCCGCACCACGCTCGCCGCCGTGGGGGAGTAGGGCCTACTCCGCGTCGTCCAGCGCCTTGTCGAGCCGGGCGCGGGCGCCCTCGAGGGCGCGTTGGCAGACCTTGGCCAGCTCCTCGCCCTGCTCCCACAGGGCCAGTGACTCCGCGAGGCTGGTGCCGCCCTGCTCCAGGGTGCGCACCACCTCGATCAGGCGGTCGCGGGCCTCCTCGTAGGAGAGCTCGTCCTTCTGCTCGGCCTTGTCAGCCATCGTCCTCGTCCTCGTGGTCGTCGTCGTGGTCGTCGGTGTCGCGCATCAGCTCGATCCGGTCGACGGTCGTCGTGGTGGCGCCGATGCGCCCGTCGACCACCCGGATGTGGATGTCCTGGCCCGGCTCCAGGGTGGCCACGCTGGAGAGAGCCTGGCCCTCGGCGTCGGAGAGTACGGCGTAGCCGCGGCGCAGCGTCGCCAGCGGCGACAGCGCGCGGATCCGCGCGACCTGGTGGACGAGGTCCTCCTCGCCCCGGTCGAGGCGGTGGCGGAAGGTACGCCGCGCCCGGTCACGGAGCCCGTCGACCTCCACGAGCCGCTCGTCGAGACCGGTGCGGGGGTCGGCCAGGCTGGGCCGGGACAGCAGCGCGCCGAGCTGGTCGAGCTCGCGGTCGATCAGGTGGCGCAGCGCCCTCCGGCCGCGCTCGCGGGCCTGCAGCACCCGGTGGGCCTCCTCGGCCACGTCGGGCACCACCCGCTTGGCGGCGTCGGTCGGGGTCGAGGCGCGCACGTCGGCGACGAGGTCGAGGATCGGGGAGTCGGGCTCGTGCCCGATCGCCGAGACCAGCGGGGTGCGGATCGCGTGCACGGCGCGCACGAGGGCCTCGTCGGAGAACGGCAGCAGGTCCTCGACCGAGCCGCCGCCGCGGGCCACGACGATCACGTCGATGTCCTCGTCGCGGTCGAGGGACTCGATCGCCTCGATCACCTCCCGCGCGGCGTGCATGCCCTGCATCGCGGCGTACCTCACGGTGAAGTGGACCCCCGGCCAGCGGCGCCGGCCGTTGTCGAGGACGTCGCGCTCCGCAGCGGAGTTCTGCGCGGTGACCAGCCCGACGTTGCGCGGCAGGAACGGCAGCGGGCGCTTGAGCTCCTCGGCGAACAGCCCCTCAGCCGCCAGCAGCTGGCGTCGGCGCTCGAGCCGGGCGAGCAGCTCGCCCTCGCCGACCAGCCGGATCTCGCGGACGTTCAGCGACAGCGTGCCGCGGTTGGCGTAGAACGACGGCTTGGCGTGGCAGACGATCTGGGCGCCCTCGACCAGGGGCGTGGGCAATGAGTCGATGACTCCGCGGTTGCAGGTGACCTGCACGGAGATGTCGGCGAGCTTGTCGCGCAGGGTGAGGAAGACGGTGTTCATCCCGCCGCGCCGGCTGATCTGGGTGACCTGGCCCTCGACCCAGACGGCCCCGAGCCGGTCGATCCACTGACCGATCGCCTGGGTGATCTGGCGCACCGGCGCCGGATGCTCAGGGGAGGTCTCCATGGCCATGGCTCGCACCCTAAGGGTCGGCACCTACGATTGAGCACATGACTGACCTGGGTACGCCGAGCGTCCTCTCGCCCGACGAGGCCGAGCGCGCCGTGCGCCTGGCCGCACCCCGCGGCTACTGCGCCGGCGTCGACCGCGCCGTGATCACCGTCGAGAAGGCGCTGGACCTCTACGGCTCGCCGGTCTACGTGCGCAAGCAGATCGTGCACAACAAGCACGTGGTCGCCAACCTGGAGTCCCGCGGGGCGATCTTCGTCGAGGAGCTCGACGAGGTGCCCGAGGGCAAGACGGTCGTGTTCTCCGCCCACGGCGTCTCGCCGCTGGTGCACGAGCAGGCCGCCGCGCGGAACCTGAAGACCATCGACGCCACCTGCCCGCTGGTGACCAAGGTCCACCACGAGGCGAAGCGGTTCGCCGGCGACGACTACGACATCCTGCTGATCGGGCACGAGGGCCACGAGGAGGTCGAGGGCACCGCGGGCGAGGCGCCGGAGCACATCCAGCTGGTGCAGAGCCCCGACGACGTGGCGGGCATCGTCGTACGCGACCCGGAGAAGGTCGCCTGGCTCTCCCAGACCACGCTGTCGGTCGACGAGACGATGGCCACGGTCGACGCGATCCGCCAGCGGTTCCCCAAGCTGCTCGACCCGCCGAGCGACGACATCTGCTACGCCACCCAGAACCGCCAGCTCGCGATCAAGGAGATCAGCGTCGGCGCCGACCTCGTCATCGTGGTCGGCTCGGCGAACTCGTCGAACTCGGTGCGGCTGGCCGAGGTCGCGCTCGAGGCGGGAGCCAGGGCGGCCTACCGCGTCGACGACGCCAGCGAGATCGACGAGGCCTGGCTCGAGGGCGTGCAGAGCGTCAGCGTCACCTCGGGTGCGTCGGTGCCCGACGACCTCGTCGACGGGGTGCTGAGCTTCCTCAGCGAGCGCGGCTACCCCGACGCCCAGGCCGTGCACACCGCCGAGGAGTCCCTGATCTTCGCGCTTCCGCCCGAGCTGCGTCGCGACATGCGCAAGGCAGCCGCCGCGCAGGGCAGCTAGCCGGTGGCCCGCTACTTCGACGTCCACCCGGTCGACCCGCAGCCGCGGGCCATCGCCCAGGTCGTCGAGCTGCTCCGGGAGGACGGCCTGATCGCCTACCCGACCGACTCGGGCTACGCGCTCGGCATCCAGCTGGGCAACCGCGACGGGCTCGAGCGGATCAAGAAGCTCCGCGAGCTCGACGACAAGCACCACTTCACGCTGGTGTGCAAGGACTTCGCCCAGCTCGGCCAGCTGGTGCAGCTGAGCAACACGGCGTTCCGTGCGATCAAGGCCGCGACGCCCGGGCCCTACACGTTCATCCTGCCGGCGACCGAGCGACGTCCCGAAGCGGCTGATGCACCCGAAGAAGCGCACGGTCGGCGTGCGCATCCCCGACCACGCGGTCGTGCGGGCGCTACTGGAGGAGCTCGGCGAGCCGTTGCTGTCGAGCACGCTGCTGATGCCGGGCGAGACCGAGCCGATGACCGACGGCTGGCAGGTCAAGGACGAGCTGGATCACTGGCTGGACGCGGTGATCGACTCCGGTGAGTGCGGCTCGGAGCCCACCACCGTCGTCGACTTCTCCGACGGGCGCGCCGGTCGTGGCGCGCGTCGGGGCGGGCGACGTCTCGCGCTTCGAGTAGGCCGCGCGGCGCTGGTGGCGCGACGCGGACCCGCTGCCGGATGGCGAGCACGCCGAGGGCCAGGAGGTACGCCGCCAGCAGGCCGGTCGCCCGGTGAGCCAGACCCGAGACGACCGCCTGGACGAACCCGTCGCCGGCCTCCGCGACCCAGCCGCTGTGCACGATCGCGACCAGCGAGATCAGCCCGAGCAGCAGCAGCGGCGGCAGCACGCCGACGCTGAAGAAGTCGCGCGGGTGCACGGCGAGCGCGGCACCCACGCAGACCAGCACGAAGCCGATGTCGAAGATGAAGGTGAGCTGCCGGCTGATCGCCAGGTTGGCCGCGAGCACCACCAGCGCGGCCACCACCGCCAGCCGCGTGACGCGGCTGCCGGCCATCCGGCCCTCTTCCCACAGGGTGGGTGCGCTCACGTGCACAAGGTAGGCCGCGTCAGGCGCTGGATCGGCGCGACTCGCCGGTGCCACCTTCGGGCAGTTCCTGCAGGTCAGGGCGGTGTTCGGCCACCGCGTCGAGCAGCTCGGCGGCGGTCAGCGGCCGGGGTACCTGGTCGACCGGCTGGACCGGCGCCAGCGCCTCGCGGGTGACGCCGATGTCCTCGAACTGGCGGGCCGTGACCAGCACCCGGCTCTCGATCGAGCCGACCGCGCTGTTGAAGGCCTCGACGGCGCCCTTGAGCGAGCGGCCGACCTTGTCGAGGTGGCCGCCCATCACGCCGATGCGGGTGTGCAGCTCGCGGCCGAGCTCGTGGATCTCGCGGGTGCGCTCGGCCAGCGCCTCGGTGGTCCAGCCGTGGGCGATGGTGCGCAGCAGGGCGATCAGCGTCGTCGGGGTGGCGATCACGACGTCCTTGGTGGCGGCGTACGCCAGCAGGGAGGGGTCGGTGTCCAGCGCCGCCGCGAGGAACGACTCGGCCGGCACGAACATCACCACGAACTCCGGCGCCGTCGGCAGCGACCGCCAGTAGGCCTTGCCGGACAGCGTGTCCACGTGGCTGCGCACCTGGCGGACGTGGCGGCGCTGGTGCGCGGCCGCCTCCTCGGGGTCGTCGGTGGCGAGCGCGTCGAGCTGGGCGTCGAGCGGCACCTTGGCGTCGACCACGACCGAGCGCCCACCGGCCAGCCGCACCACGAGGTCGGGGCGGAGGTTGCCGTCCTCGTGGGCGAAGTGCACCTGCTCCTCGAAGTCGCAGTGCTCGACCATCCCGGCCAGCTCGACCGCCCTGCGCAGGTGGAGCTCGCCCCACTGGCCGCGCACGTGCGGCTTGCGCAGCGCCGTCGACAGGGCGCCGGTCTCGCGCCGGAGCAGGTCGGTGCTGTGCCGCATGTCGTCGACCTGCTGGCGCAGCTGCCCCTGCCACGAGGCGCGCTGCTGCTCGACGTCCATCAGCCGCTCGTGCAGCCGCTCGAGCCCGTCGCGCAGGACCGCCTGGTCGTCGCCGCGGGCACCCAGCGCGCGCAGCACGTCGGGGTCACCGGCGCGCCGCGACCAGACGAGGACCGCGACCGCGCCGAGGAGAGTCCCGATCACGAGCGTCAGGAGGGGAAGAAGGATGCTCATGTCCGTGAGGGTGACAGCCGGGACCGACACAATTCGGGGATGAGTCGGAGGCCTAGGTCGGTCGGTGGAGGCTCCTCGCGGCGCTTGAACCAGAGCCAGCCGGCCGTCACGATGACGGCGCCGACGATCGAGCCGATGAGGCCGCTGGCGCGCAGTTCCACGCCGTCACCGGCGAGCAGGCTGAACAGCAGCCCCCCGACGAACGACCCGACCAGCCCGGCGCCGAACGCGAGGCTCCAGTCGATGCCCCCGGCCGGCTTGCCCAGCAGGAGTTGAGCAGCGGCACCCGCGATCATGCCGAACAGGATGAGGGCGAGGATCAACATGGCGGGAGCCTACGCCGAGAGGGGGCTGGATCAGGGACGTCGGCTCCGGGTTGTGAAGGAGACCGCTCTCCGCACCGCGCCTCGTGCGTGAGCCGTGCAGTCGAGGTCGACGATCACCGGGGCGTGGTCGCTGGCGCCCTTGCCGGCGCGCTCGTCGCGGTCGATGGAGGCGCCGGTGACGCGGGCGGCGAGGGACGGGTTGCCGAGGACGAAGTCGATGCGCATGCCGCGGTTGCGCTCGAAGCGCTGGCGGTAGTAGTCCCAGTAGGTGAAGACGTCGGGGCCGGGCGCGTGGGGGCGGACGACGTCGACGTACCCGTCCTCGAGGAAGCCGGCGAAGGCGGCGCGCTCCGGGGGAGTGACGTGGGTGTCCTTGGCGAAGGCCGCCATGTCGTAGACGTCCTCGTCCTGCGGGGCGATGTTCCAGTCGCCGACCAGGGCGACGTCGCCGGTCATCTCGCGGGCCGCCTCACGCAGGCGGGCGAGCCACTCGAGCTTGTAGACGTAGTGGGGGTCGTCGACCTTGCGGCCGTTGGGGACGTACAGCGACCACAGGCGTACGCCGCCACAGGTGGCCCCGATCGCCCGGGCCTCCGCAGCCGCCGGGTCGCCCCAGGTCGGCATGCCGGGGAAGCCGACCTCGACGTCCTCGATCCCGACGCGGCTGATGATCGCGACGCCGTTCCACTGGTCGTAGCCCGCCGACGCGATGTCGTAGCCGAGCACGGTGAGCCCCATCAGCGGCAGCTGGTCCTCGCGGGCCTTGGTCTCCTGCAGGGCGAGGACGTCGATGTCGTGGCGCTGCAGGAAGGCCTCGACGCGGTCGATCCGGCTGCGGAGGGAGTTCACGTTCCAGGTGGCGATGCGCACCTCCCGAACACTATGCGGCGGCCCCGACCGTTCGGCAGACTGATCCCGTGAAGCCCTTGGGTCAGTACCCCTTGCCGAGCCACACCGTCGCCCACGTGAGCGACCCGCACCTGCTCGCCGAGCGCAAGCTCTACGGCGAGATCGACACCCACGAGAACCTCCGCAGATCCATGGAGCGGCTGGCCCGGCTCGAGCTCCCGCCGCAGGCGATCGTGTTCACCGGCGACCTGGCCGACCGCGCCGAGCCGAAGGCCTACGTGCAGCTGCGCGAGATCGTCGAGCCGGCCGCCGCCGAGATCGGCGCCGAGGTCGTGTGGGTGATGGGCAACCACGACGAGCGCGAGCCCTACGCCCGCGAGCTGTTCGGCGAGGAGGTCAGCGAGGACGTGACCCAGGACCGGGTGCACGACGTCGCCGGCCTGCGGGTGGTCTCGATCGACACGAGCGTGCCCGGCTACCACCACGGCGAGCTCTCGGCCGACCAGCTCGGCTGGCTCGCCGACGTGCTCGCGACGCCCGCGCCGCACGGCACGCTGCTCGCGATGCACCACCCGCCGATCCCGGTGCCGATGATCCGCGCGGCCGAGGTGATCGAGCTGCACCGGCAGCACGAGCTGGCCGCGGTGATCGAGGGCACCGACGTGCGCGGCGTGATCGGCGGCCACTTCCACTTCTCGTCGTACTCCACGTTCGCGGGCGTGCCGGTCTCGGTCGCGTCCTCGACCTGCTACCTCGCGGACCCGGCCCCGGTCGGGCGGCTGCTCTCGGCCGTCGACGGCCACCAGTCGGTCACGATGATGCACGTCTACGAGGACCGGATCGTGCACTCCGTCGTGCCCGTCCCGCACGCCGAGGAGAAGGCGGGCTACGACTACGCGCTGATGGAGCAGATCGAGGCGCTGCCCGACCGACGAGCGACACGAGCTGCTCTCGGCGAAGGACTCGCCGGTCTGGGCGCACGAGAACCCCTGGACTGACGGGACTAGCGCCCGCAGCACCATCGGCACGATCACCAGCTCGGCGTACGACCTCATCTGGGCGCGCGTGCGCAGCGACGGGGGAGCGTCCTGGGTCAGCAGCAGCGACTGCGAGATCCGGGCCAGGGTGAGCGAGACGGCCTCGACGTCGTCGTCCGGCGGCACCGGGTCGAGGTGCGCGCGCAGCTGGCGCATCCGGTCGGCGCAGAAGGCGGCGGAGACCCGCAGCGTCTCGCCGGCGCCGAAGGTGAGGCTGACCAGCGTCTCCTCGCGGTCGGCCTCGAGCAGCTGGCGCAGGATGCGGTTCTCGCGCAGCGTCTTGATGGTCACCGAGAAGAAGCGCGACGACGTAGTCGGCCGGGTCGAAGCCGCGGCGTGCCCGGGCGGCGGCACCTCGCCGATGGCCGTCCTCGATGATGCCGAGGACGCGCGCGGTCTCCTGGAGGTACGCCGCCTGGATGATCGCGTCGCGACCGCCCAGCCGGCGGTAGAGGGTGACCCGGTTGACGCCCGCGCGCCGGGCGATGTCGTCGGCGCTGGTGCGGCGTACGCCGGTGATGGCGATCTGCTGGAGGGCGGCCTCGAGGATGGCCTCGTCGGTGACGACGCTCACGTGGGCCTCCTCGCGGGCGTGTTCTCATGCAACAAAGTCTGTTGTATTGTTGCACACATGGACAACCAGGACATCGGGCTCGCCGACATCATCGAGGAGTCGATGCTGCTCCTCGGCGCCGGATCGACGGTGCTCTACCAGCTGGCCCTCCTCGGCGTCGGTCGCGGAGTCGCGGAGCACAGCACCACGCTGACCCGCCCGGTCGACCGGCTGCGCACCACGCTCACCTACGTCTACGTGATGACCAAGGGCACCCAGGAGGAGCGCGACGCCGTCGCGCGGATGGTCAACAAGATGCACGCAGGCGTGCGCGGCCAGGGCTACACCGCCTACGACCGCGACCTCCAGCTCTGGGTGGCCGCCACCCTCGCGCACAACGGGATCTTCATCCACGAGAAGGTCCACGGCCCGATGCCGCTCGCGACCAAGGAGCGGATCTACCGCGACTCGCAGATCTTCGGCACGGCGCTCCAGGTGAAGCCCGAGGACTGGCCGGCGACGTACGCCGACTTCGAGAAGTACTGGGACCACACGCTCACCACCCAGCTCACCAGCGAGCCGCTCGTCCGGGACTACGTGCGCAAGCTGCTCTCCAGCAAGGGCCAGCCCTGGTTCCTGCGCCCCGGCAGCGGCCTCCAGTCGCTGATGACCCGCGGCAACCTGCCGCCCGAGGTGCGCGAGGTGCTCGGGCTGACCTGGTCGTGGCGCGAGCAGAAGCTCTACGACCTGTTCTGGAGCGTGCACAACCTCGTCTACCCGGTGCTGCCGCGGTTCGTCCGGTGCGCCCACGCCCGACTGGTGATGCGCGACTTCCGGCGCCGGATGCGCACGGGGAAACGCGTCATCTAGACGTGTCATCGGAGTCGGGATGGCCTAACTTCGGAGGATGAGCGAGAACCCGCCGTACCCGCCGAGCCAGCCGGAGCAGCCGGGACCAGCCAGGGCCAGCCGGGCCAGCCGATGCAGCCGGGCCAGCCGGGCCCAGCCGATGCAGCACCCGGGTACTACCCGCCGCCGGGGCAGTACCACGATGCCGCCGGTCGCCCCCAACTCGAGCAAGGCGACCACCAGCCTGGTGCTCGGCATCTGCTCCCTCGTCGTGTGCGGCCTGTTCCTCGGCATCCCGGCGATGATCGTCGGACGTCAGGCCAAGCGCGAGATCCGTGAGTCCCAGGGACGGCTCGGCGGCGCAGGGGCTGGCCACGGCCGGCTTCGTCACCGGTCTGATCGGCACCATCTGGTCGGTGCTGGGCGTGATCCTGCTCATTCTGCTGTTCGCGTTCGGGGCCGCCTGGTTCGACGAGAACTGCACGACGACCACCGACGCCGACGGCACCTCGAGCATCGACTGCAGCAACACCTGAGGGCGGTCAGTCGCGCGGGCGGTAGCCGGAGCACAGCACGCGCATCCAGACGATCCGGCCGTCCTCGTCGCGGTAGTACGCCTGCTGCTCGACGACCCGGGCTCCGTCCTCGTTGTCGATGTCGAAGCGGTAGCTCACGTGCCGGGTGTCGCTGACCGGGTCTGCCTCGGCCCGGCTGGCGGCGACGATGTGGTCGGTCTCGGTGAACCAGTCCCCGAGCACGATGTCCACGACCGCCGCCGGGGAGGCGGCCTCCCAGAACATGCCCGGGGTCATGCCCCGGAAGTCGACGTCGTCGGACGAACAGGTCGGCCATCGCGGCCGGCGTCGTGCACCGCGATCGCCTCGGCGAACCGCTCACCGGGTGTGCTCATCGACCCTCCACCATCCATGCGCTCCATCGCCGAGGTGCTTGGATCGTCGCATGAGGCGCACCGTGCAGGCCATGCTCGTGGTCGCGATCCTGCTCGACGTCGCGTACTGGTCGATCTGGTTCACGCAGCGCGACTGGATCGCCAGCGAGCACACGCAGGCCTACTACGACTTCGAGAACGCCTTCCCGCTCGCCGACCTGTGGCTCGGCATCGCCTGCGTGCTCGCGCTCGTGACGCTGACCCGTCGCCACGAGTCGGCGCTGTTCTGGCTGCTCTGCGCCGGGCAGCGCTGGCGCTCTACCTGTTCGCGATGGACTTCCTCTACGACCTCGAGCACGGCATCTTCACCAAGGGTGGCGGCGGCGCGTTCGAGGCCGTGATCGTGCTGCTCGACCGGAGTGTTCTCGGTGACGGTCCTGACCTGGTCGTGGCGCCACCGCGGCGAGCTGCTGTCCGGGCAGGAGGGCACGGCGTGAACCCCGACGAGGTGCGTACGACGCTCGCCGACAAGCTCGCCGAGATCGACGCCGAGATGGCCGAGATGGAGAAGCCGCCGACCGACCAGGGCACGATCTCCTTCGGCAAGCGCATCGGCGAGGGCACCTCGATGGCGATCGACCGGATGGCCCAGGTGGCCGTGCACGACCGCCTGCAGGTCGACCCGCGCCGACGTGCTGCGCGCGCTGGAGAAGCTCGACGACGGGCAGCTACGGGCGCTGCGACGTGTGCGGCCAGGAGATCCCGGAGGGCCGGCTCGAGGCGCTGCCCTGGGCCGTGCTCTGCGTCGAGGACGCCGGCAAGCGCTGATGCGGCTCCTCGAGCGCCTCGACCCCGCGGACGCTCACCGACCCGGACGCGCTCTTCGACGTCTTCGAGACCTGGGCGGGGGAGCAGGGGCTGACCCTCTACCCGGCGCAGGAGGAGGCGCTGATCGAGATCGTCAGCGGGGCCAACGTGATCCTGTCGACGCCCACCGGCACCGGGAAGAGCCTGGTGGCGACGGGCGCCCACTTCGCGGCGCTGGCCCGCGGGCGAGCGCACCTTCTACACCGCGCCGATCAAGGCGCTGGTCTCGGAGAAGTTCTTCGCGCTGATCTCGGTCTTCGGCGCCGAGAACGTCGGGATGCTGACCGGCGACGCGGCGGTCAACGCGCAGGCGCCGATCGTGTGCTGCACGGCCGAGGTGCTGGCCAACATCGCGCTGCGCGAGGGGGCCGACGCCGACGTCGGCCAGGTGGTGATGGACGAGTTCCACTTCTACGCCGAGCCGGATCGCGGCTGGGCCTGGCAGGTGCCGCTGCTGGAGCTGCCGAAGGCGCAGTTCCTGCTGATGTCCGCGACGCTCGGCGACGTCAGCCGGTTCGTCGACGACCTGGAGCGCCGTACGGGACAGGGAGACGGCGGTGGTCACCAGCGCCACCCGCCCGGTGCCGCTGAGCTACGAGTGGGCGCGTGACGCCGATGCACGAGACGCTCGAGGAGCTGCTCGGCACCCACCAGGCGCCCGTCTACGTCGTGCACTTCACCCAGGCGGCCGCGCTCGAGCGGGCGCAGGCGCTGACCAGCATCAACGTCTGCACCCGCGAGGAGAAGGACCGGATCGCCGAGATGATCGGCGGCTTCCGGTTCAGCCCGGGCTTCGGGAAGACGCTGTCCAGGCTGGTGAAGCACGGCATCGGCGTGCACCACGCGGGGATGCTGCCGAAGTACCGCCGGCTCGTCGAGCAGCTCGCGCAGGCCGGGCTGCTGAAGGTCATCTGCGGCACCGACACCCTCGGCGTCGGCATCAACGTGCCCATCCGCACGGTGGTGTTCACCGGCCTCTCCAAGTACGACGGCCGCCGGCAGCGGATGCTCAAGGCCCGGGAGTTCCACCAGATCGCCGGGCGGGCGGGGCGGGCCGGCTTCGACACCGCCGGCACCGTCGTCGTGCAGGCGCCCGACCACGTCGTCGAGAACGCCCGCCTGGTGACGAAGGCGGGCGACGACCCGAAGAAGCTCAAGCGGGTGCAGCGCAAGAAGGCGCCCGAGGGCCAGGTCACGTGGACCGAGGAGATGTTCGAGCGGCTGGTCGCCGCCGAGCCGGAGCCGCTCGTCTCCCGGATGCGGGTCAGCCACGCGATGCTGCTCAACGTGATCGCGCGGCCGGGCAACCCGGCCGAGGCGATGAGGCGTCTGCTGCGCGACAACCACGAGGAGCCGCGCTCGCAGCTGCGGCTGATGCGCCTGGCCGCCGCGCAGCACCGGTCGCTGCTGGCTGCCGGGGTCGTCGAGCTGGTCGAGCCGCCCGGAGCCCGACGGGCGGCGCGTGCGGCTGGCCGAGGGCTTCCAGTTCGACTTCGCGCTGAACCAGCCGCTCTCGGCGTACTCCCTCGCGGTGTTCGACACCCTCGACCCCGAGGCGCCGACGTACGCCCTCGACGTGGTCTCCGTGATCGAGGCGACCCTCGAGGACCCGCGTCCGGTGCTCGGCGCGCAGGAGCACCTCGCGCGCGGTGAGGCGATCGGCGAGATGAAGGCCGAGGGCATCGAGTACGACGAGCGGATGGAGCTGCTCGACGAGATCACCTGGCCCAAGCCGCTGGAGGAGCTGCTCGAGCACACCTACGCGGTCTACCGGCAGAGCCACCCGTGGGCGTCCGAGGACGCGCTGTCGCCGAAGTCGGTGGTGCGCGACATGTACGAGCGCGCGATGACCTTCGCCGAGTACGTCGCGTTCTACGGCCTCACCCGCTCCGAGGGGCTGGTGCTGCGCTACCTCGGCGACGCGTTCCGGGCGCTGCGCCAGACCGTGCCGGAGCGGGTCCGCACCGACGAGCTCGAGGACATCATCGAGTGGCTCGGGGCCGTCGTACGCCAGACCGACTCGAGCCTGCTCGACGAGTGGGAGCAGCTCAACGACCCCGACCGGCTGGCCGCGGAGGCCGCGCCCGACGTGCTCCCGCCGACGCCGGAGCGCATCACCGCCAACGAGCGCGCCTTCACCGTGCTGGTGCGCAACGCGATGTTCCGTCGGGTGGAGCTGGCGGCCCTGAACCGGTGGGAGGCCCTCGGCGAGCTCGAGACCGAGGCCGGCTCGACGATGGGCGCGGAGGACTGGCGCGACGCGCTGGACGACTACTTCGCGCAGCACGACGCCGTCGACACCGGGCCGGACGCCCGTGGCCCGCAGATGCTGATCATCGAGAAGGGCGAGCGCAGCTGGCAGGTGCAGCAGATCCTCGGTGACCCCGACGGCGACCACGACTGGCGGATCACCGCGCTCGTCGACCTCGCGGCGTCGGACGACGAGGGTCAGCTGGTGCTCGACGTCACCGGGATGGGACAGCTCTGACGCCGCGGGACCTGGCGATGTCCGCGTAGGGGCTCAGCGTGCCCCACTCGGTCAGCAGCGCCACGAGCCACCTGGCCCCGTCGACCGCGATGCCGTCGGCCTTCTGGGCGCGGCGCAGGTCGATCTCGCCCGAGTGCCACCGCACCAGCCACGCAGCGTCGGTGGTGACCACGCCGTCCTCGGTGAAACCGGGGTACCGGACGCAGACCTCGTTGCCGACCCGCGAGGCGACCAGCCAGTAGCGATCCGGCCGCGACCGGTCGGTGAGGTCGAACCGCACCACGATCCTCGGTCGCGGCAGGGTCTTCGGGTCGATCAGGCGGGTCAGCATCCACAGCGCCAGGTACGGGTCGCGATGCGCGGGGCCGACCTCCCGCCAGCGGGCGCCCCAGGCGCCGAGGGCGAGGCAGACCTCGGCCAGCTCGCGCCCCGACTCGGTCAGCCGGTAGCGGGGACCGGTGTCCGCCTCGCGACGCTCGACCACGCCGTGTCGTTCGAGACTGGTCAGGCGTTGCGAGAGCACACTGCGCGGCAGCCCCGGGGCGCCGTCCAGGATCTCGCCGTACCGCTCGCAGCCCAGCATCAGGTTGCGGACGATGAGCGGCGTCCACCGCTCGGCGAAGATCTCGGCGCCGAGGGCGACCGGGCAGTACTGGCCGTACCCACGCACCCGTGCATCGTCTCTCTCCCCGGGCGCGGTCACCAGTCCAGAAATCGAACTTCACCGGCTGCTCACCCGGTGTCACGGTGAGTGGGTGACGTCATCGGACAGAGTCAGCGGGGCAGCAGCGGCCCGCGCCGTCTGGGGCGCGGGCGACTACCACCGGTTCGCGACCGACCTCGTCTGGGCGACTCGGAGCGGACCTCGTCGCGGCGGCAGGCGTCGAACGCGGGCAGCGCGTGCTCGACGTGGCGGCCGGATCCGGGAACGCAGCGTTGCGTGCGGCCGCCGCCGGAGCGAGGGTCGTCGCCAGCGACATCGCCCGGGAGAACATGGCCGCCCGGAGCGGCCGAGGCGGCGCGGCTCGGCCTGTCGGTCGAGTGGGTCGAGGCCGATGCGCAGCGAACTCCCGTTCGAGGATGCGAGCTTCGACGTCGTGCTGTCCTCCGTCGGCGCCATGTGGGCACCGGACCACCGGGCGGTGGCCGACGAGCTGGTGCGGGTGTGCCGACCCGGCGGGACGATCGCGATGGTCAACTTCGCTGCGGACGGGCTGATCTCCGGTTTCTCGACGTCTTCGCCCCCTACGCGCCGCCACCTCCGCCGGGGGCATCGTCGCCGACGCTGTGGGGGAGTCGCGACCACGTGCGAGAGC
This sequence comes from uncultured Actinomycetota bacterium, assembly GCA_963729015.1. Lineage (GTDB taxonomy): Bacteria > Actinomycetota > Actinomycetes > Propionibacteriales > Nocardioidaceae > Marmoricola. The sequence continues at coordinate 59,436 of CAVSMJ010000002.1, forward strand.
TGTTCGCAGACAGCGTCGCCTCACTCGACTTCACCTCGGGCTCCTACGTCGAGCGAGTGCCGGGTGGTCCGCGCGGCTACTGCGAGTACTACAAGGAGACCTTCGGCCCGGTCGTCTCGATCTACGCCGCGCTCGCCGACCGGCCGGACCAGGTCGCGGCCCTGGACGAGGAGTTCCTGGCCTTCGCGACCCGCGCGAACCAGGGGACACCCGGTGGCGCGGCCGAGCTGGAGTTCACGTCTCCTTCGGCTCGTCGCGCGCACCAGGTCCTAGGATCGGAGCGACCGTTCCAAGGGGTGCCCATGCGCGTCGACATCCGTCTGCTCGGCGGTTTCGAGGTGCTCGTCGACGGCGTACCGCTGCCGGACGACGCGTGGGCGCGGCAGGCGCCCGCCGCACTCGTGAAGCTGCTGGCGCTCGCGCCCGGCCACCGGCTGCGGCGCGAGCAGGTGATCGACGCTGCTCTGGCCGGACCTGCTCGTCGACCGCGCGGCGCCGCGGCTGCACAAGGCGGCGCACTACGCGCGGGCCGCCCTCGGCGCTGCCGACGGGCTGGTCCTGGCCGGTGACACCGTGGCGCTGTTCCCGAAGGCGGAGCTCGACGTCGATGTCGAGCAGTTCGACGCGGCGGTGGAGGCGGCCCGTGCGAGCGGAGCGGCGGGGCCGGCGGCCGAGGCGGTCGACCTCTACCGCGGCGAGCTGCTCCCGGACGACGTCTACGAGCCGTGGACGGAGAGCGATCGCGACCGCCTCCGGCTGGCGTACGCGCGAGATGCTGCACCTGCTCGGGCGCTGGGACACGATCGTCGCCGCCGACCCGCTCGACGAGGTCGCCCACCTGCAGCTGGTGCAGGCGCACCTGGCGCGGGGCGACCGTCGGGCGGCGCTGCGCCAGCTCGAGACGATGGAGAGGCTCTGGAAGGAGGAGCTCGGGGAAGAGCTGGGCGAGACCGCGCTGGCCCTGCGTGAGCAGGCGCAGGAGCTGCCGGTCGCGCTGACGCCGGCGCAGCGCCTGGTGCGCGCGCCTGTGCCCACCCCGGCGACCAGGACGATCGGGCGCGAGCGGGACATCGAGCGGGTCACCGAGCTGCTCGAGGACTCCCGGACGGTCACCCTGCTCGGGCCCGGTGGGGTGGGAAAGACGAGGCTGGTCGCGGAGGTCGCGTTGCGGCGTACGGCGGAGGAGGCGTGCTACGTCGACCTCACCAAGGTCGGGGACGCCGGGCTGGTGCCGGGGCTGATCGCCCGCGAGCTCGGGATCCACGTCGAGGGAGACGTCGTCGAGGCACTCGCCGAGGCGCTGCGCAACCGCAACCTGCTGCTCGTCCTCGACAACGCCGAGCACGTGCTCGAGGCGGCCGAGATCGTGCCGCGGCTCGTCGAGCGGTGCACCGGCCTGCGGGTGCTGACGACGTCACGCGCCCGGCTGCGGATCCCCGGCGAGCAGGTGTACGACGTGCTCCCGCTCGCGCTGGACCCGGAGGAGCCCGGCTCGCGCGCGGATGCGATCACGCTGTTCGAGCAGGCCGCGCACGCCGTGGATCCCGGCTTCGACGTCGAACGGCACCTCGACGACGTCGTCACGATCTGCCGGGCGGTCGACGGGCTGCCGCTCGCGATCGAGCTGGCCGCAGGACACGTGCGGACCCTGTCGCCACCCCTGTTGCGCGCGCGGCTCGGCCAGCGGCTCGGCTCGGTGCAGGGCGCGAGCCGGGGTACGCCGGAACGGCAGCAGACGGTGCCGTCGATGATCGACTGGAGCCTGCGGCTGCTCGGCGAGGACGACCGCGACCTGTTCATCCGCCTGGGGGTCTTCCACGGGCCGGTGCCGCTCGAGGTCGTCGAGCGGGTGTGCGCCGGACCCGGCGTCGACGTGGTCGAGTCGCTCAGCCGGCTGGTCGACCACAGCCTGGTGCGGCGCCTCGACGACGGTCGGTTCCTGCTGCTCGAGCTGATGCGCGAGCGCTCGCGTGCCCTGATGGCCGAGGATCCCGAGCTCGACCGGGACGTGCGGCGCCGCCATGCGTCCTACCTCGCCGACTGGCTGGACGACCTCGACGAGCGCCGTTGGGGCGAGGCGTCCGGCACCTGGATCGATGACATCACCCGCCTGCTGGCCGACGTCCGAGGGGCGCATGCGTGGACGGCCGAGAACGGTGAGGTCGAGCTGGCGGCACGGATGACCGCGGACCTCGGTACCTACTGGCACCGCGAGGGCTCGCATCCCGAGGGGCGGGGCTGGGCCCATGCGTCGCTGGCGCACGAGGCCGAGCTCGACGACTTCCTGGTGGCGCGGCTCTACCTCGCAGCGGGCTTCGTCGAGTGGACCCGCGACCGGGAGGTGGGACGTCGGCACTGGCGGGCCGCGGAGGAACGCTTCCGGGAGCTGGGGCACGACCGCTACCTCGCCTACTCACTGGCGCTCATCTCCACCACCTACGTCGGCGACACGGACAGCACCCCGGAGGCGCTGGAGATCTGCGACGAGGCGATCGCGCTGGCCCGTCGGGTGGGGGAGCGGCCGCTCCTGGCTCAGGCCCTGAACATCCGCGGCGAGCTGACCCGCGTCACCGGCGACGACGACGGTGCGCTGGCGGCGTACGAGGAGGGACTCGAGCTCGCCCGGGCGGCCGGCGACCGCACCCACGAGGCGATGCTCGTCGGCAACCTGAGCTTCATCGCCGAGCACCGCGGCGACTACGAGGAGGCCTGGCGCCTGTGCGTCGAGGCGGTGCGGCTCAGCTGGGCACTGGGTCGGCGGATGGTGCTGGCCGCGACGATGGCGCAGATGGGGGGCGCGAGCCTCGGTCTCGGACGTCCCGAGCGCGGTGCCGTGCTGATGGGGGCCTCCGACGAGGCGCTTGCGCCGACTCGGCGTCGACCCGTCCCCCGGGGACACGCCCGAGCTCGAGCGGGTGGCGGCTGCCCTGCGAGCGGAGCTGGGCGACGAGCGTCTGGAGGAGCTGCTGGCCGAGGGTGCGCGGCTCTCCCTCGACGAGGCCGTCGAGCTGGCGCTCTCCGACGACGAGGACCCGCACCGTAGGTCAGACGAACGCGCCCTCGCCCGTGATGGCCCGCCCGACGATGAGGGTGTTCACCTCGCGGGTGCCCTCGTAGGAGTAGATCGCCTCCGCGTCGGCGACGAACCGGCCGACGTGGTGCTCGAGCAGGATGCCGTTGCCGCCGAGCACCTCGCGGGCCCAGCCGACGGCCTCGCGCATCCGCACGGTGGCGTGGGCCTTGCACAGCGACGCGTGCTCGTCCTTGAGCAGACCGGCGTCCTGGAGCTGCGAGGCGCGCACGTTCATCGCCGTCGAGGCCGTGACGTTGGCCAGCATCTTCACCAGCAGGTCCTGCACCAGCTGGAAGCTCGCGATCGGCTTGCCGAACTGCTGGCGCGCCTTGGTGTAGCGCAGCGCGTACTCGAACGCACCGCGCGCGCAGCCGGTGGCCTGCCAGGCGACGCTCATCCGCGTCACGCGCAGGACGTTGGCGGTGGCGCGGAAGCTGTCGGCCTCCTGCAGCCGGTTGGCCTCGGGGACGCGTACGTCGTGGAGGTGGATCTCGGCGTTCTGTACGACGCGCAGGGCGATCTTGTCCTCCTGCTTGTCGAAGGTCATCCCCTCGGTGTCCTTCTCGACGACGAAGCCCTTGACCTGCTCGTCCGCCTCGTCGCGGGCCCAGATGATGACGAGGTCGGCGAAGGCGGCGTTGCCGATCCACTTCTTCTCGCCGTTGAGGATCCAGTCGTCGCCGTCACGCCTGGCCGTCGTGGCCAGGCCGTTGGAGATGTCGGAGCCGTGCTCGGGCTCGGTCAGCCCGAAGGCGCCGATCAGCTCCATCCGGGCCATCGCGGGCAGCCAGCGCTCTCGCTGCTCGTCGGAGCCGCACAGGTTGATCGAGCCCATCGCGAGGCCGCCGTGCACGCCCATGAAGGTGGCGATCGACGGATCGACCCGGCCCAGCTCCATCGCGACGAGACCGTCGACCAGTGCCCCGCGGCAGGGCAGCCCGGTCCGTCGTACGCCAGGCCGGCGATGCCGAGGTCGGCGATGCCCGGGACCAGGTCGTGCGGGAACGCCGCGCGCGTCCAGTAGCCGTTGATCACCGGCTCGACCTCGCGCGTCATGAACGCCCGCACGTTGCTGAGCAGCTCGCGGTCCGGCTCCTCCAGCAGCAGCTCGAAGCCGAGGAAGTCGGAGAAGGGTGAGTCCTCGAGCCCGAGGTCCTCCAGGTCGCTCATGCGTGCTCCTCGTCGAGAAAGGCATCGATCACGGGGGCGAGCTCGTCGGCCTCCGTCAGGATGCCCAGGTGGCCGCCGCGGTAGATGTGCAGCCGCGATCGGGGGATCAGGCGGGCCTGCATCCGCGGGATTGGCGACCGGGATGATCGGGTCGTCGTCGCCGCCCATCACCAGCGTCGGCTGACGGATCAGGCCCAGGAACGGCAGGCTGCTCCAGCCGGTCATCGCGGCGAGCTGGAAGTAGTAGCCGCGCTTCGGTCCCGATCGGGTGGTGGCGTGCAGCAGGTCGGCTCCGATGGATGGGTCGGTGCGCATGGTGCCGCCGTAGATCTCGGGCGCGATGCGGGCGGCGTACTCCGGGTCACGGTGGCGGCGGGGAGTGAGCATCTTCGCCAGCACGTGGGGGCGCGCGGGCAGCATCAGGACGCCGGTGCCGGTGGCCACGAGCACGACGCGGCGTACCCGACGACGCGACTGCACCGCGAGCTGCTGGGCCAGCCCGCCGCCCCAGGACAGGCCGAGCACGTCGAACTCGCGGTGCCCGAGGCGGTCCATCAGGGCGGTGACCCAGGAGGAGAGCGCCGCGATGGGGTAGGGGAACGGCGGGGCCGGGCTGCCGCCCACGCCAGGGACGTCGAAGCGCACCACCCCCCGGTCGGGGTCGAGCGCGTCGACCAGCGGCTGGAGCGCCTCGAGGCTCGCCCCGATGCCGTTGCAGAGCAGCAGCGGTGGTTCGTCGACCAGACGACCGCGCGGTGGGCGCACCGAGACCCGCGCCTGCAGGCCGCGCACCGCGAGGGTACGCAGCCGGTCGCGGCTATCGGTCGAGGACATAGGTTCCGGGAGCATCGCAGATCGGCTCGTACGCCGCGGAGCCGACGCGGCTCGGCTTGTTGCGCTCCGGGCCGGAGCGCTCGGCCAGCCACTCCACGTAGTCGTCCCACCAGGACCCCTTGACCTTGCCCGCGGACGACAGCCACTCCCCGGCATCGGCCGGGTTGCTCGCGGCGGTCTGGAAGCTCGCCTTCTCGTTGCCCGGCGGGTTCACCATGGCCGCGATGTGGCCGCTGGTGGAGAGCACGAACTTGCTCGTGCCGCCGAGCAGCTGGGTGGTCTGGTAGCAGGACTGCCACTTGCACAGGTGGTCGGCGATGCCGGCGACGACGTAGTTGTCGGTGTCGATCTTGCCGAGGTCGAGGTCGGTGCCGAGCATCCGGGACTCACCGGGCTGGGTGAGCGCGTTGCGGATGGCGAGGTCCATGAAGTCGGCGTGCATGGCGGCGGTCATGCGCACGGGATCGGCGTTCCAGTAGAGGATGTCGAACGCCTTCGGGGCGTGGCCGAGCAGGTAGTTGTTGACCCAGTAGTTCCAGATCAGGTCGTTGGGCCGCAGCCAGGCGAACACCTCCGCCAGCACCTTGCCGTCGAGGTAGCCCTTCTCCCTCGACGCGCGCGTCGAGGCCGCTGCCGCCTTGTGGGAGAGCAGCGCGCTCGGCAGCCCGGCCTGCTCCTGGTCGAGCACGGTGACGGCGAGGCTGAAGGCGGCGACGCGGCCGAGGTCACCGGTGGCGGCGAGGTGCGCGAGGACCATCGTGGCGAGCATCCCGCCCGAGCAGATGCCGAGCAGGGCGACCTGCTCCTGACGGGAGATCTTCTCGGCCGCCGTCATCGCGTCGATGATCGCCTGGCCGTACTTGTCCAGCCCCCAGTCGGCGTGCCGGGCATCTGGATTGCGCCAGGAGATGCAGTAGACCTGTTGCCCGGAGGCGACCAGGTGCTCGACCAGGCTGCGCTGCTCGGCGAGGTCGATCACGTAGTACTTGTTGATCGTCGGCGGCACGATCAGCAACGGGATCGAGCGCACCTTGGTCGTCTGCGGCGTGTACTGGATCAGCTCGAAGACGTCGGTGCGCAGCACCACCTCTCCGGGCGTCACCGCGATGTCGGTGCCGACCTCGAACGCGTCGGGCTCGACCATCGACGGCACGCGGGGAGGGCTGGCGAAGTCGCGGACGAACCGGCGTCCGCCCTCCACGAGGTTGCCGCCACCGGTGTCGAGGACCCGCTTGATCACCTTGGGGTTGAGGAACGGGTTGTTGCTCGGAGCGGAGGCCTCGACGAGGTTGTCGACGATGAAGCCCATCCGCTGCTCGTCGCCCCAGCCGAGCTCGGCGTCCTGCACCAGCCCCCGCGCGGCCGCGCCGGTCGCGAGGTAGCTCTGCAGCGTGCGGCGGAAGGCGGGGTTCTTGGCCCAGGCCTCCTCGGAGAACCGTCGGTCCTTCTCGTCGGGAGCGATGTCGGAGCGACCGACGGCGATCTTGGCGAGCTCGCCGGTCAGCCCCAGCGCACGACCGGCGACGCGCTTCGGTCGACGCGCGAGCGCGGCCGTGAAGCGCACGCCCGACATGCCCGGCAGGAAGCGCCGCAGCGGGCTGCTGGTGGCGTCGGCCAGCAGCAGGTCGAGCGGTGCGGCGAGCTCGTTGCTGTCCACGCTCATGAGGTGACCTCCTCGGGTGCCTCGACCTCGCGGCGCAGGATCTTGCCGGTCGGTCCCTTCGGCAGCTCGTCGACGATCCACACGGCCCGCGGGTACTTGTACGCCGCCAGCCGCTCCTTCGCGAAGGCCTGCAGCTCCTCCTCGTCGGCGTCGCTGCCTTCCTTCAAGGCTACGGCGGCACCGACCTCCTCGCCGAGGTCGTCGTCCTTGATCCCGATGACCGCCACCTCGGCGACGCCGTCGTGCTCGTAGAGGGCTTCCTCGACCTCGCGCGGGTAGACGTTGTAGCCGCCGCGGATGATCAGGTCCTTCTTGCGGTCGACGATGAAGAAGTAGCCGTCCTCGTCCTGCTTGGCCATGTCGCCGGACAGGAACCAACCGTCGGTGAAGGTCTCCTCGGTCTCGTCCTTCTTGCCCCAGTAGCCCTTCATCACGTTCTCGCCCTTGATCGCGATCTCGCCGACCTCGCCCTGCTCGACCGGCTTGCCGTCGTCGTCGAGCAGCGTCATCTCGACGCCACGAACGGGCACGCCGATCGAGCCCGGCTTGCGCTCGATGTCGGGCTGGTTGAAGGAGGCGACCGGCGAGGTCTCGGAGAGCCCGTAGCCCTCGAGCACGATGCAGTCGAAGGCCTTCTCGAACTTCTTCATCACCTCGACGGGCATGGCGGAGCCGCCGGAGATGCAGGTGCGCAGGCTCGACATGTCGTAGGACGACGCGTCCTCGACGTGCAGCATCCCGGCGTACATGGTCGGGACGCCCTCGAAGACGGTGACCTTGTCGCGGCCGACGACCTCGAGCGCCTTGGCGGCGTCGAAGCGGGGGATCAGGGTGAGGCACGCGCCCGTGAGGACCGCCGCGTTCAGGCCGCAGGTGAGCCCGAAGCAGTGGAAGAGGGGCAGGCAGCCCATCACGACGTCCTCCTCGGTGAGCTCGACGAGGGTCTCGGCGCTGACGGCGGCGTTGGTGATCATGTTCTCGTGGGTGAGCTCGGCGCCCTTCGGCTGGCCGGTGGTGCCCGAGGTGTAGAGCAGCACGACGGTGTCGTCCTCCTCGCGGTCGACGACCTCCTCGTCGGGCTCGTGCTGGGCGAGCAGGTCGACGAAGTCGGCGGGATCGACGGGCACGCACTCGATACCGACCGCCTCGGCGCCCTTGCCGGCCTCCTCGGCCATGTCCTTCCAGGCGAAGACGATCGAGGCGCCGGAGTCCTCGAGGTAGTACTTCACCTCGCGGCCCTTGAGCAGCGGGTTCATCGGTACGACGACCGCCCCGACCGCGAGCGCGCCGTAGAACAGCACCGGGAACGGCGGCACGTTCGGCAGCACCAGACCGACCCGGTCACCCGGACCGACTCCCTTGTCCTTCAGCAGGGCCGCCACGCGCCGGGCCCCGTCCTGGAGCTCGGCGTAGGTGAGCACCAGGTCGTCGAGGCGTACGGCGGGGCGATCGGGGTGCTTCTCGGCGGTGCGGGTCAGGTTGTCGGCCAGGTTGGTCACGAGCGCCTCCAGCGGCGTACGTCATCGTGCGTGGGCGTGCGGCGCAGGGAGGGGTCCTCGGGTCAGCACGGCGACCTCGTCGGGATCGCTGATCGTTCATCTAGGCCCTACCCAATGTGGCGCCCGCCACACCCGATGTCCATCGGCGCTCAGCGAGTTCTTCGATTCGTGGCTGGGGTCCGCCCGCCCGTAGACTCGCCGCCCGTGGCACTCACCATCGGAATCGTCGGACTCCCCAACGCCGGCAAGTCGACCCTCTTCAACGCGCTGACGAAGAACAACGTGCTCGCGGCGAACTACCCGTTCGCGACGATCGAGCCCAACGTCGGCGTGGTCGCAGTCCCGGACGAGCGCCTCGGCGAAGCTCGCCGAGATCTTCGCCTCCGCCAAGCAGCTCCCCGCGACCGTCGAGTTCGTGGACATCGCCGGCATCGTCAAGGGAGCCTCCGAGGGGGAGGGGCTGGGCAACAAGTTCCTGTCCCACATCCGCGAGGCCGCCGCGATCTGCCAGGTGACCCGCGTCTTCCGCGACGAGGACGTCACCCACGTCGACGGCGAGGTGAACCCCGAGTCGGACATCTCCACGATCCAGACCGAGATGATCCTGGCCGACCTCCAGACGGTCGAGAAGGCGATCCCGCGGCTGGAGAAGGAGACTCGCGGCGACAAGGCGCGCGGCGCGAACCTCGCCGCCGCCCAGGAGGCGAAGGACGCGCTCGAGGCCGGCACCCCGATCCTCTCCACCAAGATCGACCGCGACCTCGTCCGCGAGCTCTCGCTGCTGACGGCCAAGCCCTACATCTACGTCTTCAACTGCGACGCCGACGAGCTCGGCGACGAGTCCCTCAAGGACAAGATGCGGTCGCTGGTCGCCCCGGCCGAGGCGATCTTCCTCGACGCCAAGTTCGAGGCCGAGCTGGTCGAGCTCGGCGACGACGACGAGGCCCGCGAGATGCTCGCCGAGATGGGCGTCGACGAGCCCGGGCTCGACGTACTCGCCCGCGTCGGCTTCGACACCCTCGGCCTGCAGACCTACCTGACCGCCGGCCCGAAGGAGGCCCGCGCCTGGACGATCCGGAAGGGCGCCACCGCCCCCGAGGCCGCCGGCGTGATCCACACCGACTTCCAGAAGGGCTTCATCAAGGCCGAGATCGTCTCGTACGACGACCTCGTCGCCGCCGGCTCCATGAACGCCGCCAAGTCGGCCGGCAAGGTGCGCATGGAGGGCAAGGACTACGTGATGGCCGACGGTGACGTCGTGGAGTTCAGGTTCAACGTCTGACCTGGCTGGAGGCGAGCAGCGCCTCCGCTCATCGGCGCACCCGCTCGGATCGCGCCAGATCCGGATAGTCCGATGCACTCGGACCCGGTTCGAGCTGCCAGAGGGGTCGGTTCGCATCGGACTATCGGGGCTGGGCGGGAGTCGGATCGCGGCAGGAGCGGACGCCGACCATGACTAGCGCGGCCGCCGCCCCAAGTAGCGCGAGCCGCTGCGCGACCTTCCGCGTTTCCCAATGCCAGCCGTGGACCGGCCGTCACACTGGGGGCGTGAGCACGGTGCCGTTCCAGCACGCGCAGCCGGACGCGCAGGGGCGGTTCTTGGCTGTCCTCGTCGTGCCCGGCTTGATCCTCGCGCTCCTGTTGCCGTGGACGTGGGTGAACATCCTCGGCGGCGTCGTGCTCCTCGCCGCCGTGTTCTTCGTCGCCGCCTTCGCGTGGGAACGAGCGCACCCGTCGCCCCGACCTCCGGGTTCCGCCTGAGCAGCGCAGGAGAGCTACCCATGTCTCGGAGCACGACCCCACGCAGTCCCGGCAAACCGCGCGACCTCGGCCGAGTCGAACGCCGCTACACCCGGCAGCCGCTGCTCGCCATCATGGCGACCTGCCACGGCCTGTTTCTCGGCATCTGCCTGCTCGTGTTCGCCTACGGCGAGTCGACGCCCCAGGTCCTCTTCTACGTCGTCATCGGCCTGTTCGCCTCCTGGGCCGGGTACCGGGCGGTGACCCTGGCCGTGCTCACGGTGCGCACCGACGGAATCGTCGTCCGCGACGCCTGGCGCGCCCACCCGATCCCCTGGCGTGACATCGCTGTGGTGTCCCTGGACGAACACGAGAACGACGCCACCATGAAGGGTCGGCTGATCGCCGTCCACCTCGACGACGGCACCGAGCTCCGCGCCGGCGGGTTCTGGGAGACCGCACGGGCACACCGCAAACCTGGCGGGTCCACCCTGGGCCGTATCGTCGCCGACCTCGAGGCCACCCGGGTCGCACGCTCCTAGAGGTTGTCCGGGTCCGCGGTACCGGGGGGCCGACAGCCGAGGCAGTCGCTCCGCCACAACGTCGACTCGGATGGGTCTGTCGCTCGAGCCGTTGTCACAGGAGGGCTGGCAAAACCTCCGGCTCGCAGCCCTGGTGTGACAATCAAGGGTGCTCGTTGGATGTAGGCGCGTTCTGCTGCCACCTGCATGCCCGAGCGGACGCCTGGGCCGGCTCCTTTGGTCAACCCAGACGAGCGAGATCCCGGCGGATGTAGCGCAGGTGCGCCCACTCCTCCTCCAGGATCACGCGCATGCAGTCACCGACGCTCGGATGCCAGTCACCGCCGCCCCACGGGTTCTCGCGTTCCTCCGCGAGCAGCTCCGGCGTGGCCGTGGCCAGGAAGTCGGTCACCAGCTGCTGTCGCTCGGCACGCACCGCGAGGATCTCGTCGTAGGCCGGCGGGTCCACCCGGAAGATCGACATGTCGAAGCCCATCTCGCCGGCACCGGTGAAGATCTGGCCGATCTCGTGGAAGGGCTGCTGGATCCGCAGGATCCCGCCGCGGAGCCAGGCGTCGGTCGCCAGGATGAGATGCCGCAGGGTCTGGGCCAGGGACCACTCGTCCTCGACGTGGGCGTCCACCAGGTCCGGCGGTGTGTCCGCCACCGTCGTCTGCCACGCGGACTGCACAGCGACCCAACCCTCGCGCAAGCCTTCGGGTGTCTGCGCCTTCTGCAGCTCGCGGCCCGGGAACTGCCGGTTGAGCTCGGCATCCACGAGTGGCACCACGTCGACCCCGTTGACGAAGAGGCTGCCGAAGAACAGGTCGTGGCTGTCGATGTCGAGCCCGCCCACATCGACGCTGCGCATCGTCACGTCGCTGACATCGGAGAATCGCAGGGTGGCACCCTTGAGGCTCGCCTTGACGAAGGTCGCGCCTTCGAACTCCTTCGTGCCGGAATAGGTCGTCATCGCCCCATCATGACCGCTGTCGGGGACAGTTCTGACCGAGAGGATCGCGAGCCGTGCCGGGCCACGTCAGAGGTCAGTTCTCGACGGCGAGCCGATGCTCGTGAGACGTTCGAGTGCCATGAGAGTTCCTCCTCCAGTCCTGGCGCTCGGCGCGGGCGCCGCCCAGCACGCACTCACGAGAGGCGCGGGGCGGCCGACGGCCGTGCGCGCGGTGGTGGCGGTCGGCATCGCACTGGCCTCTGCGGGGCTGGCCGAGGGTTCGGCCCGGCAGTTCCGACGGAGCGGCACGACGATGAACCCGTTCGAGCCGGCGCAGGCCTCAGCCCTGGTCACGACCGGTCCCAACGCGAGCACCCGCAACCCGATGTACGTCGGCCTGGCCGGACTGCTCGTCGCGAACGCCGTCCGGAAGGGATCCTGGACGGCACTCGTCCCGGTCGCTGCGTTCGTGACGGTGATCGATCGGCACCAGATCACGGCGGAGGAGGCTGCCCTTCAGGCGCAGTTCGGCGCCGAGTACACCGCCTACCGGGCCGCCGTACCCCGGTGGTTGGACCGCAGGTCGCTGGAGCCCTTCCTCAACGAGTGAGCCCGGTGTCCCGCTTCCGGGTGGCGAGGCGTCTGGCGGTGGCGGGCATGGCGGTCGAGTAGACATCGAGGAACGCCGTGAGAGCAGCAGGGTCCCGCTGCCCGGCATGGGCCAGGAAGATGCCGACGGCCTTGTGCACCGACGGGTCGGTGTCCGCGCAGAGACGGGCGGCGACATCGAAGCCGGCGGCCAGGTCCGCCTCGTCGCCGTACCGGGTGAACCACAACGGGGCGGTGATCGCGGATCGTCGTCGTAGCGGGTCCTGGGAGGAGGCGGCGAGCTCGTGGAGCGCGTCGTACGGCCCTCCGGCCACGGCGGCGCCGACGACGCGCGGTGCCGCGCGGTCGACCATGTCCCACGTGGTGATGCGGTCGTGGTGCCGCAGGTAGGTGTCGCTCAGCGTCGGGCTGCCCAGGTCGCGGCGGGCCTGGAAGTCGAGGATGCTGAAGGCGACCATCCGCGCTTCGTACGTCGGCTCGGCGACCAGCCGCTCCCACTCGTCGAGAGGCATCGCGGTGGCCGACTTCGCGACCTCGAAGACCGACCTCATCCGCACGCCGATGGCCGGCTCGTCGGGAGGCAACCGCCTGCGCACCTTCTCCAGCTCGACGGCCGAGGCGAGCGACCGCAGCGCGTCGACGACCGCGCGTGCGGTCGTGGCCTCGGTCATCCGCCTGGGTCAGCCCTGGCCGCGGTCGACGAAGGCGCGCTCCGCCTCGAGGTCCGGGTCCGCCGAGGGCGCGTGGTCCTGCGAAGCGATGGTGGCGTGCGGATCGACGGGCTCCGGCAGGCGCCGGTAGCGGTCGGTCTCTGCGGGAGAGCTGGGCACCAGCCCAGTGTGACACCGACCCGCGAGATGCTGACTCGTTTCCCGACCGGGATCCTGGTCGGCGGGCTACGCTCAAACGGACATATCGGGTATCCGTTCGGGGGAAGCGATGACGCAGGGCCACTCGCCGATGCGTCCTCGGCTGGTCAAGGGAGATCGCGCCGACGAGCCCACGGATGCGCGCGTTGCCTGCGTGCTCGAGGTCCTCGGCGGGAGTCGGGTCTCCGACGTGGCCACTCGCTGGTCGGTCGAACCGGCGCTGGTGCACCGCTGGGTGCGCGGGTTCGTCGAGGCCGGGACCGCCCAGGTCACCAACACGCCCACGGCCGGAGGCGGCCAGCCAGCGCGACCGGTTCCTGACCGCCTTCGCGCACGAGCTGCGTACGCCGCTGGCGGTCGCGCAGGGTTGGGTCGCGCTGCTGGACGAGGGCGAGGTGCCGCCGAGCATGCTCGCCGACACCGTCCATCGCCTCGACGGCTCGCTGTCGCGTCTCTCCGAACGCATCCTGGACGTCGAGCTGCTGGGGCTCGCGTCGCTCGGACGGGTCAGGCTCCGGCCGACCGTGATCACCGTCGGCGAGCTGGCCCACGGGCTGCCGCACCTCGGCGAGGTCGGGGGAGCCGGCCCGGAGACCGAGGTCTGCGTCGACCCGGACCTGTTCCGGCGGGTGCTGCGCGACCTGTGGGAGGCCGGCTCGCTGCGACCGGAACCCCGTTCCCTGAGGCTCGAGGTGACCGAGCTGACGCTGTGGGTCGACGTTCGGATCGTGCGCGACGCCGACCCGATCGACCCCCAGGTGCTGCAAGCACTGTTTGAACCATTTGACACGAATGATGACGACACGGGCGTTACGATCGGGCTCTATCTCGCCCGTGCCCTCACCGTGGCTCACGGTGGCACGGTCGGCGTCGATCAGGACGAGCACGGGGCCGCCCTCTGGGTGCGGATCCCGCGCCGCTCGGCAACACACGATCGGGTCTCGGACCCCGTAGAGGAGTAGTCATGACCTTCAAGCTCGCCTGTGGCGACGTGATGCCGGGCTGTGCCGCCCGCTTCGAGACCAACGACCGCGAGACCCTGTTCGCGCAGGTCGCCTCGCACGCCGCCTCCGCGCACGGCATCACCGAGATCACCCCGGACGTGCTGCGCGCGGTCGAGAGCAAGGTCGTCGTCGCGGCCTGACCCTGGGGTCACTCCTCTCGAGGCGCCCCGAGCGCGGCGGTGATGGCCGCCAGTGCGGCGTACGCCGTCACGAACGTCCACGCGGCGTGCGGCCCGAAGGCCACCGAGACCAGCAGCGTGACCGAGGTGCCGATCGCCGTGCCCAGCTGCGCCGAGGTGTTCAGCACTCCGGCCGCGGTGGCCTTGAGCCGCTCGGGGACCGACATGCCCAGGTCGGTGGCGGCGACTGACCCGATCCCGATGCCCAGTCCTGACAAGCCGGCAGCCACGCCCACTCCCAGCACGGTCGGCCACACGACGAGGAGCGCCGTACCGACGGCCACGATTCCGAGACCGATGGCCAGTGACCGCGACCAGCCCACCGATCCGACGAGTCCCGTCGCGAGGCTCGAGCCGGCGATCACCAGCACGCTGAACGACACCAGGAGCAAGCCGGTGTGCAGCGCGTCGACCCCGAGCTCGTCCTGGAGCCACAGCGTGGCCACGGTGATGGAGGCGCTCGTGGTCGCCGTGTTGAAGAACGACCCGAACGCCCCCCACCAGATGTGGGGCGATCGGCGTGCCTCGGGTACGACGAGGGGGTGCCGTGCCCGCCGTTCGACCAGCGCGAACCCGATCGCCGACAACACCCCGACGGCCAGTGCTCCCCACGCGAGCACGGCAGTCGTCCGGTCGCCGAGCAAGGTGGCTCCTGCGACCAGGCCCATGGCTGCCCCTGCGAGCAGGGCGGCCGACCACCCTCCGATCCTGACCCGCGTGTCCGGTGGCGGATCCGGCGCCACGAGCCGCAGGACGGCGACCACGAGCAGCGCCGCCATCGCGATGGTGATCCAGAAGACCGCCCGCCAGGAGACCAGCTCGGTGAACACGCCACCGATCACGAGCCCCGAGCCACCTGCCGCCGCGCCCGCCGCGCTCCAGCCGGCGATGGCGCGTTTCCGAGCCGGACCGTCCGGCACCACGGTGGTGAGGAGTCGCAGGGCCGCGGGTACCGATGCCGCTGCGGCCACTCCCTGGAGCCCTCGCGCGGCGGCCAGGAGCCAGCTCGTCGGTGCGAGGGCAGCCGAGCGTGGACCCCGCCACGAAGACGACCATTGCTGCCAGCAACACCCGCCGATGGCCGAGGCGGTCGCCGAGTCGCGAGCCGACCATGAGCAACCCGCCGAAGAACAGCGCGTAGGCGTTGACCACCGCGCTGCCCTGCGCGGCGGTGGCATCGAGGTCCCGGAGCATCTGCGGCAGGGCGGTCGTGACCACAGTGACGCCCAGGACGTCGACGAACTGCACGCCGCAGAGAGTCACGGCCACGGCGCGATGGGCGCTCGCTCTGCGGAGCCCGAGTGTTTCCGGCTAAAGCGGTCACAGTGGAAACACTTTCAAGTTGGACCGGCCGCCGTCAACTGGTAAAACTGGCTTTTGATGGAAACACCACGCGAGCTGCCGATCGTCGCCGGACACCTGGCGCTGGACTTCGCCAACACCGTGGACGATCCGGAGGGGACGGCGCGCCACGACCACGCGGCGACGTACGACGACCTCCTGCACTGGTCGCTCCGGGTCGGGACGCTCGACGATCGCCGGGCGACGACTCTTCGTCGTGCAGCGAAGCGTCGTGACCGAGGACGCGGTCGCCGCTCTCGCCGCCGCGCACGAGCTCCGCGACAGCCCTCAACGTCACCTTCGCGTGCTGTCGCCAGGGGAGCGCCCGACCTGCCGCCGTCGTGGGCTCGACTGCGTGACCTCGGGGCCGATGCGCAGGCATGCGCCCGGCTGTCACGGCGGGAGGACGGCCGTCTGGAGTGGTCCTGGGCCGAGGTCAAGCAGCTGACGGCGCCACTCCACCCGATCGCCTCGGCGGCGGTCGACCTGCTCGTCAGTGACGACCTGGGCAGGGTGAAGCAGTGTGCCCGCTGCCCATGGCTCTTCCTCGACGTCTCCAAGAACCACAGTCGCCGTTGGTGCGACATGGATGACTGCGGCCGCGCCGAGAAGATCGAGCGTTACCTCGCGCGTCGGGCTGCCCGACGGGAGGCGCGCTAGCGTCGAGACAGACGAGAGGAGCGATCAGATGGCTGTCGACCGAGGACTGCTCGCGATCCTGGAGGCCAAGCCCGGCAAGGGTCCGGAGCTCGAGTCCTTCCTGAAGCAGGGTCAGGCGCTGGCGGCGCAGGAGGAGGGGACGGTGACCTGGTACGCGTTCCGGTTGAGCGACACGACGTACGGGATCTTCGACACCTTCGAGGGCGAGCACGGCCGCGAGGCCCACCTGAACGGCCAGATCCCCGCGGCTCTCGCCGCGGTCGGGCCGGACCTGCTGGCTGCCGATCCCGACATCAAGACCGTTGACGTCCTCGCGGTGAAGTAGCACTCACGGAGCAGCGCGCAGGGCCGCTGCCAGCCGTTCGATGTCGTCCTCGTGGTTGTACAAGTGGATGCTGACGCGGAGGTTGCCGTCGCGCGCGGAGCAGGTGACACCCCGGTCGGCGAGGTGGCCGAGCAGGGGCGTCGGGTCGCGGTCGCCGAGGGGCACGCTGACGATCGTGCTGCGGTTCTGCTCGGGTACGTCGACCGGCTGCCACCCGATCTCCGAGAGCGTCGACCGGAGCAGCGAGGTCAGCTCCACGTTGCGCGCGTACACCGCGTCGGCCCCGAAGTCGTCGAACACCCGGAGTGCCGCCTCGTTGCCGGCCGCTGCCAACCAGCTGATCGAGCTGTCGAAGCGAGACGCGGTGGGGGACAGGTCCATCTCCGGCCCGAAGTAGCTCTCGGTACGGCACCCGACCCGCCCGCCAGCCGGCGTTGATCGGGGTGAACCGTGCCTGTGCCTCGGGGGAGAGGTAGCAGTAGCCCATGCCGCGCCCGGCGTTGAGCAGGAACTTGTGGTCGGACGACGCGAGCACGTCCACGTGGGGAAGGTAGATCGGCGACCGCGAGCGCCCCGATCAGCTGTGAGCCGTCGACGAAGACGATCGCGCCGACGGAGCGGGCGATCCCGCTGATCGCGGGGACGTCCGACCGGTGCCCGGTCGAGCTCTGCACACCGCTGAAGGCGACCACCTTCGTGCCGGGGTCGACGTGCTCCGCGACGTCCTCGGCCTCGAGGCCACCGTTGCGGAAGGGCACCTGCCGGACGTCGTACCCCTTGGCCTCGAGCTGTCGCCAGGGGAAGTTGTTCGAGCTGTACTCGCGGGCGCCGATCACCACGTTCGCACCCGGCTCCGCGGGCGGGAGCTGGGCGCCGACCAGGCCGGCGACCGAGGAGAGGGCGGGGATCAGCGCGACGTCGTCCGCGTCCGCGCCGATCAACCGCGCGACCGCCGACCGCGCGGCGTTGGCCGCCCGCTCGCCCTCGGGGAAGTCGAAACCGTCGGCGGTCCAGCGATCGACCAACCGGTGGTAGGTCTCGGCGAGGTGGCTGCTGGCGAGCCCGACCGCTGCGGTGTTCAGGTAGGCGCGGTCACGGGTGGCGGGGAACAGGCGACGAGCCTCGGTGATGTCGGGTTTCGATGCCGTCGGGGCGGTCACCACGCCAACGTACTCCGGCCCGCAGGCACCGATGACTTCCGGCGCCGGGACGTGTCTGTACCCATATGAGACGACTCGTCGCAGTGGAGTTCCTGTCCCTTGACGGCGTCATGCAGGCGCCCGGCTCTCCCCAGGAGGATCCCTCCGGAGGCTTCCGCCACGGAGGCTGGGGGGCGTCGTTCTTCGATCCCGTGATCGCCGAGAACGCCGCGATCGGGATGGCCGAGACCGACACCTATCTCTTCGGCCGGATCACCTACGACGGGATGGCGATGTACTGGCCGCACACACCGCCCGACGACCCGATGGGCAGCCACCTCAACGCCTCGCGCAAGTACGTCGCCTCGCGTGGCCGCCCCGAGCTGACGTGGAGCGGCTCGACCCTGCTCGAGGGCGATGTCGTCGACGCCGTCGCCGACCTGAAGCAGCAGGACGGCGGCAGCATCTGCGTGCTCGGCAGCGGCGAGCTGGTCCGCACGCTGCTCGACGCCGGCCTCGTCGACGAGCTGAGCCTGACCATTCACCCGGTCGTGCTGGGCAGCGGCAAGCGCCTCTTCGGTGCCTCGGAGTCGCCGCGAGACATGCAGCTGGTGTCCTCGAGGACCACCGGAAAAGGTTCGGTGATGCTGTCCTACCGGGCTAGTTGACCCCAGCGGGAAAGGTAGACCACCTGTCCGTTTTGGGTAGTCCAATCGAAGTCATTTCGACATCGAACGGGACAAGTTGCTGTCAAGAGGTGCAGACTCCCTTTCATTCCGCGTGTGGTACCTGGGGAGGGAGCGCCGGATGCCCAAGAAGAGGGTTCTTCGCCATGCCCGTAGGTGGGTGGCGACCGTGACGGCGTTCGTCACGGCACCGCTGCTGGTGGCCGGAGTCGGGGTGAGCCCCGCGCAGGCGGACCTTCCGTACATCGCGTGGTCGGCGTATCTCCCGGGATGGACCGACGCGTACGTCCCGAGCAGCGAGAACGACTGTGTCGCCGGCCGGTCCACGTGCCTGAGGCAGACGCGCAAGGAGTTCGGCCGCATCCTCAAGACGGAGGCGCAGAGCTGCTCGCACAACGCGGTCTTCGCGATGACCTACACGCGGATCACGCAGACCTACGGCTGGAGCCGGGACCTCCCGGGCTACTACCAGGACGTGCCCTACATCAACCACATGGACGCGGTGTTCGCCCGCTACTACACCGACGCCTACTACAGCTACCAGGGCGGCGACCGGGCCGACGTCCCCGGCGCCTGGCTGAAGGCGTTCGACGCTGCCCGCGACAAGCGGGTCAACGCGACCGGTGACCTGCTGCTCGGCATCAACGCCCACGTGAACCGGGACCTGCCGTTCGTGCTCGCGGGCATGGGTCTGGTGCGGCCGGACGGCCTGTCCGGGAAGCCCGACTTCGACAAGGCCAACGACTTCCTCAACGCTGCCTCCGGGGCGATGATGGCCGAGCTGGCCGCGCGCTTCGACCCGAGCGTCGACGACTCGAACGACCCGCTCGGGGTCTCCTACGCCGCCGTGATGCAGGCCCTCACCGCCATGCGCGAAGGTGCGTGGCGCAATGCCGAGGCGCTCGTGAACGCGCCGACAGCGGCGGCGCGCGCTGCGGTCGCGGCCACCATCGAGAGCAACGCCGAGCACTTCGCCGACACGGTGATCCTGACCAACTCCTACGTGCCGCCCCTCACCTCGACCAGGGCGCGCGACGCCTACTGCGCCGTGCACAAGGGAGATGCCGCGCCGGTGGAGTACCCGTTCGGGATGCCGTCGCCCTACGCCGGCTGAGCCCCCGCGAGAACACGAACGGCCTCTCCGGGCTTGTTCCCCGGAGAGGCCGTCGTGCCCCTCCCTCCACAGGGCTGGCTCCCGCCCCATGTCCTGATGCGCCGCTAGGGCGCGGTGACAGTGACCTCCCGGGTGACGGTGGAGAACTCGCCCCAGCCGTCGGTGGCGGTCAGCGTCACGGTGTAGGTACCTGCGCCGGAGAAGACGTGCGAGGTCGCCGACCCTGCCGCGGTGTTGTTCGCGGTGTCGCCGAAGTTCCACGCGTAGGTGATGGAGTCACCGGCGTTGTCCGTCGTACCGACCGCCGAGAAGTTGCACGTCAGGTGGTTGCACGACGGCTCCTGGATCACCGGCGCCGGCGCGGTGTTGCCGCTGGGCTCGGAGATCGTGACCGTCGTCGTGACCGGTGCCGAGGAGACGCCCCACTCGTCCTTCGCCGTGAGGGTCACGGTGTAGGTACCCGGCGTGGTGTAGGTCTTCTTCGGGTTCGGCCCGGTCCCGGAGCCCTGCCCGAGGCCGTAGCTCCACGTGTAGGTCAACGTGGCCGCGTTCGCGTCGGTCGAGTCCTTGGCGTCGAACGTGCAGACGTTCTCCACGCACGACTTCTTCAGCACCGCGACGGGTGTGTCGTTGCCGGCCGGGATCGTGACGGTCACGTGGCGCACCGACGGGCTGGCGGTCACCAGGCCGTGCTGGTCGATGGCGCGCACCTTGACGGTGTAGCTCCCCTCCGGCAGCACCGGGGTGGTGTAGGAGAAGTTCGAGCCGGCGGTGCCCGGGCTGGTCAGGAACGCGGAGCGCCAGCTCTCGGCCACCGCGAAGGTGCCGGTCGAGGTCAGGTACTTGCCGGTCCCGTCGATGATCGCGACCTCCACCTTGCTGGTGGCAGCGGACTGGGCCGGTGCGTTGTTGGTGTCCTCGGCCCGACCGCTGACGAAGATCTTGCCCTCGGTGAAGGACGCGTTCTCCGTGGGAGCCAGCAGGTTGTCGGTCAGCGTCGGCGCCACGTCACCCGGGTAGATCGGGTAGCGGGCGGTGTTGCCGACGGTGTTCAGGTCGCGCTGACCGGCCGAGTCCACGGCGTACGCCGTCACGCTCCAGTTGCCCTGGACGGGCAGCGTCACCGTGCGGCTCCAGCCGGTGCTGGTCGCATCGAGCGTGTCCAGGTCGGCCGGGATCGAGGCGTACGCCGAGGTGACCGAACCGTCCTGGTGGTAGTAGCGGCTGGTGTCGAGGTCCTTGAGGACCAGGCGCACCTCCTTGACCGACTGCGCGTCCGCGGCCTGACCGGTGAGGTTCAGGGTCAGGTTCTCCGACGGCGCCTGCACACCCTGCGTGGTGAGGGTGGCGTCAGGTGGGGCGTCGCCGTTGACGACCGCGTTCATCGTCATCAGGGCCCAGCTCGTCTGCGGGGTGCTGATGCCCTCGTCGTCGGTCGCCAGCACCGCGAAGGTGTAGTTGCCGGGCGTCAGGTCCTGGGGCGTCGTCCACGTCCAGTGGTAGCTCTGCACGTTCGGCGTCACCGGCAGCTTGTAGAGGTTCAGGCCGTTGTCGATGCCCCAGGTGCCGTCGACGGTGAGGTTCTCACCGGTCGAGTTGTTCAGCAGCGCGACGTAGACCGACTTGATGGTGCCGTCGTCGGTGGCCGTGCCGGAGAACGTCATCGGGTGGCCCGGCTCGACCGTCACCAGCTGCGGAGCGGTCGGTGGGACCACCGAGCCCGGCGTGCTGATCGACACCGCGGGCGCCTGGCCGTTGGCCGAGACGTTCCAGGTGCGGTCGGTCGTGTCGAGCGAGGAGTTGCCGCTGGTGTCACGGGCCCGGGCCTGGGCCTGCCAGACGCCCTCGGTCGGGACGGTGATCTCCTTCGACCACGTGGTGCTCGTCGCGTTCGGCACGTCCGGCGCGATGCCGATGGCGTTGTACGTCGAGTCGACGGTGCCGTCGTCCTGCAGGTAGCGACCGGCCGCGTCCTTGAGCGTCATCGAGATGCCGGTGACGCCGAAGTCGTCGGCGGCCGTGCCCGAGACGGTGAAGGTCTTGGAGTTGACCAGGCCCGCGGCGGGTGTCGCGGCGTACACCAGGGTCGGCGGGGCGTCGTCGAGGCTGAAGGTCTCGAACTTCTTGATCGCCTTGGTCGGGTCCTCGGGTCGGGGGGTGGCCCCCTGCCCCTGCGTCCGGGCACGCGCCAGGAGCTTGGTGTTGAAGGGCACGTTGACCGTGACCGACCAGGTCGCCTCGGTGGCGCTGGTCAGAGTCAGGTCGGCCTCGATGCTGCCCGAGCCGGCCCACGTCGACTTGTCAGGGGAGAGCCACTGACCGGAGGCGCGGTTCTGGAGCTCGACGAAGACCTTGCGGACACCGGTCGGTGCCGTGGCGGTGCCTTCGATGGTGAAGTCATGGCCCGCCGGGAGCACCCGGCCGGAGATGGGCGAGGTGATGGTGGTCTCCACCCCGTTGGGCGCCTCGACGTCGTCGAAGCTGTAGTACGCGACCGAGCCGACGTTCTGGGCACCCTGCGTCGTGGCGTCGCCGCCGGTGAGCAGGCCGTGCGGGGTCAGTGCCATCGAGGTGTTCCCGATGTTCGCGTTGGACCCCGGGTTCCACTCCACGGCCTTGCCGTCCACCGGGTTCAGCGCACCGATGTGCTCGCGGTTGACGACGGAGTCGCCGAGGCCGTAGCCCGACAGGCCCTGGCCCGTGCCGTAGCCGACGTCGGCCGCGCCCGGGAAGGGGTCCGGCGCCGAGGGGGACTCGTTCCACGCGAAGTGTCCGCCGATGTAGACGGCCTTCTCGGAGATGGCGGTGGTGTAGACGCTGTCGAAGCAGCGGGAGATCCAGCGGGGCTGGACGTCGTTGCCGCCGTTCATCGAGTAGGCGACCACCGTGTCGTTGATCGGCGGGCGGTCACCGCCGGAGCCGCTGGAGACGACGAACCACGAGTCGTCCGGAGCGATCGAGCCGCTGATGATGCGCTGCACGCCGCCCACGAACTGCAGATTGTCGTCCCACAGGCGGGTGCGCCAGGGAAGCAGCTGCTTGGTGGCGGTGTCGATGATGCCGATGCCGTAGCGGTCCTGGCCGTTGATCTGACGCCCGGTGTGGATGACCACCAGCTTGCCGCCGTCGTGCGTGATCAGCAGCTTCTGGACGGTGAGGCCGCCGTTGACGCCGATGCCGCCCGAGAGGTTGTTGACGAAGCCGGGGTCGACGGCACCGGTGAGCGCGTCGACCGCGGCGAGGGACGCGCGCGGGACCCCGTTGACCTTGGTGAAGCGGCCGCCGATGTAGACGGTGGAGCCGGACACGGCGAGCTCGGTGGCACGGGAGTCGGTGTCGGCGACGAAGCCGGCCACCGTGTCGCCGGTGTCGGGGTCGATCTCGACGACCGCCTTCCGGTCGACGCCGTTCACCTTGTTGAAGCCGCCGGCGACGTAGAGACGATTGCCGTCGGGGGAGGCCTCGAGCGCGTTGACGTCGAAGCTGCCGTTGCCGGCGAAGACGGGGTTGAAGGCCGGGTCGACCAGGCCGGTGCTCAGGTCGTAGGCCGCCACGTAGGGCTGGTTGTACGACGTCGTGTTGGCGCCGACGGGTCCGTCGGCCCGGGCGTCGTTGACGACCCTGGCGAAGGTGCCGGCGACGTAGACGCGGTCGCCGACGACCTCGATGTCGTTGATCTCGGCCGGGGTGCCGTTGCCCTCGAGGAACTTGGGCAGACCGATGCGCGGCGTCTCGGGGACCAGGGCGGTGTGGCCCGGGAGGGGTTCGGCGTACGTCGCGGTGACCGGCTTGACGAGCTGGGTGGTGACCTTGCCGTCGCTGACCGAGAGGGTGACGTTGCGGGCCCCGGACTTCTGGTAGCGGTGGGTGGAGCTGACGCCCGTGCCCGTGGTGGCATCGCCGTACGCCCAGCTGTAGGTGAGCGCGTTGCCGTCGGCGTCGGAGGAGCCACTGGCGTCGAAGGTGCAGTTGAGCACCGTGCAGGACGAGGTGAAGGCGGCGACCGGTGCCCGGTTGGCCGGCGGGGTGACCGTGGCGGCGCCGGGGCTGACCACCACGGAGAAGAGCTGGCTGTTGGTGATCGCCTTGCTGGTGCGGGCCAGGCGCGCGCCCAGGGAGCCGTTGGCCACGGCCTTGCCGGAGTCGGCCACGAGGGCGGTCGCCTGGTTCGCGCCGACACCGTGGGCGGTGGTCCGACGAGTGACGTTGGTCGGCGGCGTCCAGGTGGGGGTCGAGGCGGCCTTGCCGCCCCAGTAGCTGACCAACCAGGAGCCGGCCTGGGTGGCGGACGTGACCGGGGTGCGGTGCGCGGTGGCGGCGCCGGTCACGGTGCCGCTCACGGACCGGGTCACGGCCGAGGTGCCGGCCGAGCTGCGGTAGGCGACGACGCTGAGCTCCGACTTCACGGTGACGCTGGTGCGTGCGGTGACCGCGCGGTTGCGGTCGGCGAGGGTCGCCCTCTTGGTCCACACCCGGCCGCGGCTGGCGGATCCCTCCCGGGACTGCAGCAGCGTCCAGCCGGCGGGGCCGGTCAGGGTGCCTTTGCGCAAGTTGCTGGTCATGAAGAGCAGCAGGGTGTCTCCGGCGGCGACAGCGGCGGGGACGCGCACCGTGTGGCTGGTGCTGGTCGGCGCGGCGCTCGCGGACCCGACGTAGCGCAGCGTGGGTGTCGCAGCGCTGGCCTGCGGCACGGGGCCCAGGGCGGTGATCGAGAGGGTGGCCACGAGGGCGGTGAGCGCCGCGACGACGGACCGCCGGCGAGCGCGCGCAGGTGCAGGACGCAGAGTCATGATGTGGATCCCCCGATGCCGAAGGGCCAGCCCAAGCGGCGGCCCGCGTGTATCTTCTGACACCTTCTGTCGGGTTTGCACGCATGCGTCTGTTTCGGTCTAGTCCGCCCGCGTTGGTATGGGTATTCAGCAACGAGAACGGCCCCTCCGGAGTATCGGAGGGGCCGCTCGCGGTGAGTCTCGTGGTGCTCGTCCCTTACGGGACCGTCACCACCAGGCTGGTCGCCTTGGAGGCTCCCCAGCCGTCGGTCACGGTCAGCGTGACGGTGTAGTTGCCTGCTGCCGGGAACGTGTGCGACGGGGAGGTCGACGTGCTCGTCGTCCCGTCACCGAAGTTCCACATGTAGCCGAACGTGTCGCCGGTGTTGGCGTCGGCCGAGCCGACTCCGGAGATGTTGCAGACCAGGGCACTGCACGCCGGCGGGTTGATCACCGGGACCGGCGCGACGTTGTCGGTCGGGATCGCCGATCGTCACCGTCTTGGTCACCGGTGCACTGGCGATGCCCCACTCGTCGGTCACGGTCAACGTCACGCTGTAGGTGTTGGCCGAGGTGTACGTCCGGGTGGGCAGCGGACCGCTGCCGGTGCCGTTGCCGTAGTTCCACGCGTAGGTGAGCGTGGCGGCGTTCTCGTCGGTCGAGCCGCGTCCGTCGTACGTGCAGTCGTTCTGGGTGCACGCGATCGTGAAGTTGGCCACCGGCGCGAGGTTGCCCGGCGGGTGCGTCACGGTCACGTGGCGCACACTCGGGACGGTCGTCACCTGGTCGTGGTTGTCCACGCCCCGGATGGTGACCGTGTAGGTCCCTGGCGGCACCACCGGGGTGGTGTAGGAGAAGTTGGACCCCGGGGTGCCCGGGCTCGTCAGGAACGCCGTGCGCCAGCTCGCCTGGGTGCTCGTGAACGCGCCGCTCGAGCTCATGTACTGGCCGGCGCTGTTCACGATCGAGGTCTCGACCCGCTGCATCGGCCTGGTTGTCCTCGGCCCGGCCGCTGACGAAGATCCGGCCGTCGCTGAAGGTCGCACCCTCCGTCGGGGCCAGCAGGTTCTCCGTCAGGGTCGGAGGCGTGTCACCCGGGTAGATCCGGTAGCGAGCCGTCGCCCCCGAGGTGGAGGTGTCCTGCTGGTCCACCGAGTCGTAGCCGTAGGCCGTGACGTTCCAGTCACCGTCCGTGGGCAGGTCGATGGGCAGGGTCCAGCTGGTCGAGATCGTGTTCGGCTGGGCCAGGACGGCCGTTCGCGTCGCGAAGGCCGCCGCCATGCTGCCGTTGGGCTGGAGGTAGCGGTTGGTGTCGGCGTCGTAGAACGAGACCCGCACCTCCTTGACCGCCTTGTCGTCCGTCGCCGTGCCGGCGAGGTCGATGTGGCGAGTCGTGGCACCCGTGACGGTGCCGGTCACGTTCAGCTTGGCGTCCGGAGGCGCGTCGCCTGCCACCTGGGCGTTGATCGTGAGTCGGCCCTGGTTGGAGGACGACGTCGTCAGGCCGAGGTTGTCGGTCGCCCGCACGGAGAACGAGTAGCTGCCCGCCTTGAGGTTGAAGGGCGTCTTGTACGTCCAGTTGTGGTTGGCGCCGCTCAGGTTGAGTGGTGAGACGCGGAACCAACCCTGGATCGCGTCGACACCCCAGGTGCCGTCCGAGGCGAGGTTCTCCCTGGTGGTGCTGTTGCGCAGCGAGATCTCGACGTTGTTGAGGGACTCGTCGTCGTTGGCCGACCCGGAGAAGGTGAGCGGGCCACCGGGCGCGACCACCAGGGTCGGGGCCGTCGTGGGAGGCACCATCGAGGAAGGCGCGCTGATCGACACCGTGGGTGCCTGGCCGTCCTCGCTCACGATCCACGAGCGGTCACCGGTGTCGAGGTCGGGCTGGTTGGACGAGTCGACAGCGCGCGCCTGGGCCTTCCAGGTGCCCTCTGTGGGCACGGTGATCTCCTTCGACCACGTCGTGCTCTTGGCACCGACGACGTCCGGCTCGATCCGGAAGGTGTAGCTGGACGAGGAGACGGTCCAGTCGGGCTGCAGGTAGCGGTTGCTGCCGTCGCGGACGGTCATGCCGACCGACCTCACGCCGACGTCGTCGGTGGCGCTGCCGGTGACGGTGAAGGTGGAGGTCTTCACCTGGGTGGCGGACGGGCCGGAGATGCTGGTGCCCGGCGGCTGGTCGGTCAGGCCGAAGGTCTCGGTCTTCTTCACCGCGGGTGTGTTGTCGCCCGTGCCGGCCGACGAGAACGTCTGGGCACGCAGCGCGAGCTTGCGGTTGCCGGTGATGGTCAGCGGCAGCGACCAGTTCGCCGTACGGGCGCCGGTGCTCTGCAGCGTCGTGTTGATCGTGTTGGTCGCGGTCTGCCACGTGGTCAGGTTGTCCGCGAGGTAGCGGTTGGCCTCGCGGTCGAAGACCCGTAGCTCGACCCGGTTGATCGTGCCGGACGTCACCGACGCCGTGCCCTTGACGGTGAACGCCTGGGCCACGGGGTTGACCCGGCCCTCGATGGGCTCGGTGATCGCGGTCTCGACCCCGTTGCTCGCGGGGATGGAGTTGAAGTCGTAGAACGCGATGCGGCCGATGTTGGCGCCCGCCTGGGTGGTGGCGTCACCGCCGGTGAAGAGACCGCGCGGGGTCAGCTCCATGGCCTTGTTGCCCTCGTAGGAGTTGGAACCGGGGTTCCACTCGAGTGCGTGGCCGTCGACCGGGTTCAGCGCACCGACGTGCTCGCGGTTGACCACGGCGTCGCCGAGGCCGTAGCCGGACAGGCCCTGGCCGGTGCCGTAGCCGACGTCGTCGAGACCCGGCCACGGGTCGGGAGCGGTCGGGGACTCGTTCCACGCGAAGTGGCCACCGATGTAGACGGCCTTCTCCGAGATCGCCACGGAGTAGATGCTGTCGAAGCAGCGGGTGATCCACTTGGTCTTGACGTTGCTGACCTCGTCGGCGGGCGGGTCGACGGGGAACGCCATGGCGGTGTCGTTGATCGGCGGACGGTCGCCGCCGGAGCCGCTGGTGACCACGAAGTAGGAGTCGTCGGGGGAGATGTCGCCACCGATGGCGCGCTGGATGCCGCCGACGAACTGCAGGTTGTCCTCCCACAGGCTCGTCTTCCACGGCAGCAGCTGCTTGGTGGCCGTGCTGATCATGGCCACGCCGTAACGGTCCTGTCCGGCCACCTGGCGGGCCGTGTGGACGAGGATCAGCTTGCTCATGTCATGGGTGAGGATCAGGCGCTGCACGGTGAGGGCGCCGTCGTTCCCCAGACCCCCGGTGAGGTTGTTCACGAAGCCGGTGTCGAGCGCTCCTGTGGTGGTGGTGACCGCGGCCAGCCCGACGCGGGCGACGTTGTTGACCTTGGTGAAGCGGCCACCGATGTAGAGCGTCGAGTTGGTGGCCACCAACGAGGAGCCTCGGGCGCTGAGGACCGTCGTGAACGTCGACAACGGAGCGCCGGTGGTCACGTTGAGCGAGGCGATGCCCTTGCGGGACGCGCCGTTGACCGAGCTGAAGCTGCCGGTGATGAACAGCTTGGTGTTGTCCGGTGTGAACGCCATGGCGGCAGGGGTGCCTCCGGCGAGGACGGGGTTGAACCCGGTGTCGACCAGGCCGGTGGTCAGGTTGTACGACGCCACGCCGGACCGGGTGTAGGTCGTGGTGTTGTTCGACCGCTGGTTCTGGATGCGGGTGAACGAACCGGCGATGAAGACCCGGCTGCCGACGACCTTGATGGCCGTGATCTCGCCGTTGCTGATCTTGGGGAGGTCGGTGTGCGCGGTCTCGGGGACGACCGCCGTGTGGTTGGGCACGGGCAGGCGCGGACCGGTCGGCGCGGTGGTCGTCGTGACCGAGCGCGTGGTCGTGTTGGTCAGCGTTCCGTCGCTCACGGTGAGCGTCACCGTGCGGGTGGCCGCGGTGGCGTAGGTGCGCGACGCGGTGACGCCGGTGCCGGTGGTGCCGTCGCCGAAGATCCAGGCGTAGGTCAGCGGGTCGTTGTTGGCGTCGGTCGAGCCGCCGGCGTTGAACGAGCACGCGAGGTTGGTGCAGGAGGAGGTGAACGACGCGACGGGAGCGACGTTGGTCGGCGGGGTGACGGTGCCGGCGCCGGGGCTGACCACGACGGAGAAGAGCTGGGCGGCGCCGCCGGCGGAGGCCAGCGTGGCCGTGCGGCCCGCGGCGGTGCCGGTGGCCACGGGTGCGCCCGAGTCCGCGAGCAGGCCGCTGACCTTGCCGCCGCCGGTGCCGTCGGGGGCGGTCCGGGCGGTGCTGCCGGCGGGGGCGGTCCACGCGTTGGGGTCGATCGAGGACTTCGCGTTCCACGAGCTGACCAGCCAGGATCCGGTCTGGGCGACCGCGACCGACGGGGTCGTGTGGCTGGTGGCCGAGGTGGTGCCGGCGGTGATGGTCGAGGCAGTGACGGACGACGTGCCGCCGGCCGAGCGGTAGACCGCCACGGTCATGGCGTCCTTGATGGTGGCGCTGCCGGCGACGCTGACGACCGAGCCGGACTCGGACGCGGCGGTGGCCTGCCTGGTCCACGCGCGACCGCGGGTGGCGGTGCCGTCGCTGCTCTGCAGCTGGGTCCAGCCCGCGGGCGCACCGAGCGTCCCGGAGAGGGAGTTGACGGTCATGAACAGCACCATCGTGTCGCCGGGCTGGATGCCCGCCGGGAGGGTGATGTTGTGCGTCGTCCGGCTGCCGGTGGCGTTGGTCGCGCCCACGAAGGACAGCACCGGGTCTGCGGCGTTGGCCGCCGGGACCGGGCTGAGGCCGAACACCGCGAGCGCGGCGACCAGGGTCGAGACCAGGACTGGGACGAGTCGCGTGCGCGTACGCGCAGGCACGTGAAGTGCAGACATGCGTGGAACCCCCGATTTGTGGGGCGCTCGTAGCGAGAGCCCGTGCCGTATCTTCAGCCCAACGCGGTGGAATCGCCCAGAAGGGCCCGTAATGGGTCTAGTCCAGGTGCGTCGGGTCGTGCGTTGGTGCCTCCTAGGGCGTGATCAGCGTGACGACCTTGGTCGCGACGCTCGACTTGCCCCACCCGTCCGTGGCCGTCAGCGTCACCGTGAACGTGCCGCCTCCGGTGAACACGTGCGAGGTCGCCGCGCCGGTGCGGAGGTTCGTCGGCGACGTGATGTCACCGAAGTCCCAGGCGTAGGTGATCGTGTCGCCGGTGTTGGGGTCGACCGTCCCGACCGCGGAGAAGTTGCAGGTCAGGCCCGCGCACGACGGGTCGTTGATCACCGGGACCGGTGCCACGTTGCCCTGCGGCTCGCCGATGGTCACGGTCTTGGTGACGGCGTCGGAGACGAGCCCCCACTGGTCCTTGGCCGTCAGGCTCACCGTGTAGGTGCCCGGGGCGGTGAAGGTCTTCTTCGGGTTCGGGCCGGTGGCGCTGCCCGCGTTGACCCCGCCGGGGCTGCTGAGCCCGTAGGTCCAGGTGTAGGTCAGCGTCGCCGGAGTCTCGTCGGTGGACGTCCGCGCGTCGAACTGGCACACGTTCTGGGTGCAGACGGGGTCCAGCTGGACGGCCACCGGCTTGGTGTTCGCCGGCTGGTTGACCGTCACGGTGCGCACGGGTGGCGTGGTCGTGACCAGGTCGTGCTGGTCGGTGCCGCGCACCCGGATCGTGTAGTTGCCGGTCGGGACGATGGGCGAGGTGTAGGAGAAGTTCGAACCCTGGGTGCCCGGGCTGGTCAGGAACGTCGAGATCCACGTCGCGGTGGGCGTGAACGAGCCCGACGCCGTCATGTACTGACCCAGGGCGTTCTGGATGGACACCTCCACCTTGGCCATCGAGGCGGCCGTCTGCGGCGTGTTCGTGTCCTCGGCCCGACCGCTGACGAAGATCTTGCCGTCGCTGAACACGGTCCCGTCGGTCGGCGCCAGCAGCCCGAGGTTGAAGTCGGGCGGGGCGTCGCTCGGGAAGGACAGGTAGCGAGCTGTCGCGCCGGCGGTGGAGAGGTCGTACTGACCGGCCGTGTCGATCGCCACGGCAGTGACGTTCCAGTCGCCGTCCGTGGGCAGGTCGATGGTGGTCTGCCAGCTCGTCTTGTGGGTGGGATCCACGGGGTCGGTCGGAGGCGGCGCGGGCACCGTGAAGTAGGTGTAGCCGGCCTGCGTCCCGCCACCCGCGGACGGCGGCTTGGCGTACTTGCCGGTGTCCGCGTCGCGCAGGGAGACCTGGATCTCGTTGACCTTGACGTCGTCGGTGGCCGTCCCCGAGAGGTTCAGGGTGTGCGACGTCATCGGCGGTTGCAGGCCGGTCGTCCCGGGCGTCAGCAGCGCCTTCGGAGGCGCGTCACCGGCCACCTGGACGGTGAACGTCGCGACCGCCCACAGGGTCGAGGGGGTGGTGATGCCGTCGTCGTCCGTGGCGAAGACCGCGAACTGGTAGACGCCCGGGGTCAGGTTGGGCGTGGTGTAGGTCCAGTTGTACGGTCTTCTGGGTGAGACCGGACTTGATCCGGTAGGCGTTGAGCCCGTTGTTGTGCCCGAAGCTGCCGTCGGTGGTGAGGTACTCGCCGGTCGAGGCGTTGGCCATGCCGACGTCGATCGTGCGCAGCTCGCCGTCATCGGTCGCCGAGCCGGTGAAGGTGATCGGCTGGCCCGGCGCGACCGTGAACGTCTGCGGCGCCGTCGGCGGGGTCACCACGCTCGGAGAGTTGATCGACACGACCGGTGCCTGCGCGGTGGCGGACACGATCCAGTTCGCGGTCGGCGGTGTCGAGCGAGCTCTGTCCGCCGATGTCGTTGGCGCGGATCTGTGCCTTCCACAGGCCCTCGTCGGGGACGGTGATCTCCTTCTGCCAGGTCGTGCTGAGGGCACCCGGGACGTCCGGCGCGATCTGGAAGGAGTTGTACGCCGAGGCCACGGTGCCGTCGTCCTGGAGGTAGCGGTTGTTCTCGTTGCGCATCGTCAGCGTCAGCGAGGCCACGCCCTTGTCGTCCGCGACGTTGCCCGTGATCGTGAACGTCTTGGTGGGGACGGTGCTCGGTCGAGGGCAGGCTGAAGCTCGCGGTGGGCGGCGCGTCGTCGAGGTTGAAGGTCTCGAACTTCTTGAACGCCGGTGAGTTGTCCGTCGTCCCGCCGCTGGAGACCGTGCGGGCCGTCGCCTCCATCTTCACGTTGCCGGGCACCGTGATCGACAGCGTCCAGGCGGTCGACGCGGCGCCCGGGTTGGCCAGAGTCTGCGTTGACGGTGTTGGCGCCGCCCCAGCTGGTCAGGTTGTCCTGGAGGAACTGTCCGGTGTCGCGGTTCTGGATCGACACCTCCACGCGGTTGACGGTCCCGGTGGTGACGGAGGCGGTGCCCTTCACGTCGAAGGACTGTCCGGAGTTCTCGACCCGGCCCATGATCGGTTCGGTGATGGCCGTCTCCGCGCCGTTGCTCGCGGGCACGGAGCTGAAGTCGTACTGCGCGATCCGGCCGACGTTCTGGCCGCCCTGCGTGGTCGCGTCGCCACCGGTGATCAGGCCGCGCGGGGTGGCCACCATGGCCTTGTTGCCCTCGTAGGCGTTCGTGCCCGGGCTCCACTCGACGGCCTTGCCGGTGGCCGGGTCGACGGCGCCGATGTGCTCGCGGTTGACCACCTGGTCGCCGAGCGCGTACGCCGAGAGCCCCTGACCGGTGCCGTAGCCGATGTCGGCCTGCCCTGGCCACGGGTCGTTGGCCGTCGGTGACTCGTTCCAGCCGAAGTGTCCACCGAGGTAGACGGCCTTCTCGGTGATGGCGACCGAGTAGACGCTGTCGAAGCAGCGGGAGATCCACAGCGGCTGCACGTCGTCGCCGCCGGTGAGGTTGAACGCGATCGCGGTGTCGTTGATCGGCGGGCGGTCACCGCCGGAGCCGCTGGTCACGACGAAGAAGGAGTCGTCCGGCGAGATGTCGGCGCCGTAGGCGCGCTGGATGCCACCGACGAACTCGAGGTTGTCCTCCCACAGGTGGCTGTGCCAGGGGAGCAGCTGCTTGGTGGTGGTGTCGATGATCCCGACGCCGGCCCGGTCCTGCCCGTTGATCTTGAGCCCGGTGTGGACGACCAGCAGCTTCTTCATGTCGTGCGTGAGCACCAGCCGCGCGACCCCGATGGCGCCGTTCACACCCACGCCCTGGGTGATGTTGTTGACGAAGCCCGGGTCGACCGCGCCCGAGACCGCGTCCACGGCCACGAGCGATCCGCGCGCGACGTTGTTGACCTTGGTGAAGCGTCCGCCCGCGTAGACCGTGGTGTTGCTCGCGGTCACCTCGGTGGCGCGCGAGTCCGTGTCGGCCACGAAGCCGGCGACCGGCGCGCCGGTGCTCAGATCGAGCCGGGCCAGGCCGTGACGCTCGACTCCGTTGATGCTGCTGAACGTGCCGGCGACGAAGAGCTTGGTGCCGTCGGGGGTGACCGCGACGGACCTCACTTCCTCGCCCCCGAAGTTCGGCCGGAAGGTAGCGTCGACCAGCCCGGTGTCCATGTTGTACGACGCCAGGCCGGCCTGCGCGTAGGACGTGGTGTTGCCCGGGCGCTGGTTCTGGATCGCGGTGAACGTGCCGGCGATGAAGACCCGGTTGCCGGAGACGGCGAGGTCGAGGATCTCGCCGGTGACGATCTTGGGCATGTCCGTGCGCGGCGTCTGCGGCACCAGGGTGGTGTGCCCCGGCGGCGGAGTCGTGCCCGGGTCGGTCGGCTGGACCGGGCCGCCGGTGCCAGGACTGACGACGACGGAGAAGAGCTGGGTGCCGCCGCCGGCGACGCTGGTGGTGGCGGTGCGGCCCGCGGCGGTGCCGACCGGGACGGCGGCGCCGGAGTCGGCGAGCAGCGAGCTGACCTTGCCGCCGCCGGTGCCGGCGGGGGTGGCGCGGGTGGTGCTGGTGGCGGGCTTGGTCCAGGTCGAGGTGGTCGAGGACTTCTCGCTCCAGGAGTTGACCAGCCAGGAGTTGGCCTGGCCGACGGCGACCGACGGGGTGGTGTGGCTCGTCGTGGAGGTGGTGCCCGACGGTCTGCGCCGACGCGGTCACCGACGCGCGTACCGGCACTGCTGCGGTAGGCGGCGACGCTCATCGCGTCCTTGATCGTGGTCGTCCCGGTGACGGTGACGTTGGCGTTGGCGTCGGCGGCGGTGGCCTGCTTGGTCCAGGCGCGGCCCCGGGTGGCGGTGCCGTCCTTGCCCTGGAGCAGGGTCCAGCCGGCAGGGTTGCCGAGGGTGCCGGTGAGCGAGTTGGTGGTCAGGAAGAGCACCAGCGTGTCGCCCGGCCTGGACGGTCGCCGGGATCCGTCACCACGTGGCCGGTGCGGTTGCCGGAGCTGCTGGCCGCGCCGACGAACGACAGGGTCGCTGCCGGCAGCGGTGGACGGCGAGACCGTCTTGGTGATCGAGGCGGTCGTGGTGCCGTCGTTGACGGTGAGGGTCACGCGTCTTGGACCCGGCCGTCGGGTAGGTGTGCGACGGCGTGGCGCCGGTGCCGCTGGTGGCGTCGCCGAAGGTCCAGGTGTAGGTCAGCGGGTTGCCGTCGGGATCCGTGGAGCTGGTCGCGTCGAACGCGCAGACGAGCCCGGTGCAGCTGCTGGTGAAGTGGGCACCGGGCGGCTGGTTGGTCGGTGTGGTCCCGACTGCCGGGGCTGATCACGACGGAGAACAGCTGGGTCGCCGCCGCCGGCGACGCTGGTGGTGGCGGTGCGGCCCGCGGCGGTGCCGACCGGCGACGGCGGCGCCGGAGTCGGCGAGCAGTGAGCTGACCTTGCCGCCGCCGGTGCCGGCGGGGGTGGCGCGGGTGGTGCTGGTGGCGGGCTTGGTCCAGGTCGAGGTGGTCGAGGACTTCTCGCTCCAGGAGTTGACCAGCCAGGAGTTGGCCTGGGCCACGGCGACGGTCGGGGTGGTGTGGCTGGTGGTCGAGGTGGTGCCGGCGGTCTGCGCCGAGGCGGTGACCGAGGACGTGCCGCCGTTGCTGCGGTAGGCGGCGACGCTCATCGCGTCCTTGATCGTGGCGCTCCCGGTGACGGTGACGTTGGCGTTGGCGTCGGCGGCGGTGGCCTGCTTGGTCCAGGCGCGGCCGCGGGTGGCGGTGCCGTCCTTGCCCTGCAGCAGGGTCCAGCCGGCGGGGTTGCCGAGGGTGCCGCTGAGCGAGTTGGTGGTCAGGAAGAGCACCAGCGTGTCCCCGGCCTGGACGGTGGCGGGGATCCTCACCACGTGGGCCGTGCGGTTGCCGGAGCTGCTGGCCGCCGCCACGAAGGACAAGGTGGGGTCGGCAGCGTCGGCGGTCGGCACCGGGCTGAGCCCGAACACCGAGAGCGCCATCGCGAGGACGGCGACGACTGCTGCCATGGGCCGGCGGCGAACAGGCGCGGACACGCGGAGTGAAGACATGCTGATGGATCCCCCCGATTTGTGGTGCAGGGCCTCCAGGACAGGGAGGCCCGGTTCGTATCTTCAGCCAGTTGTGGGGATTCGCCCACCGTCGGCCGTGATGGGTCTAGTCCGGAACGACCGCTGCGTACGCCGCGCCAGGGCCCGGCCGGGTCCCGGTTCGGGAGCGTTTCCGCCGATAGCGTCATCGGCCATGGTGCGCGGTGTGCGGATGGTCCTCGTCGTGCTCCTGCTCGGCACGGGCGGGGGCCTGGTCGTCACGGGCGCAGCGCCGGCCAGCCCCACGAGCGCGCGCCAGACGGCGGGCCTGCAGTGCCACGGGCTCGACCGTGCCGACGTGCGGGGCGACGAGCCGACGTACACCCGCAAGCGCCTCGGCGAGTTCCGCAACCACAAGCGCGTGTGCCGGGGGATCTGGCTGCCCGAGCCCCGCCGCTACCTGGTGCCGCAGGGCATCGCCGTCCTCGGACGGACGGCGTGGGTCAGCGGCTTCCGCTACCGCAAGGGCTACGGCCAGCGTCCCTGCCAGCTGGTCCGCGTCAGCCTGGCCACCGGCAAGCGGGTGCAGTTCCACAGCGCGATCCTACGGCCGCGTGGGCAAGCGGCCGCGCACCTACTGCCGGCACGGCGGCGGCATCCTGCAGCGGGGCTCCTACCTCTGGATCGTGGAGAAGAACAGGCTCTGGCAGGTCGACCCGTCGATCAAGAAGCGGGTGCTCACCGCGCGCCGGGTCTGGCGGATCAAGGCGCCGGCGCGCGGTTCGGCGATCGTGGCCACCCGCAAGCGGATCGGTCTGGTGCCCTTCCAGACCAGTGGACGTCCCCACATCTACTGGTTCTCGATCAAGCAGCTCAAGAAGCCGGGGGTGCTCGAGCTCGGCCGCACGCGGCGCCGGGAGGTCCCGGCTGGGCGCGGTCGCCCGCACGCGGGTGCCGACCTACGTCCAGGGCGCGACTCTCGACGCCCGCGGACGGCTCTACCTCTCGCGGTCGACCCTCGCCTGCGGTGAGCTGGTGACCCCGGGCGGCCGGCGGCTCGGCTTCGTGCCCGGGGCGGAGGGGCTGCAGTTCAGCCCCGGCGGCACCCGCCTCTACGCGGTGAGCGAGTCCGGCGCGCGTCCCGTACGTGAAGTCGCGCAAGCCCCTGACGCCCGCGGTGAGCGCCTTCGAGTGGCCGGGGCTGGTGCACGGGCGCAAGCCCGGGTGCGGGTTCCCGCGGTGGTGACCAGCCGGCGCTAGACGGTCTCGTCCACCTCGTCGTCGGGGATCTCGAACCAGATCTCGGCGCCCTCGCCCTGGACGGCCTCGGCCCCGGCGTTGCCGCCGTGGGCGGCGAGGATGCGGGCCACCGTGGCGAGTCCGATGCCGTGTCCCTCCACGTCGGTCTCGACCCTGCTGAACAGCGAGAACACGTCCACGCGCCGGTCCTCCGGGATGCCGATGCCGTTGTCGCGCACCGAGACCCGCCAGGCGTCGCGCATCCGACGCGCCGAGAAGTGGACCTCCGGCGGGACTCCCGGGCGGGCGAACTTGATCGAGTTGGTCAGCAGGTTCTGGAGCACGGAGTACATGTCGTCCGGATCAGCGCGTACGACGGGCAGGTCGGCGGTCTCGACGGTGGCACCGGCGGCGTCGAGCAACGTGGCCGAGTTCTGCACCAGCTGCTGGGCCACCTGGGCCAGGTCGACGTCGGTGAAGGTCGGCTCCTCGCCGGCCGCGCCGTACTCCATCGACTGGTCGAGCATCCGACCCATGCGCTCGGCCGCGCGCACCGTGCGGGTGAGCAGCGCCTCGACCACGGGGGAGGAGTGGTCCTCGAGCTCCTCCTCCAGCATCTCCACGCTCGCGGTGATCGAGCTGAGCGGCACCCGCAGGTCGTGGCTCAGCTCGGCCGCGAGCTGCGAGACCACCGTGGCTGCGGTCTGACCGGACTCAGGGGTGGCGAACGCCGGCCGCGCGGTGCGCAGCATGCGCAGCTCGATCAGCTGGGTGATGTTGGTCGACAGGGTCTCGAGCGAGCGTCGTTGCAGTGGCGTCAGTGTCTTGGCGGCAGGGTCGATCACGCACAGCCGGCCGACCATCTCCCCGGTGGGAGCGTAGACCGGGGCCGAGGCGTAGAACCGCGCCCTGGCGATGCTGCCGTCGACCCAGCCGATGTCCGCGAACCGCGGGTCCTGCCGGGCGTCCTCGATGTCGAAGACGCCGGTGGTGCCCATGGTGTGCTGGCAGAAGGTGTCGGTCGACGGCGACACGAACGGCGCGATCCCGTAGGTGATCGGCACGTGGTACTCGTCGTCCCTCAGGATGGTGACGCCGGCTGCCTCGGCCTCGCAGATCTTGGCGACGAGCTCGACGACGTCGGCGAGGTCGTCGTCGTCCGGACGCGACAAGATGGCCAGGACGACATCAATGTCTGACCCGGAGTCCCCTGCTCCCGGTGGCACGGCGCTCTCCCCCAAACTCCCAGTCCTCAAGCGGACTGGGGAGCAGATCAACGTTAAGTCATGCGGAGGTAATTCGTGAAGATCGCGATTCTTGTCGGTAGTACCCGACCTGGCCGGAAAGGTTCCGCTGTCGGCCGCTGGGTGATGGAGGCCGCGCGCGGGCGCGACGACGCCGAGTTCGAGCTCCTCGAGCTCGAGGACTTCGGTCTGCCCCTGCTCGACGTGCCCGTGGACGCCGGCGCGGCCAACCGCGAGTACGAGCGCGAGACCACCCGGGTGTGGAGCCGGACCGTGGACGGCATCGACGGGTTCGTGTGGGTCACCCCGGAGTACAACCACGGAGTCCCCGCCGCGATGAAGAACGCCGTCGACCTGCTCTACCCGGAGTGGAACCAGAAGGTCGCCGGCTACGTGGGCTACGGCTTCGACGGCGCCACCCGGGCGGTCGAGCAGTGGCGCAGCATCCACGCTGCTGTCGTCATGTACACCGTGCGGCCGCAGGTCGCGCTGCACAACTTCGCCGACTGGACGGACGGCGAGTTCACGCCGGGGGAGCGCCGGGCCGGTGAGCTGAAACGGGTGCTCGACCACGTGGTGAAGACGTCTGCGGCGGTCCGCCAGCTCCGCTCGTGAGGGGTACGACGACCCGGCGTCGCCGGTGTAGCCTGAGAAAGTGGAACACGTTCTAGAAAACGACGTCTTCTCGCCAGGTCGCCTCGGCCCGGTGACCCTGCGCAACCGGGTCATCAAGGCCGCCACCTACGAGGGCCTGAGCCACCGGTCCCTGGTCACCACCGACCTCGTCGACTTCCACCGCTCGTACGCCGCAGGCGGGGTCGGCATGACCACGGTCGCCTACTGCGCCGTCGCCCCCGACGGGCGCACCGCTCCCGACCAGATCCAGTGGACCGACGAGGCGATGCCGGGGCTGCGCGTGCTGACCGACGCCGTCCACGCCGAGGGTGCCGCGGTCTCCGCGCAGATCGGCCACGCCGGTCCCGTGGCCGACCCCCGGGGCAACCGGTTCCCGGCGCTCTCGCCGAGCACCCGCTTCCCGAACATCGCGGGCGGGGTGTCCCGCAGGGCGAAGAAGCGGGACCTCGAGCGCATCACCCTGGCGCACGCCCGCGCCGCGCGACGGGCGATCGACGCCGGCTTCGACGCGGTCGAGGTGCACCTCGGACACAGCTACCTGCCGAGCGCGTTCCTGAGCCCGAAGATCAACCACCGCAAGGACGAGTTCGGTGGGTCGCTGGAGAACCGGGCACGGTTCGCCCGCGGCATCCTCCGCGCCGTCCGTGACGCGGTGGGCGACCGGATCGCCGTACTCACCAAGCTGAACATGTCCGACGGTGTCCGCGGTGGCATCACCGTGGACGAGGCGATCCAGACCGCCCTCTGGATCGAGGCGGACGGCACCGTCGACGCCTTCGAGATGACCGGCGGGAGCTCCCTCCTCAACCCGATGTACCTCTTCCGCGGGGGTGCCCCGGTCAAGGAGTTCGTCGAGGTGATGCCACAGCCGATGAAGACGGTGATGCGCTTCGGTGGCAAGCAGTTCATCCGCGAGTACCCCTACGAGGACGCCTACCTGCTCGAGCACGCCCGCCGGGTGCGGGCCGAGGTCAAGCTGCCGATGGTGCTCCTGGGCGGCATCACCGACCGGGCCTCGATGGACCTCGCCATGCGGGAGGGCTTCGAGTTCGTGGCCATGGGGCGCGCCCTGCTGCGAGAGCCCGACCTGGTCAACCGGATCGCGGCGGACGCGAGCACCCCGTCGCTGTGCATCCACTGCAACCTCTGCATGCCCACCAACTTCGTCGGCACGCACTGCCCGGTCATCCACGAGGGCAGCTCGCGCTCGGCCACCTGGGGCACGCCCGCCGGCTACGCCTGACAGACCTGCGCCCTACCCTTCGGAGCATGGACTCCGAGTTCGACCGTGGCACCGCCGTCGAGGCCGTCGGGCCCGGGGAGTACGCCGCCGAGCTCGACGGTGGCTGGGTCGTGGGCGGCGGACTGAACGGCGGCTACCTGCTGGCCGTCATCGGCACCGCCATCCGGGCCGAGCTCACCGACCTGGGCCAGCCCGACCCGATCAGCGTCAGTGCCTACTACCTCTCGCCCACCACGCCAGGTCCCGCCGTCGTCCGGGTGCGCCGGGTCCGAGAGGGCGGTCAACGCTCCACCGTCGCCGCCAGCCTGGTGCAGCAGCAGGACGGCGCCGAGGTCGAGCGGATCACCGTCCTCGGCGTCTACGGCTCGCTCGACCGGATGCCCGCCGAGGTCGAGCGACAGGTCCCGCCCCCCGAGCTGCCTCCCGTGGAGGACTGCGTCGAGGCGAGGTTCGCCCCCGAGGAGGTCCGCAAGGTCGCCCCCCTGCTGGAGCGGTTCGGCACCCGCCTCGACCCGGCGTACGTCGGCTGGGCCGTCGGCACCCCCAGCCGGAGCGGGATCATCCAGGGCTGGTTCAAGCTCGCCGACGACCGACCGCTCGACCCGGTCGCGCTCCTGCTCGTCGTCGACGCCCTGCCCCCGGTCACCTTCGACCTCGGCCTCCCGGGCTGGGCCCCGACCCTCGAGCTGACCGCGCACGTGCGCGCCAAGCCGGCGCCGGGCTGGGTGATCGTGCGCCATGCGACCCGGAACATCTCCGGGGGTCAGTTCGAGGAGGACTGCGAGGTCTGGGACGCCACCGGGCGGCTGGTCGCCCAGTCGCGCCAGCTCGCCCTGCTACCACGACCGACCGCCTGATCCGGACATTCCGACCACACAGGTCTAGACGGCTTCCGTCCTTTTTGTGGCAGTTGTGGGTTGTGGCTGGTCTGAGGGCACACCGCACCTGACACTTGCCCGACCGGGCAGGGAATCGACTGTTCCTTGCCTCCGGTGATCACAAGGGGGAGTCTCGGAACAATGAGGGTCAAGATCGGCCTCACGGTGCTGCTCATGAGCAGCTTCTTCTGGGCGCCTGGAATCCAGGTGACGCAGCACGACGACGGCGACAGCGCCGCCCGGCTCGCTGCCCTGGAGACTCCACCCGCCGCCCCGGCCAGCGTCACCGTGCCCCTCCAGGCTCCTGTCGAGGTCTCGAACGCCGCCGACAACGCCTTCGGCATGACGTCTTCCGCGTTGACGCCCGCGCCGGACGACCTCACCGGCGACGTGCTCGCGGCGTACACGCTCGCGGTGGCGATCTCGCCGACCGGGTGCCACATCACCACGCCGATGCTGGCCGCCATCGGCCAGGTCGAGTCCGGCAACCTGGCCGGTCACTCGCTCGACGGGCACCGGGTGTCCCCGGCGATCCTCGGGCCGGTGCTGGACGGGAAGAAGTACAGCGCGGTGGCCGACACCGACGCCGGGTCCTGGGACGGCAACACCCGTTGGGACCGCGCGCTCGGCCCGATGCAGATCATCCCCTCGAGCTGGCGCGTCGTCGGCCTCGACATGGACGGCGACGGGATTCGCGACCCGCAGAACATCTACGACTCGGCCGGTGCCGCGATGGTCTACCTGTGCGCCGGCGGCCGCGACCTCTCCACTG
The DNA here is from genome assembly GCA_963729015.1 of uncultured Actinomycetota bacterium. Taxonomy (GTDB): domain Bacteria; phylum Actinomycetota; class Actinomycetes; order Propionibacteriales; family Nocardioidaceae; genus Marmoricola. The sequence goes on from CAVSMJ010000002.1 coordinate 99,929, forward strand.
CCGCGGGCCTGAAGGCGGCGGTGCTCTCCTACAACCGTTCCGACGCCTACCTGCGGGCCGTGCTCGCCTGGACGTCGGTCTTCGAGAAGGCCGACCTCACCGGCATGGGTTCCGTCCCGTTCGTGGCCTCGCTGGCCGTGCCGGCGACGACGACCCCGCTGGACGCCGCATCCCCCGTGCCCACCGCTGACTCGCACGCCACGCCGAGGCCGCCGGTGACCAAGGCTCGCCCGGTGACGCCGGGTGCCGCGACGTCGTCGTCGTCGCCGTCCGCTGCTCCCTCGAGCGACTCGACTCCGTCCAAGGGGCCGTCCAGCGGCCCGACCACTGGTCCGTCGACCGGTGCGTCCACCGACCCGACGCCCTCCACCGACCCGACTCCCTCGACCGACCCGACGCCGCCGGCCGAGGAGCCCGACCCGACGCCGCCTGCGTCCGAGGAGCCGACGCCGACTCCCACCGAGGAGCCGACCAAGCCGGCCGACCCCGAGCCGCTGCCCGAGTGCCCGGTGCCGGCGCGCGCCGACCAGGGTGCGGCCGAGACCGCCGGGCCGAACGACGGGCCGGTCGTCTCACCCGAGACCTGCACGCCGCCGGAGGGCTACGAGTTCGACCCCGAGACCGACGAGCTCGTCCCGGTGCCGGCCACCGCTCCCTGACGCGGACGGTCGAACTGGGCGCGGTCCATCGCGAACACGAACCGCCGGCCCGGGTACTCCGTGAGAGACCAGAGCCGGTCGGTCGAGGGCCAGTAGGAGATGTCCTCGGGGCCGACGGGCAGGGCTCGCGGGAAGCCGCGGAACCGGCCCGGCTCCCCGACGTACATCCGGCCCAGGCGGTAGCGGCCCCGGCTGGCAGTGACGTAGTAGGTGTCGCCGACCACGGTCGCCCCCTGCATGTGCCCGAGCCCGCGCTCGTCGAGCCAGACCGGTCGTGAGGTGCCGTCCTCGTGCGCGGCCAGGTGGAAGGTCTCCGGGTCGAGCGGGTAGCGCACCAGTCGGCGGGTCATCTCCGAGACGCCGTACTCGCCGGCGACGAGCTGCGGCGGCTGGGTCCCGCGGTCCAGGGACAGGAACGAGTAGCGCATCAGCTCCACGCCCTCGGTCGCGGCCGCGTCGTACGCGAACCGCACCGGCAGGACGTAGCGGTAGCCGAAGACGTCGTCGGTCGAGCGCACCCGGACGATGTCGTCGACCAGGCAGCTGAACAGCCCGCGCCTGGTCCCGGCGACGTGGAGGTAGGGACCGCACCAGACGAGGCCGCCGGCGTGGACGAGCAGCGGCTTCAGCTCGACCTCCCCGCCGCGCGTCCGCTCCGGGACCACGAGCAGGACGTGGCGGTACTCCAGGGTGTCGATGTCGACGACGGTGATGCGGCTGCCGCGGTTCTCCCCGCGCACGGTCTTGGAGTACCAGCTGGTGACGAGCAGCCGCCGCCCGTCGATGTCCTCGGCGTCGCTGGCGTCCGCCGAGGTGGTGATGCCCTGGGGCCACCACCGCTCGGTGGCCTCGTCGCCGTCGTTCCAGCGGAAACCCCAGTCGACCGCGGTGCCGGGCACGCGGGCGCGTGCCGCTTGCCGGTTGAGGTGGGCGAGCACGCCCGCGATCCCCACGCGACGCCCGTAGCGAGCGACGGCGGCCTCGATGTCGGCGCCGTTCTCGTCGGTACGACGTAGGTGGATGCTCGACGACGGATCCGCACTCACCGGTCCAACCTAGCCAGAGTCCGCCCCCTACATTGGTGCGCATGCGTGCGGTGGCCAGGGAAGTCGTGGGTGTCGCGATCATCGAGCAGGGTCGCCTGCTCGCGGCCCGCCGGGCCCACCCGCCCGCCCTCGCCGGACTCTGGGAGCTCCCCGGCGGCAAGGTCGAGGCGGCGGAGACCGCTCGAGCGGGCCGCCGTCCGCGAGATCGAGGAGGAGCTCGGCTGCGTCGTCGAGGTCACCGGCGAGCTGGACGGGCGCTCCCGGATCGCGGACGACCTCGAGCTGCGGGTCGTCCTCGCCCGGCTGGTCGACGGCGACCCGGTGCCGCACGAGCACGACGCCGTGCGCTGGCTGCGGGCCGCCGAGCTCGACGAGGTGAGCTGGGCCGGGGCCGACGTACCGTTCCTCGACGTGCTGCGCGACCTTCCCGGACTGCGGGGAGACGGCTGATGCGCGGCGTCTTCTTCGACGAGGACCACGCCCGGGCCGTCGTCGCGCGGCTCCTCCGGGACGGCTTCGACGCCGCCTGCGAACGGGAGCCGTTCGCAGGTGAGGACGACGACGAGGACCACCCGTGGGTGGTCTCCAGCGACGCACCGGTGGTGATGCTGGAGCTCCTCGTCGAGGAGTACGACGGCTGGCTGGAGCCGGACGAGCCACCCGCGCCGAGCAGCGCCGATCGTGCTCCCGTCCGCGCCCCGACGGGTCAAGCGAGAACTGTAGGTGCCGCGCCCTAGGATCACCCGCATGAACAAGCACCTCCTGCTCGTGCACGCTCACCCGGATGACGAGAGCATCGGGCAGGGAGCGACCATGGCCCGCTACGCGGCCGAAGGGGTGGGCGTCACCCTGGTCACCTGCACCGGCGGGGAGATGGGCGAGATCCTGGTGCCCGAGATGGAGCACATGGCCGCGGACAAGGACGACACCCTCGCCGACCAGCGCAAGGTCGAGCTCGACAACGCGATGAAGGCGCTCGGGGTCACCGACCACCGCTACCTCGGCGGGTTCAAGCGCTACCGCGACTCCGGCATGCAGTGGCACGCCGACGGCCACGCGATCCCGGCTGACGACGTGCACGAGAACGCCTTCTGGAACGCCGACCTGACCGAGGCGGCCACTGACCTCGTCGAGGTGATCCGCGAGGTGCGCCCCCAGGTGCTGGTGACGTACGACGAGTTCGGCGGCTACGGCCACCCCGACCACATCCAGGCCCATCGCGTGGCGACGTACGCCGTGGCGCTGGCGGCGGTGCCGTCCTACCGCCGCGACCTCGGTGAGGCCCACGACGTCGACAAGGTCTACTGGGGCGCCATGTCGGCCAGCCGGGTGCGCCAGGGACTGCGCGACCTGCGTGAGGCGGGTGACCTCACCACCTTCGAGGGCATGGACCCCGACGGGGAGCTGCCGAAGTTCATGGTCTCCGACGAGGACCTCACCACCATGATCGACGCCGACGACTACGCCGCCGCCAAGATGGACGCCATGCGCGCGCACGCCACCCAGATCGCGGTCGACGGCCCGTTCTTCGCGCTGTCCAACAACAAGGGCAACGAGATCTGGGGCACCGAGTTCTTCCGCATCGCCAAGGGCACACCGGGGCCGTCGGGGCCTGACGGCCTCGAGACGGACCTCTTCGCCGGGCTCGCGTGACCGGCGGCTCACCACCCCTCGGCGCCAAGGTCGCGGGGTTCACCGTCCTGGGGCTGGTGCTGTTCGGCGGCCTCCTGTGGGGCGGGGTCTACCTCTACGCCGGCGACGAGGCGCCCCGCAACGCCGAGGTCGAGGGCGTCAGCATCGCCGGTCTGGCCCCCGCGGCGGCGGAGAAGAAGCTGCGTGCCGAGCTGGAGCCGCGCACCGCACGACCCGATCCAGGTCAGCTACGGCGACGGGCGCTCGGTCACCGTCGACCCGCGCGAGGCAGGTCTCGACATCGACTACCCGGCCTCGATCGAGGAGGCGGGCGGAGGGTCCGGCTTCGGGCTCACCCGGATGTGGGAGGTGGTCACCGGCGGTGGCGACCACCACGCGGAGGTGGCGGTCGACCAGTCCGAGATGCAGGCGGCGCTCGACGAGCTGAGCAGCGGTCTCGGGGGGCCGGCCGGTGGAGGGGAGCATCGAGTTCCGCGACGGCCGCGCCGTCCCCGTCTTCGGCAAGGCGGGCCAGGTGGTCTCGCGCGGGGCGACCCAGGAGATCCTCGAGCGCCGGTTCCTGCACGGCGGCTCCCAGAAGCTGCCCACCGAGGTCAAGCAGCCCGAGGTCGTCGGAGGCCGCGGTCCGCGAGGCTCTGCGAGACGTTCGGCGAGCCGGCGATGTCCGGCCCGGTGACGCTCGTGCTGGCGGGCCAGCGAGTGGTCGCGCCCCAGCGGCTGTTCGCCGCAGGGCCTGTCCATGGAGCCCGAGGACGGCAAGCTCGTGCCCGTCGTGGACGGCGAGCTGATGCTGGAGGGCCTCGAGCCGGTCATGACGACGATCGGCCGGGAGCCCCAGGACGCCCGGTTCGAGATCCGCAAGGGCAAGCCGCGCATCGTCCCGGCGAGGGTCGGTGTCGAGCTCGATCCCCAGGAGCTCGAGGACCGGTTCGCCGCGGCCGCCGTACGACAGGGAGCGCAGCGGCGGATCGTGCTGAAGGGGAAGGTCACCGACCAGCCGGCGTTCACCACCGAGGACGCCGAGAAGCTCGGGATCACCCAGCGAGTGAGCACCTTCACCACCAACTTCCCCTACGCCGACTACCGCAACGTCAACCTCCCGCGCGCGGCCGAGCTCGTCGACGGCACCGTGCTGAAGCCGGGCGAGACCTTCAGCCTCAACGACACGGTGGGGGAGCGGACCAAGGACAACGGGTTCACCGAGGGCTACATCGTCTCCGACGGCATCTTCAAGAAGGACCTCGGCGGCGGCGTCTCGCAGATCGCCACCACGACGTTCAACGCGATGTACTTCGCGGGCCTCGAGGACGTCGAGCACAAGCCGCACTCCGTCTACATCGACCGCTATCCCGAGGGACGCGAGGCCACCGTCGCCTGGCCGTCGGTCGACCTGAAGTTCACCAACACCACTCCCTACGGCGTGCTGATCAAGGCCCACGTGCGCAAGTCGAGCCCGACCGAGGAGGGCGCGGCGACCGTCTCGATGTACTCCACCAAGCACTGGCGGATCACCAGCGCCAACGGCCCGCGCACCGACTACCGCTCACCGCAGGTGCGCTACCTCCAGGACGCCGACTGCGAGGAGGCCAGCGGGACGTCGGGTTTCAGCGTGAACGTCTTCCGGACCTTCCACGAGCTCGGATCTGGCAAGGTGCTGCGCAAGGAGAAGTTCCACACCGACTACATCGCCGGCGACACCGTTCGCTGCGGTGCGCCGCCGAAGCCGAAGCCCGACAAGCCGAAGCCGAAGCCCAAGCCGAAGCCGGGGCGGAGCAACCAGGACTGACTCGGGAGAGACCATGGCCACTCGTTCCAGGATCGCCCTGCTCGGGGTCATCAGTGCACTGCTGTCGTTGGTGATCGGGGCCAGTGCCCTGGTCGCGTCGCCGGCCCAGGCCAGCACCCCCGCACCGCGGTCGCTCGCGCTGGCCGGCGCCAACGACTGGTCGTGCAAGCCGAGCAAGGCCCACCCGACGCCCGTGGTGATCGTGCACGGCACCTTCGGTGACAGCCAGAACCTGCTCCAGCGGCTGACCTGGTCGCTCGACGCCGCCGGCTACTGCGTGTTCGCGCTCGACTACGGCAACCGCGCGACCGGCCCGATCGAGGACTCGGCCGCCCAGCTCAAGACGTACGTCGACCGGGTGCTCGCGGCCACCGGGCGCCGCCAAGGTGTCGATGGTCGGGCACTCCCAGGGCGGGATGATGCCGCGCTACTACCTCAAGTTCCTCGGGGGAGCGAGCAAGGTCGACGACCTCGTCGGGCTGGCGCCGTCGAACCACGGCACCTCCAACCCGCTGCTGCTGACGCCGGGCCTGAACTACCTGTGCCCCTCGTGCCTGCAGCAGAAGACCGGCTCGACGTTCCTGCACCCACCTCAACGCCGGTGACGAGACGCCCGGGCCGGTCAGCTACACCAACATCGTGACCAGGTACGACGAGGTGGTGCTCCCGCACACCTCCGGGTTCCTGGCCGGCCCGAACACCACCAACGTCCGGCTCCAGGACAAGTGCCGCCTCGACCTCGCCGACCACCTGCTGATCCCGTCGGACGGCCCGGCGATCCGGCTCGCCCTGAACGCCCTGGGTCGGGTCGGGCCGGCCAGCCCGTCGTACCAGCCCTCCTGCCTGCCCTGACCTGACAGCGCGCCCGAGGAGTGGGCGGTCCTTGGCTCGGCCTCAAAGACGAGTAATCTGATGCATATAAGTGTTATCGGAGTCGATCAGAACGAGGAGCGCGATGAGCCCCACGTCCACCCAGCCCCGCCCGGGCGCCTCGCGTCGCCGTCGTCGTCGGCAACCCCAAGCCGCAGTCGCGCACGCTCGCCGCCGCGACCTGGCTGGCCACCGAGCTCTCGGGCGAGCAGCCCGACCTCGTCGTCGACCTGGCCGAGCTGGGCCCGGCCCTGCTCGACTGGTCGGACCCGCACGTCGCCGACCTCGTCGCGCAGGTCGGTGCGGCCGATCTCGTGGTCGTCGCCTCGCCGACGTACAAGGGCACCTACACCGGGTTGCTCAAGCTGTTCCTCGACCGGTTCGCCACCGACGGGCTCAGCGGGGTGGCGGTGCCGTTCATGCTCGGCGCCGGCCCCGCCCACGCACTGGCCCCGGAGCTCACGCTGCGGCCGGTGCTCACCGAGATCGGCGGGAGCGTGCCGGTGCGCGGGTCTCTACATCGTCGACTCGGCGTACGACGATCCAGCTGCGTACGAAGCCTGGCTGGCCTCGGCGCGACGCGCACATCAGGGTGCCGGAGGTGCACGATGCGTAGGTCACGACGACGAGATCCAGCGACCAGGTAATCGTAGCGGTGGTGCACCTCGTAGCCCTGGCGGCTGTAAAGCTCCTGGGCCGACGGTGTTCGCGACGACCACCTGCAGGTAGGTCGTCGTCGCTCCGCGCTCGGCACCCCACTCCAGTAGGGACGCAGCACCGCACTGCCCAGACCGGTACGCCGGGCGTCCTCGCGCGTCCACAGCGAGGAGACCCCGACCCAGTCGCCGTGGAACGCACCTCGCCCCCGGGCGAGCACGTTGCCTGCCTCGTCGCGCACGGTCGCGAACGTGACCTCGCCGGCCTCGAGGACCTGCCGGGCCGGGTCGCCGTAGCGGGCGGCCCGCTCGTCACTGGCCAGCCAGCCCTCGTCGACCAGGGGGAGTGCGCTGACCTCGACGTCGGGCCGGCCGAGCCGGCGCAGCACCTTCGACACCCCGCCGAGCATCAGCAGGGTCGGGTCGTAGGTCGTCCAGCCGGCTGCGGCGAACGCCGCCGCTGCCGGTTCGTCGAGGTGCACGTGGGCGCGCGGCGGGAGCGACCGGGCGGAGTACCACGCGTGCACCCGCTCCGACCGCCTCCGTCAGGGCGATCCCGGGATCGCCGAGCGCGAGCACCGAGTTGCCGCGCGAGGAGAACCCGCCCGACGCACGCAGCACCCACTCGCCGAGGGGCTCGCTCTCGACCGGCTGCCAGCCCGGCAGCGCGAGCCGGTCGGCCGTGACCGGGTCGAGGCGGCGGTGCAGGGTCGGACGCGGCGGGACCGGCTTGCCCGAGACGATGTCGGCGGTGTCGATGATGACCCGGTCGCCCTGCTCGCGTCGTACGACCACCCGGCCGTCGTCCCACGACTCGCAGACGCCCAGCACGTCGGTCATCGCGGGGCCACCCGAAGGGCCCGTCTCACCGCGCACCAGACGGCGTACGACGACCCGCTGGCCGACCACGTGGGGGCCGAGGAGGGAGGTGCTCCCGTGTCGATCCTCGGGCACCTCTTCGCGGGTCACGGTGGGATACTAGGCTTGGGACTCGTCCGCACCGGACCGAACCCTGTAGGAGGACTCAGGTGACCTACGTCATCGCCCAGCCTTGCGTCGACCTGAAGGACCGTGCGTGCGTCGACGAGTGCCCGGTCGACTGCATCTACGAGGGCAAGCGGATGCTCTACATCCACCCCGACGAGTGTGTGGACTGCGGTGCGTGCGAGCCGGTGTGCCCGGTCGAGGCCATCTACTACGAGGACGACACCCCGGAGCAGTGGAAGGAGTACTACGACGCCAACGTGCACTTCTTCGACGACCTCGGTTCTCCCGGTGGCGCGGCCAAGATGGGTGAGATCGACAAGGACCACCCGCTGATCGAGGCGCTCCCGCCCCAGCCGCAGGACTGACGACGCGAGTCTCCGCCCGTCTCCCCGACTTCCCCTGGGACCAGCTGACGCCGTACGCCGAGAAGGCGCGCGCACATCCCGGCGGCATCGTCGACCTCTCGATCGGCACGCCCGTCGACCCGACCCCCGAGGTCGTGCAGCAGGCGCTGCGTGAGGCCACCGACTCACCCGGCTACCCGGTCACGATCGGCACTCCCGCGACCCGCCAGGCGTGCATCAACTGGCTCTCCCGTCGCCACGGCGTGACCGGCCTGGGTCTCGACGGGGTCATCCCGGTGGTCGGCTCGAAGGAGCTGATCGCCGTCGCTGCCGGTGCACCTCGGGATCGGCGCCGGCGACCTCGTGGTCTTCCCCGAGCTCGCCTACCCGACCTACGACGTGGGCGCGAAGCTGGCCGGCGCCGACGTGCTCGCCGCCGACTCGCTCACCGCGACCGGACCACGGACGCCGAAGCTGCTCTGGCTCAACTCGCCGTCCAACCCGACCGGCCGGGTGCTGCCGAAGGAGCACCTGCGCAAGGTCGTCGACTGGTGCCGCGAGCGGGGCGTGCTGCTGGTCAGCGACGAGTGCTACATCGAGTGCACCTGGGACGCGCCCGCCTGCTCGGTGCTGCACCCCGACATCAGCGGCGGCTCCCACGAGGGGATCCTCGCGGTGCACTCGCTGTCCAAGCGCTCCAACCTGGCCGGCTACCGCTGCGCGTTCGTCGCCGGTGACCCCGCCGTGGTCGGCGAGCTGCTCGCCGTGCGCAAGAACCTCGGCCTGATGATGCCCGGACCCCAGCAGCGCGCGATGATCGCCGCCCTCGACGACGACGCCCACGTCGAGGAGCAGCACGCGCGCTACGCGGCCCGTCGTACGACGCTCCGGGCCGTCCTGGAGTCGGCCGGCTTCCGGATCGACCACTCCGAGGCGTCGCTCTACCTCTGGGCCACCCGCGACGAACCGTGCTGGGACACCGTCGCGTGGCTCGCCGAGCGCGGGATCCTGGTCGCGCCGGGAGCGTTCTACGGCCGCGCCGGCGAGCAGCACGTGCGGGTCGCCTTCACCGCGACCGACGAGCGGGTGGCGGCGGCCGCCGAGCGGCTGGGGCTAGCGGCTGGCTCAGCCCATCCCGATCCGGACCTCGCGGGCGTCCGCACCGCCGCCGGAGACCCAGCCGTCCTCGGAGTCGCGACCCACGCGCCACTGCTTGGCCGCGTGGGCCACCCGGTGCGGGTGCAGCTCGACGCCGTGGGCGAGCACGAACTGCGAGACCGACCAGCCCAGCCGGCGTCCGGCGTCGCTGTCGGGCAGGGTGACGCGCCACGTCCTGGCGCGAGCCGGTCTTGGCGATGTCGACGTCGCCGAAGGCCCGCTTCACCTGGCGCACCACCCGGTCGGCGTCGCCGGTCTCGGTGGGCTCGTGCACGACGCAGGTGAACAGCCCGCCCTGGCTGTAGCCGGTGAGCACCGAGGCCAGCGCGCGGGCGTCGATGGCGTGGTCCTCGTAGGCCTCCGGGAACCCGGAGCGCTGCACCTTCTGCGCCGCCTCGGTGATCCGCATCTTCTCGTAGCCGTCGATCTTGACCAGCGCGTCGTAGAAGGCGTTGATCGCGTGGTACGGGTCGCGCACCTGCTGCGGCGTACCCCAGCCCATCGACGGCCGCTGCTGGAAGATCCCCAGCGAGTCGCGGTCGCCGTGGTCGAGGTTGCGGATCTTGCTCTCCTGGTACGCCGTGGCCAGGGCGATCGAGACCGCCCGGGCGGGCAGGCCGCGGTTCACCCCGATGGCGGCGATCAGCGTCGCGTTCTCCGCCTGCTCGGTCGAGAGGTCGACGCGGTGGCCGTCGAGCGTGACCGAGCAGCCCTCGGGATCGGGCAGCGGACCGGAGCCGCGCCAGAACGCGACGCCCGACACCGACCACCACGGCGAGGACGACGAGGAAGACCAGGGTCCGGAGTCTCATGGGGAAGGGAGTCTGGTCAGTTGCTGTGCAGCGCCGCGTTCAGGCTGATGCCCTCGCGGTCCCAGGGCTGCGCCTCGATGGCGCCGGTGACCGAGTTGCGGCGGAACAGGACGTTGTCGGCTCCGGAGAGCTCGGCGGCCTTGACCACCTTCGGCTTGGAGTCGATGTCCTTGATGGTCACCTTGGTGCCGGCGGTGACGTAGCAACCGGCCTCGACCACGCAGTCGTTGCCCAGGGAGATGCCGATGCCGGCGTTGGCGCCGAGCAGGCAGCGCTCGCCGATGGAGATGACCTCCTTGCCGCCACCCGACAGCGTGCCCATGATCGACGCGCCGCCACCGATGTCGGAGCCGTCGCCGACGACGACGCCGGCGCTGATCCGGCCCTCGACCATCGAGGCGCCGAGCGTGCCGGCGTTGTAGTTGACGAAGCCCTCGTGCATCACGGTGGTGCCCTCCGCGAGGTGGGCACCGAGCCGCACGCGGTCGGCGTCGGCGATCCGGACACCGGTGGGCAGCACGTAGTCGGTCATCCGCGGGAACTTGTCGACGCCGAAGACCTGCACCGGACCCAGCGCGCGCAGGGCGAGCCGCACCTCTTCGAAGTCGGCCACCGCGCACGGCCCGTGCGAGGTCCACACGACGTTGGCCAGCACGCCGAAGATGCCGTCGACGTTGACCTCGTGGGGCCGGACCAGGCGGTGGCTGAGCAGGTGCAGGCGCAGGTAGGCGTCGCTGGCGTCCTCGGGAGGGGTGCCGAGGTCGATCGAGACGGTGACCACGTCGGTGTGCACGCGGCGCTCGGGGAACTTCTGCGCCAGCGCGGCCAACGACTCCGGAGCCGCCTCACCGGTGACGTCACCGAGCTGCGGTGAGGGGTACCAGGTGTCGAGGACGGTGCCGTCCTCGGCGATGGTCGCGAGGCCGTGTCCCCAGGCCCGCTGGTGTCGGGGCAGGGTGGAGTCAGGAGTCTGCTGGGACATGCGTGTCAGGCTACCGGGGCGCTGATCGGCTGACCGGCACGGGAGGAGTGGAGTGTGACGAGGTTCAAGGAGCTGTGCATCGACACCAGCGGCGACGGTGTCGCCCTGGGGAGGTTCTGGGCGGCGGCGACCGGTTGCTCGTACGCCGCCGGCCGCGGACCCGGCGACCCGGGCGACGTCGTCGGTGACGTCGAGGGCATGGGCATCGCGCTCTGCCCGGTGCCGGAGCCGAAGACCGTCAAGCACCGCGTCCACCTCGACGTCTACACCGACTCGGTGGACTCCCTGCTGGCTCTGGGCGCCACGATCGCCCCCGGCTACGACACCGACCGCTGGACGGTCCTGCTCGACCCCGAGGGCGGCGAGCTCTGTGCGTTCGTGCGCGACGAGCCTCCGGCGTACCGCACCTGCGAGCTGATCGTCGACTCCGTCGACCCCCCGGCGATCACCGCCTGGTGGGGCGAGGTCCTGGGAGTCACCCCGCGCAACGAGGGCCAGCCGTGGTGGTGGCTCGAGGAGGTGCCGGACATGCCGTTCAACTGGCTGGTCTTCCAACCGGTGCCGGAGCCCAAGACGGTCAAGAACCGGATCCACTGGGACGTCTACGGCGACGCCGAGCAGCTCATCGCGCAGGGCGCCACGCACCTGTGGGACCAGCCGCGCTGGACCGTCCTGGCCGACCCCGAGGGCAACGAGTTCTGCGTGTTCCCCGACGCCGGCTGAGGGCCAACCTTTGGCCAACCCGCGGGGCCTAGCGTGAGCCGCATCACACGGTTCCCCGGCACCTCAAGGAGTGCGCCCATGGCCAGGATCGAACTCACCGTCGACGGATCGAGAGTCTCCGACGACGTCGAACCCCGGATGCTGCTCGTCCAGTACCTCCGCGAGAAGCTCGGCAAGACCGGCACCGTGATCGGGTGCGACACCAGCAACTGCGGCGCCTGCACCGTCCACCTCGACGGCCGCAGCGTGAAGTCCTGCAACGTGCTCGCCGTCCAGGCCAACGGCCACGACGTGACCACCATCGAGGGCCTCGCCGAGAACGGCACCCTGCACGCCGTGCAGGCGGCCTTCCACGAGTGCCACGCGCTCCAGTGCGGCTTCTGTACGCCGGGAATGATCATGCAGTCCATCGACCTGCTCAACGACAACCCGAACCCCTCCGAGGACGAGATCCGCAACGGGCTCGAGGGCAACCTCTGCCGGTGCACCGGCTACCACAACATCGTGAAGGCCGTGCAGACCGCCGCGGCGGCCGAGGCGCCGGCCCAGCAGGCCGAGGCCGAGAAGGTGGAGGCCTGAGATGACTGCCACCCAGGACACCCCCCTTGCCAGCGAGATCGGCCGCGACCGGCGCCGCAAGGAGGACCAGCGACTGATCACCGGCCGGACCCGCTGGACCGACAACATCACGCTGCCCGGGATGCTGCACATGGCCATGGTGCGCAGCCCGTTCGCGCACGCGAAGATCACCTCGATCGACACCACGGAGGCCAAGGCCGCCCCCAACGTCGTCGCCGTCTACTCCGGCGGCGACCTCGACGAGTCCGCCGGTGTGCTGATCAACGCCTGGGCGATCACCACCGACCAGGTGACCCCCGACCACCCGCCGATCCCGGCCGACCGGGTCAGCTTCGCCGGCGAGATCGTCGCGGTCGTGGTGGCCCGCACGCCGGCCGAGGCGCGCGACGCCGCCGAGCTGGTCGACGTCGACTACGAGGAGCTGCCCGCCGCGCTCGACCTCAAGGAGGCCGCGGCCGACACGGTGCTCGCGCACCCCGACCTCGGCACCAACAAGAGCGCGCTGTGGGTCTTCGACTCCGCGGAGGCCGGCACCGGCGGCAACGTCGAGGACGCCATCGAGAAGGCGCGCGGCGACGGCATCGTCATCGAGCGCGAGTACCGCCAGCAGCGGCTCATCCCCGCGTTCATGGAGCCACGCTCGGTCGTGGTCGACCCCACGGGCGAGCAGCTCACGATGTGGTCGGCGACGCAGATCCCGCACATCCTCCGGTTCGCGCTGGCCGCGACGACCGGCGTACCCGAGTCGAAGATCCGTGTGATCGCCCCCGACGTCGGCGGCGGCTTCGGCGGCAAGCTCCAGGTGACCCCGGAGGAGTGGATCGCCTGGTGGGTGGCGCGGCAGGTGCACAAGCCGGTCAAGTACACCGAGACCCGCTCCGAGTCGCTGATGGCCGGCCACCACGGCCGTGACCAGTGGCAGAAGCTCACCCTGGCCGCCGAGAAGGACGGCAGCGTGACCGGCCTCAAGGTCGAGCTGCTGGCCGACCTCGGCTCGCACGTCGCGCTCGTCGGTGGCGGGGTGCCGGTGCTCGGTGCGTTCATGTTCAACGCGATCTACAAGTTCCCGGCGTACCACTTCGCCTGCCAGACGGTGCTGACCAACAAGACGTGGACCGACGCCTACCGCGGGGCCGGCCGGCCGGAGGCGACGTACGCCATCGAGCGGCTGATGGACGAGCTCGCCACCGAGCTCGGCGTGGACCCGCTGGAGATCCGCGAGAAGAACTGGATCAAGCACGACGAGTTCCCGTTCACCACGGTCGCCGGCCTGGAGTACGACTCCGGCAACTACGAGGAGGCCACGGCCATGGCCAAGGCCAGCTTCGGGTACGACGAGCTGCGGGCCGAGCAGAAGCGGCGACGGGACGAGAACGACCCCGTCCAGCTCGGCATCGGCGTCTCGACGTTCACCGAGATGTGCGGCCTCGCGCCGAGCCGGGTGCTCGGCCAGCTCAACTACGGCGCCGGTGGCTGGGAGCACGCGAGCGTGCGGATGCTGCCGACGGGGAAGGTCGAGGTGGTCACCGGGGCCAGCGCCCACGGCCAGGGCCACGAGACGGCGTTCAGCCAGATCGTGGCCGACCGGCTCGGGGTCGCGTTCGAGGACGTCGAGATCCTGCACGGTGACACCCAGGTCGCCCACAAGGGCCTGGACACCTACGGGTCGAGGTCACTGGTCGTCGGTGGTGAGGCGCTGGTCAAGGCCGCCGACAAGGTGATCGAGAAGGCCAAGCCGATCGCGGCGCACATGCTCGAGGCCAACGTCGACGACATCGAGTTCAAGGACGGCCGGCTCGGCGTCCGCGGCACCGACCAGGGCGTCGCCATCGCCGAGGTGGCCATGGCGGCGTTCGCCGCGCACGACCTGCCCGACGGTGTGGAGCCGTCGATCGACTCCGACGCGACGTACGACCCGGTGAACTTCAACTTCCCGCACGGCACCCACCTGTGCGCGGTCGAGGTCGACACCGAGACCGGTCAGATCAAGATGCGCAAGTACACCTGCGTCGACGACATCGGCAACGTGATCAACCCGCTGATCGTGGCCGGTCAGGTGCACGGCGGCCTGATGCAGGGCATCGCGCAGGCGCTGTTCGAGGAGGCCGTCCACGACGAGGCCGGCACGCTCGTCTCGGCGTCCTTCGTCGACTACCTGGTGCCGACGGCCGCCGACGCGATCAGCTTCGACGTGGACCACAACACCACGCCGTCGCTGACCAACACGCTCGGGACCAAGGGCGTCGGTGAGGCCGGCACGATCGCCTCGACCCCCGCCGTGGTCAACGCGGTGGTCGACGCGGTCCGCCAGTTCGGGGTCAGCGACATCCAGATGCCGTGCACCCCCGAGCGGGTCTGGAGGGCCATCCACGCCGGCGACTCCGGAGGCGCCGACCCGACCACCGGAGGTGCGGCACCGCACTTCGACGAGTCCACCGGCCACGAGGGCCAGACCGACCGCACGGATGGAGCAGGCGCATGATCCCCGCCAAGTTCGACTACCTCGCCCCGTCCTCGGTCGAGGAGGCCCTCTCGGCGCTGTCGCAGAGCGACGACGCCAAGGTCATCGCCGGGGGCCAGTCGCTGCTGCCGGTGCTCCGGATGCGGCTGAACGCGCCCGACCTGCTCGTCGACATCGGCGGGCATCGACACCCTCAAGGAGATCCGCGACGACGGCGACTCGATCGTGATCGGTGCGATGGCGCCGTACTACGAGATCCTCGCCCACGACGGGGTGAGGAACAGCCTCGGCCTGCTGCACAAGGCGATCTCGGAGGTCGCCGACCCGCAGATCCGGCACCGCGGCACCCTCGGCGGCGCGCTCGTGCACGCCGATCCCGCGGGTGACTGCGGGGCGCCGATCCTGGCGCTCGACGCCGAGCTGGTCATCGCCGGACAGGGTGGTGAGCGCACGGTGGCCGCGGCCGACTTCTTCGAGGACCTGTTCACCACGGCGGTGGGGGAGGACGAGATCCTGACCCACATCCGGGTCCCGAAGTACGACGGCTGGGGCAGCCACTACGAGAAGTTCGTGCGGGTCGCCCACCAGTGGCCGATCGTGGCCGTCGCCGCGGCCGTCAAGACCGACGGCGGCACGATCAGCGAGGCCCGGATCGGCCTGGTCAACATGGGCAACACCGCCCTGCGGGCCAGCGCCACCGAGCAGGCCCTGGTCGGCCAGGAGGCCACCGCGGACGGCGTACGCGCCGCGTGCGACCAGGCCGCCGAGGGCACCAACCCGCCGTCGGACCTCAACGGCGACGCCGACTACCGCAGGCACCTCGCCACGGTGCTGACCCGACGGGCCGTGGTCGCCGCGGCTGGAGGCTGATCCCTTGGAGCTCAAGCACGAGTTCACCGTCCCGGCGAGCGTCGAGGAGACGTGGACCGCCTTCAACGACATCGAGTCGGTGGCCGCCTGCTTCCCGGGAGCCGTGGTCACCTCGGTCGAGGGCGACACCTTCCAGGGGTCCTGCAAGGTCAAGCTGGGACCGATCGCGCTCGTCTACAACGGCTCGGGCACCTTCACGGAGAAGGACGAGACGGCCCGGCGGATGGTGATCGACGCGAAGGGCAAGGACAAGCGCGGCAACGGCACCGCCGGCGCCCACGTCACCGCCACCATGACCGAGGCCGGCACGGGCACCCGGGTCGAGGTCCTCACCGAGCTGGCCATCACCGGCAAGCCCGCCCAGTTCGGGCGGGGCGTGATGCAGGACGTCAGCGACAAGCTGCTCGGCCAGTTCACCGACTGCCTGGAGCAGAAGGTGGGCGCGGCCTCGGCGGCCGCGCCGAGGAGGCCGAGCCGGCGCCTCAGGAGGCTGCTGCGCCGTCGTCGACGCCGACCGAGCCACCCGAGCCCGCCACCAACGTGCGCGGTCTCGACGAGGCGCCGTCGGCACGGGCCGGTGCGACGTCAGGTGGCGACGATGCCCTCGACCTCGGCGCCACGGTGCTGCCGGTGCTGCTGAAGAGCTACTGGAAACAGGCCCTCGGCGTGGTCGTGGTGCTGCTCGTGCTGAGGCGATTGCTCCGCAGAGGCTGACAAAAGCCGCACCCTGAACCGACTCGGGGACATACCCGAGTGCGGTATCACCCACGGACTGGCACGGTTGTGCCATGACGGTGGTGGACAGCGACACGACGGTGGCGGCGCGAGTGGTCGACCTGACCAAGATCTACGGGTCGGGTGACGCCGAGGTGCGCGCCCTGGACGGGGTGAGCCTCGACATCGCGTCGGGTGAGTTCACCGCCGTGATGGGGCCCTCGGGGTCGGGCAAGTCGACGCTGATGCACTGCTGCGCCGCGCTCGACGTCCCCACCTCCGGGCAGGTCTACATCGGCGACACCGAGATCGGCAGCCTGTCCGACAAGAAGCTGACCATGCTGCGCCGCGAGCGGATCGGGTTCGTGTTCCAGTCCTTCAACCTGGTGCCCACGCTGACCGCCGGCGAGAACATCCTGCTGCCGCTGTCGATCGCCGGCCGCAAGCCCGATCCGGAGTGGTACGACTCCGTCATCGCGACCGTCGACCTCGCTGACCGGCTCGACCACCGGCCCAACCAGCTCTCCGGGGGCCAGCAGCAACGCGTCGCAGTCGCCCGCGCGTTGATGAGCCGCCCGCACATCGTCTTCGCCGACGAGCCCACCGGCAACCTCGACTCGAAGTCCGGAGCCGAGGTGCTCACCCTGCTCCGCTCGAGCGTCGACGACAGCCGCCAGACCATCGTGATGGTCACCCACGACCCCGTGGCGGCGGCGTACACCGACCGGGTGGTCTTCCTCGCCGACGGCAAGATCGTCGACGAGCTCCGCCGTCCCGACCGCGAGCAGGTGCTGAACAAGATGCAGGAGCTCGCCTCTCGCGAGCCCGCCCCGCCCGGCGAGGACGGCTGACGTGTGGCGCGTGACCTGGCGCAACCTCTTCGCCCGCAAGCTGCGCCTGCTGCTCTCCGCGTTCTCGATCGTGCTGGGCGTGGCGTTCGTCGCCGGGACCATGATCTTCACCAACGCGATGGGCGGCGCCTTCGACGACATCATCGAGGGCAGCACCGCCGACGTCGAGGTGGCGTTCAAGGGTGCCAACGACTTCGACTCCGGCCAGGACAACCGCACCTTCCCGGCCAGTGTCGTCTCCGAACTCGAGGCACTGCCCGAGGTCGGGTCCGCCAGCCCGCAGAACACGCTCCAGACCGTGTTCGTGATCGGCAAGGACGGCAAGGTGATCGGCGGCAACGGCCCGCCCGGCCTGGCCGTCAACCCGACCGACGCCCAGTCGCTGACCGGCAAGCCGATCCTCACCCTCACCAAGGGTGACTACCCGACCGGGCCGGACGAGATCGCGCTCGACGTGGACGCGGCCGAGAAGGGTGACTTCGAGATCGGGGACACGGTCGAGCTGGCGACACCGGGCCGGCCACCCGTCATGAAGGCGAAGCTCACCGGTCTGGTCGAGTTCGGGTCGGGCGGCCTGAACGGCGCGACCATGACGGTCTTCGACAGCCAGTTCATGCAGGAGCGCTTCTACGGCGGCAAGGACGTGTACACGACCGTCTCCCTCAACGCAGCCCCTGGCGTCTCCCAGACGGAGCTCGCCAAGGCCGCGCAGAAGGTGCTGCCGGAGGGCGTGTTCGCGCAGACGGGAGATGCCTACGTCAAGAAGAACAAGGAGAGCCTCGACGAGATCCTCGGCTTCCTGCAGACCTTCCTGCTGGTCTTCGCCGCGGTCTCGCTGATCGTCGGGGTGTTCATCATCATCAACACCTTCTCGATCCTGGTCGCCCAGCGCAGCCGGGAGCTGGCGCTGCTGCGCGCGATGGGCGCCTCGCGGAGACAGGTCAACGGGTCGGTGCTGCTCGAGGCGACGGCTGTGGGGCTGCTCGGGTCGACCGTCGGCCTGGGGGTCGGCTACCTGCTCGCGCTCGGGCTGCGGTGGCTGTTCGGGGTGTTCGGGCTGGACCTGAGCCGGGCCGACTTCCCGATGACCTGGTCGGCCGTGCTCTGGTCGTACGTCATCGGCGTCGGCGTCACGGTCGCCGCTGCGCTGTTCCCCGCGCGCCGGGCCTCCCGGATCGCGCCGATCGAGGCGCTGCGCGACGACGTCGCCCTGACGGAGTCGACGATGCGGCGTCGAGTCCTGATCGGCACTGTGCTGGTGGTGGTCGGTGCCGGGAGCATCGCCTTCGGCCTCAACGGGGACGGCAACACGGCCCTGCAGGCCATCGGCGCCGGCATCCTGCTCGTCATCGTCGGCGTCTACATCATGAGCGCGTTCCTGGGGCAGCCGGTGCTCCATCTGTTCGGCGCGATCTACCGCCGCCTGTTCGGGATGATCGGCCGCCTGGCAGCACAGAACGCCCTGCGCAACCCGCGTCGTACCGGCGCGACCGCCAGCGCCCTGATGTTCGGGCTGGCCCTGATGTCGATGATGTCGATCTTCGGCGCCTCGGCGTCGGCCAGCACCGACGCCGCGATCGGCAAGTCGCTGACCTCGCAGTTCATCGTGTCCAACGTCGTCGGTCAGCCGTTCTCCACCGATGTCGCCGACGAGATCAGCGGGCTCGACGGCGTCTCCGGCGTCACGCAGCTGCGCAGCGCCTTCCCCGAGCTCAAGGGCGGGGGGAGTGCCTGGACGGTCGGTGTCGACCCGAAGGCCTTCGGACTCGCGTTCTCGGTCCCCACCGTCGCGGGTTCGTTCGCAGCACTGGGCCCGGGCACGGTCGCGATCTCGGAGAACCAGGCGAAGAGCAAGGGCTTCGGGATCGGTGACACCGTCACGATGAAGTTCCAGGCGAAGGACATCAAGCTCAAGGTGGTCGCGCTGTTCCCGAGCAACCCGGCGGTGCCGGGCGACTACGTCGTCACCCCGGACACCCTGGCGAAGGGCGGCCTGGCGCCGCTGGACGCGATGGTGATGGTGACCAAGGAGCCGTCCGCCAGCACCGACGCCGTCCGCAAGGAGATCGAAGGGGTCGTCAAGGACCTGCCCACCGTGACCGTGAAGGACCCGGAGGGCTTCGCTGCGGAGCAGAAGGAGCAGGTCAACCAGTTCCTCTACCTGATCTACGGCCTGCTCGGGCTCGCGGTGATCATCGCGATCCTGGGCGTGATCAACACGCTCAGCCTCTCCGTGATCGAGCGCACGCGCGAGGTGGGCCTGCTGCGTGCGGTCGGGGTCACCCGTCGGCAGCTGCGCACCATGATCCGGCTGGAGTCGGTCGTCGTGGCGGTCCTCGGGGGCGTCCTCGGCACGGTCCTGGGGGTGTTGTTCGGCGCCACGATGGTGTCCGCGCTGGAGGACGACGGGCTCACCGATCTGGCGATTCCCTGGTTGTTGCTCGGCGGCTTCCTGCTGCTGGCGGCCGTCGCGGGCGTGCTCGCTGCCGTGGTTCCGGCACGCCGCGCAGCCCGGCTGGATGTGCTCAAAGCCATCGGAACCGAATGACGAGGCGTGAAATCTTGCTTACTTCGGTCCCCATGTGACGCTACGTTGGCTAGGTTTCTGCCTACGACTTGACGAAGGAGCTCACGGGTGGACGACCACTCACCGCGAGGTGGAGGCCGGCGCGGGCGCAAGCACGTCCTGGTCCGGGAGTACGTCCGTTCCGTGATCGTCAACGCCGAGCCCGGCACACCGGCTCCCTCCGAGCGCGATCTCGCCGAGCAGTTCGGGGTCGCCCGGATGACCGTCCGGCACGCGATCGACGCCCTGGTGGCCCAGGGCCTCCTCGAACGAGTGGCCGGCCGCGGCACCTTCGTGACCAAGCCGCTGATCGACATGCAGATGCGGCTCTCGGCGTACACCGAGGAGATGGAGCGGCGCGGCAAGCGCCCCGAGTCCAAGACCCTGCTGGCACGCCGCGAGAGCGCCGGTCCGGGCGTCGCACGGGCCCTCGAGGTCGAGGAGGGCACCGCGATCGCGCACTGGCAGCGCCTGCGCCTCGCCGACGGCGTCCCGATGGCGATCCAGCACGTCTACCTCTCGCTCGAGCTGTTCCCGAACTTCCTCGACGAGGCGCTGCCGACCAGCCTCTACTTCTGGTTCGCGATGCGCGACCTGATGCCGACCTGGGGTGAGGACTCCGTGCTCGCCGGCATCGCCACCGAGGAGGAGGCCGAGCTCCTCGAGCTCGAGCCCGGCTCCCCGGTGCTGCACATCTCGCGCCGCGCGTTCTGCCGCGAGAACGTCGTGGAGGTCACCCGCAGCGTCTACCGCGCCGACCGCTACACCCTCTGGGTGCCGGTGCTGCGGCCCGAGCACCTGCGCTAGATCCCTGCGCTAGATCGGTGCAAGTTTCCCCGGGCGCCCGGGGAAACCGTCTTCGTGTCACGTGAGAGCTGTCCCGACGCGCGTACGACGACCCGGGTGTGACACGCGCTAGGAATCCCCGGGCGGCCGGGGAAACCGACGGCCCGCATCACCCCTCAGAGGCCGCCCACGGGGGCCACCTCGATGCCGGCGTGCTCGCAGCACCAGGTGGGGTCGGGGCCGCCGAGGTCGGGGTGCACGTACAGCGCGTGCGGCTCGAGGTGGTCGCAGGCCCGGCACAGCGGCCAGCGACCGTTGGTCTCCAGCAGCGCGTCCTGGACGTCCTGGGCGACCAGGCCGACCACGAAGTCGCGGCCCTCGGCCCACTGCTGCACCCACCAGCCCCGGTCGGCCAGCGCCGACTCGAGGGCGGAGACCGTGGAGGGCCCGGCGACGCCGGTGCTCTCGAGGTCGTGCAACACCAGTGCTCGTGCCCGCATCACGACGTCCTCGGATGTCACGATGTCCATTGTGACCCCAGGCCAAGGGGCGACTCCTTCCGAGAGCGCCCACCTCGACGTCGTCGTGCTGCACGCCCGCGACGCGGAGGCGGCGACCGCGGGCGGGGCCGACCGGCTGCTGCTCGGTGTCGACCCGGAGGACGGGTACTACTCGCCCGAGCCGTCCGTGGTCTCGGCGGTCGTGCGCGACACCGACCTCCCTGTGTACGTCGTGCTGCGCAGCCGCGACGATCACTTCGGCAGAGCGACTGGTGAACCTCGGCGCCCGCTTCCTGGAGCTCGGCGCGCGGGGACTCGCCTTCGGGTTCCTCGACCGGGACCTCGAGATCGACCGCGAGTCGTGCGCGGAGATGTGCCGCGAGCTGGGCGGGGTCTCGTGGCTGTTCCACGGCTTCGACGAGGCGCTCGACGCCGACCACGCCTGGCGCGACGTGCGCGGGCTGCCGGGGCTGGAGTCGGTGATCTCCGCCGGGTCGACCCGCGGGCTCGGCCACGGCGCCGACGAGCTGATCGCCCGGCTCACGAACGACCCGCGGGCGGCCGAGCTGGTGCTGGCAGGGGGAGGGCTGACCCCCGAGCTGGTCCCGTGGCTGGTCCGGGCCGGCGTACGACGCTTCGCGATCGGGTCCGCGGCCCGCACCGGCGGATCCTGGACCCGGGCCTCCGTCGACATCGACCACGTGCGGTCCTGGCGGATGCTCCTCGACGACGCGCTGGCCCGCGCGCTCGGCATCCCCACGGACTGATCCCGAACTGGACAGGGGCGGCGCCCCGAGGGATGCTGCTCGGGCGCCGGTGCCCACCCGCGCCCCCGGGGGAGAGGACCGAAGTGTTGCGTCTGGCTGCTGTCGCCGCCTCTCTGTTCGTGACGCTCGGACTGCTCGTCGCTCCGGGGCCGGCCCAGCCCCCCGCCACGGCCGCCGTGCAGAGCATCAGCTGGCACTCCTGCTCCGCCCCGGAGCTCGACTACCTCGGGCTCCAGTGCGGCTCGCTGCTGGTGCCGCTCGACCACGCCCGGCCCGACGGCGCCACGATCCGGCTGGCCCTGACGCGTCGGCAGCACAGCACCTCGACGTACCGCGGCGCGCTCCTGGTCAACCCGGGCGGTCCGGGTGGCTCGGGCCTCACCATGCCGGCGCTCGCCGACTACGTGCCCGGCAACGTCGGCGCGAGCTACGACTGGATCGGCTTCGACCCGCGCGGCGTGGGGGCCAGCTCGCCGTCGCTGCACTGCTCGCGCCGCTACTTCACCTACGACCGGCCGAACTACGTGCCCAGGACGACCAAGCTCTACCGCTACTGGCTGGCGCACAACCGCGCCTACTCGGCCGCCTGCGCCAACACGCCGACCAAGCGCGCCCTGCTGTCGCACCTGACCACGCTCGACACCGTGCGCGACATGGAGCTGATCCGGCAGGCCCTGGGCGTGCCGAAGATCAGCTACTACGGCTTCTCCTACGGCACCTACCTCGGCGAGGTCTACGCGACGCGCTACCCGACCCGCGTGGCCCGGGTCGTCCTCGACGGCGTGGTCAACCCGCGGCGGGTCTGGTACTCCGCCAACTTCGACCAGGACCGCGCCTTCGACCGCAACATGGACGTCTTCTGGCAGTACGTCGCCAGCCACCCGGGCTCCTTCCACCTCGGCACGAAGTGGCGGGTCGTCAAGCGGGGCTACTACCGCCAGCTGCGGCTGCTCGACCGCAAGCCGGCTGCGGGTGGCCGGTTGGGACCCGACGAGCTGGCCGACGCGATGCTCGACGCCGGTTACTACGTCTACAACTGGGTCGAGCTGGGCCACGCCTACTCCGACCTGGTCCACAAGCGCCGCGGTGGCGCGCTGGCCGACCTCTATCGCGACGCCAACATGGGCGACGACAACGGCTTCGCGATCTACAACGCCGTCCAGTGCAGTGACGCGTCGTGGCCCGGCTTCCAGCGCACCCGGGCACGCAGCTGGTCGGTCCACCGGCGCGCGCCGTTCCTGACCTGGGCGAACACCTGGTACAACGCGCCCTGCCTGAGCTGGAAGGCGCCGTCCCACCGCCGGCTCGCCGTGTCGGGGAGAGCGCTGACGTCGAAGGTCCTGATGATCAGCGAGACCCGCGACGCCGCCACGCCGTACACCGGGGCGCTCGCTGCCCGCCGGCTCTTCCCGACCGCCTCGCTCGTCGCCGGCATCGGGGGTACGACGCACTCGAGCTCGCTCTCCGGGGTCTCCTGCGTCGACAACGCCGTGGCCAACTACCTGCGCAGCGGCATCGTGCCGACCCGGCAGCCGGGCAACCGCTCGGACCGCCGCTGCTCGCGCCTGGTCCCGCCGCAGCCGGACGGCACCTGGGGCCGGACGTCGGGCCAGCAGGGCCGAGATGCCCTGTCTCCGCTGCTGCGCCGGACGCTCACCGAGGCCCAGCGGCACACCTCGCGCTGAGCCGGCTCAGCCGCGGTAGGTGCGCAGCCAGATCGTCGACTCGGCGTCCCGGAGCCCGGCGAGGGCCGACTCGGGAAGCTCGGTGGCCACGTCGGTGACCACGTAACCCTGCTCGCCGCGGGTGGCGAGGTACTGCGCGGTGACGTTGGCCTGCTGGTCGGCGAGCGCCTGGTTCACCGAGGCGAGCACCCCGGGCACGTTGTGGTGCAGCAGGGCGATCCGGAAGCCGCTCTCGAGGGCCGGAGCAGCGACCTCGGGGAGGTTCACGGAGAGCGCCGTGCCGCCGCCGTGCGCGAAGGCGGACAGCTTGCCGGAGACGAAGTAGCCGATCTCCTCCTGCGCCTCCTGCGTCGAACCACCGACGTGCGGGGTGAGGATCACGTTGGGCAGGCCGCGCAGCGCCGACTCGAACTCGTCGCCCTGGGCCTTGGGCTCGACGGGGAACACGTCGAGGGCGGCGCCGGCGATGTGCCCCGAGAGGATGTTCTCCCGCAGCGAGACGTCGTCGACCACCATGCCGCGCGAGGCGTTGATGAACAGGGAGCGCGGCTTCATCTTCGCGAACTGCTCGGCACCGAACAGGCCGGCGTTGCCGGGACGGCCGTCCACGTGGATGGAGACGACGTCGGCCTGGGTCAGCAGCTCGTCGAGGGTGCCGACGCGGCGGGCGTTGCCGTGGGCGAGCCGGTCGGCGGTGTCGAAGAAGATCACCCGGAAGCCGAGCGACTCGGCGAGGTTGGAGAGCTGGGTGCCGATGTTGCCGTAGCCGACGATGCCGAGCGTGCGCCCGCGGACCTCGTGGCTGCCCTGGGCGGACTTGTCCCAGATCCCCTCGTGCATCCGCTCGGTCTTCTCCACGAGCCGACGCGCGAGCGCGATGATCTCGCCGATGACGAGCTCCACGACGCTGCGGGTGTTGGAGTACGGCGCGTTGAAGGCGGCGACCCCTCTCCGGGCGGAGGCCGCCAGGTCGATCTGGTTGGTGCCGATGCAGAAGGCGCCGATCGCGAGCAGGTCGGGGGAGTGCTCGAGCACGCGCTCGGTGACCTTGGTGTTGGAGCGGATGCCGACCATGGTCTTGCCCTGGAGGGCCTCGATCAGGTCGTCCTCACCGAGGGAGCCCGAGCGGGTGTGCACGATGAACCCGTTGCGCTCGAAGATCTCGGTCGCGACGGGGTGGATGTTCTCGAGCAGCAGGACTTCGTGCTTGGTCACCGAGCAAGCCTACGAGGGGGCTCCGGTCAGAGATCGGCCGCATCCACGATGCGATAGGCGTAGCCCTGCTCGGCCAGGAAGCGTTGCCGGTTCTGGGCGAAGTCGGCGTCCACGGTGTCGCGGCTGACGATCGTGTAGAACCGCGCCGTCTTGCCGTCGGCCTTCGGGCGCAACAGGCGACCCAGCCGCTGTGCCTCCTCCTGGCGGGAGCCGAAGGAGCCACTGACCTGGATGGCCACGGCGGCGGCGGGCAGGTCGACGGAGAAGTTGGCCACCTTGGACACGACGAGCAGGTCCACCTCGCCGGTCCGGAAGGCCTGGTAGAGCCGCTCGCGTTCCTTGACCGTGGTGTCGCCCTTGATCACCGGCGCCTTGAGGTGCTCGGCGAGCTCGTCGAGCTGGTCGAGGTACTGGCCGATCACCAGGGTGGGCTCGCCGCGGTGCTGCTCGACCAGCTGCTCGGCCACCAGCGTCTTGGCGTGGGTGCAGCTGGCCAGCCGGTAGCGCTCCTCGGGCTCGGCCGTCGCGTAGGCCAGGCGTTCGCCCTCGGGCAGGCTGACCCGCACCTCGACGCAGTCGGCCGGCGCGATCCAGCCCTGGCTCTCGATGTCCTTCCACGGGGCGTCGTAGCGCTTCGGGCCGATCAGGCTGAACACATCCCCCTCGCGGCCGTCCTCGCGCACCAGGGTGGCCGTCAGGCCGATCCGGCGACGGGCCTGGAGGTCCGCGGTCATCCGGAAGATCGGCGCGGGCAGCAGGTGCACCTCGTCGTAGACGATCAGGCCCCAGTCGCGCGCGTCGAGCAGCTCGAGGTGGGGGTAGACGCCCTTCCGGCGCATGGTGAGCACCTGGTACGTCGCGATGGTGACCGGCCGGATCTCCTTCCGGGCGCCGCTGTACTCCCCGATCTCGTCCTCGGTGAGGCTGGTGCGGCGTACCAGCTCGGACTTCCACTGCCGCGCGCTGACGGTGTTGGTGACCAGGATCAGCGTGGTGGCCTGCGCCCGCGCCATCGCGGCCGCGCCGACGAGGGTCTTGCCCGCACCACAGGGGAGTACGACGACCCCGGAGCCGCCGTGCCAGAACGAGTCGGCCGCCTCCTGCTGGTAGGCGCGCAGCGTCCAGTCGCTCTCGTCGAGCTTGATCGCGTGGGCCTCGCCGTCGACGTAGCCCGCGAAGTCCTCCGCCGGCCAGCCGAGCTTGAGCAGGGCCTGCTTGAGGTTGCCGCGCTGGCTGGGGTGCACGGCCACGCTCGTCTCGTCGAGGCGCTCGCCGAGCATGCCCGAGACCTTCTTGCTGCGGAGCACCTCCTCGAAGACCGCGCGGTCGACGCTGGCGAGCACCAGCCCGTGCACGGGGTCCTTGTCGAGCCGCAGCCGGCCGTAGCGCGCCATCGTCTCGGCCACGTCGACCAGCAGGGCGTGCGGCACGGCGTAGCGGCTGAAGGTCAGCAGCACGTTGACGACCTGCTCGGCGTCGTGGCCGGCGGCGCGCGCGTTCCACAGCCCCAGCGGGGTCAGCCGGTAGGTGTGGATGTGCTCGGGGCTCCGCTCGAGCTCCGCGAACGGGGCGATCGCCTTGCGGCACGCGTCAGCCTGCTCGTGGTCGACCTCGAGCAGCAGCGTCTTGTCGGACTGGACGATCAGGGGGCCGTCGTTCATAACGGGCCAACTCTACGGACCCGTGGTCAGTGCGAGGTCTGGAGCACCAGGTCCCCGGGCGCGGCGCCGAGGCGGTCGAGGCTGGCCACGAGCAGCTCGGCCAGGGTGGGGGCGGCGGTCAGGGCGACGTACATGTCGAAGTTGGGGGTGACCGTCGCGAACTCGCGCTTGCTCTCGTCGGGGGTGCGCCAGCCCAGCTCGCGCAGCCGCTCGATGGTGCCCTCGCCCATCTCCCAGGTGCCGCCGAGGGACTTCGCCCCCACGCACTCGGCGGTGTAGAGGTCCTGGATCCTGAGCACCTGGACGTAGCGGGCGGCGGCCGGTTTTGCGCGCCGTCCGAAGAGCCCGCGTCTCGGCAGCGGATCTGCGGTCGGCTCTCCGAGGATCAGGAAGTCACCGTCCGAGAGATGCCCGAGCGCGTGCAGCAACGCGTCTCCCACGTCGTCCCAGTTCTCGAACGGCATGCGCACAATCTAAGGCCGAGAGGCCCCGCGCGGTCGTCTCAGTCCAGCGCCGCGTCCACGGCCGCCTCGACGTGGATCCGCGTCGTGGGGAACGACGGGACGTCGAGGTCGTCGGGCCCGATCAGCATCTCGATCTCGGTGCAGCCGAGGATGATCCCCTCGGCGCCGGCTGCGAGGAGACGGTCCACGACCTCGACGTACGCCGCCCGCGACTCGTCGCGTACGACGCCCAGGCAGAGCTCGTCGTAGATGACCCGGTGCACGAGCGACCGGTCGTCCTCGTCGGGCACCAGCACCGTCAGCCCGTGGGACTCGAGCCGGGCGCGGTAGAAGTCCTGCGACATGGTGAACCCGGTGCCGAGCAGGCCGACCTTCTGGAGTCCCGCGGCCAGGACGGCGCCGGCCGTCGCGTCGCCGAGGTGCAGGAGCGGGATCGAGACCGACTCCTCGATCGTGGCCGCCACCTTGTGCATCGTGTTGGTGCACAGGACCAGCAGGTCGGCGCCGGCCTGCTCCAGCCGCCTCGCCTCGTTGGCCAGCAGCACACCGGCGTCGTTCCAGCGACCGCTCGACTGCATCTCCTCGACGACCGCGAAGTCGACCGACGACAGCAGGATCCGTGCGGAGTGCAGCCCGCCGAGCCGGTCGCGCACGAGCTCGTTGGCCAGCTGGTAGTAGATGGCCGTGGACTCCCAGCTCATCCCACCGAGAAGTCCGATGGTGCGCATCTGGTCACGCCCTCGTGGCGGGGTCGACGGGCCGGGACACCGCGGTGATCCGGTGCAGCGCGAAGGTGCGCTGCGAGTCGCTCCGCTCATCGTAGGCCGTCACCTGGCCGCCCTCGACGCGCTCGGGGGTGACCATCCGCTCGGCCACCGTGCCGTCATTGCCGACGTAGCCGATCACCAGCTGCTCGCGCGCCTCCGCCGCCTGCCGGAGCATCGCGATCACGTCGGTCGGGGTGGACGCGCTGGTGCCGCGCAAGGGTCGCGCGCCGGTCGACCGGTCGCCGACCCGGATGGCGGAGACGACAGCGGCGGTGCGGGCGGCGGTGCGCGCTCCGGCGCCGGGCCGGACTGCGTCGGCGCGAGGTCCGGGCCCGGAACACGTCGGGCCGCGCCACCCGGACGGTGCCGTCGACGGCCTCGACGACCGGTGCCAGCCCGAGCTCGCGGATCCGCGGGAGCAGGGTGCCGAGCGGGACGTCGGAGACCACGACCGTCGGCGCGATCCGGCGCAGGCGCAGCGACTCGGCCCCCGGGCGCATGGACCAGCTCGGTCAGCGCGGTCTCGTCGTCGCTGCGCAGGAACGACTCGGCGTGCCCCGCGCGGAGGGTGCCGAACCGACGGGAGACGTCGTCGACGAGGTAGGTCAGCGACTGGGGGACGGGGGTCCGCGAGGTCGAGGAGACGAAGTCGTGCACCTCTGCCGCCGACCAGCCGGCGTCGAAGGCGCGTCGTACGGACGAGGCCGCGAAGCGGTAGACCGTCGCCCCGCCACGCGACTCGACGTCGGCGACCAGGGACAGCTTGCGCGCGAGCTCCTGCTCGAGAGGGCCCGGCGCGATCGCGGTGAGGTCGGCCTGGAGCAGGACGTGGTCGACCGGGGCGGGCAGGAGCTTCTCGAGAGCATTCGACGGGTCGTCACCGTCGACGAACTGACGGCCGAAGGTCGACATCGCGTCCAGCCCGGTGATGCCGAGCAGGGCCGCCTCCGCCAGCAGGGGAGCCACCTGGTCGAGGCGGGCCAGCGGCCGCCGGGGTCGCTTCCAGCGCAGCCGCTGGACGAGGGAGGCGACGCCGGTGCCGGGAGCCAGCGCCCGGTCCTGGCGGCAGGTCCGCCACCTCGGCGAGCACGTCGTTGCGGAGGGCGACCAGCCAGCTCCGCGGCAGGTCGGGGGAGAGGGCGTTGACGGGCTTGTCGCCGATCCGGCCGCCGATGGCCGCCACCAGTCGGGGGCTCGTCGCCCAGGCCCGCGCGAGGGTCGTCCAACGCTCGGCCGGTGAGGCGACCAGCCAGCTGTCGTAGCCCTCGGTCGGCAGCCAGGCCGCGTCCACGTCGTCGGTCATGCCCTGGTCGAGCAGGCCCGCCGCGGCTGCGGTCTCGATCACCAGCGCGGCGACGTCCGGCTCGACGTGGAGGAGGGCGGCAGCCGCACGGAGCTCGCGTACGCCGAGCCCGCCGGCCTTCAGGCCCGGCGGGGGATGGGTGCCCCATCGGTCCAGGAGCAGCTCGGTCCGTCGTACCAGCTCGAACGCGGCGCCGGCAGCGGCCCGGTCGACCATCGTCTGGCCGCGCTCGGACGTGGCCAACGCCGGTGGCTCGTCGATGCGGCGGCCGGCCTGCGGAGTCCAGCACCCGGCGTACCGACCAGGGCAGCCGCACGTGCCGCTCGTCGATGTGCTCGAGCAACCGGAGCGACACCAGGTCCGCCGTGGGCCCGGCGCCCCCGCTCCAGCGGCCGTCGGCACCGGTGTCGGCGAGGTGGTCGAGGATCGCCCGCGCCGGACCGTCGATCTTGCCGAGCAGCGCCACCACCTCGTCGTCCGGCGGACCGGCGGGCAGTCGCCAACAGCTCGCGCACCACGAGGACGGGACGGTCGGGGGAGCCCCAGACCAGGGCCAGCGTGCGTAGCCGTCGCAGTGCCGCGCTCGACCACCTCGGCCGGGGCTCGCGAGCAGCGCGGGTTCGCTGTCCTGCACGATCGCCTGCAGCACCGCCAGCTCGAGCGCGTCCAGCCCGTCGAGCGCTCGCAGCACCGACGCCTTGACCACGACGCGCGCCGCCAGCTGCGACGAGTCGTGCGGCGCCGGGCTCGCGAGGTCCGGCCGCGCGTCGAGCAGCGCCGAGAGCTGCTCGTCCGACCAGCCGCGAAGCTGGTCGGCGAGGGTGCGAGGCGCGTGAAGAGGGCATCCGACGACAATTCTACGGGTGCGGGGTTGTGCGGCAGGATCGTCCGCATGGAGGTGACCGCGAAGTTCCTGGAGATGCTGCTCGCCGGCGCCTCCCGCGAGGACCTCGACGCTGGTCATCGCCGAGGCGGAGGTCTCGGGCGGGAGCCGCGGGAGCGCTCGACGGCGCTGCGCGAGCAGCACGCCCTGGCGCTGCGGATCCACGAGCTGATGGCGCGGCAGCGCAACCGCGAGGCCGAGCTGACCGCGCTCTACGAGACCGCCCGCGACCTGACCGCGATCCGCGACCTCGACGCGATCCTGGCCGCCATCGTGCGGCGGGCCCGGCAGCTGCTCGGCGCGGACATGACCTACCTCTCGCTCAACGACGAGGCCGAGGGCGCGTCGTACATGAAGGTGACCGACGGCGCGCTCACGCCCGAGTTCCGCGAGCTGCGGCTGCCGCTCGGCACCGGGCTGCTCGGGCTGGTGGCGCAGTCGGGGGCGCCGTACTTCACCGAGGACTACCAGGCCGACGAGCGCTTCGTGCACCGCGACTACATCGACAGCGCGGTGGCTGGCGAGGAGATCCGCGCGATCCTCGGCGTCCCGCTGACCGTCGAGGGCACGGTCATCGGGGCGCTGCTGGCCGTGCACCGCACCGTCCGGCCGTTCCCGGCCGGCGAGGTCGCGCTGCTGACCTCGTTCGCCGCCCACGCCGCGGTCGCGCTCGAGAACGCGCGCCTCTTCGAGCAGGCCCGGGCCGCGGTGGCGGAGGCGGCCGAGGCCAACGCCGAGCTACGGGCGCGCAACGAGGCCGACCGAACGGGCGGCCCAGCGCCCACGACCGGCTCACCGACGTGCTGCTCCACGGTGGCGGGGTGGTCGAGGTGGCCGACGTGCTCGCCGACGTGCTCGGCGGCCGCCTCGCGGTGTACGACGAGCGAGGGCCGCCTGCTCGCCGGCGAGGACCATCCCGGCTCCCGAGGCGACGCGGTCGAGCGCGCCCGCACCTCCGGGCGCACGCGTGCAGGCCGGGGACGGCTGGGTGGCCGTCGCGGCCGCCGGCGACGAGCACCTCGGCACCCTGGTCCTGCGCACCGGCGGAGCCCCTGGACCTCCCCGAGCGACGCACCCTCGAGCGTGGCGCCCTGGTCACGGCCCTGGTCCTGCTCTTCGGACGCTCCGAGGCCGAGGCGGAGAGCCGGGTCCGCGGCGAGCTGCTCGGCGACCTGGTCAGCGGCCGCGACCTCGACGCACACCCGCCTGCGCGAGCGGGCCCGCCAGCAGGGCGCCGACCTCGACGGGGAGCTCGCGATCGCCGTCGCGGTAGCCGGCGTCCGAGCAGCCGGGTCCGCCGCGTCGCCAGCGGTGCTCGCGCCGCGAGCTGCACGGCCTCGGCGGCGTCGCACGAGGGCCGGGTCGTGGTCCTCGGCGCCCGAGGAGCCGCGTCGAGCTCGGTCGAGCAGCTACGCGACCGCGCCTCGACGGCGGCCACGGTCGGCGTGACCACCGCGCCGGGGCGTCGACGCGGATCCCGCAGGCCTGCCGCGAGGCGCGGCAGTGCGCTCGATGCCCTGCTCGCGGCTGGGACGCGCGGGCGAGGTCAGCGACCCGGCCGGCCTCGGCCTGGCCCGGCTGCTCCTCGGCGGCAACGGGCCCGACGAGCTCGAGGAGTTCGTCCGTACGACGCCTGGGCCCGGTCCTCGACTACGACGCGCGACCGCGGACACCCGGCTGGCCGAGACCCTCGAGGCGTGGTTCGACGCCGGGGGGGCCCTGCGGGAGACCGCCGACCGGCTGCACATCCACCCGAACACGGTCACCCAACGGCTCGAGCGGGTCGGCCAGCTCCTCGGCGACAGACTGGCGCGAACCGGCCGCGGAACCTCGACGTGCAGCTGGCGCTGCAGATGGTCCGCCTGCGCGAGGCAGTGTGTGATCCGAACCACATGAATCTCTCGATTCGATCGTGGGTTCGACACACATGGCGACGGTGACCTGCGCCGCACGTAGCGTCGCAGGTCCCATGAGCACCGCATCTCGTCCGGACGCACTGCGCTGGTCACCGGCGCGGCGAGCGGCATCGGCCGCGCCGTGGCGGCCCGGCTCGCCGAAGAGGGCGCGACGCGTGCTGCGTGCTCGACCGGGACGAGACGGGAGCCAAGGAGGTCGCCGACCGCGGTCGGCGGCGAGCACCTCGTGGCCGACCTCGCGCGATGCTGACTCCATCGACGCTCTCGAGCTTCGGCGGCGCGGCATCGACATCCTGGTCAACAACGCCGGGATCCAGCACGTCGCGCCGGTCGAGGAGTTCGACCCCGAGACGTTCGCGCAGATCCACCGGGTGATGCTGCAGGCGCCGTTCCTGCTCGCCCGGGCCCTGCTGCCCGGCATGTACGACGCCGGCTGGGGCCGGATCGTGCACGTCTCCTCGGTCCACGGCCACCGCGCCTCGGCGTACAAGTCGGCCTACGTGAGCGCGAAGCACGGCCTCGAGGGCCTCTCCAAGGTGATCGCCCTCGAGGCGGCCGACAAGGGCGTCACCAGCAACACGATCTGCCCGGGCTACGTGCGTACGCCGCTCGTGGAGGGTCAGATCGCCGACCAGGCGAGGAGCCACGGCATCGACGAGGGCGAGGTCCTCGACGACGTCCTGCTGGCCCGGACGCCGGTCAAGCGGCTCGTCGAGCCCGACGAGGTCGCCGGCCTCGTCGCCTTCCTCTGCGGACCCGGCACCGACTCGATCAACGGCACCTCATACCTGATGGATGGCGGCTGGGCCGCCGCATGAAAGGGAGCAACCACATGTCGACAACAACGACGCCCGCGACGCCGGGCGGCCCGGTCTCCGACGACGAAGCGCCACCAGCATCGTCAAGGTCGTCTTCGCCAGCCTGATCGGCACCGCGGTGGAGTGGTACGACTTCTTCCTCTACGGGTCCGCGGCCGCGCTGGTGTTCGGCGACCCTGTTCTTCCCGGACGCCGACCCGGTCAACGCGACCCTGCTGGCCTTCGGCACCTACGCGGTCGGCTTCGCCGCCCGCCCCCTGGGCGGGGTGGTCTTCGGACACTTCGGTGACCGGGTGGGCCGCAAGAAGATGCTCGTCGTCGCGCTGATGCTGATGGGGGTCGCGACCTTCGCGATCGGCCTGCTCCCGACGTACGCCTCCATCGGGGTGGCGGCCCCGATCCTCCTGCTCGTCTGCCGCCTGCTGCAGGGCTTCGCCGTCGGCGGCGAGTGGGGCGGCGCGGTGCTGATGGCCGCCGAGCACGGCGACGAGGCCCGTCGCGGCTTCTGGTCCTCATGGCCGCAGGCCGGCGTGCCGCTGGGCAACCTGCTCGCGACCGGGGTGCTGTTCGTGCTGGCCGCGTTCCAGAGCGACGCCGACTTCGAGGCGTGGGGCTGGCGGATCCCGTTCCTGCTCTCCGCGGTGCTGGTGCGGCATCGGCCTCTACGTCCGGCTGCAGCTCGAGGAGTCGCCGGTCTACCAGGAGGCGAAGGCGGAGATCGCCGCGAAGAAGGACACGTCCTCGCACATGCCGATCGTCGAGGTGATCAAGACCTACCCCAAGGAGGTCTTCATCGCGATGGGCATGCGGATGGCCGAGAACATCAGCTACTACATCTTCACCATCGTCTCGATCACCTACGTGACCGACCTACCTCGACCAGGACAAGAGCCTGATCCTGAAGATGCTGCTGATCGCCGCGGCCCTGCAGTTCTTCCTGGTCCCGGCGGTGGGCGCGCTCTCGGACAAGGTCGGTCGCCGGCCGCTCTACTTCACCGGCGCTGTCGGGCGTGGGCATCTGGGCCTTCTTCTTCTTCGGTCTGCTCGACACCAACCGCCCGGGGCCGGTCCTGCTGGCCGTCGGGGTCGGGTCTGTTCTTCCACACGCTGATGTACGCCCCGCAGGCGGCGTTCTTCTCCGAGCTGTTCGGTACGTCGGTGCGCTACACGGGCGCGTCGGTGGGCTACCAGCTCGCGTCGATCTTCGCCGGCGCGCTCGCGCCGATCATCGCGGTCGACGCTGCTCGGTTCGGCGACGACGAAGAACACCTTCGCGGTGGCCGTCTACGTCGCGCTCGCCTCGGTGATCACCGTCGTCGCCGTGCTGGTTCGCCAAGGAGACCAGGGCGACCTCGCTGCGCCACGACCGGGTGGTCCGGGGCGCCACGACTGAGTCACGCTGAGGGCTCGCAGCTGCTGCGCGAGGCCGACGACGTGTCCCAGCGGGTCGGCGATCAGGCCGAACCTGACTCCGGGGACCGTCGTCGGCCTCCTGCACGACGCGGCCGCCCAACCGGGTGGCCTCCTTCATCGAGGCTCTCGACGTCCTCGACGCCGACGAAGAACGTGACCAGGTCGGCGTCACCCTGGAGCGGGCTGATCGCCGTGTAGAGGGCGTCGGGAACGCCCGTGTCGACGAAGGTGTAGCCGGGCACGGCTCCCTCGCTCGGGTAGGTCCAGCCGAACAGGTCGCCGAAGAAGCTGCGGGTGGCGTCCGGGTCGCTGGAGCGGATCTCGGCGTGCACGATGGGGTGGCTCATGGTGACTCCTTGCTCCGGGGGACTCCGGCTGGAGCCCCGTCACAGGGAAGACGAGTGACGGCCCGTGGAATCGACAGCGGGCGCGACATTCTGCCTAGTAGCCTCGCGCGGGATGTCTGCCGACGAGCCCGAGGCCCACGCGCTCCCGCAGGAGGGCGATGTCTGGTACGTCAGCTACGGCTCCAACATGTCGGAGTCGAGGCTGAGCGCCTACCTCGAGGGCGGCGTCCCGCCGGGAGGCAAGCGTGCCAACCCCGGGGCGCGCGACTCCTCGCCGCCGAGGCGCAGCGTGCCCGTGGACCTGCCGGGTGCGCTCTACTTCGCGGGCAACTCACCCCAGTGGCACGGTGGCGTGGCCTTCTACGACCACGACGGTGAGGGCGGCCCGACGGCGGCGCGGGCCTACCTGATCACCGCCCACCAGTTCGCCGACATCGCGGCCCAGGAGATGTACCGCGTCCCCCAGGAGGGCGACCCGCTCGTCGAGGTGGTCATCGGCGGGATCGACGGCGGACGGCACCACGTCGGGCCGGGTCGGTACGAGACGCTCGTCGAGGTGGGTCAGCTCGAGGGCTTTCCGTTGCTGCTCTTCACCGCACCGCACGGCATCGACCACGTCGAGCACACCCGGCCGTCCCCGGCGTACCTCGCGATGCTGGCCGACGGGCTGCGCGAGTCCCGGCAGTGGGGCGAGGAGCAGATCGCGGCGTACTTCGACCGGGTCGTCTCAGCCGGCTAGCGCGCGGCGTACTGCGCGATCCGCAGCACCTCCGTCTCCCGAGGGTCTCCCTCGTCGGTCACCGTGACCTCGAGGCGGGCGCTGCCCTGCAGGGGAAACAGGCTCAACCGGCCGGCCGGCACGGACACGGCCGGCGTGGAGCCCAGCGTGACGTCAGCCGCGAGTCGGCCGACGCCCGCTCGGCGCCGACGAGGACCCAGCGGTCCGATGGCGAGCCGGGCACGGTCATGGCCAGGAGCTGGCCGTCCTCGTCCGGTACGACGTCCAGCTGGCTGGACTCGACCCTCCGGAACATCACACCCGCGTGGTCGAGCAGGACGGGGGCCGCACAGGTCTCCTCGCTGGTGGGTGGGCAGTCGACGGTCTGCCAGGTCCGAGTGCCCGGCAGCTCCAGCCGGTGGATCGGCTCGGGTGGGCGCGGGACCACCGATCGGACCCGCTCCTGCTCCGAGAGCCAGTGGGGCACCGACAACGCGGCCACGACGGCCACGACCACCGCCGCGACCGCCACCGCCGTGGCGAGCCACAGCGGCCGTCGAGACGTGGCTGCTGCCTCCCCGGGCGACCCCTCCACACGAACAGTTTCTCCCAGCGGTGTCGTATCCGGGCCTTGCCGTTCGTGGAGGGGATGAGAAACGCTCAAGCCACACGGAAGGCAGACCGCCATGCGCAGCATCATCGTCACCGAGTTCATCTCCCTGGACGGCGTCATCGAGGCTCCCGGAGGGGAGGAGGGATACCGCCACACCGGCTGGACCTTCGACATCGAGTCCGACCCGACCATGTACGAGTTCAAGGCCGAGGAGCTCCACGAGGTCGAGGCACTCCTGCTCGGCCGCACCACCTACGAGGGCTTCGCCGCCGCCTGGCCCGAGCGCGAGGGGGAGTTCGCCGAGAAGTTCAACTCGATGCCCAAGTACGTCGTCTCCTCCACGCTCACCGACCCGGCCTGGAACAACACCACGGTCATCGGCCTCGACGACGTCGCCGCCCTCAAGGAGGGTGACGGTGGCCCGATCCAGGTCGCCGGCAGCGCCTCGCTCGCCCAGGGCCTGCACCGCGCCGGGCTGGTCGACCAGTGGAACCTGATGGTCTTCCCGGTCATCCTCGGCAGCGGCAGGCGGCTGTTCCCCACCGACGTGGAGGACAAGCAGAAGCTGCGGCTCACCGACTCGCGGACCTACACCAACGGCGTCCAGCTGCAGGTCTTCCGCCGTCCCTAGAACGTGTTCTAGTTCGCTGGTAGCGTCCGGGCATGAGCGAACCAGCACGCGTCGTCGTCGTCACCGGAGCGGCCTCGGGCATCGGGCACGCCACCGCCGCGATGTTCGCCGAGATGGGGGAGACCGTCTTCGGCCTCGACATCCGGCCGTCGGTCCCCGAGGGCGTGACGTACGTCGAGTGCAACGTGGGCGACCGGGCCTCCGTCGACGCCGCGATCGAGGCGTGCTCCGGCGAGGGCCGGATCGACGTGCTCGCCAACGTGGCCGGCGTCGTGCAGTTCGGCCGCTTCGAGACGATCACCGACGCCGAGTGGGACCGCGTGCACGACATCGACCTCAAGGGCCCGTTCATGGTGATGCAGGCCGCGATGCCGTTGATCCGCGCGTGCAAGGGCAACATCGTCAACGTCTCGTCCGTGGCCGGCCGGGTGCCGCAGCCCTACACGACGGCGTACTCCGCGGCCAAGGGCGGACTGACGATGCTCACCCGGGCCCTGGCCCTCGAGCTGTCCCCCGAGGGCGTCCGCGTCAACGCGATCTGCCCCGGGACCGTGGACACCCCGATCGTCGCGGAGGTGTTCGAGAAGCTGACCGACGACCTCGACACCCGGGTCGCCGACCGGCTGATGATGATGATGTCGGGCACCATCGCACCGGCCGAGATCGCGGCCGCGATCCGCTACCTCGCCTCGCCCGAGGCGCGGATGGTGACCGGCGCGGTCCTCGCGGTCGACGGCGGGATGGGCTGAGGCCGGGGACGGCATTGTCGGCTGCGGGGTCGGGCAATAGGTTCGGTCCATGGAGTCCTACGCCAAGAGGCGAGACCGAACCGCCCCTGATCGAGCAGACCATCGGCGCCAACTTCGAGGACACCGTCGCCGCCCACGGTGACGACGAGGCGCTCGTCGAGTTCGCGAGCGGACGACGGTGGACGTACGCCGAGCTCGACCGCGACGTCAACGCCCTCGCGCGTGGACTGATCGGCGCGGGCATCGCGAAGGGCGACCGGGTCGGGGTGTGGTCGCCGAACTGCGCCGAGTGGACGATCGCCCAGTACGCCACCGCGAAGGTCGGCGCGATCCTGGTCAACGTCAACCCGAGCTACCGCACCCACGAGTTCTCCTACGCGGTCAACCAGTCGGGGCTGCGGCTGCTGATCAGCGCCGAGTCGTTCAAGACCAGCGACTACCGGGCGATGGTCGAGGAGACGGCCGACCGCAACGAGGGTCTCGAGCGCGTCGTCTACATCGGCACCGACGACTGGGACGCGCTGGTCGCGGAGGGCGAGGGGCTGGCGGACGACGCGGTCGCCGAGCGGATGTCGACGCTCGAGCCCGGCGACCCGATCAACATCCAGTACACGAGCGGCACCACCGGCTACCCCAAGGGCGCCACGCTGAGCCACCGCAACATCCTCAACAACGGCTTCTTCGTCACCGAGACGATCAACTTCACCCACGAGGACCGGCTCTGCATCCCGGTGCCCTTCTACCACTGCTTCGGGATGGTGATGGGCAACCTCGGCTGCACCACCCACGGCGCGACGATGGTGATCCCGGCGCCGGGCTTCGACCCGGAGAGCGACGCTGCGCGCGGTCGCTGAGGAGAGGTGCACGGCGCTGTACGGCGTGCCGACGATGTTCATCGCGATGCAGAACCACCCGACCTTCGCCGACCACGACCTGTCGTCGCTCCGCACCGGGTGCATGGCCGGCTCGATCTGCCCGGTCGAGGTGATGAAGCACTGCATCAACGACATGCACATGGCCGAGGTGTCCATCGCCTACGGGATGACCGAGACCTCGCCGGTCTCCACCCAGACCCGTGCGGACGACGACCTGGACCGCCGTACGGCCACCATCGGGCGGGTGCACCCGCACGTCGAGATCAAGGTGATCGACCCGGTCGACCGGCGAGACCGTCGAGCGCGGCGAGCCGGGGGAGCTGTGCACCCGCGGCTACTCGGTGATGGTCGGCTACTGGGACGACCAGGAGAAGACCGACGAGGCCATCGACGCCGACGGGTGGATGCACACCGGCGACCTGGCCGAGATGCGCGAGGACGGCTACGCCAACATCGTCGGCCGGATCAAGGACATGGTCATCCGAGGCGGGGAGAACATCTACCCGCGCGAGATCGAGGAGTTCCTCTACACCCACCCCGACATCGAGGACGTGCAGGTGATCGGCGTACCCGACGAGCGGTACGGCGAGGAGCTGGCCGCGTGGATCAAGCTGCGCGACGGCGCGTCCGCCCTCGACAGCGAGCAGGTGCGCGAGTTCGCGACCGGCAAGCTGGCGCACTACAAGATCCCGCGCTACGTCCTGCTCGTCGAGGAGTTCCCGATGACCGTGACCGGCAAGATCCGCAAGGTGCAGATGCGTGAAGAGACGACCGAGAAGCTCGGACTCGAACCGAAGGGAAGCTCATGACCAGCGAGATCGACACCCTGGCCGAGGAGTACTGGTCGTACTACCTCGAGACCAACCCGACCGAGGCGCACCTGCTGGGTGACTACAGCCGGGCCGGCGAGTTCGAGGAGGCGACCCGCGAGTCCGAGGACAAGGAGATCGCCGCGCTGCGTGCGTTCGCGCAACGGGCGGAGGCGATCGACGCGGGCGGTCTCGACGAGCAGCAGCGGATCACCAGGGCCGTGCTGGTCTCCGACGCGACCAGCAGGGCCGACGTCGTCGAGAAGCGGCTGCGTGAGCTGGCGGCCGACCCGATCTTCGGCGAGCAGGTCTCGATGCCGATCCTGATGGGCATGCTCGCGCTGCCCGAGGCCGACGTCGCGGAGGCGCTGGTCGGGAAGTTCCGCGGGCTCGGCCGCTACTACCGCGAGCTCGCCGACCGGCAGCGCGAAGGCGTGGCCAACGGTCGGCTGCCCGCGGCGTTCGCGGTGCAGCGACACGATCGCCCAGCTCGACGGCCTGCTGTCCACCCCGATCGCGGACGACCCGCTGCTCACGACCACGCCACCGCCGGCCGGGCTCGACGTCGACGGCTGGAAGGCCCGGCTGCGCGCGGCCATCGAGTCGGACGTGCGTCCCGGCATGGAGGCCTACCGCGACGTGCTGCGGGACGAGGTGCTCGCCGCAGGCGCGACCGGACGACAAGTGCGGCCTGAGCTGGCTGCCCGACGGCGACGACGCGTACGCCGCGACGCTGCGCTACTACACGACCACGGACAAGAGCGCCCAGGAGATCCACGACATCGGCCTGGCGCAGGTCGCCAAGCTGGCCGACGAGTACCGCAGCCTCGGCCCCGAGGTGGTCGGCAGCGACGACCTCGACGAGATCTTCGAGGCGATGCGCAGCGACCCCAAGCTCCACTTCGAGAGCGGCGACCAGCTGATCGAGGCCTCCGAGGTCGCGATGCAGCGCGCCTGGGACGAGATGCCGAGCTGGTTCGAGGTGCTCCCGCAGGCGCCGTGCGGGGTGCAGTCGACCATGACGGGCGCGAAGGCGTTCTACTTCCCGCCGGCGACCGACGGCAGCCGCGGCGGCACGTTCTTCGTCAACGTCGACGACCCGTCGTCGTGGGGCACCTTCGAGCTGGAGTCGATGGCCTTCCACGAGGGCATCCCCGGCCACCACCTGCAGATCGCGATCGCGAGCGAGCTCCAGGACGTGCCGGAGTTCCGCAAGCACATCCACAACGCGGCGTACGCCGAGGGCTGGGGCCTCTACACCGAGCGCCTGGCCGACGAGATGGGGCTCTACACCGCGGCCGTCGACCGCATGGGCATGTTCGCCGCCGACTCGATGCGGGCCTGCCGCCTCGTCGTGGACACCGGGCTGCACGCGCTCGGCTGGAGCCGCCAGCAGGCGATCGACTTCATGGTGGACAACTCGCCGTTGAAGGAGTCGATGTGCCGCCCGGAGATCGACCGCTACATCGTCTCGCCCGGGCAGGCGTGCTCCTACATGGTCGGCCGTCTCGAGATCCAGCGGATGCGGGCCGAGGCCGAGCAACGACAGGGGAGCGGCTTCGACGTGAAGAAGTTCCACAGCGCCGTGCTCGACTCAGGATCCCTGCCCCTCGGGGTGCTCGACGAGGTCGTCGTCGCCAGGCTGCCCTAGCGACGGCCCACCAGCGCCCGCGCCACGAACGCGCCGACCACGCCGCCGATGGCCTCGTAGGGCATCCGCTCGTGCGCCTCGTTCTGGATGCGCTTGTGCACGTCGTCGACCCAGGCCGGGAAGGGTGAGCCGCCGAGGAACAGGTTCCACGGCTTGTCGGTGTCCGGGAGGCAGGCGCCGAGCATTCCGGCGACGACGCTGACGCGACGCTCGGGCGTCGCGGCGAGGGTGAGCATCGTCATCGTGGTCAGGCCGAACAGCCCGTCGACCACCGCGACCTTGAGGAAGGTCGAGTGGTCGGGATGGCCCCAGTGGGGCATCGCGTCCATGGCGAAGTGCGAGGCCACGCCGAGCCCGAACGCGGTCGCGGGCCGCGGCACGAAGGCGCCGATCACTGCCCCGGCGACGACGTGGTTGGTGATCAGCACCCTCGGAGCCTAGTTTGCTCACTCAGGCCGGGGGTACGTCCCCGAGGTGACAGCTGACGTAGAGACAGGTCGGATCACCACCGACATCCCCGCCCGGCTCGACCGGCTGCCGTGGGCCCGGTGGCACTGGCTCGTGGTGATCGGGCTCGGCACCGTGTGGATCCTCGACGGCCTCGAGGTGACGATCGTCGGTTCGATGAGCGACGCCCTGAAGTCCCCCACCACGGGGCTGGGGATGAGCAGCTCGCAGATCGGCTTCGCCGGTGCGTCGTACGTCGCCGGTGCCTGCCTCGGTGCCCTGTTCTTCGGCCAGCTCACGGATCGCTTCGGCCGCAAGAAGCTGTTCCTGATCACGCTCGGCGTCTACACGGTCGCGACCGTGCTGACGGCGTTCTCGATGAACCCGGCGTGGTACTTCGCTGCGCGCTTCCTGACCGGCACCGGCATCGGCGGCGAGTACGCCGCCATCAACTCGGCCATCGACGAGCTGATCCCGGCCGCCTTCCGTGGTCGCGTGGACGTCGCGATCAACGGGTCGTTCTGGATCGGCGCGGCCGCCGGGTCGCTGCTCACCATCCCGCTGCTCGACCCGAGCATCGTCGACCCCGCCTGGGGCTGGCGGATCGCCTTCGGCCTCGGCGCGATCCTCGCCGTCGGCATCCTGATCGTGCGTCGCAACGTGCCGGAGAGCCCGCGGTGGCTGTTCATCC
The DNA here is from genome assembly GCA_963729015.1 of uncultured Actinomycetota bacterium. Taxonomy (GTDB): domain Bacteria; phylum Actinomycetota; class Actinomycetes; order Propionibacteriales; family Nocardioidaceae; genus Marmoricola. The sequence goes on from CAVSMJ010000002.1 coordinate 141,355, forward strand.
ACGGCCGTGAGGACGAGGGAGAGCGGATCGTCCGCGACATCGAGAAGACCGTCGTCGACGAGTCCGGCTCGGAGCTCGAGTCGGTCAGCGAGACGATCACCATCCGGCAGCGACGGGCCATCGGCATGGTCGAGATCGCGCGCACGGTGTTCACGCTCTACCCGCGGCGCACCGTGCTCTGCTTCTCGCTGTTCGTCGGCCAGGCGTTCCTCTACAACGCGTTCTTCTTCACCTACGGCGACACGCTCTCGACGTTCTTCGACGTCAAGCAGACCGGTTACTACCTGGCGATCTTCGCGGCCAGCAACTTCGCCGGTGCGCTGCTGCTCAGCCCGCTCTTCGACCGGGTCGGCCGGGTCCGGATGATCAGCGGCACCTACATCGTGTCCGGCGTGCTCCTCGCGCTGGCGGGCGTGGTGCTGGGCAACCTGGACGCGGTGAGCCTGACCGTCTTCGGGGCGGTGATCTTCTTCTTCGCCTCGGCCGGGGCCAGCGCGGCGTACCTCACCGCGAGCGAGGTCTTCCCGATGGAGACCCGGGCGCTGTGCATCGCCTTCTTCTACGCCATCGGCACGGCCGCGGGCGGCATCGCCGGACCGTTGCTGTTCGGCAAGCTGATCGACTCGGCGTCCGCGGACAAGGACATCACCGCGATCGCGCTCGGCTACTTCATCGGTGCCGCCCTGATGGTCGCGGGCGGCGTGGTGGAGGCCTTCCTCGGGGTCAAGGCCGAGGGGGAGTCGCTGGAGAACATCGCCACCCCCCTGACCGCCGAGGAGTGATCTGGGCTGCCTTTCTCCCGATGTGACCCTTGACACGGGAGCACTAAACCGGTTTAGTCGATCGACATGGGACGGCCGACGATCAACGACGTGGCAACCGCTGCGGGCGTCTCGAAGGGTGCCGTCTCCTTCGCCCTGAACGGCCGCCCCGGCATCTCGCCGGACACCCGCAAGCGCATCCTGGCGACCGCGGAGTCCCTCGGCTGGTCGCCGAGCCCGCGGGCCCGGGCGCTCTCGGTCTCCAAGGCACTCGCGGTGGGACTGGTCCTGGCCCGGCCGCCCGAGATCCTGCGCGCGGACGCGTTCTTCCCGGCTTTCATCTCCGGCCTCGAGGCGGCGCTGTCCCCCCGCGGCCACGCGCTCCTGCTGCAGGTCGCCGAGCACGCCGACCACGCGGCTTACCGCCGGCTGGTGCAGGAGGGCCGCGTGGACGGCGTCTTCGTCACCGACCTCCAGGCCGACGACGGGCGGCCGGCGCTGCTCGAGGAGCTCGGCCTCCCGGCCGTCATCATCGGCCCGCACCTGGGGACGCAGTCACGCGAGCGGCAGTCGTCGCTCGGCGTGGACGACGCCCCGGGCATCCGCGCCGCCGTGGAGCACCTCGTCGGTCTCGGGCACCGCCACATCGCGCACGTCTCCGGCCCGTTGCACATGGTGCACGGCCGCTCACGGCGCGAGGCCTGGAGCAGGGCGCTGGCCCTCGCCGGGCTGCCGGAGGGGGTCTGCGTCGAGGCGGACTTCTCCGCCGAGTCGGGCGCCCGCGCGATGCGCACCCTGCTCGACCTCGAGGAACGGCCCACTGCCGTGGTCTTCGCCAACGACCTGATGGCCATGGCCGGCCTCTCGCTCGCCCTCTCCCAGGGAGTCTCGGTCCCCGGTGACCTGTCGGTCACCGGCTTCGACGACATCGAGATCTCCGCCCACCTCCAGCCGTCGCTCACCTCGGTGCACATCGACGTCGTGGCCTGGGGCCGCGCGGCCGCCACCCGCCTCCTCCAGCTGATCGACCTCGAGGAACCGACTCCTGCCGAGCTGCCGGGAGCGCGACTCGTCGTGCGCACCTCGACCGGCCCCGTACCCCGCTGATCCGCCCCCGAAGTAAGGAACCCACATGAAACCCACCCGTCTGCTGACCGCCTCGCTCACCGTCCTCGCGATCGGACTGACCGCCGCGTGCGGCGGTGGTGGTGGCGGTGGTGACGCGGAGAGCTCGACCGGACCGATCAAGGTGTGGCTCTCCAACAACCCCGAGGAGATCGCCTGGGGCAAGGCCATGGTGAAGGACTGGAACGCCGAGCACTCCGACCAGAAGATCACCGCGCAGGAGATCCCGGCCGGCAAGACCTCCGAGGAGGTCATCGGCGCCGCGATCACCGCGGGCAACGCGCCCTGCCTGGTGTTCAACACCAGCCCGGCCGCCGTACCGCAGTTCCAGAAGCAGGGCGGGCTCGTGGCGCTCGACGACTTCAAGGGCGCCAAGGACTACATCGAGGAGCGCTCGGGTGACTCCGCGGAGCAGTACCAGTCGCCGGACGGGAAGTACTACCAGATCCCGTGGAAGCAGAACCCGACGATGATCTTCTACAACAAGGACATGTTCAAGAAGGCCGGGCTCGACACCGAGAACCCGCCGCTGAAGACGTACGACGAGTTCCTGGCCACCTCCAAGAAGCTGGTCGACAGCAAGGCCGCCCCGGCCGCCATCGCGCCGTCGCCGTCGAGCGAGTTCTTCCAGTCCTGGTTCGACTTCTACCCGCTCTACGCCGCCGAGTCCGACGGCAAGCAGACTGTCGAGGACGGCAAGGCGACCTTCGACGACCAGGCCGGCAAGGACGTCTGGAACTTCTGGGCCCAGATGTACAAGGAGGGCTACACCCCGCAGGAGAAGTACGACGGGGACTCGTTCGCCGACAAGAAGGCCGCGATGGCCGTCGTCGGCCCGTGGGCCATCGCCGTCTACAAGGGCAAGGTCACGTGGGGCGCGGTGCCCGTGCCGACGAAGGAGGGCAAGGACCCGAGCGAGATCCACAGCTTCACCGACGCCAAGAACATCGGGCTCTACTCGGCGTGCGAGAACCAGAAGACCGCGTGGGACGTGCTGAAGTTCGCCACCAGCGAGGACCAGGACGGCAAGCTCCTCGAGACGACCGGCCAGATGCCGATCCGCAAGGACCTCGCGACGACGTACGCCGACTACTTCGCCTCGCACCCGGACTACAAGGCGTTCGCCGACCAGGCCTCGCGCACCGTCGAGGTGCCGAACGTGCCCAACTCGGTGGAGATCTGGCAGGAGATCCGCGACAACTTCTCCTCCTCGGTGATCTTCGCCAAGACCTCGGTCGACGAGAGCATCAAGGCCGCAGCGGACAAGGCCACCGAGCTCGCGGGCCAGAACTGATCTCGTGAGACCAGTGCTCACGAAGGTCTTCGGTCGCCAGCCCCTGGGGACGGTTTTCGCGGCACCGTATGCGTTGTTCCTGGCGCTGGTGTTCGCCTACCCCCTCGGGCTGGCGGTCTGGATCAGCTTCCACGACTACTTCTTCGCGGCCCCGGGTGCGAACGTCGACCGGCCGTTCGTGGGGCTGCAGAACTACCAGGAGGTGCTCTCCGACCCCGACGTGCAGCGGGCCTTCCTCAACGTGGCCATCTTCCTGGTCATCAACGTGCCGCTGACGGTGGTGCTGGCCCTGGTGCTGGCGACCGCGCTGAACTCCGTGACCCGGGCGCGCGCGTTCCTGCGCGTCTCCTACTACGTGCCCTACGTGACCGCGAGCGTCGCGCTGGTCGGCGTGTGGCTGTTCCTGTTCAGCAGCGGGGGCATGGTCAACCAGATCCTCGGGCCGCTGGCGCCGTCGCCGTCGTGGCTGGTCAACGCCAAGCTGGCGATGCCGGTGATCGCGCTGTTCGTGACCTGGAAGCAGCTCGGCATGTTCATCCTGCTCTACCTGGCCGCCCTGCAGGGCGTCTCGAAGGAGCTCTACGAGGCCGCGTCGATCGACGGGGCCGGGCGGGTCCGCTCGTTCATGCACGTGACCGTGCCCGGCGTCCGCTCGGCCACCACGCTGGTCGTGATCCTCGCGACCATCACCGGCGCCAACCTGTTCACCGAGCCCTACCTGCTGACCAACGGTGGCGGTCCCGACGGTGCGTCAGCCTCCCCGGTCTTCGTGATGTACCAGAAGGGCATCGAGCAGGGGAACCCCGACACCGCCTCGGCGATCGGCGTCTTGCTCGTGGGCATGGTGCTGCTCATCGCCCTCGTCCAACGACGATTCCTGGAGCGTGACTGAGATGAACCAACGTCGTCTCTGGACCATGGCCGCGCTCTTCCTGGGCGCGCTGGTCTTCCTGTTCCCCTTCTACTACATGGTGATCGGCTCGCTGCAGGAGAAGCCGGACACCACCGTGAAGGGCGCCTTCCCGACCGGTGGCTTCACGCTGCACAACTACAGCGAGATCAACAGCCGCGTCGACCTGGCGCAGTCGTTGCTGAACTCCGTGATCTTCACCGGCGGGGTGCTGCTCGGGACGGTCGTGTTCGGCGTGCTGGCCGGCTACGCGCTGGCCCGGCTGCACTTCCGCGGCCGCGGCACGCTGTTCGCCGCGATGCTGCTCGTGCAGATCATCCCGTTCCAGCTGCTGATCATCCCGATCTACGTGATGATCGTGCGCACCTACGGGCTGGCCGACTCCTACGCCGGCATGATCTTCCCGTTCCTGATCAACTCCACCGCGGTCTTCGTGTTCCGCCAGTTCTTCCTGCAGCTGCCCGAGGACCTGTTCGCGGCGGCCTCCCTCGACGGCGCGAGCGAGCTGCGGATCCTGTGGTCGATCGCGCTGCCACTCGTGCGCCCGGCGATCCTGACCGCAGCGCTGCTCACCTTCATCGGCCCCTGGAACGAGTTCCTCTGGCCGTTCCTGGTCACCAAGGACCAGAGCCTGCAACCGCTCGCGGTCACGCTGGCCAACTACATCAGCAACATCGCCGGACGCGCCGACAACCCGTACGGCGCGATCCTCGCCGGGGCCGTGGTGCTCGCCGCACCTGCCGTCGCCCTGTTCGTGGTGTTCCAGAAGAGGTTCACCGGCGCCGAGCTCAGCAGCGGGGTGAAGGGATGACCATGCTCAGGACTCTCGTGGCGGCCGTCGTGTCGGTGGCGGTGCTCGTGCCTTTCGGAGGAGCTGGACGCCGCCCCACCCCCGGCGCGGCTGACCAACCTCGCCCACCTGGACTTCCTCGGTGACACCGTGACGCCGCCGAAGCAGGCCGGGCACACGACCTACCGGATGGCGCAGGAGCCGTCGATCGGCACCCTCTGGACGTACGCCGACCGCAAGGACGACGGGTCCTTCAAGCGCGTCGGCGGTGGCACCTACGACGCCGGCCACCGACACCTACGGCCAGGGCGCGTTCAACGCCGATGACGTGGCCCGTGCCGCGGTGGTCTACCTGCGCCACTGGAAGCAGACCGGCAGCGCGACCAGCCGGCGTGCGGCGTACGAGATGCTGCGCGGGCTCACCTACCTGCAGACCACGACCGGCGCCCACCGCGGCAACGTCGTGCTCTGGATGCAGCCCGACGGCACCCTCAACCCGAGCGCCGAGCCCGTGGAGCAGCCGGACCCGTCCGACAGCGACGCGTCGTACTGGCTGGCCCGCACCGTCTGGGCGCTGGGGGAGGGGTACGCCGCCTTCGAGCGGACCGACCCCGCCTTCGCCCGCTTCCTCGCGGATCGTCTCGACCTGGCGACCGGCGCCATCGACCGGCAGGTGCTCGACGCCTACGGTCAGCACCTCGACATCGACGGCCAGCAGACGCCCGCGTGGCTGATCGCCGACGGCGCCGATGCCTCGGCCGAGGCAGTGCTCGGGCTCGCGGCCTACGTGCAGGCCGGTGGGAAGGGCGACGCCCGGCGCGTGCTGACCCAGCTGACCCGCGGCATCACCGAGATGGCCGGCGGAGACGCCCGCAACTGGCCGTTCGGCGGCGTCCAGCCCTGGACGCAGTCGATCGACCACTGGCACGCCTGGGCGTCGCAGATGCCGGCGGCGCTGGCTCGATCCGCCGCCGTCACCGGTGACCGCGCAGCTCGCCGAGCCGCGGCCCGCGACTCGTTCACCTTCGACCCGTGGCTGCTCACCTCCGGGGGCCCGGACAACGGCCGGTACCCGACCCGGGTCGACGGCACCCAGATCGCCTACGGCGTCGACTCGCGTGTCCAGTCGCTGCTGGCCACCGGTGGTGCAGGCGCCGACCAGCTCGCCGGGATCGTGGCGGCGTGGTTCTTCGGCGCGAACGCGTCGGGCCAGCCGGCGTACGACCCCGCGACGGGCGTCACGGTCGACGGCATCGCCGACGACGGCACCGTCAACCGCAACTCCGGTGCGGAGTCGACGATCCACGCGCTGCTGACCATGCTCGCGCTGGACGCGCATCCTTCCGCTCGAAGGATCGCCGAGACCGCCCACGTGCAGGACCAGGTCGGCGTCTCCTACCTCCAGGCGCGAGGACGCCCAGCTCTCCGGCGGGGCGACCGTGGTGACGCCGCCCGCGGCGTGGACCGGTGAGTCGCAGTACGGCGGCTGGTGGCTACGCCTCGTTGCCGCCCGGGAGCACCGCGACCTTCGACCTCGGCCAGCACCCGGCCTCGCTCATCATCCCGGTGTTCGACCTGCAGCCGGGCAGCAAGGCGGTCACCTCGTTCACCGCCGAGCGGCCCCTCGGCAAGGTCCGGTCCGGCGACGTCGGACCCCAGGGCGACTCAGCGGCACCGGGGGCGATCCTCCCGGTGACGCTGGGCACTCCCACGACCGCGTCCACGCTGACCGCGGCCACCTCCGGTGGGACCGCGCGGCTCGATGCCGTGATGGTGCAGCCACTGGTGTCCCGCCTCGTCCTCGGCGGCGACGGCCACGGCACCGCCCTGCTGCGCAGCGCGGCCACCTCCACCTCCCGCACGACCGTCGCGGTGCCCGGCACCGGGACGGCCCGGGTGTGGTCGTACGACGGCGAGGGCCGTCTGCTCGACCGCACCACCAGCACTGCTTCCGGCGTACCCGTGACCGTCGCACCCGGCGGCGTCACCATCGTCCGCCGCTGACACCCTAGGAGAGAACCATGACTCACGCAGAGTTCCCGCTCGGCCCGTTCACGCCGTACGCCCAGAACCCGATCCTCAGCCCCCAGGGCGACGGCTGGGAGTCCGGCAGCGTCTACAACCCCGCCGCGGTGGTGAAGGACGGGAAGGTCGTGCTGCTCTACCGCGCGCACGCCGACGACATCGTCAGCCACGTCGGGTCTCGCGACGAGCAGCGACGGCATCCACTTCGAGCGCCACCCGGAGCCGGTGCTGTCTCCGACCGAGGACTACGAGCGCCACGGGTGCGAGGACCCGCGGGTCACCGAGATCGAGGGGACCTACTACCTCACCTACACCGCCTACGACGGCACCAACGCCCAGCTCTGCCTGGCCACCTCGACCGACCTGTTCACCTGGGAGAAGCACGGGCTGCTGTTCCCGGACTTCAACACCTTCGAGCCCAACGCGGCCGACGTGCCGACCCCGTGGAGCAAGGCCGGCGCGATCCTGGACCGAAAGGTCAACGGCCGCTGGCTGATGTACTTCGGCGAGGGCTCGATCTACCACGCGTGGTCCGACGACCTGATCCACTGGGAGCCGTGCCCGCAGGACGAGCCGCTGATGCTGCCGACACCGCCCGGCACGTTCGGTGAGTTCCTCGTCGAGGTCGGCCCGCAGCCGATCGTCACCAACAACGGCCTCATCCTGCTGTTGCACAATGCAGCGGTGAAGTTCGAGGACGGGACGGTGCGCTACACCTGCGGCCAGCTGCTGTTCGATCCCGAGCGGCCGACCGAGATCCTCGCGCAGATGAACTACCCGTGGCTCGAGCCGACCACCCACGAGGACCAGCACGGGCTGGTGTCCAACGTGACCTTCGTGGAGGGTCTGGTGCACTTCGAGGGCACCTGGTTCGCCTACTACGGCCAGAGCGACTCGACGCTCGCCGTCGCGACGTACAAGGTGGGCGAGACGTACGGCGGCCTCGCCTGATGTTCGACCTCGGTGACCCGGCGCACCTGCGCTGGCTGGGCGAGGAGGGCGACCGGCTGCTCGACTTCGGGCGCGCCTCGAGCCACCCCTCCGGCGGCTTCGCGCTGGCTGGACGCCGACGGAGCCCCGGAGCTCGACCGTCCCGTCGAGCTGTGGATCACCTGCCGGATGACGCACGTCTACGCGCTCGGCCACCTGCTCGGTCGGCCCGACTGCGCCGCCCTCGCCGACCACGGCGTGGCCGCGCTGCGTGGCCGGTTCCGCGACGGCGTCAACGGCGGCTGGTGGGCCCGGGTCTCCGATGACGGGCCGGTGGCGACTGACAAGACGGCGTACGAGCACGCCTTCGTCGTACTCGCCGCCGCCAGTGCCACCGCCGCCGACCGCCCCGGCGCCCGCGAGCTGCTCGACGAGGCGCTGACCGTGCTGCTCGACCACTTCTGGGACGACGAGTTCGGGATGGTCGTGGAGCAGTGGGACGAGGCGTGGAAGACGCTCGACGGCTATCGCGGCGTGAACGCCAACATGCACACCGTCGAGGCGCTGCTCTCGGCCGCTGACGTGCTCGACGACTCGTCGCTGCGCGATCGCGCGCTGCGGATCACCTCGCGGGTGGTGCACGACCTGGCGCCGTCGCACGACTGGCGGATCCCCGAGCACTTCGACTCGTCGTGGACCCCGCAGCTCGAGTACAACGTCGACGAGCCGGCCCACCCGTTCCGCCCTACGGCGCCACCATCGGCCACTGGCTCGAGTGGGCCCGCCTCGCCCTGCACCTGCGCGCCGGGCTCGGCTGCGGCTGCGCCCGCCTGGTTGCTCTCCGACGCCATCTCGCTGTTCGACGCCTCGGTCCGCGAGGGCTGGGCCGTCGACGGCACCGACGGGTTCGTCTACACCGTCGACTGGGCCGGCCGCCCCGTCGTACGCGAGCGGATGCACTGGGTCGTCGCCGAGGGCACCGCCACCGCCGCCGCCCTCCACCAGGTGACCGGTGAGTCGTCGTACGCCGACTGGTACGCCACCTGGTGGCAGCACATCGACCAGCACTTCCGCGACCCCGACCTCGGCTCCTGGCACCACGAGCTCGCCCCCGACCTCACCCCCAGCAGCCTCACCTGGCCCGGCAAGCCGGACACCTACCACGCCTTCCAGGCCACCCTCATCCCCCGCCTCCCGCTGGCCCCGACCCTCGCGAGGTCGCTGGCCGACGGCCTCTGAGATCGGACCTCCGTGTCGAGCAGCGGCGTGTCGAGCAGTCGACAGGCGTCGGCGTGGACCACCGCTGGTTGAGCTTGTCGAAACCACCATGGGTCTGATGGTCGGGCCTCGGTTGACGGAGGTCGTGGTCGTCGTGGGCGTGTGGTTGCGCTGGCGTTCCCGACGCCTTCGTCCGGCTCGCGGCGGTGCCTCTCGACCGTTGTGGTTGCGGTGGTTGGGGTGTGCGGAGGGTGGTCCGTCACGGCTTGACGGTGGCTGGGCGTGCCGGTGGCCCCGGCTGGGGTGGGCCGGGGTGGCGGGGCGTCAGGTTCTTCGTGGTGGTGGGCGGCGTGAGGTCGGGTGCGACCTCGTACTGGTGTCCGGTGGGTGCGGTCCAGATGTAGGTGCCGTCCGTCCTGGTCGAGTCGTTTGTAGTCCCAGGCGGTGAAGGTCTTGAGCCGGTGGTGGCTCCGACACAGGGGCGCGAGATTCGAAGGATGTGGTCTGGCCGGGTGGTCCGCCCTCGTCCATCGGGATGTAGGGGGTGATGTGGTCGAGGTCGCAGCTGCGGGAGTCGCGGCGGCAGCCGGGGAAGACGCAGTGGCTGTCGCGCAGGATGACGTGTTCGCGCATCGCCTCGGGTGGGTCGTGCTGGTCGACGGCCTGCTCTGAGGCGAGGTCGAGGACCGGGCGGACGATGACCTTGCCGCCGGCGGCGGTGTGGCGGGCCAGCCAGTCGGTCAGGAGGTCGGTGGTGGCGGCGCCGAGCTTCTCGATCGACGACCGCGCCGGTGGTGCGCGGTCGAGGTCTCGGGGGTGAGGTGGACGTAGAGGTTCGCCGCACCGCCGCTGGTGGTGGGCTGGCGCCTCTCGCGGCCGGAGAGCAGGTCGAGGGCGTACTGGGGGTCGGCGAGGATCCCGACGGCTCGGGCTCGGCGGATGTCGAGGGTGTCGGTGTCGCCGAGGGCGCCGAGCTCGCCGGCGAGGCGGCTGATGGTCTGGTCGAAGAGCTCGGCGTCGGGGGTGTCCAGGGTCATGAACACATCGGTGGTGGCCGGGTGTCCGGCCGTGCTGGATCCAGACGCCGCGCTTCTGCAGTTGGTGTCGTTCGTCCTCGGTGGCGCGGTCGGGGTCGAAGCACAGCCGGGCTTCGTCGACGAGCCGGGTGGCGTTGACCTGGCGGATCTTGTCGGGGGTCGCGCAGATGAGCCGGTCGGCGAACGCGACGGCCTCGACGGAGAGGTCGTGGGTCTCCCGGGAGATGGTCCGGGCCAGCCAGACCGGCACCAGCCCGGCGACGACGAGGGCCCAGAGGCGGGGGAGCCGGTAGGTGAGCTCCAGGGCGTCGGCGATCAGCTGCTTCGCGCGTCGAGGCTGATGCCGAGGGCGGCGCCCAGGGAGGCGGGGGCGAACTGGTCGACCAGCGGGGTGCCGGGTCCGGCCAGGGGGATGACGCCGTCGTCGTGGAGGGTGGTCCAGCCCCAGCCGGCGGGGTAGGAGTCCTCGGAGCAGGGGTGCAGCAGCGCCCACTGCACGGCCAGCTGGAGTTGTCGACCGCGGCGTCGTGCTCGTCGTCGCGGGCGGCGCGGACACGGTCGATCACCTCAGTGGCGGTGAGGGTCGAGGGTCGAGTGCTCCATGAAGAAACTCTAGATGTCGACCACCGACAGTTTCGATAGCATATTCGAGAATGTGGATAACCATTGTGAACCCTGTCTGAACCGCCACCACAGGATCTGTAGCCAAGCGACGGTGAGCCGACCGGAGGGGTCGGGGAACACCACCGCAACCCCACGCCTACGACGACCACGACCCCGTCAACTCGGAGCACCTGCCAGACCCATGGGTGGTTTCGACAAGCTCAACCAGCGGTGGGGACGGTGGCCTGTCGTCGTGCGGCCGTGGTCTCGACTGACCGCTCGCTGCGCTCGCTGCTCGACCACCGGCTGGTCACGGTCCGCGTCCGGCGTACGGCGTCTTTGGTTTCGACAAGCTCAACCAGCGGTGGGTGCGGTGGTCGGTCGGCTTGCGGGAGTGGTCTCGACTGACCAGCTCGCTCGCTCGCTGCTCGACCACCTGTCGGGTGGCAGTGTCACGAGCCCCACGTACGCTGGCGCCGTGAGTGATCAGCTGGTGGTCGGGTTCGATCTCGACATGACCCTGATCGACACCGTGGTCGGGTTCGCGGCGACGCTGGACGTGCTCGGGGCCGAGCTCGGGGTGGAGTTCCCGACGGAGGAGCTGACCTCCAAGCTGGGGCCGCCGCTCGACCTGATGCTCGAGCCGCACCTGCCGGCGGAGCAGATCCAGGCGGGCGGTCGACCGGTTCCGGGAGATCTACCCGGAGACCGCCGTGGTCCCGACGCCGGCGTTCCCGGGGGTGGCCGAGGCCCTGGCCGCCGTACGACGACACCACGGGCGGATCGTGCTGGTCACGGGCAAGTACACGCCCAACGCGCAGCTGCACGTCGACCACCTCGGGCTCGACGTCGACGTCGTCGAGGGACGGGTGTGGGGGGCCGGGAAGGGCGAGGTGCTGACCCGTCACGAGGCCGACATCTACGTGGGCGACCACGTCCACGACGTCGAGGGAGCACAGGCGGCCGGGATCATCAGCGTCTCGGTGCTGACCGGCGGCTGCACCCGCGAGGAGCTGGAGGCGGCGGGCACCGACGTCGTGCTCACCGACCTGAGCGAGTTCCCGGCGTGGCTCGACGGCCACCTCCTCGAGGCGCGACTGGCCAAGCTGCAGCAGAGTCTGCACGGCCCACCGCAGGTTGATGGTCGCGTTCAGCGGGGGAGCGGACTCCGCGTTCCTGCTGGCGGCGGCCGTGCGCGCGCTCGGGGCGGACAACGTCGCGGCGGCCACGGCGTACTCCGACTCCCTGCCCGCCTCCGAGCGCGGCCCCGCCCAGGAGTTCGCGGAGTCCCTCGGCGTCGAGGTGCTCACGCCGCGGACGGCGGAGATGGAGCGCGAGGGCTACCGCGCCAACGACGGCGACCGCTGCGCGTTCTGCAAGGCCGAGCTGCTCGACGTGCTGGGGCCGCTGGCCGAGGAGCACGGGTACGACGCCGTCGCGACCGGCACCAACGCCGACGACGCCCGGGCCGGCTTCCGGCCGGGCATCGTCGCCGCCGCCGACCGGGGGGCCGTCACGCCGCTCAAGGACGCGGGGCTCACCAAGGAGCAGATCCGGGCGGCGTCCCGGGAGTGGGGCCTGCCGACGTGGGACAAGCCGGCGGCCGCCTGCCTGAGCTCGCGGGTGGCCTACGGCATCGAGATCACCCCGGCGCGCCTCGCCCGGGTCGAGCGGGCCGAGGCGGCGCTCCGGGAGGCACTCACCGCGGCGGGCCACGGCGTCGCGAACCTACGCGTCCGCGACCTCGGGGACCAGGCCCGGATCGAGGTCGACCGCGAGCTGGTCGAGGCGGCGGCCGAGCACGTGGGCGTGGTCCGCGAGGCCGGTTTCGAGGCGGTCGAGGTCGACCCGCTCGGCTTCCGCTCCGGCTCGATGAACGAGCGCCTCGAGGACCCCGAGCGCTACCGCTGAACTCGTTGGCGTCTGTTTCCACGGACACCGTAGGCTGTGCTCTCGCGCTCAACGGCGCGCTCAATTCGACGCAGAGATCCGACGCAGAGAAAGGCCAGTGCGGTGCCCACCGGAAAGGTCAAGTGGTACGACGCCGAGAAGGGATTCGGGTTCCTCTCGCGTGAGGACGGGGACGACGTCTATGTCCGCTCCTCGTCGCTTCCCGAGGGAGTCACCACGCTCAAGGCCGGGACCCGCGTCGAGTTCGGCATCCTGTCGGGTCGCAAGGGCGAGCAGGCCCACCAGGTGCAGGTGCTGGACGCGCCGCCGTCGGTGTCCCAGAACCGTCGCAACGCGCAGCGCAAGAAGCCCGAAGAGATGGTCGGCATCGTCGAGGACCTGATCCGGCTGCTCGAGGGCGTGGAGCAGGGCTACCGCGCCGGGCGTCACCCCGACCCCAAGACGGCCAGGCCCACCGCCAAGCTGCTGCGCGGTCTGGCCGACGAGCTCGAGCTGTAGTCCCGTCAGGAGACCGCCGGCGTCGCCTGACCTCCCTGGCTGGGCCGTCGGAGGAGCACGAACGCGGTCCAGCCGACCATCATGAACGCCAGCAGTCCCAGGCCGAGCTCGGGGACGACGTTGTCGCCGAGCTTGAGCGGTACGCCGATGCCGATGAACCCGCCGATCACCCAGGACAGCTGCAGCAGCGTCTCGGAGCGGGCGAAGGCCGAGGTGCGGTGACGCTCCGGCACGTCGCGCTGGATCAGCGCGTCCAGCGAGAGCTTGCCCATCGCCTGGGCCACGCCGGCCGTGAGGCCGAGGAGGACGGCCGGGATCAACCCGTAGAACACCGCTGCGACCACCGCGGCCGCCGCGTCCGCGAGCAGGGCGACGACGACCGTGATCGACGGCGTGACCTTGCGCAGCACGTTGCCGAGCCCGATGCCGATCGTGTTGCCCAGCCCGGCGGCGCCGATGACCAGCGCCATCAGCAGGGTGGCCTTGTGCTCCCAGCCGGGGAGCGGGTACTGGCGCAGCAGGAAGGCCATGTACATCGTCAGGAAGCCCGACAGCATCCGCAGCCCGGCGTTGCACCGCAGCGCGAAGACGACGCCGGCCGGCACCCGGAACTTCTCGCCCTCCCGCAGGCTGACCGGCAGCTCGTCGCCCTTGGCGTCCGCGCGGGCGGGCAGCAGGATCGAGAGGATCGTGGCGCCGGCGAAGACCACGAACGCGTAGCGCAGCGACCACTGGGAGCCGAACGTCGCCGCCAGGCCGGCCAGCGGCGCGGAGATCGCGGCCCCGATCACGCCGGCGAGCGAGATCCGGCTGTTGGCCTTGACCAGGGTCAGCCCCGGCGGCTGGAGGCGGGGGACGGTGGCGGCCCGGGCCACGCCGTACGCCTTGGACGCGACCAGCACCCCGAGAGCGGTCGGGAACATCGCGAGGGACTGGGTGGCCACCGCGTCGGCCATCAGCCAGCACAGGAACGCGCGCAGGGCCATCGTCGACCCGATCGCCCAGCGCCGGCCGTGGCTGAACCGGTCGAGGAACGGGCCGAGCAGCGGGCGCGACGACCGCGAACGGCAGCATCGTCAGCCCGAGGAAGAGGGCCACCTGGCCGCGCGCCTCGCCCGGCTGGGCGAAGAAGAGGGTGCCGGCGAGCGAGATCGCCACGGCGGCGTCACCGGCGGCGTTGAAGGCGTGCAGCTCGACCAGGCGGTAGAGGCCGGAGTCGCCGGCGCCCTCGGCATGGGAGGCGCGGCGCGCCTGGCGGAAGGTGTACGACGCACCGCGGCCGGTCGCCGAGCCGGCCTTCTTGAAGCCGCGACCGGTCGCGCCCACCATGCGTCGTCCGCGTCCGGGCGGAGTCGCCGCGGGCTGCTCCGCGGAATCCTGCGCCGTCTCCTCCTCCATGCCCACATCCTGCCAACACGGTGGGCCCGGGCAGACAGAGCCCATGCCGATGAGAGACAATCCACAACGTGATCGCCACACCGGAGTCCGCCGCCCTCGAGGCCGTCGACGCTGCCCGCGCCGCGCTCGTCGAGCAGGTGGGTGCCGACGTCGTCGGAGACCACCTGTCGGCCGGTCCGGAGAGCGTGGGAGCGGTCACCCACCACTTCGCGTGCAGCCAGGCGGGCTACCCGGGCTGGGTCTGGGCGGTCACCGTCGCGCACGCGCCCGAGCAGGACACCGTGACGATCGACGAGATCGTGCTGCTCCCCGGCGAGGACGCCATCACCGCGCCCGAGTGGGTGCCGTGGCGCGACCGGATCCAGCCGGGCGACCTGTCGCCCGGTGACCTGCTCCCCGCCGACGAGGACGACCCGCGGCTGGTGCCGACGTACTTCGCCGGCGACCGCCCCGACGACGACGAGAAGCCGGTCGTGGACGAGGTCGGCCTCGGCCGCGCGCGCGTGCTGTCGGTGACCGGTCGCGACCTCGCGGCGCAGCGCTGGTACGACGGCGACCAGGGCCCCGACGTGCCGCTCGCCCAGTCGGCTCCCGGCCGCTGCGTCGGATGCGGCTTCATGGTGCGCCTGGAAGGCCCGCTGGCCACGATGTTCGGCGTGTGCGCCAACGAGTACGCCAACGACGACGGCCGGGTCGTGGCCCACAACCACGGCTGCGGTGCCCACTCCGAGGCCCAGCTGCGCAAGAAGCAGCTCCCGCCGCCGCTGCCCGACCACGTCTTCGACACGGTCAGCCGCGACGACCTCGAGGAGTTCTAGGGCCGCGGGCCCGACCACGTCGTACGTCGCCACGACGAAGTCGCCGTTGCGTCCGACCTCGACCAGCTTGAGGTCGTGACGGCGCGGGAACAGCGGTCGACCGGCCCCGAGCGTGACCGGGGCGATCGACACCATCACCTGGTGGAGTCGGCCCGCGTCGGCGAACTGACCCGCCAGGTCGCCGCCGCCGACCACCCAGACGTCGCGGTCGCCCGCCGACTCCGCGATCTCGGCGTGGTGGTCGTCGACCGACCCGGACACGAACCGGATGCCCTCGCCGAGCGGCTCGAGGTCGCGGTGGGTGAAGACCCAGCAGGGGATGTCGTAGCTCCAGGCCTCACCGGTGCTGCTGCAGGTGGTCGCGCAGCCACAGGTAGGTGGTCGACCCCATCACCATCGCGCCGACGCCGGCGATGAAGGGGTTGTAGCCCCCGAGAGCCTCCTGGTCGATGTCCTGCACGAAGAGCCAGTCGAGGGAGTCGTGCTCGTCGGCGATGTAGCCGTCGAGGGTGGTGGCCGTGTAGTAGAGCCCGCGCGTCGTCGCCATCACCCCAGTGTCGAGGCGACCACCGACAAGTCGCGGGTCAGTCGCCGTGCCTCGTGCCGGCGCTTGCGGCGCCGTCGGGTGTGGTCCCAGCCGACGAGGCCGAGCCCGAAGCCGGCCACGCAGGTCCACAGCCACCACAGGTGCCCGTCGTCCTCGAGCCGGCCGTAGAAGGGGAGGAGCAGCACCAGCGCGACGGCCCAGAGGGCGGTGCCGACCTGCATCGTGCGGATGCCGTCGAGGTCGAGCGGCTCGACCGGGGCGACCAGGTAGGTGCGGTTGCCGATCTCGTGCACCTGCGGCTGGTCGTCCTCGGGAAGCATGCGCCAAATCTAACCTGCTCGAATTGACGTGCCCGTAACCCCGGGCGACTCGCGCTCTGGTTGGATTCGGCCGTGGACAAGTTCTTCAAGATCACCCAGCGTGGTTCGACCGTCGGGCGTGAGGTCCGCGGTGGGGTCGTCACCTTCTTCACGATGGCCTACATCATCGTGCTCAACCCGCTGATCCTCGGCTTCGCCAAGGACGCCGACGGGCAAGTTCCTCGGCGGCGGCGTCGGCGCCCAACCTCGCCATGATCGCGGCCGGCACGGCGCTGGTCGCCGGCGTGATGACGATCCTGATGGGGGTCGTCGCGAACTTCCCGCTCGCGCTGGCGACCGGCCTGGGCCTGAACGCGTTCGTGGCGTTCTCGATCGCCTCCCAGATGACCTGGGCCGACGCGATGGGCCTGGTCGTCCTCGAGGGCCTGGTCATCCTGATCCTCGTGCTCACCGGCTTCCGGGAAGCGGTGTTCCACGCCGTACCCGGTCAGCTGAAGGTCGCCATCTCGGTCGGCATCGGCCTGTTCATCGCCCTGATCGGCTTCGTCGACGCGGGCTTCGTACGCCGCATCCCCGACGCCGCCAACACCACGGTGCCCGTGCAGCTCGGGCCCGCGGGAAGCCTGCAGGGCTGGCCGGTCGTCGTCTTCGTCTTCGGCCTCGCGCTCGTGATCGCGCTGTGGGTGCTGCGGGTCAAGGGCGCCATCCTGATCTCGATCATCGCGACCACCGTGATCGCGATCATCGTCGAGGCGATCGGCGGCTTCGGGGCGGGCGGCGCGAAGAACCCGACCGGCTGGGGCCTGACCGTGCCGAAGTTCCCCGACAAGATCTTCGACACCCCCGACTTCGGCACCCTCGGCGAGTTCAACCTGTTCGGCTCGTTCGAGTCCGTGGGCGTGGTCGCCGCGATCCTGCTGGTCTTCACGCTGATGCTCGCCGACTTCTTCGACACGATGGGCACGATGACGGCCATCGGCGCCGAGGCCGGCCTGCTCGACGAGGACGGCGCCCCGCCGAACACCCGCAGCATCCTGGTGGTCGACTCGCTCGCGGCCGCAGCGGGTGGCGCGGCCGGCGTCTCGTCGAACACCTCCTACATCGAGTCGGCCTCGGGTGTCGGCGAAGGTGCGCGCACCGGCCTCGCCTCGGTCGTGACCGGCGTGCTGTTCCTGCTGTCGCGTCTTCGTGGCGCCGCTGGTGGCGGTCATCCCGAGCGAGGCCGCGGTGCCGGCCCTCGTCCTGGTCGGCTTCCTGATGATGCAGCAGGTCAAGGGCATCTCCTGGGACGACCTCGACATCGCCATCCCGGCGTTCCTCACGATCGTGCTGATGCCGTTCACCTACTCGATCACCGTCGGCATCGGCGCCGGCTTCCTCGCCTACGTGTTCATCAAGATCGTGCGCGGCAAGACCGGCGCCGTCCACCCGCTGCTCTGGGTGATCAGCGTGATGTTCCTCGCCTACTTCGCGATCAACCCGCTGACCGACCTGCTGACGTAGGGGCTGCGGTTTCCCCGGGCGCCCGGGGAAACTGCGGCCGGGCGGCCAAAGCATCGCCCGCCAGCCCACAGATTCACCTGCCAGCCCTGTCCGTTTTGGAAATAGTTAGCATGGGTAATGAGTTATGCTAACGATATGACTCCGACCGTGCAGAGCGCCTCGCGCACCGACTCGGGACTCGCCAGCGAGCTCCGGCTGTCGGTGATGCGGCTGTCGCGCCGGCTGCGCAGCGAGCGGCAGCCCGACAACCCGCTCAGCGTCGCGGCCCTGAGTGCGCTCGGTGTGCTCTTCCGCGAGGGGGAGTGCACCGTCGGCACGCTGGCCGCCCACGAGCGGGTGCAGCCGCCGTCGATGACGCGCACGGTCAACTGCCTGGTCGACGAGGGGTACGCCGTACGCCGGCCCCACGACACCGACGGCCGTCAGGTGCTCGTCGACCTCACCGACAAGGGCCGGGAGATCCTCCTGGCCGACCGGCGTCGACGCGACGCCTGGCTCGCGCAGCGGCTGCGCGACCTCACCCCCGACGAACGCGCCCTCCTCCGCGAGGTCGCTCCACTTCTCCAGAGATTGGCCACCATTAGTTGAGTCCCACGTTCCGCGCCCTGCACAACCACAACTACCGCCTGTACGCCACGGGCGGTGTCGTGTCGAACACCGGCACCTGGATGCAGCGCGTGGCCCAGGACTGGCTGGTCGTGCTGCTCGCCACCAACGACGGCACGGCGCTCGGCATCACGACCGGGCTCCAGTTCCTGCCCGCGCTGCTCCTCTCGCCGTACGCCGGCCTGATCGCCGACCGCTTCCCCAAGCAGCGCCTGCTGATGGTCACCCAGACCGTGATGGCCCTCACCGCGTTCCTGCTGGGTGCCCTCGCGGTCACCGGCACCGTCGAGGTCTGGCACGTCTACGTGCTCGCCTTCGTCTTCGGGGTCGGCTCGGCCTTCGACGCCCCGGCCCGCCAGAGCTTCGTGAGCGAGATGGTCGGTCCCGAGGACCTCAGCAACGCCGTCGGCCTCAACTCCGCGTCGTTCAACGCCGCGCGCGTCGCCGGTCCGGCCCTCGCCGGTCTGCTGATCGGCCTCTTCGGCGGCGGCGTGACGGCCACCGGCTGGGTGATCGTGCTCAACGGGTTCAGCTACGCCGCGGTGCTGCTGGCGCTGCGCGCGATGGTCGTGGCCGACCTCTACGTCACGCCGCGCGTGGAACGGCACAAGGGGATGATCCGCGAGGGGGTCGCGCTACCTGCGCGGGCGACCCGACCTGATGATGGTGCTCAGCGTGGTCTTCTTCGCCGGCACCTTCGGCCTGAACTTCCAGATGACCTCCGCCCTGATGGCCACGCAGGTCTTCCACAAGGGCGCGACCGAGTACGGCCTCCTCGGCTCGGCGATGGCCGTGGGCTCGCTCACCGGCGCACTGATGGCGGCCCGCCGCACGCGCATCCGGCTGCGGCTCGTGGCCGGCGCTGCACTGCTGTTCGGGGCCGTCGAGATCATGGCGGGCCTGGTCCCGACGTACGCCACCTACGTGGCGATCGTGCCCTTCCTCGGCTTCACCGCGCTGACCATGATCACCGCGGCCAACACGACGATGCAGCTGGCCACCGCGCCGGGACTGCGCGGGCGGGTGATGGCGCTCTACCTGATGGTCTTCATGGGCGGCACGCCGCTCGGCTCGCCGTTCATCGGCTGGATCGGTGAGCAGTTCGGCGCCCGCTGGACGCTCATCGGCGGTGGCGGTCTCACCATCCTCGGCGTGCTCGCCTCGGTGGCCGTCTTCACCCGTGGACGTGGCATGCTCCAGCGCCGCGTGGTCACCCGAGAGGCGTCGACCGAGGAGCCCGTAGGCTCACTGGCATGAACCCCCGCTACCGCCGACTGGTCATTCCGGTGGCGCTCGCGGGGTTGATCCTGATCGTCGTGATCGCCGCCCTCGTGAAGTGAGGGCCCGCTGGACATGGCCGAACCGATCCTCCGGGCTCTGTCCCAGCTCCGCAGCGCCGTGCTCGACGACGAGCACCTCGTCCGCGCCCTGGCATCCGGCCGCCGTCGCGGTCAGCCCGAGCCTCGTTGGCGCCGCATCGAGCTGAGGTACGTCGACCTCAAGGCCGGCCGCCACCTCCAGCTCACGGCGTACGACGACACCCAGGCGCACGTCTCCAACCACGCCGACCCGCGCGAGGTCATCGACGAGCTGCTCGACGAGCCGTACGCCAACTGGCACGTCGAGACCACCACGCACACCCACCAGCTGCGCGTCACCAAGAAGGGCCAGGCGCTGCTGCACTCGGCCGAGCGCCAGGAGCAGGTCACGCCCGAGCGGAGCCACGACCAGGCGAAGGATCGGCTGCTGCCGGAGGACCACCCCGCCCTGGTGGCCCTCGGCATCTCCGACCGCCAGGGGCGGATCAAGCCGTCACGGCAGGGGAAGTACCGCCAGGTCGAGGAGTTCCTGCGTTCGCTGTCCGTCGCCATCGAGGACGCGCAGCGCAGCGAAGCGGCTGCGCGTCCCGACGGCGGACGACCCGCTCCGCGTGGTCGACCTCGGCTGCGGCAACGCCTACCTCACCTTCGCCGCCCATGCGTGGCTGCGCGAGCAGATGCCGGTGCACCTCGTCGGCATCGACGTGAAGGAGCAGTCGCGCCGTCACAACACGGAGGTGGCCGAGTCGCTCGGGGTCTCCGAGGAGCTCACGTTCATCGCCGCGGGGATCCGCGACGCGGTGCTCGAGGAGCCGCCGGACGTCGTACTCGCCCTGCACGCGTGCGACACCGCGACCGACGACGCCCTGCTCCGGGCCGTCGACTGGCAGGCAGACCTGGTCCTAGCAGCACCGTGCTGTCATCACGACATATCCGCACAATTACGAAGAGTCCCGACACCGGTGGGCTGGACCAGTTTGACCCGAGACGGGATTCTTCGAGAGCGACTGGCCGATACCTTGACCGACGCGCTGCGCGCCGCCATCCTGCGTCTGGTTGGTTATCGCGTGGACGTCGTCGAGTTCGTGGACAGCGTGCACACTCCGCGCAACACGTTGCTGCGGGCGGTACGCACCGGCTCTACCCCCCGAGAGCAGGATCGCGCCGACTACGACGAGCTGGTGTCGACCTGGCACCTGCACCCGCAGCTGGCGGAGCTGCTGGAAAGGGGGGATCCGCAGTGAAGTGGCGCCCAATTTCGAAATGGGCCACCGTCAGCCTGCTTGCGTTCCTCTTCTCGGTCCCCGTCCTCGCCGTCGGCGCCGTGGCAGCTGACCCACCGGGGACCGTGGCGCTCCGTGATCCACGCATCGCCGAGTCGAGCGGTCTCGTCGACCTCGGCTCGACGTGGGTCACCACCAACGACTCGGGGGACACCGCCCAGGTGTTCACGGTCAGCCCGATGACGGGCCGGACCATCGGGATCACCCACTTCCACGCCGACGTCGTCGACGTGGAGGCTCTCGCTCCGGCCGGTGGCAACGCGGTCTGGGTCGGCGACATCGGCGACAACGACGGCGAGCGCGCGTCGGTCAGCGTCTACAAGGTCAAGGTCGGTACTGGGCGCATCGACGTCAACCCGTCGCCCTTTCGTCTCGTCTATCCCAGGAGCCGCCCCAACGCCGAGTCGCTCTTCGTCGACCGCCAGGGTCGCCTGAACGTGGTCACGAAGTCCTTCGGCGGCGGCATCGTCTACCGGGCGCCCGCGCAGCTCAGCACGAAGAAACCCAACCGGCTCGCGGCCGTCGGTCGCGTCTCGGAGTTCGCCACCGACGCCGCGCTGACCCGCGACGGCAAGCACTTCATCGTGCGCGGCCCGTTGATCGCCGGCGTCTACACCCTGCCCGACTTCCGGCGCGTCGCCAGCTTCCGGCTGCCTCTGCAACCACAGGGGGAAGGGATCTCGGTCGGACCCACGGGCCTGGTCCGGGTGAGCACCGAGGGCGCGCGCAGCGCCGTACGTCGGGTGAGTCTCCCGGCCTCGGTCACCGCTGCGCTGGAGCCGCCGGCGACCCCGACCCCGACTCCGACCCCGTCGCCCAGCGCGACTCCGAGCCCCAGCTCCTCACCCTCGCCCGCTCCCTCGAACGCCCCGCCCTCGAACGACTCCTCGTCCGAGAACGGACTGGGTTCCATCGACCCGCCCTGGCTGATGTGGTGCATCCCCGCGGTGATCGCGGTGGGGGCTCTCGGCATCGGCCTCGGACTACGCAGGAGGACCGAGTGAGGATCACCGCTGTCCGTGGGGACATCACCGAGCAGGACGTCGACGCCGTGGTCAACGCGGCCAACCGGGCGATGCGTGGCGGAGGGGGCGTCGACGGCGCCATCCACCGCGCGGGCGGGCCGGCTGTCCTCGAGGACTGCAAGCGGCGGTTCCCGCACGGCCTTGACACCGGCCGGGCCGGCTGGACGACCGCGGGCGACATGGCGGCACAGTGGGTCATCCACGTCGTCGGTCCCAACTTCACGGCGGGGGAGCGTGACCGTTCACTGCTCACGTCCTGCTACCGCAATGCGCTCGCCGTCGCGGACGAGGTGGGTGCCCGCACGGTCGCCTTCCCGCTCGTGTCGGCCGGCATCTACGGCTGGCCGAAGGACGACGCCGTCGCAGCCGCGGTCGAGACGCTGTCGTCGACTCCGACGCAGGTCGAGGAGTCGCGGATCGTCGCGTTCGACGGCGCGACGTACGACAGGGTGAGCGCCGCGCTCGCCTAACCCGTCGGCGGGTCCGCGCGTTCGTCGGCCTCGTGCCCGGGCTCCAGGTGGTCGACCTGGGACAGCCGCAACGGGGTGAAGCCACCCGCGGTCACCGCCTCCAGGCACTCCGCGGCCAGGCAGACGTGGTCGCCGCCCTCGTCGAGCAGCGCCACCCGGCGCACCAGCATCCGGTGGGGGCACCGCTCCAGCAGGGGTACGCCGTCCGGACCCTCCTGGGTCTCGATCCCGTCGAACTTGTCCACGTCCTCGCCGGTGCGGGTGCCGAAGCGCTCGGCCAGGTCGAGGTCGTCGGCGGTGAGGAAGTGCACGGCCAGGTGCGTCGAGCGCAGCGCCACCCGGTAGGTGTGGTTGGCCTTGGAGAGCCACAGGCAGTAGCGCTGCGGATCGATGGACGACTGGGCGTGGAAGCCGACCAGGCAGCCGGCCCGCTCCCCGGCCACGGCGGTCGTCACGACGACCATCGGCCCGTCGAGGGACGCCATCAGCGAGTCGAAGGCGTCAGGCATCGCGGTCCACCTCGTAGCGAAGGAACAGGCTGTCGTCCTCCCGCAGCACGTGGCACAGCGAGAAGCCCGTGAGCATCGCTCCCGGAGGGAAGACCGCGACCGGGAGCGGGTCACCGCCCATCATCGGGGAGATCGTCAGGCACAGCTCGTCGACGTGGCCGGCGGCGACGAGCTCTCCGAGCCAGCTCGGACCGCCCTCGCAGAGCACCCGTCGGCGTCCGCGAGCCGCCAGCTGCGCGAACAGCTCGTCGGGCTCGACCGACTCCTCACCCGCCACCAGGACGTCGGCCACCTCGGCGGCCCTGGACAGCGAGTCGGGCGGTGCGGCGGCACAGGTGACCACGATCGTGCGGCTCTCGGCGGGGGCGTCCGCGAACGCGCGCGACTCCCAGTCGAGGTCCAGCGAACGGGAGACGATCGCGAGCGGGGGATTCGGGGACAGCCCGTCGGCGACGCGGGTCGCGGTGCGGGCGTCGGAGAGACGGATGGGTCCGTAGCCCTCCTCGCGCACGGTGCGCGCGCCGACGAGCACCACGTCGGCGAGCGTGCGCATGTCGGCGAACAGCGCCTTGTCCGGAGCCGTGGACAGGGCCCCCACCCGCCCGTGGATCGCAGCGGACCCGTCGAGGCCCGCCACCATGTGGGCGGTCACCCAGCAGCGTCCATCGGCGGGCGTGCGGTCGACGGCGGCGTACGGCGCGAGCGCGTCCTCGACCTCGGACCCGAGCTCGAGGCGGTGCATGCCGCTGCCTAGCCCTGGAGCCGCTCGACCACGAAGTCGATGCACTCGGTGAGCGCCTCGACGTCGGAGGGGTCGATCGCGGGGTACATCGCGATGCGCAGCTGGTTGCGGCCGAGCTTGCGGTAGGGCTCGGTGTCCACGATCCCGTTGGCGCGCAGGGTGGCGGCCACGGCATCGGCGTCGATGGAGTCGTCGAAGTCGATGGTGCCGATCACCAGGGAGCGGTGGGCGGGGTCGGCGACGTACGGCGTGGTGTACGACGTGCGCTCGGCCCACCCGTACAGGGCGTCGGACGACGCCGTCGTGCGCTTGACCATCGCCTCGAGCCCGCCCTGGCCGTTCATCCACTGCAGCTGCTGCTCCATCAGGAACAGCGTGCCGACGCCCGGGGTGTTGTAGGTCTGGTTCTTGCGCGAGTTGTCGATCGCGGTCGGGAGGTCGAAGAAGGCCGGGATCCACCGGTCGCTCGCGGCGATGCTCTCCGCTCGCTCGATCGCCGCCGGGGACATCAGCGCGATCCAGAGCCCGCCGTCGGAGGCGAAGGACTTCTGCGGCGCGAAGTAGTAGGCGTCGACCTGGCGCAGGTCGACCGGCAGGCCGCCGGCGCCCGAGGTCGCGTCGACCAGCACCAATGAGTCGTCGTCGGTCACTCGCTGCACCGGCGCCATCACTGCTGTCGAGGTCTCGTTGTGCGCCCACGCGTAGGCGTCGACGCCCTCCTCGGGCTTCGGCGCGGGGAGCGAACCCGGGTCGCTGGCGATCACCGACGGCTCGGCGAGGAAGGGTGCGGCGGCGGCGGCCTTGGCGAACTTCGAGGAGAACTCGCCGAAGCTCAGGTGCTGGCTCTTCTCGCGGATCAGGCCGAACGTGGCGATGTCCCAGAAGGCTGTCGCGCCGCCGTTGCCGAGCACCACCTCGTAGCCGTCGGGCAGGCTGAACAGCTGGCCGAGTCCGGCGCGGACCTCGCCGACGAGGTTGCGCACGGGAGCCTGCCGGTGGGAGGTGCCCATCAGGGAGGTGCCGGTCGCCGCCAGTGCGTCCAGGGCGCCGGCCGGGACCTTGGAGGGTCCGGCTCCGAATCGTCCGTCGGCGGGCTTGAGGTCGTCGGGGATCACGATGTCGGTCACGGTCCCTATTGTGTCAGCCATGGCAGCGCTGTCCGGATGGCGGATCGAGCGACTGCCGATCACACACCCCGACGCGGACGTCCTGGTCGAGGAGGTGCAGGCGGAGTACGTCGTCCGCTACGGCGGTCGCGACGAGACGCCGATCGACCCGACCTACTTCGACGCGCCCGGCGGTGCCTTCTTCGTGGGCTACCTCGACGGGCGACCGGTCGCCACCGGAGCCTGGCGCCGGCGCACCGACGTGCTGGTCGACGGGACCTCGCTGTCGGCCGAGGTCAAGCGCATGTACGTCGTCCCGCAGGCGCGTGGCCTGGGCCTGGCCCGGGCCATGCTCGCCCACCTCGAGGACACCGCGCGCGAGGCGGGCGCCGAGGTGATGGTCCTGGAGACCGGCCTGCGCCAGCCGGAGGCGATCGCGCTCTACGAGTCGTCCGGCTACCGGCCGATCGCGGGCTTCGGCTACTACAAGGACATGCCCCTGTCGCGGTGCATGGCGCGCAGTCTCGTGACTGGGTGGGGCTGATCTCCCGAAAAACGGACATATCGGTCACGGCTCCACCTACCCTCATGTCACCGACGGAGGGACGACCGATGCTGCCTGCCACCACGAGGCGAGCGCTCACTCTGCTGTTCGCGACGCTGACCTGCCTCGCGATGCTCGGCACTGCCCAGGCGGCGTACGCCCCCGTCGAGCCGTACGCCGGCTACCAGCCGCAGCAGGCGTGCGCGCCCAAGCCCAAGCCGGGGACGCAGGCGCTGGGGCGCTGGGTGGTGAAGACGTACGGCGGTGGCTACGGCCGGATCTCCGGGTCCTGCAAGGGCGGATCGGTCTCCGAGCACAAGGAGGGGCGCGCGTTCGACTGGTCGCTCAACGCGGCGAAGGCGACCGACCGGGCCAGGGCGACGCGGTTCCTGAACAAGATCTTCGCGACCGGTCCGAGCGGTGAGCCGGCAGAGCTGGCCCGGCGGATGGGCGTGATGTACGTGATCTGGAGCGACCGCATCTACGCGTCGTACGACCAGTTCCGCGTGCGGGCCTACCGCAGCTCGAGCTGCAAGAAGCTGGCCACCTGCTCGAAGACGCTGCGGCACCGCGACCACGTGCACATCTCGCTGACGCGGGCCGGTGGTCTCGGTCGCACGAGCTGGTACGCCGGCCGGGTGCCGGCCGCGCGCATCCGTTAGGCGACCGGCTCCTCCGAGGCGTCGGTGTCGCCCCACGCGTCGTTCCAGCCCTCGATGGCGCTGGCCGGACGCTCGCCCGGGCCGGCGTAGATCGCCGACGGGCGGATCAGGCGACCGGTGGTCTTCTGCTCCAGGATGTGCGCCGACCAGCCGCCCGTGCGCGCACAGGTGAACATCGAGGTGAACATGTTGGCCGGGACCTCGGCGAAGTCGAGCACGATCGCGGCCCAGAACTCCACGTTGGTCTCGAGCACCCGGTCGGGCCGGCGCTGCTTGAGCTCGGCGAGGGCGGCCTTCTCGAGCTGCTCGGCGACCTCGTAACGGGGAGCGTTCAGCTCCTTCGCCGTACGCCGCAGCACCCGGGCGCGGGGGTCCTCGGCGCGGTAGACGCGGTGGCCGAAGCCCATCAGCCGCTCGCCGTCGTCGAGGAGCTTCTTGACGTAGGCCTCGGCATCGCCGCTCTTCTCGACGTCCTCGATCATGCCGAGCACGCGCGAGGGGGCGCCGCCGTGCAGCGGGCCGCTCATGGCGCCGATGGCACCGGAGAAGGCAGCGGCAACGTCGGCGCCGGTGGAGGTGATCACGCGGGCGGTGAAGGTGGAGGCGTTCATGCCGTGCTCCGCGGCCGAGCTCCAGTAGGCGTCGATCGCCTTGACGTGGGCGGGGTCGGCCTCGCCGCGCCAGCGGATCAGGAACTTCTCGGCGAGCGTGCCGCCCTGGTCGACCTCGCTCTGCGGCACGATCGTTCTTGCCGAGACCACGGGCCGACTGTGCGGCGTACGAGAGCACCATCACGGCCACGCGGCGACAGGTCGAGGCGAGCCTGCTCGTCGGAGATGTCGTAGGTCTGACCCATCCCGAGCATCGGCGCGAGCATCGCCACGGAGGCCTGCACGTCGGCGCGGACGTCGCCGGTGTGGATCGCGATGTTGTACGGCTCTGCCGGAGGGAGGCCCGGGCTCGTACTTCCCGTCGACCAGCAGCCCCCACACCTTCTCGAAGGGGATCCGACCGACGATCTCCTCGATGTCGACGCCCCGGTAGCGGAGAGCGGAGCCTTCCTTGTCGGGTTCGGCGATCTGTGTCTCGAACGCGACGACACCTTCGAGCCCGTGATGTACCTCAGTCATGAGGGGCATTCTGCACGTTGGGCACGGATCGGGATACACCGCGTTCGTCGCAGTAGGTTGTGGCCCATGGCCTCGGCACCCGACCCCGACGAGCTGGCGGCCCTTCGTCGCGAGTACGGCGACGCCGGCCTCGACGACCCGGACCTGGCTCCCGACCCGGTCGCGATGTTCCGCCGGTGGATGCACGACACGGTCGTGGCGGGACTCCACGAACCCAACGCGATGGTGGTCGCGACCGTCTCTCCCGAGGGCCGTCCGTCGGCGCGGATGGTGCTGCTCAAGGGCGTCGACGAGCGCGGCTTCGTCTTCTACACCAACTACGACTCGCGCAAGGGCCGCGACCTCGACGCCCACCCGCCGGTGTCCCTGCTCTTCCCGTGGCACGACCTCCAGCGCCAGGTCCGGGTCGAGGGGAGTGCGTCGCGCGTCTCGGAGGAGGAGAGCCAGGCCTACTTCGCGAGCCGGCCACGCGCCTCCCAGCTCGGCGCCTGGGCCTCGCCGCAGTCCGACGAGGTCGCCTCCCGCGCCGAGCTGCAGGCGGCGTACGACGACGTGGAGCAGCGCTTCGCCGACCAGGACGTCCCCCTCCCGCCGCACTGGGGCGGCTTCCGGGTCCGCCCCGACCTCGTCGAGTTCTGGCAGGGGAGAAGGGGCCGGATGCACGACCGGCTGGTGTACCGGCGTGAGGGCGAGGGCTGGACGACGGTGCGGCTGGCGCCGTAGGGGCAGCCGAAAAACCATTTGTGAGTGAGCGCTCACTCACTTACACTGGTCCGACGTGTCCCCTCGTGCCGCCTCCATGTCGCCCGACGACCGCCGCAAGGCGATCCTCGGGGCGCTGGTGCCGCTGATCGTCGAACGCGGGGGAGAGGTGAGCACGCGCGAGATCGCGAAGGCCGCGGGCATCGCCGAGGGCACCATCTTCCGGGTCTTCCCCGACAAGAAGAGCCTGATGCTGGCCGCCGCCGAGGAGGCGATCAACCCCGCCGGACGGCGAGGAGCTGTTCGCCGAGGCGATGGCGGGGGCCGGGGACCTGCGGGGCAAGGTCGTGGTCGCCACCGGGCGGGTGCTCGACCGGATGCACCTGACGATGTCGGTGATGATCGCGGTGCGACCCGTGCTGATGCAGTCCTTCCACGAGGAGCACCACACGAAGCGGCCAGCAGCCGAAGTTCGGGCCGCCCGAGTTCGTGCTCAAGGCCCAGGCCGACCTGCACGGACGGCTGACCGGGCTCTTCGAGCCGCACCGCGACGAGCTCGCGGTCGAGCCCGACGTCGCAGCCGTGGCGTTGCGCAGCCTCATCTTCGGCGCCAGCCGTCCCGAGCTCGGGATGGCGGCCGTGCTCACTGCCGACCAGATCGCCGACATCGTTCTCGGCGGAGTCCTACGGAGGGATTCCTGATGTTGTACAAGCTGCTCAAGGAGCGACTCGCGCCGTACCGCAACCTGCTCGCCGCCGTCGTGGTGTTCCAGTTCGTCGGCGTGGTCGCGATGCTCTACCTGCCGAGCCTCAACGCCGACCTCATCGACAAGGGCGTGGCCACGGGCGACACCGCCTACATCATGCGCGTCGGCGGGATGATGCTGATGGTCACGCTGGTCCAGGTGGTCGCGTCGGTGAGCGCCGTCTGGTTCGGTGCGCGTACGTCGATGAGCCTCGGCCGCGACGTCCGCACCGCCATCTTCCAGCGGGTCGGCACCTTCTCGAACCGTGAGGTCCAGGAGTTCGGGGCACCCTCGCTGATCACGCGCAGCACCAACGACGTGACCCAGGTGCAGATGCTGGTGCTGATGGCCTGCACCATCGCGGTCTCCGCGCCGATCATGATGGTCGGCGGCGTGGTGATGGCGCTGCGCGAGGACTTCGGGCTCGGCTGGATCCTCGCCGTCGTGGTGCCGGCACTGTTCCTCAGCGTCGGCCTCGTGGTCAGCCGGATGGTGCCGAACTTCCGCAAGATGCAGGCCCGCATCGACGAGGTCAACCGCGTGCTGCGTGAGCAGATCACCGGCATCCGCGTGGTCCGCGCGTTCGTGCGCGAGCCCTACGAGGCCTCGCGCTTCGCGCCACGCCAACGACGAGCTGACCGACGTCGCCGTCCGCGCCGGCCGGTGGCTGGCGACCATGTTCCCGCTGGTGATGCTCGTGGTGAACGTCTCCAGCGTGGCCGTGATCTGGTTCGGCGGGCACCGCGTCGACAACGGCCAGATGGAGATCGGCGCGCTCACCGCGTTCCTCTCCTACCTGATGCAGATCCTGATGTCGGTGATGATGGCGACCTTCATGCTGATGATGGTGCCGCGCGCCTCGGTCTGCGGTGACCGGATCGCCGAGGTCCTGGACACGCGGACCTCGGTGCCGCCGCCGGAGAACCCCGAGCTCCCCGACCCGGAGCGGCGCGGCTGGCTGGACCTCGAGGACGTGACCTACTCCTACCCGGGTGCCGAGGCTCCCGTGCTCTCGGAGATCTCGTTCTCCGCCCGACCGGGGCAGACGGTCGCCATCATCGGGTCGACCGGCGCCGGCAAGTCGACGCTGGTCAACCTCGTCCCGCGGCTGTTCGACGCGACCGCCGGGGTGGTGCGCGTGGGCGGTTCCGACGTACGACAGGTCGAGCCGGAGGCACTCTGGTCCCAGATCGGGCTGGTCCCGCAGAAGGCGTACCTGTTCTCCGGGACGGTCCGCAGCAACCTGCTGCACGGCAAGCCCGACGCGACCGAGGACGAGCTCTGGCGGGCCCTCGAGACCGCGCAGGCGCGTGACTTCGTCGCGACGCTCGCCGACGGTCTCGACGCGCCGGTCACCCAGGGCGGCACCAACTTCTCGGGTGGGCAGCGCCAGCGCCTGGCGATCGCGCGTGCGCTCGTACGCCGCCCGGGCATCTACCTGTTCGACGACTCGTTCTCGGCCCTCGACCTCGCCACCGACGCGCGACTGCGTGCGGCGCTGAGACCGACGACGACCGACGCGACCACGGTCATCGTGGCCCAGCGGGTCACCACGATCATGGACGCCGACCTGATCCTCGTGCTCGAGGACGGCCGCGTCGTCGGTCGCGGGACGCACCAGCGAGCTGCTCGAGGACTGCACCACCTACCAGGAGATCGTCACCTCCCAGATGACCGCGGAGGAGGCCGCATGAGCGCCGACCAGACGCCCGCGACAGGGCGCAGTCAAGGACAAGCAGGCCGGCTTCAAGGCCACCGAACGGATCGAGGCGCCGCAGGGTGGCCCCGGGTCGCGGCCCGATGGGCGGCGGCATGGTCGGGCAGAAGGCGATGACCTTCGGCCCGTCCGCCAAGCGGATGCTCGGCCAGATGCGACCCGACCGGGTCAAGGCCGATCGGCGTGGTGGTGCTGGGCGTCGCCAGCGTGGCGCTGATGTCGATCGGCCCGCGCATCCTCGGCCACGCCACCGACCTGGTCTTCGCCGGCCTGTTCAGCCGGCACCATCCCCGCGGGGGTCACGAAGGCCGAGGCCGTCGCCGGGCTGCGCGAACGCGGCGACGACACGCTCGCCGGCATGCTCGACAAGATGGACCACGTCGTCCCCGGCCAGGGCGTCGACTTCGCCGCGGTCGGCGACGTGCTGCTCCTCGTGCTGGCGGTGTACGCCGCTGCCTCCGTGCTCGGCTGGCTGCAGGGCATGGTGCTCAACCGCGTCGTGCAGAACACCGTCTACCGGATGCGGCAGGACGTCGAGGACAAGATCAACCGGCTGCCGCTGAACTACTTCGACCGTTCGCCCCGGGGTGAGCTGCTCAGCCGGGTCACCAACGACATCGACAACGTCAGCCAGACCCTCCAGCAGACGATGAGCCAGCTGATGACGTCGCTGCTCACGGTCGTCGCCGTGCTCGGGATGATGTTCTGGATCTCGCCGCTGCTGGCCCTCGTCGCGCTGGTCTCGGTGCCGATCTCGCTGCTCGTGACCCGCGCGATCATGAAGCGTTCGCAGGGGCAGTTCGTCGCGCAGTGGCGGCGTACCGGCCAGCTCAACGCCCACATCGAGGAGGCCTTCTCCGGGCACGCCCTGGTCAAGGTCTTCGGTCGCCAGGAGGAGGTGGAGCGGACCTTCGCGGAGCAGAACGAGGAGCTCTACAAGGTCAGCTTCGGCGCCCAGTTCGTCTCCGGGCTGATCATGCCGGCGATGATGTTCATCGGGAACCTCAACTACGTGGTGATCGCCGTCATCGGTGGCCTGAAGGTGGCGTCGGGCTCGCTGTCACTGGGCGAGGTGCAGGCGTTCGTGCAGTACACCCGCCAGTTCACCCAGCCGCTGACCACGGTCGCGTCGATGATGAACCTGCTCCAGTCCGGCGTCGCGTCGGCCGAGCGGGTCTTCGAGCTGCTCGACGCCGACGAGGAGCCCGCCGACCTCGACGCGTCGCCGGTCGCGATCGACCAGCGGCGCGGCGAGGTGGCCTTCGAGCACGTCGCGTTCTCCTACGACCCCGAGGTCTCCCTGATCGACGACCTCTCCCTGGTCGCCCGACCCGGGCAGACGGTGGCCATCGTCGGACCGACCGGCGCCGGCAAGACCACGCTGGTCAACCTGGTGATGCGGTTCTACGACCTCGACGCCGGGCGGATCACCCTGGACGGTGTCGACATCGCCTCGATGCCGCGCCGCGACCTCCGCGGCCAGATCGGGATGGTGCTCCAGGACACCTGGCTGTTCGAGGGCACGATCCGCGACAACATCGCCTACGGCCGTCCGGGCGCGACCGAGGAGCAGATCCTCGAGGCCGCGCAGGCCACCTTCGTCGACCGCTTCGTGCACTCGCTGCCGGACGGCTACGACACCGTCATCGACGAGGAGGGCTCCAACCTCTCGGCCGGTGAGCGGCAGCTGGTCACCATCGCGCGGGCGTTCCTGACCGACCCGGCGCTGCTGATCCTCGACGAGGCGACCTCGTCGGTCGACACCCGCACCGAGCTGCTGGTGCAGCACGCGATGGCGGCGCTGCGCACCGACCGGACCTCGTTCGTGATCGCGCACCGGCTCTCCACGATCCGCGACGCCGACCTGATCCTGGTGATGGAGGACGGCGCGATCGTGGAGCAGGGGACCCACGACGAGCTGCTCGCCGCCGAGGGGGCCTACGCCCGCCTCTACAACGCCCAGTTCACCGCCGCGGTCGTCGGCTGACGCTGCGGGACGTCATACGAATGGTGGCCTGGAGGCACCAATTCGTATGACGTCCGGGTGCCTCTCAGCTGCCGCCGGCGCTCCCGTAGTCGGAGTCGTCCTCGGTCAGGGGCGCGGTCTCGGTCTCGCCCTCGCGGTCGGTGCCGATCTCGTCGTCCTCGTCACCCGACTGGCCCGGGTGGCGGGCGAGCGGGTTGTCCTCGGTCGGCTGGAGGTCGTCCGGCAGGTCCGCGTCACCGATGTCGCCGGGCGCTCCCTGGTCGAG
Source organism: uncultured Actinomycetota bacterium (assembly GCA_963729015.1). Taxonomy (GTDB): domain Bacteria; phylum Actinomycetota; class Actinomycetes; order Propionibacteriales; family Nocardioidaceae; genus Marmoricola. Next base: position 173,856 of record CAVSMJ010000002.1, read on the forward strand.
CTCCTCGCGGGGCTCTTGGCGTCGTCCGCCTGGTCCTGCTCGGGCTGGGCGCTGGCGTCTTCCGGCTGCTGTTCGGTCATGGGGACTTCTTACCCTGCCGCCGGTGAACGATGCCAAGAAACCGATTGAGTCGGCCCCGCCCACGACCTACCGTGGACGCACACGGGAAAGGAGGTGGTCCGAAGAATGAGTTCTTCCAGGACGCGTGAGGTGGCTGCCCGCTAGCAGCTCACCGGCCAGCCGTGTGAGCGAGCTGGTGAATTTCAAAGCAGTCACCCGACCCGCAGGTGATCCGGAAACGTCCCCGGAGAGGCTCCATGAGCCGCACCTGCGGGTCGCTGCTTTGTAGGCTGTCCACGTGGCGGACGACGAGACCATGCGCGCGCTGGAGCACGAGATGGGTGTGCTCGTACGACGCATCCGCCGAATGATCGCCGAACGGGCCCGGATGGTGCACCCGGATCTCTCCCCGGTGGCCTACTCGATGCTGATGGCGCTCAACGACTCCGGACCCCGCCGGGCCAGCGACCTGGTCGACCTGTTCTCGATCGACAAGGGTGCCGTGAGCCGTCAGGTCGGGTCGCTGCTGGACCTCGGCCTGATCAAGCGGTCACCGGATCCCGAGGACCGCCGCGCGGCGATCCTCGCGATCACCGAGGAGGGCAGCGGCCGGCTCGCGACGATCGCGGCAATGCGCCGCCAGGAGGTCCTGGGGCTGCTGTCGGGGTGGAGCCCGAAGACCTCCAGCAGTTCGTCGACCTGCTGGCCGCTACAACGGATCGCTCGAACGTCCTAGTCTAGACGGCCAAGCCCAGGGGGAGCGCGCTACGCCCCGCTCATCACGCACGCTGGACTGCGTTGTCGTCAGTCGCCGTGGCTCCGCCACGGCTCTCCGCCTTGCCAGCGCACGCACTGAGCAGCGCTCGCTCGCACCCCCTGGACTTCCCCGTCTAGCCGTTGAACTGTGCCGGGTCGACCGCGACCCACACGTGCTCGGCGCGCCCGACGATCCGTCCATCGGCGTCGTGCAGGGTCGAGGCCGTGAACGTCTTGCGGCCCTCGGAGCCACGACGTTCGCCCATCACCACGTGCTCCTCACCGAGCACCGGGAGCGCGTCGACCACGGCCGTCATCCGGCCGAGCACCATCAACCGCTCGGTGATGTCGCCGGCCCAGCCACCGACGCAGTCGAGTGCGGACCAGGTGGCCGCCAGGCAGGCGCGGGGCGCCGGGTCGTCGTACTCGTGGTAGTCGGCCGCCAGCGTCCGGTCGGGGATCCACGGCGCCGCCAGCCGGGTGTCCCCGCGCACGGGTTCGACCACTCCGGGGAAGATCCGCAGCCCGTCCTCGCGCTCGGTGCCGCACGCGAAGCACTCCGGGAACGGGTGCGAGCGGTGCCCCGGGTACGACGGGCTCGCCGCCACCGCCTCGTCCCAGGAGACGGCCTCGACCGGCTCGATCTCCTGGTCGCCGGCCTCGGCACTGGCGACCACGGCGCCGCCGAAGGTGAGCGTCACACCGGCGTCGGACCGGTTGACGTGCATGGTCGCGTCGAGGGGTGGTGGCTGGCGCAGGGTGATCGTCACGGTGCGGCCGAGGGTGTCGCCGAGCTCGTGGGCCAGGGCGCCGGCGACGTAGCCACCGTTCCCGGACCTGGCCGGGCCCCGGTAGCGGGCCGGCACCAGCAGCGTGTCGTTCATCCTCCACACCCTGCCTCGCGGGTGGGGGACGGGCAACTTCGGCTCAGCCCTGGGGGAGGTGGGCAGGCTCGTCCTGGTCGACGGGCTGCGCGTCCGGCACCGCCTTGCGGGCGTCCGGGAACGCGAACGTGCTGACCACGGTGATCGCCAGCCAGCACATGGCGAGGCAGATCCCCCATCGCTGCACCGCCTCGATGGGCGTGAGCGTGCCGGACTGCAGCATCCACAGGACGGGGGAGGAGACCAGGACGCTGGCGCCGAGGACGGTGCCGAGAGGGGCACTCATCGGGTCACCGCCAGCGCCTCGTGCGCGATCACGCCGACCGAGCTGATCTGGCCGGTGCCGACGAGCTCGGAGTAGGACAGGACGGGGACCCTCGGCATCGTCGGCCGCAGGAACCGGCGCAACGACGCGCGGATCTGCGGAGCGCAGACGACGACCGGGTGGGTGTTGGCGTTCTGGGCCTGGTGGACGAGCTGGTCGACCTCGGTCAGCACCCGCTGGCCGGTGTCGGGCGCGAGGGCCAGGATCGTCCCTGCCTCGGTCTGCCGCTGGGCCTCCAGCATCTGCTGCTCGAGGCGCGGGTCGAGGCTGATGATGTGCACGGTGCCACCGCTGGTGTGCTGGGCGACGATCGCCGGGCCGAGCGCGACGCGGGCGCTCTCGACGAGGGTGTCGACGTCCTTGGTGACCGTGGCGCGCAGCGAGATCGCCTCGAAGATGCGGACCAGGTCGCGGATCGAGATGCCCTCGTCGAGCAACGACTGGAGCACCCGCTGCACCTCGCCGAGGCTGAGCTGGGTCGGCGTGAGCTCCTCGACGACGACGGGGTGGGTCCGCTTGACGACGTCGGTGAGCAGGCGGACGTCCTCACGGCCGAGCAACCGGGCTGCGTGCTGGTTGACGATCTCGGCGAGGTGGGTGGTGATGACCGAGGTCCGGTCGACCACGGTGGCTCCGTTGAGCTCGGCCTGGTTGCGCAGCTCCGAGGCGATCCACTTCGCGTCGAGCCCGAAGACGGGCTCGCGGGTCGGCGTACCGGGAAGGGAGCCGAGGAACTCGCCGATGGCGAGCACCTGGCCACGCGGGGCCTCGCCGCGGGCGACCTCGACCCCGAACAGCTTGATCGCGTAGGTCTGGGCCGGCAGGTCGAGGCTGTCGCGGGTGCGCAGCGGCGGGATGACGATGCCGATGTCGGAGGCGATCTTGCGGCGCAGTGCCTTGACCCGGGTGAGCAGGTCGCCACCGTTCATCGGGTCGACCAGGTCGACGATGTCGGCGGAGAGGTCGAGCGCCAGGGGGTCGATCTGGATCTCCTGGGCGAGGTCCTCCGGCGTCTCGTGCTCGGAGGCGCTCAGCGCCAGCGCGGTGTCCGGCTCGTTCTCGTCCGGCTCCTCGTTGCCGACGCGCGTCGAGGCCAGCAGCATCAGGCCGCCGGCGATGATGAACGGGAGCTTCGGCAGGCCCGGGATCGCGCACAGCGCCAGACCCGCGAAGCCGGCGACCCGGAGCGGCATCTGCTGGCCCATGAGCTGGCGCACGATGTCCGAGCCCATGTCGTCCTCACCCGTGTTGCGGGTGACGATCAGGCCGGTGGCGACCGAGAGCAGCAGGGCCGGGATCTGCGAGACGAGGCCGTCGCCGACGGAGAGCAGGCTGTAGGTGGAGATGGCGTCGCCGAAGGGCATGCCGTTCTGGGCGACCCCGACGGCGAAGCCACCGATCAGGTTGACCAGGGTGATGATGATGGCCGCGATCGCGTCGCCCTTGACGAACTTCGAGGCACCGTCCATCGCGCCGTAGAAGTCGGCCTCGGCGTGCACGTCGCGGCGCCGCTTGCGGGCCTCGTCCTCGTCGATCAGGCCGGAGTTGAGGTCGGCGTCGATGGCCATCTGCTTGCCGGGCATGGCGTCGAGGGTGAACCGGGCACCGACCTCGGCGACGCGGCCGGCACCGTTGGTGATGACGACGAACTGGATGACGAGCAGGATCGCGAACACGATCAGTCCGACGATCAGCGACCCGCCGACGACGAAGTGGCCGAAGGTGTCGATCACCTTGCCGGCGTACCCGTCCAGGAGCACGAGGCGGGTGGCGCTGACGTTGAGCGCGAGGCGGAACAGGGTCATCACCAGGATGACGGCCGGGAAGGCGGCGAAGTCGAGCGGGCGGTGCACGAACATCGCGGTGAGCAGGATCAGCAGCGCGCCGACGATGTTGAGCGCGATGCAGCAGGTCCAGGACGACCGCGGGCAGCGGGACGACCAGCATCACGACGATGAAGACGATGCCGATGGGCACGCCCAGCTGTGTCAGACGCTTGAGGGGCACGGACGAACCTTTCGGGGATGCGATGTCCTCTGCGCCCTCCTGGCGCGGTTGCCCGCCCTCCTGGCGACGTGAGTCCTATCGGCAGGCTCAGGCGGCAGTTGAGGGAATCCGGCGACGACGTCCGATGGCGGGTACGTCGGGAAGCTCGCTCTCCTGGCGCGGGGAGCGGTGCTCGCCCCCGTGGGAGCCCGAGGAACGCCTGCTGATCACGAACGCCAGCACCGTGGCGACGGCGGCGAAGAGCTCGCTCGGGATGGTCTGGCCGACGTTGGTGGACGAGTAGAGCGCCCGGGCGAGCGGGATGTCGCGCACGAGCGGGACCCGCTCCTCCGCGGCCCGCTCCCTGATCTTGGCCGCGATGGCGCCGGCGCCGCGGGCCACGACCCGGGGAGCGCCGACCTCGGACTCGTAGCGGAGGGCGACGGCGACGTGGGTCGGGTTGACCAGCACGACGTCGGCGGTCGGCCACGTCGGCGATCATCCGGTTGCGCGAGGCGGCGAGCTGGCGGGCCCGGATCGCGCCCTTGAGCATCGGGTCGCCCTCGGACTGCTTGTGCTCCTGCTTGACCTCTTCCTTGCTCATCCGGGTCTGCTTGCCCACCCGGCGGCGCTGCATGGCGTAGTCGGCGGCGGCCAGCACGAGGCCGGCGAGCGCGATGTTGCGCATCAGGCCGAGGGCGCTGTCGGAGAGCTGCTCGAGCGTCGCCTGGATCGGCACCAGGCCGCCGACGAGCGGCATCAGGCTGCGGATCGCGCTGTAGACGAGCAGGCCGACGAGGGCGCTCTTCAGCAGCATCTTGACGCCCTCCCAGGCGGCCTGGGGGCCGAAGATCCGCTTGGCGCCCTTGAGCAGGTTCAGCTTGGACGCGCTCGGCTTGACCGCCTTGGTGGCCAGCGCGAAGCCGCCCTGGGCGAGCGCGGAGGCGACACCCACGACCATCACCATCGAGCCGAGCACGACGAGCACCAGGAACACGTGCCTGGCGCCCTGCGCCGAGCAGGCCGAGCGCCACGGCCGGCGTCGGGTCCTCGGTCAGCGTCAGGCTGCGCTCGATCAGCTCCCAGAGCGCGGTGAGCTCGCGCCCGAGCAGGACCGGCATGGCCAGGCCGAACAGCAGGACGCGCCGCCCAGCCGCCGAGCTCCTGGGTCCGGGCGACCTGCCCCTCCTTGCGGCTCTCCTTGCGCTTCTTGGCGGTGGGCTTCTCGGTCTTCTCCCCGCTCATCCGATCACCCCACCCCTGCCATCGCGGCCATCGCCTGCTGCGAGAGGTCGACCATCTTGGTCATCGCCTGCGGGAGCACGGGGAAGGAGAGGCCCACCAGCAGCAGGGTGAGGCCGATCTTGGCCGGGAACATCACGTTGATCGCGTTGAGCTGCGGGGCCACCTTCGTCAGCAGCGCGAGGCCGAGGTCGGCCAGGAACAGGACGGCGATCATCGGCAGCGCGATCTGCACCGCGGTGACGAAGAAGACCCGGAAGGCGGACGAGCATCACCTCGGTCGCCTGGCCGGTGTCGGGGTTGGCGCCGACGGGGAGGAAGCGGAAGGTGCTCAGCAGCCCGCCGAGCACGAGCATGTGGCCGTTGGTGACGAACAGGATCATCGTGGCGAGCATCTGGTGGAAGGTGCCGAAGACGGTGTTGGAGTTCATGCCGAGCGGGTCGAAGCCCTGGGCGAGCGAGAAGCCGCCGAAGACGTCGATCAGGCTGCCCGCCGCAGCGAGGGCAGACGAGGAGCAGGTAGGTCACGAAGCCCATGGCCGCGCCGATCGCGACCTGGGTCACGCTCTCGCCGATCAGGGCGAGCGTCGTGGTCGGCAGGCTGGTGTCCTCCAGCGCCGGGGCGACCGCGAAGGCCAGGCCGAGCGAGAGCACCACCTTGGCCATGTTCGGCACGGCCCGCGACGAGAACGGGGGTACGACGGCGAGCCAGGCGACGATCCGCACCGAGGCCAGCAGGTACGCCATCAAGGCGTCGCCGGGAACCGAGATCTCCACCGTCAGCCCAGCATGGCCGGGAGGCCCTCGAAGAGGTCGATCGTGAACGTCATCAGGGTGTGCAGCATCCAGTTGCCGCAGACGAGCAGGGCGATGCCCACGCCGATCAGCTTCGGCACGAACGCGAGGGTGAACTCCTGGATCTGCGTCATCGACTGGAACAGCGAGACGACGAAGCCGATGACGAGCGACGTGGCCAGGATGGGGGCTGAGAGCTTCAGCGCCACCATCATGGTGCGCATGGCCAGCTCGATGATCGCGGTGTCGGTCATGGCGCGCCTATCCGTAGCTCGAGATGAGTGACTTGATGAGCAGCCCCCAGCCGTCCACGAGGACGAAGAGGAGGAGCTTGAAGGGGAGCGACACCATCACCGGCGGCATCATCATCATGCCGAGGGCCATCAGGGCGCCGCTGACGACGAGGTCGATCACCAGGAACGGGATGAAGACGATGAACCCGATGATGAAGGCCTGCTTCAGCTCGCTCAGCACGAAGGCCGGGACCAGCGTGCTGAACGGCACGTCGGCGCGGTTCTTGGGCAGGTCGCGCTTGGCCACGTTGGTGAGCAGCTCGAGCTGCTCGTCCTCGGTGTTGTCGAGCATGAACTCCTTGAGCGGCTTGGAGCCGTCCTCCCAGGCCTGCGCCGAGGTCTTGGTGCCGTCCTGGTAGGGCTTGAGGCCCTCCTCGTTCATGGCGCTGAGCACCGGCGTCATGATGAACAGGCTCAGGAACAGCGCCAGGCCGGCCAGCACCTGGTTCGGCGGCGACTGCTGCAGGCCCAGCGCGTTGCGGGTCAGGCCGAGCACCACCAGGATCTTGGTGAAGCTGGTGCAGGTCAGCAGGATGGCCGGCAGCAGCGAGAGCAGGCTCAGCGTCAGGATCGTGGTCACCGAGTTGCTGGGCTTGTCGGTCAGCCCGGTCAGGTTGACGTTGACGTCGGTCGTGTCGTTCTTCTTGGGGCCCTTGGGACCGTCCGGCTGCTCCGGTGCGGCCGGCAGGCTCAGCGACGGCGCTCGTGGCGGCGACGGTGGTCGCGGCCGTGGTCGGGGTGGCGGCGTTCGCGACGGCCGGGAGCACGCTGACGGACAGCACGAAGCCTGCGAACAGGCCGGCCAGCAACGTCAGGGTGCGGCGTACCGCGCTCACGAAGCTCGTCCGGAGGCGGCCGCCAGCGCCTGCCGCCAGGTCTGTGGCGACAGCACGGAGCCGGTCAGGGGACCGGCCGGGGCCGGACGCGTCTCGACCCGCTTGCGCTTCGGGGCGGGTCGGGCGGCGTGGCTGCCCGCGCGGCGCTTCGGCTGTGCCGGAGCGACGTCGGCCTCGAGCAGCACCGGCTGTGCGTGCCGTGCGTCCTCGAGCGCGATGACGTGAGCGGCCGGGGAGTCGGCCGGCTCGGGGAGCTCGTCGACCAGGCTGAGCTCGGCGCCGTCCAGCTCGCCCTCGTCGAGCTCGGCGAGCACGTTGACCTGGTGGTCGGTCGTGCCGAGCACGAGCATCCGTCCGCCGACCTCGACGACGGCCACGGCGGAGCCGCGGCTGAGCGCCTGCCGGTGCACGATGCGCACCGCCGCGCCCTTGCGGGGGCGGAACTTGCGGGCTCCGAGCTTGACGGTGACAAGCAGGAGTCCGACGACGACGGCCAGTGAGAAGACCAGCCGGACAGCGAGCTCGACCATCGTCAGTCGGTGGCGGAGTCGAGGATCTGGGTGATGCGCAGGCCGAAGTCCTCGTCCACGACGACGACCTCGCCGCGGGCGATCAGGCGGCCGTTGACCAGGAGGTCGGCCGGGCTACCGGCGGCGCGGTCGAGCTCGAGCACGTCGCCGGGGGCCAGCGACAGCAGGTCGCGGACGGCCATCCGGGTGCGACCGAGCTCGACGGTGAGCTCCATGTCGACGCCGTGCAGCATCTCGATGCCGCGCCGGGGGGCGATCCCCTGCTGCGGCGACGAGGCCAGCGGCTGGTGGGTCACCGCTGCCGGCTCGACGACCGGCGCGTTCGCGGTGGCGGAGCTGGTGGCGGTGGAGAACTCTTCGGTCACGTCTGCAGCCTTCTCGAGGACATCGTTGGTCACGGCGATGGCGGCGGCAGCGCCGGCGCCGATGAGGGGGACAACTGTGAAGGGGCCGCCCAGGCTGCTCGGCCAGCGTCTCCGGGTCGACCCGGCGCGCGGCGTCGGCCGTGCCCCCGATCGTCAGGGCGACGGCGTCGACGGCGGGCTGGACGGCGGCGGCGAGCTCGAGGCCCTGCGTGGGGCTGGAGGCGAGTGCCTCGACCAGCTCCTCGCCCACGAGCAGCCCGATGCGAGCGGTGGGGTGGTTGGCGACGTCGGCGACGACGGCGCCGTGGAAGCCGGCGCCGACCTGGTCGGTGCCGGCCTGGGCACCGGCGACGGTCAGCGGGTGCACCGACGGCAGCACGGTCACGGCGAGCGTGGCGGCAGCGACGGCGAGGTCGGTGTCCAGGGTGGTCAGCTGGGTGGTCATCGGTGGTCCTCCTTGGGAGTGCCCACGACGAGAGCGGCGAGCTTCTGGCCCTTCGAGCCCGGGGTGGCGTGGGCGAAGACGGTGTCGTCAGTGGTGACGTTCAGCGGGGCGGTGGCCGGGTGGCTGAGCCGGATCACGTCGCCGACGGCGAGCTCACCGAGGGCGTCGGGTGACACCCGGGTCGTCCGGAGCCGGACGGCGAGGTCGACGGGGACCGACTCGAACTGGGCTCGCAGGAGCTCGGCGGAGCGGGTGCGGGTGGCGCGCTCGCGGTCGGAGACCGGCGCCGGAGCGGCGGCAGCGACGAGGTAGGGGAGCAGCTCGCTGAACGGCAGGCAGATGCTCACCTTGTAGGGCCGGTCGGCGATGCGCAGGTCGAAGTTGGCGACGGCCATCACGTCGGAGGCCCCGGCGAGCTGGGCGAACAGCGGGCTGTACTCGACGCCGGCGATCTCCGGGTGGAAGTCCAGGACGTTGCCGAGCGAGTAGCGCATCTCGGCGAGCAGGCGCTCGACGAGCCGGGTCATCACGGTGGTCTCGATCTCGCTGAGCGAGCGGAGCGGCTGCAGGACCGATCCGGGGCCGCCGAGGATGTGGTCGATGCAGGTCATGGCCGCCTTGACCGGCATCTCCAGCACGCCGCGCCCGGCGAGGGGCTCGGCCTTGAAGATGGTCATGTACGTCGGCGCGAGCAGGCCCTCGACGTACTCGCCGTAGTTCTGCTGCTCGACGGAGAGCAGGGACAGCGAGCAGACCGTGCGCAGGGACGACGTGAACAGGGTCGTCGCCTGGCGCGCGAAGCTGTCGAAGCCCACCTGCAGGATGCGCGAGTGCTCGCGCGAGAGCTGGATGGGTCGACGGAAGTCGTAGGCAACGGCCGAAGACGACTCACGTCCTCCGCGCAGGCCGGACTCACCGGTGTCGCGCGACGGAGAGGCAGGGGGGTTCACGCCGATGCGAATCGACTGGCGCGACCCGAACCTGAGGATTTTTCAGCTCATTGTGTGACGAACTCCGTGAAGTACACCCCCATGACCTCGTCCTCGTAGAGCTCCTCGAGGGTGTGCTCGAGCTCCTTCTTGAGCCCGCGGCGCTTCTTCGGGTCGGTCACCTCGGCCAGGTCGCGGCCGCTGAACTCGTCGATCGTGGCGTCCAGGGCCTTGCTGCCGTCGGCCTCCTTGGCCTTGGCGGTCAGCTGGAGGGCGATCCCGATCCGCAGGTAGTGGTTGCCGGCCAGGTTGATCTGGATGGCGTCGAGCGTCACCACCTCGCCCGGCTTCGGCGGGGCCGGCGGCTTCGGACGGAACATCCAGTAGCCGCCGCCACCGAGGACGAGCACCAGGACGAGGATCACGAGGATCTTCTTCTTGCCGCCCTTCTTGCCCTCGGCAGGCTCCTCGGCGCCGGCCGCCTCGGTGGCCGGGTTCTTGGGCATGGCTGTCACGGTCATGACTGGTCTCCTCCTGGGAGCTTGCGTGCCGCGAGGACCTGCTTCATCAGGGCTCGGGTCTCGGACGGGAGCGTCGATCGGACGACGATGTCGACGCGCTTGTTGATCTCCTGCGACCCGGGCTTGGACGGGTCGACGACTGGCTGGGTGTGACCGAAGGCGCTCGCGGTCATCCGCCCGTTGGGGACGTGCCAGCGCTCGTTGAGGTAGCGCAGCACGCCGTACGGCGCGGGCGGCCGAGAGCTCCCAGTCGGTCGGGAAGTACTTCGGCTTGACCTTCACCTGGTTGGTGTGGCCGTCGATGGACAGCGGCTCGTCGAGCTCGGCGAGCACCGGGCGCGAGGGTGTCGACCACGCGGCGGCCGCGCGTCGAGAGCTCCGCCACGTCGGCCTCGAAGACCACGTGGCGCGAGACCAGGCTGACCACCAGGCCGCGCTCGTCGAGCTCGGCGCGGACGTCGTCTGGCCAGGCCCTTCTTCGCGAGCGCGTCGAGCAGCTTCTTGCGGACGCCCTCGAGGCGGTTGACCTCGACCTCGGCGGTCGGCGTACTCGCGCTCCTGGCGCTTCTGGTCGTTCTGCTCGAGGGCCTTGGCCACCTCGGCCTGCTCCTTGGGCTTCACGTCCGGTGCCAGGGCGGCGGGCGCCACCGGTGCGGTGATCGCGGTGCCGGGCTCCTCGAGGATCGAGCTCGAGCCGTCCATGGTCGAGGCCGGCTGACCGAACCCGGCCGCCAGACCCGCCTTGAGGGCGTTGAACTTCTTCTCGTCCACCACGCTCATCGCGAACATCACGATGAACAGCACCATCAGCAGGGTCACCATGTCGGCGTACGTGACCAGCCAGCGTTCGTGGTTCTCGTGCTCCTCGTGGATCTCACGTTTCTTGTGGCCCATGTCAGGCCGCCTGCTCTTGACCGCCGCCGACGAGCAGCGAGCGCAGCTTCTGGGCGACGATGCGCGGGTTGGAGCCGGCCTGGATGGCGGCGATGCCCTCGATCGTGACCTCCATGCGCCCGGCCTCGAGCTCGCCGAGGCGCTTGAGGCGGTTGCCCAGCGGCAGGAAGATGACGTTGGCGGAGGTGACGCCCCACAGCGTCGCGACGAACGCGCCTGCGATGAGGTGGCCGAGCTCCTCGGGAGCCGACAGGTTCTCGAGCACGTGCACGAGACCCATGACGGTGCCGATGATGCCGATGGTGGGCGCGTAGGCGCCGGCGTCGGCGAAGAACTTCGCGGCCTGCTTGTCCGCCATCCGCTTGGCGTAGACCTCGGACTCCAGGATGTCGCGCAGCTCCTCGGGGTCGGTGCCGTCGATGGCCATCGTGACCCCGCGGCGCAGGAACTCGTCGTCGACGCCCTTGACGGCGTCCTCGAGGGCCAGCAGGCCCTCACGACGGGCGCGCTCGGCCAGGTCGACGACGGCCGGGATCAGGTCCTCGGCGGACTCCGCCTTGCCGGTGAACGCGCGCTTGGTCGACGCGGCCGCGGTCTTGGCGTCCTTCATGGTGCCGCCGGCCATCGTCACCAGGATCGTGGTGCCGAAGACGAGCAGGATCGGAGGGAGCAGCAGCAAGCTCATCGGGTTGCCGCCCTCGAGGACGTTCACCGCGATGACGACGCCGAAGCCGGCGCCGATGCCGATGGCGGGTGCCGGGTCCATCACACCTCCCGGGTGATCGGAGTGACAGGGGACAGGTGCGCGACGGGCGCGTCCGGGTCGACCAGCCCGAGGTCCTCCGGCTGGAGGTGGTGGCTCAGGGCGATGATCTCGCTCCGGTACAGGCGGATCGACGCGGCGACCTGGGTCGCAGACTCGAGGACGACGTACTTCTTGCCGTCGACGAGGGTGACAACGGTGTCCGGCGTGCTGTCGACTCGTTCGATGAGGTCGCAGTTCAAGACGAACGGTTGACCTGAAATTCTCGTGAGCGCAATCACGACGCACCTTCCTTGTGCCTACACCTCGTACGGCCGTCCTTGGCCAGGTATCTCTTCCATCGGCCGGTCCCGCGCCGACCTGAGCGGACCAGCCCCCCGATCTGCAGGAACTTTCCCGAGCCCGACCGAGACGGGTCGCGGGCGTGCGAACGGGGGCCGACGACGTCCGTGTCGTCGGCCCCCGCCTGCGCGATCAGCGCTTGATGTTGACGAGGTCCTCGAGCACCTGGTCGGAGGTGGTGATCACCCGCGAGCTGGCCTGGAACCCGCGCTGGGCGAGGATCAGGTTGGTGAACTCGGCCGCGAGGTCCACGTTGGACATCTCGACCGCGCCGCCCTGGATGTCGCCGTTCATGCCCTCGCCGGGGATGCCGAGCTGGGCCGCCCCGGAGTTCGCCGACTCGCGGAAGGAGGTCTCGCCGACCTTCTCCAGGCCCATCGGGTTGTTGAAGTTGGCCATCGCGAGCTGCGCGAGCTCACGCTGGCTCTCGTCGGAGAACACGGCGCGCAGCTTGCCGTCGCCACCGATGTTGTACGACGTCATCTGGACGCCGGCGGCCACCGGCGGGGTGAGACCCGAGTAGTCGAGGGAGATGTCGACCAGTCCGCCGGTCGGGTCGCCGCTGGCGTCGAGGGCGTAGCCCTGCACGCGGCCGCCGGTCGGGTTCACCAGGGTGCCGGTCTCGTCGAAGGTGAACGAGCCCGCGCGGGTGTAGAGCTGCTCGCCGTTCTTGCGGACCACGAACATGCCGTCGCCCTGGATCATCAGGTCGGTCGGCGCGGCCGGTGGTCTGGGTCGAGCCCTGGTTGTAGTTGGTGCTGGTGCCGGCGACCTGGACACCGAGGCCGACCTGGATCGGGTTGGTGCCACCGCGGGCGGTGTTGGCGCCGCCGGCGGCCGGTGAGCATCTGGCTGAGCGTGTCCGAGAAGACGGTGGTGCTCGCCTTGTAGCCGACGGTGTTGGCGTTGGCGATGTTGTTGCCGGTCACGTCGAGCATGGTCTGGTTGACGCGCAGGCCGCTGATGCCGGCGAAGAGTGAGCGAAGCATGAGATCTGTTCCTAACGGTGGATGGGTGTGGTGGTGCTAGACGGTGGTGGTGCTGGTGGTGGCGCCGCTGGTCGTGCCGGTGGTGGTGGCGGTCGATGCGGCGGGTGTCGCCGTACCGTCGGTGATCGACTGGACCTGACCCATGGAGATCTGGGTGCCGGCGACGTCGAGCATCGGCCCGTCGGTGCCGAAGGTGACACCGTTGACCTTGCCGGTCTGGGCGGTGCCGTCAGCCGAGGTCCAGCTCACCGTGCGCCCGACCAACCCGCTGGCCCCGAAGGCCATCTGGCTGGACACGAGCTGGGCGGTCTGGTCGGCGACGGCCTGCATCTTCTCCAGGGCGGTGAACTGCGCCGACTGGGCGAGGAACTCACCGGAGTCGGTCGGGTTCATCGGGTCCTGGTACTTCATCTGCGCCACCAGCAGCTGCAGGAACATGTCCTTGTCGGCCGACTTGCTGGTCGTGGTGGTGGCCCCGGTTGCCGTACCGGTCGTCGGTGCGGTGCCGAACATGCCGGTGTAGGTCACCGGCTCGGTTGCTCCGATGGACATGCGTCCTCCTCACATCCGGAGGTCGACCCCGCCCCGGCTGGGGACGTGGCTGACCTCATGGATCGAACGGTTCCCGCGGGTGCGAGAGCCGTGTTCGTGGTCGGTGCCGTCCGTGGCGGTACTGCCATCACCCATCCGTGAGTGACGTGAATCGTGGTGCTGCTCGGTGTCGAACCGTCCGGTGAAGGACGCGTTCTGGTCCCGCTGCTCCGTGGTGTCGGAGAAGGTCTGGGTGCTCGCGCTCGCGGCCACTCCGGGCAGCTCCGACGAGCGTGAGCTTGTGGTCCTTGATGCCGATGTGCTCGAGCGCCCGGTTCAGGTCGGCGGACGACATCGCGAGCGCCTCGCGGGCCTCGGAGCCGGCGGCGAGCCGCACGTGCACGTCGCCGTGCCGCACGGTGAGCACCACGCGGACCTCGCCGAGCGCCTTCGGGTTCAGCTCGAGGGTCACGCGGTGCACGCCCTCGCCGTTGCTGAACAGCTTGGTCACCTCGGGGATCACCTGGCTCGCGACGGCGCGCGGTGCCGGGGTCCCGGACGCGTCCGCGGGGCCGGCGACCTGGGTCACCGTGGTCACCTGCGGTGCGGACTGGGTGGGTGCGGGTGCAGGCGGTCTCGGGCGCGGCCGGCGACCGGTGCCTGAGCGGCTGGTGCCGCGTCGGGCGCGTGGTCCTGCGACTGGTCCGGGGTTCCGGGCTGGGTCGGTCGGCCTGCGCGGAGTCCGTCGTGGGCTGCGCGCCGGTCGGTCGGGCTCGTCGTCGTGGCGTCCACCGCGATCGGCTGGTCCGTCGCCGGGGCCTGCGGCCTCGGTCGAGGCCGTGGGGACCGGGAGCAGGGTCGGGACCAGCGAACGCGGCCAGCGCGGCGCCGGCCTCGCCGGTCTCGCCGACCTCGTCCGCGTCGGTCGTGCTCTCCTCGTCGGTGGTCTGCGCGTCGGTCGGCTCGGTGCCGTCCTCGGCGACCGGGGTCGTCGGGACCGTGGCGACCACGCCCATGGCGAGCTGGATGGCCAGGGAGAAGGCCTCGCGCGGCACCGAGGTCGGTCGCCGGCGGGTTGCCGAGGACGCCCGTGGGCAGGGCGGGGATCGAGGGTTCGACGGCCATGGTGCTCATGCGGCGTTCCCCAGCATCGCCATGATGTTCTTCACGTAGCGCTGCGTCTCGGCGTACGGCGGGATGCCGTCGTACTTCATGACCGCACCCGGGCCGGCGTTGTACGCCGCGAGCGCGAGCGGCGTGCTGCCGAACCGGTTGGTCAGGTCGCGCAGCATCCGCGCCGCGCCGTCGACGGCCTGGGTCGGGTCGAGGGAGTTGCTCACGCCGAGTCCCTTGGCGGTGCCGGGCATCAGCTGCATCAGCCCGCGGGCGCCGGCGGGGCTGACCGCGTCGGCCTTGTAGCCGGACTCCTGCTTCGCCACCGCGGAGAGCAGGGCCGGGCTGACGCCGTAGCGCGCACCGGCCTGGTTGAACAGGTCGGCGTACGGCACGCCCGAGACGGCGCCGCCGGCGGCGCGGGCACCGGACACCTGCGGAGGCGCCGCTCACCCCGGACTCGGGCAGGATCCGGCGGATGTAGTCGGGCGTCGACGGCACGTCGACGAGACGGACGTCGAGGCCCGTGCGAGGCGCCTCGATCATCTTGCCGTTGCCGACGTAGATCGCGATGTGGTCGGCGCCGTTGTTCCGGCTCGAGTTGTCCCACGCGATGATGTCGCCGGGCTTGGCCTGCGTCCATGCTGGCGACCGGAGTGCCCTGACGGGCCTGCTCGGCCGAGAGACGCGGCAGCTCGATGCCGAACTTCTTGTAGACCTGCTGCACCAGTCCGGAGCAGTCGACGCCCTTCTCCTTGGAGTTCCCGCCCCAGACGTAGGGGAGGCCGAGGAACTCCTTGGCCTCGTTGACGATGTCGGTGCCGGTGACGCCGCCGCTCGACGACGACGCACTCGCGGTGTCGAGCGCCTGGGCGAACGCGGTGCCGTTGGCCGACTGGACGGTCGACGCCGCGATCGGCGTCAGCATCGCCAGCTGGGACTGGATCTCCTGGATCCGTGAGGTGATGGTGCCGACGGTCACGAGACCACCCGCAGGTGCCGCTGACGACGCCACTGCTGACCGGCGACCTCGTCCTGGATCTTGCCCTCGGCGCGGGCGTGCTCGGCCTGGGCCTGCGCGATGCGCCGCTCCTGAAGCATCTCGATGGTGCGCAGCCGGATGCGGTCCTGCTGCCAGTGCGACTGGGCGGAGACGGCGAGGTTGCGCGCAGACTCGACGGACTCGCGGGCGGCCTCGACGGCCTGGCTCATGACGAGCAGGCCCTCGCGCAGCGCGATGAAGTCCGCGGGCGTGGCTGGCTGCTGAGTCGACCCAGCTCGGTGAGCCGGCTCTCGATGGCGTCCAGGTGGCCCTGTGACTCCTCCACCTCGCGGATGGCCTGCTGGAGGCCGGAGAGGCTGTCGCGCTCGCGCACGCGACGTACCCGCTCGACAGCGTCGAGGGAGTGCAGGTCGCGTCCGTTCATGAGTTCACCAGTCCGTTCAGTCGCTGCCACGTGGTGGCCGTGTCAGTGGGGTCGTCCATGTCCTGCTGGAGGAAGTCCTCGATGCGAGGCATCAGCTCCAGGGCCAGGTCGGCGTCGTTGTTCGCGCCGTTGACGTAGGCGCCGATCTCGACCAGCTCGCGCACGTCGCGGTGGGCGGCCAGCAGCCGACGCATGCGTCGGGCGTCCTGCTGCTGCTCGCGGGTCGTGACCGCGCTGGTCACCCGCGAGATCGACTCGAGCACGTCGACGGCCGGGAAGTGCCCCGACGTCGCCAGGCGACGGGAGAGCACGACGTGACCGTCGAGGATGGAGCGTGCGGTGTCGCCGATCGGGTCCTGCAGGTCGTCGCCCTCGACGAGGATCGTGTAGAGCCCGGTGATGCTGCCGGACGCGCTCGTGCCCGGCCCGCTCGAGCAGTCGGGGCATCAGGTTGAACACGCTCGGCGGGTAGCCACGGGTGGCCGGGGGCTCGCCGGCGGACAGGCCGATCTCGCGCTGGGCCATCGCCACGCGGGTGAGGCTGTCCATCATCAGTACGACGTGCTTGCCGCTGTCGCGGAAGTGCTCGGCGATCCGCGTGGCGACGAAGGCCGAGCGCAGTCGCTCGACCGGCGGCGCGTCGGACGTGGCCACCACGACGACGGAACGGGCGAGTCCCTCGGGGCCGAGGTCGTTCTCGATGAACTCCCGGACCTCGCGGCCTCGCTCGCCGACCAGCGCGATCACCGAGACCTCGGCGTCGGTGCCGCGCGCGACCATCGACAGCAGGCTGGACTTGCCGACGCCGGAGCCGGCCATGATGCCGAGCCGCTGACCGCGGCCGCAGGGGACCAGGGAGTCGAGGGAGCGCACGCCGAGCCCGACCTGGTGGTCGATCCGCGGGCGGCTGAGCGCACCGGGGGCGGGGTTCTCCACCGTCACGCGGGGGAGCGCGTCGAGCGAGGGGCCACCGTCGATGGGGTTGCCGAGGCCGTCGAGGACACGGCCACGCAGCGCGTCGCCGACACCGATCTTCAGCGGTCCGCCGGTGCTGTGCACCGGGGCGCCGATGGTCAGCCCGGAGGTCGATCCGAGGGGCAGGCAGACCAGGCCGGAGGTGCCGCTGGCGACGACCTCGGCGAGGACGGGAGCGCCGCCCTCGACGGAGACCAGGTCGCCCACGGCAGCCTCGAGGCCGGTGACCCGCAGCTGCAGGCCGAGCAGCTCCGAGACGCGTCCGAGCCGCGCGGGACGTGCGGCGTCGCGGGCGCGCTCGAGCACGCCGGTGCCGAGGGGGCTCATCGCAGAGCCTCGTGAAGGCACGCGTCGGTGAGGGCTGCGGCCTGCTCGCTGAGACGACGGCTGAGCTCGGTGCGCGCAACGACCGGCCACGTGGCAGCGTCCTGGAGAGCGGCGACAGCGGCTGCGTGGTCGGCCAGGCGCTGGGTGTGCTCCGGGGTGCGGGAGGGCTCGGGCGCGCGCTCGAGCACGCCGGTGCCGAGGGGGCTCATCGCAGTGCCTCCCGCACCCGGGCCACGGCACGGTCGACGCGCAGGTCGACCACGTGGTCGGGCAGCTCGACGAGGGCGTCGGCGGGGGAGAGCGTCGGGTCGGCGCTGACGGAGACGCCGTGGGGAAGGCCGGCGTCGATGGCGTGGTTGGCGACCGAGGGGTGCAGCCGCAGGGTGGCGGCGCCGGGGCCCTCGGGGAGAACGTCGAGGGCGCGGCGTACGACGTCCGCGGGGGTCTGCTCGCTCGCGCGGTGGCCGAGCACCTCGGCGGTCACGGCGAGGGCGAGGTCGGCGGCCTGCTCGGAGAGGCGACTCATCAGCGACGTCCTGGCCTCCTCGAAGCCGGCGGCCGCCTCCTGCAGCGCGGCGACGGCCAGCAGCGTGCTCGCGCTCGCGACGCGCGATCGCCTGGAGCTCGCGCTCCTCGCGCTCGGAGCGGGCGGCCTGCTCGGAGGCCTGGGCCTCACGGACGCCCTTGGCCCACCCGACGGCGAAGCCCTGCGCCTCCGCGCTGGCGCGGGTGCGCTCGGCGATGGCGGACAGGGTGTCCTCGGTGGCGACGTCGCCCAGGACCGCGCCGGAGCCGAGCCGGGTCCAGTTGCCGCCGCGCAGGTCCGGCGTGCGCATCGCGTACGCCGAGCCGGCCTGGTCGGCCCGCAGCACGCGGGGCTCAGACGACGAAGTCATCGTCGTTCCCCCTGCGCAGCATGAGCTCGCCCTTCTCCTCGAGCTCGCGGATCGCGCGGATGATGCCCTGCTGGGCCTCCTCCACCTGGGTGAGGCGCACCGGGCCGAGGATCTCGATCTCGTCGATGAGGTCGGCGGCGGCACGCTCGGAGAGGTTCGAGGTGATCTTGTCGCGAACGGTCTCCGAGACGCCCTTGAGGGCGAGCGCGAGGCTGCTGGTGTCGATGTTGCGCATGACCAGCTGCACGCCGCGGTCGTCGAGCTGCACGATGTCCTCGAACATGAACATCCGGCTCCTGACCTCCTCGGCCAGGGCGGCGTCGAGGGACTCGAGGCCCTCGACGATCTGGCGCTCGGTGGAGCGGTCGGAGCGGTTGATGATGTTGACCAGCGGGTCCAGGCCGCCCACGCGGGACATGTCGGCCGGCTGGAGCATCGAGGAGAGCTTGCGCTCCAGGGTGGCCTCGACGGCCTTGATCGTGTCGGGCGACGTACGGTCCATCACCGCGATGCGGTGGGCGATCTCCGCCTGCTGCGACGACGGCAGCCCCGAGAGGAGCAGGGACGCCTTGTCCGCCGACATGTGCGCGAGCACCAGGGCGATCACCTGGGGGTGCTCGTCGGAGATGAAGGAGCGCAGCTGTGCCGGGTCGACGCGCCGGAGGAACTGGAAGGGCATCTGCACCGCGGCCGCGTTGAGGCGGTCGATGATCTCCGAGGCCCGGTCGCTGCCGAGGGACTGCTCGAGCAGCTGGCGGGCGAACGCGAGCCCGCCCTGCGCGATGTGGGTGCGCGCGGTCATCATGTCGCGGAACTCGCCGAGGACCTCGGCGTTCTCCCCGGCATCGATCGAGTCGAGCCGCGCGATCTCGGCGGTGACGGCCTCGACCTCGCTCTCGTTGAGCTGGTTGAGGACCGCGGCAGCACGCTCGCTGCCCATCTGGATCAGCACGATGGCCGCCTTGCGGACGCCCAGGGTGGAGACGGTCTGGCTCATCAGCGCTCCACCAGCCATCCGCGCAGGAGGGCCGCGACGTCCTCGGGCTGCTTCTCCACGAGAGCGACGAGCTCCTCACGGACGTTCTCCTCGTGCGGACGCCTCGAGGCTGAGCAGGGAGGTGGCCGGGCTCTCGAGAGCCTGTGCCTCCTCGCGGCGGGCGGCGTCGCTGCGCAGCTGCTCGACGACGTACGTCGTGGCTTCCTTGCGCTGCTTGGTGCGTCGACGCCCACGGATCCAGGCGGCGACGAGGGCCAGCAGGACCAGCACGGCGATCGAGCCGTTGCGGAACAGGTTCATCCGGTCGGCCTTGGCGGCCGCGGCCTTCTCCGCCTTGACGTCCTTGGCGGCCGCCTCCTCCGCGCTGCGGTCGAACGGCAGGACCGAGACGCGCGCCGAGTCTCCGCGCTTGGGGTCGAGACCCACGGCCGCGGTGATCATCTGCTCGATCTCCTTCGGGTCGTTGTTCGCCGCCGCCTCCTGGTCCAGCGCCGCAGCGATGTGCAGGGACTGGATGGCGCCGGGGGCGCTCTCGCGGTGCTCGGTCGTGGTGTTCAGCGCGCTGTCGGAGGTCGTCGACTCCTTCTTGTAGCTGGAGCCGGCCGTGCCACCCGTCGTGGTGGAGTCCATCTGGCCGTCCGGTCCGACGGTGCCGCCGGCAGCGGCGGTCCCGGCGGGGCCGGTGTAGTCCTCGGTGTTGGTGGTCGACGGAGAGCGACAGGCCGTTCGGGTCCGCCGGCGCGTACTTGCGGGACTCGGTGACGGTCTTGTCGAAGTCGAGGTCCGCGGTCACCTGGACGGTGGAGTTGCCGGGCCCGAGGACCCGGTCCAGCAGCGCCTGGACCTGGCTGGCCTTCTGGTTCTGGAAGTCGTTGACGTACTGGCTGCGCGAGCTCGCGGCGGCGCCGCCGATCGCGTCGGTGGTGGAGAGCAGCTTGCCGCTGGAGTCGGCCACGGTGACCTTCTCCGGCTCCATGCCGTCGATGCTGGCGGCGACCAGGTGCACCACCGACTGGACCTGCTCGGGGCCCAGGGTGTCGCCCGGGCGGGTGCCGACGAGCACGGAGGCGGTCGGCGGGTCCTGCTTGTCGGCGAAGACCTGCTTGGCCGGGATGGCGAGGTGTACGACGGCCGACTGCACGCCGTCCATCGCCTCGATGGTCTTGGTGAGCTCACCCTCCATGGCCCGCTTGAAGTCGGTCTGCTCCTTGAACTGCGAGGTGGAGAGGTCCTGCTCGTCGAGGAGCGAGTAGCCGCCGTCGCTGCCGCTCGGGCAGGCCCTCGCCGCTGAGCTGGATGCGCGTCTTGTAGACGTCGTTGCGCGGGACCATGACCGTGTCGCCACCGTTGGTGATCTTGTACTTCACGCCCTGGCTGTCGAGCTGCTCGATCACCGCCGAGGCGTCCTCGGAGGACAGCTTGCTGAACAGCGGGGCGTAGTCGGGCTGGGAGACCCAGCGGAAGACCATCACGCCGGCGAGGAGCAGGGCTCCCGTGCCGAGGATGGCGACGACCTTCTGGCCCGCAGTGAAGCTGGAGAAGCTCCGCTGGTAGCCGGAAACCTTCTCGAGTACTCGATCCTTCATCACACCGGCATCCGCATGATCTCGTTGAACGCCTCAAGGGCCTTGTTGCGCACGGCGACCGTGAGCTGGGTGGTGACCGCGGCCTCGGAGGCGGCGATCGTGTAGTTGTGGATGGCGTCGAGGTCACCCGTCGCGGCCTGCACGGCGAGGTTGTCGCTCTTGGCCTGCACCGACTCGAGACGGTCGATGCCGTCGAGCACGAGGTTCCCGAACTCCTTGCCACCACCGACAGCGCTGGTGCCGCCGGCGTTCGCGACGCCGCTGGTGGCGTCGAGCTGCGGCGTGACGAGCGGGGTGAACCCGCCGACCGCCTCGATCCCGGAGACGCTCATCAGCCACGACCGATCGTCAGGGCGGACTGGTAGGTCTCCTGGGCGTCCTTGGTGACCTGCACCGAGGCCTGGAAGCCACGCTGGGCCATCACGAGCTGGGTCATCTGGCTGGCCATGTCGACGTCAGGAGCGCGCACGTAGCCCTCCGCGTCGGCCATCGGGTGGTCGGGGGAGTACTCGAGGCGACCGGTGGGGTCACCCTCGGCGATGCCGGCGACTCGTACGCCGCCGCCCTGCTGGGCCTCGGCGACCACGCTCTGGGCCTGGAAGGCGTTCTGGCTGGTCGGCGTGATCGTGTTGGCGTTGGCGATGTTGTTGGCGAGCGTGTCGAGCCAGGTCTGGTGCATGCCGAGGCTCGAGCTGGCGATGCGCAGCATGTCGAAGGCACCCATCAGACACCACCGATGGAGTCACGCATCAGCGTGAACCGGTCGTTCACCGCGCGGGTGAGCATCTGGTACTGGTACTGGGTCTGGACCGCGGCGAGGGTCTCCTTGCGCAGGTCGACGTTGTTGCCGTTGGCGCCCACGGGCGTGTCGGTCGGCGCGGTCTCGACGCGCACGCCGCCGTCGGAGGTGGCGGTGATGTCGCCGCTGTCCACCGCCTGGCGCAGCGAGCTCTCGAAGTCGACGCTCGTCGCCCGGAAGCCGGGGGTGTCGACGTTGGAGATGTTGTCGGCGGTCACCTGCTGGCGCGTGGTGACGCCATCGAGGGCGAGGCCCAGCACACGGCTGACGGCATCGGATACGGCCAAGGACACGACGGTTGCCTCCGGAGGCGGAAGGGCGCCGGTCCATCGGCGGGGCTGCGAGCTATCCGTGCTCAGAGGTCTCTTCGGCCGGACTAGCCCGCGGTTGAGGAAAAACCTCAAGATTGGGACAAATGCCCTCAATCAGTGGATTCGGCTCCGTCAGCCGGCGGTGTCCAGGTAGCGCGGAGCCGCGTCCCTGGGGTCGCTGATGCTCTCCACGTAGGTGCGGTGCTGCGTGGTGGTCCGCAGGGCGCGGAGCACCTTGTCGAGCACCGCCGTCTGGCGCTGGTGGATCTCCACCGCGCGCGGCAGCAGGTGGATCGGCATCGGCGCGCTGGGGGAGGGGGCCACCCAGTTCTTCTCGTCCATCGGCTTCATGGCGCTCAGCAGACGCTCGATGCGGATCACCTCGAGGTCGAGGCGGTCGAGCTCGACCTCCCACTCGAGGATGACGTCCTTGCGGCGGTCGCGGTTCGGCGTGATGGTCATGGCGTTCACGCCGTCCGGGCGAGCGACAGGGCCGCCTGCCGCCACGTGTCGGCGATCCCGGTGACCAGCTGCTCGCAGCGCTCGGTCACCTCGGAGTCGCGGTGGATGTTGGCGAGCACCAGCTGCTGGTACACGTAGTCGTAGAGCGCACCGAGCTCGGCGCCGCCCTCGAAGCCGTCGGGGTCGAGGCTGTTGCGCAGCTCGGTGACGATCGCCTGGGCGTGCAGCAGCTGCTCGTGGGCGGCTCCGTGGTTGCCGGCGACCTGGGCGGTGAGCGCGCGCTGCACGTCCAGCACCAGTCGGTCGCAGAGCATCACGAGGAGCCTGCTGGGGTCGGCAGTGGCCACCGTTGCATCCATGTAGGCGGCTCGTGCGTCGGTCATCATCATCATCTGGGTGCCCTCCTTGGCTTCCCTATGAACCGGTGAGTGAGCTGATCTGTCCTGCCAGCCAGGTCGACTGGCTGTTCATCTGGCTGAGCGCCGTCTCGAGCGCCGTGAACTGACGCGTGAGGGTGGTACGCCGCAGCTCGAGGCGGGTGTCCCAGTCCTCGATGCTGTCCTCGAGCCGGTCGATCGCGGTGTTGCGGCCGGTGATCGACGTGGTGATCGAGCCGGTGTACTTGTCGCTGGCGCGGTTGGCCACGTCGGTCACGCGAGCGGCGAAGCCGTCGACCGTGCCGCTGGTGAACTTGGCGGCGACGGCCGCGGGGTCGGCGGCGTACGCCGTGTTGAACTTGTCCTGGTCGAAGACCAGCTTGCCGTAGCGGTCGGTCTGCACGCCGACGTCGGCCATGGTGCTGTGGTCGTCGGGGTAGACCGAGTTCAGCAGGCTGGTGCGGAGCTCCCGCAGGGTCACGTCACCGGCCATGGCGCCCTTGGACGTCGAGCTGTACGACGTCAGGGAGTCGATCTGGGTCAGCAGCGCGTTGACGTTGTCGACCAGCGACTTGACGCTGTCCTTCACCTTGCCGCTGTCGCGGGCGACGTTGACCTCGACGGTGGTGCCGAGGGCGGCGGTGGAGACGGTCAGGTCCACGCCCGGGACGACACCGGTGAAGGTGTTCGTGGCGGAGTGGATGGTGTCGGCGCCGAGGGTGATCGCGGCGTCGCGGCCGGCGGTGACGGCGGCGCCACCGAGCAGGTCGGTCCCGCCGGCGTTGGTCAGGGTGAAGCTCGCGGCGGCGCCGGTCTTGGCGGCGCTGACCACGAGGCGGTAGCTGCCGTCGTCGAGCCGGACCTTGCTGGCGTTGACGCCGGTGCCGGAACCGTTGAGGGCCTTGACCAGCCCGTCCAGCGTCCCGTCGCCCGTCTCCAGGGTCTTGGTGACGCCACCGGAGGTCAGCTCGACGGTGGTGCCGGGGGCCACGACCACGTCGGTGCCGGCGGCGGCGGTGGCGAAGGTGAGCTTGTGGGCCGCGGCGGTCGCGTCGACGGTGAAGCTGAAGGTGCCGGCGCTGGTGCCGCTGGTGGTGGCCAGCGTGACCGCGGTGCTCGAGGAGGTCGCGGTCAGGGCGTTCCAGGCCGTGCCGGCCGAGAGGTCCTTGGCCTGCGTGGCCAGGGCGGCGACCTTGGTGTTGATCGTCTGGAGGATCGAGACCTTGCTCTGCTCAGAGGTGAGGTTCGTCTTCAGGCGGGTCTGGGGAGCCGCCTCGAGCTGCATGAGCTGCTCGATGATCGTGGCGGTGTCGAGACCGCTCGACAGGCCGCTGACCGATGCGGTGGCCATGTCACTCCCCCTTGCTTCTCAGATTGCTGCTGCGATCGATGGTCTTCCAAAGCTGCGCGAGCTCCGGCGAGGGGCGAAGGACCCCTCGCCGGAGCTCACGATGTGCCTGTGCTGATCAGACGGTGGTCGATCAGCGGAGCAGGCTGAGCACGCTCTGCGGCGCCTGGTTGGCCTGAGCGAGCATCGCCGTACCGGCCTGCGACAGGATGTTCGAGCGGGTGAAGTTCACCATCTCGGACGCCATGTCGGTGTCGCGGATGCGGCTCTCCGACGCGGACAGGTTCTCGATCGCCACGTTGGTGCTGTTGATCGTGTGCTCGAACCGGTTCTGGAACGCACCGAGCGAGGCACGCTGGGTCGAGATCGCGGTGATCGCGGTCTGGACCGTGGTGCTGTCGGTGATCACCGCGGCGGAGGTGTCGACGGCCGCGAGGGCGTCGGCACCGGTCACCGTGATGGTGTCGGTGGCGTCGGAACCCACCTGGAACGCGAGGTCGTCGCCGGCGAACAGCGCAACACCGTTGAACTTGGCGTTGTCGGTGATCCGGGTGACTTCCTCCTGCAGCTGGTCGAACTCCGACTGGAGAGCGGCCTGCGACTCGGTGTTCTGCGTACCGTTCGCGTACTGCACGGAGAGGTCGTTCATGCGCTGCAGCATGGAGTGGACCTCGGTCAGGGCGCCTTCAGCGGTCTGCACGACCGAGATGCCGTCCTGGGCGTTGCGGACGCCGACCTTGAGTCCGCCGACCTGCGAGCGCAGGCCCTCGGAGATGGCGAGGCCGGCAGCGTCGTCCGCGGCGCGGTTGATGCGGAAACCGCTGGACAGCTTCTCCAGCGACTTGGACATCTGGCCCTGCGTCACCGACAGGTTGCGGTAGGCGTTGAAGGCGTCGATGTTCTGGTTGATACGGAGACTCATGATGGGTTCCTTCCCTGGATGTGTGAGTCGAACTTCCGGAGTCCGTCCTTGGGCTCCGTGCTCGATTCATCGGCCGGGTGAAACGCCTCTTGAGCGATTTGCCGAGATTTTTTCTCAGGCAGTTGCGTCGAGCGCAGCGGTGCGCGGACGACGCTCGACGCCGGAGGCGTGACGGGCGGCGACAGCGGAGTAGTAGGACTCGCGACGACGGGCGACGCAGCCGGTGGTCTTGCCGGTCTCCACGACCGAGTCGGGGTCGAGCGCGCGGTCCAGGGCGCCACGGAGCAGGACGAGGGCCTCGGCACGGATCTGGGAGACCCGCGACTCGGTCACGCCGAGCTCGGCCGCGATCTCGGCCATCGGCCGCTCGGCCAGGAAGTACTGCTCGACGACGATGCGCAGGCGCTCCGGCAGCTCGGCGACGGCCTCCACCATGTAGGTGAGGCGCTCGCGGTCCTCGACGATCTGCTCGGGCGTCGGGCCGGCGGTGGGAAGCAGGTGCTCGAGGTCGCCGTCCTCGGAGGAGCCCTGGATGGAGAGGACCTGGGCGCGGGCGATGTCGTCCTCGTTGCGGGCGACCTCGTCGGCCGACAGGCCGAGAGCCGAGGCCACCTCGGCGTGGGTGGGGATGCGACCGAGGGCGGTGGCGAGCTGGTTGCGGGTCTCGTCGAGGTTGCGGGCCCGGCGGCGGACCGAGCGCGAGGCCCAGTCGACGCTGCGCAGCTCGTCGAGGACGGCGCCGCGGATGCGGGTGGTGGCGTAGCTGGCGAAGGGGACACCGCGGCTGGCGTCGTACCCGCGCTGTGCCTGGACCAGCGCCATCATGCCGGCGGAGGTCAGGTCGTCCCGGTTGACGTGTCCGGGGACACGGCCCATCGTCTCGCGCACGACGTGCGCAACCAGCGGCAGGTGCTGGCTGATCAGCTCGTCGGCGGAGAGAGCGGCAGCGGGAGATGCGGGAGCAAGTACGTTGGTCACGAGGCGAAACTCTGAGGCCAAAATGTCCGGTTTGGTAGGGATCCTGACCGGAAGTTGCTCCGGCCAACAAACTTGGGACATAGGTCCCTAATCGGGGTAGTCCGGACGGACTACTGGGGCCGGTAACTGGTCCAGTCGTGGTCCACTTTTGAGCGTGGTCCCCACTCCGACCGCGTTCGTAGCATCCCGTTCGCCTTTTCTTCACCGTTTTCCTCATCCTGAGGCCCCCCGACGCCGATGAGAGGTGCATCGACGCCTCTACCTACAGGGGCACCCGACGTTGGGAAGAGGACCCGGTGGACAAGCTGTCGCAGATCCTGTGGCGCGAGCGGGAGCTCCTGGACTCATTGCTGTTCAAGCTCGAGATGGAGCAGCTGGTCCTGGGAAGCGGCCGTACGCGCTGGCTGGCGCGCGCCGCCAAGGAGGTCGCGCTGGTGCTCGAGATGCTCCGCGAGACCGAGATCCTGCGTTCCGTCGCGGCCGACGAGGCCGCCGAGTCGCTCGGACTGACGAGCAACCCCAGCCTGCGGGCCATGGCCGAGGCCATCGACGAGCCCTGGCGCTCGATCCTGCTCGACCACAAGGAAGCCTTCGAGACCGTCAGCCGTGAGATCACCGCGATGGCCGAGACCAACCGCGACCTGCTCACCATCGGCCTGCGCTCCGCCCGCGAGGCGCTGCTGAGCCTCGAGCAGGTGTCCCAGGGCTACTCGCCCGACGGCGCCGCTGTGATGACCGAGACCGTGCCGCGGCTGGTCGACAGGAGCCTGTAGCGATGTCTGGCGGCTTCTCCTCCCTCAACACGGCTCTGTCGGCGCTGCGCTACAACCGCGTCGCCATGGACGTCGCGGGAGCGAACATCGCCAACGTCTCCACGGAGGGGTACGCCCGGCGGCGCGTGGAGGGCGCCGCCGTGGCGGGCCCCTCTCAGCCCGCCCTGTGGTCGCGCTACGACGGGGCCGGTGACGGCGTCACCGTCACGGGCGTGAACCGGATGACCGACGAGCTGCTCAACGTGCGCGGCCGGCGCGAGCACGGCAACCAGGCCTACCTCGACGTCCGCCAGGCCAGCCTCGAGCGCATCGACAACGGGGTCGGGGAGCCGGGCGAGAACGGAGTCGCCGCCTCGCTGGCCGACCTGCGCAGTGCCTGGCACGAGCTGACGCTCAACCCGACCAGCGAGTCCGCCAGGGCCCAGGTGCTCTCCAGCGCACGCGACGTCGTCGACGCCATCCGGGTCCAGGCCCGCAACGTCGAGTCCGAGGCCGGCGACCAGCGCGTGCACGTCCTCAACGACGTGACCGAGGTGAACACCCTGGCCCAGGGACTGGCCGACACCAACCGGGCCATCGCGGCCGGCAGCCTGAACGGCTCGGACGTCGGTGTCCTGCTCGACAAGCGCGACCAGCTCACGCTGCGCCTCGCGGAGCTCACCGGGGCGAAGGCCACGGTGCGCAGCGACGGCGGCGCGGACGTGACCCTGAACGGCGTACCCCTCGTCACGGGCAGCCAGGCCGGCAGCCTGACGGTCGCCTCGGGCGTCACTCCCACGGGGGACAGCGACGGCGCTGCGGTGACGTTCGCCGTCGTGGACTCCTCCGGCGCCACCACGGTGCCTCCCGGCATCGGTGGCGAGCTGGGCGGTCTCACCGACCTGCTCACGACCACGCTGCCCGCCTACCTGACCGGGCTCGGCGCCGTCGCCAAGGACCTCGCCGACGGCGTCAACACCCAGCACATGGCGGGGTACGACGCGGCCGGTACGGCGGGCACGGCGATGTTCTCCTACGATCCCGCCGACATCCTCGGCACCTTGTCCGTCGCGATCACCGACCCGAGCCTGGTGGCCGCGTCGTCGGTCACGGGCGGCGGCACCGACGTCGGCAACGCCGAGCTGCTCGCCACCGGACCCGGTGTGGAGGGCGCCTACCAGCGCCTGGTCAACGGGCTCGGCACCGAGGTGCTCGAGTCGGCTCGGCGTGCCGCGAACCAGCAGGTGCTGACCAGCCAGGTGGACGGAGCCCGCGAACAGCTCTCGGGCGTTGACCTCGACGAGGAGATGGTGAACATGATCTCGGCGCAACGGGCCTACGAGGCCGCCTCGCGCGTGATGTCGACGGTGGACTCGCTGCTCGACACCCTGATCAACCGGACGGGGGCTGGTCGCTGATGTCGTACACACGCGTGACCCAGAACATGCTGACCAAGAGCTCGCTCGGGTCGCTCCAGGCGAACCTGGCCCGCATGGGCAAGCTCCAGGAGCAGCTCTCCAGCGGCCGGGTGATCAACCGTCCCTCGGACTCACCGACGGGCACGACCTCGGCCATGCGCCTGCGCGACGACCTCGCGGGCCAGCCAGCAGTACCAGCGCAACGCCCAGGACGGCGTCGCCTGGCTCGGCACCATCGACACCGCGCTCACCTCGCTCACCGACCAGACCCGCACCGCACGCGACACGGCGCTCCAGGGCGCCAACTCGGGCGCCGTCGGCCAGCCCGCCCGGGACTCCCTCGCCGCGACCATCGACCAGCTCCGGACGAGCCTGCTCTCCGACGCGAACACGACCTACCTGGGCCGCCCGGTCTTCGGCGGCATCACCGCCGGCGACAAGGCGTACGACGCGACCGGAGCCTTCGTGGGCACGGCCGGTGCCGTCACCCGCACGGTGGGTGAGGGTGTGAAGGTCCGCGTGGACGCGGATGCCGACGCCGTCTTCGGAGCCGCCGGCGACACCGTCTTCGACCACCTGACCGCCCTGTCCACGGCCCTGCGCGCGGGAGACAGCGCCGGGATCCAGGCGGGGATCACCAGCCTCAACACGGACCTCAACCGACTCACCACGGCTCACGCCGAGGTGGGCACCCGCGCAGCGCGGGTCGACGCGGCCACCCAGGCCGCCGCCGACACCGAGCTCAAGCTCAAGTCTTCCCTTTCCGACGTGGAGAACGCCGACCTGCCGAAGGTGATCGTTGACCTGAAGCTCCAGGAGACCGCCTACCAGGCGGCCCTTGCGGCGACCTCCCGTGTCATGCAGCCGAGCCTCCTGGACTTCTTGCGATGATCACTGAGTACGCACCCGCCCCCGTCACGCCCCGAATTGGGAGCCCCATGACCGACATCCCGCTCATCGAGCTGGTGCAGCCGCTGCCCGGCTTCCCGACGTTGCGTCAGTTCGCGCTCGTGCAGCTCGACGACGACGGGCTGCTGTGCGCGTTCCGGTCCGTGGAGCAGCCCGACACGCGGTTCCTCGTCGTACCGCCGGCGGCGTTCTTCCCGGAGTACACCCCCGAGGTGGACGAGGACGCCGTGCGCGACCTCGGCATCGAGAACGTCGACGACGTGCTCGTGCTGGTCGTCATCAAGGCCGGGGCGTCGCTCGCGGAGTCGACCGCGAACCTCGCCGCACCCCTGCTCGTCAACGCTGTGACCCGTCGGGCGCAGCAGGTCGTCCTCGACGACCCGGCCCACGCGCTGGCCGCGCCACTGGTCGCTGCGTGACCCTCTTCCGGCGGGAGACGTGCTCCGCCGGGTAGCCTCGTTGCCATGCTGGTCGTGAGCCGCCGCGCGGGCGAGAGTGTCGCCATCGGTGACGAGGTCGTCGTCACCATCATCGAGGTGCGCGGTGACGTCGTGCGCGTGGGCATCGACGCACCGCGGTCGATCGCCGTGCACCGGGCCGAGCTCCTGGCGCAGCTGGAGAGCAGCAACCAGGAGGCAGCGTCGCCGAGCGACGAGACCGTGGAGTCCCTGACGCGGGCCCTCGGCAACCGCGAGCGCCGGGACTGAGCCTCCCGGCACCGCGTGCGGTCAGGCCTGGTCGTGACCGGCTGACGACCTGCTGTGGTGCAGGCGCGCCGCCAGCAGGGCTGCCTGGGTACGCCGCTCCACGCCCAGCTTCGCGAGCATCCGGGTCACGTGGTTGCGCACCGTCTTCTCCACCAGGAAGAGACGCTCGGCGATCTGCCGGTTGGTGAGCCCCTCCCCGATGAGGGAGAGAATCTTGCGCTCCTGCGGCGTGAGCACGGCCAAGGGGTCAGCGGGATCCTTCGCCTGCTTGACGGGCCGGCGGTTGGCCATCGTGATCGCGTGACGCGAGGCCAGCAGGTTGTGGCCACCGGCGACGGAGTGGATGGCCGAGACCAGCTGGCTGACCGCGATGTCCTTGACCAGGTAGCCCTTGGCCCCTCCGCGCAGCGCGGCGGTGGCCAGCTGGTCCTCGTCGGTGCGGCTGAGCACCAGCATCTCGGTGGGCGGGTACTGGGCCTGGATCGGTCGGCAGCTTGTCCAGCACCGGACGCTCGTGGGCGCGGATCCCCACGACGACGACGTGCGGTCGAGTCTGGGCCACCAGGGCGAGCCCCTCGTCGACGTCGCCGGTCTCGCCGACGACGACGAACTCCTTGCGCTCGCTCAGGGCCGCACGCATCCCGATGCGGAAGATGTCGTGGCTGTCCACAAGGAGGACTCGCCGGGCCCGAGAAGACTTCACCCCCCCATTGTTGGGCCGCGCAAGCGTTCTCGGGACCGAATACTGAGATTTGGCTGCTAATTGGGATATCGATGTCGATGAACGGCCCGCCCGGTACGACGAGCGGGTGGCCGAGCCGCGGTCATGCCCCCTGTGCACGGGGTGCCAGAATGTCTGGGTGAGCGACCTGATCGACACCACCGAGATGTACCTCCGCACCATCTACGAGCTGGAGGAGGAGGGCATCGTCCCCCTGCGCGCCCGGATCGCCGAGCGGCTGCACCAGAGCGGGCCCACCGTCAGCCAGACCGTCGCCCGGATGGAGCGCGACGGGTTGCTGACCGTCGAGGGCGACCGCCACCTGCAGCTCACCGATGAGGGCCACAGCCTGGCCATGCGGGTGATGCGCAAGCACCGGCTGGCCGAGCGGCTGCTCACCGACGTGATCGGGCTCGACTGGGAGCTGGTCCACGAGGAGGCGTGCCGCTGGGAGCACGTGATGAGCGAGACCGTCGAGCGCCGGCTGCTCGAGCTGCTCGACCACCCGACCGAGTCGCCCTACGGCAACCCGATCCCGGGGCTCGCCGAGCTCGGCGAGGCCGGCGACGGTGAGCAGTTCCGTGACGGCGTCGAGACGCTGGCCTCGGTCGTGGGCGACGACTCGCGCCGGGTCCGCGTGCGCCGGATCAGCGAGGAGATGCAGAAGGACGAGACCCTGATGGGTGCGCTGCGGCGGGCCGGTGCGATCCCGGGTGCCGTCATCGCTGCGGTCTCGACGCAGGAGGGCGTGCTGCTCGGCAGCTCAGGCGAGACTGCGGAGATCGTCCCCGAGGCGGCCGACCACATCTTCGTCACGCCGCTGACCAGCGCTCGAGCGAGCCACTCGCTGCAGCCCGCGTCGATCTTGACGGTGGCGAGGTCGTCCCCGCGCGTGACGCCACGGTTGACGATGACGACGGGCAGGCCGGCCTTCGCGGCGTACCGCACGAACCGCAGGCCACTCATCACGGTGAGCGACGACCCGGCGACCAGGAGCGCGTCGGCCTCGTCGAGCTCGGCGTAGCAGCGCTCGACCCGCTCCTTGGGCACGTTCTCGCCGAAGAAGACGACGTGGGGCTTCAGGCGCCCGCCGCACCCGCCGCAGGCGGGTACGACGAACCGGCTGGTCTCCTCGAGCTCGACGTCGCCGTCGGGTCGTGCCGCGACGTCGCCGTGCTCCTCGAGCCAGCCGGGGTTGGCCAGCGTGAGCTGCCGCTGCATCGCTCTGCGGTCGATGCAGCCGCGGCAGTCGAGGCACACCACCTCGCTGATCCGGCCGTGCAGCGCGACCATCCGCTGCTGCCCGGCCCGCTCGTGCAGCCCGTCGACGTTCTGGGTGATCAGGAAGCCCACCTGGCCCTGGGCCTCCAGCCGGGCCAGTGCCCGGTGGCCGGCGTTGGGCTCGGCGTCGCCCATCCGCGACCAGCCGAGGTGGGCCCGGGCCCAGTACCGCTGCTGGTTGCCCGCGGTGGCCACGAAGTCCTGGTAGGTCATCGGCATCCGCACCGGCGCGCCGGGTCCGCGGTAGTCGGGGATGCCGGAGTCGGTGCTCAGGCCCGCGCCGGTGAGGACGACGGTGCGCCCGTCGAGGAGACCGGTGGGGTCAGCCACGCGCGTAGCGGACCTCGGCCCGGGCGCGCGCCTTGGCGGCCTCGACCTCGCGGTTCTTCGGCGGCGCGGTGGTCGTCAGGCTCTCGAGCAGTCGCCGGGTGGCCGCCTCGACCTCGGCGACGGCGTGGTCGAACGCGTGCTGGTTGGCCTGCGACGGCTTGGTGGTCCCGCTGACCTTGCGGACGTACTGCACGGCGGCGGCGTGCACCTCGTCACGGGTCGCGGGCGGCTCGAAGTTGTGGAGGGTGCGGATGTTGCGACACATGCGACGAGGGTACGTCGAGTCACGCAACGTCGACGATCCTCACGGTGCTCCCGACGAGGGCCACCCGACCGTCCTCGAGGGGGAGCGCCCGCTGGCCCCAGCTCGCCGTCCGAGCCGAGGTCGCGGGTCGTGACCGAGCCGTCGGGGGCGACGTGCAGCAGCACCGGTGCGGACCCGTTGCGCCCCTGCAGGTTGGCGATCGCCGTGCTCTGGTCGGGCAGCCAGGTGAACGCGTGCGGGTCCTCGGCCGCCTCGAACCAGGAGTCGTGGCCGAAGGTCACCTTGTCGACCTGGCGGGCCTGCGTCGTGTCGCTGATGTCGAAGACGGCCGCCTGGGCGCCGAGGTTCTGGCCGTCGGACGGTCGCGTCGCTGCCGAGCCCGAGCAGCCGGTCGCCGCCGATCGGGTGGAGGTACGCCGAGAAGCCCGGGATCTTCAGCTCGCCGAGTCGACGCGGCCGGGTCGGGTCGGAGAGGTCGATCGTGTAGAGCGGGTCCATCTGCCGGAAGGTGACCACGACGGCCAGGTCGTCGAACCAGCGCACCGACTGGATCTCCTCGTCGGTCCCGAGGCCGGCGAGGGCGCCCGACCTCCTCGAGCCGGCCGTCGCGCTCGTCCAGGACGACGACGCCGTTGTCGCGGGTGGCGCCCTGGCGCGAGGGCCAGGCCACGGCGACGCGCAGGTGTCCGTCGTGCTCGTCGAGTGACCAGCGGTCCCGGATCCGGCCGTCGACGACTCCCGACGCCACGTAGCGGGTCGTGTCCCCGTCGAGGGCGAACGCGTGGATGTTGGTGCGGACCTTGACGTCGCGCGGGACCAGGTCGGACGCGTGGTCGTGTCGGGCCCGGCCAGCGGCATCGGACGGAGGTCCATGTCGGTCGCCGTCACGTAGAGCCGGTCGGTCGAGGAGTAGACCTCGCTGCCCGCCCCCGAGACCGCGACCCGGGTCGGCGTCGTCGAGCGACCCGGGCCGGAACGTGCTGACGGCCACCGTGCTCCGGCGCCGGTCCACCGGTCCGGGTGGTAGACCTCGCCGCAGTCGAGCCCCGGGATCCAGTCCTCGATGCGTGTGGACCGCACGATCTCGCGGTTGCGGCGGTCCGCCTCGCTCTCGCTGACGTCGCCGCCCGGCTGGACGAACGGCAGCGCGGGCAGCCCGATCGAGGTGACCAGGCGGACCGTGTCGCCGTACTGCCGCATCGAGAGCTGCCGCCCCGACCACGACGCGGTGTCGTCCAGGCGCGGGTCGGTGGGGTCGGAGATGTCGACGTCGTAGACCTCGGTGCGCACCGCTCTGCGGGAACGTGCGTGCCCTCGCGGCCCATCGACCTGGTGCCGAGCTGCCCAGCAGCACGTGGTCGCCGACGAGCAGCAGGCCGTCGGCGTACGCCGCCGTCGGCAGCGCCCAGTCGGCGAGCTCGCGTGGCTCGCTGCCGGTGACGTCGGTGATCACGAGCCGCCGCCCGTCCTGCGAGGCGTACGACGATCCGCCCGTCGGTCTTGGCCACGTCGGGCTCGTCGACGTCGGTCTCCTGGGTGTTGGTGCCGGTCGCCCCGTTCGCGACCCCGGCGTCGCGGCGGAGCCCATGGTCGTCGACTCGCGTGCGACCGAGTCCTCCATCGCCATCGGCCACATCCGGCCGCCCCAGCCCCACGGGCCGACCTCGTCGAGCGGTGTGGTCGACGTACCAGCTGCGCAGCGAGCTCGCAGCTCCTCGAACGGGACCAGCCCGGTCGCGCTGGCGGCCGGGGCCGCGGGGTCGGTGAGGACCACGGCCGCGGAGGTCGCGAGCACGCCCGCCGCCACGATGCCGCCGATCGCCAGGGTCGAGATGAGGCCGCCACCGAGGGCTGCCTTCGCCGGAGTCTCCATGTGTGTGTGACGCAACATGGGACGGCCCGGTTCCGTTCGTCCCGGATGGGGGAGAATGAGGGCAATCAACCCGTCCCGACCCAGGAGCACCTGTGCCCGTCGACCGAGACGCCCGAGACCACGACATCGTCATCTTCGGAGCCACCGGCTTCACCGGCGAGCTCACCGCGGCCTACCTCGCCGAGCACGCACCCGTCGGGCTGCGCTGGGCGCTGGCCGGGCGCAACCAGGAGAAGCTCGAGGCGGTGCGCTCCCGGCTGGCGAGATCGACCCGGCCCTCGCCGTACCTGCCGCTGCTGAAGGCCGACAGCTCCGACGACGGCGTCGCTCGCGCGCGGTCGCCGAGTCGACCCGCGTCGTCGATCACCACGGTCGGTCCCTACCTGCTCCACGGCGAGCCGCTGGTCGCCGCCTGCGCCGAGGCCGGCACCGACTACGTCGACC
The DNA here is from genome assembly GCA_963729015.1 of uncultured Actinomycetota bacterium. Taxonomy (GTDB): domain Bacteria; phylum Actinomycetota; class Actinomycetes; order Propionibacteriales; family Nocardioidaceae; genus Marmoricola. The sequence continues at coordinate 208,560 of CAVSMJ010000002.1, forward strand.
TGACCGGTGAGCCGGAGTTCGTCGACCGGATGTACCTCGAGCACCACGACACGGCCGTCGAGACCGGCGCCCGGATCGTGCACGCCTGCCGGCTTCGACTCGATCCCGCACGACCTCGGTGCCTGGTTCACCGTCCAGGAGCTCGGCTCGCACCGACCCGATCACGCTGCGCGGCGTCGTGCGCGCCGGCGGCATGGCGTCCGGGCGGCACCTTCCACTCCGCGATGACGGCGATGAGCCGGCCCGCGCAGATGCGCGCGGCCATGGTCGCCCGGCGCAAGAAGGAGGGCCGCCCCGAGGGCCGGAAGTCGCGCGCGGTCGTCCGGCAAGCCGCACCGCGACCAGCTGCTCGGCCTGTGGCTGCTGCCGCTGCCGACGATCGACCCGTTCGTGGTGGCGCGGTCGGGTGCCGCGCTGGCGTCGTACGGTCCCGACTTCCGCTACAGCCACTACGCCGGGCTGAAGACGCTGCGCTACACCGTCGGCGGATCGGTGGCTCGTCGGCGGCCTGGCGCTCTCGGCGCAGATCCCGCCGCTGCGCAACTTCCTGAAGAGCCGGATCAAGCAGGGCGACGGGCCCGTCGGAGGCGCGCCGCGACGAAGTCCTGGTTCACCGTCGACTTCGTCGGCGAGAGCGCCGGCCGCACCGTGCGCACCCGCGTCTCCGGCGGCGACCCCGGCTACGACGAGACCGCGAAGATGCTCGCCGAGTCCGCGCTGTGCCTCGCCCTCGACGACAACCCGCAGACCGTCGGCCAGGTCACCACGGCCTACGCGATGGCCGAGAACCTGCTCGCCGCTGCAGAAGGCCGGGATGTCGAGGTGCGTAGGGCCGCGGCATCCCGGCGTCCGAGGAGGCTGGCGTGACCTGCACATCCGCCAGCCATCCGTGCACGGGTCGCCTCAGGCGAAGAGCCTCTCGCCGATCCAGCCGTCCTTGCCGGCGCACGCCGGGGGGTACGGCGAACAGGCCCGAGCCGGTGTGCTGGAGGTACTCCATCAGCGCGTCCTGGCCGGAGAGCTGGGTCTGCATCGGGATGTAGTGCTCGACGGGGTTGCGCACGAACGCGATGAAGAACAGGCCCGGCGTCGAGGCGGCCGAGGGCGTTGCTGCCGTCGGTGAAGTTGTAGCCGCGGCGCAGCAGCCGGACGCCCTTGTTGGTGCGTGTGGTGCGCCAGCCGCACGTGGGCGTCGACCGCGATGAGCGGGCCCTCGCGGCCCTGCACGTCGAAGTCGGGCTCGGTGAACTCGGTGCCGCCGGAGAGCGGGGCGCCCTCGTCGCGGTTGCGGCCGATCAGCGTCTCCTGCTCGCGCAGGCTGGTGCGGTCCCACGGCTCGATGTGCATGTTGATCCGGCGGGCGACGAGGTAGGAGCCGTCGGCCAGCCAGTCGGCGCGCGGCGTCGTCGCCCTCGTGCACCCAGACGAACTTCTCGATGTTCGGCCGTGTCCTCGGCCTTGAGGTTGGCGGTGCCGTCCTTGAAGCCCAGCAGGTTGCGCGGCGTCGCCTGCTTGGTCGACGTCGAGGAGGTGCGGCCGAAGCCGAGCTGGGCCCAGCGCAGCGCGACGCGTGCCGAACCCGATCCGCGCGAGGTTGCGGATCGCGTGCACGGCGACCTGCGGGTCGTGGGCGCAGGCCTGGACGCACAGGTCGCCGTTGCTGCGGCTCGGGGTCGAGGTTGTCGGCCGGGAAGTGCGGCAGCTCGCGCAGCGACCGCCGGCTGCCGGTCCTCGAGGCCGAACCGGTCCTTGCCGTCCTTCTCGAACAGGCGTCGGCCCGAAGCCGAAGGTGAGGGTCAGCCCGGACGGCGTTGCAGGCCCAGGGCCTCGCCGGTGTCGCTCGGCGGGGCGTCGTACGGCGTCGGGCAGTGCAGCCGCCGACCGAGCTCGCCCGCCGTCATCTGCCGCGCCGCCGCCGTCCACTCCTTGCAGCAGCGCGACCAGCGCCTCGCGCGAGTCGGTGGTGACGTCGAAGGCGGCGAAGTGCAGCCGGTCCTGCGCGGGCGTGGTGATGCCGGCCTGGTGCGTGCCCGTGGAACGGGTAGGCCGCGCCTGGCCGACGCCCTGCGGCGGCTCCTCGTCTCGCTGCCCGTAGGCGCAGCCGCCGACGCCGGCCGCACCCGACCGCGAGCGCGCCCGCCCCGGCGGCTCCGAGGAGCCGCCGGCGGCTGAGTCCGCCCGGCTCGGGTCGTCGTCGCTGGTGGGTCGCGGGTCGTCACAGGGTGATGGCTCCGGTCATCTTGGAGAGCGGCTCGGCCAGCGCGTTGGCCGCGTCGGAGAGCTGCTTGCGCTGCGCCTCGGTGACCTTGTCGTAGAAGACGAAGTCGTCCTCGCCCGTCTTGTACTTGTCGAGCTGCGGTCTGCAGGTCGGTCGAACGCGGCCTCGATCTGCTTGCGACAGCTCCGGGTCCTTGACCTCGAGCAGCGGCTTGAGGCCCTCGTAGCCGACCCGGGCGCCGTCGACGTTGGCCTGGAAGTCATAGAGGTCGGTGTGCGACCAGATGTCCTCCTCGCCGGTGATCTTGCCGCTGGCGACCTCGTCGAGCAGGCCCTTGGAGCCGTTGCCGATCTGGTCGACGGTGTAGTCGAGGGTCTGCGACGCGCTGCTGCAGGACCTTGGTGTTGGCGAGCAGGTCGTCGGCGAAGGCCGCGCGCTCGGCCGGCGGTCATCGCCTTGTAGCCGCTGGCCGGCGGCCACAGGTCCTTCTCGATCCGGTGCCAGCCGGTCCACTTCTGGCCCTCCTCGAGGTCGGCCTCGCGCAGGTCCATCTTGCGGGTCGAGGTCACCGAAGGACTCGGCCACGGTCTCGATGCGCTCCCAGTGCCGGCGGGCGAGCGGGAAGAGCGCGCGGGCCTTGTCGTCCTCGCCGGCCTTGTAGAGCGTGGACGAACTCGGTGGTCTGGTCGACCAGCTCCTGCGTCTGGTCCTTGACGTAGGCGGCGTACTGCGTGGTGGCCGCGTCGATGTCGGCCTGGTCGACGCCGTTGATCTTGGTGTCCTTGCCGGAGTCGGTGACCGTGAAGTCGACGCGGATGCCCTTGCCCTTCATGCCGGGCTTGCAGGCGGTGACGTACTTGCCGGGCTGCGGCGCGGACCACGAGGTCGCGGGAGAGGCCGGGGCCGACGTTCTCGATCTCGCCGACGATGCGCAGGCCGTCCTCGCCGTAGAGGTAGAACTCGGTGACCTCGTTGCCGGTGTTCTTCACCTTGAAGGCGACGTTGCCCGAGGGCGCCTTGGTCGGCGGTCAGGTCGCAGGCGTCGGCGGACGACTCGACGGTGATGGGCCCGGAGCCCTTGCTGCCTTCGGCTCTCGTTGGACTGGGTCAGGCGCAGGCGGAGCGCGGTGCCGGCGAGGGTGGCAGCGCAGGCAGCAGGCGAGCAGTGCGGGAGCGGTTCACGGGTGGGCCTTTCGGATGAGCTCAGGCGGCCTGGGCGGGCTGCCGTGGCGTGGGCGTGGGCGACGGGCCGTGGCGGCCGGGTCTTGAGGAGGAAGATCGTCATGGTCGGGACGACGTAGAGCACCCAGGCGACGGCCTCGAGCCAGGTCGTGGCGGGGGAGAAGTTGACGCGTGCCCTTGAGCAGGGTGCCCCACCAGGAGGACGGGCGGGATCGCGTTGCTCACGTCGAAGGCCAGGTTGTTCAGGCCGGGCAGGATGCCGGCCTCCTGCAGGTCGTGGACGCCGTAGGACAGCACGCCGGCGGCGACGACGATCAGGATGATGCCGGTGTAGCGGAAGAACTTGGCGAGGTTGATCTTCAGCACGCCGCTGGTAGAAGGCGAAGCCCATGGCGACCGCGGTGAGGATGCCGAGCAGCGCGCCGAGGAGCGGCACCAGCGTCGGGACCGCCGGAGTTGGTCGTGGCCTGGGTGGCCGACCAGATGAACAGGGCGGTCTCGAGGCCCTCGCGACCGACGGCCAGCAGCGCGACGACCAGCGAGGCTCACGCGCCCGGCCTCGGCGGCGCTGTCGATCTTGCCGCGCAGCTCGCCGGAGAGTCCGCGCGCGTGGCGGGCCATCCAGAAGACCATCCAGGTGACGAAGCCGACCGCGATGATCGACAGCGTGCCGCCGAGCGCCTCCTGCGCCTCGAAGGTCAGGCTGCGCGGGCCGAAGGTGAGCAGTGCGCCGAAGCCGAGCGAGATCAGGATCGGCGATCGCGACCCCGACCCAGATCCGGGGGAGCAGGTCGCGGCGGTCGGTCTTGACCAGGTAGGCGATCAGGATGACGACGACCAGGCTCGCCTCGAGCCCCTCGCGCAGCCCGATCAGGTAGTTCCCCAGGGGGAACGACGGACATGGCGCGACTCCGGTAGGTGGAGAGGTAAGGCTTGCCTAAGTAAGGTAATCCTTACTCGCTCAGAGCGACAACGGGGGGTCGCAGGTCACAGTCGGTGGGCTCCCGGTGAGCCGTGCTCGCGGCAGGAGTCGGACCTCGACCTTCGCGTCGGGTGGAGTCGGCTGCTCGCGCGTGCCCCAGGCCAGAGTCGAACTGGCGACCTTTCGCTTAGGAGGCGGCTGCTCTATCCACTGAGCTACTGGGGCGAGGACCGCGGCCGGGGCCACGGGTCGGCGTACATCTTGGCCCATCGTCTGGCCGGTGCGAATCACCTGGCCGCTGACCAGCGACGTGCCATGATTTGGGCGACCCGCGCTCACATGGTCACAATGGGGGGTCACCAGGGAGAACGGGGTCACATTGTCCGAGGAAGAACCGCGCCACAAAGGCCGCCTTCCTCGGCGACGCCGCATCACCAAGCGGGTGCTCATCGGGGTGTGCGTCGTCCTGCTCGTGCTCACCACGGCGTTCGTGGTCGCCTACAAGAAGCTCGAGGGCAACATCCACGCGATCTCCATCAGCGACGCCCTCGGCGACGACCGGCCCGAGACCGTCGAGGTGGAGGGCCCGAAGAAGCCGCTCAACGTGCTGGTGATGGGCTCGGACAACCGCGACGGCACCAACATCGGCGGCGACACGCCCGGGCCTCTCGGACACCACGATCCTGCTGCACCTCTCGGCCGACCGGAAGCGGGCGTACGGCGTGAGCATCCCGCGCGACGCGATGGTCGAGCGGCCCGACTGCAAGTCCAAGGACGGCAAGAACGACGTGCCCGGCGGGCTGACCCAGTTCAACGCGGCGTACGCCGTCGGCGGCCCGGCCTGCACGATCCAGACCGTCGAGAAGATCACCGACATCCGCATCGACCACTTCGTGGTGATCAACTTCGCCGGCTTCAAGGAGATGGTCAACGCCGTCAACGGCGTCACAGGTGTGCGTGCCCGAGGAGGTCAACGACGACATCGGGCACATCCACCTGCCGGCGGGGACCTACAAGGTCAACGGCAACCAGGCCCTCGACTACGTGCGCGTGCGCCACGGCATCGGCGCCGAGACCGGTGACATCGGCCGGATGAAGCGGCAGCAGGCGTTCATCTCCGCGATGATCGAGAAGGTCGTCTCGAAGGGGACCCTGGCCAACCCGGTGCGGCTCTACAAGTTCCTCGACGCCGCCACCCAGTCGCTGACGACCGACACCGGCGTTCGCCCACCTCAAGGAGCTGGCCTCCCTCGGGTCGTCGCTGAAGAACATCGGGCTGGACAACGTCCAGTTCATCACCGTGCCCAACGAGCCCTACGAGCCCGACCCCAACCGGCTCCAGCTCGCCCCCGAGGCCAGCGACGCTGTGGCGCAAGATCCGCTTCGACAAGCCGCTGGGCAAGCTCGGCGCGGACGCGGTCTCGCCGGGCAGCAAGCCGGGCGAGCAAGCCGAGCGGCTCGGCCACGCCGTCGACACCGGCGGTTCGCCGTCCGCGGACCCGTCGCAGGACAGCGGCGCCGACGACGCGCAGCGCAAGGAGCAGGCGGAGGAGGCAGGGCTGTGCGCCTGACTGCCCCGGAGGCCTTCTGGCGCGTCCGGGTTGCTGTTACCGGTTCGTTATCGGAGTATGTCCGTCGTGAGGACAGTCGTGACGGGCGGCACCGGCGTCATCGGGCGCGCTGCCGTCACGGCTCTCGTCGACGCCGGGCACGACGTCGTGGTGGTCACGCGCTCGGCCGCCGGCGCCGACGCGGTCGCCGCCATGGGCGCCGGCCCCGTGCGGGGCGACGTGCTGGACGTCGACGGCCTGGCCCGCGCCTACGAGGGCGCCGACGCCGTGATCAACCTCGCGACCAACGTGCCGGTCGGGCACCGCGCGCTGGTGCCGGGCGCCTGGCGGCGCCACGACCGGCTGCGGACCACCGGCGTCACCAACGTCGTCGAGGCGGCTCGCCGAGCCGGCGTACGCCGGGTGGTGCAGGAGAGCGTCAGCTTCATGTACGCCGACCAGGGCGACGAGTGGATCACCGAGACACAGCCCGGTCGAGATCACCTCGATGACCGAGCCCGCCGCGGTGGGGGAGTCCCACGTGCAGGACTACGCCTGCGACTCGCGGGTCGGCGTCGTGCTCCGGTTCGGCACGATCGTCGGCGACGACGGCGCAGACGCGCTACTGGCTCCGCGCCGCCGGCAACGGCCGCGCGCATCGGCATCGGCCACCCCTCCGACTGGGCGCACGTGATCCACACCGACGACCTCGGCGGGGCGGTGCTCGCCTCGCTGCACGCACCGAGCGGTGTCTACAACGTCGGCGCCGAGCCGGTGCAGCGCCTCGACCTCGTGCAGGGGTACGCCGACGCGGCCGGCGTGGAGTCCGCGCGCCTTCATCGGCACGTTCGGTCGCTGGCTGATCGGCCCGCGCCTCGAGCCGCTGTCCCGCTCGCTGCGGGTGTGCAGCGACCACTTCGCCGCCCAGACCGGCTGGCGTGCGATCCGGCCCAAGTTCGACGCCGGCTGGCTCGACGTGACCCGCGCAGGACTCGCGGCATCGGTCCACAGCTGAGCCGATGAGCGAGAAGCCGCTCACCCCGGAGGAGCGCGAGAAGCGTCGCCGGCGGCTGGCCGAGGTCTTCGGCGACGTGCTGCCCGAGCAGACCAGCGACGACGCCGACCGAGCCGCAGACGCGGCCCGACGGCGACGACGAGTGGCTCCGGCGCCAGGTGCCCCCGCACCACGGGACTCGCTAGCGGCTAGACCTGGCCCTGGCGGGTGGCCAGCAGGTCGCGGATCTCCTCGAGCAGGGCGACGTCGGCCGGGGTGCCGCTGTCCTCCGCCGGGAAGTACTTCTCCTTGGCGACCGTGTAGGGCTTGACGATGAGGAAGTAGACGACCGCCGCCATGATCAGGAACGAGATCACCGCGGTGACCCACGCGCCGAACGGGCAGGCCGCCGGGCTTCCAGGCGTTGAAGTCGGGCTGGCCGCCGATCTTGCCGATGATCCCCATGATCAGGTCGACGGTCGCCGTGACCACCGTGGCGAACGCGAGGCCCATGACGAACGCGACCGCGAGCTCGACGAGGTTGCCCCGCAGGATGAAGTTCTTGAAGCCAGTCATTGCTCTTCCTCTCCGAGACCCGACGGGTGCGGGTGCCGATGCTCGAACCTAGCGACTCCAGACGGGGATGAGAATCGACGTCGCCGCGGCGCGCGGCGACCTCGCTGGCGGCGGTCGACGGGATCGCCGCGACCACCAGCCGGCCGGGCGTGCCGGCGCCGAGCCCGACTCCCGGACCTGGGGGATGGCCACGACGGGGACGTCGTCGACGAGTCGCCTGGGCGCCCGACCGGCCGTCGGGGTCGGCGACGACCAGGCTGATCCGGTCACCGACCCGCAGCAGGTCGACCGTGGCCGCGTCGGTGATCCGCAGCGGCACGGCCGTGGTGCCGGGGTAGCCGCGCAGCAGGCCGCGGGTGAGCGTGCTGCACCCGCGTGATCACCTCACCGCGGGTCATCGGGGCCGCCAGCGTGCGACCGATGACGGAGTCGGGTCGGCGCACCGCGCCCGCCGGGACGGTGTCGGGGTCGAAGCGCGTCGCCACCAGGTCGCCGGCCTCGAGGACGTTGCCGCCCGCGAGGTCGTGCGCGCGGTCCACACGGTCACCGTCGCCGGTGGTGCCGGGGCGGCCGCCTGCAGGCCGACGAGGACGGCCGCACCGGCCGCCGTGGCGGCGAGCAGGCGGCGGTGCAGCAGCACCCGTCGCCGGGCGCGGCCCAGGACGCGCAGCAGGCGTGCGAAGGGTCCGGGCCGGGCGAGCTGGCTGTTCATGGCGCCCGAAGGTAGGCCGATCCGGCGCCGTGCTGCAGCGGCAATCCACAGGGCCCGACGGCCCCGGAGCGGTAGAGGGTCAGGCGGCGGGGGAGGGCGTCGAGGACGACGAGCCCGACGACGAGCCCGAGGACGAGCTGGACGAGCTCGACGAGGACGACGTGTCGCTCGTCGCTCTTGGTCTTGGTCGACTCCGACGACGTGGTGGAGCTCTCGGAGGAGCCCGACGAGGCGCTCTCCTTCGAGCCGTTCTGGGCCCGGCTGTCGTTGCGGTAGAAGCCGGAGCCCTTGAAGACCACGCCGACGGCGTTGAAGACCTTGCGCAGCCGGCCCTCGCACTCCGGGCACACGGTCAGCGAGTCGTCGGAGAAGCTCTGCACGGTCTCGAAGAAGTGTCCGCAGTCGGTGCAGGAGTACTGATACGTGGGCACTGGGTGTCCTCCGGGAGTCACACGGGCGAGGGGTTGGCACTCGTCGTCGTCGACTGCCAATGCTACGGCACAATGCCTGACGTGACCTCCAGACCACCCATGCGCGAATGGCCGGGATGGGTCCGCGGATCGGCGTTCGGCGCGGTGGTGGTCGTGCTGGTCCTGCTGGCGGCGCTGGTCGGCGGCGTGGTCGCCGTACGCCGCCCGCTGCCGGAGGTCGACGGCACCCTGCGAGCTGCCCGGGCTCGCCGACACCGGTGCAGGTGCTGCGCGACGACCACGGCGTCCCGCAGGTGTACGCCGGCAACAGCGCCGACCTGTTCTACGCCCAGGGGTTCGTGCAGGCCCAGGACCGGTTCTTCGAGATGGACTTCCGCCGGCACGTCACGGCCGGCCGGATCAGCGAGCTGCTCGGCGAGAAGACCGTCGAGACCGACATGTACATCCGCACGATGGGCTGGCGCCAGGTCGCCGCGCGCGAGTACGACCTGCTCGAGCCGTCCACCCGGGCCTACCTCGACGCCTACAGCGACGGCGTGAACGCCTACCTGGCCGGCAAGTCGGCGACCCAGCTGTCCGCTGGAGTACACCGTGCTCGGCCTCGGCGGCCTCGACTACACCCCGGAGAAGTGGACGCCGGTCGACTCCCTCGCCTGGCTCAAGGCGATGGCGTGGGACCTGCGCGGCAACATGGACGAGGAGATCGAGCGCAGCCGGCTCTCGCTGGGCCGGACGCCCGAGCAGGTCGACGAGCTCTACCCGCGCTACCCCTACGACCGGCACGCGCCGATCGTGCCGACCCCGGAGGGCGGGCAGGCGCAAGCGGCGCCGCGGCCCGGCGCTCGGGCCGGCGGCGCGAGCAGGCGCTGGAGGCCGTACGACGCGGCGTGGACGCGATCCCCGACCTGATGGGGCACGGCGAGGGCATCGGCTCCAACAGCTGGGTGGTCTCGGGCGAGCACACCGTCTCGGGCAAGCCGCTGCTGGCGAACGACCCGCACCTGAGCACCTCGATCCCCGGGATCTGGTACCAGATGGGCCTGCACTGCCGGACGGTGAACGAGGACTGCCCGTTCGACGTCAGCGGCTTCACCTTCTCCGGGCTGCCCGGCGTGGTGATCGGCCACAACCGCGACATCGCCTGGGGGATGACCAACCTCGACCCGGACGTCAGCGACCTCTACCTGGAGAAGGTCACCGGCAAGACCTATCTCTACGGCGGATCGGCAGGTGCCGCTGGAGGAGCGCGACGAGGTGATCCGCATCCGCGGGCACAGCTCGAAGCTGATCACCGTGCGGTCGACGCGGCACGGTCCGCTGCTCTCCGACGTGTCGGCCGAGCTGTCCAGCGTCGGCGCCAACGCCGAGGTGCCGGCCGACTCGCCCGAGCGCGACAACGGCTACGCGGTGGCCCTGTCGTGGACGGCGCTCACGCCCCGCCCGACGGCCGACGCGCTGTTCGGTTTCGACACGGCGTCGAACTGGACCGAGTTCCGCGAGGCGGCCCGGAAGTTCGCCGTACCCAGCCAGAACCTCGTGTACGCCGACACCGCCGGCAACATCGGCTACCAGGCACCCGGCGCCGATCCCGATCCGGAAGGGCGGCCGCGAGGGCGACTACCCGGTGGCCGGCTGGCTCCCGCAGAACGACTGGTCCGGGCCGCTACGTGCCGTTCGACTCGCTGCCCAACGTGCTCAACCCCGCCGAGGGCTTCATCGTGACCGCCAACCAGGCCGTCACCGGCCCGGACTACCGGTGGTACCTCACGGGCTCGCCCGACCTGGGCTACCGCAGCCAGCGCATCCGCGACCTGATCACCGCGGCGATCAAGGACGGCCGCCGGCTCGACGTCTCCGACATGGCCGGCGATGCAGCTCGACACCCGGAGCCCGATCGCGCCGGTGCTGGTGCCCTACCTGATGCGGCAGCTGATGACCTCGGAGTACTACGCCGACGGGCAGCGGCTGCTGCTCGACTGGGACTACACCCAGCCGGCCGACTCGGCCGCGGCGGCGTACTTCAACGTGGTGTGGAGCAACGTCCTGCGCCTCACCTTCCACGACCAGCTGCCGGAGTCGCTGTGGCCCGACGGCAGTCACCGCTGGGTCGCGGTGATGAGCAACCTGCTGCGCCAGCCGGACAACCAGTGGTGGGACGACGCCAACACCGAGAGCGTCGTGGAGGACCGCGACGAGATCCTCGGCCAGGCCCTGCGCGACGCCCGCGACGAGCTGACCCGCCGTATCTCGGTCAGCCCGACGAAGTGGACCTGGGGACACCTGCACCGGATGGACCTGGAGAACCAGTCGCTGGGGCAGAGCGGGATCGGCCCGGTCGAGGCGATCTTCAACCGCGGGCCCTACGACGTCGGCGGCGGCAGCGCGGCCGTGGACGCCGCCGAACTGGGACGCCGCGCGTGGGGTACGCCGTCATCTCGGCGCCCTCGATGCGGATGGTGGTCGACCTCGACGACCTCGACCGCTCCCGCTGGATCAACCTCACCGGCGCGTCGGGCCACGTCGCCTCCGGGCACTACCGCGACCAGACCGGGCTCTGGGTCGACGGCCGCACCCTGCCCTGGTCCTTCGGCCGCGACGCCGTCGAGAAGACCACCGAGGACCGGCTGGTGCTCGAGCCGGCGGACGACAACTAGCGCCGGCGTACGACGGATGTGGCCGGAGACCACTCGTCTGGTTGAGCTTGTCGAAACCCGGGATAGTCCAGAACGGAATGCCGCTCCCGACCCTCTCGAAGCGCCATGCGGACGGTCCAACCAGCTCGGGACTATCCGGCCTAGCGCAACCAGCGTGGGTTGCGGTGGTGGTGCGGCGTACGCCTAGCGCTGGGCGAAGCGGTGGATGCCGTCCTCGGTGGCGACGGCGTTGACCCGGCGGTCGTGGTCCTCGTGGGGGACCGAGTCGAGGACCTCCTCGGAGTTGAGCAGGAGGCAGACGAAGGTGCCGGGCAGGACGCGCTCGAGGACCCGGTCGTAGCACCCGGCGCCGCGGCCGAGCCGCATGCCGTCGCGGTCGACGGCGAGACCGGGGACCAGCACGGCGTCGGCGCCGCGGATGGCGTCGAGCCCGAGGGGCGGGCCGTCGGGCTCGAGCAGTCCGAAGCGGGCGGAGTGCAGCGCGGTCGGGCCGGCGTACACCGCCCAGTCGAGGTCCTTGTCGGGCTGCACCAACGGCAGGATCACCCGCTTGCCCGCGCGGGTCAGGGCGTCGAGCAACGGGCCGGTGCCGGGCTCGCTCGAGACCGAGACGTAGGCCGCGACGGTGGCGGCCTGACGGACCTCGGGCGCGGCCAGGAGATGGTCGGCCAGCGACCTGGCGCGTTCGCCGACGTCGGCCAGCGGGAGCCTCTTGCGAGCCGTCAGCAACTGATCGCGGAGGGCCAGTTTGGCGGCCCCTATGAACTCCTGCACAACACCAGCCTACGATCGAAGTATGAACTCGAAGGGACTGCGGCTCGCGCGCGAAAAGATGCAGGCCGCCGGTGTCGACCCCGTGGCGATCGACGTGTTCGCGCACTACTACCGGCAGATCGAGCACGGCGAGACCGGGCTGATCGCCGAGGACTCCATCGAACCGCTGGAGATGGACTCGCTGGCCGACGTGACGGTCAGCGACGAGACGGCCTCCGACGCCATCGGCGCCACGGCCGTCATCAAGCTCAACGGCGGCCTCGGCACCTCGATGGGCATGGAGCGCGCCAAGTCGCTGCTGTGCGTACGACGTGGGCTGTCCTTCCTCGACGTCATCGCCCGCCAGGTACTGCACCTTCGCCGGGAGTACGGCGCCACGCTGCCCCTGATCTTCATGAACAGCTTCCGGACCTCGGCCGACACCCGGGCCGCGCTCGCGCGCTACGACGACCTCGCCGTCGAGGGGCTGCCCCTGGAGTTCCTGCAGAACAAGGAGCCCAAGCTGCGCGTCGAGGACCTCACCCCGGTGGGCTGGCCGCGCGACAGCTCGTTGGAGTGGTGTCCGCCCGGGCACGGTGACCTCTACACCGCGATGAAGGGCACCGGGCTCTTCGACAAGCTCATCGACGCGGGCTACCGCTACGCCTTCGTGTCCAACTCCGACAACCTCGGAGCGGTCCCGGACGCCCGTGTGGCCGGCTGGTTCGCCGAGTCGGGTGCGCCGTTCGCGATCGAGGCGGTACGCCGTACTCCGTCGGACCGGAAGGGCGGCCACTTCGCCCGCCGCAAGGCCGACGGCCGCATCGTGCTGCGCGAGAGCGCCCAGACCGCGCCCAAGGACAAGGAGGCGCTCGCCGACCTGGAGCGCCACAAGTACAGCTCGACCAACAACATCTGGTTCGACCTCGAGCGGATGCGCCACGAGCTCGACCGCCGCGACAACGTCCTCGGCCTGCCGCTGATCCGCAACGAGAAGAACGTCGACCCGAGCGACCCCAAGAGCCCGAAGGTCATCCAGATCGAGACCGCGATGGGCGCGGCCATCGAGGTGTTCCCCGACTCGCGCACGATCGAGGTCGGCCGCGACCGGTTCGTGCCCGTGAAGACGACCAACGACCTGCTGGTGCTGCGTTCCGACGCCTACGACCTCGGCAAGGACTTCGTCCTCGACCAGGTGGCCGAGAAGCTGCCGTTCGTCGATCTCGACGACATCTACAAGGTCGTCGAGGAGTTCGACAAGCGCTTCCCGGCGGGGGTGCCGTCGTTGAAGGACGCCGAGTCGCTGGTCGTCGACGGCGACTGGACCTTCGGCGAGCGCGTCGTCGTGAAGGGCTCCGCGAAGCTGAAGGGCGAGCACGGCCGTGTCGAGGCAGGCGCGGTCCTCGGCGAGGGCAGTCGACGGACCGGCAGCAGGTCGTAGGCGTCCGTGCGCACTAAGGTCTCATGCCTCCCGACTCGGACCAGCGGCCCCTTCCCGTGGAGGACTACCTCGAGCGCGTGCTCGCGCGCATCGAGCCGATGCAGCCCTTCGAGCACCCGCTGATGGACGCGATCGGGCTGCCCGTCGCCGACGACGTGCACGCCCCGGTGTCGCTGCCGGTCTTCGACAACTCCGGCATGGACGGCTACGCGGTGGCCTTCAAGGACGTCGCCGAGGCCACCGCCGAACGGCCGCTGCACCTGCCCGTGGTCGGCGAGATCGCGGCCGGCCAGACGCAGATCTTCACCCTGACGCCCGGCACGGCCGTGCGCATCATGACCGGCGCTCCGATCCCGGAGGGATGCACCGCGGTGGTGCCCTTCGAGTGGACCGAGGAGTCGGGCCGCGAGGTGCTGGTTCGGCAGGCGCCGGAGGAGGGCCAGCACATCCGGTTCGCCGGCGAGGAGGTCACCAAGGGCGACCTGCTGCTGAGCCGGGGCGAGGTGATCGGCACCCGCCAGGTCGGGCTGCTCGCCGCCCTCGGCCTCGCCCGCGTGCCGACCGCGCCGCGTCCACGCGTCGTGGTGATGTCGACCGGCACCGAGCTGGTCGAGCCGGGGCAGCCGCTGGGGCGCGACAGCATCTACGACTCCAACAGCTACCTGCTGGCCGCCGCCGTCCGCTCGCACGGCGGCATCGCCTACCGCGTCAGGGCGAGCTCCGACGAACCGGCCGCGTTCACCGAGGCGCTCAGCGACCAGCTCGTGCGCGCCGACCTCGTGGTGACGAGCGGTGGGGTCAGCAAGGGCACCCACGACGTGGTCAAGGAGGTGCTCAGCGAGCTCGGCACGGTCGACTTCCTCGAGGTGGCGATGCAGCCGGGCAAGCCGCAGGGCTTCGGGGTGGTGGGCGAGGACGCGACGCCGATCTTCACGCTGCCGGGCAACCCGGTCTCGGCGTACGTCTCCTTCGAGATGTTCGTGGTGCCCGCCCTGCACAAGCTCACCGGCCGCGCCAACGTCGGCCGACGGCTGGTCACCGGCACGGTGACCACCGAGCTGAGGTCGATGCGGGGCAAGCAGCAGCTGGTGCGTGCGAGCGTCGAGCTCGGCGCCTCCGGAGTGCGGGTCACCCCGGTCGGCGGCGCGGGCTCGCACCTGATCGCGGGACTGGCGCAGTCCGACGCGCTGATCGTGGTCGCCGAGGGCGTCACCCGCGTCGAGCAGGGCGACGAGGTGCCGGTGCTCCTCCTGGACCGGCCATGAGGACGAGGCGATGAGCGACGGCTTCACCCACCTCGACGAGTCGGGCGCGGCCCGCATGGTCGACGTGTCCGGCAAGGACGTGACGGCACGCTCGGCCACGGCCAGCGGCAAGGTGCTCGTCTCGGCCGCCGTGGTCGAGATGCTCCGCGGCGACGGGGTCCCCAAGGGCGACGCCCTCGGCGTGGCCCGGGTCGCCGGGATCATGGCGGCCAAGCGCACCCCCGACCTCGTCCCGCTGTGCCACCCGCTCGCGATCTCCGGCGTGGTCGTCGACCTGGAGGTCGAGGACGACGGCGTGGCCATCACCGCGACCGTGAGGACCACGGATCGCACCGGGGTCGAGATGGAGGCACTGACCGCGGTCTCCGTCGCGGCGCCTGACCGTCATCGACATGGTGAAGTCCGTCGACAAGGGCGCCGTCATCACCGATGTGCGGGTCGAGGAGAAGACCGGCGGCAAGAGCGGGACGTACCAGCGATGACCGAGTCGTTCCCGGCGGCCGTCGTGGTGGCGTCGAACCGCGCAGCGGCCGGGGTGTACGACGACACGACCGGACCGCTGATCGTCGAGGCGCTCCGGGCCGACGGGTGGCAGGTCGGCGACCCGGTCGTCGTACCCGATGGCGAGGCGGTGGGCCTCGCGATCTCGGCCGCCGTCCAGGCGGGTGCGCGTGCGGTGCTGACCACCGGCGGGACCGGGCTGACCCCCACCGACCTGACCCCGGAGGCGACGCGGGCGCTGATCGAGCGCGAGGTGCCGGGCATCGCCGAGGCGATCCGGGCCCACGGCGTCGGCAAGGGGGTGCGCGACGGCTGCGCTGTCGCGCGGCATCGCGGGCACGCTCGGCCGGGCCCTGGTGGTGAACCTGCCGGGGTCGCGCGGCGGGGTGAAGGACGGCCTGGCGGTCGTCGTACCCCTGCTGCGGCACGCCGTCGAGCAGATCGAGGGGAGCGACCACTGAGCGCCGGCTGGCCCGTCCGCCTCGAGTCGCGCGGGGTCGTGCTTCGGCCGATCACCCAGCGTGACCGCGAGGAGTGGCGTCGCGTCCGCGCCCGCAACCTGGCGTGGCTCAGCCGGTGGGACGCGACGGCGCCGTCGAAGTCGCAGGCGCAGCCGCGCAGCTTCGGGTCGATGGTGCGCTCGATGCGCAACGAGGCACGCGCGGGTCGGCAGCTGCCGTTCGTGGTCGAGTACGACGGCCGCTTCGTCGGCCAGCTGACGGTGAGCAACGTCGTTCGGGGGTCGGCGCAGTACGCGTCGATCGGCTACTGGATCGACGAGGGGTACGCCGGCCGCGGCATCATCACGCGTGCCGTCGCGATGGCGATCGACCACTGCTTCACCACCGTCGGCCTGCACCGCATCGAGGTGGCGATCCGGCCCGAGAACACCTCCTCGCTGCGCGTGGTCGAGAAGCTCGGCATCAAGGAGATCGGCTACGCGCCGCGCTACCTGCACATCGACGGCGACTGGCGCGACCACAAGCTGTTCGCGATCACCCGCGAAGAGGTGCCGCTTGGGCTGCTCTACCGGCTCGATTCGCGCCAAACCACATCAGTCACAACAGTGATCTCACGACACACCGGGACGGCTCCGGTCACACGCTGCATACCGCTCGTATCGTCGTCGCCGTGGACCTGTCAGCAATCATCTTCGTCGTGCTCGCGCTCGCGTGGGCCGTTTACCTGATCCCCAAGGCCCTCAAGCACCACGACGAGATGGCCAGCGACCGGTTGGTCGAGGGGCACTCCGACAAGGTGCGCATCCTCTCCCGCAAGGCCAAGAACGTCGTCGCCGAGGTGGCCGAGGCCGTCACTCCCACGGCCCCCGCGACGAAGTACGACGTGGCCGCCGACCCGGGCTACCCGCCGGCCCGCAAGGCGCCGGTGCTCGAGGCCGACCCGGTGTCGTCGCCCGTGCTGACCCGCGCCACTGCCCGCAAGGCCGCGCAGCGTCGACGCCGTGTGCTCGGTGTCCTCGTCCTCGCCCTCGTCGTGGTGTGGGGACTGACCTGGTTCGCCTACCTGCCGATCTGGGCGCCCGGTGTTCCCGGAGCCCTCGTCGTCGCATGGCTGGTGATCGCCCGACTCTCCGTGCGCAAGCAGCAGCGTCGTCGCCGGACCCGTCCGGTCGAGTCCGCGCCGGTGGCCGAGCACCCCGAGCACGTCGAGGCCCACGTCGAGTCGTCCAACGCCGACCAGTTCCTCGAGCAGCTGGCCGACGAGGACACCACCGGCCTCGCCCGCGAGCAGATCGAGGCGGTCCTCGCCGACGACGGTTCGCTCTGGGACCCGCTGCCGATGACGCTTCCGACGTACGTCAACAAGGCGCGTGCCCGTCGTACGGTCCGCACGATCGAGCTCACCGGCATGACGTCCTCCGGCCACGACGAGACCGACAGCGCGCTCGCCCGCGACGCCCGCGAGTCGGCGCAGGAATCAGCCGAGGCAGAGGCCGAGGCCGCGACCCGACGCAAGGCCGCCGGAGCCTGAGCCGAGGCCGCCCCGATTCGGGTTCGCCCGCGTCCCGGTGGTAACTTCTTCCTCGCGCTCACGGGCGCATGGGGCTGTGGCGCAGTTGGTAGCGCGTCTCGTTCGCAATGAGAAGGTCAGGGGTTCGAATCCCCTCAGCTCCACCAAACCCGCTGGTCAGAGGCCGTGCCCGGATCCTGAAACAGGAGACGGCATGGCCTCTCAGCATTTAGTCAGCACAAAGTCGATCAGAGCGCAGGGGCGCTCGGTCCGTCTGGGCCGCTCTCGACCGGCCACGGCACGACTCGCGCACCTGGTGTGTATGACGACCACCACATCCTCCGAGACGGCGCTCGGCCCCGTCCTGACTCTGTCCCAGCTCGCCGCCCAGCTCGGCGTCACCGTCCAGACCCTGTACGACCTGCGCAGCCAGGGCCGCGGGCCGCGCGGGTTCCGCGTCGGCCGTGAACTGCGGTTCCGGGTCAGCGAGGTCGACGCCTGGCTTGCCCAGTTGGAGGCCGACGACGCCGAGCGGCACCCTGCGCCAGGCCGGCTGATGCGCACCGGAAGGCCCCGCACCCCGATCGGCACCCACGGCGCGATCAACACCCGGCGGGACGGCGGTCGCGTGGTGGCGGAGACCCGGGTCCGTGACCTCGACGGTCGCCTCCGCCAGGTCAGGGCCTCCGGTGCCACCGCGGCGGCGGCGCGCAGCCGGCTGATGGAACGGATCCGCGAGCGCCGTCGCTGCCGAGCTCCGGAGTGCTGCGGCCGACGAGCTCGTTCGCCGATCTCGCCGACTGTGGCTGGCCGACCTCGAGCTGCGCGACCTGGCCAGCAGCACAAAGGAGAGCTACCGGGGCTGTCTGCGGCTCCATGTCCGGCCGGCGTTCGAGCACTACACCTTCGCTGAGGTGACCACCGGCCGGGTCGAATGGTTCCTGGCGAAGCAGGCGAAGGTGTCGCCGTCGCAGGCCAAGCAGACTCGCACGATGCTCAACTTGCTCTTCGGCTACGCATTGCGTCACGACGCGATCGCTCGGAACCCCGTCGAGGGTACGTCGCAGCTGCGGCGGGCCAAGGCGACACCGCAGGCGCTCACGCTCGAACAGATCGCCGCGATCCGCGAGGCCGCCGCAAGCTGGCGAAGTGAACCAGGTCTGCCCGGTCCCAAACCTGACGGCCAGGTCCGCGACATCATCGAGGTTCTGCTCGGTACCGCGATGCGGCCCGGGGAAGTGCTCGCACTGCGCCCCGGCGACATCGAGGACCGAAGCACCGGAATGATCGCGAGCGTCAACGGCACGGTCGTCCAGCGCAAGGGGAGCGGCGCCGAGCGCCAGGCGCGGCCGAAGACCGACGCCTCCATCCGGCGCATCCCCGTGCCCGAGTTCGCGGCCGACGTGCTGCGGCACAGGATCGCTGCCATGCCGAGCCATGCCAGTAGCCGGACCATCTTCGCCAGCCGCAGCGGAGGTCCGCTCAGCCCGTACAACGTGCGCCGCACGTTCCGGGAGTTCCTCGAGCTGGCGGGTCTCGCCGGACAGCGGCATCAGTCTGCGCTGGTACCGCCGAACCGGGGCGACTGTGATCGCACGCGGTATCGGGACCGACGCAGCCGCGGCCTTCCTCGGACACACCTCCTCCGTGATCACCGAGGGTCACTACATCGAGCCTGACCGTGCTGTCGACCCGGCTCCCGCCGCACACCTCGAACGGACGCTGCGACCGGCCGGGCCCGACGGATCGCTGCTGGATGTCCGCGCGGCTGACCACGAAGACGAGTTACTCGCCGCGGTCGATCGTGAGAGCGACGATGACGCCGTTGCCTAGCATTCTGGCAGTGACGGGCGCTGGGGATCGGCGTCGCGCGGCGCCCGCCGGAACACGTCCGGCGTAACCCACTCCAGGCCAGCCTCTCGGCGAATCTGCCGCCAACGACGCTCGACATTGTTGACCTGCTGCCACGTCACATTGCGGGTCGGGAATACCGCGTCGAGGAAGTTTCCCGGCGACGTGCGGCGCCGCGTCTGGAGGGTCAGCGCCGCTGCCTCGGGAAGGGCGACCAGCCGGGGACGTCCCAGAGTCTTGCGATAGGTCCCGACGCCGGACTCGGTCTTGATCGTGGCGTTGATCTCGAAGACCCTCGTGCTGAGGTCGATGTCCGCCCAGCGCAGCGCGAGGACCTCGCCGATGCGAGCCCCGGTCCCGAGCATCACCTCGATGATGTCTGCGATGTCGCCCGATGACTTGGGTCCGGAGCGTTCCTTGTTGAGCCATGCCCGGACTGCTGACCTGACGCTCTCGAGTTCAGCCATCGTCAGCGGTCGGTTGTGAGGCGTCGGGCGGCTGATGCTGAGCGACCCTCGGACCGGATTGAGACGGACGGCTCCGACCTCGACGGCGGCATCGAGCATCGCACCCAGGACGACCTTAGTCTTGCGCTGGCGGTTCAGGCTCTGGCTGCCCAGGTCCACGAGAACGACATTGACCGCCTCTGTCGTGAGCTCAGCGAGGCCGACACTGCCGAGGCTGGGGACGACGAGATTGCGCAGCACGCGCTCGTACTCGTTGATCGTGGTCCGGTCGAGCCGTCGTTCGGCTCGAAGCTGCTCCAGCCAGAAGCCGACCAGGTCGGCGACGGTCGTCTTCGGGGTGATCGTGGCGTTCATAACCGCTCCTCGTGAATTCGGGCGGGTTGCCCTCGTCCAAAAGGTGTGCAGTTGTTACCTCGCGACCTCTCAGCGCCCGACGGGGTGACGGGGTCGCGACCTCAAATCCAGAGATACAGGTTCAAATCTGAGACTCGCCACCAACACCCCGGGCCAGCGCGCGGCCGTCGCCGCGGCGGCGCCGCTAGGCGCGTCTTCGAATGCGCCCGGCGCCCCACCGGACAACCGCTGATCTCCCGTGATCGCGCTGCCACGATCGCCGACGCGAAGCGGTCGTCGTCATCGCGGGAGAGGACGTTCAGGTGGGACTGATGGGTGGGACTCGTAAGTTCCTTCAAGGACGAGTTGTGGCAGGGAATGTGGAGTCGGAATACGAGGCGGAAACGGTCGGCAGCTTGCCTTTGCCGGGACCGAGGGGATGGCAACGCAGACGTGATCGGGCTCGGCTGCCGCGAAGGCCTGGGACCGCACCCGCGCCTCGTTGCTGCATCGCAGCTGGTCGGGGGAGATCGGTGCCGACGCTGTCTCGAGACAAATGTCGCGCACTCCCGAACCCACGGTCTTTGTGGTGCGGGAGTTAGGCATTAGGGGCCGCGAGGCGCCTCGAGTCAGGCTGGGCTCACGAGGGCAGGCCGACGCTGCAGACCACCGGGGTCGGCGTGCCGAGCGCATTGAGCACCATCGCGATCACGGCGGTGTCGAAGGGAAGCCCGATGTGGCCGACGAGGTCGAAGCGGCACTTGTCCTGAACGTACCTGTTGGTCACGCCAGGCTCGTTGATGAACGACGATGCTGGCGGGGTGACCACGTGGTCGTTGCGGCTGGCGATCACGGTGTACTTCACGCCTGGCTGGGCGATCGGCCCCGCATTCAGCCGGGCGATCGTGGCGCTGCCGTGGAGCACGTCGGAG
>CAVSMJ010000003.1:0-595651 GCA_963729015.1 uncultured Actinomycetota bacterium
GAGATGCTGGCAACCTTCGCGGTGATCGGTGAACCCCAGGTTGCCGCCCGCGAACTGGTGGACCGGTCGCCGGCCTGGCCGACCGCGTCACTGTCTACGGCGCTGCCGAGGGCAGCGACGCGGCCACCTTTGAGGCCCTGGTCGCGGCGAACGAGCTGGCCGCGCCTGCCCTCACGTCAGCGGGCGCCGAGGCGCGTGCGATCGCAGGGGGTGCGGTGCGGTGACCGAACAGCTCGTCCAGTTCGCCATCCACGACCGGACCGCCATCCTCACTCTCAACCGGCCCGAGTCCCGAAACGCTCTCAACGGAGCGGTGCTCCAGGATCTGACCACCGCCATGGCGGCGGCCGACCAGGGAGACGACGTCGACGCCATCGTGCTCACCGGCGCCGACCCCGCCTTCTGTGCCGGCATCGACCTCAAGGCCGTCGCGGACGAGGACCCATACCTGATGAGGCTCGTCGGCGCGCCATCGCACGCGCCATGGCCGGCAACTTCGAAGCCAGTCATTGGCGCCATCAACGGTTCCGCGGTCACCGGTGGCTCGGCTCGCGTTGCACTGCGACTCCTCATCGCATCGGAGCGCGCCGCCTTCGCCGACACCCATGCCCGCGTCGGGGTGCTGCCCTGCGGGGCCTGACTGTCCTGCTGCCGGCGGCAGTCGGCAGTCTACGGCGATCCGGATGAGCATGACAGGCGAACCCCTCGATGCGGCGGCCGCGCGCGCCGCTGGTCTCGTCACCCAGGTCGTCGCCCACGAAAGCCTCATCCCGGCCGCGCTCACGGCGGGTGCCCAGGTATCGCGCAGCAACGCTCTGGCTGCACGGAGCCTGTTGTCTTCCTACCGCCGAGCCGACCGGGCCATCCGCGATGCCGGTTACGACGTCGAGAGCCGCACGGCGGAAACCTGGAACACCACCGCCCACGCCAGCGCGACGCTCCCCCCGGGCACGCCCAGGTGAGCGACCCCACCCCCGCAACGCCTCGCTCCACACCTCACAGACCCACCACATCAAGGAGACAAGATATGAACGCTTCAGACGAGCTCGTCGGTCGGTGCGTCGTCACCGGCACCAAGGACGGTCGTTCCACGATCGTCAATGACGGCCCGGGCGCGACCAGGTTCGTCACCCCGATGTTCGGCGCAGTCGACCTTTGGCAGGTCGACACCCTCCCTGCGGCCGTCGGCTCGGACAGCACCCTGGACGAGGCCATCGTGCTCGACCCGCCAGCCGGGGGGCTCGTGGTGCGGATGCTCCGGTTCCCTCCGGACGCCGAGTGGCAAGGCACCGACGCGTTCGCCGACGCGATGGGCGAGGTCGGTGCCGGTGACGCGCACGTCGACAGCGAGGTTCCCGGGATGCACGTCACCGACACCGTCGACGTCGTGACTGTCGTGGAGGGCGAGATCTACATTGTCCTCGAGGACGCCGAGACCCTGCTCCGGGTCGGCGACTCCGTCGTCCAGCGCGGCACCAACCACGCGTGGAGCAACCGCTCCGAGCGTCCCGCCGTACTCGTTGCGACCATGATGTCCGCCACCCGCTGAGTAGCCCTCGCCCACCATCGGCAGCACTCTCGCGCTGAGCGCCCAGCGCTTCCTCGAGCGCGGCACTGGTCCGACGGTGGTCGCCGTGACCCCACCGCCGGGCCGTCCCGACCTGGTCACCCTGGCCGCGGCCAAGTCGCCTCAGGCACCAACGTTGTCGTAGCCGAGCAGGACGACTCGCTGCTCGTCTGCACCTCAGGGACCACTGGCAAGCCCAAGGGCGCCCTGTTCGACCACCACCGCACCATCTGGGTGGCGGTGGGCGTGATGGCCATGGGAGGCATGACCGACCGCGAGCGCCTGCTGCACGTCGCTCCGCTCTACCACTTGGCCGAACTGGCCATGATGCTGGTTCCCGGCATCATGACCGGTGCCACCCATGTCGTCCACGGCACTTTCGACCCCGCCGCGGTACCAGATGCCATCGAGGTCGAGGGCATCGCCGCCTACTTCGGGGTTGCCGCCATGTACCAGGCGATCGTGCAGGAACAGCTCCCGGCGGCCGCGTGACATGTCCACGTGGCGGGTGGGGATCTACGGAGCCGCGCCCATGCCCGAGCACGTCGTCGAGCAGATGATGCGGGCGCTTCCGGGCATGGACCTCTACTGGACCTGCGGGCAGACCGAGGCAGGGCCTAACGGGATCTATTCCGCACCCGACGAGGTTCGAGAGAAGCCATCGGCGAGCGGCAGGCATGGCCTGATGGGCACCCTGGTGCGGATCGTCGACCCCAGCGGCGACGACTTCGGGGCGAGTGGCTACACACCGGAGACCTCGCCACGATCGACGACGACGGCTACATCACCCTCGTCGATCGGCTCAAGGACATGATCATCACCGGTGGCTGCAACGTGTACTCGATCGAGGTGGAGAACGCGATCGCCGCGGTCCCCGGCGTCGAGGAGTGCGCCGTCGTCGGCCGCCCCGACGACCGGTTCGGTCACCGCGACCAGCAGCTGAGCCGTCACTGCTCCAGGCCCATCTCCAGGACGGCGAGGACCATACGCTCGAGCTCGGTGGCGAATCGCGGCCGGGCGACCAAGTGCGGGATCTGGGCAAGGTAGTTGACGATCGCCAGCGCGGCCAGGACCACCACCCGGCCCTCTCTCGACTCGAGCGTGAGGTGCCCAACCACCGGTCTACGTATTCGCGCTGCCCGCGCGTGAGCTCGTTGGGCAGGGTCGGGGACTCGACCGTGACGAAGTAGACGAGCTTCTTGTCATCGTTCAACGCGATCGCAATGTAGCTGTGCGCAAAGGCCGTCAAGATCTCCCGCGGGCTAGTGCCCTCGCGTTCGGCGAGCGCGGCCTCGATCCGGAGCGCCTCGACCGATCGAATGACTGCGGCGCCCAACATGCTCAGCTTGTTGTCGAAGTGCTCGTAGAGACTGGAGGCCGCGATTCCAACCCGGCCTGCGATCTCTTCCATCGTGACGTTGGCGAAGCCTTGCTCCTGCGACAACGTGACGACGGCTTCGAGGATCTCCTCGCGCCGCGTCGATGAAACAGGAGCATCGCGAAGCTCGAACGGCGCCTCCTGGGCTGCCCTGGAACCCGCGATCGCCACCGTGCAGACGCGACGGCATGACTGGAGCAGCAGGTTGCGCTGGACTGTTCTGCGTACACGTGTCTGATCGAGCACCGGGCTGCCCGTCACCGCAAGGATCGCCCATGCGATGGGGTCCGCGTCCGCCTCACCGAGATCGTCGCGCTCACGCAACAGCGCGCGCTGCAGCAGTGAGACGCAGGTGCGGAGGCCCTCACGGACAAGGTCGGCAGCCCCCGGCGACAGGGCACCCAAGTGCCGTAACAACATCGCCGTTCCGCCCGGGGCATCCAGGACGCGATCAACCACGATCTCGCACAGCTCATCGATCGACCCGTGCTCCGCCGGGCGGAGAGCCTGCTCGAGGCTTGTGACCTCGTTGATCATCACCTGGTCCAGCAGCGCTTGCTTGCCCGAGAAGTGTCGGTATAGAGCTCCGACCGTGATCCCCACCTCGGAGGCGATGGACTCCATCGTGACCTGGCTGAAACCCGAGCGCTGGAAGAGCGCCGCTGCCGCGTCGAGGATCTGGGCCTTGCGATGGCGAGGTCGGCGGACGATGACCCGCTCCGAAGACCCGCCTTCCTTTGACATCACGTCGCTCCCCGTCCCTGTCCTCGATGGTCCCGCGTGAGGCATGACTGATCGAGCACCCGCGCCTGCGCGACAGCCTAGGGCAAGCCGAATCACTCTTCACTTGCGCGCGCCGCCGGGAGCAGTCAAGGCCCCCCAGTTCGGCAGGAGTCTGTTTCCCAAAGGGCGCTCAGTCGCGATCTGTAAGCCAAGCCGCGCCCACCGGGCGACGGCCAGCACTGGTGCCGGCGCGGCCCGAGTCGTGCACGAGCCACGTTGGCGACGACCCTTGCGGCTCGCTCGACCAGAACGTCGGGAGGCACGCTGTCTTCGACACTACTGACCAGGGCACCAGACTTGCCCAACGCGGACGTACCGAATAGTCAGCAGAAATAGCGTCCGAAGTCATCCGAGGTGTTCCGAGGCCGTCCGGTAGCATTCGCGACGAGAAGTGGTTCGATCCGTGGCAACAGCCTCAGATCAGCCGGTTCGGCAGAGTTGGCCCGAGGTTCGGCGAGACGTCGAAACGGCTCGTCCATCTGAGAAGGTCAGGGGTTCGAATCCCCTCAGCTCCACCGTTTGGTGAAGGTCCGCGCCGGAGGGGAGGGATTGCACTTCCCGACGCAGCGACACCACCAGCAGTGCGGTCAGCCAACGCGACCCAGCCGACTCCGAGCAGCACACCGGCCACCACGTCAGTGAGGTAGTGCACTCCCAGGCCCAACCTCGCCACGCACGTCGCCACCACGGCAAGCACTGTCGCCACGACCGCAGCCCGGCGCCACCCAGCCCGTAGTACCGGCAACACCACCACGAGGAAGGTCAACGCCACGACCGTCACGTCCAGGGCATGTCCGCTCGGGAAGCTGTACCCGCCCGCGTTCGCCACCGGATCGAGGAGGTCTGGCCGGGACCGGCGCACCATCGCTTTCACCAGCGGCGCCACCTCCAGGCCGAGCATGATCGTCACCACGGTGTACACCGCGGTCACCGGCCGCCGGCGCCAGACCAGCCACGCCGCCACCACGACCATCAGGGCCTGATAGACCACCGGCGTCCCCAACCGGCCCAACGCCTTCAACACGAACACCAGCCACGGCGAGCTCGCCACCACGTCGTGCAGGTCGACCAGCACGACCCGATCGACCTCGGCCAACGGATGCCACGAGATGACGACCAGCCGATGAACGAGGAACGCCGCACTCACCGAAGCGACAACGACGGCCAGCAGGACCACAGCCGGGATCAGCGGACGTTGCTCACTGCGGAGTGGTTGCCGCAACGCCTTCACGTTCTGAGCATTCCATGGCCCGGTTGCCTGTCTGGTCGTGGCCCGTTGGACGCGGTCTCGTGCGCCGCGTGACATCCGGGGGATTCGTTTGACCCAAACGGACGTTTTGCAGAGGATCCGCGCATGTCAATTGCCGCTCGCAGTGCGATCTTCTACAGCGTCACAGGCGTCGCCCTGCTCATGCTGGTGACCAAGGCCCACAAGTCGGTCCTGCCAGAGGGAATCGCGTCCCAGATCGGGCACAACAGCGAGGCGCTGCTCTTCGCGCTGCTCGTCGCTGCGCAGGTGCAGCTGCTCAGGAAGGTGTCGCCCGGCTCCGTCCGGCTGGCAGCCATCTGCGCGGGCGCGATCGTCCTGATCGGCCTCGGTCTGCTGCTCAAGGAACAGGACTGGACGTCCTCCGTGGTCACCCTGAACGAGCCGATGATCGGCGCCGGGTTCGTGCTTCTCTATCTGGCCCTGCCCCGGTCGACCGCGACCGCGATCTCCGTGACCGTCGCCGTAGTCCTGTTCATCGTGATCTTCTTCGACTCCGCGTTCGTGCTCGACCAGGCGGAGAGCCTGGTGCCGTTGGCCCTGGCCGGACCGGCACTGGACATCTTCGACCGGACCATCTTGCGGCCAGAGCTGGCGGACACGCCCGGACTGCGGCTGCTGTGGATGGCCCTTCTCCTCGGGACGGTTGTCGGGCTGATGTTCGCCGCGGACTGGGCGCGCGAGGACCTGCACGGCGGCCTGCGCTACACGATCGACTACGCGCAGCGCGCCGCCGAGGCGTACTGGGGCTGGTTGATCGTCCACACCTTCTTCTCGTACTGGCTGGGTTCGCGGTGGCGCGACGCGACGCCGGCCACCAGGCATGAGGAGCCAGTTCCCGCTCTGGGATAGTCCCTCGCGAGACTCGACGATGCCCGTTGATCGCGTACTCATGATGGCCGAACCTGGCCGGTGCTGAGCCACGCCCGCGACGGGCTGGAGCCGGGTGTGAGCCACGTTGGCCCACAGCTTCGGAGTGACTGCACTCAGGTGCACTGGTTGTCCAGAGAACCGGCACAACGGGAAACCGGACTACACCAGGCTTTTGCCCGAGTTGCGGATTATCCGCGCGAGCCCGACCTTATGGACATGACGATCTATTCGGTGGCCGGCGCGCTCTACACGCGCGGGCTGCCGGACCGGGTCGAGGAGGTCCGGGCGCTGCTCGCGTTGGCGCCTCGCTCGAACCAGGCGTCGTGGTCCGGCCACGACCTGCGGCTGTGGATCCGGCTCATCGAGCAGGTCACCAATGTCGAGATCGAGTGCGCGCTCACCCTGGCCACGGCGTGGGGTGCCGCGCCCGGTCAGGAGGTCGCTGTCGCGGCCCACATCGTGCTGGTGCGGATCGCTCCGGACACCACCGGGCTGGACGCCTCCCGCCAGCGTCGCAACATCGAGAGCGTCTGCTCCCACCTCCGCTCGCGGATGCCGGGCGACCTGGCCAGGCGGTTGCCCCGGATCGAGAGCGCGGTCCCGGAGCTGTCGAGCGCGGTCGTGTGGGCCTACTTCTTCGCCTGCCTCTCGCTGCTCCTCTTCACCATCGCCGTCACGCACTGAGCGCCCCTCTAGGAGCGCCGCGGGTCGAGGCCCTAGCGTGTGCCCGGACCTCGAGCGGAAGGGCACGGGCATGAGCGAGGCGAAGAGTCCGCCCAGGTGTCGGGCGCGACCGGCAGAGCGCGATCTACCGGCAGGGGGTGCTCGGCCGGCGGCCGGCGGTGCCGACCGACTTCGCCGAGCTCGAGGACCGCGCGCGGCGGCGCATGTCCACCAAGGGGTGGGCGTACGTCGCCGGCGGCGCCGGCGAGGGACGGACGATGCGCAACAACCGCGAGGCGTTCGACCGGTGGGCGATCGTGCCGCGGATGGCGCACGGCATCACCCGACGCGACCTCTCCGTCGACCTGCTCGGCACGCGCCTGAGCTCGCCGGTCCTGCTGGCGCCGGTCGGCGCCGGCCAGCTGATCGACCCCGACTGCGACCTGCACGTCGCGCGGGCGGCGGCCGAGGCGGGCGTGCCGTACGTGTTCACCAACCAGGGCGGGACGCCGATGGAGGACCTCGCGGCGGCGATGGGCGACGCGCCGCGCTGGGTGCAGCTCTACTGGAGCACCGACGAGGGCCTCGTCGACAGCCTGATCCAGCGGGCCGAGGCGATCGGCGCCGGGCGCTCGTGGTCACCCTCGACACCACCACGCTCGGCTGGCGGCCGCAGGACCTCAACCTCGGTTCACTTCCGTTCGCGCAGGGGCTCGGCATCGGCCAGTACACCTCCGACCCGCGGTTCCGCGAGCTCGTCCGCGAGCGCATCGCCGCGGCGAAGGCGTCCGGGATCAAGCAGGAGGTCGAGGTCACGCTCGGAGCGATCAGGTCGCTGCTCGCGATCACCCGCAACCATCCGGGCACGTTCCTGGCCAACCTTCGCTCGCCGGAGCCGCGGGCGTCGGTGGAGGCGTTCCTCGACATCTACTCCAACCCGGCCCTGAGCTGGGACCACCTGGCCACCCTGCGCGAGCGGACGCGGCTGCCCGTCGTACTCAAGGGGATCCTGCACCCCGACGACGCGCGCCGGGCCTTCGACCTCGGCGTCGACGCCATCGTCGTGTCCAACCACGGCGGCCGCCAGGTCGACAGCTCGATCGCCTCGCTCGAGGCGCTGCAGGAGGTGCGCGAGGCGGTGGGCAGCGAGCCGACCGTGCTGATGGACAGCGGCATCCGCACCGGCACCGACGTCTTCACGGCCATCGCGCTCGGGGCCGACGCGGTGCTGCTCGGCCGGCCGTACATGTACGGGCTCGCGCTCGCCGGACAGCGCGGCGTCGAGGAGGTCGTCGCCAACGTGATCGCCGAGCTCGACCTCACCATGTCGCTCACCGGGGTGCGCGAGCTCGCCGACATCACGACCGACATGCTGCGACCCCGCCGTGACATCGGCGGCCCTCAGTCACTAAAGTCGAGTGACTAACTGGTGTTGACATTTCCGGGACGCCATCGGCGACGAGAGGGCATAGCATGTAGCGCATGACCCCGAGGCTCGACCTCGTCGCCATCCTCGGCTGTGGACCCGAGGAAGCTGCCCGACTTCTCCGCGGACGCCCGGTCACGCCGGGCGAGGTCGAAGCCGCTGCCCAGATCCACTACGACTGGCGACGCCACCTGAACGATCCCGACTCCTACTGGGTGACCATCACGCAGGCGAGTCACATCCTCGGGCTGCGGCCCAAGGCCGTCCGCAAGCTGCTCGACGCCGGGCGGCTGCCCTACATCACCCACATCACCGGGGTGCGGC
Source organism: uncultured Actinomycetota bacterium (assembly GCA_963729015.1). Taxonomy (GTDB): domain Bacteria; phylum Actinomycetota; class Actinomycetes; order Propionibacteriales; family Nocardioidaceae; genus Marmoricola. Next base: position 8,282 of record CAVSMJ010000003.1, read on the forward strand.
TGATGCGACGCCACGAGATCGCCTCGATCGCCGAACGCTCGCCGCACCCGGTCATCCCGGCGATGGCCGGCCGCGCCTGACACTCCAGGGCTGGTCGCGATTAGGGTCCGTGCATGACCCGCAGCGTCGAGTTCGCCTACAGCCGTACCTTCCCCGCCGGGGTGAAGCGCGCCTTCGACGAGGTGCTGCCCTTCGAGCTCACCCGGCTCTTCGACCGGCGCTACGCGGCCATCCCGCCGATCAAGGGCGTGCGCGGCCAGGACGGAGCGTGGGGTACGCCGGGCCAGACGCGCACGGTCCTGCTCACCGGGGGAGGGTCGATGCGTGAGCGACTCACCGAGGTCACCGCGTCGAAACGGTTCGCCTACCACCTCGACGAGGTCAAGGGCCCGATGAAGGCGCTGGTCAGCTCGATCGACGGCGCCTGGGAGTTCGCGAAGGCGGGCACCGGCGTACGCATCACCTGGCGCTGGACCGTGCACCCTCGCGGCCGCGTCGGTGCCCTCGCGATGCCGGCCCTGAAGCGGATGTGGGAGGGCTACTCCCGCCGCAACTTCGACAACCTCGAGCGCCTCCTGGTGCGCTGACCCGTCTAGACGTCTCGACCTCGCGCACGGCAAGTACGTCGACCGGAGGATCGCGCGCCCCTATCCTTCGGGCGTGCGCGTCGGCATCCTGGGAGCCGCCGAGGCCCGTATCGACGGGACCGCGGTGGACCTCGGCACGCGCAAGCAACGGGCCCTGCTCGCCGCCCTGGCGATGCGACGCGGCCAGCCCGTCGGCCAGGACGCGCTCGTCGACCTGCTCTGGGGCGAGTCCCCGCCGGCGGCCGTCACCGCCACCCTGCAGGGGTACGTCGCGAGGCTGCGCCGTGCGCTGGAGCCCGACCGGCCACCGCGCGCGCCGTCCGAGGTGCTGGTCACCCAGCAGACCGGCTACGCACTGATCCTGCCCGACGACGCCCTCGACGCCTCCCGCTTCGAGGCCGCGGTCGGCTCGGTCCACCAGCGCCTCGGCACGGGGATGTCCGCGGACCTCGGCGCGGACGAGCTCGACGAGCTGTTCGCCCGGATCAACGACGGGCTCGCCCTGTGGCGCGGCCTGCCCTACACCGAGCTCGAGGACGCGCCGGCCGCCCAGTCCGAGCGGGCCCGTCTCGAGGAGCTGCGCGCGATGGCCCTGGAGGACCGGGCCGTGGCCGCGCTGGGGCTCGGTCGGCACGCGATGGTGGCCGGCGAGCTCGAGGTGCTGACCGCGACGTACCCGCTCCGCGAGCGGCTCTGGGGCCTGCGAGCCCTGGCCCTGACCCGATCGGGGCGACAGGCCGACGCGCTCGAGGTGCTGCGCCAGGTGCGTGAGCTGCTGGCCGACGAGCTGGGGCTCGAGCCGGGCGCCGAGCTGCGTTCGTTGCAGACGGCGGTGCTCCGCCAGGACCCGGCGCTCGAGTGGGCCGCCACGCCCGGCTCGGCTCCCGCAAGCAGCGCCAGCCGGTCTCCCGGACCAGCCAGTTCGCGTGGCCGCTCGTCGGTCGCGACGACCAGCTCTCCGCCCTCGTCGGCCTGCTCGAGCAGTCGGTCGAGCAGCCCGTCTTCGCCGTGGTGACGGGCGAGCCGGGGATCGGCAAGAGCCGCCTGTGCGCCGAGCTGGCCGCGACCGCCACGGCCGAGGGCGCGACCGTGCTGGTCGGACGCTGCTCGCAGGACGAGGGCGCGCCGCCGCTCTACCCGTGGGCCAGCGTGCTCCGCGAGCTCGGGCACGAGCTGCCCTCCAGCGGCACCACCGACGACAGCGCCTCGCGGTTCCGCGCGTGGGAGTCGATCGCGCGCACGGTCCTGGATGCCGCCGCCGAGCAGCACCTGCTGATCGTGCTGGACGACCTGCACTGGGCCGACACCTCGACCCTGCGGGTGCTGCGCCTGCTGGCGGAGACCGCGGAGTCGGGTCGGCTGATGGTCGTCGCGACCTGGCGCCACGAGCCAGCCGCCCACCGGCCATCTCGCCGAGCTCGCCGAGATGCTCGCCCGCCGTCACGCCCTGCGTCTCCAGCTGACCGGTCTCAGCGTGGACGAGGCCGGCGAGATCGTGACGTCCGTCGCGGCCTCGACACCCACCGCCACCGAGGCGGACGCCCTGCGCCTGCGGACCGACGGCAACCCGTTCTTCCTGGTCGAGTACGCCCGCCTCGCCCGCGAGGGCGGCGACCTCACCGCGCTGCTGGAGGAGGAGCACCCGCCCGCCGCGGTGCAGGACGTGCTCACCCGACGACTCGGCGGTCTGCCGGAGAAGACCGGCGCCGCGCTGCGCGTGGCGTGCGTGGTCGGGCGCTACTTCGACGTGCCGACGCTCGCGAGCGTCCTCGGCACCGACCAGGACGACGTGCTCGACCACCTCGACCCCGCACTCGAGGCGGGTCTGGTGCGTGAGTTCGGCGTCGACCGGTTCCGGTTCGCCCACGCGCTGGTCCGCGACACGACGTACGCCGCCCTCTCGCGCAGCCGTCGCGCGCGGGTGCACACGCGCGTCGCCGAGGTCCTGGCCGCGCAGCCCGGGCGGGAGAGCGAGGTGGCCCGGCACTGGTTCGCCGCCGGTCCGCAGCACGCCCCGCAGGCCTGGCGCGCAGCGCTGGACGCGGCCGAGGCCGCTCGCCGCGTCTACGCGTACGACGAGGCGGCGGACCTGCTGGCCACGGCGGTCGATGCCCTGGCCGATGACCCGGAGGCGGCCCCGCTCGACGAGTACACCGTGCTGGTCGAGCTGGCCAAGGCGCACGCGCCACAACGGCGACTGGGTCGGGCTGCGCGCGGTGGTGCACCGCGCGATCGACCGTGGCCACCCGCATGGACGACCTGACCCGGTCGCTGGAGGCGATCGCGCTGCTGAACACCAACGCGCTCTGGCAGGCGGGGACCTACGGCGAGGTCGACGAGGAGGTGGTCGCGATCCTGCGCGGCTGCCCTCGAGCGGCTGCCGTCCGGGGACAGCGTCCTGCGGTGCCGGGCGATGGTGAGCCTGGCCAGCGAGATCTACTACTCCTCGACGCACCTCGAGCGCGACGCGCTCTGCGAGGAGGCGGTGGCGATGGCCCGCCGGCTGGGGGAGCCGACCGTGCTGCTGTGGGCGCTGATCGCGATGTCCCTGGGGGTGTGGCGACCGGGGACCGCCGCGCCAGCGGCTGCAGAGCAACGGGGAGGCAGCGCGAGCTGGCCCGCGAGCTGGGCGACGCACGGTCGCTCTCTCCAGCGCACTCACCCTGCAGGCGAGCGCGGCCTCGGAGCTGGGGCTGGTCGAGGAGATGAACGACGCTGGTGGCCCAGGCCCGGGAGGTGGCCCTGGCCGAGCGGCACCTCTACGCGCTGCTGGTCCTCGACGGCATGGAGATCTCGTGGCACGCGATGCGCAACGACTTCGACCGGGTCGGCGTACTGCTTGCGGACATGGCCTCGTTGCACGAGCGCACCTCGGTCCCGCAGAGCGGCGACGCCCTGATGGGCGCGATGCTGATGGAGATCATGTGGAGCGGCGGACCCCGAGGAGCTGCGCCCGGTCGTGGGCCAGCTCGAGGGCGTGCACGGTGATGCCGATCACGGCGTCGATGGCGGCGCTGCTGTGCCGGGTCGGGCGCGTGGACGAGGCCCGGGCCTACCTCGAGGGCCGGACCCTCGACCTCTCCCCGCACTGGTGGTTCTCGACGATGGAGGCCGCGATGGCGGCCGAGGCGGCGATGTGCACCGGCCTGAGGGACCTGGGGGCCGACGGCCTACGACGCGCTCATCGAGTTCCGGGGCCAGCCCGCCTGCGCGGGCTCGGGCACCGTCCTGGGGCCGGTCGACGCCTTCCTGGCGATGGCCGCCGTGGCCACCGGCGAGCAGGACCTCGCCACCCGTCACGCGGACGACGCTGCCCGGCTGTGCGAGGAGTGGGACGTCCCGCTCGCCGCCTCGTGGTTCGACGGGGTCCGGGAGAAGTTCGCCTTCTAGCGCGGGCGGTGACCGGACGGGCAGCGCCCGCGCCCGAGCAGGCATCGCGGGTGTGTCGGCCTGAGTCGTGGGGTACCCGCTGGGCGAACGCCGTCTACTCCGGAGGCCCGCATGAGTTCGAGCACGACGTCCGAGTCCACCCGGGCGGGGCCCTCAACGGCCTGATGCGATGCTCGCGGTCGCCGTGGTCTCGGCGGTGAGCGGGCTGCTGTACGGCTACGACACCGGCATCATCTCCGGCGCCCTGCTCCAGATCTCCGACGAGTTCGACACCGGGCACGGCATGGAGCAGTCGATCGCGGCCGGCATCCTGCTCGGTGCCGTCATCGGCGCGCTCAGCGGCAGCCTGCTCTCCGAGCGCTGGGGCCGGCACCGCACGATCCTGCTGATCTGCTGCGTCTTCGTGGTCGGCAGCCTCCTGTGCTCGGTGGCCCCGAGCGCTGTGACCCTGGCGCTGGCCCGCGTGCTGCTCGGGTTCGCCGTCGGCGGGGCCACCCAGACCGTGCCGATGTACGTCGCCGAGCTGGCTCCGGCCCACTGCGCGGGCGGCTGGTGCTGTGCTTCCAGCTGGCCATCGGGGTCGGCATCGTGATCTCGACGCTGGTCGGGGCGAGCGAGTCGGTGGACTGGCGCATCTCGATCGGGGCCGCCGCCGTACCGGCCGAGCTGCTGCCTGATGCTGCTCCTCCAGCTGCGCCTGCCGGAGAGCCCGCGCTGGCTGGTCAAGCAGGACCGGACCGACGAGGCGGAGGAGGTGCTGCGCCGGGTGCGGCCGGACGGGTACGACTACCAACCCGAGCTGCGGGAGATCGTCGAGCTCGAGGAGCGCAAGCAGGAGACCGAGACGCAGCCATCGTGGTTGGCGCGGCATCCGCAAGCCCTGGGTGCGCCCCGCGCTGATCGTCGGGTGTGGCATCGCAGCGTTCACCCAGCTGTCGGGGATCGAGATGATCATCTACTACGCCCCGACGATCCTCACCGACAACGGCTTCTCGACGACCTCGGCCCTGCGGGTCAGCGTCGCGCTCGGCGTGACCTACCTGGTGATGATGATCGTCGGCCTCGCCATCGTCGACCGGGTCGGTCGGCGGCGGCTCACGCTGGTGATGGTCCCCGGCGCCGCCGTCAGCCTGTTCGTGCTCGGCGCCTTCTTCGTCACCGACAACGCCGGCCGGACAACGTGCCGTTCATCATCACCGCGACAACGTCCCGTTCATCATCACGTGCCTGATCGTGTTCATGTTCTTCAACGCCGGTGGCCTCCAGCTGATGGGCTGGCTGACCGGTCGGAGATCTACCCGCTCGCCGTACGCGGCGCGGGGACAGCGGTCCAGTCGGCCACCCTGTGGGGCACCAACCTGCTGATCACCCTGACCCTGCTGACCATGATCGACCTGTTCGGCGTGGGCCAGGTCTTCTGGCTCTACGGCCTGTTCAACGTCGCGGCGTGGATCTTCGTGCAGCGCCTGATGCCCGAGCTCACCGGCCACAGCCTCGAGGACATCGAGGCGCACCTGCAGGACGGGGAGTTCCGGCCGCGGGACTTCGCTCGGTAGGGGTGCGTTCACCGGTTGTCCGGGAAACCGGGCTGTCCGGGGAAACTCGCTGCCACCGGATCCCGGATCCATGCACCCGACCCCTCAGGCGACGTGCTTGAAGGCGCGCGCCTCCCGGCGGGCGAACCGGGCGCGGGTGACCAGCCAGACGATCTTGAAGCCGAGGCCGGTCTTGGCGAAGACGCCGTCGAGCACCTCGCGCGGGACGCCGTACGCCGCCCACGGGCACGATCCGGATCACCTTGCCGGGGTTGAGGTCCTCCTTGAAGAACTCCTCGTCGAGGCGCTCCCAGTCCTCCTCGGTCAGCACCCGCTGGATGATCGGGATCGCCCCGGTCTCCTCGTGCTCGAGGTGCCGGGCCAGGCACTCCCGCGTCGCCGCCAGCCGGACGGCGAGCGCCGCGCGGGCGTCGTCGTCGGCGTGCTCGGCCAGCCGGGCGAAGCCCTGCTCGCAGGCCGCGAGCAGCGGGTCGAACTCCGCGTGCTCGGCCTCCATCGCCTCGAGCGTCTCCACGTCGTCGGGGGTGCCTCGCTCGAGGAGCAGCGGCCAGAGGCCGGCGTCCTCACCGGAGTGGTGGCCGTGCAGCGCCTCGGCGAAGATCTCCCAACGCTGCTGGAGCAGGGTCCAGGCGACCCGGTCGCCGACCGGCGTGCACCGGGCGGCCTCGGTGAGCTTGGTCAGGTCGCGCCGGAAGGCGTGGTGCATCACGTACATCATGTACATGTCCACCGGTCCCTCCGGCGCGGCCGTCTGGCCGGCGAGGCTGATCTGGGCGGGCCAGTCGGGGTGCGTCGTCTTGTTCATGGTGGTTCTCCCTCAGGTGGTTGGTGGCGGTGGTGGTCACACGCCGACGGGCGTGCGGGTGTTCTCGTCGGGACGGACGTCGGGCTCGTCGAGGTCGGTGACCTCGGCGCGGACGGTGGGCAGGGCGCGGTCGAGCCAGGCGGGCATCCACCAGTTCCACTTGCCGAGCATCGTCATGGTGGCCGGCACGAGGACCATCCGGACCAGCGTCGCGTCGAGCGCGATCGCGACGGCCATGCCGACCCCGAGCTGCTTGATCACGACGTCGACCTCGCTGGCGAAGCCCAGGAAGACGGCGACCATGATCGCGGCGGCGGCGGAGATCACCCGGCCGGTCGCGGACAGGCCGCGCACCACGCTGCCGCGGGCGTCGCCGGTGTCCAGCCAGTCCTCACGGATCCGCGAGAGCAGGAACACCTCGTAGTCCATCGACAGGCCGAACAGCACGGCGAACAGCAGGATCGGCATCCAGCTCGACACCGGCATCGCGTGGTCGAGGCCGAGCAGCTCGGCGCCCCAGCCCCACTGGAAGATCGCGGTCATCACGCCGAACGCCGCGCCGATCGACAGCAGGTTCATCACCGCCGCCTTGACCGGTACGACGACCGAGCGGAACACCATGCCGAGCAGGAGCATGGAGACCCCGACGACGAAGGCGACGACGACCCACAGGCGGGTGGAGAACAGGTCGGCGATGTCGGCGAACAGCGGCGTGGTGCCGGTGATCTCGACACCGGCCGGTGCCTCGGCGCGCAGGTCGTCGACCAGCGGGCGGGTCTTCTCGTCGGTGGGACCGAAGGCCGGCTCGGCCTCGAAGATCCGCAGCGCGTTGTCGGCGGAGGCGACCACCGGGGAGACCTCGGCGATGTCGTCGCGCGCCGCCACCTGCGTCGGCGAGCGCGGTCGACGGCGGCGTCGTCGAGCCGGTCGGCCTGCGACGACGTACATCACCGGACCGTTGGCCCCGGGACCGAACTCGTCGGCGACGAGGTCGAAGGCCTTGCGGGTGGTCAGGTCGGACGGCTGGGACGAGGAGTCCTGCGGCCAGGTGCGCATGCCCAGGGCGGGTGCGGCCAGGGTCAGCATCACCACGACGGCGAGCAGGGCCCACGCCAGCGGACGACGGCTGACCCGGGTGGCCCAGCGCTCCATCAGCGGCGCCTTGGTGCGTGTCCGGGCCTTCCGCACCTTGCGCGGCAGCAGCCGGCGACCGGCGAGACCGCACAGGGCGGGCACCAGGGTCAGCGCGGCGGAGGCGACACCGACGACGGCGATCGCGGTGGCGTAGCCGAAGGCGTCGTACGTCGGCAGCCCGGCCAGCTTGAGGCCGAGCAGCGAGACCAGCACGGTCGCGGAGGCGAAGACCACCGAGCGTCCGGCCGTGGCGACCGCGCGACCGGCGGCCTCGACCTTGTCGTGGCCCGCCTGCAGGAACTCCGCGAACCGGGTGACCAGCAGCAGGGCGTAGTCGATGCCGACGCCGAGACCGACCATCGTGGCCACCATCGGGGCGGCGGTGCTGACGTCCATCGTGGCGGCCAGCAGGGTGATGCCCGGCCGAGCCGACGGCCAGGCCGACGAGGGCGACCACGATCGGCAGTCCGGCGCCCACGACCGAGCCGAAGGCCAGCACCAGGATGAGCAGCGCGGCCACGATGCCGATCAGCTCGCCGCTGCCGCGCATCGGGGCGGCGGCGGTCTCGGGCAGGTCGCCGCCGAGCTCGACCTGGATCCCGGCGTCACGGGTGGGGCCGACGGCCTTGTCGAGCGGCGCGAGGTTCTCGTACAGGTCGGGGTGGGTCACCGGTGCGTCGTACTGCACGGTGAGCAGGGCCGTGTCGCGGTCCTCGCTCATCCGGGGCGGCGACACGGAGACGGCGTGGTCCATCGCCTCGAGCCGCTGGGTCAGCGGCGCGATCACACGCGGTGCTCGACGGCGGAGCCGTCCTCGGTGTGTACGACGACGCGGGCGCTGGCGTTGCCGGCGCCCGGCGTGTGCTCGCGCAGCTGGTCGATGCCGACCTGGGCGCGGGCGGCGGGGATGTCCCAGTTGTCCTGGGGCGTCCCGCCGATGCTGCCGGCGAGGGCGAAGACGCCCACGGCAACCAGGATCCAGGCGGAGATCGTCCGCCACGGGTGGGCGGCCGTGGTGCGGCCGAGGCGGTGGAGGAGGCGTGACATGGTGATCGGTCCTTCGTGTCGTCTGACGGGGCGTTGCCCAGCCTCCGACGGCGCGCTGGAAGCGACTCTTGGGGCCGACTTGAGGTCTACTGGACTCCGAGTGAGAGGCAGCCCGATCACGCTCAGATACGGTTTCTTCCGCGATTTATGTCCGTTATGGTTTTTTTGGGATATCTTGTGACCCTGGTCTAGTCAACCAAGGGGGATGACTCGCATGTTGTCTGTCGCACCAGTCTCGGTCTTGCTGCTCGGTGTCTTCGGCATGCTCGTCGTCGCGTTCGCGGTGGCCCGGATGGCCGCGGAGGAGCGCCGCTACCGCGGTCCCGTCACCGTCTCCCGCCCGCGCGTCGAGGCTCCGGCCCCCCGCGCGCCCCAGTCCGCGCACGTCTGAGCACTGCTCCTCGCGGCACGCCGCTAGATCCAGCGGCGGAACCACATCCGCTGCACCCATTCGCGGTTCGTGATCAGCTGGTCGGTCCAGATCGGCCAGAACCAGGCGAACGCCAGCATCGACAGCACCACCACGACCCCCACCGAGGCGGCCCCCATCGCCCGGCGCAGGGGTGAGGCGTCGGCGCGGCCGAGCATCTCCCCGAGCAGCATCGTCGCGCCGAGGATCAGGAACGGCAGGATCGTGATCGCGTAGTAGCTGAAGATCGGCCGGTCGTCGTACCGCAGCCAGGGGAGCCAGGTCACCGCGATGCCGACCACGACCAGCCCGTAGCGCCAGTCGCGCCGCGCGATCCAGGCGACCGACGGCCCACAGGGCCGCGACCGCCGAGAACCACCACACCACCGGGTTGCCGAGCAGCAGCACCTGCCGCAGGCAGGTCGAGCCGGCGGCCGCGGCGCAGCCCTGCTGGCCGGGCGCGATGTCGAGCTGGGTGTCCACGCCGACCGGGCGGTTGAGGATCAGCCAGCCCCACGGGTCGGACTGGTAGGCGTGCTTGCTGTCGTTGAGGAAGCTCGGTGTGGAACGCGTAGACGTCGTGGTGGTAGTGCCACAGCGAGCGCAGCGACTGCCACAGCTCGGGGAAGAGCCCGTGCGCGTCGTGGCGCAGGTAGTTGCCCCAGTAGGGGCCGTACTGGGTGTTGGAGAGGTGCTGCTCGTAGACGTCGGCGTGCAGCAGCCAGCCGGTCCAGCTGGCCACGTAGATCAGCGCGGGCAGCAGCACGACGTAGCCCACGGCGGGGAGGGCGTCGATGACGGCCGACTTCACCAGCGCCCGTCGTACGCCGAACGAACGGCGCGCGCCCGCGTCCCAGAACCACATCAGCAGCCCGAACGCGGCCAGCGGGAAGAGCGCCGACCACTTGGTGCCGATCGCGAGCCCCCAGAAGACTCCGGTCGCCAGCCGCCAGGGACGCCACAGCAGCAGCGGACCCCAGGCGCGCGGCGCCAGCCGCGAGCCCGAGGGCACCACGCGGGCGATCCGTTCGCGGCCCCAGTCGCGGTCGGCCACCATGCAGCTGACCGCGCACAGCACGAAGAACGCCAGGAAGATGTCGAGCAGGGCCAGCCGCGAGAGCACCAGCTGCAGGCCGTCGAAGCACATCAGCAGGCCGGCGACCAGGCCGAGCAGGGTGGAGCGGGTGACCCGGCGCGCGAGCCGGATCATCACCAGCACCATCAGCGAGCCGACGATCGCCGAGGCGACCCGCCAGCCGAACGGCGTCATCCCGAAGACACCCTCGCCGAGCCCGATCAGCCACTTGCCGACCTCGGGGTGGACGACCATGTTGGGGGTGCCGGTCCAGAGCCCGTCGGTGTGCCCGGCGAGGATCTCGGCGTTGGCCTTGTCGACGTAGTCCTGCGCGTAGCCGAAGTGCATCAGCGACCAGGCGTCCTTGGCGTAGTACGTCTCGTCGAACTCGAACGCCCGCGGCTTGCCGAGGTCCCAGAAGCGGAGGAACGCCGCGAGCAGGGTGACGGCGACGGTGCCGACCCAGGCGAGCACCGGATCGCTGGTCGGTGGCCCGCAACCGCGCACGGGCCGCTGCACTCGGGACCACGTCGCCCGCCGCGGTGCGCGAGAGCCCGGCGGTGCGCGCGAGCGGGGCGGGGAGGGTCACGGTGACTGATCGTACGAGGCAGGCCCCTGCCATGATCGGACCCATGACCACTACGGCGAGCCGGCGCGCTCGTGCTGGCGGCGACGCCCATCGGCCGCGTCGACGACGCGCCGCCGCGGCTGGCCGCCGAGCTCGCTGGAGCCGACGTCGTCGCCGCCGAGGACACGCGCCGGCTGCGCCGGCTGGCCACCGACCTCGGCATCGAGATCCGGGGTCGGGTGGTGTCCTACTTCGAGGGCAACGAGCACATCCGCACCGACTCGCTGCTCGAGTCGCTGCTCGCCGGCGACCGGGTGGTGCTGGTCACCGACGCGGGGATGCCGAGCGTCTCGGACCCCGGGTACCGCCTGGTGGCGGCCGCCATCGAGCACGACATCGTCGTGACCAGCGTGCCCGGGCCCTCGGCCGTGCTGGCGGCGCTGGCGGTCTCCGGCCTGCCGGTCGACCGGTTCTGCTTCGAGGGCTTCCTGCCCGCGCAAGGCCGGCGAGCGCAGCCGCCGGCTCGCGGCGGTCGCCGACGACGAGCGCACCCTGGTCTTCTTCGAGGCGCCGCACCGCACCCACGCCACCCTGCAGGCGATGGCGCGCGGTGCTCGGTGACGCGACGGCGCGGTGCGGTGTGCCGCGAGCTGACCAAGACCCACGAGGAGGTACGCCGCGGCACGCTCGCCGACCTGGTCGAGTGGGCCGCAGCCGGCGTCCGTGGCGAGGTGACGATCGTCGTGGCCGGTGCCGCGCCGGCCGAGGCGGTGACCGACCCGGCGATCCTGGCGGCGCTGGTCGCCGAGGACGAGGCCGACGGCGTGCCCCGCAAGCAGGCCATCCTCGACGTCGCCCGCCGCTCGGGCGTGCCCAAGCGGGTCGTCTACGACGCGGTGCACCGCTCGTGACGCCGGGTGCCGACCGGCCGGAGCTGCCCGAGGGGCTGCCGCACCCGGTCGTGGACAACCACTGCCACCTCGACATCGCCCGCGGACGTGACGAGCCGGCGCTGCCGGTCGAGGAGGCGCTCGAGCTGGCCGCCTCGGTCGGGGTCCCGCGGATCGTGCAGATCGGGTGCGACCTCGAGGGTGCGCGCTGGGCCGTCGAGACGGCGCAGGCCCACGAGCAGGTCGTGGCCGGCGTGGCGCTGCACCCCAACGAGGCGCCGCTGCTGGCCGCCGAGGGCCGCCTCGACGAGGCGCTCGCCGAGATCGAGGACCTGGCGCGCGAGCAGCGACCGGGTCCGGGCGGTCGGGGAGACCGGGCTGGACTACTACCGCACCGGCGAGGACGGCCGGGCGGCGCAGCACGAGTCGTTCCGCGCGCACATCGAGCTCGCGAAGGCGCTCGACAAGACCCTGGTGATCCACGACCGGGACGCCCACGAGGACGTCGTACGCCTGGTCGACGAGGTGGGCGCCCCCGACCGGTGGGTGATGCACTGCTTCTCCGGCGACGCCGACTTCGCCCGCGAGTGCCTCGACCGAGGGGCCTACCTCTCCTTCGCGGGCACGGTCACGTTCAAGAACGCCGAGCCGCTCCGGGAGGCGCTGCGGGTGGCTCCGCTGGACCGGATCCTGGTGGAGACCGACGCGCCGTACCTGACCCCGATGCCGCACCGCGGACGCACCAACGCCTCCTACCTGGTGCCGCTCACGGTCCGCTCGATGGCCGCCACGCGGGAGATGGACCTGGCCGAGCTGTGCCGGGCGATCGAGGCCAACACCGACACGGCGTTCGGCGGCACCTGGGGCGCCCAGAACCCTGTGAGACCGCCCACAGCGGCGCGCCTGAACGGGTGCTTGCAGTTTGCTAACTCCCAGCTATTTACCTAGGGTCGAGGGCTGTTGGCCGGGAGCGGGACGTAGTAATCCGGCGCGTGCTCTCGGGGGAGCTGCATCACGACCACGACGCTGTGGTCATGCAGATGGCGCCGTCACCCGCGGCTCGGGAAGAGCGACCATCGGAGAATCGTGCGCGCCTCAAACACGCACCCCACCCTTTCTCGACTCATCCACAACAAGATCTTCCTCGGCGGCCTGGTGGCCGCCATCCTGGTGGCTCTCGGCGGCACCGCAACCGCCTACATGGCGCTCAGCCGGACCGTGACCCTGTCGGTCGACGGCCAGGAGCAGCAGGTCCGCACCTTCGGCGACGACGTCGGTGACGTGCTGGCGAGCAAGGGCATCAAGCCCACCTCGCACGACGTCGGTCGTGCCCTCGGTCGACACGCCGGTCAACGACGGCTCCCGGATCGCCGTACGCCTCGGCCGCCCGCTGGCCCTGAGCATCGACGGCGACAAGAAGACCATGTGGACCACCGCGACCAAGGTCTCGTCCGCCCTCGACCAGCTCGGCGTGCGCATCGGCGCCGGCGCGCTGTCGGTGAGCCGCAGCGCGAGCATCGACCGCTCCGGCATGGCCGTCGAGCTGACCACGCCCAAGCTGGTCACGCTCAAGGTCGCCAACGCGAAGGCCGAGCAAGCACAACGTGCCGGCTGCGACCGTCGGCGAGCTCCTCGAGCAGGTCGACGCCAACGTCGACCGCAACGACCTGGTGCGCCCGTCGCGCAGCGCCGAGCTGACCGACCGCACCAAGATCGTGGTCACCAAGATCGGCATCCGCACCAAGCACGTGCCGCGCGAGGCCATCCCCGCTCCGGTCCAGGAGCAGAAGGACGACTCGATGATGTCCGGCGACACCGAGACCGTGCGCGAGGGCAGCGACGGCGTCCGCGACGTCACCTACAAGCTGCGCTTCCGCAACGGCGAGGTCGTCAAGACGCAAGGTCGTCAAGCAGCGGGTGCTGCGCCAGCCGGTCGCCACGGTCGTCAAGGTCGGCACCAAGACCGTCGACACCGGCATCTGGGACCGGATCGCCGCGTGCGAGTCGGGTGGCAACTGGGCCGCGAACACCGGCAACGGCTACTACGGCGGGCTCCAGTTCAACCTCGGCACCTGGCAGTCGTACGGCGGCTCCGGCCGACCGGACCAGAACAGCCGCGAGCAGCAGATCGCCGTGGCCGAGCGGGTCCGTGACGCCGAGGGCGGCTACGGCGCGTGGCCGGTGTGCGGCGCGCTGAGTCAGAGGACACCTAGGCTCCTCTTCGTGAGCCAACCATCTTCTGCCGGACCGAGGCTTCTCGGTCCGGCAGAAGTGCGTTCACTGGCCGCCGCACTCGACCTGCGCCCCACCAAGCAGCGCGGCCAGAACTTCGTGATCGACCCCAACACGGTGCGCCGGATCGTGCGCGACTCCGGCATCGGACCCGACGACGTGGTGCTCGAGGTCGGGCCCGGGCTCGGCTCGCTGACCCTCGCCCTGCTCGACGTCGCCGCCCGCGTGGTGGCCATCGAGGTCGACCCGGCGCTGGCCGTCGGCCCTGCCGGCGACGGTCGCGGACCGCGCGCCCGACCAGGCCGAGCGGTTCGAGGTCGTGGCCGCCGACGCGATGCGGGTCACCTCGGTGCCCGGGCCCGCCGCCGACGGCGCTGGTGGCGAACCTGCCCTACAACGTGTCGGTGCCGGTGCTGCTCCACCTGCTGGCGCTGCTGCCCTCGCTCGAGAACGGGCCTGGTGATGGTGCAGTCGGAGGTCGCCGACCGGCTGGCGGCCTCGCCCGGCTCGAAGGTCTACGGCATCCCGTCGGTCAAGGCCGCCTGGTTCGCCGACGTACGCCGGGCCGGGTCGGTCGGCCGCAACGTCTTCTGGCCGGCGCCGAACGTCGACTCCGGCCTGGTCGCCTGGACCCGGCGCGACCCGCCCACCACGGCCGTCACGCGGGAGCAGGTCTTCGCCGTCGTCGACGCCGCGTTCGCCCAGCGGCGCAAGGCGCTGCGGCCCGCCCTGCGCGGGCTGGCCGGCTCGGCCGAGGCCTCCGAGCGCGCGCTCGAGACGGCGCGGGATCGACCCGATGACCCGCGGCGAGCAGCTGCGGCTGCCCGAGTTCGTGCGGATCGCGGAGGCTCTGGCCGATGAGCGTCACCGTCCGGCGCACCGGCGAAGGTCAACCTCGCCCTCGTCGTCGGCCGGCCGCGCGAGGACGGCTTCCACCCGCTGAACACCGTCTACCAGGCGATCAGCCTGTACGACGACGTGCGGGTCGCCGACGGCCGACGCGTGGAGCGTGCGGGTCGAGCCGATCGGTGAGGTCGACGTCTCCGGCGTACCCCTCGACGAGACCAACATCGCGATCCGTGCCGGCCGGGCGCTCGCCGCGCACCACGGCCTCGACCTGGCCGCGGACATCGAGATCCGCAAGGGCATCCCGGTCGCCGGCGGACTGGCCGGCGGCAGCGCCGACGCCGCCGCGACGCTGGTCGCGCTCGACCGGCTGTGGGACCTGCGCACCTCCGACGACGACCTGCTCGCGATCGCGGCCGAGCTCGGCAGCGACGTGCCGTTCGCGCTGATCGGCGGCAGCGCGCAGGGCGTCGGCCGCGGCGAGCTGGTCACCTCGCTCCCGGACCGTGGCTCGTACTGGTGGGTCGTCGTGCCCAGCGACGAGGGGCTCTCCACGCCCGCGGTCTACCGCGAGTTCGACCGGCTGCACCCCGACGTCCCCGCCGGGCGCGCACGTGCGCGACCCGCGCGGCGTGATCAGCGCGCTGAAGGTCGGCGACGCCGACGCGCTGGCCGCCTCGATGCGCAACGACCTGGAGGAGGCGGCGATCAGCCTGCGACCCGGAGCTGGCCGGAGCGGATCGAGCTGGTGCAGGCGCACCGCAGCAACACGGTGATGCTGTCCGGCTCCGGCCCGACCATCCTCGGCATCGCCAAGACCCAGGAGGCCGCGCTGGAGACGCGCGCGGCGCTGCTCGAGGCCGGGCTGCCCGTCGTCCACGTCGCCACCGGGCCCGTCGCCGGCGCCCACGTCGTGGAGTACGTCGTAATGGCTGCCCCAACCTGCTCAACCTGGAGAAGGTCACCAAGTCCTACGGCGTGCGCATCCTGCTCGACGAGGTGAGCCTCGGCGTGGGGGAGGGCGAGCGGATCGGCATCGTCGGGCGCAACGGCGACGGCAAGACCACGCTGCTCAACCTGATGGCGCGGTCGGGAGGAGCCCGACAGCGGCCGGGTCTCGACGAACCGCGGCCTGCACATCGGCTACCTCGACCAGCGCGACCTGCTCGACGACACCCACACCGTGCGCGAGGTGGTGCTCGGCGGGATGGCGGACCACGAGTGGGCCGCCGACGCGCGCATGCGCGAGGTCGTCGAGGTGCTGCTGGCCGGCGTCTCGCTCGACCGCGCGATCCACGGCCTCTCGGGTGGTGAGCGCCGGCGCTGCTCGCTGGCCCGGTTGCTGCTCGCCGACGACGACCTGCTGATCCTCGACGAGCCGACCAACCACCTCGACGTCGAGGCGGTGGCGTGGCTGGCCGATCACCTGGTCCGTCGTACGTCGGCGCTGGTGGTGGTCACCCACGACCGCTGGTTCCTCGACGCCGTCTGCGAGCGCACCTGGGAGGTGCACCCGGGCGCGAACGGCGCCGGGGTGGTCGACGCCTACGACGGCGGGTACGCCGCCTTCGTGCTCGCCAAGGCCGAGCGCCAGCGCCAGGCCTCCGCCTCGGAGTCGCGGCGGCAGAACCTCGCCCGCAAGGAGCTGGCCTGGCTGCGGCGCGGGCCGCCGGCGCGCACGTCGAAGCCGAAGTTCCGGATCGACGCCGCCAACGCCCTGATCGAGGACGTGCCCGAGCCGCGCGACCGGATGGAGCTGCAGAGGTTCGCCACCCAGCGGCTGGGCAAGGACGTCATCGACGTCGAGGACGTCGACCTCACCCGCGGTGAGCGGCAGCTGCTCTCGCACGCCACCTGGCGGCTCGGGCCCGGGCGACCGGGTCGGGATCGTCGGCGTCAACGGCGCGGGCAAGAGCTCGGTGCTGGGCCTGATCGCCGGGACGCTGCGAGCCCGACGTCGGACGGGTGCGCCTGGGCCGCACGGTCGCGCTCGAGCACCTGACCCAGCACGTGCCGGCCGACGACCCGGACGCGCGGGTGCTGGCCACCATCGAGGGCATCGCGCGGGTGACGCGGATGACCACCGGCAAGGACGTGTCGGCGACCTCGATGCTCGAGCGGTTCGGCTTCACCGGCGACAAGCTGACGGCTCGGCTCGGCGACCTGTCCGGCGGCGAGCGCCGGCGCTTCCAGCTGCTCCGGCTGCTGCTCTCCGAGCCGAACGTGCTGATGCTCGACGAGCCCACCAACGACCTCGACATCGACACCCTGAACGTGGTCGAGGACTTCCTCGACACCTGGCCCGGGACCCTCGTGGTCGTCTCGCACGACCGCTACTTCCTCGAGCGCGTCACCGACTCGGTCTGGGCGCTGATGGGCGACGGCCAGATCGGCATGCTGCCGGGCGGGGTGGACCAGTACCTCGAGCAGCGCCGCCAGCAGACGCAGCTGCAGGCGACGGCGAGCCGGGCGCCGGCCGCGGACCAGCGGAAGGCCGCGGCCGGATCAGCGGACGAACGCGCGGCGCGCAAGACGATCGCGCGCCTCGACAAGCAGCTCGAGCGGATCGCCACCCGCGAGGCCCGGCTCAACGAGCAGATGGCCGCGCACCTCGACGACCACGAGAGGCTGACCGAGCTCTCCGCGAGCTCCAGGGCTCGCGGCCGAGAAGGACGAGCTCGAGGCCGAGTGGCTCGAGGCCGCCGCCGACCTCGAGTAGATCGCCACTGCTGTCACGTGGCGCGATCAGAGCTGGCGCGCTGCGAACGAAGCTTCGTTCGCGCTGTGCCAGTTTCACAACACGTGTTGTGAAACCGCAGGGTCAGCTGAGCGGCAGCATCAGCCGCTTGAGCAGCGAGGCCAGCTGGGCGTGGTCGGCGTCGGAGAGGTCGGCGAGCAGCGCGCGTTCGCTGGCGAGCAACGACTCGAAGGCGCCGTCGACGGTCTTCTTGCCCGCGGTGGTGAGGCCGACGAGCACGCCGCGACGGTCGCGCGGGTCGGGGGAGCGCTCCACGAACCCGCGCTGCGCGAGCCGGTCGACCCGGTTGGTCATGGTGCCGCTGGTGACCAGCGTCTGGCGCAGCAGCGCGCCCGGCGTCAGCTGGTAGGGCCGGCCGGCCCGGCGCAGCGCGGCCAGCACGTCGAACTCCCAGGTCTCGATCCGGTGGGCGCGAGAACGCCTCGCGGCGGGCCTTGTCGAGCAGCCGGGCCAGCCGGCCGATGCGGCTGAACACCTCGACCGGGGCCAGGTCGAGGTCGGCCCGCTCGCGGTGCCAGGCCTCGACGAGCTCGTCGACCTCGTCCAGGGGAGCAGGATCCATGCCGAGATTCTAGCGGGACAAGATTCTTGACATCGAGATACCATGGCGCGATGGCGCACCAGTGGGACCCCGACCGCTACCTCACCTTCGCCGACGAGCGCGGCCGGCCGTTCCTCGAGCTGATCTCCCGCATCGACGCCGAGGCGCCGCACACGGTCGTGGACCTCGGCTGCGGCGCCGGCAACCTGACCGTGCTGCTGGCGCGGCGCTGGCCACGGGCGCAGGTGCTCGGCGTCGACTCCAGCGCGGAGATGGTCGCGGCCGCGCCGGTCGGCGAGGGCGTGGAGTTCACGGTCGGCGACATCGTGGGCTGGCGCAGCGACGAGCCGGTCGACGTGCTCGTCTCCAACGCCGCCCTGCAGTGGGTGCCCGGCCACCTCGACCTGCTGCCCGGCCTGGTCGACGCGGTCGCGCCGGGT
The DNA here is from genome assembly GCA_963729015.1 of uncultured Actinomycetota bacterium. Classification (GTDB taxonomy): domain Bacteria; phylum Actinomycetota; class Actinomycetes; order Propionibacteriales; family Nocardioidaceae; genus Marmoricola. Next base: position 26,560 of record CAVSMJ010000003.1, read on the forward strand.
GGCTGGCTGGCCTTCCAGGTCCCGGGCAACTTCGCCGAGCCGAGCCACACCATCCGCCGCGAGCTGGCCGCCGAGGCGCCGTACGCCGAGCACACCGCAGGGGTGGCCACCCCCGACGCCCACGACGCGGAGACCTACCTCCAGGTGCTGCGCGGGCTCGGCTGCGAGGTGGACGCCTGGGAGACGACGTACCTGCACGTGCTGCACGGCGAGGACCCGGTCTTCACCTGGGTCAGCGGCACCGGCGCCCGCCCGACGCTCCAGGCCCTGCCCGACGACCTGCGGCCCGCGTTCGAGGAGGAGTTCAAGCGCCGCCTGCGGGAGGCCTACCCCGAGCGCGACGGCGCGGTCGTGCTGCCCTTCCGCCGCGTCTTCGCCGTCGCGCGGCGTACGCTAGGGCCTAGATCGGCGGCAGGGTCGTCAGGTCGCGGGTGCCGGTGGGGTCGGGCGACGAACGGCTCACCGGTCCAGTCGTGGATCTGTCGCCGGTACACCGCCGTGTGCTGGTAGCCGCTGTGCCCCATCACCTGCGGGCCGGGGTCGCCGACGCCTTCGGGCGGCACCTCGCGGCACCGGCCGGTCGAGCTCGCTGTCGAGGTCGGAGAAGACGCGCCAGCCCAGGGGATCGGTACGACGGAACAGGTTGACCCACTCGCCGCCGGCATCGGTGAGCCTGCCGTCGCACCGAGCCCGCCGGTGCCGGGAGCGGGGGACCGGCGACCGGTCGAGGGAGCGGGCAGGTCCGGGGCCGGCTCGTCGAGGGTCGCCGTCCCGCTGGTCGCCCGGTAGCCCACGACGTCCGCCCCGAAGACCCGCGGGAAGATGCGCCCGTAGAGCGCCCGGATCTGGCTGCCGTAGGTGATCACCCGCGTCCGCGGCAGCTGGTCCTCGTCGAGACGGCTCACCGTCGAGAGCACGATCAGCGAGCCCTGGCTGTGGCCCGACAGGATCAGCCGGTTGCGCTCGAAGGACCCGTCGGGCTCCCGGTCGAGCACCCAGCGCGACGCGCGCCTGGAGCTCGGGGATGACGCGCTCGGCGTAGCAGGGCGGCGCCAGCGGGTGGGCCGCCCGCGGCCAGAACGTGGTCAGGTCCCAGATCACGCCGATCGCCTTGCGGGCCTTCTCCGAGCGGCGGATCTGCGACCCGAGGGCGATCAGCCCGGCCGAGGTGCCGACCACGAGCCACATCGACGCGGTCGCGACGGTGCGCGTCCAGCCGAGGCCCGGCATCTCCCACGGCGGGATGCCGGCGGTCGAGATCACCACGACCACCAGGGCGATCGGTGAGGTGATGGCCCCGACGACGTCGAGCAGCGACTCCGCGCGGTGGGCCAGGGCCGCGTTGGTGCGCGCGCCGACGCACCGGTCGCGGTCGCGGTCAGGGATGTCCTCGAGCCAGTTCTCGTCGCGCGCGTAGTGCTCCCGGATCGCCCGAGCCGTCCCGGCGGAGAACCGGCTCAGGCGCCATCCCGAGCAGCAGCGCGACGAGCACCACCCAGAGCAGCTGACCGATGCTCGTCCAGATCAGCACCTGCGGGACCGCGAGCGGCACCTCGGGGTCGTCCGTGGGGTCGAGGACGACGCCCTTGGCGAGGAACAGCCGGGTGACGCCCTTGGGCAGGGTCAGCACCCCGGCGGGGTGGAACTGGCCGTCCTCGGCGGTGCACTTGCTGGTCCCGTTGCTCAGGCAGCTGTTCTCGAGCACGAGCGTGCCGGTCGGCACGGCGAGGGTGGAGGCCCGCTTGTCCACGACCGTGCGGCCGCGGCCCTCGGTGAAGGCCCGCGTGCCCGAGTAGTCGGCGTCGACCTTCAGCGAGAGGCCCTTCATCTCGACCGTGCCCGTGCTGACCGCCGCGACCGTGCCCTCGAGGGTCACCCGGGCGCCGTCGAGGGTGATGTCGCCGGTCGCGACGAAGCTGCGGGTGCTCTGCTCGCTGTCCAGGTCGATCATCGTGGGCGCGACCTGTCCCTCCGGGCACGTCGACCCGGCTGACCAGGTCGTCGACGCCGTGGCCCGGGCCGTTGAGCCAGGTGGCCGCGGCGACGACGGTGCTGGTGGTGAACAGCAGGGCCACCCACGCGGCGGTGGCGAGCAGGACCGAGGCGCCGGCGCCGCGCCAGGCCTTGTCCTCGTGGCCACGGGACTTGTGGCGGTACTGCCAGTGGGCGAGCAGGCCCCAGAAGACCAGCGCCGCGACGGTGACGACGAGGATGACCCAGCCGGTGCGCTCGTCGTACACCCCGGAGCGGTCCTGCACGAGCGGCACCACGACGACCAGCACCGGGCACAGCGAGATCGCGGTCGCGGCGCGCGCGTTCATCCGCCCACCCGTGAAGACGCTGAGGTGCAGGATCGTCAGCATCACGAACAGCGCCACGAACCAGACGTTGCGCCCGACGAAGTCGAGCGACTCGTCGAGACCTTGACCGCCGGTGTGCAGGGTCAGCAGCACGAGCACGTGGAAGACGTACGCCGCGAGCGCGATCCACGCGACGCTCCTGTCGACGCGCGGGGTCAGCCGTTCGGCCAGACGGTCGAGGGGACTGGGCCCGCCCTCCTCGAGGCCCCACTCGACGTCGTCGGGGTGGTTCGCGCACACGGCGACGACGGCCACGGCCATCAGGGCGACGGCGAGGAGCAGCGCGAGGACCAGGCACAGCCAGGGACCAGCCGACGAGGCGGCCGCTGCCGGCGACGAGGACGTGGATGCCGGAGAACGCGATCACCGTGGCCAGCGCGGCGGCGAGGTGGAACCGCTGCAGGCGCAGGGTGCGGCGGCTGCCGTCCCAGAGGTGCGGGTGCTGCAGCACGTCGCCGCGCCAGGCCTCGCCACCCGACCGGGCGGTCATCAGCGCGGCATCGTTCTTGCCGACGACCTCGTAGCGCTTGATCGAGGTCTTCGACAGCAACCAGAGCACGGTGATCACCGCGACCGGCAGCAGCGACGCGAGGGCGATCCGCTGCGCCCGGCGCCCAGCCGGCGAGGAAGTTCAGCCAGTCCGGGCAGCACCGTGCAGCCGGGCACGCCGTAGCGGAAGCACTGCCAGGCGCCCATGTCGATCGCCACGACGCACGGGCGTGACCACGAAGAACACGGTGAGCAGCAGCCCGGAGACGCGTACGGCGCGAGCGCCCCAGCGGGACTGCCCGGTGCCCTGGGCGAGACCGATCCGGGCCCAGTAGGCGAGGTTGACCAGCGCGAAGGGGAGCAGGATCAGCCACAGCGCGCGGCGTACCCAGCCGAAGAAGCCCTGCACGCCCGAGGTCAGCGCGCCCCAGGAGTAGGCCTCGACGCTGACGTTGCTGTGCTCGAGGTCGCGGTAGGGGACCGTGCCGTCCTTGGTGCGGTAGATCCCGGTGAGCCGGTCGCCGGCGACCTGCCCGACCTCGTGGTCGGCCGCGCCGAGCATCGGCGCCGGGAGACGTGCCGTGCACTCCGTGCACCCTCAGCTCGACGGTCTCCATGGCGGCACTCCCATCGCGTTCGTCCCTCATCTTGGTGGAGCCGGCGGCCCCGGGCGGGACGCGCCACACCGTGACGCGGGTCCGGGGGAGGGGACGAAGAGGGCATCCGGAAGAATCCCCGCATGGACCTGTCGTTCTTCACCGCTGACGGCGACGCGCTCGTCCCGACCGAGCTCGCCTGCAGCCTGTGGAGCGAGGACCAGATGCACGGCGTCGCGCTCAGCGGTGCGATGGCCCGGTCACTCGAGCACGCGGTCGCCGATCTCGGCCGCACCGACCTGCGACCGGCCCGCTACACCGTCGACCTGTTCCGCGCCGCCCGGATGCAGCCGTGCCACCTCCGGACGACCGTCGTCCGGGAGGGCCGCCGGCTGTGCCTCATCGACGCGGTCCTCGAGCAGGACTCCGAGCCGGTGGCGCGCGCGAGTGCGCTGTTCCTGCTGCCGACCGCACCGGCACCCGGCGAGGTGTGGGAGCCGGAGATGGTCCTCGACCCGCCGCCGCTCGACCTGGCGCCGGTCTCCGACTCGCCGCGGGTGCCGCTGTTCAGCAGCGAGCGGGTCGGCTGGTCGACGTCCTTCGGCGAGCACCAGAACGGCGACCGCAAGATGACCTGGCAGACCGGGCATGCCGGTGATCCCGGAGGAGAAGCCCACGCCGTTCGTGGCGGCGGCGAGCATCGCCGACGCGGCCAGCATGGTGACCAACTGGGGCAGCAACGGCGTCGAGCACATCAACACCGACATCACCCTGACGCTCGCGCGGGTGCCGGTCGGCCTCGAGATCGGGCTCGCCGCGGCCGACCGGGTCAGCCACGACGGCATCGCGGTCGGCACCGTCGCCGTCTTCGACCGCCAGGGCCGCCTCGGCAGCGCGGTGGTCAGCTCGATCGCCAACAACCAGCGCACCGTCGACTTCGCGGTGCACGACTTCAGCGACGACCCGCGGGCGAGCGGGGCGTAGCCGGCAGCCTCACGCCACCTTCCGGCCCGAGCGCACCCAGCGATCGCGGGTCTGCGACCGGCGATGTCGGCGTTGTCGGAGAACAGTCCCGTCGACGCCGGCGTCGAGGAAGGCACGGATCTCCGCCGCGAGGTCGCCGGCGGCGTTGGGGTCGCTGCCGCGGCGGAAGTCGACGGCCATGAACTGGTTCTCGCGGCGCAAGGTGAAGATGTGCACGAGCAGGCCGGAGCGGTGGGCGTCGCTGCACCAGGTGGCTCGGCGGGAGCGCGTGGCCGGTGCCGTCGCGCGGGATGACCAGGTCCTTGTTGGGCCCGATGCCGTCGGCGTACGACGCGATCTGGCGCAGCTGCGCGGGCGTGGTGAGGTCCTGGTAGGTGCGCGGGTCGCCCTTCGACCTCAGGTCCCAGGGCGCGCCCGCGGAGTCGAGCAGCTGGATGATCGGGAGCTGGGTCCGCTGGTTCAGCTCCCGCAGGTTGCCGGTCTCGAAGCTCTGCAGGAAGACGTGCGACCCGCGGCTGGTCCAGCCGGTGGCGGTGCAGCTCGTCCAGCAGCCGGCTGCTCGAGGGGCAGCCCGATCGAGCGGAAGTACGACGGGTGCTTGGTCTCCGGGGTAGACGCCGATCGTGCGGTGGGTGCGCGCGCTCTCCCGCTGCACCAGGGTCGAGCACCTCGTCGAAGGTGGGCACTTCGAACTTCCCGTCGTACCTCGCGTTGGCCGGGCGTACGGCGGGCAGCCGCTCCTTCGCGCGGAGCGTCTTGAGCTCGGCCAGGGTGAAGTCCTCGGTGAACCAGCCGGTGAGCGAGGTCGCCGTCGACGACCTTGGTGGTCTTCCGATCGGCGAACTCGGGGTGGTTCGCCACGTCGGTGGTGTCGGTGATCAGGTTCTCGTGGCGCGCGACGAGCACGCCGTCCTTGGTCGAGACGAGGTCGGGCTCGACGTAGTCGGCGCCCATCCGGATCGCGGTGCGGTAGGACTCGAGGGTGTGCTCGGGGCGGTAGCCGGGAGCTCCGCGGTGCCCGATGACGAGCGGCTCGGCCACCTGATGGTGGCCGTGCTGCTCGGCGGCGGTCGCGTGCGGTGGCGGAAAGGGCGGCGGCGATGGTGGCGATCAGGGCGGGCAGCGAGGGCACGGCTGATCTTCCCGAGAGTGGTCATGCCCTCGAGCGAAGCCCGGCGAGGTGTCGGGCGCCTGTTGGAGAGGTGAAGGGCTGGTGACGGGTAGCCTCGCCGTTGACATTTGCAACGCCATTCCCCGGTTGGTCTGCCGGGCCTGAGAGGAGTCCCACCTATCGACCGTGAGCAACTCAATCCCCGGTTGGTCTGCCGGCAGGGCCCGCCTGACTTTGAATCAGGACAAGCGACGTAGGTTCGACTCCTACCCGGGGAGCGTGAGCACCACGAGCACCACCAGCAGGGTCACCGTGATCGTCCTCGCCGCCGGCGGGGGCACCCGGATGAAGTCGAAGACGATGAAGGTGCTGCACCCGATCGCTGGGCGCAGCATGATCGGCCACGTCCTCGAGGCCGTCGCGGCGGTCGAGCCGCACCGGATCGTCGCCGTCGTCGGCAACCAGCGCGAGCAGGTCGCGCCCCACATCCAGGAGCTGCTGCCCGACGCGGTCCTCGCCGTCCAGGAGACCCAGGACGGCACCGGCCACGCCGTGCGCATCGCGTGGGAGGCGCTGGGCTCGGACGACCGCACCGGCACCGTGCTCGTGGCGTACGGCGACACACCGCTCCTCGAGGGCGAGAGCCTGCGGGCCTTCGCCCAGGACCACCTCGCCGCCGGACGCGCGGTGAGCATCCTCTCCGGCGTCGTGGACAACCCGTTCGGCTACGGGCGGGTGCTGCGCGACGAGTCCGGTGAGGTCACCGGCATCGTCGAGCAGAAGGACGCCACCCTCGAGCAGGCGGCCGTCGACGAGATCAACAGCGGGATCCTCGCCTTCGACGCGGAGTTCCTCGACAGCGCGCTGCCGCGGCTGACCAACGACAACGCCAACGGCGAGTACTACCTGACCGACACGGTCTCGCTGGCCCGCCAGGACGGCCTGCCCGTGGGCGCGTTCGCGATCGACGACGTGCTGCAGACCGAGGGGGCCAACGACCGGGCCCAGCTCGCCTCGCTCGCCAAGGAGAAGAACCGCCGCATCCTCGCCCGGTGGATGAAGGACGGCGTCACGGTGATCGATCCCGAGACCACCTGGATCGACGTCGACGTGAAGCTCGACCCCGACGTGACGATCCTGCCCGGCGTGCAGCTGCTCGGCGCCACGGTCGTCGGCGAGGACGCCGTGATCGGTCCGGACAGCACCCTGAAGGACGTCGAGGTCGGGGTCGGCGCGCGCGTCGTACGCACCCATGCGGAGCTCGCGGTCATCGGTGCCGGCGCCAACGTCGGCCCGTTCAGCTACCTGCGGCCGGGCACGGAGCTCGGCGCCGGGGGCAAGATCGGCGGCTTCGTCGAGACCAAGAACGCCAGGATCGGCGACGGGGCGAAGGTGCCGCACCTCTCCTACGTCGGCGACGCCGAGATCGGCGAGGGCAGCAACATCGGCGCCGGCACGATCTTCGCCAACTACGACGGCGTGCAGAAGCACCGCACGGTGGTCGGCCGGCACGCGCGTACGGCGAGCAACAACACCTTCGTCGCCCCGGTCACGATCGGCGACGGAGCCGGCACCGGAGCCGGGAGCGTGATCCGCGAGGACGTCCCGCCGGGAGCGCTCGCCGTCAGCGCCGGCCCGCAGCGCACCATCGAGGGCTGGACCCTCCGCCGGCGGCCGGGGACCGAACAGGCCCGCGCGGCCGAGGAGGCGGAGCAGTCCTGACCCGTTGAGGTCGCAACGGGCCTAGAATCCCGAGGTTGGCTCGACCTTCGGAGGAACGACGTGATGCGTCGACTGCTGGTCCTCGGGCTGCTGGTCGCGGCCCCGGCGCTCCTCCCTGCGCCGGCGCAGGCGGCCACCACGTGCGCGGGGCACAAGGTCACCATCCGGGGCGGCGCCGCCGGCACCACCATCAACGGCACCCCTCGCGCCGACGTGATCGACGCGGGCGCAGGCGACGACGTCGTCAACGGTCGCGGCGGCAACGACATCATCTGCGGCGGCCCGGGGTCCGACGACCTGCGTGGCAACGCCGGCCACGATCGTCTCCTCGGCGGCACCGACCGTGTGACCACGGAGAAGTTCTTCTCCGACACGTGCAACCAGCAGCCCAACGGCTACTGCCTGTTCGTCACCTACGACGGTGACCTCCTGCGGGGCAACTCGGGGCAGGACGTGCTGGTCCCGGGGTACGACGACCGGCACCTCCAGGCCTTCCAGACGTCCCGCAACCCGGACCAGCTGCGCTGGGACACCTCGCCGCGTGGGGTGCGGGTGAACCTGACCAGGAAGACCTCCACCGGCGACGGGACGGACTCGATCGTGGCGGCGGGGGTCTTCGAGGTCGTCACGTCGCGGTTCGCCGACACGGTCGTCGGCACCAACGGGCCGGACGAGATCCAGACCGGCGCCGGCGCCGACACCGTCTTCGCACGCGGCGGTGACGACCACGTCTCGACCGGCTCGACCAGCGCCGCGGCGGCCGAGGAGGCCCACGGCGGACCCGGGCAGGACCGGCTGGTCGGCGGGGGCGGACCGACGCACCTCTTCGGTGACGAGGGCGAGGACACCCTGTCCGACGACAGCGCGATCGGGCCCGACCAGCTCTACGGCGGGTCGGGCGACGACGAGGTCCGGGACCTCATCGGCGCCGGGGCCGGTCAGGTCGTCGACGGCGGTGGCGACCCCGGCGACGCCTTCGTGGCCAGGCTCGGGGTCGGCGGCCAGGCCGCCTGGGACATGGCGACCGGCGTGATGTCGTTCACCACCCCGTCGGCGACGACGGTCTCGGCGCCGGGCTTCCACGCCTTCTCCTACACCAGCGGGTTCGCGACGACGTGGGACGTCACCGGCACCGACCAGGCCGACGACGTCCAGGCCCCCGGCACCTTCCACGGCGCGGACGGGGACGACCACTACACGGGCGGGCCCGGGGCGGACACCTACGACGGAGGCCAGGGGAGCGACCGCTACGACTCCGATGCCGGCGGCGCCGACACCTGCACCAGCGTGGAGGTCGACCCGCAGTCCTACTGCGACCTTCCCTGACCTGCCGCCCCGATGCGCGACACGGGGTCCGTTGGCCGACCCGCTGTTCCGTCCGCGACCAGCCTTGGGTGACAATCGTCATGCAACCGGCGCCACCCGCTCGACGGAGGAGCAACCCCGCGTGACTGGATACAAGAAGACCACCGAGAAGAACCTGATGGTCTTCAGCGGACGGGCACACCCAGAGCTCGCCGCGGAGGTGGCCAACGACCTCGGTTCCGGACTCGTGCCCACCTCGGCCTACGAGTTCGCCAACTCCGAGATCTACGTCCGCTACGAGGAGTCGGTGCGCGGCTGCGACGCCTTCGTGATCCAGAGCCACACCGCTCCGGTCAACGAGTGGATCATGGAGCACCTGATCATGGTCGACGCGCTCAAGCGCGCCTCGGCCAAGCGGATCACCGTGGTGCTGCCGTTCTACGGCTACGCGCGGCAGGACAAGAAGCACCGCGGCCGCGAGCCGATCTCGGCCCGGCTGATGGCCGACCTGTTCAAGACGGCCGGGGCCGACCGGCTGATCACCGTCGACCTCCACGCCGACCAGATCCAGGGCTTCTTCGACGGCCCGGTCGACCACCTGATGGCCCTGCCGATCCTGGCCGACCACGTCAAGGCGAAGTACGGCGACCAGCGGCTCGCCGTGGTCTCGCCCGACGCCGGCCGGATCAAGGTCGCCGAGCGGTGGTCGGCTCGCCTGGGCGGCGTACCCCTGGCGTTCATCCACAAGACCCGCCGCGAGGACCGGCCCAACGAGACCGTCGCCAACCGCGTCGTCGGCAAGGTCGACGGCCGGATGTGCGTCCTGGTCGACGACATGATCGACACCGGCGGCACGATCGTGAAGGCCGCCGAGGCGCTGATGGCCGACGGTGCCGCGGGCGTGATCATCGCCGCGACCCACGCGATCCTCTCCGACCCGGCCGTCGACCGGCTGAAGAACTCCCCGGCCACCGAGGTCATCGTCACCAACACCCTCCCGCTGGCCGCCGACCGCGAGTTCGACAAGCTCACCTGCCTCTCCATCGCCCCGCTGATCTCCCGGGCGATCAAGGAGGTCTTCGAGGACGGCTCGGTCACCTCCATGTTCGACGGTCACGCCTAGTGGCCCGCACTCCCTTCCACTGATCCGCGGTTGTCTTTCGGCTCGCGCTCCCTTGTAGTTGAGCGTCGCCCTTGACTGGGTACCTCGCGGTCCGCTGTGGACGCCGACAGGGCGGAGCCGCCCTCCCCCGCTTCGCTCCTCCGGTGCGTTCCACCCGGTCGGCTGTGATCGCCCTTCGGGCGATTAGCCACGAGCACAGTCCGTTCGTTAGGATCGGCAAGTTGCCTCGGCGAGGGACTCACCTCCGTGATCGACGTGGCCGGATGCAGGATTCTCATGCACCGCGCCCGTCTGGAGCTGCGGTGCATGTGTCGTCTCCGGCCCCGGGACAACCACTGACGACGTCAACCAGCATCACGAGGAGCACGCAGAGCATGGCTGAAGACCTGAAGATCACCGCCGAGACCCGCACGGAGTTCGGCAAGGGTGCCGCCCGCCGGATCCGCCGCGCCGACAAGGTGCCCGCGGTCATCTACGGCCACGGCAACGACCCGCAGCACATCACCCTGCCCGGCCACGACACGATGATGGCGCTCAAGCACGGCGGCACCAACGCCCTGCTCTACATCGCCATCGAGGGCAAGACCGTCATCGCGCTGACCAAGCAGGTCCAGGCCGACCCGATCAAGGGCTTCCTCGAGCACATCGACTTCGTCGAGGTGAAGAAGGGCGAGAAGGTCACCGTCGAGGTCCGCATCTACGTCGTGGGCGAGTCCAAGCCGGACGCCATGACCGTGACCGAGCTCAACACGGTCTCCGTCGAGGCCGAGGCGACCAACATCCCCGAGTACATCGAGGTCTCCGTCGAGGACGCCGAGGCCGGCTTCCACGTGCTCGCCAAGGACCTCCAGCTGCCCGAGGGCTCGCTGCTGCTCACCGACGACGAGGCCCTCGTGGTCAACGTGGTCCACGCGCCCACCGCCGAGGAGATCGAGGCGGAGCTCGAGGAGGCCGAGGCCGAGGCCGGCATCGAGCACGACCTCACCGACGAGGAAGAGGCTGCCGCGGCCGAGGGCGAGGCCGCCGAGGGCGACGAGGGTGCCGAGGGCGAGGCCGCCGAGGGCGGCGAGTCCTCCGACGACGAGAGCTGAGCCCGGGTTAGTTGACGGGCTCCTCGAGCACACCTGACGTCTGGCTGGTCGTCGGGCTGGGCAACCCCGGCCCGACGTACGCCGGGACGCGCCACAACGTGGGCTACCTCGTCGTCGAGGAGCTCGCCCGTCGACTGGGCGGCAGCTGGCGGTCCCACAAGACGGGTCGCGCCGACGTCGTCGAGGGGCGTCTCGGCGCCCCCGGCACGGACGCCCCGCGGGTCGTCCTGGCCCGGGCCCGCTGCTACATGAACGAGTCCGGTGGTCCGGTCAAGGCGCTGGCCACGTTCTACAAGGTGGCGCCCGACCGGATCATCGCGATCCACGACGAGCTCGACATCGCCTTCGGCACGCTGCGGACCAAGTTCGGCGGCGGCGACAACGGCCACAACGGGCTGCGCTCGATGCGTTCGTCGCTCGGCACCGGTGACTTCTACCGGGTCCGGGCCGGGGTGGGCCGCCCTCCCGGGAGGCAGGACCCCGCGGACTTCGTGCTCTCGGGCTACAGCACGACCGAGCGCAAGGAGCTGCCGTTCCAGGTCGACACCGCCGCCGACGCGGTCGAGTCCCTGATCACCGACGGCCTCGAGCGCACCCAGCAGCGCTTCAACAGCTGAGCGACCGCCCGGTCAGAGGGTGGGGGTCTCGCGCAGCGTGGCCGCGAAGTCGGCGGACTTGGCGCCTTCCAGGCGCCACGGAGCGATGCTGTTGATGGTGCTGTTGAAGTAGCTGATCGCGACGCCGCCGTTGCTGCTCACTGCGTCGTACAGGCGCTGGAGGAACAACGGATCCGTCCCGGCGGAGAGGTCGGTGTGCCCGGTCTCGGCCAGGCCCCAGGCGACGTCGTGCGCCCGGGCGAACCGCTCGAACTTGTCGAAGTAGTGGGACTCGAACTGCGTGTGGCTGGTGATCCTGTGACCGTTCTTGACCACGCCGTACTTGTTGTAGACGTCGAAGCCGACCAGGTCGATCGCCGTGTGCGGGCCACAACGCGGGCAAGCGGTACTCGTGCGCGCCGTAGAGCTGGTTCCAGCCGCTGAGGATGACCGAGAAGGCGACGTTGGGCGCGGCGTCGCGCACGATCGGGGCCAGCCGGGTCTGCATGGCCGTCCAGTCCCTGATGTCGCCGTCGCCCTCGGGCTCGTGGTGGAAGCGCGACCCAGACGGGGCCGGGCAACCGTGCGAGCCGGCGCGACAGGTCCAGGGCCCACGCGTCGCCCTGCTCCGGCCGCCATCGCACCCCAGGAGTGCGGCAGCTTGAAGCTGATCCACGGGATCCGCTGGCGGGCGAGGTCGGTGCGCGCCTGCGCCACGGCCTCGTCCACCTCCGAGCCGTCGAAGTAGGTGCGGTGCACGCCCAGGCGGTGGCCCATCTGGCGCTCCCAGCGGACCGGGTCGCTGTTCGAGCCGTACGCCGCGCCGAGCAGCGTGCCGCAGCTGGGGATGCCTCGCGGGTTGTACGTGCAGCCGTTGTCGAGGATCCGCATCGCGCGCCGCTTCTCGGGGCCGGGAACGCCGCCGGCCTCGGACTCACCGGACTTCATCGCGCCCTGTGCGGCAGCGGCCGTCGGCTCGGGCCGGGGCATGGGCGAGTTCCCCGTGACGAGCAGGGTGACCAGCAACGTCGCGACGGCGATGCCTGCCGCGGAAGCCGTCACTGCTCTGAGGGTCATCTGGCCTGTCCGGTTCTCTGGGGAAGTCGGGAAACGTTGAGCCAGCGGGCCCTCGTCAGGACACGGACACGAGCGCGTTGACGTGCGGTCAGTGTAGGGCTGAGACGCCGCGGAGCAGGGCTGTCGGGAGGGTGCTGGCTGGTGTTGGTCTGGACCAGTTCGGTAGGTCTTGTGCCGATCAGGAACCCGACGAGGGCGACCGGCGTTGGAGCGTGGTCACCGTCAGTGCGGCGGTGGCACCGATCCCCTTGGCGTAGCGGGGGCCGAGGCGGGTCGGCGACTGCGCCACTCGCGCGATCCACTCGAAGCCGGATCGCCGCAGCAGGCGAGGTGCCCGACGCTCGTCGCCCACGAGGTGGCCGAACCAGCCACCGCAGGTGAGCACCAGCCCGGGCGGTAGCTCGTCGCGGTGCTGCTGGCTCCAGACCATCTCGCGCGGTGCACCCAGGCCGATGACGGTGATGTCAGGGGCGGCCTCGCGGAGGCGAGCGAGCGGCTCGGTCCAGTCGCTGTGGAACCCGTTGTCCACGAGCACGATCTCGGCGACGCCCGACTCCTCGAGCACGGTGCCGGCCCGCTCGGCCAGCCCCGGAGGGCCGCCGATCAGGGCCACCCGCGGCGCACGGCCGACCTCGGCGGGCGAACCCGCGCATGACTGCCCAGCCGATGTCGGTCGTCGGTGCCCGCTCGACGCGGTTGCCGCCGGCGAGCTTGGCCAGCCAGACCACCGAGCCGCCGTCGGCGTACACGACGTCGGCCTGGCGCATGGCGACCACGAAGTCCCGCTCGCGACGGGCGTTGAGCCCGCCGACGTGCAGTGCGTAGGCGAAGGCCGGTCGGGATGTGGCCCCCAGGCACAGCTCGACGACGTGGTCGACGAGCTCGTCGCGGGGTGAGTCGGTCACCCAGAACGGCCCGACCTCGACCTCCGGCACCTGCGCGTGTGTCGTCATGTCACCCCCCAGTGCGTCGAAGTATGTCACTGCGGTGCGATCACCAAGGAGAACAGGACAGATCGGCCGGCCGAGGCACTGGTGGTGGCGGTGCGCCCGGCGGCTGTCCCGGTCTGGACGGGGCCGTTCGAGTCGGCGAGCAGCGAGCTCGTCTTGCCGCTGCCGGTGGCGGCCCCGGTGGTGCGGGAGGCGCTGCTCGCCGGTGCGGACCACGTGGTGTCGTTCGACGACTTCTCGCCCCAGTAGTTCACCAGCCACGAGCCGGCCGTGGACACGTTCACGGCAGGCGTGGTGTGGGAGGTGCCGGCCGAGTTGACCACGTTGCTCGCCGAGGCCGACACCGCGGTGTGCGCACCGCCGACGCCGCGGTAGGCCGCGACCGAGAGCACCGACTTGGTCAGCGCGCTGGAGGTGACCGTCACGTTGCTGCCCGCGTCGGCGGCGGTCGCGGTGCGGGTCCAGGCCCGGCCGCGGATGCCGTCGCCGTCCGGGTCTGGACCAGGGTCCAGCCCGCCACGGTGTCGTTCACGGTGGAGGTGGTCGAGTTGGTGGTCAGGAACAGCACCATGGTGTCGCCGGCCTGCACCGAGGCGGGGATCTGCACCCGGTGCGCGGTCCGGTTCCCGCTGGTGGTGGCGGCCTGGACGAAGGCCACGCCCGCCTGGGTGGGCTGCGACGGGTTGACCTGTCCGGTGGTGGTGTTGCTGAGCGAGCCGTCGCTGACCGTGAGGGTCACGTGCGCTGCCCGGCGCTGCCGTAGGTGTGCGACGGGGAGACCCCGGTGCCGGTCTGGCCGTCGCCGAAGTTCCAGCTGTAGGTGAGGTTGTCCCCGTCGTCGGGGTCCGAGGAACCCGCGGCGTCGAAGGTGCAGGTGAGCGGGCGCACGACGACGTGAACGCCGCCGTCGGCGCGTGGTTCGCCTTGGTGACGGTCACGTCCTGGGTGGTCGTGGCCTGCTCGCCCTTGCTGGTGGTGATGGTCAGGGTCACCTGCCGCGTGCCGGCGGCTGGCGTAGGTGTGTGACGGGCTTGGCGCCGGAACCGGTCCCGCCGTCGCCGAACTTCCAGGCGTACCCGGTGATCGTGGCTCCGGTGGCGGTCGACCCCGAGGCGTCGAAGTCACAGGCCAGGCTGGTGCAGCTCGCGGTGAAGTCCGCCACCGGCGGCTGCCCGGCGGGGGTGCCGTTGGCGTTCTGGAACAGGAACAGCGCGCGCGAGGTCCACACGTTGGTGTCGATCCCCGGCCCGGAGACCTGGGTCGCGGTCCCGCCGACCGGCACGTCGGACTGGTTGCCGTCCGCCCAGTCGATCCGGTTCAGCGAGCCGTCCGGCTTGGCCCAGTAGAGCTTGCGTCCCGGTCGTGAACATGCCGCGCACCTGCGAGAAGTCGATGCCGGCGACGTTGTCGCTGGCCACGAGGCGCTTCGCGCCGACGACGTCGCTCTCCGGGGTGAAGTAGCGGTAGTAGAGCTGGCTGGAGCCGGCGCGGGTGAAGTAGATCCGCCCGGAGTCGTAGAACATGCTCGTCGCCGACTGGACGTCGTTCTTCCAGTCCGAGCAGCGGGTTCAGCTCGTCCTGGGTGTCGACGGCGACCGGGGCGCCCGTAGCTCGACCCGTTGAAGGTACGACGAGTGAACGTGCCGTCGGCCTGCGCGAGGTAGAGCTGGCCGTTGAGCATGAAGGCTCCACGGACCTGGTTCCAGTCGATCCCGCCGGTCGGGCACGACCATGGAGGCACCGACGGTGCCACCGTCGTACGAGCGGCGCACGATGCTCGACGCGGGTGCCGGGCCGAGGTCGGTGCGGCAGGATCTCGATGCCGCTGATCATCGGGTTCTCCACGACGTGGGAGAGGTCGATGTCCACGTTGCCGTCACTGGTGACGTCGAAGGAGCGCATCGTGCCGGTGTTGTCGCCGGCCGAGGCCGTGACGTCGAAGTCGTCCAGCACCCGGGTGCCCTCGACGTCGACGTCGAACTTGCGCTGGCCGGCCTGCGCGGTGCACGAGCACCGGTTGGCGAAGTAGAGCCGCACCTTGAGCGGGACACCGGCGTCGACCGGGAAGTTCCAGGACTGCTCGGGGCCGTCACCGCCGTCCCAGAGCTCGGTGTCGAACAGGGCGCGCGGCGTCCCGGCGGGCACGGTCGAGTCGACCGTTGCCGACCGCGGAGTAGCCGGCGCGGTTGTTCTCCGGGTTGTGGTACGGGCTCGGCGAGCCGCCGGTGTCGGCGGCCCAGTCGATGCCGCGTGGCGGCCGAGAGCGCGTCGCCGCCCGCGTTGACGCGGTAGAGCACGCTCGGGTCGGTGGCCGCGCCGACGCCCCCGCCGACGTAGATGTCGTTGGGCAGCGTGGGCGTCGAGACGGCCGGGATCGTCTGTCCGGCGAGCGGCATCAGCGCGATGCGGCCGTGGTAGTGGTAGTCACCGATCCGGTCGGTGTCGGAGGCGACCCAGAGGCCCGCGGGAGGTGACCAGGAAGTCGAAGACGCCGACGCCGCGGGTGCGGGTCGGGTTCCACGACAGGGGCAGGCCGTTGGCCGGGTCGAGGGCGGCGATGCCGGGACGTGCCACGGCGCCGGGGCCGGCGGTGTCGCCCGCGAAGGCGTTGTTCTGCCAGCGGGCGTGACCGCCGGTGTAGACGGCCGAGTCGGTGATCTCCACGGCGTACGTCGTGTCGCCGCCGGTGTAGTCGGTCCAGGAGGGGCGGACGTCGGTGCCGGTGGCGCCGGTCTCCCAGCGGGAGGTCTGGTCGCAGGCCGAGTCGGCGCCGCCGTAGGCGCCGGTCGTGGAGATGACGAAGAAGGAGCCGTCGGGGGAGAAGTCGAGGTCGCGCATGTAGCTGTCGAACGACTGCGAGCAGCCGGACTCGTAGAACGAGGTCCGGAAGTTCGACGGCTGCGGCCGCGGCGCCGGAGAGGTCCAGCATGAACATCTGGTGGTTCTTGACGCCGTCGAGGGTGTCGAAGTTGCCGATGGCGACCAGGCGTGACCCGTCGGGGGTGATGTCGATCTTGGAGACGGTCGTGTAGCCACCGTTGTGCACGCCCGGCGATGGTGCGCCGCATGTAGGTGGTCGAACGCGCCGGTCGTCGGGTCGACCGTCGCCAGGCCCTTCTGGGCCTTGCCGTTGACGTGGGTGAAGGCCCCGGCCAGCCACAGCCGGCCGTCCTCGAGCCGCAGGTCCTTGATGCTGCCCGACACGGTGCCGGCGTTGAAGGCCGTGATCACCGCTCCGTCGGAGACGCGCACGCGGGCGATGTTCGAGCGGGCCACGCCGCCGATGCTGCTGAACGAGCCGGCGACGTAGACCGAGGTGCCGTCACCTGCGGGGATGACCGTGGTGATGTCGCCGTTGGGGTCGGGGACGAAGCTGGTGCTGATCTGCCCGGTGGTCTCGTCGAAGGCCAGCAGCCGGTGGCGGGTCAGCACGGTCTGGCTGGAGTCGTTGCGCGCGGTGTGAAGGTGCCGCCGAGGATCATGGTGTTGCCGACCTCGGCGATGGAGTTGACCGCCGCCGTCGAGCACGTGGGGCGTGCCGTTCGCCGGCTGGTCCGAGACCAGCCGGCCCTGCGGCGAGTTCACCGCCTGGGCGCCTGGCGCCAGCGGCACCAGCACTCCCGCGGTCGCCAGCAGCGCTGCCAGCCCGCTCACCGCGGTCCGGCGCAGGGTGCGGCGCCGTGCTGCTCGAAGGGTCCCGCTCATGGCATGTCTCCAACTCGTTGGTTCAGTCCCTGGACCGGTTCGACCACGACCAGGGGCGTCGCGCAGCGCGCGGAAGGCGCGGCGTGCGCAGGGATGAGGCCGTCGCGAGCGCTGGCGGGTGCCCAGCAGCAGGACCCGCGAGATCGCGGAATGCCCTGCGGTGCACGACGCCGAGTCGCCGAATCACACAGCCCCCTTGATGCCCTACCTGACGTTCGCCAGCCCCCCGTGGACGGCGATTGGCAGTGTAGGCAGCAAGTTCCGCCAGGCGGTTGTGGCGGTTTTGTACGGTCTAGCCCACTGAAAGGGCATTGCTGCCGAATCCGACCCCTGCGAGCCATTCGTTCCCGTGGGCCACGGCGTCGTCGTAGAGCGCGTAGTCCGGCGCCGGCCGGCGCGAGAGCGCATCGATGCGGTCCACGTCGGCCCGGAACGTCGTGAACTTCCCGGCGCCGGCGCAGGTCGCGGCCGCATCCGCGAGCTTGTCCAGATCCGTGGCCATGGCCCGCGTGTAGCGGTGGTGGTCCTCGCGGCCGATGGAGTCGTAGACCCGCCCCCAGTCGCGGACCAGGAGGCTCAGTCGCTGGGTGTTCAGCGAGCACTGCGGACGAGCCCACCGCACCGGCCTTCGGGCTCGGCGAGACCTTCCCGGTCGCCGATGCCTCGGGGCTGGAGTCCGGGCTGGAGTCCGGGCTCGAGCCGTCCGAGCAGGCCGACAGCAGCATCAGGGCCACGAGTACGGCGAACAGGGCGCGTACCTGGGTCATCACGGTCGGATGATAATCACCACTTGAGCCAGATGACTGTTTTGGTCGACCAGCCGGGAGTACCTCGTAGGCTGGGGCCGTCCTGCTGCTGGGTAGAAGGCGAATTCGTTGACGGGGATGCTGGTCGAACGTGACCCGGTGGTCGTGGCACCATCGGCGCGCCCGCGTGCGCGCCGTCGACGCAGGCTGCCCACCCACTGGCCGCTGACGGTCACCCTGCTGGGGTTCCCGCTGTGGTGGGCCATGGGACTGCGCACGCTCATCCCGATGGCGATGGCCCTGGTGATGGCCGACCAGCTCCTGCGCCGGCGCCGTCTGGTCCTGCCCGGCGGCTTCACCCTGTGGCTGCTCTACATCGCCTGGCTGCTGCTGGGCGTGTTCGTGCTGTTCGCCGACGCGCCGGGTGCCGAGCCGGGGGGAGGCTCCGCGCGGCTCCTGGTGTTCGGCTACCGCGTGGCGTGGTACCTGACCGCGACGGTCGTCCTGCTCTGGATCGCCAACCTCAAGGAGTCCGAGCTGCCGCGCCGGTGGCTCTACCAGCTGCTGGCGTACATGTTCGTGGTCACGACGGTCGGCGGACTGGTCGGCGTACTGGTGCCGCACCTGGAGTTCACCTCGCCGTTCGAGATGCTGCTGCCGCACGGCCTGCGCAGCAACGGCCTGGTCAAGTCGATCGTCCACCCCGAGGTCGCGGACATCCAGAACGTCCTGGGCCGGCCCGAGGCGCGTCCGAAGGCGCCGTTCCCGTTCGCCAACTCGTGGGGCAGCAGCCTGTCCCTCTACCTGCCGTTCTTCATCGTGGCCTGGTTCCACTACGGCCCCCGCTGGCAGCGGTACGCCGCACCGGTGGTGCTGCTGGTCTCCCTCGTCCCGATCGTCTACTCGCTCAACCGCGGCCTGTGGGCCTCGCTCGTCCTCGGCGTCGTCGGTGCCGTGATCCTGGTGCTGCGCACCGGTCGGTTGGTGCCCGTCCTGGCGTCGGTCGCCCTGCTCGTCGCGGTCGTCGTCGGCTTCGTGGTCAGCCCGCTCGACACGATCTTCCAGGAGCGGTTGGCCCACCAGCACAGCAACGAGCGGCGCGGCGAGCTGATCTCGAGAACCGTCAGCAGTGCCTTCGAGGGTTCTCCGGTGGTCGGCTTCGGCAGCACCCGGGACGTGCAGGGCGGGTTCTCCTCGATCGCCAGTGCCGACACGCCTGACTGCGAGGCGTGCGGCGTACCACCGCTCGGCACGCAGGGCCATCTCTGGGGCGTCATCTTCGGCCAGGGCTTCGTGGGGGCCATCTTCTTCGTGGCGTTCTTCCTGCAGGCGCTCTGGCGCAGCTGGCGATGTCGCACCACGAGCGAGACTCTCTGCACCTTCGTGCTGGCCTTCTTCTGCCTGCAGATCTTCATCTACGACACCCTCGGCATGCCGCTGCTGACGGTGATGATCGCGATCGGCCTGGTCGCCCGTGAACAGGCATCGGGGCGGACGCCGCGACTGATGTCCGCGGCGTGGGCGCGCGTGCGTGCCTGCGCGCCCTACCTCGTCGCCCTCATGCTCATCGGCGCCGCCGTGGGTGGATTCATCGCCACCCGGTCGCCGGCCGGTTACGCCACCCAGGTGTCGCTCCTGCTGGCGCAGCCGCCGGTCTACCTGTCCACGACCGGGGTGACGGACGAGGACAACCTGCCGGGCGACGTCACCATCGACACCGAGGCGGCACTGCTGATCTCCCGCCAGTCGCTGAGCCGCGTCCTGGGCACCCGGGACACCGCGGCCCTGAACGAGCTGCGCGAACGGGTGCGGATCACCGCCGCACCGAACACGAGTGTGCTCACGATCGAGGTCCGTGCCGGCGACAAGGCGACGGTCGAACGGCAGGCTCAGGCGCTCGCACAGTCCTACCTGGTGACGCGTCAGGACTACCTCTCCAAGCGTCGGGACCAGACCCTCGTCCTGCTCCGGGAGCAGATCGCCGAGCTCCGCGGATCGGGGCAGCGCATCACCTCTGCCGCGCAGGAGGCGCCGACGCGCGAGAAGCTCCAGGCAGCGGTGACCAACGTCCTGCTGACCCCGACGACGGCTGGAGAGGTGATCCGGACCAGGGACCCGGTCAAGCTGCACGGTCTGCCGCAGGTGCCGATCACCACCGGCGCCGCCATCGGACTGGCGATCGGAGCCCTGCTGATGGCAGCCTTCCCCGGATGGAGGCCCCGCCGACCATGGCGAAGGAGGCGATCGTGAGCCAACCGGCACCTGTCGCCGCCGGGCGACCGCGCGAGATCTGGACCCGCTTCATGGTCGACCCGTTGGCCACCCCGCTCGCCGCGTGGCTCGCGAAGTCGAGCCACGTCACGCCCAACCGGGTCACCGCCACTGCCATCCTCTGTGCGATCGGTTCGGCTGCGTGCTTCGCCACCGGGCAGCTCCGGGTGGGTGGGGCCCTGTTCCTGCTGCGCTTCTTCGTCGACTGCATGGACGGCAAGGTCGCCCGTGCCCAGGGCACGAGCTCGGCGCGCGGAGCGCTGCTCGACATCGCCGCCGACGTCGGCGGCATCGCCGTGGTGACGGCCGCCCTGTCGTGGACGCTGCTCCGCCGCGACGACGTCCACCAGCTGGTCCCGGTGGCCCTGCTCGGGGCGATGCTCTTCTACAACTGGGCCCTCGCCTACCGCAAGCAGCTCGCCGGTGCCCTCGGTCTGGGGGAGGGCGGAGTCGACCACACCCGTCAGGTGAACGTCCCCGTCGTACGCCACTGGGTCGCCTTCTGTCGTCGGCTCAACATGTCGCCGGTACCGTGGGCGCTCGAAGCGGAGATCGCCATGCTCGGCCTCGCCCCGCTTCTCCTCCCGTCCCGCTGGGTCGGCGTGGGTCTCGTGGTGGGGTTGTGCTTCTACCTCGTGGCCGACGCCGAGAACATGCGCCGGCTGTGGCGATTCGCCCGGATGACCGACGAGCGACGACAAGGAACGGCATGACCCAGGATGCCCAGACCGCGACGAGCCAGGCGACCGTCGACCAGGACGCGCTGCCGCGCGTCGACGTGGTCGTGGCGACCCGCAACCGGCCTGAGCTGCTCCGGCTCGCCCTCGACGCGATCTGGAACCAGACCTACACCGGCGAGATCGTCTGTCACGTCGTCTTCGACCAGTGCGACCCCGACGAGACCGTGGCCCGCGCCGACGCGCTGCGCACCATCCGCGTGATGACCAACGAGCGGTCACCCGGGCTGGCGGGCGGCCGGAACTCCGGCATCCTGGCCGGTTCGGCCCCGCTCGTCGCGTTCTGTGACGACGACGACGAGTGGCTGCCGACCAAGGTGGAGAAGCAGGTCGCCGCCCTGGCCTCGGACCCTGCGGCCATCACCGCCGTCACCGGCATCATCGTGATGTACGCCGAGAGCGAGGTCCCGCGCGTACCCCGTGCCGAGGACATGACCCTCAAGCAGCTGGTCCGCAACCGGGTGATGGAGGCGCACCCCTCGACCGTGATGGTGCGTCGCGACGCCCTCGAGGGCCCGATCGGGCTCGTCGACGAGGAGCTCCCCGGCAGCTACGGCGAGGACTTCGACTGGATCATCCGCTCCGCCCAGGCCGGTGGCTTCGCCGTGGTCGCGGAGCCGCTCGTGAAGGTGCGCTGGGGGCAGTCGATGTTCTCCCAGCGGTGGCAGACGATCGTCGACTCGATCGACTACAGCCTCAACAAGCACCAGGTCTTCCACCAGGACCCCCAGGCCCTGGGGCGGCTCTACGGCCGCCGGGCGTTCGCGCTCGCAGCGCTGGGGGAGACCAGGCCGGCCCTGCGCCAGGCCTGGCGCACGGTCCGGGTGAACCCGCGCGAGCGGCGGGCCTACCTCGCCGGCGCCGTCGCCCTGCACCTGGTCTCGGCCGAGCGACTGATGAAGATCGCGCACAACCGCGGTCACGGCATCTGACCTCGTTCGAGCAGGCCCGCCTGACGGGCTGAGAGCACCCTGCCCCGCGGCACGTCCCGGTCACACCCGGTGACGGTGGCGGGGCTTTTTCATGCCCGGGCATTGCCGCGTGCCGGCCGCTCGCAGGCGCGCCGCATCTGACGGCTGCCCTAGACGTCGTGGGCGACCTTGAGGCTGAGACTGACCTAGTTTCGGAGAAAACTAGCCAAATGTCCGTTTTGATCCCTTATAGTCCTTTTAGGTCATACCCCGCCACTCGGGCGGACGGGGAGGGCTCTTAGGAATCCGGTTCGAACCTCTACCCCCGCGGAGAACCAAAATGAACGCTCGATCCAAGCACCTTGTGCTCAGTCTGGCAGTCCTGCCACTGGTCGCCACCGTCGGCATCACGGCCGCCTCCCCGTCGAACGCCGTGGCTCAGCGCCAGCAGACGATGAAGAACGGCAGCTTCGACGGCGGCCGCGCCGGCTGGTTCACCAGCAGCTCGCCGACCAAGATGACGATCGTCAAGAAGGGCCGCAGTGGCACCCGCGCGGCGCAGCTGACGAACCGTCGTACGGGCCCAGCGATCTTGAACAGCCGCTCGAACATCGCCCGGTCCAGCCAGGCCGGCGCAGCGCTACACCGTGTCGGCCTACATCCGGACCACCCAGCCCTCTGCCGGCGGACGCATCATCCTGCGCGAGACCTCCAACGGTCGCGCGGTGAAGAACACCTCCAAGCGGTTCGCCGCCGTCAAGGCCTGGCGCAAGGTCACCATGACCGCGACCACCCTGCACTCGGGGACGAACCTCAACGTGCGTGTGATGGCCAGCCGCCTCAAGAAGGGCAAGTCGCTGATCGTCGACGACGTCTCGGTCCTCAGGTGGCTGCCGCCGACGCCGATCCCGCTGCCGGTGCCGGTGCCGACCGACCCCACCCCGACGCCGACTGACCCGACCCCGACGCCGACGGACCCCACCCCGACGCCGACGGACCCGACGCCGACGACCCGACGCCGACCGACCCGACGCCGACCGACCCGACGCCGACCGACCCGACGCCGACCACCCGCCTGGGGGATCAGCCGGTCACCTCTCGAACGGCTGCGCGGTCAGCGCTCGCGGTATCCCCAGCAGCTGCGCCGCCTTCATCGGCAGCGCCTACGGCTCGAACTCCGACCCCACCCCGTGGGAAGACACCATGGGTCAGCAGCTCGGCGTGCGGCGCACCTACTGGGGCGGCACCAGGTGGACTCGGCCGTCAAGACTGCCAAGGCCGACCTGGCCGCCGGCCGTGCTCCCGTGGATCAGCTTCAAGCTCCCCTACAACTGGCCCGAGATGGCTGCTGGCAAGGGCGACACCTGGGTCCGTGACCTCTCCACCAAGCTGAGCAAGCTCGACGGCCCGGTCTGGCTCGCCTTCCACCACGAGCCCGAGGGCGACGGGGACATCACGCAGTGGACGGCGATGCAGGCCCACCTGGCGCCGATCGTGCGCTCGACCGCCCCCAACGTGGCCTACTCGATCGTGCTCACCGGCTAGCCCAGTTCTACGGCGACAAGCAGTACAGCCTGGAATCGCTGTGGCCCAAGAACACCAAGATCGACCTGGCCGGCTTCGACATCTACAACAAGTACGGCGTCGTGCAAGGACGGCAAGGAGAACACCAAGGGCACCGACATGACCACGACTACTTCAGCCAAGCTCCAGGCCTGGACCAACAAGACGCGGCGTGCCGTGGGGCATCGCTGAGACCGGCTACACGGACAAGGCATCGCGAAGTGGATCCCCAGTGGGTGTCCCGCACCTACAGAGAGATGAAGTCCTACGGTGGCGTTGCGTTCACCTACTTCAACACCACCCTCAACAGCGTGGCCAACTGGGCGCTGACGACGGACAAGAAGAAGAGCGCAGTTCAAGCTGCGCTGCGAGGCACGCCGACCCTCTGAGCCCGACCCCGGTCACCCAGCGCGGCCGGGACACCGTCACCTGAGCCGCGACACCCACCGGGGTCGCGGCTCAGGTCTTCTCCACCGTTGGGTGACCACTCGACGTGCGCCTGCTCCACGATGCGCCTTCGAGCGGGACCTCACGGCCGGCCGAGGCCATGCATGGGCAGGCCCCGGGGGCTACCTCGTCCTGGAACGAGTCGGGATCGACCTTGTCGCTACCTCACCGCTTCCCGGGGTCGAGCTGCGCCGGCGGCGGATGAGGCCGCTGAGGACGTCGAGCATCAGCACGCGGCGCGCCCAGCCAGAGCACGAGCGCGTAGAGGGGGAAGCAGAAGGCCAGCACCACCAGCAGGGTGAGCACGTTGAGGTCCACGAAGAGGCCGGTCACGGCGATCGGGAGGCCGAAGCAGAGCAGGTTGGCGGCGGCCGCGACCAGGGCGGCCTTGCCGAAGCTGAGGATCGACATCGTGAACTGCACCTGCAGGGTGGCCAGCAACGCGCGGGAGATGACGGCGATCGCCCAGGCCAGCGCCGCGCCGGTGATCCCCATCCGCGGAATGAGGATGAAGCAGAGGATGATGTCGAGCGCGAGGGCCAGCAGGGAGTTCCCGAGGCTGAGCGCGCTGCGCCCGGACATCAGCAGCAGCGTGTCGCACGGGCCGGTGGCGACGGCGAACATCATCCCGAGCGCCATCAGCAGCACCACGACGACGCCGTTGTCGACGTACTCCTGGCCGAAGATGCCCAGGTAGACGATGGGTGCGGCCGCGACCCCGACGTACATGGGCCACGCCACCAGCATGCTCCACGCCGCCGAGATCTGGTAGACCTCCTTGAGGCTCTCGGTCTCGTCGTTGGCCAGCAGAGCGGTGAACTTCGGCTGGAGCACCTGCTGGATCGCCTGGGTGCCGAACTGGCCCAGCGCCACGAAGCGCGTCGCAGCGGTGTAGATCGCCGCCTCCTTCGGGGAGCGCATGGCCGCGATCAGGATGATGTCCATGCGCTGGATGGCCATCTGGGAGATCCGGGTGATGCTTCTCGGCCAGGTGAACTTCCAGAACTCGCGCGAGAGCTCCTTGTAGCTCTTGGTCGGCTCGGTGTGCTCCATCGTGCCACGCCGCTTCAGGAAGCGCCGGAACAGCCACGAGGACCACAGGGCGGCGAAGGCGTATGGCACGGCGTAGGCGATGGTCAGGCCGAGCAGGTCTGCTGCGGCCAGCGACATCGCCAGGACAAGCACGGGCTGGGCGAGCGGGCGGCCGATCTTGTCGACCAGCACGGTGGCGCGCATCCGGCCGAAAGCGCGGGTGCCGGCGAGGCACAGCGTGCTCCACGTGCGCAGGGGGAGCACGACGGCCAGGACCCGCACGCTGGCCGCGCCCTCCTAGGATCATCGAGTCCGATCAGCTCGACAGCGGCTCGGCGAGGATGACCACCGCGATCGCGAGCAGGATTGTGTAGATCATCGTCGGCCGGAACGCGGCCCGGATGGTCAACGGGATGTCGCCGTGCCGGCCCTGGGCCTCGTAGCGCAGCAGGAACCGACCGAGGCCCGTCTCGACGCCCAGCGTGGTGAAGGCCGACATCAGGAGGAACGCCGAGGTGACGGTGAAGAACAGCCCCGCCGCGTGGGCGGGGTAGATGTTGGTGACGATCAGCACCAGCACGAAACCGGCGATCGCGGAGATTCCGGCCCCGAAGAGCCCGAGTGCGCCGCCCCGGGCGACGTGGGTCAGGTGTCGCCGAGTGTCGTCGGTCACCTCGCGTCGGACCTCGGTCATGCCCCGGTGCGTTGGCGCGACCGGGCCCGGGCCCGGCCGACGAACACCACGCCCAGGATGGACGGTGCGGCGTTCGGGTCGTCGGCGACGGCGACGAGGTCACCGACGCGCGACTGGCTCTCCACGGCCTCGAGGACGGTGACGTCCGTCACCATGGCGAGCGCCTGCGACTGGGGTGTGCGTCGGGGGCCAGTGGCCACCACGACGATGTCGTGGGTGCTGGCGAGCTGGTCGAAGACGGTGGAGACGCCCGGGCCGGTGAGCAGGTCGTCGGTGCGCGGATCCGGCTTGCCGGACGGCAGCACGCTGAGGTGCTTGGTGAGCCTGACCAGCGAGGAGTCAACGGTGCTGTCCTCGGCGAGGACGTCGGTGAAGCCGCGGTGGGACTCGAGCTCGAGGAAGTTGGTGATGTCACCGCCGTCGCCGGTGGCGTCCACGAGCACTGTCGTTGAGGTTCGAGGCCGCCGCGGCGTAGGCGAGGCCGAGGGCGGTACGTGGGTAACGGGCCGACTCGGTGGCAGCGGCGTACAGGATGCGGACGGGCCGACGGCGCTCACCCGCGAGGACCGCTACGCGCAGTGCCTGGAGGCCCGGACCGATCTGGAGACTCTCTCCCTCGTCGAGCAGGGCGATGCCCTCGTTGGTGTCGAGCACCTCGTTCATCGAGACGCTGCCGAGCAGTGGCAGCCCCGAGGGGAGGACGTCATCGGCATGGTGGATCCGGTTCTCCGCGCGTGCGCGGATGACCACTATGGCGAGCGCGAGCGCCAGGCCCGCGAGGGCACCGATCAGGGCGTACGTCAGCAGGGTGCGCAGTGAACTGGTGCCGACGGTCGTGGCCGGGGTGATCACCTGGCCGGGGTCGATCGAGCCGGTCTGGAGCTGGGCGAGCTCAGCCTGCAGCTGGCCGATCTGGGTGGTCACCCCGCTGATCTGCTCCTGGAGCAGGCTCTTCTTCGAGGGGTTGGTCTCGGCGTTGGACCTGGTCACCAGGGTGGAGAGCGACTTGTTCTGGGCGTTGATCTGGCTCTGGATGCGCTCGGTCTTCGAGCGGGTCACGTCCTCGGTGCGCGCCTTGCGGAAGTCGAGGTAGGACTCCGCAAAGCCCTGGGCACGACGCAGGGCGACGGAGTCGGAGCCGGCGGTGTAGTCGATCGTGAGGATCTGGGTGTTCGCGGGCACCGTCACGTCGAGCCCGGCCAGCATGTCGGTGGCGCTCGCGGGGTCGCCGATGCTTTCGGCCACGGCGCGCGCGACCGGGTCGGAGTGGACCAGCTGGGCCTCGGTCTCGAGGTTGATCAGGTCATCGCCACGGCCGGTGGTGTTGTAGGGGTTGCCGTCGAG
This sequence comes from uncultured Actinomycetota bacterium, assembly GCA_963729015.1. Lineage (GTDB taxonomy): Bacteria > Actinomycetota > Actinomycetes > Propionibacteriales > Nocardioidaceae > Marmoricola. The sequence continues at coordinate 53,414 of CAVSMJ010000003.1, forward strand.
CGGGGAGACCAGGATGGATGCCCGCGCCGTGTGGTCTTCGGCCCGTTGCAGGCCAGCAGCCACGCCGACCGCGGTGCCGGTGGCGACCAGGACCAGGATGAGGACAGCACTACGCCGAAGGGCGGCCACGAGGGCCGCTCTTCGTGGGCTGGTCTGTGAATCGTCGGTCACCGGGTCGGTCTCCCCCTGTTGTGGATGCTGGGCACATGCTAGTGGGGATCAATCGGCCGGACCGCAGCAATCCCGGTCTTCGGAGCCAGGTGCCGCATTCCGCCATCGCCTTGTGACGCGTCCCGAGATGCCCCACCAGTCATGACCACTGGAGCGGGCCAGTGCGCCTCGGTCGTCTAGGGTACGGGCATGGTGCGGGTCCTGTTCATCGCTGGGTGGCTGCGGTCCGGGACCACGGTGACGGGCAACGTGCTCGGTAGCGCCCCAGGGGCGATCCACATCGGCGAGCTCAACTACTTGTGGATGAAGGAACACCCAGCCGGATTCGAGTGCGGGTGCGGACAGGTCATCTTCGAATGCCCCGTGTGGAAGCCCGTGTTCGACCAGCTCGGGATGACCACCGAACGACGCTACGAGATTCGGCAGCTGCGACGCGACTCGTGGCGCAACGATGACGTGCCTGCCCGCTACTGGGAGTGGAGGCGGGGGCGCCCCGACCTTCGCTACGCCCGCGCACTGAGTGAGGTCTACCAGTCGGTGGCGCAGCAGTCGGGTGCGTCCGTGGTCGTGGACTCGACCAAGAATCCCTCGGACGCGCTTGCTGCCGCCATGGCCCCGGACGTCGACCTGCACCTGCTTCACGTGGTGCGTGACCCTCGCGCAGCGGCCTACTCGGGGATGCAGGAAAAGGCTCACGGCTCGGACTCTTCCGGGCACGCGATGAAGCAGTTCTCGATCGGGCCGGAACACCTTTCATTGGGACGTGCGCAACCTGTTGATCGAGCGATGTGTGAAGCCGGTCGTGGCGGAGGGAAGGTACCGTCGTGTCCGCTACGAGGATCTGATGTCAGCCCCGCGAACGGCCTTCGGGGAGATCGCCGATTGGGTGGAGCTGGACGCCGCCGAGCTCCCGTTCACCGGCGAGTCGACGCTCAACATGCCCCGGTCCCACACCGTCATGGGAAATCCGAACCGACACACGGACGGGGAGACGATGCTCCGTCTGGACACACGCTGGATCGACGGTCTCGGCGACCGCGATCGTCGGGTTGCCACAGCCCTCGCATCGCCCCTCATGTCTCGTTACGGCTATCACCTGCGAGGCCGGGCCAACCAGAAGGCGTGAGCCGGTCCGTGCCACGACGATGCACGTCGTCGGACCAGGAGCGAAAGACGTCCCTCTAGGCTGGCGCCGTGACTGACGACCAAGCGCGCACGTCCATCGCCTCCGACGCCGACGACCACCAGGTGGCTGCCTGGGCTGCCACCGAGGCAGGACACCTGCTGCTCGAGGTGCGTCAGCAGGGGCTCGAGGGCCGGGCCCTCAAGGACGCCGGTGACCAGGCCGCCCACGAGCTGCTGATGCGGCTGCTGGCCGAGGTCCGCCCGGACGACGTGGTCCTCAGCGAGGAGGGCAAGGACGACCGCCGGAGGCTGGAGCGCGACCGGGTCTGGATCGTCGACCCGCTCGACGGCACCCGTGAGTTCTCCGAGCCGCCCCGCGACGACTGGGCAGTGCACGTCGCCCTCTGGGAGCGCGGGGAGCTGGTGGCCGGTGCGGTGGCGCTGCCCACCCTCGACCAGACGTTCCACACCGGCGAGCCTCCCGTCGTACCTCCCTCGACGGCGAGCCGGCCGCGCATCGTCGCCTCGCGCACCCGGCCGCCCGCCTTCGTGAAGGCCCTCGTGGAGCACCTCGACGGCGAGCTCGTCCCGATGGGGTCGGCCGGCGCGAAGGTGATGTCGGTGGTGCGAGACATCAGCGACGCCTACGTGCACGCCGGCGGCCAGTACGAGTGGGACTCCGCGGCTCCGGTCGCCGTGGCCCGGTCCGCCGGTCTGTTCACGAGCCGGGTCGACGGCTCGCCGCTCGTCTACAACCAGGACGACGTGCTGCTGCCGGACCTGATCGTCTGCCGGCCCGAGCTCTCGCAGCAGATCCTCGACTTCGTCCGCGAGCACGGCACCGACTGACCATGCCCGGTCCCTCGGCAGTCACGGCGGTCCTGTGGGACGCCGACGGCGTGCTGCAGCAGGTGCCGGCGAGCTGGTTCGACCTGCTGGGTGGGGTGATCGGCACCGAGGAGTCGCTCGCACTGCTCGACCTGCTGCTCCCGCAGATGGAGGAGGCGATCCGCGGGGACGTCGCGATGACCGAGCGTCTGCCCGCCGCGCTGGGTGAGCGCGACCTCGCCGAGCACGTCGAGCGGGTCAGCGAGGTGTGGGGGACCATCGACGTCGTCGAGCCCTCGCGCGTGCTCGTGCGCGAGCTGCGGGCGGCCGGGTTCGGGTGCCACCTGGCGACCAACCAGGACGACCTGCGGACGTCGTACATGCGCGCCCGGATGGGGTACGACGAGCTGCTCGACCGCTGCTTCTACTCGTGCGAGGTCGGTGCCGCGAAGCCGGAGGAGGAGTTCTTCCACCGCATCGCGGCCGACCTCGGCGTCGAGCTGCGTGAGCTGGTCTTCGTCGACGACACCCTCGAGAACGTCCACGCGGCCCAGGCCTGCGGGCTCCCGGCGGTGTACTGGCACCACCGCGACGGCGTCGACGTGCTGCGGGAGCAGCTCGCCGCGCTCGGGGTGGAGGCGTCCTGATGGCCAGCTCCTCGCCGGCGGTGGAGATCGAGGTCGACGACAAGGTCGTGCGCGTCTCCAACCCGGACCGCGTCTACTTCCCGGCGCGCGGCGAGACCAAGCTCGACCTGGTCGAGTACTACCTCTCCGTCGGCGACGGCATCGTCAACGCCCTGCGCGAGCGGCCCTGCATGCTGCACCGCTTCCCGACCGGGGTGACGGGGGAGAAGGTCCACCAGAAGCGGCTGCCGAAGGGTGCCCCGCCCTGGATGGAGACCGTGCGGGTGTTCTTCCCGCGCTGGAGCCGCACCGCCGACGAGCTCTGCGTCACCGAGCTGGCGCAGGTGATCTGGGCGGTGCAGATGAGCACCGTCGAGTTCCACCCGTGGAACAGCCGCCGGGCCGACACCGAGAAGCCCGACGAGTGGCGCATCGACCTCGACCCCGGGCCGCTGTGCACCTGGGAGACCGTCCAGCGGGTCGCTCATCTCGCCCACGAGGTCCTCGACGACCTCGGCGCCACGGGCTTCCCCAAGACCAGCGGCGGCAAGGGCATGCACATCTACGTGCGGATCCGGCCCGACCACGGCTTCAAGGACGTACGCCGGGCCGCGCTGGCCTTCGCCCGCGAGGTCGAACGCCGGTCGGAGGAGGTGACCACCACCTGGTGGCGCAAGGACCGCGACCCCCACGACCTGTTCGTCGACTACAACCAGAACGCCCGCGACCACACCATCGCGGCGGCCTACTCGGTGCGCGGCAACGAGATCGCCACGGTCAGCGCGCCGGTGCACTGGGAGGAGATCGACGACTGCCATCCCGACGACTTCACCATCGCGACCATGCCGGCGCGGTTCGCCGAGCTGGGCGACCTGCACGCCGGGATCGACGACGCGGTCTTCGACATCGCGCCCCTGCTGGAGTGGGCCGAGCGCGACGAGGAGGCCGGCGCCGAGCCGCCGGCGGACCCGGAGGAGTGAGGAGGCTTCAGGCGAGAGCCGCGGACTGCTTCTCGAGATCCAGGGTGTCCGCGCCGTCGGCCAGGTCTGAGGCGAGCGCGGCGTAGGGCAGGCGCACGGTGAAGGTGGTCCCCTGACCGGCGCTGGACTCGACCTCGATGGATCCGCCGTGCATGGCCACGATGGCCTGCACGATCGTGAGGCCCAGACCGGTGCCCTGAACGGCCTGCTCGGTCGCGGTCGAGGACCGGAAGAACTGGGTGAACAGCTGGTCCTGCTCGGACTCGGGGATACCCATTCCGGTGTCCGAGACCATCAGCGTTGCGTGCAGGTCGTCGACCGTGAGGCCCAGCTCGATCCGGCCGCCGTCCGGGGTGAACTTCACGGCGTTGGTGAGCAGGTTGACCAGCATCCGCTCCAGCTCCACCGGGTCCACCTCGAGATGAACGGGGTGGGCGGGTACGTCGACAGCCATGTCCAGTGATCGGGTGTTGAGCAGCCACGCGACCGCGTCGTGAGCGGCCGAGACGACGTTGCGCAGGTCGGTGGGAACGGTGTTGATGGTCAGTCGTGACGACTCGATCTGCGAGAGCGTGAGGAGGTCCTCGACCAGGAGCAGGAGCCGGCGGCTGTTGCGGTCGACTCGTTCCATGATCCCGAGCTGGGCTCCGTTGAGGTCACCGACCGCGCAGTCCGCCAGCACCTCGACGTAGCCCATGATGCTGGTGATCGGCGTACGCAGCTCATGGCTGACCGTGGAGACGAAGTCGGACTTCACGCGCTCGAGCTCGCGAAGTCGTTCCACCGCCTCCTGCTCGGTGGCCAGCGCCCCCGCCAGTGCCTGTTCGGCGCGGTGACGCTCGGTGATGTCTCGAAAGAGCACCACGACAGGACGCGCGGCCGCGACACCGTTCGGCGGCAGGGCCGTGGCCGAGAAGCTCAGCACCCTGCCTTGCGGTGCGGCGGTGTTGCGGACGACGAGGTCGACATCGTGCGGCAGGTGGCTGGCCAGCGCCTGCACGTGGGGCAGCTCCTGCTGTGTCACCTGCGCGCCGTCGGGGCGGAACAGCCCGTACGGCTGCCCCTGACCCCCGTTCGGGCCGTCCCAGCTCACACCGCCCATCAACGAGACACCGGCTGGGTTGCGCAGCAGGATCTCCCCGTTGGCGTCGATGACCACCAGGCCGTCGCGAAGCGAGTCCACGATGGTGCTCAGCAGCTGTGACTGTGCCTGTGATGCGGCGCGCGCACGCTCGTGCAGCCACCAGTTCACGATGCAGGCAATGCATGCCGTGGCGAAGAACGCGGCGTGCGCTGCAGCGAAGAGCCACGGTCGTTCCCAGGCTGCCGGGTGGTTGTACACCGACCGCGGGTCCAGGGTGCCCATGATCCCGTGGTGGACCAGGACGTAGGCCACCCCGAGGGCGAACGGCAGCCACGCCTCGTACAGCGCGACCACCGGGATCATCACGAAGAAGTGGAAGTGCGCCTCGATGAGCCCCCCGGAGAGGTGCACGATGACTCCCGAGCAGAGCATCAGGCCGAGAGCGGCGATCGAGGACCGGGCCGTTCGCCCCAGCTCGCTCGAGCTCGCCAGGATGATGGCCAGGAGCACCGGCAGCGCCTCGAACAAGGCGTGCCCGAGCGTGTTGCCCCGGTAGATCGCGTACAGCGGGATCGCGACCACGTGCACCCACAACAGCGCGATCACCCAGCGGTGCCGGGCCCGCCAGTCGGCCTCGGGCAACGAACCGCCCTTCGGCAGCCAGGACGGCCATCGCCGCCGGCTGGACACCGGTGACGGCTCCGGGTCGGACCTTTCCGCCGCCGTTCGTGGCGCGCGCGAACCCAGCGCGCTCGAATACCCAGCGGCCACGGATCCTCCCGAGACGGATGGTGGTGTGTGCCGTCCAGCATGAAGCACTGAGAGGGGGATTTGCGGCGTTTTGCCGGAATTTCCCCGACTGGCCGGACGGCGGCTGGAGGCCGGTCGCCGAGCCGCCGGCTGCTCCCACGGAGCGAGGGGACGACCAGGCGAACGAGAACGTGTTTCATTTTACAAGACGGCGCGTTGTGTAAAGTAGGTGGCCGGTCTAGGCTCCGCGCATGAGCGTCCAGCCCGAGCCCTCGCCCTCCTCGTCCGGCCAGGAGGTCGGTCCGGCCGATCCCGAGCACGACCCGACCGCGTCGTACGCCCTGGACCCGGCGTACGTGCGCTCGCTGACCAGGCGGGTCGTGTCCACGACCGGGAGCTCGGTGCCGACGTACACCCCCGATCACCGGCCAGCCGCTGGCGATGATCCCGCAGTCCAGCGAGGCCGACGTCAAGGAGGCCTTCGCCCGGGCGCGGCGTGCCCAGCAGGCCTGGGCCCAGACCACGCTCGAGCACCGCTCGCAGCTGCTGCTCCGGCTGCACGACCTGGTGCTCGACCACCAGGACGAGATCATGGACCTGATCTGCTGGGAGTCCGGCAAGGCCCGCAAGCACGCGTACGACGAGCCGCTGCACGTCGCGATGACCGCGCGCTACTACGCCCGCACCGCCCACCGGCACCTCGACCCCGCGCGCCGGATCGGCGTGGTCCGTGGCCTGACCCACGTCGAGGTCAACCAGGTCCCCAAGGGCGTGGTCGGGATCATCGCGCCGTGGAACTACCCGTTCAACCTCGCGCTGATCGACGGCCTCCCGGCGCTGCTCGCCGGCAACGCCGTGGTCACCAAGCCCGACGCCCAGACGATGCTCTCGGCGCTGTACGCCGCCCACCTGCTGGAGGAGGCGGGCTTCCCCGAGGGCCTGTGGAACGTCGTCGCCGGACCGGGTCGCGAGCTCGGCACGCCGATCATCGAGCGCTCGGACTACGTCTGCTTCACCGGCTCGACCGCGACCGGCAAGCTGATCGCCAAGCAGTGCGCCGACCGGCTGATCGGCTGCTCGCTCGAGCTCGGCGGCAAGAACCCGATGCTGATCCTGCGTGACGCCGACCTCGACCGCGCGGCGGAGGGCGCCGTCCGGGCGACGTTCTCCAGCGCCGGGCAGCTGTGCGTCTCGATGGAGCGGATGTTCGTCGCCGACCAGGTCTACGACCGGTTCAAGGCCAAGTTCGTCGAGCGCACCAAGGCGATGGCCCTGCGTCCCGGCATCGAGTGGGGCGCCGACATGGGCTCGCTGATCAGCCAGGACCAGCTCGACACCGTCACCGCCCACGTCGAGGACGCCAAGGCCAAGGGCGCCACCGTGCTGGCCGGCGGCAAGGCGCGCCCCGACCTCGGTCCCTACTTCTACGAGCCGACCATCCTCGAGGGCGTCACCCCGGAGATGACCTGCTTCGGCAACGAGACCTTCGGACCGGTGATCTCGCTCTACCGCTTCCACGACGAGGCCGACGCAGTGTCGCGCGCCAACGCGGGGGAGTACGGCCTGAACGCCTCGATCTACAGCAAGGACACCCGGCGGGCGCGCGTGATCGCCCGCCACGTCAAGTGCGGCACGGTGAACATCAACGAGGCCTTCGCGGCCACCTTCGCGAGCATCGACTCGCCGATGGGTGGCATGCGCGAGTCCGGCACCGGCCGTCGCCAGGGGTCCGAGGGGATCCTGCGCTACACCGAGCCGCAGTCGGTCGCCGTACAGAAGCTGCTGCGGTTCGCGCCGATGTTCGGCATGAAGGACGAGACCTTCGCGAAGGTGATGACCGCGCAGGAGCGCCTGATGAAGAAGCTGGGGCGCGCCTGATGTCCGACGACTTCGACTACGACGTCCTGGTCGTCGGCTCGGGCTTCGGCGGTTCGGTCACCGCGCTGCGGCTGACCGAGAAGGGCTACAAGGTCGGCGTGATCGAGGCCGGCGCCCGCTTCGACGACGCCGACTTCGCGAAGACCTCCTTCGACGTCAAGCGGTTCCTCTTCCGGCCCGAGCTCGGCATGTACGGCATCCAGCGCATCGACGCCGTCCGTGACTCCTTGATCCTCGCCGGTGCCGGCGTGGGTGGCGGGTCGCTGGTCTACGCGAACACGCTCTACGAGCCGCTCGAGGCCTTCTACAAGGACCCGCAGTGGCGCGACATCACCGACTGGAAGAGCGAGCTGGCGCCGTACTACGACCAGGCGAAGCGGATGCTCGGCGTCGTCGAGAACCCGCTGCGCACGCCGTCGGACGACGTGATGGAGAAGGTGGCCAACGACCTCGGCGTCGGCGACACCTTCCACCCGACCCCGGTCGGCGTCTTCTTCGGCGGCCCTGACTCCGCGCGGGGCGAGCACGTCGCCGACCCGTTCTTCGGCGGCGTCGGCCCCGACCGCAACACCTGCGTCGCCTGTGGCGACTGCATGACCGGGTGCAAGTACAACGCCAAGAACACGCTGGTGAAGAACTACCTCTACCTCGCCGAGCAGAACGGCGCGAAGGTGATGCCGCTCTCGACCGTGACGCGGGTGCGGCCGCGCGACGCCGGCGGGTACGACGTGACGATCAAGTTCACCAAGGCCAGGCGGAGCACCTCTCGGTCGACGAAGACGATCAGCGCCGAGCAGGTCGTCTTCGCGGCCGCGGCGATCGGCACCCAGAAGCTGCTGCACCGGATGAAGGCCGAGGGCCACCTGCCCGGTCTCTCGGACCGCCTGGGCTACCTGTCGCGGACCAACTCCGAGTCGATCAGCGGCGCGATCGCCCCCGACCGGTCGGTCGACTACAGCTACGGCATCGCGATCACGTCCTCGTTCCATCCTGACGCGGACACCCACGTCGAGCCGGTGCGCTACGGCAAGGGCAGCAACGTGATGGCGCTGCTCCAGACCGTGCTCACCGACGGCGACGGCCCGGAGCCGCGCTGGCAGACCTGGCTGAAGGAGATGTGGAAGGAGCGCAAGAACGTCGCGAACCTCTACGACCTCAAGCACTGGTCGGAGCGCACGGTCGTGGCGCTGGTGATGCAGACCCTCGACAACTCGATCACGACGTACCCCAAGCGGATCCCGGGCACCAAGAAGTGGCGCCTGACCTCCAAGCAGGGCCACGGCCAGCCCAACCCGACCTGGATCCCGGTCGCCAACAAGGTCGTGCGCAAGATGGCCACGATCATGGGCGGTACGGCGGGCGCGTCGATCGGCGAGCCCTTCAACATGCCGATGACGGCCCACTTCATCGGCGGCTGCGCGATCGGCACCTCACCGGAGGACGGCGTCGTCGACGCCTACCAGCGCGTCTACGGCCACCCCGGCCTGCACGTCGCCGACGGCTCGGCCATCTCGGCCAACCTCGGCGTGAACCCGTCGCTGACGATCACCGCCCAGGCCGAGCGCGCGATGTCCTACTGGCCCAACAAGGGCGAGACCGATTCCCGGCCGTCACTGGGCTCGTCGTACGAGTCCCTCGCACCGGTCGCTCCACACCACCCGGTCGTCCCCGAGTCGGCCCCCGGCGCGCTGCGGCTCCCGATCGTCAGCGTCAGCTAGCGGTTGGTGATTGACCGGGGGAACCTGCACCGCACACGTACGACGCCCCTCAGACACGAACCACCCACACCTCACCTTCATAGGTCACCACGTAAGCCTTCCTGCCGACGAGCTCCAGGGAGGTCGGTCGGTCGAGGTCGGAGGCGACGAGGTCGAATCCGCCGTGCCGGTTCACCTTGACCAGCGACCCGGTGTCGGGCAATCCGGGTGAACCTTCAGGATCCCCGCTGTAGGTGCCGTTGGAGATCGCGTAGAGGGCACCGTGGTGAGGTGCGAACTGCGCGTCGGTGAGCAGGCTCACCCCTGAGGCCACCTGACGGAGGCTGGTCGATCGCGGGCTGAAGCTCACGATGACGCCGTCCTCCGCGACGTGCGGCACGGGGCCCGCCTGAGCCAGGTAGACCCGGTGGTGCCGGACGTCGAGACCGGTGGGGACCACGTTTCCGAAGGCGATGATCTCGCTGATCGACCCGTGCCGTGAGACCTTCAGCACCCGGTTGTGGTGACCATCGGTGACCAGGAAGCCGCCGTGCCATGGCTGCAGGGCGTACTGCACGCCTGTCGGGACGAAGAACGGTGTGCTGGGCGGGTGGTCGACGGACCAGGCGCCGATGTCGGCGACCACGGTGGACGTGCTCGGTCCGTCGATGCGGTACACGCCCACCACATCGGTGGCGTTGCCCCCGACCTCGGGACCGACCAGCGTGACGAGGGCGTAGGCGGTGCGCCCGCGGAAGGCGACATCCATCACTCCGCCGGTGGTGAAGCCGGCGATCAGCGTGGGCAAGCCGCTCGCGTACGTCGAGGTGTGGCCCGAGCGGAGGTCGATGCGGCTGATCTCACCCGCCAGCGGCTCGGCGACGTAGAGGGCACCGTCGGGACCGATGGTGCTGCCCGAACCACCGGCAAGCCCCTCGACGAGCAATGTGGGTTCGTGGTGGTGGGTCGCGGCGCCGGATCCGGCGACTGCTACTCCTGGCGCCAGCAGGGCCACCAGCAGGGCGAAGAGGTAGATGGACAGCGTGCGTAGAGATCTCATGGCGCACCTCCGGAGAGAGTTCGAGCGCACTCACCGAGGCCGAGGCTGGTTCTGTCCGGTCGTCAGCGCCCACCGCGGCGGCGCGCCGTACGCTTCCCCAACTTTCCACCCATCGGTCCCCCGCACAATGCGATCGGCAGGTCGGCGCGCGATGGACTAGACCCTTGGAAACCGAGCCAGGGCCCGGCCGGGGAGGGAGGGAGGCCGGGCCCTGGGGAGTTCGCTGAGGCGAACCGGTTCGAGATCCGGCCTGGGTGGGAGCACTAGCACCGGATCTGACCGACCAACGAGGCCTTTCAGGGCGAGTTATGGCCACCCACGGAAAATCTCACTCTTTGTTTCTGGCAGACTCGGAGGCATCCTCGACGCCCCGCCGAAAGGGCCGATCTTGACCGACCACGACCTCGTTCTCGTCGTCGACTTCGGAGCCCAGTACGCCCAGCTGATCGCTCGTCGGGTCCGCGAGGCCAAGGTCTACTCCGAGATCGTCCCGCACTCGATGCCCGTCGAGGAGATGCTGGCCCGCAACCCCGCCGCGATCGTCCTCTCCGGCGGTCCTTCGTCGGTCTACGCGCCGGGCGCTCCGGCGGTCGACGGGTCCCTGTTCGAGGCGGGCGTGCCCGTCTTCGGGATGTGCTACGGCTTCCAGGCGATGGCGCTGAAGATGGGCGGCGAGGTCGCCCGCACGGGCGTCTCAGAGTTCGGTCGTACGCCGGTCCACGTCATCAACCCGGGCACGCTCCTCGGCGACCTCCCGGCCGAGCACCGGGTGTGGATGTCCCACGGCGACTCCGTGCAGCAGGCGCCGGACGGCTTCGACGTGCTCGCCTCGACGGTGGCGACGCCTGTGGCCGCGTTCGAGAACATCGAGCGCCGGCTCGCGGGCGTGCAGTGGCACCCCGAGGTGATGCACACCGAGCACGGCCAGCAGGTGCTCGAGCACTTCCTCCACGACATCGCCGGCTGTCGGCCCACCTGGACCATGGTCAACATCGTCGAGGAGCAGATCGACCGGATCCGCGAGCAGATCGGCGACTCCGGCCGGGCGATCTGCGGTCTGTCCGGCGGGGTGGACTCCGCGGTGGCGGCGGCCGTCGTACAACGTGCGATCGGGGACCGCCTGACCTGTGTCTTCGTCGACCACGGCCTGCTGCGGCAGGGCGAGGCCGAGCAGGTCGAGCGCGACTTCGTGGCCGCCACCGGCGTCGACCTGCACGTCGTCGACGCGCAGAAGCGCTTCCTCGACGCCCTCGCCGGGGTCAGCGACCCGGAGGAGAAGCGCAAGATCATCGGTCGCGAGTTCATCCGGGTCTTCGAGGCCGCCGAGGCCGACGTGCTCCGGAAAGCGGCCGTCGAGGAGGGCCAGAAGGTCGCCTTCCTGGTCCAGGGCACCCTCTACCCCGACGTCGTCGAGTCCGGTGGGGGAGCCGGCGCCTCCAACATCAAGTCGCACCACAACGTCGGCGGGCTGCCCGACGACCTCGAGTTCGAGCTGGTCGAGCCGCTGCGCACGCTGTTCAAGGACGAGGTCCGCCTGGTCGGCGAGCAGCTCGGCCTGCCCGCGGAGATCGTCTGGCGACACCCGTTCCCCGGCCCGGGCCTCGGCATCCGGATCATCGGCGAGGTGACCCGCGAGCGCCTCGACATCCTGCGCGAGGCCGACGCGATCGCCCGCGAGGAGCTCACCCGCGCCGGACTCGACCGCGACATCTGGCAGTTCCCGGTCGTGCTGCTGGCCGACGTACGCTCCGTCGGCGTGCAGGGCGACGGCCGCACCTACGGCCACCCCGTCGTGCTCCGCCCGGTCACCTCCGAGGACGCCATGACGGCCGACTGGGCCAGGCTGCCGTACGACGTGCTCGAGACCATCTCGACCCGGATCACCAACGAGGTACGCGAGATCAACCGGGTCACCGTCGACATCACCAGCAAGCCGCCCGGCACGATCGAGTGGGAGTAGAGCCCCGACCCGGACCCCAGGGTCTGTCCACGGGGTGTCCCTGATACGGACGTACCGAAGGTATTCGTAGACTTTGCACGTCGCAGTGTCGAGACGAGGGAACGCGATGAGGCTGGTCAGCACGATGAAGAAGGCGGTTCGTGACCGCCTGATCGCGCGCGCCGGCGGGATCGACCTGACCCGGCTCGACAAGGTGCCGGACTCGCTGTCCTGGCCGCTGCAGCGCGAGGGCATGGCGCCGAGCCGGCGGCTCTCGCAGATCCGCGACACCGAACCCGTCCACAAGCTGACCTCGTTCCTCGGGCTCGACGTCTGGGTCGTCACCGGGGACGCCGAGGCGCGCGAGGTGCTCAGCGACACCACGTCGTACTCCACCGACATCCGCCCCTACATGGGCAAGAGCGGATCGGCGACCGACGGTGACATCGGCGGCCTCGGGTTCACCGACCCTCCCGACCACACCCGCCTCCGGCGGCTGCTCACCCCGGAGTTCACGATGCGGCGCCTCGAGCGGCTGCGTCCCGGGATCCAGGCGATCGTCGACCGGCAGGTCGACGAGATCGCGGCCGCGGGGGAGCGGGGCGACACCGTCGACCTGGTCCCGACCTTCGCCTTCCCGATCCCCTTCCTCGTCATCTGCGACCTGCTGGGCCTGCCCGACGAGAAGCGCGAGACGTTCAGCAAGCTCGCAACCGCCCGCTTCGACGTGACCGGAGGCGGTGTCGGCACGGTCGGTGCGATCGGCGGCTCGCGCGAGTTCCTGCTCGCCGAGGCGGCGCGCCAGCGGAAGAACCCCGGCCCCGGGCTGATCGGTCAGATCATCCGCGACCACGGTGACGACATCACCGACTTCGAGCTCGGTGGGCTCGCCGACGGCGTCTTCACCGGCGGCCTCGAGACGAGCGCCTCGATGCTCGCCCTCGGCACCGCCATGCTCCTGGAGAACCGCGAGCTCTGGAACCGACTCAAGGCCGACCCGACGAGCGCCGGCCCGATCGTCGACGAGCTGCTGCGACTGCTCTCCGTCGTGCAGGTCTCCTTCCCGCGCTTCGTCAAGCAGGACGTCGTCGTGGCCGGGCAGCCGATCCGGCAGGGCTCCGTGATCCTCTGCTCGCTGCCGGCGGTCAACCGCGACCCGCGCAAGACCCCGGGCGACGAGCTCGACCTCGCCCACGCCTCCACCTCGCACATGGCCTTCGGCTACGGGTTCCACCGCTGCATCGGTGCCGAGCTCGCCCGGATGGAGCTGCGGATGGCATTCCCGACCATCGCGACCCGCTTCCCCGAGATGCAGCTGGCAGTATCCAGCGAAGACCTCGAGTATCGCGCGTTGAGCATCGTGTACGGCGTCGAGTCCGTCCCGGTCACCCTCACCTGACGCCTGTTTCACGCTCCGGTCTAGGCCGCCTGATAACAAACCGGGATTTGTTGTCTGCCCCTACTAGACCCGCGGTGTGGCCCCCGTTACGTTGGCGCAACCAACTATTTACCTCCCTGACCCACGGCGGTAACCGCGTCGGTGTGGGTGGTGCCCTCGAAAGAGAAAAGGAGGCGATCTGCGTGAAGCGGATGCCTGCAGTACTCGTCGCCGGAGCGCTGGCGCTCTCCCTCGGCCTCACGGCTTGTGGTAGCAGCGACGACGACGGTGACAGCGGTAGTGGCAGTGGCGACAGCGCCACCAAGGCCAAGATCGGCGTGATCCTGCCCGACACCGAGTCCTCGGTCCGTTGGGAGACCGCGGACCGCCCGGCTCTGGAAGCTGCCTTCAAGGAGGCGGGCGTCGACTACGACATCCAGAACGCGCAGAACGACGCCGACAAGATGGCGCAGATCGCGGACTCGATGATCACCGGCGGCGTCACCGTCCTGGCGATCGTGAACCTCGACAACGCCTCGGGTGCTGCCATCGAGGAGAAGGCCAAGAACCAGGGCATCGCGACGATCGACTACGACCGCCTGACCCTGGGTGGCTCCGCGTCGTACTACGTGTCCTACAACAACGAGAAGGTCGGCGAGCTCCAGGGCGAGGGTCTGCAGAAGTGCCTCGGTCCGGACAAGAAGGCCAACATCGTCTACCTGAACGGTTCGCCTGACGACTCCAACGCGACCGCGTTCTCGAAGGGCGCGCACAGCGTGCTCGACAAGAACACGAACTACACGAAGGTCGCCGAGCAGGCTGTTCCGAAGTGGGACAACGAGCAGGCCGGCACGATCTTCGAGCAGATGTTCACCCAGCAGAAGGGCAAGATCGACGGCGTCCTCGCGGCCAACGACGGCCTCGGTGGCGCGGCGATCGCGATCCTGGACAAGAACGGTGTCGCGGGCAAGGTCCCGGTCACCGGTCAGGACGCCACTGTCCAGGGTCTGCAGGACGTGCTCGCCGGCACGCAGTGCATGACGGTCTACAAGTCCGCGAAGCAGGAGGCCGGCGCGCTGGCCGACCTGGCGATCGGTCTGACCAAGGGTGAGAAGGGCGAGACCACGGGCACGGTGAACGACCCCGAGGGGAGCCGTGACGTTCCTTCGGTCCTCCTCGACCCGGTCGCCGTGACCAAGGACAACGTCAAGGATGTCATCGCCGACGGCGGTGCCACTGCGGCGGACGTCTGCAAGGGCTTCGAGAAGCAGTGCGCCGCGGCCGGGATCTCCTGATCCCCTAGCGGTACGACGGGCCCGGCTCCTCTATCCGGGAGCCGGGCCCGTCGCCACACTGGTGGCATGGCCACCGCCTGTTGATCCACCCGCACCCTCACCGCCACCCAGGAGGCGCTCGGATGTCTGAACCCCTGCTCGAACTACGCGGAGTCGACAAGAGCTTCGGCGCCGTCCAGGTGCTCCACGGCGTGGACCTGAAGGTCTACCCGGGACAGGTCACCGCACTCGTCGGTGACAACGGCGCCGGCAAGTCCACCCTCGTGAAGGCCATCGCCGGCATCTACCGTGCCGACGCCGGTGAGTTCTTCTTCGAGGGCAAGCCCGTCACCATCAACGGCCCCAAGGACAGCGCCGCCCTCGGCATCGAGATCGTCTACCAGGACCTCGCGCTGTGCGACAACCTCGACATCGTCCAGAACATGTTCCTCGGCCGCGAGACCATCACCGGCGGCATCCTCCTCGACGAGCTCTCCATGGAGGACCGTGCTCGCAGCACGCTCGCCTCGCTCTCGGTGCGCACCGTGAAGTCGGTCCGCCAGGGTGTCTCCTCGCTCTCCGGTGGCCAGCGGCAGACCGTCGCCATCGCCAAGGCGGTGCTGTGGAACTCCCGCGTGGTCCTGCTCGACGAGCCGACCGCGGCCCTCGGTGTCGCCCAGACCCGGCAGGTGCTCGACCTCGTACGCCGCCTGGCCGACCAGGGCCTCGGCGTGCTGCTCATCTCCCACAACATGCTCGACGTGATCGAGGTCTCCGACCGGGTCACCGCGCTGTTCCTGGGACGGGTCGCGGCCGACCTCAAGACCAGCGAGACCAACCACAGCCAGATCGTCGAGCTGATCACAGCCGGCCGGTCCGGGAACATCGGCATCTCCGCGGCCACCGCCGCCGAGTCGGCCTGAGGAGCGAGACGTGACCACGCACAACGACGACAGCGCGACCGCTGCCGACACTCCCACCGACACCCCCAAGGACTCGCCGAGCCTGGCGGCGTCCGACTTCGCCAACGACGCGGCCAGCGCCTCGCTCGGCGATTCCTTCCGGGCCTACGCCGACCGCGTCCGCGGCGGCGACATGGGTGCCCTCCCGGCCGTGCTCGGCCTGGTCGCCCTCTTCATCGTCTTCTCGATCCTCCGGCCCGACACCTTCACCAGCAACCTGAACATCGCCAACCTGCTGGTGCAGGCCTCGGCGATCTCGGTGCTCGCGATGGGCCTCATCCCCGTGCTGCTGCTCGGTGACATCGACCTGTCGGCCGGCGTCACCGGCGGCATGGCGGCCGGCTTCACGGCCGTCGCCATCGACCGGCACGACCAGGGCTGGGTCGTCGCCGTCATCATCGGACTCCTCGTCGGGGCCGTGGTCGGTGTCGCCATCGGCACCCTCGTCGCCAAGCTCGGAATCCCGTCCTTCGTCGTCACGCTCGCGTTCTTCCTCGCGCTCCAGGGCGTCACGCTGAAGCTGATCGGGCTCGGCGGCACCATCCCGGTGCGCGACTCCTTCCTGCGCGGCATCACCATCAAGTCGATGCCGGTCGTCACGGGCTGGATCGTGGTGATCGCGCTGCTCGCCCTCTACGGCGGCCTGATGTTCTGGCGCCAGTCGCGGCTCGCGGCCAAGAACCTGCACCGTCCGCCCAACTCCCTGCTGATCTTCAAGTTCGGCGCTCTCTGCGTGATCCTGCTCGGGATGACGGCGGTGCTGAGCCAGAACCGCAGCCGGGTCCCGACCTTCATCATCGAGGGCATCCCCTACGCCGTGTTCCTCGTGGGCGCGCTGCTGATCTTCTGGAGCATCGTCTTCGGGCGCACGCCGTACGGCCGCCACATCTACGCCATCGGTGGCAACCGGGAGGCCGCTCGCCGGGCCGGCATCAGCGTCGACCGGCTGCGCATCTCGGTGTTCATCATCTGCTCCTCGATGGCGGCGATCAGCGGCATGATCAGCGCGTCGTACACCGGCAAGGTCTCGCCCGGCTCGGGTGCGGGCAACGCGCTGCTGTACGCCGTCGGCGCCGCGGTCATCGGCGGCACCAGCCTCTTCGGCGGCAAGGGCCTGATCCGGGACGCCGTCATCGGTGGTCTGGTGATCGCGACGATCGACAACGGGCTCGGGCTGCTCAACCAGTCGGCCTACATCAACTACATCATCACCGGGCAGCGTGCTGCTGCTGGCCGCGTCGGTCGACGCCATCTCGCGTCGACGGCGCTCCGCGACGGGAACCTAGCGGTGGCCGACCGACGTCGGCGTGGCACGGGCACCAACCAGGAAGCGGTACGCCGACACAACCTGGCGACCCTCCTGGGACATGTACACCGCTCCGGTGGGGTGTCCCGCGCCCAGCTGACCGAGCGGATGGGGCTGAACCGGTCCACCATCGCCGACCTGGTGCGCGAGCTCGAGGACCTCGACATGGTGACCCAGTCCACCCCGGAGGCGGGGAAGATCCAGCGCGTCGGCGCCGGACGACCGAGCATCGACGTCAAGCCGGCCGCCGACTCGGTGTTCGTGCTCGCGGCCGAGCTGGGCGTGGACACCATGGACGTGGCCCGGGTCGGGCTCGGTGGTCAGCCGATGGACCGGATGTCGACCACGACGCCCGCCAACCGCGACCCCGACGTCGCTCGTCGACACCCTCGTGGACATGCTGCGGCTGATGCTCAAGACCGCCGAGGATCGCGCCCGGCTGGTCGGCATCGGGCTGGCGGTGCCCGGCGTGGTCACCGACAGCGCGGGACTGGTGCGCTTCGCCCCCAACCTCGGCTGGAGCGACGTCGCCCTGACCTCGATGCTCGAGGGCCGGATCGGGCACCGCGTGCCGGTGCACATCGGCAACGACGCCGAGCTCGGCGCGCTGGCGGAGCACATCCGCGGCGCCGGGCGGCAGATGAACAACCTGATCTACATGTCCTGCGACGTCGGCGTCGGTGGCGGCGTGATCGTCGCGGGCGCGCCGATGATGGGTGCGAGCGGGTACGCCGGCGAGATCGGTCACCAGCCGTTCAACCCACAGGGCGAGACCTGCCGCTGCGGCAACGTGGGCTGCTGGGAGACCGAGATCGGCTCGCACGCCGTGGCCGATGCGGTCGGGTGCCCGCACACCGAGATGCACCGCCTGGTCGAGTACCTCCAGCCCGGGATCACCCCGCCCAACCGGCTGCGTGAGCTGGGCCGGTCGCTCGGGCTGGGGCTCGGCGGGCTGGTGAACGTGTTCAACCCCGAGATGGTCATCCTCGGCGGCGTGCTGCGGTGGGTCTTCCCGCTGGTGCGCAAGGACGTGCTGGACGCGGTGGACGAGTGGGCCCTGGCCGCGCCGGCCGAGCAGGCCCAGATCGTGCTGCCCGCGCTCGGCGGCGACTCCTCCATCATCGGGGCGGCCGAGCTGGCCTTCACCGACGTGCTGCACGACCCGGTGGAGGTGCTGGCCGCGTCGGACGGGGCCGGCGCCACGATCCTCGGCGCCTGACGGCGTCAGGCGACCAGGGTCCGCCGTCCGGCGTACACGTCGTCGAGAGCGTCCACCGCGGCGCCCACCGAGGCGGCGTGCAGGCCGAGCGTGCTGAGCGCGACGGTGCAACCGCGCCCGGTGAAGCTCGCCGCCAGGGCCTCCTCGACCGCCGGCACCAGCGCCTCGCCGATCGGCACGAACGAGCCACCCAGGACGATCATGGCCGGGTCGAGGGTGGCCGCGAGCTGGGCCACGCCACGTCCCAGCGAGGCACCGATGCCGGCGAGCGCCCGGTAGGTGCCCGGGATCCCGGCGAGGCGTTCGGCGTACGACACCGGGTCCTCGCCGGCCGAGACGGGCACCTGGGTCGCCTGCTCGAGGGCCCGGAGCCCGACCACCGCCTCCCAGCAGCCCGTGCGCCCGCAGGCACAGTGGTGGCTGTCGTCGCCCAGCCGCTGGTGGCCGACCTCGCCGGCCAGGCCGTGCGAGCCGCGCAGCACCTCGCCGCCGTGGACGATGCCGGCACCGAGGCCGACGGTGCCGGTGAGGTAGACGAAGTCGCTGACGCCCGCGGCCACGCCGTGCAGGCTCTCGGCCCGGGCGGCGCAGTTGGCGTCGTTGTCGACGGCCACCGCGATGCGGCCGTCGAGCTCCGCGCGCAGGCTCCGCGCCAGGTCGACGTCGGTCCAGCCGAGGTTGGGGGCCTCGACGACCACGCCCCGCACCCGGTCGATCAGGCCGGGTACGGCGACGGTCAGCCCGAGCAGGGTGATGCCCTCTCCCTCGAGACGGGCGACCTCCTCGCGGACCAGCCGGACCACGTCGGCCATCTGCGGCCGGTTGATCACCCGCTCCTCGAAGGACAGCCGGCGCCCGGCCAGGTCGATGGCCGTGGTCGCGACGTAGTCGACGTTCACCTCGATGCCCAGGCCCGCCAGGGTGTGTCCGGTCAGCGCGACCGGCGTGCTCGGGCGACCGCGCCCGGAAGCCTCCGCGGTGCCCTCCGCCACGGCACCGGCCTGCTGGAGCTGGCCGATGATCGTGCCGACGGTGGCCTTGGCCAGGCCGGACCGCCGCGCGAGGTCGGAGCGGCTGAGCGCGCCCGAGTCGCGCAGCAGCCGCATGACCAGGGCGGTGTTGCGGCGACGTACCTCGTCGTTCGCCGCCGGCCCGGACTCCAGGGACACCGTCAGGAGCGCAGCCCGTAGAGGTGCTCGAGCGCCAGCTGGTCGAGCCGCTCGAAGGCCATCCCGTGGGCGCCGATGGCCTCGACGTCGGGGTTCGGGGCGGCCTCGATGTCGCTCCAGGTCTCTCCCTCGGCGAGGGTCGGCTTGGCGAGCTCGGGGAGCTGGGCGTCGGCGAGGGCGCTCTGCACCTCGGGGTCCGCGCGGAAGGCGATCGCCTTCTCGCGCAGGATCAGGTAGTTGCGCATGCAGGCCTCGGCGGCGATCCAGACGCCCTTGTCGTCCTCGGTGCGGGGCGTCTTGAAGTCGAAGTGGACCGGGCCGTCGTACCCACCGGCGAGCAGGGTGTCGACCACCCAGAAGGCCCCGCGCACGTTGCCGGCCCCGAAGCGCAGGTCCTGGTCGTACTTCGGACCGTGCTGGCCGTTGAGGTCGATGTGGAAGAGCTTGCCCTGCCACAGGGCCTGGGCGTAGCCGGCGGCCGCGTTCAGTCCGGCCATCTCCTCGTGACCGATCTCCGGGTTCACGCCGACCAGCTCGGGGCGGTCGAGGGTGGAGATGAAGGCCATCGCGTGGCCGGCGGTCGGCAGCAGGATGTCGCCGCGCGGCTCGTTGGGCTTCGGCTCGATCGCGAACTTGATGTCGTAGCCGCGGTCGGTGACGAACTCGCCGAGCACGTTGTAGGCCTCGCGGTTGCGGTCGAGGGCGACCATCACGTCCTTGGCGCCACCGGACTCGGCGCCGTCACGGCCACCCCAGGCGACGTAGACCTTGGCGCCGAGCTCCGCCGCGAGGTCGATGTTGCGCATGACCTTCTTCAGCGCGAACCGTCGGACGTCGCGGTTGTTGGAGGTGAACCCGCCGTCCTTGAAGACCGGGTGGGTGAAGAGGTTGGTCGTGGCGGTCGTGACGACCAGACCGGTGTCGGCGAGCGCCTTGCGCAGGCCGTCGAGGATCTTGTCGCGCTCGGCGTCGTCGGTGCCGAAGGGCACCACGTCGTCGTCGTGGAAGTTGATGCCGTAGGCGCCGATCTCGGCGAGCTTCTCGACCGCGCGGACGGGGTCCATCGGCGCCCGGGTCGGGTCGCCGAACGGGTCGCGCCCGGGGTACTGGACGGTCCAGAGACCGAAGGAGAACTTGTCCTCGGGCTTGGGGGTGAGGTCGGTCATGACGTTGCCTTTCTGGCGGTGGTGGCGGGGTTCCAGTCGGTCGTGCGTTCACGGAGCAGGGCGTAGTCGTCGCGCAGGCCCGCGACGGTCTGCCCGGTCGGCAGGTCGGTGGTGGGCACCGGCCACTCGGGCGGTGCGTCGGCGCCGGAGTGCACCCAGGCGGCCTGGCGAGCCGCGCCGAGGGCGACGTACTCGGCGGGGTCGGGGAGCACGACCGGGCTCTCGAAGACGAGCGGTGCCAGCGCGAGCACGGCGGGGTTGCGGGCCGCCCCGCCGATGAGGAGCAGCCGGTCGGGTCGGTGGCCCGAGACCTCGGCCAGGGCGTCGACCGCGTCGGCCAGGCTGAACAGCAGTCCCTCGACGTGGGCGCGGGCCAGGTCGGCCCGGGTCGTCGCGGTGGTGAGGCCGTGCAGGGTGCCGGCGGCATCGGGGCGCCGAGGGGTGCGCTCGCCGTCGAGGTAGGGGAGCAGGGTCAGGCCGTGGGCACCCGGCTCCGACTCGAGGGCGAGCTCGGCCAGCCCGTCGTGGTCGACGCCGAGCAGCGTGGCGCCGAGCTCGAGGATGCGGGCGGCGTTGATCGTGCAGGCCAGGGGGAGGAACCGGCCGGTCGCGTCGGCGAAGCCCGAGATCGCGCCGCTCCCGTCGGCGATCGGGTCGCTGGTCACCATCGAGGCGACCCCCGACGTACCGATGGAGAGGGCGACGTCGCCCTGGCGGAGGCCGAGCCCGAGCGCGGCGGCCATGTTGTCGCCGGTGCCCGGCGCGATGGCGGTGCTGCCGTGGCGGCCCACGGTCTCGCGGGCGGAGGCGATCCGGGGGAGACGGGCACTGCGGCCGAGTGCCTGCTCCAGGAGGTCGGTGAGGTAGGCGTCGTCGCTCGGTGACCAGTAGCCGGTGCCCGAGGCGTCCCCGCGGTCCGTGGTCGGCTCGGCCGAGCGCCCGGCGAGCTGCCAGGTGAGGTAGTCGTGGGGGAGCATCACGTCGTGGATCCGGGCGACCGCGTCGGGCTCGTGGTCGCGCAGCCAGCGCAGCTTGGTGATCGTGTACGACGCGTTGAAGACGCTGCCGGTCAGCTCGGCACAGCGGTCGGGGCCACCCAGCTCCTCGACCAGCTCGGCGGCGGCGCCGGCACTGCGGACGTCGTTCCAGAGCAGCGCGTCGTGGACCGGCTCGCCCTGCTCGTCGAGGGCCACGGCGCCGTGCTGCTGGCCACCGACGGAGACCGCCTCGGCCCGGTCGAGGAGACCGGCCGTCGCCTCGTCGAGGGCGCCGAGCCAGGCCCTCGGGTCCACCGACGTGCCCGCCGGGTGGGTGGCACGTTGCTGGGCCACGACACTGCCGTCGGAGGCGTCCACGAGGACGGCCTTGGTCGACTGCGTCGAGGAGTCGATCCCGAGGACGAGGGGTGAGTCGGCCATCCCTCTAATTTATACGACACTTGAACTAAGTCAAGACCCCTGGCGGATCAGCGGCGCCCGTACGTCGTCGTCCGCTCCACCACGGGCCGTCCGATGCCGGCGCCGATCTCGACGAGCTCCTCGACGGTCTTCGCCGACCCGTGCTCGGAGCCGGCCATCCGCGAGATGGTCTCCTCCATGAGCGTACCGCCGAGATCGTTGGCGCCGGCCTCGAGCATCGCGCGGGTGCCGTCGGTGCCGAGCTTGACCCACGACGTCTGGATGTTGTGGATGCGGCCGTGCAGCAGGATCCGCGCCATCGCGTGCACGGCGAGGTTGTCGCGCAGCGTGGGGCCCGGACGAGCGACGCCGGCGAGGTAGATCGGCGCCGAGTGGTGCACGAACGGCAGCGGCACGAACTCGGTGAAGCCACCCGTCTCGTCCTGGATGCGGGACTGAGCACGCGCAGGTGCTGGACCCAGTGGCGGGGGTTGTCGACGTGGCCGTACATCATCGTGCTCGTCGTCGGGATGCCCACCCGGTGGGCGGTGCTGACGATCTCGACCCAGGTCTTCGTGGGCAGCTTGCCCTTGGTGAGCACCCAGCGGACGTCGTCGTCGAGGATCTCGGCGGCGGTGCCGGGGATGGTGTCGAGGCCCGACTCGCGGGCCTTGATCAGGAAGTCCTCGAAGGACAGCCCGGTGCGCGAGGAGCCGTTGACGATCTCCATCGGGGAGAAGGCGTGCACGTGCATCTGCGGGACGCGCGTCTTCACCGCCGCGGCGAGGTCGAAGTACGCCGTGCCGGGCAGCTCGGGGTCGATGCCGCCCTGCATGCACACCTCGGTGGCGCCGAGGTCCCACGCCTCCTCGGCCCGGTCGGCGACCTGGTCGAGGGAGAGCGAGTAGGCGTCGGCATCGGTACGCCGCTGGGCGAACGCGCAGAACCGGCAGCCGACGTAGCAGACGTTGGTGAAGTTGATGTTGCGGTTCACCACGTAGGTCACGTCGTCGCCGACGGTCTCCCGGCGCAGGTCGTCGGCCAGCCGGATCACCTGCTCGAGCAGGTCGCCCTCGGCGGTCATCAGGGTCAGCGCGTGCTCGTCGCTGAGGTTGCCGGGATCCTCCTCGGCCGCCTTGAGCGCCGCAACACCCTCGGTGGTTGAGGAGCGAGCGCCAGCGAGCGTCTCGAAACCACCTGATCTGGTGGTTTCGAGACGGGCTCGTGTCCTCGCCCTCCTCAACCACCGACTTGAGGGAGTCCCAGTCGCCGTAGACGTTGTCGAAGTCGGAGCGGCGGTCGTCGGTGCGGCCCTCCTGGTCCTACCTGGTCGATGGCGGCGTGCAGGTCGGTGCGGCCCACGGACGCGAAGCCGCCGTCGGGCTCCTGCCAGGGCAGCCCGGTCGGCTTGACGTCCGGGCGCACCAGGCCCTCGTCGTCGGCGAGGGCGGCGACGTGGCCCGAGACGCGGGGGTCGATCCAGGGCTCGCCGGCGACGACGTACTCGGGATGCACGGTGAGCCGCGCGCGCAGCTCGAAGCCGGACTGCGAGGTGATCGAGCGCAGCCGCTCGAGGGAGGGCCAGGGGCGCTCGGGGTTCACGTGGTCGGGGGTCAGGGGCGAGACGCCGCCCCAGTCGTCGACGCCGGCGCCGAGCAGGGCGCGGCACTCCTCGAGGTCGACCAGGTTGGGCGGCGCCTGCAGCCGGACCTTGGGGCCGAGCACGATCCGGGAGACGGCGATCGCGGCGAGGTACTCCTCCAGCCCGAGGTCGTCGGTGTGCCGCATCGCGGTGTCGGGCTTGGCGCGGAAGTTCTGGATGATGACTTCCTGCACGTGGCCGTACTGGCGGGCGACCCGGCGCAGCTCGAAGATCGACTCGGCGCGCTCGGTGAGGTTCTCGCCGATGCCGATCAGCAGGCCGGTGGTGAACGGGACCGAGAGGCGGCCGGCGTCCTCGAGCACCCGCACGCGGACATCGGGGTCCTTGTCAGGCGAGCCGTAGTGGGCCTCGCCCCTGGTCTCGTAGAGGCGACGCGAGGTGGTCTCGAGCATCATCCCCATCGAGGGGGAGACCGGCTTGAGCCGGTTCATCTCCTCCCACGACATGACGCCGGGGTTGAGGTGGGGCAGCAGCCCGGTCTCCTCGAGCACCCGGATCGCCATCGCGCGCACGTAGGCCAGCGTCGAGTCGTAGCCCTCGGCGTGCAGCCACTCCTCGGCCTCGGGCCAACGGTCCTCGGGCCGGTCGCCGAGGGTGAACAGCGCCTCGGTGCAGCCGAGCTCGGCTCCCTGGCGGGCGATCTCGAGGATCTCGTCGGGGGAGAGGTACGCCGCCTTCCCCTCACGCGCGAGATGGCCCGGGGTGGTCACGAACGTGCAGTAGTGGCACCGGTCGCGACACAGCCGGGTGACCGGGATGAACACCTTCGGCGAGTAGGTCACCACTCCCGGTCGGCCCGCACCGACCAGGCCCGCATCGCGTACCTTCGCCGCGGCCGTGCACAGCCGCTCGAGGTCCTCGCCGCGGGCGGAGAGCAGCACCGTGGCCTCGTCGAGATCCAGCGCGGCACCACGGTCGGCGCGCGCGAGGGCACGGCGGATCTGCTGGGGCGTCGGTTCAGTCATCGGCACTCAGGCTATCCGGGGGTAGGGGCGGGGCAGCGGCACGTCCATCTCCGCGAGTACTGAACGGAGAACGTCAGGCCGGTTGGTGATCATCCCGTCGACGCCGAGCTCGACCAGGCGTCGCATCGTCTCGGCGGCGTCAACGGTGTACGGCAGCACCCGAAGACCCGCCTCGTGCGCCTCCGCGACCATGGCCGGCGTCAGGATCGTGTGGCTGGGTGAGATCGCGTCGAAGCCGAGGGCGCTCACCGCCGCAGGGACGCTGTCGTGGAAGTCGTCGATGTCCAGTCCGCCCAGCCAGGGGGAGGCGCCCGGCTGGTCGACCTCGAGGCGGTCGGTGTTGGTGAGCGCGTTCAGCGCGATCCGGGGTTCCGCTGCGCGCACCAGGCGCAGCACGGCCCAGTCGAAGCTCTGGACCGAGGTTCGGTCGAGCATTCCCGTGCTGCGCAGCACCTCGAGGACGGTCTCGACGAAGCGCTCCCGGGGAGCGCCCTCGTCGGGGTGCAGCACGTCGAACTTCGTCTCGACGTTGAGCCGGACCTCGTCGGCGTGCTGATGCTGCACGAGCTCGATCAGGTCGAGCAGGGTGGCGATCGGCGCCAGCTCGGCCGCAGCGCGGACGGCGATCAGTCCGCCGGCGTACGTGCGTTCGTGGCTGAGCACGGGCACGCCGTCGGAGGTGACGTGCACGTCGCACTCCAGGGTGCTGACCCCGATCTCGAGCGAGCCCGCGAAGGCCACCAGCGTGTTCTCGGGAGCGAGGCCGGCACCACCGCGGTGGGCCTGCAGGTCGAACGTCAGCTGACCCATTCCTTGAGCTGGCGCACCAGCGCCGGGTTGTCGTCGCTCGCCGGCGCGATCTGCAGGTTGGTGATGCCCGACTCGCGGAAGGCCTCGATCCGTTCCTTGACGTAGGACTCCGGTCCGACGAGGTTGGCCTGCTCCAGCAGCTCGAGGGGTACGGCGGCCTCGGCTTCCTTCTTCTTGCCGTCGAGGTAGAGGTCCTGGATCTCCTTGGCCTCCTTCTCGTAGCCGTACTGGCAGGCGAGGTCGTTGTAGAAGTTCTTGCCACGCGCGCCCATGCCCCCGACGTACAGGGCGAAGAGCGGACGGGCGAAGTCGAGCAGGCCCTTCACGTCGTCCCCGACGGCGACCATGCCGCCCGCCGCGATCTCCAGCGGCGCGAGGTCGGCGGAGCGCTTGGCCTGGCCCGCGGCGAGGGCGTCGCCCCAGACCTTGCCGGCACCCTCGGGGGTGTAGAGGAAGGGCAGCCAGCCGTCGGCGTACTCGGCCGTGCCCTCGACCGACTTCTGCCCGAGGGCCGCGATGTAGATCGGGACGCTGTCGCGCTCGGGGTGGGTCAGCATCTTCAGCGGCTTGCCGAGGCCGGTGCCCTCGTCGGCGGGCAGGGGCAGCGTGAAGCTCTTGCCCTGGAACTCCAGCTTCTCGCGGCGCATCGCCGCGCGGATGATCTCGATGGCCTCGCGGGTGCGGCCGAGCGGCTTGCTGTAGGGCATGCCGTGCCAGCCCTCCACGACCTGCGGGCCCGACGCGCCGAGCCCGAGGATCGCGCGCCCGCCGGAGACGTTGTCGAGACCGGCCGCGGTCTGGGCGAGCAGGGCGGGCGTACGCGAGTAGACGTTGAGGATCGCCGAGCCGATCTCGATGCTCTCGGTCTTCGCGGCGAGGTAGCCCATCAGCGTGGGGGAGTCGAAGCCGTAGGCCTCGGCGACCCACACGGTGTCGAGTCCCGCCTGCTCGAGCGCGACGACCTGGTCGGCCGCGTCACGCGGGTTGCCGTTGTACATCAGGGCAGTGGAGAGCTTCATGATCGTGACAGTAGTGCTGTCACGATCACGAAGCCACTCCGGGTGATGGACCTCTCAGGCGTCGACGGGTACGTCGGCGCGGTGGGACGGCTCGTCCGCCTGCGTGCTGGTCGGCGGGCCGTTGCGGTCCAGCTTGCTCGGCCACCAGATCTTGCTGCCCACGTCGAGGTTGATCGCCGTGACCAGCACCGAGCGGATGATGATCGTGTCGATCAGGACGCCCAGCGCCACGGTGAAGCCGAGCTCGACCAGGAACACCAGCGGCAGCGACGCGAGGATGGCGAAGGTCGCCGCCAGCACCAGACCGGCCGAGGTGATCACGCCACCCGTCGCGGCCAGGGCCACGAGTGACCCTTCGCGCGTCCCCCGGGTCGCCGTCTCCTCGCGCACTCTCGTCATCAGGAAGATGTTGTAGTCGATGCCAAGAGAGACCAGGAAGACGAACACGAACAGTGGATAGCTGGGGTCGACGCCGGGGTAGTCGAAGAGGTACTCGAACGCGAGCGCTCCCAGTCCGATGGCCGTGCCGAAGGACAGCACCACGGTGGCGATCAGGATCAGCGGGGCCGTGAGCGCCCGCAGCAGCAGCATCAGGATCAGCAGCACCACGAGCAGGGTCACCGGGATGATCACCTTGGCGTCGCGGGTGTTGGCCTTGAGCATGTCGTCGTAGATCGCCGACTGCCCGCCGACCAGGGCGTCGGCCCCGTCAACGGCGTGCACGGCCGTGCGCACCTCGTCGACCGTGTCGAACGCGGCCGTGGTCGTCGAGTCGACGGTCAGGTTGGCGGTGATGAACGCGACCCCGTCCTTGACGATGGGCTCGCTGGCGGGCTCGAGGTTGTCGATGCCCGACATCGCCTCGGTGACGTCGCCGGCCTTGTCGGCGTTGGCGACCACCATCACGGGGGTCGAGCTGTCGGCCAGGCCGTGGGCGGTGAGCACCTTCTGGCCCTTCACCGAGTCGAACTCCTTGGTGTAGGAGTCCTCGGTCGAGAGGCCGTTGGTGTTGAGGGTCAGCACGCCGAGGACGCACACGCCGAGCAGGATCGAGGTGGTGATCCAGACGCGGCGCGGCCGGGGCTTGATGAAGGCGCCGACCCGGGCCCAGATGCCGTGGCTGGTGGGCTCGTCGGAGCCGAACGCAGGCACCTTGGGCCAGAACATCCAGCGCCCGAAGATGACGAGCAGCGCCGGCAGCAGGGTGATCATGGCGAGCAGCGTCACGCCGACGCCGATGGCGCAGACCGGACCGAGACCGGCCGTGGAGTTCATCTCGGCGAGCGTCAGGCAGAGCATGCCGACGATGACCGTGCTGGCACTCGCGATGAGCGCCGGGGTGGCGCGGTGCAGCGCGAAGGCCATCGCCTCGTGACGGTCCTCGTGACGACGGAGCTCTTCCCTGTATCTCGCCACGAGCAGCAGGGCGTAGTCGGTGCCGGCGCCGATGACGAGGATCGACACGATGGCCTGGCTCTGGCCGTTGACGGTGAGGTCGGCGTACTTGGCGAGGAAGTAGATCAGTCCGAGCGACGACGCGAGCGAGACGATCACGGAGAAGATCGGCAGGATCCAGAGCACCGGGCTGCGGTAGGTGAACAGCAGCAGCACGATGACGACCAGCAGCGCCGCGAGCAGGAGCGTGCTGTCGAGGCCCTCGAACGCCTCGGCGGAGTCGACCGCCTGCCCGCCGGCGCCGGCGATGTAGACGTTGGCCCCGTCGATGGCGGCGATCTTGTGGATGTCCTTGGCGATGTCGGGCATCAGGTTCCAGCCCTCGGACCCGAGGTTGAAGGTCACCGTCGTCTGGGCGGCCTTGCCGTCCTCGGACGGGATCGGGCCGATGACCTTGCCCTCGACGTCGTCCATGCCCTGGAGCTCGGCCGCCTGGTCCTTCATGGTGACGAGGTCCTCGGGCGTGAAGCCCGACGTCTTCTCGTAGACCACGGTGGTCGGGATCGCGTTGGGGTCCTGGAACGGCTCCAGCTTCTCCAGCGCGAGCGTCGACTCGGCGTTGCCGGGCAGCCACGAGGAGGCCTCGTTGTTCTGCACCTCGGTGAGCTTGCCGGCGAAGCCGCCGAGGACCACCACGGCGATGATCCAGAAGGCGAGCACGATCCACTTGGTGACGCGTCCGGTCAGCTTGCCGGCGATCTGACGATGCATGGGGGTCACTCCATCAGCCACGCGCCACGAGGCGCTATCGGGTTTTGCCCTGAGACAGACCCCGGGATGGACCAGAAGTCATCGGCATCCGCCTCACCAAGAAGACAGAATCTAGACCTCGGGTGTGACAGGTTCGCGACACATTTTTCGAACCGGTTGACCCCCGCAACGAGGGTGGTGGGGCGAACCGGGATCAGCGCCCCAGATCGGGCACGATCTCCGCGTTCGGCAATTTCCCGAGGAGTAGTCCAGGCAGGAAGAGCTTCGATCCGCGGACGCCACTGCCGATGATCGCGAGGTCGATCTCCGTGATGATCTCGTCGACCAGGAGCCGCCATCCGTCGGGGAGCCCGATCGGGGTGATCCCGCCGTACTCCATGCCGGTCTCCTCGACCGCACGGTCGTGGTCGAGGAAGGAGCACTTGCGGACGTCGAGCGCCTTGCGCACCACGTTGTTGACGTCGGCCCGCGTGTCCGCGCGTACGACGCACGCGGCCGTGCGCTCGTCGCCCGCGCGCTTGCCCATCACCACGACGCAGTTGGCGCTGGCGTCGAGCGGCACGTCGTAGGCCTCCGTCATCGCGGCGGTGTCGGCGAGCTCGGGGTCGATCTCGGCGACCAGCACCTCGGCGGCGTGCTCCCACGCCTCGAGGGCCTTGCGGACAGGGGCCCCGAGCAGGTCGGGGTGCTCGAGCGCGGGCTGGAGGGTCAGGGTGCCGAACGTCTGCATGACGACCACCGTAGGTGCTGCGTTCGACACCGCTTCACCGTCCCGTCACCCGGGCGGCTCACGGTAGGGACGTGACAGGACCACTCGTCATCGGACACCGCGGGGCCAGCGGCCACCGGCCGGAGCACACCGCCCTCGCCTACCAGCTCGCGTGGCGCAGCGGCGCCGACTCCGTCGAGCCCGACGTGGTCTGCAGCCGGGACGGGATCCTGGTCTGCCGGCACGACCGCGACCTCGCGCTCACCACCGACGTCGCGGACCGTCCGGAGTTCGCCCACAAGCGGCGCACCACCGAGGTCGACGGCGAGCTGGTCAGCAGCTGGTTCGTGCAGGACTTCTACCTCGAGGAGCTCAAGGAGCTGCGCGCCCGGGAGCGGTGGCCGAGGAAGCGTCCCGGCAGTGCGATGTACGACGAGCTGCTGCCCGTGATCACCCTCGAGGAGCTGCTCGACCTCCGCGAGGACGAGTCGGCGCGCGCCGGTCGTCAGCTCGGCGTGCACATCGAGCTCAAGAACCCGTCGTTCTTCATCGACATGAGGATGCCGGTGCACGAGTCGCTCGTCGCGATCCTCCGCGAGCGCCGGCTCGACTCACCCCTGGCGCCGGTCAGCGTGATGTCCTTCGAGTCCGAGATCCTCAAGCGGCTCCGCAAGGACCTCGACGTGGAGCTGGTCCAGCTGCTCGACCGTCACGAGACCGTCCGCCCGCGGCGCCTGCACAAGGCCAGCGCCTACGCCTCCGCCGTCGGGTTGAGCAAGCACCTGGTGTTCCCGCGGGATGCCGCTGACCGCATCGGCGACCCGGGTCCCGGTGTGCTGGCCGCGTTCGGAGCGGGTCTCGACGTGCTCGTCTGGACGCTGCGCAACGAGAACCAGCACCTGCCGGCCAACCTGCGCGGCGACGGTTCGTCGCGGGCGCACGGCGACGCCGCCGGTGAGGTCAGCCGCCTGCTCGACCTGGGTGTCGACGCGCTGATGACGGACTTCCCCGAGGTCGCTGCGGGGGTGCGCGCCGGTCGCGTGGGCCGGATCGCGCTGTAGCTGCCGGGACCGGGCCTCAGCAGTCCCCGAACGGCATCTCGCCGACACCGGTGCGCAGCTGGCCGAGGATGCGGGTGAGCAGTCGGGAGACCTGCATCTGGGTGACGCCGATCCGCTGGGCGATCTCGCGCTGGGTGAGTCCCTCGTAGAAGCGCATCACCAGGATCTGCCGGTCGCGCTCGCCGAGGCGGCGCATCACCGGGCGCAGCACCAGCCGTGCCTCGGAGGCGCGGTGCTGGTCGTCGTCGAGCGGCAACAGGTCACCGAGCGTGGTGCCGCCGTCGAGGCCGGCGGGGTGGTCGAGCGACGCGGGGACGAAGCAGCCGTCACTGGCCAGCGCCTCGATCACCGACTCGGTGCACTCGTCGAGGTGGTCGGCGATCTCGGCCGGCTGGGGGGAACGCCCGAGCCGGTTGGAGAGCTCGTGCTCGGCGGTGTTGATACGTGCCTGGAGCTCCTGGATGCGTCGCGGCGGACGGATCATCCAGCCGTGGTCGCGGAAGTACTTGCGCAGCTCGCCACGGATCGTGGGCACCGCGTAGGAGAGGAAGTCGTGGCCGGTGGTCACGTCGTACCCGCGGGTGGCCTTGGTCAGCGCGAGTGCGGCGACCTGGCGCAGGTCGTCGAGGGGGACCCCACGTGACCGGTAGCGCGCGGCCTCGGCGTGCGCCAGCCCGACGTACAGGACGATCACCTGCTCGAACAGGCGTTGTCGCTCCTCGTCCGATTCCGTCTCGGCGGCGAGCAGGAACAGCTCACGGGTGCGCGCGCTGCGCTCGTCGGACGGGCTCGGTGGGTCAGGACTGTGGGACTGGACTACTTGAGCGGTCATGCTCACCGACCTGTGTGATCGCCCCCGGGAGCCGGGGATCCACGGCTGCAGGTGTCGGCTTGCGCCCACACCCAGGCATCAGGTCGTTGTCTTCAACGAGACACCCGCCGCCCAGATCGGGCGACGCGTTTCGTCCACCTTAGTCCTTTCCGTGCGGGCTACAAGTGTTCACCGAACGCGAAGCCGTCTGAACAGCCGCAGCTGGGCGTTGGTGAAGCCCACGAACTTCTCCACTGCGAGCCCCGGAGGAGGCCCGAGCGGGAGCAGGCGCTGGACGGCGACCGTCTGCGCCTCGGTGTAGCGGCGGATGCCCTCCGCGCCGTGGCGCCGGCCCAGGCCGCTGTCGCCCATGCCGCCCATCGGGGCCTCGACCGAGGCGGCGGCTGCGGCGGCCCCGTCGTTGATGTTGACCGAGCCGGCCCGGACCTGGGCCGCCAGCCGGCGAGCGGTGCGTACGTCGCGACTCCAGATGCTGGCCGAGAGCCCGTAGCTGCCGCGGTTGGCCATCTCGACAGCCTCGTGGTCCGAGCTCGTGGGGTACAGCGAGATCACCGGGCCGAAGGTCTCCTGGGTGCACACCTCCATCTCGTCGGTCACGCCCTCGAGCAGCGTCGGCTCGTAGACGAGTGGGCCGAGGTCGGGCCGCGCGCGTCCGCCGGTGAGCACCGAGGCCCCGCCCGCCCTGGCCTGCTCGACGTGACGTCCGACCGTCGCGAGCTGGTCCTCGCTGGCGAGCGACCCGACGTCGACGGTGTAGTCGAAGGTCTGGCCGACGCTGAGTGCCTGGGTCGCCTCGACGAGGGCGCTGCGGAACGCGTCGTAGACGGACTCGTCGACGAGCACGCGCTCGACGTGGATGCACATCTGGCCGGTGTTGGCGAACGCCGCCGCTGCGCAGCCCGCGGCGGCCTTCTGCAGGTCGGCGTCCTTGCGGACGATCAGCGGGTTCTTCCCGCCGAGCTCGAGGGAGGCACCGATCAGGCGACGGCCGGCCTGCTCACCCACTGTGCGTCCGGTGCCGGTCGACCCGGTGAAGCAGATGTAGTCGACCGCCTCGATCAGGGCGGTGCCGACGACGCTGCCGCGACCCGCGACGACGTGCCACGCGTCGGCGGGCAGACCGGCCTCGGCCATCAGGTCTCGCGCGTGCAGGAGGGTCAGGGCGGTCTGGGAGTCGGCCTTCGAGACGACCGCGTTGCCGGCGAGGAGGGCGGGGATGACGTCGCCGACGCCGAGGTAGAACGGGTAGTTCCACGGCGAGATCACACCGACGACGCCCTTGGGGACGCGGGTCTCCTGGACCTGCGTCAGACCCGGCACGGCACCTCGGACCGAGCGTGGGGGAGAGGTACTTCTCGCCGACGCGGGCGTAGTGGCGGGCGATGTTGGCGACCTGGAGGATCTCCTGCCAGGCCGAGAAGCGGGCCTTGCCCATCTCCCACTGGATCAGGTCGATGACCTCGTCCTGGCGCTCGACGAACAGGTCGTGGAAGCGCAGCATCACCGCGGCGCGGTCGGCGTACGAGCGCGCGGCCCAGGCGGCGGCACCGACGCGGGCCTCGTCGACGGCGCGGGTCACGTCGTCGGCGGTGCTCGTCGGGATCGTGGCGGTGACCTGGCCGTCGTACGGCGCGACGGGGTGCAGCGGGTCCGAGGCCCCGGCCGACTCGCGGAACACCCGGCCGGTGAGCCGGTCGAGCACCTCGTCGGTGACCCAGTCGGGCCGGACGCTCGTGGTCGTCGGGGCAGGGGCGTGTCTCGAGCGCAGTCATCGGATCTCCTGGTGCGTCGGTGCTCAGGCGGCGTGCAGCCGCGGGCGGTCGGTGCGGGCCATCGCCCGTCGGCGGGCGATGTAGATGGGGAGCGGGAAGCGCAGCGGGATCGGGCAGCACCCGTCCGAGCAGGCGGGTCAGCCACGCCAGCCGCCTCAGCCGGCGTACCTCGGCACGGGTCAGCACCGGTAGCCCGAACTTCTCGCGGAGGTCGTCGTCGAGGGTCCAGGTCGTGACGTCGCGCTGGAGCTTCATCGTGGGCCGGTTGAGCGCGTCGAACCGGCGTTGCGTCAGCGGCAGCCAGAACGGGCGCTTGGGACCGTTGTGCAGCACGTCCTGGACGACGGGGTTGTTCTCGAGCTTGGCCTTGATCTCGTCCCAGCGCCGCCAGAACCCGGCGATGTCGGTCGGTAGGTCCCGCTCGCGAAGGCCGAGCATCAGACCGACCCGGCGCCACTCGTCGTAGATCCGGTCGAGCTCGTCGGGCGAGAGCGGCCGGTCGAACCTCTCCTGGAAGACCAGGGCACCCTCGAGCACCGTCGCGTGCACCCAGTAGAAGGCCTCGGGGTTGAGGGCGGAGTAGCGGCGGCCCTGGGCATCGACTCCCTTGATCTGCTGGTGCAGCTCGCGGAGCCGCTCTCCCTCGGCCACGGCACTCTGGGAGCCGTAGATCTGGGTCATCAGCGAGTCGAGGGAGCGGTAGAGCCGCCCCCACGGGTCGGTCTTGTAGACGGAGTGCTCACCGACGCCGGCGCCGACCATCGGGATAGGCCACCTGGAACACCAGGGTCCGGAACGCCAGCACCGAGGTGCGCAGGTCGCCGGAGTTGCGCCAGAGGACGGCGTCGCGGTCGAGGGCGAGGTCTCGCAGGTTCGTTGGGGTGATCACGCGTAGAGCTCCTCGAGCGCCTCCGCGTAGTTGCTGTGCACGACGCGTCGCTTCAGCTTCAGGGTCGGGGTGAGCTCGGCCGACTCGGCGGTCCACTCGACGGGGAGCAGCTTCCACTTCTTGACCTGCTCGGGGCGGGAGAGGCGCTCGTTGGCCTTCTCGACCGCCTGTCCCACGACGCCGAGGATCTCGGGCTTCTGCGCGAGGTCGGCCAGGTCGTCGTACTCCACGCCGAGCTTGCCGGCGACCACAGGCGCGACGTCGGGGTCGAGGGTGAGGATCGCGACGACGTACGGCTTGCTCTCGCCGTACGCCAGCGCGTGGCCGACGAGCGGGCTCTCCTTGAGGAGGTTCTCGATGTTGGAGGGCGCGATGTTCTTGCCCGACGAGGTGATGATCATTTCCTTCTTGCGGTCGACCACCTTGAGGAAGCCGTCGTCGTCGAGCTCGCCGATGTCGCCGGTGTGGATCCAGCCCTCGTCGTCGATCAGCTCCGCGCTCGCCTCGGGGTTCTTGTGGTAGCCGCTGGTGTTCACCGGTCCGCGGGTCAGGATCTCGCCGTCGTCGGCGATCGAGATCTCGATGCCGGGCTGGGCGCGACCGACGGTGCCGAGCCGGAAGGCGTGCGGGCCGCAGGCGGTGACCGAGCCGGTGGTCTCCGTCATCCCGTAGATGTCGTAGATCGACAGGCCGAGGCCGGCGAAGAACCGGGCGGTCTCGATCGGCATCGGCGCCGACGCGCTGCCGGCCCAGGTGACGCGGTCGAGACCGAGCATCGACTTCATCGGGCCGAGCACCGCGGCGTGCACGGCGTCGAACTTCTCCTGCAGCTCGGGGCTGGTCTCGTGGCCCGTCTGCAGCGACTCGACGTACTCCAGCCCGACGGCCATCGCGTCGGCGACGGCCTGCTTCTTGGCCTCGTCGGTCTCCATCGCGAGCAGGCCGCCGATGCCGGTCTGGATCTTCTCCCAGACGCGGGGTACGCCGAAGAAGCGCGTCGGCCTCACCTCGCCCGAGCGCTCCGACGAGCTGGGCCGGGTCGCCGATCAGGTGCACGTGGGCGCCGTCGACCTGCGGGATGTAGATGCCGAGCACCCGCTCGGCGATGTGGGCGTAGGGGAGGTAGGAGACGCCGATGTTGTCGCCCTCGAGCCCGGCTGTGCGGTTGCTGCTCTCGACCTCGAACAGCACGTTGTGGTGGGTGATCACCACGCCCTTCGGGTGTCCGGTCGTGCCCGAGGTGTAGAGGATCGTCGCCGGGTGGTCGG
This sequence comes from uncultured Actinomycetota bacterium, assembly GCA_963729015.1. Taxonomy (GTDB): domain Bacteria; phylum Actinomycetota; class Actinomycetes; order Propionibacteriales; family Nocardioidaceae; genus Marmoricola. Next base: position 88,577 of record CAVSMJ010000003.1, read on the forward strand.
GGTCGATCGCCTGCCAGCGACGCTCGACCTCGTCGCCGTGCTCCTCCTGCTTCGACCGGCCCAGCGCGACCAGCTCGTCCCAGCTGAGCGCGCCCTCGGGCTTGTCGGTGGCGTCGATGACCACGAGCTGCTTGATCGCCCCGGTGGCGAGGGCCTCGGACCAGCGGTCGACGTGGTCGGCGGTCTCGAGCACGACCACGCTCGGCGCGGAGTGCTCGGCCACGTAGGCGACCTGGCTGCGCGAGAGCGTGTTGTAGATCGACATCGAGGTCGCGCCTGCGTGCATGGCGCCGATGTCGGCGAGCACGTGCTCGACGCGGTTGGAGGCCATGATCGCGACCCGGTCGCCGGGCTGCACGCCGAGCTCGACGAAGGCGGCGGCGATCTCGAGGCCCTGCGTCGCGCAGCTCGCGCCAGGACAGGGTCCGCCAGCCGGCGCCCTCGATGCCGATCTTGTCGGAGAAGGCGGGGGAGTCCCCGAGCTCCTCGACGGTGTCGGCGAAGGCGTGCGCGATGCTGCGCCCCTTGATCAGCGCCTCGATCTCCTGGCGCTCGGCGAGTACGTCGGACATGGGCGGGTCTCCTGCGGTGAGTGGTTTCAGTAGGTCTTGGGCAGGTCGAGCATCGAGGTGCCGATGTGGGCCAGCACCATCTGCTCGGAGACGGGGATGTTCTTGCCGATGCGGGCGTCGCGGAACATCCGCTCGACGGGGTACTCCTTGGAGTACGCCATCCCGCCCAGGGTCTGGAACGCCTGGTCGGCCGCCTCCCACGAGGCCTGCGCGGCGGTCAGCTTCGCGACGTTGGCCTCGTTGCCGCACGGCCGGCCCTGGTCGAAGAGCCAGGCCGCCTTGTAGGTCATCAGGCGGGCCAGCTCGGCCTTGGCCTTGATCTGCGCGAGCGGGAACGCGATGGACTGGTTGGAGCCGATCGGCCGTCCGAAGACCTGGCGGTCGCGGGCGTACGCCGCGGCCACGTCGAGCGCGGCGTTGGCCGAGCCGACGCCACCGGCGGCCGCGAGGATGCGCTCGGGATTGAGCACGTCCCACAGCACCCGGAAGCCCTCGTCGACCTCGCCGAGCACGCGGTGCGCGGGCACGCGCACGTCGTCGAGGAACACCTGGCTCGAGTAGAGGATGTTCGACCCCATCTTCGGGATCGGGGTGTAGCTCAACGTCCCGGCCTCGAGGGCCTCCTTGACGTCGATCAGGAACAGCGTGAAGCCGGCCGTGCGCGGCTTCGCCTCCTGCGCCGGGATGGTCCGCGTGACCGCGATCATCCAGTCGGCCCGCTCCACGTTGGAGATCCAGACCTTCTGGCCCTTGATCAGGTAGTCGTCACCGTCCGGACGCGCGCTGGTGCTGATCTCGATCGCGTTGGAGCCGGCGTCGGGCTCGGTCAGGCCGAAGCTGAACTGGATCTCGCCGGAAGCCAGACCCGGCAGGATCTGCTGCTTCTGCTCCTCGGTGCCGTGACGCACGAGGGTGGTCACGCCGAAGCCCGGGTTGAGCACGTAGAAGAACGAGCCGGCCGTGCCGCCGGAGGCACAGAGGGTCTCGCAGGCGATGGCCGTCTCGAGCAGGCCCTGCCCGCCCCCGCCGTACTCCTCGGGGACGCTGAGCCCGAGCCAGCCTCCCTCGGAGAGGTCGCGGTAGACCTCGATCGGGTAGCGCTTCTCGTCCTCGCAGCGGGACCAGTACTCGTGGTCGTACTTGGCCGCCACGGCGGCGACGCCGTCGCGGACGGCGAGTGCGGTGTCGGGAAGGTCGAAGTCCATAGGGGTCCTAGAGGCCGAGGCTGCGACCGATGATCTCCTTCTGGATCTCGGTCGTGCCGCCGTAGATGGTGGAGATGCGGCTGTCGAGGTAGGCCTTGGCGATGGGGAACTCCATCATGTAGCCGTAGCCGCCGTGGAGCTGGACGCCCTGGTTGACCAGCTTGTTCTGGAGCTCGGTGGCGTACCACTTGGCCATCGACGCGTCGACCGCCTCGAGCTTGCCCTCGAGGTGCTTCTCGAGGCACTCGTTGATGAACGCGCGCGCGACGCGGGCCTCGGTGGCCATCTCGGCGATCAGGAACCGGTTGTGCTGGAACTTGCCGATCGGCTTGCCGAACGCCTCGCGGGTCTTGGCGTAGTCGAGGCACATCTCGACGATCGCCTCGGAGGCGGCGACCGCCTGGGCGGCGATGATCAGCCGCTCCTGGGGGAGGTTCATCATCAGGTAGAGGAAGCCCTCACCCTCCTCGCCGAGGAGGTTCTCCTTGGGTACGGCGACGTCGGTGAAGGAGAGCTCCGAGGTGTCCTGGGCGTGCAGCCCGATCTTGTCGAGGTTGCGCCCGCGCTCGAAGCCCTCCATGCCGCGCTCGACGACGAGCAGGCTGATGCCCTTGTGGCCGGCCTCGGGGTCGGTGCGCGCCACCACGATGACGAGGTCGGCGTTGATGCCGTTGGAGATGAAGGTCTTGGAGCCGTTGAGCAGGTAGTGGTCGCCCTTGTCGACCGCGGTCGTGCGGATGCCCTGGAGGTCGCTGCCCGCGCCCGGCTCGGTCATCGCGATCGCGGTGATGATCTCGCCCGAGACGGTGCCGGGCAGCCAGCGCTTCTTCTGCTCGTCGTTCCCGAGGCTGGTCAGGTAGGGAACGATGATGTCGGTGTGCACCGAGAAGCCGGGGCCGTTGGCGCCGGCCCGGGTCTGCTCCTCGGAGAGGATCACGTTGTAGCGGAAGTCGTCGACCCCCGGGCCGTCGTACTCCTCCGGGACGTCGAAGCAGAGCAGCCCCGCCTCGCCCGCCTTGAGCCACAGCTCGCGCGGCACGATGCCCTCCTTCTCCCACTCGTCGTGGAAGGGGATGACCTCGCGCTCGAAGAACGTGCGCGCGGTCTTCCGGAAGTCCTCGTGCTCGGAGGTGTAGAGGCTGGGCATGCAGTATCCCTTCACGGGTCGACGGTGACAGGTCAACTGTTACAGCAAAACTGTCATTGTTCAAGAGGGGTTGTCGGTTTCCCCGGGCGCCCGGGGAAACTGCGGCCGGGCAGGCAGTGCTTTGCCCTTCCGCCTTCAGAATTGCCTGCCAGCCCTGGTCGAGATGTCCGTTCACGGTTTCGGCACGTACTGGCCGCCGCGCTGCTGGATCAGCGGGTCGACCTTGGTGCAGTTGCCGCTCCGGTTGGGCGGCTTCGCCGAGGTGTCGGCGGGGAGGCGCTGCTTGGTGTCGTACTTGCAGAGCTTCGACGGGTTGGGCACGAGTACGACGCGGCCGGAGCCGTCGCGGGTGCCGGCGATCATCGCCTTCGCCTGGAGCGGCACGTAGTCGAGCCAGGTCATCAGGGCCGGCTGGCGGTCGGCGCCGATCTCGGCGACGGTGCGGCCCTTGCCGAGCAGGTCGGTGAGCGTCGTCCGGTTCTCGGCGAGCACGTCCGCGCAGCTCGGGCAGCAGGACCTTGCCGTTGCGGACCAGCGAGGCGAGGTCGGGGTTGGCCTGCTTCAACGAGGCGGTGAGCGCCTCGACGTCCTGGCTGAACTGCAGGAACTGGTCGGTGTTGTCCGAGACGGTCTGCAGCGGCACCTGGCCGCGCTCGATCAGCGAGATCGTCGCGGGCTGGAGCCGTTCGAGGGTGCCCAGCGTCTGGTCGCCCTGGTCGTAGAGGCGACGCAGGTCGAGGTCGGGGTCGCCGAACGCCTTGCCGAGCTCCGCCGAGATGGTGTGTACGTCGTCGACGTCGATCTGGTCGGTCAGGGTCTTCGTGTGCAGGAAGAACGTGCTCGTCGCGAGCGGCAGGCCGGTGTCCTTCTGCGCCACGACCGAGCCGCCCTTCAGCCACGGACCGTGGTCGACCCGCGGCCGGAAGTCCAGCCGCTGCTCGCCGACCGCCGAGAGGTTGGAGACCACCGCCTCGGAGTCGACCGGGATCCGGGTGCCCTTCGCGATCGACGCGGTGGCGCGCACCCCTTCCGCCGTGACGTCGAGGTCGGTGATCTTGCCGATCCGGTTGCCGCGGTAGCTCACCACGGCGCCGGGGTAGAGGCCGCCGCTCGCCTCGAGGTTGACCGTGACCGGGTAGGGGCGGCGTACGAGACCGGACCCGACGACGGCGTCCATCACGTAGAGCGCGCCGAGGATCACCACGACCAGCAGCAGGATCTGGGCGGTGCGCACGCGGTTGGCGAAGAGGCGCATCAGCCGCCACCGCCCAGCAGTCCGCCGAGCCCGAGCGGGTCGTCGTCGGTGGTGCCGCCCCCGGGCAGGCTCGGGAGGCTCGGGAGGCCGGGCGTGGGGGATCCCGGCGACGGCGGCTGGGCTCCGCCCGGAGGCAGGCCCGGGAGACCGAGGTTGGAGAGGTCGCCGGGCGCCAGCAGCGCGGTCAGGTCGAAGCGGGCGTAGTCGCCGGGGGACGCGGAGTCCAGGGCCTTGCCGAAGTCGAGCACCCCCTGCATCAGCGGGCGCATCCGGTCCATGTTGTCGATCAGCGTCGACAGCACCGGTCCGACCTCGTTGACCTGGCGGACCAGCGACTCCTTGGTCGCCCCGATCACGCGGCGGCTGGCGGTGCTCAAACGGGTCAGCCGGTCCAGCATCTTCATCAGGTCGGTGCGCTGGCCGCCGAGAGTGGTGATCGCCGGGGTCAGGTCGTCGATGGCGCGCGACAGCACGGGTGCGTCGTCGGCAAGAGCACTGCCCAGTCGGTCCATGCCGTCGAGCACGCGGTCGATGTCGTCGGTGTGCGCGTTCAGCCCGGTGACGAGGGTGTTGAGCTGCGAGAGCAGCGCGTGCACGTCGCCGGTGCGGCCGTCGAGGGCGACGTTGAGCTGCTTGATGATCGTGGAGATGTCGGCGAACGGCCCGCCCGTCACGGTCGCGGACAGTGCGACGAGCAGGTCGGTCACGTCGGGGGCGGTCGTGGTGGACGAGAGCTCGAGGCGGTCGCCGTCGCGGAGCATCGCCTGCTCTGCTTGGGAAGTCGGAGGCGTCAGCTCGACGTACGCCTCACCCATCGGGGCGGTCGTGCGCACCTCCGCCTTCGTCCCTCGCGGGACCGGGGTGTCCTTGCGCAGCTTCAGGGTCACTCGCGCCACGTAGTCACGGGCGCTGATCTTCTGCACCGTGCCGACGCGGTTGCCGTGCAGCTTCACCGGCGCACCCTGCGGGAGGTTGAGCGCGTTGCGGAACTCCGCCGTCAGCTCGTACGTCGGACCGCTCACCTGGGCGGGCATCGGCACCGACTCCAGCGAGCAGCCGGAGAGGACCAGTCCCGCAGTCAGGGACAGGGTCACCAGGAGCGCCTTCACTGGGTCACCCCCGGGATGCCGGAGGGCAAGCTGTCGCTCAGGATCGCGAACAGCGGGTCGAGCGCACCGGTGCCGTCGGGGTTGGTCAACGTGTCGCAACCCGGCAGCCCGAACGCGTGGCACAGCTGGTTGCGGGCGGTCGAGGACAGCGGCCCGGTGTTGCGTACGTCGATCCGGATCCGCAGCCGCTTGGTCTTCGGGTCGTAGGTCTGCCAGATGTTCTGGCCGACCAGCGGGAGCAGGTCGAGGGTGTCGGCCATGTCCTTCTGGTTGGCCGCGAGCGTGGAGAGCACCGATCGGCTACGCGCGAGCGTCGTCTTGAGGTCGCCACGGTTCTTGTGCACGAAGGTCGTCACCGTGGTCACCAGCCGGGCGAGCTCGCCGACGAGCTGGCGCAACGCGACCCGCTGCCCGGCCAGCATGGACGTCGACTGGGTGACGTTGGTGGAGAGCCGCCGGATCATCGTGTCGCGCCTGGCCAGAGCGGTGACCAGCGAGTCGAGGTTGGTGGTGATCTTCTCGAGGTCGGGGCGGTTGTCGTTGACGGCATCCATCGCGCCCTGGCTGGCCTTCAGCGCGTCGTGGACGAACCGCCCCTGGCCCGAGAGGTTGCGTGCCCCGACGTCGAGGAGCTTGCCGATGTCGCTGCCCCCGCCACGCGGGTCGCCCAGCGCGACGACGAGCTGGTCGACCGCGCGGACCATCTCGTCGATGTTGGCCGGGTTGCGGGTGCGGCTCAGTGGCAACAGGGTGCCGGTCGGCATCAGCTTGCCCTGGCGGTACGCCGGAGTGAGCTCGACGAACCGGTCCGTCACCAGCGAGGACTGCATGATCGCCGCGTCGGCGTTCGCCGGGATCTCGGTGCCGTCGGGGAACTCCATGTCGACGCGCACCGCCGTACCCGAGGGCTTCACCTTGGTGACCTTGCCGATGTCGACCCCGAGCACGCGCACGTCGTTGCCGACGTAGAGGCCGGTGGTGTCGTTGAACATCGCGCTGAGCGTCATCGGCTCGGAGCGGGTCAGCCGCAGGCCGAGGCCGACGACCAGCGCCAGCCCGACGACGACCGCTCCGATGCGGAGCACCAGTGCCCTGCTCACTTGCACTCCGTCGGTGAGGTCAGCGCGCAGACGATGTTGTCGGTGATCAGGAAGTCGGGCGCGAAGACCTCGATCCAGGGGCCGTTGCCGGTCGCGTTGGCGAAGTAGCGGCTCTGCGCGGTGACGGCCTTGAGGGTGTGGTCGAGGTTGTCCTTGTTCTCGACCAGCGTGCCCATCAGGGTCTTCAGCTGCATCAGCGTGGGGCGCAGCTGCTTCTGGTTGGCGCGCACCAGCAGCGTCACCTCGTGCACCATCGACCGCGTGCTGCGCAGCAGCAGCTCGATGGTCTCCCGGCGCTGGTTGATCATCTCGGCGACCTTGTCGGAGTCACCGAGCAGCCGCATCAGGTTGCCCTGCTGTCCGTGGACGACGTCGGTGACCGTGCGGGTGGAGCCGATCAGCCGGCGCAGCTCGTCGTCGCGGCTCGCCACCGTCTCGGAGACCTGGGCGATGCCCTTGAGCGCCTCGCGGTTGGCGTCGGGGTCGCCGTCGAGGTTGTGCGTCAGCGTGTCGACCGCCGTGGCCAGGGCCTTCTCGTCGAGGCCCTGCACCGCGTCGTTGGCGTCGACCTGGAACTTGTCGATCGTGTACGCCGACTTGGTCTGCGCCAGCGGGATGGTGCCACCGCCGTCGAGGCGGTCGCCCTTGCCGGGCACGAGGTCGAGGTAGTGCTGGCCCAGGATCGTGGCCAGCTTGATCTCGGCCCGGGCGGTCCTCGCGACGGCCACGCCCTTCTCGGCCGTGAACTCCACGTGCACGACGCCGCGCTCGAGGCGGACGCCCTGCACCTTGCCCACGTCGATGCCGGCCACGCGCACGTTGTCGCCGGCGGAGATGCCCGAGGCGTTGGCGAAGTCGGCGGTGTAGGTGCGCTCGCCCGGCAGCAGCTTCCAGATGGCGAGCCCGACGAGCACCACCACCAGGGCGATGTTCACCAGCTGCCGCGTCGTCAGGCGTCTCATTGGCACGCCTTCGTGTTGCCGCCGGCGGCGCGCCCGTCGAGCGTGGGGCCGTTCTCAGCGGTGCGGATGCTGAGCGAGCAGATGTAGACGTTGAGCCAGCTGCCGTAGCTCATCGACCTGGCGTAGGCGTCGAGCAGCTCGGGGGCGGCCTTGAGTCCCTTGCCGAGGATGTCGCTCTGCTTGTTGACCAGGCCGCTCAGGGTGTTGATGTGGCCGATGTCGGTGGTCAGCGGACGGCGGGTACGACGCGTCAGGTCGTCCATCGCGACACTGAGCTGGGCCATGCTGTCCAGCGCGGTGCCGATCTGCTGCCGGTCGCCCGCCAGCCCGTGGGTGAGGTCGCCCAGCTCGCGGATCAGCACGGTGAGGTCTTGCGCGGTGCGAGGCCGTCGTCTCCATCACCACCGACATGTTGGTGATCACCCGGCCGATCACCTCGTCGCGATCGGCGAGGTGGCTGGTCAGCTTCGCGGTCTGCGCCATCAGGTCGTTGATCGTCGGGCCCTGTCCCTGGAGGACGGCCGTGATCTCGCCCGCGAGCTTGTTGACGTCGGCGGGCCGCAGCAGGTCGAAGAGCGGCTTGAACGCGTTGAACAGCGCGGTCAGGTCGAGGCCGGGGCTGGTGCGGGACGTCGGGATGGTCGCGCCGGGGGAGAGGCGGCTCTTGCCGGACCCGCGGGTGATGTCGAGGTAGCGCTGCCCGATCAGGTTGAGGAAGTTCACCTCGGCCCGGCTGTCGGCGTACACCGTCTGGTCGCCGGAGACGGTGAACGTCACCAGGGCGCGCCCGTCGTCGAGCTCGCGCTTCTCCACCCGTCCCACGCGTACGCCGGCCATCCGCACGTCGTCGCCCTCGGTGAGCCCGTTGGTGTCGGTGAAGACGGCGGTGTACTCCTTCGGGTCGGTGCCCGCTCCCTTCATCAGGGTGCCGGCGACGAGCATCGTCATCACCACCGAGACGACGGCGAACGCGGTCACCCCGATCGCGGGACCGGGCGCGTTGCGCAGGACGTAGGCGGGGCTCCTCATTCGGATCCCTGGTAGGGCGAGTGGTAGCTGCGGCCGCCGGGGCAGTTGGCCGCGGTCGCGCCGACGTAGCGGGTGCAGTCCTTGGCGTTGTACGGCTTGCCGAACTCGAAGGGGAACTGCATCAGCCCCTCCATCACGATCTTGCCGTCCTCGACGCCGTTGGCCCCGTTGGAGAGCACCTTCGGGACGGCCTGGAGCAGCGCGGCCAGCTTGTCGCGGCGGCCGTCGTAGACGTGCACGATCGGCTCGCCGGCGTACACCGTGCCGACGAGGTTCTTCTCGTTGTCCACGAGGAACGACGTGGTCTCGCCGCTCAGCCCGGTGGTGCCGCTGATCAGGGCGTCGACGGTGCGTCGCTGGTCGACGACGAGGCGCAGCGTGCTGTGGCTGTTGCGCAGGGCCGCGACCAGGTGGGGCTCGGCGTCGGCGGCCCCCTGGAGCACGTTGCCCATCAGCCGCAGGTCGCGGTAGAAGGCGTCGCTGTGCTCGATCATGGTGTCGAGGTAGTCGCCGGCGCGCTCGATGAACCGGCCGATGTCCTCGCCGTTGTCGTCGAGCATGTCGGCCAGCGCGGAGACGGTGGCGTCGAGCTGCGAGGGGTCGACCGCGCGCAGGATGCGCTCGCCGGCCGCGACGGCGTCCATGATCCGCAGCGTCTCGGCGCTGCGGTCGGCCGGGATCGTGTGCACGCTCGGCAGCCGCTCGGTCGCCGGGCTCCGCGGGAGCGACCAGGTCGACGTACTCCGAGCCGAAGATCGTGGACGGCAGCACTCGTGCAGTGACGTTGGCGGGGATCTGGTCGGCCTGGTCGGGCTTGAGCACGATCTGGGCGCTGCTCTTGCCCGCCTCGCCCTTGATGGTGATCACGCGACCGACGACGAGACCGTGGTACTTCACGTTGGACGCGGGGCCGAGCGAGTCGCCCGAGGTGGGCAGGTAGGCGGTCAGCCGGATGCCGCCGCCGACCTTGCCGAGGTAGGACAGCCCGGTCCAGGTGGCGTACGCCGCGAACAGCGCCGCGACCGTGCCCGCCACGAGGAGCATCCGGACCCGGTGGGGAGTGAGCCCCAGGGGTCGGCGTACGGCGGCGGCGTGCTGGCTCATCCCGAGATCACGGCCTGCTGGTCCACGCCCCAGAGCGTCAGCGTCATGGTGATGTCGAGGACGGTGATGGCGATGATGCTGGTGCGGATCGCCCGGCCGGTCGCCTTGCCGACGCCCTCGGGCCCGCCGCTCGCGGTGAACCCGAAGTAGCAGTGGATCAGCGTGACGACCGACGTGAGCACCACGACCTTGATCGCGGAGTAGAGGACGTCGACGGGGGAGACGAAGGCCTGGAAGTAGTGCTGGTAGGTGCCGTGCGACTGGTCGAAGAAGACGGTCACCATCAGGTCGGTCGCCATGTAGGTGCCGACCAGCCCGATCAGGTAGAGCGGGATGACCAGGACCGTGCCCGCCAGCAGCCGGGTGGTGACCAGGTAGGGGATCGGCCGGATCGCCATCGACTCCAGCGCGTCGATCTCCTCCGAGATCCGCATGGCGCCCAGCCGCGAGGTGAACCCGCAGCCGATCCGCGCGGCGAAGCCGAGGGCCGCGATGATCGGCGCCATCTCGCGGGTGTTGAGGTACGCCGAGATGAAGCCGGTCAGCGGGGCGAGGCCGATCACCGAGAGGCCGTTGTGGCCCTCGAACCCGACCTCGCTGCCGGTCAGCGTGGACAGCAGGATGACCACTCCGACCACACCGCCGCCGATCACGAAGACACCGGTGCCGAGGCTGAGGTCGGCGAGGATGACGCCGATCTGCTTGCCGTACTGGCGGATCGTGAACGGGATGTTGCGGATGACCTCCCACCAGAACAGCAGCTGCTCGCCGGCCTGCTCGAACACGGCGAGCGGGTCGCGACCACGCCTCTTTCCGGGACGACTGCGGGGGACGACCTGGCTCACATCGCACCGCCCGTGGCCGCGGTCATCAGCTGGGAGATCGCGAAGTTGGCGGCGAACAGCAGGATGAAGTTCATGACGACCGCGTCGGTCACCGCGTCGCCGACGCCGGCAGGGCCCTTGGTCACGTTCAGGCCCTTGTGGGCCGCGACCACGGTGCAGATCACGCCGAAGACCGCGGCCTTGATCAGCGACAGCAGCAGGTCGGAGGGCTGGGCGAGGGTGCCGACCGAAGCGAGGTAGGAGCCCGGCGAGAGGTTCATCGCGACGGTGCTGATCAGCAACGTCGTCATGATCGTGAAGAACATGACGACGCCGTTGAGCAGGACGGCCACGATCACGGTGCACAGGGCTCGGGGGAGGATGAGGCGCTCGGTCACCGAGATGCCCATCACCTCGAGGGCGTCGAGCTCCTCCCGGATCTTGCGGGCGCCGATGTCGGAGCAGATCGCGGACCCGGCGACCCCCGAGAGCATCAGCGCGGTGATGATCGGCGAGGCCTGTCGTACGACGGCCAACGTGTTGCCCGCGCCGGTGAACGACACGGCGCCGACCTGCTGGGCGAGCACGCCCACCTGCAGCGCGAGGATGACCCCGAACGGGATCGAGACCATCAGCGCCGGCAGGGTGCAGACCCGGATCGTGTACCAGGTCTGCAGCAGCAGCTCCTCGAACGGGAACCGGCGTCGGGAGATGGACGTGACCAGGTCGGAACCGAGGCGGGAGAGCAGCTGGAGCATCGCGGCGGTCTCGCGCAGGGGGCGTGCAGCACCGAGAACGCGACCCAGCCGGGCCGGCATGGTGGCACTCATTCTCGACCTCCCTGGACGCGACCCTGATCAGTCCCCGGTGAGTGGTGTGAGCTGGGTCAGCGACTGGGCTGTCCAACGCCGAATTCGCCCCGAGGTTACGGCGATTGCAGGAACAATGTGCCAGTTCTACTGTTACAGTCAAGGGTGTCAGCGGAAAGGTGGACGACGTGAGCGTCGAGCGCGATCTGGACCCCGGTGACGAGCTCTACACCGTGGACGAGCTCGCCGCCGTCACGGGCATGACCGTGCGCACCACGCGCTACTACGCCGGGCTCGGCCTGCTGCCGCCGCCGACGAGGCGCGGCCGGATGGCCTACTACACCGAGGAGCACCGCGCGCGTCTCGAGCTCATCCGCGCGCTGCAGGACCACGGGTTCACGCTCTCCGCGATCGAGAAGTACCTCGCCCGCGTGCCGGCCGACGCCAGCGTCGAGGACCTCGCGCTGCAGCGGGCGATGCTCACCTCGTGGGGCGCCGGCAAGCGCGAGTCGATGACGCGCCGCCAGCTCGAGACGCGGGCGCGCCGCAAGCTCGGCGAGGACGAGATCCAGCGGCTGGTGAACATCTACGCGATCCGGATCGAGGGCGACCGCTACGAGCCGCTGCCCTCCTTCGACGTGGCGCTGAAGCTCTACGAGCTCGACATCCCGGTCGACTCCATGGAGGAGGCCGCCCAGGCGATCAACCGTCACATGGACGCGCTGGCCGACGAGCTCACCCACATCCTGCGGACCAAGGTGCTGACCCCGTTCCGGGGCCAGGAACACAGCGAAGCCGACAAGGCCGCCTTCGAGCAGACGATGTCGCGACTGCGACAGCTGACGCTCGAGGCGGTCGTTGCCGGCTTCCAGCGGGCGGCCAACCAGGTGATCACCCGCTCGCTCTCGGACTCCTCCCGCGAGAAGTAGTCCTCACTCACTCCTTGGGCATCACGGCCCACGCCACGGCGTACGCGATCACGCCGGCGGGGAAGGTGACCACGGCACCGATCACGGCGAGCACGCGGACCAGCGTCGGGTCGACGCCGAAGTAGCGGGCCAGGCCACCGCAGACACCGCTGATCGGCGCGTCCCACGAGGTGCGGGTGAGGCGCTTGTACGGCGGGGGCTGCTGGTAGTAGCCCTGCTGGTACCCGGGGGGAGGGGTCTGCCCCTGCGGGGGCTGCTGCTGGGTGGTCTGCTGCTCGGTCATCGGATCTCCTTGGTGTGCTCGTCGCCGTCGTCGGCGACGTGGTCAGTGGTGGTGTCGGTGGTGGTGTCGGTCGGCTCGCTGGAGTCGCTGGTGTCGGCGTACTCAGCGGTCTCGTAGCTCTCGGGCGCGTACCCGGCACGGGCCGAGCGGCGGCGGTTGCGACCGTTGGCGAGGCTGGCGGCCAGGCCGATCACGCCCGCGACGATCAGGACTCCCGGGCCGAGGACGGCCAGGCTCTCGCCGCTGATCACGTCGCTGGCGCCGAGGGCCCAGATCCCGGCGATGCCGAGGAAGAGCAGTCCGAAGACGAGGTGCGGGACCTTGACGCTGCGGTCGACGGGGGGCTGGGTGTAGGTGGGCTCGTACATGGTGGTTCTCCTAGAGGGCTCTGCAGTCTTGTGGGCGGTCAGTCCTGGTCGACCGTGATCTGGCCGACGCGGGCGTCGAGGTCGAGGGTGAGGGTGGGGGCGTTGGGGTCGGTCGACCCCGTGATCGTGCGGGTCAGGGACTGGTCGAAGCCCTCTCGGTGTGACCCGTCGATGCTGATGTCGCCGGCGAAGCTCATGTCGGCCTCGACGACGGCGTTGACACCGCGGGGCAGGGTCACGTCGATCTCACCGGCGTTGAGGTGCACGTCGATCTCGCGGCCGTCGAGCGCCGCGACGTCACGGACGCCGGACAGGTCGAGCCTGATCTGGCCGTTCGGCACGGTGTAGACGTCCTCGACCCCGAGCGAGCTCACCGGGCGGATGTTGAGGGTCTCGCCGCCCGTCTCCCAGTCCGTCGACGCCTCGATGGCGCTGGTCGCGCCGAGACCCAGGCTGGCCACGATGCCGAGGGCGATCAGTCCACCGGGTCGCCCGACGAACGCGCCGACCAGGAGCATCACGGCAGTGATGGCGACGGCCAGGGCGACGTACGCCGACGGGTTCACCGAGTTGTTCACGTCGACGATCCCGAGCGTGCCGAGGGCGATCGCGATCAGCGCGAGCGTGGGCCAGAACAGCACCAGGCCGGTGCGCCGCGGCCGCGGCGGCGGCACGTAGGCGGGCGGGGGCGGCGGCATCCAGGCCGGCGGTTGCTGACCCGACTGGTAGCCGGTCTGGTAGTCCGGCTGCTGGTAGCTGCCCGGGGCGTAGGGAGTGGTCTCCGTGGGGGTGTCGGTGGTGCTCATGGTGGTTCCTTCCGTGGTCCCCTGTGCGGGACCGGACGCGGGGGTGGTGGCTCGCGGGGCAGCAGGGGGAGGGCTGCCCCAGGGCGGGGGTGGGACGTTGCCGGTGCGCCGCTTGTCGCGGGTGGCGAAGATCGCGAGCAGCACCAGGCCGACGAGGAGCAGGGGGAACGGGAACGCGAAGCCCCAGCCGTCGCCGAAGAACGGGGTGCCGAAGACGATCATCAGCGCGATGGCGCCGGTGACGACCAGGATGATCTTCACGACGTCGGGGTTGAGGTCGACGGGAGCGCGGTCGTCGCCGTCCTCGGGAACGAAGAGCCAGACCACGCCGTACACCAGGATCCCGGCGCCACCGAAGAAGGTGAGCACGGCCAGCAGCACGCGGATGACGGTCGGGTCGATGTCGAAGTGACGGCCCAGGCCGCCGGCCACGCCGGCGATGTAGCGGTCGGTCTTGCTGCGGCGCAGCCGCCGGACGTCGCGCATCTGGTCGGCGCTGACGCGGGGGCCGTACTGGGTCTGCTGACCGCCCGGCTGCTCGCCGGTCTGCGGTCCACTCTGCTCGTTCATGTCATCCATCGTGTCCGGACGGCGCCGTGCGCGGTATCGGGGAGAGTCCTGATATCGGGGTCGGCCGGAGTCAGGGGTGGTGGGTCGCCGGTCAGGGGTCTCACCTGATGTGGCGTCAGGGCCCGTGATGTCACGATGGGTCCGTCATGAGCCCTGTTGCCTCCTCAGCCCCGTCGCCGGCGGCCGGTCCCACCGTGCCCCCGTCGCCTCGGCGTGCCTACCGGGCGACCGAGGACCGCTGGATCGGTGGCGTCGCCTCCGGCCTGGCACAGCACCTCGGCGTGCCGGTGCTCTGGGTGCGGATGAGCCTGGTGGCCCTGGTCGCGTTCGGTGGCTTCGGTGCGGTGCTGTACGCCGGTCTGTGGATGTTCCTGCCTGCGCAGCGGCACACCACCCCGCTCGCGCCCGGGCTCGACGCGGCCACCCGGCAGGGCAAGCGGCAGGGTCGACGCGAACGCCGGTTCGCGGACTACGGACCGCTCGTCGCCGTCGGAGCGATCGCGATCGGCGTGCTCCTGCTGATCACCCTGGCCACCGGCCAGAGCCTCTCCATCGGGCCGCTGCTGCTCGCCGGAGCCGGTGTGGCGGTGCTGTGGTGGCAGGCGGACGAGGCCCAGCGCCAGCGGTGGCTCGACCCGTCGCGCCGGATGAACCCGCTGCGCGCCATCGTCGGTGGCGGCGGCTGGCGCGCCTGGCTGCGGATCGTCGCCGGGCTGATGCTGCTGATCGCCGCGATCGTGCTGTTCTCGCTGCGCTCGGGCAGCCTCAGCGTCGCCCTCAACGTCGGCCTCGCGGCCGCCTTCGGCATCCTCGGCCTCGGCTTCATGGTCGGCCCGTGGCTGCTCCGGCTCTCCTCCGACCTCAGCGAGGAGCGCGAGGCGCGGGTGCGCTCCGAGGAACGCGCCGACGTCGCCGCGCACCTGCACGACTCGGTGCTCCAGACCCTGGCCCTGATCCAGCGCTCGGCGAACGACCCGGCCGCGGTGACGCGGCTCGCGCGGGCCCAGGAGCGCGACCTCCGTTCCTGGCTCTTCGACGACACCGGCGAAGGTCCCGCCACCCTGTCGGCCGCGCTGCGCGCCGTGGCGGCCGAGGTCGAGGACGCCCACGGCGTCCACGTGGAGGTCGTCTGCGTCGGCGACGCCCCGGTCACCGAGGAGGACCGCCCGCTCGTGCTGGCCGCCCGCGAGGCGATGACCAACGCGGCCAAGCACTCGGGCGCCGGCACCGTCGACGTCTACGCGGAGGCCACGCCCAGGGGCGTCGACATCTTCGTCCGTGACCGCGGCGTCGGCTTCGACCCGGCCGCGGTGGCCGAGGACCGCCAGGGCGTCCGCGGCAGCATCGTCGGCCGGATGGAACGCCACGGTGGCACCGCCTCGGTCCGCAGCGTCCCCGGCGAGGGCACCGAGGTGCGCCTCTCGCTCCCCAACCGCAAGGAGTCCCCATGAACCGCTCCGTCGTGATCGTCGACGACCACGCGATGTTCCGCACCGGCGTGCGCTCCGAGCTCGGCACGGCGGTCGACGTCGTCGCCGAGGCGGCCGACGTCGACCAGGCGGTGCAGGCCGTGATCAAGCACCAGCCCGAGGTGGTGCTGCTCGACGTGCACCTCCCCGGCGGTGGCGGCGCCGAGGTGATGCGGCGTACGACGGGCAAGGCGGGGAACACCCGCTTCCTGGCCCTCAGCGTCTCGGACGCGGCCGAGGACGTCATCGGCACGATCCGGGCGGGGGCGCGGGGCTACGTCACCAAGACGATCACCGGCCCGGAGCTGGTGGCGGCGATCGAGCGGGTGGCCCAGGGCGACGCGGTGTTCTCGCCGCGTCTGGCCGGCTTCGTGCTGGATGCGTTCGCGGGCACCATCGAGGTCGCCGCGGTCGACGAGGACCTCGACCGGCTCACCGAGCGCGAGCGCGAGGTGATGCGGCTGATCGCGCGCGGCTACTCCTACAAGGAGGTCGGCGCGGAGCTGTTCATCTCGATCAAGACCGTCGAGACCCACATGAGCTCGGTGCTGCGCAAGCTGCAGCTGTCCTCGCGTCACGAGCTGACGCGCTGGGCCAACGACCGCCGGTTGCTCTGAGATGGCGACGGCACAGACGAACGTCAGGGTCCAGCGAGTCGGCGCGGTGATCATCCTGGTCGTGGCGGGATCCTCAGCCTGCCGGTCGCCGCAGTGTTCTTCGACGGTGAGGGATCGGAGAACTGGATCCTGCCGGTCCAGTTCCTCGGCATGGCGGTCGTCGGCGCGATCGTCGGCCGGCTGCTGCCCGGCCTGGCCGGGGACGGCGCGACCCCGACCAGAGCCACCCTGGTCGGCGTGGCGGCGCGGCATCGGCGCGGCCGTCCTGGGGCTGCTCCTGTTCTTCCTGCTGGTCAGCGGGATCGGCGGCGCGTAGCGCTTCAGCCGACCTGGTCCGCGAGGCGAGCCACCGCGTCGGCGACGCGGGGCCCGAACATCACCCCGTCGTTGTGGTCGGCCCCTTCGAAGACGATGCGCTCCGCGAGGCTGGGGCCTGGTCGGCGACGCGGGCGCTCAGCTCGGTGGGTACGACGCTGTCGCTGTCGCCGTAGATGACGGTCACCGGGACCTTGCTGCCGGCGAGGTGGCGCGAGACGGGGAAGTCGTCCCGGAGCAGGAGCCGCACCGGGAGGAACGGGTAGTGGCGGGCTCCGACGTCCGCGAGCTCGGGGAACGGGGAGCGCAGCACCACTCCCGCCGGCGTACGACGGGACTGGAGCGCGGACACCACACCGGTGCCGAGCGACTCGCCGAAGAAGATGGTGCGCTCGGGCGGGTAGCCCAGCTCGTCGAGCGCATCGACGGCGGCGTCCGCGTCGCGCGCCAGACCCTCCTCGGACGGGCTGCCAGGGTTGCCGCCGTACCCGCGGTAGTCCATCAGCAGCACCGCGAACCCGCGCGACTGCAGGGCCCTGGCCAGGTCCGCGCGACCGGCCCGGTTGCCACCGTTGCCCGGGGCGACCAGGACGGCCATCTCCCGGAGGTGGCGGGCACGAAGTAGGCGCCGAGCTCGAGCCCGTCGGAGGTGTGCAGCGTGACGTCGCGAGCGCCGTCGATCACCGACGAGGCCTCCGGCGCAGGCGAGGTGTCCGGGTGGTAGATGAGCTTGCGCTGGAAGGCGCTGAGGAGGCCCATCAGCACCGCCGCCACGACGAGGACGACGAGGACGCCACGCAGCACCCTCGTGCGCCGCGTGCGAGCCGCCATCGCTCCATGATGCCTAGGACGAGGGCAGGAGGCTGGCCCACGCCGGGCGCCACGGGGCGGTGCGCTGGGCCATCTCCCAGGCGAGGTCCTCGAGCGAGGGGCCCTGGTTGGTGTGGCGGACCTGGTACCACGGCGGCCAGCTGTCGAAGGCCCGGTCGAAGCGGACCACCACGCCGTCGGAGGTGACCCGCGCGAACAGCCAGGCGCCGGACTCCTCGCTGGCCTCCTCCTGGTGGAGGGTCCGCAGCACGTTGGTCAGCGAGCGCACCACGGGGACCCGCAGTCGCGAGTTGACCGGCGAGGGGATGATCCGGCCCTGCACCACCATCACGGCGTACTCGAAGGGGATGTCGGGCCCGTTGGCCCGCGACCACTGCACCAGGATCGGCGGGCGCTGCATCAGCTCACGGTCGACGTCGACGGTGTCGCGCATCTGGCCGTGGATCTGGTCGCGCAGCCGGGAGCGCACCGAGCCTCGGGAGGTGCGGGGCGCGCGGCTCGCGGCGAGGCGGGCGATCTCGGCGGCCTCCTCGAGGTGGTCGCCGTTGGCGTACGACGCGAGCTCCTCCGGGGTCAGCCGGCCTTCGCGACCCAGGGCGACGATGCGTGGGTCGACGGTCAGCAAGGGACGCAGCAGGTGGATGGCGCCCTCGTCGTTGCAGGGCGCGCTGGTGTCCCACTCGCCGTGCGCGTGCCAGGCGAGGAAGGTGGGTCGCCGCTCCTCGGTCGCGTCGGAGAGGGCCCAGTCGGGGGCGCCGTGACGGGCGTCGGGCGGTGACGGCGGGGCCTGCGCCGAGCGGCCCCAGAGCACGGAGCGCGAACCGTGGGTGCGCTGCATGCGCAGCCAGGACCCGTCGGAGGAGTCGAGGGTCAGCAGCATGTCCTTGGCCTGGAACCGGCACGCGTCGTTCCCGACGGCCCGGTGGAGCGCCGCCAGCACGACCCAGGACCACCACAGGTCCTCGGCGTCCGGCAGGTCGTCGGGCTCCACGGGCACAGTGTGCGTCCTCTGCGGGGGCACCGTGAACCCGCGGGAACGAGTGCCGGACGGCCTACTCGGCAACCTGGGCCAGCGACGCATCGATCAGCCACTCCACGGGTGCACGGTCATCGGTGTAGACGGTCCCTCCACGCAGCGCCTCGGCCAGTCGGTCCGCCGTCGCGGTGGCCACTTGCCCTGTCTCGGCAGGCATCGTAGCCGCGCGCAGCCGCTCTGCGGGGTCTCCGGGATTTGTGGTGCCGAGCAACATCGTGTTGGTCCGGTCCACCGGGTCGCGCCAGGCCCGGTCGTCGCCGAACGAGGCGCGCAGGGTCGCGCTGAGCACCTTCTCGAGACCCGTCGGAGCCCTCGGGGTGGCCGACGTTCATCGCGACCGTGCCGCCCGGCGCGAGCCGCTCCTTGACGAGGTCGAAGAACTCCTCGGTGGCCAGGTAGAAGGGGATGTAGGGCTGGCGGTAGGCGTCGACCAGGATCGCGTCGTACGTGCCGCGTCTGCGCCTGCAGCCAGGGCCGGGCGTCGGCGGTGTGCGTGGTGATGCCGTTGCCGCGCAGGTCGAAGAGCTTGCGGCCGACCTCGGTCACGTCGGGGTCGATCTCGACGGCGTCGATCTTCATGTCGGGGAAGTAGTGGGCCATCGCGCGGGCCGTCGTACCGGCTGCGCTGCCGAGGATCGCCACCCGCTTCGGCGGGTGGGCGCCGGCGAACGGGAGCACCAGCATGTCGTCCCAGTAGCCGCCGGTCAGCCACTCGCCCTTGCGGTAGACCGAGTGCACGGCCAGGCCCTCGTTGAGCTCGAGCAGGCGCTCGCCGTCGGGCTGCTGGATGACGCGGGCGTACTGGTACTCGGTCTCGCGCTCCCAGATCACCTTGCCGTTGCTGGTGGCCGCCTTCGTCGTACCGACCGGGACCACGAAGCAGCGCGGCGATGACGACGCCGACGACCGCTCCGGGCAGCCAGCGTCGGCCGAGCCCGGGGATGGCGGCGAGCGCGAGCGTGAGCGCGAACAGCAGGAAGGTGCGGTGGGTGCCGACGACCGGGATCAGCAGCAGGGCCGCGAGGAAGGTGCCGGTCAGCGAGCCGATCGTGCCGATGGCGTAGAGGCGCCCGGCGACCCGGCCGGTGTCCTCGACCTGCTCGACCTTCAGGCGCACGGCGTACGGCGAGACGATGCCGAGCAGCAGCACGGGTACGGCGATCAGCACGCCGAC
This sequence comes from uncultured Actinomycetota bacterium, assembly GCA_963729015.1. Taxonomy (GTDB): domain Bacteria; phylum Actinomycetota; class Actinomycetes; order Propionibacteriales; family Nocardioidaceae; genus Marmoricola. The sequence continues at coordinate 108,091 of CAVSMJ010000003.1, forward strand.
GCCCAGCAGCGAGCCGATGAACAGGCCGCCGGACAGCTCGTCGAAGGCCGTGCACCGAGAGGCGCAGGAACGGGCCGCTCACGAACGGCACCAGCGCCAGCGTCGCCGCCGCCCAGACCACCCAGCGCGAGAGCCCGGCCATGGTCGGGTTGCGGTCGGCCAGCCGCCCGCCGATCGCGTAGCCGATCGAGAGCGCGACCAGCACGGTGGCGATCGTGTTGGCCCAGACGATCGTGCTGGCCCCGAACCACGGCGCCAGCAGCCGCGCGGCCGCGATCTCCGCCCCGAGGCTGGCCATGCCGACGCAGAACACGACGACCTCGAGCAGGAAGCGCGGCGTCGGGTCGCACGTCACTGGGCTACGGGGAACCTACCGGCGGTCCGGCCGGGAGGCTGCGACCGGTGACGGACGTCCGATGAAGTCCGTGCGGAGTCGTACCTGGGTACCACGCTCGATGACCGGCTGGGTCGTCAGCCAGGGCGGGGCTGGCAGCGTCGGGCACCAGTACGTCGGGCGCTGCTGGCCGGGTGGGCCGAGGTCGGCCTTCTTGATGCCGGTGCCGCAGCGGAGGCAGCCGCCGCGGCGGCCGTAGACCCAGAGCTGGTAGCCGGGGCGGCGGTCGCCGGTGGTGATCCGGGTGAAGCGGTCCTTGTTGGCCTCGAGCAGCACCTTGGACTTCTCGACGATGAGGGGCAGGTCGGGGACCGCCGAGACGGGAGTGCGCGGGTCGACGTGGCCGAGGAAGCAGAGCTCGGACTTGTAGACGTTGCCGACGCCGGCGAGGTGGCGCTGGTCGAGGAGGGCGTCGCCGATCGGCGTGTCGGGGTCGGCCCGCAGGTTCGCCAGCGCCAGGTCGGCGTCCCAGTCGGGACCGAGGAGGTCGGGGCCGAGGTGGCCGACGAGGTCGTCCTCGCGCTCGGTGCGGGCCAGGTCGAGGGTCACCGCGAAGCCGACGGCCTCGGTGGTCGGCGGTACGCAGCACGACGCGGGCGGTGTGCGCCGGCCGGCGCCAGCGGGTGCCGACCGGGTGGATCGCCCAGTGGCCCTCCATCTTCAGGTGGGTGCGCAGGGTCACGCCGTTGTCGAACCGGGTGAGCAGGTGCTTGCCGCGCGAGATCGTCTCGACGACGGTCGCGCCGGAGAGGTCCTTGGTCGCCAGCGACGGGATCCGGAAGTCGCTCCTCGTGACCACCTGGCCGGACAGACCCTTCTCGAGCCGCTTCGCAGTCGGCGTAGACGGTGTCGCCCTCAGGCATGGCGAGAGGGCCCCGCGCAGCAGGGCATGGGCCCTCTCGGGATGCCTTCAGGCACGGAGACGCAGCCCTCGAGGAGTGGCGATGAAGCCGGCCGACTCCATCGCCCGGCGGAGCACCTCGGAGTCCTGGCCGAGGATGCTGGCGCCGTCGGCCTTCTCGACGACGAGGCGGCCGAGCGCACCTTCGCGTACGACGCGACCCAGCGACTCGATCCCGCTGGCGAGGAGGTCCTCGTCGTCGGAGAAGGTGAGCAGCGTCTTGCCGCCGCGCTCGACGTAGAGGGTGAGCACCCCGTCGACGAGTACGACGATCGCGCCGGCCTTGCGCCCGGGCCGGTGACCCGACTCCTGCGGCGGCCAGGGGAGGGCAGCGCCGAACGGGTTGGCCGGGTCGGTCGCCGCCAGGGCGAGGGCGCTCGGCTTCTCGGGGCGCTCGCCGTCGCGCAGGTGGGCACGCAGCCGGTCGACCGCACCCGCCGTGCCGAACTGGGCGGCTCCGAGGCCCTCGACGAAGTAGCCGCGCCGGCACCGCCCGGTGTCCTCGAAGGCAGAGAGCACCTTGTAGGCGGCGGCGAACCCGCCCGGCGTACGTTCGCTCATCACCGCGCCGCGGGTGACGACGCCGTGTCGCTCGAGCAGGCTCTCGGCGACGGCGTGGGCGCGCTTGGTCGGGTCGGGCTCGCGCTCGGGGAGCAGGAACCAGCGGCCGGCGACGTCGGGCGGGGCGGTGCGCAGCGCCGTCGTGGAGAGCCGCGGCCGGGCGCTGCGGACTCGCGACGGGGTGCGCTTGAGCCGGTGGGCACTGCGGCCGCCGCGGGTCAGGGCGCGCAGCGGCGCGAGGGTGTCGTTGCCGACCCGACCGTCCCAGGCGAGGTCCCACAGCGCGGCGGACAGGGCCTTGTCGTCGGAGGAACCCGACGGTCGAGGCGAGCTGGCGGAAGAAGTAGGCGCCGCCGCCCTCGAGCGCGTCGAGCACCGCCTGGTGGTCCTCGGAGAGCTCGAGCTCGCCGTGGTCGGGCAGGGTCAGCGGTGCGGTGTCGGCGAGGTGCAGCGAGACCCAGCCGTCGGACCCGGGCAGCCCGCCGTGGCCGGCCCAGAGGACCTCGCCGGTCGCGGTCAGCTCGTCGAGCATGGCCGGCTGGTAGTCGCGGACCCGCGACGGGAGGACGAGCGACTCCAGCGCCGAGGCGGGTACGGCGCAACCGGCGAGCTGCTCGATCACGGTGACCACCCCGTCGAGCCCGCGCAGGCCCCGCCCACCGGACGAGCCGACGTTCTGCCACGCGGGCAGGAAGCGGGCCAGCGCCACCGGCTCGACCGGCTCGACCTCGTGGCGCAGCCGGGCGAGCGAACGGCGGCGCAGCGAACGCAGCACCTCGGCGTCGCACCACTCGGCACCGGCACCCTGGGGCCGGAACTCGCCCTCGAGCACCCGCCCCTGCGCGGCGAGCCGGGCCAGCGTCTGCTGGCAGACCGCGACGCCGAGGCCGAGACGCTGGGCCACCTCGGAGGCGAGGAAGGGGCCGTGGGTGCGCGCGTAGCGGCCGACCAGGTCGGCCAGCGGGTCCTCCACCGGCTCGGTGAACGCGGCGGGCACGCCCGGCGGCACGGGCACGCCGAGCCCGTCGCGGAGCCGGGCGACGTCCTCGACGACCGCCCATCGTTCGTGGCCGCTCATCAGCACCGGCACGACGCGGCGGGCCTCGACCAGCAGCGAGATCCAGTCGGTCACCTGGCCCGGCGTCGTGCAGCGCGCCTGGACCTCCTCGGTCGAGAGCGGGCCGAGCAGCCGGAGCAGGTCGGCGATGCCCTCGCTGTCGCGCACCCGCGGTCCTCGGCCAGCCGCTGGAGCTCGGACTCGACCTCGGCGAGCACCTCGGGGTCGAGCAGCTCGCGGAGCTCGGCGCGGCCGAGCAGCTCGGCGAGCAGACCCTGGTCGAGGGTGAGGGCGGCCGCTCGGCGCTCGGCGATCGGGGAGTCGCCTTCGTACATGAACGCGGCGACGTAGCCGAACAGCAACGACTGCGCGAACGGCGACGGCCGTTGGGTGTTGACGTCGACCAGTCGCAGCCGGCGCTCGGAGATGCGCTGGTGGAGCGCCACGAGCGAGGGCAGGTCGTAGACGTCCTGCAGCACCTCGCGGATCGTCTCGAGGATGATCGGGAAGGACGGGTAGCGGGCCGCCACCTCGAGCAGCTGGGCCGACCGCTGCCGCTGCTGCCACAGCGGAGCGCGGCGTCCGGGGTCGCGGCGGGGGAGCAGCAGCGCCCGCGCCGCACACTCGCGGAAGCGCGAGGCGAACAGGGCCGACCCGCCCACCTCGGTCGTGACGATCTGCTCGATCTCGTCGGGCTCGAAGGCGATCAGCTCGGCGCCGGGCGGGTCCTGGTCGGTCTCGGGGATGCGCAGCACGATGCCGTCGTCGGTGGCCATCGCCTGCGCGTCGACGCCGTACCGCTCGCGCAGCCGGCCGTTGATCGCCAGCGCCCACGGCGCGTGCACCGGGGTGCCGTAGGGCGAGTGGACCACGAGCCGCCAGTCGCCGAGCTCGTCGCGGAAGCGCTCGACGACGAGCTGCTGGTCATGGGGTACGGCGTTGGTGGCCTCGCGCTGCTCCTCGATCAGCGAGACCAGGTTGTCGGCCGCCCACTCGTCGAGCCCGGCTGCGGTGGCGCGGGCGATCGCCTGCTCGCGCGGCATCGCGGCGACCTCGCGGGTGAACTGCCCGATCGCCTCGCCGAGCTCGGCGGGTCGGCCGAGGGTGTCGCCGGTCCAGAAGGGGAGTCGTCCGGGCTGGCCGGGGGCGGGGGAGACCAGCACCCGGTCGTGGGTGATGTCCTCGATGCGCCAGCTGGTCGTGCCGAGGGTGAACACGTCGCCGACGCGGGACTCGTAGACCATCTCCTCGTCGAGCTCGCCGACCCTCGATGCCTTCTCGCCCACCAGGAAGACGCCGAACAACCCGCGGTCGGGGATGGTGCCGCCGCTCGTGACGGCCAGCCGCTGGGCGCCCGGCCGTCCGGTGAGCTCGCCGGAGACCCGGTCCCACACCAGTCGCGGGCGCAGCTCGGCGAACTCGTCGCTGGGGTAGCGACCGGACAGGAGGTCGAGCGTGGCGTCGTAGGCGCTGCGGGGCAGGGACGTGAACGGCGCGGCCCGGCGTACGACGTCGAAGAGCTCGTCGGCCTGCCAGCTGTCGAGCGAGGTGGCGGCGACGACCTGCTGGGCGAGTACGTCGAGCGGGCTGGCCGGCACGTGCAGCGCCTCGATGCCGCCGGTGCGCATGCGCTCGACCGTGACCGCCGAGGGGACCAGGTCGCCGCGGTGCTTGGGGAACAGCACCCCGCGCGAGACCTCGCCCACCTGGTGACCGGCGCGGCCGACCCGCTGGAGGGCGCTGGCCACCGAGGGCGGCGACTCGATCTGGACGACCAGGTCGACCGCGCCCATGTCGATGCCGAGCTCGAGGCTGCTGGTCGCGACGACGCAGGGCAGCCGGCCGCGCTTGAGGTCGTCCTCGATGATCGCCCGCTGCTCCTTGGAGACCGACCCGTGGTGGGCGCGGGCGACCAGGGGAGCGGCGCCCTCGGCCTGGCCGGACTGGGCCATCATCTCGGCGGGGGTGCGGGCTCCGGGGTCGTCGGCGACGATGCCGGCGCGCTCGGCGGCCAGCTCGTTGAGCCGGGCGGTCAGTCGCTCCGCCAGCCGTCGGGAGTTGGAGAACACGATCGTCGAGCTGTGCTGCTCGATCAGGTCGAGCACGCGCTCCTCGACGTGGGGCCAGAGCGACCCGGCGCGCGGGCCGTCATCACCCTCCTCGCCGAGCTCGGTCATGTCCTCGACCGGGACGACGACCTTGAGGTCCCACCGCTTCTCCGAGGGCGGGGCGACGACCTCGACCGGAGCGGCGCCGCCGAGGAAGCGGGCGACCTCGTCGACCGGACGGACCGTCGCCGACAGGCCGATGCGCTGGGCCGGCTTGTCGAGCAGCTCGTCGAGCCGCTCGAGGGAGACCGCGAGGTGGGCGCCGCGCTTGGTGCCGGCGACCGCGTGCACCTCGTCGACGATCACCGTCTCGACACTGCGCAGCGACTCGCGGGCCTGCGAGGTCAGCATCAGGAACAACGACTCGGGCGTGGTGATCAGGATGTCGGGCGGCGTCGTCTGCAGCCGCCGCCGGTCCTGCGGCGCGGTGTCGCCGGAACGCACGCCGACGCGGATCTCCGGCACCTCCACACCGAGCCGGTCGGCGGTCTGGCGGATGCCGACCAGCGGCGCGCGCAGGTTGCGCTCCACGTCGACCGCGAGCGCCTTGAGCGGCGAGATGTAGAGGACCCGACACCGCTGCTTCTTCTCCGGCACGGGTGACGTGGCCAGCCGGTCGATCGACCACAGGAACGCCGACAGCGTCTTGCCCGAGCCGGTCGGCGCCACCACCAGCGCGTGCCGTCCGGCCGAGATCGCGTCCCACGCACCGGCCTGGGCGGTCGTCGGCTCCGCGAAGGCAGCGGCGAACCACTCCTGCGTCGGACGGCTGAACTGGTGCACCCAGTCATCCTGCCCGACGCCACCGACAGTCCTCCCGCGGCGGGATACTGGTCCCGGCTGGAGGGAGAAGCCATGGTCGAGCGGGTCCGGGTCCTGCTGTGCTCGACGGTGACCGTCGAGACCGGTGACCGCACCCTGTCCGGCCGCGACCTCGGTAGCCGCAAGGCCCGCACCCTGCTGGCCCTCCTCGCCTCGCACCACGGCCGGCTGGTGCCGCTCGACCAGGTGGTGGAGGCGCTCTGGCCCGACGGGCCTCCGTCCGACCCCGGTGCCAACGTGGCGACTCTTGTCAGTCGCAGCCGACGCCTGCTCGGCCCGGTGCTCACGGCCCAGGGACGCGCCTACGGGCTCGCCCAGTCCTGCACGACCGACCTCGGTGAGGCAGCCTCGCTGGTCGACGAGGCCCGCCAACGCCTCGCGGCGCGGGAGTCGGCCCTGGCCGCGGCTGCCGTACGACGCGCGCTGGACGTGCTCGGCACCTCCGGTGCCCTGCCCGACGAGGGCGACGCCGGCTGGGTGGTCGGCGTACGCCGCGAGGCCGACGACCTGCGTCGCGAGGCCCGGCACGTGCTGGCCGAGGCGACCGCCGCGAACGCACCCGGCGAGTCGGTCGCCGTCAGCGCCGCCGCCGCAGCCGCTGATCCTTACGACGAGCGGGCCGTGCGCGACCTGATGCGCGCCCATGTCGCCGACGGTTCGCCGGCCGCCGCCCTCGCGGCGTACGACGCCCTCGCCGGCCGGTTGCGTGAGGAGCTCGGCACCGACCCGGACGCTCGCACCGCGAGACTGCACGTCGCGATCCTGCGCGAGGAGTCGCCGGAGGAGGAGCAGCCGTCCCGCAGGTCGGTGCCGCCTCGCCCGCGACTCGTCGGCCGCGAGGACGAGCTCGCCGTCGCCGACCAGCTCTGGGCACGGGCCGGCGCCGGCACGGGCAGCCTGCTCCTGCTCGAGGGCGAGGCGGGCATGGGCAAGACCCGGTTGCTCGACGCGCTCGCCGAACTGGCCGAGGCGAGCGGTGGCGTCGTGGTGCGGAGCCGGTGCCATCCGGCCGAGCGGTCCCTCTTCCTGCAGCCGTACGTCGACGCGCTGCGTCCGGTCCTCCTCGCGCAGCCGCCGGGTGACCTGGCCGAGCTGCTCAGCGGCCATGCGCCCGCCTGGGTGCTGATGCTCCCCGAGCTGTCCGGGGTCGTCACCGCGGCGCCGGATCCGCCCGCCACCCCCGAGGTCGAGCGACGACGTTCCTACGAAGCGGTCACCACCGTGCTGCAGCGGTTGGCCCGCCGCCGACCCGTGCTGCTCGCCCTCGACGACCTCCAGGAGAGCGGCACCGCGACCGTGGACCTGCTGGCCTTCCTCGTCGGTCGACTCACCTCGGCCCGGGTGCTGCTCGTGGGCGCGGTCCGCAGCGAGGACCAGCCGACCCGCGACCGCCTCGCCGATCGGGCCACCCTGCTGCACGTCGGCCAGCTGCCGCCGAGTGCCGTGCACGCCCTGGCCTCCGCCGCGGGCCTGTCCTCGCGCGCCGACGAGGTGCTGCACAAGACGTCGGGTCACTCGCTGAGCGTCGTGGAGTACCTCCGCGCCCTGTCCGCCGGCGACGAAGGCGTGCCCGACTCACTCACCGCGGCCGTGCGGGTCCGGGTGGGACGGCTGCCCGAGCTCGAGCAGCACCTGGTCCACGGCGGGTCGGTGCTCGGCAGCCGGCTGGAGCCGCGCACGCTGGCCAGCCTGGTCGGCACCGACGAGCTCGCCGCCGCGCAGGGGTGCGAGGACCTCGTCCGAAGCGGGATGTTCCGCAGGGTCGGCGCCGAGTACGAGTTCGCGAACGACCTGGTCCAGGAGGGGATCTACGAGTCGCTCGCACCGGCTCTGGTGGCGGCGTACCACCGCCGGGCCGCCGACCTCCTCAGCGCCCAGCCCGAGTCGATGGCCGCGCACGCCTTCGCCGCCGGGGACCTCGGTCGGGCCGCGCAGGGCTGGCTGATCGCGGGCCAGGCCGCCATGTCCCGTTCGGCGGTGGACGACGCCGTCGGGCTGCTCGACCGCGCGATCGACGCCGCCGACGATGCGACCCTGCGTGCGCGGGCCCTGCTGGCGAGGGCGCGGGCGCGCGAGGCGCGGATGGAGTTCGCCGACTCGCTGGCCGACATCGACGAGGCGCTCGTCCTGGCCACCACCTCGCCTGACCGTCGCCTCGAGCTGGCCGCCCTCCGGGCCCGCGGGGGCGACGTCCCCGTCGCCCTGCAGCTGCCCACGGACGACTGGGTCGGCCACCTCGAGGCCGGGTTGCTGCTCGCCTCGAGCCTGGGCGACCGGTCGGCCGAGGCCGCGTTCACGGCGCGGCTCACCGTGGCCGAGTCGAGCAGGCTGCAGCTCGCCGGCGCCCTGACGCGCGCCGATGCCGGACTCCGACGGGCCCGCGCTTCTGCGGACAGGGAGGCGGTGATCCAGGCGCTCGACGGGGTGAAGACCGTCCTCGCCTACCTCGGCGACACCGAGCGCCTGCCTGCCGTGGTGGCCGAGCTGACGCCCGAGCTGCGTCGACGCCGTTCGACCTGGCTGCTCCAGTGGACCCTCTTCGAGTCGTCCTTCGTGCCGGCAGCCCACGGCGACTGGAGAGAGGCCCGCGGGCTGGTCGAGGAGACGCTCGAGGTCAACCGGCGCAGCGGCTTCGCGGCGTACGCCGGCTACTTCCGCGCCCACCTCGGCTGGTACGACCGCCTGGCCGGTGACCTCGAGGGCGCCGAGCGCCATGGCCGCGCGGCGGTGGCCGAGACGTCGCCGGTCGACCATCCCTGGTGGTACGTCACCGCGACCGGACTCCTGGCCGCCACCCTGGTCGAGCAGGCGTCCATCGCCGAGGCGACCGAGTTCGCGGAGCGCGGGCTCGCGACCACGACGGCCGACACGGCAGCCGCCTGGCGCCTGCGCTGCCTGGCGCCGCTGGCGCTCGCGGGCGAGGGCCCGCTCTCCGACGCGGCGTACGCCGAGGCGCGGGCGCTGCTGACCGCGATCGAGTGTCCGCCGCGACGGGCCTGGGTCACCGGCGCCGACTCCTATCTCCTGGTCGCGCGGGCCGCCCTCCGGCGTGACGACGCCACCGTCGCGGAGGCGGCGTTGCGGCCGCTGCGCGAGGCGACCTCCGAGACCTGGGCCTCGGTCCGCGAGCAGGTCGGTCAGATGAGCTCGGCCAGCAGCTGAGCCGCCCTCTGAGCACCGCCCTCCGGGACCGGGAGGTACGACGTCGGCCGGCTCAGCTCCTCGACGATGGCCTCGGCGATCCGGCCGGGATCCGCGTCGCGGTAGTCCATCGCCCGACCGGCACCGTGTCGCTCGAGCCGGTGGCGCACGTGCACCTGCTGCTCGAAGTGGTGCCCGAGCGGGAAGTAGAGGAACGGCCGGCCGCTCGCGGTGAGCTCCATCGTCGTGCTCAGCCCGCCCTGGACGACGCCGATGTCGCAGGCCGCGTGGTGGGCGTCGAGGTCGGGGAGGAACCCGTGGACCTCGACCCCCGCAGGCGCGTCCAGCGTCGCGGGGTCGATGCGGGGGCCCGTCACCAGGACCATCCGCAGGCCCGGGATCCGTCGCCTGGCTTCGGGGTAGGCCTGGGCCACCCGGCGCAGCAGGTGACCACCGACGCCGGAACCGCCCACGCTGACCAGGCAGACCACGTCGGACTCGGCGTACCCCAGCCGCCGCCGCAGGGCGTCCCGGTCCTCCAGGTCGGGCCGCTCGCCCATCACGTAGCCGGCGAAGTCGAAGTGCTGCTCGGTCCACTCCCGAGCGCTGGGCAGGTCCGGTCCGAGAGGCAGGTCGACCACGTCGGCCGGGTCGCCGACGAACACCGCCCGGTCGCGCAGCGTGGGGAAGCGGGCGACGTGCTCGACCATCTCGGCGTTGAGGTCCGCGGCCAGCCAGGCCTCGCGCTCACCCCCGTCGGCCATCGGCACCCAGCCCACGAAGTCGGTCATCCACGCGAACGGCGCTCGCTTCAGTTCGGGGTTCTCGTGCAGGAAGTGGTCGAGGTCCCACGCCTCGTCGCCGATCCAGAGGTCGAAGCTCTCGCGCTCGACGAGGTCGTCGAACACCATGAAGTTGTTGACCAGGATCTCGTCCATCCGCCGGATCGCCTGGAACGCGTGCAGGTCGTGCTCGCCCGACTCGGCCTCGAAGTGGCCGGACTCGCTGGCCAGGAACCGCGAAGCAGGGTGGACGACCTCGCCCTCCTTCTCGAGGAAGTCCGCGACCGGTGACTGGGTGAGCCACTGCACCTCGACGTCACGCTCCTCGCGCAGGGCGTTGGCGATCGCGAGGTCGCGGCGTACGTGCCCCAGACCGATCGGGGAGCTGAGGTAGAGCACCCGCGGACGTCGGGCAGTTCCGCGACTCCAGTGCCGAACCAACGGTGGTCGGGTGCCGGAGACCCGGTCCACGAACCCCTTGATCGCCTTGTTCACCACCACCGGATCGCGGGCGTGCGGCAGGTGACCGGAGCCCTCGAGCACCAGGCGCTCGCCGTTCGTCCATCGCGCCACGGTGTCGAAGCGGGCCTCCGGCTGGCACCGGTCGAGGGTGCCTCCGATGACCAGCACGGGGCACTGGATGCTGCGGAAGAGGCGCTCGGCCTCCTCGGGCGACTCGACGTAGAGCTTGCCCTCCTCGGCCGCGACCATCAGCTCACCGGTCGTCTCACAGGCGAACGCGACGGAGTCCTCCCACACCTTGCTCGAGTGCGGCTCGATGCACATCTCGCCGAAGAAGAAGGACGCGAAGTCGGGCCAGTCCTCCAGCCAGTGGTAGCGGTTGTGCTTGCGCCAGCCCTCGTAGCTCTCCTGCTTCTCCTCGAAGTGCTGGGCCCCCTCCAGGCGGTACTCCAGCGGCGGGGTGTGGTCACGCACCCACGGGGCGATCGCGACGACGCCCTCGACGCGGTCGGGGTGCAGGGCCGCGGTGAGCAGTGCGTGCCACGCGCTGTAGCAGATGCTGGCCAGGAAGGTCTTCTCGACGCCGAGCTCGTCGAGCACGGCGATGGCGTCGGCGATGTTGGTGGCGTCGTCGTACGACGCAGCGTCGAGCGGCCGGTCGGACTTGCCGTTGCCGCGCGGGTCGACGGTGATCACCCGGAAGTGCCGCGAGAGGTAGGGCACCTGCCCCTTCCAGATCCGCGAGTGCACGATCGTGTCGACGGGCGGGAACATGATCGTCGTACCGCCGTCGCCGAACACCTCGTAGTGGAGCTTCACGCCGTCGCGGTCGACGTACCCCTGCTGGTCCGGTTCTCGTGCACGCATCGGTGCTCCCTCCCTCGGCGACCGTTCGCTCCACCATCGCGGGCGGTGGTTGCAGCGCCGTTGCAACCGGGCTGCAACGCCGGTGCCGAGTGTTGCTCCCACCAGCATCCACCCGGATGCCTCGACAAGGGGAGCCCCAGATGAGCATCGACCAGAACACCGACCAGGCGACGATCCCGGCCCAGGCGACGCCCGAGCCGCCGCCGATCGACATGGACCAGCTGATGGCCTTCGTCGGCCAGGTCGTCGGCGACCTCGGCGCGACGATCTCCGCCGGCAACGTGCTGGTGGGGGAGAAGCTCGGCCTCTACCGCGCCCTCGCGAAGGGTGCGACCGACGCGCGTGGCCTCGCGGCCGCGACGGAGACCGACCCGCGCTACGTCGAGGAATGGCTCCGCGGGCAGGCCGCCGGCGGCTACGTGGGGTACGACGCCGCGACCGGTCGCTACTCGATGACGCCGGAGCAGGCGTTCGCGCTGACCGACCCCGACGGGCCGGTGTTCCTGCCGGGCGCCTTCGAGCTCGCCCTCGGGGCGCTCAAGGCCCGGCCGCACATCGAGCAGGCGTTCCGCGACGGCACCGGTGTCGGCTGGCACGAGCACGACAGCGAGGTGTTCACCGGGTGTGAGCGCTTCTTCCGTCCCGGCTACCTGATGCACCTGCTGGCCGAGTGGATCCCCGCCCTGGACGGCGTACAGCAGCGGCTCGAGCAGGGGGCCACGGTCGCCGACCTGGGCTGCGGGCACGGCGCCTCCACCCTCCTGATGGCCGAGGCCTTCCCGAAGAGCACCTTCGTGGGCTCGGACTACCACCAGGGCTCGATCGAGTCCGCGCGCGAGCGGGCCGCGGCAGCCGGCATCGGCGACCGGGTCAGCTTCGAGGTCTCCGGCGCGCAGTCGGTCCAGGCCCGCGACGTCGACCTGGTCACGACCTTCGACTGCCTGCACGACATGGGCGACCCGCTGGGTGCGGCCACCCGGATCCGCAGCAGCCTCGCGTCCGACGGGACCTGGATGATCGTCGAGCCGGCCGCCGGTGACACCGTCGAGTCGAACCTCAACCCGGTCGGCCGTGTCTACTACAACTTCTCGACGTTCCTGTGCGTGCCGAACGCCCTGTCGCAGTCCGGCGGCTACGCGCTCGGTGCCCAGGCGGGAGAGGCGGCGATCCGCCAGGTCGTGACCGACGCCGGGTTCACCCGGTTCCGCCGCGTCGCGGAGACCCCGTTCAACCTGGTCTTCGAGGCCCGACCCTGATCGAGGGGTGCTTGCGTCATACGAATTGTTGCCTTGAGGCCACGATTCGTATGACGCAAGCTGCCGCCCTCGCGGTCAGGCGGCTGCCACGACCACCGCCGTGACCGCGAGGGCGAGGCCGGTGGCGTAGGTGCCGAGCGCGCCGAAGTCGCGGAGCGGGCCGTGGGAGGCCATCGTCTTCGTGGTCAACATCCCGACGGCGTGGGAGAGGCGCACGGCCACCGCTGCCAGGGCGAGTACGTCGACCCACCAGCCGTCGGAGATCGTGCCGCAGATCAGGATCAGCACGCACAGGGTCGGGACGTACTCCGCCGCGTTGCCGTGGGCCCGGATGGCGATGAACATCCGGTCGGCGGGGTCGGTCGGCATCTGGTTGCCGGTGCCACCACGGATGACTCGATGACGGGTGACGTTGGCGCCGAGGACGAACAGCAGCGCGCCGAGCAGGGCGACGCAGACGATCTGGAGCGTGTTCATGTGAGGACCCTTTCTGGGTGGTGTGGTGCGGAGTGGTGGAGCAAACGGCGCATGATCGTGCCGCTCAGGTCGGTGCCCAGCAGGGCGTCGGTCTTGTGCATGCCGCCGGGGCAGGTGACGTTGACCTCGATGAGGCGTCCGCCGATGACGTCGAGGCCGGCCAGCACGATGCCGAGCCGGCGCAGGTACGGCGCGAGCGTGGCCACCAGGTGACCGGTCGTGGGCGTCGGGCTCGGTCGCGACCGAGGGCGGGCCGATGCGGAAGTCGTCACGCGAGGGGACCCGGTCGACCGTCCCGATGATCTCGCCGTCGAGGACGAACAGGCGCTTGTTGCCGGTGTCGACCGCAGGCAGGTACTCCTGCACGATCACGTGCCGGGACCCGCGGGCCGTCGCGGACTCGACCATGGACCGGGCGTTGCGGTCGTCCGCGCGGAGCAGCCACACGTCGATGCCGGCGAACCCGTCGACCGGCTTGAGCACGGCGCTTCCGTGCCGGCCCACGAACTCCAGCACCCGGTCGACGTCGGCGCTGACCAGCGTGTCCGGACACAGGTCGGGGAAGCGCAGCACCCAGAGCTTCTCCTGCATCTCCCGCACGCCGCTGGGTCGGTTGACCACGTGCACACCGGCGTCGGCAGCGACGTCGAGCAGGTACGTCGTCCGCAGGTAGCGCGGGTCCACCGGCGGGTCCAGCCGCAGCAGCGCGACCCGGATCTCGTCGGCGACGTCGACCACCCGCGTCTCGAGCACGTCGAACCACGGGGTGTCGACCAGCCACCGGTGGTCGCCGAGGGGGATCCGCGGGCGCAGGCCGATCCGGCGTGCCCGGGCCAGGAGCCGACCGTCCACGATCGCGAGGTCCTCCGGACCCGCAGACCCACACCGCGGCATCGACCGAGGCGGTGGCCGCCATCAGCCCGACGCTGCTGTCGATGGAGGCGTCCAGGCCCTCGAGCGGGTCGGTGACGAAGAGCGTGCTCATCGTGATCCCTCCGAAGGGTTGGGTTTCGACAGGCTCAACCGACGGGTGGTGGCGGCTGGCTGTCGGCGTAGGGCGTGAGCGAACCCGGACCACCGAAGAACGGCATGGGGAGGGCGTGCCAACCCGGACCACCGCTGGTTGAGCTTGTCGAAACCACCCGACCGAGCCGGTGTCGTGAGGCGACTCATGCCACACCGACCAGGTCGCGGGCCGGCATCGAGAAGCCGGCCAGGGCCAGCAGGGCATCGGCCCGGTCGCGCAGGAGCTCGGGCGACAGGGCGGCCGTCTCCCAGTGGTCGATGAACCGGGGGTCGTCGTACTGGACGATGCGCAGGGCCTGTCGACGGCTCTCGTCGTCGTACAGCAGGCGGCTGAGCACCTCGACGATCGGGATGACGAGCTCGTCGGGCTGCACGTCGAGGAAGCGCACCTCCAGGTAGCGCCCCCGTGGCCGCACCGGCGGGAACAGGGTCGACAGGTGGTGCCGCGCCAGGGCGGTGTCCACCTCGTGGGTCCGGCTCCATGTGGCGAAGGACGTCGGTCCTGTCGGGTCGCCGCCGGGCATCGAGAAGACGCTCGCGCGCGCGGCGAAGTCGGCGTACGCAGCGACCGGGTCGTTCCCTCGCAACAGGCGGTCGTCGAACGCCGTCCGGCCCGGGTCGACGTCGAGCCAGGTCGCCAGCCGGGAGCCGCGGGCCGCTGCCGCGAGCGAAGGCTGCGGCCAGGAACGGACCACCGAGCAGCACCAGCCGCCACTGCTCGAGGCCGGCGGCGCCCGGCCACCAGTCGAGGCACACCTGTGTCGACGCAGTGCGGCGCATCATCTGCCGGCCGGCGGGGCCGATGCGGTCGAAGTGGCGCTGCATCCCGACGTACCGAGGGCTGGTGAGCCGCAGCGGCACCTCCGCCGGGGAGCGGCGGTCGACGGGGTCGGCATCGAGCGCCACTCCGGCGATGACGCAGGCCGCGCGCAGGGCGGAGATCGTGGCGCTCCAGGTGCGCGCCAGCTCGGGGACGGTCGGCCGGTGGGGGAGGCTGAGCTCGACCTGGCCGCCGGGCTCGAACCCGATCCAGGGGGCGTACGACGCGCCGGCGATCGCCCGGACCACGCGGTCGATCGCCACGGTCGACCCGTCCGTCAGGTCTCGCGTGAGCAGCTCCTGCTCGATCCCGACACCGACGGTGCGCCTGTTTCGCCGACCCGGGAACAGGTTGGCGACCTCGTCGGAGAGGTGGTGTTCGTTCATGGCCGGACTCCTTGCTAAAGTAAGGTCACCTGTCTAAAATAGAAAGGTGACCTTACCAATGTCAAGAGAAATCCGGCCCCTGAATCGCACGCCGATGATCGCGCTCGTGGAGAAGGCCGCCACCGGTCTCGGAGTCGACATGGTCAGGACCGCCCATGCACACGGCTTCACCGAGGTGCGGCTCGCGCACGACGCCGTGTTCGGCACGTTGCCCGGCGAGGGCGCGCGGATCACCGACATGGCCGCGCGTGCCGGCATCACCAAGCAGTCGATGGGGGAGGTGGTGCGCGAGCTGGTCGAGCTCGGCATCTGCCGGATGGAACCGGACCCGAGCGACCGACGCGCCAAGATCGTCACGTACACCGACTACGGCCACCGCGTCACCGCCGGTGGTTTCAAGCACCTCCAGCAGATGGAGCGTCGGCTGGCGCGCACCTTCGGTGAGGACTACGAGACCGCGCGCCGGGTCCTGGAGTGGGTGATCGAGGAGTACCCCCGGACTCCTCAGTGAGTGTCGGCGATCCGCAGCAGTCCGCCCAGCGTGCCGACGTAGGCGGTGCCGTCGGGGCCGAGGCTGACCGGCGCGTAGTTGTTGTTGTAGCCGAGCCCCGAGCCGGTGTACTTCGACCAGACCTGCTGGCCGGTGCGCGCGCTGAACGCGGTGAAGAACCAGGCGTCGGGAGCCAGGGCCTCGGGGATCGGAGCGGTCGTCGGGATCTCGGAGGCTGACGGGTGGGTGTAGCCGTAGATGAGGCCCGTCTTCAGGCTCACCTTGCTGACCAGCGTCGGGATCCGCGCGGTCGTGTTGCGCCAGGCGACCGAGCATCCGCCCTTGCGGTAGTCGACGGCGACCTTCACCAGGCCGGGCGTCGTGTCGGCGGTCCGGGTGGAGGGAAGTGCGGGGCGAGGCCCGACGTAGCCGTAGTTGTTCTCGGCGACCAGGCCGCCAGGCACGGAGATCAGGCTGTTCTCGTCGGAGCCCTGGCCGTGGGGGAAGACCGGCTGCCGGCACAGCGGCGTACGTCCTGGGCCGGACTTGCCGCGCCGGAAGACCACGACGTTCATCTGCGGGTCGGCGTTGTCGGTGATCGCGATGGAGCCGCCCCCGGGCGAGGAGGCCGAGCCGACCAGCGTCGGCGTCGTGCCGCTGCCCTGGCTGACCTGCCCGTCCTTGACGCGGGTGCCGCGGTCGTAGGTCTGGCGCCAGGTCACCGATGGGCGGGCGTTGCTGACGTCGTAGCGGTAGAGCGCGTGCGTCGACACGACGAACACGCCGCCGGACTCGTCCATGGAGAAGCTGTTGGCGATGGTCTCCCCGGCCGGCAGTCGGGTGGACCGGACCGTGCCGCCGGGGGAGACGTACCCGACCACGCCGGACTGCGTCACGAACCAGATCCGGCCGGCCCAGTCGGGCAACGCGCTCTGGATGCCCGAGCCGCCGGTGGCGCCGCTGAGGTCGACATCGCGGACCACCGTGAACGCGTCACCGGTGGGGGTCTGGGCGACGGTCAGCAGGTGTCCGGTGAACGTCGCGACGACGGCCCGGTCCTGGTCGTCGAGGTAGAAGTACCCGCCGCCGGAGAAGTTGTTGAACGAGAAGGTGCCGGGCTCGCGTGGCGGGAGCTCGTACGACGCCAGGGTCGCCAGCGAGTCGGGATCGATCAGTCGGAGCGTCGCGCCGACGGGGGAGACGCACACCGTCACGATGCGCCCGCGCTTGTCGAAGGTCACCGACGCGCACTCCGCGGCGAAGAGCGTGCTGGTCACCTCGGGGTCCCGACCCAGTGGGCCGGCGACGTTGTAGGCGTCGGTCTGGTAGGCGTCGTTGTGGATGTTGCTGCGCTCGTTGGCGGCCATGTGCGGGTTGCGCGGGATCGACTGCGGAGCGTACGGCGCGGCGGTCGCAGGCTTCCCGGTGAACGGCTGCACCGCCGGGTCGCGGGGGTCCGAAGGGATCGGGGCAGCCGGGACGGAGACCCCAGCGGCCGCCACCGGAGCGGCCAGGGCCACCAGGACGGTCAGGGCGAGCGTCGTACGACGCATTGTCGAGCGCATGACTCGACAACGAGCGAACCTCGCTCAGGGCACGCGGACCCTCAGTCGGCGTACCGCGTCTCCAGAGCCTGCACCTCCGGCAGCCCGATCAGGTCGGTGAACTCGTCGAAGGTCGGCAGCGAGTCCATCGCCGCGATCGGCGATCCGTCGGTCGCGATGGTCTGCAGCACCGAGCGCACCGCCGCGGTGGCGGCGAGCAGGGTGGCGATCGGGTAGATCACCAGCGAGAAGCCCAGCTCGGCGATCCGCTCCAGGGAGATCGGTGGCGTGCGCCCGCCCTCGGCCCAGTTGAACACCAGCGGCGCCACGTCGCCGAGCTCCGAGGCGACCCGGGCGATGGCGTCCTCGCTGGTCGGGGCCTCGACGAAGAGCACGTCCGCTCCCGCCTCGGCGTACGCGCGGGCCCGGGCGATCGCGTCGTCGAGACCGTGCACGGCAGCCGCGTCGGTGCGCGCGATCAGCACCAGCTCGGGGTCGCGGCGTGCGTCGACGGCGGCGCGGATCTTGCCCACCATCTCCTCGGCGGGGATGACGACCTTGCCGCTCATGTGGCCGCACTTCTTCGGCATCACCTGGTCCTCGAGATGAAGGGCCGCGACGCCCGCCTGCTCGTAGGCCCGCACCGTGCGGATGACGTTGATCGCGTTGCCGTAGCCGGTGTCGGCGTCCGCGATGACCGGTCGGTCGACCGCCTCGACGAGTCGGCGGACCTGGTCGACCATCTCGGCACCGGAGAGCAGTCCCACGTCGGGCCGGCCGAGCTGCGAGGCGCTGGTGCCGAAGCCGGTCATGTAGACCGCGTCGAAGCCGGCCTGCTCGACGAGCCGCGCGGAGAGGGCGTCGTACGCCCCCGGCGCGACCAGCGGGGCGGGGCCTGCCAGGAGCTCGCGCAGGCGGGATCGGGCCTGACTGGGACCGGTGAGCAGGTCACCCATGGGGCCGCCTCCATTTCGCTTCTGTGTATGCAGTTCTGCGGAATGTACGCCGCAGGCTCTTGTGAACGCCAGCCGGACGACCATAGATTGCACACAATCAATCGACTGGCTCCTCCCGGAGCTGTCGAGCGGAGGAACCCGATGGCTTCCAGCGTGACCTCGAGCGAGCGGGTGGTGGCGAGCGTCCGGGAGATGATCCTCGACGGCCGACTGGCCTCCGGTGCGCGGCTCGGTGAGGTCGAGCTGGCCGAGCGCCTCGGGGTCAGCCGCACGCCGGTGCGGGAGGCGCTGACCCGGCTCGGGGCCGAGGGCCTGGTGGAGCTCTCGCCCAACCGCGGCGCCCGGGTGGCGACGTGGAGCCTCTCCGAGATCGAGGCGATCTTCGACCTCCGCTCGGCTCTCGAGCCGCGGCTGACCGCCCTCGCGGTCCCCGCGGCCACCCCGGCCGACGTCGAGGAGCTCGACGACCTGGCGAGGTCGATGCTCGAGGTGGGCCTGCCCGGCAAGGGCCAGGACCTCGATGCGCTGGTGCCGCTCAACCGGCGCCTTCCACGGGCGGCTGGTGGAGCTGGCCGACCACTCCGCGCTGGCCAGCGCCCTGGCCGCGGCGGTCAAGACGCCGCTGCAGACCCGCAACTTCCACACCTACGACGAGGCGTCCATGCGTCGCAGCCTGGCCCACCACGTCGAGATCGTCGACGCGGTGCGGGCCGGCGACCCGACCTGGGCGCAGGCCGTGATGACTGCCCACATCCACAACGCGCGCGCCGTGATGGTGCGGGCGGCCAGCGACACCGACCAAGAGGAGACCTGATGACCTACCGGCTCGGAGTGGACGTCGGAGGCACGTTCACCGACGTCCTGCTCGTGGAGGAGTCCAGCGGCGAGACCTGGCGCGCGAAGACGGCCTCGACGCCGTCGGACCAGTCGGTGGGCGTGCTCAACGGGATCAACCAGGTCTGCGACTCGGCGGGCATCTCGCTGGCCGAGGTGGCCCAGGTGCTGCACGGCACGACCGTCGCCACCAACGCCATCCTCGAGGGCAAGGGCGCGACCGTCGGCCTGGTCACCACCAAGGGCTTCCGGCAGGTGCTCCAGATCGCGCGGTCGTTCGTGCCCGGGGGACTGGCCGGCTGGATCATCTGGCCCAAGCCCGAGCCGCTGGCCGCGCTGGAGAACACCGTCGAGGTGGACGAGCGGATCGGCAGCGACGGTGGGGTGATCCGCGAGCTCGACGAGGACGACGTACGCGCGCAGCTCGCGAAGCTGAAGGGCGTGGACGCGCTGGCGGTCTCGCTGATCAACTCCTTCGCCGACCCGGCGCACGAGCGGCGCATCGCCGAGATCGCCGCCGAGCTGCTGCCCGACGTACCGGTGTCGCTGTCCTCCGACGTGCTGCCCGAGATGCGCGAGTACGAGCGCACCGTCACGACCGTGGCCAACGGCTACGTCCAGCCCCAGGTGAAGCGCTACATCTCCACGCTGGGCGAGCAGCTGCGCGAGGGCGGGATCACCGGCGAGCTGGCGATCCTCCGCAGCGACGGCGGCCTGTCGCCCGCGCCGGTCGCG
This sequence comes from uncultured Actinomycetota bacterium, assembly GCA_963729015.1. GTDB lineage: Bacteria > Actinomycetota > Actinomycetes > Propionibacteriales > Nocardioidaceae > Marmoricola. The sequence goes on from CAVSMJ010000003.1 coordinate 127,710, forward strand.
GTCGAGTCCCCGGTCACGATGCTGCTCTCCGGCCCGGCCGGTGGGGTGACCGGCGCCGTGTGGACCGCCGAGCAGTGCGGCTACTCCGACCTGATCACCTTCGACATGGGCGGCACCTCGACCGACATCGCGCTGGTGCAGGGACTCGACTCCACGGATCGGCCGCGAGACCAAGGTCGGTGACCTGACCGTCCGTGCTTCGAGCGTCGACGTCCGCACGGTCGGCGCCGGCGGCGGGTCGATCGCGCACGTGCCGGAGCTCACCCGGGCGCTGCGGGTCGGCCCGCAGTCCGCGGGAGCCGATCCCGGCCCGGCGGCGTACGGCAAGGGCGGCGAGGAGCCCACCGTCACCGACGCCAACGTCGTGCTCGGCTACCTCCCGTCGGAGCTCGCCGGTGGCGAGATCTCGCTCGACGTCGACGCCGCCCGCACGGCCGTGGAGAAGATCGCCGGCGGGATGGGACTCGACTCCCCGGAGGCCGCCGCGGCGGGCATCGTCGACATCGTCAACGAGAACATGCTCGGCGGGCTGCGGCTGGTCTCGGTGCAGCAGGGCTTCGACCCGCGCGACTTCGCGCTCGTCGCGTTCGGCGGCGCCGGGCCGCTGCACGCCAACGCGCTCGGGGTGCTCACCGGCGCGTGGCCGGTGATCGTGCCGCCCTCGCCGGGAGTGCTGTGCGCCCTGGGCGACGCGACCACCAGCCTGCGTGACGAGTCGGCCCGCACGGTGCTGCGCCGCTTCGCCGACCTCTCCGGCCACGAGCTCGTCGACCTGCTCGGCGAGCTCGCGGAGGCCGCCGGCACCAGCCTCGCCGAGCAGGGGCTCGACGCCGCCGACCAGACCGTGAGCTACCAGGTGGACGTCCGCTACCACGGCCAGGGCTTCGAGATCCCGATCGAGGTGCAACCCGAGTGGCTCGAGGACCCCGACAGCGCCCTCGGCCGCATGTCCGAGGGCTTCGACGCCGAGCACGAGCGGTTGTTCTCGTTCCTGCTCTCCGTCGACCACGAGCTGGTCAACGCCCGCGCGACCGTCACCGGGCCGCGACCCGAGGTGGCCACGATCCCGCTCGAGGAGGGCGGCGGGTGCCGCCGGAGCCGGCCTCGACGCCACCAGATCTACGTGGCCGGAGGCATGGTCGACGCCGGCATCTACGACCGCGCCACGCTCCGCGCGGGTGACGTCGTGACCGGTCCGGCGGTGATCACGGAGATGGACTCCACCACGCTCGTCCTGCCCGGCCACGAGGCGACCGTGCACTCCTCCGGCAGCCTGCTGATCAACCCCAGTACCTCAGCATCGACTCAACCACCACGGAGGCCTGAGCCATGGCACGGATCATCGAGACCGCCGAGGGCCAGGTCGAGAAGACCGACGTCGACCCGGTCACCCTGGACCTGATCGAGAACTCCCTGCGCAACGCGCGCTACGAGATGGACGAGGTGCTGTTCCGGACGGCGTTGTCCCCGGGCATCCGCGAGCAGCACGACGAGTTCCCGCTCATCGCCGACCCCGCCGGGAAGATGGTGGTCGGGTCAGTTCGGCCTCTCCATCCCCGACTTCCTCGACGGGTTCGACGGCACCATCGAGGAGGGCGACGTGCTGCTCACCTCGGACCCGTATGCCTGCGGCGCCGCGATCAGCCACGCCAACGACTGGCTGATCGTGATCCCGATCTTCCACGAGGGCCGGGTCGTCGGGTGGGCGTCGATGTTCGGGCACATGTCCGACGTCGGTGGCAAGACCCCCTCGTCGATGCCCACCGACGCGCGCACGATCTACGAGGAGGGCGTGGTGATCCCGCCCTTCAAGCTCTACGCCAAGGGCGTCGTCAACGAGGACGCGCTGCGGATCGTGCTCAACCAGGTCCGGGTGCCGGACTGGAACCGGGCCGACCTCAACGGGCTGGTCGCCGCCTGCCGTACGGCGAGCCGCCGGGTCGTCGAGATGTGCGAGCGGTTCGGCACCGCGACGTACCTCTCCGCGCTCGACGCCCTGCTCGACCGCAACTACGTCGCGATGAAGGCGCTCCTCGGGATGGTCTTCGAGGACGGCAAGACGCTCTCGTTCACCGACTACATCTGCGACGACGGGGTGGGCAACGGACCCTACGAGCTGAAGCTCTCGCTGACCCGCACCGGCGAGAAGGTCCACCTCGACTTCACCGGGTCGAGCCCGCAGGCGGCCGGTCCGATCAACTACTACATCAACGAGAACCTCACCCGGATGTTCTTCGGGATCTACATGATCACCGTCGCCGACCCGCAGATCCTGTGGAACGACGGCTTCTACCCGCTCGTCGACGTGACCATCCCCGACGGGTCCTACTGGAAGCCGAAGCACCCCGCTGCGCTGTCGGGTCGCAACCACGGCATCGGCCGGGTCTTCGACCTGTTCGGCGGACTGCTCGGGCAGACCAACCCGGCCCTGCTCAACGCCGCCGGGTTCTCCTCCAGCCCGCACTTCATGTACTCCGGGCACTACTCCGAGGGCGAGCGCGAGGGGGAGTGGTTCCAGCTCTACTCGATCGGCTTCGGCGGGATCCCCGGACGACCGCTGGGTGACGGGCCCGACGGGCACTCGCTGTGGCCGAGCTTCGTGAACATCCCGTGCGAGTACCTCGAGTCCTACTACCCCCTGCGCATCGAGAAGTGGGAGACGGTCGCCGACACCGGCGGTGCCGGCGTGCACCGCGGTGGCAACGGGGTCGACGTCGCCTACTACTTCGAGGAGCCGGGCCAGATCGCGATCCACGACGACCGCTGGCTCACCTACCCGTGGGGCGTCAACGGCGGCCACCCCGGAGCCCGCGGCACCAAGTGGGTCGAGCGGGCCGACGGCAGCCGCGAGGTGCTGCCCTCGAAGTGCCACGACGTCCCGGTCTCCCGCGGTGACGTGCTCCACTTCGTCACCTGGGGCGGGGGTGGCTGGGGCGACCCGCTCGAGCGCGAGCCCGACCTGGTGGCCCTCGAGGTGAGGCGCGGCCTGGTCAGCGCCGAGGGAGCCGCACGCTACGGCGTGGTCGTCTCCGACGACGGCCAGGTGGACGCCTCGGCGACCGAGTCTCTGCGCGAGCAGATGCGCGCGGACCGCCCGGACGAGCTGCCGGTCTTCGACATGGGTGCCCCGATCGAGGAGCTGCTCGAGCGCTGCGAGGAGGAGACCGGCCTGCCGGCGCCGAAGCGACCGGTGTGGTCGGCCTGAGGCGCGGATGACCGAGGTGCCGAGTCCGCACGGGATCGCCTTCTCCGGCCGGGTCGGCTGGGGCCCGGCCCCCGCGCTCGTCGTGGTCGACCTGTGTCGCGCCTACACCGAGCCCGAGGGTCCGTTCGCGCTGCCGGACGTCGTCGGGGCGGTGACGGCCAACGCCAGGCTCGTCGAGACCGCCCGTGCCGCGGGGCGCCCCGTGGTGTGGACGTCGGTGCACTACCGGGCGGACCTGTCCGACGGTGGCTGGTTCGTGCACAAGGTGCCGACCCTCCGGGTCTTCGCCGATGGTGCCCCGGGCGGCTGGGGCGAGCTCACCTTGTCGCCGTTGCCGCAGGAGACCGTCGTGGAGAAGCAGTTCGCCTCGGGCTTCGCGGGCACCGGCCTGGACGCGCTGCTGCACGACGCGGGGGTCGACACCGTGGTGGTGACCGGGGTCTCGACCTCCGGCTGCGTGCGGGCCACGGCCACCGATGCGCTCACGGCCGGCTTCCGGCCGATCGTGGTGGCCGACGCGTGCGCCGACCGCACTCCCGAGCTGCACGCCCAGAACCTCGCCGACCTCGACGCGAAGTACGCCGACGTGGTCGGCCTGCAGGAAGCGCTCGACCGATTGACGTGACGATATTCCGGATGCCACCTGTCGGGGTGGACGTCTAATGTCGTGGACCGTGACAACTGCTTCCGCCGAGTCGATGATCCGCGCCGTCGGGCTGCGCAAGTCCTTCGGGGCGAAGGGCGACGTCGTCGAGGCGGTCAAGGGCATCGACGTCGACGTACGCCGCGGCGAGTCGTTCGGCTTCCTCGGGCCCAACGGCGCCGGCAAGTCCTCGACGATGCGGATGATCGCGGCCGTCTCGCCGATCAGCGGCGGCAGCCTGGAGATCCTCGGGCTCGACCCGGCCAAGGACGGGCCGTCGATCCGCTCGCGCATCGGGGTCTGCCCGCAGGAGGACACCCTCGACAACGAGCTCAACGTCACCGACAACCTCTACGTCTACGGCCGCTACTTCGGCATCCCGCGGGCCGAGGTCCGCCGACGGGTCGAGGAGCTGCTCGAGTTCGTGCAGCTCACCGACAAGGCGAAGTCCAAGGTCGAGGCGCTGTCGGGCGGCATGAAGCGCCGGCTGACGATCGCCCGATCGCTGATCAACCGTCCCGAGATCCTGCTGCTCGACGAGCCCACCACCGGCCTCGACCCGCAGGCCCGTCACGTCGTGTGGGACCGGCTGTTCCGGCTGAAGCAGCAGGGCGTGACGATCGTGCTGACCACGCACTACATGGACGAAGCCGAACAATTGACGGACAGGCTCGTCGTGATGGACAAGGGGCTGATCGTCGCCGAGGGCTCCCCGCTCGAGCTGATCCGCACCTGGTCGACACGCGAGGTGGCCGAGCTGCGCTTCGGGGTCGGTGACCACGAGGCCGTCGCCGCCAAGGTGGAGGACCTCGCCGAGCGGGTCGAGGTGCTGCCCGACCGGGTGCTGCTCTACACCTCCGACGGCGAGGAGACCCTGGCCAAGGTGCACGAGCGCGGGCTGCAGCCGGCCGTGTCGCTCGTACGCCGCTCCACCCTCGAGGACGTCTTCCTGCGGCTCACCGGCCGGAGCCTGGTGGACTGATGAGCGCGACCACGGACGACCGTTCCACCGAGGGCACGGGCTCTTCGGCCCCGGCGGGTGCGCTGGCCGGCGCGAGCCGGCTGGTCGACTACTGGTCGACGGTCTACCGGCGCACCTGGAAGGGCAGCGTGATCTCGTCCTTCGTGACGCCGCTGCTCTACATCCTCGCGATGGGCGTGCTGCTCGGCGGCTTCATCAAGAGCGACCCCGACCAGCTCGAGGGGGCCACCTCCTACCTCGCGTTCGTCGCGCCCGGCATGCTCGCGGCCCAGGCGATGACCACGGTGTTCGGCGAGGTCACCTACCCCGTGATGGGGATGATCAAGTGGCAGCGCACCTTCTACGGGATGATCGCCTCGCCGCTCGGCATCCCCGACATCGTGCTCTCGCACCTCGGCTTCGTGCTCTTCCGGGTCGGCACGGTCTGCGGTGTGTTCACGCTGGTGATGGCGCCGTTCGGCGTCTTCGAGTCGTGGTGGGGCGTGCTGCTCGCCTTCCCCGTCCAGCTGCTGATCGGGCTGGCGTTCGCGGCGCCGATCTACGCGATCACCGCGACCATGCGCAACGAGAGCGGCTTCAGCCTGATCTTCCGCCTCGGGATGATCCCGATGTTCCTGTTCTCCGGGGCGTTCTTCCCGATCACCAACCTCGACGCGTGGATGGAGTGGCTCGCGCGGCTGACGCCGCTGTGGCACGGCGTCGACCTGACCCGGATGCTCGTGCTCGGCCTGGTCGACTGGCCGCTGGCCCTGGTGCACGTCGTCTACCTCTCCGCGTTCGCCGTCGGCGGCTACCTGCTCGCCGTGCGCCAGCTGCGCCGGAGGCTGATCGACTGATGGCGCTCCTCAACCAGGCGGCCGGGCGAGCCGCCGTCACCCGGCTCAGCACCCGCCAGGCGACCGGGATGCTGCTCTACCGCAACTTCCTCGTCTACCGCTCGGCCTGGTGGGTCTTCCTGTCCGGCTTCCTGGAGCCGGTCTTCTACCTGTTCTCGATCGGCATCGGCGTCGGGCAGCTCGTCACCGGGTTCGAGTTCCACGGCCAGACGATCCCGTACGCCGAGTTCGTCGCCCCCGGCATGCTCGCCGCCTCGGCGATGAACGGCGCGATGCTCGACGCGACCTTCGCGTTCTTCTTCAAGCTCAAGTACGACAAGCTCTTCGACCAGATGCTGAGCACCCCGCTGACCACGGGCGACATCGCCCGCGGCGAGCTGAGCTGGTCGCTGCTGCGCGGCGGCGTCTACTCCGCGGCCTTCCTGCTGGTGATGGTCGCGATGGACCTCGTCCACTCGTGGTGGGCGGTGCTCGCGCTGCCCGCGGCGCTGCTGATCGGGCTCGCCTTCGGCGGCGCGTGCATGGCGCTGACGACGTTCATGCGCTCGTGGCAGGACTTCGACTACATCACCCTCGCGACGCTGCCGCTGTTCCTGTTCTCCGCGACGTTCTTCCCGCTCAGCGCCTTCCCGACGCCGGTGCAGTGGGTGGTCGAGGTGACCCCGCTCTACCGCGGGGTGGTGCTGATCCGTGAGCTCACCACCGGCGTACTCACCTGGGAGTCGCTGGTGTCGGTGGTCTACCTCGTCGCGATGGGACTGATCGGCCTGATGGTCGTGCGCCGGCGGCTCGACCGGCTGCTGCTGAGCTGACCAGGGGCACGGCAGACTGACCGGCATGGCCGACCAGCACCCCACCATCGCCGTCATCGGCGGCAGCGGCTTCTACGAGTTCCTCGACGAGCCGACGACGGTCGAGGTGAGCACGCCGTACGGCGACCCCTCCGCGCCGATCGCGGTCGGCGACGTCGGCGACCGCCGGGTGGCGTTCCTGCCGCGGCACGGGAAGGGCCACGAGTTCCCGCCCCACCGGATCAACTACCGCGCGAACCTCTGGGCCCTGCGCAGCCTCGGCGTGCGGCAGGTGCTCGCGCCCTGCGCCGTCGGCGGGCTCCAGCCGGAGACGCAGCCCGCCACCCTGGTCGTGCCCGACCAGCTCGTCGACCGGACCACCGCGCGCGTCCAGACCTACGTCGACAGCGGCGCGGCGCACGCACCGTTCGCCGATCCCGTACTGCCCCGACCTGCGCGCGTCGCTGGTCGGCGCCGCCGGCGACGAGCGTGATCGACGGCGGCACGATGGTGGTGATCGAGGGGCCGCGCTTCTCCACGCGCGCCGAGTCGCAGAGCTACGCGCGGTCGGGGTGGACGGTCGTGAACATGACCGGCCACCCGGAGGCCGTCCTCGCCCGCGAGCTGGGGCTCTGCTACGCCACCATCGCGCTGGTCACCGACCTCGACGCCGGCGTCAGCAAGGAGGAGTCGGTCGACCAGGCGCAGGTCTTCGCGCTGTTCGAGAAGCACATCGGCCGGCTCAAGGACCTGCTCGGCCGACGTGGTCGGGCCGCTCGACGGTGTCGGCGACTGCGGCTGCGCGGCGTGGCTCGACGACGTGACGCTGCCCTTCGAGCTGCCCGGCCCGACCTCGTGAGGGTCCTGCTCACCGGCGCGGCCGGGTTCATCGGCTCGCAGATCGACGCACAGCTCACCGACCGCGGCGACGAGGTGGTCCGGGTCGACGCGCTGATCCCGGAGGCGCACGGTCCCGGGTGCCGTGCTCGGCCCGGACGTGCACCGGCTCGACGTACGCGACGCGGGGGAGTGGGCCGAGCTCCTCGACGGCGTCGACGTGGTCTGCCACCAGGCCGCGATGGTCGGGGCGGGGGTCACGGTCGCCGACCTGCCGTTGTACGCCGGCCACAACGACCTCGGCACCGCCGCCCTCCTCGCCGCGATGCACGCGCGCGAGGTCGACGCGCTGGTGCTGGCCAGCTCGATGGTGGTGTACGGCGAGGGCCGCTACTCCTGCGCCGAGCACGGACGCCAGGCGCCACCGGCGCGGACGCGCTCGGCCCTCGGCGGCCGGTGACTTCGAGAACCACTGCCCGACCTGCGGCGAGCCGCTCGCCTGGGAGCTGGTGCCGGAGGACGCCCGGCTCGACCCGCGCAGCAGCTATGCCGCCAGCAAGGTCGCGCAGGAGCACTACACGCTCGCGTGGGCCAGGCAGGCGCGGGCGCGGGCGATCGGGCTGAGGTACCACAACGTCTACGGCCCGGGCATGCCGCGCGACACCCCCTACTCCGGCGTGGCCGCGATCTTCCGCTCGTCGCTGGAGCACGGGCAGGCGCCGCGCGTCTTCGAGGACGGCGGCCAGATGCGCGACTTCGTGCACGTCCACGACGTCGCGCGGGCCAACGTGCTCGCGATCGACGCCGTGGTCGATCGGCCGGCCGAGTCGTGGGCGGCGTACAACGTCTGCTCGGGTACGCCGGTCCCGATCCTGCGCATCGCCGAGCTGCTCGCCGAGGCCGCCTCCGGTCCGGCGCCGGAGGTGACCGGCGACTACCGGCCCGGCGACGTGCGCCACATCGTCGCCTCGCCCGAGCTGGCCACCAGCGAGCTCGGCTTCACCGCCGAGATCAGCCCGGAGCAGGGCATCCCGGAGTTCGCGACGGCTCCGCTGCGCGAGTAGTCAGTCGGCGGCCTTCAGCGTGAACGTCAGGTGCGTGACGCCGCTGGGGGAGGAGACCGCCTCGACGTCGTAGGCCTCCTCGAGCGCCTCCAGGCCGTCCCAGACGCGGACGCCGCGGCCGAGCACGATCGGGACCTGGACGAGATGCAGGTGGTCGACGAGCCGCGCTGCGACGAAGTCGCGCACGACGGTGGGGCCGCCGCCGATCCGGACGTCCTGACCGGCGGCTGCCTCGCGCGCTGTGTCGAGTGCCTCGGCCGGCGAGGTGTCGAGGAAGTGGAACGTGGTGCCGCCCTCCATCTCGATCGGGGGCCGGGGGTGGTGGGTCAGCACGAACGTCGGCGTGTGGAACGGCGGGTTCGGGCCCCACCAGCCCTTCCAGTCCGGGTCGTCGTGCCAGCCGGGCGGCCCGAACTTGTTGGCACCCATGATCTCGGCGCCGATGCCGACGCTGTGCCGCTGGGCGATGGCGTCGTCGACCCCGGCCGTGCCGCTCGCGTCCCAGAACCGGGTCGCGAACATCCACTCGTGGAGACGCTCGCCCGCATGACCGAAGGGTGCCTCGGCGGACTGCGGCTCGCCGGTGGCGAAGCCGTCGAGGGAGATGGACAGGTTGTGGACCCGGGTGAGTGACATCGCGCGCTCCTCTGCGTTCGCTTCCGGGGAGAACGACCAGCATGACCCACGATTCTCATCGGTCGGGAGGAGGAGTCCGGCTCACCAACCCGTGAAGAGCAGGTGCTGCACGACGAGCGCCAGCACCACCTGGATCGCCACTCCCGCACGCCGCCAGCGCTCGGGCAGCAACGCGCACGCGACCAGCAGCCACGGGACGAACGGCAGCCAGATCCGTTCGACCTCGCCCTTGCTCATCTGCGAGACCTCGGCAGCAGCGATCATCAGCGCCGCCGCCCCGACGAGCCAGCGGACCACCCGGGCCGCGTCGACGCCGACGTCCCTGGCCTGCCGCCCGAGCGCGGTGAAGCCGGCCCACACCATCGGCCCGGCGCTGAAGGTGAGGGCCGCGAGGTTGCCCCACATCCAGTACGACGGCGGCCGGTTGCGCGCGACGCCCGCCCAGTAGCGGTCGTGCAGCTCCGGCAGCGCCTCCCACCACCAGAACCCGAAGGCGCCGAACGCGGCCACGACGGCGACGGCCGCGAGCACGGCCCAGGGCAGGGGTCGCCAGCTGCGCGCCACGACCAGGACGGCCACCGCGAGCAGGCCCAGGAGCGGGAGGCCGTAGGACAGCATCACCGCGGAGCCGAGGAGCAGCCCGGCGAGCAGCGACCAGCACGATGCTGCGGTGCACGGCCGCGGCGGCCAGGGCGGCGATGCCCCAGGCGGCCACCGCCGCGAACATCGCGTCGGCGCTGACGCACTGCCAGATGGCGGCCGGTCCGAAGACCAGGAACGGAGCGGCGCGGCGGGCCACGACCTCGGCGCCGAGCAGTCGCAGGGTGACCATCACGGCCAGGGCGGTCGAGGCCGCGAGCAGCGTGACCACGATGCCGGCCTGGAGTCCGCTGCCGAGCCCGATCCGGTCGAGCACGACGAAGAAGCCCAGCGCGCCGGGCGGGTGGCCGGCCACGTGGACGGGCCAGTTCGCGTTGGCGATGTCGTCCGGCAGCCCGTCGTACGGGATCCGCGCGACCCAGCCCGCGAGGATCCCGTGGAAGTCGGTGGTGGCGCGCGCGGTGCGGAGGTACTCGTACTCGGTGTCGAGGATCTTCCCGATGCCGTCGCGCCCGTCGACGAGGGCGAGGCTGACCATCCACGCCAGCCCTCCGGCGTACGACGCGAGCAGCAGTCCCCGCCACGGGAGCCGCTGTGCGAGCGGGACCGACCACCCGATCGCGAGCGCGCCGACGAGCAGGGCGGGCAGGGTGCCCGGACCCAGCCGTGGGTCCCAGTCGGCGTGCAGCGGCGGGAAGTGGCGCACGTGCACGTCCCAGTCCGCCAGGGCCGGCAGCGCCATCGCCACCGACGCGAGCACGACCCCGAAGGCCAGGCCCGCGAACGGTGCGATGCGCTGGGCCCGGGTCATGTCGCCCAAGGGTAGGGACCGGGCCGGCGCGGACCGGGCGTGCGGACGGGAGGACGGCAAGCGTCAGGGTTTGTTAAGGACTCTGAGCCCCTGATCCGGCGCCGTGCGCCCCTACGTTGGAAAACATGTCCGATCTGCCGGCCACCTGCGACGTGGTGATCCCCTGCCGCGACGAGGCGCCGGCGCTGCCGGCGCTGCTGGCGAAGCTGCCGGCGGGGTACCGGGCCGTCGTGGTCGACAACGGCTCCCGGGACGGCACGGCCGAGGTCGCGCGCGGGCTGGGCGCGACCGTCGTGGTCGAGCCACGGCCCGGGTACGGCGCGGCGGTGCACGCCGGGGTGGAGGCCGCCACTGCCGACTACGTCGCGGTGATGGACGGGGACGGCTCGATGGACCCGGCGGACCTCGTGCCGCTGCTCGAGCTGGTCATCGGGGGAGAGGCAGACCTCGCGGTGGGGCGGCGTCGTCCGACCCGCCGCGGGGTCTGGCCCTGGCACGCGCGGGCCGGCAACGCGGTGGTGCTCTGGTGGCTGCGTCGACGGCTCGGGCTGCCGCTGCACGACATCGCGCCGATGCGCGTCGCCCGGCGCGAGCAGCTGCTCGCCCTCGGCGTCGAGGACCGGCGCTTCGGCTACCCGGTCGAGCTGCTGCAGCGCGCGGCCGCGGCGCAGTGGCGCTTCGTCGAGCGCGACATCGACTACCACCCGCGAGCCGAGGGCACCCGCTCGAAGGTGTCCGGCTCGGTGGTCGGCACGGTGCGCGCCGCCCGCGACTTCGCCCGGGTGCTGTCGTGAGTCCGACGATGCGGCCGGCGGTGATGCTGGTGGTCGCGAAGGCCCCGGTGACCGGCAAGGTGAAGACCCGGCTCGGCCACGTCCTCGGGATGGAGCGGGCCGCCGAGCTCGCGGCCGCGGCACTGCTCGACACGCTGGCGGTCTGCGTCGCGGCGTACGGCGTGGACCGCTGCCACCTGGCCCTCGACGGCGACCTCGCCGAGGCCGAACGCTCCGACGAGCTGCTGGACGCGACCGCCGGCTGGACCGTGCACCCCCAGCGCGGGGACGACTTCGCGACCAGGCTGGTCAGTGCCCACCGCGACACAGCCGACGCCTCGGGGGCACCCGTCGTCCAGGTCGGGATGGACACCCCGCACCTCGAGGCGAGCACGCTGACCGAGGTCGGGTCGCGGCTCACCGACCCGCGACGCCGCCGTCCTCGGGCCGGCGTTCGACGGGGGCTGGTGGCTCCTCGGAGTCGGTGGCCCGCACCTGGTCGACCACCTGGCCGAGGTGCCGATGTCGACGGTGCGCACCGGTGACCTCACCCGGGCAGCCCTGCTGCGCGCCGGAGCCCGGCTCAGCGAGGTGACGACGATGCGCGACGTCGACGAGGTCGTGGACGCCAGGTCCGTGGCCGACGCCGCGCCGGAGAGCCTGTTCGCGCAGGCGTTCCTGGGAGTCTCGCGATGACCGCCCAGCCCGCGCAGGAGCCGGCCGAGCACACGTTCAGCGAGGTCTACAGCGACGCGCTCCGCGGAGTCTCGTGCACGCGTGCGTGGCTTCGCGGTCGACGAGCCGCTCCCGGTGCACGACTGGGTCCGCGTCGTGAACCACGCGGACCGCGAGCTGCTCGCGCACTGCCGCGGGGCGACCCTCGACATCGGCTGCGGGCCGGGACGGATGAGCGCCCACCTCGCCGAGCGCGGGCACGTCGTGCTCGGCGTCGACATCGTGCGCGAGGCCGTGGAGCAGGCCCGCCGTCGCGGCGTCTCGGCCCTGCGGCGCAACGTCTTCGACCCGCCTCCCGGGCGAGGGACGCTGGAACACGGTGCTGCTCGCCGACGGCAACATCGGCATCGGCGGCGCTCCCGTGCGACTGCTGCGCCGTGCCGTCGAGCTGCTCGACCTCACCGGCCGGGTGGTCTGCGACCTGGCCGCACCGGGCACCGGTCTCCGGCACCACGACGCCCGCCTGGTCACCGACCGCAAGCGGTCCGGGTCCTTCCCGTGGGCCCAGGTCGGACCGGAGGCGATCGAGGACGTGGCGGCCGACGCCGGGCTGCGCCTGGACCATCTCGGCGAGCACCGCGGCCGCTGGTTCGCCGTGCTGTCGCCATGAGGCGTGCTCGGCCCACCCGCCGTGGCGCAGACTGGTGCACCGGACACCGCACGAGCGGGGGAGGTGAGTGATGGCTGCTGTGCTCGTCGTCGACGACGACCCGACCGTGCGCGAGGTCGTCATCACCTACCTCACCAAGGCCGGGCACACCGTGACGTCCGCGGCGGACGGCCAGGAGGCCCTCGACTCGGTGGCCCAGTCGCCGCCCGAGCTCGTCGTGCTCGACCTGATGCTGCCGGGCGTCGACGGGCTCGAGGTCTGCCGCCGCCTGCGCGCGAGCGGTGACATCCCGGTGATCATGCTGACCGCCAAGGGCACCGTCAGCGACCGCGTGGTCGGGCTGGAGCAGGGGGCGGACGACTACGTGACCAAGCCGTTCAGCCCGCGCGAGCTCGTCCTGCGGGTCGACTCGGTGCTGCGTCGATCGGGCGAGCCGCCCTCGCCCGGCGGCCCGGTGCGCTCCGGCGACATCGTCGTCGACCCGGCCTCCCGCGTGGTCACCCGCGCCGACGAACGTATGTCGATGACCGCGCGCGAGTTCGACCTGCTGCACCACTTCGTCGCCCACGCCGGCACCGTGTTCTCCCGCGAGGACCTGCTGCGCGACGTGTGGGGCTGGTCCTTCGGCGACGACTCGACCGTGACCGTGCACGTACGGCGGCTTCGCGAGAAGCTCGAGGCCGACCCGACGCATCCCGGTGCGGCTCGTCACCGTCTGGGGCGTCGGCTACCGCTGGGAGGACTCGTGACGCACGACGAGGTCGTCATCATCCTGATCGCCGCGGCCTGCGCTGCGTCGGTGGGCGTCGTCGGACTGATAGCCGCGTGGGCGTTGCGTGGCGCGAGCCTGCGATGGCTGCCCGCCGGCGTCGCGCTGGTGGCCTCGGCGGCGATGATCGCGGCCGTGATCGGGACGGCCCGCGCGATGTTCATCTCCGAGCACGACTACGTCGTCGTGCTCTGGGTGTGCCTGGTCGCCGGCATCGTCTCGGCCTGCTTCGCCTCCCTGGTCGGCGCCGTCGTGGTGCGCTCGTCGCGTCAGCTGCACGAGGGCGCCCGACGCTTCGGCGAGTCCGGTCGGTACGACGCGGAGGTCACCGGGCCCGCGGAGTTCACCGCCCTCAACGAGCAGCTGCGCGAGAGCTCGCGCAAGCTCGAGGAGGCCCGCGAGCGCGAGCAACGGCTCGAGGAGTCCCGCCGCGAGCTGGTGTCCTGGGTCTCGCACGACCTGCGTACGCCGCTGGCCGGCCTGCGCGCGATGGCCGAGGCGCTGGAGGACGGGATGGTCGACGACCCGTCGCGCTACCACCAGCAGATCAGCGCCGAGGTGAACCGCACCGTGCGCATGGTCGACGACCTCTTCGAGCTCTCCCAGATCCATGCGGGCCTCCTCGTGCCGACCCCGCAGACCGTGGCGCTGGGTGACCTGGTCAGCGAGTCGCTCGCCGCGGCCGAGTCGGTCGCCGCCGTCAAGGGCGTGCGGCTCGACGGCCAGGTCGACGGTGACGTGCTCGTGCACGTCGACCCGAACGCGATGTCGCGGGTCATCGGCAACCTGCTGATGAACGCGATCCGGCACACTCCCAGCGACGGCGCCGTCCAGATCCGGGGCTGGTCGCGGCCCGACGGTGTCGAGCTCAGCGTGCGCGACGGCTGCGGCGGGATCCCGCGCGAGGAGATCGACCGGGTCTTCGACGTGGCCTTCCGCGGCGGCGCGGCCCGGACTCCGGCCGCCGAGACCGGCACGTCCGGCAGCGGCGCCGGCCTCGGGCTGGCCATCGTGCGGGGCCTGATCGAGGTCCACCGCGGCCGGGTCGAGGTCGAGAACGTCGAGGACGGCTGCCGGTTCGTGGTCACCATCCCGACGAGCGGTCCGGCCGGCAGGGCCGAGGCGGTCAGCCAGCCAGCTGGTTGAGCACCAGGCCGACGGCCCCGATCAGGATGCCGCCGGTGGACAGCAGCATCGGCAGGCGTGAGGGCGACCGGTTGCGCGAGCGGGGCACCAGGGCGATGATCGCGGCCGCGACGCTCAGCAGCCCGACGACGGCCGCCACGACCGTGGCGATGCTGGGCCCCGTGGTGTCCTCACCGGACGCGCCCCCGACCGTGAAGCAGACTCCCGAGGCCAGCATGGCCACGACGATGGGCGGCCAGGGGTTCGGGTTGCGCGAGCGCACCAGCACGACGGCGGCCGCCAGCAGCGCGACGGCCAGCAGCACGATGACGACCGAACCCGCGGACATCTCGCTCCTTCGTCGGTGTGGGTGGGTCCCTACGGTCTACACGATCAGGCCTTGCGTGCGCGCACGTATCCGGAGCGTGGGCGGGTCGGGGCCGTGCTCGCCTTCCTGGACGTGGCAGGCACAATCGCCTCGTGAGCATCGAGCCCGACACCAAGGACTGGACCTGGGTCCTCGAGAAGCCCTGTGAGCAGTGCGGCTTCGACCCGGCCGCGGTGGCCCGCGAGAGCCTGCCCGAGCTGATCCACGAGAACACCCGGGGCTGGTACGACGTGCTGGCCGACGCGGACTACGCCGTACGCCCTGCGCCGCACGTGTGGTCCCGCCTGGAGTACGCCTGCCACGTCCGCGACGTCCACGAGCTCTTCGCGAAGCGGGTGCGGCTGATGCTCGACGAGGACGACCCGACCTTCGAGAACTGGGACCAGGACGCCACCGCCGTCGAACAGGCCTACGACCTCCAGCAGCCGGGCACCGTCGGCACCGACCTCGTCGAGCGGGCCGCGGAGGTGGCGGCGGTCTACGCGTCGGTCGAGGGGGAGCAGTGGCAGCGCCCCGGTCGTCGCAGCAACGGCTCGCTGTTCACGGTCGAGAGCATGGGCGTCTACCACCTGCACGACGTCGTCCACCATCTCTGGGACGTCTCGCACAGCGCCGAGCCGTCCCCGGTCCCTCCGGGAGACCTGTGAGGCACACCGAGTTCTGGGCGCGGATGGAGGCCGCGCTCGGTCCGGCGTACGCACGCTCCTGGGCCGAGCAGCACGTGCTGAGCGAGCTGGACGGGCGCACCGTCCTCGAGGCGCTGGCGGCCGGGGAGCCGCCCAAGGTCGTGTGGCGCGCGGTGTGGGCGGAGCTCGGGCTCCCGGCACGCGACCGCTGACGCGACCTCTCGTTCGCGCACTCGTCACCCAAACGTGACGTCGTGCGGGGTGCCGCTCGTCGCCGCTGCGTACTAGCCTGCCGGGGTCCGACTCGGAGGATTCATCTCGGGAGCCCCCATGCACACGACCACGCGCCGCATCGTCGGCGTCCTCGCCTCGGGGGCCTGCGTCCTCACCGCCCTGGCTGCCACCACCCCGGCCGACGCGGCCGGCCGACACCAGGCCAAGCACCGGCACCACCACCACAGCTCGCTGATGCCCATCCAGCTGCTGTCCTTCAACGACTTCCACGGCAACCTCGAGCCGCCGAGCGGGTCCAGCGGCAACAACGTCGTCGACCACGAGATGCGACCCGACCCGAAGACCGGCGAGCTCAAGCCGGCCGACGTGACCGTGCCCGGGGGCGGCGCCGCCTACCTCGCCACCCACCTGGCCCAGGCGCGCAAGGGTCACCGCAACTCCCTCACCGTCGCGGCCGGCGACATCATCGGCGCCTCGCCGCTGCTGTCCGCCGCCTTCCACGACGAGCCGACCATCGAGTCGATGAACAAGCTCGGGCTCGACGTCACCTCCGTGGGCAACCACGAGTTCGACGAGGGCTACAAGGAGCTCCAGCGGATGTCCAAGGGCGGCTGCATCGAGGACGGTGACGGGGCGAACAACCAGAACTCCTGCGCCGACCACACGTTCAGGGGCGCGAAGTTCGACTACCTCGCCGCCAACGTGAAGTACGCCGGGACCAACCAGACGATCCTGCCGTCGTACTCCATCAAGAACGTGCACGGCGCCAAGATCGGCTTCATCGGGATGACCCTCGAGGACACCCCGGACATCGTCACCGCCAGTGGGGTCGCCGGACTCGAGTTCGCCGACGAGGTGCAGACCGCCAACGCGCTGGTGCCGGTGCTCAAGCGCAAGGGCGTCAACGCGATCGTGGTGCTGATCCACC
Organism: uncultured Actinomycetota bacterium; assembly: GCA_963729015.1. GTDB lineage: Bacteria > Actinomycetota > Actinomycetes > Propionibacteriales > Nocardioidaceae > Marmoricola. Next base: position 144,303 of record CAVSMJ010000003.1, read on the forward strand.
AGGGCGGCAGCCCCGACAAGCAGAAGTGGACCGACCCGGCCACCGGCACGACGTACGACGTGAACCCCAACTACGACTACACCTGCGGCAAGGGCGGCACCCTCGCCGCGGCGTCACCGATCCTGCCGATCGCGGCCAACCTCGACCCGGCGATCGACATGGTCGTCTCGGGTCACACCCACCAGCCCTACGTCTGCGACGTGAAGGACCCGTCCGGTCGTTCCCGGCTGCTGACCTCCGCCTCGTCGTTCGGCCGGCTGTTCACCGAGACCGAGCTGCTCTACAACAAGCGGACCCGCGACATCGTCCGCGGCTCGGTCAAGGGCAGCAACGTCCAGGTGACTCGCGACGTGAAGCCCGACCAGGCGCAGACCGACCTGATCACCCAGTACAAGGACCTCGTCCGACCGATCGCGAGCAAGGTGATCGGGCACGTGGCCTCCGACGTCACCAAGACCGCAAACCCGGCGGGGGAGAGCCAGCTCGGTGACCTGATCGCCGACGCCCAGCTCGCCGACGACTCGGTGGTCACGGGCGGACAGACGCCGGTGATCGCGTTCATGAACCCCGGCGGCATCCGTGCCGACCTGACGTTCGCGAACTCGCCGTACGCCGAGCCGGCCGGTGACGTCACCTACGAGGAGGCGTTCACCGTCCAGCCGTTCAACAACTACCTGGTCTCGATGAACCTCACCGGCGCCCAGATCTACCAGCTGCTGACCGAGCAGGTGACCGGTGCCAACGCGGGGGAGCCCAACAACAAGATCCTCCAGGTCTCCGAGGGCTTCAGCTACCAGAAGACCGCCGCCGGCCCGGTCGAGGGGAGCGTCAAGCTCGACGGCACCCCGATCGACAAGACGAAGTCCTACCGGATCGTGACGAACAACTTCCTCTCCGACGGCGGCGACGGCTTCCCGACCTTCAAGAACGGCACCTCGAAGTACTTCGGCGGGCTCGACATCGACGCCTTCGCCGACTTCCTGACCGCCGAGTCGCCGTACACCCCGGGTCCGCTGACCCGCATCACCCAGTAGTCCTCACGCCGACCCGTTCTGACGGGGGGCGGGTCGGCGTGTGCCCCTCCAGGCCACCGGGCATGCGACCGGGCAGGCAACCGGTTCGGCCGGGCGTGTCGGGCTGGTGATCGAACACCTGTTCGTACTACGTTTGTGTCCACAGGCAGGGGTCGACACCGAGTTCTCCACAGCCGCACGACACGCACTCGTGGTTGTCGGTGCCGGCTCCTAACGTCTGGCACGACATCAGGGTCAGACACAGGCGCCCCGGGAGCGGGGACGCACGACACACGTGAGGGTGACATGGCTGGAGCCGAGAACAACCGGGACAAGGCGCTCGACGTAGCGCTCGCCAACATCGAGAAGCAGTTCGGCAAGGGTTCGGTCATGCGCCTCGGTGACGAGACGCGCGCCCCCCTCGAGGTGATCCCCACCGGTGCGATCTCCCTCGACATCGCCCTCGGGCTCGGCGGCCTCCCGCGCGGTCGCGTGGTCGAGATCTACGGCCCGGAGTCCTCCGGCAAGACGACGGTCGCGCTGCACGCCGTGGCCAACGCCCAGGCGGCCGGCGGCATCGTGGCGTTCATCGACGCCGAGCACGCCCTCGACCCGGAGTACGCCCAGCGTCTCGGTGTCGACACCGACGCCCTGCTCGTCTCCCAGCCCGACTCCGGTGAGCAGGCGCTCGAGATCGCCGACATGCTGATCCGGTCCGGCGCGCTCGACCTGATCGTCATCGACTCCGTGGCCGCCCTGGTGCCGCGCGCGGAGATCGAGGGCGAGATGGGCGACAGCCACGTCGGTCTCCAGGCCCGCCTGATGAGCCAGGCGCTGCGCAAGATGACCGGTGCCCTCAACGGCGCCAACACGACCGCGATCTTCATCAACCAGCTGCGCGAGAAGATCGGCGTGATGTTCGGCTCGCCCGAGACCACCACCGGTGGTCGCGCGCTGAAGTTCTACTCCTCGGTCCGCCTCGACGTCCGTCGCATCGAGACGCTCAAGGACGGCACCGAGATGGTCGGCAACCGCACCCGCGTCAAGGTCGTCAAGAACAAGGTCGCGCCGCCGTTCAAGCAGGCCGAGTTCGACATCATGTACGGCCAGGGCATCAGCCGCGAGGGTGGCCTGATCGACGTCGGTGTCGAGGCGGGCCTCGTCCGCAAGGCCGGCGCTTGGTACACCTACGAGGGCGACCAGCTCGGCCAGGGCAAGGAGAACGCCCGCACCTTCCTGCGCGACAACCCCGACCTCGCCAACGAGATCGAGAAGAAGATCCTCGAGAAGCTCGGCATCGGCCCGTCCGTCGACACCCCGGCCGCTGCGGCGGCCGAGGCCGCCGGCTTCACCGCCGACGCCCCCGGTATCGACCCCGACGGCATCGACTTCTGACGGTCTCGACAGGCTCAACCACCGTCGGTGGCGTGTGTCCACGGCCGACCAGCGCTGGTTGAGCTTGTCGAACCCGCACACCGACGAACCAACCGCCACCACCGCTGGTTGAGCCTGTCGAAACCACTGCGCCAGCACCCAGGAGCGAGCGATGACGCGCAAGCCGGACGCCGAGCGTGACCTCGGGCCCGAGGCCGACCCGGAGTCGGTGGCCCGCAAGATCCTGCTCGACCAGCTGACCGGCCGGGCGCGCACCCGTTCGGAGCTCGCCACCAAGCTCAGCTCCCGCAACGTGCCCGACGACATCGCGGGCCGCCTCCTCGACCGGTTCGAGGAGGTCGGCCTGGTCGACGACGCCGCGTTCGCCCGCGAGTGGGTGGAGCAGCGCCAGTCGGGTCGCGGGCTGGCCAGGCGTGCCCTGGCCATGGAGCTGCGCCGCAAGGGGATCGACGACGAGACCGCACGCGAGGCCCTCGACGAGATCGAGCCCGACGACGAGGTCGAGGCCGCCCGCAGCGCTCGTGCGCGCCAAGCTCCGCTCCGTGCGCAGCCTCGACCGCGACAAGGCCGTCCGCCGCCTGGTCGGCATGCTCGCCCGCAAGGGCCACTCCGCGGGAGTCGCGTTCCAGGTCGTCAAGGAAGAGCTGGCCCTGGACGAGCTGGAGGAGAACACCGACTTCATGTCGGAGTAAGTGCGTCCCTCCCGACCAGGTTGAAAGCTTCAGCGGAGGGAGTCGGTCGTAGCGAGCCGAACCAGCGTTGGGCCAGCCGAGAAGAACGACACCGACTTCATCGGAGTAGGCGTGGTGCGTTCCGACCGGGTTGAAATTGTCGTGGAGGAGCGAAGCGGGGGAGCGACGATTTCTGCCCGGTCGGGGACAACTACAAGCAGACCGCGAGCCGAACAGGGGCCGCGGATCAGCGAAAGGCCCATCCGCGGATCAGCGGAAGGAAACAATCAGCGCCCCATCCGCTGCAGGAACGCCTCCCCTTCCTCGCTGAGCCGCCCGTGCTGCTGGGCCACCGTCGCCCAGTCGACCGCCATCCGGGCGAACCGCATCGGGTTGTAGACGTCCTCCTCGCGCGACCACAGCCCCTCGCCCGCGTAGGTGAGGATCGTCAGGTTGCTCGCCTCGTGCGCCGACCCGTCGCCGGGGTCGGGCATCAGGTTGCGCACCTCGCAGATCACCCGCCGGGTCGGCTCGTCCACGACGTGCCAGGCGATCGGGAAGCTGGTCATGGTGTTGCCGGGGAACGCGGTCATCGTGTCCACCACCCACGACCGGATCGCCTCCCTGCCGGTGAAGCTGCCGAACGCGTGCTCCTCGTAGGTCGCGTCCTCGGTGAACAGGTCCGCGAAGCCGGGCCAGTCGCCCGAGGCGGCGATGCCGGCCACGGCGGCCTGGTAGTCGACGAAGGCCTGCTCGATCTCTGCACTGCTCACACCCGTCTGCACAGAGGCATCCAACCAGTCCGGTCGCGGCGGGCTGCTGGATCTCGCAGCAAAACGGACACGCGAGGATCGCCCGATTGCCTACGCTCTTCCTGCCCGCGTCGTCCACCCCGGCCGACGATCGACACCTCGGGAGTGCGCCGTGCGCGAGGAGATCGCAGATCCGTCGCTCGGTCCGTCGTACCTGTCCGCACCCGTGGCGACGCCGCCGGTGGAGCGGGAGGCGGTCGTCCGGGGGATGCTCGCGGCGACGACGGCGGTGCTGGTCGGCATCGTGCTCACGGTGGTCAGCTGGCGTCTCGGGCTGCAGTACCCCGTCGGGGCTGCCGTGATGTCGGCTGGAGCGGTGCTGCTCTACGCGCGATCGGCGCGACGGGCGCCCCGCCGTGGGCTGGTCCCGCTGCTGCTGCTGCTCGCGATCGGTACACTGCTCGCGTTCTATGCGCTGTTCGTGAACGACGGCTGGGAGGTCTACTCGGCGCTGTCCCGGGAGATGCCGATGCCGATGACCCGGGGCGAGTTCATCCGCACCGCCGCCGCGACCCCGTGGATGATCGAGGGTTATCGCGACGTGCTCCTCCAGGTGATCGGGCTTCGCGGCCGGTGCGGTGGGTGTTGCTGCACGGCTGTGGTGGGTCCGAGCGGTCGGCACGCTGACCCAGGTTCCGCCAGACTGGGCGGGTGCTGATCGAGTTCGCGCGCGAGCAGGTGCCCGAGGGTGAGTCCTGGGCGCAGACGGCCGATCGTCTCGCCGCCGGACGAGGGCCGGTGCTGGCGGTGGACCTGTCCTCGGACCCGCTGCGGTTCCAGGTCGACGAGGAGCACACCTTCGCGCTCCGGCCGATGACCGAGGGCGACTACGGCGACCTCGTCCGCTGGATCAACGCGCCGCACGTCGCGAAGTGGTGGGACGAGAACCGCACGGCCGAGCAGATCGCCGACTACTACGGGCCGGGGATCCGCGGCGAGGACCAGGTCCGCTACTGGATCTGGGAGGTGAACGGTCGCTCCGTGGGGTTCTGCCAGGACTACCGGATCTCCGACCACCCGGAGTACGCGCTGATGTGCGGGCGCCCGGACGCGATCGGGTTCGACTACGTGATCGGCGAGGCGGCCCACGTCGACCGGGGGCTCGGCACCAGCCTGCTGTGGGTGTTCCTGCGCGACATCGTCGTCCCGGCGTACGACGGGGCCACGGAGCTGTTCGCCGCTCCCGACCACCGCAACACCCGTTCGCTGCGCGTGCTCGCCAAGCTGGGCGCGACCGAGGGGATGTGGTTCGACGAGCCGCAGGACGGCGGCCGGATCGACACGGTGGTGGGCTGCAGCATCGACGTGTCGCGGGTACTGGCGTAGCCATGACCATCCGCGTCGGCATCTCCGGCTGGACCTACGCGCCCTGGCGTGGCGACTTCTACCCCGAGGGTCTGCCGCAGCGCCGCGAGCTCGAGTACGCCGCCTCGAAGCTGACCTCGATCGAGATCAACGGCTCCTTCTACTCCCTCCAGCGCCCGTCGAGCTGGGAGAAGTGGCGCGCGGAGGTGCCCGACGACTTCGTGTTCGCGGTCAAGGGCGGCCGGTTCATCACGCACATGAAGCGCCTCCAGGACGTCGAGCAGCCGCTCGCCAACTTCTTCGCCCAGGGGGTGCTCGGCCTCGGGGACAAGCTCGGGCCGGTCCTCTGGCAGCTGCCGGCCGACCTGCCGTACGACGGCGGCGTGCTCGCCGGACTTCTCTCGACCTGCTGCCGCGCACGACGGGCGAGGCCGCCCGGCTCGCCACCCGGCACGACGACCGGCTCTCCGGCGACCGGCTCTGGTCCGGCGAGGTGGCCGACCGCCCGCTCGCGCACGCCCTCGAGCCGCGGCAGCACGAGCTTCGCCGCCGAGGAGGCGCGCGCCCATCTCGACGAGGCCGATGTCGCGCTGGTGGTGGCCGACTCGGCGGGCAAGTGGCCGCGCTTCGAGCAGGCGAGTCGGCCCGTTCGTCTACGTCCGGCTGCACGGTGACGAGGAGCTCTACGCCAGCGGCTACACCGACGAGGCCCTGGACCGTGGGCCGAGAAGCTCGACGGCTGGACCGCGGACGGCCGGGACGCGTTCGTCTACTTCGACAACGACATGAAGGGCCATGCGCCGTACGACGCGATGCGGCTGATCGAGCGCCTCGACGCGACGGCGTGAGCCTGCCCACAGCGCGGTTCGCCCGAACCTACTCGCGAGTAAGGTTCGCGGCATGAGCAGAGTCGTCGACCTCTACGAGAAGACCCACGCCATCCCGATCGTGGGGGACCGGCTGTTCTCGTTCGCGTTCTCCCAGGTGGCGCCGTACTTCTGGACGATCCGGCCGCGCTTCACCGTGATCGAGCCCAACCACGCCGAGGTCGTCATCCCCAAGCGCCGCGGCGTGAAGAACCACATCGGCACGGTGCACGCGATCGCGCTCTGCAACGGTCTCGAGGCGGCGATGGGGGTGCTCGCCGAGGCGTCGATCCCGAAGAACAAGCGCTGGATCCCCAAGGGCATGGAGGTCAGCTACACGGCCAAGGCCACCAGCGACATCACCTGCATCGCCGAGACCGACCCCGAGCAGTGGACCGGCGCCGACCCCGACCTGCCCGTGCGGGTCCGGGGCGTGCGCGACGACGGCACGGTCGTGATCGAGGGCACCATCCGGCTCTGGGTGACCGAGAAGCCGGCCAGGGCTGAGGACGACTGAACCGCCGCCGGTGTTCTCGCCGGTGGCCATGCCGCCGCCGGCGATCACGGTGACGTCGAGCTTCTTCTCGCCCACGAACTTCTTCTGCACCCAGGTGGCGATCCCGGTGAGCACCAGGTTGACGCTGACGTAGAAGAGGGCCAGCACGATGATCGTCGGCACGTGGTTGGCGAACTCGATGTAGATCGAGCGGCCGACGCGGGTGAGGCCCGGCGCGGCGATGAGGTAGCCGAGGCTGGTGTCCTTCAGCGCCACCACGCACTGGCTGATGATCGCGGGGATCATGATCTTCACGGCCTGGGGAAGCAGGATGATGTTCATCACCTGGGACTTGCGCATCCCGATGGCGTACGCCGCCTCCGACTGGCCCTTCGGCACCGCGTTGATGCCGGCCCGGAACACCTCGGCGAGCACCGCCCCGTTGTAGAGGGTCAGCGCGGTCACGACGCCCCAGTACGCCGCCCGCTCGATGGGCAGGTTGGCGAAGACGGCGTAGAAGAAGAAGATCATCAGCATGATCACCGGCACGGCGCGGAAGAACTCCACGACCAGCCAGCACGGCCAGCGGACGAACGAGTGGTCGGAGAGCTTGCCGACGCCGAAGACCAGCCCGAAGACGACCGCGCCGAGGATCGCGGTGAACGCCATCTTCAGCGTGTCGAGCAGCCCTCGAGGAGCGCCTCGACGTACTTCGGGGTGATGTACGGCTCCCACAGGTCGTAGGCGAACTGCCCGGCGTCCTGGAGCCGCCACACCACCAGGGCGATGCCCAGGGCGAGCAGCACGACGGCGATCACGGTGTAGACCCGGTGCCGGGCGCGGGTGGCCGGACCGGGGCTGTCGAAGAGGACTCCTGCGGACATCAGGCGATCCTCCAGCGGCGCTCGAGCCGGTTGGCGAACAGCGACACGACCTCGACGAGCACCACGAAGACCAGCGAGAAGGCGAGGAAGATGCCCCACCGCTCGTCGGCGTTGTCGTTGGTGAACGAGCGCATCTGGGAGGCGGCCTCGATCAGGCCGAAGGCGGCGGCGACGGTGGTGTTCTTCAGCAGCGCGATCTGCACGCTGGCCAGCGGCGGCACCGAGGCGCGGAACGCCTGGGGCAGCACCACCTGGGTCATGACGCGCGCCGAAGGGCAGGCCGATCGCCCGGGCGGCCTCTGCCTGGCCCAGCGGTACGGCGTTGACGCCCGACCGGAGCGCCTCGCAGACGAAGCAGGAGGTGTACAGCGTCAGGGCCACGACGCCGATCGTGAAGTACTGGGTGAAGTCGAACTGGCCGATGTGCACGTCGACCCAGGTGAACCGGATGTCGATCTTGGGGGCGGCGATGGAGAAGAAGAGGAAGACGATCAGCAGCGGGGTGTTGCGCACGACCGTCACGTAGACCGCCGCCGCCTTGCGCAGGACGCCGACGGGCCCGACGCGCAGCGCGACCAGGATCGCGCCGAACACCGTCGACAGCAGCCCGGCGCAGATGAACAGCAGCACCGTGTAGGTGAAGGCCTTCACCACCAGGTCGACGTTGTCGAGGACGGTGTCCACGTGCCTCCTCTCGGACTCTCTCGGTTCTGGTGGCCGGCGACGGCCGGGACGTCTGAGGCGTCCCGGCCGTCACCGGTCAGAGGATGGTCAGGACGCGCAGGCGTCCATCTCCGGCGGCTCCGGCGTGTCCGCGCCGGACTTGCCGAGCGTGGACTCGAACGCCTTGTCCCAGTTGCCGTCGTCCTGGGCCTTCTTCAAGGTGTCGGTGATCCACTGGCACATCTCCGGGTGGTCCTTGGAGTACCCGACGCCGATGCGCTCCTCGGAGAACTCGTCGCCGACGACCTTGAGGTCGCCCTCGTTCTGGGCGGCGTACCCGAGCAGGATGGTGCCGTCGGTGGACATCGCCTCGACGGTGCCGTCGAGGACCTTCTCCACGCACTCGGAGTAGGTGTCGAAGCCGACCGGCTTCATGCCCTGCGTCTTCACGTTCTCCAGAGACGTCGAGCCGGTGACCGAGCAGACCTCCTTGCCCTTGAGGTCGGCGACGCCCTGTGACCGCGCTGTCCTCCTTCACCAGCACCTGTTGGCCGGTCTGCATGTAGGGCCCGGCCTGACCGACGACCTGACGGCGTTCGTCGGTGATCGAGTACGACGCGAGCACGAGGTCGACCTTGTTCTGCTGGAGGAACGGCTCGCGGTTGTCGGAGATCGTCTCGACCCACTTGACCTTGTCGCTCTCCGGGTCGATGCCCAGGCTGGCGACCAGGATCTTGGCGATCTCGACGTCGAACCCGGCCGGCACGTCGTCGGCCGCGCCCTTGAACCCGAGGCCGGGCTGGTCGTACTTCACGCCGACGTTGATGGTGCCCTGGTCGGCCAGCGCCTTCATCTGGGTGCCGTCGTCGAAGCTCGAGGCGGCGTTCTCCTCGACCTTCGTGTCGGCGCCCTCGTCGTCGCTGCCTGCGTTGCCGCAGGCGGCCGTGGCCGCGAGCGCAAGGCCCGCCAGCACGACCTTCACCTTGGTGAATCGCATCTTCTTCTCCTCCTCCGGGCCGGTGACCCGTCCCCTGCCGGTTGTGTGGAAAACGGTGCGCAGTCAGTGCTTGAGGATCTTGCCCAGGAAGTCCTTCGCTCGGTCCGACTGCGGGTTGGTGAAGAACTCCTCCGGGGTGTTCTCCTCGACGATGGCGCCATCGGCCATGAACACGACCCGGTTGGCCGCCGTACGCGCGAAGCCCATCTCGTGGGTGACGACGATCATCGTCATGCCCTGCTCGGCGAGGTCGACCATCACGTCGAGGACCTCCTTGATCATCTCGGGGTCCAGCGCGGAGGTGGGCTCGTCGAAGAGCATCGCCTTGGGCTCCATCGCCAGCGCTCGGGCGATGGCCACGCGCTGCTGCTGGCCGCCGGAGAGCTGGGCGGGGTACTTCGCGGCCTGCTCGCCGACGCCGACCCGGTCGAGCAGCTCGCGCCCGCGCTGGTCGGCATCGCTCTTCGACTTGCCGCGCACCTTGATCGGTCCGAGCGTGACGTTCTCGAGGATCGTCTTGTGGGCGAAGAGGTTGAAGCTCTGGAAGACCATCCCGACCTCGGCCCGGAGGGCGGCGAGCGGCTTGCCCTCCTCGGGCAGCGCCTGGCCGTCGAGGGTGATGCGGCCCTGGTCGATGGTCTCGAGCCGGTTGATGGCCCGGCACAGCGTGGACTTGCCGGAGCCCGAGGGGCCGATGACCACCACGACCTCGCCCTTGCCGACCGTCAGGTTGATGTCCTTGAGGACGTGCAGCTCACCGAACCATTTGTTGACTCCGTCAAGCACGATGAGGGGCTCACGGGTCGCCGTATCCACCGGCGTGCTCCCGGACACTGGCTCGGTCATGTCGAGACCCTAGGAGCCACGCATCTCAGAGTCGAGCACTGTCGCCGACCGTTGCGCGTTTGTCATGGTGGAGTGGGCACATCCCAACAGGTACACCGCGATTTCAGGAGGATCCATGACGATCAGGAAGACGGCCACCACCGTGGGGACGCTGGCGCAGGGGGCGGTCTCGACGGCTGTCGGCGTCGCGAAGCACCCCATCGGCACCGCCTCGATGGCGGTCGGCTTCGCCAAGGGCGTCGCCGGTGCCGGCCTCGACCTGGTCCGAGGCGGACACAGTGACGTGCAGGAGAGTGACGTGCAGGCGGACGAGCCGACGTCCTCGCCTGCGTCGGTCCAGGAGACGCTCCCGGTCGAGGACGACCCGCGTGACGACCTCCCCGGCCCGGACCTCGCCGAGTTCGAGCCGCCGCGCCCGGAGGACCTGCCCGAGCCGGTCGTCATCGAGGCCGACGACGCAGCCGGGGGAGGCGTTCCACAACGAGCCGAAGGTGGCCAGCCGCGACGTCGCGCACGGTGGCCCGGGCACGGACTTCGAGGAGGCAGAGGGCTTCGCCGAGGAGATCCCGGAGGACCTCCGGACGGAGTGAGGCCGACACGTACCCTTGGGCGGTCATGACTGCGCCATCCCCCAGCACCGCACGCACCTACGAGGTGCGCACCTACGGCTGCCAGATGAACGTCCACGACTCCGAGCGCCTGACCGGGCTGCTGGAGGACGCGGGCTACGTCGCCGCGCCCGGCGGCGACCAGGCCGACGTGGTGGTGTTCAACACCTGCGCCGTGCGGGAGAACGCCGACAACAAGCTCTACGGCAACCTCGGTCACCTGGCCCCGGTCAAGAAGAAGCGACCGGGCATGCAGATCGCCGTCGGCGGCTGCCTCGCCCAGAAGGACCGCTCGGTCATCACCGAGAAGGCGCCGTGGGTCGACGTCGTCTTCGGCACCCACAACATCGGGTCGCTGCCGGTGCTGCTGGAGCGGGCACGGGTGCAGGAGGAGGCGCAGGTCGAGATCCTCGAGTCGCTCGAGGTGTTCCCCTCGACGCTGCCGACCAAGCGCGAGTCGGCGTACGCCGCCTGGGTGTCGATCTCGGTCGGGTGCAACAACACCTGCACGTTCTGCATCGTCCCGGCGCTGCGCGGCAAGGAGAAGGACCGCCGACCGGGCGAGATCCTGGCCGAGGTCGAGGCGCTCGTCGCCGAGGGCGTGACCGAGGTGACGCTGCTCGGGCAGAACGTGAACGCCTACGGCGTCGAGTTCGGTGACCGCCAGGCGTTCTCCAAGCTGCTGCGGGCCTGCGGCGACGTCGAGGGCCTGGAGCGGGTCCGGTTCACCTCGCCCCACCCCGCGGAGTTCACCGACGACGTCATCGAGGCGATGGCGCGAGACGCCCAACGTGATGCCGTCGCTGCACATGCCGCTGCAGTCGGGCTCCGACCGGGTGCTGAAGAACATGCGCCGGTCCTACCGCCAGTCGAAGTACCTCGGCATCATCGACCGGGTCCGCGCCGCGATGCCCGAGGCGGCCATCACCACCGACATCATCGTGGGCTTCCCGGGCGAGACCGAGGAGGACTTCGAGGCGACCCTGGACGTCGTACGACGGGCCAGGTTCTCCGGAGCGTTCACCTTCCAGTACTCCAAGCGCCCCGGCACCCCCGCCGCCGTCCTCGAGGACCAGGTGCCGAAGGCCGTCGTGCAGGAGCGCTACGAGCGCCTCGTCGAGGTCGTGAACCAGATCGCCTGGGAGGAGAACCAGGCGCTCGAGGGCCGCACCGTCGAGCTGCTCGTCGCCGAGGGGGAGGGCCGCAAGGACGCCAGCACCCACCGGCTCTCCGGCCGCGCCCGCGACAACCGGCTGGTGCACTTCACGCCGGTTCTGCCGATGGCTCGCCGGTCGACGTACGCCCCGGCGACATGGTCGAGGTCGTGGTCTCGTACGGCGCACCGCACCACCTGGTCGCCGACGGACCCGTGCAGTCGGTCCGTCGTACCCGCGCCGGCGACGCCTGGGAGGCCCGCACCGCACGCCCAGAGGTGCGGGCGTCGTCGCTCGGCCTGCCGACGATCGGAGTCCCGGCGCCGCTCCCGGACGCGCCGGTCTGCGGCTGAGCGCTGACGCTAGGTGCCCAGCGGGGCCTTCTCGCGTGGCTCGCTGGCGGGAGCCCCTGACTCGCCCTCGGGCGCCGGTGTGGTGTTGGTGTTGCGGTTGAAGAGCCACTTGTCGGCACGGTGGAGCATCGCCCTGCGGCAGGGCAGCTCGACGTAGCGGTGGGCGCCCTCGGCGAAGATCAGCGCGAGCCCGAGGACCACCAGCACCATGACGTACCCCCAGTACCGTCAGCCCGGTGGACGAGGTCGGCGCCGAAGCGGGGGAGCAGGGGGCGGTGCGTCATGTAGAGGGCGTACGACGCCGTGCCCAGCACGACCATCGAGCGGGTCGAGAGGAACCGGCCGAAGAAGCCGTGTCCCGAGGCCAGCGACAGGATCAGGAGCCCGAACGGGATGGTCCACATGGTGCCGAAGAACGCCGCACCGAGCGAGCCGTTGGTGCCGTCGCGGAAGTAGCAGGCGAAGAACACGAACGCGACGACCGCCGCCTGCGTCACATGCGCGACCGGGCGGGGGAAGCGGAAGCCGCGCAGGTGCAGGAACGCCAGCGACATGCCGACGATGAACTCCGGCAGCCGGGTCAGCGGGGTGCGGTAGAGCCAGCGGTGGGCCGAGTCAGGGTCGACGGCCGGTAGGTCGGCGCGGCCACTGAGGGCGAAGTACGCCCACATCCGAGCTGCACGGCGAAGGCGGCAGCCATGGCGACGAGCAGGCCGCGGGCGCCGTAGCGGCGGGCGAGCGCAGCGATGAGGACGACAAGGAACGGGAAGGTCGCGTAGAGGAAGAGCTCGACGCAGACCGACCAGGCCGGGGCGTTGTACATGCCCGAGCTCACCGACAGGTTCGGTGACCAGACCTGGAGCCCCAGGTACTGGCGGGGCAGGCTCGAGTCCTGGGGGAGGCCGCGAGCCGCGCGTACCACCACCAGCCACGTCAGCACGGCCCAGTAGAGCGGCATCACGCGCGCGATGCGCGCGATGTAGAAGCGGGTCACCTTCTTGCCCTGCTTGAAGTGCAGGTCGGGGTAGTTGAAGGCCAGCACGAACCCAGAGAGCATGAAGAAGAGCGGGACACCGATGAAGCCGCACTGGGCCACCATGTGCAGCCCGTCAGGGGCCGACGACGGCAGGCCGATGTGGTGGATGACCACCGCGATTGCCGCCACTGCGCGAAGTCCCGTCAGCGGCAGGATCTCGCTCTTGGGAGAGGAACCGATGCGGTTCCTCTTCAGCGCGATGTTCATGGGCTCCTCGGGTCCGAGCAGGGGCAACGAGGTGTGCCCGCGCCACGATAGGTTACGCGCCGAGGATCAAGCGGAAGGCTCAGCCGCACGCCCCTGAGATTCGGGTCCGCGACCTCGGGTATCACCCAGCTCGGGCGTGACCGCCGACGGACGAACGCCGCTGACGGGATCCGGCCTCAGGCCGAGGGCTCGTCTCCCGGGTCGAGGTCCTGGTCCTCCTCGTCGGGCTCCTCCGGCTCCTCGATCTCGTCGGGGACGTGCTGCTCCTCGACCTGCGCCGAGCGTGGCTGGTCGGCGGTGGCGAGCGGGAAGTCGTCCTCGTCGTGCTCGACCCAGTCTGCGGGACCTCCGGGACCGGGATCCGGGGGTGCGTCCACGGTGGGCTCGGGCTTCTCGCTCGGGTCCTGGCTGCTGCCGGGCTCGTTGCTCACGCGGGTGCTCCCGTCACAGGGGTGGCTCCCGGACCGGCGTCCTCGGCGGGGTCGGCGCCCGGCTCGGGCGGGACCGGTGACGGGTTGGTCGGCACCGGCTGGGGGTCACCGCCCATGGGCCCGGTCGGAGCAGTGGGCTCGCTCGGCTCGGTCGGCTCCGTCGGGTCGGAGGGGCCGGTCGGACCGGTCGGGTGGGACGGGTCGGTGTCGGGGTCGGCGGGAGGCGCCGGAGTGCTCGACCGCGGGATGTCGTCGCGGCGTCCGTCGAGGTCGTCGAGAGCGTCCTTGGCCTTCGAGACACCGGTGGAGATCTTGTCCCGGTGCTTGCCGCCGGTCTTCTTGTCGACCATGTCGCCTGCCTTGTCGAGGCCCTCGCTGATCTTGTCCCCGTGCTTGTCCACGGCGTCGCCGAGCTTCTTCTTCGCGTCGTCCAGGAATCCCACGTCACTCACTCCTCGTCGTCGGCGTTCGTCCGGTGCGGCGTACCCGCCAGCACGTTTGCCAAACTAGCGACCGTGTCCAGTGCCCCGAACAGCGTCCCCGTGGTCGCGGTGGTCGGGGCGACGGCGTCGGGCAAGAGCGCGCTTGCCCTCGACCTCGCCGAGCGGCTGGGCGGGGAGATCGTCAACACCGACTCGATGCAGGTCTACCGCGGCATGGACATCGGTACGGCGAAGCTGCCGGCCGACGAGCGCCGTGGGATCACCCACCACCTCCTCGACGTCCTCGACGTGACCGAGCCGGCGACCGTCGCGGAGTTCCAGCACTGGGCCCGGGCGATCATCGACGACTGTCGCGAGAGGGGAGTTTCCCCTGTCCTGGTGGGCGGTTCGGCGCTGTACACGCGGGCCATCCTCGACGAGTTCGAGTTCCCGGGCACCGATCCCGACGTACGCGAACGGCTCGAGGAGGAGCTGGCCGAGACCGGTTCGGCCGCGATGCACGCCCGTCTCGCGCTGGTCGACCCGGTCGCGGCCGGGCAGGTGCTGCCGAGCAACGGTCGTCGCGTCGTACGCGCCCTGGAGGTCGTCGAGATCACCGGTCGTCCGTTCACGGCGTCGCTGCCCGAGCAGCGCTACCACTACGACCACGCCGTGCAGATCGGCGTCGACATCGACCGCGAGACGCTCGACCTCCGGATCGAGCAGCGGGTCGGGCAGATGTGGGAGCAGGGGTTCGTCGACGAGGTCAGGGTGCTCGCGGAGCGGGGCCTCCGGGAGGGGCGTACGGCGAGCCGGGCGCTCGGCTACCAGCAGATCCTCGCCTTCCTCGCCGGTGATCTGACGGAGGACGAGGCCCGGGAGAAGACGGTCACGGGCACCCGCCGGTTCGCCCGTCGGCAGGACAGCTGGTTCCGCAAGGACCCGCGCATCACCTGGGTGGGGTACGACGACCCGCAGCGCGTCGAGAAGGCGATGGCCGCGATCAGCTGAGCAGGTCGAGCTCGCGCGGCAGCTCGCGCATCCGGATGAGCGGGGAGAAGATCACCGGCGTGGCCGCGAGGACCACGCCGAACGCCTCGATCCAGAAGACCGGGCGCAGGCCGAGCTGGTGGCCGAGGACGCCGCCGAGGAAGCCGCCGATCGGCATCACTCCCCAGACCAGGAACCGGATCGAGGCGTTCATCCGTCCGAGCATCGGGCGCGGGCACAGCCGCTGGCGGAAGCTGACCTGCGAGACGTTGTACAGCACCACTCCGAAGGAGAAGAGGAACATGTACCCGATCACCGCGACCATCGGGTGGAGCACCGTCCCGGCCAGCGGCATCAGGAACGCGGCCGGCATCCAGATGAACGTCGACAGCGGGATGATGCGTCCCTCACCGACCCACGCCGTCGCCCGGGTGACCACGAGGGCGCCCAGCAACCCGCCCACGGCGCCGATCCCGAAGCCGAGACCGAGCTGGCCCTCGTCGAGACCCAATCGCAGGGCGTAGAGCACCATCAGCGCCCCGGACATCGAGCTGAACAGGTTGGAGATCGAGGTGCAGGCGGTGATCCGCCACAGCAGCGGGTGCCTCAGCACGAAGGAGAGTCCCTCACGGACCTCCACCACCAGGGGGCGGCGGTTCTCGCGCGGGGGTGGGGTGTCGACGTGCTCGATGCGGCGGATCCAGAACGCCGACCAGACGAAGCTGAGGGCGTCCAGCCCCACGGTCAGGGGCGCGCCGATCAGCTTGATCAGCCCGCCGCCGATCGCGGGGCCACCGATCATCGCGATCGACTGCACCGCCTGGAGCTTGGCGTTGCCCTCGCCGATGTGCTCCGGCTCGACGATGTCGGGCAGGTAGCTCTGGTAGGCGACGTCGAAGAACACCGTGCACGACCCGACGACCAGCGCGACCACGAGCATCTGCGGGAAGGACAGGACGTCGAACACCCAGGCGAGCGGCAGCGATCCGAGGGCGAGCCCCCGGATCACGTCGTTGGCGATCAGCACCCGCTGCTTGCGCCAGCGGTCCACCCAGGCGCCGGCCGGCAGCCCGATGACGAGGAACGCGAGCATCTCGCAGGTCGCGAGCAGACCCATCTCGAACGCGCCGGCGTCCAGCACCCGCACAGCGAGGATCGGGATGGCCAGCATGGTCAGCTGCGTGCCGAACTGGCTGAGGGTGTCGCCGAGGAACAGCTGCCGGAAGTCGTGGTGGCGGAGCAACCCGCCCCGCAGGCGAGGTGGTTCCGGCTCGGCAGGCGGTGCCCCCGTGGCGGGGCCCGAGGCGGCCGGGGGTTCGACGGTCATGAGGGACATCTTGACCCACTGATTGGGAAATATCAATCAGTGAGCCTATGCTCGTCCCATGGACTCCCCGACCCCCGCCGAGGAGACGCCGCTGGTGCCGGCGCCGTACGGTCCGCTGCCGGTGGGCTCGGGCCGGCAGGTCTGGGCCAGACGACCCGCCGACGAGGCCGAGGCGAAGGCGATCGCCTCGCCCCTGCGGCTACGGATCCTGCGCATCACGCTGCACGAGCCGCGCACCAACAAGGAGGTCGCGGAGGCTCTCGGCATGAACCCGGCCTCGGTGCTGCACCACGTGCGGACGCTGGTCGACACCGGCTTCCTGATCGAGCAGCCCGTACGACGAGGCCCGCGCGGCTCGCGGGAGCGTCCGTACCTCGCCTCGGGCAAGACCTGGTACCTCGAGATGGGCGACGAGCGGATCTACCAGCACCAGGACCTGCTGCTGACCACCTTCCTGCAGGAGATCCAGGGCCTCGATCCCGAGCGGCTCGACAGCACGCGCCTGGGGTTCCGCCTGCCACGCGAGGGGGTCGAGCGGGTCCAGCAGCGCCTCCACGACCTGCTCCAGGAGATCGCCCGGATGCCGAGCGATCCGGAGGGCGAGCCGTGGAGCCTCTATCTCGGTCTGCATCCCGAGGCCTCCGGCGTACCGTCTGCGCATGAGCTGGACGGAGATCACTGACCTCGCCGCCCTCGACGCAGGTCGTGGGCGAGCCGCTGCCCCGGGTGC
Source organism: uncultured Actinomycetota bacterium (assembly GCA_963729015.1). Classification (GTDB taxonomy): domain Bacteria; phylum Actinomycetota; class Actinomycetes; order Propionibacteriales; family Nocardioidaceae; genus Marmoricola. The sequence continues at coordinate 161,509 of CAVSMJ010000003.1, forward strand.
GCGACAAGGCCCGACACGCGCTGACCGACCTCGACGTCGCCTGGCTGTCGGCCTCGCCGTTCTGCGTGGTGGCGACCACCTCGGCCGACGGCGAGTGCGACGCCTCGCCCAAGGGCGACCCGGCCGGCGAGCTGGTGCACGTGATCGACGAGAAGACGATCGCCATCGCCGAGCGGCCGGGCAACCGGCGCGCCGACGGCTACCGCAACCTGCTCCAGAACCCTCACGTCGGCCTGCTGTTCCTGATCCCGGGCCGCGGCGACACCCTCCGGATCAACGGCCGCGCGCGGCTGGTCTCCGACGCGCCGTTCTTCGACGAGATGGTGGTGCAGGGTCACCGCCCGGTGCTCGCGATGGTGGTGGAGATCGACGAGCTGTTCCACCACTGCGCCAAGGCGTTCCTGCGCTCCCAGCTGTGGGACCCGGACAGCTGGGAGCCCGAGGCCGTCGTGGCGCGGCGGGCGGTGCTGGCCCAGCAGCTGGAGCGCCCGGGGAGCACGGTCGACGAGCTCGACAAGTACTACGGCCCGTCGTACGCCGAAAGGCTGTACACCCCACCCGCCTGACAAATCGGATGGGCTGGCGGGCAATTCTGGTGGCGGGGGGCCATTGCTTTGCCCGTCCGGCCGCAGTTTCCCCGGGCGCCCGGGGAAACCACCACCCGTGACAGGATTCCCCCCGTGATCGAGTACTCCTTCGTCAAGGGCCACGGGACGCAGAACGACTTCGTCCTGCTGCCCGACGCCAACGGCAAGCACGAGCTGACCGTCGGCCAGGTGGCGCTGCTCTGCGACCGGCGCGCCGGCATCGGCGCCGACGGCGTGATCCGGGTGGTGCGCACCGACGCCACCGACGACCCGGCGGCCGTGGCCGCTCGCGGCGAGGCGGTCTGGTTCATGGACTACCGCAACGCCGACGGCTCGCTCAGCGAGATGTGCGGCAACGGCATCCGGGTGCTCGGCCACTTCCTGGTCACCCACGCCGACGTCGACCCGCGCAACCCGCTGCCGATCGCCACCCGAGACGGCATCAAGGTGCTCACCTTCGACGAGGGCGACAAGATCACCGTCGACATGGGCGAACCCCGGCTGCTCGGCGAGACCACGGTGCGCGTGGGCGACCGTGAGCTCAAGGCCACCCACGTGAGCATGGGCAACCCGCACGCCGTCGCGTTCGTCGACGACCTCGCCGAGGCCGGGCCGCTCACCGAGGCTCCGGGCCACGACGAGGCGACCTACCCCGACGGCGTCAACGTCGAGTTCGTCGCTCGTCGCGGCGAGCGCCACGTCGCCATGCGGGTGCACGAGCGCGGCTCGGGGGAGACCCGCTCCTGCGGCACGGGCGCCTGCGCGGTGATGGTCGCGGCTGCGGCGGCCGACGGCGCCGAGCGGGGTACGACGTACACGGTCGACCTGCCCGGCGGCACCCTCGAGATCGTCTGGACCGAGGACGACCGGATCCTGATGACCGGCCCCGCCGTGCTCACCGCCGAAGGGGTCACCAACCTCTGAGCGAAAGCCCGGCCCTAGGATTTCCGCCCATGGACATCAACGGAGCCAGTGCCATCGTCACCGGCGGAGCCTCGGGCATCGGGGCCGCCGTCGCCCGCCAGCTCGCCGCCAAGGGCGCGAAGGTCGTCGTCGCGGACCTCAACCAGGAGAAGGGTGAGGCGCTCGCCAACGAGATCGGCGGCGTGTTCGCCCCGGTCGACGTGACCAAGACCGAGCAGATCAAGGCCGCGATCGAGCAGGCCGAGGAGCTCGGGCCGGTCCGCCTCCTGGTCAACTCCGCCGGCATCGGCTGGGCGCAGCGCACCGTCGGCCGCGACGGCACCTACGAGTCCGCCGCCGACCTCGAGGCCTTCTCCAAGGTCATCGCGATCAACCTGATCGGCACCTTCGACTGCGTCCGACTGGTCGCCACCGCGATCTCCCGCAACGAGCCGCTGGAGTCCGGGGAGCGCGGCGCGATCGTCAACCTGGCCAGCGTGGCGGCCTTCGACGGACAGATCGGCCAGGCGTCGTACTCCGCGTCCAAGGGTGGCGTCGTCGGCATGACCCTGCCCGTCGCCCGCGACCTCGCCGCCGTCGGCATCCGCCTCAACACCGTCGCCCCCGGACTGATCGACACCCCGATCTACGGCGAGGGCGAGGACTCCGAGGCGTTCAAGGCCAAGCTCGGCGAGAGCGTGCTGTTCCCCAAGCGACTCGGGGTGCCCGACGAGCTGGCCAGCATGGTGATCGAGTGCCTGACCAACTCCTACATGAACGCCGAGACCATCCGCGTCGACGGCGGCATCAGGATGCCTCCGAAGTAGCCGGCGCCACGCCGGAGGTACTTACTCTAGCGACTTACTAGAGTATTGTGGCGCGCATGGACCCTGACTGTGCGCGCACCTCCGACGTCCCCGACGAGCCCTCCTTCAGCCGACGATCCCTCCTCCAGCTGGCCGCTGCGGGCGCCGGGCCGGGGCGGTGCTCCCGTGCCACCGCGGCGGAAGCCGCGACCGAACCCGATGGACCGATCCTCAAGCCGCTGCCCCCGAGTCAGTTCATCGTCTACGGCACCAACGCGGAGACTCGTTGGGACTCGGTCGACCACGACCGCTACCTCACGCCGCAGCGCGGCTGTTCGTCCGCAACCACACCAAGACCCGCGGATCGACGCGACCAGCTACCGCTGAAGATCTTCGGTGACGGGCTGAAGCACGAGCGGAGCGCGGACGAGGCCGTGGAGCTTGAGCCTTGCGCGACCTGCACCGGCTGCCACGGACGCGCCTGACGACGGTCCACGAGTGCACGGGCAACGGCCGCAGCTTCTACGACACCGAGCAGGGCACTCGACCGCGTCCGGCACGCAGTGGAAGCTCGGTGCCGTCGGGGCGGTGACCTGGGAAGGGGTCCGTCTGCGCGAGGTGCTGCGCCGCCCTCGGCGATCTCGCGAGACGCCGTGGACGTGATGGCCACGGGTCTGGACGATCCGTCGTACGTCGACAAGGGCACGGACTACGGCCCGGTGCGACGACCGCTACGGTCGAGCAAGGCGCTCGACGACGCCCTGCTCGCGTGGGGCGATGAACGGTCGAGAAAGCTGCTGCCCGACCACGGCTTCCCGCTGCGCCTGGTCGTGCCGGGTTGGGTCGGCATCGCCAGCATCAAGTGGCTCGGGTCCCTCGAGGTGTCGACGCTCGCCGCTGACCTCGCCCTGGAACACGAAGTGGTACCGGATGACCGGCGGCGACTGGCCCGCGGACAGCCCGCCGCTCGACGACCAACCCGGTGCGCAGCGCCTGGGAGCTCGCCGAGGGCGCGGTGCTCCCACGTCGCGGACGGACGAGTGCTGCACGGTCGCTCGTGGAGCGGTGCCGGCCCGATCCGCAAGGTCGAGGTCAGCGTCGACGGGACGAGCGTGGACCCCGGTAGAAGCTGGATGTGACCGTCGACTCGGCCTGGACCCGGTGGTCGTTCCGCTGGCCCGGTGCCGCGGCCGGTGACCATGCGCTGCTGGCGCGGTGCGACCGACGTCGAGGGCCGCAGGCAGCCCGAGGTCGCACGGTTCAACGACGCCGGCTACTTCTTCGACGCGGTGGTCCGCCACCCCGTCGTGGTGGCGTAGGCGCTCAGCCCCCGGAGTGCCCCGGGTTGCCGTCGGGGTTGCGCTCGTGGGGCGCCACGTCGTTGTCCGGGTGTACGTCGGGACGCGGATCGAACGCCGACTGCTCCGGCGGGAGCTCGCCCTCCGGCTCCTCGGTGTGCGTCGGGGCCGCCGCGTAGGTGACCTCCTCGGCGCCGCCTCGCACGGTGCCCTTGCGCTCGCTGCTCACGCCCATGTCTCCGGCCAGGCCGTCGGCGCTGTCGGCGTTCGGGTCGGACTCGCTGATCTCGGTCTCCGGTGTCTCGCTCATCGCGCTCTCCTTCTCTGTCCGCCCGTTCACTGGGACGGCTGGTCGAGCGAGGTCTCGGCGTTCTCCTCCTGGAGCTCGTCGTCGCCCTCGTCCTTCGGGTCCGGCTGCTCGTCCTCGATCGGGATGTCGTGGCCGCCGGCCTCCTCGGCCGACTCGTCGTTGGCCGTGCTCGCCGATGCCTCGTCGTCGTGCCCACCGGGGCGGCCACCGGACGGTTCGTCCTGGCGCATCGGGGCTGCCGGGAGGGCTGGGCTTCTCCTCGTCACTCATGTCTTCGGCGTACCCGGCGCGGGGCCCGCCAAACAAACCCTCATTTGCGCACGAGACCCCCGCATGACTTGAATGAGGGGACAGGTCAACGTCTCGGGAGGCCCCTCATGTCGCACGCACGCCGCACGTCCGTGGCTCTGGGGGCAGCCCTGGTCACCGGCCATCGCCCTCGTCCCGGCGGCGTCGCCGGCCGACGCCGCCCCAGAGCGCGCCACGCCGTACAACGTGAAGACGCCCACCAGCAAGGGCTTCGGCGGCGCGGTCACCTCCGTCGACCCGGAGGCCTCGCAGCATCGGACTGCGCGTGCTGCGGCGCGGTGGCAACGCGGTCGACGCGGCGGTCGCCACGGCGGCGGCGCTCGGCGTCACCGAGCCCTACAGCTCGGGCATCGGTGGCGGCGGCTACTTCGTCCACTACGACGCCCGCACCGGCAAGGTCGAGACGATCGACGGCCGCGAGACCGCGCCGCGCAGGATGCCGCACGACGCGTTCATCGACCCCAAGACCGGCAAGCCCTACAACTTCACCCCCGAGCTGGTCACCAGCGGCGTCTCGGTCGGGACGCCCGGCATCGCTCGCCACCTGGGACACGCGCCCTGAAGCGCTGGGGGCGCCACGGCCTCGGCGCGTGCGCTGCGCCCGGCGGCGCGGCTGGCCGACCGCGGCTTCCGGGTCGACCAGACCTTCAACCTCCAGACCGAGGAGAACCGCAGCCGGTTCGCGAACTTCCCCGCGACCAGCAAGCTCTTCCTGCCCGGCGGGCAAGCGCGCCGGCCGTCGGCTCGATCCTGAAGAACCCCGACCTCGCCGCGACCTACCGGCTGATCGCGAAGCAGCGGCGTCGCGTGCCTTCTACCGCGGACCGCTCGCCAAGCAGATCGCGCGCACCGCCCAGCACCCGCCGAAGCGGAGCGAACGCCGACGCTGCCGGTCCCGCCCGGCTACCTGAGCGCCGGCGACCTCGCCCGCTACCGGGTCAAGCAGCAGGGCCGACCCACGTCGGCTACCGCGGGCTACGACGTCTACGGGATGGCGCCGTCCTCGAGCGGCGGCACCACCGTCGGGGAGGCGCTGAACATCCTCGAGCGGTTCCACCTGCGCGGCATGTCCGACGCCGACGCGCTGCACCACTACCTCGAGGCGAGCGCGCTGGCCTTCGCCGACCGCGGCGAAGTACGTCGGCGACCCGGCGTACGTCGACGTGCCGCAGAGGACCTGCTCTCCGACAAGTACGCCGCCGAGCGCGCCTGCCAGATCAACCCGACGAAGGCGGCCACCAAGCCCGTCGACGCCGGCAACGTGTCGTCGTACGACGGGAAGTGCGGTGGGTCCTCGGCGCGCGCGAGCGACAAGCCCGACACCGAGAACGTGAACACCACCAACCTCACCGTGGCCGACCGGTGGGGCAACATCGTCGAGTACACGCTCACCATCGAGCAGACCGGTGGCTCCGGCATCGTCGTCCCGGTCGCGGCTTCCTGCTCAACAACGAGCTGACCGACTTCACGGCCGTCTACGACAAGACCGACCCCAACCGGATCGAGCCCGGCAAGCGGCCGCGCTCGTCGATCTCGCCGACGATCGTGCTGCGCAACGGCAAGCCGGTGCTGGCGCTCGGCTCACCCGGCGGCTCGACGATCATCACGACGGTGCTGCAGATGCTGGTCAACCGGCTCGACCGCGGGATGACGCATCGAGCAGGCGATCGCCGCGCCGCGCGCCTCGCAGCGCAACATGGCGCGACGTGACCGCCGAGCAGGCGTTCATCGACCAGCTACGGTGCCGCGCTCACGCCGTACGGCCACACCTTCGTGCGCGGCCGGCGAGCCCGGCACGCAGCGCGGCGGAGATCGGCGCGGCGACGGCGATCGAGTTCGGGCCGCGGGGTCAGCTGACCGCGGTCTCCGAGCCGGAACGCCGCGGCGGTGGCTCGGCCCTGGTGGTGCACGCGCGCTGAGTCGCTCGAGGTCGCTCGGCACGTCGCAGGGTCGAGGTCGGCCGGGCAGCGTGAACACCAGCGTGGTGCCGCCGCCGTCGAGACCCTCGCGGGCCGAGATGCGGCCGCCGTGCCGCTCGACCGCGCGGGCGCAGATGGCCAGTCCGAGGCCGGTGCCCGGGTAGCTGCCCGAGCTCGACGCCCGGTAGAAGCTGTCGAAGATCCGGCCGCGCTCGCGCGCGGGGATGCCGATGCCGTTGTCGGCGACGCGGATCTCGAGCATGTCGCCGACCAGCTCGCTGCCGATGAGCACGTGCGGGCGTCGTACCGGGGGCGACGTACTTCACCGCGTTGCCGATCACGTTGGCCAGCAGCTGGCCGACCAGGGTGCCGGTCCGCGCAGCACCCGACCCAGCGGGCCGTGCTCGATGAGCGGCGGATCGCCGGTGCGCGGCCTCACGCAGCTCGCGCGCGACCTCCTCGACCATGCCGGTCAGGGACAGGGAGACCGGGGCCAGGGTCGGCGCTCTGCGCCTGTGAGTAGGCGAGCAGGTCGGAGATCAGCTGCTCCATCCGCGCGGCCGAGGTCTCGATGCGGCGCAGGCTGGACCGCGGCTCGGTGACGTCGACCTCGAGCGCGTCGAGCTGGTCGCCGAGGATCTCCGCCCAGCTGCCGACGCCGGTCAGCGGCGCCTTGAGGTCGTGGGCCACGGTGCCGGCGAAGGCCTGGAGCTCGCGGCGGTGGGTGCGCTCCTGGGTGACGTCGTGGATGACGACGACGGCCAGGGGGCCGCCGTCGTCCCCGGTGCGGTGCAGCGGCATCGCGCCCGACGGACAGGATCGCCTGCATGCCCGGTGTCCGGGTCGATGCGGAGCAGGTCCTCGGAGGCCACCGCCTCGCCGCTGGAGCGCGCGGCTGTGCGGGAGCTCGCGCGGCGCGATCGAGGCGCCGTCCGGCTGGTAGATGCCGTAGTCGTCGGGCGCGTCCTCGACCCGGCGCGCCGACGCCGGCCCATCATGGCCTCGGCCGCCGGGTTGCGCATCATCACCTCGCCCGACGCCTCGACCACGATCAGGCCGTCGGTCATCGACGCTCATCACGGCGTCGAGCAGCTCGGCGCGCGAGGTGGCCCTGGCCTCGGACTCGACGACGCGGGCGTGCAGCGCGGCGCGCTCGTAGGCGCCCAGCGACAGGATCAGCACGACCACGGCCGTGACCAGCACGTAGATCTGGACGACGATCGCCCGCGTGGTGAGGTCCTCGATCTGGCCGAACGGGCCGCGCCCGTCCGGGTGTACAGCACGGCCATGGTCGCGAAGATCAGCGTGTAGACGCCGCCGACGGCGGGGGAGAACCGGTAGCCGAGCCAGGTCGAGGCCACGATCATCATGAACGCGATCGGCAGGGCGTCGGCCGGAGCTGAACAGGACGTCGGCGGCGCCGAGTGACAGCACGGCGACGCCGACGAGCTCGAGCTCCCAGTGCGGGCGTGGCTCCGGGGTGAGGATCGCGACCCAGCCGCGCCGTGGCGTGGGCCCGGAAGATCGCGGTCAGCACGGCGAGCACCGAGGCCACCACGACGAAGGTGCTGCAGGCGTTGCGGACGACCCAGCCGATCGCCGTGCTCCAGGTGACGTTGCCGGAGCCGAGCTCGACCGCCAGCAGTCCCGGGACCGCGCTGACCAGCCCGGCCGCCACCGCGGCGAGGCCGAGGCCGGTGAGGTCGCGCGTCCCGGCGAGCCGCCGCGGCAGACGGCCCCAGAACGAGGCTCCCTCGATCAGCGCGCTGAACGACCCGGACGGTCAGGCCGACCGTCAGGTTGGCGACGCCGAACAGCAGCGACGGCGAGCAGGTCGACGCCCAGGACGACGTCGAGGACGGTGGTGCCGGCCACGCAGGAGCGCGGCGTCGAGGAGCACCTGCTCGCGGTGCTGGCCGTCGCAGCATCCAGAGCGCCGCGATGCCCGCGGCGGGCCAGAAGAAGACCAGCCCCGCCGGCGTCCGCCGCGGCCAGGCGACCGAGGTCGATGGCGAGCAGCGTAGAGCGCCAGATGGGCGAGTGCGGCACCCGGGCGGAGGGAGGCCATGCTGCCAGTCTGGTGGTACGATATCGGTCAATTCACCGCAAGTCGGCAAATCGAGTTGCGGGCGCGCCTAGTCTTGAGCGCGTATGACGAACGCACCCGAAGGACTTCGACCTGGCCCAGGAGCTGGCGGACACCGCCGACTGGGACGACGACTCCGCCGAGACCCGACGACACGCCCAGCCGACGACTCGCCCGAGGCCGAGGAGACGACCGGCGAGCTCGACCTCGCCGAGCGCTACGCCCTGCGCCGCGTCGCCGGGCTGTCGACCGAGCTCGAGGACATCAGCGAGGTCGAGTACCGCCAGCTGCGGCTCGAGCGCGTCATCCTCGTCGGGGTCTGGACCGAGCGGCAGCGTGCAGGACGCCGAGAACTCGATGGCCGAGCTCGCCCTGCTCGCCGAGACCGCCGGCTCGGAGGTGCTCGACGCGCTCTACCAGCGCCGCGACAGCCCCGACCCCGCGACCTACATCGGCCGCGGCAAGGTCGAGGGACTGGCCGAGATCGTCCGCGCCACCGGCGCCGACACGGTGATCCTGCGACGGCGAGCTGGCGCCCAGCCAGCTGAGGAACCTCGAGGACAAGGTCAAGGTCAAGGTCGTCGACCGCACCGCCCTGATCCTCGACATCTTCGCCCAGCACGCGAAGAGCCGGGAGGGCCAGGCGCAGGTCGAGCTGGCCCAGCTGAGCTACATGAAGCAGCGCCTGCGCGGCTGGGGTGGCAACCTGTCGCGCCAGGCCGGTGGCCGGGTCGGCTCGCAGGGTGGCGGCATCGGTGGCCGTGGTCCCGGTGAGACCAAGATCGAGACCGACCGTCGCCGCATCAACACCAAGATCGCCAAGCTGCGCCGCGAGCTGGCCCACATGAAGACGACGCGCGACACCAAGCGCTCGGGCCGCAAGCGCAACGAGATCCCGAGCGTGGCGATCGCCGGCTACACCAACGCCGGCAAGTCCTCGCTGCTCAACCGGCTCACCGATGCCGGCGTACTCGTCGAGGACGCGCTGTTCGCGACCCTGGACCCGACCACCCGGCGCACCCAGACCGGCGACGGCCGCGTCTACACGATGAGCGACACCGTCGGCTTCGTCCGGCACCTGCCGCACCAGCTGATCGAGGCGTTCCGCTCGACGCTGGAGGAGGTCGCCGACTCCGACCTGATCCTGCACGTCGTCGACGGCTCCCACCCCGACCCCGAGGGCCAGATCGCCGCCGTCCGCGAGGTGCTCGCCGAGATCGGCGCCGACAAGGTGCCCGAGCTCGTGGTGATCAACAAGGCCGACGTCGCCGACCCGCTGGTGATCGCCCGGCTGCGCCAGCGCGAGCCGCACTCCGTGGTGGTCTCCGCCAAGAGCGGCGAGGGCATCGCCGAGGCGCTGCGCCGCGATCGAGGCCGACCTGCCGCGTCCGGCCGTCGAGGTCGCGGCGCTGCTGCCCTACGACCGGGGCGACCTGCTCAGCCGGGTGCACGACCACGGCGAGGTGATCTCGCTCGAGCACACCGGCGACGGCACCCTGCTCAAGGCGCGGGTCAACGAGGCCCTGGCCGGCGAGCTGGCGGCGTACGCTCACCACGGCTGACCGCGACGTCCGGTCCTGCGCAATCCGCCCGCCGCGCGCGCCCGCGATCAGTAGGCTCCGGGCATGACGCGGTGGGTGGGGCGGGCGATCGCGCTGCTCCTGCTCGCCGGACTGGTGCTGTTCCCGGCCATCACCTGGCCCTCGCTGAGCGGCGATCGAGCGCGACACGGCGACGATCAACAGACTACGACGCCGACTTCACCGTCGACAAGGACGGCGCAGCTCAAGGTCACCGAGACGCTCGCGGTCAACTTCCCCGACTACAAGCACGGCATCTTCCGCTTCTTCGACGTCGAGGACCCGGGTGACGCCCGCGTCCGGCTGATCCCGCGCGACATCTCGGTCACCCGCGACGGGCAGCCCGAGCCGTTCGAGATGCTGCGCGAGGGCCACGGCCGCTACCGCAACGTCAAGATCGGCTCGGCGAACACGACGATGACCGGCGAGCACGTCTACGTCATCCGCTACCGCATCGACGACGCCTCGCTCCGACCGATGACGGCAGCGCAGTTCTACTGGAACCTGATCCCCAGCGGCTGGCAGATGCCGATCGCAGGGTCGAGGCTCGCCGTGCACCTGCCGGCGAACGGCGACGTCGAGTGCGCCGTGGGCCAGGGCACGACCGGCGGCTGCACGGCGACGGCGCCGGCACGCGGCACCCTGATCACGCACCGGCGCCCTCGACGCCGCACACCCCGGTCACGATGCGGACCGACCCTCGACCTGCCGGCCCCCGAGCGCGACGCGCTGCCCTGGCCGGTGCGCTTCGACGCCGTGCTTCGGCCGCGAGCCTGGTCGGGCTGATCCTGCTGCTCGGCTGTCGCGTGTTCGCCGGCGCTGATGGGCGTGCTGCGCCCGGGAGAGCCGCGAGCGAACCCGCAGTTCCCGGTGATGTACGCGCCGCCCGACGGCGTCGGCCCGGCCGAGGCGAACTACATCTACAGCGAGACGGTCGGCGCGAGGCGTTCGTCGCCTCGATCATGCAGACCGCCGAGAAGGGCGCCACGACGCTCGACCACGCCGACGGCTGGACGATCACCGACACCGGCCAGGCGCGCGGCTGGCAGCAGCTCGACCCGGTCTCGGCCTACGCCGCGCAGGCGCTCGGCGTGCCGGGCGGGTCCTTCACCGCCGACAGCACGGTGTCGGCCGGGAAGAAGCTGAAGTCCGCGCTGTCCAGCTTCGAGGCCGCCACGAAGGGCTGGGCCCGCGCAGAACGGGCTGATGGTCAGCGCCGGGCTCGGCGGCCTCGGCGGGATCCTGCTGGTGCTGCGGTGCCTCCTGGCCGGGTTCCTGGCGGTCGAGAACCCCTTCGACCTGTCGGTGATCGCGCTGGTCCCGGGTCTGTTCGCGGTCTTCGCGCTTCGAGCTGCTCGCGACCGGGGTCGAGCACCCGGCGTACGGCTGCCGGTCGTGAGCTGTGGTCGCGGATCGGCGGCTTCCGCCGGATCCTGGCCACCGACTCGGCGGAGGCCCGCTTCGACTTCTCCGGCCGCAAGGAGCTCTACACCGCCTACATCCCGTGGGCGGTGGCCTTCGGCGTGGCCGACGAGTGGGCGGAGAAGTACCGCATCGAGACCGGCGAGGAGCCGCCGCGCCCGTCGTACGCCGGCTCCTACGGGTACGCCGGCGGCTCGTTCGCCTCGGCGATGGCCGACGACTTCTCCTCCACCGTGGGCTCGGCGATCTCCGCCTACCAGGCCACGCAGTCGCTCGTCCTCGACGCGGCGGTGGCGGCGGCTTCTCCGGCGGCGGGGGCGGCGGGGGCGGCGGGGGTGGCTCCTGGTGAGCCGCTGCACCAGAATCAGCGGCTGACCGCGTCGAAACCAAGGAGACAGCATGATCTGGATCATCGTGCTCGTCGTGGTCGTGGCCCTGGTGGGCTTCGGGGTCGTCGGCTTCAACAAGCTGCGCACGCACCGACATCGGCGCCCAGGAGGCACTCGGCGGCATCGACGTGCAGCTGACCCGGCGCGCCGACCTGATCCCCAACCTGGTCGAGACGGTCAAGGGGTACGCCGCCCACGAGAAGGGTGTCTTCGAGGAGGTCACCCGCGCGCGCGCCGCGGTGCAGAAGGCGGCCAACGGCGACGACGTACCCGCCAAGGCCGCGGCCGACGCCCAGCTCGACGGCGCGCTGGCCAACATCAACGCCGTCGCGGAGAACTACCCCGACCTGAAGGCCAACCAGAACTTCCTCGACCTCCAGCAGCAGCTGGCCGAGACCGAGAACCAGATCTCGTTCGCGCGGCAGTACTACAACGACGCCGTCGCCACCCTGAACAAGCTGACCCAGACGATCCCGTGGATGTTCTTCACCGGCATCGCCAACGTGCACAAGCCGCGAGTTCTACGACGCCCCCGAGGGCCAGGAGCAGGCGCCGCAGGTCAGTTCTGATTCCCAGTAAATCCGGGTTATGGACGTTCATGAGGGGTATGGCTTGAAATGGTGCGTACGCGGGGGCGTTGGCGTAAGGGCGGAATCAGTGTGTGTGTGGGGAAGGGTGGGTATTTGTGTAATGAGTGATAAGATTTGTGAGAACTCTCGCTTGGTTCAGTGAGATGTATGGGTATTTCGTGTACTTTCTCGTGACGCGCTTGTAGGCTTGGTGAATGACTAACTACTAGGGGGGAGGATAAAAGTGGTGAGGTTGGTATGTAGATGAGTAGGGTAAAATGAGTTGGTGGGGATGTGTTTTAAGTATGGAACTCAATAGGTGTAACAGTGTAGCGTTAGTATTTATGGGATGGCGTGGTGATGACGTAATGTGGGTAACGGGGGAGGTATGACATCATGATGATTTGGATTTGGGGATAGAGGTTGGTATGAGAAAAAGCGCTGGTGGGACGTAGGGCTCGTGGCCCGCTGAACATGGCGCGTGCGGCGTATTCACGTCTGTAACACCGCGTTACAGCCGAGGCACTCAGCGTCCATAACACCGCGTTACTGCCGGCGTGTACGACGAGGTCCGGCTCGCGCTACGTGCTCGCGGTCTCGCTTCTCCTCCACCGCGATGGCGAAGTCGTCGCCGTGCTCGGGTGACGCCGTCGACGACGGCCTGCTCGACCGCCCCGCGGCGTACGGCGGCGCACCATCAGCGGGTCGCTGGCGCAGGTCCTTCACCAGCGCGACGGCGAGGCCGACCATCACCACACGAACGGCAGCGCCGCCACGATCGTGATGTTCTGCAGCCCGGTCAGCGCGTCGTCGCCGCCGACCAGCAGCATCACCGCGGCGACGCGCACCGGTGGCGACGCCCCAGAAGATCACGGTCCGCGGCTCGGCTCGAGGGTGCCGCGCTCGGACAGCGTGCCCATCACGATCGAGGCCGCGTCGGCGCCGGAGACGAAGAAGATCGCGACCAGCAGCATCACCAGGACCGATGGTCAGCGTCGCCAGCGGCAGCTGGTCGAGCAGGCCGAAGAGCTGGCCCTCCGGGGTGGCCGCGCCGGCGAGGTCGATGCCGTCCTCGCTGGAGGTCGATCGCGGCGCCGCCGAAGATCGCGAACCAGACCAGGCTGACCAGGCTGGGCACCAGCAGCACGCCGGTGACGAACTGGCGGATGGTGCGGCCGCGGGAGATGCGGGCGATGAACATGCCGACGAACGGCGTCCAGGAGACCCACCAGGCCCAGTAGAAGACGGTCCAGCCCGACAGCCACTCGGCCATCGCGTCGCCGCCGGCGGCCTCGGTGCGGGCCGACATCATCGCGAGGTCCTGGAAGTAGGCGCCGACCGCGGTCGGGATCAGGTCGAGGATGAAGACGGTCGGGCCGACGACGAAGACGAAGACGGCGAGCGCGATGGCCAGCACCATGTTGATGTTGGACAGCCACTGGATGCCCTTGGCCGACGCCGGAGACCGCCGAGGCGATGAACGCAGCGGTCAGCACGGCGATGATGCCGACCAGGACGCCGTTGCCGACCTTGCCGATGCCGCCGACGATCTCCAGGCCGCTGCCGATCTGCAGGGCGCCGAGGCCGAGCGAGGCGGCCGAGCCGAACAGCGTGGCGAAGATGGCCAGCATGTCGATGACGCGGCCGGCCGGTCCGTCGGCGCGGCGCTTGCCGATCAGCGGGGTGAACGCCGAGCTGATCAGCTGCGGGCGGCCCCGGCGGAAGGTGCCGTAGGCGATGGCGATGCCGACGACGGCGTAGATCGCCCACGGGTGCAGGGTCCAGTGGAAGAGCGTGGTGGCCATGGCGGTCTGGACGGCCTCGCCGGGTTGCCGCCGCGCCGGTGCCGGGCGGCGGCGTAGACGAAGTGCGACAGCGGCTCGCTGACGCCGTAGAACATCAGGCCGATGCCCATGCCGGCGCTGAACATCATCGCGATCCAGGAGACCGTGCGGAACTCGGGCTCCTCGTCGTCGCTGCCGAGCGGGATGTTGCCGAACCGGCCGACCGCCAGCCAGATCACGAAGACCACGAACGCCGAGGCCAGGAGGACGAACAGCCAGCCCATGGTGTGCACCGTCCAGCCCAGCGCGCTGTCCGACGCCCTGCCGAGGGGTCGGTGTCGAGGAAGCCCCAGGCCACGAAGCCGAGCGCGAGCGCGGCGGTGACGCCGAACACGACCTTGTCGAGGCGGCCGGAGACCTCGTGCTCCTCGATCGGGTTCTCGAGGGCGGGGTGCTCGGAGTCGGTTACTGGGTGTTCGGGAGTGGCCATCGCACCTGCCTATCGGATTGCCGTCTACCGAACGCCAAGAGCGTGGTGTTCGCCTGCGCACCCGTCCAGAAGCCCGGCGCCGCGTGCGGTGTCGGAGCCGCCACATAGGGTGCTCGGGTGGTCGAGCAGCCGGGCGGTCCGCGAGGTGCTGGGGCGGCCGTCGAGCAGCTCGGCGGCGAGGAGCGGCCGGGCCAGATCGCGATGGCCGAGGCCGTGGCCGCGGCGATGGACGACCAGCAGCACCTGCTCGTCCAGGCCGGCACCGGCACCGGCAAGTCGCTCGGCTACCTCGTGCCCGCGCTGCTGCACCGCGACCGCGTGGTCGTGGCGACGGCGACCCTCGCGCTGCAGCACCAGCTCGTCGAGCGCGACATCCCGGCCCTGCTCGAGGCGGCCGGCGAGCTGCTCGAGGGCGGCGGCGACGTACGCCGTACTCAAGGGGCGGTCCAACTACGCCTGCCTGCACCGCGTCCGCGAGGGCGTGCCCGACGACCAGGGCGCCCTGGTCGACCTGCCCGAGGGCTCGATCGGCGCCGAGGTCGTCGCGCTGCGCGAGTGGGTCGAGGAGGAGGCGACCGAGGGCGGCACCGGCGAGCGCGACCACGCGACCGCGCCACACCGACCGGGTCTGGCGCCAGGTCAGCGTCAGCCACCGCGAGTGCCTGGGCGCCGCGAAGTGCCCCTACGGCGTCGAGTGCTTCGCCGAGCGCGCCAAGGAGCGCGCCATGCGCTCGCAGCTGGTCGTCACCAACCACTCGCTGCTCGCGATCGACGCGATCGAGGGCGTCCCGATGATGCCGGAGTACGACGTCGTGGTGGTCGACGAGGCCCACGAGCTCGTCGCGCGGGTGACCCAGGCCGCGACCGACGAGCTGTCCGTGCTCCGACGTCGACCGGGCCGCCCGGCGCGCCCAGCGCCACGTCGAGGGCAGCGAGGCCGACGACCTCGCCGACGCCGGGGAGGTGCTGCGCGACGCGCATCGACGACTGCCGGCCCGGCCGGATCGACGGGATGCCCGAGCAGCTCGGCCGACGCGCTCGTGCTGGTGCGCGACGCCGCCCGGGCCCTGGTCTCGGCCTTCCCGAGGGACCCCGGCGACGACGCCGGCGCCACCCAGGCCAAGGGCTGGGCCCAGGAGCTGTTCGCCACCGCCGAGCGGATGGCCGCCGGCTCCGACCAGGACGTGCTGTGGGTCAACGAGCGCGAGCGCAACCGCGGCGGCAACTAGCTCTGCGTCGCGCCGCTCGACGTCGCCGGCCCGATGCGCGAGCGGCTGCTCGCCGAGAAGACCGCGGTCTTCACCTCGGCCACGCTCAAGCTGGGCGGCGACTTCGACGCGGTGGCCACCTCGCTCGGGCTCGACCCTGCCGACCGCGGCGAGGAGTGGGAGGGCCTCGACGTCGGCTCGCCGTTCGACTACGCCAGCAGGCGATCCTCTACGTCGCCCGCCACCTGCCCGCCCCGGTCGCGACGGGCTCACCCAGGCCCAGCTCGACGAGATCACCGAGCTGGTCGACGCCGCCGACGGCCGCACCCTCGGGCTGTTCTCCAGCCGTCGGGCGGCCGAGGCCGCCGCCGAGCACGTGCGCGAGGCGCTGCCCGCACCTGACCACGCTGGCCCAGGGCGACGCCCAGCTGCCCGAGCTGACGCGGCAGTTCGTCGGCGACCCGCACACCAACCTGTTCGGCACGCTCAGCCTGTGGCAGGGCCTCGACGTGCCGGGGGAGACCTGCCAGCTGGTGATCATCGACCGGGTCCCGTTCCCGCGGCCCGACGACCCGCTGATGTCGGCGCGCCAGCGGGCGGTCGACCAGGCCGGCGGCAACGGGTTCATGTCGGTCGCGGCGACCCACGCCGCGCTGCTGCTCGCGCAGGGCTCCGGCCGGCTGATCCGCACGATGACCGACCGCGGCGTGGTGGCCTGCCTCGACCCGCGGCTGGTCACCGCCCGCTACGGCACGTTCCTGCGCGCCAGCCTGCCGCCGATGTGGCAGACCGACGACCCTGCCGTCGTACGCAAGGCGCTGGCGCGGCTGGCCGACGGCGAGCTCAGCGCGCGTTGACGATCCGCGAGAGCGCCGACCACGGCGAGGAGCCGACGCGGTTGGCGGCCACGACCTGGAACCGGTAGCGCCCCGCGCGGCAGCCTCATGCTCACTGCGCACCGTCGGCGCCTGGAAGGCCGAGGTGTAGGTGCACGACCGGTGCCCGTTGGCGTCGAGCTCGTGGGCGACGGACCCGGTACGTCGTGATCGGCGCCCCGCCGTTGCTCGTCGGGGCGTACCAGCGCACGACCGCGCTTGGACCGTGCCGCCCGGGTCGACCGCCCGACGGGGCGCCGGTGCCGATCCGGGCGAGCCGACGGGACGCGTGACCGACCGGCGTGCGGCTCGGCGTGGCGTGCCGCCGACGGCGTTGGACTGCGGCGGTCCGGGCGTCGGCGCACCCGGTGGCGGTGAGCGTGTACTGGCCGAGGCTGCCGTAGTCGGACCAGCCCGTCGCCGGGGCTCGCCGTTGCCGACGCCGTCCACGCGCAGGACGTAGTTGCCGGTGGCGTTGGGCACGGTCACCGTGGCGTTCATGCCCGTGGAGACGGGCGGGCGTGCCGGCGACGCCGAGGCGGGCGCGTTGTGGCGACGGTGGCCCGCGTGCCGTTGAGAACGTTCAGCGACAGGTCGAGCGCGTCTGGGCGCCGATGCCGTTGGCGGCCACCGTCAGGTCGGTGGTGCAGGGCAGGTGATCGCGAAGTAGTCGGTGTCGGTGCGGGTGCCGATCACGCCGCTCACGGCGTACGACGCCTGGGCGCCGAGTGGTCGGCCCGCCGGTGGCCGTGGTCGTCGGCGCGCAGCGGGAGGCCGTGGGCCTGGATGACGGCGAGGTCGTCCTCGGTGTTGTTGGCGCCGGCGTACTCGCCCTTGCTCAACTGGCTCACGGCGCGGTTCATCGAGGAGCCCATGATCGGGCCCCAGGCCGCGGTGCCCGCGTAGTAGCGCTGCGGTCGCTGGTGCCGTCGTGGGAGAGCCCGAGCGTGTGCCCGGTCTCGTGGGAGGCGGCCTGCGCGACGATCATCGGGTCGAAGCTGGTGCGTGGTGAAGACCCACGCCGGCTGGTAGTAGCCGACCGGGTCGACGTTGTCGAAGGTGCCGACCCAGGCGACGCCGAGGCAGCTGCGCGCAGAGGCCGGCGCCGCGGGCGGGGTCGCTGGTGATCAGGACGTGGGTGCCGTAGGTCGTGTCGGCGGTCGAGGAGCGGGTGAGCCTGCGAGGCCGGGGTCCTGCGGTGGTGACGTCGACGTCGAAGGGGGCGTAGGTCTCGGCGACCTGGCGCCAGACCTCCTGGATGTAGCCGTGCTCGGCGGTGCTGAAGGTGCTCGGGGTTGCCGTCGCGGTCGAAGCCGGTGTGGGTGCCGTTGGATCGGTCGCCGGCCGGTGCCGTTCCAGCCGGTGTTGCTGACGTCGGCGCCGTCGAAGTCGAGGAAGATCTGCGGCTCGCGCCCGGCCGGCTGTGCAGCGTGAAGGTCTGGGTGGTGCGGGTACGGCCGCGGCGACGCGCGGCCGCCGGCGGCGGACCGCGCTGGCGGTCGTCGCTGCTCGGCGAGCTCCTCGCGGTAGAACACCGCCCGGTCTCGGCGACCCAGGCCGTGTCGTCGGTGGTCAGCACCTGCTCGAGCCTGGCCGGCGGCCAGCCCGTTGCGCCGGCGACCGCGGTGCAGGTTGCGAGCCGAGGGCCTTGATCGCGGCCCGCGCCGTCGGACCTCGCTGGGGGAGTGATCGCGGGCCGGCTGCTCGGCGCGGGTGGCGCCGGGGCGTCGGCACGGCTGCCTGCCGGTGCCCGGTCGTGTCGGCCGGCAGGCGCCGCCCCGCAGGCGTCGCAGGCAGGCGGCGCGCGCGGCGACGCGGCGGTGAACAGGCGCGGGCACGAGAGCAGATTTTGCCCGGCTATGTCCGGCAATAACACGATAAACGACTATCTGACCACGTGCTGAGACATGGCCGTCTCGGCCCTGTCCAGGACCGTCGGAATCACATCCGGCGCAGGACCGCGGTGACCTTGCCCAGGATCGTCGCGTAGGTGCCGTCGATCGGGTCGTAGGCGTCGTTGTGCGGCAGCAGCCAGACCTGGCCGTCCTTCTTCTGGAAGGTCTTGACGGTGGCCTCGCCGTCGAGCATCGCGGCGACGATCTCGCCGTTCTCGGCGGTCTGCTCGCTGGCGTACGACGACGTAGTCGCCGTGGCAGATCGCGGCGTCGACCATCGAGTCGCCGGAGACCTCGAGCAGGAACAGGGTGCCGTCGCCGACGAGGGTCTTGGGCAGCGGGAAGATCTCCTCGACCTGCTCCTCGGCCAGGATCGGCCCGCCGGCGGCGATGCGGCCGACCAGCGGCACCATGGTCGGCGTGGGGGAGGGCGTCGCCGATGCCGGTCGGGTCGTAGTCGGCGTCGTCGGCGTTGGCGATCGCGCGCCGGGCGGCCATCAGCTCGGGGATGAACACCTCGAGGGCCCGCGGCCGGTTGGGGTCGCGCTTGATGAAGCCCTTCTGCTCCAGCACGCGCAGCTGGTGGGCGACGCTGGAGGAGCTGGTCAGGCCGACCAGCTCGCCGATCTCGCGGATGCTCGGCGGGTAGCCGCGCTTCTCGATCGACTCGCGCAGCACGTTGAGGATGCGCTGCTGCCGCGGGGTCAGGCCGGTGCTGTCGGGGGCCGCGTCGGGCAGCTCGGAGACGGAGCCGCGAGCGGGGCACCGCGAGCGGTTCTTCTGGTCGCGAGTCGCCATGGGTCGAAGGTAGTCCAGAACGGGGACCACTTCAAACACATGTTCGAACGGCGTGTCGCGGTCTGGCTAGCGCTGCAGGTAAGCATCACCCTCCCGCGACCTCGGGTAGTCACGGATGAAGTTACAGTGGCTATGGCAGCAGATAAGAGAGTCGACTGTAAGGTCGGGCATAGCCGGTAGTCGAGATAGTCGAGGATGAGAAAGGTAAGTCGTTACGGCGGTGGGAGATAGTGTGTAGTTTTTATTTTTTTAAAGGGTTTGGCGTTAAGGAAGTCACGCGACGCGAGAGTGTATCGCGAAAGGCACGCAGAAGGTTTTTAAGGTATTGTCAAGGAGGTTTCGCAGTGTGGGTGAACACGAGAGTTATAGTAGGGTTTAGACGGGGGATTGAGAAGCCAGAAGCGAAGCAGAAGATTCGACGCACCTGTTCGAAGCACGCCGATCGAGGAGCGTCGCGAAGCGCTGCTCCCGTCGATGCTTGAGGAGCGATATGATCAGTATAGTTTTTTGCTTTATGTTTGGTAAGAGTTGTTTTTTTTTTGGTTTTTTAGGGAAGATAGTTTGAATTTAAATTAAAGGTAGTTTATTATTTTTTTTTTTTAGAGTTTTTTGAGTTTGAGCTTTTTTAATTTAATATTATGTTAAAGAGAGTTAAGTGTTTATGAATTATGTTTGAAGGATAATAGAAAGATATAATTTTGTTGCGTAAGAAAGAAGGAGATATAAAGAATATTTAGTTGTTTATGTTTTTTGTCAGATGTATTTAAAGTATAAAAGTAAAATAGTTATTGTAAGTTTTAAAAGTAGAAATTATTAAAATATTATAATAGTATTATAATTTAATAAGTAAGATTAGTAAGAAGATTAATGGTCGCATGTAGCGAGAAGCGTCTCGAAAATTCACCACGTGCAATTGATGGATCGCCTCAGTAAGTAGTAGAAATAAAAAAAAAAAATAGAAATTAAAAAAGTAAAAAAGCAATCAGATGGGTGTCGCAGGAATGACGCCGAACATATGTTCGACCAATCCTTGATTCGTTCGAACACCTGCTCTAACGTCGTACATGTGTTCGATCGAACGTCTCTTCGAAGTCGCTGACGAAACCTGTCAGTGGTCGCCGATAGACATCGATCAGCACAACAGCAGGGGTCGCTATCCCCGCTCGGCCAGCCGGGCCGGGCACTTCCCCGAAAGAGGTTGACCGATGAGCACACTGAGCATTCCCGCACCGCGCTCCGCCGAGTCCGACGTCGACACCCGCTTCGACGCGCTCGTCCGCTCCGTCGTCCCGGCCCAGCGGAGCAGCGCAGCGGACGTCGACTTCGAGACGGTCTTCGACCTCGACTACGGCCAGCCGGTCGAGGAGCCCGTCGCTCCCGTCGTCCGCCCCGCCGCCCGGGTGCGGCAAGGCCAAGGCGTGCCAAGCCGCGCAGCTCGACCCGCCGACGCGCCGTGCGGCTGACCCGCCGCGGCCGCATCGTGCTGGTCCTCGCCTTCCTCGGCCTGGCGCTCGCGCTGATGATCCCGTTCGGCGGCTGGGCCACGGCCACCCTCACCGGCGGCACGCCCGAGCCGGTCCGCGTCGTCGAGGTCCAGCCCGGCGACACCCTCTACGGCATCGCGGGCGACCTCGCCAAGCCCGGCCAGATCCGCGAGATGGTCCACCGCATCCAGGAGCTCAACTCCCTCCCCGGTGGCCAGATCGTCGAGGGCCAGAAGCTCGCCGTCCCCCGCGGCTGAGGCTCGCCGCCCCTGCGGGAAGGCAGGCGCGGACACGACGTGACGACGACTCATTCGACCCGGGTCGTCGGCACGGGGGAAGAAGTGGGGTGGGACCGCACGCCGGTCCCACCCCACTCACCTGTCCGGGGGCGGTGCGGCGCGTCACTGGCGGCCCGGACGTCATACGAATTGGTGGCCTAGCAACCCACGATTCGTATGACGTCGTGGCGCCCTCAGGCCCGGGCGGCGCCCTCGCTGAGCAGGAACTGGGCGGCGGTGTACGTCGCCATCACGGCCGTCTCGAGGTGGGCCGGCGGGTCGGTCATCGCGAACTTGCGGAACCCGAGCAGCGTGTCGGAGACCATGAACAGGCCCGCGCCGGCCGCCGTCAGCCGTCGCGCCGACGGGGGCAGGTCGGTGTCGAGGTAGTTCGCGGCCGCCGCCATCGCCGCGAGCATGGTCGCGTAGCCGAACACCGGGCCGCCCAGCTCCCGGTTGCGCCGCGCCGCCATGAACGCCATCACCGGCGCGGTCAGCGCCCACGAGCCGGCGACCACCGCGGGCCCGGCAGCCTCGCGGAGGCCGCTGTGGCCGTGCTGGCGCAGGAAGCCGGTCAGGTAGGCCACGTGGCCGAGCGCCGAACGAGCCCGCCCCGACCAGGAACGGCTTGGTCCCCTCGCCGAGCAGCGCGACGTCGCCGCCCCAGCCGCCGACCTGGGCGGCCACGCGTGCTGGTGCGCAGCGGTGAGTCCGCGGCCTTCGGGTTGGTCACCAGCGAGGCCGACAGGGTCGGCATCAGCAGCGGCTTGGTGAGGAAGCGAGCGCGGTGCGCCGCCCTTGCCGGCGATGCCGGAGAGCCAGGTGTCGACGGCGGCGAGGCCGACGTAGGCGAGCTTGAGCTTGGTGGAGGTGGTGAGCGCGCACGTCGGAACCTAGCGTCTAGTGACCGCTCCCGGACAGGGCCGGACTCGCCTCCGCGATCCGCAGCGGCGTCGCCGGCCCGCTCGTCGTGACGGTGCCGTTGACCGGCTGCAGCGGCCCGCCGTTCAGCGACCACTCCGCGCTCCAGGTCACCACCACCCGGTGCTGCACCGTGCGATGGGCGTCGGCGTAGCGGTAGACGACGTCCTTGGCCGGGTACGGCGATCCCGGCGTCGACGTCGTCGCGGTCGTCCCGTCGCCGTGCACCCACTCGAACCGGCTCGGCTTGATCTCCAGCCGCACCCGCTGCCCGAGCAGGGTGAGGTTGCGCGTCAACGGCTCGGCGTCGGTGAAGAAGATCGTGTCGAAGTTGATCAGCGTCTTGTTCGCCGGCTGGCTGAGTGCGACCGCAGCGAGGGCAGCGGGATCCGCCGGAACGCCTCCAGCACCATCCCCTCGGTGACCTGCGGCGGAGCGGCCGCAGCGACGGGCGGGGCCCGTTGCCCGAGCAGACGAGACCCATCGGGGCCGCCGGCGGCGGCTCGACCTGCCAGAGCCGGTAGAGCTGCTCGCCGGGCGGGCAGGTGTTGCACGCGCAGGCGGTCTCTCCGTCGAGGCCCGGCCCCGCAGGCGGTGCGCCACTCGTAGCGCGGGCTGCCGTGGATCGTGAGCCGACTGGCTCGCCTGTCGCCGAGCTCGTCGAGGCTTGCTCCGGCTCCTGAGTCGCGCTGAGCCCGCTGACGCGTCGAAGCGCGTCCTGCATCCGGCGGCACTGCGGATCCCCTCGCGGCGGCCGCAGCCGGGCCATGCGCGACAGCAGAACGCAGCGATGCGCAAGAACGCTCTCATGCGCCTCGCGATCCAGTGCGCCGACCCGCCACCTCGTCGCTCGCCACACGCATCGAGTTGGAAGCGCCTTGAGGACGTTCTTGCGCGCCTGGAGACGTTGCTTCGGTTCCGCCTGCGCTTGCGATCCAGGTCTGCGGCTCGTAGTCGACGACGGCGTCGACGTCAACGCGACGTCGTCCTTGATCGCGTAGAACTTCACGCACGTCGGCGATCCAGTCGCCGCCCTCGTAGATGCCGCCCGCTGCGTAGGTCTCATCGATGCCGTCAGCGATCGCCTCGCACGTCGTGCACAGTCGCTGTACGATCGCTCGAAGCGTCATCGTGTCGCCGGTCGCCCGGCGAAGTTGAGCGACTGCCAAGAAGTGCCGCGCGAAGCGCAATCGCCCCAGCCTTCGTCTTCTCCTTCGCCGCAGCCGGCATCACCGGGGGAGTGGCGGAGGGGGAGGGCGACGTGCTCGGCTCGGCCTTCGGCGGCGGCTTCGGCTCGGGCGAACCACCACACCCGGCCACCAGGCGAGCAGCAGACACAGCACGCCGCAGATCGCGGCCAGCGTGTGGCGCCCGCGCATGAGTCACCCCTTGAGCTACGAACCCGAGTCGATGGGGAGTTAACTACCCCGAGGGCGCTGCTGGCTACACCGAGATCGGCGCCTGTGGACAACTCGCGAGGAGGAGCGGTGGCCGGCTACTCAGGCACTCCGCTGGAGCGCAAGCTCGGGTGAAGCCGGAGCACGTCGTACTCCTCGACCACGCGCCCGACGACTTCGACCTCGAGGCGCCGACCACCCGGCGGCTGCCGAAGCGGCTCGACATCAGCCTGACCTTCCACACCAGCGCGGCCGACGCTCGCCAAGCGGCTGCCGCAGCTGATCGAGCGCACCGAGCAGGCCGGGATGATCTGGGTCTGCTGGCCCAAGAAGGCCGCCAAGGTGCCGACGGACCTCGACGAGAACGTCGTCCGCGAGATCGGCCTCGCCGCCGGCGTCGTCGACGTCAAGGTGTGCGCGATCGACGAGACCTGGTCGGGCCTGAAGTTCGTACGCCGCCTGGCCGACCGCACCTGAAGGCGACTCAGCTGTAGCGGTGGCTCTTCTCGGAGTGACCCGCCTCGCGGGTGCACGCGCGGCCGTTCATCGACTTGTGGCCGCAGGTGTCGCCCGAGGGCGCAGCGAGCCGCTTGGGCGGGCAGGGCTGTCGGCCCGAGGAGCCACCGGAGCAGGGGTCGCGTTCACCCGCGGCGACGCGGCCTGTCGAGCACGGGCCCGCTCCTGGTCGCGTTCGTACTTCGCCAGTTTCATGGCCCTCTGGGCGTCCAGCTTGCTCACAGTCGGAGCCTACGTTCGACGCACCGACAGAACCGGTCCGCCGGGCCGCGGCGTACGACGAAACCTCAGCGAGCCGCGCGCCGACCACCCGGCATCCGCGGCGGCCGCGGGGGAGCGTCCTCGCGACCACGCAGCAGACCGACCAGTCGCGCCGCCCAGGCTCAGCGCCAGGAACAGGCAGGCCGCCGCGCCGACGGCGGCGAGGACCAGGAACGTCCACGCCGTCGACTCACCCGACCGCGCCTCGCGCCCCAGGTCGATCGCCGCGAGGACCAGCACGCCCCACGCCACCAGGGTCACCGACGACGAACAGCGAGAGCAGCGCGATCCGGCCCTTCGGCTTCCTCCTCGACGGGTCCGGGGCTGCGCGTTCGCCGCTGTGTCGTCCCACGGGCCTCATTGTGCCCAATCGTTCGTTCGGCTCGCGGTGGGTTGAGCGCGTCGCGGCGTGGGTAGGAAGCCGACATGTCCAGCAGCGTCAGCATCGACATCCCGGCTCTCGAGGGAGCGATCAGCGCCCTCACGAGCCTCGCGTCGAAGATCGAGAGCCAGCGCAACCGGGTGTGCAACGGCACGCCGTGCCCGGTGCCGTCGCTGAGTGACGGCACCATCGCCGCCGTCGCCACCTGGCTCACCGACCAGGAGCCCGAGCTCTCCACCCGGCTCGACCTGGCCAAGCTGCTCGACACCGAGGGCGCCGGCGTGGCGACGTACACCACCGACGCCGACACCCTCGCGAACACCCAGCAGATGCTCGGCAGCGAGCTGGCCGAGCGGGTCAACGACATCAGCTACGACACCGACCCCGAGACCCTGCGGACGCTCAACGAGATCCTCGGCAACCGGGCCACCGACGTCCAGGTGATGTCGGCGATGTACACCGACCTCGAGCCCAGCGGCACCGCAAGCGCCCTGGCGATGCTCGATGCCAACATGCACGGGTCCATGGACGACACCGGGCTCGACGTGGCCAGGACGCTGCGCACCGGCCTGGCGACCGCCACCAAGGACCCCTACTTCGACAGCGCCACCTTCGGCAAGGAGCTGACCCGATACCTCGTCGCCCCGTTGCTCGACGAGGACGAGCAGGAGTGGGCGGACGAGCACGTCCCCGGCATGAGCGGCGGCGCCATCCTCGGATTCATGATGCGCGACGTCGACTACGGCCCGGAGTTCCTCAAGGGCGCCGCCGACGAGCTGGCGTACTTCGAGAAGCAGTCCGAGGACGGCTTCATGCCGGCCACGGTGTGGTACGCCCACAACGGCCCCAGCCCCTTCAACGAAGGACAGGACACGGCCGACCCGATGGCCGAGATGATGCGCGCGATGAGTCGCCAGCCCGAGGTCGGCTACGACTTCATCCGCGAGGAGGGCAACGCCGACTACTTCTTCGACAAGCGCGACTGGAGCCAGGACGGGTACGACGGCATCTCCGCGCTCGCCGACCGGGTGAGCACCGACCCCGACATCTACGAGGCCCACCCTCGCGAGGCCGCGATGATCGCCTCGCAGTTCGTCGACTGGACGGCCGACTCACCCGGCTTCAACAACGACGACGCCAAGGCCGCCTCCGACAGCGTGAGTCACCTGCTCTCGTCGTACATGCCCTCGATGGCGGCCGCCATGGACGGCGGCGCCGAGGACCTGGATCCCTCGATCCTGGCCGCGGGACTCGACCTGCCCGGCTACGGCGAGCTGGACAACATGCCGAAGTTCTTCCGCGGCGACCTCGCCTCGATGACCGGGGTCGCGATGTCCACCGAGGACGGCATGGCCTCCCTGGCCGGCGGCGTCTCCGACTACCGCCAGACCCAGATCAACGCCCTGGCCAGCGACCTCGCCGACCACCCCGACGACATCAACCTGCGCACCCAGCTGCAGTCGGTGATGATGGACGACGCCGAGCTGCGCGGCTTCACCACCAAGATCGCGGGCGACCAGGAGATCAGCGACGCCCACGACACCGACCAGCAGCGGCAGTTCTGGACCAACCTCCTCGCCGAGGGCGCCAAGCAGATCCCGATCAAGCCGCCGATCGTCGGCACCGTCGTCGAGCACGGCATCGACCTGGGCGCCGGCGCGGTCAACAACGCCTGGGCCAACACCGCCGACGGCGTCGAGGACGACTGGGAGGTCAACGCCACCAACGGCGTCGGCCAGATGAACTACGAGGCCTACGCCAGCCTGGTCGAGGCCGGCGTCATCGACGACCCGCCGCCGGGCTTCCAGGCCCACGGCGAGATGCGCGGCTGGAACGACATCCCGCTGAACGAACGCTCCGACTACGCGGCTCGCGCGTCGGACGAGATGCGCTCCTAC
Source organism: uncultured Actinomycetota bacterium (assembly GCA_963729015.1). GTDB lineage: Bacteria > Actinomycetota > Actinomycetes > Propionibacteriales > Nocardioidaceae > Marmoricola. Next base: position 187,874 of record CAVSMJ010000003.1, read on the forward strand.
ATGCCCGACGAGTCGCTGGAGAACACCTACCGCGGCCGCTTCGAGGACTTCTACGACGACCCGTCCGGCAACGACTAGTGTCGGCCCCCGTGAGGTCGACCACGCTGCTGCTCGCCGCCCTGCTCGCTCTCGCACTCACCGCCTGCGGCGCCGACAACCCGCCCGGCACGATCAGCGAGGACGACCTGCCGAGCAGCGTGAAGGTCGACAAGGTCAGGCACGACGTCCAGGCGGGCCAGGTCGACTGCCAGGACGCGAACGACGCCGAGGACAACCACGTGATCGCGCCCTCGGAGAACTCCGACAAGGAGCGTCGGGCCGCCGTCGCCTACGAGCTGAGCGGCAGCGACCACCAGGAGGTCAGCAACTCCGTGTGGCGGCTCTCGGACCCGAAGGCGGCCGTGGAGCAGGTGGCCGCCGGGGTCGACAAGTGCGTCGAGGCCCACCCGGACGCCTACCAGCGGTTCGACGTGAAGGGCTATCCCGACGCTCTCGGGTACGCCGAGGCGGGCGACCCGACGCGTCCTACACCCGCCGCATCCTGGTGCCCCTCGACGACCGGGTCGTGATCGTGACCTCGAGCCGTCAGGGCGGCGACGATTTCGCCGTACAGCCCGACGACCTGGTGAAGAAGGCTGTGGACGCGTCCGCGGACGCCCCCGAGGCCTGACCCCGAGGCCCCTCACCGGCTGTCCGACACGCCCGATTTCCGGGCTCCAGAACGCGCTGACCTGCGCAGATGCCGCCATACCCGAAGTACGCCGAAGTCGCTGTTGCGCACTCGGGGTCGCAGGCGTACGGTTCCACTACATCTAGTAGTTACACCGATGTAGTTATCCACATCTAGTTCCACAGAACTGATGCGAGTTACCCACATCACACCGGTGTTTTCCACCGTGAAACGCCGGAATCCACAGTCTCACGCACAGGTTGTACCCCTGAGAGGAGGTCCCCGATGCACTGCCCCTTCTGCCGCAGCAACGACACCCGGGTCCTCGACTCCAGGGTCGCCGACGACGGCTCGGCGATCCGCCGCCGCCGCTCCTGCCCGGCGTGCGAGAAGCGGTTCACCACCGTCGAGCAGATGCAGCTCACGGTCGTGAAGCGCAGCGGCGCCTGCGAGCCGTTCACCCGCGAGAAGGCCATCTCCGGCGTACGCAAGGCGTGCAAGGGACGGCCCGTCTCCGAGGACGACCTGGCCCGCCTGGGGCAGACCGTGGAGGACACCCTGCGCAGCGAGGGCTGGGCGGAGGTGCCGGCCCACGAGATCGGGCTGGCCATCCTCGGCCCGCTCCGCGAGCTCGACGCGGTCGTCTACCTGCGGTTCGCGAGCGTCTACAGGGCCTTCACCAGCGCCGACGACTTCGAGACCGAGATCGCGTTGCTCAAGGCCGAGCACGACATGTCGGTGGTTGAGGAGCGAGCGCCAGCGAGCGTCTCGAAACCACCTGAGCCGAAGACAACCTCAGCCAACCGGCTGACCACAGACGGCCCCGTGCGTAGTGGGGAAGCTGCGCGCGGGGCAACCAGCACCGCTGACGGACAGAAGAAAACTGTCACCGCCAGCACAGAAGATGAAGTAGCCGAACAACACCAGGGAGCAGCGAAGATGACCGAAACGGTGAGCGGGACCAGCGCAAAGACGCGCAAGAAGGGCCTGAAGATCGAGCGAGTGTTCTCCACCGACGGAGTGCACCCCTACGACGAGCTCACCTGGGAGCGACGCGACGTCGTCCAGCAGAACTGGAAGACCGGCGCGGTCGTCTTCGAGCAGCGCGGCGTCGAGTTCCCCGACTTCTGGAGCGTCAACGCCTCCACGATCGTCACGACCAAGTACTTCCGCGGCGCCGTCGGCACCGACGCGCGTGAGTGGAGCCTCAAGCAGCTCATCGACCGGGTCGTGAAGACCTACCGCAAGGGCGGCGAGGACAACGGCTACTTCGCCTCGCCCGCCGACGCCGAGCTGTTCGAGCACGAGCTGACCTGGCTGCTCGTGCACCAGTACTTCTCCTTCAACTCCCCGGTCTGGTTCAACGTCGGCACGCCCTCGCCGCAGCAGGTCTCGGCCTGCTTCATCCTGTCGGTCGACGACTCGATGGACTCGATCCTGAACTGGTACAAGGAAGAGGGCTTCATCTTCAAGGGCGGCTCCGGCGCCGGCCTCAACCTCTCCCGCATCCGCTCCTCCAAGGAGCTGCTCTCCAGCGGCGGTACGGCGAGCGGCCCGGTCTCCTTCATGCGCGGTGCCGACGCCTCCGCGGGCACCATCAAGTCCGGTGGCGCCACCCGTCGCGCGGCCAAGATGGTCGTCCTCGACGTCGACCACCCCGACATCGTCGAGTTCGTCGAGACCAAGGCGAAGGAAGAGGACAAGATCCGCGCCCTGCGCGACGCCGGCTTCGACATGGACCTCGGCGGCGCCGACATCACGCTCGTGCAGTACCAGAACGCCAACAACTCGGTCCGCGTCTCCGACGAGTTCATGCGCGCGGTCGAGGACGGCACCGAGTTCGGCCTGCGCGCCCGCGGCACCGGCGAGGTCATCGACACCGTCGACGCCCGCGAGCTGTTCACCAAGATCAGCGAGGCCGCCTGGGCCTGCGCCGACCCGGGTCTGCAGTACGACGACACCATCAACGACTGGCACACCAACCCCGAGACCGGCCGGATCACCGCGTCCAACCCGTGCTCGGAATACATGTCGCTCGACAACTCCTCGTGCAACCTCGCGTCGCTGAACCTGCTGAAGTTCCTCAAGGACGACGACACGCTTCGACGCGCCGCTGTTCGCCAAGGCCGTCGACCTGATCATCACCGCGATGGACATCTCGATCTGCTTCGCCGACTTCCCGACCGAGGCGATCGGTGACACCACCCGCGACTACCGCCAGCTCGGCATCGGCTACGCCAACCTCGGCGCGCTGCTGATGGCGATGGGTCTGGGCTACGACTCCGACGGCGGTCGCGCGATGGCGGCTGCCATCACCTCGCTGATGACCGGCCAGTCCTACAAGCGCTCGGCCGAGCTCGCCGGAGTGGTCGGCCCGTACGCCGGCTACGCCCGCAACGCCGACGCCCACAAGCGGGTGATGCGCAAGCACCAGGCCGCCAACGACGTCGTCCGCACCCTGCACGTCACCGACGCCGAGGTGCACAAGCTGGCGACGAAGGCCTGGGCCGACGTGCAGAAGGTGGGGGAGAAGAACGGCTTCCGCAACGCGCAGGCCTCCGTGCTCGCGCCCACCGGCACCATCGGCTTCATGATGGACTGCGACACCACCGGCATCGAGCCGGACTTCTCGCTGGTCAAGTTCAAGAAGCTGGTCGGCGGCGGCTCGATGCAGATCGTCAACCAGACGATCCCGCGGGCGCTGCGCAAGATGGGCTACGCCCAGGAGACGGTCGAGGCGATCGTCGAGTACATCGCCGACAAGGGCCACGTCATCGACGCCCCCGGCCTCAAGCAGGAGCACTACGAGGTCTTCGACACCGCGATGGGTGCCCGCGCCCTCAAGCCGATGGGCCACGTGCGGATGATGGCGGCGACCCAGCCGTTCCTCTCCGGCGCGATCTCCAAGACGGTGAACCTGCCCGAGACCGCGACGGTCGAGGAGATCGAGGACATCTACCTGCAGTCCTGGAAGCTCGGCCTCAAGGCGACGGCCGTCTACCGCGACAACTGCAAGGTCGGCCAGCCCCTCTCCGACGGCAAGTCCGACCAGGCCAAGAAGGACCAAGGCCGAGCGAGCGTCGGTCGAGCCTGTCGAACCGACCAAGGTCGTCGAGGTCCACAAGCCCTTCCGCAAGCGCCTCCCGAAGTCGCGTGCCTCGAAGACCACCTCGTTCACCGTCGGTGGCGCCGAGGGCTACATGACCTCCGGTGCCCACGACGACGGCGAGCTCGGCGAGATCTTCCTCAAGCTCGGCAAGCAGGGCTCCACCCTGGCCGGCGTGATGGACGCCTTCTCGATCGCGGTCTCCATCGGCCTGCAGTACGGCGTCCCGCTCGAGACCTACGTCTCGAAGTTCACCAACCTGCGCTTCGAGCCCGCCGGCATGACCGACGACCCCGACGTCCGGATGAGCCAGTCGATCATGGACTACATCTTCCGCCGCCTCGCCCTGGACTACCTGTCCTTCGAGGACCGCTGCATGCTCGGCATCTACTCCGCCGAGGAGCGCCAGCGCCACCTCGAGACGGGCAGCTACGAGCCCCTCGAGGAGACCGGCGGCGCCGAGGAGCTGCCGGAACGCCGACAGCGACCAAACGCCGGTTGAGCCTGTCGAAACCAACGAGGCGGTGGACGCCGAGGTTGTCGAAACCAAGGACACCCACGGCGCCGAGACCCGCGAGGTCCCCGCCACCCGCTCCACCGGCGACGCCCACACCTCGCCGAGCTCCTGGAGAAGATCACCGGCACCGCCGTCGACTCCCCGCTCTGCATGACCTGCGGCACCAAGATGCGCCCGGCGGGCAGCTGCTACGTGTGTGAGGGCTGCGGCAGCACCAGCGGCTGCAGCTGATCTAGGAAGCAAAGGGGTGGGTGGGCCCGGCTGAGCAGCGCCACCCACCTCCTGGAGACACTCGCAACTCAATGCCCGCTGCACCACAACCCGGCGTTCGACGTCGACGAGCGGGCGCTCACGCACTCGGTCGACCTGCTGGAGGCCTTGGTCCGCGACGGGTGAGGGTCCGAGGACGACGTCGGACCGCTGGCGCCGGATGCCCCGGAGGCTGTAGGCATGTACCGGTGACCAGGGAGGTCTGATGAGCTCGGAGTCGGCGACCCAACCCTCGCGAGGGATCGGCAGGTGGCTGCCGTACGCGCTCGCGGCGGTGATGGCGGTCGTGCTGATCGTGGTCACGATCAGCCGCGGTGGGCCGTCGGACGCGGCGAAGGACACGCTCGGCGGCAAGCAGCTGAAGATCATGGCGCCGGCGGATCCCGGGAGGCGGCTGGGACTCGACGGCGCGGGCGATGCAGGCGGCGCTGGAGCCGATCGTCGGGCGCAGCGAGGTCTACAACGTGACCGGGGCGGGCGGGACGATCGGGCTGAGCCAGTTCGTCAACTACGAGGGCCAGAGCAACCAGCTGATGGTGACGGGGCTGGTGATGGTCGGGGCGATCGCGGCCAACGAGCCGAAGGACACGCTCGAGGACGTCACGCCGATCGCGGAGCTGGTCAACGAGGAGCAGCTGATCGCCGTACCCAAGGACTCGCCGATCAAGGACGTCGGCGACCTCGAGGCGGCGATGAAGAAGGACATCAAGAAGGTCGCGTGGGCCGGTGGGTCGGCCGGCGGTGCCGAGCAGATCCTGGCCGGGCCGGATCGCGCAGGAGCTGAAGCTGGACCCCGCCGACGTCAACTACATCGCGCACTCCGGCGGTGGTGAGGCGATCGCGACGCTGCTCTCGCGCAAGGACACCGTCGGGGTCTCCAGCGTCTCGGAGTTCCGCCCGCAGATCGAGGCCGGCAAGCTGCGGCCGATCGCCGTCGCCAGCGCCGAGCGGGTCGACCAGCTCGAAGGACACCCCGACGCTCAAGGAGAGCGGCATCCCCGTCGAGGTGACCAACTGGCGCGGCGTGGTCGCGCCTCCCGGCATCACCAAGGAGCAGCGTCGCGGGCTCGAGGACATCATCGTGCGGATGACGAAGACCAAGTCGTGGGAGGACACCCTCAAGCGCGAGGGGTGGAAGTCCGTGGTCAGGGTCGGCGAGGAGTTCGACACGTTCCTCGCCTCGGAGATCAAGCGGGTGGACGCCGTCGTCGAAGAGCTCGGGATCGGGAAGGTGCAGTGATGACCGAGGAGGACCGCCGGCACCTGACCGGCAACGTCCGGGGCGACCTCGTCGGTCACGAAGGCGCCGAGGAGCTGGACCTCGAGGACAACCGCACGACCGCGCTGGCGACGCTGGTCCTCGGTGGGATCCTCGTCGTCGTCGCGATCGCGACGCTCACCCAGGCGGCCAGCCTGAACAACAACGGCAACGCCGTCGGGCCGGCCACCGCGCCGTGGGTGATCGGGTCGCTGCTGCTGATCGTGTCGGTGCTGCTGGTCGCTGCACGGGCGCAGCGAGCTCGCGGCCGCGAAGGCGGAGCACACGCCCGGGCACCAGACCAGCCCGCAGGACTGGAAGCGCCTCGGCGTCCTGCTGCTCGCGCTGATCGTGTTCGCGGCGGTCAACCCGTTCCTCGGGTACGTCGTCTCCGCGACCCTCCTCTTCGGGCTCACCGCCATCTCGCTGGGCGCTCCCAACAAGGCCAAGGCGTTCGCCTACGGGTTCATCGTCGCCTCGATCGTGTTCCTGCTCTTCGACGTGCTGATCGGGATCACGTTGCCGGCCGGGATCTGGGGGTTCTGAGCGATGGACTCCTTCTCCCAGCTGATGACCGGGTTCGGCGACGCGCTGACCCCGACCAACCTGCTCCTGGCCCTGATCGGGGTCACGATCGGCACGCTGGTCGGCGTGCTCCCCGGCATCGGGCCCGCGCTGACCGTGGCGCTGCTGCTGCCGATCACGTTCACCCTCGAGCCGACCGGGGCGCTGATCCTGTTCGCGGGCATCTACTACGGCGGCATGTACGGCGGGTCGACGACCGCGATCCTGCTGAACACCCCGGGCGAGAGCGCGTCGATGGTGGCTGCGCTCGAGGGCAACAAGATGGCGAGATCGGGGAGAGCTGCGTCCGCGCTCGCCACCGCCGCGATCGGATCCTTCGTCGCGGGCACGATCGCCACGATCCTGCTGACCTTCCTGGCCCAGCCGCTGGCCGACGTCGCGGTGAAGTTCACGGCGGCCGACTACGCCGCGCTGATGGCGATCGCGTTCGTCACCGTCGCCACGTTGCTGGGCACCTCCCCGCTCAAGGGGATGGCCAGCCTGCTGATCGGGCTCACCATCGGGCTGATCGGCATCGAGACCCAGAGTGGCCAGTCGCGCCTGACCTTCGGCGTACCGACCCTGCTCGACGGCGTCGACGTGGTCATCGTCGTGGTCGCGCTGTTCGCGATCGGCGAGGTCTTCTCGCACGCGCTCAAGGGCGGTGGCGGTGGCACCGTCACGCCGCTGAAGGGGCGCGCCACGATGACCCGCGCAGGACTGGAAGCGGTCCTGGCCCGCCTGGCTGCGCGGCACCGCCTTCGGCTTCCCGATCGGCGCGCTGCCGGCGGGTGGCGCGGAGATCCCGACGTTCCTCTCCTACGCGACCGAGCGCCGGCTCACCAAGCACCCCGAGGAGTTCGGCCACGGCGCGATCGAGGGGGTCGCGGGTCCGGAGGCGGCCAACAACGCGGCCGCGGCCGGCGTACTCGTGCCGCTGCTGACCATCGGCCTGCCGACCTCGGCGACGGCCGCGGTGATCCTCACGGCGTTCCAGTCCTACGGCCTGCAGCCGGGGCCGCAGCTGTTCAGCGAGTCGGGGCCGCTGGTCTACGCGCTGCTGGCCAGCCTGTACATCGGCAACGTGATGCTGCTCGTGCTCAACCTGCCGCTCGCGCGGGTGTGGGCCAAGCTGCTGCAGATCCCGGCGTACGGGATCTACGCCGCGATCATGGTGTTCGCGACCCTCGGCACCTTCGCGACCGGCGGCAGCTTCTCCGACCTGATCGTGCTCTACGTGATCGGGATGCTCGGCGTGCTGATGGCGCTGGCCAAGGTGCCGGTCGCGCCGGCCGTCGTCGGGCTGATCCTCGGCCCGCTGTTCGAGGAGCAGGCGGTGCGCGCCGTGCTGCTCGAGGGCGGCAGCATCAGCGGGCTGTTCTCGACCACGCTGAGCATCGTGCTGTGGACGATCGCGGTGCTCGCGCTCGTCGTACCGCTCGTGCTGGCTGTTGTACGCCGCCGCTCGTCCTGACGCGCGGGATTGCGGCAGAGTGGGCCGCATGGACGAGGCGGTGCCACCCCGGGTCGACGACGCGGTGCTCGAGGACCTGCGGGCCAGGCTGCGGGCCTGGCACCGGGTGGAGGCGACCGGCGTTCCGGGTTGGGACCGCGGCACCGAGAGCGACTGGCTGGTGGATCTCGTGCGCTACTGGGCCGACGGCTACGACTGGCGCGTCCACGAAGAGGTGATCCGGGCGCTGCCGTGGGAGCGCGCCGGACAGCTGCGGGTGGTGCACCAGCGTGCGGCCGATCCCGCCGCGACCTGCCGTCCTGCTGCTGCACGGCTGGCCCGACTCGGTGCTGCGCTTCCAGCGGGTGCTGCCGCTGCTGACCGACGTGCACGTGGTGGCGCCGCCGCTGCCGGGCTATCCCTTCGCTCTGCCGCTCGCAGACAGAGACCTGTCCTCCGCCGACATGGCCGGGCCGATCGCCGAGGCGATGGCCGAGCTGGGCTACGAGCGCTACGTCGTCTCGGCCGGCGACATCGGACGAGGAGTGGCCGTTGGGCTGGCCACGCAACATCCCGACCGGGTCGCGGCGCTGCACGTCACCGACATGCCGCTGAACGCTGCGCTGCTGGCCGAGGCGGAGTCGCTGTCGGACGAGGAGCGCGACGTACCTCGAGCAGCATCGAGCAGTGGCGCCGCGTCGACGGCGCCTATCTGCACCAGCAGGCCACGCGACCGCACACGCTGGCGGTCGGTCTCGGCGACTCGCCGGCCGGCCTCGCCGCGTGGATCGCGGAGAAGCTGCGCGGGTGGAGCGACTGCGGGGGAGACGTGGAGTCGGTGTTCCCGCGCGACGACCTGCTCACCTGGATCACGGCGTACTGGGTCACCGGCAGCATCGGCACCTCGTTCGCGCCGTACGCCCGCCAGAGCCCGCCGTTCGAGCGGATCGACGTCCCGACGGTGGTGAGCCAGTTCCCGCACGAGCTGCTGCACGCTCCGCGGTCGATGGCCGAGAAGATCTTCGACGTGCAGGGCTGGCAGGAGCCGACGGCGGGTGGGCACTTCGCGGCGTGGGAGCAGCCGGAGCAGTACGTCGAGGGTGTGCGGGCGGCGATCTCGCTCTAGCGGTCATCCGGCTCGTCGGGCACCGGGAACACCTCGGTCTCGGCGTCGGGTCCTGGCCCCGTTGCCTGATGAGTACGCCGCGGTGCCGGTCGTGGAATACGCCGGCTGGGTGGCAGCAGTCGCAGCTGTCGACGTACCCGCTCGTCCAGGGCGAGCTCGTGCTGGAGTCGCCGGACGGTCGCTCGCGTCGCGGAGTACAGCTCGATCACGTCGGGATCCCGGTCGGACGTCAGCGCGGCGTCGAGGCGGCTGCGCGCAGCGAGCAGGCCGTCCTGCGCCTCCTGCAGCCGGACGATGTCCGCGTGGCTGAGGTCAACCTGCACCTCGCCCTCGTTGCGGACCATCTCGCCGAACGCGTCGATCCCGGCCGCCAGCTCGCGCAGGGTCTGGGCCAGGTCCTCGAGCACCGCGGGTGCCTCGTCGTCGGCGAGCCAGCTGCCGTCCGCGGCGTCGGAGATCGAACGCATCAGGCCACGGATGGCGACGGCGGAGTGCTCGAGCGCCTCCATGCCCTGGCGCAGCCCGGGTTCGACGTGCGGCGCACGGACCGCGCGCACGTTGAGGCGTCGGCCCTCCTCGGCCTTGAGCAGGGCCGCGCCGACCTGCGGGATGCCGTGCGTGATGCGTCGCGCGTCGTCGAGCCACTCCCGCGCGGCGCCGGCCAGACGGTTGACGTCGGTCGCGCGCATCGCGTCGAGCTCGTCCGCCGCCCGGAGCAACAGCTCGCTGACCGCGTTGGCGAGGCCGTCGATGGCGCGACCGGCATCGGCGGTGGCGACCTTCGGCGGGAAGACGAGGGTGGCGATGATCCCTACCCCCGCGCCGACGAGCGTCTCGGTGAGCCGCTGCCAGGCGGCGGCCTCGGCGCCGATCGCGCCGACCCCCAGGACGAGCATGCCGCTGATCGCCACCTCGACGAGGTTGGAGCGCAGCCGGAGGTACTGGCCGATGGTGATCGAGGTCAGGATGAGGAGGCCGAGGCTCCACCACTCGAGCGGTACGACCGCGGCGAACCCGACGGCCAGCACCACCCCCGACACCACCGCGATCACGCGGTCGAGCCCGCTGGCCAGGAGCGAGACCGGGGTCACCTGCACCACCAACATCGCGGTCAGCGGGGCCAGCAGCGGTTGGGTGCCCGGGAAGAGCAACGAGGCGACGACGTAGCCGGCGGTCGCGGCGATCGTGACCCGCAACGACCAGAGCACGGCCGCGCGCCCGTCGCGGCGTACCCGCGCCACCTCGCGCGACACGAAGCCGCGCCACCACTGGACCACGCGTTCATCATGCCCCGGGCTGTCGCGCAGGGGCTCGCTACGGTGGTGCCTCGTCTCTCGGAAGGTTGATCGTTGGTTTCGACAAGCTCAACCGGCATGGGGTCGGGGTTGCCTTTCAGCTTTCTGTCGCACCTGGAGTGCTCGCGCACGGGCAAGAGGTACGACGCCGACGAGGTGCAGGGGGTCAGCGACGAGGGGGCGCCGCTGCTCGCGAGGTACGACCTCGAGCAGGTGCGCTCTTCCCTCTCGCGCGACGACCTGAAGGAGCGGCCGCACGACCTCTGGCGCTACCACGAGGTGCTGCCGGTGCGGGACGCCGCGAACATCACCACGCTGGGCGAGGGGATGACGCCGCTGCTGCCGCTGCCGACGTACGGCGCGGCGGTCGGCGTACCCGACCTGCTGATGAAGGACGAGGGGCTCATCCCCACCGGCACCTTCAAGGCGCGCGGTGCTGCCGTCGGTGTCTCGAGGGCGCGCGAGCTCGGCGTGAAGGCGATCGCGATGCCGACGAACGGCAACGCCGGCGCCGCGTGGTCGGTGTACGCCGCCCGCGCCGGGATGGGCAGCCTGATCGTGATGCCGGTCGACGCGCCGGAGATCACCCGGCGCGAGTGCGTGGTGGCGGGCGCGGAGCTGTACCTCGTCGACGGGCTCATCAACCACGCCGGCGCGCTCGTGAAGCAGGCGGTGGAGGAGCGCGACGGCTACCAGGAGGTGTCGACGCTCAAGGAGCCGTACCGCATCGAGGGCAAGAAGACGATGGGCTACGAGATCGCCGAGCAGCTCGGGTGGGAGGTGCCCGACGTGATCCTCTACCCGGCCGGCGGCGGGGTCGGGCTGATCGGGATCCACAAGGCGATGCTCGAGATGCAGGAGCTCGGCTGGATCGGGTCGAAGCTGCCGCGGCTGGTGGCCGTGCAGTCGACCGGCTGCCCGCCGATCGTGGACGCGTTCAACGCCGGGCTCGACGAGAGCACGCTGGTCGAGGGCACCCACACGCTGGCGTTCGGGATCAACGTGCCCAAGGCGCTGGGCGACTTCCTGGTGCTCGAGGCGGTGCGCGAGTCGGGCGGGACGGCGATCGCGGTCAGCGACGACGACATCCTGCGCGAGGTGGCCGCGTTGGCCGCGCCAGGAGGGCACCTGGATCTGCCCCGAAGGCGCGGCGTGCATGGTCGCGGTCCGCGAGCTCCGGGAGAGCGGCTGGATCGAGGAGAGCGAGCGGGTCGTCGTACTCAACACGGGGACGGGGCTGAAGTACCCGGAGACGGTGCCGGTCGACGTGCCGGTGCTGGCGAAGGACGGGAAGGTGCCCACCCGCGCCTGACGGGTGTGAGCCGCCTGACATTTCACCCAAATCGTCTGACGCAGGCGGATCTCGCTGCCTACGATGACGCGCCCGCTCAGGGCCTCACCCACGTATCTCGAGGAACTCACCCATGCTCAAGAAGTCCGTCATCGCTGCTGCCACGCTCGCGCTTCCGCTCTCGGCAATGGTCGCCACTGCGCCCGCGGCCGACGCTGCTGCGACCGGGATCTACAAGAACTGCACAGCGCTGCACGGCAAGTGGGCGCACGGCGTCGGCAAGGCCAAGGCACACGACAAGACCAGTGGTACGCCGGTCACCAACTTCCTGCACAGCACGAAGCAGTACAACGCCGCCATGAAGAAGAACAAGGGCCTGGACCGCGACAAGGACGGCATCGCCTGCGAATCCAAGTGACAGCGGTGGCAGCGCCTCGGCAGCGGTTGCTGATCGGTGTCCTGGCGGCTCTCGCGCTGGTCACGGGAGGTTGCGCCGAGCTCGAGCAGAGCGCGCCGCCGAGCAGTGACGCCAGGGCGGAGGCGCCTGAGCAGCCGAGCGCGACGATCCCGTCGAAGCCCAAGCCGACACCTACGGCGACGACGCCGCCGCGAAATGCCGCCGACGGCCCAGCTCTCGACACTCCGGGTCGCTGGTCGGGCGCCCATGACCGGGTACGACCGCGACCGGTTCGGACAGGCGTGGCTCGACGCCGACCGGAACGGCTGCGACACCCGCAACGACATGCTCCGCCGCGACCTGGAGTCGATGACTCTCAAGCCCGGCACCAACGGGTGCGTCGTCCTGACCGGGGTGCTCGCCGATCCGTACACGCGGACGCGCATCGACTTCGTCCGGGGCGAGAGCTACTCCGTCGACATCGACCACGTCGTCGCGCTCGGCAACGCCTGGGCCAGCGGCGCGTGGAAGTTCGACATCCAGGAGCGGGCGGCACTCGCCAACGACCCGCTGAACCTGTTGGCCGTCGACGCCGGCGCCAACCGCAGCAAGAGCGACTCCAACGCCGCCTCGTGGCTGCCTCCGAACAAGGGCTATCGCTGCGCGTACGTCGCGCGGCAGATCGCGGTGAAGGCGAAGTACCACCTGGCCGTCACCACCTCCGAGAAGGACCAGATGACCCGCCAGCTGGCGACCTGCCCGGACCAGCCGGTGATCCAGGACGTGACGCACGCACCGACCCGGGTCGACCAGGACATCAGTGATCCGGGTGTCGCCGACGCAGGGTTCCGGAGCCGAGCCGTCAGGTGCGGCGCAACCAAGAGGGCGGCACCGTCCACTACGAGAACTGCGACGCGGCCCGGGCAGCCGGAGCCGCTCCTGTGCACCGCGGTGACCCGGGCTACGGCCCCCATCTCGACCGTGACGGCGACGGCAGCGCCTGCGAGTGACGGCTGATCAGATCCAGCCGAGCTGGCGCGCCTTGGCCACGGCCTCGTGCCGGTTGCCGACGCCGAGCTTGGCGGAGGCGCTGGACAGGTAGTTGCGCACGGTGCCGGCCGACAGGCTGACGTTGGCCGCGATGGTCTCCACCGGTGCCCCGCCGGCGGCGGCCTCGAGCACGTCGGCCTCGCGGGGCGTCAGCGGTGAGTCGCCGGCGGCCATCGCTTCGGCCGCGAGGTCGGGATCGACGTGACGACCGCCCGCGTGCACGGTGCGCACCACCTGGGCGAGGGTGGCGGCCGAGGTCGTCTTCGGCAGGAAGCCGGAGACCCCGCTGGCGAGGGCCCGCTTGAGGTAGCCGGGCCGGCCGTGGCTGGTGACGATCAGGGAGGCACAGCCGGGTACGTCGCGCGCGATCGCCTGGGCGACGTCGATGCCGTCCAGGTCAGGCATCTGGAGGTCGAGCACGGCCACGTCAGGGGAGGTGGCGCGCGCGGCCGCGATCGCCTCGGCGCCGTCGGCTGCCTCGGCGACGACCTCGATGTCGTCCTCGAGGTCGAGCATCTGGGCCAGGGCGCTGCGGATCAGGTTCTCGTCGTCGGCGAGCAGCACCCGGATCATCGCGACCCCTCCGCCCGGGCGGGCTCGGCGACCAGGGAGACGCGTACGACGAACTCGTCGTCGATGCGTCGGGTCTCCAGCCTCGCGCCGAGGGGATCGAGGTGCTCCTGCAGAGTGCTGAGCCCGGTGCCGTGGGAGTCCTCGGCCGATCCGGTGACTCCGTCGTTGCGGATCACGACCTCGCCGTCGGCGTACGTCATGGTCACCCTGGTCGCCCGTGAGTGGCGCAGCACGTTGGTGACGCTCTCGCGGATGACGCGCGCCACCGGTTCGTGCCACGACTCCGGCAGGTCGCCGAGGTCCGCGGTCGCCGTGATGCCCGCCGACTTCAGCAGCGAGATCGCCCCGTCGACCTCGGTGGCGAGGTCGAGCGGCCGGTAGCCGTGGGCCAGCTCGCGCGCCTCCCGCAACGCCTCGTGGGCGGTGACGCGCACCTCGAGCATCCGCTCGGGGGCTCGGGGGTCGCCGCGCTCGGACAGGGTCGCGGCCAGCTCGGCCTGTACGGCGATCGTCGAGAGCCGGCGACCGAGCACGTCGTGCACGTCGCGGGAGAAGCGCAGTCGCTCCTCCGCCACGGCGAGGGCGGCCTGGCTGCCGCGGGCCGTGTCGAGCTCGCTGACGACGCCGAGCAGCCACATCGAGCTCTGCACGGTGAAGATCAGGAACAGCCCCATCGCCAGCCCGTACGCCGCCAGCCCGATCATCCCGGTCGAGATCAGCATGATGACCGGCGAGGCGACGTAGAGGAACCACAGCACCCGCCGGTCGCGCAGTCCACCGGCGCCCAGGGTGAGCGCTGCCACGATCATGATCGCTGCGGAGAAGCGCGCGTCCTCGGGCAGCAGGAAGACGAGTCCCTGGGCCAGTGCGGAGAGGCCCAGCAGGGTGGCCAGCTCGGTGCGCGGCAACGGTGCCTCGTCGGGGTAGAGGTCCATCGCTCGCCGCAGCAGCAGCGTGCCCGAGACTCCCAGCAGCAAGGCGCCGACCAGGATGCCGGCGATGGCCGGAGCGGACGTCGTCAGATTGCCCGCTCCGAGCGCCGCCAGTGCGACCAGCAGCCAGAAGATGACGAACAACGAGGCGCGCGTGTAGAGCTCGACCCGCTCCACCTGCGTGCGACCTGCCCAACCGGGCAGCCAGTTCCTCGGCTCGCTGCGTGCCATGGCTCGATCCTGTCAGGTGGACGTGGTCAGGTACGCGGTTCCCAGCGCATCGAGCGCCGGGCCAGGCCCATCGAGAGCACCGCCCACGCGGCCAGGACCGCGAGCGCCGGTGCGACCTCGGCCCAGGTGGCGACGAAGCCGATCGTGTCGGTGCTGCCCACGTCGGTGGTGCGGCCGAACCAGGCGACCCGCACCAGGCTGTCCAGCGCGCCTCCCGGGGTCAGCGCGAGCCAGGGGTGGGCGGACTCAGGGAACGCCGGCGTCAGGAGGCCGACCATCGCGAGCACGATGACCGGCATCGAGGTCATCTGCGCGGCCTCGGCGCTACGCGTCCAGGCGGCCGTCCACACGGCCAGCGCGGCAAAGGCGGCGCAGGCCAGGAGTACGCCGACCGCGACGAGCACCGGGTTGACGGGCAGCGGCAGACCGGCGGCGGCGCCGAGCGGCACGGTGAGCATCGTGACGAGCAGGGTGATCGCCGTCCCGGGAGCGGCGATGGCGAGCAGGATCTCGGCGTCGCGCGCCTCGCCGGTGCGCAGCCGCTTGAGCACCAGCTCGTCGCGGCGGGTGACCACCATGGACAGGACGTTGTAGTAGACCGGGAAGACCAACGCCATCATCAGCACGAGGGTCACGTTGGCGATCCCGGCGGTGACATCGCCACGCTCGCTCAGGAACAGCAGTCCCAGCGGGAGCAGCGGCAGCACGAATGCGTAGAAGAGGTTCAGCCGGTTGCGCACCAGCACCGTGGTGTTGGTGCGGGTCAGCCCGAGGACCCTGCGGGTCGACGGCGCGAGGGTGGTCGTGGTGCTCATCGGCCGGCTCCCATCGGTTCCGGGTCGGGGCGTCGTACGGCGGGCGCACCGTCGGCGATCTCGAGGAACACCGACTCCAGGCTGGCGGTGCGGGCGCTCAGCGAATCCAGCTGGAGCTGCTCGGACTCGGCCCAGCGGAGCAGGTCGGTGAGCGTGCCCTGCAGGTCGTCGACCTCGAGCCTCGTCGTACCGCCCTCGCTGGTGACGACAGCCGTGCCCAGGGGAAGGAGGGGCACGTCGGGCGTCGCGAAGGAGATCGTCGACCGGTGGCCGGCCACCAGCTCGGCCACCGTGCCCTCGCTGACGATCCGGCCGGCCGCCATGATCGAGAGCCGGTCCGAGAGCGCCTCGGCCTCCTCGAGGTAGTGCGTCGTCAGCAGCACCGTCACCCCGTCGGCCCGCAGGTCGCGGATCAGCCGCCACACCTGGCGTCGGCTCTCCGGGTCGAGACCGGTGGTGGGCTCGTCGAGCATCACCACCTCGGGACGCCCCATCAGCGTGCACGCCAGGTCGACACGACGCTGCTCACCACCCGAGAGCGCACGCATCCGCGTGTCCGCCCGCGTGGTGAGGTCGAGCATCTCGAGGGACTCGTCGACCGGTCGGGCGCCGGTCACCGTGGCGGCCCACATCTGCAGCGTCTCGCGCACCGACAGGTCGGCGATGAAACCGCTGCGTTGCAGCAGCACGCCGGTGCGTCGGCGTACGGCGGCCCGGTCGGCCGACGGGGTCGAGGCCGAGCACCGACACCGAGCCGGCGCTCGGCACGGCCAGGCCCTCGATCGTCTCGAGGATGGAGGTCTTGCCGGCGCCGTTGACGCCGAGCAGCGCGTGGATGGACCCGGCCTCCACGGTCAGGTCGACTCCGCAGACGGCCTCGAAGGTGCTCCTGCCGGTGCCGTAGCTGCGGCGCAGGTCGCGGGTGACGATCGCGTGTGTGGCTCATGCCAGCAAGTCTCGGTCGGGCGCCGTGGCGTCAGTAGTGCGGACCCTCATCGGTTTCTAGTGACATTTGTTCCTACCGGCGGCGTCGGCGCTGTTCCTACGGTCGTGGCCGAGCCGGCGGCTCCGTCGGCTCCTGACGAGAGGAGCACCATGCGACACGTCGTACGACGAGCAACCGTCCTGGCCACCAGCTCCGCGCTGGCGCTGACCGGCGTCGGCGTCCTGGCGGCACCCGCCTGGGCAGGGTCCGATGAGTCGATCGGCTCGCTGCGAGGAGTGGTCACCTGGCAGAGCAAGGGCGACAAGATCACCGCCGCCGACATCAAGAAGGACGGCCGGGGCATCGAGGCCAACTTCAAGGTGGGCCGGCACGGCGGCACCCACGTCATCTACGCGGCGGGCAGGGGCAAGAAGAAGTCCTTCGTCTGGAACCTGCGCGAGGGCACCGACATCCAGATCCGGATGTGCTACCGCAAGGGCGCGGCGGTGCTGGCCTGCAGCGGCTGGCAATGGGCCGAGGCCTGAGCTCCCCCCAAGAGCATAACCCGAATAGGAGTCGTCGTCGATGATCGCGCCGAAGGAGCTGAAAGGGATAGCGACCGAACAGCGAGGCGAAGTAGGCGATCATCTCTCCCTGCTGGGCTAATCTGTCGTCGGCGGTAGTCGACGAGGTCCCGGTCCACCGCGTCGAGGATCGGGAGACCGGAGGGCGTCCGGTAGCGGCGCAGCTCGTAGTTGCCGACCGAGGCAGTGGCCAGGTGGGCGGCCATCAGATCGGGCGCGTGCCAGAGCCAGGTGGTCGAGCCGCTCCGCGTCCTGCTGCCGAGCAGGGTGCCGTTGGCGACGGCGACGAGACCTTCCGGCACGGTGATAGGCGAAGTCGTAGGTGGCCTTGTCGGAGGGGTGGTCGTTGACCGGGAACCAGGTCGAGGAGCCCTCCGGTTCGTTCGCGACCATCGCCCCGTCGCGCGTGGTGACCCAGCCGTAGAGCGTGCCCTCGATGTCGGTGGGCTGGGTGGTGGTGCCGGCGTAGCGCCGGACGACGACTCGCGCCTACGCCCGCACGCCGGGCCGCAGGGCGGCGCCGCACGCCAACGCGCCGGCCCCCGCGACGCCCAACCAGAAGGCGAGGACGCCGGCGGAGAAGTCGCCGATGGGATAGATCGAGTCCCAGCCGAGGAAGGCGCCGATGACCACCGGGCTGATCACGGCCAGCACGACCAGGGCGGCCAGTGATCCGCCCGGTGTGGCGATCCGCGTGCCGCGAGGCGAGGCCGGCGAGGCCGGCGGTGAGGCCGATCGCGGCCAGACCGATGAGCAACCACGCGCCGCGAGCGAGGGGGAGGTCGCCCGGGCCGGACGGCCACGACGAGGGCCCAGACAGCGAGGGGGAGCAGGGCCGCTCCCAGTCGCGCCACACGTCTCCAGACGGATCCGCGCGGGGTGACCTCGACGACCGGGAGGGAGACCTCGTCGAAGGTGAAGGCGGCGGCCGCGGCGCAGGAGGCGAGCAGGGCCGGGAGCAGGGTCACGGCCGTGGTCGGCCAGCGGTCCAGGGCGACGGCCAGCACCACGGCCCCGGCCAGGCACCCGAGCAGCGCCATCCAGGGGATGGCGCGGCGCAGGTACCAACCGACGAGCATCAGCCCCTGCCGACCTTGTAGGGGATCGGCTTGGACGACTCGGTGTGGTCGGGGCCGGTGGTCATCGCCAGGGCGAGCGCGGCGAGCCCGACGACCACGACGCCGGCGATCGCGGCCCGGAGCCGGTTGGTGCGGGCGGTGCGGTCGTGCCAGATCGCGACGAGACCGGCCGCACCGCAGAGGCAGAGCAGGTAGATCGCGTAGAAGGCCGCGTTGCCGGCGTACAGCTTCGCCGTGCCGTCGGACTCGCCCCCGCCGTGGAACATCGCCCACGGCACCCAGAGGCGGAGCTCCGAGGAGCTGCCGTCGACGAAGATCATCTGGCCGACCATGTCGATGGCGATCACCGCGACCACCATCACGGCGGGGGCGCCGGGGAAGCGCAGCCAGCGTCCGGTGAGTACGCCGAGCAGCGCACCGCCGAGGCAGGCGATCGGTCCGAGCGCGATCATGATCGACCACACCTGCAGGTCGGACATGGTGCCGAACCACCACTCGTTGGGGTGGGCCCCGCCGTGCAGCGCCACGAGGATGACATGGGTCGCCATCCACAGCGCGCCGGCGGCGAACGGCACGAAGCAGGCCAGGCACAGGGCGGCCGTACGACGGGCCTCGGAGCCGGGCGCCGTGCCGATGGCCTCGGCCGTCGCCTCGGTGGATCGCGTGAGCCGGGCCGTGGCGATCAGGCTGGGCAACCCGATGAAGAACGCGGGGATCACCGGCATCGACAGCAGGTCGCCGATGTAGGGGTCGTGGGTGAGGATGTCGAGCAGCGCGAGCACGCCGAAGGCGAGCACCACTCCGAGGATGAACGCAGGGTGACGCGCGAGGCGGCGGGCCTCGATGCCGGCCATCGTGCGCAGGCTGGCGGGGGCGTGTGTGGGCAGGGCGATGTCAGTCATGGTGACTCCAGTGGGCGTGGTTGGGTCGAGAGGGTGTGTGGTGTCGACAAGCGCGCGCTAGGCGGGGGCTGCCCTGGCTGATCGGGCGTCGGCGCCGAGCATGAGGAGGTAGGCGTCCTCGAGCGTCGGCTCGGCCGGGACCGCGCCCGGCGGTGGCACGCCGCCGACCACGTGGTGCCGGCCGTTGCCGGTGCGCCAGCTCATCACCGCGTCGGGGCCGGGATCCTCGTCGGCGAGCCAGACCTGGCCCTCGGCGGTGGCGATCAGGTCGGCGACGGCGCCGTCGAAACGGACCTGGCCGGCAGCGAGCACGACCACGCGCTCGCAGAGGGCGGCGACGTCCTCGGTCTGGTGCGTCGAGAGGAGTACGGCGCACCGGCCGGCCGCCACGGACAGCGTGCGCCGCAGGTCGGCTCGCTGGGCCGGGTCGAGCCCGGTCGTCGGCTCGTCGAGCACCAGGATGCGCGGGTCGCCGATCAGCGACTGGGCCAGCCCGACGCGACGCTTCTGGCCACCGGACAGCTTCGAGACCTTCTTGCCGGACAGGTCGCCGAGGCCGACCAGGTCGAGCACGCGGCGTACCTCCCGGGTGCGCTGCTTGCGGTCGTTCCACTCCTTCAGCACGGCGACGTACTCGACGAAGCCGAAGGCCGTCATGTCGCTGGGATAGCCGAGCTCCTGCGGCAGGTAGCCGAGCTCGCGGCGGATCGCGGTGACGTCGGCGTGCGAGCCGTGCGGGTCGTGGCCGAGCAGCCGCACCGTGCCGGTGTCGGCCGCGATGGAGGTGGCCACGATCCGCAGCAGCGTCGTCTTGCCGGCGCCGTTGGGACCGAGCAGGCCGGTGACGCCGTGGTCGAAGGCGAGGTCCACTCCGGCGAGGGCGTGGCGTGCGGCCGTAGGACTTGGTGACGCCGCGAAGGTCGACGGTGTTCACAGGACTGCTCCGATCTGCCGGTCCTGGCGCGACCGGACGAACAGCACGACGAGGGAGACCCCCGCGAGCGCGAGGTAGACGAGCTGCTGGGTCGACTCGACCGGCCAGGTCGCCGGGAGCTGGCGGACGGAGAGCAGCACGACGCCGCTCCACCCGATGGCGACGACGGCGGCACCGGCGCGGGGTCCGACGAAGCTGGACAGCGCCATCAGCACCGGGACGAGCGCGAGCGCCGGCCCGAGCCACGCGACCCCGAGCCACACCGGGCCCGGGAGGACGAAGCCGAGCGGGATCGCGAACGGGAGCACCGAGACGAGCACGCCGAGGGTGCGCAGCAGGATCAGCCGGGTGCGGCCGTACGGCGCGGTCACGACCAGCGACTCGAGCGGGTCCTCGTGCGGGCCGTAGGCGGAGGCGACGCCGAGCACCGGGACGAGCGGGGCGACGAGCAGGAACGGCGCCAGGGCGTTGCCTCCCGACCACAGCACCGCTGCCGCGGCGAAGCCGAGCGCCACGAAGGCGCTGGCCAGCCAGGCGGTGCGCAGCGAGGCGGTGGCGGCGAGCAGCATCGCGGTCGGCTCGGAGACGCCGAGACGCCGGGCGACGCCGACCGGTCAACGGCAGCGCGGGGCTGTCGACGACGTCGCGGACCTCGGCCCAGACGCGGTCGAGGGCGGGAGCGTCGACGAGGGGGCGGATCGCCTGCCGGCACTCGGCGCAGCGGTCGAGGTGCTGCTCGACCGAGGCGCCGTTGATCGGGTCGAGCGCGCCGGCGACGTACGCCGCGAGCAGGTCGTGGTCGGCGTGCCAGGTCTGGGTGGTCATCGCCACCTCACCTCCACTTTCCCTCGAGAGCGGCCTCGGCCAGCGAGCCGCGCAGCTGGGCCTTGGCGCGATGGAGCCGGGTCTTCACGGTGTTCTCGCGTACGCCGAGCAACCGGCCGGCCTCCTTGGTGGTCAGCCCGTCGAGCACGACCGCCTGCACGACCGAGCGGAACTCGGGGGAGAGGCGGCGCAGCGCACCGGCGAGGTCGCCGTACTCCACCCCGAGCAGCACCTCGTCCTCGGCCGCCGGCACGTTGCCCATGGCGGGGGAGTCCCACTCGGGCAGCAGGACGACGTCCTTGCGCGAGCGCAGCCGGGAGACCAGGCGCCGGAACGCGATGCCCCACAGCCAGCCCGCGAGCTCGCTGTCGCCGCGGAACTTGCGGGCGTCCTTCCAGAGCGTCACGAAGGTGTCCTGGAGGACGTCGGCCACGACCTCGCGGTCGTTGCACCGGCGCATCAGCCGCGCGTGCAACCAGGCGGCGTGGCGGTCGTAGAGCTCCTTCAGCGCCGCGTTGTCCGCCTCGACCACCCGCGCCAGCAGGACGAGGTCGTCCTGGTCGCTGGTGGCGTCGGGAGCGGTGCCCGGGCGCCCGAAGGCTGTCATGACCTCACTGTCGCACCGGAGGGTCGAAAAGGTTCCCGGTTGTCTACGCCAGGATGGAGCCGTGACCCGTCTCCAGGAGATCGTCGAAGCGAAGGTCGCTGCCGGGATGGTTCCGGGCGGGGTCGCGCTGGTCGCGCGGGACGGAGACGCCGAGGTCGTCTGCGCCGGCTCGCGCTCCGTCGGCGGTCCCGACATGACGCGGGACTCGCTGTTCCGGGTCGCGTCGATCGGCAAGCCGATCACGGCAGCGGCGACGATGGTGCTGGTCGAGCGCGGGGTGTTCGGGCTCGACGACGCGGTGTCGAGGTGGCTGCCGGAGCTGGCTTCGCCGATGGTGATGCGCACGTGTGGAGGGCCCGATCGACGACGTCGTACCCGCCGAGCGAGCGATCACCGTGCGCGACCTGCTGACGCTGCGGGGTGGGCACGGGTACCCGTCGAACTTCGACTCACCCGTCCCGACGCTGCTGACGGAGCGGCTGAAGCAGGGGCCGCCGCGGCCACTCGAGGTGCCGGCGACCGACGAGTGGATGGCGCGGCTGGCCGAGGTGCCGCTGCTCCACCAGCCCGGCCAGGGCTGGACCTACAACACCGGCTCGACGTCCTCGGCGTGCTGCTGGCTCGCGCCACGTCGGGTTCGCTGGGAGAGGTGCTGGCCGAGACGGTCCTCGAGCCGCTCGGGATGAAGGACACCAAGTTCTGGACGACCGAGGTGGAGCGGATGACGTCGCTCTACGAGCGCGGCGACGACGGGTTCGAGCTGGTCGACCCGCCCGACGGTCAGTGGACGACTCCGCCTCCGTTCGAGTCGGGTGCCGGCGGCGTGCTGTCCACGGTCGACGACTGGTGGGCCTTCGGGCAGATGCTGCTCGACGGTGGCACGCACGAGGGTCGGCGGGTGCTGTCGCCGGAGTCCGTCGGGCTGATGATGACCAGTCACGTCGAGGCCGAGCCGGGCAACCACTTCCTGGACGGCCAGGGCTGGGGGTTCGGCGGCGGGGTCGACGTACAGGTCAAGGACCCGTGGAACGTCGCTGGGTCGCTACGGCTGGGTCGGCGGCACCGGCACCGCCGGCTACGTGATCCCGTCGACGCGCACGGTCGTGGTCTGGCTCGCGCAGGTCGAGTTCAGGGGACCGGAGGACGGCGAGGCGATGGCCGAGGTGCTGACGTACGCCGCTCGCGGCTAGCGTGGCCACCACGACGCGACCGCGACGACGGCAGCCCACGCCATCACCGCCACCGACCACGCGTGACTGAATCCGGCATCGGCGAGGTCCCAGTGGTAGGAGACCAGGCCGAGGTACGCCGCCATCAGGGCGGTGCTGGTCCCGAGCAGCGTGCGTGCGCCTGGCCACCAGGCGCTGACGGCAGGGAGAGCGACGAGGGTCAGGGCCAGCGCGGCCTGGATCGCGTAGTGGTCGGTCTCGTTCGTGATGTCGGAGGTGAGCAGTGATCGACGGTTCTGCACGGTCATGTCCCACGCGTAGGCGAGTGCGGGCAGCGCGGCGACGACCGCGCAGCCGAGCATGACCGGGGAGAGCCTCGTCGGCCCGAGCGTCGTGCCGCGAGCGACGAGGTGCAGCAGTGGCAGCTCGATCGCCAGCATCGCGAAGATCCACCACGCCTGCGGTTCCAGCCCGACGACGCAGCCGATGAGGAGCGCGCACGTGACGACGTACAGCTGCGCGAGCGACGGCGGAGGCCAGGCGGGGGCGGATCGCGGTGACCAGGAACGGCAGGCCGATCCCCACCGTGAACAGCACTCCCCACCCGGCCTCGAGCATGACGGGCCACTCGGGGTCCCAGGTGACGGTCAGGTCGATGACCCCCATGCCGGGGAGCACCCACCAGGTGAGGGTGCACAGGACGAGGAGGATCCGGGACACGTGCGGGTCTAGGTCGTCGAGGTGGGCTGGTCGGCGACCGTCGGGATGGCGTCGCCCGAGGTGGCCTCGCTGCGCAGGTAGGGCTTCGCGATCACCATGTAGATCGCACCCACGCCGATGCCGACGAGCGCCGACAGGATGACGACGTAGTTGTCGTACCAGGGCGCATCGGGTGTGCGGGGCCACGCGACGTTGATCATCGTGAGGACGCCGTACGTCAGCGCACTGATCGTGATCGGCAGTCCCCAGCGACCGAGCGTGAAGGGGCCGGACGGCACCCAGCCCTTGAACCGGGCGCGCAGTGCGGCGAAGACGACCATCTGGAAGCCGAGGTAGATGCCGAGGATCGCGAACGACACGATCGAGGTGAGCGCCTTCTCCGAGACCACCGAGCCGAGCACGATGAGGGCCGGCACCAGGGCGGCGACGATCATGGCGTACGGCGGGACGTGGCGCGCCTTGTCGAAGTGACGCAGCAGGTGCGAGCCGAAGATCATGTCGTCGCGCGCGTAGGAGTACATCAGCCGACTGGCCGCGGCCATCAGGCTCAGCGTGCACGACAGGAACGACAGCATCACGACGACGAGGACGAACTTGGTGCCGGTGGTGCCGAAGACGTCGTTGAGGATCGTCATCACCGGGTCGTCGTCCTTCCCGCTGATGATGGCGCCGAAGTCCTTCACGCGCAGAGCAGCAGGGACAGGCAGACCAGGGTCGAGGCCGCGCCGCCGATGTAGATCGTCATCCGCATCGCCTTGGGGATCTCGCGCGTCGGGTCCGGCACCTCCTCGGCGACGTCGCCGCAGGCCTCGAAGCCGTAGTACTGGTAGACGCCGATGATCGCCGCCGCCAGGAACGCGGGGAGGTAGCTGCCTGACCCCTCGACGCCCTTGGTGTCGAAGAGCACCGAGAGGTCGTTGTGGCGCTGGGTGAGCAACAGCCAGCCGCCGACGACCAGAGCGCCGAGCAGCTCGGCGGAGAAGCCGATCACGGCCGCGGTCGCCAGCACGCGGGTGCCGAGCATGTTCAGGGCGAGCGCGACGGCCAGCATGATCAAGGCGCAGATGATCGTCGAGGTGACGCCCTCGTCGAACCCGAGCAGGGTCGCCAGGTAGGGACCGGCTCCGTAGACCACGCCGGCGATCGTGGTGAGCAGCGCGACCAGGTAGACCCACCCGGTCAACCACGCCCACCGCCGACCCCAGAGTCGACGGGCCCACGGGTAGACGCCGCCGGCGACGGGGAACTGCGACACGATCTCGCCGAAGACGAGCGCCACGAGGAACTGCCCGACGCCGACGATGACCAGCCACCAGATCATCGGGGGACCGCCGGCCACGATGGCAGCGCCGAAGAGCGTGTAGGTCGCGACCACGGGGGAGAGGTAGGTGAAGCCGAGCGAGAAGTTCGCCCACATGCTCATCTCGCGCTTGAACTCCGAGGTGTAGCCGAGGGCCTCGAGCCGCGCCGCCTCGTCGTCGGGAACGTCGGTCTGCGTCATGGGGCTCTCCTGCCAGTCGAGGGCACGGCGTTCGCAACCTAGTGGTGCGCGGCTTCTGCCACAAGACCTTCTTGCCTTGCTATCCGAACAGGTGTACGATAGATCCTATCCCGAGGTGATAGTGATGCTGGGGCCTCGGGTGGGTCCGTACGACGCTACGGATCGCCTCTCACGGGCACGCTGCATCGACATGTGACGTCGTTGGTCGTGTCGATGTGGGAGGTGCCGGTTCCGTGGAGTCGTCCGTCGAGCCACAGCGTCATCCCCTCCTTGCGGGTGCGGCCGTCATCGAGTCGGTGCTCGAGGAGATGGCGGCCAGTGCGCCGATCTTCCTGGACGCCTCCGACAAGCGAGCCCTGCTGGTCCAGCTCGCTCGCCTCGAGGCACGGCTCGCTGCCGTGCGACTGCAGACCATGGCCGTGGCCGACGACGTCGCCGCTGCGGAAGGTGCTCGCGACGTCGCCGCGCTGCTGACGCACGACACCCGCGGTGATGCGGCCGAGCACCGGCGTGAGCTGGCCCTGGCGGAGTCGCTCGACCGACGTTGGGCGGTCGCGCAGACCGCGCTCGCGGCAGGGCGCCCTCAACGTGGCGCAGGCGGTGGTCATCACCCGTGCCCTGGACGAGCTGCCCGCGCGACCGCGTCGAACCCGAGGTGCTGGCCAAGGCCGAGGCACACCTCGTGGCCGAGGCAGCGCACCTCGGCCCGCGCGAGCTCCGGCTGCTCGGTCGCAAGATCCTCGAGGTCGTGGCGCCGGACGTCTACGAGCTCGAGGAAGCCAAGGCGCTCGATGCGGAGGAGCGCCGCGCGCGGGAGCGGACCAGCCTGAGCCTGAAGACCTTCGGCGACGGGACGACCCGCATCGTGATCCGCGTGCCCGACGCCGCTGCCGACTCGACTGCGCACCTACCTCGAAGCCTTCACCTCACCCCGCCATCACGGGCCTGGGCGAGGCCGACCGGATCCCGGCTTTCCGTCGGCTGGGCAGCGCGTTCTGCTCGTTCCTCGAGGCGGTCGACCCGCGCCGCCTGCCCGTGCACGGCGGCGATGCCACGACGGTCATCGTCACCGTCCCGCTCGAGGACCTGCGTCGCGATCTCTCGGCGGCTGGGCTCTCGAATGGCGAGCGGATCTCGGCGGCCGAGGCCCGCCGGCTGGCCTGCACCGCCGAGATCATCCCGGCGGTGCTGGGTGGCCGGTCCGAGGTGCTCGACCTCGGTCGCAGCTCGCGGTTCTTCAAGCCGGCGCAGCGCAAGGCGATGGTGGTTCGCGATCGCGAGTGCCGAGCGGAGGGGTGCACCGTCCCGGCGAGCTGGTGCGAGGCCCATCACTGGGGACGCCCCTGGGCCCGCGGTGGCCGCACCGACCTGCGTGACGGCGTACTCCTGTGTTCGTGGCACCACCATCGGGCGCACGACTCGACGTACTCGGCGGAGCGAATGCCCAACGGTGACGTGCGGTTCAGGCGGCAGACGTGAGCGGGCGGTGGCAGTTGAACGCGCGGCGAGTCGTAGAACTCCGGTTCGCCGTCGGGTCCGAAGACGACCCCGAAGAACGAGTCGGCGAGCGTCGTCGAGTGGACGACCCGGATGGCGATGCCGTCGGGGTCGAGGAACTCGATCCAGGTGCCGTCGGCATGGGTGCCGCTGGTCGAACCGATGCCGAGGGCGGTGGCGCGGTCGCGGATCCGTTCGGCGGCCTCGGGAGAGGTGGCCTCGACGATGATCGGGTGCTCGCCGCGCAGGTCGGCGTCGCCGCCCCCACGGAGGGTGTCGCGGCGGCGCAGCGCGATCAGGTAGCCCGCCTCGAAGTCGGCCAGCGCGCAGCCGGTCACTGTGCGCCGTCGCCGAACTCGCGCACGTAGTCGAGGCCGAGGAGGTCGCGGTAGAAGGCGGCGCTGCGGGCCAGGTCGGTGACGGGGATGGTGGCCTGGACGATGCCGCGGATCAGGGTCTGGGTGCGTGGTCTGGGTGTGGGTCTCGGTGTTCATGGTTGGACGCTAGGCAGCGGTGGAGAGATGCTCCATGCGTGAGCGTCCGCTCCTCTTCATCGTCCGTCCCGGCCAGCCCCGAGGACCTGCTCAGTCACGAGGACCTGCTCAGCCACGTGCTCCGTGAGCTGCGGCTGGACAGCGCGACGTACCGCTCGCTGCTCCTGCGCGGCGACTGGCGGCTGCGGTTCGACGGTCCGCTGCGCGGCGTGCACATCGTGGTGGCGGGGCGTCCGCACCTGGTGGTGGACGACGGTACGACGTACGCACTCGCGCCCGGCGACCTCGTCATCCTGCCTCGCGCGGACGCGCACACGATGTGCTCGAGCAAGGACTCGCGGGCCAGGCCGTACTCCTCGATGGCCCTCGCCGAGCGCTCGCCCGACGTCGAGGCGGTCTTCGGCGAGGTGGGGGAGGAGACCCGGATCGTGTGCGGGGTGTTCTTCTTCGCCGACGACGACCACCCGGCGGTGGCGGGTCTGCCCACCTGCATCCACGTGCCGGCGGACCCGCAGCGGACGCCGTGGCTGGACGGCCTGACCACGGCGCTCGTCACCGAGGCCGTCGAGCGCGGACCCGGCAGCGAGGTGGTGATGGCGCGGCTCTCCGACGCCCTGGTCACCCGCGCGCTGCGCCACCACCTCGAGACGGCCGACGAGCCCGGGTGGCTGCACGGCCTGCGTGACCCGGCCATCGCGCAGGGCGCTGACCGCGCTGCACGGCGACCTGGCCCGCCCGTGGACCGTGGCCGGACTCGCGCGGGAGGCCGGCTTGTCGCGGACGGCGTTCGCGGCGCGGTTCACCGGGCTGGTGGGGCAGAGCCCGATGGAGTACGCGTTCGGCTGCCGGATGCGGCCGCGCGCAGGCGCTGCTGCGGTCCGACCGGCTCACGGTGGACGCGGTGGCGGGGCAGGTCGGCTACGGCTCCGACGCGGCACTGTCGGCGGCCTTCGTGCGGTTCACGGGGATGACGCCGGGCGCCTACCGTCGCCAGTCGGCGCCCTGACCGGGAGGAGTTGACCGTCTGAAGGGTGGTTCGCGCTCGCCTCGTTGCCGGAGTGTGGAATCATGGGTGTTGCCCCGCACGAAGAGGGACCCGTTCTCGGCTCGACAACGGATCCGGCGGGACAGGCGGACTTGGTCCGCCCCAGGGTCGGGGAGCACGCCCCGAGCGTCGTCGTCAGCTTCACGGTGACGAGAACAGCATCCGTGCGGTGGCCCAGCCCGGCACCGCACGCTCGGAAGGAGCATGTGTGGCCACACGCCACAGGGATCGGTCCGGACGCAACCGCCGGAACGACGGCAAGGCTGCCAGCAAGAGCAACGGCGGCGGGCGCCAGAACGGCGGCGGCCAGAAGAGCGGCGGCCAGGCGCGGCGCCACCGCGACGAGACGGGCATCGTGCCCGTGCTCGCTCGTGAGGTACGCCGGGTCGAGGGTGCCGTGGAACGTGGCCGGGTCACCTCGACCGACCGGGTGACCTACCAGGCGATCGCCCTGCTGGCGCGGCGCGAGCGGGTCCGGGTCCGGACCGACGAGTCGGTCGCCTCGCGCCGGGACGCCGAGCTCAAGCGGCTCGACGGCATCGCGGCCATCCTGGCCCGCATCGCCGCGACCGACCCGTCCTTCTTCGAGCTCCTCGACGAGGATGCCGAGGTCACCTCCGGCTCCCGGGCGATCATGCGCGAGATGCAGCGCAAGGCCGGCCTCGAGCCGGACCCCGAGAAGACCGCCGAGCCCGAGCCCGGTGCTGCGCCGCCCGAGCGCCGGGTGGCCCCCAAGTCGGCCGTCGCCGCCCAGCTGGCCAACCCGTTCATGGCGCCCGACTTCTCCGCCGCACCGCCCCGGCCGACCACGCGTCGGCTGGCCGGCTGGGAGCTGATCGAGCCGCTGCTGAACTCCTTCGAGCACGCCAACCCCGGTGCTCCCGCCTGCATGGAGCTCCCGGACCCGACGACGGTGCGGGTCCCCGGTGACCTCGAGCTGATGCCCCACCAGGCCCAGGTCGTCGCGTCGACCGCGGATGGGCACCGCACCTTCCTGCTCGCCGACGAGCCCGGCCTGGGCAAGACGGCCCAGGCGCTGCTGGCGGCCGAGGCGGCCAACGCCTATCCGCTGCTCTGCGTGGTGCCCAACGTCGTCAAGACCAACTGGGCCCGCGAGGTCGAGCAGTGGACGCCGCGGCGCACGGTCACGGTCGTGCACGGCGATGGCGAGTCCATCGACGGCTTCGCCGACATCGTGGTCCTGAACTACGAGGTGCTCGACCGCCACGTGGGGTGGATGAGCACCCACGGCTTCCGCGGCATGGTCGTCGACGAGGCCCACTTCATCAAGAACAAGAAGTCGCAGCGCTCCCAGCACGTCCGCGAGATCGCCGACCGGATCCGCCAGCGCGTGGCCCGGCCGCTGTTCATGGCGCTGACCGGAACGCCGCTGATCAACGACATCGAGGACTTCCGCGCGATCTGGGAGTTCCTCGGCTGGATCGACCCGAAGAAGCCGCGCGCCGAGCTGATGGCCAAGCTGGAGGAGACCGGGTTCACCCCGGCCGACCACGCGTTCTACCCCAGGGCCCGCCAGGCGGTCATCGACATGGGCATCGTCCGCCGACGCAAGGTCGAGGTCGCTGCCGACATCCCGGCCCGCCGCGTCGCCGACGTACCCGTCGAGCTCGAGGGTGCCGCCGGCCGCTCCATCCGCGAGGCCGAGCGCCAGCTCGCCGCGAGGTTGGTGGAGCGCTACGAGGCCGCGATCAAGACCCGGCGTACCGAGTCCGAGATCGAGGGCATCGACGAGGACCTCGTACGCCGCGTCGCCAAGTGGGAGCTCTCCGAGGACGGGGACGACGACTCCGCCAAGGAGAACGTGTTCACCATGGTGCGCAAGATCGGCGAGGCGAAGGGGCCGCTCGCGGCCGACTACGCCGCCCAGCTCGCGCACAGCGCCGGCAAGGTCGTCTTCTTCGCCAAGCACATCGCGGTCATGGACGCCGCCGAGGCAGCCTTCAAGAAGGCAGGGCCTCGGCTACTCCTCGATCCGCGGCGACCAGACCTCCACGGTCCGCCAGCGCAACGTCGACGCGTTCGTGAACGACCCCGACGTGGCCATCGCGGTCTGCTCGCTGACCGCAGCGGGCGTGGGCCTCAACCTCCAGGTCGCCTCCAACGTCGTGCTCGCGGAGCTGTCGTGGACCGACGCGGAGCAGACCCAGGCGATCGACCGCGTGCACCGGATCGGTCAGAGCGAGCCGGTCACCGCATGGCGCATCATCGCGGCGCAGACGATCGACGCCCGCATCGCCGGACTGGTCGACAGCAAGGCCGGCCTGGCCGCGCGGGCGCTCGACGGCGCCGACGTCGACGTGGAGTCCGAGGACGTCCAGGCCCAGGCGCTGGCGGCGCTGCTGCGTGAGGCCCTGACCAACCGCTGAAGGGACAACCGCTGACGGCCAACCGCTGACGGCCAACCGCTGACATTTGTACCGGTCAGGTGCCCACATCCGGCTCTGCCGCGCGACCCCTCCTGATTCCTAACGTGATCGTGACGCCCAGGGAGGGCGAGAACGCGAGGGAACGAGATGTCGGCACAGGTGACGGAACAACAGACGATCAGGCAGCGGGTGCCGGTGCGGGTCGATGCAGTGGTGGGGGCGACGGCGGCAGTCGTCGCAGTGGCGGTCTGGGGCTTCTGGTCCCAGCTCGTCGGGGTCGAGCTCGAGGTGCGCGGCGGTCAGCCGATCGACATCGCCTCGGTGCTCGCGACCGTGCTGGTGGTGTCGGTGCTCGGGGTGGCGCTGCTGCGCCTGCTCGAGGCGAGGACCGCCAACGGCCTGCGCACGTGGACGATCATCGCCGCGGTCGTGTTCGTGGTCTCGCTGTCGGGGCCACTCGGTGCGACCACGGTGGCCGCCGCGCTCGTGCTCGGGTCGCTGCACGCGTGCGTGGCCGTGGTGCTCATCGTCGGCCTGCGCCAGGTGCGCCAGGTGCGCCGGAACCGACCCGAGGCGGCGTAGCGTGACCGACGTGTCGAGGTCCCTGCGGTGCGCGGTGCAGCGCTACGCCTCCATCGTGGTCTGGCTGCCGGTCCTGGTGCTGGCGCCCCTGCTCAACCTGCACGGCAGCCCGGCGCAGGTCGCGTTCCAGCTGCTGCTGGTCGCGACGATGGTCGGCGCCTGCCTGGTCGCGGTCACGACCGGCGACCCGGTGCAGCAGGGGCGGACGCCGTACGTCGCCCTGGCGGTCCTGGCCGCCGCTGCGGTGCTCGGCTCGACACAGGGAGAGGGCTGGCTCTCGCCGTGGATCCTGCTGATCATCACCACCCCGGCCGTGCTGCGTGGCTGGCCGCTCGATCATCGCGATCCCGGTGATCACCGCGTGCGAGATGGTCGCCTCGTGGCTGCTCGGCGACCGCGGCGCGATCTTCTGGACGACCGCCGGGGGAGTGCTGCTGGCCGGCATCGCGACGACCTCGTTCCTGCGGCTGATCGAGACCGTGGAGGAGCTGCGGCGTACCCGCAACGAGCTGGCCCGCGTGGCCGTCGTCGAGGAGCGCGAGCGCTTCAGCCGCGACCTGCACGACCTGCTCGGGCACACGCTGTCGGTGATGGTCGTCAAGGCCGAGGCCGTACGCCGCCTCGCCGGCCGTGACCCCGAAGCCGCGGCAGCGCACGCCGCCGACATCGAGCAGGTCGGCCGGCAGGCCCTGGTCGACGTGCGCGAGGCCGTCGACGCGATGCGCGTCCCGACGCTGGCCGACGAGCTCGACGGGGCCCGGCGGGCACTCGACGCCGCCGGGATCCGCGCCGACGATCCCGGCGTACGACGGGCCGCTCCCGCCGCTCGCCGACGAGGCGCTGGCCTGGGTCGTCCGTGAGGGAGTCACCAACGTGCTCCGCCACTCCGGCGCCGGCAGCTGTCGCTTCGAGCTGCGCAACGGGAACGGCGAGCTCCGGCTCAGCCTCTGGGACGACGGGATCGGTGGGCCGACGCCGGCCAACGGTCGGGAGGGCGGCCTCGACGGGCTGCGCCGCCGGGTGCGTCGCGGCCGGCGGGCGCCTCGAGGTGGAGCCCGGCGCCGACGGCTTCCGGCTCACGGCGAGCGTGCCGACCCGCGAACGGGTGCCGTGGCGTCGGTGATCCGGGTCCTGCTCGCCGAGGACCAGGCGATGATGCGCGGCGCGCTCGCCGTACTGCTCGGCCTCGAGGAGGACATCGAGGTCGTCGGCCAGGTCGACGACGGCGCCGACGTCGTGGCCCGGGCGCTGCGAGCTGCGGCCCGACGTCGCCCTGCTCGACATCGAGCTGCCCGCACGTCAGCGGCCTCGACGCCGCGGAGGAGATCGTCAGGCAGCTGCCGGAGTGCCGGGTCGTGATGGTGACGACGTTCGGACGGCCGGGCTACCTCCAGCGCGCGATGGCCGCGGGTGCCCACGGCTTCCTGGTCAAGGACGGGCCGGCCGAGGGGCTGGCCGACTCCATCCGCCGGGTGGTCAGCGGGGAGACGGTGGTCGACCCCGAGCTCGCCGGCGCCGCGCTCCGGGTGGCCGCCTCACCACTGACGCAGCGCGAGCGGGACGTCCTCGCCGCGGCCGAGAGCGGAGCCTCGGTCAGCGACATCGCCGGCGCGCTGTTCCTCTCGGAGAGCACCGTGCGCAACTACCTCTCGGCCGCGATCGGCAAGACCGGCACCCGCAACAAGGTCGAGGCCGCCGTGCACGCGCGGCAGCGCGGCTGGCTCTGACCAGCCGCGCCCTGGAACTGAGCTGCGACGGGAGACTGGCGATGGACTAGCGCCGCCGCCGCGCGCACGGGTCACCGACGCGCGCCGTCTTGCCGCGGTCGACGATGACCTCGCGGGTGCTGAGCACCTTGCCGTTGCGGTTGCTGCAGGTGAGGTTCCAGGCCTCCTTCAGCCCGGAGTAGGTGGCCGGGGTCGGTGAGGCGTACTCGACGTGGCCGGTCCAGTCAGAGGTGGCGCCGCCGTCGTAGTTGGTCAATCGGACGGTGTAGGTGCCCGGCACCGGGTCGATCAGCACCGCCTGCTCCGGGTCGTCGAGGGTGGCGGCCGAGGCGACGAGTCGTCCACGGCTGTCGAAGACGTCGACGTCCCAGTCCACGTTGCCGTCCGGCCACTGGATCACCACGTTGGCGGTGCCGTTGTCGTAGGTCGGCGGGCCGTCCACGGTGAAGGTGGCCGTCTCGACGGCGCCCTCGGCCGGCGTACCTGCCGGGTTGGTCAGCGGCTGCGCAGGCTGGGGCGGGCCCTGCGGGTCACGCCCGTATCGACCGACCACGACCGGCCGGGTCGAGGGATTGACCGCCCAGCGGAAGGAGCCGCCCGTGGTGTCGTACGACGAGGACAGGTGATCCTGGTAGTAACGCGGGGGCCCTCATTGCCGTCCTCGTCGAGCACCGGTGACGTGGCGGAGATGAACGTCTTGCTCACCGTCAGCTTCCGGTTGCGCTGCGTGGTGCCGGTGATCGTGGAGTGCAGCGCGGAGTCGACGGTCGCGTCTGCCATCGTGTAGTAGGCCGCGCGGTTGCCCCCGAAGCCGGCGCCGGCGGCCGGCGGCAGGCCGAGGTACTCCGCGACCACGCCGGTCTCGAACGGCGGGTGGAACCCGACGGTGCCGATCTCGAAGGTGAAGCCCAGGCCGCCGGTGTTCCAGTAGCTCCAGTCCTCCACCGAACCGGAGGTGTCGTAGAGCTGGAAGGCAGCCCAGTTGGTGTAGTTGTTCGAGTCGGCCATGGTCGCACCCAGCTGGCGGTACACCGGCTCGTCCGGGCTGAAACCCGTCGTCCGGATCGACGGTGGCCGCAGCACCAGGTTGGAGTAGGTGTGGTTGGTGATCAGGTTGGTGACCTGTCGCCCGGAGATCAGCTTGCGGATGTTGTCGGACTCGGGCTCCGAGCCGGGAGCGTCGCCGCGGAAGACGTCGTTCGACCAGTCCGCGCTGGCACCGCCACCGCCCCAGAAGCCGGGGTAGTTGCGGTTGAGGTCGGTGCCCCTCAGCCGACCGGCGGGGTTGTCCTCGCAGGTGCCGCCGAGGTAGGCGGCCGGTGTGTACCGTCGAGACGGTGCAGTTCTTGCGCTTCATCTCGTAGTCGAACCTGCTGAAGTCGCCGAGCGGTGCCGCGCTGCGGGAGATGTTGAAGCCGTCGACGTTGACCACGGGCACGATGATCGTCCGGGAGCCCTGCACGATCCGGCGGGCACGGGCGTCGGTGCGGAAGTTCTCCAGCAGGTCGTAGGCGAACTCCATGGAGTGCTCGGCCGAGGGCCACTCGCGCGCGTGGTGGGCGCCGAGCATCAGGAAGATCGGCTTGCCGTCGTTGACCCTGGCCGCGTTCGTGGTGATCTCGATGCCGCGCACGGTGCGTCCCTCGACCGAGCGGTTGGGCAGCGTCAGCGGCTTGACCTGGTTGGGGAAGCGCCGCGCCAGCTGGGTCATCTCGCGGTTGTAGTCATCGAGGGTGCGGTACGCCGTGCGCCCGCTCGGCAGCGGCGACGCGGCGGTCGCGGCGTCGTACGCCCTGTCCTTCGCGGCGTCGGCCTTGAACCTCGCCTCCAGGTCGGGGATGCGCACCGTCCAGTCGAAGCCCGCCTCGCGCAGCCGGGCTGCGTCACGGTTGCCGTGCAGCACCACCTCGACGCCGGTCGCGTCGCCGTGCTCGGTGATGTCGAGGCCCAGTCGGCTCACCCGCGTCCGGGCAGCGGGAGTGCCCGCCTTCACGTGGACGACCTGCACCTTGCCCTGCTGGTCCTGGCTGGAGCCGAGCAGAGGTGGTTCCTGCTCCGCGCTGGCCCGGGCCATCGACAACGCGCTCGTCAGGAGGACGAGCGCACCGAGGCACGCGGCCAGGAGGAGAGGTCGCCTCCGCCGACGCTGCTGGTGGGGGGTGGACGGTGCGTGCTGAGCAGACATGGCGCCTCCCGAGACCCATGCGCCCTCAGAGGCCGAGTACCTCCGGCGGGCTCATTCAGGCAACCTAGGACGGCCGGGTGGCGACGGCAACAGTTCCGGCCGGGATTTCGGTGCGCTCTGCCCGGCGTACGCCTCGAAAAGGGCATCTCGGTCACATCCCTCCCAGGTATCACCGTCCTCACCAACTGACTCTTGTGTCACATGGGCTCCCTGGAGTCTGATGGAGGGCGGAGGACTCGCATGGGCAACGACCTCGAGATCGAGATCCGAG
Organism: uncultured Actinomycetota bacterium; assembly: GCA_963729015.1. Classification (GTDB taxonomy): domain Bacteria; phylum Actinomycetota; class Actinomycetes; order Propionibacteriales; family Nocardioidaceae; genus Marmoricola. Next base: position 222,856 of record CAVSMJ010000003.1, read on the forward strand.
CTGGGAGCACACCTGGGACCTACGAGGTCGAGGTGGACTCGCCCGCGGGTACGGCGACCGGCACCATGCAGCTCGACGCCGCCTCGATCCTGAACCGGCGACGCGAGCTGGCCGCCAGCGTGCTGGCCTCGGCCGTCACCCAGCGCGCGGCGTACTCCACCCTCGAGGCGCCGGTCCGCGAGGTCGGGCACGCACTGTTCGAGGCGCTCTTCGCCGACCATGTCTACGGCCGCTACACCGCGAGCCTGCAGGAGGCGGGGCGCAAGGGCGAACCGCTCCGGGTGGTGCTGCGGCTCCGCGTCGACGAGCTCGCCGGCATCCCCTGGGAGACGCTGTTCGACCCCGAGGCGGGGGAGTACCTCTGCCAGCGCGAGCCCGTCGTCCGCTACGTCGACTCGGCGCAGCCTTCGGCCCCGTTGGCAGCGACCGGACCACTGCGCATCCTCGGCATCGTGGCGGCGCCGAAGGACCTGGCGGCGCTGGACACGGCCGAGGAACGACGCCGGCTCGACGACTCCCTGGGCGAGCTGCAGGAGCAGGGGCTCGTCGAGATGGTCTGGGTCGACGGCGGCAGCTGGAGCGCGCTGCAGCAGCAGCTGATGGCCGGGCCCTGGCACGTGCTGCACGTGATCGGGCACGGCGGTGTCCGCGCGCAGGGTGGCGTGTTGGCGCTCGAGGACGAGAAGACCGGGAACGCGTCGATGGTCAGTGCGGCCCGGTTCGCCCGGCTGCTGCACGCGTGTCGGCCGGTGCCGCGGCTCGTCGTACTCAACTCGTGCTCGTCGGGCGAGTCCGCCGCCGACGACCTGCTCTCGAGCACGGCGGCGTCCCTGGTGCACAGCGGGATCACCGCGACCGTGGCGATGCAGTTCGCGGTCACCGACCCGGCGGCGCTGGCGTTCTCGCGCGGCTTCTACCAGGCGATGGCGCACAACATCGCCGTCGACGAGGCGGTCCGGCTCGGGCGCATCGCCATCGACGGCACCGGCGAGCAGACCCTGGAGTGGGTCACGCCCGTCGTCTACCTGCGCACCGACGACACCCGCCTCTTCGAGCTCACCGCCGCCGACGGGGTCGCGTCGACCGCCACCTCGGAGGAGGGGGAGGCGATCCCCGAGGAGGCCGCCAAGTACGGCCTCTACGTGCAGGCGCTCGCGGCCGCACGCAGGGGGAAGTACGACGAGGCCGTGGCCCTCTTCGACAGCGTCAGCACCCTGGACCCCGGCTATCGCGACACCGCCGCGCGTCGCGACGCCGCCCGCCTGGCGCAGCGACAGGGCGCCGACCGGGAGCGCGTCATCACCAGCCTGCAGGACGAGCTGCGGGTGCATGCCGGCGTCGAGGACTGGGAGGCGGTCCAGGCTGTCAGTGACGAGCTGCGCAAGCTCGACCCGACCGCCGCGGACCCCGATGGCCTCGCCACCCGGGCCCGCGACCTGCTCGGCGTCGAGCAGGAGGCGGATGTGCAGCGCACCCGGACGCTGACGGGGGTCGGCGACGTGGAGTCGACGACCGATGGGCCAGGCACCGATGAGCCAGGCACCGATGACCGAGCCACCGATGAGGGAGGCGGCGGTGGAGCAGACTCCGACGACACGGGAGAGCGCGAACGCGACCCCGGCCGCCGTCGCTGGAGGTTCTCGCTGAAGCTGACGTTGGCGATCACGGTGCCGCTGGCGGCGATTGCCTTCGCCGCCGGGATCTACCTCAACCAGGACGACCCGCCGCCGGAGGCGACGGCGACCGCTGACAACAAGACCATCGACGAGCCCGCCGCAGGCAGCGCCGATACCGCCGGCAACTGTTGGGACGGCAGCACGGCGGCGGACGCCCAGAGCTGCCCGCAGCCCGAGGGACTGAAGGGGATGCAGAGCGTCTTCCCCTCCCTGGGCGACAACTGCGAGAAGAAGCAGCCGATGGTGGAGGGCAAGATCGAGATCTTCGAGTGCGTGTTCCCCGACTACACGATCAGGTACTCGCGCTGGCAGCAGGGCTTCGACCGCTATTCGTACTTCAACCGGACCAACCCGAACGCCGAGCACCCGCAGTGGATCATCGAGGGCGACTCCGTCGGCCGCGCCTGGGTGGGCCTGGACGACCGGCCCGACGTGGAGCGGAAGTTCCGGTGGCTGGCCAGCTACCGCAGCGCGCCGTACGAGGTGCTCGTGCAGGGAGTCGACCAGGAGGGTCGCGACGCGGGCTGGCAGTCCATCGAGGCCAAGCACCCCCGTGACATCGGGCTGAACTGAGGCCGGTCTGGGTCAGGCAGTGGCCGGAGGAGTCGTCGCGGGACCTCCGACGTGGCTCGCCTGGCTGCGCAGCATCAGGCTGAGTACGACGAACGCGATGCCCCACAGCAGCGCCATCAGGCCGAGCACGAAGGCGATGCTCACGGCACCCTTGCCGGGGTTGGCCACGAACAGGATGCCGAGCACCACCGAGAGCCCGCCGCCGACCACCAGCAACCAGCGCGACATGTCGGCCGAGCTGGTGAACGCGCCGACGATCTCGAAGACACCGCGGACGATCAGCCAGATGCCGAGGATCCAGGTGAGCGTGACTGCGGCGACACCGGGACTGAAGATCGCGAAGAACGCCGCGACGAGCGCGACCAGGCCCATCAGGACCAGCCAGACCCGGCCCTTCGCGTCGGGCTGGAAGGCCTGGACGATGGAGCCGACCCCGTCGGCCAGGGCCCAGATGCCCCAGAGCAGTGCGAACGCGATCGCGGTCTCGATCGGCCAGGCGATCGCGAGGATGCCGAAGAGGATCCCGAGGACTCCCCTGAAGAGCAGCATCTTCCATCCGACGGCGTACCAGTCGCGCTCCATGTCGCCTCCTGAGGTGCTCCACCGCGGCCCGAGTCACGCGAAACCATCGACAGGTCGAGACGAATCTACGCCCGGGAAGCGCCGGTTCAGGACAGGTCGACGACGGAGCCTCCCTGCGTGTCCCGGCGCCGATCGGGCACCATGGCCAGATGGCTAGCGATGAGCAGCAAGGGCTTGTCTTCCCCGCCGACGCGGAGGGCAGGAGGAGCACGTCGAGCGTGGGCCGCAGCGTGGTCGCCGACGCGTTGCGCCCGGTCGACCCGGTCGGTGCCAGTGCGGCGGAGCAGGCCACGGCCTGGCGGACGGACTACCTCGTCCACTTCCGCCGGCTCGTGGAGGCCGGGCTGGTCTCGCCGCAGGCGGCGATCGAGGTGGCCAGGGGCGGGCTCGACGCGCTGCACGAGCAGATGCGCGTGCTCGGTCCCGACGGCGAGGAGCGACCGTTGGACAAGTGGGAGAGCGGCTCGAAGGACATCGAGGGCGTCGAGGTGGTCGGCAACGGCAAACCGGTCGACGAGCTGGTGCTGCCCTACCACGGTGAGCGGTTGCGGGGTGTCGGCATCCGGCGCCGCGTCGAGGCGTGGGCCAAGCAGGGCATCGTCGAGCCGACGGTCTCCGAGGCGGTCGAGGCCGTGCTCGACAACCCCGACTGGCTGCGGCTCGAGGGGCACACCGTGGCGGTGCTCGGGGCGGGCGCCGAGATGGGGCCGCTGCCCTCGCTGATGCGGTGGGGTGCGCGCGTGGCCGCGGTCGACCTCGACCGGCCGGAGATCTGGAAGCGCCTGCTGCCGCTGGCCAAGGAAGGCGCCGGGTCACTGGTCGCGCCGGTCCGCGGGGGAGCGGCCGGAGCGCTGGAGGACACAGCGGGCGTCGACCTGCTCGCCGACGTACCCGTCGTCGAACGCTGGCTGCACGAGCAGCCCGGCACGCTGGTGATCGGCAACTACGTCTACGCCGACGGCGCGACCAACACCCGGGTCTCGGTGGCGGTCGACGAGCTGACCGTCCGCCTCCAGGGCAGTCGGGACGACGTGGCGCTCGGGTTCCTGGCCACGCCGACCGACGTGTTCGCCGTACCCGGGGATGCCGTCGACCACTCGACCCGCGCCTACGAGGGGCGGTCCGCCAGGTCCAAGACGCTCGGCCGGCCGCTGCGGGCGTTGTCGGGCGGGCGGCTGCTGCGCCGGTGCTACGTGCCGGGCTCCGACCCGGGCATCAACGACTCGATGGTGCCCCAGCAGGGACCCAACTACGCGCTCGCCAAGCGGCTGCAGCGGTGGCGGGCCACGCTCGCGCGACACGACGGAGCGCTGGTCTCGATGAACGTCGCGCCGCCCACACGCACCAGGTCGGTGGTGAAGAACCGGGCGCTGGCCGCGGCGTACGCAGGAGCCCACCGCTTCGGCGTCGAGGTCTTCGAGCCGGCAACCTCCAACGTGCTGATGGCGGCTCTCCTCGTCCACGACCTGCACACCGGCGGCGGGCCGAAGCACGAGCACACCTGGCAGGACGAGGCGTACGCCGCCTCGCACGGCGGCCTGTGGCGCGCGCCGTACGCCCCGCGAAGCGCCCTCGGCCTCGCCGCGCTGCTCGGGTACGGCGCGGCCCGCGGCTGACCCCGACCAGCTCGACCAGTTCTAGCCCGGCCCGTTCGGGCTCTGGCGGTGACGCCAGAGGCTGGCGAGACTGGTGACGCCAGTTGTGACCAACCAGTCGTGTTCAGTCAGTTGTGACCAGCCTTGGGGAGTGCCGTGACCGAGTCCGTCGACCGTCCTGAGCGCACCGACTACCTCCGGGAGGGTCGCGAGCGCTTCGCGCAGGCCCGGCCGTCAGCCGTCTGGTTGCTCGTCGGGCTCGGCTCGCTGGTGGTGGCCGGAGGGCTGCTGTTCGTCCCGGACATCCGCGAGGGCAACCGCGACATCGCCCGGCTCGAGCTGGTCGGCAACGCCGCGGACGCAGCCGGCCTGGGCCTCGACCACGTGATCCTCGGCCTGCTGCTCGACGTGTTCGTGATCATCGGCTACGCGCTGGTGCTCCGGTGGGCGGCCTTGTTCTTCGGCCGCCTCTACCGGCTGCACCTGGCTCGCGACACGTGGCGTCGCCGGGTGGCGCAGCTGGTGCTCGTGGCCGCGGCCCTCGACGTCGTCGAGGACGTGCTCCTCATGTGGGGAGTCGCCAGCGACTACGCGGAGTCCTGGTGGATCGCCTGGGTCTGGCCGGCGGCGGCGGTCGTGTCGTGGGGCAAGTGGCTGCTGCTCGTGGTGGTGGCCGTCTACGTCGGCGGCGCGCTGCTGATCGCCCTGTCCGGTCCGTGGCTGCGCACCCCGGGCCAGGCGTGGGGCCGGCTGACCTCGTTCGCCTCGCTGCTCTGGTCGGACCCGCCCCACGAGCGGGAGGCGATGGCGACGAGGCTCGCCGCCGACCAGCACCGGAAGTTCGGCATCGCCCTGTCCGGTGGTGGCATCCGCGCGTCGTCGATCACCCTCGGCGCGTTGCAGGTGCTGGAGGGAGAGGCTGACGGCGACCGGATCGGCTGGGGGCACGCCGACGCGGTCACGGCGATCTCGGGTGGCTCCAACATGGCGTCGGCCTGGAGCATCTCGCGCAGCGCCATCGAGGTCGACGGGGCGTTGTTCGGGCCCAACAGCCCCACGGCGTGGGCCGCCGGAGAACGACGAGTCGGCCATGACGCTCGAGGAGCGGCACCTGTTGCTGAACCTCGGCTACCTGGTGGCCCGGTCGCCCCGCGGCGACGCGGACGACCCGATCTCGCCGTACCCATCTTCGACGGACGAGACCGCAGCCACCCGACGAGGACCCGACCACGACACCTCCGGTGACGCCGACCGAGGTCGTGGCCGCGTCCGCGGCCCCGTCGCGGGTCGCCAGCACCCGCCCGTCGGCGTACGCCACCGTGTTCACCGGGTTCGTGATCAACGCCGCGGTGCTGCTGCTGACGCTCTGGCTGATCACCCAACCCGTCGGGCGGCTGTTCGGCTGGTTCGCGAGCGCGCCGTTCCCGTGCGGGTTCACCGGCCTGTTCCCGAGCGGACCCGAGGAGCGGTTCGAGTGCCTCAAGGGATCGCCCCTGCTGGTGCGGCCGGCGCTGATCACCCTCGCGCTCGGGCTGGTGGGGATCGTCCTCTGGGTCCTGCTCGCCAAGCTGCTCAACGGTGCCTCCCCGGTGCTGAAGGTCGCGCGGGCGGCGTCGACCGGTCTGCTCGCCGCCGGGGCGTTCCTGCTCGTCGCGCTGGTGCTGTTCCCCTACGCGATGTGGGCCGTCGCCTCGGTCACCTCCGGTGGCGCCTCGCTCGGATCGGCCGTGGCGGCGCTGGGATCACTGGGCGCCGTGGCGAGGATCCTGATGAAGCCGGCGGCGAGGTTCGCACCCGTGCTCGGCGGGATCGTGTTCTTCGCGCTGCTGGTGTTCCTCGCGGCGTACTGGTCCTACGGCGCGGCCACGACGCCCGACGACCTGATCCTCGACTTCTGGTCGCTGCACGGACTGGGCTGGTGGCTGGTGGCGCTGGCCGTCCTGCTCGTCGTGCACCTCGGGGCCACGCCCGAGTGGTGGTCGCTGGCCGGCTTCTACCGCGGGAAGCTGCGGCTGGCCTACGCGACGTACCGCGTCCGGCCGCCGGGCGGCCGCGAGGTGCTGCGGACCTACAAGAACGACGACGAGATCGAGTCGGCCGAGGACGTGCGCGAGCCGGCGTTCCACGCGTTCGTGCCCCGCGAGGCGAACCCCGAGGGCACCCCCCTGACCGTGTGCACGACGGCCACGGTGTCGAACCGTTCGGTGCGCACGCACTACAACATCCCCGCCATGAGCACGACGATCACCCCGGACCGGGTGACGATGTTCGTGCCGCTCGACGACCAGGGCCAGTTCGGTGAGTGGTCGTGCGACGCCGAGCACCTCGACAGCGTGCGCGCCCGGAAGGGCACGCCGCGGCTCACCACGATGCTGTCGATCGCGATCTCCAGCGCGGCCGTGTCGCCGGCGATGGGCAAGTTCCGCATCGGTCCCACCAGCATGCTGCTCACCTTCGCCAACATCCGGCTCGGCGTGTGGATGCCGAACCCGCGCTACGCGAGGTACGCCGAGCACGGCGTGCCGTTCCCGCGGGTCCGGCTGCCCTACCTGTTGAAGGAGTTCGTCGGCCTGCACGACCCGTCGGACGCCTACGTCTACCTGACCGACGGTGGCCACTGGGAGAACACCGGCCTGGTGGAGCTGCTCCGCAAGGGCGACTTCCGCGAGATCGTCTGCATCGACGCCGATCCGGGGCCGGGGGACGCCGTGAAGTCCGTCAGCGAGGCGATCGACCTCGCCGCCCTCGAGTGCGCGGCGAAGGTGAGCCTCAACCTCGACCCGATGCGGGCGAGCCCGCCGTCGTCGCGCAAGCCGGAGTACTCCGAGCGGTCGGTCAACGTCGGCATCTTCCAGCTCGCGAACGGTCGCGTCGGCGTGCTCTGGTACGCCAAGCCCGCCCTGGTCACGGACATGCCGGCCGCCCTGCTCGCCTTCCGCGAGACCCACCCGTCGTTCCCGCGGGTCTCGACGCTGAACCAGTTCTTCGACACCTCGACGTTCGTCGCCTACCGCAACCTGGGCCGGTTCAACGCGCGCGTCATCCGCGAGGCCCGCACCGAGCTGGTGACCTCGCTGACGAGGTACACCAACTTCGGGGCGTTCGCGAACATCGAGGAGCCGCACTGGGCGGTCAAGGAGATCGCCGACCAGGTGAAGCGGATCGAGCACGACGTGCGCGGTCGTCAGCGGCTCTACGACCTGGTGCGGGCAGCCCTGACGTAGTTGGCGAGGGTGCGCGTCCAGGCGTCGGGCGCCTCGAAGACGTTCTTCATCTGCTCGGCGTGCTCGCCGAAGTTCTGCAGGTCGCGGTGCTCGAGCTCGACGCGCGTGCGGCCGGGCTCCTCCTCGATGAACCTCACGTCGATCGTGGTGACCAGGTCGGGGTGGTAGCTCCAGTCCGCGCCGATCTGCCAGGTGACGCTGAACCGGCCCTGCTGTTCCTGACCGGGGCGGTCGTAGCGGACGACGAAGCCGGTGTTGGTCTCGGTGCCGTCCTGGTGGCGGGTGTACCACCGGCCGCCGGCGTGCGGCTCGACGACGACCTCCTCGATCGGCGCCGAGCCGATGTGGTGCTCGGCCGGCCACCACGAGGTCATGTCGGCGGTGAACAGGTCGAAGGCGCGCTGCGGGTCGCAGTCGACCACGACCTCGCGGTTGATCGGGCTGGATCGTCTGACTGGTCTGGGTCTCACTCATCGTGACTCCCTTTTCTCGGCGTTGGCTCGTCGCTGGAACGAGGACAGGGAACGTTCCCAGAAGCGGTCGAGGTGCTCGCGGACGAGCTTGAGTGCCTCCGGGTCGACGCGGTAGAGCCGGCGGGTGCCGATCTGCTCGTCGATGACCAGGCCGGCCTCCTTGAGCACCTTGAGGTGCTGGGAGACGGCCGGCCGGCTGATGGGCCTCGTGGTGGACAGTGAGGCCGCGAGCTCACCGACCGCCCGGGGGCCGTCGGTGAGACTTTCGAGGATCGCCTGGCGGGAGGGGTCCCCCAGGGCGGTCAGCATTTGCCTGAGCGTTAGTCATGACGAACCGTAAGTTAGCACTTACGGTAAGTGGCGGTCAACCGTTCAGGGTGAAGGTGTAGCGGCTGGTCGGGTACGACGTCGAGGTCGCGGTCGGCGCCCATCGTCGCGACCGACTCCATCAGCCGGGTGATCCGGCGGTCGAGCTCCTCCTGCGAGCCGTTGCTGCCGTAGAAGGCGTGGATGTCGTGCATCGCCTCGGGCGGGAACAGCTCCTCGACGATGGCGTCGACGTGTGGAGAGTCGTCGAGTGAGCGCGCGGGTGACGCGGTTCTGGACGTAGCCGAAGGTGGCCTGGGTCTCGATGGCGATCTGGGTGTGCGGGCCGTGCCAGTGGGCGAGCCAGTCGTCGTAGGGCAGGTCGGCGGGGCGGCGGAGGAAGGCGACCTGCGCCAGGGCGTCGGCGCGCTGCGCCGTCGGGGACCTCGGGTGGGGCCAGCGGCGTACGTTCCTCGACCTCCCAGGCGGCGATGCCTGCCTGCGAGTGGGCGCAACGCGTCGACGACGTCGTCGGCGGAGCCGTCGGTCCACACCGACACCACGCCGGTGAGCGGTTCGTCGAAGGCCTGGAGCCGCAGGACGTTCTCGGGGATGTGCTCGTCGTCGAGGTTGACCTGCAGCCGGCTGGCACCGGCCGCGGCCAGCGACCGGCGCAGGTCGTCGCCCAGGAGGGCGTCGGGCTTCGGGTTCCACAGGGCGGCGACGATCTTCACGCCGAGGAATCTAGCGGCCGCCCTTGGTGACGTCGTCGGTTGCCGAGGTGTGGCCGTCGAGGTTCTCGATCTCGATCCGCTGGAAGGTGAGCGAGATCTTCTCCAGTGCCCGCGGGTCGGTGGGAGGCGGCTCGGGATGGCCGTTGATGAACTGCTCGATCGTCGTGATCGAGGCGTTGGTCAGCCTGATCGTGTGGAAGACGACCTCGCCGCCCTGCTCGTCGGGCCGCACGAACTCGAAGAGCACCGACTTGAGGATCTCGTTGCCGACCAGGGCCGAGAACAGCTGTGGCGAGGCAGGGCCCCACTGCTTCACGAAGTCGATCGGCTGGTGCTGGCGTCTCCCGGACGCCTGGCCGCTGGCGATGTCGCGGGGTGTGGTGACCGCGTAGTGGAAGGAGATCCCGACGAGCGCGTCCTGGTGGGCGGTGCGGAGCGACTCGCCCTTCAGCCGACCCTGCTTCGTGCCCTCGACCGTCACGTAGAACTCGGATGCCATCAGACGCCTCCCAGCTGAAGCCCCCGCGACCTCAGCGTAGGCCTGCGATCGGGCCGCCTCTAGGCTCGTGCCCGCCGAGGGGAGTGGACATGAGCGCTGCGCGTCCGATGGACGTACGACGGGCCGGGGTGCTGCTGCACGTCACCTCGCTCCCGGGCGGTGACCTGGGCCCGGAGGCCTACCGGTTCGTCGACTTCCTCGCCGACGCCGGGGTCACGGTCTGGCAGGTGCTGCCGCTGGTGCCGACCCACGAGGAGGACCGGTCGCCGTACAACGCCCTGTCCGCGATGGCCGGCAGCCCCGAGCTGATCAGCCGCGCCCGCCAGGTCGAGGAGGGTCTCGTCGACGAGGCGGGGCTCTCGAGCGCGCAACGGTCGGCGTACGTCGCCTGGTGCGAGCAGCAGGCCGCCTGGCTGGACTCCTACGTCGAGTTCATGGCGCTGCGCGACCTGCAGGACCACGCGAAGTGGCCGGCGTGGGAGCCGGGGCTGCGCGACCGCGACCCCGGCCGGGTGGCCGAGGTGCTCGCGCCGCACCAGGCCGCGGTCGCGGCGCTGCGCTTCGAGCAGTGGGTCTTCGCCGAGCAGTGGCGCCAGCTCAAGGAGTACGCCGCGACGCGGGGCGTGCTGTTCTTCGGGGACCTGCCGATCTTCGTCTCGCACGACAGCGCCGACGTCTGGGCGTCCCGGGAGCTCTTCCAGCTCGACGCGGAGGGGCAGCCGATCACCGTGACCGGGGTGCCGCCGGACTACTTCGCGGCGGACGGCCAGCGCTGGAACAACCCGCACTACGACTGGGACCGGATGGCCGCGCGACGGGTTCGCCTGGTGGCGACAGCGGATCGGCCGCCAGGGCGAGCTGTTCGACCTCGTCCGGATCGACCACTTCCGCGGCTTCGAGGCGGCCTGGCACGTGCCGGTCGAGGCCGCGACCGCCAAGGACGGCTACTGGGTGAGCAGCCCGGGCCGCGAGGTCCTCGCCGCGCTCGTCGACGTCACCGGCCCCGGGACCCTGGTCGCCGAGGACCTCGGGGTGATCACGCCCGAGGTCGACGCGCTGCGCACCGAGTTCGGGCTGCCCGGGATGAAGGTGCTGCAGTTCGCCTTCGACGGCAGCGACGGACAACCCCTACCTCCCGCACCGCCACGGCGAGCAGAGCGTCGTCTACACCGGCACGCACGACAACGACACCACCGTGGGGTGGTGGTCGGAGCTCGACGGGGCGACCCGCGAGCGGGTGCTCGAGGTGGTGCCGGACGAGGGCGAGCCGATGCCGTGGGCGCTGGTCCGGCTCGCCCTGTCCTCGACGGCGCGGCTGTCCGTCGTACCCGCCCAGGACCTGCTCGCGCTCGGCAGCGAGGCGCGGATGAACACCCCCGGGACCGACGAGGGGAACTGGCACTGGCGGGCGGAGCCCGGCTCGTTCGACGCCGAGCTCGCCGCCCGCGTCCGGGCGCTGGTGGAAGAATCGAGACGCTCGGCATAGTCCGAATAGCCCAAATTATTCCGAATTGCGTGACCTACCCCCGCGTACCTATCTAAGGTGCCAGTGATCGGGGGGAACGGATGGCTGGCGACTCGGCACGCGCGCTAGCGCGTTCGCGACGGCACAAGGCGGACGAGCCGGTGCCCGATGCCGAGACCTCCGAGAGCAGCGAGGCACCGGCAGGGCGAGCAGGCCACCGCCCGGGTGCTCGCGACGCTCCCGTCGGGCGAGTGGCGGGTCTTCCACGACGTGCGCTGGCCGGGGCGTCGACAGGCCGACATCGACCACGTCATCGTCGGGCCCGGCGGCGTCTTCGTCATCGACAGCAAGTCCTGGTCGGGCCGCGTCGACGTCAAGGGTGGCTCCCTGCGCCAGGACGGCCACCGCCGCAGCCGGCCCGTGATCACCGCTGCGGCCGCCGCGATGGCCGTGGGCGAGCTGGTCCTGGGGCTCGACGAGTCCGCGATCAACCCGGTCATCTGCTTCGCGCGCGACGAGCCGGTCTTCGGCTGGTGCGGCGACGTGATGGTCTGCTCGACCGGGAACATCGTCACCTTCCTGACCTCACGGCCGCGTGCTGTTCACCGAGGCCGAGGTGCTGGACATCGCGCAGGCGCTCTCCAGGTCCCTGGACGCGGCGCCGTCGCACCTCCGGGCTGGCCGGCCTCGACGGGCTGGCCCAGCCGGTCGCGTACGGCGGCCGATGTCCCGACCACCGCTCGTCCGGACGCAAGTCACGTCGTGTCTCGCGCACCGCCCACCTTCCGCGGCACGTGCGCCTCGGCCATCGACCGTGGGGGTCGTGGGACTGGTCGCCGGCGCCGCGTTCGCCTTCGACGTGCCCGCCCGCGTGGGCGAGCTGGGGTCGCAGGCGGCCGATCAGGTCATCGCGCCCGAGAAGACGGTCGGGACGGCGGTCACGGTCCCGGCCCTGGGCAGCCGGCCGTCGCTGGAGGTCACCGCGCAGGCGCCGGTGGCGACCCGGTCCACGATGCCGGGACTGCGTCCGCGCAACGGCCAGCAGCTGGTCGCCGTCCCGCTCACGGTCGAGAACACCGGCGACGAGGTCTGGCGCTCGAGCGACGACCTGCACGCCGAGGCGACGGACAGCGCCGACGAGAACTACAGCAGCGACCCGGCGTACACGGGCATCACGGCGGGACGAACGCTGCCCGCGAAGATCGAGCTGCGCGCCGGCAGGACCACGCGTGGGTACGTGGTCTTCGAGGTGCCGCGGGGGACGCGGATCGCGAAGGTGCGGGTGACGGTCGGGCCGGGGCTCGCCAAGACTCTGCGCTGGACGGTCGACTGAACCCTCGACACAGGGGCCTGGGGCACACGGGTCTAGGCCGCGCCCCGGCGCGATCGGCGAATCGGCAGACGTGCCCGGGGTCCGGTACGAGACTGGCGCCGCGGCACGCGAAGCAACTCTCTTGGGGACGACATGACGCAGACGCTGTTCTCGGTGCACCTCGCACCGGCAGTGCGTGTCCTCGTCACGACCCGCGGCCTGCGCGCCCACGTGGGTTCGCGCGGCGCGTCGCACCGGTGCGGGTCCGTTCATCTTCTACGGGCTGGTGGGCGGTCGACGACTGCCCTGCGGTGGCACCTACTACGCGGGACCGACCGCCGATCAGATCGCCGCCGCGGACGAGGACGAGCGGGCCGCCGTCATCGACCAGGCGCTCCGGGCCATCTCGAACATCCACCGCGAGAGCGTCCCGGTGACGGTCCCCGAACGCCCCGCCAAGGGCACGCTCACGGCGTACCCGCAGCTGCTGGCCGTCTACCGGCGCCAGGAGCTCTCCGGAGTGCGCTGGTCGGACCGGGCCGGGCGCAAGGCCGCCAAGGCGCGGGCCCGGGAGCTGGCCGACGCCCACGCCGGTGCATCTCCAGTCGAGAGCCTCGCTCGACCTCGCGGTCGAGGCCGAGCAGATCCACCACCGCTGGACGCTGCTGCACGAGAACCAGCCCCAGGTGGTGCTGGACCTGCTGGGTGCGGCCTACGAGGACCACGAGGCGCCCGCCGCGGCGGTGGGGGTCCAGGACGACGAGGTGCAGATCGTGGTGCTGGTGCCGTCGGTGTCCGTGGTCCCCGAGCACGAGGAGTCGCTGCGCCCGATGGGTCAGGACGAGACCTCGGCCTGGTACCGGGAGCTGGTCGCCGGGCACGTCCTGGTCGCGGTCAAGGAAGCGTTCGTGGTGGCGCCCGCGCTCCAGGTGGCGCGGGTCGTGGCGGTCCGTGACGAGGGCGTCGACGGGGCCGGCGAACGTCGTGCCCTGCCCGTGCTCGCGACCCGGCTCACCCGGTCGGCCCTCAACGGGGTGGCCTGGGAAGTCGCGGGGGCGTGGGAGATCGTCGGACGTCACTCCGACGAGCTGGTCGTGAACTCCTCCACGAAGACCGGAGCCATGCGTCCCCTCGTCCTGGCCGAACAGCCGGAGCTGGCCGGCCTCGTGGAGATCGTCGAGTTCGTCTAGAGGGCGGCGGTTCTAGATGGCGGGGTGCGCCGCGTCGTAGTCCTTGACGAGCCGCTTGGGGGCCGTGAGGCGCCACGCCTCGAGGACCAGCTCGCGGGCCTCGTCGAGGTCGATCCGGTCGAGACGGACGCGGACCCAGCCGAAGCGGCCGGCGGCCCACCACTCGGCGTAGGTCTCGGGGTCGCTCTCGATCATCACCTCGCGCTCGGAGAGCAGCGACTTCACGTAGAGGTAGCGACCGTCGCCGGTGACCAGCCCGATGCCGCTCTTGCGGAAGGTGAAGATCGTCGAGTCCTCGCGGTAGTCGCGCTCGCCGGTCTCCGGCAGCGAGGCGACGTAGTCGAGGATCTCGACAGGGTCCACGGCCATGCGGGCATCCTGCACCGGCCCACCGACAGTTGGCCATCGATCCGGGGTCAGGCGGCCAGGTCGTCGGGAGTCACGGCGCGGACGGCGACGTCGTCGGCCACGTGGACCGGGTGGGTCGGGACACCCGCGGCCCGGGCGCCGGCCAGCAGCCGCGCCGAGAGGGTGCGGTCGAAGGCGGTGGTGCCGCCGCGGCCCGGGCGGGTGATCAGGAAGGCGACGCTGACGGCGGAGGGATCCTCGGCGAGCACCTGCTGGAGCACGTCGAAGAGGTTGGCCACCTCCGTCGACGACGGCAGCGCCTCGCTCTCGACGATCTCGATCAGGAACCGCGTGGGTCGGTCGTCGGGGCCGACGAAGGTGACCCAGAGGCTGGTCGTGCGGAAGCCGAGTGGTGCCATCAGCAGCTCCCACATGCGCTGCAGGTCGGCCTGCGAGCGGAGGGTCAGCTGGTCGAGCTCGGAGGCGGGTCCCGGAGGTGTGGTGGTCGTCCATGCCGGCCAGCGTGCATCGGAATCGAGCGCCGTGGGTGGTTGTCCACAGGGGCAGTTGATGCCGGTGTGGGTCGTCCTGTGAGTCGTCTCACCGTGGCCGCGTGTGCGGTCGGCAGACGGGGCGTGCGAGCAGCCACAATCGATGGCTGTGACCGACGCGCGCGAGACCTACAAGATCCTCGATCTCGCGCTCCGGATCGGGGAGATCCTGCTCTCCTCCGGAGCGGGTGCGGCCGACGTGACCGCGACGATGCTCGGCATCACCCACCACCTCGGGCTGCGCAACGCCGACATCGACGTCACCTTCACCCTGCTGCGGATGAGCTACCAGGTCGACCCCGACGAGATGCCGGTGCTGCTGACCCGCAACATCAGCCAGCGCGACATCGACTACGACGACCTGACGCGCACCCAGGACCTGGTCAACGACATCCTCGCGGACCGCGTCGACGTCGCCGAGGCCCGCGCCCGGGTCGCGCGGCTCAACTCGACCGGCCACTGGCTGCCGCGGTGGGCCGTCGTGCTCGGCTCCGGCGTGGTCGGCGGCGGTGTCTCGCTGATCCTCGGCGGCGGGGTCATCGTGACCGCGGTCGCGACGCTGGCCGGCGTGCTGATCACCATGCTGATGCGCACCCTGAACCGGCAGCGCTGGCCGATGTTCTACCAACAGGCCGCCGGCGGCATGCTCGCCACGGCTCTCGCGCTGGTCACCGCGGCGCTGGACGAGCAGCTCGACTCCGTGCGCGTCGACACGTCGCTGGTGATCACGGCGAGCATCGTCCTGCTGCTCTCCGGCATCGGCTTCATGGGCGCGATCCAGGACGCCCTGAGCGGCTTCTACCTCACGGCCGGAGCCCGCATCATCGAGGCGCTGCTCGCGACCGCCGGCCTGATCGCCGGGGTCTCGGCCGGGCTCTCGCTGGCCGGTCCGCTGGGCGTGAGCCTGATCGGCGTCAGCCCCGGCGGTGGCACCGCCCTCGCCGACGTACCGCTGGTCCTCGTCGGGGCGATCATCGCGGCGTGCGCGTTCGCGTTCACCTGCTACGCGCCGCTCCGGGCCCTGCCCGCGATCGCGATGAGCACCTTCATCGGCCACCTCGCGTTCCTCTCGGTGCTGGACCCGAACCAGTCGATGCCGTGGGCCGCGGGCTGCGCGGCGGTGATCATCGGGCTGATCAGCTACTCGATCGCCGGCCGGGTCGGCGTACCCCCGCTCGTCGTGGTGGTCCCGGCCCTCGTCCCGATGCTGCCTGGTCTGCTGATCTACCGCGGGCTGAGCTACATGTCCGAGGGCGACACCCTGGGCATCCTGCAGCTGTCCGCCGCGGCGGCGACCACCATCGCCCTGGCCGCCGGCGTGATCCTGGGGGAGTACATCGCCCAGCCGCTCAAGCGCAACGTACGCCGCCTCGAGGGCCGCCTCGCCGGGCCGCGGATGGTCGGCGTGATGCACGGGCACCTGCCGCGGAGGAGCCGGACCAGCGCCTGAACCCTTGCGGATTTCGCGACCTCGGGGTCGGATAGCAGGGCGGGCGACATCGGGGTCGCCTCGCAGGGAGGCTCGCCACATGCGTCGCACGGTTCTCGGATTCGTCGTTCTCGTCCTCGCCCTCACGGGCTCGCTCGCTGCCGGGGGACCGGCCGTCGGCGACAAGCCGCCCGACTCGGGAGCGATCGCGCGCTCGCCCGAGCTGTCGGTCGCGACCCAGCTGGCCGACCGGCGCAGCCTCTTCGTCGGCGACCGGTTCTGG
Source organism: uncultured Actinomycetota bacterium (assembly GCA_963729015.1). GTDB lineage: Bacteria > Actinomycetota > Actinomycetes > Propionibacteriales > Nocardioidaceae > Marmoricola. The sequence continues at coordinate 239,096 of CAVSMJ010000003.1, forward strand.
GGGATGGGCGCGCAGGACGGCAGCTATCCCGCCACCGGCTTCCACACGCGCGGCGAGATGGGCGGGTTCTGGACCCCGCCGGTCAAGCTGCTCGACGGGATCTGGTTCCGGGCCGGTGACAGCTGGCTGACCTCGACGAAGTACACCAGCGGATGGGGCTACCAGCGGATGGACCTCGGCACCCACGACGGCGTGCGGATCACCCGCACCGACTTCGCGCCGGACGGCCTGCGGGCCGGGCTGATCGGGCTGCGGCTCGACGCGTCGAAGGCGACCACGGTTGCCGCTCGCGGTCGACGCGCACTCCGAGCTGATGAAGGTCTACCCCTGGGGCGAGACCACGCCCAGCCAGACGACGTACAACCTGCCCGACAGCGGCGCCGTCGACGGCAACGACCTCGTCTTCCGCGAGCAGGGCACGCCGCCCGGCACCAACGAGACCCACGACTACGCCGCCGTCGTCGGCTCGACGCTGGCCCCGAGCGGGAGCAGCCTCGGGCCGGACCACCGCGGTCCCCAGGGCGAGATCGAGTGCGGCGCCTCCGGCCCGGACACCCCGACCCACCCCGCCGCGGTGCGACGACACGGCGTACGGGAAGGGCACCGGCGGCCAGCTGACGTACGACGTGAACGTGCCCAAGGGCGGCCGCACCCTCTGGTTCTCGATCGGTGGATCGGACCACGGGCTCGCCCAGGCGAAGGCCGCCCAGCAGCAGGCGCTCGCGCACCCGGCGAAGCTGCTCGGCCAGAAGCTCGCGGCCCGGCGCGCGATCGACGCCAACAGCCGCGTCAGCCTCCCCGGTGACCGGCTGCTCGAGCGCAGCGTCGCGTGGAGCAAGCAGAACCTCGCCGAGTCGGTGCAGGAGTCGCGCGACCTCCAGGTCCGGGTCACCAACGCCGGCAAGAACTACCCGCCCCCGGTCGGCACGTCGCCAAGGCGCGGTGGTTCGGCGCCGGCTTCCCCGACTACCCGTGGCTGTTCGCGACCGACGGCGAGTACACCAGCTTCGCCGCCGTCAGCAGCGGCCAGTTCGACACCATCAAGGCCCACCTGCGCGCGCTGCGCGACGTGAGCCTCGCCGCCAACGGCACCAGCGGCAAGGTGGTGCACGAGGTGACGCCGGACGGCCAGGTCTACTTCGGCGCCAACGACGACGCGGGCAACACCGACGAGACCGCGAAGTTCCCGTCGATCGTGGCGTTGATCTGGCGTTGGACCGGTGACGACGCCTTCCGCGACGAGATGTACGGCTTCGCGAAGAGCAACCTGCGCTACATCTACCGCGAGCTCGACGCCGACGGTGACGGCTGGCCCGAGGGCCTCGGCAACGTCGAGCGCGAGGGGATGGGCGAGGAGAAGCTCGACAACACCGTCTACACCATCCGCGGGCTGCGCGACCTCGCCGACCTCGCGGCCAGCAAGGGCGACACCGCGACGCGCACCTGGGCCACCGACAAGGCCGTCGACCTCGAGAAGCGCTTCGACGCCGCGTGGTGGAACGGCTCCGACACCCGGCAGTACGCCGACTCGCTCGGTGAGGACAACGCCCAGGTCTTCCAGCGGCACTGGATCGGCGTCACGCCGGCCGAGGTCGAGCTGAAGCGACCCGGCCGCGCCGACGCCCCGCTGGCGCCCCTGGCCCACGCCCGCGCGCTCGTCGAGCGGCGTGAGGAGGCCTGCTACACCAGCGAGTTCGGCCTGTTCCACACCGGCACCGGCCCCACCTCGGCCGCGGAGGGCAACCCGGGAGCCTCGTGCGACAGCGCGGTCTCCTCGGTGAAGTCCGAGCGCTCGGTCTTCAGCCTGAACACCTCGATCATGGCCGCGGCCGAGGCGGCCCTCGGGCGGATGGGAGCCGACCAGCTGGAGCACTACACGACCGGCAACGCCCGGTCGCAGCTCGACCCGGACGTGTGGGAGCTCCCGGGTGCGATGCCCGAGATCACGCCCTCTCCCGACTTCGGCAGCAACATGGAGAAGCTGTTCACCGAGCGGTCGTCGGTGCTCCAGGCGTGGGGCGCCTACGGGATCCTCTGGCCGGTGGTGCACTACCAGCTCGGCGTCTCGCCCGATCTCGGTCGCGACCGGCTGAGCGTGGTGCCGCAGGTGCCCGCGGGCCAGCCGAGCGTCTCCGGGCGCCACGTCCGGCTGGGCTCGGGTGCGGTCGACGTGTCGGCCTCCCGGAGCGGGCAGGTGCTGCGGACCGTCGTACGGCAGAGCGGGCGGTGGCACCTGACGATCGGCGCCGTACTGCCCCAGGGAGCGCAGGTCGCGTCCGCGAAGCTGGACGGGCACGCCGCCAAGGTCCGGGTCGTCGACACGGCGCGCGGTCGGACGGTCGTGGCAGACGGCGGCAACAAGGTCGGTGACGAGCGAGCTGGTGGTGCGGCTGAGGTAGGAGTTGTCCGGCGAGGGAGACTGGGGCCGTGACACGCCCTCGCCTCCCGCTGCTCCGTGCCGGTCTCGCCGCGGCCGCCGTGCTGCCCTCGTTGTTCACCGCCACCCGTGGCCTGCGCCGCTCGCTGGGTGCGGGCAACCGGCGGTTCGACTACCGCGACTCACCGCAGTTCCGCGACGGCCTGTTCCACAACCGGCTGCCCGCCACCGACGCACCGGAGGGCGGCACCGCCGGCATGGCGGCCGAGTTCGCCACCAAGGGCCGCAAGGGCAAGCCCCGCAAGCCGGTGCAGGTCGAGACCCCCGACCTGCCGGCCAAGGCGGGCGAGCTCGCCGTGACCTGGCTCGGGCACGCCACCACGCTGCTCGAGATCGAGGGCCACTGGGTGCTCACCGACCCGGTCTGGAGCGACCGGGTCTCGCCGTCGCGCAGCATCGGTCCGCGCCGCAGCCACCCGGTGCCGATGCCGCTCGCGGACCTGCCGCAGCTCGACGCGGTGCTGATCTCGCACGACCACTACGACCACCTCGACACCGCCACCATCGACACCCTGGTGCGGACGCAGACCGCCCCGATCGTGGTGCCGCTCGGGATCGGCCAGCACCTCAGCCGCTGGGGCGTCCCCGACGACCGGATCGTCGAGCTCGACTGGGACGAGTCGCACCGGATCGGCGGGCTCACCTTCACCTGCACCGAGGCGCGGCACTTCTCCGGCCGCAGCCTCGGCAGCAACACCACGCTGTGGGCCAGCTGGGTGCTGGCGGGCGAGCAGCGCCGGGTGTTCTTCGGCGGCGACACCGGCTACACGCCGGCCTTCACCGGCATCGGCGAGCGCTACGGGCCGTTCGACCTGACCCTGCTCCCGATCGGGGCGTACGACGCCCGCTGGCCCGACGTACACCTCAACCCCGACGAGGCCGTCCGGGTGCATCGCGAGGTCAACGGGCGCGTGCTGCTGCCGATCCACTGGGCCACCTTCGACCTGGCCTTCCACGAGTGGTCCGACCCGGTGGAGTGGCTGCTCCAGGAGGCCGACGAGGGCACCCTGGCACTGCCCGCGCCCGGCGGTCGGGTCGACCCGACGACGGACCTGCCCGTCGAACCGTGGTGGCGCGCGTCGGCCTGAGGCCCGAGCGTCAGTCGGCGTCGGTCACGTAGTAGTTCGTGCCCGACTTCAGGCCGGTGCCGTCGGGGTTGGTGATCCCGCCGACCGTGCGGGTGAGCACGAACTTCGGGCCGGCGATGGCGAAGTTGATCAGCTCCATCGGGGGAGCGGCCAGGCCCTGACCCACTCGTTCGCCGGTCTTGGAGTCGAGCCGGACGATGTCCTTCTGGTCCTGCAGCACCCAGAACTCCGAGCGGTCCGCGTTCCAGCCCGAGGAACTCCAGGTAGTGGTAGACGTACTTCTTCGGCTTGTTCACCGCGCGCTTGTCCTAGGTCCAGAGCTGCTTGCCGGTGTCGGCGTCCACGGCCTGCAGCTGGATCTGGATGGTGTTCCTGGCCGGGACGATCTCGCGCACGAACACCATCACCTCGCCGTTGGTGAACACGCAGGAGTCCGAGCGCTCCTCGGGGATGCCGATCTCGAGCGCGCGGAAGTCGTTGCACATCGGCCACCACATCGGGTGCCCGTCGATCTTCTGCGGGGCCGGCTCCTCGACCTTGGTCACCTCGCCGGTCTCGGAGTCGACGCGGACGGGGGTGTTCACGTCGGTGCGCAGGAAGATGCGGCCGTCGTCCCAGTGCGGGTGCACCTGCTGGCCGTCGGAGACGTACATGTACTCCGGCTTGTCCCAGAACGGCGACTTCCACAGCTGCTCGCCCGTCTTCAGGTCGATGCCGTAGACGCCGGGAAGCGGTTGTCGCTCGGGAAGGCGTAGCAGCCGAGGAACGCGATCACCACGGGCCGGTCGGCGGCGAGCGCGGAGTTGACGAAGCAGTCGTCCTTCTTCTTCGCGGGCCGTCCGAAGAAGTAGTCGGGCGCGCTGCGGCGCCACAGCACGCGACCGGTGGCGATGTCGATGCCGGCGATCGAGCCGGGTCCGTCCTCGCCCGCCCCGGGGCTCATGGCGACCAGGGCCACGCCGTCGCGCTGGTCGATGGTCATCTCGTCGCCCTTGCCCTGGGTCGCCGTAGGTCCACTTCCGGGCACCGGTCGCGGTGTCGTAGGCCTCCACGCTGTCGCAGGCGTCCACGTCGTCGATGCCGGTGCCGATCAGCACCGTGCCGTTCTCCATCTGGCGACGCGGCTGGGAGTCGCAGACCAGCCGGCTGCCCTTGAGCACGACCTGCTTGCGCTGCTTGCCGGTCTCGCGGTCGAGGAAGCGGATCACGTCCTGGCCGGTGTAGACGATCGAGGTGTCGTCGTACCCCGCGAAGTAGGCGGTGCGCCCGACGTCGCTCGCGCCGGTCTCGGCCGCGTCGATGGTCGCCCAGTAGCGCGGCCACCGCTGGGTCTTGATCTCCTTCGGCGCGGCCTCCTTCTCACTGGTGCCGCTGCCTCGGCTTCGCGGAGACTTGTCCTTCTCGGTCGTCGTCGCCGCCGCAGGCCGCAGTGAGCGCGAGGGCGCCGACGACGAAGGGTACGACGAGACGCCGGGTCAGCTGGCCCATGCGCGCACCTCCTTGACGAACTTCTCCTCCGACATGCCGAGCGCCTCCTCGACCGCTGCCGGGCTGGTCGTCCAGCGCCCGCAGCACCTTCGAGCAGGCCGGCCTCCCCGCGCTTGTCGGCCAGGTAGGCGCAGGCGAGGTAGCCCGCGCCGTAGTGGGAGGAGACGGTGTCGTTGTCGCCGAGGTAGAAGACCTTGTCCGTCGGCAGGGTCGTGTGGTCGCGCAGGTAGCCCATCCCGGCGTTGCGGCGGTAGCCCGCTCGGAGGAGTCGGGCGTCGCTGAGGGCGACCGCGGCGCCCTCGACGGCCCAGCGCGGGGCGGTCTCCGCAGCTGTCCTGCCAGGTGTGCTCGAGCGCGTGCACCATCTCGTGCCGGATCGTGGTCGCGAGGTCGCGGCGGCCAGGACGCTGCGGTCCAGGACGATGCGGCTCGTGCCCGCGCGGCCGGGCTCGAGGTCGCCGGTGACCTCGTTGGTCGGGATAGATCGGCGAGGCGAAGGCGAGGAAGTCCGCCTCGAGAGGCTTCACCTCGCCGCCGAGGTAGTCGAAGACGTCGCGCGACGGTCGGCGACTGGAGCATGAAGACCCACCTGCGGGTGCGCACGTCCTGCGGGAGCTTGACGCCACTGCGCGGTGAAGCGCTGACCTGGGTGTCCACGGCGTCGTCGAGGCGCGGGACCAGTCCGCGGATGGTGGCCGCGTCCGCGGCGGGCCCGAGCACGACGGACTTGCGTCCCTGGGCCACGACCATCTCGCCGTCGTCCCACGGCTGTCGGTAGTAGCGGGAGAACTTCTCGCCGCTGCGACTCGTCGGCCGCGGCACCCGTCACGCCGGTGACCAGCAGCCGGGAGCCCTGCTTCTTGAAGTCGAAGGAGTACCACTCCGCGAGTGGTGCGGCGTCCGCGCCGGTGATCTGGTGCACGAAGCCCATGTCGGCCCGGAGCTTGCCCGTGCCCGAGGAGTCGCGGGTGTCGGTCGCCTTGACCAGCACCACCCGGCGCTGCTTCATCGGCACCTTGCGGACGTTGTCGAACCAGGTGCCCTGCTGGGCGACGAGCTCGGTGCGGGCGGGGTCGAAGACGCTGAGGAACTGCTTCTTGTCCCCGCGTGCGCAGCGCCGCGGTCATGGTGGCGGTCAGCCGCTTGGTGTCGTTCTCGGAGAGGGACTGCCCGGCGAAGGTCTGCGCGGAGGTGGGCTTGGGCGGGGCGATGTCGGTGGCGACGTCGTCCGGCGCCGCGGCGGGCTTCTTCTCCGCCTCACCGCTGCCGCCCCCGCACCCGGCGAGCAGGACGCACGCAGCCGTGAGTGCCGCGAGCGATGACCGGCGGCCCATCACAGGTCCCGCTTCAGGCTGGACAGCACGAGGTCGGCGTACTCGGGATGTTCCTCGTCGGGCACCGAGGTGACGTGCACGAGCAGGCCGTCCATGGTCCCGACGACCAGATGGTCGGTGATGTTCTGCTGGTAGACGACGTGCACGCGGTACCCCTGGCCGAGTCCCTCCACCGGGACCCTCGACTGCCGCGTGACCCAGGTGCGCCAGGTGCCCTGCTTGCCCTTCTCGAAGGCGACGTACTCCTCGGCGGTCTGGGTGGTGTTCCGCACGTCCAGCGCCACCAGACCGCAGGTCTTGCACTTCGGGTTGACCCAGATGAAGAAGGTGCCGTCGTTGGTGTCCTCGTCGAGCTTCCAGGTGGCCGGCACCTTCAGCGTCACGCCGGCCTCGGTGACCTCGACCAGGCCGTCGGCATCGGCCTGCGGTGGCCGGGTCCGCGGTGGCCTTCTCGCTGGTGCCGTCGCGGCGTCCTGGCCCGAGGCGCTCGTCGGTTTCTCGTCCTCGCCGGAGCCGCACCCGGCGAGCGCGAGCAGCAGCGGCGAGCAGGCAACGGGTCAACATCCGGACAGGCCGCATGAATTCTCCCCCCAGGATCCCCGACAACCGTCAGCCGAGTTGTACCCCACGGCACATCTGGCCGAAACAGGAATCGGACAAGTCGCAGCACTTCGGTCGTCGCCGTTGTGAACGGCGGATGACGTCCGGAGCAGCGTGACCGCGCGCCACGTGACTCGGTTCACGCGCGTCAGGATTTGCACGTTCAAGTCCGATTCTTGGAGCCTTGCATGGCTCTCACGTCGCCCCCCTCACCGGCGCGCCAACGACCTGCCCAGAGACCCGCAGACGAGAGGCTTCCGTGTCCCTGTCACTTGTTCGACCCACCGTGCCCCGCTACGGCCGCGTCGGCTCCGACGACGAGGTGCTCGCGCCTCGCCCGCGGATGTCGCTGCGCCGCCAGATCATGGCCGTGATCGTCCCGGCCTTCGCCGAGCCCGGCAAGGACATGACGGCCTATGCCCGCGCACCCCGCGACGTCGCGGCCGAGGCCGCCGAGGCCCTGACCCGGTTCCTGTACGGCGACGAGCTCGTCACCGCCACCGACGACGGCCGGCTCGTGCTGCGGCTGCGGCACGAGGACCGCGGCGCGCGGCCGGTCCGGCTGCAGGAGATGGCCTACCACGCCATCGAGGCCTTCGACCGGCTCGGCTTCCACACCGGCGTCCTCGACCTCGGCGTCGGCTGGGCGCCGATCACCCGCAAGCGCGACCCCGAGATCGCCCTGGAGTACGCCGACGCGGCAGCCCGCGAGTCGGTCCGCCAGCGCGACCTCCAGCCGCTGGGCGCGGACGGCCAGGAGACACGGTCGCCCTCCATCGGCCTGTGGTCGTTCAGCAACCAGGTGCTGCTGGCCACCGTCGGCAGCATCCTGCTGCCGTTCCTGGGCCTGGTCGGTGCCTACCTCCTCGGCGTCGACCTCTCCGCGCCCGCTCTACTGGGGGCTGGTCGGCGCGCTCGGGATCACCGCGGTGCTGATCTGGAGCGAGTGCTTCCGCGCGCTCGAGCCGCCGGTCCTCCCGGAGGCGCCGGATGAGCCCGCGCCGCGCGCGACCGCGATCATCGCGGCGTACCTGCCCAACGAGGCCGACACGATCGTCGAGACGCTGGAGGCGTTCCTGCGCCAGGAGTACTCCGGCGGGCTGCAGGTCGTGCTGGCCTACAACACACCCGGCCCGATGGAGGTCGAGCCCCGGCTGCAGCTGATGGCGCAGACCCACCCGGACCTCGACGTGATCCGCGTCCCGGACAGCACCTCGAAGGCGCAGAACGTCAACGCCGCCCTGCGCGTGGCCGAGGGCGAGTTCGTCGGCATCTTCGACGCCGACCACCACCCGATGGACGGCGCCTTCGAGCGCGCCTGGCGGTGGCTGGCCGACGGCGCCGACGTGGTGCAGGGCCACTGCGTGATCCGCAACGGGTCCGACAACTGGCTGACCCGGCTGGTCGCGATCGAGTTCGAGCAGATCTACGCCGTGGCCCACCCGGGCCGCGCCGGGCTGCACGACTTCGGGATCTTCGGTGGCTCCAACGGCTACTGGCGCGCGTCCGCGCTCGAGCGGGTGCGGCTGCGCGGCTCGTTCCTCACCGAGGACATCGAGGCCTCGATGCGCGTGCTCCAGGCCGGCGGCCGGATCGTCAACGACCCGGGTCTGGTCAGCCGTGAGCTCGCGCCCGACTCGCTGAAGTCGCTGTGGCGCCAGCGGATGCGCTGGGCGCAGGGATGGTTCCAGGTCTCCTGCCGGCATCTCGGACCGACGCTGCTCTCGCCGTACCTCTCGCTGCGGCAGAAGGTCGGCGTCAGCTACCTGCTCGGCTTCCGCGAGGTCTACGCCTGGCTGGCGATGCTGGCCTGGCCGCTGCTGGGCTTCCTGGCCTGGCGCGACGGCGGCATCGACTTCAGCTCGCCGATCTTCACGCTGGCCACGCTGTTCATCGCGGTCTCGGGCCCGGTGCAGACGCTGGCCGCGTGGCGGCTGGCGACACCCGAGCTGCGCCAGCACCCGCGGTGGTTCGTCTTCGCCGCGATCGCGAACCTGCTCTTCTACACCGAGTTCAAGAACCTGATCGCCCGCGTCGCGCACCTCAAGCAGCTGCGCGGCGAGCACCAGTGGGTGGTGACGCCGCGGACGGCACCCAGCACGTCGAGCAGCCGTACGTCGGCGCGCGACCAGCACCACGGATCCGGAGGTGGCCGCATGACTGACACATCGACCCAGACTCCGCAGCAGACCCAACCCCGCACGACGTACCCGCTCACCTGGCTGCGTGGCATCGCCGCGCTCGCCGTGGTGATCTTCCACGCCTACCAGCACAACCGCAGCGGCGCGGACAGCGTGTGGCCGTGGTCGGGCGGAGCGCACCGGGCGATGCTCGGCACCGAGCTGTTCGTCGAGATGTTCTTCGTGCTCTCCGGCTTCGTGCTCTGGCTGCCCGTGGCCCGCACGGCCCTGGACGGCCGGGTCGGACGACCCGGGCTGGGTGCTGCTGTTCCGCCGGATGGCCAGACTGCTGCCGCTGTACTACGCGGTGGTCCTGGTCGTCTGGGCCTGGACCAACCCGAACCTGCCCGGTCACTGGCAGGACCTCCTGCTGCACCTGACGTTCACGCACGTCTACAGCGACGAGTTCATCTTCTGGACCGACGGGCCGGCGTGGTCGCTGGCCGTGGAGTTCCACTTCTACGTGCTGATGGCGCTCTCCGTGCCCCTCGTCCACGCAGCCGTACGACGCGCCCAGAGTCGGCGGGCCCGGCTCGCGATCGTCTCGGTCCTGCCGGCGCTCCTGCTGGTGACCGGGCTGACCTTCCTGGCCTGGGAGACCGTGTGGTCGCCGACGCAGCTGGACAACTGGTCGGTGCTCTTCTCGCCCCTCTCCCGAGCGGCTGACTTCGGCATCGGCACCGGTCTCGCCGTGATCGCGGCCGCCGGCGTCCGGCTCGGTCGGCGCGCGCGGATCGCGGGCGGAGTGCTCGGTCTGACCGCCCTGGGCGTGCTCGTGGCGAACCGGCCCTTCGTGCTGGTGGGGGAGTGGTGGCACCCGGCGTACGCGCTGGCCATCGCCGTCGCCCTGACCGCGATCGTGCTCCACGACGGGCCGTGGCCGCGCGTCCTCGAGGGACGGCACGCTGGCGTGGGTCGGCGGCCTCGGCTACGGGATCTACCTGATCCACGAGCCGGTGATGCGGGTGCTCGGTGACAGCGGGCTGCTGCCCGCCGCCGCGGCCGGGGATGGCGTTCCTGGTCACGGCCGTGATCGTCGCCGTGCCCTCGATCCTGCTCGCCTGGCTGAGCTCGCGGACCGTGGAGGCCGCGGGTGCCCGGATCACGGCGACCATCGACCGGGACGGGCGACCGCGCGACTACTACGCGCACCTCCGCGAGCCCGCGGGCTCGCGCGCCTGACAGATAGGAAAGAGGGGTCAGGTGCAGGGGCCCTGGCCCAGGAGGCGCAGGCCGCGCCGGTCGCCGCGACCGAAGTGGACCATGTGCCCGGCAGTGGGGTCCATCAGCTCGTGGGTGGAGTCGACGTGGTCGAGGCCGAGCACGTGACCGAGCTCGTGCATCACGATGGCCCTGGCCTCGTCGTGCTCACCGCGCCGGGCGAACAGTCTGGTTGAAGTAGCCCTTCTCGAGCGCGATGTTGCCCGGTGACGTAGGTCTTCCGGCCGTCCGTTGACACGACGTAGGTGCTGCCCCCGACACCCGCCACGTGCGTCCTTCAGGTTGGGTACGTCGGAGCGGTCAGCCGAAGCCGATCAGCACCGGGCCAGGCCCCGCCCTCGAGGGTGAGGGCCGGGTCGGGCCAGCGGGGGCGACGGGTCGAGTCGCCGACGTACACCAGGCTGAGGTGCGCTGGCCGCCGAGACCTCACCCATCGCCTCCAGGAGGACCTGCTTCGCCTCGTCCTGGTCCTTGGCCCCGGCGAGGTTGAGCTCGACGCGGATCGGCTTGCACGAGCTGTAGGTCACCGGCGCTGTCGCCTGCGCCGGCTGGGTCCCCATGAAGGCGTAGCTGCCGTCGCCTCCCGCGCCCAGCGCCGGCAGTACGCCGTACCGCTGCGCCATCACGGCCGCGACCACGAGGGCGGTCACGAGACCGACCACGACCTTGCGCATGCCTGTGCCCCCGAAATTCGTCTGATCGCGACAAAACGACTCATATTCTGGCCGCCCGCTCACGCCTGCGTCTCGGGAATCCCCGAACCGTGCGGGTCACGAAGAGGTCGCTTTTCTGCGGCTTGCCCTTCCCACCGGCGCGCGGGCTGACCTAGGTTCGCAGGGCGCTGGGACACCCCCAGCATCTCGGGAAGGAAAACACATGCGACACAGTCGTGCACTCAGCCAGGGGGTGGCCGCGTGCAGCGCAGCCGTCCTCGTGGCCGCCGCACTGGCGGGACCCGCCGGAGGCGCCAGCCAGCAGAGCAGCAGCAAGACAGCACCGGAGAGCTACCTCGTCCTCACCAGCAAGGCCGCGGGAGCGGACTCGGTGGCGGCGAAGCTCCGCGCCCAGGGCGCGAAGGTCACCTCGGTCAACCAGGACGTCGGCATGGTGGTGGCCACCTCCTCCGATGCCGGTTTCCGGGAGCAGGCCGCCGACGTCGCGGGCGTGGAGGGCGTCGCCGCCGAGCGCGTCATCGGACGCGCCCCGGTGCGTGACCTCTCGGTGGAGCAGGAGAACCTGCACGCCGCCAAGGCGGGCACCAAGGTCACCAACCGCGCGCCGGCAACGAAGCCCGGGGCGGCCGCCAAGGCAGCGAAGGCCGCCAAGGCCGATCCTCTCGACGCCAACCTCTGGGGCATGCGGATGATCAAGGCCGACCAGGCCCACACCCGCACCCTCGGCAGCGCCAAGGTCAAGGTCGGGATCATGGACACGGGCGTCCAGGCCGACCACCCCGACCTGCACGCCAACTTCGACTACCGGGCGTCGCGCAACTTCGTCACCGACATCCCCTTCGACTCCGCGGGCAAGGTCGTGGACGGACCGTGTGAGTCGCCGAACAGCTGTGTCGACCCGGTCGGCACCGACGACGGCGGCCACGGCACGCACGTCGCCGGGACGGTGGCTGCGGCGCTGGACGGCTTCGGCCTCAGCGGCGTCGCCCCGAAGGCCAGCATCGTCGAGGTGCGCGCCGGCCAGGACAGCGGCTACTTCTTCGCCGGCCCGACGGTCAACGCGCTCACCTACTCCGGTGACGCCGGCCTCGACGTCGTGAACATGTCGTTCTACGTCGACCCGTGGCTCTACAACTGCCAGGGCGGTGCGCCGGAGGACACCCCGCAGCAGGCACAGGACCAGGACGTCATCATCGAGACCGTGCAGCGTGCGCTCGACTACGCGCACACGAAGGGCGTCACGCTGGTGGCCGCGGCCGGCAACCAGCACCAGGACCTCGCCGACCCGAAGACCGACGCGACCAGCCCGGACTTCCCGGCGGGCGCGACGCACCCGCGCACCATCGACAAGGACAAGTGCCTGAGCCTGCCGACCGAGGGACGCCACGTCCTCGGCGTGACGGCGCTGGGCCCGTCGGAGAAGAAGGCCGACTACTCCAACTGGACCACCAAGCCGGGCGCCGGCGAGGTGGAGCTGTCCGCGCCGGGCGGCTGGTTCCGTGACGGGTTCGGCACCCCGTCGTACCGGACCAACCAGAACGAGATCCTCTCGACGTACCCGCTTGAAGTCGCTGCAGGAGGAGGGCTCGGTCGACGCCAACGGCAACATCACGCCGCAGGGCGAGGCGCTCGGCATCGATCAAGCAGTGCCAGACGACGCCGGCTCCCGGGCACCAGCGCGTGCGGCTACTACGCCTGGCTCCAGGGCACCTCGATGGCCAGCCCGCACGCGACCGGCGTGGCTGCGCTCGCGGTGAGCGCCCACGGCAAGCAGGGCAGGCGGGCTTCGGGATGAACCCCGACGCCGTCCAGCGGCTGCTGGAGCGTTCGGCGACCGACCACACCTGCCCGGCGGGCCGGGTGCAGGACTACCTGGCCGAGGGTCGCGACGCCACCTTCACCGCCGAGTGCAAGGGCGGCGCCGCCCGCAACGGGTTCTACGGCGAGGGCATCGTGAACGCCTGGGGAGTGGTGCGCTGATCCGCTCCTGACAGACACCGCACAGCGCGCCCGGACAGGTCACGAACCTGTCCGGGCGCGCACGTAATGTGGGTCTGACATGACTGCGCAGTTCCCCCTCCCCGGTCTTCCCACGGAGCCGGCGACCCCGGACGGTCCACGACGGCTCCGACGGCGAGCAGAAGCCCGGCCGACGCCGCCGGCCGACCCGCGAGGAGCTGCTCGAGGGGCTCAACGAGCCCCAGCGCGAGGCGGTGGTCCACGAGGGCGCGCCGCTGCTCGTCGTCGCCGGTGCCGGCTCGGGCAAGACCCGGGTGCTCACCCGCCGGATCGCCTGGCTGATCTCCGAGCGCAACGCCCACCCCGGCTCGATCCTCGCGATCACGTTCACCAACAAGGCCGCCGCCGAGATGCGCGAGCGGGTCTCCGAGCTGGTCGGTGGCCGGGCGAAGATCATGTGGGTCAGCACGTTCCACTCCGCGTGCGTGCGCATCCTGCGCAAGGAGATCGACAAGTTCGGCTACAAGTCGAGCTTCACCATCTACGACGCGGCCGACTCCAAGCGGCTGATGACGCTGGTCTGCCGCGACCTCGACCTCGACGTCAAGCGGTTCCCGCCGCGAGCGATCCTCAACTGGGTCAGCAACGCGAAGAACGAGCTGCAGGACCACGAGGACGCCGCGAAGGACGCGCAGAACGGCCAGGAGGAGACCTACGCCGCGGCGTACGCCGAGTACCAGCGCCGCCTCCGCCAGGCCAACGCCCTCGACTTCGACGACCTGCTGATGATGACCGTGCACCTGTTCCGGGCCTTCCCGGCGGTGCGCGAGAGCTGGCGTCGGCGGTTCCGTCACGTCCTGGTCGACGAGTACCAGGACACCAACCACGCGCAGTACGCCCTGATCCACGAGCTGTGCGCCGAGCAGATGGAGGAGACCGGCGCCTCCGACGAGGACCGCGTCGACGCCCGCCGAGCTGATGGTGGTCGGTGACGCCGACCAGTCGATCTACGCGTTCCGGGGCGCCAACATCCGCAACATCCTCGACTTCGAGCAGGACTTCCCCAACGCGCGCACGATCATGCTCGAGCAGAACTACCGCTCCACCCAGACGATCCTGACCGCCGCCAACGCGGTGATCAGCCGCAACGACGGCCGCAAGCCGAAGAACCTGTGGACCGACGCCGGTGCGGGCGACGGCATCGTCGGCTACGTCGGCGACGACGAGCACGACGAGGCGCGGTTCATCGCCGAGGAGATCGACAAGCTCACCGACGAGGGCAAGGCGCGGGCCGGCGACGTCGCGGTCTTCTACCGGACCAACGCCCAGTCGCGGGTGTTCGAGGAGATCTTCATCCGGGTGGGGATGCCCTACCGGGTCGTCGGCGGCGTCCGCTTCTACGAGCGGCGCGAGGTCCGCGACGCGCTGGCCTACCTGCGCGTGCTGGTCAACCCCGACGACTCCGTGTCGCTGCGCCGGGTGCTGAACACGCCCAAGCGGGGGATCGGCGAGCGGGCCGAGGCCTGCATCGAGGGCCTGGCGCAACGCGACGGGATCACCTTCTGGGAGGCGCTGCAGCGGGCCGAGGACGCTCCCGGCCTGGCCAGCCGGTCGCTCAACGCGATCAAGGGCTTCGTCGACCTGATCGAGCAGCTGATGCAGATGGTCGAGGCCGGCGAGCGGGTCGACGTCGTGCTCGAGCAGGTGCTGACGCGCAGCGGCTACCTCAAGGAGCTCGAGGACTCCGAGGACCCCCAGGACGAGACGCGGGTGGAGAACCTCGCCGAGCTCGTGGCCGTCGCCCGCGAGTTCTCCGACGACCCGGTGGTGGGGCCGTCGGCCGACCCCGCCGACTGAAGATGCCGGGCCTCCCGGGCTCTCTGACTTCCTCGAGCGGGTCGCGCTGGTCGCCGACTCCGACCAGATCCCCGACGCGCCGGAGGAGGGCGAGGGCGGCTCGCCCGGCGTGGTCACGCTGATGACGCTGCACACCGCCAAGGGGCTGGAGTTCCCGGTCGTGTTCCTGACCGGCCTCGAGGACGGCGTCTTCCCGCACATGCGGTCGCTGGGCGACAAGCCCGAGCTCGAGGAGGAGCGCCGGCTGGCCTACGTCGGGCTGACCCGCGCCCGCGAGCGGCTCTACATCTCCCGCGCCGTGGTGCGTTCGGCCTGGGGCGCGCCCCAGCACAACCCGGCGTCGCGCTTCGTCGACGAGCTCCCCGTCGACCTCGTCGACTGGCGGCGCACGGCCGGGGCGATGACCTCGTGGAACCGGCCGCAGTACGGCATGCCGGCGTCGACGTGCACCCCAGCGCCGCTTCGGTACGGCGACCGCCCGCTCCGACGCCGCCAAGAAGGCCAAGGCCGCCCGGCCGATCCCGTCGCTCGACCCGGGCGACCGGGTGCAGCACGACACCTTCGGGCTCGGCACGGTGGTCGCCCTCGAGGGAGCCGGCGACAACTCCGTCGCCTCGATCGACTTCGGCACCGAGGGCGTCAAGCGGCTCCTGCTCCGCTACGCCCCGGTCGAGAAGCTCTAGACGCCTCACAGGCTGGCCACAGGTCGCGGCGAGGCCTGGCAAAGCCCTCGACAGCAGAGTCCTGCCCACCACAGGTGGATCGAGGGGACGAGGCATGAGGCTGGGCCGGGTGCGCAGGTTGGGTCGGCGCGGGGTGGCCGCGGTGGTCGTCGTGCTCCTCGCGGTGGTCGGGACCGGCGCCTGGCTGCTGACCCGACCCTCCGGTGCCGCGGCGGCGCAGCAGGTCACCGCGACGGTCGCGGCCGGTACCTACCAGCAGACCGTCTCCGCGACCGGCACGCTCGAGCCCACCCGGCAGGCCGACCTCGACTTCGCGGTGAGCGGACGGGTCACCTCGGTCCGGGTGGCCGCGGGCGACAAGGTCCGGAAGGGCGACCGGCTCGCCACCCTGGACACCTCGTCGCTCGACGCCGCCCTGGACGTCGGCGCAGGCCCAGCTCGACGCGGCGCAGGCGCAGTACGACGACGACGTCGATGCGGACGCCTCCTCCACCCAGCTCGCGGCCGACAACGCGTCCGTCGCGGCGGCCGAGTCCGGCCTGAGCCAGGCCGAGGACGACCTGGACTCGGCGACCCTGCGCGCCACCATGAGCGGCACCGTGGCCTCGGTCGACCTGACCGTCGGCGAGCAGGTGAGCGGCTCGTCGCTCGTCCTCCAACGGCTCCGACGGCGCCAGCAACCCGACCGGACGGCACCTCCGACGACAGCTCCGACGGCCACGACCAGCCAGGTCGTGGTCGTCTCGCCGCGCCACTTCAAGGTGGTCGCCGACGTCAGCGCCGACGACGTCGCCGTCGGTGAAGAAGGGCATGCAGGCGCAGGTCACGCCCGCCGGTGCGACCGAGCCCGTCTACGGCACGGTCACCGACGTCGGGCTGGTGGCCGAGGTCGGCTCGTCGGGTGCGGCGACCTTCCCGGTGACGGTGGCGATCACCGGCGCGCAGTCGAAGCTGTACGTCGGCACCTCCGCGACCGTCTCGATCATCACCAAGCAGGTCAGCGACGTGCTCGCCGTACCCGACCCTCGCGCTGCACACCAGCGGCTCGACGACGTACGTCGAGAAGCTGGTCGGCGGCAAGAAGGTGCGCACCACCGTGAAGGTGGGGGAGACCTACGGCAGCAACACCGAGGTCACCTCGGGCCTGAAGTCCGGCGACAAGGTCGTGCTCGCCACCATCAAGCTGCCCACCGGGCAACGGCAACCGGTCGGGCAACACCGGTCTCCCCGGCGGCGGCGAGGGCAACTTCCCCGGTGGCGGGGCGGGCGGAGGCGGACCGCCCGACGGGAACTTCCAGGGGCCGGGCGGCGCCACCGTGGAGGTCAAGCCGTGAGCCTGATCGAGCTCGCCGGGGTCCGCAAGACCTACGACACCGGCCACATCCAGGTGGACGCGCTGCGCGGTGTCGACGCGCGCATCGAGGAGGGCGAGTACGTCGCGGTCACCGGCCCCAGCGGGTCGGGCAAGTCGACGCTGATGCACATCCTCGGCTGCCTCGACGTGCCGACCAGCGGGGAGTACCACCTCGCCGGCGAGGACGTCTCCGAGCTCAGCGAGGCGCGGCTGGCCGAGGTGCGCAACCGGCGGATCGGGTTCGTCTTCCAGCAGTTCAACCTGCTGCCGAGCCTGAACGCGTGGCGCAACGTCGAGCTGCCCCTGATGTACGCCGGGGTGCCGCGCCACGAGCGCAAGCGAGCGCGCTCTCGAGGCGCTGGCGAAGGTCGGGCTCGACGACCGCGCCGAGCACAAGCCCGGTGAGCTCTCCGGGGGCCAGCAGCAGCGCGTCGCCGTCGCCCGGGCGCTCGTCACCGACCCCGCGCTGATCCTGGCCGACGAGCCGACCGGCAACCTCGACTCGGGCTCGACCGGCGAGGTGCTCGCGCTGCTCGACGAGCTCTCCGGCCTGGGCCGCACCATCGTGCTGATCACCCACGAGCACGAGGTCGCCGCGCGGGCCGGTCGGGTGCTCGCCGTGCGCGACGGCGAGATCGTGCCATGACCTGGGCCGAGACCCTGCGCACCGGCTGGTCGGCGATCGTCTCCCACCGGCTGCGCTCGGCGCTGACCATGCTCGGCATCATCATCGGCGTCTCGTCGGTGATCCTGACCGTCGGTCTCGGCCAGGGTGCCCAGGACCGGGTGCGCGACCAGATCAGCTCGCTGGGCAGCAACCTGCTGGTCGTCTCGCCGGGCAGCAGCACCTCGTCGTCGGGCGTGCGCGGCGGCTTCGGCAGCGCGTCCACGCTGACCCTGCACGACGCCTCCTCGATCGCCGACAGGACGGTGGTGCCCGAGGTGGCCCAGGTGGCGCCCACCACCGGTGCACAGGTCTCGCTGGTCGCGGGCACCACCAACTGGACGACCCAGCTGGCCGGCACCACCCCGTCGTGGCTCGAGGTGCGCTCGCGGAAGCTGCAGAGCGGCCGGTTCTTCACCCAGGAGGAGGTCGACCGCCGGGCCAAGGTGGTGGTGCTCGGCGCCGACACCGCCTCCGAGCTGTTCGGCGGTCGCAGCGCGGTGGGGCAGACGGTCACCACCGAGGGCGCCAGCCTCACCGTGATCGGGGTGCTCGCCTCGTCGGGCTCGTCGTCGGAGGGATCCGGCTCCCAGGACGACACCGCCGTGCTCCCGATCAGCACGGCCCAGCAGCTCACCGGCGCGACGACCGACGCGGTCTCGACGATCTACGTGCAGGGCCGGAGCGAGGCGACCCTCGGGGCGGCGTACGCCGAGATCACCCGGCTGCTGCTCAACCTGCACGACGTGTCCTCCGACGGAGGCCGACTTCACCGTGACCAGCCAGGAGTCGCTGCTCGAGACGGCGAACTCGACCAACCGCACCCTGACCGTGCTGCTCGGCGGCATCGCCGCGATCTCGCTGCTGGTCGGCGGGATCGGGGTCATGAACATCATGCTGGTCTCGGTCACCGAGCGGATCCGCGAGATCGGGCTGCGCAAGGCGCTCGGCGCCACGCCGGCGGTGATCCGGCGGCAGTTCCTGGTCGAGGCGTCGCTGCTCGGGCTGGCCGGCGGGCTGGTCGGTGTGGTCGTCGGCGCCGTCGGCGCCCAGTTCCTCCCCGGCCTGATCAACCAGCCGGTCTCGCTGTCGGCGCTCGCCACGGCTGGCGGCGATCGGCACCTCCCTCGCGCTCGGGATCGGCTTCGGGGTCTACCCCGCGAGCCGGGCCGCGCGGCTCACCCCCATCGACGCACTCCGCAGCGAATGAACGACAGCGAATGAACGACCATGAGAGAACCAGCCATGAAGACATCGAAGTACGCCGTCGTCGCCGCCTGCCTCGCCCTGGCCGCTCGAGCCTGGCCGGGTGCGGGTCGAACGGGAACGGCCAGGACGGCCAGAACGCGAACGGCCCGGTCACCAGCGAGAACGGCGGCAGGCCGGGCGGCCGGGCAGGGCGGCCCCGGTGGCCAGGGCGGTCCCGGCGGTTCGGGCAAGGTCGCGGCCGTGTCCGGCTCCACCGCCCAGGTGCAGGGCCAGGGCGGCCAGGTGGCGGTCACGTGGACCTCGAAGACCGCGTTCACCCAGCAGGTCACCGCCGCGGCCACGGACCTGAAGGTCGGCGACTGCGTGGCCGCGATGCCCGACCTGGACGCCCAGTCCTCCGACGACACCACCACGGTGGCGGCCGCGACGGTGCGGATCATGACCGCGGTCGGCGGCTCGTGCACCGGCGGCATGCGCGGCCAGGGCGACGGTCCCCGGGTCGAGCAGGGCAACCCGCCGGAGGGCGCTCCGTCGGGGGAGGCACCCCGACGCGGGGCGATGGGCGGCTTCGGCCAGGTGACGGCGGTGGACGGCACCGGGTTCGAGATCGAGTCGACCCGGCCGGGTGAGTCCGACACCTCCACGGTCAAGGTCACCACCACCGGTGACACCACGTGGACGCGGACCGCGAAGGCCACCGCCGCTGACGTCAAGGTCGGCCGCTGCGTCGTGAGCATGGGCCCGGCCGACTCGACCGGCGCCATCAAGGCCGCGTCGATCGCGGTCAGCCAGCCGGTCGACGGCGCAGTGCGCGGCGATGTTCGGTGGGCCTGGCCTGCGTCGCTCGAACGGCGGCGACGACCAGGGCGGGCAGGCGCAGGACTCGTGAAGCGGCTCGTCGTCCTGGTGGTGCTGGCCGTCGTCCTCGGCAGCGGTGGCTGGGCGGTGGCGCAGGCCCGCACGCCGGAGGCGGCGTACAGCACGGCGACCGCGACCCGCGGCGACGTCGAACGCACCCTCGACCTGTCCGGCACGGTCGCCGCAACCGGTCGGCGGGACCTCGGGTTCGGTACGGCGGGCACCGTCGCGAAGGTGTCGGTCTCGGCGGGCCAGCGGGTCCGCCAGGGACAGGTGCTGGCCCGCCTCGACACCACCGCGCTCGACGCCGACGTGACCGAGGCCGAGGCGACCCTGGCGCGGGCGAAGGCGCAGCTCGCCTCCGACGAGGACGCGCAGGCCGACGCGGTCACGGCCTCGGCGACCGCCCAGCCGAAGCAGGCGACGCAGAAGCCCCGGACGTCCACCCCCTCGAAACCCACCACCCCGTCGACACCCGACCACCCCGTCGAAGCCCGACCCCGCGCTCCAGCAGGCGCTCGCCCAGCTGGCCGCTCAGCAGCAGGCCGTCAAGGCGGCCCAGTCGGCGGCCACCCAGGCGATCACCGCCGCGAAGGCAGCCCTGGCCGCGCAGTCGGACAAGTGCCGGGTGACCCCCGCCGACCCCGACGACGAGTCGGACGCTGCCGAGCCCCCCTCGGAGTGCACCCAGGCACTGGCCGCCGTGCAGGACGCCCAGGACACGGTGGCCGCGAAGCAGGACCAGCTGCAGAGCGCCCTCGATGCCTTGGCAGGCACCCTGTCCAAGGCGGTCGCGAGCGTGACGGCGGCGAGCCAGTCCGCGGACACCCCGGACCAGAGCCAGGGCCAGACTCAGGGCCAGACCCAGGGCGCCCCGGCGGCCTCCACCGACACCGTCGCGCCGAGCGCGGCGTCCGACGGCGACAACGGCTCCGACGGCGGCACCGTCACCGCTGCGCGGCTGGCCCAGGACCAGGCCGACATCGACACCGCCGAGGCCCGCCTCGGGGAGGCCAACGCCGCACGCCGGCTGGCGACGCTGCGGGCGCCGTACGCCGGACGGCTGCTGCAGGTCGGCCTCGCCAAGGGTGACCAGGTCGCCGCGTCCGACACCCCGGTCGTGCTGGTCGGCCAGGGCGTCACGACCGTGACCACGACCGTGACCAACGCCCAGGTCCCGGACGTACGCCGGGGCCAGTCGGTCCAGGTCACGCCGGCCGGCTGGACGACCGCGATGAAGGGGACGGTCACGAGCATCGGGATGCTGCCCGACAGCACCGGCAACTTCCCGGTCACGGTGACCGTCGAGTCGTCGAAGACTGTCTCCGAGGGCAGCACCGCGTCGGTCTCCATCGTCACCGGTGTGGCCAGGGACGCAGTCACCGTGCCCACGTCGGCCGTCACCATCGACGGCGACCGCGCCGTCGTCCAGGTGCTCGCGGGGACGACGGTGACGCGCACGGCGGTGACCGTCGGGGTGGTCGGCACGCGACGGACCAGCATCACCCAGGGGCTGAAGTCGGGCGCCACGGTCGTGGTCGGGGACCTGTCCGCCGAGGTGCCGAGCAGCGACGCGAACACGCCTCAGCGGTTCCGCAACGGGCCTGCTGGAGGGGCCGGTCCCGTGGTGAGCTTCAGTCGAGACTGACTACGGCGTGACGCCGTGGAAGATCAGCGCCTGGTAGGGATCGACCGGGTCGCCGGCGCCGGGGCGCACCTCGAGGTGGACGTGGGGGCCGGTGGTGTTGCCGGTGCTGCCGACCTCACCGATCTGCTGGCCGCCGATGACGGCCTGGCCGACCTGGACCCCGATGGAGTTCTGGTGGCAGTACCAGATCTCGGTGCCGTCGGCGAGGGTCTCGATGGTGCGGTTGCCGTAGGCGCCGGCCGAGCCGGTCTCGGTGATCACGCCGTTGGCGACGGCGAAGATCGGGGTGCCGGTGGGCGCGGCGAAGTCGAGCCCGGTGTGGTTGCTCGACCACAACCCGCCGGCCATCCCGAAGCGTGCGGTCAGGTGGTAGCCCTGCGTCGGCAGGTGCCACTGGTTCTTGGCGATCTCGCCCGCGCGGGCCTCGGCGGCCTTGCCGAGCGACTTGAGCTCGGCGTTGCGCTCGGCGGCCTGCTCCTCGGCGGCGGCCTCGAGCCGGGCGTCGGCCGCGTCCTGCATCGCCTCGCGCTCGGAGTCGCGGCTCAGCGCACGCTCGCGCGGACCGCCGACGTAGCCGACGGCGTCGGTGCCGGACAGCGGACCGCCCTCGGAGGACAAGGCGATCGCTCCGGGGGCGGATTGCTGATGACCGACGGTGACGGCGCCGGCGCCGGCCACCGCGAGCGCTACGACGCCCACGACGGTCGGGATGGACGGGAAGACGTTTCGAGAGCCGTCCGAAGGGACTGCGGCGGGGCTTCGCGGACCCTGCTGTGGCCGGGCACCGGGGTGCGCTCAGCGGCAGGGCGATGCCTGCTGCGCTGATCTGCACGGTGCTGGGCCACGGACAATTCCTGTCGTTCCTGGGCATGGACGGCGACCCGCCACGATAACGGCTGGGTCACGCCCGGGGAAATTCGAGGTTTCGATCACTGTGGACAACGACGCATGGCCGGCGAGGGCACGGAAGCCTGCTGTGGTCGTGGTCACCCCGATCGCGCAGACCCGTTAACCTGCAGCCATGTTGCGCATCGTGGTGGCCAAGCCCGGACTCGACGGGCACGACCGCGGTGCCAAGGTGGTCGCCCGGGCGCTGCGCGACGCCGGCCACGAGGTGATCTACACGGGACTGCACCAGACGCCCGAGCAGATCGTCGAGACCGCCATCCAGGAGGACGCCGACGCGGTCGGGCTCTCGGTCCTCTCCGGCGCCCACATGACGCTGTTCCGCAAGCTGATCGAGCTGCTCAAGGAGCGCGACGCCGGCGACATCGTGGTCTTCGGCGGCGGCATCGTCCCCGAGGAGGACGTCGCGCCGCTCGAGGAGATGGGCGTGGCGAAGATCTTCACCCCCGGCGCCACCACCAGCGAGATCACCGGCTGGGTCGCCGAGCGCTTCGCCGAGTAGAGCTGCGCCAATACGCCGCAATCGTCGCGCTTTCGCGTCCGGCTGGCTTACGGTGACGAGAGCGCCATCGGGGGTGGTGCGTGACGGTGGGCGGTTCTCATGGCTCGGAAGCTCTCCCAGGTCGGGATTGTCATCCTGTGCGGGGTGCTTGCACTGATCTCGTGGGCGGTGCCGGTGCAGGCGGCCGACCCCCCGCAGCCGGTGATTGACGTGCCGACGGGACGTGGTCCGGCGTCGAGACCGTCACGGTCAGGAGCAGCGACCCCAACGCACAGTCCATGGCCGTGGGCCTGAGCCACTCGCCCGTCGGCAACGCCGAGACCTACGTACGGCGACCCAACACGACCCCGGGGCAGCCCGTGACGCTGCCGGTCCCGACGTGGGGCTGGCACGGCACCGTCTACGTCACCGTGAGCATCTGCCCGACGGTCGACGACTTCTGCAGTGGGGGCTACCAGTACACCCGCACGGTGACCCAGGCCCCGGCCGACGCGGTGACCGCCGACCTGGAGGTGCCGGCGAACCCCGTCTTCGTGCCGGAGGAGGACTCCTTCGTCACCCTGCACAACCCGGGCGGGGGCAAGCTCTACCTGGTGCCGACCGACACCGGCGAGATCACGGCGGGGCAGCGCACCGAGATCACCTGGCGAGACCCGCGTGAGGCCGTCGCGCTGCAGGCCGCCCGGTGCCCGACCGGCTTCAGGCCCAACCAGCCCACGGACATCAACGCGACCCGGTGCGAGTTCTTCGACCTGCACCGTTCGGTGGCCGCCATCGAGGACGTCGCGTTCACCGCCTACCCGCTGCACCACAAGGTGATCACCGACCCGAACGCACCCGAGGGAACGTCGCTGAAGGTCTACGCCAAGGGCTACAACGACGTGACGCAGGCGCTGAGCTACGAGCTCGAGGACTCGTCAGGCACGACCGTCGCCGGGCCGGTCACCTGGGCGCCGAGCTACGACCCGGCGGGCCTGTACGACCCGCCCGCGGTCCTCGACTTCGACCCGACGGCAGCAGCCGGTCACCAGCTGCCGGACGGCGACTACACGCTGAACATCACCACGACGGTGACCAAGGGCGGCCTGACCAAGAGCGACACCGAGCCGATCGCGCTCCAGCTCGCCGACAACCCGCCGCCCGACGACCTCGGGCGCTTCGAGCTGGAGTCGGCCCAGCGCGACGTCCGTGGCACGACCCCGGCCACGGTCTCGGTGCAGGGCTGGCACGACCCCGAGATCAGCGGCACCCTGCACGTGAGGAACGCGTCCGGCACCGAGGTCTGGCAGCAACGGGTCGGGCCCGACTGCCGGGGTGATCTGTGCCAGGGCGACACGAGCCCCGGGTCACCGGCCTGGTACGACTTCCGTTGGCCCGGGAAGACGACGGCCGGTAAGGCGCTGCCCGTGGGCACCTACCGCGCGTCGATGACCGTCAACGACCACTGGGGCCGCACGGTGAACGCGGTGGACGTCGGGTCGCTCTACATCACCCACCTCGCCAACCGGACGAAGACGGTGCGCTACGTGCCGGCCGACAGCAGGTGGATCAGCAACACCGTCGGCCGGTGCTCGTCGGCCCCGTCGCCCGGGCCCCACCGCTGGGCGGGCTCGGTCGCGATCCTGTCCCTCAGCCGTTGCGCGAGCAGGGCGGGCACCAGCGACAACGCCTTCCAGTCGTTCACGCTCGGGCTGCGCGAGCCCGGTCAGGTGCAAGGTGCTCCGCTATCGGGTGGCGGCCTACGGTGCGCCGATCCGCGCTCGTCAGAAGGGCTCGATCGTCTACCAGGCGAACAACGGCAAGTGGGTACGCAAGGGCGCCCTGTCCGGGCGACTTGGCTGGCACACCGCCCGCGCCCAGACCCTCGCTGCCAGAGCGGGGACCGGGACGTCGTACCTGACCCGCGTGCAGGGACGGGTGAGCGGCGGCAACAAGTGGGACCTCAAGTTCTGGCGGGTCACCTGGACCTACCGAGCCTGGGTCAGGTGACGCGAGCTCCCGTCAGAAGGTGAGCTTGCCGACGACCGGCAGGCCCAGCGTGCTGCCGGAGTCGGGGCCGGACATGACCGCGACCGGCTGGGGCAGCGTGTTGCCGGCGTACGCCGCGTCGCTGGCCGCGATCGCCACCTGGATGCGGTGACCGGTCGCGAACCGGTGCACGATGCCGGGGAGCCGCAGGGTGACCAGCTTGTTGGTGTCGGGCACCCGCATCGGGGCGATCAGCCGGTTCTTCAGCACCTTCGAGCCGTCCGGCGCGATGTCGTAGATCTTGGCGAACAGCACCAGCTGGCCCGACGGCCCGCCGATCTGGGTGTAGCCGGCGGTCGGGGTGCTCAGCTTCAGCGTCACCTTGGGTGAGCCGACGACGTCGGCGGGGGCCGACAGCGGGTCGGTGGTGAAGGAGACGAAGGTGCCCGGGGCGTCGGTGGGCTCGTTGTTGACCTGGCCGCCCTCGAGCCCGGAGGTCTCGGAGTACGACGTGGGCGCGCCCGGTGCGTTGACGTACGACGCCGACGACGCCGTGGCCGCAGCCTTGGTCGCCTTCAGCTCGTGGCCACCGGAGAAGTACAGCGTGTTGGTCGGGTCCCACGAGACCGTGCTGCTCCTGGCGTACGCCGCCCCGATCGCGGTCCCGGCCTTCGCTGCGCTGGTGTCGTACTTGACCCAGTCGCGGTAGTACTCGAACTGCGGGCCGGTGGTCGCGCTGCTCACGCCCTTGACGTAGTGGTCCATCCAGTTCAGGAACCGGTTGCCGAGGTAGGAGTCGCGCAGTGAGGCGGCCCCGAAGTCGAGCTCGCCCGGGACGGGGGTGGAGCCGGAGTGCCCCCACGACTGCCAGACCATCTTCACCGGGGTGTTCTGGGCCTGCAGCGAGCGGTAGGTCGCGACCGCCTCGTTGAGGTTGAACAGCGTGTCCTTCTGGCCCTGCACCAGCAGGGTGGGCACCTTGATCCGCTTGACGTAGCTCGCGACGGACGCGTGCTTGGCGAGCGCGACCGTGCCGGCGTCCGGGTAGCCGGCGGTGTTCAGGGCGGCCGCGCCGATGCACGCCTGGTCGACGAAGTTGGGGCAGACCCGCAGCGTCTCGGGGTCGGCGCTGGCGTTCTGCGCGCCGGAGATGATGCCGGCCCCGAAGAACAGGTCGACCCACTCCTTCTTCGCGACGTTGCCGGGAGCGAGCGAGTAGGTGAGGTCGTTCCAGGTGATGATCGGGACGATCGCGTCGATGCGCGGGTCCTGCATGGCGACGGCGTACTGGATCTGGCCGCCGTAGGAGCCGCCGATCATGCCGACGCGCGGGTCGCCCGCGGACTCGGTCGAGATCACCTTGAGCAGTCTGCGGGGTGGTCGAGCCCTCGGCCAGGTAGGCGCGCTTGCCCGCGAGCACGTCGACCATCTGGCGGCCGGCCTTGCCGTCCCAGTCGGGGTCGTCCATCTGGATCTTGCAGTCGGTCTTGCCGAAGCCGAGGCCGGAGTAGCTGAGCACGGCGTACCCCTGGCGCACGAAGCCCTTGCCGATCGCGGTCTGGTTGCTGTCGGCCTTGTCGCCGCCGAAGCCGTGCGTGGACAGGATCGCCGGCACCTTGCGGCTCGCGCTGGCGCCGTCGGGCAGGTAGAGGTCGGCGTCGATCCGGCAGCTCTGGTCGTCGTACGGACCCACCTTCACGTCGACGGTGATCGCCTGGACGCTGTAGCCGGGGGTGTCGTCGGCCGCTGGCGGCCGACGTGGGTGCTCCGGCGAGGGCGAGGCCGGTGACGGCGAGGGCAGCGGCCGTCAGGGTGCAGATGAGTGCTCTGGGCATGCCGCTACAACGACCCATCAGTGGCGATGGTCACGCGGGCGGATCATGGGCGAGCTCAGGGGTGGGCGCGCACGAACTCCGTCACGACCCGGGCGAACTCCTGCGGCTCGGCGCGCGGGAGCCAGTGGCCCGCGTCGATCTCGACACGGGTCAGGTCGCGACAGCGGGCCTCCAGCCCGGCCACCGACCGGGGCGAGACCCAGCCGTCACGGAGGGCGATGACGAGCAGCACCGGCACCGACGTACGCCAGGGCAGCGGCTCGCGCAGGCGCGGGATGACGTTGGCGCGGTAGAGGTCGATGGTGCGCTCGGCGTTGTGCCGGACCTCCTTGCCCCACGGCAGCAGCTCGATCGTCGGGTCGATCCGTCGGGCCGAGCCGCGCGCGAACCCCTGCAGGTGGCGCCAGACCATCTCCGGCAGCCAGGGGATCTGGAACAGCCAGACGTACCAGCTGCGCAGGAACTGGGGCAGCAACCTGAGCCGACCGCTCCACGACTCAGCCTGGCTCCCGAGGTGGTCGAGCGACGGACCGCTGGTCGAGGTGTACGACGCCAGCCGCCCCTCGAGCCGCGGGATCCCACGACTCGGCGGCCACGACGTCCCAGCCGGCGATCGAACCCCAGTCGTGGGCGACCAGGTGGACGCGTTCGCCCTCCGGCAGGGTCTCGTCGAGCACGGCGATCAGGTCCTCGACGAGCAGTGAGGTCCGGTACGACGCCCGCCCCTCGGGCCGCGTCGACCGACCCGCGCCGCGGACGTCGTAGGTGATCACGTGCCAGTCCTCGGGGAGCGCCTCGACGACCGGCTCCCACATCCGCTGGTCGTCGGGGAAGCCGTGCACCAGCAGGACATGCGTGGCCGCACTGCGTTCGCCGTACTCGGTGACGCGCAGGGTGACCGGAGGGGTGACGAGCGGGGTCACCTGCGTCTCTTCGCGCTTCACGCTGGGCACCCTAGTCCGCGACCGACGAGCCGTTGACCTGCCCCGATGTGACCTATCCGATGGTCGGCCCCGGTGGTGGCACCGGCTGACCCGGGACTAGGGTCGAGCGGGGATGACCCCCCGCCCACCCGAACTTGAAGGAGCGGTCGAACCGTGGACCTGATGGAGTACCAAGCCAAGGAGCTGTTCGCCAAGCACGGCGTGACGACCACACTCGGCACGGTCGTGGAGACCGCCGAGGAGGCCAAGGCCGCCGCCGAGGAGATCGGTGGAGTCACCGTGATCAAGGCGCAGGTCAAGGCCGGCGGTCGCGGCAAGGCCGGCGGTGTGAAGCTCGCCAAGACGCCCGACGAGGCTCTCGAGCACGCACAGGCGATCCTGGCGCTCACCATCAAGGACCTGCCGGTCAACCGCGTGCTGGTCACGCCGGCGACGCCTCCGGTGGAGGAGTACTACTTCTCCTTCCTGCTCGACCGGTCCAACCGCTCCTATCTCTGCATCGCGTCCGTCGAGGGCGGCGTGGAGATCGAGGAGGTCGCCAAGACCAATCCCGACGCGGTCAAGAAGATCCCCGTCAACGCACTCGAGGGCGTCGACGAGGCCAAGGCCACCGCGATCGTCGAGGAGGCCGGGTTCCCCGCCGAGCTCAAGGACCAGGCGGTCAGCATGGTGCAGTCGCTCTGGAAGGTCTTCGTCGAGGAGGACGCCACCCTCGTCGAGGTGAACCCGCTCGCGCGGCTGGAGGGCGACAAGCTCGAGGCGCTCGACGGCAAGGTGTCGCTCGACGAGAACGCCGAGTTCCGCCACGAGGACCACGCGCAGTTCGAGGACAAGGACGCGGCCGACCCGCTGGAGGCCAAGGCCAAGGCGAAGGGCCTCAACTACGTCAAGCTCGACGGCGCGGTCGGCATCATCGGCAACGGCGCGGGCCTGGTCATGTCGACGCTCGACGTCGTCGCGTACGCCGGCGAGAAGCACGGCGGGGTCACCCCGGCGAACTTCCTCGACATCGGTGGCGGCGCCAACGCCGAGGTGATGGCCAACGGTCTCGACGTGATCCTCAACGACGAGCAGGTCAAGTCGGTCTTCGTGAACGTCTTCGGTGGCATCACCGCCTGTGACGAGGTCGCCAACGGCATCGTCGGCGCGCTGGACATCCTCGGCGACGAGGCGACCAAGCCGCTCGTCGTACGCCTCGACGGCAACAACGTGGCGGAGGGCCGTCGGATCCTCGACGAGGCCAACCACCCCCTCGTGACGCTGGTGGACACCATGGACGGCGCGGCCGACAAGGCCGCCGAGCTGGCCAACGCCTGAGACGGAGAGAAGAACATGTCGATCTACCTGAACAAGGACTCGAAGATCATCGTCCAGGGCATGACCGGTGGGATGGGCTCCAAGCACACCACCCTCATGGTCGAGGCCGGCTCCAACATCGTCGGCGGCGTCAACGCCCGCAAGGCCGGCACCTCCGTCGAGCTCGGCGGCAAGGACCTCCCGGTCTTCGGCAGTGTCGAGGAGGCCATGAAGGAGACCGGCGCTGACGTCTCGGTCGTCTTCGTGCCCCCGGCCTTCACCAAGGACGCGTGCATCGAGGCCATCGACGCGGGCATCGGCCTGCTCGTGGTGATCACCGAGGGCGTGCCCGTGCAGGACAGCGCCGAGGTGTGGGCCTACCTGGATGGCAAGTCGACCCGGATGATCGGCCCCAACTGTCCCGGCATCATCACGCCGGAGGAGTCGCTGGCCGGCATCACGCCGCACACGATCGCGGGCAAGGGCCCGGTCGGTCTGGTCTCCAAGTCGGGCACGCTGACCTACCAGATGATGTTCGAGCTGAAGGACTACGGCTTCACCACCGCCATCGGCATCGGCGGTGACCCCGTCATCGGCACCTCGCACATCGACGCCCTCGAGGCCTTCGAGAAGGACCCCGACACCAAGGCGATCGTGATGATCGGCGAGATCGGCGGCGACGCCGAGGAGCGCGCCGCGGACTACATCAAGGAGCACGTGACGAAGCCGGTCGTCGGCTACGTCGCCGGCTTCACCGCCCCCGAGGGCAAGACGATGGGCCACGCCGGCGCCATCGTCTCCGGCTCCTCGGGCACGGCGGCCGCCAAGAAGGAAGCCCTCGAGGCGGCCGGGGTCAAGGTCGGCAAGACGCCGTCGGAGACCGCCGAGCTGATGCGGGAGATCCTCAAGGGGCTCTGAGGGTGAGGTGCAGGTTTCCCCGGACGTCCGGGGATTCTTGCGGCTGGCAGGTGAAACTTCGCCCGCCAGCCCCTGGTTTCCCCGGCCGTCCGGGGAAACTTGTCAACTCCTGTGACTTCCCACCCACCCGGCAGCCAGTCCACCGCGTGACGGGGAGGTCGCGGCGGGTCTAGGGTCCGAGCACGCTCGTTCTCGCCCCAGGAGGCTCGCATGCGGCGTCTGCTCACAGGGTTCGCGGCCGCCGTACTGGCCCTCACCACCGCGATCTCGACGGCGCCACTCCCGGCCGGTGCCCAGCCCGCACCCTCGGGTGCCAAGCGGCGGCCCTCGGCCTGTCCGAGCGTGGACGGGCCGAAGTGCCACGTCCGGCTGCGCACCGGCATCCGGATGGCGTACGTCGAGACGGGACCGCGTCGCGGGCGCCCGGTGATCCTGCTGCACGGGCTCACCGACAGCAGCCGCTCGTGGTCGCTGGCGATGCAGGCGCTGCACGCCCGCCGACCGGGCTGGCACCTGATGGCGCTCGACCAGCGTGGTCAGGGCGGCTCGTCGATGCCCCAGCAGGCGAAGTGCCGGCGTGCTCCCGCGCAGTGCTTCCGCGCCGCCGACCTCGCGCAGGACGTGGTGGCGTTCATGAACGCCAAGCACCTCCGCCGGGCGACGGTGGCCGGTCACTCGATGGGCTCGGTCGTCGCCCAGGAGGTCGCCCTGCGACACCCGCGACGGGTGAGCAAGCTGATCCTGATCGCGTCCTCGACCACGGGCATCGACAACCCGACGCTGGCCGACTTCGTGATGCCGCAGATCCGGAAGTGGCGCAATGCCCTCGAGGCGAAGGGTGTCTCCTGGCCCGCGGGTGCCTACGGCCTGACCCCGCTGGACGCCGACCCCGACGCCCTCACCTTCATGCGCGAGGGCTGGGACGTCGACCCGGTGGCGCCGGCCTCGTTCGTCGAGGCGGTGGCCCAGGACACCGCGAAGGTGCGCCTCGGCACCTGGCTGGGGGAGACCCAGGCCCTCCTGCGCGTCGACAACGCCCGGCGGCTGCGCCACCTCCGTACGCCGACGCTCGTGCTCTGGGGCACCCAGGACGCGATCTTCTACGCCAAGCCCGACCAGCAAGGTCTGGTCGCGGCGCTGAAGCAGGCGGCCAGGGGACGTGGTTCCTTCAGCTGGAAGGCCTACGGGAAGCGCCCACTGCCGGCCTCCGGCTACCAGGTCGACGAGATCGGGCACAACGTCCAGTGGGAGGCTCCGCGCCAGGTGGCGCGCGACATCGTGGCCTTCGTGCGCACCGGCCGGCCCACGCGCGACCTGTTCCACACCGACGCTCCCGGCAACGTCCGGAAGATCGTGACCGTGCCCGGGGCGGCACAGCTCGTGCAAAGGCGCTGAGCCCCTACGTGACCGCGTTCCTCGACCCGTACGCCGGGTCGGCGTACTCCTCGTTCGCCATCACGACCTCGAGGCGCTCGACGGCGACCCGGCAGTCGTCCTGGGTGTTGTAGAGCGGGGCGAAGCCGAAGCGGGCGATGTCGGGGTCGCGGAAGTCGCCGATCACCTCGCGGGCGATCAGGGCCTGGACGACGCCGTACGCCTGGGAGTGCCGGAGCGAGACCTGGCTGCCGCGGCGGTCGTGCTCGCGGGGGGTGACGATCTCGAAGACGCCGGGCAGGCGCTCCTCGACCAGCGAGATGAACAGGTCGGTGAGCTCGAGCGAGCGACGCCGCAGGTCGGCGACCGAGACGCCGTCGAACGGCTCGAGGGCGGTCTCCAGCGCCGACAGGGCCAGCACCGGCGGGGTGCCGGAGGCGAAGGAGCCGATCCCCTCGACGGGCTCGTAGTCGCGCGCCATCGCGAACGGCGTCCGGTGCCCGATCCAGCCGGTGATCGGCTGCTTCGCGGAGGCCTGGAGCGACGGGGCGACCCAGACGTAGGCGGGGGAGCCGGGTCCGCCGTTGAGGTACTTGTAGGTGCACCCGACGGCGAGGTCGGCGCCGGCCCCGGTGAGGTCGACCGGCACGGCGCCGGCGGAGTGGCACAGGTCCCACTGCATCAGGGCACCGGCGGCGTGGGCGCCCTCGGTGATGGCGGCCATGTCGAACATCGCGCCGGTGCGGAAGTCCACGTGGGTCAGGCTCAGCAGCGCGACGTCCTCGTCGACCGAGGCCAGCGGGTCGGCGGGGTCGCACCAGCGCAGCTCGAGCCCGAGCAGGTCCGCGACGCCGGAGATGATGTAGCCGTCGGTCGGGAAGGTCGACGGCTCGACCACGACGACGCGGCGGTCGGGCCGCATCCGCACCGCGGCCACGGTGGACTTGAACAAGCGTGACGCTGGTGCTGTCGCCGAGGTGTACGTCGCGCGGGGGAGACCCCGATCAAGGGGGCGATCCGGTCCGCGATCCGATGGCTGATCTCCATCCAGCGGGCGTCGTTCCAGGAGCGGATCAGGCCCTCGCCCCACTCACGTCGTACGACGTCCTGCATCCGCTCCGGCACGCCCTTCGGCGGCGGGCCGAGCGAGTTGCCGTTGAGGTAGACCAGACCGTCGGCCAGCTCGAAGCCGCTCATCGGCTGCTCGCGGGCAGCTCGAAGAGACGGTCCCGGGCGCGGGTGATCAGCGCCTGGAAGGTGTCCTCGTCGACGTCGTTGTCGCCGGTCGGTGTGAAGTTCACCTGCGCAACGTAGCGCCCGACCCGGGCCACCCCCATCCAGAAGCCGACCGAGGTCTTGTCGTTGATCTCGCTGTCGAGGCGCCACATGGCGTACTCCGACCCGCGGTAGCCGCGCTTCTGCACCACCTCGCTGCTCACGTCGGCGCCGAGGTCCTTCTTCTCGCAGCGCGCCATCGCCGCCGAGATGCTGGCCACGAGGCCGTGCGCCTTGCCGGGCGAGGCGAACGAGCCCGACGGTCTCGGCGATCCCGAACCGCCGGGGCAGCCTGGCCTGCGGGATCAGGAAGGTGCGCGTCGCCGCTCGCGGGGCGCCGGCTCGGGCGAAGTTGGCCTTGTCGCAGGTGGTGGCCGCGATGTTGGGCCGCGCCGGCACCGGGCGGGTGCCGACCCACGGCTTGTTGATCTTGCCGATCACCGGGAGGTCGGCGGCCGCGAGCGTGCCGCGGGTCTCGCCCGAGGGCGGGGGCAGCACCGGCGCTGCGGTGACGACGCGTCGGGCACGGTCCGGACGGGTCCGAGGCGCACACGTTGCGCACGGCGTCGGTCAGGGTGTCCACGGCGCGGTCGACGGCGACCGGCTGCCGCCGAGCGTCTCCGAGACCGTCGAGACGGTCAGCGACCCGGTGCGGGCCAGGCCCACGACGTAGGTGCGGCGTACGTCGTTGGGGATGCGCAGCTTGAGCATCTGCGCCTCCTCGCCGAGGCCGCGCACCCGGTAGGCGTTGAGCAGCTGGAGCCGCGCCTGGTTGCAGCCGGCGAACCAGCCGAGCGTGGCCTTGTAGGCGCTGGCCGACGCCTCCGCCGAGCGGGAGATCTCGACCGTCTGCACCATGCTGCGGCGGGTGCGGGGTGACGACATCGTGGTGAAGGTGCGCACCAGGGTGCCCTTGCCGCGCGGGTCGGCGAAGCGGGTCGCCTGGCACACCGAGTTGATGCCGGAGCCGTCGGTGTTGTCGGAGGTCCCGACCAGGCGCCAGGGCTCGCGCGGGGCCAGCTGCTGCACCTGCGGCAGGGTGAGCAGCATCTCGTCGGTGACCGGCCGGGCCTTCGCGGCCGCGGCGCCGTCGGCAGCCGCGGGCGCCTCGACTCCTCCGCGTACGACGAACAGCCCGCCGAGCACCGTCGCGCCGAGGAGTACGACGGCCCCGCCCACCATGTGCAGCGTGCGCCGACGCCGGCCGCTCCGGTCGACGACCGCCGGCCCGGGCAGTGCGGCCGCCTCGGCGATCGGGGCCAGCGACTCGATCGCGGCGCCGACACCGTCCGGGGAGTCCGCGTGTCGCGGCAGAACGACTCGGTCGCGGTGCGGAGCCGGTCCTCGACCCGCGTCGTGGTCTCGCCCAGCTCGCGGCCGATGTCCGCGGTGGACAGCGCCGCCGTGTGGGAGAGCAGCAGGACCTTGCGCTGCTGGTCGGGCAGGTGGTGCAGCGCGTCGAGGACGCCCTTCTGCTCCGCGCTGATGCCCTTCTCGCGGTGCCAGATGCGGGTGGCGCGACGACGCTGGGCCATCGCCCACGCCCGGGGCCGGACCCACTCCTCGGGGTCGGGCAGCCGGCGTACCTTGCGCCAGTGGTGCCGGGCCGCGACGAACGCGGTCTCCACGCCGTTGCGGGCCGCTGCCAGGTCACCGGTCAGCGCGTACGCGGACAGCACCAGCCGGCGTCGGCTGGCGAGGTAGAAGTCGTCGAAGTCCGGGAGGGTCCCGTGGACGGCATTGTCCGAATCTGTGGGCATACGGGCCAGAGGCTACCCGCGTGCCTCACAGGACTGCCCGGCTTCCTCGGTCAAGATGGGGAGGCGATGACTGATCTGCTGAGCCGACCCTCCGACACCAGCACCTCCACGCGCCCCTCGAGCTCGCGCCTGGCGCGGGCGTTCGCGGCTCTGCGCGGGCGCGGACCAGGCGGCTCGGGCACCGGCTCCGGCGAGCCGGAGGGCCGCCCGCTCAACGTCTCGGCAGCGATCGCGTCGCTGGCTGCTGCCGCCACGATGATGGGCCTCTTCATGGCCGTCGCGGTGATCGGCTGGTTCCTCGCCGACGCGGGGGCCCACGGCCAGACCACCGACGCGCTGCGGGTCGGGGCCGACGTCTGGCTGGTGGGCCACGGCTCGGGCCTCAGCGTCGGCGGCGTACCTCTCGGCATCGTGCCGCTCGCGCTCACCGCCATGATCGTCGCGGCGGTCTACCGCTACGGGCGCTGGGCCGCTGAGACCTCGGCGGAGGTCGACGACGACCGCACGCTCGGGGTCGCCGCGGTCGTCTTCACCGGCCTCTACGTCGTCGTCACCGTCATCACCTGTGTCGTCCTCGGCCAGGACTACGCGAGCCCGGGCCTGGGTCGCGCGATCGTCGGCTCGATGCTGGTGGCCGGTGTCGCGGGCACGCTCGGCATGGCCGTCGGCAGTGGCCGCCTCCCGGTCTGGGTCGCGCGGGTGCCGGGCTGGGTCCGCTCCGTCGCGTACGGCGCGATGGCGTCGTTCCTGCTCCTGCTGCTCGCCTCGGCGGTGCTCGTGGCCGTGATGGTGCTGCTCGGGCTCAACCAGGCGGCCACCGTGATGTCGGGGCTGCACCTCTCGCCGGGCGACTACGTGATGTACACCCTGGCCACGATGGCCGTCGCGCCCAATGCGGTGCTGTTCGGCAGCGCCTACCTGCTCGGGCCCGGCTTCGCGGTCGGCACCGGCACGATCGTCTCGCCGAGCGTGGTCTCGCTCGGGCCGGTGCCGGCGTTCCCGCTGCTGGCCGCGCTCCCGGGCGACGGGGCGACCCCCCAGTGGGCGATGGGCCTGCTGGCGGTGCCCGTGGTCGTGGCGATGGTCGGGGCCGGGTTGGCCCAGCGCGCCTATCGCGTCACGGCGTACGACTCCGCCGCGCTGCGCGGCTTCGGCTGCGGCTTCGGCGCAGCGCTCCTGACCACGGCCGCGATCGCCGTCGCCGGGGGCCCGATGGGCACCGGCCGGATGGCCGACATCGGGGCACCGCTGGGCGACGTCCTCGTCTCCGCTGTAGGCGCGATGAGCATCGGTGGCCTGGTCGCCGGAGTGGTCACGGCCTGGTGGCAACGCCGGGCCGCCGCACGCGCCGACCACCCTGTCGACCAGCCTGCTGACCGGGCCGTCGACTGACCCTCGCCGCCGGTTAGCCTGTGCGAGTGCCCGCTGGATCCGACTGCCGACTCGTCGTGCTCGTCTCCGGCGGCGGCACCAACCTGCAGGCCCTGCTCGACGCGACCAAGGACGCGTCGTACGGCGCCACCGTGGTCGCCGTCGGTGCCGACCGCGACGACATCGAGGGCCTGGCCCGGGCCGAGCGTGCGGGCGTGCCGACGTTCGTCCGCAAGGTCGGCCAGTTCACCACCCGCGGTCACTGGGACAACACCCTGACCGACACGGTCGCGGCCTTCGAGCCCGACCTGGTCGTGCTCGCCGGCTTCATGAAGCTGGTCGGCCCGGAGTTCCTCGGGCGGTTCGCCGGTCGGGTGGTCAACACGCACCCGGCCCTGTGCCCCTCGTTCCCCGGTACGTCGGGCCCGGCGGACGCGCTGGCCTACGGGGTCAAGGTCACCGGCGCGACCCTGTTCGTCGTCGACGAGGGGGTCGACACGGGGCCGATCATCGCGCAGACCGTCGTACCCGTGCAGGATGACGACGACGTCGCGTCGCTGCACGAGCGCATCAAGGTCGCCGAGCGGGAGATGCTCGTCGACACCGTGGGCCGGATCGCCCGCGAAGGCTTCTCCATCAACGACAGGAAGGTGCGGATCGGATGACCCCCCAGACAATGATGGGCCGACCACCCAGGACCGGGTCGAGATCAAGCGGGCCCTCGTCTCCGTGTACGACAAGTCCGGGCTCGAGGACCTCGTCCGCGGGCTCGACAAGGCCGGCGTCGAGCTGGTCTCGACGGGCGGCTCCGCCAAGCTGATCGCCGACCTCGGGCTCCCGGTCACCAAGGTGGAGGACCTGACCGGCTTCCCGGAGTGCCTCGACGGGCGGGTCAAGACGCTGCACCCCAAGGTGCACGCCGGCATCCTCGCCGACCGACGGCTGCCGACCCACGTGGCCCAGCTCGAGGAGCTCGGCGTCGCGCCGTTCGACCTGGTCGTCTCCAACCTCTACCCGTTCACGCAGACGGTGATGTCGGGAGCGACGCCCGACGAGTGCGTCGAGCAGATCGACATCGGCGGTCCGTCGATGGTGCGCGCTGCCGCCAAGAACCACCCCTCGGTCGCGATCGTCACCTCGCCCGAGCGGTACGACGACGTGCTGGCCGCCCTCGGCGAGGGTGGCTTCACCCTCGAGCAGCGCAAGCGGCTGGCTGCGGAGGCGTTCGTGCACACGGCGACGTACGACGTCCACGTGGCCAGCTGGATGGGCAACGTCCTGACCGACACCTCCGACGGGGCCGGCTTCCCGGCGTGGGTCGGAGCGACGTGGGACCGCGCGGCGGTGCTGCGGTACGGCGAGAACCCGCACCAGTCGGCCGCGCTCTACCACGACGGGTTCGGCCCGGCCGGCCTCGCGCAGGCCCGCCAGCTGCACGGCAAGGAGATGTCCTACAACAACTACGTCGACGCCGACGCGGCCCGCCGGGCGGCGTACGACTTCGACGAGCCGGCGGTGGCGATCATCAAGCACGCCAACCCGTGCGGCATCGCGGTCGGGGCCGACGTGGCCGAGGCGCACCGCAAGGCCCACGAGTGCGACCCCGTCTCCGCCTTCGGCGGCGTGATCGCGGTCAACCGGCCGGTGTCGGTGGAGATGGCCAGGCAGGTCGCCGAGGTGTTCACCGAGGTGGTGGTCGCCCCGGCGT
Source organism: uncultured Actinomycetota bacterium (assembly GCA_963729015.1). Taxonomy (GTDB): domain Bacteria; phylum Actinomycetota; class Actinomycetes; order Propionibacteriales; family Nocardioidaceae; genus Marmoricola. The sequence goes on from CAVSMJ010000003.1 coordinate 276,207, forward strand.
ACGAGGACGGCGCGGTCGAGATCCTCCAGGGCAAGAAGAACGTCCGCCTCCTCGAGTGCGAGCCGCTGCACCGCGGCGGCGCCGAGACGCGCTCGATCTCCGGCGGTCTGCTGATGCAGCAGCGCGACCTCGTCGACGCCGACGGCGACGACCCGGAGAGCTGGACGCTGGCCACCGGCGAGGCTGCCTCCGAGGAGGTCCTGGCCGACCTGGCGTTCGCGTGGACCGCCTGCCGCGCAGCGAAGTCCAACGCGATCCTGCTCGCCAGCGGTGGTGCCTCGGTCGGCATCGGCATGGGCCAGGTCAACCGGGTCGACTCGTGCAAGCTCGCGGTCGACCGGGCGGGGGAGCGGGCCGCCGGCTCGGTCGCCGCCTCCGACGCGTTCTTCCCCTTCGAGGACGGTCCGCAGATCCTGATCGACGCCGGCGTGAAGGCGATCGTCCAGCCGGGCGGATCGGTCCGCGACGAGCTGACCATCGAGGCCGCCAACCAGGCCGGCGTCACGATGTACTTCACCGGCACCCGGCATTTTGCCCACTGAGAGGATGCACCCGTGACCGCACAGATTCTCGACGGGACCGCGACCGCCAAGGCGATCAAGGGCGAGCTCACCGAACGCGTGGCCAAGCTGCGCGAGCAGGGTGTCGTCCCCGGTCTGGGCACGGTGCTGGTGGGCGACGACCCGGGCTCGACCTGGTACGTCAACGGCAAGCACAAGGACTGCGCCGAGGTCGGCATCGAGTCCCTGCGCGAGGACCTGCCGGCGACCGCGACGCAGGAGGAGATCCTGGCCGCCGTACGCCGCCTCAACGACGACCCGGCCTGCACCGGCTACATCGTGCAGCTGCCGCTGCCCAAGGGCATCGACGAGAACGCGATCCTCGGTGAGATCGACCCGGCCAAGGACGCCGACGGGCTGCACCCGACCAACCTCGGCTGGCTGGTGCTCGGCAAGGAGGCTCCGCTGCCGTGCACGCCGTACGGCATCGTCGAGCTGCTGCGCCGCCACGAGGTCGAGATCCGGGGCGCCGACGTCACCGTCGTCGGCCGTGGTGTCACCGTGGGGCGTCCGCTTGGGCCTGCTGCTGACGCGCCGCTCCGAGAACGCGACCGTCACCCTCTGCCACACCGGCACCCGTGACCTCGCCGCCCACGTGCGCGACGCCGACATCGTCGTTGCCGCCGCCGGCGTGCCGGGGATCATCACCGGCGACATGGTGAAGCCGGGGGCCGCGGTGCTCGACGTCGGTGTCTCCCGCGTCGACGGGAAGATCGCCGGTGACGTCGACCAGTCGGTCTACGACGTCGCCGCGTGGGTCTCCCCGAACCCGGGCGGCGTGGGCCCGATGACCCGCGCGATGCTGCTCTCCAACGTGGTCTCGGCCGCGGAGGCCACTCTGGGGTCGACCCTGGGGGAGAGCGCCCGCTCGTGACGATGCGGGACGAACCGCGACGGATCCCCTCCACGCTGGGCGGGCTGGTCTACCTGATCGTGGTCGCCACGAGCGCCGTGGGCCTGTTGATCATCGCGTTCGGCCCCTGGCGTCGTGGCGTCGGGCTGATCGGCCTCGCGCTCCTCCTCGGCGCGCTGGCGCGGATCGTCCTCTCCGAGAACAACGCCGGCATGCTGCGCGTGCGCCGCAGCCGGTGGGCCGACGTACTCATGCTGGGTGGCGTCGGCACGGCGCTGATCGTGCTCGCCAGCGTGATCCCCAACCAGCCCGGTTAGCTCAGTGGGCGGCGTGGAAGCGCCGGCGGCGGTACTGCGGCTGCTCGATCTCGTCGAGGATCGCGCGGGCGAGGTCGGCCGCCGAGATCACCGAGTTGCCCTCGTCGTCGGTGAGCAGCACCTCGTCGCTGAGCCGGTAGCTGCCGGTGTCGGGCGCCGGTGCCCACGCGCCGTACGACAGGGCCGGACTGACGTAGAACCAGTCGACGTCGTCGGGGGTGCCCCGCAACGTGTCCAGGAGGGCCAGGCCCGTCTCGATCTCGGGCAGCACCTCGGGCTCGACCTCGTTGACGTCGAACAGTCGCGCGCCGCCTTCCTCGACCAGGAGTGACGAGACGCCGCCGACGACGCCCAGCCTGGTGCCGGTGCGTGGGCGTGAGCTCGATCAGCCGGTCGACGAGTCCCTCCTCCTGGCCGACCATGTCACCACGCGGCGAGACCGCCTCGATGACGACGTCGTGACCGCGGACGGCGGCCTCGAGCACGTCGGGGTCGAGCACGGACCCGATCAGGTAGTCGACACCTTCGACCCGCTCGGCCGGCTCGTGGCGGCTGACCGAGGTGACCTGGTGACCGCGACGGGCGGCCTCCTCCACGACGGCGCTGCCGGTGTAGCCGGTGCCGCCCAGAACGCTGATCCGTGCCATGAGGTCTCCTTGCTCGAGTGCCGTCGCGGGATGCTGTCTCGGTAACCGTGTCGGCCGGTGACATATTTCAGCCGGTGCCCCGGAAGGTCCTGTGAGGTGGTTTGGTTGGACGGACCATGAAGAACATCGGTTTCCTGTCCTTCGGCCACTGGTCCGACACGCCCCAGTCGGCGACGCGGTCGGCCCCTGACGCGCTGCTCCAGTCCATCGACCTCGCCGTGGCCGCGGAGGAGCTGGGCGTCGACGGTGCGTACTTCCGGGTGCACCACTTCGCCCGGCAGCTGGCGTCACCGTTCCCGCTGCTGGCCGCGATCGGGGCCCGGACGAGCCGCATCGAGATCGGCACCGGGGTGATCGACATGCGCTACGAGAACCCGCTCTACATGGCCGAGGACGCGGGTTCCGCCGACCTGATCGCCGGTGGTCGTCTGCAGCTCGGCATCAGCCGGGGTTCACCGGAGCAGGTGATCGACGGCTTCCGCTACTTCGGGCACGTGCCCGCGGAGGGGACCGACCACGCCGACATGGCGCGTGAGCACACCCGTGTCTTCCTGGAGCTGCTCGGGGGCGAGGGTTTCGCGGAGCCGAACCCCCGACCCATGTTCCCCAACCCGCCCGGGCTGCTACGCCTCGAGCCCCACTCGGCCGGACTGCGCGAGCGCATCTGGTGGGGGGCCGGCACCCGGAAGACCGCCGAGTGGACGGCCGCCCAGGGCATGAACCTGATGAGCTCGACGCTGCTCACCGAGGACACCGGCGTCCCCTTCCACCAGCTGCAGGCCGAGCAGATCCAGCGGTTCCGGGACGCCTGGGCGGAGGCGGGTCACGAACGCACGCCGCGCGTCTCGGTCAGCCGCAGCATCTTCCCGATCGTCAACGACCTGGACCGCGCCTACTTCGGCCGCGAGACCCGCAGCCAGGACCAGGTCGGCCACATCGACGGAGGCCTGGCCCGCTTCGGCAAGAGCTACGCCGGCGAACCGGACCGGCTCGTCGAGGAGCTGGCCGGGGACGAGGCGGTCGCCGCCGCCGACACGCTGCTGCTCACCATCCCCAACCAGCTCGGGGTCGACTACAACGCGCACGTGCTCGACAGCGTGGTGAGCCACGTCGCGCCCGGTCTCGGCTGGCGCTGAGCTGCTACTGGAGCGCTGAGTCGGGCTGAGCGCCGAGGTGGCGCACCGCGTCGGCGCCGGCGGTCAGCGCGCTGCGCAGTGCCGGCTCGTGGTCGTCGCCCCTGGCCAGCGCGGCGGCCAGGGCTCCGCAGAAAGCGTCGCCCGCACCGGTGGTGTCGAGGACCTCGTCGGCGGGTACGGCGGCGGCCGGTAGTCGCAGCCCGTCCCAGTCCGCCCCCTCGGCTCCGAGGGTGACCAGCAGCGACCGGGGCGTGGCGTCGGACTCGCGGAGGAGCTCGGCCTCGTGCTCGTTGGCGACGACCGGGTCTCCCAGCGCGATCACGTCCGCGGGCAGGTCGGCGTACGGCGCCACGTTGAGCACGACGCGCGCGCCGCGCTGGGCCGCCCGGGCACAGCCGTCGGCGACCGTCGCGAGGGGGATCTCCAGCTGCACCAGCAGCACGTCGCCCGGCCCGGCGGAGTCGACCGTCTCGAGGGCTGTCCGCCCGACCTCGCCGTTGGCGCCCGGCACGACGACGATCGTGTTCTCACCGGCCTCGTCGACGACGATCAGTGCGGTGCCGGTGGGTCCGGGAACGGTCGCCAGGCTGCTCACGTCGACGCCCAGACGACGCAGCCTCTCGACGTACGCCGCACCGGCCTCGTCGTCGCCGACCGCGCCCACCATGAGCGTCTCGGCACCGGCCGCGGCGGCGGCGACCGCCTGGTTGGCGCCCTTGCCGCCGGCCAGTCGCTCGAGCCCGTTGCCGAGCACGGTCTCGCCCGGCTGGGGGTGACGGTCCACGTGCGTGACCAGGTCGACGTTGAGCGACCCGAGCACGAAGACACGACCCATCAGTGGCTCACCGTCTCCAGCCAGAGCTTCGCGTAGCGCTCGCCGTCCACGCCGAGGGCCACCTCGATGCTCGCCGGAGCCTGGCCGTGCGGGTCGTGCGCCAGGTTGCCGTCCCAGTCGCGCCGGTCGACGATCGTGCGGCCGCGCGACCAGGTGCCCGCGAGCTCCACGCGCACCGGGAGCCGCTCGGTGCGGAGCCCGTCGGGGTCGAGCACCGCGCAGACTGCCCCGGCGTCGCCGATGGTGGCCGAGTCCTTGCCGAACCGCTCGCACTGGAAGGCGATCAGCGCACCGCCGAGCGCGGCCGGGGCGCCACCCTGGCCAGCCAGCTCACTCGCTTGCTGGAGAGTGACCTGCGGTCCGTAGAAGACGTCGAGCCCGTACATCACCACCTCGATGCCGAGGTCCGCGCACGCGTCCAGCGTGATGGCGGCGGCCTCCGGGTCGTGGAAGACGTTGAACTCCGCCGAAGCCGTGGCGTTGCCGATGTGCGCAGCACCGCCCATGAACACGATCCGCCTGATCCCGCCGGCGACCTCCGGATGCGTCCGCAGGAGCAGCGCGATGTTGGTCATCGGCGCGAGTGGCACCAGCGTGACCGGGTCGGCCGTGGCCGCCACGAGCACGTCGCGCAGCAGCTCGACGGCATGCCGCGGGTCGGGCTCGCGCTGCGACCTCGGCCAGTCCAGATCGCCCATCCCGTCCTCGCCGTGCACGTGCCGGGCGTCGACGGGCTCCTCCAGCAGCGGGCGTTCGGCCCCGGCCGCGACGGGCACGTCCTCACGACCGCACGCGTCGAGCACGGTCAGGGTGTTGCGTACGACGTGGGGGAGCGCGGCGTTGCCTCCCACGCAGGTCACGGCCCGGAGGTCGAGCTCGGGGTGGAGCGCGGCGAGCAGGAGCGCGCACGCGTCGTCCACGCCGGTGTCGACGTCGAGGACGATCGGCGTCTTACGCATCGTTGCCTTTCGCCTCGAGGGGCCTCGACACGGCCGTCGCGACCTCGTTCCTCGGTCGCGGGCCTTGCTCGACCTGCTCGCGTCGGAGCTGCGTTCGTGCCTCACGCATCTCCGGCTCCCTAGATCAGCCCGAGCTCCTTGACCGCGTCGCGCTCCTCGGCGAGCTCCGCGGTGGACTTGTCGATCCGGCCGCGCGAGAAGTCGTCGATCTCGAGGCCCTGGACGATCTCCCAGTCGCCGTCCTTGGTGGTGACGGGGAAGGAGGAGATCAGGCCCTCGGGCACGTCGTACGACCCGTCGGAGACGACCGCCATCGAGACCCAGTCGTCGGCGGCCGAGCCCACCAGCCAGTCGTGCGCGGCGTCGATGGTCGCCGACGCGGCAGAGGCGGCCGAGGACGAGCCACGGGCCTCGATGATCGCGGCGCCGCGCTTGGCGACGGTGGGGATGAAGTCGTTCTCCAGCCAGGCCTGGTCACCGACGACCTCGGCGGCGTTCTTGCCGCCGACCTCGGCGTGGAAGATGTCGGGGTACTGGGTCGCCGAGTGGTTGCCCCAGATCGTCATCTTCTTGATGTCGGTCACGGAGGCGCCGGTCTTCGCGGCCAGCTGCGAGATGGCCCGGTTGTGGTCGAGCCGCGTGAGCGCGGAGAAGCGCTCCTTCGGGATGTCGGGAGCGTTGGTCATCGCGATCAGCGCGTTGGTGTTGGCGGGGTTGCCGGTCACGCCGATGCGTACGTCGTCGGCGGCCACGTCGTTGAGCGCCTTGCCCTGCGCGGTGAAGATCGCGCCGTTCGCCTCGAGCAGGTCGCCGCGCTCCATGCCCGGACCGCGCGGCCTCGCGCCGACGAGCAGGGCGAGGTTGACGCCGTCGAAGATCGTGTTGGCGTCCGCGCCGATCTCCACGCCCGCCAGGGTCGGGAAGGCGCAGTCGTCGAGCTCCATGACCACACCCTCGAGCGCCTTGAGCGCGGGCTCGATCTCCAGCAGTCGCAGCTCGATGGGGCGGTCCGCCCCGAGCAGCGAGCCGCTCGCGAGACGGAACAGCAGGCTGTAGCCGATCTGGCCGGCGGCACCGGTGACGGCGACCTTGAGAGGCGAGATTGCTCACGGGAACTCCTGGTTCGACGAACGGACCTTCCCGACGCTAGCAGTGGTGTTAGGCAGTGTGTACCGCTGCCCCGAACCACGGGACGAGCCGGGCGATCAGCCCGGGCTGCGGCCGTCCGGCGGGCTCCGGGCGCTTCGCCGCGGGCGGGTGAGACGGATCCGGCGGCGGCGGGGGATGCGGTCCATCTCAGCCCGCCGGTCGTCCATCATGGCCCGAGCCAGGTCGTGGTTGAGGGCGTACATTTCGGTGCTCCATTCGAAGTTGGCGTACTGGAATGAAGAGAGGGTGGGTACCGGGGAGATACGTCGGTCGCCCGGTTGTGCCGCACACCACGCGCTGGGAGGCTGGCTGGTGGATGCCGCCCACGGCGGTGCGATATCTTGACGTGAAGATACTGCGTCATCCACCAGCGCCGAGCGAACGCCCAGGAGCCTTTCGTGTCCGAGCCGAAGATCATCTACACCCACACCGACGAGGCGCCGCTGCTGGCGACGTACTCGTTCCTCCCGATCATCGAGGCGTACGCCGCCAAGGCCGGTGTGGACGTCGAGACGCGCGACATCTCGCTGGCCGGCCGCATCCTCGCGGGCTTCGCCGACCGGCTCCCCGAGGACCAGCAGGTGCCCGACTCGCTCGCCGAGCTCGGTGACCTCGCCAAGACCCCCGAGGCCAACATCATCAAGCTGCCCAACATCAGCGCCTCGATCCCGCAGCTCAAGGCCGCGATCGCCGAGCTGCAGGGGCAGGGCTTCGAGCTGCCCGGACTACCCCGACAACCCGCAGTCCGACGACGAGAAGGACGTGCGCGCCCGCTACGACAAGGTCAAGGGCAGCGCGGTCAACCCGGTGCTGCGCGAGGGCAACTCCGACCGTCGTGCGCCGGAGTCGGTGAAGAACTACGCGCGCCAGCACCCGCACTCGATGGGGAAGTGGTCCCCGGACTCGAAGACCAACGTCGCGCACATGACCTCCGACGACTTCCGGTCCAACGAGAAGTCGGCGGTGATCGAGAAGGCGGGGTCGCTGCGCATCGAGCTCGTCACCGACAGCGGCACCGAGGTGCTCAAGGAGTCCGTCCCGGTCGAGGCGGGCGAGGTCGTCGACGCGACCTTCATGAACACCGCGGCGCTGCAGTCGTTCCTGCGTGACCAGATCGCGCGGGCCAAGGCCGACGACGTGCTGTTCTCGGTCCACCTCAAGGCCACCATGATGAAGGTCTCCGACCCGATCATCTTCGGCCACGCCGTGCAGGCGTTCTTCCCGACGCTCTTCGCCGAGCAGGGCGACGCGCTGCTCGAGCACGGTCTCGACCCGAGCAACGGCCTCGGCGGCATCCTCTCCGGTGCCGAGAAGGTCGGCGGCGAGACCGCGGCGGCGATCAAGGCCGCGGTCGAGAAGGACCTCGCCGACGGCCCGGCCATGGCCATGGTCGACTCCGACAAGGGCATCACCAACCTGCACGTCCCGAGCGACGTGATCGTCGACGCGAGCATGCCCGCGATGATCCGCACCTCGGGCCACATGTGGGGTCCCGACGGCGAGGAGGCCGACACCCTCGCGGTGATCCCCGACTCGTCGTACGCCGGGATCTACCAGGTCGTCGTCGACGACTGCCGCGAGCACGGCGCCTACGACCCGTCCACGATGGGCTCGGTGCCCAACGTCGGGCTGATGGCGCGCGCGGCCGAGGAGTACGGCAGCCACGACAAGACCTTCGAGATCGCCGACGCCGGCACGGTCCGCGTCGTCGACCAGGACGGCAACGTGGTCCTCGAGCACGACGTGAACCCCGGCGACATCTGGCGTGCCTGCCAGACCAAGGACGAGCCGATCCGCGACTGGGTCAAGCTCGCCGTCACCCGCGCCCGCGCGACCGGCTCGCCCGCGATCTTCTGGCTCGACGAGACGCGCGCGCACGACGCGAACCTGATCGCGAAGGTCAACGAGTACCTCCCCGAGCACGACACTGACGGCCTGGACATCTCGATCCTGCCGCCCGGTCGACGCGATCAAGGTCTCCGTCGACCGGATCCGCAAGGGCGAGGACACCATCTCGGTGACCGGCAACGTGCTGCGCGACTACCTGACCGACCTGTTCCCGATCCTCGAGCTCGGCACGTCGGCCAAGATGCTGTCCGTCGTACCCCTGATCAAGGGCGGTGGCCTCTTCGAGACCGGCGCCGGCGGCTCGGCGCCCAAGCACGTGCAGCAGCTGGTCAAGGAGAACTACCTGCGCTGGGACAGCCTCGGCGAGTTCCTGGCCCTGGCCGAGAGCTTCGAGAAGTTCGCCGAGCAGACCGACAACCCGAAGGCCAAGGTGCTCGGCCTGGCGCTCGACCGGGCGACCGGCACGTTCCTCGACGAGAACCGGTCGCCGGGCCGCAAGCTCGGCACCATCGACAACCGCGGCAGCCACTTCTACGTCGCGCTCTACTGGGCCCGCGAGCTCGCCGGGCAGACCGACGACGCCGAGCTGGCCGACGCGTTCGCCGCCCTCGCGAAGACGCTGGGTGAGAACGAGGAGGCCATCGCCCAGGAGCTGATCGACGTCCAGGGCTCGCCCGCCGACGTCGGTGGCTACTACCGCCCCGACGACGACAAGGCCTCCGCCGTGATGCGCCCCTCGAAGACGTTCAACGAGGCGCTCGGCTCGCTCTGATCCGCCAAGCCGGATAGTCCCGTAGTGAAACGGACGGCACTACTCGCGCGTCGCACTGCGGGTCCAATTCGACTCGGAGACTATCCGGCTCGCCCGGGAACATCCGCGCCAGCTCGCTGTTGGGGGAAGGGTGAGTACGACGACCGAGCCTGCCCTGGCCACCGAGCAGGAGCAGGCGCCTGTCCGGACGAGGCACGCCGGCCTGGCGCTGCTCGCGCTGGCGGTGGGCGGGTTCGCGATCGGGACCACGGAGTTCGTCTCGATGGGGCTGCTGCCCCAGCTCGCCGACGGGGTCGGGGTGTCCATCCCGACGGCCGGTCACGTCATCTCGGCGTACGCCATCGGCGTCGTGGTCGGTGCTCCGCTGATCGCGGTCTTCGGTGCCGGCTGCCGCGGCGTGAGCTGCTGATCGGCCTGATGGCCGTGTTCCTGCTCGGCAACGCGGCCACCGCGCTGGCGACCAACTTCACCTCGCTCACCGTCGCGCGCTTCTTCGCCGGGGTGCCGCACGGCGCCTACTTCGGCGTCGCCTCGCTGGTCGCCGCCGACCTCGTCACCGCCGACCGGCGTGGCCGGGCCGTCAGCCGGGTGATGCTCGGGCTGGGCGTGGCCAACGTGGCCGGGGTCCCGGCCGCCACCTGGCTCGGCCAGAACGCGGGCTGGCGGTCGGCGTACTGGCTGGTGACGATCCTCGCCGCCCTCACCGCGGTGCTGGTGCTCTGGCTGGTCCCGCACGTCTCCGCCAACCGCTGGGCGACGGGCCGCAACGAGCTGCGCGCGTTCAAGCACCCGCAGGTGCTGCTGACCCTGCTGGCCGGCGCGATCGGCTTCGGGGGCATGTTCGCGATGTACACCTACATCGCCCCGACCGTCACCGACGTGGCCGGGCTGTCCGAGTCGCGGGTGCCGATCTACGTGCTGGTCTTCGGCCTCGGCATGGTCGTCGGTACGCCGCTGGCGGGACGGCTCGCCGACTGGTCGGTCTTCCGCTCCATGCTGGTCGGCTCGGTGATGATGGGGCTGACGCTGGTCGCGTTCACCGTCACCTCGCAGTGGTTCCTGCCGGGCCTGCTCACCGCTCTTCCTGCTCAGCACGTTCAGCTCGGTGCTCGTCGTCGACCTGCAGATGCGGCTGATGCACGTCGCCGGCGACGCGCAGACGATCGGCGCCGCGATGAACCACGCCTCGCTCAACATCGCCAACGCGCTCGGCGCGTGGCTCGGCGGCATCGTGGTCGCGGCCGGGTTCGGCTACACCTCGACGGCGTGGGTCGGAGCCGGGCTCTCGTTCCTGGGCCTGCTGGTGCTGCTCGCCTCGGCCATGCTGCACCGCCGTACCGCCTGAGCTGAGTGCTCACCACAGGCTGCGGTCGCGGTCGGTGATCAGCTGGTCGTAGAGGTGGGTGTCCATCCACTTGCCGTCGCCCCGCAGCGTGCTCTGGCGACTGCGGCCGATGCGCAGGAAGCCGGCGCGCTCGAGGACGCGCATCGAGCCCTCGTTGGTCGCGCAGGCGTCGGCGGTGAGGCGGCGCAGCCCGAGCCCGCCGTCCTCGACGTCGATGAAGGCGTGCTTGACCACGAGCCGACCGGCCTCGGTGGCCCAGCCACGGCGCCGCCAGTGCGGGTGGGCCACGAAGCCCATCTCGGCCTCGCGCTTGTACTTCAGGTCGAACAGCGAGACCTGGCCGACGTACATGTCGGTGCGCTGGTCGGTGACCGCCCAGTGCACCGCGCGCCCGGAGGCGGCCGCCTCGAGGCACTCCACGACGTAGGTCGGCATCGGTCTCCAGGGTGTGCGGAGCCGACTCCCGCACGGCCTGCAGCCAGTGCTGGGTGTCCCCGTCGGCGCGCGTCTCGACGATCTTCGGCAGGTCGCGCTCCTCGAGCTGCGCAGGGTCACCGACGGGCCGACCAGCGTGGGCGACTCGAGCCACGGGGTGCGTGGGGTAGCAGCGCCTCGCCGCGCCGCAGGGTGCCGACCCAGGCGTCGTGCACCTCGCCCCGCTGGGAGAGCCAGTGGGGCAGCACGCCCTCGTAGCTGAAGCCGAGCTTCCAGGCCAGCCGCCACGACGGCCAGTTGCCCCGCGGGGAGAGCCACTCGATGGTGTTCAGGTTCTGCGCCGGGAAGCCCCACTCGATCAGCAGCCGTACGGCGCGCTCCATCAGGCCGCGTCCGCGCGCCCACGGGTGCGCGCCGAAGGCGACCTCGGCCCGGCCCTCCCCGAGGTTGCGCAGCGAGATGGTGCCGCAGAACCGTCGCGCCCCGGCGTCGTCCTCGGCCTCGACGACGAAGCCCCACTCCTTGCCGGTCTCCCAGCCGCGCGGGATGAAGTGGTACATGTAGATGTTCGCGTCGTCGAGCGTGTACGGCACCGGGATCGTGGTCCATTCGCTGGCTCGCCGGGTCCTGGCACTGCTCGAAGGAGCCCATCACGTCGGACGCGATCGGGGCCCGGAGCGTGACGACGCCGTCCGTCAGCGTGGGGATGGTGCTGTACGCCGGCGCCATGCCGCTCCTCCCGGGTCGAACGTGGGCCGAGCCCGTCTCGTGAACCTTCCCTGCCTGCTGGAACAATGCCCATCATGTCCCACCAGACCCCGGCCGCCCCTGAGGCCCCGGACCAGCGCGCCCGCGGGTGCTCTCCGGCATCCAGGCCACCGGTGACTCGTTCCACTTCGGCAACTACCTCGGGGCCCTGCGTCAGTGGGTGGACCTGCAGGACGAGCACGAGGCCTTCTTCTTCATCGCCGACCTGCACTCGCTGACGGTCCCGCAGGACCCGAAGGTGCTGCGCCAGCGCTTCGTGCGCTGCGCCGCCCAGCTGATCGCGATGGGCATCGACCCCGAGCGCTCGGCGATGTTCCTGCAGTCGCACGTGCCCGAGCACACCCAGCTGACCTGGGTGCTGGAGTGCATCACCGGCTTCGGCGAGGCCCGCCGGATGACGCAGTTCAAGGACAAGTCCGCCAAGGAGGGGGAGAGCGCCGCCTCGGTGGGCCTGTTCGCCTACCCGATCCTGCAGGCGGCCGACATCCTGCTCTACCGGCCGAAGTACGTGCCGGTCGGCGAGGACCAGCGCCAGCACCTCGAGCTGACCCGCGACCTCGCGCAGCGGTTCAACCACCGCTACAAGAAGACCTTCCCGCTGCCCGAGCCCTACATCCTCAAGAGCACCGGCCGCATCGTCGACCTGCAGAACCCCACCGCCAAGATGTCCAAGACCAACTCCGGCGCCTCGGGGATCATCGAGCTGCTCGACGACCCCAAGGTCTCGGCCAAGAAGATCCGCTCGGCGGTGACCGACTCCGAGACCGAGGTCCGCTACGACGCGGAGAACAAGCCCGGGGTCTCCAACCTGCTCACGATCTACTCCGCGCTGACCGGCCGGTCCGATCGAGGAGCTGGAGAAGGAGTACGCCGGCCGCGGGTACGGCGACTTCAAGGGCGACCTGGCCGACGTGGTGGTCGACTTCGTGACCCCGTTCCGCGACCGGACCAACGAGCTGCTCGACGACCGGGCCGAGCTCGACGGCGTGCTCCGCAGGGGCGCCGAGCGTGCCCGCGAGGTCGCCTCGCGCACCCTGGCCGACGTCTACGACCGCGTCGGTCTCGTCGGTCCGACCCACTGAGCGACGTTCAGCAAGAACGCCTAGGGTGTCGCCGTGCCCACGATCGGAGTCTCGCTCGCCGTCCCGGAGCCCTGGGGGAGCGAGCTGCAGGAGTACCGCATCGGCATGGGTGACGACGCCGCGCGGCACATCCCCACGCACATCACGCTGCTGCCGCCGCACGAGGTCGACGACGCCGAGCTCGACGACGTCGACGGCCCACCTCGCCGAGGTCGCGGCGAAGCACCGTTCGTTCCGCGTCCACCTGCGCGGCACCGGCACCTTCCAGCCGACCTCGCCGGTCGTGTTCGTCGGCGTGGTGCAGGGCATCAGCCAGTGCGAGGAGCTCGCCGCCGGCGTGCTCCAGGGACCGCTCGCGATCGAGCGGGAGTTCCCGTTCCACCCGCACGTGACCATCGCCCACCACCTGCCCGAGTCGAAGCTCGAGCAGGCGTTCGTGGAGCTCGAGCGCTTCGAGGCCGCCTTCGACGTGGACGAGATGTGGATGTACCTCCATGACGCGGTCTCTGGGTGGCAGCCGACGAGGGCGTTCGCCTTCGGGTCCGGGTGACGCACGAGGCGGCTCAGCCCGACGGCGTGAACATCCGGACGTCGTAGGTGCGGCCGAAGGTCTTCCGGGTGCCGGCTCGGTGCACGCCGCGGACCACGACGCGGTAGGTCCCGGACTTGGCCTGCTTGGCCGGGATCTGCCAGACCAGCGTCGGCATGCCGTAGCCGTTGTGCACGCGCTGCCGGACCGTGCGGATCGCGTGGCCGTTGCGGTAGACGTGCACGGTGGCGCGGCGGAAGTCGGCGCGCCGGTTGCCGGCCGAGAGCGACCAGCGGCCGTTCGGCTCGAGGGTGCTCGGGAAGTAGCCGGCGGTGGGCCACGAGACCCACGCCGGGTTGGGCCGGCCGGCCCTGGTGGGCCCGATGACGGTCATCGCGTTGGCGGTGTGCGTCGAGCCCGAACCCATCGTGGTGGTCGAACGGGTTGAGCAGCCAGCGGCGGTGGCCGACGGCGACGTTGCCGGCGCCCGGCTCCTGCATGTAGAGCCCGACCAGACCGGCCGAGGTGATCGACGGGTAGCTCAGGGCCAGGTTGGACCGGCCCGCGTTGGCCGCGCCGACGCGGTTGTAGCAGCGCCACCCGCGGGACGGGGCGTGGCTCAGGGTCCGGTTGGCCGACATCATCAGCGCGGTGCGCTGCGAGCGGGCGTTCAGCACCGCGGAGAAGCGCACCGGGGCCAGGCCGCTCATCGACCGGACGAAGTTGACGGCACGCAGGGTCGCGGCGCGCGAGGAGGCGGAGGTGCTGCCCGGTCTGGCACCGCGAGTCGCTGCCCGTGTAGCCCGTGGGCATGTTCAGGCCGGAGGCGTAGCTGCGCCGGTAGGCGCTGTCCACGGCCGAGCGGCGGTTGACGCTGATCGAGCCGGACCAGCGTGCCGTCGTACCGCCGGAGCTGGGCGCGGGCGTGCGTCGAGCCGGGCAGGACCGCGACGCGCGCAGGCGACGTGGTGTGACCGGTGGTGGGAGCGGGGCGGCGGTGCTACCCGAGAGGGGAGCGCGGCTGCGCCGGCCAGGATGAGCAACGGGACCATCAGCGTGGCGCCAGTGGCGACGAGTGCCCGTGCGGGGGTTGTGGGCTCCATAACTTTGGAGCATATGGATTAAATGTCCGATTCGTGGTGCTTTTAACGAAATGGACAGATTCGGACTAATAGCCCTCGCGAATGGCGTGCCGGAGGTCCCGGTTCAGCTGGGAGATGACGTCGAGCGGGATCTCCTTGGGGCAGGCCGCCGTGCACTCGCCGATGTTCGTGCAGCCGCCGAAGCCCTCGTGGTCGTGCTGGGCGACCATGTTGACCACGCGGCTGTCCCGCTCGGCCTGGCCCTGCGGCAGCTCGCCGAGGTGGGTGATCTTGGCGCCGAGGAACAGCGACGCCGAGCCGTTGGGGCAGGCCGCCACGCAGGCGCCGCAGCCGATGCAGGTGGCGACGTCGAAGGCGCGGTCGGCGTTGTCCTTGGGGACCGGCGTCGCGTGCGCGTCGGGGGCCGCGCCGGTGTTCACCGAGATGTAGCCGCCGGACTGGATCATCCGGTCGAAGGCGCTGCGGTCGACGCACAGGTCCTTGAGCACCGGGAACGGGTCGGCGCGCCAGGGCTCGATGGTGATCGTCTCGCCGTCGGTGAACGAGCGCATGTGCAGCTGGCAGGTCGTGGTGACCTCGGGGCCGTGGGCCTCGCCGTTGATCATCAGGCCGCACATCCCGCAGATGCCCTCGCGGCAGTCGGAGTCGAACGCGATCGGCTCCTCGCCCTCGGCGTTCAGCTTCTCGTTGAGCACGTCGAGCATCTCGAGGAACGACATGTCCTCGGAGACGTCGTCGAGCTCGTAGGTGTGCATGGCGCCCTCGGCCTGCCTGTCGGGCCTGGCGCCAGATCTTCAGGGTCAGTTTCATTACTTGTAGCTCCGCTGCTTCATCTCGACGAACTCATAGATCAGGTGCTCCTTGTGCAGGATCGGGCTTCTCGTCCTCGCCGGTCCACTCCCAGGCCGCCACGTAGGCGTACTGGTCGTCGTGGCGCAGGGCCTCGCCGTCCTCGGTCTGCGACTCCGCGCGGAAGTGCCCGCCGCAGGACTCGCGACGGTTGAGCGCGTCGATGCACATCAGCTCGCCGAGCTCGAAGAAGTCGGCGACCCGGCCGGCCCGCTCCAGCGACTGGTTGAGGCCCTCCGCCTCGCCGAGCACCTTCACGTTGCGCCAGAAGTCGTCGCGCAGGCTGCGGATCAGGTCGATGGCCTTCTTCAGGCCGTCCTCGCTGCGCTCCATGCCGCAGTACTCCCACATGATGTTGCCGAGCTCGCGGTGGTAGGAGTCGACGCTGCGGGTGCCCTTGGTGTTCATGAACTGGTCGATGCGCTCCTGCACCGACTGCTGCGCCTCGCGCACGGCGGGGTGGTCCTCGGGGATCTTGTCGAAGGGCCCCTCGGCCAGGTAGTCGCGGATGGTGTTCGGCAGCACGAAGTAGCCGTCGGCCAGCCCCTGCATCAGCGCCGAGGCGCCGAGGCGGTTGGCCCCGTGGTCGGAGAAGTTGGCCTCGCCGGTGACGAACAGCCCGGGGATCGTGGCCTGGAGGTCGTAGTCGACCCAGAGGCCACCCATCACGTAGTGCACGGCCGGGTAGATCCGCATCGGGACCTCGTAGGGGTCCTCGCCGGTGATCCGGGCGTACATGTCGAAGAGGTTGCCGTACTTGTCCTCGATGGTCTTGCGGCCGAGGCGCTCGATGGCTTCCGCGAAGTCGAGGTAGACGCCACGTCGTACGCCCTCGACCTCGGGCCCCACGCCGCGTCCCTCGTCGCACATGTTCTTGGCCTGCCGCGACGCGATGTCGCGGGGGACCAGGTTGCCGAAGGCCGGGTAGATCCGCTCGAGGTAGTAGTCGCGGTCCTCCTCGGGGATGTCGCGCGGGTTCTTCTCGGCGTCCTTCGCGTCCTTGGGCACCCAGATGCGGCCGTCGTTGCGCAGCGACTCGCTCATCAGGGTCAGCTTGGACTGGTGCGCCCCGGAGACGGGGATGCAGGTGGGGTGGATCTGGGTGTAGCAGGGGTTGGCCATGTAGGCGCCCTTGCGGTGCGCCCGCCAGGTCGCGGTGACGTTGCTGCCCATCGCGTTGGTGGAGAGGAAGAAGACGTTGCCGTAGCCGCCGCTGGCGAGCACGACGACGTCGGCGAAGTAGGTCTCGATCTCGCCGGTGACCAGGTCGCGCACGATGATGCCGCGGGCGCGGCCGTCGACCACGATCAGCTCGAGCATCTCGTGGCGGGTGTAGCACCGCACCGTGCCGGCGGCGACCTGGCGCTCGAGGGCCTGGTAGGCGCCGATCAGCAGCTGCTGGCCGGTCTGGCCGCGGGCGTAGAAGGTGCGCGAGACCTGCACGCCGCCGAAGGAGCGGTTGTCCAGCAGGCCGCCGTACTCGCGGGCGAACGGGACGCCCTGCGCGACGCACTGGTCGATGATGTTCACGCTGACCTCGGCCAGCCGGTAGACGTTCGACTCGCGCGAGCGGTAGTCGCCGCCCTTGATGGTGTCGTAGAAGAGCCGGTAGACGGAGTCGCCGTCGCCCTTGTAGTTCTTGGCCGCGTTGATGCCGCCCTGGGCCGCGATCGAGTGGGCGCGGCGGGGGGAGTCCTGGTAGCAGAACGACTTCACCACGTAGCCGGCCTCGCCCAGCGTGGCGGCGGCGGAGGCGCCGGCCAGGCCGGTGCCGACCACGATCACCGAGAGGCGGCGGCGGTTGGCCGGGTTGGCGATGCGGGCCTCGAACTGGCGGGTGTTCCAGCGCTCGTCGAGCGGGCCGCCGGGGGCCTTGGTGTCGCTGATCGGCTCGCCGGGCGTGTAGTAGCCGGCGGCGTCGTCGGTCTCCTGGGCGTCCTCGTGGATGCGACGGGTGGCCCGTGAGCGTGGTGTCGGGCATGTCTGTCATGGAGTGCGACTCCCTACTAGTCGATGACGCCGGCGAGCACGAAGATCGGCACGAGCGAGAAGCCGATGGTGATGATCAGGGCGAGGACCAGCCCGAACCGCTTGGCGGTGTCGCGCTGCCGCACGCTGTTGGTGAAGCCCAGGGTCTGCAGCGAGCTCCAGATGCCGTGGTGCAGGTGGGCGCCGAGCATGGCCATGGCGACCAGGTAGATCAGGGTCAGCCACCAGACCTCGAACGAGTCGACCAGCAGGTCGTAGGGGTCGTTGGTCGGGCCGCCGGCGACGTTGATCTTGCGGATCGTGAAGTTCAGCAGGTGCCAGATGATGAACAGGAGCAGCGTCACCCCGCCCCAGCGCATCAGGTGGGAGGCGTACGTCGAGTGCTTGTTCTTCTTCACGACGTACTTGATCGTGCGCGCCTTCTTCGCGCGTCGCCACAGGGTCACCGCGGCCGTGACGTGCACGGCCAGGGAGACGATCAGGACCACGCGGATGATCCACAGCAGGCCGCCGTACGGGAGCATCGGCTCGCCGAAGGTGCGCAGGTGGTGGGCGTAGTCGTTGTACGCGTCGTGGCCGGAGAACGCCTTGAGGTTGCCGTACATGTGCAGGAGCACGAACCCGATGAAGATGATCCCGCTCGCCGCCATCAGCAGCTTGAGCGCGATCGTCGAGCGCGTGGACCTGGCGTTCTTGACCAGGCTCGGGGTTGCAGTTGCCACAACTGGCACCGTATCGCTCCGGCGTGGTCACTGACGCACCGAGGGGATGTGAGATATGCCCCGCTGGCGATCGGGTACGACGTGAGGTTCTCCACAGCCAGAATCAGGGCGCGCCCCTTTCGCTTTCGCCGCCGGTTCGGGCAAGAGTGTTCCCCATCACAGTGGCGGTTCCCGCGCTGTGTCCCCGTGCCTCGGAGGTGGCAATGGCGTTTCCGGACGCAGGCGTACGAGGGCCCACCCGGGCCCGGATCCAGACCAAGACGCTGCGCGCCGACCGCTGGTGGCTCTACCCGCTGACCACGTTCATCGTGTTCATGTCCTTCATCGTCTACGCGACGGTCCGGGCCTTCCAGGGCTCCCACTACTACGTCGAGCCCTACCTCTCGCCGTTCTACTCGCCGTGCCTCGGCGACTGCGTCGAGGGCTCCTCGGACTTCGGCCAGCCGTTCGCCGGCTTCCCGCTCTCGGCCGCGCTGATCATCCTGATCTTCCCGCTCGGCTTCCGGCTGACCTGCTACTACTACCGCAAGGCCTACTACCGGTCGTTCTGGCTGAGCCCGCCGGCGTGCGCGGTCGCCGAGCCGCACCAGACCTACAGCGGCGAGACCCGGCTGCCGCTGATCCTGAACAACATCCACCGCTGCTTCTGGTACGCCGCCGTGGTGGTCGCGCTGATCCTGAGCTTCGACACCGTGCTCACCTTCCGCGACGAGAACGGCGAGTGGGGCCACATGGGCCTCGGCTCGCTGGTCTTCCTCGCCAACATCGTGCTGATCTGGCTCTACACGCTGTCCTGCCACTCGTGCCGCCACGTCGTGGGCGGCCGGCTGCGTCACTTCAGCAAGCACCCGGTCCGCTACAAGGCCTGGACGTTCGTCTCGAAGCTGAACACCCGGCACGCGGCGTACGCCTGGCTCTCGCTGTTCTCGGTGGCGATCGCCGACCTCTACGTGCTGCTGCTCTCCACCGGCGTCATCACCGACCTGAGGTTCTTCTGATGTTCTGACCGACACCCGATGACGGGCAACCGCATGTCCCCGGACGAGGCGGCAGGGGTCCACGGCTTCG
The DNA here is from genome assembly GCA_963729015.1 of uncultured Actinomycetota bacterium. Lineage (GTDB taxonomy): Bacteria > Actinomycetota > Actinomycetes > Propionibacteriales > Nocardioidaceae > Marmoricola. Next base: position 295,173 of record CAVSMJ010000003.1, read on the forward strand.
AGCGGCACACCCACGACGTCGTGGTCATCGGCGCCGGCGGGGCCGGCCTGCGCGCCGCGATCGCCGCCCACGAGGCCGGCGCGAGGACCGCGATCGTCTGCAAGTCGCTGCTCGGCAAGGCGCACACCGTGATGGCCGAGGGCGGCATCGCCGCGGCCATGGGCAACCGCTGGCCCGAGGACAACTGGGAGGTGCACTTCCGCGACACCATGCGTGGCGGGAAGATGCTCAACAACTGGCGGATGGCCCAGCTGCACGCCCAGGAGGCGCCCGAGCGGGTGCAGGAGCTCGAGGACTGGGGCGCGCTCTTCGACCGCACCGAGGACGGCCTGATCTCCCAGCGCGACTTCGGCGGCCACCGCTACGCCCGGCTCGCCCACGTCGGCGACCGCACCGGCCTGGAGATGATCCGCACCCTCCAGCAGCGCGCCGTCGCCCTCGGCATCGACGTGTTCATGGAGTGCACGGTCACCGAGCTGCTCAAGGACGGCGACGACAGGACAGATCGCATCGCGGCGTAGCCTTCGGCTACTGGCGCGAGACCGGCCGCTTCGTGGTCTTCGAGGCCCCGTCGGTGATCCTCGCGACCGGCGGCATCGGCAAGTCGTTCAAGGTCACCTCGAACTCCTGGGAGTACACCGGCGACGGCCACGCGCTCGCCCTGCGCGCGGGGGCCTCGCTGATCAACATGGAGTTCGTGCAGTTCCACCCGACCGGGATGGTCTGGCCGCCCTCGGTGAAGGGGCTGCTCGTCACGGAGTCGGTGCGCGGCGACGGCGGCATCCTGCGCAACTCCGAGGGCAAGCGGTTCATGTTCGACTACATCCCGGAGTTCTTCAAGAGCGAGACCGCCGACACCGAGGAGGAGGCGGACCGCTGGTACGACGACAAGAAGAACAACCGTCGTCCACCCGAGCTGCTGCCCCGTGACGAGGTCGCCCGGGCGATCAACTCCGAGATCAAGGCCGGCCGCGGATCACCGCACGGCGGCATCTTCCTCGACATCGCCTCGCGCCGCGACGCCGAGTACATCCGCAAGCGGCTGCCCTCGATGTACCACCAGTTCAAGGAGCTGGCCGACGTCGACATCACCGCCGAGCCGATGGAGATCGGGCCGACCTGCCACTACGTGATGGGTGGCGTCGAGGTCGACGCCGACACCGAGCAGTCCAGCGTCACCGGGCTGTACGCCGTGGGGGAGTGCTCCGGCGGCATGCACGGGTCCAACCGGCTGGGTGGCAACTCGCTCTCCGACCTGCTGGTCTTCGGCCGGCGGGCCGGCGAGGCCGCGGCGTCGTACGCCGCCGGGCTGGGCGAGAAGCGGCCCTACGTCGACCCGGAGAGCGTGCTCGGCGCCCAGGACCCCGCGCTGGTCGCCTTCGAGCGCGAGCCGGGCCCGGGCGAGCGGCGAGAACCCGTACACCATCCAGCAGGACCTCCAGCAGACGATGAACGACCTGGTCGGCATCATCCGCACCGCCGACGAGCTGTCCCGCTCGCTGGAGGAGATCGAGAAGCTCAAGGAGCGCGCCCTGCACCTCGTCGTGGAGGGGCACCGGCAGTTCAACCCGGGCTGGCACCTCTCGATCGACCTGGGCAACATGCTGCTCGTCTCCGAGTGCATCGCCAAGGCGGCGCTGACCCGCGAGGAGTCCCGCGGCGGGCACACCCGCGACGACTTCCCGGGACCCAACGACACCTGGGGCGCCAAGAACCTCGTGCTGCGGCTCAACGCCGCGGGCACGGGCGTCGACCTGAGCGAGCAGCCGCTCCCGGTGATGCCCGACGAGCTCAAGACCTTCTTCGAAGACAAGTGAGGCGACTCCCATGGGCTACGACCTGAAGATGCGCATCTGGCGGGGCAACCAGGCCACCGGCGAGCTGCAGGACTACACCGTCGAGGTCTCCGAGGGCGAGGTCGTCCTCGACGCGATCCACCGGGTGCAGGCGACCCAGGCCGGCGACCTCGCGGTGCGGTGGAACTGCAAGGCCGGCAAGTGCGGCTCCTGCAGCGCCGAGATCAACGGCCGCCCGCGGCTGCTGTGCATGACCCGGCTCTCCGACTTCGACGAGTCCGAGACGATCACGGTCACGCCGATGCGCGCGTTCCCGGTGATCCGCGACCTGGTCACCGACGTCTCCTACAACTACGAGAAGGCCAAGGAGCTGCCGTCCTTCGCGCCGCCCCCGCGCGACGAGGACGGCAAGCGGCGGATGGCGCAGATCGACGTCGAGCGCGGCCAGGAGTTCCGCAAGTGCATCGAGTGCTTCCTGTGCCAGAACACCTGTCACGTCGTACGCGACCACGAGGAGAACAAGCCGGCCTTCGCCGGCCCGCGCTTCTTCCTGCGGTACGCCGAGCTCGACATGCACCCCCTCGACACCCATGACCGTCGTCAGCTGGCCCAGGGCGCGGCCGGCATCGGCATGTGCAACATCACCAAGTGCTGCACCGAGGTGTGCCCCGAGGGCATCAAGATCACCGACAACGCGATCATCCCGATGAAGGAGCGCGTGGTCGACCGCAAGTACGACCCGCTGGTGTGGCTCGGCAACAAGATCGGCATCCGCAACAAGGACAACGACGGCCGCTCCGAGGTCTGAGCCCGCGGGCTCCACGTGACGACCGACGACCCGACGACCACCGGCGAGCAGCTGCCGGGAGCGGTCGAGCTGCTCCGCCAGACTCCGGCGGCCATCGTGGTCGGCGTCGGCTGCGGGCTGACGCTGATCGGTCTCAGCGCGCTCGCCGAGGGGATCCAGGACCTCGTCTGGGACGACCTCACCGACGCGCTCGGCGTGGACGCCGACGCCTGGTGGTGGATCGTCCTGGTGCTGAGCGCGACGGGCCTGCTGGTCGGGCTGGTCGTCCGGTACGCCCCCGGGCACGCCGGTCCCGACCCGGCCACCGCCGACCTGGTCTCCGCGCCGATCCCCGGGAACGCCGTGCCCGGCCTGGCCGTCGCGCTGGTGCTGATGCTCGCCGGCGGCGTCAGCCTCGGTCCGGAGAACCCGATCCTGGCCATCAACGCGGCGCTGACCGTGCTCGTGGGGATCAAGCTGCTGCCCCGCGTGCTCCCGAACGAGTGGATGGTGCTGAGCATCTCCGGCACCATCGGCGCGATGTTCGGCACCCCGGTCGCCGCTGCGCTGATGCTGACCGAGCTCCAGGCCGGCGACCCCCGGGTGCCGTTGTGGAACCGCCTGTTCGCGCCCCTCGTCTCGGCGGCCGCCGGGTCCGCGACGATGCTCCTGCTCTCCGACATGGACATGCGGCTGAAGATCCCGGACTACGCCGGGTTCCACCTCGGCGACGTGGCCTGGGCCGTCGGCGTGGCGCTCCTGACCGCGTCGCTGGGGCTCGCCGCGTCGTACCTGATCACCCCGCTGCACCGCCTCTTCCACCGCATCTCGAACCCGGTGCTGATGCTGACCGTCGGCGGCTTCGTGCTCGGCTGGCTCGGCGTCCTCGGTGGTCGGGAGACCCTGTTCAAGGGCCTCGCGGAGATGAAGGACGTCTCCGCGCACATCGACGACTACTCCAACGGTCAGCTCGTGCTGATGGCCGTGGTCAAGCTCGCGGCCCTGCTCGTCGCGGCAGCCGCGTCCTTCCGCGGCGGCCGCATCTTCCCGTCGGTGTTCGTCGGCGTCGTGGCCGGCTGGGCGGTCGTCGGCTACTTCGACAGCGCACCAGCGGCCGTGGTGGTCGCGGCCGGTGCGCTCGGCATCACCATCGCCGCGACCCGCAACGGCTGGCTGTCGCTGTTCCTGGCCGCGACCGTCGTACCCCACATCGAGCTGCTGCCGATCCTGCTGATCGCGACCCTGGCCGTCTGGCTGGTCGTGGCGGGCCGGCACCCGCTCCAGGCCGATCCGATCGACCCCTGAGCGACCGGATCAGCCGGTCGTCAGGCGCTGGCCGAAGGACTCGAAGCTCACCGCGGTGCCGGCGTGCTCGAGGATCAGCACGGCGCGGTCGTCGTCGCCGCGGCTGACCTTGCTTGATGATGCGGTCGGCGGCTCCGTCGAACCCGGGCGCGATCGCCCGCGAGGCCTCGCGCTGGAGCCAGGCGACGCCTTCGTCGAGGTCGGTGGTGCGGGTCTCGACGACGCCGTCGGTGTAGAACATCAGCGCGTCGCCGGGGGAGAGTCGACCCTTGGTCATGAAGAAGTCGGGATCCGGCGTGATGCCGAGCGCCGTGCCGCGGGCGCCGTCGACCGCCCACGCCCCGCCCGAGGGTGACCACACCAGGGCGGGCGGGTGGCCGGCGCTGGTGAGCTGGTAGTCGCCGGTGTCGAGGTCGATCAGGACGTGCACCGCGGTCGCGAAGGTCTCGTCGGAGTGCTGGCGCAGCAGGAAGTCGTTGGCGGCGAGGAACAGCTCGCGCGGCGGGAGTGCCCCGATCAGGCCGCCGAGGGCACCGCCGAACTGGAGCGCCTTCGAGGCCGCCCCGACGCCCTTGCCGCACACGTCGACCAGGATCAGCTCGAAGCGACGACCGCCGTCGTGGAGGTTGGCGACCAGGAAGTCGCCGCCGTACCCCACGCCGCTGGCGGCGAGCATGGCCGACTGCGAGCGCCAGCCGTTGGGCAGCTCGGGGATCGTGCCCTGGGACTGCAGCCGGTCGCGGAGGTCGGCGAGCATCGCCTCGCTCACCGGTGCCGGGCAGGCCGCTCTGCTGGCGGCTGGAGGCGTAGAGGATGAGGGTGATCGAGATCAGCAGGATGAAGCACGCGGTGACGCGCGGGCGTGTTCATGTCCCCGTCGAGGAGCACGGCGGCCAGGGCGGCGGCGCCGGTCACGGTGGAGAGCACCACCAGCGGCCGGAACCGGAGCAGGAGCATGCCGAGCAGCAGCCAGATGTAGTAGGCCGTCATCGGCATCAGCCCGTAGGCGACGACCGAGACCACGAAGCAGAGCGCGACGCCGACCAGCAGCGCGGCGAGGGTCATCGCCTGGCTCTGGGGGCTTCCGGTGCGCCAGGTCGCGATCGGGTCGTCGACGTAGCGGCGCAGTGCGCTCAGCATCTGCAGAGCCTAGGAGCGCGGGTGTTCATCGCCACCCCTCCTCGAGCATCTGTCTCATGAGGCAGTCAGGCCGTCTCACAGGACGCGCACCACCGTGCGGCCGGACGCGGTGAAGTTCCAGATCCGCGTCGCCATCGGGGCCGAGAGCCGGATGCAGCCGTGGGACGTCGCGAGGTTGGTCCCGAGGATGTGGTCGGCGTGGATCTGGCGGCCGCTCGACATGGCCCGGGGGATCCGGTGGAAGCCGAAGCCGCAGGGAGCGAAGCGCACGAAGTTGTCCAGCCACAGCGACCCGCTGGTGTTCTTCTTCACCCGCGCCGCGCGGCCGCAGTAGGAGCCGGTCCGGTAGGTGCCCTTGCGCAGCTCGCCCGGGTTGTCGACCATCCCGCCCTGGCGCAGGACCATGTTTCCGGCCCCGACGATCCAGACCCAGTTCTGCTTCTGGCTGATCACGATGCGTCGGCCGGATCCGGAGCCGGCCGGCAGGCGTCGTACGTCGCAGCGCTGGGCGTTGGCCGCGAACAGGCGGGTGCGGGTGGCGCTGGTGAAGGAGCCCGACTGGGCCATCCCGTGGCGGGACTGGAACCGGATGATCGCCGAACGGGTCCAGGTGCCGGTCTTGCCGTCGACCGGACCCGCGTCGCAGTGCAGCGCGTTCAGCCGGCGCTGCCACTTCATGACGTTGGCGCTCGACGCGTCGGCCGGGCCGCTGAGCCCTGCGACCATCGCCACGAGCGCCAGCGCGACCGTCATCCACCTGCGGGTCATGCCGTTCCCCCTGTTGCGGACACCGTCGTCCGTAGGGAGCAACGCTAGACCGTCGAACCGGACAAGCGCACTCTTTCGGGCGCTGGTCTAGCCGAACGATGTTCGGTCCGAATATTTAGTGTTAACGTAACTAACATGAAATCTGAGGACGAGCGTCGCCCCTACCGGATGACGACTCGTGCCGAGGCCGCCAGCGCGACGGCCGAGCGCATCCTCGACGCGGTGACCGAGCTCTTCTGGGAGCGGCCCACCGACCAGATCGTGCTCCGCGACGTGGCCGACCGTGCGGGCGTCACCGTGCAGACGGTGATCCGGAAGTACGGCGGGAAGGAGGGCCTGCTCGACGCGGCCTTCGAACGGGCGCGTTCCCGCACCGGCGAGGAGCGCGCGGCCACCCCGGGCGACGTCGACGGCGCGGTCGAGATCCTGCTCGACCACTACGAGCTCCAGGGCCGCAACGTGCTCCGCCTGCTGGCCGAGGAGCACAGCTCCGAGACGCTGGCCCGCTACGTCGGGGAAGGCCGCCTGCTGCACCGCGACTGGTGCCGGACCGTCTTCTCCCCGACGTTGACGTCGCTCGCGGGGGTCGCCCGCGAGCGCCGGCTCGCCCAGCTCGTCGCCGTCTGCGACGTCTACACCTGGAAGCTGCTCCGGCTCGACTCCGGGCTCAGCCGCCGCCAGACCCAGATCGCCCTCCACGAGCTGCTCGGGCCGCTCCTGACGACCGCCTGAACGAGAACACCGTGAACCAGGGAGCCAAGATGAGCACGATCCTCGCCTACACCTCGCCCGCCCTCGGGCACCTCTTCCCGATGACGCCGCTGCTGCTCGAGCTGCGGTCGCGCGGACACCGGGTCCACGTCCGGACGCTGGCCGGCCAGGTCGACCGGATGGAGTCGCTCGGGCTCGAGGCGTCGGCGATGGACGCCCGCGTCGAGGCCATCGAGAACACCGACTGGAAGGCCGGCAACGCCCGGGCAGCACTCGCCGGCGCGGTCGCGACGTTCGCCGCCCGCGGGGAGTACGACGGAGCCGACCTCGAGAACGCGATCGCCGACCTGCGGCCCGACCTGCTCGTCGTCGACATCAACGCCTGGGGAGCCCAGATCGCCGCCGAGGCATCGGGGCTGCCGTTCGTGACGTCCTGAGCCCCTACACGCCGCCGATCCGCTCGGTCGGCACGCCGCCGTTCGGGCCCGGGTTCAAGCCGCTGCCCGGCCTGCTCGGACGACTCCGCGACGGCCTGCTGCGCCCGGTCGTGATGGGGGTGGCCGAGCGGGTGATGAGGCCGCGGATCGCGGAGCTGCGCGCCGCCCAGGGACTGCCGCCCGTGGGCAGCGCGGACGAGTTCTTCCGGCGCGCGCCGCTGATGCTGGTCACGACGGCCGAGCCGTTCGAGTACCACCACGAGGACTGGGGCGCCGACATCGTGATGATCGGCGCGAGCGCGTGGGAGCCACCGGCGGAGGCGCCGGAGTGGCTCGACGACGTCGACCGACCGCTGGTCCTGGTCACGACGTCCTCGGAGTTCCAGGACGACGGCGTCCTGGTGCGTACGGCGCTCGAGGCGCTCGCCGACGAGCCGGTCACGGTGGTCGCCACGATGCCGGCCGGCGTGCCCGACGACCTCGTCGTGCCGGCCAACGCCCGGGTCGAGCGGTTCCTGCCGCACGGCCCGATCCTGGAGCGGGCCGCCGTCGCGGTCACGCACGGAGGCATGGGTGGCACCCAGAAGGCGCTGTCGCACGGCGTACCCGTCTGCGTGGTGCCGTTCGGCCGCGACCAGCTCGAGGTGGCCCGGCGCGTGGAGGTCAGCGGCAGCGGGACCCGGCTGCCCGCCGACCAGGCTCAGCCCCGAGCGACTGCGCGCGGCCGTGCGCGAGGCGATGGGGTGCGCCGAGGGTGCGCGTCGCGTGGCGGAGGGCTACCGCGCCACGGGCGGGGTGGTCGCCGCGGCGACCCTGCTGGAGCAGCGGTTCCTCGGGGCCGAGGCGCGACCGGTCAGCTGATCGCGGCGGCCGGGCGGCGGGCCACCGCGGGGTAGTGCACGTCGACGAGCTCGGCCACCGCGTCGGTCCAGGTGCGGTCCGACACCGACGCCCGCGCGTTCGCCGCCAGGTTGAGGCGCAGGTCGGGGCTGGCGCCCAACCGGGCCACCGCGCGGGCGAAGGCCTTGCCGCCGCGGTCGGTGTCGACCAGGAGGCCGTTGTGCTCGTGGACCACGACCTCGGCCGCCGTGCCGCCGTCGAAGGCGACCACCGGTACCCCGCTGGCCAGCGCCTCGTGGACCGCCGGTGCGTAGACCTCTCGCTTCCGCGGCTGGATCAGCGCGTCGAAGGTGGCCAGGCACCGGGCCCGCTCGAGGCCGGTCGCCTGCGGGATCACCTTGGCGCCGGCGGCGCGGAGCGACTTCGCGCCGGGGCCGTCACCGAGCACGACCAGCCGGACGCCGGGCAGCTGGGCGACGGTGGCCAGCCGGTCGAGCACCTTCTTCTTCTCGAGCGGGCCGACGTGGCCGACCACGAGCTGGCCGCCGTCGGGGGAGTGGACGCGGGCCCAGCGGTCGTGGAGGTGCTGGTCGCGCAGCCCCGGGTGGTGGTGCTCGAGGTCGACGCCCGGCTTCCAGGTCTGCGGGTCCAGCACGATGGTGGGTACGTCGAGCCGCTCGGCCGCCTCGGCGGCCTTGATGCCCAGACGTCGCGGGTCGACCAGGTGGCACACGTCGGGCCGGGCCAGGGCCATCGCCTCGCGCACGGCGCCGACCGACGTCATCCGGCTGGCCCAGAAGATCCTGGCACCCCGGAAGTTCGCCTGGCCGCGACCGTTCGCGAACACCGCGACGTCGTGGCCGCCGGCGACCAGCGCGGTGACGATCTCGCGGGTGACGCGCGCGGAGGGGACGTCGCTGGGGAGGAAGTCCTCGGTGACAAGTGCGATGCGCATGCCTGAACGGTCTCCGACCGGCGTGTCCCGAGGGTGAAAGGGACGTGATCCGCGGGTGAACGGCGGGGGTCTGCCCGCCTCGCTCAGGCGTGCGGGGACGAGCCCGTGGAGGCACACGTCGTGGCGGCGTACCCCCTCAGGCGCCGGCGGGGTCGCGCAGCGGCAGGAACGCCGCGCGGACGCCCTCCTGCGCGAACCCCGCGTTGGTGGCCACGTGGCAGGAGGCGGGGTTCTCGACGCTGTGGTCGAGCTGGACCCGCGCCACCCGGGGACCGTCCGGGGCGGTGGTCAGCCAGCGGGTGAGGATGCGCAGGCTGCGGCTGGCCACGCCGCGTCCGCGGGCATCGGCGTGCACGGAGTACCCGACGTCGGCGACCTGCAGCGGTGGCGGCGCGTGGAAGTACCAGCTGGCGGTGCCCAGGAAGGTGTCGGGATCGTCCTCGCTGACCACGACGAAGGTCGTCGGCTGCTGGGCGGCGTACTTGCGGGTCGCCTCGGCGATCCGGTCGTCGAGCTCATCGACGTGCGCCGGGATCGGGACGAACGCCGGCGTCCCGAACCGCAGCTGCTCGAGGTCGTGGTAGAGCTCCAGCCAGCGCTCGCGGTCCGATGCCTGCGGCATCCGCAGGCCGACCCCCTCGCCGAGGATGAGGTTCATGATCCAGACCCTAGGTCGGGGCGGGCCGGGTTGGGTATTTCACAGTCACTGGTCGCACCCCGACACCGGTCCCTATCCTTCGCGCATGAGCCCAGACGCCCACCTGTCCCTGTCCGAGGGCCAGGACCACGACGTCTCCGAGTGGGAGGAGGCGGCCGCAGCGGTGCTGCGCAAGGCCCGCCGACTCTCCGAGGACGACCCCGACGACGCCGTCTGGGCGAAGCTCACGCGGACGACGCTCGACGGCATCGGGATCAGCCCGCTGGGCACCCCGGCCCTCGTCGAGGACCTGCCCGACCCGGTGCGTCCGCCGGCCCGCGGCGACGGCTGGGACGTCCGCGCCCTGCTCGCCGACCCCGACGCGAAGGCCTCCCACGACGCCGCCCTCACCGACCTCGAGAACGGCGTCACGTCGCTCTGGGTCCAGGTCGGCGCCTCGGGCGTGGACGCCGGCGACCTCGCCACCGTGCTCGACGGGGTGCTCCTCGACGTCGCGCCGGTCGTGCTCGACGCCCCCTCTGACCCCCTCGGCGCGGCCCGCGCGTTTGCCGCGGTGGCCCAGGTCGGAGGGCACGAAGCTCGCTGCCGGGCACCAACCTCGGGGTGGATCCCGTCGGGCGCTGCCCTGCGGCGGTGGTTTCGAGAGCTCGCGACGTCGGTCCTCGACCGACGGACTGGTCGCGGAGGCTGCCTCGATCGCGGGTGAGCTCGGTTGCCGGGCGCTCGTGGTCGACGGGACCGCCGTGCACGACCTCGGCGGGTCCGACGTCCAGGAGCTCGGCTACGTGCTGGCCCTCGGCGCCCACTACCTGCGCGAGCTCGAGGCGGCCGGGGTCTCCGTCGACGACGCCGCCCGGCTGGTCGAGTTCCGGCTGGCCGCCACCGACGAGCAGTTCGAGACGATCGCCAAGCTGCGCGCCGTACGCCGACTGTGGGCGCGGATGCTCGAGCTCAGCGGCGCCGCGTCCGACAACCGCCAGATGGTGCTGCACGCCGTGACGTCGCGACCGATGATGACGAAGTACGACCCGTGGGTGAACATGCTGCGCACCTGCGTCGCCGCCTTCGCCGCCGGCGTGGGCGGCGCCGACGCCGTGACGGTCCTTCCGTTCGACTCGCGCCTCGGGCTGCCCGACGCGTTCAGCCGCCGGATCGCGCGCAACACCTCCTCGCTGCTCGTCGAGGAGTCCCACGTCGCCAAGGTCGCCGACCCGGCGGGTGGCGCCTTCGCGGTGGAGAAGCTCACCGACGACCTGGCCGTCTCCGGGTGGCAGGAGCTGGGCCGGATCGAGGAGGCCGGGGGAGTGCTGGCCGCGATCGACGACGGCTCGCTGCAGAGCCGGATCGACGAGGTGGTGGCCAAGCGGGACGAGCAGGTCGCGCAGCGGAAGCTGCCGCTGACCGGGCTGACCGAGTTCCCGAACCTGCACGAGACGCTGCCCGAGCGGGCGCCGTACGCCGAGGGTGCGCTGCCCGTGCGGCCCTACGGCCAGCCCTTCGAGCAGCTCCGCGACGAGCCCGTCGAGAGCAAGGTCTTCCTGGCGACCATGGGCACGATCGCGGCGCACACCGCGCGGGCGACGTTCGCCAGCAACCTGTTCGCCGCCGGTGGCATCGACGTGGTCAACGAGGGACGGCACGACGACGCCGAGGCGGTGCTGGCCCACTACGACGGCCAGCCGGTCGTGTGCCTGGTCGGTCACGACAAGGCGTACGCCGACTGGGGTGCCGACCTCGCGAAGGCGTCTGCGTGACGCCGGCGCGCAGTGGGTCATCCTGGCGGGCAAGCCGGTCGAAGGCATCGAGGCCGACGACACCTGCGCGATGGGCGTGGACGCGCTCGACTTCCTGCACCGCACGAGGGAGAAGCTGGGCATGAGCATCCCGAAGAGCTTCGCCGACCTGCCGCTGGCCGGCGAGGTCACCGCGAGCGAGCCGGTCGAGGGCGAGACGTGGGAGTCGCCCGAGGGCATCGGCATCCTGCCGGTCTACGGCCCCGAGCACCTCGACGGCCTCGACGCGCTGGACACCTACCCCGGCCTCGCGCCGTACCTCCGCGGGCCGTACCCGACGATGTACACCACCCAGCCGTGGACGATCCGCCAGTACGCCGGGTTCTCCACCGCCGAGGAGTCCAACGCCTTCTACCGCCGCAACCTGGCCGCCGGCCAGAAGGGGCTGTCGGTCGCCTTCGACCTCGCCACCCACCGCGGCTACGACTCCGACCACCCGCGGGTGAAGGGCGACGTCGGCATGGCCGGTGTCGCGATCGACTCGATCTACGACGCGCGCACGCTCTTCGAGGGCATCCCCCTCGACGAGATGAGCGTCTCGATGACCATGAACGGCGCGGTGCTGCCCGTGCTCGCGCTCTACATCGTCGCGGCCGAGGAGCAGGGGGTGAAGCCGGAGCAGCTCACGGGGACCATCCAGAACGACATCCTCAAGGAGTTCATGGTCCGCAACACCTACATCTACCCGCCGCAGCCGAGCATGCGGATCATCAGCGACATCTTCGGCTACACCTCGCAGAAGATGCCGCGGTTCAACTCGATCTCGGTCTCCGGCTACCACATCCAGGAGGCCGGGGCGACGGCCGACCTCGAGCTCGCCTACACGCTGGCCGACGGTGTCGAGTACATCCGCGCCGGGCTCGACGCAGGCCTCACCGTCGACGAGTTCGCCCCGCGGGTGAGCTTCTTCTGGGCCATCGGGATGAACTTCTTCATGGAGGTCGCCAAGATGCGCGCGGCCCGCGCGCTCTGGGCCCGGCTGGTCAGCCAGTTCGAGCCGCAGAACCCCAAGTCGCTGTCCCTGCGCACGCACAGCCAGACCTCCGGCTGGTCGCTGACCGCGCAGGACGTGTTCAACAACGTGCAGCGCACCTGCATCGAGGCGATGGCCGCGACCCAGGGGCACACCCAGTCGCTGCACACCAACGCCCTCGACGAGGCGATCGCGCTGCCGACCGACTTCTCCGCGCGGATCGCGCGCAACACCCAGCTGCTGCTCCAGCAGGAGTCGGGTACGACGGGCACGATCGACCCCTGGGCCGGGTCCTACTACGTCGAGCGCCTGACCCACGACCTCGCCGAGCGCGCCTGGGCCCACATCTCCGAGGTCGAGGAGGCCGGCGGGATGGCCAAGGCGATCGAGGAGGGCCTGCCGAAGATGCGCATCGAGGAGGCGGCCGCCCGCACGCAGGCCCGGCTCGACTCCGGCGCCCAGAAGCTGATCGGCGTGAACACCTACCGCCTCGCCGACGAGGACCCGCTCGACGTGCTCCGGGTCGACAACGCCAGCGTCTACAAGCAGCAGCTCGCCAAGCTCGAGCGGCTGCGCGAGGAGCGCGACTCCGACGAGGTCGAGCGCACCCTGAACGCCCTCACCAGGTCGGCCGAGGACGGCCACGTGCACGGGTCGCTCGACGGCAACCTGCTCGCGCTCGCGGTCGACGCTGCGCGCGCGAAGGCCACCGTCGGCGAGATCAGCGAGGCGCTGGAGAAGGTCTACGGCCGGCACCAGGCCGTGATCCGTACGATCTCCGGTGTGTACAAGCGGGAGTCCGGCTCCAACGAGGCGATGGAGAAGGTCCTCGCGGCCACGGACCAGTTCGCCGAGGACGAGGGACGCCGCCCGCGCATCCTGGTCGCGAAGATGGGCCAGGACGGCCACGACCGCGGCCAGAAGGTCATCGTCACCGCGTTCGCCGACATGGGCTTCGACGTCGACGTCGGCCCGCTCTTCTCCACGCCCGAGGAGGTCGCGCAGCAGGCGGTCGACGCCGACGTGCACATCGTCGGGGTCAACTCGCTGGCCGCCGGTCACCTCACGCTGGTCCCCGCGCTCAAGGACGCGCTCGCCGAGCTGGGCGCCGACGACGTGATGATCGTGGTGGGTGGCGTGATCCCGCCCGACGACGTGCCGACGCTCCTGGAGATGGGCGCTGCCTCCGTCTTCCCGCCCGGCACCGTCATCGCCGAGGCCGCGCTCGACCTGCTCGAGAAGCTGTCGACCCAGCTCGGCCACTGATGGCCGCCGTTGACGTCGCCGCACTCGTGGAGGGCGTCCGCGCCGGCAAGCGGGCCGCCGTCTCCCGGGCGATCACGCTGGTCGAGTCGGGTCGCGCCGACCACCGCGTGGCCGCGCGGGAGCTGCTGACCGAGCTCACCGACCCCGACGTCGACTGCGTCCGGGTCGGCATCTCCGGGGTCCCGGGCGTGGGCAAGTCGACGTTCATCGAGACGCTCGGCTCGCAGCTGACCGGGGACGGCCAGCGGGTCGGCGTACTCGCCGTGGACCCGTCGTCGGTGCGCACCGGCGGCTCGGTGCTGGGCGACAAGACCCGGATGGCCAAGCTGTCCGCCGACCCGAACGCCTACATCCGTCCCTCGCCCGCCGCGGGCACGCTCGGCGGCGTGGCCCGCGCGACGACGCAGGCGATGATCGTGCTCGAGGCGGCGGGGTACGACGTCGTGCTGGTCGAGACCGTCGGCGTCGGCCAGTCGGAGGTGACCGTCGCCGGGATGGTCGACACCTTCCTGTTCCTCACCATCGCGCGCACCGGCGACCAGCTCCAGGGCATCAAGAAGGGGATCCTCGAGATCGCCGACGTGATCGCCGTGAACAAGGCCGACGGCGACCGCGCGACCGAGGCCAGGTCGGCCGCCAAGGAGCTCTCCGGGGCGCTGCGGCTGGTGCACTCCTCGAGCGAGGGCTGGGTGCCGCCGGTGCTCACCTGCTCGGGGCTGCACGGCGACGACGTCGACACCGTCTGGGAGCGCGTGCTCGGGCACCGCGAGTCGATGGGGGAGGACGGCCTCGCGCGCAAGCGGGCCGAGCAGCAGCTCGACTTCACCTGGGCGCTGGTCCGCGACGAGCTCGACCAGCGGCTGCGCCGCTCGCCCGGGGTGAAGGCGATCCGGGACGACGTACGACGGGAGCTGCTGGCCGGCGAGCTGACCGCCCCGCTGGCCGCCGACCGGCTGATCGCGGCGTACGACGAGGACTGAGGGGCTGGGCCTCGCGACTCGTCCAGAACGTCCGGAGTCGATTGAGCCGCGCCGGGCGGCGGAGACGGTCATACTGCCGATCATGAGCGAGCCCCCGCCTCGCGACACCGGCGACGAACGCGCGCCGGTGCCGGTGCGCGAGCGCGGCGACGGCTACTACCGCAACGGCACCTGGGTGCCCCGCGACGAGGAGCCCGACCCGCGACCGCCCGGGTGGCGCGAGCGGTTGGAGACGTGGTTCGAGGGCAGGTTCGGTCTCGCGCTGACCGACCGTCGCGTCTGGGTGCCCGCCGCGATCGTGGTGACCGCCGTGGTCGTGCATGCTGCTGATCGCCGGTGCCGGCTCCCCGGCGCGGGTGCCCCAGCAGGAGCGTGACTTCCTCGAGGTCGTCAAGCGCGGTCAGACAGCGGTGAGCGAGGGCAACGACATCACCCTGGTCACGGCGGCCCGCGACCGTTCGGGCGGGGTCTGCGCGTTGCTGCCGCGCGACGGTCGCGTCGAGGACTGGGTCGGCACCATCAACAAGGTCGGCACCGTCGTCGGGCGGCAAGCAGGGGCAGCTCTCGGTGACGATCGGTGAGGACATCAAGCTGCGCACCTGGTCGCGGGAGTCCGAGGACGAGCGCGACCACACCTTGATCGACCCCAACTCCGACGTCTACCGCGCGCTGGCCGACCTCAAGTCCGGCGACAAGATCCGCTTCGACGGGAGCTTCGTCCCGCGCGGCGCCAGCTGCCTGCACGAGACGAGTGTCTTCGCGAAGAACGGGATGCTCACGCCCAGCTTCGTCTTCGGGTTCACCTGCCGTCGCTCCCCGGTAGGGTCTCCGCGTCAGTTGCAGATTCGCCGCCTCGGGAGATCTCCATGCGTCGTACGCCGCTCGTGCTGCTCGTCGTCACCCTGGTGCTCAGCCTCGGTGGCTGCGGCGAGGACGAGAAGAAGGACGCGCCCCTGGACCTGGGGGACTCCGCCGACCAGCCGTCGAAGAGCGCCACACCGAGTCCCACAGCGGAGCAGGAGCCCTTCGACGCCAAGGGCTCCGAGGTCCTGCGGGGGCAGGTCGCCGCGACCACCCCGGAGCAGCAGGCCGTCGTCGACGCCTGGTTCGACTACTGGGACGTCCGCGCCAGGAGCTACGGGCAGGCCGAGGTGGATCCCGCCCTGGGCCAGTTCGCCGCGGCGACGGCCGTGAGCGACGTCGTGGGGTACGTCCGGCACCTCCAGCAGGACAAGCTGCACACGGTCGGGGACACGAAGTTCGACGTGAGCAAGGTCCAGGTGGACGGCAACTCGGCCCTGCTCTCCAGCTGCGCCGTGAACAAGTCCATCGACGTCACCGCTGACGGAAAACCGGCCGAGCAGCCGGTGCCGTTCTTCACCGCCGAGGGCACCCTCGTGCAGCGCGCCGGCCAGTGGCGGGTGGTCACGGCCAAGGTCGAGGTGACCCAGCAGGACTGCCGCTAGGGCGATTGGGCGTGACCTACGGTTTGCCCGCGCGTTGCACCGGGTAGGAGCACCACGCAGACTGCCCACTGGATCGATCGAGGGGACTCGGACCAGATGCGTCACCACGCACGCACGACCATCGTCGCCATCTGTCTCGCCGCGCTGGCGGTCATGGGCGCTGCCCCGGCGCAGGCCTTCAGCGGCGGTGGCACCACCAACGACAACGGCTACGGCGCGCGCGTCGAGGTCCACCTCAGCGGTGACGTCAGCCAGGGCGCGGTGGCCTCGGTGCCCGGCCCTCCGCCGATGTGCTGGTGGGAGAACCTCTCCGGCACGATGCTCAGCACCGACAAGGTCGACACCAGCGACCCGGCGGCGGTGAAGAAGTACTACGAGGAGGAGGTCCGGCCCTACCTCACCGGGCACGCCGCGACGGGGCAGCTCGCCATCCCGTCCGAGGCGTACTTCAAGAACGTGATCGCGCAGGTGAAGGCCGGCCAGCCGATGACCTTCTACTCGCTCCAGATCCGCGACCAGGTGCTCGGCGTACCCGGCAGCCCGGAGTACGCGAAGGCAGTCCAGACCGTCGGTCAGGCCTGCGGCACGCCTGTCACCAACGGTCCGTTCGGGCCGGTGCTGACCAGCTGGCAGGCGTTCGCCCCCGGCCAGGTGCCCGAGCCGGCGGTCGCGCCCGAGGACCTCGCCGAGTACGCCTACGAGGTGATGGACCTCAAGCGGCCCACCCTGGAGTGGAACCCCCACCTCGCGTCCGCCGATGACGCGACTCTCGTCAACCTGCCCACCTGGCTGTGGACGCAGGACCCGGCCGCTGTCGAGGAGCGCCAGGTGACCGCCGAGGCGGCCGGCATCAGCGTGACCGTGACGGCGCAGCCCAACGGGATGACCGTCACCAGCCCCGTCGGTGGCACCGACTGCTCCGCGGAGCAGGCCCGCACCGCCTACGCGGCCGGAGTCGACGAGTCCCAGGCGTGCGTGATGACCTTCCCGCAGGGGTCCGTCGCCTACGGCGCCGGCTTCCCGGTCCAGTCGACCACCGGCTGGCAGGCGACCTGGACCAGCAACGCCGGGCCCGGTGGCGACCTGGAGCCGAAGACGCGCGCGGCGACGACCACGATCCCGGTCATCGAGGTGCAGTCGCGGGTCAACCAGGTCTCGTGACCGCCCATCGCGTCCCGGTCGGGACCGCGGGCCGATACTGTTGTCCGTTGTGACCTCCGCTGCCCCAATCGAGCACTCCGACCTGCTCCAGTCGGTGCTGGCCGGTGTCGACGCGCAGCAGGACCAGCTGATCGAGGTACGCCGCGACCTGCACGCCCACCCCGAGCTGTCCTGGGCCGAGGAGCGGACCACCTCGGTGATCGCCAAGCGGCTCGACCAGGTCGGCCTGGTGCCGACCCTGCTCCCGCGCAACGGCCTGATGGTCGACATCGGCGTCGGGTCCGGGGCCGGTGATCGCGCTCCGCGCCGACCTCGACGCCCTCCCGGTCGACGACCGGAGCAACGACCCGTGGGCGAGCACCGTGCAGGGGGTCGCCCACGCCTGCGGCCACGACGTGCACGCCTCGGCACTGCTCGGCGCCGGTCTCGCGCTGAGCTAGGTCGCCGACCGGCTGCCCGGGCGGGTCGCGCCTCGTCTTCCAGCCGGCCGAGGAGATCATGCCCGGCGGCGCGCTGATGGCGATCCAGGCCGGCGTCCTCGACGGCGTCTCCCGGATCTACGGGCTGCACGCCGACCCCGGGCTCGACGTGGGCACCGTCGGGCTGCGCGAGGGCCCGCTCACCGGCGCTGCCGACTCCCTCGACGTGCTGCTGTCCGGCAAGGGGGGCCACACCTCGCGCCCGCACCTCACCGAGGACCTCACCTTCGCTCTCGGCAAGCTGGTCACCGAGCTGCCCGCCGTGCTCTCGCGCCGCCTCGACCCGCGCGCGGGCGTGAGCGTCGTGTGGGGGATCGTCCGATCCGGCTCGGCCGTGAACGTCATCCCCGCCACCGGCCGCGCCGGTGGGACGGTGCGGATGCTCGACGCGGTGGCCTGGGTCGACGCCGAGGAGCTGGTCACCGACACCATCGACCAGATCGTGGAGCCCTACGGCGTCACGGCGACGACCACCTACGTCCGGGGCGTCCCGCCGGTCGTCAACGAGCACCGCTCCACGCTGCTGCTGGGCAAGGCGATCGAGACGGTGCTCGGCGAGGAGGCCCACGTGGCCACCAGCCAGAGCCTGGGCGGCGAGGACTTCGCGTGGTACCTGGAGAGCGTCCCCGGAGCCATGGGCCGCCTCGGCACGCGCACGCCGGGCGGTCCGACGTACGACCTCCACCAGGGTGACCTGCGCGTGGACGAACGGTCCATTTCGGTCGGTGCGAAGGTGCTCGCGACAGCGGCCCTGAAGTCGATGGTCACCGACCGATAACACTTGTCCGGATCGCCGTGCTGCCGGTAGGTGCCGTCATCGCGAGCGCATAGGGTGCCGTCCGTACGTGCCGGGGAGCGGCACACCAAGACCGAGGAGGCATCTTGCGTCGGTTGAGCAAGATCGCAGCAGTAGCACTGGTGGGCGCGCTCGCGCTGGCCGGTTGTGGCAGTGGCAGCGGCAGCGGCAGCAGCGACAGCGGCGGCGACGCCAAGTCGAGCAGCACCGACGCGTGCAAGGCCGCCAAGGGTGACGGTCCCAAGGTCGGGCTGGCGTACGACGTCGGCGGCCGCGGTGACCAGTCGTTCAACGACTCGGCGTACAAGGGCATGGAGAAGGCGATCTCCGACATCGATGCGACCTGCATCGAGGCCAAGGCCGCTCCCGACGAGAACGACACCATCCGCGCCGAGCGCCTGCGCACCCTCGCCGAGGGCGGCTACAACCCGGTCATCGCGATCGGGTTCATCTACTCGCCGGCTGCGGCCACCGTGGCGGCGGAGTACCCCGACACCAACTTCGCGGTCATCGACGGCTACAGCACCACCATCCCGAAGAAGCCGCTGAAGAACCTCAGCGACCTGGTCTTCACCGAGGAGCAGGGCTCCTACCTGGTCGGTGTGGCCGCGGCGCTGAAGTCGAAGGCCAAGCACGTCGGCTTCGTCGGCGGCACCCACGGTGACCTGATCAAGAAGTTCGAGGCCGGCTACACCGCAGGTGTGAAGTCGATCGACCCGGGCATCAAGATCGACGTCCAGTACCTCACCGAGGACCCGAACGACGGCAAGACCGGCTTCGAGAACCCGACCGGTGGCAAGGACGCCGCGACGGCGATGTACGAGGCCGGCGCGGACGTGGTCTACCACGCGGCCGGCAAGTCTGGTCTGGGTGTCTTCGACGCGGTCGAGGCGGCCGGCGACGGCAAGTGGGCCATCGGCGTCGACTCCGACCAGTACCTCACGGTCGACGACGCGCAGAAGCCGCACATCCTCACCTCGATGCTCAAGCGCATCGACACGGCGGTGTTCGACTACGTGCAGGCCAACGCCGACAAGGACGTCACCGCAGGCTTCGTGTCCTACGACCTGAAGTCCGAGGGCGTGGGCTACTCGAAGTCCGGCGGGTTCGTCGACGACATCGCCGACCAGATCGACGCTGCCGCCGACAAGATCAAGAGCGGCGAGGTCGTCGTTCCGACCGACCCGGCCAAGGTCAAGTAGGGCGTCGGGAGGGCCCGGACCCGTCTGGCCCCTCCCGACACCGGCAGTACAGACTGATGCCCGGGCGACGCGCTAACGTGTCGCCCGGGCATCTGTCGTCCAGACGTCAGGAGGGACCGTGACCACGGTCGTCGAGCCACCGGCACCAGCAGCATCGGGCCAGGCCATCGAGCTCCGCGGGATCGGCAAGCGGTTCCCCGGCGTGATCGCCAACCACGACATCGACATCACCATCCGGAGCGCGACCATCCATGCGCTCGTGGGGGAGAACGGTGCCGGCAAGTCCACGCTGATGAAGATCCTGTACGGCGTGCAGAAGCCCGACGACGGCACCATCAGCGTCAACGGGACCGAGGTGACCTTCGCGACGCCGGCCGACGCGATCGCCCAGGGCATCGGGATGGTCTTCCAGCACTTCATGCTGGCCGACAACCTGACCGTGCTGGAGAACGTCACGCTCGGCGCCGAGAAGCTGCACGGCATCGGTGACGCGGCCCGCGCCGAGATCGTCGCCATCTCCAAGCGCTACGGCTTCGGGCTCGACCCCGACGAGCTGGTCGAGACCCTGGGAGTCGGCGAGCGCCAGCGCGTCGAGATCCTCAAGGTGCTCTACCGCGGCGCGAAGATCATCATCCTCGACGAGCCGACGGCCGTCCTGGTGCCGCAGGAGGTGGACGCCCTCTTCGAGAACCTGCGGCAGCTCAAGGCCCAGGGCCACACCCTGATCTTCATCTCCCACAAGCTCGACGAGGTGCTCGCCATCGCCGACGACATCACCGTGGTCCGGCGCGGCACGACGGTCGCGTCCGTGAAGCCCGCAGACGTCACCTCGCGCAAGCTCGCTGAGCTGATGGTCGGCAGCGAGCTGCCCTCGCCCAGCACCGAGGAGTCCACGGTCACCGACCGGGTGCTGCTCAGCGTGCGCGACATCGAGCTGCACGACGCGGCCGGCCGCACCGAGCTCGCCGACATCGACCTCGACATCCACGCCGGGGAGGTGCTCGGCATCGCCGGGGTCGAGGGCAACGGCCAGACCGAGCTCGTCGAGACCCTGATCGGCATGCGCCGGCCGGTCAAGGGCACGGTCCGCCTGGCCGACGAGGACGTCAGCCACTGGTCGACCCGCGACCGTCGCGAGGCGGGCATCGGCTACATCCCGGAGGACCGGCAGCGTCACGGACTGCTCCTGGACTCACCGCTCTGGGAGAACCGCATCCTCGGCCACCAGACCCGCCCGCCGTCGGTCAAGGGTCGCTGGCTCAACGTCGGCGGCGCGCGCGACGGACGCGGCGCGCATCGTCTCGGAGTACGACGTCCGCACGCCCGGCATCGACACCACGGCCCGGGCGCTGTCCGGAGGCAACCAGCAGAAGTTCATCGTCGGCCGCGAGATGAGCGGTGACCCGGTGCTGCTGATCGCCTCGCACCCGACCCGCGGCGTCGACGTCGGTGCCCAGGCGCAGATCTGGGGCCACATCAAGAAGGCCCGCAAGGAGGGTCTCGCCGTACTCCTGATCTCGGCGGACCTCGACGAGCTGATCGGCCTGTCCGACACCATCCAGGTGCTGCTGCGAGGCCGCCTCGTCGGCACGTTCGACCCCCAGACCGTCACGCCCCAGGAGCTCGGCTCGGCGATGACCGGAGCGGGTGACGCGGAGTGAGCCTCGTCAAGCGCATCGCCCTCGGCGCTCGCCGCACCCGTGCTCGCCCTGGTGGTGGCCGGGATCGTGGCCAGCCTCGTGCTCCTCGCCACCGGTGACGACGTCGCCGGCTTCTGGGACGTGCTGTTCACCTGGCCCAAGGGCCGCAACATCGTCAACATCCTCAACGCGTCGTCGATCCTCTACATCTCCGGCGTGGCCGCTGCGATCGGGTTCCGGATGAACCTGTTCAACATCGGCGTCGAGGGCCAGTACCGCATCGCCTCCTTCGCCGCCGCCGCCTTCGCGGGCGCGGCCTGGCTGCCGGGCAAGCTGAACACCATCGCGGCCGTCATCGTCGCCATGCTCGCCGGGGCTGCGCTGGGCCGGGATCGCCGGCATCCTGCGCACCACCCGTGGGGTCAGCGAGGTGATCTCGACGATCATGCTGAACGCCATCTCGCTCTCGCTCGTCGGCTACGGCCTGACCAAGGTGGGCACGTCGACCGGCAACTCGCGCCAGACCAAGACGATCGAGGAGGGCAGCTGGGTCGGTGGCATCACGCTGTTCGCCGACAGCCCCACCAAGATCTTCGGGCTGTCCCTGATCGCCGTCGTCGTCGGCGTGCTGTTCTGGCTGCTGCTCAACCGCACCAGCTTCGGCTTCGACCTGCGCGCAGCCGGCGCCTCGGAAGCCGGCCGCGGTCGCGAGCGGCGTGAACGTGAAGAAGATGATCCTGATCGCGATGCTGATGTCGGGCGCGGTCGCCGGGCTGATCGGCATGCCGACGCTGTTCGGCGACGCGCACAACTACGGCTCGTCGTTCCAGGCCGGCATCGGCTTCGCCGGCATCGCGGTGGCCCTGCTGGGTCGCAACAACCCGATCGGGATCGCCTTCGGCGCGCTGATCTTCGCGTTCCTGAGCGAGCAGGGCAACCTGCTCAACATCCTCGTGCAGGTCTCGCCCGACATCGTCGCGGTCACCCAGGGCGTCATCCTGATGGCCGTGGTGATCGCCTACGAGGTCGTACGCCGCTACCGGGTGCGGCTCGAGCAGGCCTCGGTCGCCGAGCAGCTGGCCCAGAGCGGGCCCACTCCCGAGCAGCCGAAGGAGGCCGTCGCATGAGCGTCGTCGCCGACGCGGCTCCGCCGCCTCTCGAGACGCCGGAGGAGCAGAAGACCCGGCGCCACCGGATCTACCTCTACCTGCTCGCCGGGTTCGCGCTGCTCGTCGCTCGTGCGGGTGATCACCGGCGCCAACCAGCTCACGTCCTCGGGCACCCTGGCGGTCACCCTGACCGCCGCCATGCCGATCGCGCTCGCCGGTCTCGGCGGCCTGTGGTCCGAGCGGGCCGGCGTGGTCAACATCGGCCTCGAGGGCATGATGATCGTCGGCACGATCGGGGCCGGCTACTTCACCTACCACTACGGGTTCGTCGCCGGCGTGGTCGGCGCGATGGTCTTCGGCCTGCTCGGCGGTGCGCTGCACGCGTTGGCGACCGTGGTGTTCGGCGTCGACCACATCGTCTCCGGCGTCGCGATCAACATCATCGCGGCCGGTGTGACCGGGTTCCTCGCCGAGGCCTGGTTCACCGGGCTGCCCGGCGGTGGCCCGACGCAGTCGCCGTCGCTGAAGACGCCGCCCGAGATCGACATCCCGTTCATCGCCGACCCGATGAACACGCTGGAGGGCAAGCACTGGTTCCTGATCAGCGACCTCGCCAGCGTGGTGGAGATGTTCACCAAGAACCTCTCGGTGCTGACGATCCTCGGCCTGGTGCTGATCTTCGGCACCATCTGGGCGCTGTGGCACACGCGGTTCGGCCTGCGCCTGCGCTCGTGTGGCGAGGCTCCGGCAGCGGCGGAGTCGCTCGGCGTCAACGTCATCCGCTACAAGTTCATCGCGGTGCTCATCTCGGGCTCGCTGGCCGGGCTGGGTGGTGCCTACCTCGCGCTGGTCTCGTCGTCCGGCTTCCAGGTCGGCCAGACCCAGGGGCGCGGCTACATCGGCCTCGCCGCGATGATCTTCGGCAACTGGCGCCCGGTCGGGCTGTTCCTCGGGTCGACCCTGTTCGGCTACACGGAGGCGCTGTCGTTCCGCGAGGGGACCACGTCGTTGCACGCGCTGCTCCTGGGCGTGGCGGCGCTGCTGCTGGCCGTGGCCTTCTTCCAGTGGCGCCGCGGCTCGACGAGCGGCGCGATCGCCTCGGTGGTGTTCGCCGTGCTGTTCCTCGGCTGGTACCTGCTGACCGACGTCATCCCACGCGAGTTCACCCAGATGGCGCCGTACATCACGACGTTGCTGGTGCTCGCGTTCGCCTCGCAACGACTACGCATGCCCGCGGCCGACGGGCAGGTCTACAGAAAGGGCTCCGCGGGGTGATCACCCCACGAAAACGCTCGGCGCTGGGCAGCGTGCGGTTGGCTCGACGGCCGCGTTTCCGCGGGGACCCCGAATGAACTCTGCCCCGAGCCAGGAGAGCCAGGACTTCGACTGGGAGGCCCTCAAGGCCCGCGCGGTCGAGGCTGCCACCCACGCCTACGCGCCGTACTCCCACTTCCCGGTGGGGGCTGCCGCGGTCGTCGACGACGGCCGCGTGGTCACGGGCTGCAACGTGGAGAACGCGGCGTACGGCGTCGCGCTCTGCGCGGAGTGCGGGATGGTCTCGCAGCTGCACATCACCGGTGGCGGTCGGCTGACGCACTCGGTGTGCGTGAACGGCAGGTCCGAGGTGATCATGCCGTGCGGGCGCTGTCGCCAGCTGCTGATGGAGAACGGTGGGCCCGAGCTGCTGCTGCTCACCGCCAAGGGCGTACGCCGCATGGACGAGGTGCTGCCGGATGCCTTCGGCCCCCACGACCTCGATTGACCTGGCCGCCGCCGACGTCGTCGCCGACCCCTACCCGCACTTCGCCGCCGAGCGGGCCCGGCACGAGGTCGCCTGGCACGAGCCGAGCGGCAGCTGGCTGACCTTCTCGCACGCCGCCGCCAGCGCCGTGCTCCGCAACCGTTCGCTCGGGCGGATCTGGCGGGACCGGGAGCCGGCGGCCTACCTCGAGCCGTTCAACCTGCTGCACCGCAACCAGATGATGGAGAACGAGCCGCCCGAGCACACCCGGTTGCGGCGGGCCGTGGCCGGAGCGTTCAACCGGGGTCACGTGGAGCGGCTGCGCCCGCGCGTGCAGTCGCTGGCCGCCTCGCTGCTCGACGAGGTGGATCCCGCGTCGTTCGACGTCATCGGGGAGTACGCCGAGCCGCTGCCCGTGCTGGTCATCGCCGAGCTGGTCGGGCTCTCCACGGCCGACGTGCCGTCGCTGCGCCGGTGGTCGCAGGCGATCGTGCGGATGTACGAGCCGGCTCCCTCGTCCGACGTCGTGGATGCCGCCGTCGTGGCCGCGACCGAGTTCGCCGACCTGGTCCGCGAGCATCTCGTCCGTCGCCGCTCGACACCGGGGGAGGACCTGACCACGGATCTGCTGGCCGCCGGGCTCTCCGACGACGAGCTGGTCGCGGCCGTCGTACTCCTGCTGAACGCCGGCCACGAGGCGTCGGTGAACGTGTTCGGCAACGGGCTGGTCGCCCTGCTCCAGCGCGGTCAGCGACCCGGAGCAGACCCGGCCCTGACGGTCGAGGAGATGCTGCGCTTCGACTCCGCGCTCCAGCTGTTCGAGCGCACGGCGACGCGCGACGTCGAGGTCGGGGGAGTGCGTGGTCGAGGAGGGCGCAGAAGATCGCGGCGTTGCTCGGCGCGGCCAACCGAGACTCGGCGGTCTTCGCCGACGCGGACACCTTCGACCCCGACCGCGATCCCAACCCGCACCTCGCCTTCGGCGCCGGGCTGCACTTCTGCCTGGGGGCGCCGCTGGCGCGGATGGAGCTGGTCGAGTCACTCACGGCGTTGTTCGACCGCTTCCCGGACCTGGCACTCGCGGGTGAGCCGGAGAGCCGGGGGACGTTCGTGCTGCGGGGGTTCCGTAGGGTTCGGGTCGGTGTCCAGTGAAGGGAGTCCGATGGCGGCGCACGACGCTGTGGAAGTGATCATCGCCAAGCGGGACGGCGCCGAGCTCAGCGACAGCCAGATCGACTGGGTGATCGACGCCTACACGCAGGGCGAGGTGGGCGACGAGCAGATGTCGGCGCTGGCGATGGCGATCCTGCTCAACGGGATGGACCGCCGCGAGATCGCCCGCTGGACCGACGCGATGATCGCGAGCGGCGAGCGGATGGACTTCTCCGGGCTCTCCCGGCCCACCGCCGACAAGCACTCCACCGGCGGCGTCGGCGACAAGATCACGCTGCCCCTGGCGCCGCTGGTGGCCGCCTGCGGCGTGGCGGTGCCGCAGCTCTCCGGCCGCGGGCTCGGCCACACCGGCGGGACGCTCGACAAGCTCGAGTCGATCCCCGGCTGGCAGGCGTCGATCACCAACGAGGCGATGATGCGCCAGCTCGAGGACGTCGGCGCCGTGATCTGCGCGGCCGGGTCGGGCCTGGCGCCGGCGGACAAGAAGCTCTACGCGCTGCGTGACGTGACCGGCACGGTCGAGGCGATCCCGCTGATCGCCTCGTCGATCATGAGCAAGAAGATCGCCGAGGGCACCGGCGCGCTCGTCCTCGACGTGAAGGTCGGCACGGGCGCGTTCATGAAGGACCTGGCCCGGGCGCGGGAGCTGGCCGAGACGATGGTCGGGCTCGGCTCGGACGCCGGGGTGCGCACCGTCGCGCTGCTGACCGACATGTCCACGCCGCTCGGGCTGACGGCCGGCAACGCCCTCGAGGTGCGCGAGTCGGTCGAGGTGCTGGCCGGCGGTGGTCCCGCCGACGTGGTCGAGCTGACCGTGGCCCTGGCGAGGGAGATGCTCGCCGGCGCCGGGCGCGAGGACGTCGACCCCGCCGACCTGCTGGCCTCGGGCGGGGCGATGGACACCTGGAAGCAGATGATCCGCGCCCAGGGCGGCGACCCCGACGCGACGCTCCCGGTCGCGCGGGAGACCCACGTGGTCACGGCACCTTCGTCCGGCGTACTCACCCGGCTGGACGCGATGGCCGTCGGCATGGCCGCCTGGCGGCTCGGCGCCGGCCGCGCGAAGCAGGGCGCCGACGTCCAGGCCGGCGCCGGCGTCGAGTGGCACGCCCGCCCGGGTGACCCGGTCACGCGAGGGCCAGCCGCTGCTGACCCTGCACACCGACGAGCCCGAGCGGTTCGAGCGGGCGCTGGCGTCGCTGGAGGGTGGCTACGAGATCGCGGCCGACGGCTCGTCGTACGAGCCGACGCCGATCGTGCTCGGACCGGGTCGGCTGAGCCGAGGTTTCACAACGCCGATTGTGAAACTGTCACGTTGCGACTGAAACTTTGGTCGCAGGCTGCCAGTTTCACAATGCCGGTTGTGAAACTGCGGCCTCAGCTCAGCAGCAGGACGACCGTCTCCGCGACGCAGGCGGGCTTGTCCTGGCCCTCGATCTCGATGACGTACTTCATGGTCAGCTGACGGCCGGCGGGGATCTCCGCGATCTCGCCGACGGTGACCACCGCGCGCACGCGGGCGCCGACGGGCACCGGGTTGGGGAAGCGCACCTTGTTGAGGCCGTAGTTGAGCTTGGCGCCCTCGGTCTCGACCCCGAACACCTGGTTGCTGAGGTAGGGGATCAGCGACAGCGTCAGGTAGCCGTGGGCGATGGTGCCGCCGAACGGACCCGCCTTGGCCTTCTCCTGGTCGACGTGGATCCACTGGAAGTCGTCGGTCGCCTCGGCGAACTGGTCGACTCTCTCCTGGGTGATCTCGACCCAGTCGGAGGCGCCGATCTCCTCTCCGGCAGCGGCTTCGATCTCCTCGAACGAGTTGAACACGCGCATGTACGACGCTCCTCGTGGACGCATCCCCGCAAGGGTGTTGGATGGGCAATGTGTCCGAACCTACCGTTATCTCCCCCGACCTGATCAGGGCCGTCCCGAAGGTGCTGCTGCACGACCACCTCGACGGCGGGCTGCGCCCGGCGACCATCGTGGAGCTGGCGCGCGACGCCGGCCACACCCTGCCGGAGGACGACGCGGAGTCACTGGGCCGGTGGTTCACCGAGTCGGCCGACAGCGGCTCGCTCGAGCGCTACCTGGAGACCTTCGACCACACGGTGGCGGTGATGCAGCGGGCCGACCACATCACCCGGGTGGCCCGGGAGTGCGTGGAGGACCTGGCCGCCGACGGAGTGGTGTACGCCGAGGTCCGCTACGCACCCGAGCAGCACCTCGAGGGTGGACTCACCCTCGAGGAGGTGGTCCGTGCGGTGCAGGACGGGCTTCGACGAGGGGATGGCCGCGAGCGTTCCCGGCCGGCCGATCGTCGTACGCCAGCTGCTGACCGCCATGCGCCACCAGGCGCGGTCGCGCGAGATCGCCGAGCTGGCCGTCAAGCACCGCGACGACGGGGTGGTCGGCTTCGACATCGCCGGTGCGGAGGCGGGCTACCCGCCCACCCGGCACCTCGACGCCTTCGAGTACCTCCAGCGCGAGAACGCCCACTTCACCATCCACGCCGGCGAGGCGTTCGGGCTGCCGTCGATCTGGCAGGCGATCCAGTGGTGCGGCGCCGACCGGCTCGGCCACGGCGTCCGGATCATCGACGACATCACCGTCGAGGGCGACGAGGTCGCAGCTCGGCCGGCTCGCCCAGTACGTCCGCGACAAGCGGATCCCGCTCGAGCTGTGCCCGCACTCCAACATCCAGACCGGCGCCGCCGACTCGATCGCCGAGCACCCGATCGGCCTGCTCGCGCGGCTGCGCTTCCGCGTCACGGTCAACACCGACAACCGGCTGATGAGCGGCACCTCGATGAGCCGCGAGATGGGTGCCCTGGTCGAGGCCTTCGGCTGGGACCTCGGCGAGCTCCAGTGGGTGACCGTCAACGCGATGAAGTCGGCGTTCGCGCACTTCGAGCAGCGGCTGGAGCTGATCAACGACGTGATCAAGCCCGGGTACGCCGCCCTGCGGTGACCGGTTGACGGTGCTCGCGTCGTACGGTCGAGGGGTGGCGTACGACGAGCGCACGATCCGTCCCGGCATCGAGGTGTGGCACAACACCGGCTCGACCGGGGCAGCAGCGCATCCTGCCCGACGGGTGTCTCGACCTGATCGTCCTCGGCGACCAGCTGCTCGTGGCCGGTCCTGACACCGGTGCGCGGGTGCACTCCCACGTCGAGCCGGAGCCGGTCACCGGGGTGCGCCTGCACGCCGGCCGCGGACCGCTGCTCCTCGGCGTGCCGGCCGACGAGCTGCGCGACCGCACCCTGCCCCTCGAGGACCTCTGGGGCTCCGCGCGGGCGCGTCAGCTCGCGGACAGGGTCGTCGATCGCCCCGCCTCGGGACTGGCCGAGTGGGCGTGCTCGTCGGGGACGGGCGATCCGCTTCGCCGAGCTGGTCAGGAGCCTCCTCGACAGCGGGCAGGGTGTGGGCGAGGTGGCAGCCGCGGTGGGCTACAGCCCCCGGCAGCTGCACCGGCGCCTGCTGCCGGTGTTCGGCTACGGCCCGCAGCACCTCGGCCGCGTGCTCCGGCTGGTGCGCGCCGTGGCCGCCGCGGACGCGGGTACCCCGTGGTCCGAGGTCGCGCAGCGGACCGGCTTCGCCGACCAGGCCCACCTCGCGCGCGACGTCCGTGCCCTCGCGGGAGTCACGCCCACCGAGCTGCTGGCCGAGCGTGTCCGATCCGTTCAAGACGCCGCCTGAGGCGTCTGGCTAGCGTCGGGCCCATGAAGCTCACACCTGCTGTCATCGAGATCGTCGTCGCCGACATGGCCGCCGCCCTCGCGTTCTACCGCCGCCTGGGGCTGGACATCGCCGCGGACGCGGACTCCGAGCCGCACGTCGACGTGGACCTCGGCGGCCTCCACCTGGCCTTCGACACCCGCGAGACGATCCTGTCCTTCAACCCCGCCTGGACGCCGCCGGCGGGCGGGCACGGCATGGCGCTGGCCTTCGCCTGCGAGTCACCGGCCGAGGTGGACGCCGCCTACGCCGAGCTCACCGGCGCCGGGGCCGAGGGCGCGCTGGAGCCCTGGGACGCGTTCTGGGGGATGCGCTACGCCGTCGTGCACGATCCCGACGGCAACCCGGTCGACCTGTTCGCGCCGCTGGGCTGACCCAGCCGCTCACCCGATGTAGGTGAGGTCCCCGCCTGAAGCAGGTGCCAGCGTGCTCTCAGGTCGGCGCCAGGGATGTGCGCCGCAACTGACGAAAGGGCTGCCATGGACAGCTTCTGGGACTTCTTCTGGTTCATCCTCAGCTTCTTCCTGCTGATGGCCTACCTGATGGTGCTCTTCCAGATCATCGGAGACCTGTTCCGCGACAAGGACACCAGCGGCTGGATCAAGGCGGTGTGGATCTTCTTCCTGATCTTCCTGCCGATCCTGACCTCGCTGATCTACCTGATCGTCAACGGCAGGAAGATGACCGAGCGCAACGTGCACGCGCTCAAGGCTGCGCAGCAGGACCAGGAGGCCTACATCCGGCAGGTCTCGTCGAGCGGGGCATCGCCCTCCGACGAGATCGCGCGGGCCAAGGGCTTGATGGACTCCGGCGCCATCTCGGCCGAGGAGTTCGAGCGGCTCAAGGCCAAGGCCCTCGCCTGACGACAGCGCCTGACTGACAGGGCCTGACGGACGAGTTCTGACCGCGGGCCGGTGTCGGGCACCAGGCCGGGAGGCTGAATGCCCAGCACCGTCGAGTCCCTGTTCTGGATCACGTTGTGCGGCGTGCTCGCGCCGCTGGTGGCCGGCCTGGTGTTCCGCGGCAAGGTGCCGGAGGTCGTCGTACTCCTGGTCCTCGGGGTGCTCATCGGCCCCAACGTGGCCGACCTCGCGTTCACCGACGAGGGCATCGGGGTGCTGCGCGAGCTCGGTCTCGGCATGCTGTTCCTCCTGGCCGGCTACGAGATCGAGATCGAGGAGCTGATCGGCCGCGGGGGTCGCCGAGCACTCTGGACGTGGGTGGCCTCCCTCGGGGTGGCGCTCGGCGTCGTGGTGCTGCTGGGCTCGACCGGCGCGATCGACGGCGAGATCGCGGTGGCGATCGCGCTCACCTCGACGGCGCTGGGGACGCTGCTGCCGATCCTCAAGGACAGCGGCCTGATCGCGACGCGGTTCGGGGCCACCCTGATGCACCACGGGGCGTACGGCGAGCTCGGGCCGATCGTCGCGATCTCCGTCCTGCTGGGCACCCGCGGGCCGGTGGCGTCCCTGGTCGTGCTCGCCGCCTTCGGGGTGCTGGCCCTGCTCGTGCACCGCTTCTCCGCCCGGCTGGGCCGGGAGGGCTCCCGGATCCTGCACGCCGTCCGGACGGGCGCGGAGACCTCGGGACAGACGCAGGTGCGGCTCGTGGTGCTCCTCCTGGTCACCCTCGGCGCGTCGGCGGCGGCGTTCGACATCGACGCGGTGCTCGGAGCGTTCGTCGCCGGCATCATCCTGCGCCGCCTGCTGCCGCAGGGCCACGAGAGCCTGGAGGTCAAGCTCACCGGGCTGGCGTTCGGCCTGGTGATCCCGGTCTTCTTCATCACCTCGGGGATGGCGATCGACCCGGCCGCCGTCGCTCAGGAGCCGCTGGCGCTGGTGCTGTTCGTGCTGCTGATCCTGCTGGTCCGCGGCGGGGGCGTGTACGTCGCCACCCGGACCGCCCGGACCGACCAGGGTCGGGCCTTCGACAACCGCGAGAGCCTGGCGATGGCGCTGTTCGGGTCGACCGGTCTGCCGATCATCGTCGCGGTCACCTCGGTCGCGGTGGACGCCGATCAGATGTCGGCGACGAACGCGTCGGTGCTCGTCGCCGGGGGGGCGGTCACCGTGCTGCTCTGCCCGCTCCTGGCCCAGCGGCTCATCGCTCGCGCACGAGTCGCGTGATCTCGTCGTACGCCGCGTCGGGGGTGAGCACCCGGCAGCCGAGACGCTGCGCGTGCTCGACCACCCCCCGCTGAGCCCGCAGCAGGTGCAGTCCGCGACGCACGAGCACGAACGGTGGCTTGCGGTGCTCACGCAGGTCGCGGGCCAGCCGTCGTACGAAGGTCAGGACGGGGTGCTGCGTGACGCAGACGGCGTCGGCCAGCAGTCCGCGCGCCCGGCACTCCGCGACGACCTCCTGGGCGAAGATCCCCTCGGCCACGAAGTACGCCGAGCCGCCCAGGTCCAGCACCCGGTGGCCGGTCTGCGTGCTCGTCGCGATGTCGTAGACCGGCGCGTCGACGCACCCCTCACGGCAGAGCTCCTCGATGGCAGCGACCGAGGCCTCGAGGTTCCACGACGCCGGGTCGTCCCAGTCGACGATCGGCTCGCCGCCCGCCAGGTCGATGGTCGGCAGCGACGCGTCGTCGCCGTCCCGGTAGAAGTCGTCGAGGCGCAGGATCGGCAGCCCGAGCCGCGCGGCGAGCCGCGACTTGCCCGACCCGGACGGCCCGGCCAGGACGATCGACCTGCGCCACTCAGATCCCCATCGGGTGCCAGACGGTCTTCGTCTCCAGGAACGTCGTCATCCGGTCGAGGGCCGGGGGAGCGAGGAGGTCCTCGAGACCGGGCCGGCGCACGCGCTTGAGGTTCTCGGCTGCCTCGATCTCGAGGTTGCGGGCGAGCTCGGAGTCACCCACGCCGGTGAGATCGATGCCGTTGACGTCCATGTGCGAGGCCAGCCACGGGGCCACCTCGGCCTGCGGGCCGGTGAGGATGTTGACCACGCCGCCGGGGACGTCGGAGGTGGCCATCACCTCGGCCAGCGTGATCGAGGTCAGCGGGTGCGGCTCGCTGGCCACGACCACTGCCGTGTTGCCGGTGACGATCACGGGCGCGACCACGCTGACCAGGCCCAGCAGGGGACCCTTCGGTGCGACCACGGCGATGACGCCGCTCGGCTCGGGGGCGGAATGGTTGAAGTACGGCCCGGCGACCGGGTTGGCGCCTCCGGTCACCTGGGCGATCTTGTCGGCCCACCCGGCGTACCAGACGAGCCGGTCGATGGAGGCGTCCACGTAGGTGCGCGCCTTCGCCGGCGTGATGCCCTCGGCGGTGCGCAGCTCGGCCTCGAACTGGTCGCGCCGGTCCTCGAGCACCTCGGCGATCCGGTAGACCACCTGGCCGCGGTTGTACGCCGTACGGGACGACCAGCCGCCGAAGGCCTTGCGGGCCGCCTGCACGGCGTCACGCGCGTCCTTGCGGGAGGCGTGCGAGGCGTTGGCCCAGAACTTGCCCTTGGCGTCGTTGACCACGTAGGAGCGGCCCGACTCCGAGCGCGGGAAGGCGCCCGCCGATGTAGAGCTTGTAGGTCTTGCGTACGTCGATGCGGCTCACTTGAGATATCCCTCCAGGCCGTGGCGGCCACCTTCTCGGCCGTAGCCCGACTCCTTGTAGCCGCCGAACGGGCTGGCCGGGTCGAAGCGGTTGAACGTGTTGGACCAGATCACGCCGGCGCGCAGCTGCCCGGCCATCCAGAGGATGCGCGAGCCCTTGTCGGTCCAGATGCCCGCCGAGAGGCCGTACGGCGTGTTGTTGGCCTTCTCGACCGCCTCCTTGGGCGTCCGGAAGGTGATGACGGACAGCACCGGTCCGAAGATCTCCTCGCGGGCGATCCGGTGCGCTGCCGTGACGCCGGTGAAGATCGTCGGCGGGAACCAGAAGCCGTGGTCGGGCAGGTCGCACTTCGGCGACCAGCGACCGGCCCCCTCCGCCTCCCCGATGTCGGAGAGCTCGCGGATCTTGGCCAGCTGCTCGGCGGAGTTGATCGCGCCGATGTCGGTGTTCTTGTCGAGCGGGTCGCCCACGCGCAGCGTCGACATGCGGCGCTTGAGCTTGTCGAGCACCTCCTCGGCCACCGACTCCTGCACCAGCAGCCGCGAGCCGGCGCAGCAGACGTGGCCCTGGTTGAAGAAGATGCCGTTGACGATGCCCTCGACGGCCTGGTCGACCGGGGCGTCGTCGAAGACGATGTTGGCGGCCTTGCCGCCCAGCTCGAGCGTGACCTTCTTCTTCGTGCCGGCCACGGCCTTGGCGATGGCCCGGCCGACGTCGGTGGAGCCGGTGAAGGCGACCTTGTCGACGTCGGGGTGGGAGACGATCGCCTGGCCGGTCGCGCCGGCCCCGGTGAGGATGTTCACCACGCCGGGCGGGAGGTCGGCCTGCTGGCAGATCTCGGCGAACAGCAGCGCGGTCAGGGGAGTGGTCTCGGCCGGCTTGAGCACGACCGTGTTGCCGCAGGCCAGGGCCGGGGCGATCTTCCAGGCCAGCATCAGGAACGGGAAGTTCCACGGGATCACCTGACCGGCGACGCCGAGGGACTGCGGGTCGGGCCCGTAGCCGGCGTACTCGAGCTTGTCGGCCCAGCCGGCGTAGTAGAAGAAGTGCGCCGCCGCCGTCGGGATGTCGACGTCGCGCGACTCCTTGATCGGCTTGCCGTTGTCGATCGACTCGAGCACGGCCAGCTCGCGCGAGCGCTCCTGGATGATCCGGGCGATGCGGAAGAGGTACTTGCCGCGCTCGGCCCCGCTCATCTTCGACCACACCCGGGTGTGCGCCCGGCGCGCGGCCTTCACGGCCCGGTCGACGTCGGCCTCGTCGGCCTCGGCGACCTCCGCCAGGACCTCCTCGGTGCTGGGGGAGATCGACTTGAACGCCTTCCCGGAGCCGTCGACGAACTCGCCGTTGACGAACAGCCCGTAGGAGGACTTGATGTCGACCACCGAGCGGGACTCGGGAGCCGGTGCGTACTCGAAGACCTTGTCGGCCATGGCTCAGACCCTCCTAGTCAAGGGTGAAGTAGTCGGGGCCGGAGTAGCGGCCGGTGTGCATCTTGGTGCGCTGCATCAGCAGGTCGTTGAGCAGCGTGGAGGCGCCGAAGCGGAACCAGTCGGGGTCCAGCCAGTCGGGCCCGGCCACCTCGTTGACCATCACGAGGTACTTGATCGCGTCCTTCGACGAACGGATGCCACCGGCCGGCTTCACGCCGACCATCTGGCCGGTCGCCTCGCGGAAGTCGCGGACGGCCTCGAGCATCACCAGCGTCACGGGGAGCGTCGCCGCAGGCTGGATCTTGCCGGTGGAGGTCTTGATGAAGTGGCCGCCGGCCATCATCGCCAGCCAGCTGGCTCGTCGTACGTTGTCGTAGGTCTGGAGCTCGCCGGTCTCGAAGATCACCTTGAGGTGTGCGCTGCCGCAGGCCTCGCGGACGGCGACGATCTCCTCGTAGACCTCCATGTAGCGGCCCGACAGGAACGCCCCGCGGTCGATGACCATGTCGATCTCGTCGGCGCCCGCCTCGACGGCGTCGTTGACGTCG
The DNA here is from genome assembly GCA_963729015.1 of uncultured Actinomycetota bacterium. Taxonomy (GTDB): domain Bacteria; phylum Actinomycetota; class Actinomycetes; order Propionibacteriales; family Nocardioidaceae; genus Marmoricola. The sequence continues at coordinate 329,623 of CAVSMJ010000003.1, forward strand.
GCCAGCTTGATGTCCATCGCCGCGCGACCGCTGGGGAAGGCGGTGGCCACGGCCGCGATGTGTACGCCGGAGGAGCCGAGCGTCTCCTTCGCGTACGGGACCATGTCGGGGTACACGCAGACCGCCGCCGTCGAGGGGCAGGTCTGGTCGGCCGGGTCGGGATGCATCGCCTTGGTGGCCAGCGCCCGCACCTTGCCGGGCGTGTCGGCGCCCTCGAGCGTGGTCAGGTCGACCATCCGGATGGCCAGGTCGATCGCGAACTCCTTCGAGGAGGTCTTGATCGAACGGGTTCCGAGCCCGGCGGCGCGTTGTTCCGCGCCCACCTGGTCGACTCCCGGAAGGCCGTGCAGGAAGCGGCGCAGCGCGGCGTCGGACGATGTCGCATCCGCCAGCGAGCTCGCCGTTGAGCTCGTCAAAGTCACCGCCCCACTGTAGACGCGCCGAGGGGCGGGCCGGCCACCGCGGGGGTTATCGATCGTTAACTTCGGGGCTAGGATGCCTCCCATGACCTTCGACCTGTCCGAGGACCACGAGCAGTTCCGTCGCACCGTGCGCGACTTCGCCGAGAAGGAGATCGCCCCCCACGCTGCCCAGTGGGACCGCGACCACCACTTCCCGGTCGACGTGGTGCAGAAGATGGGCTCGCTCGGCCTGTTCGGGCTCACGTCTCCCGAGCAGTACGGCGGCGCGGACGGCGACTTCACCAGCCTGTGCGTCGCGATCGAGGAGATCGGCCGGGTCGACCAGTCGATGGGCATCACCCTCGAGGCGGCCGTCGGGCTCGGCATCAACCCGATCCTGACCTTCGGCACCGACGAGCAGAAGGACACCTGGCTGCCCGACCTCGTGGAGGGCAACAAGCTGGCCGGCTTCGGCCTCACCGAGCCGGGCGCCGGCTCCGACGCGGGCGCCACGAAGACCAAGGCCGAGCTGCGTGACGGCGAGTGGGTGGTGAACGGCAGCAAGCAGTTCATCACCAACTCCGGGTCCGAGATCACCTCGCTCGTCACGGTCACGGCCAAGACGGGAGAGGGCGAGGGCGGCAAGCCCGAGCTCTCCACGATCATCGTCCCGAGCGACACACCCGGGTTCACCGCCGAGAAGGCCTACGACAAGCTCGGCTGGCACGCCTCGGACACCCACCCGCTGAGCTTCAGCGACGCCCACGTCCCGGAGTCCAACCTCCTCGGCGAACGCGGCCGCGGGTTCGCCCAGTTCCTGGCCACCCTCGACGACGGCCGGGTCGCCATCGCCGCGCTGGCGGTCGGCTGCATCCAGGCCTGCCTCGACATGAGCGTGGAGTACGCCGGCGAGCGGACCACGTTCGGGGTGCCCATCGGACGCAAGCAGGGGGTGGCCTTCCAGATCGCCGACCTCGAGGTGATGCTCGCTGCGAGCCGCCAGCTGACCTACCGGGCGGCGTGGATGAAGGACGCCGGCAAGCCGATGAAGGAGTTCAAGCAGGCCGCCGCGATCGCGAAGCTCTACGCGACCGAGTCAGCGGTCACGGCCACCCGCGTCGCGACCCAGGTCTTCGGCGGCTACGGCTTCATGGAGGAGTACCCCGTGGCCCGGTTCTACCGGGATGCCAAGGTGCTCGAGATCGGCGAGGGCACCTCCGAGGTCCAGCGGATGCTGATCGCGCGCGGCCTCGGCCTGCCCGTGGAGTAGTTCGGTTAGGCTCCCGCGCATGGCTTCTCCCGTACGGTCCGGCGCCGAACCCGTGCCCGGTCATGGAGGCTCGGCCTCGCTCGGAGCACCCGAGTACTGGTGGTACGTCGCGCGGACCGAGCTGCTCCGCACGGTCCTCGAGGACCGGATCGGCGAGGCGCCCCTGATGCTCGACGTCGGCAGTGCCGATGGCCCGAGCGTCGGCTGGCTCGACGGTCACGGCACGCGCATCATGCTCGACATCGATCCGCGTGGCCTCGAGCCCGGAGGGGTGTGCGGCTCGGCCATGGCCCTCCCGTTCGCCGACGAGACCTTCGACGTGGCGTGCGCGTTCGACGTGGTCGAGCACTGCGAGCCCGAGGCGTTGGCGCTCGACGAGCTGTCCCGGGTGCTGAAGCCCGGCGGGCGGCTGCTGCTCTCGGTCCCCGCCTACCAGTGGGCCTGGACGGAGTTCGACGAGGAGAACGGTCACCACCGTCGTTACACCAGGGGTCGTGCCGAGCGGGCCGTCGAGGCCGCCGGGCTGTCGGTGACTCGGTCGACGTACGCCTTTGCCGGTGTCTTCCCGTTCTTCGCCGCCGAGCGACTGGCTCGCCGCGCGCGCCGTGTCCTCACCCGGCGAGACGGCAGCAGCCACCATCCGGTCGAGACCGTCAGCCTCCCCGAGGTGCACCCCAGGCTCGAGCGGATGTTCCTGTGGCTCTCCCGCAAGGAGGAGAAGGTGCTCGGGCGCCGCGACCTGCCGTTCGGCTCCTCGGTGGTGGTGGCTGCGGTCAAGGACGCCGCGGCCTAGTCACCGATCCGGAACACGAGGAACCTGCGGCCGAGGTACTGGCGGTCCGCCAGCTTGCGGAGTCGCGACAGGTCGGGCTTGCGCGTCCGGTCGACGAACAGCCAGTCCACGCCGTACCGCTCGTGCAGCTCCGCGATGTTCTCCCGAGTCGGGTGGGCGAAGACCTCGTCGTTGAGCCGCAGCTTCCCGGGGTCCCAGAACTCACCGCCGCCGAACCTGCTGTTGGTCTCCTCGTTGGACGGGAGCCCGACAGACTCCGGAGGGATGTAGGCCCAGCCCTCGACCAGCACCCTGCGCTCGGCGTAGCCCGCGATCCAGAACGTGCGGTGGTTCTCCGGATTGCCCAGTGCCGTGGGTGTGTGGACGTTGGTGGCGACGAGCTGGTCAGGGGTGCTGTGCGCGCGGAGCCAGCGAGCTGCCGGGATGCCCCCGTCGGGAATCATCTGCTGGTTCACCGGCGGCGGAGTCTTGTGGTCGAGGCCGGCGATCGGGCCGACCATGCACATCCCGGTGAGCAGGGAGATGGCGACGAGGAGCGCCTGGGGTGGGGAGGCGGCGGCCCGACGCGTGGCTGTCCGGTACAGGACGAGGAGCAGCGCGACAGCGCCCAGTGCGACGAGGAGGGGGACGCCGAAGCCCTCGAGGAGCGCACCCACGTCGGAGCCGCCGCGTGCGCCGTTCGGCGTGGTGGCCGGCACCAGCTCCGAGACGGCGACCGTCAGGCAGAGCCCGCCTGCCACGGCGACCGCGATCGTGACGGCCGTACGACGGGTGGGCGATCCGGCAGCGCGTGCCCAGCCGACACCTGCCAGGACAGCCATCGGTACGACTGCGCTCCGGTAGAAGTACCCCTGGCCGAGGCCCGGGTGGGAGAAGACGAGGAACACACCGATCCCCGCCACCCAGCAGCCGAGCAGCACCCAGGGGGAGGGTCGGCGCCACCCGCCCCGGACGAACCAGCCGAGCCCCCCGACCAGCGGCACCGCGGCGCACAACACGAACACCACAGTCAGCACCGTCCGTACGCCGGCCGACGGGGTCTGGCCTTCGTCGATCATGTGCAGCACGAGGGCCTGGCCGTCGATGACCTGGAACGGCTTCAGTGTCATCGCCCGGGAGCCGGGGCCGTAGAACAGGACTGTGGCCAGACCGAAGACGAGCACGGAGAGGACGGCCAGAGCGGCTGTCACCCACGGGATGGCCCGCCGGACCACGAGCATGACCAGCGTCGTGCCGCACAGGCCGGCCACGAAGAGCGGAAGCATCGCGGACTTGGCACCGGCCACGGCAAGCATGACCAGGAACACCGCTACCCAGTGATGTGGTCGCCGGGCCGCCCCGCGCAGCAGTCCGACCAGCAGCACGACCAGCAGCGGGCACAGTGCATTGGCAAACATCTGGGTGGGTGAGCGCAGGGTCAACCAGCCCGCGCTCAGCCAGGGGGTTGCCGCGCCAGTCCAGCCCACCACGTCCAGAGGTGTGGTCATGCACAGCACGGAAGCCGCTGCCAGCGAGGCCCAGCGGTGCCCGCTGATCCGTGCGGCCGCCACGGCGACACCGAGCACCAGCAGCGCACTGAGCACCGCAACGACGAGGTACCTGAGCAGCACGATCGACTCGACGCCGCTGCCCCACGAGCCTGCGGCCACGAACGGGTAGACGAGCCAGTGGTACTCCAGGGGCGTGCCCGCGACGAACGGGACCTGGGCGGGGAAGTGGTGTCGGAACTCACCGACCAGCGCGAGGTGGTACGGCTCGTCGACGTAGGGGTGCTGCAAGGTGTACGCGTTCAGCGGCTCCGGGCTCCACGACACGTGCCAGAGCTGGATCACGACGAGCACCAGGATCAGGGCCAGGCCCCACGACCACCACGCGGGAGCCCGGTCGGCCTGACGTCGCAGCAGCAGCTCCCTGCCGCGAGGAAGGGCCGCCGCCGGCACCAGCACCAGCAGTGGCCACAGCAGGATCGCGCCGGGAAGACCCGCACCCACGGCCAGCAGGTAGACGGGGATCGAGAGGATCACGCCGAAGATCGACCCGAGCACGGCGTCCTCGAGGAACGGTCGTCCCGTGGCCCGTCCCGAGCCGCGCTCATGGCGTCCACCGCGCCCGCGCCAGTCGATCGCACGCCAGGCCACGATCCCCGGAAGGGTGTGCGCCCAGCCGAACCACACGGTGAACGCGAGGATGTCGCGAACCGCGAGGTTCGCGCTGTGGCCGAGCAGGAAGGCCGAGAGAAGGTAGACGAGGAGCGCCGGGGCCCACCCCGACGCCGCCAGCCTGCGCGCCCGTGTCAACGCAGGGGGCTACTGACCCAGCTCGGCGGGGTCGCCGACCCGGGGAGCGGAGCGTTTCGAGTCGGAGAGGGTCATCAGGACGTAGGCGCCGGGGATCCGGCCGGTACCGGAGACGATCTGGGTCCCGGTGGAGCCGAAGTACGGCGCTGCCAGTGCCTCGAACTCCTCGGGGTGGCGGACGAACTCGCCGCGGTCGTTCTCCGACATCCAGCGCGAGAGCCGTCCTTGGCCCGGCACGAACGCGGTGTCGACGGTGACCACCCGACCGTTGGGCGAGAGCCGGCTCGCGCAGAGGTCCAGCAGGTTGCGGGAGTCCTCGTCGCTGAGGTGGTGCAGCAGCCCGAGAAGCAGCACGACGTCGGGGGCGGGCAGCTCGGCGGCCGCCTCGGCGTCGAAGACCCCGACGTGGAAGGTGCCGGCGGCCCCCCACTTCGACCGGGCCCACTCGATGTACGTCTGGTCGGTGTCGAAGCCGTGGTAGGTCAGCGGCCCCGGAATGCGCTCGAAGTAGTAGGCCGGGCCGCACCCGACGTCGATCACGACCTCGCCAGGCTGGATCTGCGCCGCGTCGAGACAGCGGTAGCGGAGCCTGTCAGCTCCCACGACCTTCTGCAGCCCTACGTAGAGCGGTACATGGGAGAGGAGGTCCTTCATGGACGGCATCGGGGGGTCACCACCTGTCGTTCAGCGCGACGTCCGGGCGAAATCACGGGACACACTAACCCGCGTGTTCTCCGGGCCGTACGGCCGACACGACGTCGGGGGGCTCGAGCAGGTGACCTGCGTCCGGATGGCCGTGCCGACGCCGGAACGAGAAGTAGAGGTGTCCCGTGTAGTTGAAGACGAGGATCACTCCGATGGACAGCACCTGCGAGACCAGCAGTGGGATGCCGAGGACCTCGTGGAAGAACGGCAGGCTGCCCAGGTTGATCATGAACGCCACCGCCTGCACCAGGGTGAACCGCGCCAGGTCGGTGAGCCACTGCCCGGACACCTTGAACACCAGCGTCCGGTAGAGCAGGAAGCCGATCGGGATGGAGACCGCGTAGACCAGGACGAGCACGCCGACGTAGGAGATCCACTGATCGAGGAGCGGGTAGAAGACGGCGAACCAGCCGATCCCCTGGACGACGTTGATGCCGCCGACGAGCAGGAAACGGAACCGGCGGTCGTCGAGGATGCGCCGCACGAGGCCTGCTGCGGCGGTCGGGTCGACCTCTGGGTCAGTGCTCACGCGTGCCTTGCTCATCTTCGATCTGGAGGCTGTTCGGGCGTCGGCAACCCTAACCGAGGCACCCATCCGAACGGGTCTTTTCATGGCTGAGCCGCACCCGTGCCCTACCCGGCTGGCGGGCGGTGAACGACTATAGTCACCGCAATGAACAGCCCGGATTCCCTCGTGGATCACCAGATCTCGGTGGTGATCCCGGTCTACGCGGGGGAGAAGCACCTCACCGATGTGGTGACCGAGCTCGAGCCGTACACCAAGGGGCAGGTGTCGCCGGACGGCCGGCCCTATCGCGTGGTCGAGGTCCTGCTCGTGCACGACTGCGGCCCCGACGACTCACCGCACGTGATGCGCGAGCTCGGCCAGCGCTTCGACTTCGTCCGGCCCGTGTGGCTGAGCCGCAACTTCGGGCAGCACGCGGCCACCATGGCGGGGATCGCCTCGTCGGGCGGTGAGTGGGTGGTCACCATGGACGAGGACGGTCAGCACGACCCGCGGTTCATCGGTGATCTCTTCGACACCGCGATGCGCGAGCAGGCGCGGGTCGTCTACGCGCGGCCCGTCAACGAGGCGCCACACTCGGCGTTCCGGAACGTCTCCTCCCGCGGGGCCAAGAAGGTCGTCAACCTGGTCGGTGGTGGCGCCGACGCCACGGTGTTCAACAGCTACCGGTTCATCCTCGGCGAGGTGGCCCGCAGCGTCGCCGCCTTCGCTGGTCCGGGGGCGTTCTTCGACATCTCCCTCGGCTGGGTCGTCGACCGGGCCGCCACGACGCCGGTGACCGCACGCAGCGAGGGGGACCGCACCTCGGGCTACTCGCTCAAAGCACTGTTCAGCCACTTCCGCCGCATGGTGGTCACCGCCGGCACTCGCGGTCTACGGGCCGTGGCCGTCGCCGGCATCCTCTTCGCGCTGCTCGGCGCGGTCTACGCCATCTACCTGATCGTCCACCAGCTGGTCTCGCCGGCGCCCATCCCCGGATGGACCTCGCTCGCGGTCGTGCTGCTGATCAGCACGGGGGCCATCCTGTTCTCCCTCGGAGTCGTGGCCGAGTACATCGGAGTGACGGTCAACAGCGCGCTCGGCAAGCCGCCGTACCTGATCACCCAGGATCCCGAGGAGGGACCGCTTGGCCGCGACGGGCTCGGCTGAGCGCGGCGAAGCGCCCTCGGCGAGCCCCGCTCCGACCTGGGTGCTCGGTGCGTCCGGCCTCCTCGGCAGCGCGGTCCAACGCGAGCTGCGTCGTCGAGGCGGCACCGTGATCACCTCGCGCGTCCCGTGGAACGACGGGGCCGACGCTGTCCGGGTGCTGCTGGCCGATGCGGCCGCGCTGCCCCCGGGGGCGCGGGTCGCCTGGTGCGCGGGCGCTGGGGTCGTGGCCACCGGCCAGGACGCGCTCGACGCCGAGGTCGCCGTGGTGGAGGAGTTCTTGTCGCAGTGGCACCCGGCACCGGGAGCCAGACCTTCGGCGGTCTTCCTCGCGTCATCTGCCGGCGGGGTGTACGCCGGGTCGAGAGGCTCGCCCTTCACGGAGTCCAGCGAGGCGGTTCCCCTCGCGCCGTACGGCCACGCCAAGCTGCGGATCGAGCGCCTGTTCACCTCGTTCGCGGACCACACCGGCACACCGCTGCTGGTCGGCCGCCTGGCCAACCTCTACGGCCCCGACCAGGACATCGCCAAGCTCCAGGGTCTGGTGTCGCTCCTGTGCGACGCGCTCGTCCGGCGCCAGGAGATGTCGGTCTACGTCTCGCTCGACACCCTGCGTGACTACCTCTTCGCCGACGACGCGGCGTCCATGGTGTGCACCGGACTCGACTGCGTGGCCGAGCGGGGTGGTGTCCACCTGAAGGTGCTCGCCAGCGGGTCGGCGTTGAGCATCGCCCAGGTCATCGGTGAGGTCACCCGGTTGGCGCGCCGTCGACCGCCGGTGCGCATGGGGACCTCCCAGGCCGCCAGCTTCCAGGTGCGCGACCTGCGCCTACGCTCGGAGGCGTGGCCCGACCTCGGCCACCTGGTGCGCACCCCCATCGGCGTGGGGATCGCCGCCTGCCTGGAGAACGCCGCCGCCAACCTGCGCCGGCCCGTGTTCGTGTCCTCGGACGGAGACTCATGAAGCTCTTGGTGACCGGCGGCGCCGGCTTCATCGGCAGCCACTACGTGCGCACGGTGCTGTCGCACGCCTGGGGGCTGTCCGAGCCCACCGAGGTGGTGGTGCTCGACAAGTTCACCTACGCCGGCAACCTGGCCAACCTTGCCCCCGTCGCGAGTGATCCGCGCCTGCGTGTGGTCGAGGGCGACATCCTCGACCGGACCCTGGTCGACCAGTTGATGGTCGAGGCCGATGCGGTCGTCCACTTCGCCGCGGAGAGCCACGTCGATCGCTCCATCGTGGGCGCCGCCGACTTCGTGATGACCAACGTCGTCGGGACCCAGACGTTGCTCGACTCGGCCCGCGAGTGCGGCATCGACAAGTTCGTGCACGTGTCGACGGACGAGGTCTACGGGTCGATCGACGAGGGGAGCTGGGACGAGAGCGAGCCGCTGCTGCCCAACTCGCCGTACTCCGCATCGAAGGCCTCCAGCGACCTGTTGGCCCGCGCCTACCACCGCACCCACGGGCTGCCGGTCTGCATCACGCGTTGCTCGAACAACTACGGCCCGTACCAGTTCCCGGAGAAGGTGATCCCCCTCTTCGTCACCAACCTGATCGACGGCCTGGACGTGCCGCTGTACGGCGAGGGCGCCAACGTGCGCGACTGGCTTCACGTCGACGACCACTGCCGCGGTATCCACCTGGTGCTCGAGGGTGGGCTCATCGGCGAGGTCTACAACATCGGGGGCGGGACCGAGCTGTCCAACAAGCAGCTCACCGAGCTCTTGCTGGACGCCACCGGATGCGGCTGGGACCGCGTGCGCAACGTGACCGACCGTCTCGGTCACGACCTGCGCTACTCCGTCGACATCACCAAGATCTCCGAGCAGCTCGGCTACCGGCCCCAGGTCGACTTCACCGAAGGGCTCGCCGACGTGGTCGCCTGGTACCGCGCGAATCGCGCGTGGTGGGAACCGCTCAAGCAGGGCGCCGGAACGACGGCCTGACCCTCAGGTCAGAGCGGGTCCGGTTCGAGCAGGCCGAGCAGGTACTCGCCGTACCCGGACTTGATGAGCTTCTCCGCCCGCTCGCGCAGCTCGTCGTCGGTCAGGAAGCCCTGCCGCCAGCCGACCTCCTCCGGCGCTCCCACCTTGAGGCCCTGGCGCTTCTCGAGGACGGCGATGAAGTTGGAAGCGTCGTTGAGGGAGTCGAACGTCCCGGTGTCCAGCCATGCCGTGCCGCGGTCGAGCAGCTCGACCTGGAGCCGACCCTGCTCGAGGTAGTGCCGGTTGACGTCGGTGATCTCGTACTCGCCACGGTCGGAGGGCTTCAGGCCGCGGGCGATCTCGACGACGTCCTTGTCGTAGAAGTACAACCCGGGCACGGCGAACTTGCTGCGGGGCTTCGCCGGCTTCTCCTGCAGGGAGATGGCCCTGCCGGAGCCGTCGAACTCGATGACGCCGTAGGCGGAGGGGTTCGTCACCCGGTAGGCGAACACCGCGGCCCCGTCGAGCTCGCCGAACCTGCCGAGATGGGTGCCGAAGGAGTGTCCGTGGAAGATGTTGTCGCCGAGGATGAGCGCGCTGCTCTCCCCACCGACGAAGTCCGCGCCGATCACGTAGGCCTGGGCGAGCCCGTTCGGCTCCGCCTGCTCGGCATAGGTGATCGAGATGCCGAACTGCGAGCCGTCACCCAGCAGGCGCACGAACTGCGGCGCATCGTGCGGCGTGGTGATGATGAGAACGTCGCGGATCCCGGCCAGCATCAGGGTGCTCAGCGGGTAGTAGATCATCGGTTTGTCGTAGACCGGCACGAGCTGCTTGCTGATGCCCAAGGTCACCGGGTGCAGTCTCGAGCCGGTGCCACCAGCCAGGATGAGGCCTCGCATGGGGCGATCATGCCAGCCGGATAGCGTGGAACCCCGGCGGGGCGTCTGACGGGAGGTCGGGAGATGCACGAGACATCGGACCCCGACTACGCGCAGCGCCTCGTGGACACCCAGGGGGTCTGGTGGAAGAAGGCGCTCCACGTCCAGGCGCCGTACCAGTGGAACCTGCGTCGTCAGGGTCTGGGCCGCTGCCTCGACGTCGGGTGCGGCATCGGCCGCAACCTGGAGACCCTCGGCCGGGGCTCCGTGGGCGTGGACCACAACGCCGTGGCAGTCGAGGTGGCGCGTCGCCGAGGTGTGGTCGCGCTGACGGTCGAGGAGTGGGAGCGCAGCGAGCTGCGCACGCAGGAGAGCTTCGACGGCATCCTGCTGGCACACGTCATCGAGCACATGGACGCCGCTGTCGGGTTGAGCCTCCTCCAGGAGTACCTGCCGTACCTGCGCCCGGGAGGAAAGGTCTTCCTCGTGTGTCCCCAGGAGCGCGGGTACGACAGCGACCCGACCCACGTGCGTTGGACGACCGGCGACGACCTCGTCGAGCTGGCCCGCACGGCCGGGCTCCGGCCGGACCCGTGGTTCAGCTTCCCGTTCCCGAGATGGGCCGGGAAGGCGTTCGTCTACAACGAGTTCTGCCTGGTGGCCACCAAGCCAGCGGGCTAGGTGGTCGCGCGCTCCTGCAGCCGCATCCGTGGTCCCAGGTAGAGGTAGAACAGACGCCGCTCCCACGACCGCAACCTGGCCATCGCGTTCCCGATCGTGACGTCACGCCTGCTGAGAAGACCCGGAGCCATCTCGCGGAGCTGCCGGTGCATCTCCGCGGCCGAGCGGGACTGCTCCCGAGCCAGCTCGACGCTCCACTGTCCTGCACTCACGCGAAAGGCGGCCAGCGGCCCGGGGACGGTGGCGAGGTCGCCCCGGAACAGCACGCGGCAGTAGGTGGCCTGGTCGATCAGATACCCCGGAGTGCCGTGCCAGCGTCCCGCCGCCTCGAGCGCCGTACGTCGGACCATCACGCAGCACGGTTCGCCGAAGATGTTCGCGCCCCGCAGCACCGAACGGCGGATCGCCTGCTCTCCCGGCACGCGACCTCGCAGGCCGCCGAGCCCGAGGTCGTGCACCACCGTGCGACCGGACGCGTCCACGATGTCGCGGCTCGACGCCACCATCACCACGCCGTCGCCGTGCTCGTCGAACGCCGCGACCTGCTCCGCGAGCAGGTTCGGGGCCAGGAGGTCGTCGCCGCAGACCAGCTTCACCAGCTCACCGCTCGCCTCCTCGGTGACCCTGTTCCAGTTCCTCTCGGCGCTGCCTCCGGCGGGCGTCGTCAGCAGTCGCACCCGCGGGTCGTCGGCGAACCGCTGGAGGACGTCCCACGTCGCGTCCCGCGAGCTGTGGTCGGCCACGATGACCTCGTAGTCGGTGAACGTCTGCGCGAGGATCGATCGCATCGTCTGCTCGACGTAGTCCTCGTTGTTGTACGTCGGGACGAGAACGGAGACCCGCGGGCTCACCCCGCTAGCGACTTCGTGTAGGCCAGCGCGTCCTCGTAGCTGGGCAGCAAACCGCGGTCACGGATCGCCGCGAGACTCGGAGCGGCCTCGTCCTTGAGGGAGAGCAGCGGGGAGATCGCGCGCCCGTCCGGTGTCGACGTCGGCCAGTCGATGCCGATCTCGGGATCGAGGGGGTGGATGGCGTGCTCACGGTTCGGGGCGTAGGAGGTGGAGCAGAGGTAGTTGACGACCGTGTTGTCACCGAGCGCCATGAAGGCGTGGCCCAGACCTTCGGGCAGGTAGACCACACGCCGGTCCTGATCGTCCAGGAACACCGAGTCCCAGGAGCCGAAGGTGGGGGAGCCGACGCGCAGGTCGACGACCACGTCGAGCGCGGAACCGTGCATGCACGTGACCATCTTGGCCTGGCTGGGCGGCAGCTGCGCGAAGTGGATGCCGCGCACGGTGCCGGCACGCGAGACCGAGCAGTTGGCCTGTGCGAGACGGAAGGCGTGCCCCGTGGCCCGGGTGAACTCGTCCTCGCGGAACCACTCCAGGAACACGCCGCGATCGTCGCCGTGCTGGGCGGGGGTGATCTCGAGCGCGCCGGCGATGGAGAGCTCTCGGACCAACACGGGAGCAGGCTAACAACTGCAGTCGTTACGCTCACGCGCGTGAGATGGTTGGTGACCGGCGCGCACGGTCTGCTCGGGACCGACGTGCGGCGCACGCTGTCGGACCACGGCATCGCCCACACCTCGGTGGGGCGGGACGACGTGGCACTCACCGATCCTGAGGCGGTCGCGCGAGCCGTCGCCGGGCACGACGTGGTGGTCAACTGTGCTGCGTGGACCGCGGTCGACCTGGCCGAGAGCCATCAGGAGCAGGCCACCGAGATCAACACCCGCGCAGCCGGTGTGGTCGCGCGGGCGGCGTACGAGCAGGGTGCGCGGATCGTCCAGATGAGCACCAACTACGTCTTCGACGGCGAGGCGCGGACGCCGTACGCCGAGGACGCGCCGTTGTCCCCCCGGACGACCTACGGTCGGACCAAGGCGGCCGGAGAGCGGGCCGTGCGGGAGGCGGCGCCGGGGAGGCATCTGATCCTCCGGACCGGTTGGCTGTACGGCGCCCACGGCTCCTGCTTCGCGCGCACCGTCACGCGGATCGCCCGGGAGCACGGGATCGTCGATGTCGTCGACGACCAGTACGGACAGCCGACCTGGACCCGGGACGTTGCGGACCTCATGGTGCGGCTCGTCGGGCGGGACGCGCCGGTCGGCACCTGGCACGCGACAGCGGGAGGCCAGACCACCTGGTACGGCTTCGCCCGCGAGGTGGTCGCGTCGGCAGGCCTCGCGACGGACGTGGTCAGGCCGACCCACTCGTCGACGTTCCAACGTGACGCCGTCCGACCGGCGTACTCCGTGCTCCGGCACGACCGACTGACGCAGCACGGCATCGCGCCGATCGGTCACTGGCAGGAGCGCTGGGCGGTCGCTGCGCCCGACGTCCTCTCGGACGAGGGCCCCGACTGAGGTCTTGTCCACCCAGGGCGAGGTGGCCCCGCATGCGCTGATCGAGCCGACCCGCGGGTTAGCGTGCAGTCATGGGATCGCGACTACGCCGCATCGGCGGCGAGGCGGCGAAGTTCTCGGTCGTCAACGTGGTCGCCACCTTTGTCGCCGTCCTCCTGTTCAACGCGCTGGTGCACGGGCTGCCGGGGATGTACTCCCCGGGACCGCTGCACGGATACCCCGTCGCGACGTACTTCGTCGCGAACAGCGTGGGCATGCTGATCAGCTTCTACGGCAGCCGCAGCTATGCGTTCAAGCACCGCCAGGCCACGGGGCCGGGTGGTGGGTTGGTGAACTACGCGATCATCAACTTCGCCTCGTTCGTGATCCCGATGGCCTGCCTGTGGATGACCCGCAACGTCTTCGACTGGGACACGGTCATCGCCGACAACATCGCGGCCAACGTGGTCGGGGCGATCCTGGCGATGCTGGTGCGCTTCTGGGCGTTCCGGCGGTTCGTCTTCAAGCGGCATGCCGTCGAGTTCCACGGCGAGAAGGGCACCGTGGTGTTCGGGTCGACCCCGCCAGACTCAACGCTGCCAGAACTCGGTCCAGACGAAGCCGAGCTCCTCGAACATCAACCGCAGCAGCGGCAGGCTGATCCCCACGACGTTGTGGGGGTCGCCCGTCACGCCGGACACGAAGGCCCCGCCGAGGCCGTCGAGGGTGAACGCGCCGGCGACCGCTGAGGGCTCCCCGGTCGCGACGTAGGTCTCGATCTCGTCGTCGGTCACGTGCGCGAACCGCACCTGGGTGGCGGCGGAGCGCGCCAGCCAGACCTCGCGGTGGGTGTCGATCACGCAGTGCCCGGTGTGGAGTACGCCGGACCGCCCGCGCATCTGCTTCCAGCGAGCCACCGCGTCGTCGTCGCTCACCGGCTTGCCCAGGATCTCGCCGTCGAGGGCGAGCACCGAGTCGCAGCCGATCACCAGCGCCCGCTTCTGGTCGGCCGCGACCGCGACCGCCTTGAGCTGCGCGAGCTTCATCGTGTAGTCGGCGGGGCCGGTCATCTCGACGGTGCTCTCGTCGACGCCGCTCACGATGACGTCCGGGGAGAGGCCGGCGTTCTGCAGGGTCTTCAGCCGCGCCGGCGAGGCGGAGGCGAGGATCAGGCGCGGAAGGGTGGGCACTGCTCTGTTCTACCGCGCGCTGTTGCGCCAGGCGCCGGCACCGTGCCGGTGGGTCGCGCGCAGCCTGCGGTGGTGGGAGGACCACTCCGGCTTCGGGGCCCTGTCCTTGGAGGCGGCCTCTGCGGCTGCCGCGGACATCGCCGAGACGACCGTGACGAGCGCGGCCACCTCCTCCGGCGTGGGGTCGCCCTTGACGATCCGCAGCAGGGGAGCCTCGTCGGGCGTCTCCTCGGTCATCGGGGTCCCCGCGAAAGCGTGTTCCCCGCGAGCGGAGCGAGCTCCTCGCTCGGTTTCGTGGGGTGATTCATAGCGGGATGTTCCCGTGCTTCTTGTGGGGAAGCGTCTCGCTCTTGGAGGCCAGCAGCCGCAGCGCCCGGACGACCTCGACACGGGTCTCGTGGGGAGTGATGACGGCGTCGATGTAGCCGCGCTCGGCCGCGATGTAGGGGTTGGCGAGCGTGTCCTCGTAGTCGCTGATCAGCTCGGCCCGACGCTGCTCGACGTCACCGCCGTCCTCCTCGACCTTCTTCAGCTCCTTGCGGTGCAGGATGTTGGCCGCGCCCTGGGCGCCCATCACGGCGATCTGCGCGGTCGGCCACGCGAGGTTGATGTCGGCGCCGAGGTGCTTGGACCCCATCACGTCGTACGCCCCGCCGTAGGCCTTGCGGGTGATGATCGTGACCAGGGGAACGGTCGCCTCGGCGTAGGCGTAGATCAGCTTGGCGCCGCGGCGGATGATGCCGTTCCACTCCTGGTCGGTGCCGGGCAGGAATCCCGGCACGTCGACGAAGGTGAGCACCGGGATGTTGAAGGCGTCGCAGGTGCGTACGAACCGGGCCGCCTTCTCCGAGGCGTCGATGTCGAGCGTGCCGGCGAACTGCATCGGCTGGTTGGCCACGACGCCGACCGACTTGCCCTCGACCCGGCCGTAGCCGACCACGATGTTGGGCGCGAACAGCGGCATCACCTCGAGGAACTCCTCGTCGTCGAGGACCGAGGTGATCACGGTGTGCATGTCGTAGGGCTGGTTGGCCCCGTCGGGGATCAGCGCGTCGAGCGCGCGGTCGAGGTCGGAGATCTCCAGGTCGGCCGGATCGTCGTACGACGGCGGGTCGTCGAGGTTGTTCTGCGGCAGGTAGGAGAGCAGCGCCTTGGTGTACTCCAGCGCGTCCTCCTCGTCGGAACCCATGTAGTGGGCGTTGCCCGACTTGGTGTTGTGCGCCCGCGCGCCGCCGAGGTCCTCCATCGTGACGTCCTCGCCGGTGACGGTCTTGATCACGTCGGGACCGGTGATGAACATGTTGGAGGTGCCGTCGACCATGATCGTGAAGTCGGTGACGGCGGGGGAGTAGACGTGGCCGCCCGCGCAGGAGCCCATGATCAGGCTGATCTGCGGGATCACGCCGCTGGCGTGCACGTTGCGCTTGAAGATCTCGCCGTAGAGCCCGAGGGAGACCACGCCCTCCTGGATGCGGGCACCGGCGCCCTCGTTGATGCCGATGATCGGGCAGCCGGTCTTGATGGCGAGGTCCATCACCTTGGTGATCTTCTCGCCGTAGACCTCGCCCAGCGAGCCGCCGAACACGGTGAAGTCCTGGGAGAACACGCAGGTCTGGCGGCCGTCGATGGTGCCGAAGCCGGTGATCACGCCGTCGCCGTAGGGCCGGTTCTTCTCCAGGCCGAAGGCCGTCGAGCGGTGGCGGGCGAGCTCGTCGAGCTCGACGAACGAGCCCTCGTCGAAGAGGTGCTCGATGCGCTCGCGGGCGGTCCACTTGCCCTTGGCGTGCTGCTTCTCGACCGCCTTGGCGGAGCCCGCGTGGACGGCCTCGTCGATACGCCGGTCGAGGTCGGCCAGCTTGCCCTCGGTGGTGTGGATGTCGATGCCCTCGGGGACCTCGGTCCCCTCTCCTGGTGCTGCGCTCACGTGCCGACTCCTCAGCCCCTACGTCTCGCCCTGTGTCGATTCCTGGGCCAATCTAGTGCGCATGAGCGATCACGAGGACAGCCGCCCACCCCTTGAGGGCACCACCGCGACCGGTCGATGGCGGGTGGAGGTGGTCGACGAGGCGCCCTCGACGAACGCCGAGCTGGCCGACCGCTTCCGCTCCGGGGAGTCGGAGGGGCTGGTCCTGGCGGCCGAGCACCAGACCGCGGGGAGGGGCCGGCTGGGGCGCGAGTGGGTGACCCCGGCCCGCAGCTCGCTGACGGTCTCGTTCCTGCTGGTGCCCGACGGGGTCCCGGCGGAGCGGTGGCCCTGGCTGCCGCTGCTGACCGGGATCGCCGCCGCTGCCGCCGTACGCCGCGTCACGGGGGTCGAGGTCTCCCTGAAGTGGCCCAACGACGTGCTCGCCGGCGACCACAAGCTCGGCGGGATCCTGCTCGAGCGGGTCGAGCACGACGGGTCGGCCGCAGCGGTCGTCGGCATCGGGATCAACTGCGCCCAGACCGCGGACGAGCTCCCCGTGCCGGAGGCGACCTCGCTGGCGATCGTGACGGGCGCCCCGGTGGACCGGTCGGCGCTGCTGACCGCCCTGGTGGAGGAGCTCGAGGGTCGCTACGACGCCTGGCGGGCCGGATCGGACCTGCGGGCGGCGTACCTCGAGCTGTGCACCACGCCCGGTCAGCAGGTGCAGGTGGCCGTGCCGGGCGGTGAGGTGACCGGTGAGGCGGTCGACGTCGACGAGGCCGGCCGGCTCGTCGTACGCACCGAGGCGGGGGAGGAGCGGCTGGGCGCCGGGGACGTCGTGCACGTGCGCCCGGAGTGACGCCCGAGTGAGCCCCGAACGCCTCTGATCGGGGCCTCTGGCGTGGCATGATCGGCGCGTGGCGATCTCCCCGAAGCTCCTCAACGAGGGTGAGCACATCGTGCTCAGCACGCGTACGCACGTGAAGGCGCTGATCCTGCCCGCGGTCGTGCTGATCGTGATCGCGGGGATCGCCGGCTACCTGAGCAGCCTGCCGTCGGGAGACCAGGCAGGCACCTGGCGCTGGGTCATCTGGGTGGTGACCATCGGCGATCCTGCTGTGGTTCGTGGTCAAGCCCTTCCTGGACTGGCTGCTGACGACCTACACCTTCACCAACCGGCGGCTGATCACCCGCACCGGCATCCTGACCCGGCGCGGCCACGACATCCCGATGAACCGGATCAGCGACATCTCCTACGAGAAGGGGCTGGTCGACCGGATCTTCGGCTGCGGCACGCTGATCGTGTCCGACGCGAGCGAGCAGGGGCTGGTCCCGTTGAAGGACATCCCGCACGTGGAGCAGGCGCAGCTGCGCATCAGCGACGAGCTCTTCCACCGCGCCCACAAGGCTGATGACGGATCCTGAGGACCTCGAGCGGGCCATCCTCGGGTCGACTCCCGAGCTGACGGGCGAGGAGGTCGCGGCCGCGGCCGGGCTCACGCCTGAGCAGGCGCAGCGGCTCTGGCGCGCGCTCGGCTTCCCGGAGCCGGAGGGCGCCTCGTTCAGCAAGGCGGACGCCGAGGCGCTCTCGCGCGTGGCGGCGATCGAGCGTGACGGCGAGCTCGACTTCGACACCATCGTGCGGATGACCCGGGCCGTCGGGCAGACCATGGACCGGCTCGCCGAGTGGGAGGTGGCCACGCTCGCGTCGATGCTCGAGAAGACCCGCCCCGACGCCTCCAAGCGCACCGAGGCGCTCCGCCTGGCCGAGACGATCGGCCCCGACTTCGAGGAGCTGGTCACCTACGTCTGGCGGCGGCACCTGCTGGCCGCAGTGGCGCGGGTCGAGAGCCTCGACGGCGCCGCGGACGAGACGGTGGCGGAGGCGACGGTCGGGTTCGCCGACCTGGTCAGCTTCAGCGCGCTGACCAACCGGCTCGACGACGACGAGATCGGCGACCTGGTCGAGGTCTTCGAGGGCCGCAGCCACGACGTCGTCGCGCGCCGCGGCGGTCGGGTGGTGAAGACGCTGGGCGACTCGGTGCTGTTCATGGCGCCCAGTCCCGAGGAGGGCGTCGAGATCGCCTGGGACATCGTGCAGGTGATCGGCGGCGACAAGCGGCTGCCGGACGTCCGCGTCGGGCTGGTCACCGGGTCCGTCGTCCTCCGGATGGGGGACGTCTACGGTCCGGCCGTGAACCTGGCCGCCCGGCTGGTCGGGGTCGCCCGGCGCAACCGGGTGATCACCGACGCGCACACCGCCGAGCGGCTGCCGGACCACCGGTACGAGACCCGCGTCCTGCCGGCGCGCCCGGTGCGCGGGTTCGGTGACCTCGAGCCGGTCGCGGTCCGTCGTACGTCACGCTGAGGCCGGTCGATAGGGTCGCTGCGTGACCCAGTCCGCCGCCGCTCGCCCCGACCGTCGCCGTCATCGGCGGTGGCCAGCTGGCCCGGATGATGGCCGAACCCGCCGCCGCGCTGGGGATCCCGCTGCGGCTGCTGGCCGAGGCGCCCGGAGTGAGCGCCGCGCAGGTGCGTGCCCGACCACGTCGTGGGCGACTACACCGACCTGGCCACGCTGCGGTCGGTGACCGAGGGGTGCGAGGTGGTCACCTTCGACCACGAGCACGTGCCGACCGACCACCTGCACGCGCTCGAGGAGTCGCTCGCGGTCCGTCCCGGTCCGGACGCGCTGGTGCACGCCCAGGACAAGGGCGTGATGCGTCGCCGGCTGGCCGAGCTCGACGTGCCGTGCCCGCGCAACGCGCTCGTCTCCTCGGTCGACGGACGTCGAGGCCTTCGGCTTCCCGTGCGTCCTGAAGACCACCCGCGGCGGGTACGACGGCAAGGGGGTCTGGTTCGTCGAGGGCCCCGAGGACTGTGGCGCCGCCTTCGAGTCGGGCCGGGAGATCCTCGCCGAGGAGCGCGTCGACTTCGAGCGCGAGCTCTCCGCCCTGGTGGCCCGCTCGCCGTCCGGTCAGGTGGCCGCCTGGCCCGTGGTCGCCTCGACGCAGCGCAACGGGATCTGCCACGAGGTGATCGCGCCGGCTCCGTCGCTGGCTCCCCACCTCGCCGGCGCAGGCGCAGCAGATCGCGATGAAGCTGGCCGGTGAGCTCGGCGTCACCGGAGTGCTGGCCGTCGAGCTGTTCGAGACCCGCGACGGCCGGGTGCTGGTCAACGAGCTGGCGATGCGGCCGCACAACACCGGCCACTGGACCCAGGACGGGTCGGTCACCAGCCAGTTCGAGAACCACCTGCGTGCCGTCCTCGACCTGCCCCTCGGCTCGCCCGAGCCCCGCGCCCCCTGGACGGTGATGGTCAACATCCTGGGCGGTGCCAACCAGACCGGGCGGCTCTACGACGGCTACCCGCACGCGATGGCCCGCGACCCGCGAGCTGCGGGTGCACCTCTACGGCAAGGAGATGCGTCCCGGCCGCAAGGTCGGGCACGTCAACGCCTACGGCGACGATCTCGAGGACTGCCTCGAACGTGCCCGCCATGCGGCAGCATGGTTCGCGGGCGACCTGGGTGAGGAGAGCGAATGAGTGCCAATGATCCGGTCGGGGCACGTGTCGGCATCGTGATGGGGTCCGACTCCGACTGGCCGGTGATGAAGGCGGCCGCCGAGGCGTGCGAGGAGTTCGACATCGCCTTCGAGGCCGACGTCGTCTCGGCGCACCGGATGCCCGACGCGATGCTCGCCTACGGTCGCGAGGCCGCCGGTCGCGGGCTGCAGGTGATCATCGCCGGCGCCGGGGGAGCGGCCCACCTGCCCGGCATGCTGGCCGCGGTGACGCCGCTGCCGGTGATCGGGGTGCCGGTGCCGTTGAAGTACCTCGACGGGATGGACTCCCTGCTCTCCATCGTGCAGATGCCGGCCGGGGT
This sequence comes from uncultured Actinomycetota bacterium, assembly GCA_963729015.1. Lineage (GTDB taxonomy): Bacteria > Actinomycetota > Actinomycetes > Propionibacteriales > Nocardioidaceae > Marmoricola. The sequence goes on from CAVSMJ010000003.1 coordinate 349,582, forward strand.
GCCCGTCGCGACGGTGGCGGTGGGCAATGCCCGCAACGCCGGCCTGCTCGCCGTACGCATCCTGGCGGCGGGTGATCCCGGCCTGCAGCAGCAGATGGTCGACTTCCAGGAGAAGCTGAAGGAGACCGCGCAGGAGAAGGGCAAGGCCGTGCGCGGCGAGTCCGCGCACAAGCTGGGCTTCTGAGCCGTCAGCCGTTCAGCTTGGCGGTGATCGAGACGAGTCGCTCGACGAGGTGGGTCAGTGCCTCCGACGCGGTGTCCGTCAACGGCTCGTCGGTGTCGTCCTGGTCGACCTGCGAGACGCCGTAGGGGTTGCCCTCCTCGAACTTGATCTCGTCGGTGTAGCCGGGCGGGACCACGATGCCGCCGAAGTGGTGGATCGTGTTGTAGAGCGCCAGCAGCGTGGACTCGTGGCCGCCGTGCTCGGTCTTGGCCGCGGTGAAGCCGGCGTACGTCTTGTCGGCGAGCAGGCCCTCGCCCCACTGCGGGCCGAGCGTGTCGATGAACTGCTTGAGCTGGCTGGACACGTTGCCGAACCGGGTCGGCGTACCGAACAGGACGGCGTCGGCCCACACCACGTCGTCGGGTACGGCGGTGGGCTCGTCGGCGACCGCCTTGCGGTGCGCCACCCACTCGTCCTGGCCCTCGATCACCGAGTCGGGCGCGAGCTCCTCGACGTGCCGCAGCCGGACCTCTGCTCCTGCCTTCTCCGCCATCCGGGCCGCGTGACGCGCCATCGCGTCGATGGTGCCGGTGGAGGAGTAGTAGATGATCGCGAGCTTGACGGGGTCAGACATGTGCTGGATCTCCTCGAGTGGATCGGAGCCGTTGATTCGGAGTTCAACCAGCCCTTCAGGGTGCCCGTACCCGAAATGGCGTCGGCGGCACAGCCATCAGCAGGCTGGACAACCTGCTGGACGTCACACCTAAGGCGCGGGCGTCACCGAGACATCGAGCAGCCGGGCCGCGTCGGTCTCGAAGTCCGGCGAGCCGATGGCCTCGAGCCAGAGCAGGCGGGCGACTTCGAGCGGGCTGCCGTCGGCCGGCCCGGGCGACACCCGAAGCTGGAGGTCGACCGGCGAGGGGACGTACCCGGTCATGTGGTACCAGGGACGGTCGATGAAGGTCTGGAGATTCCCCGGAGCGGGCTCCGCCACCCCATTGGACACGAGGCGCGTCTCGTTGCCGAGGGCCCGGGCGAACATCGCGTTGTACTCGTAGAAGCGATACACGCGGCGCAGGTCGCCGACATCGGTCGTGGTGTTGTCCACGGTGATGTGCCGGGCGGTGCGCACCTCGGGGATCTGCCGTGCCGCCGCCACGAGCGCTGTCTGCTTGAACCAGTCCTGCTGGTACGCGAACAGGGTCTGCGCGTTCGCGACGGCGGAGATGCCAAGGAGCAGGCCGACGCCGAGACCCAGCGCGGCCCCGGCAGGTCCGTGGCCCCGAACAGGTCGGACCGCTGCCGCCGCGAGCAGGCCGACGCCGAAGGGCACGAGCAACTGATGCCGGCTCGACCAGTCCCAGATCTCGGGCACTTTCCCGACGGCGAGATAGGGGACCGTGCCCAGGAAGAGGACGATGACCCCGACCATCGCGAGGACCGTGGCGGGGATGACGTCGCCGGTCTCGTCCTCGCGGCTGCGCCGCAGGAGCCACCAGGCCGTTGCGATCCCGACGGCGGCGCCCAGCAGCCCCGCCACATTGATTGCCCGGAGCAGCGGCTCGCCGAGCACGTCGCCCGGCACCGAGAGCAGCAGCCGCGGAACCTGGGTCAGACTGCGCGGTGTGATGGCGTTGTACCCGGCGTACGTCCCGCTCGGGGTCAGGAAGGCGCCCTTGAGCACCCAGTACAGGATGGGCAGCGCCAGGAAGTCGAGGTGCCGGACGGCGAAGGTTCGCAACGGCACCTTCCCGGCCCTCCGCACGAGGTAGGCGCCAAGCAGGATCGGGACGGCGTAGAAGACGAGCAGCGAGGCCGTCGTGAACGAACAGAAGAACAGAGCGAGCGCGGCCACCCGCCGTGCGAGGCCCCCGTCCTTCACGTATCGGACGAGGATCCAGGTCGCCGCCAGGAAGGCGAGCAGCGAGAGGCCGTACGTGAGGTCGATGAGCGCGATCCGCGCGTAATTGACCGGCAGGACCACCACGGTCAGCGCAGCCACCAGGGCATCCAGCGGGCGCAGGCCCGGGGTGCGGCGGAGGATCGCGTGGAAGAGCAGCGCTGAGAGCAGATAGGCGATGAAGACCAGGACGTGGGTCACCAGCCCCGAGAGCGGCATCGCCAGCACGGCCACGAATTGGGCGCCGATCCACGGCATTCCGAGCTCCGAGAACACGCGGATCACGGACTCCTTCGGTAGCCCGACCAGGCTCCAGTCATCCCAGTAGATGCCGCGGTTGACGAGGAGCAGTCCCCACGACAGGGCGTACGCCAAGGCGATGCCTAATCGGTCGCGCCAGACCGGATCGATGCGCGCAACGCCCGCGGGAGAGGCCCGGGGCAGCTCGCCGGTCGTCACGAGCGGGAGTGTACGTGTACGCGGTCGCCGATCGTCGCCCGCCGGGCACGGGCCATGCGACGTGACCCTCCCGACGGGCTACACCCCGCACCGTGCGTGACAACTGGCAAACATCCCCGGCCACCATCCGGCGCGGGTTAGACCAGCCTGTCCCAGTGGTATCTCCCGCCACACGCGGCGCTCTAGGTTGGCAGCACGTGCACCCGTTCTGGGCGAAGGGAGCAGCGTATGTCGCCGACGTTCGCGGGGGGAACGGTGCGGGTCACCACCCCGCCCTCGTACGACGCCGAGGACCCCGCCACCGGGGCCACCCGAGGGCTGCCCAGCCCCGGTGACCTGGCCGATGCGGCCGGTCGCGACGTGCTGGTGGCCGCCCTGGCCGACAGCGACCTCCGCCTCGTGCAACCGGTCGACCTGACCCCGCGCCGCAGCCGTGACCTCGGTGCGCCCGCTGCCGCCGGGCGCGGTCGACCTCGAGGTCGACGTGCAGCCCGACGAGGACGCCGTCGTGCTGCTCGAGCGCAACGGCGTCTACTCCTGGCACCTGCCGGTCGATGCGCGCCAGCGGTCCCGCAGCCGCTCCCTCGAGCCCGGTCCACGGACCCGCCGCTTCCAGATCGACGTAGCAGCCCGACGGGGCGACGGCTCCACCGACACCCGACGACCGACGCGACCGCGGCCTCCTCGGCAACGTCGTCGAGGGCGCCGCCCAGGCGCTCGTGTTCAAGTTCGTCGCACCCGCCATCCTCGAGAAGGCCGTCGAGAAGATGGAGGCGCACGTCAAGCCGGGGCTGCGCCACCTGGTCGACGCCGACGTGTCCACCTGGAAGCGCTTCGAGAACCTCGACGAGCTGGGGCTGCCGACCGATCGGCCGGTGCGCGTGCTGCTGTTCATCCACGGCACCTTCTCCTCGACGATCGGCGGCTTCGGCTCGCTCACGTCGATCGAGGACGGCAAGGGCTTCGTCCGGACGCTGATCTCGGCGTACGACGCGGTCATCGGCTTCGACCACAAGACCCTCAGCGTGGACCCGAAGGAGAACGCCGAGGCGCTGCTGGAGCGGCTGAAGACCCACCGGCCGGGCAGCGACTTCGTCATCGACGTGATCACGCACAGCCGCGGCGGCCTGGTCACGCGCTCGTTCGTCGAGCAGGTGCTGCCGTCGTCGGGCTGGCCGGCCACGGTCGACAACATCGTCTTCGTCGCCTCCACCAACGGCGGCACCCACCTCGCGGACCCCGAGCGGTGGTCCGACCTCGTCGACCTCTACACCAACCTGGCCGCGGTCTCCGCGAAGGTGCTGGCGTTCGCCGGCGCCGCCCCGGTCGCGGCGGTCGTGGGCGGGGTGGTGAAGGGCATCGGGGCCTTCGTGAAGTACCTCGTCTCGTACGCCGCCGAGGGCGACGACGTCCCCGGCCTCGCGGCCATGGTGCCCGGCGGGAAGTTCGTCACCGAGATCAACAAGATGCAGAAGGGGCAGCCCGGGCCCGGGCACGAACTGGTTCGTGGTGTCCTCCAACTTCCACGTGAGCCTCTTCGACGACCACCACAACCCGCCGGAGTTCCCCAAGGAGCTCGCGGTGAAGCTGGCCGAGGGCTTCGTCGACCAGCTCTTCGAGGGCGACAACGACCTGGTGGTCGACGTCGACGCGATGTCGGCGATCGGACTGCCTGGTGGCGGGTTCGTGCGGGACACGTTCGCGCTGGGGGAGAACGACCTCGTCTACCACAACAACTACTTCGCGCAGCTCTCGGTGATGGAGGCCATCGCCGGGTGGCTGCCGCTGGGTCTCGGGGCCGGTGGTGGGGAAGAGGCGGCCGAGGGAGCCGCGCCGCCCGCCTTCCCGCCGCCTGCCCCGGTGACACGGGGACTCCCTCCGACTCATCGAGGACGGGTCTCGGCGACGGGCCGCCTGTCGGGCCTGGCGCGGGCGAGGTGCAGCAGCACCGGATGCCGGCCGGCCGCGGACCGGCGGCCGCGATGGAGGGCTCGATCACGGACCAGTTCACCAACGGCGGCGGCGCGGAGGCACCGGTCGAGCCGGTGCCGGCCCACCTCGCGGCCGAGATGCCCGGGCACGTGGTCGAGCAGCTGGAGTTCGTGGTGCGCGTGCGTCTCTCGCGCAACGCCATCGTGGCGACTGACGGCGCCGTGCACGCCGAGGCGGACGTCGACGTGGATCCGAACCGACCGCTCTCCGTCCAGGTGGTCGGCAAGAAGAACATGAGCATCTCCGGAACCGGCGCCGACGTGTTCGCGCTCCCGCCGGGCGGTGGCAGCAGCGAGCTCACCTTCACCGGCCACGCACTGGCTCCCGGTCCGTGCGTGGTCACGGTCATCGTCAAGCAGGGAGCGGTGCCGACCGCCACGATGACCCTGAAGGCGACCGCGGTCCCCACGGCCGACGCGGCGAGCATGCCCCTGGGCACCACTTCCGAGGTGGAGGCACACCCCGGCATCGACGCCCCCGAGCTCGAGGGGCTGCCGTGCATCGACATCTACGAGTGCGATCTCGGCAACGGTCGGGTCAGCTACGACTACGCCGTCCGGCTCGAGCCCGGGAAGCCGGTGCAGCACTTCAGGTCGCTGCCGATCAAGGACCGCGAGCAGAAGATCGCCAAGATCCTGGACGACGTCGCCAAGGTCTGGCGCAGCACCGGTGCCGAGCCGGCCGAGCGCCAGCGCAAGCTCCAGGACATCGGCTCGAAGATGTTCGACGAGCTGTTCCCCGCCGACATGCAGGCCCATCTGTGGAGCAAGAAGGCCAAGGTGAAGGACCTGATCCTCTACGCGGACGAGCCGTTCGTGCCCTGGGAGCTGGTGCACCTCAAGCCGCCGACCGGCCCGCGTGAGGAGAAGCCGCGGTTCCTGGCGCAGGGCGGCCTGGTCCGTTGGCAGCCCGGCAGCGTCCCGCCGCGGGAGATGCACGTGCGGGCCGGGCAGGCCCGGTCGCTCGTCCCGTCGTACAAGGATCCGAGGTTTGCCCTCACCGAGCCGGTCCACGAGGAGGCCTACCTCGCCGAGAAGTTCAGCGCCACCAAGGTGACGGCCACCCCGACGGGTGTCCGCACGCTGCTGCGCTCGGGAGGCTTCGACCTGCTCCACTTCTCCGGTCACGGCGCGGCCGACCCCGCCGGCATCGAGACCGCCACCTTGTTGATGCAGGGCCTGAAGCGCTCGGGCACCGTCGAGCCGCAGTACGTCGGCACCACCACCGTCAGCGAGAACGCGACCTGGGCCACCCAGGGGACTCCCGGGCCGGTGGTCGTGCTCAACGCCTGCCAGGCCGGTCAGGCCGGGGCGCTGCTGACCACGGTCGGCGGCTTCGCCAAGGCGTTCCTCGACGCGGGGGCGTCCGCCTTCGTCTCCTGCCTGTGGTCGGTGCACGAGCAGCCGTCGCGGATCTTCGTGGAGAAGCTGTACGACGAGCTGCTCGCCGGCTCCACGATGAGCGTCGCCACCACCAGGGCCCGCGACGCCGCTCGCGCAGCCGGCGACGCCACCTGGCTCGCCTTCGTCGTCTACGCCCGGCCCGACGCCGTGCTCGTCACCTCCTGAACACCCCACCCGGAAGGACCTGCCATGACCCGTCGCGCACTCTGCGTGGGCATCAACGAGTTCAAGTCACTGCCGATGAGCAGCTGGCTGAGCGGTTGTGTCAACGACGCCAACGACCTGTCCAAGACGCTGAAGAAGCTCGGCTTCACCGCCCGCTCGATCACCGTGCTGCGCGACAAGGAGGCCACCAAGAAGAAGGTGATGACCGCCCTGAACGACATGGTCGACCAGGCCGCTCCGGGCGACCACCTGGTCTTCACCTTCTCCAGCCACGGCACCCAGGTGCCGAGCGCGCCCGGCGACGTGGACGAGCCCGACGGTCTCGACGAGGCGTTCGCCTGCCACGACATCAGGAGCAACGGCGACAGCTGGGACCCCAAGACGGTGATCATCGACAACGAGCTGCGCGACCTGTTCGCGAAGGTGCCCGACGGGGTGCTGGTCGAGGTGCTGCTGGACACCTGCCACAGCGGCACCGGCCTGAAGGACCTCGACGACATCCAGCAGGCGATGCTGATGGGCCGCCGCCCCCGGTTCCTGCCCCCGCCGACGCCCAAGGGCCTGAACCGGGCGCGCGACATCCGCGCCGCGACGCCGCTCGTCGCCGAGCGCAAGCCGCTGGGCGACCTGACCAAGGTGCCGGCCGGGACCGCGAAGCCGGTGCTGTTCGCCGCCTGCCGACCCGACCAGACCGCGTCCGACGCCACCTTCGACAACCGCCCGAACGGCGCCTTCACCTACCTCTTCCTCAAGGCGCTCGCCGAGGACGGCACCCGCACCCGCAGCCAGCTCGCGAGCACGGTCACCAAGGGCCTGAAGAGCGGCGCCTTCGACCAGCGCTCCACCCTCGAGGCCCCGGCGAAGGCCAAGAAGGTGCCGTTCGGCCAGCCGTTCTGAAGTCCGGATAGTCCAGTACGAATTGCCGCTCCGGGTGGGGGCGGGACCGGCAAAACGTACTGGACTATCCGGGTCGGTGGATCAGCTCACTCGACGCAGCGCCGCGCGGTGACCAGCGCGACCAGGGCGAGCAGGAGCGCCAGCCCGAAGCCGGCGAGGTACGACGTGTCCTGGTCGATCAGGAACCAGCGGGCGAAGGCCGCGCCGACCAGACCGGCCGCGATGCTCTGTCCGAGCGAGTCGCTCATCTGGATGGCCGCACCGCTGTCGCCCTGCCGACCCTCGGGCGCCAGGTCGAGCGCCAGCGTGGACATCAGCGGAGTGGCCAGGCCCATGCCGACCGCCATGGTGGCGAACCCGACGGTCGCGACCGCACCTGCCGCGAGCGGGGAGTGGTCGACCGGGCACCAGCGCGAGGGAGATGACCGTGCCGGCCAGGAGCGCGAGGCTCGCGACGCGCAGGATCCGCGGGAACGTGTCCGCCTGACCGTGCTTGCCCGAGTACGCCGACCCGGCGACCCAGCCGAGCGCGCCGACCATCAGCACCAGTCCACTCAGCGTCGGGCTCATCCCGCGTCTCGCTCCTGGAGGACCAGCGGCAGGAACATCTCCACGCAGGCGAAGGCGGCGCCGAACAGTCCGCGCGAGGCGACCACGGCCGGCAGCCCCCGGCTCGCTCGCGTGGTCCCGCGCGGCAGCAACGGTCCGGCGGCGACGCCGACGACGACCAGGCCGACGGCGAGCAGGAGCCCGGAGCGCAGGCCCGAGCCGTGACCGGCGAGGTGAAGGGCGACGACGCCGATCGCGGCGATGACGGCGTACAGCGGTCGCAGCCCCCACACCAGCGGCTTGGTCCGGACGGCGAGCCTGCGGCCCATCGCGCCCCGCACCCCGAAGGTGCTCAACGGCCGCGAAGGCCGCGACGACCAGGAACACCGAGCGCCAGCCGAACAGGTCGACGAGCGCGCCGGCGACGAACGGCCCGACGATGGACGGGCACCACCCAGGCCGTCGGCGAACAGGGAGAACACCCGCGTCCGCAGGTGCGGCGGGTAGGCGTCACCGACCGCGACGTACATCGCCGTCAGCGCAGCACCCGCACCGAGCCCCTGCAGCAGGCGCCCGCCGACGAAGACCTCCATCGACCCGGCGAACCCGGAGACCAGCAGGCCCGCGACGAAGCCGACACCGCCCACGGTGAGGGGAAGACTGGCACCGCGGGCGTCGCTCCAGATGCCGCCGACGACCATGCCGACGATCGCCGCGGTGAGCAGGCCGACGACGGCGATCGGGTAGAGCGTCTCGCCGTCGAGCTCCCGCGCCACGCTCGGCATCGCCAGGCTGACCGCGACCGCCTCGAACGCGAACATCGTGACCAGCGCGAGCAGACCGAGCGTGATGGTGCGGTGCTCGGTGTCGAAGGCGCGCTGCTCTGCCCGCGTCTGGGTCATGGTCATGGATCCAAGGGAACAACCTCAAGTACGGTTGAGGTCAAATGGATATCTCCCGACTCCTCACCCCGGGCGAGCTCTCCGAGCGCTCGGGCGTCGCCGTGTCCGCCCTGCACTTCTACGAGCGCGAGGGCCTGATCGCCAGCCGGCGCACGGCCGGCAACCAGCGCCGCTACGAGCGCGAGACCTTGCGCCGCGTCGCGTTCATCCGTACGTCGCAACGCGTCGGCGTCCCGCTCGCCGACATCCGCGGCGCGCTCGCCACCCTGCCCGTCCGGCCGAGCGCCGACCAAGAAGGACTGGACCCGCCTCTCCCGCCTCTGGCGCGCCGACCTCGAGCACCGCATCGCCCAGCTCGAGAAGCTGCGCGACACCCTCGACGAGTGCATCGGCTGCGGCTGCCTCTCGCTGAGGGCGTGTGCGCTGCACAACGAGGAGGACCACCTCGCCGAGGAGGGCAGCGGCGCCCGGATCCTCACCGTCGACTGAGGCGAGGAGTCAGTCGTCGCGCACACGGCCGCGGAGGGCCTTGGTCTGGGAGCGCCGCCGCTTGCCCTCGACGCGGCGCCGCTGCGAGCCCTTGGTCGGCTTGGTCGGCACGCGGGGGAGGGGCGGCGGAGCCAGGGCCTCGCGCAGCTGCTCGGCCAGCCGCTTGCGGGCCGCGACCCGGTTGCGGTGCTGCGACCGGTGCTCCGAGGCGGTCACGCTGACCCGCGGACCGAGCTGCCCGATCGCCCGGCTGCGCTGCCGGTCGTCGAGCCCGGACGCGGTGGTGAGGTCGAGCAGCACCTCGACCCGGCTGTCGGTGGTGTTCACCGACTGCCCACCGGGCCCCGAGGACTTCGAGAACCGCTCCTCGAGCTCGCCCTCGGGGATGGTGAGCCCGCCGGGGATCCCGGGCCCGGGCGCAGCACCAGCCCGTCGGTCACCGCTTGCGCCACTCGATCGCCGGGCAGGTGTCCATCACCATCGGCACCCCGGCCGCCCGGGTCCGCTCGAAGGCGTCCTCGTCGATCACGCCGAGCTGGAACCACACGCCCTTGGCGCCGACCGCGACGGCCTCGTCGGCGAACTGGCCGGCCGCGGACGAGCGGCGGAACACGTCGACGACGTCGATCTCGAAGGGCACGTCGGCGAGCGTGGCGTACCCCTGCTCGCCCAGCACGGTCGGTGCGTCCGGGTGGATCGGCACGATCTGCTTGCCGCGCTCCTGGAGCAGGGCGGCGATGCGGTACGCCGTACGGCTGGTGTCGCCGGACAGCCCGACCACGGCCCAGATCCGGCAGTCGTCGAGCATGAAGTCGACCGTCTTCGGGTCCTGCCAGCTCTCGCCCACGGGTACAAACCTAGGCTGAATCCGACAATCCACCGGGAGGAGGACCCGTGCGCGCTCGCACCGGGCTCGTGACTCCCGCGCCCGGCGCGCCACACGTCGAGCAGGTCGGCTGGGGCGTGGCCCGGCAGGTGGTCCGGGTGCTGCGCGAGCAGGGCGTCGACGGATCCCGACCGGGCTCCTCGACCGGCTCCCGGAGGTGGCGGAGACCGACGGCTTCCTCGCCTACGCCGTCTTCGAGGGGCGTACGGCGACCGCGGCGGCCCTCGTCGAGCTGCCCGACGCGGCGAGGCGGCGATGTACCTCGGGGACGCGGTCACCGCCGACGCTCGGCCGGGCACCCGCGCAGGCCCTCGTCGTACGCGCCCTGCACGACGTGGCCAACGCCGGCGTCGCCTGGCTGGAGGTCCCGGCAGACGAGTACGACGGGCACGGACCTGACGCCCGCTCGGGCTTCGCAGTGAAGGCTAGCTCTAGCCATCGAGGCATGACCCTCATGAGCGACTTCCCGGTCTATGCCCTCACCGACGAGCACCAGGCGATCCGTGAGGCGGTGCGTGCCGTCGCGGAGGCCAAGATCGCGCCGTACGCCGCGGCGGTCGACGAGGAGGCGCGCTACCCGGCCGAGGCCGCGAAGGCGCTGCTGGCCGCGGACTTCCACGCCCCGCACGTGCCCGAGGAGTACGGCGGTGCCGGCGCGGACGCCCTCGCCACGGTGATCGTGATCGAGGAGGTCGCCCGGGTCTGCGTGAGCTCCTCGCTGATCCCCGCGGTCAACAAGCTCGGCTCGCTGCCGGTGCAGATCTCCGGTGGCGAGGAGATCAAGAAGAAGTACCTCACCGCGCTGGCCAAGGGCGAGGGCGGCTTCTCCTACTGCCTCTCCGAGCCCGACGCCGGCTCCGACGCCGGTCGGCATGAAGTGCAAGGCCGAGCGCGACGGCGACGGCTGGGTGCTCAACGGCGTGAAGCGCTGGATCACCAACGCGGGGGAGTCGGAGTACTACACGGTGATGGCCGTGACCGACCCCAAGAAGCCCGCTGGCAAGGGCATCTCCGCGTTCGTGGTGGAGAAGTCCGACGAGGGCGTCTCCTTCGGTGCGCCGGAGAAGAAGCTCGGCATCAAGGGCTCACCGACGCGCGAGGTGTACTTCGACAAGGTCCGCATCCCCGGCGACCGCATCATCGGCGAGGAGGGCACCGGCTTCTCCACCGCCATGAAGACCCTCGACCACACCCGCGTCACCATCGCCGCGCAGGCCGTCGGCGTCGCGCAGGGTGCGCTGGACTACGCGCTGGAGTACGCCAAGGAGCGCAAGCAGTTCGGCAAGCCGATCGCCGACTTCCAGGGCCTCCAGTTCATGCTCGCCGACATGGGCATGAAGGTGGAGGCCGCGCGTCAGCTGACGTACGCCGCCGCCGGCCGCTCCGAGCGCGGCGACAAGGACCTCACCTTCTTCGGCGCCTCGGCCAAGTGCTTCGCCTCCGACGTCGCCATGCAGGTGACCACCGACGCCGTCCAGGTCCTCGGCGGCTACGGCTACACCCGCGACTACCCGGTCGAGCGGATGATGCGCGACGCCAAGATCACCCAGATCTACGAGGGCACCAACCAGGTGCAGCGGATCGTCGCGGCCCGGCAGCTGCTCGCCGGCGTGCAGTCACAGCTCTGACGGCACGCTGGGTCGGCGGTTCAGGCCGCCTCGGGGCGACCGCTGCCGCCGATGAACCGGTCGGGGCCGCCGGCAGCCCGCGCGCCGGAGCTGAGCCAGGCGCGCAACCCGGCGGGATGACGTGTCTCGACCTCGTCGAGCAGCAGCTGTCGGGTCTGGACGACCTGGGCGCGCCGGTGCGCGCTCCGCGCCCGCTCGAGTGACACGAAGCTGCGCCGCCAGGCGTGGCACAGCTCTGCGTCGGTCATCTCCCGGACCTCGTCGAGCGTGACGACGACGACGGGAGGTTCCGGCTCGGCGGCGATCGGAACCTCAGGGGTGGGTGCCGCGGTCGGTCGCGCGACGGCGCGCGAGTGGGATCCGGCCCACGTGGTCAGGCCCACCGTGACGACGTACGCCGCGACGGTGGCGAGCGCCAACCCCGTCGAGAAGAGGAACAACCCGATCGAGTCCGAGACCCGTGACCGACACCCCTGCCGCGAACCGGATCCCGCCCGCGGCGCGACGTCGGAGATCACTGGCGCTGTGGACGTGGAGACCGAGCCACATGGCGAGGGGGAGCCCGAAGGTCAAGGTGATCGCGACCGCAGCGACCGTCACGGGCATCGTGGAGAGCGCGAAGCAGGCCGGGACGAGCAGGAGGAACACCCAGAACTGCATCCAGTGTCGCGTGGCACCCGGGGCTCGGAATGGCTGGAAGTGCATGCGGGGTCTCTCTCGTGCGGCTCATTCGACGGTACCCAGAAGCGGGACGGATTAATCCGAATCGGACGAATGGCCCAACGATGAGGACCGAGATCAGGTCACGGGCGTGGTGAGGGCAGCGCCGCGATCAGGCGATCGAGGTCGTCGTCGGTGTTGTAGTAGTGCACCGATGCGCGCAGCAGGTCCGGCAGCCCGCGGGTGGCCAGGTCGAGGCGGGCGTAGGCGACGAGCGAGACGCTGACGTTCACGCCACGTGCGCCGAGCCGCTGCTGCACCTCCTGGGGCGCAACACTGTCGACCGAGAAGCTGACGATGCCGCAGCGCCGCTCACCCTGGTCGTGCACGGACACTCCGTCCATGTCGGTCAGCAGCCCTCTGAGCCGGTCGGCGAGCGCGGTCACGCGCGCCTCGATCGCGTCGAGGCCCCAGGCCATTGCGTAGTCGGCCGCTACCCCGAGGGCGATCTTGGCCGCGTAGTTGGTCTCCCAGTTCTCGAACCGTCTCGCGTCGGGTCGCATCTCGTACTGGTCCGGCGCGGTCCAGGTGGCGGCGTGCAGGTCGAGGAAGGGTGGCTCGAGCTGGTCGAGGAAGTCACGGCGTACGAAGAGGAACCCGGTCCCTCGCGGAGCGCGGAGGAACTTGCGTCCCGTCGCCGTGAGCACGTCGCAACCGATGCGCTCCACGTCGATCGGCATCTGCCCGACCGACTGACAGGCGTCGAGCAGGTAGGGGACGCCGGCCTCCCGAGTCGCGAGGCCGACCTCCTCGGCGGGGTTGACCAGTCCGCCCTGGGTGGGGACGTGCGTGATCGCCACGAGCTTCACGGTGTCCTGCCCGTCGTCGAGCCGCCTGCGCAGGTCGGCCACCGAGAGCTGGCCGGACTCGTCGTTCTCGACGACCTCCACAGTGGCGCCCGTGCGTGCCGCGACCTGGAGGAACGCGATCACGTTGCTGGCGTACTCCGCGCGCGCCGTGAGGATCCGGTCGCCCGCGCCGAAGCTCATGCCGTAGAACGCCATGTCCCACGCCCGGGTCGCGTTCTCGATGACGGCCACCTCGTCGGTGTGGGCGCCGATCAGGCCCGCGATCGCGTCGTACGTGTGCGCGACCTGGTCCGCCGCAGCGGCGGCAGCCTCGTACCCGCCCATCTCGGCCTCGCGTCGCAGGTGGGCGATCATCGCGTCGAGCACCTGCGTCGGAGGCAGTGCCGCCCCGGCGTTGTTGAGGTGAGCGATCTGGGCGGCACCGGGCGTGTCTCGCCGGGCTCGTGCCACGTCGAAGCTCTGCCCGGTCGTGCTGCTGGGCATCGGCGTGGTCAGACGACGGGTGCGTCGTCCGACTCGTCCTCCGCCTCGTCGTCGAGCGACCAGGTGAGCTGGAACTCGACCTCCTCCTCGTCGTCCTCGCGCTCGTGCTCGATCGAGAACTGGGCACGCACGGGCACCCAGAAGCGTTCGCCGGCGATCTGGATGCGGAAGGGCTTGTCCTGCTCGAGCGCGTCGGCGAGCCGACGGAGCTTGGCCACCACCTCCGGGGTCGAGTAGATCTTCTCCACGTCTCGCGGTGCTTTTGCCATGCCCGTGACTCTGCCCGCCCCGGGCGCGGGTCACGTCCCCCGATTCGGATGAGCAGGTCGAGAAGACAGCCGGGGACACGGCCCAACGGGGGTTGTGAGCCGTGTCCCCGGGGCTGGGGGCGGAGGTCAGTCGACCGGGATGATCTCGATGGCGCTGACCTTGGCGTTCTCGATGCGACGGATGAAGTCGATGGTCATCGAGCCGTCGGTGACGTTGACGTTGAACTGGCGGGTGATCGCGCGGTCGATGCCGCCGGCCTGGGTCCAGATGTCGAAGTTGGAGAGCACCGTGGCGTTCTCCAGCCGGACGTCGAAGGTGCGCTGGTTCGGCGCGCGGTCTTGTTGAGCTCGGCGAAGTGCAGCCGCACCTGGTAGGCGCCGTTGGTGACCGGCACCGCGAACCCGAAGGCGCGCTGCCCGACCGGGACGACGCCGGTGCCGGTGGCCCCGCCGGTCCACTCGGACTGGAAGATCGCGTTGTTCATGCCCGGCCGGGATGCCCGGTGATGGTGTCGGCCTCGGTGTAGGCGAAGCCGCCCGTGACCCGGTTGGAGCACGCCGTCCCGACCGCGGTGCAGGCCGACCAGGCGGTGCCGGCCACGGTCTGCGCCGGCACCGCCGGCGTTGATCCGGATGGTGGGCCGGGTGGCTGCGGGTCGGGCCGCGCTGGCCGTGGCCGAGCGGACCGACTCGCCGGACGACGTTGACCGCGGTCACCTGGTAGTACGACGTCGCTCCGGCCGGGGCCGTGGTGTCGTTGTACGACGCGGTCGGTCACCGGCGCGCCGTTCAGCTTGGTGTACGTGCCGGTGGCCGTGGTCGACCGGTAGACGTTGTAGCCGGTCAGGCCGGTGGCGGTGGATCGCCGTCCAGCCCAGCGCGATGCCGCTCTGCGACCCGGTCGCCGTCACTCCGGTCACCTGACCCGGCACCGCGGTGCCGCGTCCACCGGGATGATCTCGATGGCGCTGACCTTGGCGTTCTCGATGCGACGGATGAAGTCGATGGTCATCGAGCCGTCGGTGACGTTGACGTTGAACTGGCGGGTGATCGCCCGGTCGATGCCGCCGGCCTGGGTCCAGATGTCGAAGTTCGAGAGCACCGTGGCGTTCTCCAACCGGACGTCGAAGGTGCGCTGGTCCGGCGCCGGGTCTTGTTGAGCTCGGCGAAGTGCAGCCGCACCTGGTAGGCGCCGTTGGTGACCGGCACCGCGAACCCGAAGGCGCGCTGCCCGACCGGCGACGATGCCGGTACCGGTGGCCCCACCGGTCCACTCGGACTGGAAGATCGCGTTGTTCATGCCGGCCGGGATGCCCGGTGATGGTGTCGGTCTCGGTGTAGGCGAAGCCGCCCGTGACCCGGTTGGAGCAGGCGGTCCCGACCGCGGTGCAGGCCGACCAGGCGGTGCCGGCCACGGTCTGCGCGGCGCCACCGGCGTTGATGCGGATGGTGGGCCGGGTGGCTGCGGGTCGGGCCGCGTTGGCGGTGGCCGAGCGGGCCGACTCACCGGTCGCGTTGACCGCGGTCACCTGGTAGTACGACGTCGCTCCGGCGGGTGCGCGTGGTGTCGTTGTACGACGCGGTGGTGACCGGCGTGCTGGTCAGCTTGGTGTAGGTGCCGGTGGCCGTGGTGGCCCGGTAGACGTTGTAGCCGGTCAGCCCGGTGGCGTTGGACGCCGTCCAGGTCAGCGCGATGCCCGCTCTGCGACCCGGTCGCCTGGAGCCCGGTGACCTGACCCGGCACCGCTGGGGCGGCCGGTCGGGCCGCGTTGGCGGTGGCCGAGCGCTCCGACTCACCGGTCGCGTTGACCGCGGTCACCTGGTAGTACGACGTCGCTCCGGCGGGTGCCGTGGTGTCGTTGTACGACGCAGTGGTGACCGGCGTGGTGGTCAGCTTGGTGTAGGTGCCGCCGGCCGTGGTGGACCGGTAGACGTTGTAGCCCGTCAGGCCGGTGGCGTTGGACGCCGTCCAGGTCAGCGCGATGCCGCTCTGCGACCCGGTGGCCTGCAGCCCGGTGACCTGCGCGGCAGCCGGCACCGGCCGGGCCGCGTTGGCGGTCGCCGAGCGCGCCGACTCGCCGGTCGCGTTGACCGCGGTCACCTGGTAGTACGACGTCGCTCCGGCGGGTGCCGTGGTGTCGTTGTACGACGCGGGGGTGACCGGCGTGCTGTTCAGCTTGGTGTAGGTGCCGGTGGCCGTGGTGGACCGGTAGACGTTGTAGCCGGTCAGCCCGGTGGCGTTGGAGCCGTCCAGGTCAGCGCGATGCCGCTCTGCGAGCCGGTGGCCTGGACCCCGGTGACCTGCGCCGGGATCGGCACCGGCCGGACCGCGTCAGCGGCGACCGGAGCCGAGGTGTTGCCCGACGTGTCGACGGTGCGCACCTGGTAGAAGGAGCGGCCCGGCCGGAGCCGCGTGTCGTTGTACGTCGTACCCGTCAGCGCCGCGCCGTTGAGCTTGGTGAACGTGCCGTCGGCCGCCGACGACGCGGTACACGTTGTAGCCCGGCGGTGTCGTCGCCGGTCACCGCGGGCCAGCTCAGGGCGACACCCGTCGCCGAGCCCGTCGCCGTCAGCGAGGCCGGCGCGTTGGGCGCGACCGTGTCGGCGCCCGGCAGGATCTCGATCGCGCTGATCTTGGCGTTCTCGATCCGTCGGATGAAGTCGATCGTCATGACGCCGTCGGTCACCGTGGCCGGGAACTGCCGCACGATCGCCTTGTCGATGCCGCCGGCCTGCGACCAGATGTCGAAGTTCGACAGCACGGTGGTGTTCTCGAGCCGGACGTCGAAGGTGCGCGTGTTGGCGGCGGTCTTGTTCAGCTCGGCGAAGTGCAGGCGCACCCGGTAGGCGCCGTTGGTCACCGGCACCGCGAACCCGAAGGCGCGCTGACCAGTGGTCGCGGTGCCGGTCCACTCGGACTGGAACATCGTGTTGTTCGTGCCCGCGGGCAGGCCGGTGACCGTGTCGGTCTCGCTGTAGGCGTTACCGCCGCTGACCCAGCCGCTGCACGCGGTGGTGCTGCTGCAGGCGGACCAGGTCGTGCCGTTGACCGTCTGCGCCGGGCCACCGGTGTTGATGCGCACCGGCTGCTGCACCGGCACGGGCCGGGTGGCCGAGACGACGCTCGGACGGGCCGGACGACGTTGTCGGAGGTGTCGATCGCCACGACGCGGTAGAACGCCTCGGTGTTGGCCGGCGCCGTGGTGTCGACGTACGTCGAGGCGGCGACCGGCGTGCTGGTCAGCTCGGTGAACGTGCCGCCGGCGGCTGGCCGACCGGTAGACGCGGTAGCCGACCAGGTCGGTCGCGGCGGAGTCGTCCCAGTCGAGCGTGACGCCGGCCTGGGCGCCGTCCGCCGTCAGCCCCGTGGGGGCGGCCGGAGCGGTGGTGTCGACCGGGCAGGCGCCCTGGCAGAGCACCTCGATCGCGGAGATCGCCGGGTAGTCGGCCGTGGCCTTCAGCGCGAGCTCGAGCGAGCCGCCCTTGACGGTCACGTTGTTGATGCCGCAGCACCGTGGCGGTGTTGAGACCGCCCGCGGCCGCGAAGATGTCGAAGTTCCGGCGCACGGTCTCGCCCTCGACGTCGATGTCGAAGAGGCGCTTGCCGGCCGTGTTGTTGGCGGCGGCCCGCTCGGCGAAGTGCAGCCGCAGGTCGACCTTGGTCGCGGCCTTGGTGGGCAGCGTGTAGGTCAGCGTGCGCGGCGTCACGGCGCCCGATGTTGCCGCGGTACGTCGCGTACAGCGGGTCCTCGGTGGTGCCGGCGATCGCGTCGGTGCGGATGCCCTCGTTCGGGGCCGTGGTCGGGGTGAACCGACCGGTGTCGGCCGCCCACACGTTGCTGGCGCTGTCGGTGTAGGTGGTCGACGAGCCGGTGTCGAGCCGCAGGAGCGCCTCGCGGGCGGCCGGTGTGCCACCGGTCGCGTTGCCGCTCGACGATCGCCGAAGGACTCGAAGCGCGCGACGAGCTGCTGACCGCCCTTGTGGGAGACGAGCAGGCCGGCGTACGAACGCGCGTCGAACAGCTTGCCCGCGAAGGACGCCGGCACGTTGAACGCGGTCGGCAGCACGGTCCAGGCGCCGCCGTTGGTGCGGTAGGCCGCCTTGACGGTGCGCGCGCCCGGGTCGGCGAGCAGCGCGACGTCGACGTTGGTGACGCCGGCCGGGGTGGGGATGAGCACCGGCGTGCCGATCGTGGTGCCGGTGCCGCCCTGCTCGGCGAGGAACTCGATGGCCGGGCCGGTCGTGGCGCCCACCGTCTTCTCGATCACCGCGACCTTGACGAAGTTGTCCTGGTCGTTGCCGAGCTGGACGCCCGCCTGCTCGGAGCCCTCGTCGTACTGCGTGACCGGGCCGGCGATCCGTGCGACGACGCTGAACGGGTCGCCGGTGCCGTCGAAGGGCAGCCGCAGGCCGTTGACCAGCGTGTTGTCGTTGCCGCCGTTGGTGCCCTCGGTGGCGGTGCCGCTGCTGGTCACCCGCAGCGAGCCACCGGCCGTGGTGTCGAGGTCGAGCAGGCGAGGCCAGGTAGGAGTCGCTGCCGACCGTGACGTCACGCTCGTTGGGCTGGGTCGAGCGGAAGCCCGTGCCCTGCCCGTCCTTGTCGGCGAGGGTGCCGGCGACCGCGGCGTCGAACTCCAGCTGCAGGGCCGAGGCGCCCGGCACCAGGCCCGGGGCCGACGGGTCGGTCGCCGTCTCCGGCTTCATGTTGGAGACCAGGTAGACGTTGTCGTTGTAGTCGTAGTTGATGCCCGAGTAGTCCATCGACACCAGGTAGGTGTTGGCGATGACGGCACCCGACCGGTCCTTGGCCGGCCAGATCCGCAGGTGGTGGCCGCACTGCGACGTGGTCGGGCAGCCGTTGGTCGTTGTCGGCGGTGCTGCTGTTGCGGGTCGGGTCGCTCCACTCGGGGTCGATCTTGAGCCCGAAGGCGCCGGTCGGGCGTGAAGGTGCCCTGGCGCCACGGTGTTCCCGGCGTCGTTCTTGCGCGGCAGGATCGACTGGCCGTCGACACCGACGTGGGTGAGCACGGTCGACGTGGTGGTCGAGGCCTTGTTGTGCCAGAAGAAGGTGGCCGTGTTGCCCTGCGTGTGGAACGCCGCGAGCTGACGCACCGTCACCGGCGCTGCTGGTGTTGGCGCGCACCCAGTACGGCGACAGGACCTCGTCACCGTTGGCCTTGAGCAGGCCGTTCTGGTTGAGCGGCTGGCCCGGGCGAGGTGATCTGGGTGCCGTAGCCGAACAGCTGGGCGATCTCGATCAGGTTGGGCTCCTGGCCGCCCTCCGACTGGCTCTGCCAGAAGCCGGCCAGCTCGACGGGCAGGCTCGGCTCGTCGGCGTCGTCGCTCTTGACGGTCAGGGTGCCGTTCCACAGACCGCCGCCGGTGCCGATGGAGGTCGCGGTGAACCGGACCTTGACGTCGAGCGTGCCGCCTGCGGGCACCAGGGCCGGCAGCGTCGGGGCGTCGACCACGCGCGAACGGGCCGGTGACGTCGAGTCCCGTGACGTTGAGGCCGTCGGTGCCGGTGTTGGAGATGCGCAGCGTCGAGACGTCGTGGACGACGTTGGGCACGGTGGCGTCGAGGGTCTGGATGCGGTTCATCACCAGGCGGTCGTTGAACGGGCACGCCGTCGAGGTTGCTCACGGCGATGTCGCCGCGCGCGGCGCCGGCCGCGACCACGCGGAAGGAGGTGAGCGCGGTCGTGGTGAAGACGCCGGCACCGTTCTGCGCCCGGGCGCGGACGGTGTGGTTGCCGGTCGCGGTGACCTTCACCGGCTCGGTGTACGCCGTGAACGGGGCGCCGTCGACGCTGATCGACGTGATGGCGATCCCCGTCTCCGGGTCGGTGGCCCGCACGGTGACGGTGGCGTCGCCCTTGTAGACGCCGGCCGACTGCTGGAGGCCGCCCAGCTCGGTCGTGACGACCGGAGCCGTGGTGTCGGTGCCGGTGAACGGGCGCTCGATGTCGAGGTACTGGATCTTGGTGTTCGTGCCGCCGACCGCGTCGACGTCGAGCACCCCGTCGGTCACCTGCACCGTGGCGGTGCCGGTGGTCGAGCGGTCGTCGGCGTTCGGCCGTGAAGTTCGGCACGACCGTCGCGCCCTCGACGTTGATCCGGTGCACGGAGTCGAAGAAGTCGGGGTCGCCGACGCCGACGGTCACCTTGTAGCTGCCGTTGGGCAGCGTGTAGCGCCACTTGCCCGGCCCGTCCGCGCTCTGCGCAGCCGTCGGCTGCATCAGGATCAGCGTGCTCTGGTTGAGGTTGGCGCCCGCGCGGTCGCGGGTGAGGGCCGTCATCGACTGGGGTGCGCCGGTGGCCTGGTTGACCCAGCCGGAGCCGCCGGTGGCGAAGGCAGCGCCGCCGTCGCGGGTGTAGCCCGGTGGCCAGCGTCGAGCGCCGCGGGACCGAAGTCGATCTTCGCGACCGGGACGGTGCCGCCGGTGCTGCCGGCGACGCGCACGTTGCTGACCTCGAAGACGTAGTCCTGGTAGTCACCGTTCTGGGCGTCCTCGAAGGCGACCAGGTAGGTGTTCGGGATCGCGATGCCCGCCCGGTTCTTGGCCGGGTAGATGCGCGCCGCGTGCGGGACGCCGGTGTTGAGCGCGTCCTGCGTGTAGCTGGACCGGTTGAAGGAGTTGGAGTCGACGTACAACCCGAAGCTGGCGGCACCCGGGTCGAAGCTGTTCGCCCCGCCGCCGGCGATCGCCGGGTTCAGCGTCTGGTACTGACCGGCGGCGACCTTGGCGACCTCGTTGCGCTCGGGGGTGCTGCCCGTCGGCAGGTACCAGCCGAACGGCAGCACCTCGTCGGGGGAGAAGCGCGCCACGGGCTTCATGGTCACCGGGCCGGTGCCCGCCTTGGTGAACAGCGGAGCCGCGACCTCGTCGCCCTCGAGCTGGGCGCCGGTGGCGGGGTTGTCGTTGGTCAGGCCGGTCCAGCCGACGTTGATGTTGCGGCCGAGGGTGCGGACGACGTCGGCGAGCGGCGGCTCGTTGCTGCCCTCGAGGCCGTTGAGCGCCAGGCCGTTGAGGCCGATGTCGAGGACAGGCGTGTCCGCGTCGTCGGAGGCGACGCGCAGCAGGGCGGAGCGGACGCCCGACGATGGAGGCGCCGGGCTTGAAGGTCACGCCGTACGTCGCGCTGCCGCCGACCGGGCAGCGTGCCCGGGGTGCCACCCGTGAGCGTGAAGTCGCCGGGGTTGGTGCCGGCCAGCGTCACGCTGCTGATGACCAGCGGCGTGCTGCCGGTGTTGGTCACCTTCACGGACTGCTCGGCGACGTGGTGCCCTTGACGCCGGAGTACACCAGCTCGGGCTTGTCGGCCTCGATGTTGCCGTTGCCCGCGGTGATCGACCGGCTGCACGTTGCGCACGATCATCACGGCGTCCTGGAAGTCCACGCCGGTCGGCACGTCCTCGGGAGCGATGACGTAGGCGTAGGGCTCGACGCTGCCGTCGGCGTTCTTCAGCGGGTAGACGCGCACCTTGTGCTGGGCGCCGGGGCTCCAGGTGTTGCGGGCGTCCTCGCTCGAGGTGACCCGGTCGCTGAGGCCGTGCCAGGTGAAGTCGAAGCCGAACGTGTCGGGCAGGTCGGTGGCGCCGGTGCCGGTGAAGGTCGGCAGCAGCAGCTGGTTCTGGTTGTTGGGGCCGACGCCGACGACGGTGCGGTCGGTCGGGTTGCTGCTGTCGTGGACCCCGACGGTGACGGTGTTGCCGTTGGGGCCGGCCGGGCCGAAGAGGGCCAGCGGCTCGAACTTGACGATGTTGTCGAACGGGTCGCGCTTGAACGACTCGACCTCGATCTCGTCGCCGAGCAGCACGTCGTCGCCGGACATCGTGTTGTTGGTCGGGTCGGTGTCGCCGACGTTGACCGGGATCTGCAGGGTGTCGAGGATCCACTGCAGCGACGGCTCGTTGGCAGCCGCCCGTGCCCAGGGTGCCGAGTCCGCGCAGAGTGCTGGTGATCGTCGGGGTGGCCGTGCTGTCGGTGGTGAGGGTCAGCACCGCGCCGCGGGGACCCGCGGTGGTCGGGTTGAACGTCACCGGGATGGTGGCGCTGCCACCGGCGGGGATCGCGGGCGGGAGGGTGCCGACGCGGGTGAACAGGGCAGCGTCAGCGCCGGTGATCGTGGCTCCGGTGATCGTGACGGGCGCGGAGCCGGTGTTGCGCACGGTCACGTTCTGCTGCGGCGCTGGCCGCGCCGCCCATCGACCTCGGTGAAGACCAGGCGCGGGGTGGCCTCGGCCCGCCCGACGGAGACTCCGCCACGGGGCTTGAGCAGCTTGATCGCGGTGTTGGCGAAGTTGTTGGGCAGCTCGCTGACGTAGAGGTTGCCGGTGGTGGGGTCCTCGACGACGTCGAGCGGCTGGGCGAAGCCGGTGAAGCCGGTGATGCCGGTCGTCGCGCTGGAGAGGCTGCCGTTGGCGCGGACGTCGAAGGTCACCAGCTCCTGGTTGGCGCTGTAGCGGACCTGGACGAGCTTGCCCTTCAGCGCACCGCCGAAGGCGCCGGCGTTCTGGTACTCGATGGCTGCCGTTGGCCGAGGCGTGCATGCCCGCGTCGTTGACGTTGGCCAGGTCGTAGTTGGGGTCGGCCTGCTGACCGGCCGGGTAGGCGTTGACCTTGAACAGCGGGTTGCCCGTGTAGCCGGTCGGGTTGCCGGCGTTGAGGATGTACTCGCAGCGCAGCGGGTTGGGGTGGCCGTAGTACTTGCCCTTCTTCACGTTGAAGAAGTAGTCGGTCTCGTCCTGCCGGTTGTTGGTGAGGGCAGGCGCCGAGGGACCGGTGTAGCCGCCGTCGGGGCGGTTGGCGCAGGACGCGGGCAGGTTCGCGGGCACGGCCGGGGTGCTGCCACCGGCAGCCGAGCCGTTGGTGCCGACGTACAGGTTGCCGTTGCTGTGCCAGACCAGGTCGAAGGCGTTGCGGATGCCGGTGCCGTAGAAGGTCAGCGGAGCACTGGCGGCGTACGGGTTGTAGGTGCTCGCGGTCGGCCCGGTTGCTGCTGGGCTCCTTGACCATGTCGGGCGTCGAGACGTCGACCGGCAGGTTGGCCGGCAGCTTGGCGGGGTCGAGCTCGAGCACGGCCGCGGACAGCAGGTGCTCGGGCCGCTTCCAGGTGCCGTCGGTGGCGCCCATGGCGTTCATCGAGCCCTGGGTCACGTAGAGCTTGCCGTTGTGGAAGGCGAGCGAGTTGGTCTCGTGGTCCTTGATGGACCGCGGCATGTTGGTGATGACCTCCTGGTAGTTCTGGAGGTTCGGGCCGCTCAGCCGGGAGATCGCGCCGGTGTTGTCCGGCACGTCGGAGCCCAGGTAGGCGTAGTTGTCGGTGATCCACAGGATCGGGTTGGTGGGCGTCGACGCCGGGTCGAAGGCCAGGCCGATCACGGTGCGGTTGGGTGCACCTTCCCAGCCGGCTGGCGGAGGCGTGCGTGCGCACCGTGTTGATCTCGAACATGTTGCTCAAGGTGCCGTCGGCGCCGACGTCGAAGCGGTAGATCTGACCGAAGATCGTGCCGGCGTAGAGCTTGCCGTCGGGTCCGAAGGCCAGCGAGGTGTAGGCCTTGCCCTTGGCGGCGCCGGCGTCGGTCTTGTCGAAGGCCGCCGACACGGTGCCGGGGTTGGTGGAGTCGGCGCGGGTGGTGAACACCGACGAGAACGGGAAGAACTTGTTGCCGGAGGTGTCGGTCGTCGTCTCGAGCACGTCGAAGCGGTAGAGCGTGCTCGGCAGCAGCGTCTCGTCCGGGCGGAAGCTGACGGTGTCGCCGCCGCCGCTGGTGGCGCCCACGCCGGGGACGGCGACGCCGTCGGAGACGCGGGTGAGGCGCACGCCGGTGGCCACGGTGGTCGGGCTCACCGCCCCACCGGGCAGCTCGTTGCTGGCCGTGGGCGAGACGTTGGTGACCACGTCGATGGTGCCGTTGGCGGGCAGCACGACCTCGCTGTAGGGACGTCCGGCCTGCTCGACGCTCGCGATGTCGACGTAGGTGATCTTGGTGTTGGTGCCGCCGACCGGGCTGAGCGTGATGCGTCCGTCCTCGACGGCGACCACGCGAGTGGCGGTGGCGAACTTCGAGCCGGTGGCCGGGGTGAAGGCCGCGATCGCGTTCTGGTTCTCGATGTTGATCCAGTGCGAGCTGTCGACCGCCGTGCCGGCGTCACCGACGTCGACCTTCACCGAGTAGAGGCCGTTGGGCACGGCCATCTCCCAGGAGCCGGGCACCGCGACCGAGCCGGCGGTGGTGCCGGCGTACTGCATGTGGACCATCGAGGCGCGGCGGGCGTCGGGCTCGTTGGCCGACGGGCGTCTCGGTGTTGCGGTTGCGTCCGTTGCCGACGAGGGAGACCGGCGTCGGTGGTGTCGGGGCTGACCCAGCCGTAGGACAGACCTGTCCCCTGGGACGCGCCGGTGCGCGCGCCGAACGGCTGGCCGTAGTCGAGCAGGTAGCCGGAGGCCGGGGTGGTGGCGGCGCTGCCGAAGTCGACCTTGACGGAGACGTCGGTGGCGGCGGCGGACGGCGTCACGGTGGCCACGCCGGAGACCGGGCCCTGGTTGCCGGCGTTGTCGACCGCGCGGACGACGTAGGCGTACTGCGTGCCGTTGGTGAGCTCGGAGTCGGCGAACGACGTGCCGGTGACCAGGTTGTTGTTCACCTTGGTGCTCGGGCCGGCCTCGACGGTCGTGCCGACCGCGCGGTAGACGTTGTAGCCCGCGACGTCGGTGTCGCTCGGAGCGGTCCACGACAGGGCGGCGGTACGGCTGCCCGCCGAGGCGAGCAGGCCGGTGGCGGCACCCGGGGGCAGTGGTGTCGGGCGCCAGCGGGCCGGCGCTCTTGATCTTGACCCAGTTGATCTTGGTGTTGTTGCCGCCGATGGCGTCGAGGGTCAGGCGGCCGTCGGTGACGTCGACCGTCGCGGTGCCGGTCTTGTACTCGGTCGCTGCCGTGGCCTGGAAGGCCGGGAGCACCGTGACACCCTCGGCGCGCACGAGGTGGCTGCTGTCGTAGCAGGGGGCGGGGCAGCCGGTCTTGGCGGCGCCGGGCTGGTCGCCGGCGCTCACCGTGACCTCGTACCGGCCGTTCGTCGAGCACGTGCTCCCAGGCGCCGGGGGTGAAGTTCCCGTTGCCGGTGGGCGAGCGGCACGATGTCGCCGTACTGCATGTGGATCAGGCGGTTCTGCAGGTCGGTCACGGCCGTACGGGTGCGCAGCCGGGTGTTGGCCGTGAAGTCGAGCGGGGTGTGGGTGGTGCTCGACAGGCTCGACTGGGTCACCCAGCCTCGACCCGTGCGCCAGGCTGAAGGCCGAGCCGATGTCCTTGGTCGCAGCCGGTCGGCACGGCGGCCGCGTCGGGCTGGAAGACGTAGGACAGGTCGACGCCGGCGGCCGCGACGGTGGCCGTCGCGGTGTTCGACGGGACCGACTGGTTGCTGGCGGTGTCGAGGGCGCGGACGGTGTAGTACGCCGTCGAGCCGCGGGGGCGGTCGCTGTCGGTGAAGGTCGTGGCGGTCAGGCCGGCCGAGCTGATCTTGGTCGGAGTGCCGCCGGCGGTGTCGGCGCGGAAGACCTCGTAGCCGGCGGTGTCGCCGGAGGTGGACGCGGTCCACGTCAGCGTGACGTCGTCGTCGTCGACCTCGGCCTGCAGCTGGGTCGGGGCGTTCGGCGCGGTGGTGTCGGGCGTCGGCAGCGGCGTCGCGCCCGGCGTCGTGGACGCACCGGACTCGTTGGCCGGGGTGGCCTCGTCGAGCGCGGTCACGGCGTAGTAGTAGGTGACACCCGGGGTGACGTTGGCGTCGACGAAGGTGCGCGGCTGGTCGACGCCGAAGGTGCCGAACTGGTCGTAGCCGACCGGGAAGAAGACCGGGCTCGTGGACCGGTAGATCCGGTAGCGGACGACGTCGGAGCCCGCGGGCGCGGCGTCCCAGGTCACGGTGACCTTGTTGACGCCACCGGTCGCGGTCACACCGGCGACCGCCGCGGGTGCGGTGCGGTCGGCCGGCGTGGCCGACTTCTCGGCCGAGCGCGCCGACTCGTTGCCGGTGGTGTCGAGCGAGGTCACCCGGTAGTAGTAGGTGCTGCCGTTGACCAGGCCCTGGTCGACGAACTGCACACCGGTGACCGGGTTCTCGCCGCTGACCAGCGTGCCGGTGCCACCGGCGCTGGCGGAGCGGTAGACGCGGTAGCCACGCAGGTCCGTAGGACCCGGTGACCGCGTCCCAGCTGACCGTGACGCTCTCGTCGCCGCCCGTGGCGGTGACGCCGGCCGGGGACGGCGGGTGCGGTGAGGTCGGGGTCGGGCACCGGGGTCGCGGACACCTGGGTCGACGCCTCGGACTCGTTGTCCGCCTCGTCGACGGCGGTGATCTTGTAGTAGTACGTCGTGCCGTTCACCACGTCGTTGTCGACGTAGGTGGTGCCGTCGTCGATCGGCTGGGTGGCGAGCAGGTGGGCGGCGTTGGTCGCGACGCCGGGCTCGGTGTCGCGGTAGATCTTGAAGGAGGCGACGTCGCTGGCCTGGCCGGTGCCCCACGTGAGCGTGACCTTCGCGTCTCCCGGGGCGGCGTTGGCGCCCACCGGGGCGGACGGTGCGACGACGTCCTCGGGGGTCGCCGACGCGCTGTCGGTGGGCTCCGACGGCGTTGCCCGACGGCGTCCACGGCGACGACGACGTAGTGGTACTCGCGTGCCGTTCTCGGCCGTCGTCGTCGGTGTACGTCGTGGCCGGGTGGGTCACCGTCGCCAGCGGCAGCAGGAGCACCGACACGGGCGTGGTCTCGCTGCGGTAGATCCGGTAGGAGGCGATGTCGGAGGAGGTGGAGGCAGTCCACGCCAGCTCGACGAAGGCGTCACCGGCGGTGGCGTCGCAGCGCCGGACGCCGGCGCCGGGGCCGTGCGGTCCTGCGGGGTCGCGTCGACGGTGGTGGAGGCGATCGACTCGTTGCCCGCGCGGTCGACGGCCGTGACGACGTACCGGTAGACGGTGCCGTTGGTCAGGTGGTCGTGGGTGAAGGTGCGCGCCGCCTGGGGCGTCGCCGGGGAGAGCCGGTTGGCCGCGTTCAGCTGCACGTTCTCGTCGGTGGACCCGTACACGCGGTAGCCGACGACGTCGGACTCGGCGTTGGCGTCCCACTCCAGGGTGTTCTGGCCGTCGCCGGGCGTGGCCACGACGCCGGCCGGCGCCGCCGGGGCGTCGAGGTCGGCGACCTCGACGTCGACGAAGTTGATCTTGGTGTTGGTGCCGCCGTCGGCGTCGATCGTGAGCCGGCCGTCGTCGACCGGTCGGCGACGACGGTCGCGGTCTCGAACTCGTCGGTCGGCGGTGGCGTGGAACTGGTCGATCGCCTCGACGCCCTCGACGTTGACGCTGTGCAGGCTGTCGTAGCAGGGCGCCGGGCACGAAGCGGTCGACGAGCCCGGCTGGTCGCCGACGCTGACGGTGACGTTGTAGGTGCCGTCCGGGACGGCGGCCTCCCACTCGCCCTCGGTCGCGATCCCGTTGAAGTTCGAGGGCACGTCGTCGCCCTGCATGTGCATCAGCCCGCGCTGGCGGACGTCGACGGTCACGCCCGCACGGACGTCGCGGAAGCCGGCCGTTGCTGACCAGGTTGAGCGGTGCGCCCGTGGTGGGGCTGACCCAGCCGTAGCCGCGGGTGTTGGAGAACGCTCGCCCGTAGTCCTTGCCGAAGCCCGCGGCGACATCGGTGGTGGCGGCGACGAAGTTCATCTTGAAGGGGAGGGCGACCTGCGTGGGTGGCCGCGGCGTCGGGGGTGGCCGACGCGGCCGCCGAGGCGGTCGACTTCTGGTCGGCGTCGTCGACGGCGACGACGACGTAGTTGTAGGTCGTGTCGTTCTGCGGCCGTCGTGTCGGTGTACGCCGAGCTCGGTGAGCGGCTGCGCGTTCAGCGGCGTACCCGTGGTGGCGACGGGCGTGGTCTCGCTGCGGTAGACGTCGTAGCCCTGGAGGTCGTTCTCCTCCGAGTCGTCGTTGTCGGCCCAGTCGAGGGCGACCGAGCCGTCCCCGGCGACGGCGGTGAGGCCGGTCGGCTGGTCGGGCTTCTCGTCGACGTCCGTGGCCGGGGTGACCGACAGGTGGGTGAGCTTGGTGTTGGTGCCGCCGAGGGTGTCGAGGGTCAGGAAGCCGTCGGTGACGCGCACGTTGGCAGGTCACGGTCTTGAAGCGGGCGGCACCGGTCTGGGCGACGCCGGCGCCGGTCACGGTCGTGTAGTCGACGGCGTTGGTGCCCTCGAGGTTGACGACGTTGTCGCGTCGGGTCGGTGCCCGGGCTGCCGCTCGCCGACCGTGAGCTCGACGTCGTAGCGGCCCCTGGCCACCGCCACCTGCCAGGCGCCCTGGCGCTGCACACCGTTGGCCTGGTTCGCGCCGGTGGCCTGGTACTGCGCGTGGATCATCGTGTTCGAGCGGCGCGGGCGGCGGTGGCGTCGATCGTCCGGGTGCGGCCGTTGCCGACGAGGCTGAGCGGCACCTGGGTGCCGGGGTGCGACCCAGCCGAAGCCGCGGGTGTTGCTGTAGCCGCGGCCGAAGTCGGCGACGTAGCCGGCGGGCGTGGTGCCGGCCGCGGTCCTGGAAGTTGACCTTCAGCGGCAGCGTCGGCCGCTGGGGCGTCGGCGTCGTCGCTCATCGCCTGCACGACGGTGCCGTTGATGGCGGCGGCGGTGGCGCTGGTGCCCACGGAGTAGTGGTAGAGCACGCCCTTCACGGCGGTGGTGTCGGTGAACTCCGAGGAGGTCGGGGCTGCCGAGCAGGGCGATCGTGACCGGTCGTCCGGCTGCTCGGCGCGGGCAGGGCCTCGCTGCGCCACACCTTGTAGCCGGTGGCGCCGTCGACGTCGGCCCAGTCGAGCGCGATCGAGGTCGGCGCTCTGCACCGTGGCGGTCAGGCCGGCGACCGGCACCGAGTCGATGGTGACCCAGGCCAGCTTGGTGTTGGTGCCGCCGATGGCGTCGACGGTGAGCTTGCCGTCGGTGACGGTCGACCCAGCCGGTGGCCATGCGCATGCCGGCTGGCGGCGCAGCTGCACGCCGTGGCGGCGGGCGAGCTCGGGTCGTTCTTGACGAAGTTGACGCCCTCGACGTTGAGCGTGTGGCTCTCGGCGTCGGCGCCCGAGGTTGGCGTCGCCGTACCCGACCTCGACCTTGTACTGCCCGTTCGGCACGGCGTACTCCCAGGCGCCCTTGGTGGTGTTGTTCGTCGCGTTGGTGACTGGGGCCTGCATGTGGATGAAGGTGCGGCCCTGCACGTGCCACCGGTGCACGGTGCGGTGCGGTTGCGGGTGTTCAGCGGTCAGGTCCGAGGGGCGTGTGGGTGCCGGCGAGCGAGTCCTCGCGCACCCAGCCGCTCCCGGCGGCGTCGGTCCACGCCGCGCCGGTGTCCTGGGTGTA
The DNA here is from genome assembly GCA_963729015.1 of uncultured Actinomycetota bacterium. Taxonomy (GTDB): domain Bacteria; phylum Actinomycetota; class Actinomycetes; order Propionibacteriales; family Nocardioidaceae; genus Marmoricola. The sequence continues at coordinate 378,694 of CAVSMJ010000003.1, forward strand.
GTCCAGCCGGCGGGCAGGCGGCGCCGGTCGGTCCGAAGTTGACCTTCGCGCTCGACGAGCGTGGGCGGCGCGGCCGCCTGCACCGGCGCCCAGGCGACGACGCTCAGCGTGGTCGAGCGACAGCACCATGGCCAGCAGGACGAGCAGCGCCCTGGCGACAGGCGACGTGCGGTGCGCGGCGACGACAGATGTGGTCACGAGATTCCCCCAGTGGACGAGACGGACGGAGCGTGGCCCCGACGTACGAATCGACGACGCAGGTCTTGCGTTGGTCGACCCAACAAAACGGAACCCTCAGGATCCGCCGTGAAAGACGCGTGAAACGGCCGTCCGACCGGGCGAGTGACGGACGCAACCGGCCTAGACCGATCAGTGCCGGAAAGTGCACGCGATCGCAGTGGACATGTGCATCATTTGCGCGTGATGTCCGTGAAGGGCGTCACAACCAACAGGGTCGTACCCGCGACCCACGTCACGGGGGAGGGGACGATGTCCCCTGCGATCAAGTTGTTGGGCACGGTCGTGCTCCGGCGCAGTCGACGGCGTCGTCTCGACGCCGGCGCCGTGCCCACGAGCAAGGCGCTCGACCTGCTGCGCCTGCTCGTCGCGGCGGACGAGCAGGAGCGGGGCGCCGACCACTACATCGGGCCTGCTGTGGCCGACGGCGGACGAGGCCCGCGGCCGGATGAGCCTGCGCACCGCCGTGGCGCAGCTGCGGCGCGCGCTGGGCCCGGACGCGGTGCTCAGGTCCGGTGACCTGCTGACGCTGGGCGACGTCGAGAGCGACGTCGCGCCAGCTCCGTCGTGGCGCGGCGGCCGTCGAGCGGCACCAGCGTCTGGGGCACGACGCCGAGGTGCTCCGGCTGGTCCAGGAGCTCGAGCGAGACCTGCGGCGCCGACCTGGTGGTCTCGAGCGGGTCGTGCGAGGCCGTCTACGCGCTGCGCGAGGAGCTGCGCGAGCTGCGCGGCCAGCTGCTGCTCGACGGCGCCGCGGCGGCCGCCCGGCTGGCTCTCACGCGGGAGAGCCTCGACCTCGCCCAGAGGGCCTACGACCTGCTCGGCAGCGAGGCGTCGGCGCGTGCGGTGATGGTCGCGTGGTCGAGCCTCGGCGAGACCCGTCGCGCCATCGAGACCTTCGAGAGCCTGCAGCGCCAGCCTCGAGGCCGCCTACGGCGTGCAGCCTTCACCGGAGACACGGGCGCTCTACCTCCAGGTGGTCACGGCCGGCGACGGGCTGAGCCTTCGTCGTGTGGAGCACCACCGCGACGTCGTGGTCGACCTGGCGGCCACGGTCGCCGAGCTGGTCCAGGGCGAGGAGCCCGGTGGTGTGATCTGGCTGCACGGCGAGCCCGGGGCCGGTCGAGGGGCCGTCGCCCGTGAGGCGGTGCGTCTGCTCGAGACGGTGCGGTCCGACGCCGTGGACCGCGTGCTCATCCTGCCCGAGATCATCGCGCTCGACGACCTCGAGCGGCAACGGTTGCGGCGCGAGGCCCTCGCCGAGCGGATGGCGTTCCTGGTGCCCGTCCGGCAACCCGTCGGCGCGACGTCGAGCGTCTACGAGGCCTCGGTCACGGTGAGCGCGCTGGACCGCACCGAGTTCCGCGAGCTGCTCACGCAGCTGCTGCAGGAGCGGCCGTCCCGAGCTGCTCGAGGAGCGACTCTGGTCGACGACGAGGGGACTGGCCGGCCAGACGACCCGCACGGTGGCCGAGCTCGTCCGCCGCGGCCGGCTGCGGTGGGCCGGGTGAGGTCAGGCCTCCCTCCGCGCCGGCCGCGCCTCAGGGGTCACGCGATCCGAGGTCGGCTCGCGCCGCTCGGCCCGGAGCCGCGCCAACCCCGAGGACCGACTGCCGACGGGACTCGACAGGCTCGGGCCCCTCGACAGGCTCGGGTACGCGCCCTGCCCAGGCAACGGCGCGCGGACCTGGTAGGACTCGCCGTTCACGATGGCCGGGTACGTTTCCACAGGATGACGGCCCTCGAGAACAAGCCCCTCAGCCCGGTGGGCACCTGACCGCTGCGGACGTCGAGGCGCTCGGTCGCGAGCTCGAGTCATCCGCCAGTCGGTGCTCGACGACCGCGGCGCCCGGGACGCGGCGTACATCCGGCGGGTGATCGACGTGCAGCGCAAGCTCGAGATGGGTGGCCGCGTGCTCCTGCTGGGGAGCCGCTACAAGTCGGCCTGGGTCCTCGGTACGGCGTGCCTCGCGGTCGCCAAGATCCTCGACAACATGGAGATCGGCCACAACGTCCTGCACGGCCAGTGGGACTGGATGCGCGACCCGAAGATCCACTCGAGCACCTGGGAGTGGGACCACGCGTCGCCGGCGGCGCAGTGGAAGCGCGCGCACAACGTGCAGCACCACACCTTCACCAACATCCTCGGCAAGGACAACGACCTCGGCTACGGGATCATGCGGGTCGACGAGGACCAGCCGTGGAAGCCGCGCTACCTCGTCCAGCCGCTGTGGAACTTCGTCAACGCGTGCTTCTTCGAGTACGGCATCGCGATGTACGACATGGACCTCGGCGACCACCTGCGCCAGAAGCGCGGCTTCACCCCGGAGCTCCGGTCCATGGTCGGGCAGACGCTCGGCAAGATCAGCCGGCAGGCGGCCAAGGACTACGTGCTGTTCCCGGCGCTCTCCGGCCGCTCGTGGCGCAGGACCCTCGTGGCCAACGCGACCGCCAACGTGGCCCGCAACCTCTGGGCGCACTCGGTGATCATGTGCGGCCACTTCCCCGAGGGCGTCGAGACCTTCGAGCAGGAGTCGATCGCCGAGGACGAGACCAAGGGGGAGTGGTACCTGCGCCAGATGCTCGGCTCGGCCAACATCTCCGGCAGCCGGGCCATGCACCTGATGAGCGGCAACCTCTCGCACCAGATCGAGCACCACCTCTTCCCCGACCTGCCGAGCCGGCGCTACCAGGAGATCGCCCCGCGGGTGCGCGAGGTGTTCCACCGCTACGAGCTGAAGTACCACGCGGCTCCGCTGGTCAAGCAGGTCGGCAGCGCCTGGCACAAGGTCGTGCGCCTGTCCCTGCCCAACGGGTGGCTCAAGGAGACGACGCTCAGGAACGCCCCGCGCCAGATCGGCAAGCTGTTCCGCAGCGAGGTCGACCAGCCGCGGCCGAGGCTGCGGCCGGCGGCCTCGCCGCGGCCGCGGCCGCGGCCGCGACGCATCTGATCCCAGCCTGAGGGCTGTGCCGGTGTCTCACATGCCGATATGGTCGGCCCGGTGAGGTGCAGGCTTGCCCTTCTCGGTGCGCTCACAGTGGCCGTGAGCGCGCTCGCCTACTGTCCAAGGTCCGTCGGCCGATGCCGTCTTCGCGGACGACTGTGCAGCCCCCACCCGGACGCTCTCCGGGGGTAGCAGCCAGGCCATCACGGTGGCCGCGGGGGAGCGGCTCCTGCTGACGGGTGGGAGCTTCACCGGAGGCATCAACGCCTTCCCTGAAGGCTCGTTCCTGTGCGTCGCCGGTTCCGCGTCGCTGTCCCCGGCGTACCTGAACAACGCAGCCGGCACCCTCGACATCGCCCCGGGCGGCGCTGCGAGCTTCCCGTCGATCTCGGTGGCGACCGGGTTCGCCCTCGACAACCAGGGCTCGGTCACCTTCGCGGGTCTGAACCTCAACGGCGCGGCCAGCATCCGCAACCTGGCCGGCGCGACGATGACGGTCGCGAGCCAGTTCTCGCCGAGTGCGGGCGGGATCATCAACAACGGCACGTTCAACGCGTCGGGCGGGTTCAACCTGAACAACCAGGCCACACTCAGCAACACCGGGATCCTCGAGGTCACGGGTACCTCCACGATCAACGGGCAGTTCGGCAACAGCGGACTGACCCGCATCGCCGGTGGCCTCACCGTCAACGGCGGGGCGACGTTCAACAACCAGTGCGCCCTGAGTACGACGCAGGACCTCAACAACAACGGGACCTCCTCCACCAACGACGGCCTGGTAGAGGTCGAGCGGCCTGCTCCGCAACAACGGCACCTGGTCGCAGTCGGCGACCGGCACGTCGCGCACGGGCTCCCTGACCAACGTCGGCACCGTGGGCGGGTTCGGCCGCTACATCATCAGCACGACCAGCCAGACCCAGAACCGGTTCGTCGGTGACTCGCCGGGAGAGCCGATCGTCGTCGACGACCTCACGCCACCCGCCCCGACCCAGATCTTCGACGTGGAGTCTGCCGCTCGTGGAGAACGTGGTCGCCGGGACGGTGCGCGCAGAGCCTCCTGGGAGCTATCCGGCACCGGGCTGCAGCGGCGTGACTCCACGACCGGGCGCGGACGTGGTCACCAGCAAGTCCGCACCGCCGACGGTGCCCGCGGGAGGCCAGCTCGACGTTCACGATCACCGTGACGAACAACGGGCCCGACACCGCCAGCGACGTCGAGATCACCGACACGTTGCCGCCGGCCCTGACCGATGTCACTGCCTCGGACGGCGGCGTGGTCGCGGGCGGCACCGTCACCTGGAACCTGGCCACCCTCGCGAGCGGGGCCTCCGTCGATCTCACCGTCACCGGCACCGCTCCCGCCACCGGCACCCTGCTCAACCAGGTCTCCTCCATCGCGAGCACGCCAGACCCGGACCCGACGAACAACGACGGCACGGCGGACTCCTCGAACACCAGCACCGACGTCGAGGCAGCACCCCCGCCACCCAACCAGCCACCCGTGGCCGAGGACCTCACCGTCACCGGCCGATCGGGCGTTGCTCTCCTCCGGCGGGTCGTCGCCACCGACCCTGACACCGACCAGACCCTCCGGTTCACGGGGCCGGTGTCCGGTCCGGGCTCGGGGCTCGCGCTGATGGCCGGCTCGGGTGCGTTCGTCTACCGACCCTCAGCCGGTTTCTCAGGGCATGACAGCTTCACCTACGAGGTCTGCGACAACGGGGACAACCGCCGCGTCGCTCTGCGACACCGCGACAGTGTTCGTGGCGATCTCCCCGGTCGCCGTCGACGACGACGCCCGCACCTTCGCCGAGACGCCGGTGCTGATCCCCGTGGTTGCCAACGACGTCCCTGGCGGCGTACTCGATGGCATCGACACCCCCGCGAACGGCACCGCGACCATCGTCGACGGGCAGGTTCGGTACACGCCGGACCCAGGGTTTCTCGGCACCGACACCTTCGCCTACTCCTACTGCTCGCCCCTCGCGAACGGTGCCCCGCAGCTGTGCACCACGGCCGGCGTGAGCGTCGAGGTGCTGCCGGCCAACAACCCACCCACGGTCGGCCCTGCCGTCTTCGACACGACCACGGGCAACGAGGTCTCGGGGACGATCGACGTCACCGACCCGGACGGCGACGCCGTCAGCGTCGTCCTCGGCGTGCTGCCTCGCTCGGGCAGCGTGGTGGTCGCGGCCGACGGTTCGTTCACGTACACCCCGATCCAGGGGCTCTCCGGGGTCGACACGTTCACCGTGATCGCCTGCGACAACGGGGATCCCCAGCTGTGCAGCACGGGCGTGGTGATCGATCAACGTCTACCCGATCGCTGTCGACGACGAGACGAGAACCACGGAGAGCACCCCGGTCACGATCACCGTGCTGGGCAACGACTCCGGCACCCTGAACGAGGCGCCCGAGGTGACCACCCCGCCGTCCTCCGGCACGGCCCGGGTCGAGGGACGCCAGATCATCTACGAACCTTCGCCCGGCTTCACCGGCACCGACACGTTCGGCTACCGCATCTGCTCCCCGGGTACGACGCCGCTGTGTGCCGAGGCCACGGTCACCGTCGATGTCGTGGGCACTGCACCGGCGCCGACACCCTCACCCGAACCCTCTCCGGAGCCCACCGACCCGACCCCCAGCCCCGGGACCGGGGGTGGCTCCGGCGCTGGGACCGGCGGTGGGACGAGCGGGACCGTAGGCGCCCCTGGTGCGACGGACGGGTCCACATCGGGACTCGGGAGCCTGGCCGGAACCGGCGGACCCGCCGCGGCGTTGCTCGCGGCGGGCCTGGTGATGGTGCTGGTCGGGACCGCGCTCATCGTGGTCCGGCGACGCCGGACGTGACCCGAAGGCGAGGCGTGGCGCCTCGCCGTCGGGTCGTCCCGGCTGGGGTCACTTGACCTCGGCGCGGAGGACCCGGAAGAGGCCCACCGCCAGCGGGAGCACGACCCAGATCAGGGTGCTGGTGACGCTCTGCGCCCACTGCTCACCGGTGAGGTTCCCGCCGCCGCGGAACAGCGGTTCCTGAGCGGCCCACAGGTCGATCCAGGGCTGCACCTGGTGCAGGGAGTCCCACAGCGTGCCGATGATGTTGAGCGCGCTCGGCAGGACGAAGTAGCTGACGATCGCCGCCGAGGAGTTCAGGAACAGCAGGCCGAAGGCCAACCCCTGGACCACGGCGGTGACCTGCAGGAGGACGACCTTGCCGAGGTCGTCGACGCCGACCTGGGCCCAGGCGTTGTCGGACCCGCCGATGACCGTGGCCAGGGACGCCAGCAGCACGGCGACGGCGATGGCAGCCATGCCGGCCACCAGGGCGGCGAGGAACTTGGCGCGCAGGACCCGGCCTCGCACGGGCGTCAGGGTGAAGGAGACCAGAGCGGTCCGCTGGGTCCATTCGCTCGTGATCAGCAGGATGCCGAGGACGGGGAGCAGGAACCCCTGGGGACCGTTCGCCGCCGCCATGAAGTTGAAGAAGGTCCGCTCGGACGGGGCGGCGCTGGCGTAGAAGGCCACGATGACGACCAGCGTGATCACCGCGATGCCGATGAGCAGCCACTTGCCGGACCGGGTGTTCGCCATCTTGCGGAGCTCGACCCGGGTCAGGCGCCACAGCGAGATCCGGGGCATGGTCGACAGGTCGACCGGTGTGTCCGGGCCAGCGGTGATGGCTGGGGGATGGGCTGGGTGTTGCTCTGGGTGATCGTCGCGGTACTCATGCTGCGGTTCCTTCGCGTTGGGTGTCGGCGGTGAGCTGGAGGAAGAGGTCTTCGAGTCCGGCGCCCTCGGCCGGTCGCAGCTCCTCGAGAGCCAGGCCTTCGGCCGCGGCCAGGTTGCCGATCTGGCGGGGTTCGACGTCGCTGCGCAGGCCGGCTCCCGAGGGGACCGCGTGGATGCCGTGGCGGTGGAGTGCCTCGGCGAGCGCCGTCGGCTGGACGCCCCTGACGTAGGCGCCGCGGGTCTGGAGCAGCTCCTGCTTCGTGCCCTGGGCGACGATCCGCCCCCGCCCGATGAGGACCAGGTCGTCGGCGATCTTCTCCACCTCGTGCAGCAGGTGGGAGGAGAGGAGCACGGTGCCGCCCTCGGCCGGCGTACTCCTGCAGCAGGCCTCGCATCCAGTGGATCCCGGCCGGGTCGAGGCCGTTGCGCGGGCTCGTCGAGGATCAGCATGCGCGGGTCGCCGAGGAGCGCGTGGGCGATGCCGAGACGCTGGCGCATCCCGAGGGAGTAGTTCTTGAGCCGACGTCCGGCCTCGACCGGAGTGAGCGAGACCAGCTCGAGCATCTCGTCGACGCGCGACCGGGGCAGGCCCATGGTCTCGGCGCCGATGGTGAGGATCTCGCGGCCGGTGCGGCCCTCGTGCTGCGCGGAGGCGTCGAGGAGTACCCCGACGAGCCGTCCCGGGTTGGGGAGGTCGCCGTAGGCGTGGCCACCGATCGTGACGCGGCCGCTGCTGGCCGGGGTCAGCCCGACCATGATGCGCATCGTCGTGGACTTGCCCGCGCCGTTCGGGCCGAGGAAACCGGTGACCCGTCCCGGTCGTGCCACGAAGGACACGTCGTCGACCGCCCGGTGGGCGCCGTACGTCTTGGTGACTCCATCAACTGTGATCATGACCCGAGTCTCATCGCGGCGGGCCGGCAGCACATCGGCCCCAGGGATCGCGCACCCTCGACCAAAGTAGGGGCCGGGCGAGACTTCCGGATCTGCTCCGCGACGCTCGCCGACTCGTAGGGTGAGGAGAGTGCAACGTCCGAGCCCGGAGCAGTACAACCCGCCGCTGACCTGGCAGGCGCAGCTGTGGCGCATGAGCGCGGCAGTCGCCTTCAGCGGCGTGCTGTGGTCCCTGTCGGCGGGCGCTCAGTGGGAGCAGGCCCGGTGGCTGTTCTGGCTCGACCTGTCCTGCGGTCTCGTGGCGCTGGGACTGACCTTCTTCCGTCGGCGTTGGCCCTTCGCGGTCGCGGCGGCCACCAGCATCCTCGGCTCGGTCTCGGTGACCGCCAACGGTCCCGGCACGCTGGCGACGGTGTCCCTGGCCACCCGGAGGGTGATCTGGCAGGTCGTGGTCATCCTGCTGCTCAGCGTGGTGTCGTCGGCGACGGTGCCGCTGCTGCAGCCGGGCACGGCGAGCGGCCCGGTGTGGATCGACTACATCCTCGGGCTCCTGTCCGCGATCGCGATGATCGCGGGCGGCATGTACATCGGCTCGCGTCGCGAGCTCCTGTGGACCCTGCGTGACCGGGCCGAGCGCGCCGAGGCGGAGCAGGCCCTGCGCGTCGAGCAGGGACAGCTGAACGAACGGGCCCGGATCGCGCGGGAGATGCACGACGTCCTCGGCCACCGGATCAGCCTGATCGCCATGCACGCCGGCGCTCTCGCCTACCGCACCGACCTGACCGCAGCCGAGACGCACCAGACCGCGGAGCTCATCCAGTCCACCTCGCACGAGGCGCTCAGCGACCTGCGGCAGGTCCTCGGCGTGCTCCGTGACGGCGACGCGGCGCGGCCGGACGAGCGACCGCAGCCGACCTTCGGAGACCTCACCGCGCTGGTGCTGGAGGCCGAGGGTGCCGGCATGCGGATCCAGTACGACGACCGCGTGGTCGGCTCGTCGGAGATGCCGGACCAGGTCGGCCGGACGGCGTACCGCATCGTCCAGGAGGGACTCACCAACGTCCGCAAGCACGCACCGGGCGTCACCGCCGTGGTCCAGATGAGCGGCTCGCCGGCGGAGGGGGTCAGCATCAGGATCCGCAACCCGGCCCGGAGCGAGCAGGCGGCCCCGTGGCATTCCCACACCGGGAGCCGGGCTGGGTCTGGTCGGCCTGGGGGAGCGCGCCAAGCTCGCCGGAGGCAGCCTCACGACCCAGCGGGTCGACGGGTCGTTCGAGCTCATCGGATGGCTGCCGTGGCAGACGTGAGCCGCACGATCCGGGTGCTCGTCGTCGACGACGACGCCCTGGTCAGGTCGGGCCTGGTGATGATCCTCGGCGGCGCGCCCGACATCGACGTGGTCGGCGAGGCGGTCGACGGCCAGGCGGGCGTGGACGCTGCCCAGCGGCACCACCCCGATGTCGTGCTGATGGACATCCGGATGCCGCGGATGGACGGCCTGCAGGCGACGGAGGTGATCGGTTCCTGGCCGGACCCGCCGAAGGTGATCGTCCTGACGACGTTCGACGCCGACGACTACGTGGCCCGGGCGCTCGGCGCCGGGGCCAGCGGCTTCCTGCTCAAGGACACCGCCCCGCCGGCGATCGTCGAAGCCATCCGCCGGGTCGCCGACGGCGACCCGATGCTCTCGCCGAGCGTCACCACGCGGCTGATCGAGCAGCTGACCGCCGGGTCGGCGCCGGACCGGACGCGGATCGCCAAGGGTCGGCTGTCACGGCTGACCGAACGGGAGCGGGAGGTGGCCGCCGCCGTCGGCGCCGGCCTCAGCAACGCCGACATCGCCGCCCGGCTGTATCTCTCGGTGCCGACCGTGAAGGCGCACATCGGGCACCTGTTCACCAAGCTCGAGGTCACCAACCGCGTGCAGATCGCCATCTGCGTGCACGACGCCGGGCTCCAGTGACCGATCTCCCGGCCCGTCAGTAGCCGCCGCCGGTTCCGGGACCGCTGCCGCCGCCGAACAGCACCACGAGGACGACGAGCGCGGCGAGCAGCACGGCGCCGATCGTCAGCCAGATCCTGGCCTTGCGCGACATGCCTCAGCCGCGTCCGTCGCGAGCGCCCTGGCCGCCGCCGAGCGCTGTCTCGATCGCCTGGTTGACCGTCTCGACGACGCGAAGACGCGCGAACCGCTTGGAGTCACCCTCGATCAGGTGCCACGGCGACTGGGACGTGCTGGTCCGGTCGAGCATGTCCTCCACGGCCTCGGCGTACTCCTCCCGCTTCTCGCGGTTGCGCCAGTCCTCGTCGGTGAGCTTCCACGACTTGAGCGGGTCGTCCTTGCGGGCCTTGAACCGTCGCTGCTGCTCCTCGTCGGAGATGTGCATCCAGAACTTGACCAGGATGGTGCCCTCGGCGACGAGCATCGACTCGAACTCGCGGATCTCGGTGTAGGCCCGCCCCCAGGCGTCCGGCTCGGCGTAGCCCTCGACGCGCTCGACCAGCACGCGGCCGTACCAGGAGCGGTCGAAGACGGCCATCCCTCCCCAGCCGGGGAGCACCGGCCAGAAGCGCCACAGCCAGTGGTGTCGCTTCTCGTCTGCGGTGGGCGCGGAGAAGGAGCGGACCCGGACGTGGCGCGGGTCGAGCTTCTCGACGAGTCGCTTGATCGCGCCGCCCTTGCCGGACGCGTCCCACCCCTCGAAGACGACGCACAGCGGCGGCCCGACCTCGCTGCCGCCGCGGAGGCCGGCGAGCCGGAGGCGCAGGTCCAGCAGCCGGCGCTGCTCCTGCCGCAGGCGCTTCTTCGCCTCTTTCTTCGGCAGGGACAGGGACAGGTCGAGCTCGTCGAGTCGTCCCACCGAACTCCTCCTCCGACAATCGGGGATGAATGCCCGGAGTCTAGTGATCGGAGGGCTACGGCCGAGGCGGTCCCGGCATCGCGAAGCGCCACGAGGCCGAGCCGCTCATCTCCAGCCACAGCTCCGTCCGCGTCTCGACGACCCGGGCGAGCAGGTGGTCACAGCCCGGGCAGCGGAGGACCGCGCCCGGCCCGCCGAGGAAGGCGCTCTGCTCGGCGAACGGCGCGGAGGCGCGGCAGCCGCGCGCAGGTGACCATCACGGTGGTGACGTCGGTGCCGAAGATCTCGGCGAAGGGTCCGGCGGCGGCGTTGCCGTCGAGGGCGGTGTCGCGGTCCTGGCTCGGTCATGTCAGCTCCCTGAGGGTCCGAAGCGCTCGGCGCGGATGGTCTTGTTGGAGTACCCGAGCCGCGAGCAGCAGGCCGATCGTGTGCTCGACGAAGCCGGTCGGGCCGCAGACGTAGGCGCGTGGCGCGGCGCCGGACCGCCAGCCGGCGACTCGGGAGTCGTGAGGTCGGACGCCGTGATCCGGCCCGGCGTACGACGCGAGCCCGGACGGTGCGGTGCGGGTGTGGATCAGGTCGAGCAGGAGGCCGTCCTCCGCGGCGCGGCGCTCGAGCTCGTCGGCGTACATCACCTGGTCGGGGTCGCGCACGGAGTAGACCAGCCGGAACGGCGCCCGGCTGTCGACGCGGGCACGCTCGCGCACCATCGCCATCAGGGGTACGACGCCCGAGCCGCCGCCCACCAGCAGGATCGGCTGCTCGACCGGCGCTTCGGGCGAGGGCGACCAGACGAACCAGCCGCCGATCGGCCCGCGGACCTCGAGCATGTCGCCGAGCTCCATGTCCTCGACGAGGTAGGGCGAGACCTCGCCGTCGCCGACCTGCTGGACGGTGATCGAGACCTGCTCGCCGTCGACCGGCTCGGAGATCGAGTAGGCGCGTTGGGCGGAGTAGCCGTCCTCGGCGGTGAGGCGTACGTCGACGTGCTGGCCGGCCAGGTGCCCGGGCCAGCCCGGCACGTCGAAGGTCAGCGTGCGCGCCGTCTGGTCTCCGAGCGCAGCCCGACCAGCTGGGCCAGCAACCATCGCGGCCGCTGCCCGCCGACGAGCCCCCGAGTGCGCGACTCAGTCACCGTCATACCGCTCCTCGCGCCAGGGATCCCCGTAGTTGTGGTAGCCGAAGCCCTCCCAGAAACCGGGCTCGTCGCTGGTCATCATGGTGAAGCCGCTGAGCCACTTCGCCGACTTCCAGAGGTACAGGTGCGGGACCAGCAGCCGCACCGGCCCGCCGTGCTCGGCCGGCAGCGGGTCGTCGTCGTACTCGAAGGCCACCCAGGCCTTGCCGTCGAGCAGGTCCTCCAGCGGCAGGTTGGTCGTGTAGCCGCCGTAGGAGTGGGCCATCACGTAGTCGGCGGTGCTCTCGACGTCCTCGAAGAACGCGTCGACGGGTACGCCGCGCCAGCGGGTCTGCAGCTTCGACCAGCGGGTCACGCAGTGGAGGTCGACCTGACGTCCTCGACCGGCATCGCCATCAGGTCGTCCCACGACCAGGTGGACCGCTCGTCGGTCTCGGTGGTGATCGTGAACGACCAGTCGTCGGTGTCGACGTACTGCGTGGGCCCGGCCGTGAGCACCGGGAAGCCGTCCGTGAGGTACTGACCGGGCGGGAGCTCCTCGGCCTCGCGCTGCCGACGTCCGCCGAAACCTCGTGTGAAGACCGCCATGTCAGGGGTTGGGTTCCTTGAGCGGCGGCAGCGGCTGCGGGTTGAGGGCCACCTGTTCCGAGGCCGACTTGTAGAGGTCCCGCGCGGCCTCGTAGAGGTCGTTGCTCTGGGACTCCGTGGCGAGGTTCGCGGACATCTCCGCGAGCACCACCGCGGTCAGGATGTCGCGCAGCCACGGGGGACGTGGCGGGTGCCCCGGGATGGGGGTGCCGCACCACTCGTCGATGTTCTGCATCAGCGCGTTCAGGCTCATGGGCCCATCCTTGCCCGGTCCGTCGCCGCGCGGTCCATGCACACGCGGCACTGGTGCAGAACGGGCCGGGGACGAAAGGCAAGATGTCCGGGCATACGTCGCACCTGTACGTGGTCCTTGGGTGTCGCAGGACGATCGGGCACCGACAGGCGGCGTGACCGCGGCAACGTCGTCGCGGATGCTCCTAGCGCGTGACGGAGCCGGTGTACCTCTCCCGACCGTTCTCGGGATGTGCGCGGTCGTCACTGGCGTCGTACCTCATCACCATCTGACCGCCACCCTTCCAGCGCTCGTAGGCGCCGGTGCCGCCGACGATCCTCCACGGGCCGGATTGTGTGTCACCCACCGGCATCTGGGGATCGAGCCCCATCCTCAGCGTGCCGTCGGGACACGTGATCGTCCTGTCCACCAGCCCGACCTCGGGAGCCCCGTGCTCGTCCTTGAACGTTCCGCCGGGGCAGAAGGGCGAGCCCGCGACGGCGGACCCCTGGAGGATCTTGCCCACGGGAATCCTCGTGCGCGTCCTGATCACGATGGTTTCCGCCTCGCCGGCCGAAGCCGATGCGCTGGGAGTCGTGGTCGCGCGTGCCGCGCTGCTGTTGTCGCTCTCCTCAGCGCCGCATCCCGAGAGGGCAATTGCGCTCGCAGCCAGGGCCGTGGCAAACCAGGTGGTGTGGCATGACCTGCCGAGGCTGCTTCGAACACCGCTCATGACGGTCCCTCTGGTGCTGACCCGTACGGCCCACGTACCGGTCTCTCCCTTGGCACGATACGACCGCGCAGAGAAGCGCACCTGCCGCACGACCACTGGCCTATGCCACGCGCACGGTGCGGGTCCGAGCGGAAGGCGACATGGCACGACGTCGAGACGGGTCCTCTCGGGACGTCATCCGAGTCGTACGGCCGAGGCCTCCTGGGGCCCCGGGGGAGAGGCCGACGACGAGGTTGGTGAGCAGCGGCCTCATCACGTCCTCGACCGGGTTGTCCGGGGGGAGGTGCAGGCCGGCGAGCTCGAGCATCACGTAGCCGTGCGTCGCGGTCCACCACTGGGCGGCGACCCGGGCCGGGTCCGTGCGACGCAGCTGGCCGCCGTCCATGGCGCGGGCGACGAACTCGACCAGGGTCCCGAAGCTGTGCAGCCCGACCTCCATGTCGCCCTCGGCCAGGGTGAACCCCTTCAAGCGAGGTCGCGCCGAACATCACCGCGTAGAGGTGCGGGTTCGCCAGGGCGTTGGCCCGGTAGGCGAGAGCCAGGGCCCAGAGGTCGGCGAGCGGGTCGTCGGTGTGGGGTACGCCGGCCTGGTGCTCGTCGAGCCGCTTGAACCCCTCGGCGACGATCTCCTTGACCAGCGCCGGCATCCCGCCGAAGTGCGTGTAGACCGCCATCGTCGAGGTGCCCGGCCTGCCTTGGCGAGGCGGCGGGCGGTGAGGGCGTCGGGTCCGTCCTCGTCGATCAGCAGGGCGGCGGACTCCAGCAGCCTGCGGCGTACGTCGTCGCCCGTCACGGGTCTCGCTCGTGGTCGGACGGGGAAGTCATGCTTGCCATTCTGGCATAACAGCGTTATACCTAGACGTCATAACACCGTTATGAGGATGTGCTTCGCGATGACCAACCGCTACCTCCAGGACAACTTCGCGCCGGTGCGCGAGGAGCAGACCGTGACCGACCTGCCGGTGACCGGGGCCGTCCCGCGGCACCTCGACGGGCGCTACCTGCGCATCGGACCCAACCCGCTCGGCACCCCGGGCGAGAACCACCACTGGTTCCTCGGCGACGGCATGGTGCACGGCGTGCGCATCGTCGACGGCGAGGCGAAGTGGTACCGCAACCGCTACGTGCGCTCCAACGCCGTCGCCCGCAAGCTGGGGGAGCCGAAGCCGCGCGAGGACTGGCCGGTCGGTGACTTCGCCGCCAACACCCACGTGCTCAGCGCACGCCGGCCAGACGCTGGCGCTGGTCGAGGCCGGGTCGCCGCCGTACGAGCTGACCGAGGAGCTCGACACCGTCGGCCCCACCGACTTCGACGGGACCCTGCGCGACGGGGCACCTGCCCGCGGGCTACACGGCGCACCCGCACGAGGATCCCGAGACCGGCGAGCTGCACGCGGTGTCCTACAACTGGCTGCGCGGCAACCGGGTCGACTACACGGTGCGCGGCACCGACGGCCGCATCCGCAAGACGGTGCCGGTCGAGGTCGGCGGCAGCCCGATGATGCACGACTTCGCGCTGACCGAGAACTACGTCGTGCTCTACGACCTGCCCGTGGTCTTCGACAAGCGGCGCGCGCTCGCCTCGATGCCGCGGGCGGCGCGGGTGCCGGCCCGGCTGATGATGTCGGCGATCATCGGCCGCAACCCGCTGCCCGACCCCGTCATCTCCCGGATCGCCCGCGGGGCGGCCGAGGGCGACCTCGACACGCTGCCCTACTCGTGGGACCCGGACTACCCGGCCCGCCTCGGCCTGCTGCCCCGCGAGGGTGGCCCGGACGACGTGCGCTGGTTCGAGATCGACCCCTGCTTCGTGTTCCACACGCTGAACGCCTACGAGGACGGCGACACGGTCGTCGTCGACGTGGTGCGGCACGACCGGATGTTCGCCACGGTGCTCAACGGACCCGACGAGGGTCCGTCGACGATGGCGCGCTTCACCATCGACCTGCTCGCCGACAAGGTGCGCGAGGACCGCTTCGACGAGCACTCGCAGGAGTTCCCGCGGATCGACGAGCGGCTCACCGGCCGGCGGCACCGGTTCGGCTACTCGGTCGGCCTCCAGGAGGGCCGGCCCGGCGACGCCGTGTTCCGCCACGACCTGGCGTCCGGGTCGACCCAGGTGCGCAACCTCGGGCCGGGACGCGAGGCGAGCGAGTTCTGCTTCGTCGAGCACGAGAACGCGACCGCCGAGGCGCGACGGGGTGCTGATGGGCTACGTCTTCGACCAGGACGAAGGGCACCAGCGAGCTGGTGTTCCTCGATGCCGAGACGCTCGAGGACGTCGCCGCCGTACACCTCCCGGCGCGCGTGCCCGCGGGCTTCCACGGGAGCTGGTCGCCGACGACCTGAGGCAGGGGAGCTGACGCAGGACGGCTCGACCGCCTGGTCGCCGGGAGCCCTACGATCCACGCATGGATCCTGCCGAGCGCGCGCCGCTGCACGCTCGCAACGTGACGAGGCCATCGCGCGTCACGGCGACGTCGGTCGGGCCTGGGTGCGCGGGCTGTCGGAGGGCGACCCGCTCGCCGATGCGTTCGCGGCCGACCTGGTCGACCTCGGCCGCGGCCCCGGGATGCGGATGTTCCGCGCCGCGATCCAGGACGGCATCGCGTCGGTCGACTCGCCGCCCGACTCGCTGGTGGCGCTGTTCGACGAGGTGGACGTCGTCCCGTCCTGGGTCGACTTCGAACAGCTGGACCGCGCCGGTGACCACCTGGCCCGCAACAGTCTCCAGCTGGGGCTCGTGCTCGCCGCGGCCTCGCTGATGGTGGGGTACACCAACCCTGCTGCGGCGTACCCGCTCATCCTGACCGGTCGGCTGGTCGACAACGCGGGCATGCGCAACCTCGAGGTCGGGGACTGGCTCCGGGAGGTCACCACCCACGGCGGGATGCGTCGCGACGGGCTGGGGTTCGAGCGGACCCTGCGGGTCCGCGTCATCCACGCGATGGTCCGGCGGCACGTCGCCAAGCGGCCGGAGTGGGACACCGCCGTTCTCGGTACGCCGATCAGCCAGCCCTACATGGCGCACACCCTCAGCGAGTTCGGGAGCATCGCGCTGGCGGGGATGGACCTGCTCGGCGCGCGGTACGACGCGGACGAGCTCGACGACATCTATGCGTTGTGGCGCTACGTGGGTCATCTGTCCGGGGTGTCCGAGGCGCTGCTCCCCGCCGACGAGGCGGATCAGCGCCGGATCCAGGAGCTCTACCAGCTGACCCGGCCGCCGATCGACGACGACAGCCGCGCGCTGGTGGCGGGGTTGGTCAACGACTACCTGATCCCCGAGGTGACCGAGCTGTTCCCCGCGAGGATGCCGGCCTCGCGGCGGGTGGCCACGACGTACGTCAACGGGATGATCCGCGCGGTCGTCGGTGGGAGCCTGGCCGACGAGCTCGGGATCGACGAGTCGCGCTTCAAGCACGTCGTGCCCGCTGCTCGGTCACGTGACGGCGGCGGTGTACGGCGCGCAGGAACGGCGACCCGGCGGCAAGGATCGGCGGGTCGAGCGCGGCCGGCGCTACCGATCCGAGCAGGAGCAGCGACTCCGCGCCAAGTACTCCATGTCCCACGATCTCGTGGACACCTCGCCTCGCCTGACCGGTCGACCATCCGCCGCGCCGATCAGTGGCATCGGAGTCGCTGAGTTCCGCGCGGTCGCCGGTCGGCTGGTTGGTGTGGCCACACCCGACCGGAAGGCCCCCGCATGCGCGTGCGCGTCGAACACCTCGAGCAACCGCTCGGCATCGGCGTACGCCGGCCGCGGCTGTCGTGGCAGCTGCCGGCGGGCGCGACCGAGCAGGTGGCCTACGAGATCGTCGGTCGACGGCGTCGGCACCGGCCGCGTCGAGTCGGCCGACAACGTGCTGGTCGCCGTGGCCGGCCGAGCCGCTGGCGTCGGGCGAGCGGCGCGAGGTGCGGGTGCGGGTGTGGACCGACCTCGGCGAGAGCGACTGGTCGGAGCCGACGGCGCTCGAGACCGGGCTGCTCGAGGACGTCCGACTGGTCGGCGCGTGGGTGCGGCCGGTCGAGCACGCGGCGGACCCGGCGGGGTTCCGGCCGGCGTACCTGCTGCGCGGCGAGGTCCACGTGCCCGAAGCCGGTCGCGGTCGCGCGGCTGCACGTCACCGCACACGGCATCTACGAGCCGCGCCTCAACGGCGCAGCGCGTCGGTGACCTCGAGCTCGCGCCCGGCTACACGGAGTACGCGCACCGCACGCAGGTGCAGACCTACGACGTCACCGGGCTGGTCACCGAGGGCGCCAACGTGCTCGGCGCGGTGCTCGCCGACGGGTGGTACCGCGGCCAGGTCGGCATGCTGCGCGCCTCCGACCAGTGGGGCGACCGGACCGCGCTGCTCGCCCAGCTGCACGTCGAGCACCCGGACGGGAGCACCACCGTCGTCGGCTCCGGCGACGGCTGGCGCAGCACGCCGATCGCACGTCCTCGCCGCCGACCTGATCGAGGGGCAGGACGAGGACCGCCGGCTGGTCGTCGACGGCTGGGACGAGCCGGGCTTCGACGACGAGGGCTGGGACGCCGTCGAGGTCGTCGACCACGGCTACGACGCCCTCGTCGCCTCGCCGGCCCCGCCGGTGCGGGCGGTCGAGGAGCTCCGGCCGGTCGTCGGTGACCACCGTGCGCCCGGGCGTGCAGGTCTTCGACCTCGGCCAGAACATCAACGGCTGGGTCTGGCTGGCCGACCTCGGGCCTGCGGGCACGCGCGCTGACGCTCACGCACGGCGAGGCGCTCGGGCCGGACGGCGACGTCACGACCGAGCACCTGAAGCCGGCCGACATCCCGTTCATCGAGGGCGAGCTCCGGGCCGGCATGGTCGACCACGTCACGTCGGCGGGCGTCGAGGGCGACGTGTTCGAGCCGACGGCTGACCACCCACGGGTTCCAGTACGTGCGGGTCGAGGGCCACCCCGGCGAGCTGGCGGTCGACGACGTGACCGGGGTCGTCGTGCACACCGACCTGCGGCGTACGGGCTGGTTCGAGTGCAGCGACGCCAAGGTCAACGCGCTGCACGAGGCGGCGGTGTGGAGCTTCCGCGACAACGCCTGCGACATCCCGACCGACTGCCCGACGCGCGAGCGCGCGGGGTGGACGGGGGACTGGCAGCTGTACGTGCCGACCGCGACCTTCCTGTACGACGTCGCCGGCTTCTCCGCGAAGTGGCTCCAGGACCTCGCCGTCGAGCAGTGGGACAACGGGATCGTCGGCAACATGGCGCCGATGCCGCCGGCCGAGATGGTCGGGATGCTCGAGCACGTCAACGGCTCGGCGGGCTGGGGCGACGCCGTGGTGCTGGTGCCGTGGGAGATCTACCAGGAGCACGGCGACCTGCGGATCGCTCGAGGAGCAAGTGGCCCACGATGGTGCGCTGGCTCGACTTCGTGGAGCGGACGGCGCGTGAGCAGCGGCACCCGTCGCGGGTGGAGGCGCGGCCCGGACGCCGGCGCCGCACGAGCAGTACCTCTGGGACTCCGGCTTCCACTGGGGCGAGTGGCTGGTGCCCGGCGAGGACCTCTCGGACTTCGGCGCGTTCATCGCCGCCGACAAGAGCGACGTCGCGACGGCGTTCTTCGCCCGGTCCACCGAGGTCGCGGCGCAGATCGCGCAGGTGCTGGGTCGAGACGTCGAGGCCAAGCGCTACCGGGTGCTGAGCGAGGCGGTGGTGCGATGCCTGGCGCGCCGAGTTCGTCGGCACCGTCGGGCGAGATCAGCCCGCAGACGCAGGCCAACCTGGTGCGTGCGCTCGCGCTTCGGGCTGGTGCCGTCCGCACTGCGGCAGGCGGCCGTGGACCGGCTGGACGCGATGGTGCGCGAGAACGGCACGCGCCTCGCGACCGGCTTCCTGTCGACGCCCGATCTGCTGCCCGTGCTGGCGGACGGCGGTCACCTCGACACGGCGTACGACCTGCTCTTCCAGGACCAGGCCCCCTCGTGGATGACGATGATCGACCGCGGCGCCACGACGGTGTGGGAGCGCTGGGAGGGCATCGACGAGGACGGCGTGCCGCACGAGTCGCTGAACCACTACTCGAAGGGTGCGGTCGTCTCGTTCCTGCACCGCTACGTCGTCGGGCTGCAGCGCACCTCGCCGACCTGGCGCACCTTCCGGGTCGAGCCGCGGCCCGGTGGGGGACTCACCTGGGCTCGCGCCTCGCACGACTCGCCGCACGGTCTGGTCGCGGCGTCCTGGTCACTCTCGTGCTGGCGCCTTCGCGCTCGACGTCACCGTGCCGCCGGGCTGCTCCGCCGAGGTGGTGCTGCCGTCGGGGACCCAGCTGGTGGGTCCGGGGACGCACTCGTTCTGAGCTCTGCCCGCACAAGGACGATCAGTCTCGCCAGGTCGGGGCGTGGGTTGGCGGTCCTGGTCCGGCGACACGGCCTCTGCCGGTCGGTGGTTGCGGAGCGACGCGCCAGCGAGCGTCTCGAAACCACTGGATGCACGTGATTTCGAGACGGGCTCGTTCCTCGCCGTCCTCAACCACCGAGTCGATCAGGCGTGGCAGGGGATGGGGCCGCCGTGGAAGGTGACCATGTCGGGCCAGACCGAGGGGACGGTGAGCGTGGTGTCGGCGGGGTTGCCGGCGAGCTCGGAGTAGGCGCGGTGCAGGTTGCCGACGAAGCGCTCGGTCTCGGCCCAGTCGCTGTAGGGGTTGTCGCGGTGCTTCTGGGCGGCCTCGAGCGGGGTGAGGCCGGCGGCGTACGACTCGGTGGCGACGTCCTGGACGAAGCCGAGGTAGGCGTCCATCGACGCGAGCAGCGTGGCCACGTCCTCGCCGTGGCAGACCGGGCCGTGGCCGGGGGCCAGGGTGTCGGGGGCGAGCTCCTGCATCTGCGCGATGGCCGAGCGGAAGCCGCGGATCGACCCCTCCAGCACGAACGGCTGGCCACCGTTGAAGGCCAGGTCGCCGGCGAAGAGCACCTTCTGCTCGGGCAGCCAGACGAGGACGTCGTTGGTCGTGTGCGCCGGGCCACCGACGTGGCGGAGCTCGACCGGGAACTCCTCGAGGTGCAGCGTCATCCGGTCGTTGAACGTGACCTCCGGCGGGCGCAGCGTCAGGTTGCCGTAGTCGGGCGCGGTGATCACGTTGGTCGCCTCGAGGCCGGCGGTGAGCACCGCCTCGCGGCACTTCTCGTGCCCGATCACCAGCGTCTCGGCGGGCACGAAGCCGTTGCCGTAGGTGTGGTCGGGGTGGTGGTGCGTGTTCACGACCGCCTTCGGGGCACCGGTGGAGACCTGGGCGACCTCGTCGAGGAAGGCGCGGGTACGCCGCTCGGTGGACAACGTGTCGACGAGGACCGCCGTACCGCTGCCGTCGACGATCACCCCGCTGTTGTTGACCATCCAGCCGCCGTCGGGCTGCACGTAGGCGTAGACGCCCTTGACGAGCTCGTCGACGTACGGCGTGCCATCGTTCCAGGTCACGGGTGCTCCTTCTGCGTTCGGTGAGACTGCTCCAAGTCAGCCGCACGCGGCCGCGCGCGACAAGGCTTTCGGGCATCACCAGAGCCGATTGGTGGCATGGTCACGCGCGCGTTCCGCCGTGGGTGGCGGCGCTGTTTGACTACTCGACGTGACCCGCCGCCCGACCACCGACGCCGGTGAGCTGGACGTCGCTGAGGACGGCGGGTCACCACCGTTCCGTACGTCGCTGCTGCTCACGCTGGCGCTGCTCGCGGCGTTCGCGCCGATCGCGACCGACCTCTACCTGCCCGGCTTCCCGGCGATCGGCGACGACCTCGGCAGCGCGGCCAGCGGGGTGCAGCTGACCCTGACCGCGTTCCTGATCGGGCTGGCCTGCGGCCAGCTGGTGATGGGACCGCTGTCCGACCGGTTCGGCCGGCGGCCGCCGCTCGTGATCAGCGCGGCGGTCTGCGTGGTCGCGGGCGTGGTGTCCGCGATGGCGCCGAGCCTGCCGGTGCTCGTGGCGGCCCGGTTGGTCCAGGGGTTCGCCGGAGCCGGCGGCATGGTCATCGGACGCGCGGTCATCTCCGACCTCGTCACCGGACGAGCCGCTGCGCGCGCGTTCACGCTGATGCTCACCGTCGGCGGGGTGGCGCCGGTGCTCGCCCCACTCGTCGGCGGGCTGCTGTCCGACCCGATCGGCTGGCGCGGCATGCTCTGGACGGTCACGGCACTGTGCCTGCGTGATGCTCGTGGCGATCGTGGTCGTCGTACCCGAGACGCATCCGCAGGAGACCCGACAGGCCGCCGCGATTCCGTACGGCGCGGCGCTGCGCAAGATCTTCCACACCCGCGGCTACTGGGGCCACACGGCCGTCTTCGCGTTCTCCTTCGGGATGATGATGAGCTACATCTCGGCCTCGCCGTTCGTCTACCAGCGGGTGATGGGGCTCAACGAGGTGGAGTACGGCCTCGCCTTCGGCCTCAACGCCGCCGGGCCTGATCACCGCGGGGGCCGTGGCCAGCCGGCGTGGTCGAGCGCACCGACCCCGCCCGCATCGTCGTCGGCCTCGATCGCCCTGCAGGTACTCGGCGACCCTCAGCCTGGTCGCTGCTGGTCCTGCTCGACGCACCGGCGTGGACGTACGCCGTCGCGATCTTCCTCGCCGTGCTCAGCAACGGCGGCATCATGGGCAGCTCGGCCGCCCTCGCGATGGGCCACGTCCGTGAGGTGGCCGGGACCGGCAGCGCGATCCTCGGCTTCTCCCAGTTCGCGCTCGGCGCCGTGGTCTCGCCGCTGGTCGGGCTCAGCGGCGACGACTCGGCGGTCGCACCCGCGATCGTGATGGCGAGCTGCTCGTTGCTGGCCGGTACGGCGAGCCGGCTCGTCACGACGCAGGAGATCGAGTCGTCGGTCTCGACGTCGACCGCGACGTCGTAGAGCAGCTGCCGGAGCCAGACGCCGGCCGGGTCGTCGGCGCGGCGGGGGTGCCAGTGGGCGGCCTCGGTGATCTGGACGGCGTCGAGCGGGGTCGAGGCGATCACCAGGTCGAGCATGTCGAGGCAGTGGCGGGCGAGGCGGCTGGGTACGAACGCGCACATGTCGGTGCCGGCCACGGCGAACGGGCAGGGTCAGCAGGCTGGTCACCTGCACGAGCACGGTGCGGTCGCCGAGGCCCTTCTCGGCGGCGAGCACCTCGAGCGGGCGGCGCTGGTCGCCGGCCGCCAGGAACTCGGCGACCGCGTGCGGCATCGCGTGCAGGTCCTCGACGGTGAGGGCGCCGTCCTTCGAGCCACGAGTTCGACCGCGACGACCAGGCAGACGAGCTCGTCGGTGAAGATCGGCTGCGTGCGGCCGGGGAAGTCGAAGCCGAGCGGCGCCACGATCAGGTCGCGCTTCATCAGCTGGCTCTCGAACAGGTCCCGCGAGGGCGGCGTGCTGTCGAAGGACACCGAGCAGCCCGGCGCCTGCTCGCGCATCAGCCGGGTGAGCGGCTCGGAGAGCACGGTCATGGCGTACTCCGACATGCTCACGTCGAACTGCTTGGTGCTCGATCCCGGGTCGAACTCGCGCTGGTTGCCGAGCAGCGCCTCGGCGGCCTCGACCGCCTCGGCGACCAGCGGGCCGCAGCTCCTCGCCGAGCGGGGACAGCTCGAACCCGCGGCCGGTGCGCACGAGCAGCTCGTCGTCGAAGTGCTTGCGCAGCCGGGCGAGCGCGCCGCTCATCGCCGGCTGGCTCATCGTCATCCGGGCGCCGGCGTGGGTGAGGTTGCGCTCCTCGAGCAGCGCGTGCAGCGAGAGCAGCAGGTTGGCGTCGACCTGGCGCAGCGCGTCGGTCACGGGTGCCACCTCTCTCGCATGTCCGGGATGCCGGGGCATCGTATGACGGCCGTCACACGCTCCTGCGACACTGTGCCCATGCCACTCGGCGGTACCGACCTCAACCTGCTGCTCCCGCTCAAGGTGCTGCTCGAGGAGGGCAACGTGACGCGGGCCGGGCAGCGGCTCTCGCTCAGCCAGCCGGCGATGAGCGCGGCGCTGGCGCGGCTGCGGCGCAAGTTCGACGACGAGCTGCTGACCCGCAACGGCCGCGACTACGACCTGACGCCGTTCGCGGTCGAGCTGCTGCCCGAGGTGCAGCAGGCGCTGCGGCTGATGAGCAAGGCGCTGCACGTCGAGGAGGGGTTCGACCCGAGCACGTCGCGAGCGCACCTTCCGCCTGACGATGAGCGACTACGCGATCTCGGTCGTGCACGAGCCGCTGCTGGCGCGGATCAGCGAGCTCGCTCCCGGCGTACGCCTGCGCATCGACCACCTCGGCCCGGACATCCGTTCCTCCGACCGCGTCCTGCTGGAGTACGACGCCCTGATCGCCCCGCTCGGGTTCGGCTTCCCGGGCGAGTCGCGTCCGCTGTGGCGCGACCGGATGGTGCTGCTGGTCGACCCGCGTCACCACGACCTGAGCACGGGCTGTCGCTCGAGGACCTCGCCCGGCTGCCGCACGCCGCAGGCGACCTTCGGGCCCGGCATCCTGACGCCGGTCGACCGGGTCTTCGGCGAGCTCGACATCCACCGCCACATCCAGGTGAGCGTCTCGGGCTGGCTGCCGCTGCCGTTCGTCATCGAGGGCACCAACCTGGTCGGCGTCGTACCCGAGCGGCTGGCGAAGCTGCACACCAGCGGCAGCGGACCGCTCGTGCAGGTGGAGCCGCCGTTCGGCGAGGTGGTGCTGGCGGAGGGCTACTGGTTCGCCCGCGACCGGCTCGCCGACCCGGCGCACGAGTGGTTCTTCGACCGGCTCGACGAGGTGGCGGGGCGCTGGCCGACTAGCCGTTCCGGTCGGCGAAGTGGTTGGCGTTGGCGGCGCCGTCGGGTCCCGCGAGGTAGCCGACGAACACACCGTCGGGGTCGCGCTGCGACGCGGATCTCCTGCAGCCGGGCCCAGTGCGTCGTCGGAGAGGAACTTCGCCTGGCGCCGGCTCAGGTCGCCGTCGCCGAGGTACTGGCCCACCGTCACCGGCTCGAGGTCGGCCATCGCGTCGCGCAGCCACTGCTCGTGCTGCTCGTCCTCGGCCGGGTCCTCCCACAGCACGTACGACGCGAGGTAGATCTCCGACTGCATCGAGAACGCCATGTCGGGCAGCTCGCGCAGCGGCGCCATGCTGAACCAGATCGTGAACGCCTTGTCGTTCGGCAGGGTCGTGTACGCGCGGCGCATCGCCGGCAGCACCTCCGTCGGCCGGGCCGGTGAGCCACGCGTTGTCGACCGCCCAGCGGTGGCCCTCGGGGTTGTCCTCGAGCTGACGCTTGCGCTGCTCCTCGAGCGTGGTCGGCACGGCGTCCACGACCATCAGGGCGCGGTCGAGGGCCGGGTTGTCGCGGAACGGCGCCAGCGCCGCGTCGGCCTCTGCCTCGTCGTCGACGAGGGCGACGCCCGTCACGAGCAGCACCGGGTCGTGGGAGAGCGCGTGGTCGGTCTTGGTCAGCGCGACGATCTCGACGGTGTCCGCGACCGAGTGGTGCGCCTCGTGCAGCCAGGTCATCACCTCGTCGAAGTCGTCGAGCGCGAACGCCTGCACGGTCTGGGCGATGTGCCGCGGGGCGGGCAGCGTGCGGAGGTGGAAGCGCGTGACCACGCCGAAGAATCCGGGTCCGGCTCCGCGGGCGGCCCAGTAGAGGTCGGCGTTCTGCTCGGCGTCGGCGCGGACGAGCTCGCCGTCGGCGGTGACCACGTCGATCGCCTCGACGTACTCCGCGGCCCAGCCCCAGCCGCGCGCGTTCCAGCCCTGGCCGCCCTGCAGCAGGAAGCCGCCGATGCCGACGGTCGGGCAGTGGCCGCCGGGGAAGAAGCGGCCGAAGGAGTCGAGGTACGGCGCCAGCTCCGAGCCGCCCTTGATCGCGGGCGAGGCGGAGACGATGCCGGTCGTCTCGTCGTACGACAGCTCCCGGAGGCCGCCGAGGTCGATCACCAGCGCCTCGTCGCGCACCGACCACTGGGCCCAGCTGTGCCCGCCCGACCGGACCGCGACCTGCCAGCCGCGCTCGCGGGCCAGGCGTACGCCGAGCACCACGTCCTGCTCCGTCTCGGCCCGGAGCACCGCCGCGGGGGAGCGCTCGGCGAGCCGCCGGTTGAAGATCCGGTCGGTCCGCGCGTCGTCGAAGCCCGTCCTGACCACGGAGCAGGAGCCCGGTGAAGCCGGACGGTCGATCGTCGTCGCGGTGCACGACCTCGACCAGGGCAGTCAGGCGGGTTCGCAGAGGGCGTGCAGGGTCTGGCCCATGATCCGGCCGGGGTCGGCGCCGGGGGTGTCGGGAGCGATCTCCCACTCGGCGAGCTGGAGGCTGTTGTCGAGCACCATCTTCACGCGCGGGAAGCGGCGGTCCATGAACGCCTTGAGCGCGGCGTCGACGTCGGCGCCCGAGGTGAGCTCCTCGGCGAGCACGACGGCGTCCTCGGCGCACATGGCCGCGCCCTGGGCGATCAGCGGCGGGCAGGCGTGGGCGGCGTCGCCGATGACGATCGAGCGGCCGCGGTACCAGGGCTCCTCGACGCAGGATCGCCTCGATGTACTGGTAGTTGACGATCGCGTCGTCGGCGATGCTGTCGCGCACCTCGCCCCAGGTGCCGCCGTACCCCTGGCCGTGCTCCTTCATCACCGCGCCGTTGGGGTGCTCGCCGACGTAGGAGCGGTCGAGCAGACCCTCGAGCAGGAAGGCGTAGCAGAGGTCGTCGGAGATCGGGGTGTAGCCGGCCTTGTACTTCGGGCCGCCGTAGTAGACCTCCGAGCAGTCCATCTGCTCGGGCCGCTTGGCGACCACGCGCCAGATGCCCATGCCGACGTCGTGCGGCTCGGTGTCGATGCCGATCATCGCGCGGGTCTTCGAGCGGATGCCGTCGGCGCCGACCAGCAGGTCGACGGTCTCCTCGCTGCCGTCCGAGAGCGTCGCGGTGACCGAGTCGCCGTGGTCGGCGATGGCGGTGACCGTCGTGCCGAGGCGTACGTCGACCCCGGCCGCGATCACGGCCTCGGCCAGGACGTCCGCCACGTCGGCGCGGACGGCGCCCATGGTGCCGGGCAGGTCGGGGCCACCCATCGGGGGAGTGGGGAGCTCCATGATCACGTGGCCGTCGGCCGTGCGCATCCGCAGGTTGTGGAACGGGAAGCCGCGCTCGGCGAGCTTGTCGTACACCCCGACCTGGTTGAACGCCTTGAGCGCGTTGCCCTGGATGGTGATGCCGTGGCCGACGCCGGTCCACTCCTCGCGGATCTCGAGCAGGACGACGTCGACGCCCTTCTGCGCGAGGGCGAGCGACAGCACGCTGCCGGTGATGCCGCCGCCGACGACGAGGACGCGGTTGGGGTTGCTCATCATGTCTCCAGGAGGTGGTCAGGCCGCGAACTGGGAGGCCCGGGCGCCGGTGATCCAGCCGACGATGTGGTCGGTCTCGGTGTCGGCCATGTGGACGTCGGCGACCTTCGCGCCGCGGTTGAGTACGACGACCCGGTCGGCCACCTCCTGGCACAGGGGCAGGTTGTGCGTGACCAGGACGATCGCGATGCCCTGGGCCGCCATCCGGCGGATCAGGGACTCGACCTGCTTGGTCTGCTCGTAGCCGAGCGCCGCGGTCGGCTCGTCGAGCAGCAGCACGCCGTTCGACTCACCGGAGACGCGGATCGCGCTGCGGGCCAGGGCGACGACCTGTCGCTGGCCACCGGAGAGCATCTCGGTGGGCCGGGTCATCGGGGCGGTGCGTACGCCGAGCCGGTCGAGCTCGGCCTCGGAGCGCTTGCGCATCGCCTTGTGGTCGACGAAGCCCATCCAGCCGAGCGGGCCCTTGCGCAGGATCTCGCGGCCGATGTTGAGGTTGGTGGAGATGTCCTGGGCGTCGACGAGGGCGAGGTCCTGGTAGACCATCTGGATCCCCGCGTCGGCCGCGTCGCTCGGTGCGCTGAACTCGACCTCGCGGCCGTTCACCGTGATCGTGCCGCCGCTGGGACGGTGCGCACCGGACATCACCTTGAGCAGCGTGGACTTGCCGGCGCCGTTGTCGCCGAGCAGGCCGACGACCTCGCCCGGGTTGACGTGGAAGTCGATCCCGTTGAGCGCGCGGACGAAGCCGTAGTGCATGTCGATGCCGCTGAGCTGCAGGGTGGGAGTCACGGTGGCCGGGGTGGACTCGGTCATGGGTCAGGCCTTCCGGGAGTGGACGGACAGGTTGGCGCTCATCAGGCGCTCGGAGACGCTGTGCTGGATGAAGCGCTCGAGGGCGAGCGATCCGATCAGCAGCAGGCCGGTCGCCACGGTCGCCCAGTAGGGCTGGATGCCCCGGATGGTCAGGCCGTTGGTGATGGTGGCCAGGATCAGGGCGCCGACCAGCACGCGCGGCAGGCTGCCGCGGCCACCGGTCAGGGCGACGCCGGCCAGGGCGACGGCGGTCAGGGCGCTGAAGATGATCGCCGGGCTGGCCTCCGGGTTGGCCTCGGTGGTGACGGCCGTCGAGACGAGCCCGCCGAGCGCGGCGCACAGTCCGGAGACGACGAAGCCGAGCACCTTGTAGCGGTCGCTGTGGATGCCGGAGCGGCGTACCGCCTCGGCGTTGCCACCCACCGCCATCAGCCGGATGCCGTCGCGGGTGCGGGTCAGGAAGACCGTGCCCACGATGAAGAGCAGCGCCACGATGTAGATCGGGAGCCGGGACGCCGAGGTAGCGGTGGGTGCCCATGAACTCGAGGCTGGTGAGCCCCGGGAAGGTGTAGCCACCCGCGACGACGGCCGCCAGGCCCGAGAGCACCGACAGGGTGCCGATGGTCACGATGATCGGGTTGAAGCCGCGCAGCGTGATCAGGCCGTTGACGATGCCGACGACGCCTCCGACGAGCATGCCGGCCACGAGGGACAGCCAGGTCGGGTTGCCGTGGGTGATCAGCCAGCCGGTGACGCACGAGGCGAACGCCGCCGTGCCCGGGCAGGGACAGGTCGAGCACGCCGGTCATCACGCCGAAGCCCACACCGGCGGCGAAGATCGCCGTGATGGCGGCCGCGTTGCCGACGAGGAGGGCGTTGTCGAAGGTGAAGAAGTACGGCGCGGCCCAGAAGGCGAAGACCGCGATCAGCAGGCCCCACAGGAGGAAGATGCCGCGGTCGCGGACGAAGACGAGCACGGAGACGGCGCGGGGCATGTCGTCCCCGGTGGGCACCGGCACCTCGGCCGCCGGAGCGGCCGTGGGTGCCGGTGCTACCGGAGGACTGCGCCGGCGCCTCGGACTCGTGGGCGTTGGCAGTCAACGTCATCCCTCCGCCTTGATGACCTTCTGCGGAACCGTCAGCTGGACGCCCTGCTTGGTCGGGTCGGCCATCATCTCGGTCAGCGTCTTGAACGACTGCGCGGTGTCCGCAGCGAACTGCAGCGCGACCGAGGCGTAGATCTTGCCGGCCTTGACCGCGGCGAGGACCTCGTCGTTGCCGCCGGCCTCGGTGACGCAGGTCAGCTCCTTGCCGGCCGCCTTGAAGGCGCCGAGGGCACCGAGGGAGCCCTCGTCGTTGTTGGCGAGGACGGCCTTCACGTCGGGGTTGCCCTGCAGCGCGCTGCCGATGTCGTTCTGCACCTGCTGGCGGTCCTTGGCCACGATCGTGGTGACGATCTTCGCGTCGGGAGCGGTCTCGGCGAGCGCCTTCTTGGCGGTGCTCTCGAGGTCCTCCTTGCCGGCGGTGCCGGGGGCGTTCTCCTCGAAGATCACCTCGGCCTTGCCGTCGAGCTTCTCGTTGATGCAGTTGCCGAGCTCCTCGCCGATGGCCTGGCCCTGGGCGACGTAGTCGATCCTGGAGAAGGAGAGGCCGGGGGCGAGGCCGTCGAGACCGAACTCCTCGGGCGTCCCGTTCAGGATCATCGGGACCTTCTTCTCCTGGGCCGTCTTGACCAGGTCGGCCATCGACGACGGCTGCACGGCGAGCGCCCAGACGCCGCCGGCCTTGCCGGTCTCGACGACGCTCTGGAGGTCGGTGACCTGCTTCTGCGGGTTGAGCTTGGGGTCCTGCACGATGACGGTGTAGCCGGCCGCCTTGCCCATGCCCTGCACGCCCTTGGAGAGGCCCTGCATGGCGGGGATCTGGAGCCCGAGGGGGGAGAACACGATCGTCTTGTTCTCGGCCTTGCTGCCGCTGTCGCCGCTCGATCCGTCGGCGGGCTGGGTGCCGGATCCGCAGGCGGCCAGCAGGGTCAGGCAGCTGGCGGTTGCGGCCACGGCAACCGTCGTACGGCGGCGGGTGCCGGCCAGGTGGGTGAGCGCTCTCACTGGTTCTCCTCGGGTGCGGAAGTGACTCGGCTGCCATGTGCAACCGGTCACACCTGACCACGACCGGCGAGGGGTCAGTTAGAGCCAGATCCGCATGACAGGCATCACGCCGAGACATACCTCCGAGCCGCACCTTCCTGAGCGTGATGGTCAGGCATCCGCGTCGACTCTTTCCCCTCGGACCGCGGGCCGCACCTAGCGTCGAGCCAGCGGCGGACTGTCGCCGTCCTGTGACCCACCTGAGGAGAACCCCATGGCCTACGTCGTCAGCGCCACCTGGACCGCTGAGCCGGGCAAGGAGGACGTCGTGCTCGACGCCATCGAGAAGCTGACCCCGCCCTCGCGCGAGGAGCCCGGCAACCGCTTCTACCAGGCCTACCAGGACCCGGCCGAGCCGTCGGTGTTCCGGCTCTTCGAGATCTACGACGACGAGGAGGCGTACGCCGCCCACGGTGCCTCGCCGCACTTCAAGGAGTACGCGCTCGAGCAGGCCATCCCCGTGCTCGCCAACCGCGAGCGCGCCTTCTTCGAGACGATCGGCTGACCCCTCATGAGAATCGCTGCCTTCCGCCTGGTCTCGGACGGGCCCGACGCCCGCCGCGTCGGGCTCGTCGTGGGGGACAGCGCCAAGTGGTGGATCCACCCCTTCCCCGACGGCACCGACCTCGTCGAGCTGCTGGCCGCCGACCGCGGCGAGCGTGAGCAGGCCGCGGACGACGCGGCGCCAGCACGACGGGCTGCGCCCGACCCAGGTCGTGCTGCTGCCGCCGGTCTACCCGGTCGCGATGCGCGACTTCCTGACCTTCGAGGCCCACGTCGAGGGCATGGAGCGGGGGCACGGCAACCCCGGCACTCCCGCGGAGTGGTACGACGCGCCGGTGTTCCTGTTCATGGCCCCGCACGCCGTGACCGGTGCCGTACGACGACGTCGCCTACCCGCCGGACACCGAGCGGCTCGACTTCGAGCTCGAGATCGCGGCCCTCGTCGTCAAGGACGTGCGCAACGTGACGCCGGAGCGAGGCCCGCGACGCGATCGGCGGCTACCTGGTGATGAACGACTGGTCCGCCCGCGACGTGCAGGGCAAGGAGATGAAGCTCAAGCTCGGCCCGTCCAAGGGCAAGGACTTCGCGACCACGATCGGTCCCTGGGTCGTCACCGCCGACGAGTTCGAGAGCTCGCCGCGACGCGGACGGCTTCCTCGACCTCGGCATGGAGGTGCGCGTCAACGGGCGTCCCGTCGGCGCCGACCGCTCCGGCCACATGGGCTGGTCGTTCGAGCAGCTGGTCGTCGCACGCCTCGCGCGCTTCCTGGGTGAAGGCCGGCGAGGTGCTGGCCTCCGGCACCTGCTCCTCCGGGCTCGCTGGCCGAGTCCTGGGGCCGCACCGGTCGGCTGCGACCCGCCGCCGCTGCAGGTCGGCGACGTCGTCGAGATGACCATCGAGCGGCTCGGCACGATCGCCAACCGGATCGTGGCCGACACCGACGAGGTCCCGCCGGTCCCGGCCGCGCGGCGTCGTACGCGGGAGTCGGTGTGAGCACCCGCCTGGTCGAGACCCGCAACCCGGCCACCGGCGAGGTGCTCGAGACCTACGAGTCGTTCTCGGCGACGCAGGTCGACGCTGCGCTCGCGGACGCCGACGCGGCCGCACGAGCTGTGGGCCTCGACCCCGCTGTCCGAGCGGCTCGACCTGCTGCGCGCGGTCGGCAAGCTGCTGACCGCGCAGCGCGAGGAGCTCGCCACCCTGATCACCGCGCGAGATGGGCAAGCCGCTCGCGGAGGCGCTCGGCGAGATCGACAAGTGCGCCTGGAACATGCGAGATCGTCGCCGACCACGCCGCCCGGCTGGCTGGCCGACCACGAGGTGGCCAGCGCCGCCGTACGGTCGTGGCTGTCCTACGAGCCGCTCGGCGTCGTGTTCGCCGTGATGCCGTGGAACTTCCCGTTCTGGCAGGTGCTCCGCTTCGCCGGGGCCGCGCTCTCCGCCGGCAACGCGGCCGTGCTCAAGCACTCGCCCAACGTCACCGGCTGTGCCCTCGCGATCGAGCGGCTGTTCCTCGACGCGGGCGCGCCCGACCGGGCTGTTCCGACCATCGTGCTCGCGGAGGAGTCCGTTCCCGAGCTCGTCCCGCGCGATCATCGCCGACCCCCGCATCGCCGCCGTCACGCTGACGGGCAGCGAGCGCGCCGGGGCGGCCGTGGCCTCGGCTGCCGGCTCCGCACTGAAGAAGACGGTGCTGGAGCTCGGTGGCTCGGACCCGTTCGTCGTGCTCGACGACGCCGACCTGCCCGCCGCGGCCGACGCGGCCGTGAAGTCGCGCTTCGGCAACGCCGGCCAGAGCTGCATCGCCGCGAAGCGGTTCATCGTGCTCGACGCGGTGGCCGACGAGTTCGCGCGGCTGGTCACCGAGCGGGTCGCGCTCCTGCAGGTCGGCGACCCGACGGCGCCGGGCACGACCGTCGGTCCGATGGCCCGCGACGACCTGCGCGCCGGCGTGCACCGCCAGGTGGCGCGTCTCGGTCGCGCAGGGCGCGGTGCTCGTGACCGGCGGGTCGCCGATCGACGCCGACGGCTACTACTTCGAGCCCACGATCCTCGACCACGTGCAGCCCGGGGATGACGGTCTTCGCGCGAGGAGGTCTTCGGTCCGGTGGCCGCGATCGTGCGCGCCCGCGACGACGACCACGCCGTCGAGCTGGCCAACGACACCGACGTACGGGCTGGGCGCCGCGGTGTGGGGCGGCTCCGCACCGCGGCCTGGCCGTCGGCCGGCGGATCCGCTCGGGCGCGCTGTTCGTCAACGCCGTCGTCGCCTCCGACCCGCGGCTGCCGTTCGGCGGCATCGGTCGCAGCGGCTACGGGCGCGAGCTCTCCGCCGAGGGCACCCGCGAGTTCACCAACGTCCGGACGGTCTTCGTCGGCGACAGCGCCGCCGCGTTGCCTACGGTGACCGAATGACCCGTTCCCTCGACCACGTCGGGCTGACCGTCGGCGACCTGCCGGCGATGACGCAGCTGGTACTGCTCGTCGCTGGACCTGTCGGTGGAGTTCGAGTTCGCGCTCGACCACGTCGAGTTCTCCGGCGTGATGCTGCGCTCGCCGGCCGGCTTCCGGATCGAGCTGCTGCACCGGCCGTCGTCCGTGCCCGGTCTGCAGGCGGCCAACCCGGTCGAGGCGGCGCTGACGCGAGGCTTCGGCCACATGGCGTTCGACGTACCGTCGGTCGACGCGGCGTACGACGCCCTCATCGCCGCCGGCGCCTCCGACCGGATGTCCCCGCGTCCTTCTCCCGAGCCCGGCGTCCGGATGGCCTACGTGGCCGACCCGGAGGGCAACCTCGCTCGAGCTCCTCGACCGGACGCGGCCTCGCGCATGACCGGCCGGCTCGACGGCAAGATCGCGCTGATCACCGGCGTCGGCGGCGGCATGGGCGTCGCCGCGGCCCGGATGTTCTGCGCCGAGGGTGCCCGCGTCGTCGGGTGCGACCTCTACTCCGCCGAGCGCAGACCGAGCGGGCCGATCCGCGCCGAGGGCGGCGAGATCACCGTGATGAGCGGGGTCGACCTGGGCGACGCGTCGGCTGCCCGGGAGTGGGTCGACGCGGCCGTGGCGACGTACGACGGCATCGACGTGCTCTACAACAACGCCTCGACCCAGCGCTTCGGCGCCCTCGACGAGCTGTCGATCGAGGACTGGGACTTCACGATGAGGAACGAGCTCGACCTCGTCTACTACACCGTCCGCGCCGCGTGGCCGCACCTCAAGCGCACCGGCGGCGGCTCGATCATCAACGTCGGCTCGATCGCGGCCCTGCGCGGCGTGGAGTTCATGCCGCAGAACGCGCACTCGACCGCCAAGGGCGGCGTGATCGCCCTGACCCTCCAGCTGGTCGTCGAGGGCGGCCCGCACGGCATCCGCGCCAACGTGATCAGCCCCGGCATGACCGAGACCCCGAACACCGCCCCCCTGCTCGCCGACCCGCCCGAGCGGATGAAGCGCGTCGTGCTCGACCGGATCCCGCTCGGCCGCCACGGCCAGCCCGAGGACGTCGTCAACGCCGCGATCTTCCTGGCCAGCGACGAGTCCTCCTGGATCAGCGGCACCAACATCGTCGTCGACGGCGGCGGCTCGGTCCTCGGCTGAGCGGGGACGTCATACGAACTGGCTGCTATGGCGACCAGGACGTATGACGTCTCGCGGAACGTCATGCGAGGTGGCTGCCATGACGACCAGTTCGTATGACGTCCTGGCGTCGCGGAGGATCTGGATTTCTTCGCGACTGGGGCGCAGAGTGAACGCATGCCCTCAGAACGTCAGCTTTCCGTCGGCCTGACTCCGCTCGAAACCCGGCGCGACATCGTGCTGCACGTCGCGCAGCGAGCCGAGGAGCTCGGGTACGACGCGTTCTTCCTCGCTGAAGGGTGGGGCCACGACGCCGGTGTGCTGCTGGCCGAGGTCGCCACCAGGACGAGCCGGATCCGGATCGGCACGGGTGTTCTCAACGTCTGGGGTCGACGCCCACGCCAGCATGGCCATGCTCGCCACCTCGCTCCAGGTGGTCTCGGGAGGCCGGTTCATCCTCGGCCTCGGTGCTGGCAGCCCACCGCTGGCAGAGGGTTTCCACGGCGTCCCGTTCACCGCTCCGGTGCAGACCTTGGTGCAGCCGACGCGACAAGTACGACGGCTGCTGGCGGGCGAACGCGTGGAGCCGGTCGTGCTGGAAGCAGGACCCTCAGGCTCGCGGTGCTTCCCGAGACCGACGTCCCGATCTACCTGGCCGCACTCGGCCCCCGCGCGGTCCAGCTGAGCCGGAGAGCTGGCCGATCGGCTGGACGCCCTTCCTGCTGCCGATGTGACGGCCTCGAAGCTGGCAGCTCAGCTGCTCGACGCCGACGCTGCGCGCGTGCCGACCGGCGCGGTCGCGGCGGATGATCGGCCCGTGCTCCACGCGCGGTCTCCGAACGATCGCGGAGATGGCGCTGGAGGTCGCATCGTGGTGGGTGGCGATCTACCTGGTCAGCATGGGGCCGCTCTACCGCGAGGACGCTGACCCGACTCGGTTACGGCGACGCGGTCGCGGAGGTGATCGCCGCGAACCCGACCGCGCGCACCTTCGACGTACCAGAGTCCGCGCGGGTGCTCTTCGACGAGCTCACCTTGTGGGGCGACACCGAGCATGCGCGGACAAGCCTCGAGAAGTGGTACTCCGCCGGCGCCGAGATGCCCGCCCTCACCCTCCCGCCCGGCCGCCCCGTCGAGGAGCTCGACCACATCTCGAGTCGCTGGCTCCGCTCGATTCATGAGCAACCACGGGGCTTGGGGAACATCACGGCATCAGGCGCCGGTGATGTTGACGAGGTCGGTGCGGTCGCCCCGACGAACCACGCCTGCGGCGATGGTTGGCATCCGTCCTGATGAGTTCCCCCGGTGACCGACGCGCACATAGCGTCGAGGCATCGCGAGAGAGACGAGGACCATGAGCGGCAACCTGAACGAGTTCGGCATCACCCACCTGCGTCACGTGGACCTGGCCGTGCCCGACTTCGAGACCCAGCGGACCTTCTACAAGGACACCTGGGGCCTGACCGAGGTCGGGCACCGACGGGGACCTGTCGTACTTCGCCGCGGAGGGCTCGCCCGAGCAGTACGTCGATCCGGCTGCGCAAGGCCGACGAGAAGCGGCTCGACCTGATCTCGTTCGGCGCCGACCGACGCCGCCGCCGTCGACGCGCTCGCCGCCAAGCTCGGCTCCGAGGGCGTCCAGCTGGTCGGCGAGCCCGGACAAGCTGCAGACCGCCGGCGGCGGCTACGGCTTCCGCTTCTTCGACCTCGACGGCCGCACCATCGAGATCTCCAGCGACGTCGAGACGCGCGCAGCACCGCGCGATCGAGGAGGGCGAGGCGATCCCGGTCCGCATCTCGCACGCGGTGATGAACTCCAACGACCCGAACACGACGCGCGACTTCTACGCGAACGACCTCGGCTTCAAGCTCTCCGACACGCTCTGGGGCGAGCACATGGGCGAGATGATGCACTTCATGCGGTGCAACGACTGGCACCACAGCCTGGCCATCGCCCGCGGCCCGCACACCTCGGTGCACCACGTGTCCTTCGAGATGCGCGGCCTCGACGAGTACATGCGCGGCACCGGTCGCGTGATGCGCGCCGGCATCAAGAAGATCTGGGGCCCCGGCCGCCACAACGCCGGCAACAACACGTTCTCCTACTTCCTCGACCCGAGCGGCAACACGATGGAGTACACGACCGAGCTCGAGAAGATCGAGACCGACGAGTGGCACCCGAGCTCTACGACATCGCCGACCCGATGACCCAGGACCAGTGGGGCACCGCGGACCCGATGTCGCGAGATCATCGCCCGCGACTCCTTCAACGACCCCGACAAGGGCGTCTTCGTCGCACCGCCGGTCTGATGGCGCACGCTCGACGGCAAGGTCGTCGTCGTCACCGGCGCGGCCCGCGGCCAGGGCGCGGCCGAGGCGCGAGCCCTCGCCGGCGAGGGCGCGACGGTCGTCGCCACCGACGTGCTCGACGTCGAGCGGACCACGCGGCGAAGCGCTGGCGGGGAGGGCCGGCACGTCGAGACGTCACCTCGACGTCGCGACCAGACGCCTGGGCGGTGCTGGCCGCGTGGCTGTCGCGCCGAGCACGGCGCGTGCGACGCGCTGGTCAACAACGCCGGCGTCGCCGCCCGCGAGCGGCTGCCGCACGTCACGCTCGAGCCTGGCAGCGGACCTTCGACATCAACGTCACCGGTCCGATGCTCGGCATCCAGGCGCTCGTGCCGCTGATGCCGCCGGGCTCGTCGCATCGTCAACATCTGCTCGGTCGCCGCGCTGGCCGGCCACGCCGCGGCGGCGTACACCGCCAGCAAGTGGGCGCTCCGCGGCCTCACCCGTACGGCGTCGCCTCGAGCTCGGCGACGCGCGGCATCCGGGTCAACGCCGTGATGCCCGGCCTGGTCGACACCCCGCTGATGGCGCAGCGCCTCGCCGGCCTTCGCCGACGCCGCGCTCGCCGAGATCCCGCTGGGCCGCGATCGGCGTGCTCGCCGACATCGCGCCGACGATCGTCGTTCCTGGTCTCCGACGACTCGGCGTACTACAACGGCGCCGAGATCGTCATCGACGGCGGCCTGACCGCGCACGTCTCCCACAAGGGCATCGCCGACGCCACCCGGCCGCCCGCATGAGGCTCGCGAGCATCAACCTCGGCGGGCCGGCCGTCGGCGCCGTGGTCGACGGACGACGCGGCGTACCTGCTGCCCGACGGCCTCACCGTCGCCGACCTGGTCGAGCTGGGCCTCGAGCGGGCGCTCGAGCATCGGCGACCAGGCGCTGCAGGGTCGCGGCCGATCCCGTTCGCCGAGGTCGACCTGCTGCTGCCGTACAAGCCGCCCGAGCGTCCGCGACTTCGTCACCTTCGAGTCGCCACGTCGAGGGCGTCCGACGCAGCATCGACGGCGCGGCGGGCGTCCCGGAGGCGTGGTACGACGCGCCGACGTTCTACTTCACCAACCCGCACGCGCTCTACGGCCCCGGCGCAGCCGATCCCGCGAGCCGGTCACGTGCCGCGCGCTCGACTTCGAGATGGAGGTCGCCGCCGTGCTCGGCCGCGGCGGCTCGACCTCCGAGGCCGAGGCGAAGGACGCGATCTTCGGCTACACGATCTTCAACGACTGGTCGGCCCGCGACATCCAGTCCCGCGAGATGCAGGTCGGCCTCGGCCCCGCCAAGGGCAAGGACTTCGCCACCTCGATCGGCCCCTGGATCGTCACCGCCGACGAGCTCGCGCCGTCCACGACGCCGACGGATTCCTCGACCTCGACTGCCGGGTCGTACGTCAACGGCGAGCTGATCGGCCACGACCGGCTCTCGCACATGCACTGGACGTTCGCCGCAGATGATCGCCTACGCCACCCGCGACTCCGTCGTACTCGCCGGCGACCTGCTGGCCTCCGGCACGACCGGTGGCGGTGGCTGCCTGGCCGAGCTCTGGGGCCGCAACGGCGAGCAGACCCCGCCGCCGCTCGAGCCGGGCGACGAGGTGTCGATCGAGGTCGAGGCACTCGGCGTGCCTCGAGGGCTCCGTCGAGGAACCACCTGTCTAGAGCGCCGGTGGCACCGGCTCGAGCTGGGCGCAGACTGGGTCGATGACCGATGCCACGACTGCGGTGACGGTGTCCGACGTCGCCGGGCTCCGATCACTGGTGGGACGCGAGCTCAGCCCGTCGTCGTGGTCGACGATCAGCCAGAAGCAGTTGGACGACTTCGCGGACGTCGTGCACGACCCGCACTGGGCGCACAACGAGCCTGACGTCGCCGCCGCCGGACCGTTCGGCGGCACCATCGGCCACGCGCACCTGACGCTGTCACTGCTGCCGTCCCTGTTCCTCCAGATCCTCGGCATCGAGGACGGAGGTTCGACCATGTTCTACGGCTACAACCGGGTGCGCTTCCCGACTGCCGTGCCCGTGGGGAGTCGGATCCGGCTCCGTGGACAGATCATCGACGTCGGCGAGATCGACGGTGGTGTGCAGCTGACCCTGTCGTTGGTGGTCGAGATCGACGGTGCCGAGCGCCCCGCCTGCGTTGCGGAGGCCATCTGGCGCCACTACTCCGGGCTAGGGACGGGCGGCTGACTCCTCGACGGTCAGCTCGGCCGTCGGCGCGACCTCCAGACGCTCGTCGGGGATCGGCTGACCACTCCTGACCGAGAGGCCGAAGGTGCCATCGGCCAGTCGCTGCTCTGCTCGTTCGATGCTCTCGAGTCGCTGCCGGAGGCTCGCCTCCACGGCGTTGTCGACCCCTTCGGACTCCAGCGCGTCCGCTGTGTCCCCGGAGTCACCGTTCTCCTGCTCGGCCTCCCGGTCCTGGCCGCCGGACCGGCTGCTCTGTGCGAGCAGCGCTTCCACCTCGGCTCGTTCGGTAGCCAGCAAGGTGCGTGCGCGATCTGCGTCCATTCCGGACTCCGTCCACCGCGTCCTGGCCACTCTCTTCCTACGCCGCACAGACGTCGGATGTCGAGATCGCCGCGCCACGGGAGCCAGCGGACATGGCCTCTCAGGGGGTTGCGAGCACCTCGCGCAGCTTCGCCGCGAAGGCTCGGGGTCGCCCTGCTGGCCGTACTCGCCGCCCAGGAACCCGCCGTGGTTGCTGGGGAAGATGACGGCTGCAGGCCAGTCGCTCGGCGATGCCTTCGCCGCCGCGGTGGGCCAGCTCGCCCTCGGACTCCTCGCCGACGGCGACCACGATCCGCGTCGACGCCTCGCGGAGGGCGTCGAAGTCGGCTCGTAGTGCGGTGCAGGAGACGAGGTTCTGGCCGACAGCACGTCGTCGCGGGAGCCGTCGTCCTCGGTCGGCAGCCCGAACATGCCGGGTCGGGGTCGGGCTGGCTCGGCGTAGTCGGCCGGCGATCGGGCCCTGGTGGCTGACGAGCGCGATGAACTTCGCCATCGCCGGGCCCAGGCCGTCGCCTGGTAGGCGTCGTGGATGTCGTCGGCCGCGGCCAGCGCCTGCTTGCGTCGGGGAGCACTCGGTCGGCGGGTGGCTCGTGGGCGACGAGCGTGCGCACCTCTCGGGGTGCTGGGCGACCAGGGCCAGCGCGTTGACGGCGCCGCCGCTGCTGGCGAACAGGTCGACCGGTCCCCGCCGAGCGCGTCGATCACGCGGTGCAGGTCGTCGGCGTGCTCGTCGGGCGTGGACTCGGTGGCGGTCGGTCCTGCGGTTGCTGCGCGCCGGCGCCGCGCGGGTCGTAGGTGACGACCGTGCGGTCGGGGAAGTACCCGGCCAGCGTGACGAAGCCGCTGGCGTCCATCGGCGAGCCGATCAACATCAGGGGCGGCCGGCCGTCCGCGGCGGGCAGATCGCCTCGCACGTCGTACGTCACCTTGGTCCCGTCGACGTCCAGTGTGTGGGTCTCGATCCCGCTCATGATGGCCTCCCTCGTCGGCTTGGTCATCACATCAGACCGGCGCCGCCGAAGAAACTCATCGCGCCTGTCGTCACACCGTCACGTCGCTGCGGACACCATTGGCCTGCACGATCCCGGCGTAGACGGCCGCGCTCGGCTTCGGCGTGCGCTCGAACGTCTTGCGGTCGACGCTGTGCAGGCCGAGCTTGGGGCCGTAGCCGCAGATCCACTCGAAGTTGTCCATCAGCGTCCAGTGGCAGTAGCCGAGCACCGGAACGCCGTCCTCGATCGCCTCGGGCGAGGCCGTCCAGCGACGGCTCGATGAACCGGCGCGAAGGGTGTCGTCCTCGGTGCCGATGCCGTGCTCGCTGACGAGGATCGGCACGCCGGCTGACGGCGTACGCGTAGTCGACGGCACCGCGCAGCGAGTCGGGCTCGACGGCGGTGCCCATGCCGTTGACGGCGCGCCCTCCGGCGGCGGGACTGCGCCGTCGGGGCCGTAGACCACGCGCTCGTAGTTCTGCACGCCGACGAAGTCATCGTCGCGGGCGAGCTCGAGCCAGTGGTCGTAGACCTCGGCGCGCTTGCGATCGCGCAGCTCCTCGCCGCCGGCGCGCGACGTCGTCGATGATCGCGATCGAGAGCCCGACCGGCAGGTCGGGCGCGGCGGGCCTTGATCGCCGCCTTCGCGGCACGGTGCCCAGCGGTCATGCCGCGGCGCATGGCGGCGAAGTCCTCGGGGAGCATCACGTTGCCGGCGCGGTAGCGCTCGACGCCCGCCGCCTCGCTCGCCGCCTCGAGCGTCGCGCGCTCCAGCTCGCGACGAAGTCGGGCAGGTCCACCCAGGTCAGCATCTCGGGCAGGTCGGGCTCGTTGAACGTGACGGCGACGCGATCCGGTCGCCGAAGCGGTCCATGACGACGCCGCAGTAGCGGGCGAACAGCTCCGGTGCCTCGGGGTCCAGCCAGCCGCCGCGCTGTGCGAACCAGTGCGGCGACGTGAAGTGGTTGAACGTCACGATCGGCGCCAGACCGCGGGCGAGGCAGCCGTCGACGATCGCCTCGTAGTGGGCGAGCGCCTCGTCCGAGAACTCCCCTCGGCCGGCTCGACCCGCGCCCACTCGACGGAGAAGCGGTAGGCGTTGAGGCCCATGCCCGCGGCGAGGTCGAGGTCCGTCGCCCACAGCTCCCAGCCGTTCACGGCCTTGCCGGAGGGCTCGCGGAAGATCGTCGGCGTGACGTTCTCGAGGAACCAGGTGTCGCTGTCGACGTTGTCGCCCTCGTTCTGGTGGCCGGCGGTGGCGACGCCCCAGAGGAAGTCGGCGGGAAGCTGCGGTGAGTCATGCCCCCAGTCAAGGCCAGCTCGGGGCGGGGAGGAACGCGCCAATGGCGATACCTCCCATCACGAACCCGCCACGTGACGCGCGAGGAAATCTGTGCGCCAGAAGGCGGGTGAGCGGGCGGCCGAGCCCCACTGGTTGGCTTCTCGAAACCAGGGCGCGCGCGTATTTCCGCCCCCGTCGCGGACTCAGAAGCACAGCAAGCTCACGAGCAGCCCTAGCGAAGGTGGTCGACCGCGATGGCGGATCAACAGCTCCAGGCAATCCCTGCCAACCCTGCCGAGGAACCTCCAGCACCCCAGGCGCCGGCTGATCCGACCGCCGGCCGCGCGCCCATCACCGTGGAACGGCTGGGTATCTGTTGCGAGAGCGCCCGCTACTGGGCCGAGCGCCTGCCCGATCACGCCAACCGTCAGCAGAACAAGGCTGACTGGTGGGCGATCGCCGCTGGCATCCTCGCGGCGCTCACGGGCCTCGCGATCTTCCCGACCGCCGAGAACACGGGGGACAGCATCACCGTGGCATCGGCCCTCGTCGCGCTCGGCGCCTTCCTGTCGGCAGCTTCGCGCTCGTGCCGCGCGTCAAGAACTACGGGGAGATGGCCGGCAAGGCCCGAGAGATCGCGAGCACGTACGGACACTTGCAGGGGGAGCTCATGGACGCCCTGGCTGAGATGAAGGCCGGTGGGGGGACTGACGCGGTACGCCAGGCAGTCGTCCTGGAGTTCGAGGCGGCACGGGCCAAGAAGAACGAGCTGCGGAACCTGAAGCCTCGTGAGAAGCCAGCGGATGAGCTCGTCGGGTAGCCCTCCAGAGGCCCGTGAGGCAACGCCTACATGACTCCCCGCGCCCGGGGTGTACGACGCCGCGACCACCGAGTTGGTGATCAGCGTGTCCGACTGCACCACCCCGGAGTAGCGCCACATTCCCGCGTCGGTCTCGCCCAGGCTGGTGGAGAAGTGGATCTTCGAGGCCGTGATCCGCACCTCGCCGCTCGTCGTGATGTCGATGCCCGACGTGGACAGGCGAACGGAGTTGCCGTTGTCGTCGGACACCTCGACGGGCGGCTGAGCGCTCGTGGCCAGCACCCCGATGACGTACGGGTGCCTCGGATCGCCGGCCTCGAACCCCACGAGGACCTCGTCGCCGACCTGCGGGGGACCCCCGAGGTCGCGCAGCGTGGGCGCCCACGTGGCGGTGGTGCCGCTGACCAGGGGAATGGTCACCTGGAGGCGATGAGCCTGCCGTGGGTCGGTGGCGTTGACCACGGTGGCGCGGTAGAGACCGGGGACGCGATGCTGCCGACGACGGCGGAGTGGTGGAGGCATGCACGCAAGTGTCGACCCGCTCGGGCGAGTTCCGCACCGATGAGTTGGCGTGGCAGGGCGGGTCTGAACTGGCATGCGCCCTTTGATCCTGAAGATGGAGATGTCCCTCGACGGCTTCGTCGGGCAGCCCGACGAGAAGCCTGGCTGGCCGGTCGACTACTACGACGACGAGATGTCGGCGTACATGCTCGACCTGATCGGCAGCGTCGGGGTGCATGCGATGGGACGAGGGGCCTACGAGCAGATGGCGCCGCACTGGCAGTCATCCACCGAGGACTTCGCCAAGCCGATGAACGAGATCCCGAAGGCGGTGTTCTCGCGGACCATGACCGAGGCGACCTGGCCGGAGTCCACGATCTACCGCGACATCGCCAGCGGGATGGCCGAGCTGAAGGCCCAGGACGGCGACCCGGTCATCACGTACGGCGGCGCCATCTTCGCCCAGGAGGTGACCCGGCTGGGGCTCGTCGACGAGTACCGGATCAACGTCCACCCGATCGCCTTCGGCTCCGGCTACCGGCTCTTCGGCGGGCCGGTGGACCTCGAGCTCCGGGACGTACGCCGCTTCGGCACCGGCAGCGTGGCGTACACCTACACCCCGCGCTGAGGGATCCGGTCTGTACCGGACTGGTCCGCGTGGCCCGGATCGTGGAGGTTGGACGTGCGGGGGTTCCGACACTGGCTTGGAGGTTGTGGGCATGCCTTTCGTGACGACCGATGACGGCACGGAGATCTACTACAAGGACTGGGTTCCGGGCAGCCGATCATGTTCCACCATGGCTGGCCGCTCAGCTCCGACGACTGGGACGCGCAGGTGATGTTCTTCGTCCAGCACGGCTTCCGCGTGGTCGCGCACGACCGCCGCGGTCACGGCCGGTCCAGCCAGGTGGCGGACGGGCACGACATGGACCACTACGCCGCCGATGCCGCGGCCGTGGTCGAGCACCTCGACCTGCGCGAGGTCGTCCACGTCGGACACTCGACCGGCGGTGGCGAGGTCACGCGCTACGTCGCGCGCCATGGAGGCGGCGGGTGGCCAAGGCCGTGCTGATCGGCGCGGTCCCCCCGCTGATGCTCAAG
This sequence comes from uncultured Actinomycetota bacterium, assembly GCA_963729015.1. Lineage (GTDB taxonomy): Bacteria > Actinomycetota > Actinomycetes > Propionibacteriales > Nocardioidaceae > Marmoricola. The sequence continues at coordinate 421,946 of CAVSMJ010000003.1, forward strand.
ACCGACGCCAACCCCGGCGGACTGCCCATCGAGGTGTTCGACCAGTTCCGCGAGGGCACCGGCTTCAACCGGGCGCAGTTCTTCCTCGACGTCGCCTCCGGGCCGTTCTACGGCTACAACCGGGCCGGGGCCGAGGCGTCCGAGGGCATCATCCGGAACTGGTGGCGGCAAGGGATGATGGGCGGGGTCAAGGCGCACTACGACGGCATCAAGGCCTTCTCGGAGACCGACTTCACCGACGATCTCCAGGTGATCGACGTACCGACCCTGGTCATGCACGGCGACGACGACCAGGTCGTGCCGATCGCCGACTCGGCCGAGCTGTCGATCAAGCTGCTCAAGAACGGCACCCTGAAGGTCTACCCGGGCTTCCCGCACGGGATGTGCACCACGCACGCCGACGTCATCAACGCGGACCTGCTGGAGTTCATCCAGTCCTGAGTCGAGTACGCCGCTCAGGCGTGCTTGTCCTCGGGCTGCCGGCCGGGCTGGACCGACCAGCTCGGCGGCTCGTCGGTGCCGGACTCCTCGTCGCTCTCGGCGTCGGCTGCCGTGGGGTGGATCTTGCCCGGCGCGTGGTGGACCGGCGCGTAGACGGCGTAAAGCCGCATCGGCTCGTCACCGATGTTGGTGACGTTGTGCCAGGTGCCGGCGGGCACGAGGATCGCCCAGCCGTCCTCGACCTCCCGGTCGAAGTCGAGCTGGTCCTTCGGCCGGACCCATCTGCACCCGGCCCCGACCCGCGTCGAGCCGCAGGAACTGGTCGGTCTCCGGGTGTGCCTCGAGCCCGACGTCCTCGCCGACGGGGATCGACATGAGCGTCAGCTGGAGGTACTTCCCGGACCACGCGACGGTGCGGTAGTTCTCGTTCTCGACCGTCGCAGTCTCCAGATCGAAGCTCTGCGGGTCAGGTCCGATGTCCTCGATGTTCACGCGTCTCTCCCTCTCGACCATGACGGCGGCTGTTCGCCGACGTACCCGTTCTCGACACCAGTGTGCTGCCGATCGTTCCTCGAACCGTAAGGACCGGGCTAGCCAACGGGGTGAAGATTCGCTGCGCACCTTGCCTATCCGATGCTCCGGGTCTCTGATCGAAGGATCCCTTGACCCGCCCGAGCCGGGGGTGTCCACGAGGAGGAACCATGCCCACATCCGAAGCGCGCAGCATCGAGAGCCCGCACGAGACACGCCCGTTCAAGGCGCACGGCCACATGGACGTCATCACGTTGGACGACTTCACCATGGGTCACGGAGTCTTCGAGCCCGGCTGGCGCTGGTCAGAGGACGTCAAGCCGATCGCCGGCACCGACACCTGTCAGGTCAGGCACACCGGGTACTGCCTGTCGGGCCAGATGACCGTGAAGTTCGACGACGGCAACGAGATGAACATCGGCCCCGGTGACGTCGTACTCATCGAGCCCGGCCACGACGCCTGGACCGTCGGCGACGAGGCGTGCGTGCTGCTCGACACGGGCGTGGCGGGGTACGCGAAGCCGTCCTGATCGGCGCGGCACTCGGCTGCGATGGGCCGGGACGTCATACGAACTGTTGCCTTGAGGCCACCATTCGTATGACGTCCTGCGCGTCGTTCACCGCGGCATCGCCCCCGCGGATGCCGAGCATCACCACACGCTGGTTCCGGGCGTACGACGAACCGGGCACAGTCGGGGTCATCGAGCTCACCCGACCCTGAGGACGCGCATGTTCGAGTACTTCCCTGGCAACTACATCTGGAACCTCGGCGTCGCCGCGACCCTGAACAGCGGCGGGATGATCGACGAGGTGGACCGGGCGTGCCGGCCGATCCGCGAGCTCGCGGCGCAGGGATCCGACGTCGGGACCCGGGAGTTCATGGCGTCCTGGAACGCCGTGGCCGACCAGCTCGAGGAGCAGGCGGCCGAGGCCGAGAAGGCGGGGCACCTCCGGACGGCGGGCCAGAAGTACCTGCGCGCTGCGGCGTACCTCTGCCAGGCCGAGCGGATGCAGAGCGCCAGCGACCCGAACCGGAAGGGCGTCTACCAGCACTGCCTCGACCTGATGCAGAAGTCGTTCGACCTCATCGACCCGGCGACCACGCGGGTGGAGGTGCCGTTCGAGGGGACGACGCTGCCGGCGTACTTCACCGAGGCCGAGCGACGGACGGCGAGCCCGGCGCCGACGGTGATCATGTGGAACGGGCTGGACTCGACCAAGGAGCACATGTACACCTCCGGCTGGCCGGCCGAGATGGCCGCCCGCGGCATCTCCGTGCTGCAGGTCGACTGCCCCGGCAGCGGCGAGGCGCTGCGCTTCGGTGACCTGAAGTCGCGCATCGAGACCGAGGACTGGGCGAAGGCCTGCGTCGACTACCTCGAGACGCGCGACGACGTGCGTCACGACCGGATCGGGCTGGTCGGCTGGTCGCTGGGCGGGTACTACGTGCCGCGCGCGGCCGCCTTCGAGAAGCGACTCGCGTTCGCGGTCGCGTGGGGCGCCAACCACAACTGGGGCGAGGTGCAGAAGGGCCGGCTCGAGCGCGAGGGCGAGAACCCGGTGCCGCACTACTGGGACCACGTGCTGTGGGTGTGGGGGTACGACGACGTCGACACCTTCATCAAGTTCGCCGAGGACGTGCACCTGAACGGGGTCGTCGAGCAGATCACCTGCCCGTTCCTGATCACCCACGGCGAGAACGACCGGCAGATCAACATCAAGTACGCGCACCAGTCCTACGACCAGGCCGTCAACTCCCCGAAGCGGGAGCTGCGGGTGTTCACTCCCGACGAGGGCGCGACCGAGCACATCGGGCTCGACCACCTGCCGCACGTGGGCGCGTTCACGGCGGACTGGATCGAGGACACGCTGAGCGAGCTGGGGTGAGCCTCGCGCCGTTCGACGGCAAGGTCGTGCTGATCACCGGGACGGCCGGGGGACAGGGCGCTGCCGCGGCCGAGCTGTTCGAAGACGGCGGGGGCCACGGTCGTCGGGTGTGACGTCAAGGAGGCGCCCGGGGTCGCGCGGGTCGACCTGACCGACGAGGATGCCGTACGACGCTGGGTGGAGACGGCCGCCGAGGAGCACGGGCGGATCGACGTGCTCTACGCCAACGCCGGAGCCACGCGGTTCAACCCGGTCGAGGACGTCACCAGCGACGAGTGGGACTTCGTGCTGCGCCACGAGCTCGACGTGGTGTTCTTCCCGGTCAAGCACGCGTGGCCGCACCTCAAGGAGGGCGGGGGAGCGGTGGTCCTGGTCGGCTCGACCGCCGGCATCAGCGGTTCGATGACCAACACCCGCGTCGCGCACACCGTCACCAAGGGCGGGATCGTCGCGCTGACCAGACAGCTCGCCGCCGAGGGTGCGCCGTTCGGGATCCGCGTGAACTGCGTGAGCCCCGGGATGATCGAGACTCCCGCCACCCTCGGCGACCTGCTGTCGGAGGACCACGCGATGCAGGGGATCGCCTCCGCCATCCCCCTGGGGCGAGTCGGGCAACCGGCCGAAGTGGCGCGGTGTGCACGGTTCCTGGCGAGCGACGAGGCGTCGTACGTCACCGGCGCCAACCTGGTCATCGACGGCGGCTGGTCGGCGGTGCTGCCGGGCTAGGACCTAGGGCTGGAGCGTGAGCGGCATCAGGGCGTGGACCTGGGCCACCAGCTCGTCGAGGGTGGCCTGCCGGTCGCCGGTGAGGTAGCCGAGCAGTGCCTTCTGGAAGAGACCGTCCAGCACGCCGTACGCCGCTGACGGGGTCATCGCGACCTCCGCACCGGACAGCTCGGCGTAGCGGGAGATGACGCGCCAGATCATGTCCTGCGAGGGTCCCGTCGATCATCAGGACGGCCTCGCGGAGGGACTCCTCGAACATCGACTGGGTGCGCAGGTCGTACCAGAGGCGGTGCATCGGCGCCTCCTCCTGCAGCGTCTCGACCAGCTTGGCCGCGAAGGCGTCGAGCAGCTCGGCGGGGGAGGTGGAGTCGGCGACGACGCCGTCGTAGCGGCGTACGCACTGGGCCTTGTAGTACTTCACGCAGTAGACGATCAGCTCGGTCTTGTCGGAGAAGTAGTAGTGCACGACGCCGTGGCTGAACTCCGAGTTGTTCGCGATCTCGCGCAGGCTGGTGCGCGCGTAGCCGAGCTCCCCGAGCGTGCGCAGCGCCGACTCGGCGAGCTGGTTGCGGCGCTCGTCGAACTTGTCGGCAGGCGCGCGACGCGGCGCCTTCGCAGGCGTCTTGCTCGCGGTGGTGGTGCTGGCCATGCGGCACACCCTAGTGGAGAGACCGGCCCGGTTCCGGGAAATCTTGACGATTGACCAAATTCTTCTGGTCAAATGTCAAGCAAAGTCTTGACAACTGTCAAGAGCAGCGGCACGTTGTGACGGCCACCACTCGCCGAGCAGAGGAGTTCCTCCATGACCGACCTTGACCTGACCGGACGCACCGCCCTCGTCACCGGGGGCGCCCAGGGACTCGGGGAGGGCATGGCCCAGGCGCTCGCCGCCAACGGCGCCCGCGTCGTCATCGCCGACCTGCAGGACGACCTCGGCGAGAAGGTGGCCGACTCGCTCAAGGGCGACGGCCACGGCTTCGTGCACCTCGACGTCACCGACGAGGCGAGCTGGGAGAACGCCGCCACGGCGGCGGCCTCCGACTTCGGCGGCCTCGACATCCTGGTCAACAACGCCGGCGTCGAGATCACCAGCCTGATCACCGACATCGACCCGAAGGACGTCCGCACGATGCTCGAGGTCAACATCCTCGGCACCGCGCTCGGCCTCAAGTGGGGCCTGCGGACCATGCGTCCCGACGGGCTGGGCGGCAAGGGCGGCAGCATCATCAACATCTCCTCGGTCGCGGCGACCATCGCGTTCCCGGGCATCCCGATCTACTCGGCCACCAAGTCCGCCGTCGACCGGCTGACCCGGGTCGCGGCCATGGAGTCCGGCAAGCTCGGCTACGGCGTACGCGTCAACTGCGTCTACCCGGGGCTCGTCCCGACGGCCATGGGCCAGGGCCTCGCGGCCGACATGGCGGAGCTCGGCCTCTTCGCCTCCCCGGAGGAGGCCGTCGCCGGGGTCATCGAGCTGACGCCCTCGGGCCGGCTCGGCGAGGTCGCCGACATGGCCGACGCCGTCGTGTTCCTCGCTTCCGACGCCTCGCGCTTCGTCAACGGCGTCGGCCTGCCGGTCGACGGCGGAATGGGGATGTGAGCGAGCATGAGCGACAAGCCCGTCGTCGTCTACGGCGCCTCCGGCTACACCGGCCGGCTGATCTGCGAGTACCTCCGCGAGTACAACGTCCCCTTCGTCGCCGCCGGCCGCGACGGCGGCAAGCTCAAGACCTCGATGGAGGGCAACGTCGCCGGCATCGAGACCGCCGACTACGAGATCGTCGAGGTGACCCACGACGTCGCGTCGCTGACCGAGCTGTTCACCGGCGCCTCGGTCGTCTCAACACCGTCGGCCCGTTCAGCAAGTGGGGGCCGGAGGTGGTCGAGGCGTGCCTCGCGGCCGGGGCGCACTACACCGACACCACCGGTGAGCAGGACTGGCTGATCAACTGCGACGAGAAGTACGGCGCCGACTTCGCGGCCGCCGGCCTGCTCCTCGCGCCGGGCATCGCGCAGATGTACACCACCGGCGAGATCGCGGCCGAGCTCGCCTGGAGACGCCCGGCCTGGACACCCTCGACATCGCGGTGTTCTGGGGAGGCAGCCCGACGATCGCCTCGACGCAGACGATCCTCTTCAACGCGGCGCTGTCGGCGGCCCACTACCTCGAGCAGAACGCCTACGTGCCGTTCGACCCGGAGGCCGGCCACTACCAGCTCGTCATCCCGGGCCAGCACGAGCTCGGGCTCGCGCTGCCGTGGGGCGGCACCTCGCACCCGGTCTGGTACCGCAAGGACCCGCGGGTCGCGAACTGCAAGGCGCTCGGCGGGGTGTTCAACAGGGCGCTGATGCTCGGCGTGCCCCAGATCGTGGCGGGTGCCCTCGAGGCGACCAAGGACATGGACGCCGACGAGAAGTACGCCGCCCTCGCCGCCACCGCCGCGCAGGTGATGAACACGATGCCGCCGCGCGAGAACCCGCGGCTGAACAAGTCGCTCGACTCGGTGCACGCGTCCGGTCCCCTGGGACGCGCGCACTGCGTCATCCACGGCAACCAGAACTACAAGCAGACCGGGCTGATGCAGGCCTACGCGGCGTACTCGCTGCTGATGCAGCCGCCCAAGCGGGTCGGCTTCGCGTCGGGCTGCCAGGCCTTCGGGCACCGCGAGCTGCTCGGCGTGCTGCGCGCCTTCGGGCTGGTGTCGGAGCCGGTCCTGACCGTCCAGGCCTGACCCGTGCGACTGGTCGACTACCTCGACAAGGGGGCCTCGGTTGATCCCGGGGCCCCCTGCCTGACCACCGACGGCGATGAGCTCGTCGTACGCCGAGGTGCGCGAGCTCAGCTTCCGGATCGCGGCGGCGCTCGCGCGCCTCGGGGTCGAGCCCGGGCGACAAGGTCGCGATCCTGTCGGCCAACGACCCGATCGCGTTCACCTGCGTCTTCGGGATCAGCCGGGCCGGCGCCGTGTGGTGCCCGATCAACCCGCGCAACGAGGCGGCCGAGAACCGCGAGCTGCTCGACCTCTTCGACTGCACCGTGCTGATCCACCAGCAGTCGTTCGCGCCGCTGGTCGACGCAGATCCGCGGCGACCTGCCCGAAGCTGACGACGGTCGTCTGCCTGGACGGTCCGCCGGCGGACGGCGCCCTGTCGTGGGAGGAGTTCCTCGGCAGGCGCCGACCGAGCCGATCGACCGCGCCGCCGTCGACGACCTCGCCATGATCGTCGGCACCGGCGGCACCACCGGTCGGCCCAAGGGCGTGATGCTGACCGGCACCAACCTCGAGACGATGACGGCCATCACGCTGATGAGCTACCCGTTCGAGGGGCGCCCGGTCTACCTCGCGCTCGCGCCGCTGACCCACGCCGCCGGCGTGCTCTGCTTCCCGGTGATGGCGAAGGCCGGCGAGATCGTGGTGATGCGCACGCCCGACGTCGGAGCGCTTCCTGCACCTCGTCGAGGCGCACCGGGTGACGCACACCTTCCTGCCGCCGACCCTGATCTACATGGTGCTCGACCACCCCGGGCTGTCGGTCGTGGACCTGTCGTCGCTGCAGTGCTTCTGGTACGGCGCGGCGCCGATGTCGACGAGCCGCCTCGAGGAGGCGCTGACCCGCATCGGACCGGTGATGGCCCAGCTGTTCGGCCAGACCGAGGCGCCGATGATGGTCTCCGCGCTGCCGCCGGCCGACCACTTCCTCGCCGGACGGGTCGATCGCGCAGGAGCGGCTGGCCTCCGCCGGGCGACCGACGCCGCTGGTGACGGTCGCGATCATGGACGCCGACGGGGCGCTGCTGCCGACCGGCGAGCGCGGCGAGATCGTGGTGCGCAGCTCGCTGGTGATGCGCGGCTACTACCGCAACCCGGAGGCCACCGGCCGAGGCGTCGGCCCACGGCTGGCACCACACCGGCGACATCGGCTACCTCGACGCCGACGGCTTCCTGTTCATCGTCGACCGGGCCAAGGACATGGTCATCACCGGTGGCTTCAACGTGTACTCGACCGAGGTCGAGCAGGCGCTGATGGAGCACCCCGACGTCGCCGACTGCGCGGTCGTCGGGCTGCCCGACGAGAAGTGGGGCGAGCGGGTCACGGCCGTCGTACAGCTGCGGCCGGGTCGCCGCGCCTCGGGCTCCGAGCTGGCCGGCTTCGTCAAGGAGCGCATCGGCAGCGTGAAGGCCCCCAAGCAGGTCGAGGTCTGGCCCGACCTGCCGCGCTCCAAGGTCGGCAAGGTGCTGAAGACCGACATCAAGGCGACCCTGACCGGCGGGTGAGCGCCGTCCCGGTGGTTGAGGAGCGAGCGCCGGCGCCGTACGACGGGAGCGCGCCGGAACCGCCGCCGGTTGAGCTTGTCGAAACCCGGATAGTCCCGCGTGAACGGACCCTTTCGGGCCCCTCGCGAGGGGCCATTCACGCGGGAGTATCCGGCTCGAGGCCCGCTGGTCCGCTGACCATCGCCCGTGATCCAGTGAACGGGATAGTCCGATACGAACGGACCCCTGGCGAGCTGGATCAGGGTCCGAATGCATCGGACTATCCGGCTTGGCGCCATCCCGTCGACCCACCACCCGCCGTACGACGTGAGCGGTCAGTCCCGGGGGCCGCCGTGCATGAGTCCCTCGACCGCACCGGCCGGGAGGGTGTCGAGGAGTGCCGGGTCGAACTCGCCGTCGACCAGGATGAACGCGACCTTGGCGACGCTCGAGCCGCGGTTGGCCCAGGCGTGGTCGGTGCCGCGTTGTACGACGATGTCGCCGGCGTGGAGGGTCACCTCGGAGTCGTCGAGCACGAGCGTGATCTCGCCCTCGAGCACGATGCCGTAGTCGATCGACGCCGTCCGGTGCACGGGCGACTGCAGCCCGGCCTCGTCGAGGAACCCGGGCGCGAACTCGTTGATCCGGATCTTGGTGCCGCGCGGCGGGGGAGGGACGGCCAGCTGGCGCTCGGTGGGGTCGACCTCCTCGACGGCGGTGACCGGCGCCGGCGCGCCCTCGGTGTTCCAGATCTCGTGGAAGGCGACGCCGTCCTCGGGGATCTGCCGGCTGACCGGCACCGGCCCGTCCGAGACGACGACCGAGACGCCGTCAGGGGTGTGCCCGGTCACGACCCGGCGTGGGACGTCGCTCATGGATGCTCCGATCGCTCGAACTGCCTGGCGATCGAGTCAATCGGCGCCGGGACCGTGCGACAAGGGCTGGGGGCATCGGGTGCGGCTATGTGAGGGATCAACCGGGCGCGATGTGCGAGCGTCGGCGGCATCTGATCTGCTTGACCCATGACGACCCCGATCGCAGCCCGCAACGCGGTCGCCGTGGTCTTCTTCCTCAACGGTCTGCTCTTCGCCAGCTGGATCTCGCGGATTCCCGAGACGCGCGACGCCCTCGGCCTCGACAACGGGCAGCTCGGGCTGCTGCTGCTGGCCATCGCTGCGGGTTCGGTGATCTCGCTGCCGACGGCGGGCGCGGCGATCGAGCGGCTCGGCACGATCGCGGTCATCCGGCTCGCCGCGGTCGGCTGTGCTGTCGGGATCGGCCTGCTGTCACTCGCCATCGCGGCGGGCATCGTCTGGTCCGCGGCGATCGGGCTGTTCCTCTACGGCGTCGGCACCGGCGTCTGGGACGTCTCGATGAACGTCGAGGGCGCAGCGGTCGAGCGGCAGATCGGACGCACGATCATGCCCCGCTTCCACGCGGCGTTCAGCCTCGGCACGGTGGTGGGGTCCGTGCTCGGCGCGTTGGCGGTCGGGATCGGCGTACCCACGCTGGTGCACCTGCCGCCCCTCGCGGTCATCTCGCTCGTCGCTGCTCCTGGTCAGCTCGCGCGACTTCCTCCCCGACGAGCGGCCGGAGGAGCACCCCGAGCCGCAGCCCTCGGCCTGGCAGGCCTGGCGCGAGCCGAGGACCCTGCTGATCGGGCTGATGGTGCTGGCGCTCGCGCTCACCGAGGGCACCGCCAACGACTGGCTGGCGCTCGCGCTGGTGGACGGGTACGACGTCGAGCACTGGGTCGGCGTCGCCGGCTTCGGCATCTTCGTGTGCGCGATGACGGCCGGCCGGCTCTGGGGCCCGGTGCTGCTCGACCGGTTCGGCCGGGTGCCGGTCCTCTGGGCACGATGGTGACCGCCGGTGGCGGCGTGCTGCTGATCGTCTTCGGCCAGCACGCCGTCCTTGGTCGTCGCTCGGCATCATCCTGTGGGGCATGGGCGCCTCGCTCGGCTTCCCAGTCGGGATGAGTGCGGCGGCCGACGACCCGCGCCGGGCGGCCGCGCGGGTCAGCGTGGTCTCGACGATCGGGTACGCCGCGTTCCTCGCCGGGCCGCCATTCCTGGGCTTCGTCGCCGACCAGCGTCGGCACCCTCAACGCACTGCTGGTCGTGGCGTTCGTGCTGATCCCGTCGGCCCTGGTCGTCCCGGCCGCGCGCGAGCGCCAGCCGAGCGGCACGACCGCTCGGTCGTCATAGGGTGAGGCCATGATCAAGGTGGGCCTGGTCGGCGCCGGCCCGTGGGCGTCGATGTTCCACGCCCAGATGATCTCCGGGCTCGCCGGACGCGACGCTGGCGATGGTCTGGGCACGACGCCCGGAGGCCGCGGCCGAGCTGGCGAGGGACCACGGCGCCTCGGTCGCCGAGACGTTCGAGGACCTGCTGGCGGGCTGCGACGCGGTCGCGTTCGCCGTACCTCCCGACGTGCAGGCCGACCTCGCGCCGCGCGCCGCCGCGGCCGGGAAGCACCTCCTGCTGGAGAAGCCGCTGGCGTTCACCTACGAGGGCGCCGAGCGCATCGCGACCGCCGTGGCTGACGCCGGTGTGACGACCCTGCTGATGATCCGCAACCGGTTCGACCCCGAGGTGCTCGACTACCTCGACCGGGCGAAGCAGACCCGTCCTCGGGGGCTGATCGCCAGCTTCGTCACCGACGCCGCGTTGTCGGGCTCGGTGTTCGCGACGCCGTGGCGCGTCGAGCGCGGCGCCCTGCTCGACATCGGGCCGCACACGCTCGACATGGTCGACGCCCTGCTCGGGCCGGTCATCGACCTCAAGGCCGTCGGCGACCCCCTGGTGTGGATGGGCATCAGCACGCTCCACGAGGGCGGTGCCGTGGGTCAGGTGTCCCTGTCGATCACCACTCCGGGCGCCGACAACACGCTGCGGCTGAGCCTGGTCACCGAGACGGGCACGTTGGGGCTCGAGGTGGGACAACCGCAGCCCGGCACCGGCGTCGACCCGATGGTCGCGGTCCAGCAGCCGATCATGGAGGCGTTCACGAGTGCCATCGCCGAGGGCCGCGACCACCCGCTCGGAGTCGAGCGCGGGCTCGAGCTGCAACGGCTGATCGCCGCTGCCGAGGACTCCATCGAGAGCCCCTACTAGCGCCCTGAGGCCGTCAGCCCCAGACGACGTCGAGCTCGTCGCGCTGGCCGAAGCGCTCGAGGTGGTCCTTGACGACCTGCGCGAAGCGGTCGGCGTCGCCGTCGTCGGGCACCGAGACCTCGACCTCGAGCGCACCCTCGACCGGGCGCAGCACGATGACCTGGCCGGTCTCCCAGCGCATCACGGTCGCGCCGTCCTCCTCGCTCGACGGGCCGCGCTTGGCCCAGTGGCTGGTCAGCTGCTTGGCGTAGCGCTCCGGTCGGTCGGTGGCCATCGATCCGGTTCTGGTCTGCATGCGACCATCCTGACCCACGCGGCTGTGTCGCGGCTGTGCCGAGGGGAGGAGCGGGCCGCCCGTGGCCCCCGCTGAACGGACCGCTCCCCTCTCCCTACCGGACGGCTAACCGGGCCAGTCGGCGATCGCCACCTCACCACCGACGACGCTGACCGTCAGCCGACGATCGTCGCTCTCCTTGAGGTAGAGGCCGTAGCTGCCCTGCTCCACCTCCGGGAACACCAGCGAGGGCAGCTGCCCGCCCGCGACCGGTCGGTTGACCACGGCCACGTGGGGGTGATGGACGTGATCGTCGCGCGTGCCGCGGGTGGTGGACGTGGTCCGGCCGGATCTCGACCTCGACGCCCTCCATGCCGTCGGGCATCGCGACCACGACCGCGCCGACCTCGTCGCCGATGTCGAGCAGCACCGAGCCCTGCCCGGCGAAGGGGTTCTCCGCCTCGGCCGGCGTACTCATGACGCCTTCGTGGTGCCGGGCACGGTCTGGTACCCACCACCCGGCAGCCCGAGGTACGGGAACACCTTGAGCAACGCCGCGTTGGTGTTCGAGGTGCCGTCCTGGATGGCGCTGGCTGCGCCGTCCGGCGTGTACGACGGGTCGACCAGCGGGATCGTCGCACCGGCGATGGCCCGCAGCTCGATGGTCACCACGTCGTCGGAGATCCGGCGCCCGTTGGGGAACCCGGCCGCGTCACCGGCGACCAGGCCACCGTCGTTGGGCTTCGCCGTCGGCGGGATGGCGAGGTTGAGCCGCAGCATGTCGGACTCGACCGGACCGGTGTTGTTCTGGAAACCCGGGACGACGCCCGACGGGATGCCGGTCAGCAGGATCGCGTTCAGGTCGGCCCGCGGCTTGGTGTAGGCCGCCAGCTTGGGGAAGACACCCGGGTAGAGCGCCGGGAGCAGGCCCTGGAGCTCCGGCTTGTTCACGTACTTCGCGAACTGGTTGTCGTCCTTCGGCTCGAGGTGGTTCCACTTGTCCTTCTCGGCCATCGGCACGAGCACCTCGTTGAACAGCGGGTTGCCGAGCCGGGAGACCTGCTCCCACGGGCCGTGGCTGACGTAGCGCCCCTTCTTGGCGTCCCACACCCGCGACTTCTGCCTGCTCGCGGTCGCCCACACGCCGATCACCGAGCTGGCCTTGCTCGGGTCCTTGGGGATGTCGCCGTTGCGGCTCAGGTCCGAGATCGGCACCTGCAGCGCGATCGTGTGCACGTTGAACGCCTGCAGCCCGTTGACGCCCGTGGTGTCGGGCATCGAGATGAGGTGCAGGTGGTTGAACGGTCGCAGCGCCCCGAGGTCGAAGATGCTGCCCAGGTCGACGTGGAACGCGTCGGCGCGCTGGCCGGCGAAGACCTTCCGGTTGCCCATCGAGTGCACCGCCTGGTTGGCGAGCGCGGCGTAGTTCGGCGTGCTCCGCTTGCCGACGTTGACCGGCGGGCAGGCCAGCCCCGAGGCCATCATCTTGCTGTGGCCGGCCTCGATGCGGGTGACCGAGTAGAACTGCGGACGGTTCCAGTTGGGGGAGTCGATGCTGGTGATCTGCCCCGTGTTGTAGAGGAACGTCTTCGGGTTGCGGATCTTCGTCGTGAACCGGAAGCGGTAGACGATGTCCGCCTTGCCCTTGCCGCTGTTGGCGATCTTGATGTCGTAGGCGACGTCGTCGCCGAACTCGTAGAAGTTCGGGCCACCGTCCGGTGGCTGCAACGGGATGAAGTTCGCGATCAGCGTGACGGTGCCGGGCTTGTCGGGGCTGACGAACGCGTAGGTGTCGGTCCCGTCGGCCACGGGGTCCTTGGAGATCTCGGGTGCTTCGCGGTGTGACGACATCTCACTCGCCCCCTGCCGCGTTCAGGATCCGCGTCACCAGGTCGCGGTCCTGGACCACGACCTCGCGCTCGCCGACCAGCAGCGTGACGGTGCTGCCGTGGTGGTCCTCGACGTAGGCGACGACCGTCTCCCTGGCCGCCTTGTCGCTGCGCACGCTTCCCCCCGCGAACGCCGGGCCGGCGGTGATGCCGACGACGCCCGCCGCCGCTCCTGCGCCGGCCGCGGCGAGGAACTTCCTTCTGTTGGTCTCACTCATCTCAAGTGCCTCCAGTTGGTGCACGCCCCGCTGTGAGGCGCATCACAGGCGGTTCGGAGCGGCCCGCGACCTGGATGGGAAAGCGAGACGGCGGACTAGACCTCAGGTGCCGGATATGTCCGGCGACGTCCGTTTCGACCAGGCGCTCGCGCAGCCGATCGAGGGTCGCGGGGGAGAGCCCGAGCCCCGTCGCGGCGTACTCCTCGACGGTGCCGAAGGTCGCGCGCATCTCCTCGAGCGCCGCCTCGAGATAGCTGGGCTGCACGCCCAGGATCGGCATCAGCAGCGCGGGGTCCCCGCCGGCCTCGGCGAACTGGTCGATCCACGGCTGTACGGCGGGCAGCAGGTCGGTGTTGGTCAGGAGGTACTCCTCCATCACCACGTCGTCGGTCACCCCGAGGAGCGAGAAGAGCACGGCCGTCGCCCAGCCGGTGCGGTCCTTGCCGGTGGCGCAGTGGAAGAGCACGGGCGCGTCCGCCTCCGCGATGGCCTCGAACAGCCGCTGGTAGGCGTCGCGCGCCGAGGGGAGGGTGACGAAGCCGCGGTAGGCGTTCTCGAAGTAGCGCTCGGCCTGACCGTCGCCGAGCTGCTCGCCGGCCAGGGCCGGGTCGCTGAAGATCCGCTGCAGCTCGGCGGGAGCGGCGCGATCGGCGTCGGCGAGCACGTCGAGCTGGACCGACGCGATGCCGTCGGGCAGGCGGTCGGGCTGGTCGGTCGGTCTCGTGCTTGCGTGCGCAGGTCGAAGACGGTGGCGATGCCGAGCTCGCCGAACGCGGGCAGGTCCTCGTCCGCGAGCCGGTCGAGCCCCGCGGAGCGGAACACCACCCCGCTGCGGATCCGGCCGCCGTCGGCGGTCGGCCAGCCGCCGAGGTCGCGCAGGTTGGGGGCGGAGGTGATGGCGGGCCGCGGGGGCCGGTCGGAGGGCACCGAGCCCATTGTTGTCGGTCCCCGGTGACACGCTGGACGGCATGGCGTACGACGAGGACCTGGCCGACCGGATCCGGGTGGCGATCCAGCGCGAGGACGGGGTCACCGAGAAGCGGATGTTCGGCGGGCTGGCCTTCCTGGTCGACGGCAACATGGCCGTCGCCGCGAGCAGCCAGGGCGGGTTGCTGCTCCGGGTCGACCCCGACGACCTCGAGTCGTTCCTCGCCCCGCCCCACGTCGAGCCCTTCGAGATGCGCGGCCGTCCGATGACCGGCTGGCTCCGCGTCGACCCGGGTGCCGTCGAGTCCGACCACGACCTCACATCGCTGGGTGGACGTGGGTGTCGCGAGGGCGCGGGCGCTGCCGGCGAAGTAGCCGCCGGAGCACCGACTCGTCCACGCGTCGTCCGACCCGGCGCAGTATCGATACCCCAGACTCTCCAAATCTCCGCAATTCGTGACATATCTATGTCACCATTTCGGTGGGCCAACCTGTCCCTGCACCGGTCGTGGCGCGCCTGAAATGAGCGGTTCCGACAGCTCAGGGTGCGCAACCACGGGGGCAACGACTTCAGCGAAGGAATTTCGGCATGCGTCACCCCTCACCGCACCGGGTGCTGGTCGCACTCCTGGTGGCGGTCTTCGCCCTGGTGGCAGGCTGCGGCGGTGGTGGCGGCAACCCGCTCCCCAAGGCCCAGCCGCCCAGCGCCTCGCCCACGCCCACCGACCCCGGGCGTCGCCGTGGCCGGGCTGGAGCCCGAGGACCTCGACGTCACCGACGACACCGGCATCTCGCCCGGAGCCAACCTGAGCTTCGTCTCGCCCGTCTACTCGGTGACCGCGGCGAACAGCTGACCGCACCCACCAAGATGCAGCTGACCCTCGACAACGCCATTCCCCGCACCTCGGTCGTGTTCGTCGTGACGCGGAGCGCGGCGAGCAACCCCTGGACCTACCTGCCGGCCCGGTCTGATGGTCGACCAGAAGCACGTCGAGTTCACCACCAGCCACCTCAGCCAGTTCGCGGTGCTGCTGATGGACGTCGACGGGGCCCTGCAGACCTTCCGGGACGACGTCCGCTCCCGGCTCGGCGGCGGGCGTCGACGCCGAGGTCAAGAAGCCCGAGTGCGACCAGACCCCCGAGGCCAAGAAGGACGGCTACTCCGTCGGCTTCTCGCGCGGCAAGAAGACGATGTTCTGGTGCTTCGGCCTCGACGGCGACAAGCGCGTCCTCAAGGTCGTCAACCGGCGCGTGCTGCCGATCCAGGTCTCGCACGGCGACGTCCCCGAGATCGACCCGACAGGCTCCGCCGAAGGCGTGGGCTCCGTGGGCCAACGTGCTCGGTCGTCGACGCCACCTTCCTCGCGCCGGGTCGCACCGCGACGTACGACGTCGACCTCGAGCCGCTCCAGCGCGTGCTCATCGGCGCGGCGGTCGACTCCAAGGCGCAGTCGCTGCGGGCGTTCCAGGCAACCGTCGGCGCGCTGGTCGCCGCACGCAACGGCTTCGGCGGCACCGGCAGCACCATCCTCGACACGATGACCGCGTTGGCGGCCCGACCCGCAGTGCGCCAAGGTGATCGGCCAGGGCAGCGACAAGATGCTGGCCGGCTGCTTCTCGCGCCGCAAGATGATGCGTGACCTTCGGCAACCAGGGTCTGCTGCGTGTCGCGGCTGACCACGGCCAGCTCGACCGCGAGCTTCCTGCGCAAGCAGTTCGCGGCCATCGCGCTCGACGTGCAGAAGAACGGCGTCCAGAACATCGTCGTGCGCCGAGCCAAGCCCAACTTCGCCGCGCTCGTCGGCAGCTTCAGCGGCGAGGGCCGGTCGATGTCGCATCAACGCCGACGGCCTCGTCTTCGAGAGCGTCAGCAACGTCACCGACGAGGGCACCGAGCGGGTGGCCGACCTGACCTACCAGCTCTCCGAGCCCAAGACCGAGGACGGCGTCACGCGGGCCACAGGCCGTGATCACGAAGACCAAGATCTACGACCGCAAGGCCTTCCGCGACCGGGTGCCGCAGGTCGGCGACCAGGCCACGGTGCGCGTCGAGAAGGGCGTCATCCGCTCGCCGTACGTGAAGCGCGACTACTGCGGCAAGGGCGCCAAGAAGAACGCCTGCTCCTGACGGCTCGCCGGCTCGATCCGCGCTGGTTCTCCTGCTCGAGGAAGGACTGCCAGGCTCAGCGGCCGCCGTCCGGTCAGACGGAGCACGTGGTCGGTGACCTCGGCCATCTCACCGGCGGCGATGGCGGTGTAGGTGCTCACCCAGGCGTCGTTCTGCCAGTCGGGCGCCGCCCACTTGCGGCGCGACTCGTAGGCCTCCTCGACGGTCTCGTCGTGGAAGCTGACCTCGCGTCCCTGCACGCGCGCGATGGTCTCCGCGATCTGGTGGAGGGTGAGCGACTCGGGACCGGTCAGCACGTAGGTGGAGCCGACATGGGCGCCGGGCCTGCTGAGGATCTCCGCTGCCGCCGCGGAGACGTCGTCACGCGTGACGGCGGCGACCGTGCCGTCACCGGCAGGCCCGCGGATGACACCGTCCTCGCCGACGAAGTAGCGGGAAGACGTCGAGGTAGAGGTTGTCGCGCAGGAACGTCCAGTCCATCCCGGACGCCTTGATCCGCTCCTCGGTGAAGTAGTGGTGCCGGCCGAGGGTGAAGGTCGCGTCCTCGGCGGCGCCGCTGAACGAGGTGTAGATGACGTGGCGTACGCCGGCCTCCGCCGCCGCGTCGACGAACGTGTAGTGCTGGCCGAGCCGGTCCTCGTTCTCGGCCGCCGAGACCATGAACAGGGTGGTCACGCCCCGGAGGGCCTCGAGGACGCTGTCGCGGTCGTCGTAGTCCTTGATGGTTACCGGGACGGCGCCGTCGAGGACGGGTGCTCGGGACGGGTCGCGGACCAGCAGGCGTTGCGCGACGTCGGAGGCGGCCAGGCGGCGGGCGACCCGCCCGCCGAGCCCGCCCGTCGACCCGGTGACGGCGAGGGTGGGGAGGTCGGTGCTCACAGGGTGAGAGCCTAGGAGGTTCGCGCTCATCCGTCGTCTCCGTGCAGATCGGACGTATCTCCCGTCCCGGACGTGACTCCTTGTGCACAGCGAGGGTTTCTCCGACGTCCGGCCGTGGGCGTCGGCCCCGCCGTGACCACCGCTGGAACGGGGATGGACATGGACGACATCAGTGACCGCTCGATCGCCACGCTCAAGGCTCTCGAGAAGGTCGGCGCGATCGACCTGGACGTGCTGCTGAGCAAGGCGACCGAGGTCCAGGGCGCACTCAAGGAAGCCGGCATCGAGCTCGAGCCCGGCGACATCTGCTACAAGTTCACGATGCACATCGGCCCCCACTTCGGGGACGTCGTCAGCGTGGCGGCCGAGGTGCAGCGCCTCGGCTTCGCGATCGAGCGCGTGCAGCAGCGATGACTCAGGAGCTGTCCCGGAGGGGGATCCGCCCGCCCGGGTCGAGCGGCCCCTCCGGGAACGCTCTGGACCTGGTCCGCTCCGCGCTCGACGTGGCCGAGCTGCTCGTCCAGCACGTGATCCGACCCGCGATGCAGCAGGCGAACCCGCCCGACTTCACCAAGGAGATCGGCGAGGTGGCGATGCTGCTGCGCCTGGCCGACCGGGTGCTCGTGGGGGAGGCCGACCAGGGGCGGATCGCCGTACTCGCCTGGAGGATCAGCCGAACCGCCCGCTCCCGTACCACGCGCACCGCGATCGCTGCCCGCCCTTCTCGGGCAGCCGCGCACGTGCTCGCCCACGGTTGCCTGCACCAGCTCGGGTGTCGTGAGGACTCCTTCGACGAGCTCGCGCGGGCGGCGTTGACGTCGTCGGCCGCGAACGCCTGCGAACGAGTGCCGTACCGGCTGCTGGACGTCGCCTGGATCCGGCACCTGCTCCTCGGCGACGACGAGCTCGACCACCCGTCGCTGGAGACCTCGCCGATCATGCGGGGCGTCGACCTGGTGGGGACGACCATCGAGGACGCCTACGCGTTCAGCCACGCCCTGCCCTACGCCACCGACTTCGGCCGTCGCCCGCTGCCGCCCAGCGTCGACACCGACTGGCTGTCCGGCATCGCCGACGCGCTGGTGCTCAAGGCGCTCGACGAGGACGACCTCGACCTGCTCGGTGAGCTGCTGATGGCGCCCGCGCTCCTGCGTCGTGACTGGACGCCGGTGCAGTGGTTCGGCTGGCGGGTGCTGTGCGACACCTGGCGTCGCTACGGCTTCGTGCCGGGTCCGGGACTGCCGCCACCGGTCGAGGGCGAGGACGCGGCCGAGACCGTACGCCGGGTCCTGGGCACCGTCTACCACACGACCCTCGTCGGCGGGCTCGCCGTCGCCACGCTCGTCTCGTCCGGCAAGCTGCCTCCGGCCACCCCGCCGCGAGGGTCCGCCGTGCGTCGTCGTCGACGTCGACCCGACGGACACCTCCCGCGCCTGGCTGCGCACCTGGCACGCCCTCGACGACGAGGAGCGGCACGCACTCACCGCCGTACCCGCCGGCATGGCCCTCCACCGCGCCGTCGCCGACACCGACGTGGTCGCGATCGTGGGGTGCCTGAACAGCCCGTCGGTCCCGGCCCTGCCCCAGGCGCTGGTCACCCAGGCCGCCGAGCTCGTCAACCGCCTCGCCCTGCTCGTCGGCGCCTAGGACCCGTCGCCGGTTGAGCCTGCCGAAACCCCATCGGGGGGTGGTTTCGACTGGCTCAACCAGCGGTGGTCGCGGCCGCGACCACGTTGGGATCGACGTACGCGGACCAGCATCCGACCCCCGAGGCCGCGCGTGAACGCCGGGGTGAAGGATGTGGGCGAGCGAAGGAGACCTGCAATGAGCCTGCCCGAGTCCTTGTCCGCCACCACTGTCGCCGTCCTCGGTGGCACCGGTCCGCAGGGGCGTGGCCTCGCCCGCCGGTTCGCTGCGGCCGGGTTGCCCGTCGTGATCGGGAGCCGGAGTGCCGAGCGTGCCGCGGAGACCGCTGCGACGCTGGCCGAGGCGACCGGTGGCAACGTCACGGGTGCGGACAACGAGGGTGCCGCCACCGCCGGCGACATCGTCATCGTCGCGGTGCCGTGGGACGGGCACGGTGACCTGCTCAAGGGCCTCGCGACCGCGCTGGCCGGCAAGATCGTGGTCGACTGCGTGAACCCGCTCGGCTTCGACAAGCGGGGTCCCTTCGTCCTCGACGTCGAGGAGGGCTCGGCCACCGAGCAGGCGGCCGCACTGCTGCCCGACTCGACCGTGATCGGCGCCTTCCACAGCGTCTCGGCGGTCAAGCTCGAGGACCCCGACGTCACCGAGGTGGACACCGACGTGCTGGTGCTGGGGGAGGGCGAGGACCGCGAGGCGTGCGACCTGGTCCAGGACCTCGCGGGGGTGATCCCCGGCGTGCGAGGGGTGTACGGCGGACGGCTGCGCAACGCCCACCAGATCGAGTCGTTGACCGCGAACCTGATCGCGATCAACCGTCGCTACAAGGCGCACGCCGGCATCCGGATCACGGACATCTGATGGCGGGTCTCGGCAGCGCGATGTACCCCGCCTACCCGGCTCCCTCCGCGGAAGCGGTCGACCTCCACGAGAAGCTGGTCGACTTCATGCGGGACGGAGGTCTTCCCCGGCGAGGCGGCGTACGACGACTACCGCCGGCAGGTCGGCCCGGACGACCACAGCGTCCCGCCGGTGATCGAGGAGCTGAAGACCAAGGCGAAGGAACGCGGTCTCTGGAACCTCTTCCTGCCGTCGGAGTCGGGGCTGACCCAGCTCGAGTACGCACCGCTCGCCGAGCTCAGCGGCTGGAGCCTCGAGCTCGCTCCCGAGGCGATGAACTGCCAGGCGCCCGACACCGGCAACATGGAGCTGCTCCACCTGATCGGCTCCGACGCGCAGAAGGAGCGCTGGCTGCGCCCGTTGCTCGACGGCGAGATCCGATCGGCGTTCTGCATGACCGAGCCGGCCGTGGCGAGCTCCGACGCGACCAACATCGCGACGCGGATCGTGCGGGACGGTGACGAGTACGTCATCAACGGCACCAAGTGGTGGTCGAGCGGTGCCGCCGACCCGCGCTGCCAGCTGCTGATCGTGATGGGCAAGACCGATCCCGAGGCGGCCACCCACCGCCAGCAGTCGATGATCATCGTTCCCGCGGACACCCCCGGCGTGGACATCCAGCGCTCCTACCCGGTCTTCGGCCGGCAGGACCAGCACGGCCACTGCGTCGTCGAGTTCACCGACGTGCGCGTGCCGGCCGAGAACGTCCTCGGCGAGGAGGGCGGCGGCTTCGCGGCCGCGCAGGCGCGCCTCGGCCCCGGCCGGATCCACCACGTGATGCGTGCGCTGGGTGCGGGGGAGCGGGCGCTGGCGATGATGGTCTCGCGCACGCAGGAGCGGGTCGCGTTCGGCAAGCCGCTGTCCGACCAGTCCTCGATCCGCGAGCGGATCGCCGAGTCACGGATCGAGCTGGAGCAGGCGCGGGCGCTGTGCCACCGCGCGGCGTACGTGGTGGACAGCGAGGGCAACAAGGAGGCCCGCCACCTGATCGCGGCGGCCAAGGTCGCCGTGCCGCGCGCCGTCAACAACGTCATCGACCGCGCCATCCAGGTGCACGGCGCGGCCGGGATCTCCGACGCGACGCCGCTGTCGATGATGTACGGCTGGCACCGCGCGATGCGCATCTTCGACGGCCCCGACGAGGTGCACCTGACCTCGCTGGCCCGCGCGGAGCTCGGCGCGAAGCCGCTGTTCGACCTTCCCTGAAGGGTCACACTGGGCAGGTGCGCCCGACCCTCTACGAGTACGCCGGTGGCGATGCCGCCTTCCTGGCCCTGGCGAGGGCCCACCACCAGCGCTGTCTCGACGACCCGGAGCTGAACCACCCCTTCTGCCACGAGGACCAGCATCCGCAGCACGTGGAGCGGCTCGGGGCGTACTGGGCCGAGGTGATGGGTGGTCCGCCGACGTACTCGCAGGAGTGCGGCGACCAGTCGTCCCTGCTGCAGATGCATGCCGGCAACGGGCCGATCGACGACCTCGGTCGGCGGTTCGTCGAGTGCTTCGTGCTCGCAGCCGACGACGCCGGGCTGCCGCAGGACCGAGAGTTCCGGTCCGCGTTGCGGGACTACATGGTGTGGGCGGTCGCCGACGTGCTGGTGTACTCACCCGTGGGGTCGGAGGTGCCGCCGGACAAGGCGATGCCGCACTGGTCCTGGGACGGACTGCAACCACCCGACGAGAAGGAGCCACATGACTGACGAGGTGCTCACCGAGACGCGCGACGGCGTGCTGGTCGTGACCATCAACCGGCCGGAGGCGAAGAACGCGGTCAACGCCGCGGTCGCGACCGGAGTGGCGGCCGCGCTGGACGAGCTCGACGCGAACGATGAGCTGCGGGTCGGCGTACTCACCGGAGCCGGAGGCACCTTCTGCGCGGGGATGGACCTCAAGGCGTTCCTCAAGGGCGAGGCGCCGACCATCGAGGGGCGCGGGCTGGCCGGCGTCACCCAGCAGCAGCCGCGCAAGCCGCTGATCGCCGCCGTCGAGGGCTGGGCGCTGGCGGGCGGCTTCGAGATCATGCTGGCGTGTGACCTGGTGGTCGCGTCGGAGGCGGCGCGGTTCGGCGTACCCGAGGTGAAGCGCGGTCTCGTGGCCGGTGCCGGAGCCGCGCTGCGCCTTCCCGAGCGGGTTCCGCTGCCGGTGGCGCTGGAGCTGTTGCTGACCGGCGACCCGATCGACGCGAAGCGCGCCGCCGATCTCGGTCTCGTCAACCGGGTGACGCCCGAGGGTGGCGCCCTCGACGGCGCGCTCGAGCTCGCCGCCACCATCGCGGCCAACGGCCCGCTCGCCGTGGAGGTCACCCGCACGATCGCGCGCAGCTCGCGGGACTGGTCGGAGGACGAGGGCTGGGCGCGGCAGGACGAGCTGATGATGTCGGTGTTCATGTCCGAGGACGCCCAGGAGGGCGCGAAGGCGTTCGCCGAGAAGCGCCCTCCGGTCTGGAAGGGCCGCTAACCTCAGGCGCCGCTGCCGCGGTTGCCGAGGATCACGGCGACCGGCGGGATGATCGCCGCCACGATGCTCATCCCGACCGCCGCAGGGACCGACCAGAGCCGGACCACGTTCCACGCGAGCAGGATCAGCACCAGGCAGGTCCCCATCAGCCAGAAGTAGGTCTTCTTGCGGTCCACGCTGCCGAGGCTACGCGCGGCGAAGTCGGCTCACCCCAGCTGCCACACGACCGAGACCTCGACGTCGACCTTCTCCGAGCCGGCCTGGATCGGCACGGTCCCCTTTGTCACGGAGAGCGCGCTCAGGTCGGCCGACCGGTACTGCTCGTCCAACGGCCGCGCCGGTGTCGCCTTCACCTCGCTCAGCGTGACCACGTCGCCTAGGTCCTGGCCGGTCGCCTCGGCGTACTGCTCGGCCTTGGCGGTCGCCTCCTCGACGGCCTTCTCGCGGGCCTGGGCCAGCAGCTGGTCACGTTCCCCGATCTGCAAGGTCAGCCCGGACACGCGCGAGGAGTTGCCGCCCGCGGACACGGCTGCGCTCAGGGCGGTGCCCGCGTCCCGCAAGGATCGGACGAGCACGCTGGCCGACTGCTTCACGCGGTAGCCGGTGAGCACCTCCCGCTGGTCGACGTAGTCGTACTGCGGGTCGATCGAGAGCCCCGTGGTCTCGATGTCCTTCTTCGCGACGCCGTGCTGCCGCAACGCCCTGGTCGCCGCGGACATCCGCTTGTTCGCCTCGTCCATGGCGGTCGCCACGTCGTCCGCGGTGCTGCCCACCGAGAGGTTGAACGACATCTGGTCCGGTACGCCGGTCGCGTCGCCGGAGCCCGTCATCGTGATGCTGCGCGCGGGCTTGTCGTTCGCGGGAGCCGCAGCCGCGGCCGCCGTCGGGACGCCAGCGCCTCGCGGGCCGCCGAGCACGTAGCCGACGAGCACCGCGAGCACGATGCCCATCGCGACGAGCAGACTGCGGACACTGACGGAAACGCTCGTGTTCATGGGGCACCCTTCGTCCGTGGAGTTGGTGCTTGGACGCCACCGGACCCGCGATGGTTCCCGTGCTGGACCCCACTAGGTTGGCGGGGTGGATCGGCGCACGTACCGGTGGCAGGACTGGGACCTCGAGTCCCTGCTGCGGCGCAAGCAGGAGACCGGACTGACCACGAGCCTCGTCGTGCCGGCCCGCAACGAGGCGGCCACGGTCGGGGACGTGGTGGCCCGGGTGCGGTCCGCGTTGATGGAGACGACGACGCTGCTCGACGAGATCGTGGTGATCGACTCCGACTCGACCGACGAGACGCACTCGGTGGCCACGGCTGCCGGGGCCGTCGTACACCGCTCGAAGGAGATCCGCCCCGACCTCGGCAGCCACCCGGGCAAGGGCGAGGCGATGTGGAAGTCGCTGTTCGTCACCCGAGGCGACCTGATCGTGTTCATGGACGCCGACCTCGTGGACTGGGACACCCACTTCGTGCCGGGGTTGCTGGGACCACTGCTGGCCGACGACGGTGCCGCGCTGGTGAAGGGGTTCTACGAGCGCCCGTTGCGCGACGACGCCGGCAACGAGAGCGCCTTCGAGGGAGGGCGGGTCACCGAGCTCGTGGCGCGGCCGCTGATCGCGCTCGAGTGGCCCGAGCTGGCGTGGCTGGTGCAGCCGCTCGCCGGTGAGTGGTCCGTACGACGCGACCTGTTCTCGCGCCTCACCGTGCCCACCGGGTACGCCGTCGAGCTGGCCGCCCTGATCGACACCCTCCGCCTCCTCGGCCCGGAGGCGATCGCGCAGGTCGACCTCGGCCGCCGTGCCCACCGCCACCAGGCACTCCGCGACCTCGGCGCGATGGCCACCCAGATCCTGGCCGCGTCACGTCGTCGCTCCACCGGCGCGGCCCCGGAGATCGTCGGCCTCGACCAGCACCACAAGAGCGGCGACGCCCTCGCGACCGTCCGCCACGAGATCCCCCTCCTCGAGCGCCCTCCCGCCGCCGGTCTCCTCTAGCTCGCCGACCGGCCACTCGATGCACGCTGGAACGCGCCGACCGGGCAATCGTTGTACGCCGACGCGCCGCGACCGGGCACTCGATGCACGCCCGGATAGATCGAGGTGCGCAGGCAATGCCCGCTCGGCGGCGTACTGCGTACAACTACTGCCCACTCGGCGGCCTACGGCGTACATGGAGTGCCCGCTCGGCGGAATTGGGGTGGGTGGCAGGATCGAGCACATGACGCTCCGTCTCGGCCGGCACTCCTTCGCCGATGACCAGCGGCTGATGATGGCGATCGTCAACCGGACCCCGGACTCCTTCTACGACAAGGGTGCGACCTGGTCGGAGGACAAGGCGTTCGACCGGGTCGCCGAGGTCGTCGAGCAGGGGGCCGAGATCATCGACATCGGCGGCATCAAGGCGGCTCCGGGTGCCGAGATCGACGTCGAGGAGGAGCAGCGGCGCACGGTCGGGTTCGTCGAACGCGTGCGTGCGGCCCACCCCGACGTGGTGATCAGCGTCGACACCTGGCGGGCGCCGGTGGGTCGGGCGGTCTGCGAGGCCGGGGCCGACGTGCTCAACGACGCGTGGGGCGGCGCCGACCCGACGCTGGTCGACGTCGCCGCGGAGTACGACGCCGCGATCATCTGCACCCACACCGGGGGAGTGACCCCGCGGACCCGCCCCCACCGCATCGAGTACGCCGACGTGGTGGCCAGCGCGATCACCGACACCACGGCGTACGCCGAGAGAGCCCTGGCTGCCGGTGTGGCCCGGGAGAGCATCGTCATCGACCCGGCCCACGACTTCGGCAAGACCACCCGCGACTCCCTCGATCTCACGCGCCGCCTCGACGAGATGGTCGCGACCGGCTGGCCGGTGCTGGTGTCGCTGTCCAACAAGGACTTCGTCGGGGAGTCGCTCGACCTGCCCGTCGGCGAACGACTCACCGGCACCCTGGCCGCGAGCGCGATCGCCGCGATGCACGGCGCCCGGATCTTCCGGGTGCACGAGGTCGTCGAGACCCGTCAGGTCGTCGACATGGTCGACGTCATCTACGAGCGCCGCGCGCCGAGGCGTGCGATCAGGGGCCTGGCGTGATCGAGAGCGTTCTGGTGCTGCCGAGCCCGCGCGCCCTGCTGCCGTGGCTCTCGGAGACCGACCCGGTCCCCGAGCTCCGCGTCGCCTGCGCCGCCGCGCTCGGCCCGTTGCTCGACCGACGGCCCGGCACGCATCGTCGTGGTGGCCGCCCCGGTCAGCGAGCTCAACCAGTCGCGCGGCGTCACCGAGCCGATCGGGCACCGCATCGCGCGACACCTGCTCGGCGACCGTGAGTTCGAGGAGCAGGTCGCGCTTCCCTACACCGCCGCCTCGCTGCTCGAGCACGCCGACCGGACCGGTCCCACCACACTGATCGTGATGGCCGACGGCTCTGCCTGCCGCGGCGAGAAGGCCCCCGGACACCTGCACCCCGACGCGATCGCCTTCGACGACGCGATCGAACGGGCGCTCCGCGAGGGCGACGTCGAAGCACTCGCGACGATCGATCCCGACCAGGCCCACGAGCTCTGGTGCGAGCGGAGCGCCGGGCTTCCACGTCCTCGCGCGAGGTGGCGCGTGGCCGCCGGATCGCGAGCGAGGTGACCTACGCCGACGCGCCGTACGGCGTCGCCTGGTGGGTCGCCCGCTGGGACCTCACGACGCCGTGAAGGTGCGCTTGGCCGAGGGGGTCGAGACCCACTTCGTCGCGTACCTGCTCTGCACCGCGTAGTAGACCTTGCCCGTGCTCGGGCTGATCGTGCACGTGCGCGCGGTCGTGGTGGTGCACACGGTGGTCGGGGTCTGGTCGGTGGCCGAGTCGTAGCGGAGCGCGTAGTAGCCGGCGACGTCGGTGCCGTCCGCGAGGTTGGTGTCGGACCAGCTGATCGTCACCTGCTTGGTGCGCGAGTCCTGGGTGACGGTCGGCGTCGTCGGGGTGTCGAGGCCGGTCGAGGCGATCGTCCCGCTGGTGGCGGTGGAGGCGTCGGTGAAGGCTGCGAGCGTCCCGGGTACGGCGGCCGCCGCCGTGACCAGTCCGAGCGTGCCCAGCAGCAGGGCACCCACGGTCCACCGGGCGGCTCCTCCGGACGAGGTCTCGCCAGAGTCGGTGTCGGCCGGTTCGACGGTCTCGACCGCGTCGGCACCGCCGTCGCCGTCGCCGTCGCCGCGACGTCCGGGTCGGAACGCGATCATCAGCAGCACGCCGCACAGCAGGCCGCCGAGGAAGACGGCCAGGGGGCCGGAGATCCAGGCGACGAGGTAGCCCAGCACGGGAACGGACGCGACGACCTTGTCGGCCTCGGTCACCGTGGTGGCCCCGGGGTCGGTCACGGAGTTGGCGTCGCCCTTGGTCTGGAGCACCGCGCTGTCACCGTCCCGCTCGAGGGCGGTGATCCGGTGGGTGATCCGCGACCCGTCGTCCTCGACGAGACTGACCACGTCACCGACCCTCAGGTCGGCGGCCGACGTGGAGTGGGCCAGCGCCAGCGACCCGGTCGGGTAGTCCGGAGCCATCGAGCCGGAGCGGAACACGAGCGGGGTGAGGCCGAAGAGGGCCGCGGCGAGCGCGAACAGCACGCAGGCCACGCCGAGGACCGCGCCGACCGTGAGGGCGACGGTCCGCAGCTTGGTCCGGTTCATCGTCGGCCCGCTCACTGGCTCGTCGCCGTGAACGTCAGGGTGGCCCGGGTGCTCGCTGACTGCACCGACGTCGCCGCGTCGGTGGGCAGTCCGACCTGCACGCACACCCACTCGTCGGTGCCGGCGGCGCGCTGGTTGCTCATCGCGACGGCGCTTCCGGCCAGACCGAGACGGTTGATCGGGGTCGACGTACCGCTGGTGCAGGTCTCGGAGGTGCCGCTCCCGCTGACGGTGCCGCCGGGCATGACGATCGTGCGCAGCTCGGACTCGAGGTCGTCGCCGTCGGGGTTCGTGGCCGCGATCGACAACGTGTAGCTGAACGGCAGCGACCCGCGGTTGCGCACCAGGATCTTGCCGGCGATCGAGCGTCCGGGCGCGAGGTTGGCGACGGTGAGGTCGTCGAAGGCAGCGGCCTTCTGGTTGGTAGCGGTGAGCCGCAGGGTGACCGATCCGGTGCTGAAGGTGCTGGTGGCCGTCGAGTCGTCGGTCCAGGCGGCCATGGTGCCGACTGCACCCAGCCCGAGGACGGTCCCGAGGGCCAGCAGCGCGAGGACACGGTCGCGCGCTCCCGGACGCAGGCGCCTCACGATCGTCTCCTCCGTCGCCCTGATGCCCCCGCTAGGAGGACCGACCCTACGCCGATCGCGGCGAACGCGACCCAGGTCATCCAGGCGTCCACGCGCGAGCCGGTGGCCGGGAGCTGCCCCTCCGTGGAGGCTCCGCCCGAGCCTGTCGTCGCGCCGCTCGAGCCCGCCGCCGCGCCACCCGAGACCGGGGCCTCGGCCATGGCTCCCGCGGTGTCGGTCAGGCGCACGCGGATCTTGATCGGCGCAGCCTCCGACTGGGACGCGTTGAGCGACTCGGGGTCGAAGCCGACCGCGAGCGAGACCTTCGTGCTCTCGCCGGGACGGAGTACGGCGAGCGCGGTCGCCTCCTGGTCCCGAGCCAGGTCACGGGACGTGGAGTCGACCGTGGCGTGGAAGGAGAGGTCGTCCAGCAGCGCGCTCGCCGGGGCCGAGTCGTCGGCGGGCTCGAGCCCCACGGACAACGAGGCCGGCGAAGGCCCATCGTTGCGGACCCAGAAGTCGCCGGTCGCCTGATCGCCGGGCGCCCATCGCTGGGGTGCGTCGTCGAGGACCGAGCCGCCCAGGGAGGCCGACCAGGTGTGGCCGTCCTGGCTGACGGCGAGATGGTCGCTCGCCTGTGCGAAGGCGGCGGTCGGTGCTGCGAGGAGCAGCCCGGCGAGGGCGAGCACGATCAGGACCCTCACACCGACACCGCTTCGCGCTGGTTCTCCTGAGCAGCCGCCTCGGCCTTGGTGCGCCGGTTCCGGCGACGGTCGAGGAGGGCGCCGGCGAACTGCGAGCCGGCGTACAGCATCAGCAGGCCGATCACACCCGCCGTCATCACGAGGTGCTGGTCACCGGTGATCGCGGTGTTCAGCCGACCGATCTGCGGCAGGTGGTACCAGACCACACCGCGCACCTGCACGGCCTGCACCGGGATGGCGTCCTCGGTGTTGTTGGCGTCGCCCTTGGTGATCAGCGTGCGCTCGCCCTTGCCGCTGACGGAGAAACCGATCACACGGTGGGTGACGACGGCGTCCTTGCCGGAGACGAGCTGGTAGGTCACGACGTCCCCGACCTCGATGGAGTCGAAGTCGACCTTCCTGTCCACGACCAGGGTGCCGGGGGGCATCGTCGGGGCCATCGAGCCCGTCAGGATGGTGTACGGCGTCGCGCCGGTCACCCGCGGGACCACGATCGTGGCGGCCAGGATCCCCACCGCTCCGAGCAGGACGATCCAGCTGACCACGGCGCCGACGAAGTGCAGCGCACCGGTGTTCCTGGTGCTCGTGGGGGAGTGCTCAGACATTGCGGGCCTGCCGTCCGGTGAAGGTGAAGACGAGTGAGGTGGACTGGTCGGACTGCGTCGACGTTGCGCCCGCTGCGAGCTTGGCGCGGATGCAGTAGACCGACGAGGAGCCGGGCGTCTGGGCGGCGCCGTACGCGGAGCTCGCGGACTCCAGCGGCCCGTCGGCGTAGACCGTGGTGCCGGTGGGGTCACCGGTCGCCGGGCACGCGGAGGCCGAGGCGACCTGGACGACGCGGACGCTGATCTGGTTGCTCAGGGAGCTGTTGCCCTGCGTCACGCCCTTGAGACGGACGGCGTAGTCGATGTTCCCCGTGCTGGTGACCGTCAGCGGAGCCTGGACCGATCCGCCCGGCGCGAGGTTGCTGCCGTTGAGCGCGGTGAAGCTGTACGACGCGCTCTGGGTCGAGGCCGACCCGTTGACGAGCTCGAGCGTGCCTGCCGTGATCGATCCCGTGCCGACCGGTGCCGAGCTCGCCCACAGCGCGCCGGTCGTGAGCTGTGATCCGAAGACCACCACCACGACCAGCGCCGCCGCGGCGGCTGCGATCCGGGACAGGGACACAGCAGGTTCTCTCTACTCGTCGATCCGGCTCAGTTGCCCGAGGTGCCGGGGACGGTCTGCGTCGCCTTGAGGGCCACCGAGGACAGGTCGAGCGACTTGGCCTGGAAGTCGGTGCCGGCGACCGTGTTCGGGAACGCCACGGTGACCTCGGCGGTCAGCGTCGCGTTGTCGTCGGTCGAGGAGACCGTCGAGACCGGGTTGCTGTTCTTCAGCACGCGGGTGGTGACCGTGGCGCCGCCGGCGGCGAGCAGGTCGCCGGAGATCGAGGTCTTGTCGACCGCGACGGTCGCGCCGAGGTTGTTGCCGCTGGCCGCGACGGTGAAGTTCTTGGTGTAGGTGAGCGTGTCGCCCGGGACGATCTTGTAGCTGGCGATCGTGTTGACGGTGTTGCTGCCGTTCTTCCAGGTGCCGTTGCCGGCGACCGGGGTGAGGGCGAGCTTGCCGGAGGTGATGGTGCCGCCGCCCACGGAGCTGCTGCTCTCCCAGTAGGCGAGCGAGCCGGCGCCGCCGGCGAGGAGGATGGCGGCCGAGCCGGCGGCGATGGCGCCCTTGGTGATCTTGTTCATGTCCCTGTCCTTCGTTCGTGGTGACCGGCGTGGTGCCGTTCTGCTGCTGGAACGGGCCGTTCGCCGACCTCTGACGCGGTTCGGGGACAACCGAATCGAGTGGACTAGACCGACTTTTCGCGAGTAATCCGAAGCGCTGTGAGCCAGCCCACAACTGGATCCGCAGAATGAGCGGACAAATCCGGACAAGCCATCACACCGATCGCCGACCCTGGTCCTGACGCGGTCGACGGGGTGTCGCACCTCACAGGCCGAACCAGCGAAACCGCGTCATGGGTCCGCTCCTAACCTGACCGGGTGGACACCATCGAGATCCCCCTGAGCGACGGCGTGGCCGAGGCCTACGTCGCGCGACCCGACGGACGACAGCACCGAGCACCCGGGCGTGCTGTTCTTCATGGACGCGATCGGGCTGCGCCCCCGGATCGCGGAGATGGCGCAGCGGATCGCCGACTGGGGGTACGTCGTGCTCGCCCCCAACGTCTTCTACCGCGAGGGGAGCGCCGACGAGCTCGCGCCGAAGACCGACCTCACCGAGCCCGGCGCGCGCGAGGAGTTCTTCAAGCAGGCGATGCCGCGGGTGCAGGCGCTCACCTCCGACAAGGCGGAGCGCGACATCCCGGTCGTACCTCGCGACGCTGCGCGGCCTCCCGGGCGTCGCGACCGGTCCGGTGGGCGCCACCGGCTACTGCATGGGCGCCCGGCTCGCCGTACGCTCCGCCAACCTCGACCCCGACGTGGTCGCCGTCGGCGGCTTCCACGGCGGGGGTCTGGTGACCGACGCCGACGACAGCCCCCACCGCGGCCTGTCCCGGGCCAGGGCCGAGTTCGTGTTCGGGCACGCCGACAACGACCGCTCGATGGGGCCGGAGGCGATCGAGACGCTGGGGGAGACCCTGCGCGCCGCCGGCCTGACCGCCAGCAACGAGGTCTACGAGGGCGCCGCGCACGGGTACTCGATGGCCGACACCTCGATGTACGACGAGGCCGCGACCGAGCGCCACTTCGCGGAGCTCCAGGCGCTCCTGGCCAGGACCCTGTAGGCCCTGCGCGCTACAGGCCCGAGGCCGTTGGGGGAGACCGGTCGGCCGTGGGCCCGGATGCGGTCGCGGACGACCTCGGGGTCGGGGCGGCGCGGGTTGCGGGGCCAGCTCTTGCCGAGGGAGTACTTCATGCCCCTCATGACCGGTGCACCTTCAGGTCGCCGCTCACCGTGTGGGCGGTGATCTCGACGCGTGGCTGGTCCTCGGTGGGGGCCCCGGTCTGGTCGAGCTCCTGCACCACCCGGCCGGTCAGGGTGGAGACGTCGAGCCAGGCGGCGGTGCCCTGCTCGATGCCGATGGTGATGCTGCCGCTCGCGCCGTTGGCCTTGACCGAGCCGCTGGCGGCCCGTCGTACGACGAGACTGCCGGAGCCGGACTTGGTCACCAGGGTGCCGCCGAGCCGGTCGACCTCGACGTCGCCGGAGCCGGTCTTGGTGAGCACGTCGCCGGCCACCTCGCCGATCCTGATGTCGCCGGACCCGACGCTGACACTGGCGGTCGCGACCGCTGTGGTCGACCCGGACGTCGCCGGAGCCGGTGGTGACCACCAGCGCCTTGCCGACGTGCCCCGCGGCGACGGCGCCGGAGCCGGACTTGAGCTTGGCGGAGCCGGTGACGTCACCGACCTGCACCTCGCCGGAGCCGGTGGTGACGACGGCGTCGGCGAAGGTGCCGGTCGCCTCGATGTCGGCCGACTCGGCCTTCACCTCCAGCGTGCTGCCGGTGGGGCACGGTGATCTCGATCCCGACGGTCGGGTGCGGACGGAACAGCCCGCCCCGGTGACGGGGGACGTCGACCACGATGCCGTGCGCGCTGCTGCTCGACGCGGGCCTCGGCGACGGCGTCCTGCGCCGGCCGCGTTGAGCGCGGTGAGCTCGACGGTCGTGCGGGCCGTGTCCTCGGCCGTGACGGTCACGTGGCCGGCGCCGCTGCGGACCACGAGGGTGGTCGGGCCGGGTGTCTCGAAGGTGTGCATGGAGCTGCTCCTGTTTCCTGGTGTCGGTCGTGGGGGTCCGGGTCAGCCGACCCAGCCCCGGATCTGCTTGCGGCGAACGCTGTCGCCGGTGACCGTGATGCGGTTGCTGCCGAGCTCGAGGTCGATGCGGCGGCCGTCGAGGGCGTCGCGGACGGCGTCGACCAGCCAGGCGTTGAGCGACTGGCCGATGCCGTTGGCGGCCTCCTCGGCGCGGACCTTGACCGACTCGGGGAGCCGCAGGGTGATCCGCGACTGGCTGTCGTCCTCGGGCTCCGGGGGAGCCGGGGGCGCCGGGGGCGTCGGGCGGTGCGGACGGCTCGGCCGGGCTCGACCTGGGTGACCACGAACTCCGGCTCGCGGCCGCTCATCCGGACGTCGACGGCCTCGTGGTCGAGCTCGCCGGTGATCTCGGCGGCGGCCTGGGAGAGCGCCTCGAGCAGCATCATCCGGGTGGCGGGGTCGAGGGCGAGGGCGAGGCGCTCGGCGGCGGCCTGGGCCTCCGGGCCGCCGGCGGCGGCGGCGTCGGAGAGGTCGCGGCGGAGGCGCTCGACGAAGGGCGTGAGTTCCATGACGCCACTCTGACACCACGATGACGTCACGTCAAGCAGAATCGACATCATCGTGCTGTCAGGGCGGCGTCAGAGTGCTGTCAGTGGTCGCGCGGGCGCGCCGGAGTGCTTGGCTGGACCGGTGACCCAGAACACCCTCGCTCCCCAGCCGCTTCGTCAGCGCCGTCCAGGACAGCCCCGTCAGCCGCGTCCTCGACCGCGTGCTCACCACCGTCACCGGCCCGTTCGTGCCCTCGGACGACAACCTCGCGCGCAGCACCGTGCTCGGTCACTCGCTGCACCCGGTGCTGACCGACCTCCCGCTCGGGCTGCTGGACGTCGGCCACGATCGTCGACCTGGTCGGTGGCCAGTCGGGCCGGACGGCGGCGACGCGGCTGATCGGGATCGGGCTGCTGGCGGCCGGCCCGACGGCGTACGCCGGCCTGGCCTCGTGGAGCCGGCTCGAGGGAGAGGACCGCCGCGTCGGCGCGGTGCACGCGATCGGCAACGACGTGGCGATCGTGCTCTTCGCCGGCTCGTTCCTGGCCCGGGTGCGCGGCGACCACTGGCGCGGCGTGCGGCTGGCGCTGCTGGGCAACGTCGCGACCGCCGCGGCCGGCCACCTCGGCGGTCACCTGGCGCTGAGCAAGGGCACGGCGGACCGCTCGTGAGCGGCGAGATCCCCGGCCTGACCCGCGGCGAGCTCGAGGAGCTCCAGCTCGACCGGCTGCGCACCACCCTGCGCGCGGCCTACGACGCGTGCCGCACTACCGGCACGCCTTCGACGAGGCCGGCGTCACGCCCGACGACCTGCGCGACGCTGGCCGACCTCGCCCGGTTCCCGTTCACCGCGAAGGCCGACCTGCGCGCCAACTACCCGTTCGGGATGTTCGCGGTGCCGCGCGAGCAGGTGGTGCGGGTGCACGCCTCGAGCGGTACGACGGGCAAGCCGACCGTCGTCGGCTACACCCGGGAGGACATCGACACCTGGAGCGAGGTGATGGCCCGCTCGATCAGGGCGGCCGGCGGTCGTCCGGGCGACGTCTGCCACGTCGCCTACGGCTACGGGCTGTTCACCGGCGGGCTCGGCGCCCACTACGGCGCCGAGCGGCTCGGCTGCACCGTCGTGCCGGTCAGCGGCGGGATGACCGAGCGGCAGGTGCAGCTGATCCTCGACTTCGAGCCGCGGATCATCATGGTGACGCCGTCGTACTTCCTCGCGATCCTCGACGAGCTCGAGGCCCAGGGCGTCGACCCGCGCAGCACCAGCCTGGAGATCGGCATCTTCGGCGCGGAGCCGTGGACCGACGAGATGCGGCGCGCGGTCGAGGAGCGGGCCGGCATCCGGGCGGTCGACATCTACGGGCTGTCGGAGGTGATGGGCCCGGGCGTCAGCCAGGAGTCCGGCGAGACCCAGGACGGGCTGCACGTCTGGGAGGACCACTTCCTGCCCGAGATCGTCGACCCGGTCACGATGGAGGTGCTGCCCGACGGCGAGGAGGGCGAGCTCGTCTTCACCTCGCTGAGCAAGCAGGCGATGCCGGTGATCCGCTACCGGACCCGCGACCTGACCCGGTTGCTGCCCGGGACGGCGTACCCCGCCTTCCGGAGGATGCAGAAGGTCACCGGCCGCACCGACGACATGATGATCGTGCGCGGCGTCAACGTGTTCCCGAGCCAGATCGAGGAGCAGATCCTCGCGATCGAGGGGCTGGCGCCGCACTACCTGTGCGTGCTGACCCGGCCCGGCAACCTCGACGAGCTCACCGTGCAGGTGGAGCGCGATCGGCGACGCCCAGGACCCCGAAGCCCTGGGCGCCGCGTTGCGCGACCGGATCAAGCAGCGCATCGGGGTCAGCACCCAGGTCGAGGTGCTGGAACCCGCACGCGCTCGAGCGGTCGCTCGGCAAGGCGAAGCGGATCAGCGACCAGCGCTGATCGCCGGCTTCACCGGGTGGTTGGAGCGGATCACGTCCGCCGCGTCGTACGCCGCCTTGGCCGCACGAAGCCGCGCGTAGGTCCCGTAGGAGCCGAACAGCGCCTTGCCGGTCTTCGGGCGCTCGGCGAAGTTCAGGTACACCCCGCCGGTCGTCCACGGACCCATGACGTGCTGCACGCCGATCACCGCGGACTCGACCGCCTGTGCCGCCTCCGGGGTGGGGGTGACCCCGACCGCGAACATCGCGAACGCGGCGTCGATGCCGGTGACGGCACCGCCCGACATCCGTCCCGGGGTGAGCGCGCCGCCGAGGTGGCGCAGCTCGAGCGACAGCAGCGGCGAGCCGGCGGCCGTGCCGACCCGGACGAACGACTCGATCGCCTCGGCCGTCAGCTCGCCGAGCAGCGCGCCGTCGCCCTTGCCCGGCACCGGGCCGGGCGGGTCCATGTGCAGCTGCGACAGCCCGGTGACCGGGATGGTGTCGAAGGTGTCGATCGCCGGGCCGAGCGCGCGCAGCGGCGCGAGCAGCTCGCCGGCCTCGTCGGCCGGGAGCTGGCAGGCAGCCTCGACGACGACGTAGGAGTGGCCGCTCAGGTGCGGCGGCAGGTCGGGGATCGGCGGGAAGTGCAGGATCCGGCCGACCGAGGTCACCGAGTCGGGCACCGACGGCAGCCACTGCCGCCAGGCCTCGAGCACCTCGCCGGCGCGGTCGAGCGGGAAGAACAGCACGCCGGCGTAGACCTCGGTGATCGGGTAGAGCCGGAACTCGATCGCGGTGACGACGCCGAAGCTGCCGCCGCCGCCGCGCAGGGCCCAGAACAGCTCGGGCTCGTGGGTCTCGTCGACGCGGCGCAGCACGCCGTCGGCGGTGACCACCTCGATGGCGACGACGCTGTTGGCGGCGAGGCCGTGGGAGCGGGCGAGCCAGGAGATGCCGCCGCCCAGGGTGTAGCCGGCGACGCCGACGTCGGGGGCGGACCCGGCGAGCGCGGCCAGCCCGTGGGCGGCCGCGGCGGGGGTGACGTCCATCCACAGGGCGCCGGCCTCGACGCGGGCGACGCGGGCGACGGGGTCGATCTGCACCCCGCGCATGCCCGAGGTCCTGAGCAGGATGGTGCCGTCGAGGTTGCCCATGGGGGCGGCGTTGTGGCCGGTGGACTGGGGCGCGACGCGCAGGCCGAGCGCGCGGGCGGTGTTCACGGTGGCGACGACGTCGTCCACCGTCTCGGCGAGGACGACGGCCGAGGGCCGCTGGTCGACGCCGAGGTTCCAGGCCGCCCGGGCCTGGTCCCAGCCGGGGTCGGAGGGAAGGACGAGGCGACCGTCGAGACCGGGTCGCCAGGTCGACGAGGAGCCCGTCGAAGGCGTTGCCGGGGACGAACTGGCGGGGTACGCGGGTCGTCGTACCGACTCGTGCGGGCAGGGGGAGCGTGTGGCTCATCGGGGGTGGTTCCTTTCGCGGGGGTGGTGGTGCATCTCGTACTGGGAGTGCGCGCACCCCGCGCAGATACCTCGTGTGACCCAGGCCACGGAGAAAGCAGCGCTCGTCGCTAGCGGGCCATACCAGTCGGGGCACCATCCGCGAATCGGTTGCCGCCGGGCCGGTGGTTGTTGACAATCAAACCGTTCCCTCTGAGGGAGGCTCCCTGAGGGGACATGGGCGGCTACCTGCACGAAGGTCTGAGACACCACTGACCCTTCGGTCGGGCCGCTCGTCCCCCGGCAAGGAGCGGTCCGGCCGAAGCCGTGCCGCACCGCTGTGTTCACCACCCGGCGCCGAAGCTCAGCATCGGCACCACGTCGTCCTCGGTCGCGGAGACCTGCGCCAGTGCGTCGGCGGGCGCGGTCCCAGCTGCCACCAGCGCGTGCCAGCGGGCCATCGCGTCGCAGGCGACGTCGTCGGCGATCAGCACGGGGGAGGAGAGCACCGTGCGCGCGCCGGCGTGCAGCCAGGCGGCCGACATCCCGATCGCCTCCTCGCCCGAGCGCACCGAGACCCGGCCGAGCTCGCAGGCCGAGAGCACCACCGTCGAAGGAGTACGGCGGAGCTCGTCGATGTCGTAGCCGAACCAGGGCCCGTCGACCAGCTCGACCGCGGAGAACAGCGGGTTCTCGCCGGTGTGCCGGCCGTGCCCGGCGAGGTGGAGCACGTCGACCTGCTCGGCCAGCGCCGCCACCATCGCCGCGGTCGCGTCGTCCCCGCGGAGGATGCGCGCGCCGGACCACTCGGCTGCGGCACGGGAGACCTCCTCGTGGCCGCGCGCGACGTTCGGGCCCGCCACCAGACCGACCGTCTCGAGACGGGGGCCGCCCCGGAGCTCGAGCCAGCGGGTCGCCGACGGCGGGATGGTCAGGGGCCGGCCGACCAGACCCGGCAGCAGCGACCACGGCGTACCGGCCAGGGCACCGGAGGGGGTCAGCACGAGGCGACGGTCACCCAGCAGGTCGATCAGGGGAGCGACCAGCTGCTCGGCCACGACCTGGAGCCTCGCGTGCAGCGCCGCGCGCAGGGGCGCGGCGAGGACGTCGTCGCGGTGGGCCGCCGCCATGGTGAGGTCGGAGGTCAGGCCGTCGAGGCGGTCCCGCAGCGGGTCCAGTGACCCGAGGTCGACCACGGTCGACCGGTCGGGCGCGCACGACGAGCGCGGTGACCCGGTTGCGGACCACCACGTGGGCCACGAGGGCGGCGTCGTCCTCCTTCAGGGCCGACCGCAGCTGGTCGAGGTCGGCCGGCTCGGAGACCTCGCCCGCGCCCTCGGCGTACCACCGGCGCTGGCGGACGCGCCCACGGAGCTCCTCGATCCGGCGTCCCTCCGGAGAGCGCGGGCTCGACCTGCTCGCCCTGGAGCAGACGCAGCTCGGTGAGGTCGCGGGCCACCTGCTCGTCGGTCGGCGGCCGGACGGGAGCCACCCGGCCCACGAGCGTTCGCGCGCGCTCGGACCACTCGAAGACCAGGCCGGGATCGCCGTGCTCGATGGCGAGCTCGAGCCCCTGCGCGGCGAGGTCGCGGCCGTGGCCGACCAGCGTGCTCTGCAGGTCGAGGCTGCCGAAGGAGGACTGCCACGCGTGCAGGTCGGCCAGTCCGGCGCGCACGTGGTCGCGGGCGTGCCGGCCGTCGCCCCGGGCGCGCGCCAGCTCGGCCCGCACCTCGCGCCACAGCAGGCGGGTGGTGACAGGTGAGGACAGGTCGACCCGCACGCGTCGTCATCCGTGCCCGGGCGTCGTCGAGCTCGCCGCGCACCACGCTGACCCGGACGGCCTGGAGCTTGAGGATGGTCGCGTCGTGCTGGAGCCCGTTGGCCTGGAGGGCGGCCGCCACGCTGTCCACCCGGGCCAGCAGTGACCGGGTCCGGCCGCCCGCGGCGATCTCGGCCACGAGGGCCGCGGCGTCGGCGCCCAGCTCGCGGGCCGGGCTCGCCTGGCCACGGAACCGGCGGGCGGCGCGGCGCGCGACGAGTCGCGCCTTCGCCGGGCTCCTCACGCAGCATCGTCCAGGCCAGGGTCAGCTCGCACTCGGCCTGGTAGGTGCGCAGCCGGCGGGAGCCGTAGGCCTGGCGCGGCCTGTTCGAGCGACTGGATCGCCTCGCGAGGTCGGCCGGCCGCGGTCAGGATCTCGGCGCGGTCCTGCTCGACGGTGGCGCGGTTGATGGCCGACTGGGGAGCAAGGATCTCGGCGGCCTCGTCGATCATCTGGATCGCGCCGACGAGGTCTCCCTCGAGGAGCCGGGTGTAGCCGAGGTTGTGCTCGGCCTTGGCTCGTTGCACCTCGAGGCCGCGTCCGTCGAGCGCGGCCCGGGCGGCCTCGAAGTCGGCGGCCGCCAGCGCGGGTTGTCGTCGCTGGAGGTGGACGTTGCCCCGGTTCAGCAGGGCGTACCCGAGGTCCTCGATGTCGTCGGGCAGCAGGGCGACCGCCCGGGCGAAGGCCTCCAGGGCCAGGTCGGACTCGCCGGCCCGCATGCGGAGCAGCCCGAGCTGTTGCCAGGCCTTGCCCTCGGTGACCCGGGTCAGGTCGGTGCGCTCCAGGACGCGCAGGCAGCGCGCGATGCCGGCCGACCGGGTCGCCGGTCTCGGACTCGACGTAGGCGCGGGTGATCTCGACCTGCGCGACGACGTCGGCGTCGCACCGCGGCCGCCATCGCCACCTCGAGGTAGCGCTCGGCGCGCGGGTAGCTGCCGATGCTGGCCGCGCGTCGTGCCCGATCCAGGAGGTCGTCGGCGCGCCGCATGGCCTCATCATGGCGTCAGGTCGGTGATCCCCGCCAATGCGTTCCAGGCCCGGTCGACCGCCGACGCACGGTCGTCGCGGTCGGGGTCCACCAGGTCGACGAGGCGTGCGGCCAGGCGCCCGGCGAAGAGCGGACCGGCGAACGAGGTGCCGCTCCACACCGCGAAACCACCGCGGAAGTCGTCGGGGTCGATCGACTCGCGGACCCGCATGTAGGCCTCGCTGCGGGCCGCCGGCTGCAGGCCGCCCTGGAACGTCGGGCGGCAGGGTGCTCAGCAGCGACGCCCCCGGGGCGTAGGCGCGCACCCACGGCCCCGCGTTGCTGAACAGGGCGTCGGTGCCGTTGGGGTTGAGCGCGCCCACGGACGTCACCGGGACCATGCTCTTGCTCGCGGGCACACCGCCCTTGCCGTCGGCCCAGGGCGCGAAGGCGGCCGGGAACATCGGCCGGGCCGTGGCGTCGTTGCCCGCCGAGCAGACGACCGCGACGCCGCACTCGCCCATGAGCCGGAGGATGTCGTACATCGTCGGGTCGAAGAGGAGGTCCTCCGGAGTCTCGTGGTAGTAGCCCATCGACAGGCTGAAGACGTCGATGGCCATGCCGCCCTCCTCGCCGTCACGGTGCCGACGAGCCAGCTCGGCGATGCCCCGCATGGCCTGGACCATGTCGCTCTCGACGACCGGCCCGTCGGACCCGACGATCCGCCAGGTGACGATGTCGGCGTCCGGACAGGCCTGGTGGATCAGGCCCGCGATGAAGGTGCCGTGCCCGGCCAGCGGGTCGATGCCTCCGTCGAGCGCACCGACCTGGTCGAACCACTTCTCCGGGTCACTCGGGTCGTCGACGTAGCCGATCGGCACGCCGTCGATCTTCGGGCCGGGCGTGACGACGTCCTTCAGCCAGTCGTGCTCGCCACAACCGGTGTCCAGGGTGGCCACCACGGGTCGGCGTCCCCGGATCTCGTAGTTCGGGCGGCGCTTCGGGTGCCGGCCCGGCGTAGGCGATCGGCTGGCGACCGCCGCTGCCGGCCGCTCCGTAGGAGGAGACGGCCGCGGAGAAGGTGTCCCCGACCCCGCTGGGCTGGTGGAACGGGCTCGGCTGGTGGAAGGGGCTGGGCTGGTGGAACGGGGTCGGGTCGATCGACCGCAGCAGCACGATGTGGTCGAGCCCGACCCGGCTCATCGCCTCGAGGCCGTACTTCGCCCGCGCGTTCTGGAGCAGGACCCAACCGTCCGGGGCGATCGTCGCCTCCTTGTTCTGCACGGTCAGGTCGAGGCGTACGACGCCCGGCACCGGCTCGCGGGGATCGGTCAGACCGCGCGCCTGCTCCTCGTCGTCGGTGTGCACGGTCGCCACCCAACCGAGCGAGGCGGCGACCTCCTGCAGGTTGCTGATCACCTGGGGGGCGTCCGGCGTCATCGCGACGATGAGCCGCGGTCCGACGTACACCGTGCTGCGCGGCCGTACGCCGTTCACCGCGAGTGCCGTGCCGGGGTCGAGGAACCGGCCCGAGACCATGTCGAGCACCTGGCGCGGTGGGACGAACGGCTCGCGCTGGGTGGAGAGTGCTCCCTGCCGGAACTCCGGCTGGTAGGTCGGACGGTCGGGCGGGGTGGTCGAGCTCATGGGACCTCAGATCCAGAAGGGCGGGGTGACCCGCGGGCGCGCGGAGTCGTCGGACTCGTCGAGGAAGGTCAGCCGGGAGAGCCCGGGCGTGGCGCTGGGGAACTCGAAGCGCCCGAACTCGTCGATCTCGGTCTCCAGCGGCTCGTCCTGGCCGTCGGCACGCAGCTGCACGGTCAGGGTGCGGACGGGCACGACCCAGCCGTCGACCCGGGTGCGGTCCTCGATCCGGGTGAGCCGCACGTAGATCCGCAGGTCGCGACCTTCGTACTCCAGCATCCAGGCTCCGGCGTCGCTCTCCTCCGGCGCCGAGTGGCGTACGCCGGCCAGGGCTCCGTCGGTGGACACGAGGGTCAGCAGGTCGAACTCGAGGTCCTCGGCCGCGATCGCGGCGAGCACGCCGTCCACCAGGTCGACCGGCGGCGGGTCGACCAGCTGCCACAGCTCGGCGACCGCGGTCAGCAGGGTGGCGTCGTCCGGCTGCTCGTTGTGCTCGCCGGTGCGTTGGTCGACCATCAGAACCCCCCTGCCGTTGCGAGCTCGCGCCGCAGCTTGTCGAGGCACCGTCCCCGGGTCGGGCCGATGCTTCCCACCGGCATGTCGAGCTCGGTGGCGATGGCGGAGTAGTCGGGGCGTGCCTCGGCCGCCACGATCCGCAGCAGTCGTTGGCAGCGCTCGGGCAGCTTGCCGAGACAGTCCCACAGCCGGGAGTTGTCGTCGTCGAGGACGACCTGGAGCTCCGGGGCCGGCTCGTCGGGGAGACGGCGCGCGATGGCCTCGTCCTCGACGGGCTGCTGGCGTCCGGACTGCTTGGAGATGCGCCAGGCCTCGCGGCGGGCGGAGGTGGACAGCCAGCCGGCGACGGCACGCGGCTCGGCGATCGACTCGCCGGAGCGCACCAGGGTCAGCCAGGTCGTCTGCACGACGTCCTCGGCCGCGCTGTGGTCGAGCCCGCTCGCACGGACCACCTGCCACAGCATCGGGCTGAGCAGGCGGACGAGGTCGTCGAGCGCCTCGGACTCACCGGCCCGCCAGCGTTCGAAGAGGCGCGCTGAGGCCTCCCACACCGACGGCGTCTCGGTGGGTAGTTCTGACATGGTCTGCACACCTCCCCATGAGGCGGCCCCGCACCGCCTGATACATCCTGCACTGAGAACGTCTCGGAGGGCGAGACCTGGGCGTCGTGGCTGCTGAGCCGAGGGTCAGTAGATGCGCGGCAATCTCGCTCGCTCTTCCGGTGAACTCCGGGTCGCGCTTCTCCAGGAAGGCGGCGACTCCCTCGTTGCCGTCGCCGATGCTGGCGTGCCACATCGCGAGGCTGTCGGCCCGGTGCGCCTCGATCGGGTGGTCGACCGCGCCGTTGCGGTAGAGCAGCTGCTTGGCCAGGCCGAGCGCGACCGGCGAGCGTCGTACGACGAAGGAGCGGGCCAGCTCGAGGGCCGCCGGCGAGCAGGTCCTCGGGCTCGTGCACCGAGCGGACCAGCCGGCCCTGCAGGGCCTGCCCGGCGGTGAGGATGTCGGCGGAGTACACCCACTCCAGCGCCTGCTGGATGCCGACGATCCGCGGCAGGAACCAGGTGGACGCGGCCTCGGGGACGATGCCGAGGCGGCCGAAGACGAAGCCGATGCGGGCCTTGGTCGAGGCCATCCGGATGTCCATCGCGAGCGTCATGGTCGCGCCGATGCCGACGGCCGGGCCGTTGATCGCAGCGATCACCGGCTTGGGCAGCTCGTGGATCGCGAGCGTCACCTTGCCGCCGGTGTCGCGCACGCCGGACTGGTACGGCTCCTCGGTGAGGTGGTCGCGCAGGTCCTCGGGCGTGGGGTCGGCGTCCTCGTCGAGGCCGAAGACGTTGCCCTCGGCGGAGAGGTCCATGCCGGCGCAGAACGCCCGGCCGGCGCCGGTCACGACCACGGCCCGCACCGCGTCGTCGGTGGCGTCGGTGCGGAAGAACTGCTCGAGCTCGCGGGCCATCGTGACGGTGAAGGAGTTCAGCGCGTCGGGCCGGTCGAGGGTGAGAAGGGCGACCCCGTCGTCGTCGAGGGTCCAGCTGATCGTCTCGTAGGTGGTCTCACCCATGTCAGTCGTTGACTCCTGGCAGTCCGGTCGGGGTGCACAGCCGCTTCGGGATGTCCCCGGTGCTGTCGGTCTTGATGAACTTGAGCAGGCGCGAGCGCGCGCTCGCGGTCCCAGTGGATCGCCTGGTCCGCGATCGGCATCGAGCAGGTGAGCCCGCTCGAGCCGTTGACCCGGGTCATCGCGAGGCCGAACTTGGCCAGCGTCGATCGGGCCGGTGCCCTCGCTGATCTTCAGCGACGAGGTGGCCGCCTGGTTCACGCGGAAGTAGCGGATCGGGTTGATGAAGGTCCACGGGGACTTCACCTCCGAGCCGATCGCGCTGACGACCTCGCGCTGGTGACGGGCGCGGTCGATGTCGCCGTACTGGCTGACGTGGCGGGACCGCGCGTAGCCCAGCGCCGTGATGCCGTCGACCTCCTGGCAGCCCTTCTTGATGTTCAGGTTGGCCCGGCGGTCCTTCATCCGCTGCGTCGGGCAGATGGTGACGCCGCCGACCGCGTCGACGGAGTTCACGAAGCCACCGAAGCCGATCTCGACGTAGTGGTCGATGCGGACGCCGGTGCTCTGCTCGATGGTCTTCACGAGCAGCTTCGGGCCGCCGAACGCGAACGCCGAGTTGATCTTGGTGGTGCCGTGGCCGGGGACGTCGACGATGGAGTCGCGGGGGATCGAGAGCAGCATGCTCGGGCCGTCGCCGGTGTGCAGCAGCATGATCGTGTCGGTGCGCTGGCCGACGTCGCCGACGCCGCCGGTGCCGAGGCGCTTGTTCTCCGCCTTGGACAGGCCCTTGCGGCTGTCGGAGCCGACGAGGAGGTACGTCGACCCGGGCTGCTCGGCCGGCCGCGCGCCTGCGGGCTCGATGTCGACCTTGTCGATCTTGCTCCAGGCCCACAGGGGTACGGCGATCAGGAAGACGAGCCAGGCCACCAGCAGCGAGCAGCACGATCTTGCCGATCGGGCGCTTGCGCCGCGTCTTGGTCGGCTTGCTCGGCGGCGGCACCGGCTGGGCCGGTCGCACCTCACGCTGCGGGGGGCGGGTGCCGCTGTCGCGCGGGGGCGTCGTCGTCGCGGTCGGCCGGTCGATCTTCGGCATCATGCGTGTGGGCTCGGGATCGTCCGAGCCGCCGGACGCGGCGTCACCGCTCGACGGGGACTGCTTGCCCCCGTAGAGCCATCCGTAGTCGGGGCCCTCTCCGGACCCGCCACTTCCACCGCGCT
This sequence comes from uncultured Actinomycetota bacterium, assembly GCA_963729015.1. Lineage (GTDB taxonomy): Bacteria > Actinomycetota > Actinomycetes > Propionibacteriales > Nocardioidaceae > Marmoricola. Next base: position 465,536 of record CAVSMJ010000003.1, read on the forward strand.
CAGGCATGGCGCAGACGCTACCGTGCGGCCATGGACGCCTCCTCGGATGCTCGACCACCGTCGTTCGGGCGGGTCAGCCTGTCCATGCTGGCGGGCCAGACGCACGTGAACCTGCTCGGCAACGTCCACGGTGGCGAGGTGATGCGGCTCGTCGACTAGACCGCCGGCGCGGCGGCGCGGCCGGCACAGCGGGGGACCGGCGGTCACCGCCGCGATGGACGAGATGGCGTTCCTCGCCCCGGTGCACGTGGGCGACATCCTCCGCGCGGCGGCGCAGGTGAACTGGGCCGGGCGCACGTCGATGGAGGTCGGCGTACGCGTGGAGACCGAGCCGTGGAACCAGGCCGGGATCGAGCCCGTGCACGTCGCCTCGGCGTACCTCGTCTTCGTGGCCATCGACGAGGACGGCAAGCCGCGCGCGATCCCCGGCCTCGCCCCGGAGACCCCCGAGGAGTCCCGCCGGATGCGCGAGGCCGAGATCCGCCGCGCCCACCGGCTCGCCGGCAAGGCGGAGATCGAGGAGGGGCGCTCGGGGTAGGGCCGCGGTTTCCCCGGTCAGCCGGGGAAACCGTCACTTGTCGGCTGTTGCCACACCCATCACGTGCTGGTTTCCCCTGACAAGTCCTATGCCTCCGGCCGGCCGTACGTCGGCGCGCCGCCACCAAAGGGGCCTGTGTGACTGGTGATACTGGTCGGCACCGACTGGCCAGCCTCCGACCCTTGAGAGGTCTTCCTCCATGCCGCCTGTCCTGACCGCCGATCCGAGCGACGTCATCCACGGTCGCCCGACCAGCGGGGTCCAGTTCCGCCGTGCCGTGATGCTGATGCTGATGACGCTCGTGCTTCCCGGTTCGGCTCAGCTGGTCGCGGGGCGCAAGCAGGTCGGCCGGATCGCGCTGCGGATCTGGTTCGGACTGATCACCGTGTGCCTGCTGCTCTTCGGCCTCGGGATGCTCTCCAGCTCGTTCGTGTTCTGGTTGCTCAGCAACACCTTCGTGCTCGGCGTGGTGCGGCTCGTGCTGATCGTGCTCGCGGTCGGCTGGGCCTTGCTCTTCATCGACTCCTGGCGCCTCGGCGACCCGCTGTCGCTGCGGCAGAAGCAGCGCCTGGCGATGGTCGGGATCAACGGCGTGCTCTGCTTCAGCGTCGCCGGCAGCCTGCTGTTCGCCTCCCACGTGGTGGGGGTGCAGAAGGACTTCCTCAGCGCGATGTTCACCGACGGGCAGGCCACCGGTGCGACCGACGGGCGCTACAACGTGCTGCTGCTCGGCGGCGACTCCGGCGTCGGACCGGTGGGGCCTGCGTCCCGACAGCCTGTCGGTGGCGAGCATCGACGCCGAGACCGGCGAGACCGTGCTCTTCGGCCTGCCGCGCAACATGCTCAACTTCCCCTTCCCCAAGGGCTCGATCATGGACGAGCAGTTCCCCGACGGCTACGACTGCGGCTCGGAGTGCGAGCTGAACTCGCTGTCCACGTGGGCCGCCGACCACAAGAACCTGTTCAGCGGGTACGCCAACCCCGGTGTCGAGGCCACCAAGGAAGGCGTCGAGGGCATCACCGGACTGAAGATCAACTACTACGCGATGGTGAACCTCCAGGGCTTCCAGAAGCTGGTCAACGCCGTCGGCGGAGTCACCCTCAACGTCCGCGACCGCATCCCGATCGGCGGCATCGGCGCCCCGGTCTCGGGCTACATCGAGCCCGGCAAGCGCAAGCTCAACGGCTTCGAGACGCTGTGGTTCGCCCGCTCGCGCGTCGCCGCCGACGACTACTCGCGGATGGCCCGCCAGAAGTGCGTGATGAACGCGATGCTCCACCAGCTCAGCCCCAAGACGGTGGTGCTCAAGTTCGAGAAGATCGCCAAGGCCAGCGAGGCCCTGATCACCACCGACCTGCCCAAGAGCGAGGTCGACCGGTTCATGGAGCTCGTCGCTCAAGGCCCGCAGCCAGCCGATCCGCACGGTCTCGTTCGTGCCGCCGATGATCTCCACCGGCAACCCCGACATCAGCGCGATCCACGCCGCGGTGCAGAAGGCGATCGACAAGTCCGAGGGCAAGAAGACGGAGAAGAAGAAGTCGACGTCCGCCTCGAAGTCGACCGACGGCTCCACTCGCAAGAAGGCCAGCACCACCGGTGGCTCGATCGGCAACCTCAAGCAGGGGTACGCCGCCAACCAGGCCGACCGACCTCTCCTCGGTGTGCTGACGCCGGTTGGCTGTCGTCGTACGGCGACCACCGCTGGTTGAGCCTGTCGAAACCACGGCGCCGGTGCGGCTCCCGTAGGGTTCCGGCGTGCCTCCGACGACCTCTGGACCGACCCGGGTGGTCGCTGTCGTGGTCACCTGGAACCGGCGCGAGCTGCTCGAGGAGGCGCTGGCCGCGCTCCGGGCGCAGAGCCACCAGCTGGCCGAGATCGTGGTGGTCGACAACGCCTCGACCGACGGCACCGACGAGCTCCTGACGGGCCAGACCGACCTCGACGTCGTACGCCTCGCCCAGAACACCGGCGGCGCCGGCGGGTTCGCCGTCGGCATCGAGCGCGCGCTGACGCACCGGCCCGACCTGGTCTGGCTGCTCGACGACGACACCATCCCGACGCCGGACGCGGCGCGGGAGCTGGCCCGCACCTGGAGGGAGTACGACGACGGCAGCGGCCGTCCACCCGCCGTGCTCGCCAGCAAGGTCGTGTGGACCGACGGACGCGACCACCCGATGAACACCCCGCGCCGCAAGCCGGGCGCCAAGCGGACAGAGGTCGCCGCCGCGGACAAGGTCGGCGCCATGCCGGTCCGCTCGGCGTCGTTCGTCTCGATCATGTGCGACGCCGACGTGGTCCGTGAGCGCGGGCTGCCGATCGCCGACTACTTCCTCTGGAACGACGACTTCGAGTACTCCACGCGCCTGATCCGCGACCGCGTCGGCCTCTACTGCCCGGCCAGCGTGGTGCTGCACAAGACCAAGGTCTTCGGCTCCACCGACGCCGACCCGGGGGAGCGGTTCTTCTACGAGGTGCGCAACAAGGTCTGGCTGTTCACCCGCTCGCGCGGGCCTGACGCCGGGGGAGAAGGCGGTCTACGGCGCCTCGACCCTGCGCCGCTGGGCGCGCACCTTCGCCGGCTCCAGCGACCGGCGCACGCTGCGGCGGGCGGCCGCGCAAGGGGCTCAAGGCCGGCCTGGCCAGCGGCCCGCGGCCCAACGCGACGGTGCTCGAGGGCACGGGCGCCGAGGCCGGACAGGACGCTGCCGCCCGGGCAGCCGTTCGCCCTGCTGATCAGCACGTACGCCGGCGACCGGCCCGACTACCTGCGCGAGGCGTTCGTCTCCACCGTGCACGAGCAGACCCGCCGACCCGCCCAGGTGGTGCTCGTGCAGGACGGACCGGTGGGCGGCTGCCCTCGCCGACGAGATCGCCGGGCTGGCCGGGAGAGCCCGGTCCCGGTCACGCACGTCGAGCTGCCCGAGAACCAGGGCCTCGGGCCGGCCCTCGACGCCGGCCTCAAGGCCTCCGAGCACGAGATCGTGGCCCGGATGGACGCCGACGACGTCAGCCTCCCCGACCGGTTCGAGAAGCAGCTGCCGCTGATCGAGGCGGGCGCGGACATCGTCGGCTCGGGACTCTGGGAGTTCGGCATCTCGATCGAGGACGTCGTCGGTCGTCGTACGCCGCCCACGGACCCCGACGAGATCCGCCGCGTCGTACGTTTCCGCGACCCGTTCAACCACCCGACCGTGGTCTACCGGCGCAGTGCCGTCCTGGCCGCCGGCGGGTACGCCGACATGGCGCTGATGGAGGACTACCTGCTGTTCACCCGGATGGTCGCGGGCGGCGCCGTGCCGGCCAACCTGGCCGAGCCGCTGGTCCACTACCGGGTCGGGGACGGCGCCTACGCCCGCCGCGGGGGCCGCCAGCTGCTGCGCTCCGAGCTGGCCCTCCAGCGCCGGTTCCGCGAGCTGGGCCTGACCACGCGCGGCCAGTACCTCCGCAACGTGGCCGTCCGGGGCGGCTACCGGCTCGTCCCGGAGGGTGTGAGAAAGGTCGCGTACCGCCGCCTGTTGGCGAACCGGTCCGGAGAACCCCGCGGCTAGACTGACGCGGGCTCCGGAATGCCCCCGATTGCCCCACCCCCAAGCCCCTGCCCGAGGAGAGCCATCCCGTTGACCGCCGGACACACGCCCGACCTGGTCGTCGTCGGATCAGGGTTCTTCGGACTCACCATCGCCGAGCGCTGCGCGAGTGAGCTGGGCCTGAACGTCCTCGTCCTCGACCGCCGCCACCACCTCGGCGGCAACGCCTACAGCGAGCGCGACCCCGAGACCGGCGTCGAGGTGCACAAGTACGGCGCGCACCTGTTCCACACCTCCAACGAGAAGGTGTGGGAGTACGCCAACCGGTTCACCACCTTCACCGACTACAAGCACCGGGTCTTCGGCAAGTACCAGGGGCAGGTCTACTCGCTGCCGATGAACCTCGGGCTGATCAACCAGTTCTTCGGCAAGAGCCACACCCCGCAGGAGGCCCGCGAGCTGATCGCGGGCCAGGCCAGCGAGATCTCCACCGAGGACGCCACCAACCTCGAGGAGAAGGCGATCAGCCTGATCGGCCGCCCGCTCTACGAGGCGTTCATCAAGGGCTACACCGCCAAGCAGTGGCAGACCGACCCGACCGAGCTGAGCGCGGACATCATCACCCGCCTCCCGGTCCGCTACACCTTCGAGAACGGCTGGTTCAGCGACACCCACGAGGGGCTGCCCACCGACGGCTACACCGCGTGGCTGACCAAGATGGCCGACCACCCCAACATCGAGGTCCGCCTCGAGACCGACTTCTTCGACGTCGCCGACGAGTTCAAGGGCAAGGTGCCGATCGTCTACACCGGCCCGGTCGACGAGTACTTCGACAACTCCGAGGGCCGGCTGTCCTGGCGCACGGTCGACCTCGAGGCCTCGGTCGAGGACGTCGACGACTTCCAGGGCACGGGCGTCGTGAACTACAACGACCAGGAAGTGCCGTTCACCCGGATCATCGAGTTCAAGCACTTCCACCCCGAGCGCGTGAAGACCCACCTGCCCGGCAAGACCGTGATCGTGCACGAGTACTCCCGCTTCGCGCAGGAGGGCGACGAGCCCTACTACCCGATCAACACCGCCGAGGACCGCGAGAAGCTGCTCAAGTACCGCGAGCTGGCCAAGAAGGAGCCGATGGTGCTCTTCGGCGGCCGTCTCGGCACCTACAAGTACCTCGACATGCACATGGCCATCGGGTCGGCGCTGTCGATGTACGAGAACAAGCTCAGGCCGCACTTCAAGGACGGCGACGAGCTGACGTCCGGAGGAGTCGACGAATGACGACGCTTTCCACCGACGCGACCGGCCCCGCCAGCGGCGCGGAGACCGTCCGCAAGGTGCTGCAGCGCTTCGTGCTGCCCGCCGACCGCGACCTCGACGTGCGTGCCGCTGTACGTCGACACCGAGCCGGCCGTGCTCGACGCCGACAAGGAGTCGATCGGCTCGAGCCGCGGCGCCAAGAACCTCAACCGCGCCGCCCTGCGCCAGTCGATCTCGACCGGCACCGCTCTGCACCCCGACGCGATCGTCGACCGGCACCGGCTCCGGGTCGACGACGGCGAGCGCATCTCCACCGGCACCTACTTCAACGGCTTCGCGGCCAGCTACTGGCGCCGCTGGACGGTCGTCGAGGAGGTCACCCTCGACATCACCGTGAGCGGCCCGGGCGCGACCGTCACCGTCTACCGCTCGATGGCCAACGGCCGCTCGCAGCGGGTCGACTCGGCGACCACCACCGAGAAGGGCGCCAACCACTTCGAGTTCGACCTGTCCCTGACGCCGTTCGTCGACGGTGGCTGGTACTGGTTCGACGTCGTGGCCGGTGACGCCGACGTCGTCGTCGAGGGCGCCAGCTGGGTCGCCGACGTACCCGCGGACCGGGCGGAGCCCGGCAGCATCACCGTCGGCATCACCACCATGAACCGCCCCGACTTCTGCGCCAAGCTGGTCGGCCAGATCGGCGGCGACGAGGACGTCAAGGCGCTGCTCGACGAGGTGCTGGTCATGGAGCAGGGCACCCAGAAGGTCGTCGAGAGCGAGTTCTTCCCGGCGGCCGAGAAGTCGCTGGAGGGCAAGCTCCGCGTCATCGAGCAGGGCAACATCGGCGGCTCCGGCGGCTTCGCCCGCGCCCAGTTCGAGGCCCTCAAGTCCGACCGCTCGAAGTACGTCCTCTTCCTCGACGACGACATCGTCGCCGAGCCCGAGAGCATCCTGCGCGCCGTCACCTTCGGCGACCTCGCCCGCCGCCCGTCGATCGTCGGCGGCCACATGTTCAGCCTGTTCAGCAAGTCGCGACTGCACAGCTACGGCGAGATCATCAACCGCTACCGGTTCTGGTGGATGTCGCCCCCGAGCGTCGAGACCGACTGGGACTTCGGGGCCCGCAACCTGCGCAGCTCGCGCTGGCTGCACCGCCGCGTCGACGTCGACTTCAACCCGTGGTTCATGTGCCTGATCCCGATGGAGGTCGTGCGCGAGATCGGGCTCAGCCTGCCGCTGTTCATCAAGTGGGACGACTCCGAGTACGGCGTCCGCGCCCAGGCCGCCGGCTTCCCGACCATCACGATGCCCGGCGTCGCGGTCTGGCACGTGCCGTGGACCGACAAGAACGACGCCCTCGACTGGCAGGCCTACTTCCACCAGCGCAACCGCTTCGTCGCGGCGCTGCTGCACTCGCCGTTCCCGCACGGCGGCCGGATGATCCGCGAGAGCTTCAACCACCAGGTCAAGCACCTGCTCGCGATGCAGTACTCCACCGTGGAGCTGCGCCACCTCGCGCTCGAGGACGCCCTGGCCGGTCCCGACCACCTCCACGACGACCTGCCGACCAAGCTCGGCGAGGTGCGCGAGCTGCGCAAGAGGTTCAGCGACGCCCAGCTCCAGCCGGACCCCGACGTGTTCCCGCCCGTACGACGTGCCAAGCCGCGCAAGAAGGACATGGACTCCGAGATCCCGGGCCGGGCCTCCCAGTACCTCTCCGCGGTGAAGGGCTCGGTGCGCCAGTTCCTCGGCACCCGGCCGCTCTCGCGCGAGTTCCCCGAGTCGGCCGTGCCGGCGATGGACGCGCGCTGGTTCCGGCTCGCGACCCTCGACTCCGCGGTCGTGAGCATGCCCGACGGCACCTCGGCCGCGCTCTACCAGCGCGACCCCGAGCTGTTCCGCGACCTGCTCCGCCGCACCATCGAGATCCACGAGCGGCTCTACCGGGAGTGGCCGCGACTCTCGCGGCTCTACCGCGAGCAGCTCGGCGAGGTCACCTCCCCGCAGCGCTGGGAGAAGACCTTCGCAGCGTCGATAGGGGAGAGTTGATGGCCACCGACAACAAGGAGCAGCCGGCCCGACATCGACGACCGCGGGCGCCGGGCCAACGCCGCGCGGCGTGCGCGCCGGATCGCCGAAGAACCAGGCCGACTCGATGCCGGTGGTCGAGGCCGCCGGACCCCGCAGGGCGCGCGTCGTCGAGGCCGAGCTCCTGCCGCCGGCCCCGCGCGGCGGCATCATCGAGACGATCCAGCAGCCCTACCTGCTCAAGCTGATCGTCTCGCGCCAGCTCGCCCAGATGTACGCCGCGTCGCTGCTCGGCCTGCTCTGGTCCTACATCCAGCCGGCGATGCGCTTCGGCGTCTACTACTTCGTGATGGGGTTCATCCTCCAGCTGCACAAGGACATCCCCTACTTCGCGCTGCACCTGTTCACCGGCATCGTGGTGGTCCACTACTTCGGCGAGACCTGGAGCGGCGGCACCCGATCGATCTGGCAGAACAAGGGCCTGGTCAAGAAGATGCGGATGCCCCGGGAGATCTTCCCGGTGGCCTCGATGCTCGTGGCGGCGTACCACACCCTGCCGCAGCTGCTCGTGCTCGTGCTGTGCTGCCTGCTCGTCGGGGTGGCACATCACCTGGGCCGCCGTCGCCGCCGGGCTGCTCGGGCGTGGCGATCCTGGTGACCTTCGCGCTCTCGCTGGCGCTGTTCTTCTCGGCGCTGAACGTCTTCTACCGCGACTTCCAGAACATCGTCACGACGATCATGCAGTTCATGCACTTCATGGTGCCGATGATGTACCCCTTCTCCCGGGTGTGGGAGGCGCACGACACCAACCCGATCCTCTACCAGCTCTACGTGGCCAACCCGGTGACGCAGGCGGTGCTGCTGATGCAGCGGCTGTTCTGGTACCCGCTCATCGAGCACCCGCACAAGACGGGCATGGGGCGGCAGTTCCCGCCCGACCTCTGGGAGCGCGGGCTGATCACCCTGGTGCTCTGCATCGGGCTCCTGTGGCTGGCGCAGCGGTTCTTCGCGCGCGTCGAGGGCAAGTTCGCGGAGCGCCTCTGATGACCGTCTCGATCGAGGTGGAGCACGTGACCAAGGAGTTCACGATGCAGTACCACCGCACCCTCAAGCAGATGGCGGTCGCCACCGCTCGTCGGCTGCCGCTGCAGGAGAAGTTCCTCGCGGTCAACGACGTGTCCTTCACCGTCGAGCAGGGCGAGTCCGTCGGCCTGATGGGCCTCAACGGGTCGGGGAAGAGCACGCTGCTGAAGGTCATCAACGGCGTGATGCGCCCCGACAAGGGCACCGTCCGCGCGCGTGGCCGGATCGCCGGGCTGATCGCGACCGGCGCCGGCTTCCACCCCCAGCTCACCGGACGCGAGAACCTCTTCCTCAACGGCGCGATCCTCGGCATGAGCGAGGCCGAGACCAAGGGCAAGTTCGACGAGATCGTCGAGTTCGCCGACATCGGCAAGTTCCTCGACACCCCGGTCTCGCACTACTCCTCGGGCATGTACGCCCGCCTGGGCTTCTCGATCGCCGTGCACGTCGACGCCGACATCTTCCTGGCCGACGAGGTGCTCGCGGTGGGGGACCGGCCGTTCAAGCGGAAGTGCATGGCCAAGATGCAGGAGATCCGCCAGGAGGGCACCACGATCTTCTACGTCAGCCACGCCACCGCCTCGGTGCGGGCGATGTGCGACCGCGTGCTGGTGCTCGAGTCCGGTCACCTGAACTTCGACGGCGACGTCGACGAGGGCATCCGCTACCTCCAGTACGACGACGCCACGCGACGAGGAGACCGAGATGGACGACGAGCTCGGCGCCGACGTCTGAGCGCGAAATAGCCTCTCGCCGCATTTAGTTACACCGTTGTATTTCACGGAAATACAACGGTGTAATTCATTAAATACAGGTTTGTAATTCGGGCAAATCGCTTGCGGTAACCCATGTAACTGGTGTGAAACTTGGTACTCGTGTGAATCCTTCCCCTCTCACATGGAGTGCATTTAATGCGATTCAGCCGTGCCCGCTACGTCACCTTGTGCCAGCAATCCCTGGTCACGGCTGCCGTCCTCGCCGTCGGTCTCTCGGCCGCGGGGGTGAAGACTCTGGACATCGTTCCCCAGCCGGGCACGACGGCCGGCCCGCGTCAGTCAGGTCCCGGTACTCCGGGCGCCCCGTCGGGTGAGGCCATGGCGGACAGTCGCCGCACCTCGGAGAGGTCCGACGTCGACACCGCACCCGTGACCCCGAAGGTCCGCGAGGTCGCGGTCTCCACCCCGGCCACCAACACCGCCCCGCAGAGCACGCCGAAGTCCTCGGCGCGCGAGCCGGGCGGGGCCCAGAAGAGCACTCCGGAGAGCACCACCCCGAAGACCACGCAGCAGGAACCCGTCAAGCCGGCCGTCGTCGAGACGACCCCGCAGGCCGTGAAGGGCTACGCCACCGTCGGCGTCACCTGGAAGCACGGCGTGCAGCTACTCCGACGACCAGATCGCCATCCAGGTCAGGCTGAAGGACAAGGGCGCCTGGTCGAAGTGGATGAAGGTCGACTACCACGACGACCACGGCCCCGACGGTGCCTCCGGCGAAGAGGACTCCGCCAAGGAGCGACCCGGCACCGACGCGCTGGTCATCGGCGACGTCGACTACGTGCAGATGCGCGCCGAGACGACGGACGGCAGCATCCCGCCCGACATGCGGCTCGCGATCATCGACCCGGGCACGGGCCAGATGAAGAAGGAGGCTCCGGCGATCGACACCGCCAAGCTTCCCGCGTCGCAGGGGAAGCCCAGCGACGACGAGCCGCAGGCCTCTGGCGTGACCACCCTCGAGGGCGACGGCACCTCGGACGACGTGACCCTGAGCGCGGCCATGGCGCGCCCGGCCAAGCCGACCATCTACTCGCGAGCCCAGTGGGGCGCCAACGAGAAGATGCGCGACCAGTCGCGGCCGAGCTACGGCACCGTCAAGACCGGCTTCGTGCACCACACCGTGAACGCCAACAGCTACACGAGGGCCCAGGTGCCCGCGCTGCTGCGAGGCATCTACGCGTACCACACGCAGTCCCGCGGCTGGCGCGACATCGGCTACAACTACCTCGTCGACCGCTTCGGTCGCATCTGGGAAGGCCGGTACGGCGGCGTCGGCTACGCCGTGGTCGGTGCGCACACGCTGGGCTACAACGAGGTCTCCTTCGCGATGTCTGCGATCGGCAACTTCGACATCGCCAAGCCGCCGCCGGCGGTCGTCGCGGCGTACGCGCGGCTGTTCGCCTGGAAGCTCTCGATCTACAACATCCGTGCCAACAACCCGAAGGTCGCGGTCAACGGGCGTTACCTGCAGGCGATCAACGGCCACCGCGACGTCGGTCAGACGGCGTGTCCGGGCCGTTACCTCTATGCGCGAATCCCCTACATCCGCAACCGTGCGCGGGAGATCCAGCTCGCGGCGCAGAAGGGCGTCGGCGTCGGCAGCTCCGCACCGACTCCCCCCAAGCCGCCTGTGGTGCCCACCTTCACATCGCCGACGCAGACCCCGCGTGCGGCCGCGGCCCAGCCGGCGATCACGTTCCCGAAGTCGACGAACCTCGCCGGCTCGTCGTACCCCGACCTGGTGCTGAAGTCCCGCGCCAACGGCGCCATCCGGGTTCTGCCCACGGGCGGTCAGACCGGCTTCCGCGGCACGGCCACCACCAAGGGCAGCTGGTGGGCGATGAACCTGCTCGCTGCCGTGGGTGACGTCACCGGGGACGGCAGGGGCGACGTGCTCGCCCGCGCCAAGCGCACCGGCCTCACGCGGGTCTACCGCGGAGACGGCCGGGGGCACATCGCCAAGGCCGGCATCGGCGCGACGCGGGCGTTCCGCTCGGCCAACTTCATCGCCGGGGCCGGCGACTGGAACAAGGACGGCAAGGCCGACGTGCTGATGCGCACGAAGACCACGGGCAGCCTGTACGTGCTCTACGGCACCGGCAAGGGCACCTTCGGCGGGGCCCGACTGCTCAGCAAGGGCTGGGTCGGCTACACCGGCATCGCCCCGGTGGGCGACCTGACCGGCGACGGTCGTCCCGACGTCGTCGGGCTCAAGGCCGGCGCGGTCTACCTCGCACCCGGCCTGGCTGTGAAGGGAGTGGGTGTCGCCACCAGGAAGGCGACGCTGGGCACCACCTGGAACCGCCTGGTGGGTGCGGCCAGCGACCTCACCGGTGACCGTGTCAACGACGTCGTGATCCGGTCCACCGCCGGTGCGCTGAAGATCCTCCCCGGTAAGTCCGGTGGCACCTTCGGCGCGGTGCTCGGCCCGTTCGCCGGTGCCGCGGGGCTCGACCAGCTCTCCGCCGGCCAGATGGGCGGCGCCGCCACACCGGACGTCGTCGGCACCACGGCCGGCGGGACCCAGCTGAGGGTCGTGGTGAGCAACGGGCTGACCAACCTCGGCACGTCGATGGCCACCAACCTGCGCGTTCCCGCGGCCACCCAGGTGCTCAGCGTCGGTGACTGGAACCGTGACGGCAAGGGCGACGTGGTCACCCGCGAGGCTGCGGGCGACACGCTGATGCTGCGTCCCGGCGTCGGCGACGGCACCTTCGGGGCCGGCGTGCTGCTGAGCAAGGGCTGGGCCAGCTTCAAGTACCTCAGCGCCGTCGGCGACGTCACGGGCGACAAGTTCCCGGACCTGATCGGCAAGACGGCCACGGGTGCGATGACGGTGTTCCCGGGCAACGGCAAGACCGGTTTCCTCGCGCCGATCCTCGCTCCCGCGACGCTGCGCACCTTCAACCAGGTCGCCGCCGCCAGCGGGGCCTGGAGGACGGGCGGCCTGCCCACCTCGGCCTTCCTGAGCCCGGACGGCTCGTTCGTCCCGTACGGCCTGACCAACGGCGGCCCCCTGTCCGGCTACACCTGGGTCATCGGGCCCGGTGACGTCGACGGGGACGGCTTGGCCGACGTGGTCGGTCGCGATGCCAGCGGCACCCTGTGGCTGCTGCCCGGGTCGACCAGGGGTTTCGTGGAGCGGCGCTTCATCGCCTCCGGGTACGGCGGCTACTCGCTCGCCGGCTGACCCGCACGCACCACGGTCGTGGCCCGCTCGTCCTCTCGACGAGCGGGCCATGTCTCTTCCTGCGGGTCGCGCAGCAGGACCAGCGAGCCACCACTGACGAGTGGGCCGAGGAACGCAGGCACGCCGTCGTCGAGGGCCGGATGCACGTCGGTGAGCAACCGGACCCCGGGCTCGTGGCCGGCCGCGACTGCGGCCTCGAGGACCTCCGCGTGGGTCCGGGTGCCGCCGGGGTGGACCCACGCTGGAGTGTCGGGCGTCGGCGGGTCGGGGGGGACGAACACGTCGCTCTGCCCGGGCCACAGCACGCCGTAGTCGTGGACGCCGGCGGGCAGTGGGTCGCGGAACCGCACCGCGAAGGGCAGCAGCGCGCAGGCGACGACCTCGCCGTCGTGCCGGCCCACCGACTCGGGTCCGCACACGACGAGGTCGTGGTCCACGTCGGGATCGGTGGTGACGGCCAGCGCCGAGCTCCAGGCGGCCCCGAGGAACACCGGCACCAGCCAGTGGGCCGGCAGGTCGAGGAGCACGACGTCACCGGCGTCGAGCCCGAGCTCGTCGACGAACAGGTTCCCGGTCTTGCTCACCCAGTTGGCGTAGGTGGTCACCGAGAGCTCGGTGCGTTCGCCGGTGGTGTCGTCGTACGCCGTGAGCAGGGGTTGTCCGGGGTCGGTCTGCAGCCGGGCGGCGAGCAGCTCGGGGAAGGTGCGCGGAGGTGTCACTGGAGTGCTCATCCGCGCACGCTAGCGCCGGATCAGGGGGCGTCCGGCTCCGGGGCACTGCTGGCCGGGTAGTCGGCCATGAACTGCTTGACGACCGCGCCGCTGGGTGCGGCGCAGTACTGCGTGACGCCCTTCTGGTCGTCGGGACCGGTCCAGTGCGTCAGCGCGACGTGCTTGCCCTCGGGGAACGAGCCGCCGTCCGCCTCCTTCCACGGGGCCGCCATGAACTTGTCGGTCTCGCCGTCGAACTTGTCGGCGATCGCCTGGATGTCCTTGTACGCCGCGGAACCTGCGGTCACGCTCTCGTCGTACCAGAGGATGGTGTGGCCGTGCTCGAGGCTGTGCACCAGCCGCTCGATCTCCGGCCGGTCGCTGGGGCTGTAGAAGGTGCGGATCTCCGAGCCCTGGAGGAAGTTCGGCCAGTGCGCGCCGTACGACGGGGGTGCCTGGTCGTAGGGGATCTTCTGGGGCGCGTTGATGTGCTGACCGGAGCCCTTGGCGTCGGCCGTCTTGACCGGGTCGCACTTCGCTGCGGCCTTCGTCGCACCGAGCTCTGCCAGGGGAGTGCCCGCGGCTTCCTTCTTGTCCTGCTGGTCCTGGTAGTACTTCCAGCCCGCTACCCCGAGCAGGCCGATCACGACGACGATGCACACACCGAGGATGCCGAAGCTGCGCATGCGCTCCTTGCGTTGCTGCTGCTTGCGCAGCTGCTCGGCAATCGCACGACGCTGGTTCTCGCGCTCGTTCTTCTTGGCCACTCGTCCGCCTTCGGGGTCCCGGGTACGACGCTGCGGAGTCTACGGACGTGCCGGTGACACGGTGACGGTGTCCCCGGAAGCCGTGTCGCTCTGTGGACGCCACCCGTGCGCGTGCGCGACGAGGCGCACCCGCTCGACGGCGGCGACCTGGTCGCGGCGGTCCGTGGGGAGCGTCACGCGCACCGAGAGCCCGGCGATGGTGCCGGCCAGACCGCACGACGCCAGGGCGGCGTGCACCTCCTCGGCCGACGCAGGGCTGCCGAAGCTGTCGGCCTGGTCGCCACGGACGGCCGCGAGCACGGCCTCCCGGGCCCCGAGCGCGAACATGTCCAGCTCGCGCGGCCGGATGAGTACGCCGGCACCGGGACCGTGGTCACCGGCGGGGAGGACGCGTTCCGCGAGCCCGCGGACGACGGACACGGGTCGGCCTCCGAGCTTGCCCGTGACCAGCTCGGCCAGCGAGGCCAGCTCGTCGGCCACGGCCGGAGCGGTCACCGCCAGCTCGTTGCCGTAGGAGTCGGTGCGTCCGGAGAACTCGTCGAGCGGCTCCAGCCCGGCGACGCCGATCGCCAGGTCGGTCTGGCCGGTGCGCCAGGCCCGGCCGGCGGTGTCGGTGACCAGGACGGCCACGTTGCGGCCCGTCGCGTCGTACACCCGCTCGCGGATGATGCGCGCCGACGCGTCGGGGTCCTTCGGCAGCAGCACGACGTGGCCGGCGCGCGACGTTGGACGCGTCCACCCCCGCGGCCGCCATCACCAGGCCGAGATGGTTCTCGACGATCGAGGTGGGCCCGCGGCGCGCCACCACCCTGACCGTCTCCTCGCCGATCGCCTCCTCGCGCTGTCCGGCGCGCACGCGCCCCTCGGCCTTGCTGACCACCTTGCTGGTCAGCAGCACGATGTCGCCGTCGAGGAGATCGAGGCCCGCGACCAGGGCGCCGAGGTCGGTCTGCGCCGTCACCTCGCCGACGCCGTCGACCGCCCACGCCTCGAGGTGGGTCATCGCACGCTCATCGGACGAGGTCGAGCGCGGCCACCACCATGTCGGCGGTCGCGTCGTGGTCGGTCATCAGCAGCGGCACCGCCCGGCACTTCAGGCCGGCCGCGGTGATCCGCTCGACCGACGGCTCGTCGACCGTGTCGACCAGCCAGCCGTCGAGCACACCGCCGTTGCCGCGGGCGCCGTAGTGCTCGGCCACCCCGGCGGGGGAGCACTCGACACCGATGATGCCGAGGAGCTGCCTGGCCATGCCGCGCACGTGGTCCTCGCCGATGATCCCGGAGACG
This sequence comes from uncultured Actinomycetota bacterium, assembly GCA_963729015.1. Taxonomy (GTDB): domain Bacteria; phylum Actinomycetota; class Actinomycetes; order Propionibacteriales; family Nocardioidaceae; genus Marmoricola. The sequence goes on from CAVSMJ010000003.1 coordinate 480,704, forward strand.
CCCACGACCGGGGCCGCCGTCTCGGCCAGGGCCTCGCGGATCCCGGGCACGCCGAGGATGGTGCCCACGGAGACCACCGGGTTGGACGGCGGCACGATCACCACGTCGGCCTCGGCGATCGCCTCCAGGACCCCGGGCCCCGGCTTCGACTCCTCGATGCCGATCGGCACGACGGCGTGGGCGGGCACGGTCGCCTGGTGGCGGATCCAGTACTCCTGCAGGTGGACGGCCTTGCGCTCGCCGGTCTCCGGGTCGTCGATGACGATGTGGGTCTCGACCCGGTCGTCGGTCATCGGGAGGAGGTCGACGCCGGGCTCCCAGCGACGACACAGGGCGGCGGTCACGGCGCTGAGGGGGTAGCCCGCGTCGAGCATCTGGGTGCGCACCAGGTGGGTGGCGATGTCGCGGTCGCCGAGGCCGAACCAGGTGGGCTCCACGCCGTACGCCGCGAGCTCCTCCTTGGCGTTCAAGGTCTCGGCGGTCCGGCCCCACCCGCGCTCGGGGTCGATGCCGCCGCCGAGGGTGTACATCACCGTGTCGAGGTCGGGACAGACCTTCAGCCCGTGCACCCAGATGTCGTCGGCGGTGTTGGCCACCACCGTCACGCGGGTGTCCGCGCCGGTGCGCTCGACGAGCCGCAGGACGCCCTGCAGGAAGCGGGAACCACCCACTCCGCCGGAGAGCACGGTGAGGCGTGGGGGAGGCGGTGGCAGCTTCAAAGCGGGCGTCTCAGACATCTCGGGCGGGGCGTCGGGCATGGCTCTCAGTGTGGACCAGTCGTCCCCAATACCAGACAACGGCTTGACTTCCGGGGTACGACAGGCATGTAATCACACCAGTGTGATTAGCAACTCGGTCCGTCAGGATCGAAGGGTCGAAGAGGGGCGAACACTGTGCGCGAACTGTATCTGCTCGACGGAATGGGCGAGGAAGACGGCGGATGGCAGGAGCGCGGTCTCTGCGCTCAGACCGATCCCGAAGCCTTCTTCCCGGAGAAGGGTGGCTCCACCAGGGAGGCCAAGAAGGTCTGCCTGACCTGCGACGTACGCCAGGACTGCCTGGAGTACGCGCTGGAGCACGACGAGCGCTTCGGCATCTGGGGCGGGCTCTCGGAGCGGGAGCGTCGCAAGCTGAAGAAGCGGGCTGTCTGACTCCTGACGATTGCGAGCCTGCCTCCAGCAACCGGGGCCGGCTCGCAACCGTCAGGGACTCACGGAGTCGGGCCGAAGCAGGGACCTGCTAGGGCTCGTAGTCGGGGTGCACGTCCTCGGCGGGGACGCCCAGGTAGTCCGCCAGCTGCTCCACGACGACCGTGAGCAGCAGCGCCTCGAGGTCGGACCTCGTCTCCGCGCGATGCTCGATCGGCCGCCGGAAGAGCACCAGCCGCGGCGGCACGATCGAGGTGGCCGGCACCAGCGAGGCCAGCGGGACCCGCGGTGCGACCCAGGTGTGTGGCAGGACCGGGATGTCCTCGACGGCCAGCTCGACCGGCGCGAGCTCCTCGGGCCAGCGCGACTCGACGTCGCTCATCACGTCCAGCGCGAGGCCGTCGAACAGCTCGCGATCGGTCACGTGGGCGGGCACGCGGCCGCCGGGAGCGTCCGGGCCGTAGGTCGGGCCCCGCATCCCGCGACCCCGGCGATCACGTATCGACCTCGTCACGACCGCGAGCCTACGGCGACAGGGGCGCGCCGCGTTGTAGCGTCCTCGCGTGGGTCTCCTCCGCCGTTGTTCTCGCACCGCCTGCGGGCGTCCGGCCACGACCACGCTCACCTACGTCTACGCCGACATGACCGCTGTCGTCGGCCCACTCGCGACGTACGCCGAGCCGCACGCCTACGACCTCTGCGATCCCCACAGCGAACGGCTCTCCGCTCCCCGCGGCTGGGAGGTGCTCCGGCTGGCCCACGACGACCAGCAGGGTCCGTCCTCCGATGACCTGCTCGCCCTGGCCGACGCCGTGCGCGAGGCCGCCGCCCCTCGTCCGGTCGAGCAGCCGCTCGTGCCGGTCCAGCCGCTCGAGGGCGTCCGCCGCGGACACCTGACCTCCCTGCGCACCGAGGAGTAGGCGGAAGCGCAGGGCCGCCACCACTCCTGCCGAACGGTGGTTCAATGTTCGCGCGTCAACACCGAGCCGCCGCCGCGTGGCCGTGATCCGAAGGAGCGACCGATGAACCTCGACCGCCATCTGCTCGACGTGATCGTCTGTCCCGCGTGCCGGCAGTCGCTCGCCGCGGACGAGGCGGCCCAGGAGCTGGTGTGCGCCGGGTGCGGGCTGGCCTACCCCGTCAGGGACGACATCCCGGTGCTCCTCGTCGACGAGGCGCGCAAGCCTTCCTAGCGCGATGACCTTCGACGACGGACTCCTCGACGACGAGACCGCGCTGGCCCGTGCCGACGTACGCCTGCGCTACCTGGCCGAGAGCGGATCCCGCGTCCGCCGTGAGGCGGTCGCCTCGGAGGAGGCGGTCGTCGAGGCGGTGCAGCGGCTCTCCGACGGTCAGCCCCGCGCGGTCGTCGCGGCCGGTCCCGACTCGCGCCTGCTGCGCGCCGTGCTCGAACCGGTCTGCCCGGTGCCGTTCGTCGCGTGGCCCGGCCCCGGCCTGCCCGGGTGGGCCGGCAGCCTCGACCTCGTCGTCGTGCTCGCGCCCCAGGGCGACGACCAGGGCACGGCGGCCGGCATCGCCGAGGCCGTACGCCGCGGCTGCCAGCTGGTCGTGGCCGCCCCGACTGGCTCCCTGGTCGGCGAGCACGCGCAGGGCCGCTACGCCACGTTGCTGCCGACGGAGACGGGTGACCAGCTCGCCGTCGCAGTCGTGGTGCTCGACCTCCTCGACCGGGTCCACCTCGGGCCGCAGACCGATCCCGACGTCGTCGCCGACGCGCTCGACGAGATCGCCGTGTCCTGCAGCCCGCACAAGGACCTCGCCGTCAACCCGGCCAAGATCCTGGCGATCGGCATCGCCGACTCCAACCCGATCCTGTGGGGAGGCACCGTCCTCGCCGCCCGGGCCGCGCGCCGGATCGCCGAGTCCATCCGTCGGGCCACCGGCCGCACCGCGCTGGCGGCCGACGCCGAGCACCTGCTGCCGGTCCTCGAGGCGACCCAACCCGCCGACGTGTTCGCCGACCCCTTCGCCGACGGTGGCGTGACGCGCCGGCCCGCGCTGGTGGTGCTGGACGACGTGACCGGCGACCCGGCGATCCGGGAGACCCGCGAGCGGCTGGAGGACGCGGCGCGCGACCACGGCGTACGCGTCGAGACGATCTCCTCGGAGGCCGACGGCGACGTGGCCCGCTACGCCGCGATGCTCTCGACGGGCACCTACGCCGCGGCGTACCTGCAGCTGGGGCTCTCCGGCTAGGACGGCCCCGCAGGCCGATACCCTCACGCCATGTCTACCGAAGGCGGGACCCGGGCGGTCGTGGCGGCGTTGCTCGCGAACACGGGCATCGCGATCACGAAGTTCATCGCGTTCGCGCTGACCGCGTCGTCCTCGATGCTCGCCGAGGCGATCCACTCGGTGGCCGACTCCGGCAACCAGCTCCTGCTGCTGCTCGGCGGGCGCAAGGCACGCAAGGACGCCACCCCCGAGCACCCCTTCGGCTACGGCCGCGAGCGCTACATCTACGGCTTCATCGTGGCGATCGTGCTGTTCAGCGTGGGCGGCCTGTTCGCGCCTCTACGAGGCGTACCACAAGTGGCACGAGGTGCATGAGCACCCGGGCGACATGGGCGAGCTCGACGGCCGCTGGTGGTGGGTGCCGCTGCTGGTGCTCGGCATCGCGATCGTGCTGGAGAGCTTCAGCTTCCGCACCGCGATCCACGAGGGCAACAAGGTGCGGGGCAGCGCCTCCTGGGTCCAGTTCGTACGCCGGGCCAAGGCGCCCGAGCTGCCGGTGATCCTGCTGGAGGACTTCGCCGCCCTGACCGGCCTGGTCGTTCGCGCTGTTCGGCGTCGGGCTCGCGCTGATCACCAAGGAGCCGATCTTCGACGTGATCGGCACCGCGACTGATCGGGCTGCTGCTGGTCACCGTGGCGGTGGTGCTGGCCCTGGAGACCAAGAGCCTGCTCCTCGGCGAGGCCGCGAGCCTCGACGCCGCAGCACCGGATCCGGGCGGCGATCGAGGGCAGCGACGGGATCGAGCGGCGTGATCCACATGAAGACGATGCACCTGGGCCCGGACGAGCTGCTCGTGGCGGTCAAGGTCGCGGTCACCGGCGTCGGACTCCGCCGCGGAGGTGGCCCGCGCCATCGACGCCGCCGAGGTGGCGATCCGCGAGGCCGAGCCGATCGCCCGGGTCATCTACCTCGAGCCCGACATCCGCCGGAACCAGACCGTCTGACCCGCCCGTCGGGCCCGGTTGGTTGCGGCGTGCACCGTGCGCCTACAATCGCCGGTGCGCCTTTCGCACGAGATCGTGGTCAGACGCTCGCGCACCAGAAGCCCGACGGCACTGGCGCGCGCCTCCACGACAACCCTCGCTGAAAAGGAACTGACGCATGGACTTCAAGGTCAAGGACCTGAGCCTCGCCGACTACGGCCGCACCGAGATCGCCCTCGCCGAGCACGAGATGCCCGGCCTGATGGCGATGCGGGAGCGCTACGGCGCCGACAAGCCCCTCGCGGGCGCCCGGATCGCCGGCTCGCTGCACATGACCATCCAGACCGCCGTGCTCATCGAGACCCTGGTCGCGCTCGGCGCCGAGGTGCGCTGGGCCTCCTGCAACATCTTCTCCACCCAGGACCACGCGGCCGCCGCGGTCGTCGTCGGGCCCGAGGGCACCGCCGAGGACCCGCAGGGCGTGCCGGTCTTCGCCTGGAAGGGCGAGACCCTGGAGGAGTACTGGGGGTGCACCCAGCAGATCCTCGACTGGCCCGCCGACGAGCAGCCCAACATGATCCTCGACGACGGTGGCGACGCCACCCTGCTGCTGCACCTCGGCGTGCAGGCCGAGAAGACCGGCGAGGCGCCCGACCCGGCCACCGCCGCCAGCAACGAGCAGCGGATCGTCTTCGAGGTGCTCAAGGCCCAGCTCGCGAAGAGCGCCGACCACTGGTCGCCGATCGCCAACTCGGTCAAGGGCGTCACCGAGGAGACCACCACCGGCGTGCACCGTCTCTACGAGATGATGCGCGACGGCACGCTGCTCTTCCCGGCGATCAACGTCAACGACTCGGTCACCAAGTCGAAGTTCGACAACAAGTACGGCTGCCGCCACTCGCTGATCGACGGCATCAACCGCGCGACCGACGTACTCATCGGCGGCAAGGTCGCGGTCGTCTGCGGCTACGGCGACGTCGGCAAGGGCTGCGCCGAGTCGCTGCGCGGCCAGGGCGCCCGCGTCATCGTCACCGAGATCGACCCGATCTGCGCGCTGCAGGCGGCGATGGACGGCTACCAGGTCGACACCCTCGAGAACGCGCTGCCCGACCGCGGACATCATCATCACCTCGACCGGCAACAAGGACGTCGTCACCATCGACCAGATGCGCAAGATGAAGCACAACGCGATCGTCGGCAACATCGGCCACTTCGACAACGAGATCGACATGGCCGGCCTCGAGGCCCCGGGTGTCGCCGAGCGCAAGAACGTGAAGCCGCAGGTCGACCTGTGGACCTTCCCCGAGGGCAACGCGATCATCGTCCTGTCCGAGGGTCGGCTGATGAACCTCGGCAACGCGACCGGCCACCCGTCGTTCGTGATGTCGAACTCGTTCACCAACCAGGTGCTCGCGCAGATCGAGATCTTCACGAAGACCGAGGACTACCCGGTCGGCGTCTACGTGCTGCCCAAGCACCTCGACGAGGAGGTCGCCCGGCTGCACCTCGGTGCGCTCGGCGTCAACCTGACCACCCTCACGGACGACCAGGCTGCCTACCTCGGCATCCCGTCCGAGGGCCCCTACAAGTCCGAGCACTACCGGTACTGAGGCGGGGCCACGTGGCGCAGCCGGAGGTGGTGGATCGGCCCCGGGTACTCGTCGTCGACGACGACGCGGCCCTGGCCGAGATGCTCACCCTCGTGCTGCGCAACGAGGGCTTCATCAGCCAGATCGTCACCCGCGGTGACGAGGCGATGGGCGCGTTCCGGGCCTTCCGGCCCGACGTGGTCCTGCTCGACCTGATGCTGCCCGGCAAGGACGGCATCGACGTCTGCCGGGAGATCCGGGCCGAGTCCGGCGTCCCCATCGTGATGCTGACCGCCCGCAGCGACACCATCGACGTGGTCGTCGGCCTCGAGTCCGGGGCCGACGACTACGTCGCCAAGCCGTTCAAGCCCAAGGAGCTGATCGCCCGCATCCGCGCGCGGGTACGCCGCTTCGAGGTGCCCACCCCCGAGGACCTGCACATCGGTGACCTCACCATCGACGTCACCGGCCACGAGGTCACCCGGGCCGGGACGCCGATCGGGCTGACCCCGCTCGAGTTCGACCTGCTGGTGTGCCTGGCGCAGAACCCGCGCAAGGTGTTCACCCGCGAGGTGCTGCTCGAGCAGGTCTGGGGCTACCGCCACGCCGCCGACACCCGGCTGGTCAACGTGCACGTCCAGCGGCTGCGGGCGAAGATCGAGGTCGACCCCGAGAACCCCACGATCGTGGTGACCGTGCGCGGCGTGGGCTACAAGGCGGGCAGCGCGGATGAGCCCGCAGGAGACTGACCGGCTGCACCGGTTCTGGGCACTGCTGCGTGCCTGGCCCCGCAGCGTGCTGACCCTGTGGCGGCGCTCGCTGCGCGCCCGGGTGGTCACCGCCATCGTGGTGCTCAGCGCCGTGGTCGTCGGCTCGGTCGGCTTCATGGTGATGCGCCAGATCACCGACGGCCTGGTGAAGAGCCGGGTGGACTCGTCGGTGGCCGAGGCCCGCACCGAGACCGCGACCGCGCGGGAGCGGCTCGGCTCGTCCGGCGGCAACGACTTCGACCCCGAGACCCAGCTGCGGCTGCTGGTCGAGACCCTCGTCTCGCGCGGCGAGGTGAAGGGCTTCGAGGTGGTCGTGCGCGGTCCCGTCGGGCGAGGGCAGCACCAGCGGCGGCGTACGCACCTCGCCGGAGCTCGACGTCGCCAGCGTTCCGGCCAGCCTGCGCAGGACCGTGGAGAAGCGCGAGAACGGACTCGCGTGGACCTACACCCGGATCCGCTACACCGACAAGTCCGCGGAGCACACCGACCAGCCGGGCGTGGCCGTCGGGTCGACCGTCGTGCTCCCGTCCGACGGCGGCACCTACGCGCTCTACTACCTGTTCCCGATGGGGGAGGAGCAGCAGACCCTGCTCCTGCTGCGCCGGGTGCTGCTCACCGCGGGGATCCTGCTGCTGCTCCTCGTGGCGGGAGTCGCCGCCCTGGTCACTCGCCAGGTGATCAACCCCGTGCGGCTCGCTCGCCGGGTCGCCGAGCGGATCGCGTCGGGTCGGCTCGAGGAGCGGATGCACGTCGCGGGTGAGGACGACATCGCGCGCCTGGCGATGTCGTTCAACCAGATGGCCGAGGCGCTCCAGTCACAGATCCGCAAGCTGGTGGAGCTGTCGCGCGTGCAACGCACCTTCGTCTCCGACGTCTCCCACGAGCTGCGCACGCCGCTGACCACGGTCCGGATGGCCGGGGACGTGCTGTACGACGCCCGGGCGAGCTTCGACCCCGTCACGGCGCGCGCCGCCGAGCTGCTGCAGACCGAGCTCGACCGGTTCGAGAACCTCCTCGGCGACCTGCTCGAGATCAGCCGCTTCGACGCGGGCGCGGCCGTGCTCGACCTCGAGGACACCAACCTCGGCGACGTCGTGCACCGGGTGGTGGGCAGCGTCGCGCCGATGGCGCTGCAGCGCGGGGTGCCGCTGTCGATCCAGGACGAGGGCGTGTTCATGGCCGAGGTCGACGTACGCCGGGTCGAGCGCATCGTGCGCAACCTGCTGACCAACGCGATCGACCACGCCGAAGGCAGCGGCGTCACCGTGCGGCTGGCCGCCGACGGCGAGGCCACGGCCCTGACCGTGCGCGACCACGGCGTCGGGCTCCAGCCGGGGCAGTCGGCGATGGTGTTCAACCGGTTCTGGCGCGCCGACCCTGCGCGGGCCCGCACCACCGGCGGCACCGGCCTCGGCCTGGCCATCGCGCTGGAGGACGCACGGCTGCACGGCGGCTGGCTCCAGGCCTGGGGCACCCCGGGCGGCGGCGCGCAGTTCCGGCTCACCCTGCCGCGTCGAGCCGGCGACGCGATCACGCACAGCCCGCTGCCGCTGGTCCCGCGCGACGTCCCGGAGATCACCCGGTCCGAGACGTCCAGCCGGAGAGTGTCCAGTGAGCACGCGACGGCCGGTCTCGGTCCTCGCCGCGCTGATGGCGCTGCTGGCGCTCGCGGCGATCTCGGGGTGCGCGACGCTGCCGGAGTCCGGAGCGGTGCACACCCGCGCGGCCGAGAGGCCGGACCGGCCGCAGGACGCGCCGTACTTCAACCCGCCCGGCCCGGCGAAGGACGGCAGCCCGGCGGCCATCGTCTCGGGCTGGCTGGTCGCCCAGCAGGCCAACCCGCTGAGCACCACGGTGGCGCGGGAGTTCCTCAGCGAGCGGGCCCGCGCCGGCTGGAAGCCCAACCGCGGGACCATCGTGTACGACGCCTTCACCGTCGACGTCAGCAGCGAGGGCGCCAAGGTCCGGCTCGCCGACACCCATCGCCTCGACGCGCGCGGCGGCTGGCGCGACTGGGCGCCCGGACGCTCCGAGACCCTCGACCTCCGGCTGGTCTCCGAGGACGGCCAGTGGCGCATCGACAACCCCGTCAACGCCCTGGTCGTGCCGACCTCGTTCTTCGACCGCAGCTTCGCGCGCTACAACCTCTACTTCTACGACCAGACCGGTCGGGTGCTCCTGCCCGACCCGGTGTTCATCCCGCGCGGCGAGCAGACCGCCACCAACCTGGTCCGCGGCCTGCTCGCCGGCCCGGGCCCGATCCTCGGTGAGATCAGTCGCTCGGCGCTGCCCTCGCGCACCGACCTCGACCTGTCCGTGGTGGTCACCGAGAGCGGCGTCGCCGAGGTGCCGCTGTCGCGAGAGGTCCTGCGGGCGCCTCCCGAAGAGCTGTCCCGCGGCGTCGACCAGCTCGCGTGGACGCTGCGCCAGGTGCCGGGCATCGAGCGGGTGCGGATCACGGTGGGCGACGCCACCGTCCCGCTCTCCGGCGGCCGGATCGACGCACCGGTCACGAGCGGCGCCGAGTTCGACGCCGGCGGCCCGCCCGAGGCCGAGCTGTGGGGTCTGCGCGGCGGACGCGTGGTCGACCTGCGGTCGACGACGTCGGGCTCGGTGGGTGGCCCGCTGAGCCGCGCCGGCTACTCGATGCGCAGCCTCGCGGTCAGCGAGGCGCCCCAGCGGGTGGCTGCGGTCTCCGGCGACGGGAGCTCGCTGTTCGTGGCGCCGACCGGGGAGACCGACGACTCCTCGACGGTGACGCGTCCGGTCACGGGGACCGATCTGCTGCGCCCGTCGTACGACATGTTCGGCGACCTGTGGGTGGTCGACCGGACCGTCGCGCGGCGCCCGGGTGCTGGTCGTCAAGGGTTCGCAGGTGCGGACGGTCCGGGTCCCCGGCGTGACCGGTGCCGACGTGGCGGCGTTCTCGATCGCGCGCGACGGCAGTCGCCTGGCCGTGGCCTACGCCGGCAACCGGGCGCCCGACCGTGCGCGTCACCGACATCCTGCGCACCGACGAGGGGATCGTCTCCGGCGCGGGCGAGTCGCGCACCTTCGCCGCCGGCGGGCGCGACGCGACCCGGCTCGTCGACGTGGGCTGGCGCGACCCGGGACGCTGGCCGTGCTCAGCCGGAGCTCGGCCGAGACCGGCCAGGTCAGCTACATCTCGGCGGACGGCTCCCCGGCGACCCCCGACCTCGTCGACCCGAGCCTGTTCCGCGGGGCGGCGCAGGCCATGGTGGTCGCACCCAACGCGAACCTGCCACTGCTCCTGCTCACCGCCGACCAGCGGCTCTACACCCTGGGCAGCAACGGCAACTGGCCGCGCACCAGCTCCAAGATCGCCGCAGCCACGTACGTCCGCTGAGCGTCCACAGGGCCGTCGGCGTGCTACGCCGTCCACAGCCGGCTGCTGTCACCGACTTCCACCCTGGGCGCGACACGACAGGGTGGCGGCGTGCTCGACGCGTGGCTCGACCTCGTCCACGGCGGCGGCTGCGTGGGCTGCGGCGCGCCCGGTCGCTCGCTGTGCCGCGAGTGCGCGGCCGCCCTGCCCGTGCGCGGACGTCCGGCCAGGCCGACGCCGTGCCCCGCGGGACTGGCGGCCTGCTTCGCCGCGGGGGAGTACGCCGCGCTCCTGCGCGCGATGGTGCTCGCCCACAAGGAGCACGCCGTCTTCGCGCTGGCGGCCCCGCTCGGCCGGGCCCTCGCGACCGCGGCGGCGCCGGTCCTCGGCAGCGGCCCGACCGTGCTCGTGCCGGTGCCCTCGCGCCGGGAGGTGGTGCGCGCCCGCGGACACGACCCGATGCTGCGGATCGCCCGGGCCGCGGCCCGGCGGCTGCGTCGCGACGGTGCCGTCGTGGTGCGTCCGACGTCTGCTCGAGGTGCGCGGCAGCGTGCTCGACCAGGCGGGCCTCGACGCCGGCCAGCGGGCGGCCAACCTGGCCGGCTCCATGCGGGTGCGCTCCTCCGAGCGCGCACGCCTGGCCCGGGCCGGCGTACCCGTCTCGCTGGTCGTCTGCGACGACGTGCTGACCACCGGTGCCACGGCCCGCGAAGCGCAACGCGCGCTCGAGGACGGCGGTCTCCCGGTGCGTGCCGTGGTCACGGTGGCCGCGACGCGTAAGCGACTTCCCGCCAGAAATGCACCACCCCTCCGGGCCCTACCGCATTCGGGACAGGCCGACTAACGTCTGCACATGGAGTACATCCGGGTCCGCGGTTTCATCGGGGAGCCCCGGTCGGGAGGTGCCGGTTCTCGGCACTTCGATCCGTTCCCACACGTTGACGAGGTACTAGCGTGCTGCCCGCACGGGCACGCCGCACGCCGGATCCTTGGTCGTGGACAGGAGTCTCCGGACAACCAGATAGGCACTCGGTCGAACGAACCAACCGCGGGAGGTCTGCAGTGGATGTCGTTGTCAGCAGTCGGCACTGTGAGGTGTCGGACCGGTTCCGGGAACACGTCGAGGAGAAGCTCGCCAGGCTGGAGAAGCACGACCACCGGATCATCCGGGTGGACGTGCTCCTCGAGAAGGAGGCCCGCCCTCGCGAACCCGAACGGACCGTCCGGGTCGAGCTGACGGCGAAGTCCAAGGGACCCGTCGTGCGGGCCGAGGCCGCCGCCGAGGACAAGATGGCCGCGCTCGACCTGGCGCTGGACAAGATGGCCGCGCAGATGCGCCGCGCCGCCGACCGACGCAAGGTCCACCGCGGACAGCACAAGCCGGAGTCGCTCGGGCCAGGCCATGGCCCGCAGCGCACCGGTGGTGGTCGACGCCTCCGACGAGGAGCACGTGGCCGAGCGCAAGGTCGGACCGGTGACGGTGACCGGTGACGGGCCGCTCGTCGTACGGGAGAAGAGCCACCCGGCCACTCCGATGACCCTCGAGCAGGCGCTCTACGAGATGGAGCTGGTCGGCCACGACTTCTACCTGTTCGTGGACAAGGAGAGCGAGAAGCCCTCGGTGGTCTACCGCCGGCGTGGTTATGACTACGGAGTCATCTCCCTCGAAGTGGACTGAAAGGGCCAGCCGCGGCGGCGTCCGGTGACCCGATCTGACCACCGCAGAGGTGGTCAGGTCGTGTACCAATCGTGTGTTCCTCTGCCATAGTGAGCAAATGGTCGCTGAGGGCACGACTGCAACCGATGAGTCCGTGCGCGTCGTCGTGGTCGACGACCAGGAGCTCTTCCGCCGGGGGCTGACCATGTTGCTCGGCGTCGAGCCCGGCATCGAGGTCGTCGGCGAGGCCGGTGACGGGATCAGCGCGACCGACCTGATCGTGGCCACGGTGCCCGACGTCGTACTCCTCGACGTGCGGATGCCGAAGCGCTCCGGACTCCAGGCCTGCATGAAGATCAAGGAGCTCGTGCCGAGCGTCAAGATCATCATGCTGACGGTCAGCGACGAGGAGGGCGACCTCTACGAGTCGGTCAAGAACGGCGCCTCCGGCTACCTGCTCAAGGACTCCTCGATCGACGAGGTGGCGCAGGCCGTGCGCGTCGTGGCCGAGGGCCAGTCGCTGATCAGCCCGTCGATGGCGGTCAAGCTGATCGACGAGTTCAAGGAGATGGCCCGCACCGACCGCGAGCAGGTGCCCACGCCGCGGCTGACCGAGCGCGAGCTCGAGGTGCTCCGGCTGGTGGCCAAGGGCATGAACAACCGCGACGCCGCGCGCGAGCTGTTCATCAGCGAGAACACCGTGAAGAACCACGTGCGCAACATCCTCGAGAAGCTGCAGCTGCACTCGCGGATGGAGGCGGTCATGTACGCCGTCCGCGAGAAGCTCCTCGACATTCCCTGACCCGACCTGTCGGTGGTCGCCGACATACTGGCGCAGTGCCGAACGAGCAGCTGTCCCGCGCGCAGGCCCGCCGCATCGCCCTGGTCGCGCAGGGGTTCCGGGATCCGCGCCACACCGTCCCGACCATGCGCACGTTCTCGCGCACGCTGACGCGCACCGGCGTGCTCCAGGTCGACTCGGTCAACGTGCTCCAGCGGGCCCACTACATGCCGCTGTTCTCGCGGATGGGTCCCTACGACATCGCGATGCTCAAGCGGGCCTCGGAGCAGAAGCCGCGGCGGATGGTCGAGTACTGGGCGCACGTGCAGGCGTTCATGCCGGTCGACCTGTGGCCGGTGATGCAGCACCGGATGAAGGGCTTCCGGGAGAGCCCGCGCTGGGGCGCGTGGCTCAAGACCAACCCGGGTCTCGTGCGAGCGGGTCCACGACCAGGTGCGTGACCTCGGGGCGGTGACCGCCCGCGACCTCGACGACGGCACCCCGCGCGAGAAGGTCGACTGGGGGTGGAACTGGTCCGAGGCGCGCAAGGCCCTCGACTACCTCTTCGTCGTCGGCGACCTGGCCATCGCCGGCCGCAACAGCCAGTTCGAGCCGGTCTACGACCTCGCCGAGCGGGTGCTGCCGCCGGCCGTGCTCGCCGCGCCGGTGCCGGACGCCTTCGAGGCGACCAAGGAGCTGGTCCGTCGCGCCGCCCGCAGCCACGGCGTGGCCACGGTCCGCTGCCTGACCGACTACTACCGCCTCCAGATGCAGAAGGGCGAGGGCACCAAGGCAGCGCAGGTCGCGATCGACGAGCTCGTCGAGGACGGCGAGCTGCTGCCGGTGACGATCGAGGGCTGGAAGCGGCCGGCGTGGCTGCACCGCGACGCGGCGCTGCCGCGCAAGGTCGGCGCCCGGGCGGTGCTGAGCCCGTTCGACCCGGTCGTGTGGGAGCGCGAGCGCACCGAGCACATCTTCGACTTCCACTACCGCATCGAGATCTACGTGCCCGAGGCGAAGCGGCAGTACGGCTACTACGTGCTGCCGTTCCTGCTCGGCGACCAGATCGTCGGGCGGGTCGACCTCAAGGCCGATCGGCAGGGCCGGCGTACTCCTCGTGAAGGCGGCGCACGCCGAGCCCGGGGCTCCCGCCGAGACCGCGGAGGAGCTCGCCGCCGAGCTGCGCGACCTCGCGTCCTGGCTCGACCTCGACGACATCGTGGTCGAGCAGAAGGGTGATCTCGCGCCGGCGCTCGCCGCTGTCGTGCACAGCTGAGCCGGTGGGCCTCGCGCTGCAGGTTTCCCCGGACGTCCGGGGAAACCTGGGGCTGGCAGGCAAAGCAACACCTGCCAGCCCCAGGAATTGGCTGCCAGCCCTGACCGATTCGTCCCCCGGGAACCGGCGGCGGTGGCTGCCATCATGAGTGGGTGCTGATCCGTCCCGTCGACCTGGCCCGCATCCGCGACGGCGAGATCGACCTCGCGTTCCGCCGCTGGGAGCGGCCCCGCCTGCTGGTCGGCACCCGGATGCGCACCTCGGTCGGGCTCGTCGAGGTGACCTCGGTCGACGAGGTGGACGACATCACCGATGCCGACGCCGCCCGTGCCGGTGCCCCGCGCGAGCAGCTGCTGAAGCTGATGGAGCGCAAGGCGCCCGCCCCGATCTGGCGGGTCGGTCTGCGGTACGCCGGCGAGGACCCGCGGGTGGGCCTGCGCAACACCGCGGAGCTGAGCGCCGAGGAACGCACCGCGCTGGTCGCCCGCCTGGACCGGTTCGACCGCGCGTCGCGCAACGGCCCGTGGACGCGCCAGACGCTCCGGATCATCGAGGCCAACCCGGCGCGACGGGCACCCGACCTCGCCGCAGAGCTCGGCCGCGACACCGCCAGCTTCAAGCGTGACGTCCGCAAGCTCAAGGAGCTCGGGCTGACCGAGTCGCTGGAGATCGGCTACCGGCTCTCGCCGCGGGGCGCAGCCCTGCTCGAGGGACTCTGAGCCTTGCCGAACCCGTCGACCGGCGACAGGCTGACCGGATGAGTCTCGGCTCGTCGCGTCGCTCCTGCTCGTGCCCCTGCTCGCCGCCGGGTGCGGAGGCGCCCCGACGACGGCCGGTGCGCCCGCGACGCTGCGCGACGTCGCGCGCACGACACCGGTGGTGATGGGCTACGCGCTGGAGGGCTCGGCGCGGCCCTCCTCGATCACCCGCGACGGAGACTTCCTGGACACGATCGGCGTGGCCGGAGTGGCCTGACGGGCCGCGGGGGAGTGACTCCCGTGAGCGCCCAGGCGGCCGCGCTGCGTCGGGCCGCCAACCGGGCCCACCGCCCGCCGGTGCTGCTGTTCTCCAACTACAACGACCGTCTCGGCGACTTCGACGAGCCGCGCGCCCACCGGATGCTGGCGAGCGCCCGGAAGCGCGCGGCCGCCGCGAGGCTGCTGGTCCGCCGGGCGGCCGGGTTCAGCGGCGTACAGCTCGACCTGGAGTCGCTGCGTCCTCGTGACACCAAGGGCCTGGTGGCGTTCACCCGCGCCGTACGCCGTGCGCTGCCTCGGGCGAAGACGCTCTCGATGGCGTTCATGGCGAGCGGCAACGCGCGCGGGTACGCCGCTCGCGGCTACGACCTGAAGGCCCTCGCGCGCGTGCTCGACGTCGCGGCGCTGATGACCTACGACCAGCACGGACCGTGGTCGGGCCGGGGACCGATCGCGGCGCTGCCCTGGGTGCGAGCCGAGCTGCGCTACTTCATGACCCGCGTCCCGCGCCGCAAGATCGACCTGGGTGCGGCGGCGTACGGCTACCAGTGGGGCGGGGGAGCAGCCCAGCTCACCGTCCCGCAGGCGCGGAGACTGGCAGGCTCACGGGCCGTCGTGGAGCGAACGGCTCGGTGAGTGGCACGCCAGCCTGCCGAACGGCCGCACCCTCTGGTGGGACGATGCCCGGTCCGTCGAGCTGCGCAGGCGTGTCGCCGTGGCGCAGGGACTGCACGGTCTGGCCATCTGGGAGATCGGCTCGTCAGCGAGGCTGCGATGAGTGGCAAGCAGGGCGTGAACCACCCGCTGTTCGCCCGGGTCTACAGCCGGTTGGTGGTGCCGTCGATCGTCCGCATGGGTGGCGACGACTCTCCGGCGGCGGCTGCTGGGCGGGCTGCGGGGCACGGTCGTGGAGGTGGGTCCCGGAGACGGGGCCAACTTCGCGCACTACCCCGACGAGGTCAGCCGCATCGTCGCCGTGGAGCCCGAGCCCTACCTGCGCGAGAAGGCAGCCGCCCACGGCGACGAACGGGTCGAGCTGCGCGACGAGGTGGCCTCGAGGCTGCCGGTCGCGGACGGGGAGGCGGACGCCGTCGTGTTCTCCCTGGTGCTGTGCTCCGTCGACCAACCGAGCGCGCTGGCCGAGGCGCGCCGGGTGCTGCACCCGGGCGGTCAGCTGCGCTTCCTCGAGCACGTGCAGGCCCACGAGCCCGGGGCGGCCCGACGCTGGCAACGGGCCCTGGATGCCGCCGGCCGGCCACGACTGTCGGGCGGCTGCCACCTCGCCCGCGACACGGTGGGAGCCATCGAGGAGGCCGGTTTCGAGATCACCGAGCTGGAGCGGTTCCGCTTCCCCGAGCACGCTCGCGGCCTCTCGTCGTACCTCGTCCTCGGGCGGGCGCCGACGCACGTGAGTTCCCCGTGGTGAAACTCTGCGGTGGCCCCGCCCGTTAGCATGGTTGACGGCGCATTGCGCCTCGTCCCCACGACAGACCACCCCAGGAGTAGCCCGCGTGTCGATCATCGACAAGGTCCTGCGCATCGGCGAGGGCAAGATCCTTCGCCAGCTCGATGCGATCGCCAAGGCCGTCAACGCCATCGAGGACGACTTCGTCGCGATGACGGACGACGAGCTGCGGGGCATGACCGTGGAGTTCAAGGAACGCCTGGAGAAGGGCGAGTCGCTCGACGACATCATGCCGGAGGCGTTCGCGACCGTCCGCGAGGCGGCGAAGCGGGTGCTCGGCCAGCGCCACTTCGACGTCCAGATCATGGGCGGCGCCGCGCTGCACCTCGGCAACATCGCCGAGATGAAGACCGGTGAGGGCAAGACCCTGGTCTCGACCCTCCCGGCGTACCTCAACGCGCTCAGTGGCAAGGGCGTCCACGTGGTCACGGTCAACGACTACCTGGCCAAGTACCACGCCGAGTGGATGGGCCGCATCCACCAGTTCCTCGGCCTGACCGTGGGCGTGATCCTGCCGGAGATGCGTCCCGACGAGCGTCGCGTCGCCTACAACGCCGACATCACCTACGCGACCAACAACGAGCTCGGGCTTCGACTACCTGCGCGACAACATGGCCACCGACCTGGCGTCCTGCGTGCAGCGCCCGCCCAACTTCGCCATCGTCGACGAGGTCGACTCGATCCTGATCGACGAGGCCCGCACGCCGCTGATCATCTCCGGTCCCACCCAGGACGAGGTCGAGTGGTACGCCGAGTTCGCGAAGGTCGCCGCCCGGCTCGACCAAGGACACCGACTACGAGGTCGACGAGAAGAAGCGCACCATCTCGATCCTCGAGCCCGGCATCACCAAGGTCGAGGACCACCTCGGCATCGAGAACCTCTACGAGTCCGCGAACACTCCGCTGATCTCGTTCCTGAACAACTCCATCAAGGCCAAGGAGCTGTTCCGCAACGACAAGGAGTACGTCGTCATGGAGGACGAGGTCCTCATCGTCGACGAGCACACCGGCCGCATCCTGTCCGGCCGGCGCTACAACGACGGTCTGCACCAGGCCATCGAGGCCAAGGAGGGGGTGACCGTCCGCGAGGAGTACCAGACGCTCGCCACGATCACCCTGCAGAACTACTTCCGCCTCTACGAGAAGCTCTCCGGCATGACCGGTACGGCCATGACCGAGGCCTCGGAGTTCGACAAGATCTACAAGCTCGGCGTCGTCCCCATCCCGACCAACAAGCCGATGGCACGCATGGACGAGCGCGACCTCGTCTACCGCACCGAGGAGGCGAAGTTCGCCGCCGTCGTCGACGACATCGCCGAGCGGTTCGAGAAGGGGCAGCCGGTCCTGGTCGGCACGACCTCGGTGGAGAAGTCCGAGCTGCTGTCGGGCCTGCTGAAGAAGCGCGGCGTCCCGCACTCGGTGCTGAACGCCAAGCAGCACGCCGACGAGGCCAAGGTCGTCGCGCTCGCCGGTCACAAGGGCGCGGTCACGGTGGCCACCAACATGGCCGGTCGAGGCACCGACATCATGCTCGGTGGCTCGACGGAGTTCCTGGCCGACCAGGAGCTGCGCAAGCAGGGCCTCGACCCGGTCGAGAACGCCGAGGAGTACAACGAGGCGTGGCCCGCGATGCTCGACCGGATCACCGAGCAGGTGAAGGCCGAGCACGACGAGGTCAAGGACGCCGGCGGCCTCTACGTGCTGGGCACCGAGCGCCACGAGTCGCGCCGCATCGACAACCAGCTGCGTGGTCGTTCCGGTCGTCAGGGCGACCCGGGTGAGTCGCGGTTCTACCTCTCCCTCGGCGACGACCTGATGCGGCTGTTCAAGTCCGACTGGGTCGAGCGGGTGCTGCTGGCGCTGAAGGTGCCCGACGACCAGCCGATCGAGAACAAGTCGGTGACCAAGTCGATCGCGTCGGCGCAGAGCCAGGTCGAGGCGCTCAACTTCGAGTCGCGCAAGAACGTCCTCAAGTACGACGACGTGATGAGCCGTCAGCGCGAGGTGATCTACGGCGAGCGCCGCGAGGTGCTCGAGGGCGCGGACCTCACCGACCAGGTGCACCAGATGATCGACGAGGTCGTCGAGACCTACGTGACCGCGGCCACCGAGAACTTCCCGGAGGAGTGGGACCTCGACGCGCTGTGGACCGCGCTGAAGACGATCTACCCGATCTCGCTGCGCTACCAGGACCTCGAGCGCGAGGCCGGCGGCCGCGACGGCCTCGACCGCGACACGCTGCTCGACGACCTCAAGGCCGACGCGCAGAAGGCCTACGAGGCCCGCGAGGCCGAGGTGGGCTCCGAGGTGATGCGCGAGCTCGAGCGGCAGGTGCTGCTCTCGGTGCTGGACCGCAAGTGGCGCGAGCACCTCTACGAGATGGACTACCTGCGCGAGGGCATCGGCCTGCGTGCGTACTCCCAGCGCGACCCGCTGGTCGAGTACCAGCGCGAGGGCTTCGACATGTTCAACGCGATGAAGGAAGGCATCCGCGAGGAGACCGTGGGCTTCCTGTTCAACCTCGAGGTCCAGGTGGAGGAGGACGAGGAAGAGGCCGAGATCGACGTCGACCTCCTCGCCGCCGCCGACACCAGCGGTGCCTCAGGGCTCGTCGACGCCGGGCACGAGGGCCACGACCACAGCGGCAACGGGCACGAGCACCACGCCCCGCACATCTTCGCCAAGGGCCTCCAGCCGGCGAAGGCGCCGCAGAACCTCACCTACTCCGCGCCCAGCGAGGACGGCGAGGCCGAGGTCAAGGGCACGCCCGGCGAGCAACGCCGAGGACCCCTACGCCACCGCCGGCCGCAACGACCTGTGCCCCTGCGGCTCGGGCAAGAAGTACAAGAAGTGCCACGGCGCCCCGGGTGGTCCGACCGACCTGAAGGCGCGCCCCGCCGGCTGAGTCCGTCGGGTTGAGCGGTCAGGCCTTGCGCTCGCGCTTGACCCGCCGCCTGAGCTGAAGGATGCGCAGCGCTCCGGCGCTCGCAACGACGAGCGCTCCGGCCACGGCGGCGATCAGCAACGAGGCGGCCAGCGGAGCCTGGCCGTTCCAGCCGAAGAAGGAGATCTCGACCTTCTGGGTGTTCTGCAGGATGAACACCGCCAGGAGGAGGAGCAGCACCATCAGGACGAGGACCGCGGCCCAGAACCCCCCGGTGCGGGAGCCGCGGAGTGGATCGGGACGTTTGGTTTCCGGGGTCGGTGTCGTCGGCCCGCGGGCTGCCTCCGGACTCGGGTTGCTCGGCAAAGGAGGCGAAGTCTTGTGGGCTCACCCCTGAGTCAGTACCCCGCCAGTGGTCGGACCACACAGTGACCAATGTCGCGGCGCTCGGTCCTCAGCCGAACTGGAGGGCGGTGCAGCACCAGCGGCCGTCGACCAGCTCGATGCGCGCCGCGATCGCCCGTGAGCGCTCACCCTGGCGCACGTGCACGCTGACCTCGGCCGCCTCGGGCGAGGGACAGAACAGGTGCACGCTGCGCACCTGGCTGCGCAGCCGTCGGACGCGACGGTCGCCCGGGGTGGTGCCGGCGAGCAGCGCGGTCCGTCGTTGGAGCTCGGCGTAGACCCCCTCGCTCGTCCAGCGCAGCAGCTGGCTCGGCCCACGGTCGCCGCCGACGACCTCCACCACGGCCCGTGCGAACCGGTGGGCGAACGCCTCGAGCTCGGTGCGGCCGCCGGGCACGAGCCTCAGCTCGGGGGAGGGGTTCGTGCGGACGTGGTGGCCGTAGTCGAGTGCCAGCGTGCCCTGGACGCTCGCCATCGGCGCCGGAGCCGGCATCGGTCGGGTGAGCTGTGCGGTCATGGTGGTCTCCCGTCAACGGTCAGTAGTGGGTGGGGACTGGGGTCGGCGGCGCTGCTCGGGGAGGACCAGGCGCTGCCCGGGCTGGATCAGGTCGGGGTCGGGACCGATCACGCGGCGGTTGGCGCGGTAGGTGCGCTGCGACGGTGCGGGCGACGTCGGGCGCCGAGGCGCGGGGCACGTGCTGCTGCGAGATCCGCCAGAGGCTGTCGCCGGGGTGCACCTCGACTCGCTGCGCGCGGCACGGCGTGACGCCGGTGCCGGTCGGCCGGGTGGGCACCGGCAGCGTGAGGCCCTGACTCGTCCGGCCCTGCTGCGAACGGAGCCGGGGCCGCAGCCACCGGTCCGGCGGCGAGTGCGCCGCCGCCGGCCAGCACCACGCTGATGCCGGCGAGCAGCGCTCGGCGGGCGGACGCCGGGCAGCGGAGCCGGGCGGTGAGGGCCACGCGGCCCTCCGAGACCACCTCGACGGCGGCCGCGACGGCCACGAGCCCCGCCCACAGCGCCCCGAGCCCCAGCGCCCAGCTGGCGCCGCGTGACCAGCAGTTCGTCGAAGTGCATGGCCCGATCCTTGCGTTTGCTTGCGTTTGCATCAGACAACGCCCAGAATCATCGGGTGTCAAACGTTTGTCCACAGGTCGTTTGCGCGTGGCTCGCGCGGGGGCAAGGACAAGGTCATGAGCTGGGAAGAGTCGATGTTCGCCGTGTTCGACGACCTCGAGCAGCAGGCGGACGGGCTCCACCACCTCGAGCGCGATGCCGAGGTCGCCGACCTCACCGTGGCCGAGTACTCCCGGGTGAGCCTCGCCTCGAGGCTGCACGCGTCACTGGGCCAGGAGCTGCGGGTCAGGCTGCTCGGCGGTCACGTCGTGGCCGGCCGGCTGGCCAGGCTGGGCGAGGACTGGCTGCTCCTGGTCGACGGCGTCTCGGAGTGGGTGGTGCGCCACCAGGGCGTGGTCACCGTCAGCGGGCTCTCGGTGAAGGCGCACAGCGAGGACACCTGGCCCGTGGTCGACCGGCTCACGCTGCGCGCGGTGCTGCGCCGCCTGTCGACGGCCAACGAGGCGTGTCTGGTGCACTTCTGCGACGACCAGCAGGTCGAGGGGCGCATCGGTCGCGTCGGGCCGCGACTTCTTCGAGCTCACCGTGGGCGAGAGTGGCGACCGGCTGGTGCAGGCGGTCCCCAACGCAGCCGTGGCTGCCCTGCAGGGGCGGCGCGGGTGAGCGTCGTGCCGGCCCGCGGCGGGGGATCAGTCGCGGGGTGTGGGGGCGCCCTCGACGAAGGGGTGGTCGCGCACGAACTGCTCGGCGTCGGCGTACGCCCGCTGGATGTAGGCCTCGAGCTCGCTGGCCTCGACGCGCCACTGGCCGCGCCCGCCGATCTTGATGGCCTTGAGCTCGTGGCGACGCACCAGCGCGTAGACCTGGGCGCCGGAGATGTTGAGCACCTCGGCGACGTCGGCCAGCTGCAGGAACCTCGGCGTCGCGCTCATGTCCACCACTCTGCCACCGGACACGGACGGTTGCGACTGTTTGACACGCCTTGCCTGTGGATGACGACTGCGAGAGGACCCCAGCCATGACGCTCACCGCACCTCGAGCCGACACCGCGGCCACCCCGGGCCACGCGCAGCCGACGACCAGGATGGCGCAACCCCCGGCTGCTCCTCGGGCTGCTGCTCGTGGCCGCCTCCGTCGTGGTCGGTGCCCGGCTGATGGCGGCCGCCGACGACACCGTCGGGGTCTGGGTGGTGTCGCGAGACCTGCCCGAGGGCGCGACGCTGGCCGGCGGCGACGTCGAGCGCCGTCAGGTCCGGTTCCCGGACGACGAGACGGCCGACCGCTACCTCGCGGCCGCGGACGACCTGCCCGAAGCGGCCACGCTGAACCGGCCGGTCTCGGCGGGCGAGCTGCTGCCGCGTGCCGCCATCGCCGCCGAGGCCGGCGCCGACCTGGTGGAGGTGCCGATCAGCGTGGCCAGCGACGACCTGCCCGCGACGGTCCGGCAGGGCTCCGTGGTGGACATCTGGGTGGCGCCCAAGGTCTCGGCGGTCGGCGGGCAACGGCCCAAGGCCGTGCCGGTGCTGACCGACGTCGTCGTGGTGGCGGTGCCCCGCGCCTCGGACAGCCTGGCTCCGCAGTCCACCCGTCAGGTGATCGTGGGGGTACCCGCCGAGCGGTCCGACGACCTCGGTACGGCGCTGGGCGGGATCTCGGACGGTCGCGTCGTGGTGGCGCGGAAGGGCTGAGGCGATGTCCGACCGCGTGTCCGTGCTGCTGACCGCCGCCGGCGAGTCGTGGGAGGCCTCCGCGCTGCGGCTGCTCGACGGTGAGGGGATGACGGTCCTCAAGCGGTGCGTGGACCTCGCCGACCTCCTGGCCAGCGCGGCGACCGGCCAGGCCGACGTGGCGGTGGTCTCCGGCGAGCTCAGCGGCCTCGACGCCGACGCGGTGATGCAGCTGCTGCGCGACGACGTCCGTTGCGTCGCGGTCGACGGCTCGGAGGACGCGCTCGCCCGGCTCGGGGTGGTGAGCGTGGTCCCGTCGGCAGACCTGGCGCTGCTGCGGGAGGCGGTCGACTCGGCAGGCACCCGGGCGCTGGTGGTCGACCCCGACCCGGTCCCGGAGACCGAGTCCGAGCCGGCCGCGGCACCCGGCCGGCTGATCGCGGTGCACGGCCCCGCCGGCGCCCCCGGTCGTACGACGCTCGCGATCGGGCTCGCCGCCGAGCACGCCCATCAAGGCCATGCCAGCGTGCTCATCGACGCCGATCCCCACGGCGGAGCGGTCGCCCAGCACCTCGGTGTCCTCGACGAGGTCTCCGGCCTGCTGGCCGCGGCCCGACTCGTCAACGCAGGCCAGCTCGACGCCGAGTCGTTCGCCCGGTGCCGCCGGGTGGTGGGGGAGCGCTTCGAGGTCCTCACCGGCCTGCCGCGGCCCGATCGCTGGGTCGAGGCGAGGCCGGGCGTGCTCGACGCCGTGCTCGACGAGGCCGCCGCCGTCGGTGACGTCGTCGTGGACACCGGGTTCAGCCTCGAGGACGACGCCGACCTCGGGCGTCCGCTCTCGCGCAACCAGCTCACCCTCGACGCCGTCGCCGCGGCCGACCTGGTCGTCGTGGTGGGCTCCGCCGAGCCGACCGGCCTGGCGCGTCTCGCGCGCACGCTCGTCGCGATGCGGGACAGCACGTCCGCGCCGGTCACGGTGGTCGTCAACCGGATGCGCGACTCACTGGGCTGGAGCCGGCGCGACATCGTCGGCATGGTCGAGGGCTACCTGCGGGCCGACGGCGTCCACTTCCTGCCCGAGGACCGGCCCACCACCGACCGGGCCCTGGTGGCCGGCAAGGCGGTGGTCGAGCTCGGCGACTCAGCCCTGCGCACGCGCGCTGGCCGAGGTGCACGACGCCGTCTTCGCTGCGCGAGCGGCTCAGCGCCCGCCCATCAGCAGGTAGAGGCCCGGTCGCCGTGTAGGCGATCATGATGATCAGCATCCCGATCTGGCCGCTGACGTGGTGGCGCTTGGGGAGCAGCGAGATCGCGCGGTCGTGGGCCGCGATCACGCCGACGACGTGGCCGGTGATCACGGCGAGCACCTTGAGCACGGCCAGCAGCGACGGGTGGAAGGACAGCCAGTAGTTGACCTCCCAGTTGCCGGTGCCGAGCAGGTTGTCGCCGCGCACCATCGGGTCGCTGAGCTGGATGATCGTGTACTGACCCTGCTCGATCAGGTAGCTCAGGTAGTGCGCGGTCATGTAGCCGACGATGATCGGGATCACCGAGTGGGCCAGGAGCGCGGGCAGGTCCTTGCGGCGTACGGCGTTGGGCCCGGTCGTGTCCACGCCGGTCGACATCGCCGCGATCGTGAAGCTGCCGCCGACGATCCCGCAGAACACCAGCAGCGCCACCGTGTTGGTGAAGACGTCGTCGAGACCGACGTCGATGACGAACCGCTGCCACGGGATCGTGTCCTTGTAGCTGTCGAACGCCGTCGACCCGAACAGCACCGCGACCACCGCCACCAGCCCGGCGCGGGGACGTCACGGTGGCGAGGTTCGCCAGCGGACTGCGTACGACGAGCCGCTCGCCGTCACGTCCCCAGGCGGAGAGGTGCGCGATCAGGCTGGAGTACACCTCGAACGGGTCGGCCCGCTCCAGCCACTCGTCACCGAAGACGGCGGCGCCGATCAGCATGATCGCGAGATAGGCGGCCAGCCAGATCCGCACCGTGCCCAGGTAGGCGCTCTGCGGGTTGACCAGCTCCTGCCAGACGAAGGCGAACAGCCCGGCGGCCGCGGGCCAGTACCCGAGCTTGGCGGGATACGTCATCAGACCCGGTCGCGGCGTCGCCGCCGGTGGCCTTGGCCAGCAGCAGGTTGAGCGTGCGCACCGGGCTGAACGCCTTGACCACCGGCCCGAACAGCAGCGAGGCCGGCACCAGGCCCACCCACACGAGCACGTAGAAGGTGCCCAGCACCGGGTTGGTGACCAGGTCGGGTCCCCAGATCAGCGCCCAGAGCAGGTAGATCGCGAACGACCAGCCCGACGATCCGCAGGGTCCACTGGAACCGCGGGTCGTCGACGACCCGCTCGATGCCCGGGACCGGCCGTCCCGGGCGCGGGCCCTGGTAGCGCGGCGAGCGCCAGGCCAGCGCCAGCACGCAGAAGGAGACGATCAGCGCCGCGGTGCCCGTCGCGATCGCGAGCTGCAGCGGGATGGGCAGGTCCTTGGCGCCGCCCAGGCCGTGCAGGGGCAGCAGCATCTCCGCGACCGGCCCGTTCAGGGACGCGGGGTGAGGCACTCAGCGCACCTCGAGCTGGAAGATCAGCTTGTCGAGGGAGTGCGACTCGACGTCGACGACGCCCGGCTGGTCGATGGTGATGGTCTTGTCGGTGGTGCCGGACTCGTACTCGATCTCCTGCTCGGGCGAGCTGTGCACGTGGATCTCGCCGGGCTTGTCGGCGGTGATGTGCAGCTTCAGCGGCTTGCCGGCCTCGATCTTCACCTCGGCGCCCTGAGGGGTGACCTTGTCGCCCTCGAAGGTGACGTCGACCGTCGCCGTACCGCTGGCGTCCTTCTTCGCGGTGATGGTGTCCCCGGACCCGCTGGAACCGCCCGAGCCGTCGGAGTCGTCGGAGCCGCAACCGGCCAGCGCCGTCAGGGCCAGCAGCGCGGAGACGAGCACGGCGCAGAGCCGCACGGATCGGGTCATCGGGACCTCCATCAAGTGGTACGGGCGTTCGGGGACCAATCGGGCTCTGTCAGAATCCCATGGGGTCCAAGGTGTCGACGGAAGGGGTTCGCGGGATGAGCGAGCGGCTGCGCGCGAGCGACCTCGCCCTGCTGGCCGAGGAGACGCCGCAGACGCCGATGCACAACGCCACGCTGGAGATCTTCGACCCGGCCGACTCGGGCTTCGACTACGACGCGCTGCTGGCCCACATCGACGACCGGATCGCCTTCGTGCCGCGCTACCGCCAGCACGTACGCCGCATCCCGGGCCGCCTGGCCAACCCGGTCTGGGTCGACGACGAGCACTTCGACCTCGCCTACCACGTACGCCGCTCGGCGCTGCCGCGTCCGGGCACCGTCGACCAGCTGCGCGACCTGACCGCGCGCATCATGTCGCGCCGCCTCGACCCCGACCGTCCGCTGTGGGAGATCTACTTCGTCGAGGGCCTCGAGGACGGCCGCGTCGCGCTGCTCTCGAAGTCCCACCAGATCCTGGTCGACGGCATCTCGACGGTCGACCTCGGGCAGGTGCTGCTCGACGTCGACCCCGGCCCGCGCCAGCTGGTGCGCGACGACTGGGTGGCGCCCGCCGAGCCGACGCCCGCGAGGCTCGCGGCCCGGGCGATGGTGGAGTCGGCCCGCCACCCCAAGGTCGCCGTCAGCACGCTGCGCAGCAACGCCGAGGCGCTCGGCCGCACCGTGGGCGGCGCCGCCTGCCAAGGTCGGCGCGATCGCCGGCGAGCTGGCCAACCGCCGCTCCACGCCGGAGTCGCCGTTCAACGTCGAGCCCTCCGCCCAGCGGCGGGTGGTGCTGGTGCGCACCTCGCTCAAGGACTACCGCAAGATCCGCCGGGTGCACGGCGGCACCGTCAACGACGTCATCCTGGCCACCCTGTCGGGCGCGATCCGCGCCTGGTTCATGACCCGCGCCGAGTCGGTGGCCGCCGGGCGGCGGCTGCGGGCGCTGGTGCCGATGAGCGTGATCGACGAGGAGCTCGAGCCGACCTCGCTCGGGTCGCAGGTGGTCGGCCACCTCGTCGACCTGCCGATCGGCGAGGGGTCGCCCGTCGTACGCCTGCACCAGGTGTCCTACGCCCTGCGCGTGCACAGCGAGACCGGCCGCGCCGTGGCCGCCGACCGGATCGCCGGGCGTCGCCGGCTTCGCGCCGACCACCTTCCACGCGCTCGGGTCCCGGGTGGCGGTCGAGGAGGCCGGCGGCAGCGTCAACCTGGTGATCACCAACGTGCCCGGCCCGCAGTTCCCGATGTACCTCGCCGGCGCGGAGATGGTCGAGACCTACCCGGTGCCGCCCCTGCTCCCCGGCTTCTCGCTCTCGGTCGGGGTCACCTCCTACGACGGCGCGGTCTACTACGGCATCAGCGCCGACCGCGACGCGCTGCCCGACATCGAGGTGCTCGGCCAGTGCGTGCGCGAGTCGCTCGACGAGCTGGTCGACAGCGCCAGCGACAGCCGGCTGCGGGCGCCGCGCGGCCGCAAGCGCACCCCTGACCCCGGTGCCGCCCGAATGACCGTCCGCATCTACGTCCCGGCGACGCTGACGCTGCTCGGGCAGTACGCCGCCGACGGCGGCGTCGGCCCCGCGCCGGTCCGGGCGCGCGCCGTCACGGCCTGGCTGCGCGAGGCGTGGCCCGAGGGCGACGAGGAGGAGTGGGAGTACGCCGCCCTGATGGCCGCCGCCGACGACTCCGCCGGGCTGCTGACCGCCGACGACCCGCCGCGACGGGTGGTCCTGGCGGTCGACGTGGACTCCGCGGTGGAGCGCGACGACTCCAGCCTGGTCGAGGTCGACTCGGCGTTCCCGTTCTCGCTGTCAAGGCGGTGCACGCCGACAGCGAGGACCTCGCGGCGCGGCGTACGACCCGGACGAGCAGGGCGACCTCGGCTGGTACGCCGTCCAGGAGATCCCGGACCTGCTCGACTGAGCGCCCGGAACTTGCCAATTGCGAGTCATGGGTGGGTATGTCCGACTAGGATTTGAGGCACCCCGCACTCGGAGTACGCCCATGACCCGCCGCTGGACCCTGCTCGCCGGCGCCCTCGCGCTGTGCCTCGGCGCGCCCCAGGCCGCCGTGGCAGCCGAGCAGCAGCCGTCGTCGCCCGGCCACGCCGCAGCCCGGACGCCGCGCCGCGGCCGAGGCACTGCGTGACCTGAAGGCCGACGCCGACGGTGCCGTCCGCGTCCAGCGCGACGCCGAGGGCGACGTGGCCTTCGTGAGCTCCACCAACGGTCGCGCGATGCTCGACAGCGACGCCTCCAGCCCGCGCCGCTCGGCCCAGGACCAGCTCGCCGAGTACGGCGACGCGTTCGGCATCGACGGCACCACCTCGAAGGCCGTCGTCACCCAGACCCTCGACTCCGCCACCGGCGGATCGGTCGTCCGCGCCGACCAGGTCGTCGACGGCGTGACCGTCTTCGGCGGCCAGGTCGTGATGAGCCTCGACGACGACCAGGGCCTCGTCTCGGTCAGCTCGGCGACGACCGAGGCCACCCAGGTGCCCGCCGCGGACGTGGCCGAGGCCAGGGCCGGGCAGACCGCGCGTCAGCGTCACCGCCAGGAGCCACCGCGTCACGGCCGCCGGACCCTGACGGCTGACGCTCGTCGGCGAGCGCCTCTACGACCCGGCGCTGGTGCACGCGACCGACCCGATGGGCGTCCGGCCCGTCTGGCAGTTCGAGGTGACCAACGGCTCCGACATCCGCGAGACCGTGCTGGTCGGCACCGGCCGCGGCGAGGTCGCGCTCCACTTCAACGACGCCCCGGCGATCGACCGCCGCGATCTGCGACAACGCCGAGCAGCAGCTCACCTCCGAGCGACCGCGCGGCGCGGTGCCGATCTGTGCGTCGCCCGCGCGCACCGAGAGGCGGCCCCGCGCGGTCGTGAGCCGACGTCAACGCAGGCCTACGACAACCTCGGCGGGCACTCGGCTACGCCTACGCCGACCTCGACGGGACTCGACCTGACCGCGCTCATCGGCACGGACGTGCACCGGGACCGGGACGACGCTGCCAGGCGACGGTGCGCTGGTGCTACGTCGACCCGACCCGACAGGACGTGCCCCGACGACTGCCGCTGGAACGCGTTCTGGGACGGCACCCAGATGGTGTTCGGCACCGGCTACGCCGCCGCCGACGACGTCGTGGGCCACGAGCTCACCCACGGCTACGTCGAGCACACCGCCGGGCTGTTCTACCTGCACCAGAGCGGCGCCCTCAACGAGTCGCTGGCCGACACGATCGGCGAGATCATCGACCACCGCAACCCGCGACGCCGACAACGACTCGGCGTGGAGGATCGGCGAGGACCTGCCGGGAGGTCGGCGCACATGCGCAGCCATGAAGGACCCGCACGCTCTCCGGCCAGCCCGACACAGATGACCAGCGACCTACTGTGGCCAGCCGGCGACGTGACGACGACAACGGCGCGCGTCCACCTGCAACGACGGCGTCGGCAACAAGACGGCCTACCTGATCTCGCAGGGCGGCACCTTCAACGGCGAGACCATCACCGGCATCGACGGCGAGCGACCCGGGCCTGGCCAAGACCGGCGTGCTCTACCTCGACACGATCCCGCGGCTCACCTCCGGCGCGGAGTACGCCGACCTCGGTCGCGTCCTGGCCGCCACCTGCGACGAGCTCGCCACGGCCGCGCACCGGCGGCTTCACGACGGCCAACTGCGCCGCGGTGCGCTCCGCCGTCGCCGCCACCGAGCTGCGCTCGCCGCCCGACGACCCTGCCGCCGCTGCCCCCGAGGCCGCGATCTCGTGCCCCAGCGGCACGACGGTGAACACCCTGCTGAGCTCGCGACGACAGACGGCATCGACGACTTCGAGTTCGACTCGACCTCGCCGCTCTGTGGCAGCGCCGCCGGACAACGACGTCCCGTCGTACGCGCCAGCGAGGGCACGAGTCGCTGTTCGGCTGGACCCCGACCCGTCGCATGCGGCGACGACCGCTCAGCGATCGGTGACCAGCGCCGCCTTCACGGTGCCGACCTCGAGCGGTGACACCTACCTGCAACTTCCACCACGCCTACCTGCATGCGAGTGTCGCCGGGACGACGACCCGACGGACGTACCACGACGGTGCCCAGGTGCTGGTCCAGACCCGCGCTGGTCAACGGAGCGTGGACCACGCGTGACGGGCTGCCGTGGGTCAACGGCCCGACCAGGCACATCGAGGGCAGCACGCCCGGGGGTTCACCGGGTTCGGTGGCGACAGCACGGGCTACGGCTCGAGCCAGGTGGACCTGACCTCGCTGGCCGGTCAGACGCGTGCAGGTCGGCTTCCGGGTCGAGGGCGACGATGCCGTCTCGGTTCGCGGGCTGGTGGATCGACGACGTACGGCTCTATGCGTGTGACAGCGCCGGCGCCCCCGCTCGGCCGGTCGCCCCGGCCTGCGCCCCTGCGGGCCGCGAGGCCGCGACGACGAGCGCCACGGTGTCCTGGAGACCCCGGTCGACCGCGGGAGCAGCCGCTCACGGCGTACCGCATCTACCGCGCTCCGACGGGAAGGTCGTGACGGTGTCCGGCGGGCCTCGCACGCCGTCACGCTGACGCGCTGGGCCAGCTGGCCCGTGCATCACGGTGTCGATCGCCGCGATCGAACGCCGACGGACTGACCGGTCCGGCAGCCACGCTGCGCGATCTACCCGACCGATCACCTCGATCACCTCGTCGACGACGCGGGCGATCAAGAGCCGCGCCTTCACGATCACCGCCAAGGTGACCCGGCGCGGTGCCTCGACGCCGGTGGCAGGGCATGCCGGTGACCCTGCAGCGGCACGTCAAGGGTGCGAAGGTCTGGCGCGACGGTCGCACCGGCGCCACGACGACCAACGGCTCCCGGGCAGTGGGCGGTCAAGCAGTCCCAGCACACGTACTACCGCCTCGTCGCCACGGGCGTGACGACCTGGCTCGGCTCGACCTCGAGCACGAAGGCGGTCGCCGTCCGCTGACCGTGTCCGGTAGCGGCTGCCGGGGCCGCTTGGTCGTTGCGTCGGCTGCGTCTGACAGCATCGCGAGCATGGACGCGATCACCACACCTCCGGCTCCGATCAACGAGGCGAACCTGAACTACGCCCCCGGCAGTCCCGAACGGGCCGCCATCGAGGCCGAGCTCGCCCATCTCGGCGCCAGCCCGATCGACCTGACCGCCACCATCGGCGGGCGCAAGGTGATGGGCGGGGGAGCGGAGATCGAGGTCGTCCAGCCGCACGAGCACAAGTCCGTGCTCGGCGTGCTCAAGAACTCGACGAAGCGCGACGCCCAGGCCGCGGTCAAGGCCGCGAGCGACGCGGCGCCGGCCTGGCGCGCCATGTCGTACGACGACCGCGCCTCGATCATCCTCAAGGCGGCCGACCTGCTCGCCGGGCCGTGGCGCGCGAAGCTCAACGCGGCCACCATGCTCGGCCAGTCCAAGACGGTGTGGCAGGCCGAGATCGACGCGGCGTGCGAGCTGATCGACTTCTGGCGGTTCAACGTGCACTACGGCCGGCAGATCATGGCCGAGCAGCCGATCGCCAACAGCCCGGGTGTCTGGAACCGCACCGACCACCGGCCGCTCGAGGGATTCGTCTACGCGATCACGCCGTTCAACTTCACCGCGATCGCCGGCAACCTGCCGACCGCGCCGGCGCTGATGGGCAACACGGTGATCTGGAAGCCGTCGCCGACCCAGCAGTTCGCCGCCCACCTCACCATGGAGCTGCTCGAGGAGGCCGGCCTGCCTCCGGGTGTCATCAACATGCTCCCGGGTGACGGCATCGAGGTCTCCGACGTCGTGCTCCACCACCCCGACCTGGCCGGCATCCACTTCACCGGCTCGACGCCGACCTTCCAGAAGCTGTGGGGCACGGTGGGCGAGAAGCTCTCGACGTACCGCTCCTACCCGCGCATCGTCGGCGAGACCGGCGGCAAGGACTTCATCGTGGCCCACCCGTCCGCCGACGTGGACGTGCTGCGGGTGGCGATGATGCGCGGCGCCTTCGAGTTCCAGGGACAGAAGTGCTCGGCCGCGTCGCGCGCCTACGTGCCGGCCTCGCTGTGGAAGAAGCTCAAGGACCAGCTCGTCGCGGAGACCGAGAACCTCACCATGGGCCCGACGACCGACCTGTCGAACTTCATGGGCGCCGTCATCGACGACCGGGCCTTCGCCAAGCACAAGAAGGCGATCACCCGGGCCAAGCGCTCCTCGAAGCTCGACATCATCGCCGGTGGCCAGGTCGACGACTCGATCGGCTACTTCGTGCGGCCGACGATCGTGGAGTCCACCGACCCGACCGACGCGATGTTCAAGGACGAGTACTTCGGGCCGATCCTCGCCGTGCACGTGTACGACGACCGCCAGTTCGAGTCCGTCGTGGACCAGATGGAGTCGTTCGCGCCGTACGCCCTGACGGGTGCGGTCATCTCCCAGGACCGCCAGGCCGTCGCGTGGGCCAGTGAGCGACTGCGCTTCGCCGCCGGCAACTTCTACGTCAACGACAAGCCGACCGGAGCCGTCGTCGGTCAGCAGCCGTTCGGCGGTGCGCGCGCCTCCGGCACCAACGACAAGGCCGGTGCGCCGGTGAACCTGCTGCGCTGGACCTCGCCGCGGTCGATCAAGGAGACCTTCGCGCCGCCGAAGGACCACCGCTACCCGCACATGGGCTGACGCCGTTGATCCAGCTCGTCACGCTGCTGCACCTCGGGCCGCTCCATCCTGTCGAGAAGCTGCTGACGCTCCTGCTCGCGTTCGGACCGTTCGTGCTGCTGGCGCTGACCATCTGGATCACCCGGCGCCGTAACGCCGGACGACAGCGACTCCGTCGGACCAATAGGGTTCGTCGGCATGACCCGAACCGAGCCACTCCACGCCGGATCAGAGGGCGAGACCCTGGTCGCCTTCCTCGACTACCACCGCGAGACGCTGCGCATGAAGGCCGCCGGGCTCGACGCCGCCCAGCTCGACCAGCGCCTCGAGCCCTCGACGATCACGCTCGGCGGCCTGCTCAAGCACCTGGCGTACGTCGAGGACTGGTGGGTCAACCAGGTCTTCGCCGACAACCCTGCCCCCGAGCCGTGGGCGTCGGTCGACTGGAGGGCCGACGGCGACTGGGAGTGGCACTCCGCCGCGCAGGACACGCCCGACCAGCTGCGGGGGCTGTTCGACGAGACGGTCGCCACCTCCGACCGGATCATCCACGAGGCGCTCGCGCATCCCAGTGCGCTCGAGTCGCTGAGTCGTCGTACCTTCAAGAGCGACCCGTCACGCCGGCACAACCTGCGCTGGATCCTGGTCCACCTGATCGAGGAGTACGCCCGGCACAACGGTCACGCCGACCTGGTCCGGGAGTCCATCGACGGGACGGTGGGGGAGTGACGGTCTCGCTCGTGCCCCTGGCCGGCATCGGGCTGAGCGAGCTGGTCATCATCCTGCTGGTGATCGTGCTGATGGTCGCCAGCGTGGCGGTCCTGGTCATCTGGCTGGCGATCTCCTCCGGCAGGCGGAGGGGCAGGTCGTCGGGGGCTGACGACCCGGAGCCGCCAGACCCCTCACCGCCGGCCTGAGGCGCCCGTCGACAGGGGAGAATCGTCGCGTGAAGAAGCCCGACCCGAACCCGGTGGTCGCGCGCAACCGCAAGGCGGCGCACGACTACCACCTCGAGGACTCGTGGGAGGCCGGCATCGTGCTGCAGGGCAGCGAGGTGAAGGCGCTGCGAGCCGGGCGGGCCTCACTGGTCGACGGGTTCGCCGACGTCGAGGACGGCGAGATCTGGCTGCACGGGGTGCACATCCCGCAGTACGCCCAGGCCACGTGGACCAACCACGCGTCGCGGCGCAAGCGCAAGCTGCTCCTCCACCGCGCGCAGATCGACAAGATCGAGCGCCGGGTCAAGGAGAGCGGCCTGACGATCGTGCCGCTGTCGCTGTACTTCAAGGACGGCCGGGCCAAGGTCGAGATCGCCCTCGCCCGCGGCAAGAAGACCTGGGACAAGCGGCGCGCGCTGGCCGAGCGGCAGGCCGCGCGCGAGGCCGAGCAGGCCGTCAGCCGGCGGCTCAAGGGCAAGCCGGACTGACGAGGTGTGTGCGCTGACGGTGGAGCGCCTCGCGAGCATGCGCACTGATCCCGGCGTGCTCGTCTCGTCGGCAGTCGTGGGTCGGCGTGGTTGTCACACCAGCGCTGCGGGACGGAGTACTGTGCCAACGCTCCTGTGAAGCGAATCCGAGCGTGGGAACGTCTGCTGCGGCTCAGCAACGCGCTCGGCGTCGGGCTGCCGGCGTTGGTCGAGCCACCAGCGTCCCCCGATGTGAAGGTCGTCCGCGCCGGAGACGGTGCGGCGCTGTGGACTGGGGAGGCCGGAGGCCGCGGAGTCCTGGTCGCCGGGACCGCACCTCCGGATGTGGTGGAGCTGTGGGACTGGACGCTCGAAACCGGGCGAGAAGCACGTCAGCGAGGCGCACACCGCCGGGACCAAGGAGCTGCTCCAGGTCCACACCGGCTCGGTGACGCTCGGCGTCGGGGACCAGTCAGTGAACCTCGACGTCGGGGGATGCAGTCGCCTTCCACAGCGACGTGCCGCACTCCTACAGCAACGAAGGCCGGCAAGCAGCGAGGTTCTCCCTGGCCGTCTTCCAGCCAGGTGTCGGCTCGACGCCAGGAACCGAGCCGTCCCATGACTGACCCGATGCGACTCGAGCCGTTTCTCGCCGGCGCCCACGTGGAGCCCGAGGTCTTCGCGCTCCGCCCCGACTACCGCGCCCTGCTGGTCGCCGTCGAGGGCCTCCTCCCCGGGGCGAGTGACGAGACGAGCGAGACGCTGCTGCAGGAGGCCGAGGCGACGGGCCGGACGGCGCTGCTCGACCAGCCCGTGGAGGAGCTGCCGCACGTCGCGGCGTGGCGCGACGCCTACCGCGCATTCGGCGCGAAGCCGCAGCGGACCCGCAACAGCCTCGAGGCGCTCACCCGCCGTGCCCCCACGGGGCTGCCGCGCGTCAACCGGCTCACCGACCTCTACAACGCCATCTCGGTGCAGCATCAGATCCCGCTTGGTGGGGAGGACCTGACCCGCTATGCGGGTTCACCGCGCCTGATGCGCGCGACCGGCCAGGAGTCGTTCGACACCGCCGCGGAGGGCACCACCGTCGTCGAGCATCCCGACCCGGGCGAGGTGGTCTGGTGCGACGAGCTGGGGGTGACCTGTCGTCGGTGGAACTGGCGCCAGGCGCGCCGCACGCAGCTCACCGAGGACGACCACCTCGGCGCTGTTCATCCTCGACGCCCTCGAACCGGTGACCGACGACGCGCTGTCCGCCGCGGCCGATGAGCTGATCGACCACCTGACCCGGCTGGGGCCCGAGGTGCACGCGGCTCGCCGGCTCATCACTGACCACCACGGCGTCTGAAGGAGACTGACATGTTGATCCACCCCTGGGACGCTGCGCTCGAGCCCGCCGAATGGCAGGCCTGGGTGCGTTCCACCGACCGGTTCGGGATGCTCGCGGTCAACAACCTCGACCAGGCCCACGCCCCGCTGGCGGTGCCCACGCACTTCACCCTCGCCGACGAGGAACTTCTCATCCACCTGGCTCGACCGAACCCGGTCTGGC
Organism: uncultured Actinomycetota bacterium; assembly: GCA_963729015.1. Taxonomy (GTDB): domain Bacteria; phylum Actinomycetota; class Actinomycetes; order Propionibacteriales; family Nocardioidaceae; genus Marmoricola. The sequence goes on from CAVSMJ010000003.1 coordinate 515,542, forward strand.
CACACCTGGAGGCCGCCTCCGAGGTGCGGCTGAGCGTGGTCGGGGACTACGCCTACATCCCGACCTACTGGCGCGCCAAGGCCGGCGGGCGCGACGAGGACGGGGTGCCGACCAGCTACTACAGCACCGTGCAGTTCGTGTGCCGCCCCACGGTGATCGACGACCCCACTGAGAAGGCCGACATCCTCACCGCCCAGCTCGCCGACCTCCAACCCGAGGGCAGGCATGCAGCCGTGGCACCCGACAGCGAACCGTACGGACGGATGCTGCCCGGCATCCGCGCCATCCGGCTCGCCGTTCTTCGGGTGGACGCGAAGTTCAAGTACGACGACCACAACCCCGTCGAGCACCGCGAACGCGTCATCGACAAGCTCGCCGAACGCCAGCACGGCCTCGACACCGGTGCCGCTGCGCAGCAACGACGGCGCCTCGACGCCATCGGCGAGTGGCGCACCCGCCACCAGGGCTGACCACCCCGACCTGCACGCCCAGGAACAAGGACGAGCCCGTGAACGCCAAGCAGCTTCGTGAACGCAGATGAGCTGGACGAGTGAGCCGTTGTGTGACTGGCTCCGAGGGAGACCTCGTTCGGTCAGGGCCTGAGCTCGCCCCTTCGAAAGGCGGACGTCAACAAACCGACGCGCACGAGCCCGAGCCCGACGGGAAACGGCAGCGCAAAGCCGTACCAGAACGCCGCCTCCACCGGCAGCCATGCGAGAGCGAGCAGCGCGCCGGCCCGGGACGCACGCCACACCAGAGCGGCGAACGCCGCGCTCACCAGACACACACCGAAGTAGGTGAGCAGGAGCAGCCTCGTGCGGACCGGTCACTGCCGGTGGTCCAGGGCCCGGCGTAGATCTCGAACAGACCCCACAGCGACGGCAGCCTGCCCTCACGCTGCACGAACACCGCGACCGGGATCACTGGGATGCCGAACGCAGCGGCGTACAGCCACGTGACTGTGGCCATTTGTGGAGGACGTCCCATGGCTGCGGCCGAACGGTGTGTGCCGAACCTTTCTGGAGGCATCCTCACCCACCGTTGGTGTTGTGGCAGCGAACCCAGCGTGTCGTGCTGAGCCGGCCGCGGTCGTCGCACCTGCCGCGATCCGCCCGAGCAGGCTCCTGCCGTCCTTCGGTTTGACGGAACGTTCCGTCGCCGGACTCAGCGACGGAACGTTCCGTCAACCGCGCGAGGTCTGACCCTCTCGGTTCGCCGGCCGGAGCTCCCGAGGCTGAACCACATCACCCGGCGTCCGGATCTGCTGCGATCCGTCTCAGGGGTGGCGGAAGCCGCCCATGAACCTGCGGAACAGCCCACCCTTGATCGGGCAGGGCCGGCGCGGGCGGTGGCGCCGTGGGACGCCGGGTCGCGATCGGCTTGTCGTAGTCGGTGCGGACGATCGCGTCGATGATCTGGTCGTCGGTGTAGTCGTCGGAGCCCTCGATCTCGGGGACGAACCCGACGAGCATGCCGTTGCGCATCACCTGCGCCTCGAGGGAGGCGGTGTCATCGGAGTCCCAGACCGCCTCGCGGCCGTCGGGGAGCTTGATCGTGATCCCGAACTGGTGCACCCCCACCCTCGCCAGGTCCGCGTCCGTGCCGCGTGCGCGCAGGGCGTCGACCACACGGCGTGCCTTGTTCTCCTCCATGCTGGTCGAGCGTAGCCAGCGGCACCATGCGCTGGTCCCGTCCGAGCTAGGAGCCGGCGAGCCACTTCACGCCGACGCGGTGCTCGGCGCGCAGCGCCTTGGCGAGCAGGTCGGCGATCAGGCCCTCGATCTTGCCGCCGACGAGCGGGATGTTGACCTTGACGGTGAGGTTGACCGTCTCGGTGGTGCCGTCGGGGTCCTCGGTGAGGAGCGCGGTGCCGGCCATCTCGCCGGGCTTGCCGGGGATGGAGACGTGGATGTTGCCCTTCTCGGGCGAGGTCCAGTCCTCGCTCTGGACGATGTTGATCTCGTCGCCGACGAACTTCTTCGCGAAGCCGGGGATGCCGCGCGCCTCCTGGATCTGGTCGATCTCGACGGTCATGCCCTTGCCGTCCCGGTCGATCGTGACCTCGTGGCGGAGCACGTGCTGGCTGTCGCACACCTCCTCGCGGAAGGCCACGGTGGCGAGCATCTCGTGGACCTGCTCGAGGGTGGCGCCGTCGTACCTGAGCTCCTCGCTGACCTTCTTCATGACCGCCCCCCTTCCTGTGACTGAGCCCGCAGCCACGCCTCGCCGGCGACCTGTTCCTTGTCCATGCCGGCCGCGACCAGGTCGGCCATCAGCGACTCGAGCTTGCCGCCGATCAGGGGGACCTTGACCTTGACCTCGACGTCCAGCGTCTCGGTGGTGCGGCCACCGGCCTCGGTCAGCGCCAGCGTGCCCTTGATCGAGGTCGGCTTGCCGGGCGTCTCGATGGCGATGCTGCCGCCGGTGGGGGAGTCCCACTCCTCGGTCTGTACGGCGCGGGTCGTCTCGCCGGCGAACTTCTTGGCGAAGCCCGGGACGCCCTCGGTCGGCTGCACCTGGTCGATGCGCACGCTGATGCCCTCGCCCTTCGGGGTGATCGACACGTCGGCCGAGATCACTCCCATCGCGGCGGCGGAGGCCTGGCGGAAGTCGGGGTCGGCCAGCATCGCGAAGACGTCGGCCAGGGGCGCGTCGTAGCTGATCTCGTGTCGGAGCTTCATGGTGGGCATCATGCTGCATGGCCGACCGGCCCGCAGACATAGGTTGGCTCCATGGATGACGAGAACTTCGTGCTGTTCGGCGAGGAGGGGGCCCAGGAGGGCCCGCAGCTGACCTACGGCAGCTACCTGCGGCTCCCGCAGCTGCTCGACTCCCAGCACCTCGAGTCCGACCCGCCGGCGCACGACGAGCTGCTGTTCATCACCATCCACCAGGCCTACGAGCTCTGGTTCAAGCAGCTGCTCCACGAGGCCGACGGGGTCCGCGATGCCCTCGTGGAGACGCGGGCCGAGAGCGGAGGACGCGACCTGTGGTTCGCGCGTCACCTGCTCGGCCGGATGCACGTGATCGAGCGCGTGCTGGTGCAGCAGGTCGACGTGCTGGAGACGATGACGCCGCAGGACTTCCTGGAGTTCCGGCAGCGGCTGGCACCGGCCAGCGGCTTCCAGTCGGTGCAGTTCCGGGAGCTGGAGTTCCTGTCGGGCGCCAAGGACGCGGGGTACGTCGACCGGTTCCGTGGCCTGACCGACGCTGGAGAAGCAGCGCCTCGCCCGGCGGCTGGAGGAGCCGAGCCTGTGGGACGGGTTCGTGCACGTGCTCGGGGAGGCCGGGCTGGACACCTCGTCCGACGAGGCCATCACGTCGTCGCTGCGTGAGGTCGCGCGGCACCGCTCGTCGTACTCCGACATCTGGGGGCTCGCCGAGGCGCTGCTCCAGCACGACGAGCTGGCCGCCGCCTGGCGGGGTCGGCACGTCGTGATGGTGGAGCGGATGATCGGCTCGAAGACGGGGACGGGCGGGTCGACCGGCGCGACGTACCTCCGCAGCCGCCTCGACCTGAAGTACTACCCACTGTTGTGGGACCTGCGCTCGGCCCTGTGACGTCGGCGCGATGAACGTTCGGAAGTTTCTCGGATCCGAGACCGAGGCGTGGTCGTCGGTCGTTGCCCCGGCGGTTGCGCAGTCCTAATGTCGAAGACGTGACGGCGCTGGAGCAGAGCAAGTCCGAACTTCTCACCCGGTTGTGCAGCTACGCGGAGTCCAAGGGGGCCAAGGCGCCCGACGGCGTGGACCTGCCCTCGGTGATGAAGGCGTTCTACCGGCACGTCGCCCCCGAGGACCTGCTCGAGCGTGACGCCGCGGACCTCTACGGCGCGGTGATGGCCGAGCTGCGGCTCGCCGCCGAGCGTCCGCAGGGCAAGGCCGCGGTCCGGGTGTTCACGCCCAGCGTCTCGGTCAACGGCTGGTCGGCCGGTGGGCACACGGTCGTCGAGGTGGTCACCGACGACATGCCGTTCCTCGTCGACTCGGTGTCGATGGCCCTGGCCGAGCAGCAGCACGACATCCACCTGGTGATCCACCCGCAGTTCGTCGTACGACGCGACCTCGGCGGTCAGCTCCACGAGATCCTCGCCGACCAGACCGAGATCGACCCCCACGACATCCACCGCGAGTCCTGGATGCACCTCGAGATCGACCGGGTCTCCGACGACGAGCTCGGCGAGATCCAGGAGCTGCTCAACAAGGTCCTCATCGACGTGCGCGACGCCGTCGAGGACTGGCAGCGGATGCACACCCAGATCGACCTGATCATCAAGGACATCGAGGACAACCCGCCGCCGCTCGCGGCCGACGAGCTCGAGCAGGGCAAGTCGCTCCTGCGGTGGCTGGCCGACAACCACTTCACCTTCCTCGGCTACCGCGAGTACTCCCTGCAAGGCCGAGGGCGACCACGAGACGCTGATCGCGGTGCCCGGCACCGGCTTCGGGATCCTGCGCGCCGACCCCCCGGCCCCGCGCGTGCTGCCGGAGGCGGTGGCCTCCCGCGCCCGCGACAAGCACCTGCTGGTGCTCGCCAAGGCCAACTCGCGGGCGACCGTGCACCGGCCGGTGTTCCTCGACTACGTCGGCGTGAAGAAGTTCGACGACAACGGTGACGTCGTCGGTGAGCGCCGCTTCCTGGGCCTGTTCTCCTCGGCCGCCTACACCGAGTCCGTACGCCGGATCCCGGTGCTGCGCGAGAAGGCCGCCGAGGTGATCGACATCGTCGGGCTGGACCCGAACAGCCACGCCGGCAAGGCGCTGATGGACGTCCTCGAGACCTACCCGCGCGACGAGCTGTTCCAGACCCCGGTCGACGACCTGGTCCCGATCGCCGCGCAGGTGATGTACACCCGGGAGCGGCGGCAGCTGCGGCTGTTCGTGCGGCGCGACATCTACGGCCGGTTCCTCTCCTGCCTGGTCTACCTGCCGCGCGACCGCTACAACACCACCGTCCGCGAGCGGATCGCCTCGATCCTCAAGGAGCAGCTCGGCGGCGACAACATCGAGTACACCGCGCACGTGGGGGAGTCGTTCGCGGCGCGACTGCACTTCGTCGTACGCCCTGCGCCGGGCGAGCAGATCGGCGAGCCCGACATGGCCGACCTCGAGCGCCGGTGCTCCGAGGCCGCCCGCTCGTGGCGCGACGACTTCACCTCCGCGGTCATCTCGACGTACGGCGAGGAGCTCGGCAGCCGCTACGTGCGGCTCTACGCGGGCTGCTTCCCGGAGGCCTACAAGGAGGACTACCCGCCCCAGACCGCGGCGGTCGACCTCGGTCGGCTCGAGCAGATCGAGGGCGACGTGGGCATGACGCTCTCGCTCTACGAGGACGTCGCCGCGCCACCCGGTGAGGCCCGGCTGAAGGTGTACCGGATCGGACCGCCGCTCTCGCTGTCCGAGGTGCTGCCGATCCTCTCGACCACCGGCGTCGAGGTCGTCGACGAGCGGCCCTACCAGCTCGAGGGGCTGGAGCGGGAGTCCTACATCTACGACTTCGGGCTGCGCTACCAGCGCAGCATGCCCGACGACGCGCGCGTGCTGTTCCAGGACACCGTCGCGGCGGTGTGGAACGGCTACAACGAGAGCGACGGGTTCAACGCGCTCGTCCTGGCGGCCGGGCTCACCTGGCGTCAGGCGACGCTGCTGCGCGCCTACGCCAAGTACATGCGCCAGGGCCGCACCCCGTTCGCGCAGGACTACATCGAGGACGCGCTGCGCAACAACGTCGAGATCACCCGCTACCTGGTGCAGCCTGTTCGAGGCGCGCTTCGACCCCGGCCGCAACGGCAGCATCCCGGCGGACAGCGAGGGGCGGCAGGCGCAGTGCGCCGACCTCGAGGAGCGCATCGTGCGCGCGCTCGACGAGGTCTCCAGCCTCGACCACGACCGCATCCTGCGCTCCTACCTGACCAACATCCGCGCGACCCTGCGCACCAACTTCTTCCAGACCGACGCCGACGGCCAGCCGCTGCAGCGGCTCTCCCTCAAGGTGGACCCGTCGGCGATCCCCGACCTGCCCGAGCCGCGGCCGAAGTTCGAGATCTTCGTCTACTCGCCCCGCGTCGAGGGCGTGCACCTGCGCTTCGGGTCGGTGGCGCGCGGTGGCCTGCGCTGGTCCGACCGACGCGACGACTTCCGCACCGAGATCCTCGGCCTGGTCAAGGCGCAGATGGTCAAGAACACCGTGATCGTGCCGGTCGGCGCGAAGGGCGGCTTCTTCGCCAAGCAGCTGCCCGACCCGAGCGACCGCGACGCGTGGATGAAGGAGGGGATCGCCTGCTACACGACGTTCATCTCCGGCCTGCTCGACGTGACCGACAACCTGGTCGAGGGCGAGGTGGTCCCGCCCACCGTCCGTCGTACGCCATGACGGCGACGACCCCTACCTCGTGGTCGCGGCCGACAAGGGCACCGCGACGTTCAGCGACATCGCCAACGGCATCTCCCAGGACTACGGCTTCTGGCTCGGCGACGCGTTCGCGTCGGGCGGCTCCGTCGGCTACGACCACAAGGCGATGGGCATCACCGCCCGCGGCGCCTGGGTGTCCGTGCGCCGCCACTTCCGCGAGATGGGCGTGGACTGCCAGAACGAGGACTTCACCTGCGCCGGCATCGGCGACATGTCCGGCGACGTGTTCGGCAACGGCATGCTCTGCTCCGAGCACATCCGTCTGGTGGCCGCCTTCGACCACCGCGACATCTTCATCGACCCCGACCCCGACGCGGCCTCGTCGTACGCCGAACGCAAGCGGCTCTTCGACCTGCCCCGTTCCTCGTGGCAGGACTACGACACCTCGCTGATCTCCGCGGGCGGCGGCGTGTTCTCCCGCAGCGCCAAGTCGATCCCGCTCACTCCGCAGCTGCGCGAGGCGCTCGGCATCGAGGGCAAGGTCGCAGCGGATGACGCCCGCCGAGCTGATGCGCGCCATCCTGCTCGCGCCGGTCGACCTGCTCTGGAACGGCGGCATCGGCACCTACGTCAAGGCGCGCACGGAGACCCACGCCGAGGCCGGCGACAAGGCCAACGACGCGATCCGGGTCGACGGCCGCGAGCTGCGCGCCAAGTGCGTCGGCGAGGGCGGCAACCTGGGCCTGACCCAGCGCGGTCGCATCGAGTACGCCGAGCGCGACGGCCGCATCAACACCGACTTCATCGACAACTCCGCGGGCGTGGACACCTCCGACCACGAGGTCAACATCAAGATCCTGCTCGACCGGGTCGTGGCCGACGGTGACCTCACCGGCAAGCAGCGCAACGAGCTGCTCGCCTCGATGACCAACGAGGTCGCCGACCTGGTGCTGGCCGACAACTACGAGCAGAACATCGCCCTGGCCAACGCCGTGTCCATCGCCCCGGCGCTGCTGCACGTGCACGAGGACTGGATGCGCACCCTCGAACGCGGCGGCCTGCTCAACCGCGAGCTCGAGGCGCTGCCCACCCGCCGCGAGGTGAGCCGACTGACCGACCGCAACGCCGGGCTCACCGTGCCGGAGCTGTCGGTGCTGATGGCCTACACCAAGATCGTGCTGGCCGAGGACCTGCTGCGCAGCGACCTGCCCGACGACCCGTTCCTGCGCTCGGAGCTGTTCTCCTACTTCCCGGCGAAGATGCGCCAGGGCTACCGCGGGCAGATGGAGCAGCACCAGCTGCGTCGCGAGATCGTGGTCACGCAGATCGTCAACCAGCTGGTCAACAACGCCGGCATCACCTACTTCCACCGGCTGGCGGGGGAGACCAACGCGACGACCGCGGAGCTGACCAAGGCCAACTTCGTGGCCCGCGAGATCTTCGGCGCGGCCAGCCTGCAGCGCCAGATCTCCGCCTTCGACAACAAGCTCGACGCCGAGGTGCAGACCCACATGCGGCTGGAGAACCGCACGCTGGTCGAGCGGGCCTCACGCTGGCTGCTCAACTCGCGCCGCATCTCCGAGGACACCGAGTCGGTGGTCAACACCTTCGAGGTCGTCGTCGAGAAGGTGATGGCCGAGCTGCCGTCGCTGCTGGTCGGGGTGGAGCTGTACGCCTACGAGCAGCGGCGCGACGCGCTGATCGAGAAGGGGGTGCCGGAGGACCTCGCCGTCCGGGTGGCGGTGTGCCCGCCGGCGTACATGATCCTCGGCATGGTCGAGACCGCCGCCCGCGACGACCGCGACCCGATGGAGGTCGCGCGCGCCCACTTCGAGGTCGGCGAGAAGCTCGGACTGCCGCTCGCTGGTCTCACGGATCCTCGCGCTGCCCCGCGAGGACCGCTGGCAGACGATGGCCCGGGCCGCGCTGCGCGACGACCTGCACGCCGTGCACGCCCAGCTCACCGCCGCCCAGCTCGCCGGCCACCCGCCGCCGGAGAAGGAGTCCGAGCAGGCGGTCAGGACGCTGCAGGAGATCTGCTCCGACGACGACACCGACCTGGCCCGGCTCTCGGTCGCGCTGCGCGTGGTGCGCACGCTGCTCTGACGCTGGGTCAGGCCGCCACCTCGTTGAGCTTGCCGGTGGCGACGTCGAACACGAAGCCGCGCACGCTGTCGGTCTTCGGGATGAACGGCGAGGCCTTGATCCGGTTGATCGACTGGCGCACGTCCTCGTCGAGGTCAGGGAACGCCTCGGCGGCCCACTCGGGCTTGATGCCGGTCTCGTCCTGGATCGACTTCTTGAACTCGTCGTCGGTGAAGGTGAGCATGCCGCAGTCGGTGTGGTGGATCAGGATGATCTCCTCGGTGCCGAGCAGGCGCTGGCTGATCGCGAGCGAGCGGATCTCGTCGTCGGTGACGACGCCGCCGGCGTTGCGGATCACGTGCGACTCCCCGGGCTGGAGGCCGAGGATCGAGTAGACGTCGAGGCGGGCGTCCATGCAGGCCACCACGGCGAGGTGCTTGGCGGGCGGCAGGGGGAGCGGGCCCTCGAAGGTCTCGACGTAGCGTGCTGTTGTTGGCGAGGAGCTCGTCGGTCACCGTCATTGTGAAGTTCTCCTATCAGGTTTATGGGATTTGAACTGTACGCCGCCCACCGTCGAGGTGACACCCGTGTCCGGATCCTGACGCGCGGGACTAGCCTTCGGCCCATGACGACAGCGGACGAGCACCTCGCGGACCTCTCCGTGGCCGAGCTGGCCCGGCGTACCACCGAGAAGGAGGTCAGCGCGGTCGAGGTCGTCGAGGCCTGCCTGGGCCGGATCGCCGAGCGCGACCCCGCCCTGAACGCCTTCTCCGTGGTGCTCGCCGACGAGGCCCGTGCCGAGGCCGCCGAGCGCGACCGCTCGCTCGCCGCCGGTGAGCCACCCGGTCCCCTCCACGGCGTGCCGATCGCCATCAAGGAGGAGATCGACGTCGCCGGCTGCGTCACCACCTTCGGTGGACGCGCCAACTCGACCCCGGCGGCCGCCGACGGCGAGGTCGTACGACGGCTCCGCGCAGCGGGCGCGGTCATCATCGGCAAGACCCGGATGCCCGAGTTCGGCCAGTGGCCCTTCACCGAGTCCGTCGACGGCGGATACACCCGCAACCCTGGAAGCCGGGCCACACGCCGGGTGGGTCGAGCGGCGGCACCGCGGTCGCCGTGGCGGCCGGGATGGTGCCCGTCGGCATCGGTGGCGACGGCGGTGGCTCGATCCGGATCCCGTCGGCCTGCTGCGGGCTGTTCGGGCTCAAGCCCCAGCGCGGCCGGGTCACCACCGCGCCGATGGAGCACCTGTGGTGGGCGCTGGGCACGGCCGGCCCGCTGACGCGGTCGGTGCTCGACTCGGCCATCGTCTACGACGCCATCCGCGGGCACCACCGACGCGGACTGTTCCGCGCGCGCCGAGCCGGCCACCAGCTTCACCGAGGCGGCCCGCGCGGAGCCCGCCCGGCTGCGCATCGGCTGGTCCACGAAGTCGCCGATCAAGGGCCTGCGGCCCGACCAAGGCGCACGTGCGAGGCGGTCCGCGAGACCGCCCAGCTGCTCACCGACCTCGGCCACGAGGTGGTCGAGGTCAACCCGCACTACCCCGACGCGACGCTGGCGTTCGTGCCGCAGTTCTTCGCCGGCGTGCGCACCGAGAGCGACGCGGTGGAGCACTACGACCGGCTCGAGAAGCGCACGCGGGAGACCTACCGGCTGGGCAGCTGGGTGCGACCCGGCGTCGTCCGGTGGGCGCTGCGGGCGGGGGAGAAGGTGGCCGCGAAGGCCAACCGCGTCTTCGGACGACGGTCGACGTGCTGCTCACCCCGACGATCGCGCACCGCCCGCGCAAGGTCGGTGTGCTGGACAAGGGCGGCACCGTCCGGGCCGCGCTCACCGCGCAGCCGATGATCGCGTACGCCGCGCTGTGGAACATCACCGGCAACCCGGCCGCGTCGGTGCCCGCCGGCATCGCGGCCGACGGGCTGCCGCTCGCCGTGCAGCTGGTCGGGCGCCACGACGACGAGACCACGCTGCTCAGCCTGTCCGCGCAGATCGAGGCGGCGCGTCCGTGGACGATGCCGGTGCTGGAGCGTCCGTGAACCTGTTCCTCACCCCGAGGGCGCTGGTACGCCGTCACCTGGTCGCCCCGGTGGCCCGGCTCGCGGGTTCGCCGCTGCCCAGCCCGCTGGCCGGTCGGGTGGTGCTGGTGACCGGTGCGTCGTCCGGGGTGGGGGAGGCCAGCGCCAAGGCGATCGCGGAGTGCGGCGCCACCGTCCTCTGCGTCGCGCGCCGGCAGGGCGAGCTCGACCGGGTGGTCGGCGGAGATCGAGGCGAGCCGGCGGCTCGGCGTACGGCTATGCCTGCGACCTCACCGACCCGGCCGCGACCGACGCCCTGGTCCAGCGGGTGCTGGGCGAGCACGACGGCGGTCGACATGCTCGTGAACAACGCCGGCCGGTCGATCCGGCGGTCGCTGGAGTTCTCCTACGACCGGATGCACGACTTCGAGCGCACCATGGCGATCAACTACTTCGGTCCGGTGCGCCTCATCCTCGGTCTGCTGCCGCGGATGCGGGAGCGGAAGTTCGGCCACGTGGTCAACATCGTCACCTGGGGCGTGCAGATGAAGGCGCCGAAGTTCACCGCCTACATCTCCTCGAAGACCGCGCTGGACACCTTCTCGCGGATCGCGGGGCGCGAGACCTGGTTCGACAACGTCACCTTCACCAACCTCCGGCTCGACCTGGTGCGCACCGACATGATCGTGGCCACCGACGCCTACCGGAGGGCCCCGGCGAAGTCGCCCGAGCAGGCCGCCGCGCTCGTCGTACGCGCGCTCGAGGACCGTCCGATCACCATCTCGACCGTGGCCGGCCGGGTGGGCGAGGTGCTCAACCTGGTGGCGCCGCGGCTGTCGGACGCCGCGATGGGCCTGATGGCCGCGCGGATGCCGGACTCGCGGGCCGCCCGGGCACACGTGGAGGGCGACAGCCGAGCGGCTAGCCGCTAGGACTTCTTCTCGGCCTTCTTGTCCGGGACGCCGAGCGGCTCGGCGAACACGACGACGTTGCTCTTGTAGTAGCTGCCCGTCCACTGGCTGCAGGTGATCAGCACGAGGCGCCCGTCGCCGCGGTCCTGGGAGAACAGCTCGACCGACCGCTTGGCGAGCTGGTCCTTGGTCCAGGTGACCACCTTGGTGGTGCGGTAGACCATCGGGCCCTTGCGGGTGACCACCTTGACCAGCTGGTTCTTGCGCAGCTTGCCGAGGTCGTCCATCACGCCACCGCCGGTGTGCACGGTGTGCCCGGTCAGCACGGTCTGGCCCTGCTTCGCCCCGGCGCGGGCGCTGCTCCTCCACCAGCCCACGTCGCGCGGGTTGCGCGGCGGGTCGAGCACTGCCGGCCTTGACCTCGATCGGCTGGATCGGTGCGCGGATCTTCAGTGCGGGGATCACCAGGCGCACGGGCGCGGCCGGGGCGGCCATCGGCTCGTATCCCGGCGCCGCCGATCCCGACGACGGCATCAGGTAGCTGACGCCGAACGCCACCGCGCACAGCACGAGCACCGCGAGCGCGAAGCCGCTGACCTTGGACGTCTGACCTGCTCATCGTCGTGCCCGCTCAGACGTAGAGCCGGCGGACGACGACGAGCGCGGTGCCCGCCACCGCCATGATCGCCAGGGCGGCCACGACGAAGCCGTTGTGGGAGTCGTCGCCCGGCGCGTGCTGGCCAGGCATCGACTCGTAGCCGGCCGAGACGGCGGTCGGCAGGGCGGGCGGGGCCGACCTCGGGAGCGGCAGCGGCCTGGGCGACCCGACCGCTGGGACCGCACACGACGTTGCCGATCTGGACGCTGGCCAGCGAGGCGTTGAGCTGGGCCTTGGCCGCCGGCAGCGAGCTGGAGGTCGAGGGCGTTGACCCGGATCGCGCCGGCTTCGGGACGGACCTGCTTGTTCAGGGTGATGTCGAGGACGTTCTCCTCCAGCGGACGCGAGCTGCGCCTCCACCTGGGTGACCACGTTGTCGACGACCTGCTCCTGGATCTGGTCGAGGACGGCGTTCAAGGGCGAGCGCCTGCTCCGTCGAACGAGTCGTTCAGGTTGGTGCGCAGCGCGCCGATGACGGTGGTGAGCACCTGGCTCAGGTCGGTGACCAGGTGGGTGTTCGGGCGGCGGGTTGACGGGAAGCTTCAGCAGCGTGATGTCCTGCCCAGCCGCCGCTGAGCGCGGATGGCGCCGTCGACGATCTGGGCGGAACCCTCCGCGCCTCCCGGGCCGGCGGTGCAGTGTCCCGAGATCACCTTCACCGCCGAGACCAGGCCCCATCTCGCCGAACTGGTCCTCGGTCGGCGGAGCGCGCTCGTCGATCGCGTCGTTGAGCGGTCGCGAGCGCCGTCGTCACTGGCGCCAGCGGGCCGGTCAGCTCGGCGGGGAGCGGTGGCGAGCGCGCGTGTCGATCAGCGCGCCGGGGTCGAAGGTCGCCGAGCGAGCCGGTGATCTGGTCTGCCGGGCGAGAGGCACTTCGAGTCGCCGATGTTGACCACCGATCCGCCGTCACCCGCGAGTCCGGCACACGCGGCCGAGTGACCCGCACCGTCCGGGGCCGTGGCGGTCGCCTCCTGGGCCGCCACGCCACCGGTGAAGAAGCCTGACCGCCGGGCGCGGGGACCTGCGGGGCGGCTCGCCGGTCTTCTTCTCGCTGGTGCCGTCGTTGGTCGCGGTGACGTCGCCGGTTCCCTGCGCGTTGCCGGCCACCGCCACGGTGACCGCGTTGGCTCCGGCCTGCGAGACCGGTGCGGCCGCCATGGCCGGTGCGACCGCGATCGCGCTCAGGGTGACCGCGCCGATCACGGATGCGAAGCGCAGGTATGAGCGCATTGAGATTCCTCCCCAGGAACGAGCAGCGGCGTCGCCACGGCGGCGCGCCCCTGTTCACTCCAACGCCCGGGGGGCGGGAGGTTACGCCGTGGACGCCGGTCACGATCGGCAACCGCGGCTCAGCTGGCCTTCTTGGCCGCAGCCTTCTTGGTCGTGCTCTTCTTGCGGCGGTCTTCTTGGCAGCCTTCTTGGCGGACGAGGACTTCTTGGCGGTCGTCTTGCGAGTCTTGTCGTCTTCCCGGAATCGTCGGAATCCTCGATCAGTCTTCTCGCCGCGGGCGGTCTTGGCGGCGTCGACGCTGCGCTGCAGGGCGGCGAGCAGGTCGACGACCTCGCCGGAGGACTTCTTGGTCTCGGGGGTGCGCTTGACCTCGCCGCCCTCGATCTTCGCCTTCACCAGCGTCTCGACGGCCTCGCGGTAGTCGTCCTCGAACTCGTCGGCGTCGAAGTCGCCGGCGAGCGTCTCGACGAGCATGGTGGCCATCTTCACCTCGGCCGGCTTGGCCTCGCTGGTGTCCACCGACCCGAAGTCGGGCTTCCGGATCTCGTCGGGCCACATCATCGTCTGCATCACGATCACGTCGTCGCGCACGCGCAGCACGGCGAGCGACATCCGGTTGCGCAGCGAGACCGTGACCAGCGCCATCCGGTCGGCGGCCTCGAGCGCCTCGCGCAGCAGCGCGTAGGGCTTGGCGCCGGTCTTCTCCGGCTCGAGGTAGTAGCTCTTCTCGAACAGCATCGGGTCGATCTGCTCGCTGGGCACGAACTTCTCGACGCTGATCTCGCGGCTGCTCTCGGAGGGCAGGCTGGCCATGTCCTCGTCGGTGAGGATGACCATCTCGCCGTCCTCGGTCTCGTAGCCCTTGGCGATGTCGGCGTACTCCACCTCTTCGCCGTCGATGCTGCAGACCCGCTGGTACTTGATCCGTCCGCCGTCCTTGGCGTGGACCTGACGGAAGGAGATGTCCTTGCTCTCCGTGGCGGAGTACAGCTTCACCGGGACGCTGACCAGGCCGAAGGAGACGGCACCTTTCCAGATTGCGCGCATGTGAACAGGATGCCCGGTCTCACAAGCGATGCGCCAGCCGCCATGCCTCGAACGCCTCGGCGCTGGTGTACGACGGCACGTAGCCGAAGACCTCCTTGAGCCGGGTGTTGTCGAGCACGGGGCGGTACTGGAGGAACTTCGTCTGCTCCGGTCCGTACGCCGTGACGCCGAGCCGCTGGCCGACCGCGAGCGCCCGCCGGAGCACCGGCTCGGGCAGCGTCATCGTGCGCTTGCCGAGCGCGCGCGGCGATCTCGTCGACGGTCAGCGCGCCGTCGCCGGCGACGTTGAAGACGCCGGTCACCTCGCCGGTCACCGCCTGCTGGATGATCGCGGCGACGTCGGTGTCCCAGATGAACACGAACGGCGACTGCGAGCCGCGGATCTTCAGCAGCCGGGGCCGCTGGAACAGCGCGGTGATCTGGTTGTCGACCCGCTCGCCGAGGATCGTGCCGATGCGCAGCACGACCTGCTCGAGCTCGGGGCGGCGCTCGCGCAGCTCGGCCAGCATCTCCTCGACGATCCGCTTGTGGTCGGCGTAGGCGAACTCCTCGTTGCCGCGGACCGGCTGGTCCTCGGTGATCCACTCCGGGTTGTCGGGGTGGTAGCCGTAGGCCGCGCCGCTCGAGGAGACCACGATGCGTCGTACGCCGTGGGCCAGGCAGGCGTCGAGGACGTAGCCGGTGCCGTCGACGTCGACGGCGCGCTCGAGCGCGCGGGTGGAGTCCTTGCCGGGCGTGACGATCGAGGCGAGGTGCACGACGACCTCGGGTCGCCACTCGTGGACGACCTCGTTGACGCGGCTCGGGTCGCGCACGTCCATCACGACGTGGCTGACGCCGGGCGTGGTGCGCCTCGGGCACGCGCAGGTCGGCGCTGATGACCTCGTGGCCCGGCCTCGACCAGCCCGGCGACGACCGAGGTGCCGAGGAAGCCGCTGCCTCCGGTGACCAGGACCCTCATGCGGCGACCCGCTCCCGGTCCGCCGTACGCCGCCGCCAGACGACGGCGACGACCAGCCCGGCGATGATGTCGTAGATGCCCCACCAGGCGGCCACCAGCGCCATCCCGCCGAGGCCGTCGAAGTAGGTGAACACCAGCAGCAGCCCGAGCCCGGCGTTGCGGACGCCGACCTCGAAGGTCATCGCCTTGACGCTCGGCGGCGGGCAGCCGGGTGCGCGCGGCCGATCGCTAGCCGAGCAGCAGCGCCAGCGCGTCGTGCAGGAACACCGCGAGCAGCACGATGCCGATGTAGTTCACGAAGATGTCCCAGTTCTTCGCCAGCCCGATCACGATGATCGCGGTGAGCCCGATGAAGGACACCGGGCCCGACGACCTTGTGCGCCGCGGCCGCGAACCGCGGGGCGAACCGCCGGATCGTGAGCCCGACGACGAACGGCACCCCGATCACCAGCCCGACCTCGACCAGCATCTCCGAGGGCTCAGGTCGATGGCCTCGAGGAGCTTGCTGCCGGTGGGGCTGAGCCCGCCCCAGAAGGCCATGTTGATCGGCATCAGCACGATCGCGAGCAGGTTGCTGACCGCGGTCATCGAGACCGACAGCGCCACGTCGCCGCCGGCGCGGTGGGTGAGGATGTTGGAGACGTTCCCGGGCGGGCAGCAGGCCACCAGGATCATGCCGAGCGCCACGGAGCCGCGGACGTCGAGCGAGCAGCGTCAGCAGGAACGTGATCGCCGGCAGCAGCAGGAACTGCGCGGCGACGCCGATCGCGATCGTGCCCGGGCGCCGGGCCGCGCGCTTGAAGTCCTCGATGTCGGTGTCCAGCGCGATCCCGAACAGGATCAGGCCGATCACGATCTTCAGCGTGGTCAGCGAGGACTCGTTGAAGACGATCTTGATGTCGTCGACGTCGGTCGCGCCAGGGCGGTGAGCAGCGGTGTCACGGCTGCACCTCGAGGCGCTCGATCTCCGGCGTACGGCGCCCCGGTAGGCGTCCTTGTTGACGTAGTAGGCCATCCGCTCGAGCCCGAGGTAGTGGTAGCCGCCCGACAGGTCCGGCGGCGGACCGTGCACCCGCTCCTCGAAGGCCGCGCGCCCGGTCCGGCGCGACCTCGCGCGCCTTGAGCACGCTGCGACCAGCTCGGCCTGCTCGTAGCGGCCCTGCCAGCCGATGCCGGAGGCCTCGATCATGCCGAGCACGAACAGGTTCGGGTCGCGCCGGCTGAACACGTTGAGGTAGAGGTCCGGCGCCATCCCGGTCCAGTCGAGCAGGCGCGGGGTCGACGAACGGGTAGTGCAGCTGGTAGCCGGTGGCCAGCACGATCAGGTCGTAGTCGGTGCGGCTGCCGTCGACGAACCGCACGCCGCTGCCGTCGAAGCGCTCGACGTCCTTGCGCACGTGGATGTCGCCGTGGCCGAGGTGGTGCAGGACCAGCGTGTTCACGATCGGGTGCGACTCGTAGATCTTGTGGTCGGGCTTCGGGAAGCCGAACCGCGTCGGGTCGCCGGTGAACATCCGCAGCACCCGGCTGTCGATCGCCTGCTTGATCCGCGGCGGCAGCGGCTTGCCCTGGTTGAGCGTGTCGGCGGGCTTGCCGAAGAGGTACTTCGGCACGAAGTGGTAGCCGCGGCGCACGCTCAGGTCGACCGACTTCGCGTGGTGCACGGCGTCGACGGCGATGTCGCAGCCGGAGTTGCCGGCGCCGATGACCAGCACCCGCTTGCCGGCGAAGACGGTCGCGCTCTTGTAGTCGCTGGTGTGCAGCACCTCGCCGTCGAAGTTGCCCGGCGAAGGTCGGCACGTTCGGCTCGCTCAGGGTGCCGTTGGCGACGAGCACGCCGGCGTGGGTCGTCGTACTCCCGTTGGCGGTGACGTGCCACGCCCCGTCGACCGGCTCGACCGCTCGACCTCGGTGCCGAAGGCGAACCCGTCGCGCAGGTCGAAGTGGTCGGCGAAGTCGCGGAAGTAGCCGAGCAGCTCGCGGTGGCTCGGGTAGTCGGCGACGTCGTCGCGCATCGGGAACTCGGTGAACTCGGTCGTCGTACGCGAGGAGATCAGGTGGGCCGACTCGTAGACCGTGCTCCGCGGCCCGTCGATGTTCCACAGCCCGCCGACGTCGTCGCCCAGCTCGAACCCGGTCCACGGGATCCCGAAGCGCTGCAGGTTGCGCGCCCCGGCCAGCCCGGAGGGCCCGGCCCCGATCACGGCGTACGGCGCAGCGGTTGATTCCACCCGCGCAGTCTGCCGCATGTGCTCTACCGCCGTACGACGGATGCAGACCGCGACCGACGGTGGTCGAGCGCGTCCCGGTGGCTTCGAGACACCGTCGTCGTACGGCCGGGCGTCTCAGACCCGCCTGCCATGATGAGCCGGTGCTGCCGATGCTCGCGACCAGGGGGACCACGTGCCCTCCGGGGCGGAGTGGATCCACGAGGTGAAGTGGGACGGCATGCGGGTGCTGGTCGACGTCCGCGACGGCGGGCTGCGGAACTGGTCCGCAACGAGAACGACGTCACCGTCTCCTTCCCCGAGCTGCGCGGCCTGGCGGCGATCGCGGACGACTTCCTGCTCGACGGCGAGGTGGTCGCGCTGGGCGAGGGCATCCCGACTTCGGCGCGCTGCAGGACCGGATGCACGTCCGCGACGCCGCCCGCGCCCGCGGCTGGCCGAGCGCAACCCGGTGACCCTGATCGCCTTCGACCTGCTCCGCCTCGACGGCGAGGACCTCTGCGACCGGCCGCTGCCCGAGCGGCGCGAGCTGCTGCTCGGCCTCGGGCTCGACGACGTCGCCTGGCAGGTGCCCCCGACGTACGACGACGGGCAGATGCTCCTCGACGCGGCCGAGCAGCAGGGTCTCGAGGGCATCGTCAGCAAGCGGCTGTCCTCGCGCTACCGGCCCGGGGTGCGCAGCCAGGACTGGCTGAAGTTCCCGATCCGGCCGACCGGGTCGTTCGTCGTCGGCGGCTGCCGGCACGAGATCGGGAGCACCGACCGGCTCGGCGCCGTGCTCGTCGGGCAGCCGACCGCCGACGGGCCTGCCTTCCGCGGCCGGGTCGGCAGCGGCATCGCCGGCAAGGCCGGCCGCCTGCTCGCCGACCTGCTCACCCCGCGCGTCGTGGACGACCTCGCCGTTCGACGCCGAGCTGCCGCGGCTCGACCGCGAGGGCACCGTCTGGGTGGAGCCGTTCCTCGTCGTCGACGTGCAGTACCTCCGGCTCACCAACGACGGCCGGCTGCGCCAACCGGCGTACCGTGGCGTCCGCACCGATCTCACCCCCGCGGACCTCGACTGACCCTCGACCGACCTGGAGTGACCTGACGTGACCATGCGCCGACTCGCGGCGCTCGCCCTGACCCTCCTCCTCGCCGTGACCCTGGCGCCCGCAGCTCCAGCGCGAAGCGGCGACCGTCCGGCTCGACGGCGTGACCGTGCGCTCCAGCCGGGACCACCCAGGTCGTCACCGTCAACCACACCCGCTGCTGGCACGCGCGGGTGACCTTCTGGCAGCGAGCAGCAGCGGCTGGCGCAAGGTGCAGCAGGTCAAGGACGGCCGGATCGGGTACGGCGGCCTGGTGCCGGGACGAAGCGCAAGCAGGGCACCGGCACCACGCCGCTCGGCACCTACCGGCTGCTCGGCGCCTTCGGCACCCACGCCCGCGCCGCCGGCTGGGACCTGCCCTACCGGAAGATCCGCGCGGCGACTACTGGGTCCAGGACAACGCGTCGGCGCTACTACAACCGCTACCGCAACAAGGCCAGGGCGGCTTCCGCTGGTGGCTGAGGTCCGGGGAGAACACCTCCGAGCGGCTCACGGACTTCCCGACGCAGTACGAGTACGCCGTCAACACGGCTTCAACCGCGACCAGGTGCGCCACCGCGGCGCCGGGATCTTCCTGCACGTCAACGGCCGCGGCGCGACCGCCGGCTGCGTCTCGGCGCCGCGCTGGTTCATGCGCTCGGCGATGGTCCGGCTCGACCCGGCGCGGGTGCCGGTGATCGCGATCGGCCGCTGATGCCAGGTGCCGAAGGAGTCGCGCACCGAGACGCCGGTCGAGGTCGACGGCCGCCACCTGACGCTGGTCAACCTCGAGAAGGTGATGTACCCGCGCACCGGCACCACCAAGGGCGAGGTGCTCAACTACTACGCGCAGGTCGCGCCGGTGATGCTGCCGCACCTCGCCGACCGGGCGGTGACCCGGATCCGCTGGCCGAACGGCACCAGCGAGCAGTCGTTCTTCGAGAAGAACGTGCCCGGGCGGTACGCCGTCGTGGGTGCGCACCGTGACCGTGCCGACCACCGGCTCGCGCACCAAGTCCGGGGAGGAGGGCGAGCTGACCTTCCCGGTCATCGACTCGCTGGCCACGCTGACCTGGCTGGTCAACCTCGCCGCGCTCGAGCTGCACGTCCACCAGTGGACGGTCACCAGGCAGGGCAGGCCCCGCAACCCCAACCGGCTGGTCATCGACCTCGACCCCGGCGAGCCGGCCGGCCTGGGGGAGTGCTCCCAGGTGGCGCTGCTCGTCAAGGACCGGCTCGCGCAGGACGGGCTCGACTGCGTGCCGGTGACCAGCGGGTCCAAGGGCCTGCACCTGTACGCCGGCCTGGACCGCAAGCGCACCTACGAGGAGGTGCGCGACTACGCCAAGGGGATCGCCGAGGAGCTCCAGGCCGAGCACCCCAAGCTGGTGCTCTCGCAGATGACCAAGGCGCGGCGCAGCGGGAAGGTGTTCCTCGACTGGTCGCAGAACACCGGCGCGAAGACGACGATCTCGCCGTACTCCCTGCGCGGGCGGGAGCTGCCGACGGTCGCCGCACCCCGCACCTGGGACGAGGTCGAGGCGGGCGCCGACGACCCGCTCGCCCTGGAGCACCTGCGCTTCGAGGATCGAGGAGCGTCCAGGACGTCGGCGACGTGATGGGCAGTACGCTACTGAAGCGATCGAACCGGTTCACGATGGTCTAGTTGTCTGACGCAACGGCATACGCGGCTCTTTCCATCAATTCTGGACAGAACGATCCGAAGTTGTCCAGCCGGGTTGTTCTGGATTCTGCGAGCGACGTGTCGCCCGCCTAACGTCCCGCCTGCCACGACATCGGGTCGCGGCAGATTCCTCTTACGGGGAGCACACACATGTTCAAGAACAAGACCACGCGCATCGCCGCGTTCATCGGCACCCTCGGTGCCTCGGCCGCGCTGATCGGCACGGCCGCCACCAACACCGGTGCCTACTTCACCGACAGCGAGAGCGGGCAGCATCGCCGGCACAGACCGGCCACCTCAAGCGTCGACGCGCGGCAACGACTACAACCTCAACTTCAACAACCTGGTGCCGGGCGAGTACCAGGACCAAGGACGTCAACTACCACACCGACGGCAACACGCCGAGGACATCTGGCTGAAGTTCCCCGCCGGCGCCGCTACGGCCGTTCACCGGTGCCGTGAACGGCGACGGCTCGACGGCGGCCTGGGTCGCTACGGCCACTTCGCGGTCAAGAACAACGCCGGCAACCACGCTGTTCAGCTCGCTACAACCTGCGAACGTGGCCAACGGCACCAGCGGCTGCGCCAACGCCAACGGTCACGGCTCGGGCCGCCGGCCACGGCTCGCAGCCGACACGCCCGCCCTACTGCGGTGTCCCGCACTACATCCTGATCGAGTCGAACGTGCCCACCGGCGCCGACCGGAAGTTCACGATGACCTTCGGTGTCACCGGCGCAGAGCCACAGGTGCCAGGACGCCCCGCCCGCGAACGTGCCCTTCCAGGTCGTCGCGACGCAGCACGGTGTCCGCCCGGACGCCGACAACTTCTGATCGACCGCATGCGGGTGGTGCCGGCCTGGGGGGCGGCACCACCCCGCGGCCATCTCGGGAACTGACGGAGGACACGATGACCACATCCAGCTCGGAGCACCGCCGCCTCACGGCGCTTCGTGTCGTCGCTCGGTGCTGGCACGATCGCCTGCACCCTGCCTGGCCTGGACGCGGCTACCGGATGTACGTCGTGCAAGACCGGGTCGATGACGCCGACTTCACGCCGGGTGACGTCGTCGTCGACCGGCCGCCCAGGCCGGCTACCAGCGCCGGTGACGTCCTCACCGTGCAGATCTCCGCTGCCGGGTCGACCTGGTGACCCACCGGATGACCGCGGCGTGGACACGCAGGGGATGCTGCACACCAAGGGCGACGCCAACAAGAAGCCCGACGCCTGGGCGCTCCGCCCGAGCGGTCCGCGGCGTCGTCAGCACGGCGTGCCCGAAGCTCGGCTACCTGGTCGTGTTCATGCGCCAGAAGGGGGCATCGCCGGCGTGATGACCAGCGCGCTGTCGATCTTCCTGCTGTGGGGACTCTGCTTCCCGCAGACGGCGGCGCGTCCCGGGAAGCACGAGATCGGCCCGGTCCCGCCTGCGCATTCCGCGCCAGCGCTCGGCGCCTGGCGCACCTGTGCGCCGCACCGTGCGAGCGGCAAGCCCCGTCCGGCGCAGGCGCCGGTCATGCCTCCCTCGGGAGCGACAGCGCCGACGCGGATCCCCTGACCGCGGGACCCGTCGGCGGCCTAGAAAGCGAGCGTCCGCCGCTCCCGAGATACGGCGGACGGCGTGCACTCGTGAAGGTGCACCGAGCAGAAGGTTGCCCGATCCGGGCGCGGTAAACGTCCTGATCGGTCGCGGTCCGCTCGTGGACGGGTAACCGCGTCAGCGTTGCCGATCCGGACTCGCTCGTTGAGGGGCCAGGAGCCGCTCCAGCGTGGCTCGGCGAGGAGCCCGACGATGACCGCCGATGACCCGACGCACCCTGATCGGCGGCGCTGCCGCCGCCGGGGTCGGCGCCCTGACCGTCGGGGTCCTGGACGGTGCCGCCGAGGCGGCCACCACCAGCGGAGCGCTGCCCACGAACGTCGACGTCGTCGTCGTCGGCGCCGGCATCTCCGGCCTCGTGGCGGCGCGACAGGTGGCCCGCACGCGGCCGTTCGGTGCTCGTCGTCGAGGCCCGTGACCGGGTCGGCGGCCGGGTGCTGAACCACCGCCTCGGCACCGGCGGCCGTGATCGAGTCCGGCGGCGCCTTCGTCGGGCCCGACCCAGGACCACATCATCGCGCTGGCCAACGAGCTCAAGGTGCCGATGTTCGAGGAGTACGTCGACGGCAAGTCGGTCTACAACTCCTCCGGACTGCTCGGCCGCCAGGAGTACGACGGCACCGTCCCGCCCGACCCGCTGATCCTGCCCGACGCCGCGGTCCTGCAGTACCAGCTCGACCAGTGGGCCTCCGAGATCGACGTCGACGCCCCGTGGACCCACCCGCGCGCCAAGGAGTGGGACTCCATGACGCTGGGCGACTACATCCGCAAGCACGCGATCAACCCGAGCGGCATCGGCAACCTGATCAACTGCTGGACCCAGCCCGGCTTCGGTGCCGACCCCGACCAGCTCTCGCTGCTGTTCGTCATCCACTACGTCGCGTGCTCGGGCAACGAGACCACCAAGGGCACCTTCGAGCGCAACTCCAACACCGCCGACGGCGCCCAGGAGCGGCGCTTCATCGGCGGCTCGCAGCTGATCCCGCTGCGGCTGGCGAGCCAGCTCGGCTCCCGGGTCGCGCTCAACGCTCCGGTCACCCGGATCGACCAGAACAGCACCCACGCCGTCGTACGCACCAGCCCGCGGAGCGGTCACCTGCAAGCGCGTCATCGTGGCCGTGCCGCCCGAGCTCTCGCGCGCGATCCAGTGGGGTCCCGACCTGCCCGCGCGCGCACCGGGCGCTGCTCAACCACATGAACATGGGCGACCTGATGAAGTGCGACGCCGTCTACGACGAGCCGTTCTGGCGCGCCGACGGCCTCAACGGCTTCGGCCTCAGCGACCACGGCGCCGTCCGCGCGGCCTTCGACAACTCGCCGTCCAACGGCAAGCCCGGCGTGCTGCTCGCGTTCGTGGGCGGCTCGACCTGGAAGCAGTACGGCCTGACCACGCTCGCCGCCCGCACGTGCCGCCGTGCTGCAGGGCTTCGCCGAGATGTTCGGCGAGAAGGCGCTGCACCCGATCGAGTACGTCGAGCACGACTGGACCAAGGAGCGGTGGACCAAGGGAGGCCCGGTCGCGATCATGGCGCCCGGCACGCTGACCACCTGGGGCCAGGAGCTGCGCAAGCCGCACCTGCGCACGCACTGGGCCGGCACCGAGACCTCGACCTACTGGACCGGCTACATGGACGGCGCCGTGCGCGCCGGCGAGCGCGCCGCGAGCCGAGGTGCTCGCCAAGCTCTAGCCGGCGCGCCGGCTCAGGTGTTGGGTCGGTGATCTTCGTTCGCTGCGCGGGCAGTCCCCGGCCGCCGGCATCGAACCCCTCATAGTCCGGGGCCGCCGTGAGCAGGTCGCGCTGCGCCTGCTCGGCCCCGACCTGCTCGGCTTCCGCAGTCAGCTCGGCCACACGACTCGCGGCGGAGACGGCGGCACTCGCGACGCCGCTCAGCGACGAGGCGATGGCCGATGCGCTCGAGGCCGTCGAAAGACCGAGGGTCTTCACCGACATGTCGGGGTGGTAGGCAAGGTTGAACGCCTTGGTGCGCAACCACGGCCCGTCCAGGGAGAGGTGGTCGATGTCGCTGTAGTCGTCCACGATGTCGATCGCGAGCACCGAGGCGGCTTCCAGCCGCCAAGAGCCACCCTGGGTGGGCCGGTAGGCACCCACCTGCACCGGACGGCTGCGCCGAAAGGCCAGGGTGTCCTCGCTGGCAACTGCCACCGGCGCTGGCTGCTTCCGGCGGTCGCCGTCGGCGATCGCGATCACCACACCGAACTCGACGGCGAGCCGCCGCATGACTTCCGGGACGTGCACGTCCGGGAGGAACTCGGAGAGCTTGCGGTCAGCGATCCGCACGAGGTCGTTGGCGCTGAACCGCCACTCCCCGCGGCTGATCTCGTGTGCTTGTGCAGCGATCCAGGCGCGTTTGACCTGGCCGAGGTTTCCCAGTTGCGTCTGCAGGCACTCCAGCGCCCGCCCGCTCTGCAGGATCGTCTCGGCTGAGGCGTTGGGGTCTCCCATGCTGTCCAGCAGTCGGCCGGCGCTCTGCTCGATCGCCAGCGCGCGCCATGCGAGGGACTTGTGGGTCTCCGTCCACTGCTCCTCGAGGGACCACGGCTTGGCGTCGGCGGGCTGGGCAGCCGCGGGAGCGGGGATGCTGACCGTGGTGCCAGCGGGACTCGGCAGGGGTACGACGTCGAAGCCAGCCTCGCTGGTCACCGAGTGGATCAGTCCGCGCTCGTCGAGGTTGATGGTGAGGGCGAGTCTGCCGAGCAGGTCTGCGTCGACGTCCAGGTTCAGCCGCGTCGCCGGATCGGCCACGGCCGTGTTCACGAGGGTGAGGTCGAGCATGTCGCGGAGGTGACTGCCGGACGGAGTCGTCTCGATACTTCGACGCTTGACGGCCTTGACGGTGAAGAGGGTCTGCGGGAGCCAGTAGCTCACACCGAGTTGTTGCTCGTGCATGGATTCCTCCGGGGGCTGGAGAGTGCGCGCACTGCGCGATGCGTGGTCCTACTGTGCAGCCCGATATCACCGACGAAGCCCGTCGTCTTCGACCGTCTCATCGAATGAACGGGCGGTATAGACGGGTACTGACCGGAACGTCGCCGAGACGTGACCTATGTGCGGGTCCACACCTATTTGTCATTCACCCCCCGCTGGTAAAGGAGCCGCCGGCCGCTGCGCGGCCCGGATGCGGGCGGTGACTAGATTCGGTCATCCCGGTCGTCAAACTCTCGAGGAGCAGCCATGCAGATCGACCTTGCCGGCAAGACCGCGCTCGTCACCGGATCCACCCAGGGCATCGGCCTGGCCATCGCGCGAGGTCTGGCGGCCGCCGGGGCGCGCGTCGGAGTCAACGGGCGGTCGCAGGAATCGGTCGACCGGGGCATGGCCGAGCTGAGGGAGGACCTGCCCGAGGCCGACCTCGTGGCCGTCCCGGTCGACGTCGCCACCGACGCCGGTGCCGAGCACGTGCGCGCAGTCCTGCCCGAGATCGACATCCTGGTGAACAACCTCGGCATCTTCGAGTCGCGGCCCGCCCTGGAGATCACCGACGACGAGTGGCGCCGCTACTTCGAGGTCAACGTGCTGGCCGGCGTACGCCTGACTCGCGAGTTCCTGCCCGGCATGATCGATCGGGGATGGGGCCGCGTCCTCTTCATCGCCAGCGACTCGGCGGTGGTGATCCCGGAGGAGATGGTGCACTACGGGATGAGCAAGACCGCGTTGCTCGCGGTGTCCCGCGGGTTCGCGAAGACCGCGTCGGGAACAGGCGTGACGGTGAACTCCGTGATCGCCGGGCCGACCCACACCGGCGGCGTACGCGACTTCGTCTACCAGCTCGTCGACGAGGAGCTGCCCTGGGAGGAGGCGCAGCGGGAGTTCATGCGCCAGCACCGGCCGCAGTCACTGCTCGAGCGGCTGATCGAGCCCGAGGAGATCGCCCACATGGTCACCTACCTGAGCTCGCCGTTCGCGTCGGCGACGACGGGTGGAGCACTGCGCGTCGACGGCGGGTACGTCGACTCGGTGCTGCCCTGACCCGCGCCGGGGTCAGTGCAGCAGGGACTTGCCGATCACGATGAGTACGCCGAAGAACGCGGCCGCGGCCACCTCGCCGACCACGATGCGCCCTCGCAGCCCGGCCGCGTGGGCGCCGAGGTACCCGACCACCATCAGCAGGCCGACGGTGAAGTACGCCGCCAGCGCCGCTGCGTCCGGCTTGTCGAGACCGAGCAGGTAGCCGACGGAGTACACGACGATGGCCGGCACGCCGCCCTTGAGGACGCCGGTCTCCTTGCGGGCCGCGGTGCCGAGCCGGGGGAAGAACGCCCGGGTGTCGCCGCGCAGCTGGGTCGACAGGGTGCCGATGTAGACGTGGGCCATCCAGTAGGTCACCAGGAACACCGTCGTGGTGACCACGACGCGGTCGGCGGAGCTGGCATGGGCGTTGACGGTCACCAGGACCGCGCCGCTGACGATGGCGCCGTACAGCAGGCCGCTGGGGTCCGCCGCGGTGACCCACCGGGCGGCCTTCATCCTGACTGAGGCGTGCGGCACGTCGTCAGCCTAGGACCCCGAGGACGTCGGACGGCGTGGGGTCTCGACTGATCGCTCGCTGCGCTCGCTGCTCGACCACCTTGGGGACCTGTGCACGGTTCCGCACCCAAATCTTCGTCCACCCCACCCGGCGGCGAGCCAGCAGGATGAGAACGGCTGTGACGGGAGGCGGGGATGGCCTGGGTCCTGGCCGGGTACGCCGCCGTCGCGCTGGCGGCGACCACCCTCACTTGATCCCGGTGGTCGCGATCGAGCGGACGAAGTAGCGCTGCCCGAACAGGAACAGCAGCAGCACCGGCAGCTGGCTCAGCAGCGTGCTGGCCATCAGCACCGGCCAGTTGGTGAAGTGCGCGCTCTGGAAGCTGGCCAGGCCGAGCTGCACGGTCATCGTCTCGGGGGAGGAGGTGACCACCAGCGGCCACAGGAAGTCGTTCCAGACCTGCAGGAAGGTGAGGATCGGCGACGCGTGCTGAGCGGCGGTCCCATCAGCGGCAGCAGGATGCTGAACAGGATCCGCAGCCGGCCGGCGCCGTCGATGATCGCGGCCTCCTCGAGCTCGGCCGGCAGGCTGAGGAAGAACTGGCGCAGGAGGTAGATGCCGAACGGCGTCACCAGGTTGGGCAGGATCAGCGCCGGCAGGCTGTCGACCAGCCCGAGCTGCTTGACGATCAGCAGCGTCGGGATCATCACCACCTGGAACGGCACCATCAGCGTCGCCAGGATGCGCGAGGAACAGGATCCGGCTGCCGGCGAACGAGATGCGGGCGAACGCGTAGCCGGCGAGGCTGCACAGCACCAGGTTGCTGAGCACGCAGGTCACCGAGACGAGCGTGCTGTTGAGCAGCCAGTGGGCGAGGGGCGAGTCGGTCCAGGCCTGCGACGTAGCTCTCCCAGTGCAGGCTCGAGGGCAGGCCGGGCGGGAAGCGCCGGGTCTCCTCCAGGCTGGACAGGCTGGTGATCAGCATCCAGATGAGCGGGACCAGCATCACCAGCGCCAGCGGCACCAGCACGAGGTGCCACGGCGACGGGGCGCGCAGCCGGAACGCGCGCGCCATCAGCGGCTCTCCTCGAGGTCGGGGTCACGGCTCAGCCGCATCTGGACGACCGTGATCAGCGACGATCGCGACGAAGAGCAGGCAGGCGATGGCCGCGGCGTAGCCGGCGTGGAAGTACTGGAAGGCCTGTTGGTAGAGGTAGTAGACGACGACCGTGGTCGAGTGCAGCGGGCCGCCCTTGGTGGTCACGTAGACCTCGTCGAAGAGCTGCAGCGCGTTGATCGTCAGCCACACCAGCATGAAGCCGATCACCGGCCGCAGCAGCGGCACCTGGATCCGCCAGAACGCCTGCGTCCTCGAGCAGCCGTCGATCTGGGCGGCCTCGAGGAGGTCCTGGGGGATCGACTGGAGCCCGGCCAGGAAGATCAGCGCCCCGAACCCGATCCACCCCCAGGTGGTCATCGCCACCATCGTGTAGAGCGCGAGGTCGGGGGAGGCGAAGAACCCGAGCTGGGGGAGCCCGAGCTTGTGCAGCACCCCGTTGACGACGCCGTAGTCGGGGTCCAGCAGCCAGCTGAAGATGACGCCGGTCGCCACCGTCGAGGTGACGACCGGGACGAACACCGCGAGCCGGTAGAGCGAGATCCCGCGCAGCCGGCGGTTCAGCGCCGCCGCGACGAGCAGCGAGCTGACCAGCGTGATCGGCACGAACAGCACCGTGTAGACGACGGTGTGCCGGATCGACTCACCGAAGACCGGGTCCTTCACCAGCTCGCGGTAGTTGCTCAGCCCCGCCCACGTGGCCGGCGTCTGCAGGTCGCTGTGCTGGAACGAGAGCACCACCGACCAGACGACCGGCACCAGGCCGAACAGCCCGATCAGCAGCACGCTCGGGGCGACCATGCCCCACGCCGCGCGCTGGTCCGCGCGCTTCTGCGACGACGGCTTGGTACGACGCCGCGCGGTGGCCGGCAGCAGGGCAGCGGTCACTGACCCGCCAATACGCTCGCCACCTGGTCGCTCGCGGTGTCCAGTGCCTTCTGCGGCTCGGCCTGGCCGAGCAGCACCGACTGCACCATCTGGCCGACCGCCGTGGAGACCTCGGAGTACGACGCGATGTTCGGCCGCACGTGCTTGACGTTGCCGAGGTTCTCGACGAACACCTTGTTGGCGGGGTACTTCTTCAGGAACTCCGCGTAGCCGGGCAGCTTGCTCTCCGACTCGCGCAGCGGCAGGTCGCCCGTCGCGATCGCGAAGTCCAGGTGCACCTCCGCCGAGGTCAGCCAGGTCATGAACTTCACCGCGGTGTCGGCCCGGCCCTTGGAGTGCTCGAAGGCCATGTAGAGGTCGGGGCCGGAGATCGTCTCGTGGTTGCCGTCGTACCCGGGCAGCAGGGTGACGCCGTAGTCGATGTCGGCGTTGATGCTCGACAGGTCCCACGGGCCGGTCCAGAGCATCGCGATCTTGCCGCTGTTGAAGAGGTTGAGGTAGTTGCCGTTGCCGGTGTCGAGGTAGACGGACTTGTCGGTGACCGCCATCCCCTGGAGCAGCTCGAGCGCGGCCTTCCCGGCAGCGGAGTCGAACGCCGGCTTCTTGTTGTCCTCGGTGAGCAGGTCACCGCCCGCCTGCCAGAGCAGGGGGAGGTAGCGCCACACGGTGTCCTCGCTGCCGTCGTTGACGTAGGCCCAGCCGAAGGTCTTCGTCGCGGGGTCGGTCAGCTTCTTGGCGGCGTTGCGGAAGTCGTCCCAGGTCCACTCCGCGGTGGGCAGCGGGACGCCGGCGGCCTCGAACATGGCCTTGTTGTA
Organism: uncultured Actinomycetota bacterium; assembly: GCA_963729015.1. Taxonomy (GTDB): domain Bacteria; phylum Actinomycetota; class Actinomycetes; order Propionibacteriales; family Nocardioidaceae; genus Marmoricola. The sequence continues at coordinate 544,697 of CAVSMJ010000003.1, forward strand.
GACCAGCGAGAGGTTGTCCACCAGGGCGGGGACGCCGACGACCTTGCCGTCGACCGTGGCGGCCTCGCGCTCGGAGGGGTAGAAGTCGTCCCACTTGAAGTCGGGCTTCTTCACCGTGTCGGTGAGGTCGACCAGCTTGGGCTGGCGGGCGAGCTGGGCGTCCGACGACCCGAACTGGTAGCCGACGTCGGGGTAGTTGCCCGCGGTGAACCCGGCCACGGTCTTCTGGAGCGTGTTGTCGTTGCCGCCGTTGTAGACGAGCTTGACCTTCTCGTCGGGGTGGTCGGCGTTCCACTCCTTCACCTGCGCCTTGATCGCCTTGGCCTCGACGTCGGTGTAGCCGTGCCAGACGGTGATGGTGGTGCCGCCGTCGTCGCCGGAGCTCCCGCCGCACCCGGCGAGGGCGGCTCCCAGTGCGATGACCAGCGCCACGAGGCTCGCCAGCCGGAAGGCCGTTCTGGGGGTCAACGCCATGTCAGGCTCCCTGGTTCGCGAGGCTGAGGGTTCTCGGAGCGACTCGTGCATATTCGCTCGCCACAGATGAGCAGAGTTGCACGTATTGAGCGGTGGAGCAAGAGCCTGAACGCTGGATTGCGCGCCATTCGTGCGCGTAATGTGCACATCATGCGTCAACAGGACCGACTGGGAGTCATCCTTGAGCGTTTGAGCACGAGTGGCTCCGTCGACGTCGCCGACCTCTCCGGCGAGCTGAAGGTCTCGCAGGCCTCCGTACGCCGCGACCTCCAGCTGCTCGAGAGCCAGCAGCTGCTCACCCGCACCCACGGCGGCGCGGTCTCCTCCGGGGTGCTCTACGAGCTGCCGATGCGCTACCGCGGCGGTCAGCGCCACGACGCCAAGCGCGCGATCGCCAAGTACGCCGCCGGCCTGCTCGGCAAGGACGTCACCTCGGTCGGGCTCAACGGCGGCTCCACCACGACCGAGGTCGCCCGCGCCCTCGCCGGTCGCTCCGGACTCCGCGTGGTGACCAACGCGCTGAACATCGCGGCCGAGCTCGCCGTACGCGCCAACATCGAGCTGGTGGTCTGCGGCGGCAGCGCCCGCAGCGAGTCCTACGAGCTCGTCGGTCCGCTGGCCGAGCTGACCCTGAGCAACATCAACCTCGACGTCGCCGTGATCGGGGTCGACGGCGTCAGCGCGACGGCCGGCCTGACCACCCACCACGAGGTGGAGGCGCAGACCAACCGCTGCCTGCTCCGCGCAGCCGCGCAGGTCGTCGTGGTGGCCGACTCCTCCAAGATCGGCCGCCGCGGGCTTCGCGCGCATCAGCGAGCTCGGCGCTGTCTCCGACCTGGTCACCGACTCCGACGCCAAGAGCGCGGACGTCAAGGAGCTCGAGCGGGCCGGGCTCAGGGTGCACCGAGCCGAGCTCTGAGCTCGGCTCGGCAACAGCGGTTCGTGGGCCGCGACCATCGCGTCGGCCAGCCGCCAGATGTCGCCGGACGCCCAGCGTGGCCGACGTGTTCGGGTCGACCATCATCGCGTGCCGGATGTGGTCGGGCCGCTGCTCGGTCGCCGCGCGCACGGTCAGGTCGACGACCGAGAGGAAGGTGCGGTTGAGGGCCGCGCACTGGCTCGGGCAGGTCGCCGACACCGATCGGGTGGGCGCCGTCCGCGTCGATCACGCACGGCACCTCGATCGGCGCTCCCTCGGGGAGATTGGTGATCAGCCCGCGGTTGACGAGGTTGGCCTGGATCTCGCGCCGCGTGCCCGGTGACCATGCTGTGGATCACCTGCGGTGCGTACTCGGCCGCGTCCTCCTCGGGCTCGACGTACTCACCCGTGCTCGCCTCCACGATCAGCCGCTCGGTCTCCGCGACGTTGGCCGCGCTGATGCCGACGTAGTCGCGGATCGGCAGTCGCAGGCGCTCGATCTCGGCGTCGTCGTGGAGGTACCACGGCACGTACTCCGAGGAGTGCTCGCTGGTCTCGGTCGGGTAGAAGCCGAGCCGCTGGTACATGTCGACGCGCACCCGGCGGCGCAGCTCGGGGTCGGTCGCGATCGAGCTGGTCGAGGCGGTCGTAGAGGTTCTCGCCCGTCGAGCTGCCAGTCGAGGATCCAGGCCTGGTGGTTGACGCCGGCGCTGCGGAAGTCGATCTGGTCGAAGGGCGCGCCGACGAGCTCGCCGAGGTCGACCAGCGTCCAGTAGACCGAGTGGCACAGGCCGAGCACCTTCACCTCGGGATGCGTGGCGGCGAGGTAGCCGATGTTCATCGCCATCGGGTTGGTGTAGTTCAGCAGCCAGGCGTCCGGGCACACCTCGGTGATCGCCCGGCCCAGCTCGTCGAGGAACGGGAAGGTGCGCAGGCCGCGGAAGATCCCGCCGGTGCCCAGGGTGTCGGCGATCGTCTGCCGGACGCCGAAGCTCTCGGGTACGTCGAAGTCGGTGACCGTCGCGGCGTGCCCGCCGATGTTGACGGTGTTGATCACGAAGTCCGCCCCGTCGAGCGCGGCGCGGAGGTCGGCGCTCGCCCGGACGGTGGCCTGCCGGCCGTGGTGGCGCAGGGAGATGTGGGCCAGCTGCTCGGCCAGCGCCAGCCGGGCCGGGTCGATGTCGTGCATGACCAGGTCGAGGTCAGCCGAGGTCGTCGAAGGTGAGCAGGTCGCGCAGGAGCTGGCGCGTGAACTCGGCGGATCCGGCACCCACGAACACGATGGTGGTCACCTCACGGCAGCATGGCAGTCGCTCCTGAAATGAGCAAGGTCGAGCACTGAACGTGCGTGAGTGTGGACTTTTCTCGAGCCGTGCGTGCAGACTGACCCTCGTGACCGACGTCCTCGTGGTGGGTGATGCCAACCCCGACCTGATCCTGACGGGTGACGTCGTCCCCAGGTTCGGCCAGGCCGAGCAGCTGCTGTCCGCGGCCGACCTGGTCATCGGTGGCTCCGGTGGGATCTTCGCCCACGGCCTGGCCCGGCTGGGTCGGTCCGACGCGCCTCGTCGCCACGACCGGCGCGGATGCCCTCGGCGACCTGATGGAGCGGTTGCTGTCGGCCGGTGGCGTCGACACCTCGGCGCTCGTCCGCGATCCCGCTGTCTCGACCGGCGTCACCGTGGTGCTGTCCGCACCGGACGACCGGGCGATCCTGACCCACCTGGGGGCGATCCCGCGGCTGTCCCTCGACCAGGCCCGGGCCGCGCTCGACCAGGCCGTGCGCGACGGGGCCAGGCACGTGCACGTCGCGTCGTACTTCCTGCTGACCGGGCTCGCCCCCGCACCTGCCCGAGCTGCTGGCCGAGGCCCATCGCCAGGGCCTGACCACGTCGCTGGACACCAACTTCGACCCGGCCGAGCAGTGGGCCGGCGTCACGGACGCGCTCCCGCACCTCGATCTCCTGCTGCCCAACCGGGCCGAGGTGCTCGCCCTGGCCGGTCGGCTGGCGGGGGACCGGCCGACCGGCCCCGAGGGCGCGGCCCTCGCGCTGGCCGCCCGCGGACCCGTCGTCGTCGTCAAGGACGGCGCCGACGGCGCCCTGCGCGCGGACCCGTCGGGCGACGTCCTCCGGCAGCCGGCCACCCCGGTCGTGCCCGTGGACGCCACCGGAGCCGGCGACACCTTCGACGCCGCCTACCTCGATGCGTTCCTCGACGACCTCGACCCGCAGGAGTGCCTGCGCCGCGCCTGCCTGGCCGGCGCGATCTCGACCTCGGCAGCGGGCGGCACCGCCGGCCAGCCGACCCTCGACCAACTCTCACCATCCGGAAGGGACGCCGATGTCCTACGTCAGCACTGAGATCGAGTCGCAACCGTCAGCCTGGCGACGAGCGTTGGAGCTGCTGCCCTCGGTCAGCGACCGCGCTACCCACGGCCGGCGAGCGGGTCGCCGTGATCGGCTGCGGCACGTCGTGGTTCATGGCCGAGGCCTACGCCACGCTGCGCGAGGAGGCGGGGCTGGGGGAGACCGACTTCTTCCCGGCGAGCCGGCTGCCCGCGGGGCGGCGCTACGACCGGGTGCTCGCGATCAGCCGCTCGGGTACGACGACCGAGGTGCTCGACGCGTTGGCCGGGTCGTCGGCTCGTCGTACGTCGATCGTCGCGGACGCCTCGACCCCGATCGCCGACGCGAGCGACGACCTCGTGGTGCTCGACTTCGCCGAGGAGGAGTCGGTCGTGCAGACCGTCTTCGCGACCACGACCCTGATGCTGTTGCGGGCCTCGCTGGGCGAGTCCCTCGACCACGTCATCGCCGAGACCGAGGGCTTGCTGGCCCAGGCGCCCGACCCGGCGTTCGAGCGGGCCGAGCAGTACACCTTCCTCGGGCAGGGCTGGGCCCACGGCCTCGCCCGCGAGGCGGCGCTGAAGATGCGCGAGGCGGCGCAGTCGTGGACCGAGGCCTACCCGCAGATGGAGTACCGCCACGGCCCGATCTCGATCGCCGAGCCCGGCCGGGTGGTCTGGGTCTTCGGCGAACCCGTCCCCGGACTGCTCGACGACGTCACCGCCACCGGCGCGACGATCGTGTGCGACGACCTCGACCCCGTGGCCGACCTCGTGCGCGTCCAGCGGCTCGCCGTACGACGGGCCGAGGCTGCCGGTCTCGACCCGGACCGGCCGCGGAACCTGACCCGTTCGGTGGTGCTCGGCGGGCGATGATCTGCCGATGATCCTCTGCGTCGCCCCGAGCCCGGCGTGGGACGTCACCTACGGCGTCACCCGCTTCCGGGAGCACGCCACCAACCGCGCGCACACCGTGTCGGCGCGGGCCGGCGGCAAGGCCGTCAACGTCGCGCGGGTGCTGCACGCCCTCGGCGAGGAGGTCACCGTCGTGGCGCCGGTCGGTGGGCCGACGGGGTCGCTGTTCCTCGCGGACCTGACGGCCTCTGGCGTTCCGGCGCTGACGGTCGACGTCGAGTCCGACCTGCGACGCACCCTGACGATCGCGAGCGACGAGACCGGCGACGCCACGATCGTCAACGAAGGCAGTCGCCTTTCGGACTGGCCGGCGTTCCTCGCGCGGGTCGAGGAGGCGATGGGTTCGGCGTCCGTGGTGGTGGCGGCCGGTTCGCTGCCGTCGGGTGCTCCGGTCGATGCGTTCGGCCAGCTCGCGCGGGCCGCCGCGTCACGTGGTCTGCCGATCGTCGTCGACACGAGCGGGCCCGCGCTCGCGGCAGCGCTGACCGCTTCGCCGACCCTGGTGAAGCCGAACCTCGACGAGCTGCCCGACGTCACCGACGTCGCCGACCCGTTCGCTGCGGCCCGCCGGCTCTCGCTGGAGTCAGGGGCGGCCGTGGCCGTGACCCGGGGCGCAGCCGGGATGGTGCTGGCCGTGGGGGACGAGGCCTGGCACGGATCGCTCGACCAGGTGCTCCGTGGCAACCCCACCGGCGCGGGCGACGCGGCGCTCGCGGCCTTCGCCCGTGGCCTGCGGTTGGGCTCGCCCTGGCCCGAGGTGCTGGCCGACGCGGTCGCCTTGTCGGGAGCCGCGGTGCTGGCGCCGTACGCCGGGGAGTTCGCCGCCGTCCGACCATCGTCGCGCTGGCGAAGCGGGTCGTGGTCGATCGCCTGGGGGCTCGACCGATGACGTCCGCTCGAACGGGTGACCTCGTGGCCGCTGCGGTAGCAGAGGGGCGCAGCGTGCTGGCGCTCAACGTGATCACGCTCGAGCACGCCGAGGGCATCCTGCTCGGAGCCGGCGCGGGCCGGCCGGTCCGTCGTACTCCAGGTGAGCGAGAACGCGATCGGCTACCACGACGGCGTCGGCGAGCCGTTGCTCCGCGCGTGCGCTGCGCTGATCGACTCGCACGCCGCGACCGCGTCGCTGCACCTCGACCACATCACCGACACCCGGTTGCTCGACCTCGCGGTGGACGAGCTCGGGGTGAGCTCGGTGATGTACGACGCGAGCGCGCTGCCCGATGCGGAGAACGTCTCGAGCACCGCTTCGGTGACCGAGCTCCTGCACGACCGCGGGCTCTGGGTCGAGGCCGAGCTCGGTGCGATCGGCGGCAAGGGCGGGGCCCACGACCCCGGCGTACGGACCGTGCCCGCCGAGGCCGCCGACTTCGTCGCCGCGACCGGCGTCGACGCCCTCGCGGTGGCCGTGGGGAGCAGCCACGCGATGACGGCGCAGACCGCCAGCCTCGACTGCGAGCTGATCGCGTCGCTCGCCTCAGCCGTGCCGGTGCCGCTGGTGCTGCACGGCTCGTCGGGGGTGCCGGTCGCCCAGCTGCGCGAGGCGACCCGAGCAGGGATGCGCAAGATCAACGTCGGCACGGCCCTCAACGTCGCCTTCACGTCGCGGGTCCGGGAGGCCCTCGCTTCGGACCCGGCCGTCCACGACCCGCGCCGCTACCTCGCGTCGGCGCGCGACGGCATGGCCGAGGTCGTCGAGGCCCTGCTCCGGGACCTCGACGGCTGAGCGCTCGTCAGCCGATCCCGCCGCCAGCTCCCCACATGCCGACGATGTGGTCGCGACCCTTGTGGCAGCGCGCGCACATCCGGTGGTTGGGGTCGTCGTCGCCCGGTCGCCTCACCCAGGCGTGCCACCCGATCCGGCACTTCCATGACTTGGCCATCCCTCAGTCTGCGTCCCGCGATGGTGGCCGTGGAGCGACGGTGTAGACCGCAGCGTGAGGAGACTGAGCTGGCCGACGTCATCCTCACCTGGACACGCTACGTAGACCTGCACCTGTGAGATCTACGTAGCGTCCGGAAGCCAGGGCCGCGACCCCTGCGCCGCTTCGTCTCAGGACAGCCTGTGCGTCACGAGAGTGCACGTCTGAGACAGGTGTGACGAGGTTGTCCACAGACCCGGAACTGCGGGTTTTCGGTTCCGTAATTGAGGGGTAGAACCGCCCCATGTCGGTGGATGTCTCGGGTACTCCGTCGGTCGATCTCGTCGGTGACCTCGACCAGCAGGTGCGTTCCGTCGTACGCCGCGAAGGGGTCGATCCCCAGCTCGACGTGACCCGCGTGCGCCGCATCGCCGAAGACGTCGTCCGCGCCCACGACGAGCGCAGCCTGACCGGCGTGGTCACGCCGGTGCCCGACCCCGTCGGCGTGATCGGCGAGCTGGTCGCCCGGGTCTCCGGCTTCGGCCCGCTCCAGCGCTTCCTCGACGATCCCGAGGTCGAGGAGATCTGGATCAACGACCCGAGCCGGGTGTTCATCGCGCGGCACGGTCGTCACGAGCTGACCAACGTCATCCTCACCAGGGCCGAGGTGCAGGAGCTGGTCGAGCGGATGCTGAAGTCGAGCGGGCGGCGCATCGACCTGAGCCAGCCCTTCGTCGACGCGATGCTGCCGGCCGGACATCGGCTGCACGTCGTGCTCGAAGGGATCAGCCGGGAGTTCGCGGCGGTCAACATCCGCAAGTTCGTGCTCAAGGCCGCCCGGCTCGACGACCTGGTGCGGCTGGGTTCGCTGCCGACGGGGCCGGCGCGGTTCCTCGAGGCCGCCGTGCTCGCCGGTCAGAACATCGTGGTCGCGGGAGGAACGCAGGCTGGCAAGACAACTTTCCTGAACTGCCTGGCCGCGGCGATCCCCGGCGGCGACCGGATCATCTCCGCCGAGGAAGTCTTCGAGCTGCGCTTCACCCATCCCGACTGGGTCGCCATGCAGACGCAGGCAGGCTGGGCTCGAGGGCACCGGCGAGGTCACGCTGCGCGACCTCGTCCGCGAGACGCTGCGGATGCGGCCGACCCGCATCATCGTCGGCGAGGTGCGCGCGGCCGAGTGCCTCGACCTGCTGCTGGCCCTCAACGCCGGGCTGCCCGGTCTCGCGACGTTGCACGCCAACAGCGCCCGCGAGGCGCTGGTGAAGCTGTGCACCCTGCCGCTGCTGGCGGGCGAGAACATCTCGGCGCGGTTCGTGGTCCCGACGGTGGCGAGCTCGGTGGACCTCGTCGTACACCTCGGCATCGACAGCTCCGGCGTACGCCGCGTCAACGAGATCGTGGCCGTCCCCGGTCGCGTCGAGAACGACATCGTCGAGACCGAGCCGGTGTTCGTCCGCAAGGGTGGCGAGCTGCTGCGCACCGGCGGCATGCCCACTCGCCTCGAGTCCTTCGAGCGCGCCGGCATCGACGTCCACCGCATCCTGCACGAGGCCGACTGATGGGTGCGGTGCTCGGGCTGCTCTTCGGCGTCGGGCTGCTGCTGGTCTGGTCGTCGTTCCAGGCGCCGCCGCCCGAGCGGACCCGGCCTCCGCTCGCGCCTCCGCCCGCTGCTCGCGAACGCCGGTCTCGGCGAGGTCAGCGTCGCCGGGTTCCTCGTCGTCTGCGCGGTCTGCGCGTTCACTGCGACGTCGGTGGTGCTGGTCGCGTCGCGCACGGTCCCGGTGGCTCTGGTCTTCGGCGCGATGGGCGGCTACCTGCCGGTCGTGGTGGTGAAGGGGCGGGCTCGCCGGCGACAGCGCGAGTTCGCCGAGGTGTGGCCGGAGGCGGTCGACAACCTCGCGTCCGCCGTACGCGCCGGGCATGTCCTTGCCCGAGGCGCTCTCGGCACTGTCCGAGCGCGGCCCCGAACCGTTGCGCGAGTCGTTCGCCGGGTTCGCGCTGGACTACCAGGTCAGCGGGAACTTCGGCGACTCCCTCGACCGGCTCAAGGACCGGCTGGCCGACCCGGTGGGGGACCGGGTCGTGGAGAGCCTGCGGGTGGCGCGCGAGGTCGGCGGTGGTGACCTCGGACGCCTGCTGCGCAGCCTGTCCGGCTTTCTCCGCGACGACGCCCGCACGCGATCCGAGCTCGAGTCACGCCAGTCGTGGACCGTCAACGGCGCGCGGCTCGCCGTGGCGGCGCCGTGGCTGGTGCTGCTGCTGATGTGCTTCCAGCCCGACGTGATCCAGCGCTACTCGACCGGCGCCGGGGTCGCCGTCCTGGTCGGCGGCGCGGCGATGTGCGCCCTGGCCTACCGACTGATGGTGCGCATCGGGCGGCTGCCCACCGAGAGGCGGATCCTGTCGTGACGCCGCTGGTCGGTGCCCTGCTGGGAGCCGCGCTCGGACTGGGCGTCTGGCTGGTGGCGACGGCGGTGCTCGATGCCCGTCGTACGCCGATCGCGGTGCGGGTGCTGCCCTACGTCCGCGACCTGCCTCGTCCGGACACCCTGCCGGCCCCGGTCGTCCTCGTCGAACGCCTTCGCCGGTGTCTTCGGCCCCGGCCTCGCGGCTGCCGCTCGCGCCGTCGAGCGGGTGCTCGGCGGTGCAGCGTCCGTACGCCGACGGCTGCAGCGGGCCGGCCTCGACATGGACGTCGCAGCAGTTCCGGGTCGAGCAGGTCGTCTGGGGACTCGTCGCGTTCGCGATCGTCGCCGTCCCGTCGGGTCTGATCGCGGCCGCCTCGCCCGAGCGGTCGGTGCCGCTGCTGATCTTCTGCGCGGTCGCGTTCGTGCTCGGCGTACTCCTCCGCGAGAACCGGCTCACCGCCCAGGTCACCCACCGCGAACGCCTGATCCTGCAGGAGTTCCCGACCGTCGCCGAGCTGCTGGCCCTGGCCGTGGCGGCGGGGGAGAGCCCGGTCGCCGCGCTCGACCGCGTCGTACGACGCACCCACGGCGAGCTCTCCGCCGAGCTCGGCCGGGTGCTCGCCCAGGTCCGCACCGGCACCCCGATCGCCCGCGCCTTCGACGAGCTGGCCTCGCGCTCGGGTCTGGCCGTGGTCTCCCGGTTCGCCGAGGGGATCGCCATCGCCGTCGAGCGAGGCACCCCGCTGGCCGACGTACTCCACGCCCAGGCCGGCGACGTCCGCGAGGCCGGCCGCCGCGCCCTGATCGAGTCCGGCGCCCGCCGCGAGGTCCTGATGATGGTGCCCGTCGTCTTCCTCGTGCTGCCGGTCGTCGTGGTCTTCGCGTTCTGGCCGGGCCTGGTCGGCCTGCGGCTGGTGGTGCCGTGACCCGCCGAACTTCCGTAGTCGTCCAAGGAGGAACGAGATGAGACACCTGATGCGCCGCAGGATCCGCGGCGAACGCGGTGACGTGCCCGGCTGGGTGCTGATCACCGTCATGACCGCCGGCCTGGTGGCCGGACTCTGGGCCATCGCCGGCTCGCAGCTCGGCTCGATGCTGCGTGCAGCGCTCTCGTCGGTCACCGGCTGAGCGACCTCGCGACGAGCGCGGGGCGGCAGTCGTCGACTTCGTGCTCGTCAGCCTGGTGCTCGTGCCGCTCGTGCTCGGCCTGATCCAGGTCGGGCTGGTGCTGCACGTCCGCAACACCCTGGCGGCGGCCGCGACCGAGGGAGCGCGGTACGGCGCGAACATCGACCGCGGGCCGGCCGACGGAGCCGCCCGCACCCGCGCGCAGATCGACGACGCCGTCGCCGCGCGGTTCGCCGACGACGTCACGGCCCGACGCGAGACGGTGGACGGAGTGCCGACCGTCGCGGTGACGGTGCACGCCTCCGTGCCGGCGCTCGGGCTGTGGGGCCCGGCGGTCGAGCTGTCGGTGACCGGCCACGGCGTGCAGGAGACCGCGCCGTGACCCGCGGTTGAGCTGTCGAACCTCGCGACGAGTCCGGCACCGCGCTGGTCGAGTTCGTCTGGCTGGCGATCCTGCTGATCGTGCCGCTGCTCTACATCGTGCTCGCGGCCTTCGACACCCAGCGCGCTGCGTACGCCGCCTCGGCCGCGGCCCGATCGGCCGGACGCGCCTTCGTGACCGCTCCCGACCAGGCGACCGGCTACGCCCGGGCGCAGGGAGGCGGTGAAGCTCGCCTACGGCGACCAGAAGATCGACACCGCTCCCGACGTCCGGATCACCTGCCGGCCCGACCCGCGCAACTGCCTCACGCCGGGATCGGTGGTGCGCGCGGAGGTGCACTCGGCCGTCGCGCTCCCGCTGATGCCGGCCGCGCTCGGCTCGAACACGCCGACCATCCGGGTCGACTCCGAGCACGAGGCGCCGTACGGCACCTTCCGCGAGGCCCGACCATGAGGTCGCGCGACGAGCGCGGATCGGTGACGCCGCTGATCATCGGCTTCGCCGTCGTGGTCGCGATGCTGGTCGCGGTCGTGGTGGACGCGTCGGCGGCGTACCTCCGCCGCCAGGGCCTCAACTCCGCGGCCGACGCCGCCGCGCTGGCCGCGACCGACGGCATCCAGGGCGAGGAGGTCTACACCCACGGGCTCGGCGAGCGCGCCGAGATCGACCCGGCGGCCGCTCGTCGCTACGTCGCCGACTACTTCGCGAGCAGCGGCATCCGCCGCCGCTTCCCGGGCCTCGACTACTCCGTCGAGACGACGGCCAACACGGTCGTCGTCCGCCTCGTCTCGCCGATGGACCTCCCGCTCCACGTGCCCGGGCCTCGGCACCGACGTGCGCGTCACCGGGACAGCGGCCTCGGTCGTGGTCGTCTCGGACTAGCGCCGCGGATCGCAGCCACCACGTGGCTGCGGATCGCGGCGCTGTTCTTCAGGCGACCAGTCCCAACGTGCCGACCGGGCATCCCGGGCCGCAGGCGCGTGCGTCGACCGTCACGCCATGGGAACGGAGGACCAGCACCAGCTTGGTCGTCGTCGGGCAGGGTCGGTCGAACACCTGGCCCCACGAGAGACGTACGGTCGAGCCGCCGTCGACTGAGGCATCGAGATCCCGCTCGAAGTCCGAGTCGCGCTGGGCAACGGACTCGTGCACCAGCCGGCCGTCCAGCTCGACGATGCACTGCTCGGCAAACTGGGCATCGCGATAGACCACCCCCGTCGAGGCGGTCGCACGCACCTGTCGTTGTGCCACGGGCAGCCCATGAGGTCGCTCGATCCTGGTGAGAAAACCGTGTTCAAGGGCTGAACAGGTCCCGTCGCCGATGTCACGCAGCACTGCCTCCAGCCACTCCCGTCGCGTGACCCGAGTGCGGCCTCCCAGTGCCAGGAGCATCCGATGAGCAGTCGTACGTCGTGTCTGGCAGGCCTTGGCGACGGCCGCCACGGCGGCGAGCTCGGAGGGCGCTCTGGCAGCCACGTCCAGTGCCGCCTCTTCGTACCTGAGTCGGGGCGGGGTCATGTTCCAGAGCACCCTGTCGCCGAATCCAGCGAGATGCTGGACCCGCACGTCCCCGGGCGTGGCCAGCCCTGAGCGATGACGAGCCACGACAAGATGGATCGTCTTCTCTGCGCCGTCGTCCTTGGAGCCGGGACCGTCCGCCGCCCGGAGCGCGGACTCAGCTCCCAGCGCAGACGGCCACGCGAGGAGCACAGCCGCCCAGGCCCGCTGGTGCCACGTCAATGGACCGGTGTGCGTCACATAGACACCAGGGTGCACGACCGCCCACTCCCGACGCCTGATCATCCGACGCAGGTCGTGCTGCGCCAGGCCGGCCGCGAGTGCCTGCGCGCGGGTGATGACACCGTCCTGCAGTGCCAGATGTCGTCGCACCTCGGAGTTCATGGAGGCAGCGTGAGCCAGTCGACCCCGACACGACCATCCCCGTTGGCACATCTGTGGATTGGCGCCGCGGATCGCAGCCGTCAGGTGACTGCAATCCGCTGTCGACCGGCCGAGACAAATCGAACAATCACGACTTAGCCGGCGGCACAACGCGTTCACCCGTCCCGGGTGACGCTGGGATGCCCATTCGGGCAAATGCTGTCCTCAGCAGCTCCAGGCGCACCACTCCAGGGAAGGGGTTTCACCATGTCAGACGTCACGCGACCAACCGGAGCAACAACAGGCATGCCGGCTCGAGCCGGCGGCACCGTACCCGCCCTCGAGGGGACGACCGCTTGGACCGGCTGGGTGGTCTTCGCCGGGATCATGATGGTGATCCTCGGGACGTTCCACATCATCGACGGGCTCGTCGCGCTCTTCCAGGACGAGTACTTCCTCGTCACCAAGTCCGGGCTGACGGTGCATGCCGACTTCACCGTGTGGGGCTGGGTGCACCTGATCGGCGGACTCATCGTGCTGGCGGCCGGTGTCGCCCTGTTTGCAGGCAAGACGTGGGCCCGCGTGGTCGGCGTCATGGTCGCCGTCGTCAGCGCGATCGTCAACATCGGCTTCCTGTCGGCGTACCCGATCTGGTCGACGATCATGATCGCCCTCGACGTCATCATCATCTGGGCGCTGACCGTGCACGGCGGGGAGATGCGCGACGACTACTGAGCCACAGGTTCGAACACCTGTGCGACCATCGACGCATGCGCGGTGGCTACGGATCGGGGGAGCACGGCACCCTTGCTGAGCGCATCGCCGGGACGGCGCAGCACCAGCAACGGCCGGCGGTCCCGCCGAGCCCGGCGCGGCACTGCTTCGTCGACGGTGAGCCCAGCCTGCTCGTCGAGTGGCGTCGCGGCGAGCGGGGCTGGGAGGGCCGGGTGCTCTCCCTGGTCTGGGTCGATGCGGTCGGCTGGGTGACCATCGAGCGCTGGCTCCCGGCCGGCGAGATCACCCGGACGCAGTTCCCGGTCTAGGAGCCCGAGCAGCCTGGCCGCCTCGCGGAGCCCGCTGCTCATCGCGCCGTCCGCGTAGCCGAGTCGTGCGCTCTGGGTGTGCTCCCCGGCGAACAGGAGTCGCTCGCCGACCGGCTGGCCGAGCAGGTCGGCGTCGGCGGGCGAGGCACCGGGCGTGACGTGGGTGTAGGCGCCGCCCGACCAGGGATCGGTCGACCACGAGGTGACGGCCACGGCCGCCGGAGTCGGGACACGGGCTGCCCAGAGCCTCGCCCAGCATGGACAGCACCCAGTCGGCGGCGCCGCGGCTCGGCGAGCACGTGGTGGGTGGCGCTGTGGAACACGTGGCACTCGAGGACCGGCCCGGTGCCGAAGGCGTCGTGGTCGAAGACCCACATCGTGGGTTCGTCGGGCTCGCGCGGGAACAGCAGCAGGTGCGACAGTCCGGCGCTGCGCCAGAACGGCCGCTCGAAGGCGAGCACGACCTTCTCGTAGCGACCGAACCCCAAGCCGGCGATGGCGTCGAGTCGGTCGTCCGGGAGGCCGGGGGAGAACCGCGGCGCGCCACGCTTCAGCACCCCCAGTGGTACGGCGACCACGGCGTGCGAGCCGACCTCGGTCCCCTCACTGGTGCGTACGACGACACCAGTGTCCGAGTGCTCGACCTCGGTCACCGCCTCGCCCAGTCGTACGTCGACCCCGGCCGCCATCGCGGTCACCAGAGACCGGTACCCGCCGACCGGCAGGTCCCCGAAGAAGTCCCCGTCGTACTCCAGCTCGTTGCCGAACCAGCGCAGCGAGTGTCGCTCCGCCGAGTCCGACGCGTCCGCCTCGACGTCCGCCCGCAGCGCCTGCCGCGCCCGCCGAGCCGCCTGACCGGCGAGACCCGCTCCACTCACGTAGGACTCGATCGCCTCGGCCATCGACGCGTCCGGCCCGAGCCGACCCCGCAGCTGCGAGAGCGAGTCCGGGAACACCGAGAAGGTGAGGTCGAGGCTCTCCGACACCTCGGCCGCGGTGAGCCGACGACCCTCGCCGAGGTCGAAGGCGGCCATGCCCGACAGGGGGTTCCCGTCGACACATTCGATGCCGGCCTTCGACGCGAAGTCGCGCAGCGGGTTGCCGACCGGGTGGTGGATCCACGACCCGCCGAGGTCCACCGCAGACCCAGCCAGGTCCACGGTGTGCAGCCGCCCGCCGATCCGGTCGCGCGCCTCCAGCACCACGCACTCGACGCCCGCCTGCGTCAGCGCGTGGGCGACGGTCAGCCCGGCGATGCCGGCGCCGACGACCACCACTCGATCGAGCGTCAACTCAGGGCCTCGCGGCGACGAAGTACTCGGTGGCCCACCAGGACCGGAACACCTCGGTCCCGAGCATCTCCTCGAGGACGGCGGTCTGGGAGGCGTGCGCCTGGAGCACCTGGTGCTTCAGGTCGAGCAGACCGTCGTCACACTCCACGCTGGCAGCCAGCTCGGCCCGGGGAGTGACCGGTGGCTCGAAGCCCTCGAACCAGATGTCCAGCTCGTTGTGCAGGTCCTCCCACTGCGCCTGGAACTCCGGCGTCGTGGTCGCGTACCAGAGCCTCGCCTCGCCCCCGGCCCGTCGCCACGCCTCGGTGACCCACGCGCGACACCGTCTGGTGGTCGGGGTGCCCGGTCATGCCGTCGGGACCGAAGGTGACGAGCGTGTCGGGCTGCACCCGCTCGATCAGCGCCGCGACCTGGGCCACGCCGGTCTCGAACGGTACGTCGGGCAGCGACCCGTCACTGTGCCCGAGCCACTCGTGCTCGTGCACGTCGATCAGCGCGAGGCTCTCCATGAGCTCACGCTCACGCACCTCGGCAAGCATGTCGGGCGGCCAGGCCACCGGGTCGGGCGTGCCGTGCTCGCCCCGCGTGGCTGTCGCGACCGCCACCCGCCCGCCGGCGCGACGCACCACGGCCATCAGGCCGGACGACAGGTAGGCCTCGTCGTCGGGGTGCGCCCAGACCCCCAGCAGGGTCGAGATCTCCGGAAGAGCGGTGTCCATGGTGGTCATCATCCTCACCCGAGCCCGGCCAGCACACCCACGAGCACGACGTACGACGCACAGCCGACGCCGACCGCGAGCAGGACACTGCGACCCCTGAACGCCAGGAGGAGCCCGGCCGCCACGGAGACCACCGCCACCAGCGGGGCCAGGGGAGTGGCGCTGTCCTCGAGCAGCAGCACCGATCGCACGGTGATGCCCGCGATCACGGACAGCCCGGCCCAGCCGGCGCCGCGGGCCACCGTGGGTGGGATCTGGCGGCCGGTGAGCAGCGGCACCAGCCGGAAGGCAAGACTTCCCGCCCCGACCACCAGGACCGCGAGCAGCACGTTCACGACGCACGCTCCGAGAGCACGCCGGCGAGACCGCCCGCGAGGCCGATCAGCAGCAGCGCCGGACCGGATGCGAGGGCCAGGGTGACCAGCGCGCAGACCACGGCGGTCAGCACGGCCACACGGGCCGGACGCTCGCGGAGCTGGGGCACCAGCAGCGCACCGAGGGTCAGCGGCACCAGCAGGGAGGTGACGGCGAACTGCTCGACGCTGCCGCCGACGAACACGCCGACGGTGACCACCGTCGGCCACAGCACCAGGAGCGTCAGGGCGGCCCCCAGGTAGTAGTTCTGCGCGCCACGCGCCCGGGTGCGCGCCAGTGCCCACGGCGCGTCGGTGAGGACGAGCCCGGCCAGCAACCGACGTCGCAGCGAGGCAGTCCGCCAGTCCGGCACCATCGCGGTGGCGTAGGCCGCCAGCCGCAGGTTCACCAGCAGCCCGACCACCGCGGCCGCGACCCAGCCCGATCCGTGGGCGAGCACGTCGAGCACGGCCAGCTGCGCTGCGCCGCCGAAGATCAGCCAGGTGCCGAGCCACGCCGACAACGGGTGGGCTGGGTGCCGAGCCACGCCGACACCGGGTCGGCGCTGGCCGCGACCTGGGCGCCGACCACCAGGCCGAGGGGTGCGTAGGCGACCATGATCGGCAGCATCGCGCGGACGCCGTCGCGGGCATCGCCCCGGGCGCCGAGGACGGCGGAACGGTCGGACAGGTCGAGGCTCATGCGGAGAGGTTCGCGCCGCCGCCTTCCCGGCGCCTTCCCGACCATGCCGCGGGAAGGTCGCGGGAAGCGGCACTCGGCAGACTCGGAGCATGAGCACACACGTGGGCGCGACCGCGCGCCGTACCAGGACCATCTCGCGCCGCGACATCGAGCTGTTCACCGAGATCAGCGGCGACCGCAACCCGATCCACTACGACGACGACCTGGCGGCGCAGTCGCGCTTCGGCCGGGTGGTCGTGCAGGGCGGGGTCACCTCGGGCCTGCTCAACGCCGTGGTCGCCGAGGAGCTGCCCGGGCCGGGCAGCGTCTTCCTCGAGGTCAACTGGAAGTTCAGGGCGCCCGTGGGGCCCGGTGACGAGATCACCGCCGAGGTGACCGCCACCAGCGTGCGCGAGGACAAGCCGATCACCACCCTCGACTGCGCGATCACCAACCAGGACGGCGTCGTCGTGCTGGACGGCACGGCGGTCGTCTGGCGCGACCCGGTGGTTGCGAAATCCGTCGAATCGGACGGTTCCTGACCGCTCATTCCGTAGGGAATCCGCAGGGAAGGCTGCGGGAAGGTCGGGTTCCTAGCGTCCTGTGTCACACCAACCGGTGCCGGAAATCATCACCGGCCCGCACACAGGAGGAACCCCCATGAGCGTCACCACCGAGAACCCCAGCATCAACGGCGTCGACGTCGCGACCCTGTTCGCCACCCTGGACGCCGTCAAGGGCCAGCACCAGATCGCCGACTTCCAGTTCCGCGCCACCAACACGTGGCAGAGCGGCACCCACAGCCGGTCGAAGTTCTCCGGCTTCTACGGCGCGATGCAGGAGATGGAGCACGCGCACGAGACCGAGGTCGTCTCCGACCACCCGGCCGTGCTCGTCGGCACCGACCAGGGCCCCACCCCGATCGAGTACCTGCTGCACGGCATCGCCGCCTGCCTCACCTCGGGCCTCGCCAACATCGCGTCGGCCCGCGGCGTGAAGCTGAACAGCGTCTCCTCGACCGTCGAGGGCGACATCAACCTGCTCGGCATCCTCGGCCTGTCGCCCGACAAGTCGGTGCGCAACGGCTACGAGCAGATCAAGGTCACCTTCCACATCGACGCGGACGCGGACGAGGAGACGGTGCGCGGTCTGGTCGCGCAGTCCACCAAGCGGTCCGCCGTGTACGACGCGCTGACCAACCCCACGCCCGTCGTCATCGACGTGGTCTGCAGCTGAACCAACCCACCTCGCAACAGAAACAGGGCACGACCATGTCCCCCACCACCACCGTCGACACAGTCGTCATCGGCGCCGGCCACGCCGGCCTGGCCGTCAGCAGACTGCTCACCGACGCCCGCCACGACCACGTCGTCCTCGAACGAGGACGCGTGGGCGAGCGCTGGCGCCGGGAGAGCTGGGACTCGCTCCACCTGCTGACGCCGAGCTGGATGACGCGGCTGCCCGGCTGGAGCTACGAGGGTCCCGACCCCGACGGGTACCTCGCGGCCGGAGCGTTCGTCGACCACCTCCAGGGCTACGCCGCCTCGTTCGGCGCGCCCGTGGTGGACGGCACGACGGTGGAGCAGGTCCGGTTCTCGGGTCGCGGCGGCGCTCGGTACGCCGTCGCGACGGACCGTGGGACGTGGTACGCCGACAACATCGTTCTCGCGACCGGCCCGCACGGCACGCCGTACATCCCCGCGGGCCTGCACCGGGCGCAGGTGCTCACCTCCAGCGAGTACCGCAACCCCGCAACAGCTGCCCAGCGGCGGTGTCCTGGTCGTCGGCGCCTCGTCGTCGGGCGCCCAGCTCGCCGACGAGCTCAACCGCTCCGGTCGCGAGGTCGTCCTCTCGGTCGGGCGGCACACCCGGATGCCACGCCGCTACCGCGGCCTCGACATCTACTGGTGGATGGAGGCCACCGGGCGTCTCGCGCGCACCGTCGACGAGATGCCCGACCCGGTGGCTGCACGACGCGAACCGTCGATGCAGCTCGTGGGTCGCGACGACCCGGACCGGTCGACCCCCGACCTGGACCTGGCCGTCCTCCAGTCACGAGGAGTGCGGCTGGCCGGCCGGCTCACAGGCCGTGCACGGCCGGACCGCAGAGTTCGGCGACGAGCTGCTGATGAACCTGGCAGGCGCCGAGGCGACCATGCACCGCTTCCTCGACCGGGTCGACTCCTTCGTCGAGGGCGTCGGCCTGGCCGACGAGGTGTGGCCGGGGGCCCGGCCCGCGCCGGTGGACCTGCCCGACTCACCGACCCGCCTCGACCTGCGCGCCGAGGGGATCGAGACGATCCTGGTCGCGACCGGCTTCCGTCCCCACCACCCGTGGTTGCAGCTGCCGATCAAGACCCGCGACGGCGGCATCCGCCAGTACCGGGGCAGGACCGCGGCGCCCGGCGTCTACACGGTCGGGCAGCGCTTCCAGCACCGGCGCGACTCGGGCCTGATCGACGGCGCCCGGCACGACGCGCAGCTGGTCGTGGCCGACCTGCTCGACTGCTCCAACCGCTCGCTCTCCCGCCTGGAGACGTCATGAGCCGCTACGACGTCGTGGTCGTGGGCGGCCGGATCGCCGGTGCCTCGACCGCGCTGCTGCTCGCCCGCGCCGGTGTGCGGGTGGCGGTCGTCGAGCGCGGACGCCGCGGCGGCGACACCGTCTCCACCCACGGCCTGATGCGCGCGGGCGTGCTGCAGCTGTCCCGCTGGGGCCTGCTCGACCGCCTGGTCGCCGCCGGCACGCCGCCGATCTCGCGCACCGTCTTCCACTACTCCGACGGAGAGCAGGTGCAGGTGTCGATCCGCCCCAGCCCCGGGGTCGACGCCCTCTACGCGCCCCGACGCACCGTCCTCGACCGCATCCTCGTCGAGGCCGCCGAGGAGGCCGGCGCCGACATCCTGCACGAGACACCGGTGACCTCGTTGCTGCGCCATCCCGTCCGGCCGCGTGCGGGGTGTCGCCGCGCACGATGCCGACGGCTCCAGGCTCGAGCTCGAGGGCGACCTCGTGATCGGCGCCGACGGCATCCGCTCGGTCGTGGCGCAGCAGACCGGGGCCCCCTACCTGCGACAGGGGAGGAGCTCGAGCGCGATCCTCTACCGCTACGTCGACGGCCTGCCCAGCACCGGCTACGAGTGGGCGTACGGCGACGGCGCCGGTGGCGGACTGCTGCCCACCAACGACGGAGCCACCTGCGTGTTCGTCGGGACCACCCCGGAGCGGATGCGCCGACTCACGAAGGCCGGTCGAGAACGAGCCTTCAGCACCCTGCTCGCCGCTGCCGCACCAGCACTGGTCGAACGCGTCAACGACGCCCCTGCCTGGACCTCGCTGCGCGGCTGGGGCGGCGTCCCCGGCCACATGCGCCAGTCGTGGGGACCCGGGTGGGCGCTGGTCGGCGACGCCGGCTACTTCAAGGACCCGATCACGACCCACGGCATGACCGACGGGCTGCGCGACGCCGAGCTGCTGGCCGACCGGGTCCTCGACGTGCTCGGGGGCGCCGACGAGGCGATGGCCCTCGCGTCGTACCAGCAGACCCGCGAGCGGCTCTCGCTCTGCCTGTTCGAGGCGACCGAGGAGGTGGCGCGCTACGACTGGGACTGCGTGCGTGCGCGTGCGCTGCTGCGCAGGGTGAGCTCGGCGATGAGCGACGAGGTCGACCATCTCCAGTCGCTCCCGGATCGTCGCCTCGGCCCCGGTATCTCCGCTTTCATCCCGACTGACAACGTCGAACGAGCCGTTTAGCGTGGACCGCGGAAAGGACGGTCCGACGTGACGATCACGCTTCGCCTGCTCGGTGGGTTCGACGTCGCCGTCGACGGCGTCCCGGTCGTGCCCGAGCAGTGGACGCGCCGCCAGGCCGCGTCGCTGGTCAAGGTGCTGGCCCTGGCCCCGGGCCGCCGGCTGCACCGCGAGCAGCTGATCGAGGCCCTGTGGCCCGGCGCGAGCCTCGAGGCCGCCGGCCCGCGACTGCACAAGGCGGCGCACTACGCGCGGCGTGCGCTGGGCGGCGACGGCTCGGCGGTGCTGCTGCGCAACGACATGGTCGCGCTGCTGCCCGAGGGCGACGTCAGCATCGACGTCGACGAGTTCCGTGCCCGGGCGCGCGAGGCGCTCGAGGCGGGTACGCCGGAGTCCGCGCAGGCCGCCCTCGCGGCGTACGGCGGACCGCTGCTCCCCGAGGACGTCTACGAGACCTGGGCCGACGAGGCGCGCGAGTCGCTCCGCTCGGTCCGCGTCGACCTGCTGCGGCGGGCCGGGCGCTGGGACGACGTGCTGGCCGAGGACCCGACCGACGAGACGGCCCACCTGGCCCTGATCCACGGCCACATGGACCGTGGCGACGTACGCAGTGCACTGCGGCAGTTCGAGCGCCTCGACCACGCGCTGCTGCGCGAGCTCGGCACCACCGCCAGTCCCGAGGCGGAGCGGCTGCGCTCGCGGCTGCACGCCGCGTCCGGCCGCGCCGCGCAGCCCAGCACCGGACCCAGCCAGGGGGTGAGGCTGATCGGCCGCCGCAGCGTCGGCGACCAGATCCGCGACGCGATGGCGCGGGCCGATGAGGGCCGGGGCACGACCCTGCTGTTCTCCGGGATGCCCGGCGTCGGCAAGACCGCCGTGCTCGGGCTGGCCGAGGCCCTCGCCCGCCAGCGCGACTGGCGCACCGGTCGCGGCACCGCCTCGGCGGTGGAAGGTCCCTGGCCCTACGCGCCGGTGCTGGAGGCGTTCGGCGAGCTGTGCCGCAAGCACCCGGCGCTCCTCGACGGCCTCGACGACCGCTTCCGCACCGAGATCGAGAAGGCGCTCTCGGGTCGGGACGTCAGCTGGTCCGGTGAGTCCAGCCACCAGCGATTGTTCGTCGCCGTGGCGGAGCTGATGAGGCTGGCCGCGACCGGCCACGGGCTGCTGCTCGTGGTCGACGACCTCCAGGACGCCGACGAGGCGTCGCTGCGGCTGCTGCACTACCTGTCCCGTTGCGCCGTCACCGAGCCGGTCGTGATCGCGGTGGCACACCGTCCGCGGGTGTCCGAGACCGCCCAGCAGGTCGCCGAGAGTCTCGTACGCCGCGGCGCCGGCTCTCGTGTCGAGCTGGCACCGCTCGACGAGGTGGCCACACGGCGCCTGCTCGCCGACCGCTACCCGGACCTGTCGCCGGCCAAGGTCGAGGAGATCTGCCACGTCAGCGGGGGACTGCCGTTCTCCGCCCTCGAGCTGGCCGGAGGGGCTGGTGGCGGACCTGACCTCGTGCTCGCGGGGCTGCCGCCCGGCGCACCCGAGACCCTCCAGCGACTGGCGCTGCTCGGCATCGTCTTCACCACCGACGAGCTGCTCGCGCTCTCCGACGCGGGGGAGGACGCGACCTACGAGCAGCTCGAGGCGGCGATCTCGGCCGGGCTCGTCGAGCCCGCCGAGGCGGGGTACCGCTTCCGGCACGCCCTCGTGCGCGAGCGGTTCGAGGCGGCGATCCCGCCGAGCCGGCGGGCCGTGGTGCGGCGCGAGGTCGCGGAACGGATCGCCGCGCTCGGCGGGCCGCCCGCACGGATGGCGCACCTGTTCATCGAGGCGGGGCTCAGCTCGCGGGCCGTGCCCTACGTGCTGCGTGCCGTGGAGACGGCCGGTGCCCTGGGCGCCTACCGCGACGCGCTGGACATGATCGACGCGGTGCGCGACCACACCGGCGCCGACGACCTCCCGCGACTGCTCTCGTCGTCGAGGCGACCTGCTCTCCGCGCTGGGTGACCCCGAGGCGGTGACGGCGTACCTGGAGGCCGTCGCGATCACGCACGGCACCGAGCACCGTCTGGTCCGTGCCCGGCTCGCGCGGGCCGCCGCGTTCGCCGGTGACCTCGACATCGCGCGCGAGGCGCTCGCCGGCCTCGAGGCGGAGGGCGACGCCGCCGATGCGCCACTCCTGCTGGCGCGCGGCAACATCGCGTTCTTCGACAACGACATCGAGACCGCGCGGCGGATCGCCGACCAGGGACGCGAGTTCCTGCAGTCCTCCGACGACCCGTGGCAGTTCATGGACCTCATCTCGCTCCAGGGCCTGGTCGCGCACTCGCAGGGTGAGTGGTTCGAGCGGTTCCGGATGGAGCTGCGGCGCACGCGCGGCAAGGAGCGGCTGGCCACCGCGCTGTTCGACGCTCACCTGTGCGTGGCCGAGTACCTCCTCTACGGCCCGGTGCCCTACGCCGAGGTGATCGAGGAGGCGGAGGACCTGCTGCGGCACTCCGAACGGGCGGGAGCGTTGCGCGGCGTCGCGTTCGCGCGGGCCCTGATCGGCGAGGCCGCGCTGCTGATGGGTGACCTGGACCGCGCGGAGCGCGAGCTGCTCGAGGCGGTCGACCTGCACCGCGACGTCGACGCCCCCGCCGGCGAGGCGCACAGCCTGCAGCGACTGGCCGAGGTCCGGCTGGAGCAGGGCGATCCCGAGGAGGCACGGCGACTGCTCGAGCGCGCCCTGCCCCTGGCGCGCTGGTCGGTGATCGCCATGCACCTGATCCAGCGCGTCTACGGGACGATGATCATCGCCGCACCGGATGCGGAGGCGGCCCGAGCGATGGTCGACCAGGCCGAGGCGACGCTGGGCGAGACCGACGAGTGCAGCTTCTGCGTGGTGATGCTGGCCGTGCCGGCGGCGATCGCCTGCGCCGACGTCGGTGACCTCGACCTGGCCCGTCGACTACGCCGACGTGGCCGAGCAGTCGGCCCAGCGCTGGCCCGGCACTGCCTGGGCGGCCGCGGCGAAGGAGGCCCGAGGACACATCGCGCGCGCGGCCGGAGAGACCGGACGAGTCGGTCCGGCTGCTGACCTCGGCGGCGGCCGGCTTCCGCGCCGCCGGACAGCCCGGCGACGCAGCCCGCTGCGACCGTGCGATCGAGGGGCTGCGCCTCGCCGGCATCCACGTCGCTGACCCCGAGCGGGCGGCGGCAGGTCAGGCGGCGGAGGGACGGGCGAAGGCCGAGAGGCGGTTGCGCTGCCGCGGCACGCGGGGGCGAGCGGCGGCAGCGGCCTTCCGGGCCCGCACCCTCATCTGGTGGCGGTGCAGGTCGCGGGCGAGGTCTTCCTGCTGGGTCTGCATGATCGCGAAGGCGAGCATCGGGTGGTACATGGCAACTCCTTGGTCGGTTCGTGATCTCAGGTTGCTCCGGGCACCTTCCACGGGACTTCCCGGCGACTGACCGATCACCAACCGCGCGGAAGGTCGTGGGAAGGCGAGCCGCGCTGCCGGTGCCGCCGTCTCGCCCTGATCCGGGTGAGGGCACGGCCGAGAGGACCGTCCTAACGTCGAGACGTTCCAGCGGGACAGTCCAGAGGAGGGCCTCGGCATCCGATGAGCGACACCACCGCGGCCGAACAGCAACACTCCGCCCAGAAGCTGACATTCGTGACGATGACCGCCATGGTCGTCGGCTCGATGGTGGGCGCGGGAGTCTTCTCCCTGCCCCGACGCTTCGCGCAGGAGACCGGGGTCCTCGGGGCGCTGATCGCGTGGGTGATCGCGGGGACCGGCATGTTGATGCTGGCCTTCGTCTTCCAGATGCTCGCGGTGCGCAAGCCGGACCTCGACGCCGGTGTCTACGCCTACGCGAAGGCGGGCTTCGGCGAGTACCTCGGCTTCTTCTCCGCCTTCGGCTACTGGGCCAGCTCGTGCGTGGGCAACGTGACCTACTGGATCCTGATCATGACCACGGTCGGGGCGATCTGGCCGGCGCTGGGGGAGGGCGAGACGTTCCTCTCGATCGTGCTCTCGACCATCGGGATCTGGGTCTTCTACGTGCTGATCAGGCGCGGCGTGAAGGACGCGGCCGTGATCAACCGGATCGTCACCGTGGCCAAGATGGTGCCGATCCTGGTCTTCATCCTGCTCGCGATCTTCGCGCTGGACCCGCAGGTGTTCGCGGACAACTGGCACGGCCCCAACGACTACGGCTCGCTGTTCGAGCAGGTCAAGGGCACCATGCTGGTGACCGTCTTCGTGTTCCTCGGCGTCGAGGGCGCCAGCGTCTACTCGCGGCACGCGGCGCGGCGCGAGGACGTCGGCCGGGCCACCGTCCTGGGCTTCCTGATGGTCTTCGCCGTGTTCGCGTCGGTCACGATCGTGTCCTACGGGATCCTGCCGGCCAGCGAGATCGCCGAGCTGCGACAGCCCTCGGTGGGCGGCGTGCTCGAGGCGGCGTACGGCCAGTGGGGCAAGGTCTTCATCAGCGTGGGCCTGATCATCTCCGTGCTCGGTGCCTACCTCGCCTGGACCCTGATGGCCGCCGAGGTGCTGCTGGTCGCGGCCAAGGACAAGGACATGCCGCGGTTCCTGGCCAAGGTCAACCCGGCCACCGACGTGCCCACCGCGGCCCTGCTGATGACCACGATCCTGATCCAGATCGTGCTGCTGGTGGCCAGCCTCTCCGACGACGCGTTCAACTTCGCGCTCGACCTGACCAGCTCGTTGAGCCTGATCCCGTTCGTGCTGGCGGCCGGCTACGCCCTGAAGCTCGGCGTACGCCGTGAGACGTACGACGTCCAGCCGGCCGGTCACGGTCGGGAGCTCGTCATCTCCGCGGTCGCCACCTTCTACACGCTGTTCCTGCTCGTCGCCGCCGGACCGAAGTTCATCCTCGTGTCCTTCATCATCTACGCGCCCGCCTCGGTCCTCTTCGTGATGTCCCGCCGCGAGCAGGGACGCCAGCTGTTCTCGCCGCGCGAGCTGCTCATCCTCGCCGTCTCGGTCATCGGCGCGCTTGACCGGCGTGGTCGCCCTCGTCGCCGGATGGATCACCCTCTAAGGAGCAAGTCATGAGCGAAACCGCTGCCGCCACCCACGGCGTGCACTCCGAGGTCGGCACGCTGCGCAAGGTCGTGGTCTGCGCACCCGGCCTGGCGCACAGCCGGCTGACCCCGACCAACTGCGACGACCTGCTGTTCGACGACGTGATGTGGGTGCAGAACGCGCAGCGCGACCACTTCGACTTCATGATGAAGATGCGCGAGCGCGGGGTGGAGGTGCTCGAGCTGCACAACCTGCTCTCCGAGACGCTGGACATCCCCGAGGCCAAGGCCTGGCTGCTCGACCGCAAGATCATCGCCAACCAGGTCGGCCTCGGGCTGGTCGCGGAGACCCGCGCGTACCTCGAGTCGCTGGACTCCCGTGAGCTGGCCCGCTACATGATCGGCGGGATGTCGGCGCACGACCTCCCCGAGGACTACCGCACCGGCTACCTCGCCATCACCCGCCTCGACACCGGGGTGCGCGACTACCTGATGCCGCCGCTGCCGAACACGCTCTACACCCGCGACACCACCTGCTGGCTGTACGGCGGCCTCACCTTCAACCCGCTCTACTGGCCGGCCCGGCAGGACGAGACCCTGCTCTACAAGGCGATCTACAGCTTCCACCCGCAGTTCGTCGGGTCGACGGTGTGGTGGGGCGACCCGGAGAAGGACTGGGGCCTGGCCACCTTCGAGGGCGGCGACGTGATGCCCGTCGGCAACGGCGTCGTGCTCGTCGGGATGAGCGAGCGCACCTCGCGCCAGGCGATCAGCCAGGTCGCCGCCGCGCTGTTCGAGCAGGGCGCGGCCGAGCGGGTCATCGCCGCCGGGATGCCCAAGCTGCGTGCGGCGATGCACCTCGACACGGTGTTCACCTTCGCCGACCGCGACGTGGCCACGGCCTACCGCGACATCGTCGACGGCATCCGGCCGTTCTCGCTGCGGCCCGACCGACAAGGCCCCCGGCGTCGAGGTGACCGAGGAGAAGGGCTCCTTCGTCGACGTGGTCGCCGAGGCGCTCGGCCTCTCCGAGCTGCGCGTGATCGGGACCGGCGGCGACATCTACGCCAACGAGCGCCAGCAGTGGGACAGCGGCAACAACGTCGTCGCCGTCGAGCCCGGTGTCGTCGTTCGCCTACGACCGCAACACCCACACCAACTCGCTGCTGCGCAAGGCCGGCATCGAGGTGATCACCATCGTCGGCGCCGAGCTCGGGCCGAGGGCGGGGTGGCGGGCACTGCATGACCTGCCCGATCGTCCGCGATCCCGTCGAGTTCTGATCGGAGAGCCCTGATGACTCACAACCGACCGCATGCCGCGTCGCCGGGCGCCGCTCCTGCTCGGCGTGCTCCTGCTCGTTGCCCCTGGGACTGGCGGGCTGCGGCGACGACAACAAGCCGACCCGCGAGCAGGTGCGCGAGAAGCGGATCAACGAGCCGGTACGCCGCGAGAGCGTCAACGCCGGCGTCGGCAACATCCGGCTGCTGTCCGTCCGCATCGACACTCCCGTCGGCGAGCACGAGGCAGGGAGCAACAGCGCGCTGTTCCTGACCCTGGCCAACAGCGGTCCCGACGACCGGCTGGTCGCAGTCTCGTCGGCCGACGCGGGGTCGATCGTCCAGCGCCAGGGAGCAGGCGTGCCCGCACCGGCGATCGACATCCCGGTCGCGCAGAACGGCGTCGTCGCGATGCAGCACGCCACCGGCCTCCACCTGGAGCTGGTGGACCTCGCGCGCGACCTGGGCAAGCGCACCTTCGTCCCGGTGATGTTCCGCTTCGAGGACGCGGGCTCGGTGACGGTCAAGGTCTTCGTGTCCGGCGTGGACCATCCGGTGGTCCCGCCGTTGCCGACCTCGGACTCGACCGGGTGACGGGGCCGGGGTGACTGCCTCACGCGCACGACGCTGGCTGCGACCGGTCGGGCTGCTGGCCCTGTCGCTGGCGTGCGCGTGGATCATCGTCGGCCTCGTCGGGCGGATCGACTGGTCCGCCGTACGCGATGCGATCGGTGCGGTCTCCTGTGGCAGTTCCCGATCCTGCTGGTCGTGCTCGCGGTCCGGCAGGTGCTCAA
Organism: uncultured Actinomycetota bacterium; assembly: GCA_963729015.1. Classification (GTDB taxonomy): domain Bacteria; phylum Actinomycetota; class Actinomycetes; order Propionibacteriales; family Nocardioidaceae; genus Marmoricola. The sequence goes on from CAVSMJ010000003.1 coordinate 571,954, forward strand.
CGCGACTCCGCTGGCGCTGTTCATCGAGGGTCTCGGGTCTGCCGCGCGCCGTGCAGAACGACCAGGCGGCCACCCTCACCTCGACGATCGCGCCGCCGCCGGCCGACATGGTGCTGCGGCTCGCGATGTTCGACTCGTGGGGGATCCCGATCTCCCACGGGCTGGCCGGCGCGTTGATGAACATCCTGACCTTCTACGCGACCCGGTTCACCGTGCCCGCCGTCGGGCTGGTCCTGGTGCTGAGCTCGTCGACGCCGTACCACGCGATCTACACCTGGGTGGCCTGTGCTGGGCGCCGTCATCGCCATCACCCTGCTCGGCGTCCTGCGGGCGGTGCTGCTGCGCGAGCAGACCGCGATCTGGGTCGGCACCACCGGCGGCAGGATCGTGCGCCGCGTGCGCCACTCGGTCGACCCGGAGGCGTGGGCGGCGCAGGCGGTCGACTTCCGGTCGCACGTGCTCCACCGCGCCCGCCGTGGTCTCCCGGCATCGCTGCTGCTGCTGATCGTGATGGTCGTGGTCGACGGCCTGCTGCTTGCCATCTGCCTGCGCTGCGTCGACGTCAGCGCCAGCGAGCTGCCGACCGTCGCCGTGGTCTGGATCTTCCTGCTGGCCTACCCGCTGACCCTCTTCCCCCTGGCCGGGGTGGGTGTCCTCGACGCCGTCCTGCTGGCGGCGTACGTCGAGATCGCGGGGCTGGCGCTGGAGCCCGACATCGTGGCCGGGCTGGTGCTCTACCGGGTGATCACCCTGGCGGTCCCGATGCTGTTCGGACTGGTCTCGATCGGGCTGTGGCGTCGTACCGACGGAGAGAAGGAGCGGGCCAATGCCTCGACCTGAACAAGGCGCCGAGACCGGCACCCGACGGCTCGGGTCGGCGCCGGACATGCAGGTGCACGCGAGCACGCCGGGCGAGCCCCCCACGCTGGTCTCGACGGGCGCCCTCCCGCGCGTCGAGCTGGTGCGGGAGTTCGTCGACGCCGCGCACCAGGCGTTCCGGGACGTGACCGACGGTGCCGTCGCCGACTACATCCCGGCCCTCGCGCAGGCCTCGCCCGACCTCTTCGGCATCGCCGTGGTCGGGGTCGGTGGTGACGGTGCCGCTGCCGGCGACAGCGAGCATCCGTTCACGATCCAGAGCGTGGTCAAGCCGTTCCAGTTCGCGCTGGTCTGCGAGGCGCTCGGGCACCGGGAGGTGCGGGAGCGCCTCGGCGTGAACGCGACCGGGCTGCCCTTCGACTCCGTGATGGCGGTGGAGCTGGCGGCCGACGGTCTGACCAACCCGCTGGTGAACCCCGGCGCGATCGCCACGACCAGCCTCGTCCCCGGGCGTACGGCGGAGCTGAAGTGGACGCTTCATCCGGGAGGGACTCTCGCGGTTCGCCGGCCGGGACCTCGAGGTCGACGAGGAGGTGCTCGCCTCGGAGCGCGCCACCAACGACCGCAACGAGGCGGTGGCGCGACTGCTCTCGGCCCGGGGACGGATGTACTTCGACGCCGACGAGACCACCGACGTCTACACCCGGCAGTGCTCCCTGCTGGTGACGGCCGCCGACCTGGCGCTGATGGGTGCGACGCTCGCCGACGGCGGGGTCAACCCGGTGACCCGGCGTCGGGTGGTCAGCCCGGACACCTGCCGCCGCACGCTGGCGCTGATGCTCACCTCGGGGCTCTACGAGCTCTCCGGCGACTGGCTCTACGAGATCGGGCTGCCGGCGAAGAGCGGCGTGAGCGGCGGCATCGTCACCGTCGCGCCGGGCAAGGGCGCGCTCGCGACCTTCTCGCCGCCGCTCGACCCGGCCGGCAACAGCGTGCGCGGCCAGCTGACCACCAAGATGCTGTCCACCGCGCTCGGCCTCGACCTGCTGGCGTCGCAGCCGGTGCCCGGGCCGATCGACTGAGTGCCCTACTCGCGCCGGAGCTTCGCCCGGAGCCGGTCGAGCGTCTCCGGGGTCCACCCGTCGGGCTGGAGGACTGCGTTCCAGCCGTCGACGTGCTCGCCGCTGAAGTTGTGCCCGTGCCCGGGCGGGGTGGAGAAGCCCAGCGCCAGGTCGGCGGTGACCTGCCAGAACGTCACCACCGGGACCCAGCGCATCGAGTCGGAGACGTCGGACCCGCGCTCCTCCTCGAGCCAGTCGGGCCGGTTCCAGATCAGGTCGGGACTCCACCAGGTGATCGGGTCCGAGGGCTGCTGGAGGTAGACGACGCGGGATCCCGTCCACGGCTGGCCCTCGGGCGGGATGCTCTCGCTGGCCCGGTTGGCGAAGCGGATGATCCGGCCGTCGCGGTAGACCGGCTCGATCTCGGGGCTTCCTGCGTCACGCGCGTCCACGAACTCGCGGTAGAGCGGGTTGAAGCTGGGCGGCCCCACGAAGAGCGCACCGTCGGTGCGGTTGGCGAGGTCGGCCTCGCCGCTGAAGGCGTTCTCACCACCGAACGAGCCGAGGCTCTCGCCGAAGACGTAGAGCTTGGGCCGGGCGTCGGCCGGTAGCCGGGACCAGCGGTCGTAGACCGCGTCGAACAGGTCGCGCCCGGCCACCCGGGCCGCCGTGTGGTCGACCAGGTAGGACATCCACGACGGCAGGTGGGAGTACTGCATCGCCACGATCGCGGAGTCGCCGCTCGTTGAGGTACTCGAAGCTGCTGGCCGCGCTCGGCTCGACCCAGCCGGTCCCGGTCGTGGTGACCACGAGCAGCGACGTGCGGTCGAAGCCGCCCGGCACGCTCGAGGTCGTCGGGCCGCCAGCTGCGCCTGGCCCTCGAGGGTGTCGGCCGACGAGGTGCCGGTGTAGATCCGGATGGGCTCCTCAGCGGGGCGGCCGGTCAGCTCGGAGATGTCGTCGGCGTCCGGCCCCTCACCGACGAAGATCCGTCCCTGGCGCCCCATCGAGTCCCAGGGGATCAACGACCCCGGCCCTCCGGAGCGCAGCTCGGTGGTGGGCTTGGTCGATCTCTCGAGGCGTCGTCAGGTCGCCGACGGCCAGGCTCCCGTCGAGCGCGCTGATCGCCCAGTTCCACAGCACCCCGGTCACGCCGAGCGACAGCGCTGCGACGAGGACGACGACCCCCGTGGCCCGCGCCGCCCGGTGGCCCATGTGCCGATCGAGCCAGGCCGCGAGCTTGCGGTAGGCGGTGCGCAGCGCCCGGCCGACCGCGACCACCGTCACGAACACGAGCAGCCCCACGACGGGGACCAGCACGGCGGAGACGAGGCTCTCGGGCTCGGTGCCGATCAGTGCTGCGCTCTGTCGCTGCCAGTGCCTGCCGAGCAGGATGGCGACGAGCAGCACGACGGGTGCGGCGACCGCGAAGATCCGCCAGGCGCGCTCGGTGGAGCGGTGCGCGTCGCGGTCGGCGTACTCCCGCCAGACCCAGGCCACCGCCACGCCCAGGCCGTAGCCGAGCGCGCCGTTGACCCCGGCCACGAAGCCCTGGAAGGCGGGAGGGCGGGGGAGCAGCGAGGGCGTGAAGGAGAGGGCAGCGAACACCAGCGCCGTCCAGAGGCCCGGGAGGGTGTAGCGGCAGCGCGTGCGCACGGACCTGACCAGCCACAGCACTGGTTTCGACGCGGTGGTCCTCGGTCTCCGGCCACCCCGGCCCTTGCTCGGCACGACGACAGTATGGCCTCGGTTTCCCGCCCGTGTGCGCTTCGACGTAGCCTTCACCTTTGTGGCAGCCACCGACTTCGACTCCGAGATCAAGCAGCTCCAGGCGACGATGAAGACCATCGGGTCCGTCCTGGACCTCGACGCCATGCGCAAGGAGATCGCCGACCTCGGGGAGCAGGTCGCCGCTCCAGACCTGTGGGACGACCAGGCCAACGCCCAGCGCGTCACCGGTCGTCTCTCCGCCCTCCAGCACGACCTCGACCGCTACACCGAGCTGGCGACCCGCATCGAGGACCTCGGCCTGATGGTCGAGCTCGCCGCGGAGGAGAGCGACGCCGACGCCGCCGCCGAGACCGAGGCCGAGCTCAAGCGGCTGCTCAAGCTGGTGGAGCAGCTCGAGGTCCGCACCCTGCTGTCCGGTGAGTACGACGCCCGCGAGGCGATCATCAGCGTGCGCGCCGGCGCCGGTGGCGTGGACGCCGCCGACTTCACCGAGATGCTGATGCGGATGTACACCCGCTGGGCCGAGCGCAACAAGTACTCCGTCGAGGTCTTCGACACCTCCTACGCCGAGGAGGCCGGCCTGAAGTCGGCCACCTTCGCGGTGCACGCCCCCTATGCCTACGGGACGCTGAGCGTCGAGGCGGGCACCCACCGGCTGGTGCGGATCAGCCCCTTCGACAACCAGGGACGACGCCAGACCAGCTTCGCCGCCGTCGAGGTGGTGCCGGTGCTCGAGCAGACCGACGAGATCGACATCCCGGAGGAGGACATCCGCGTGGACGTCTACCGGTCGAGCGGTCCGGGTGGTCAGTCGGTGAACACGACCGACTCCGCCGTACGCCTCACGCACATCCCCACCGGCACGGTCGTGTCCTGCCAGAACGAGAAGTCGCAGCTGCAGAACAAGGCCAGCGCGATGGTCATCCTCAAGGCCAAGCTGCTCGCGCTGAAGAAGGCCGAGGAGAAGGCCCAGCTCGACGAGCTCCGCGGCGACGTGCAGGCGAGCTGGGGCGACCAGATGCGCAGCTACGTGCTGAACCCGTACCAGATGGTCAAGGACCTGCGCACCGAGTACGAGGTCGGCAACCCGCAGGCCGTCTTCGACGGTGAGATCGACGGCTTCCTCGAGGCGGGCATCCGCTGGCGCGTCGGGGCCGAGGCCGCGCCCACCAGCTAGCTGTCCGGTGGGGTGAACTGGCTCGCGGTGAAGACCGCGCCCTGAGGGTCGCGCAGCGTCGCCTGACGGGTCCAGTCGGTGTCCTCGCGGACGAGCACCGTCGCTCCGAGCGCCTCGGCGAGGGTCACGGTCTCGTCGCGGTCGGCGACGGTGAACGTGACGTGCCAGTGCGGACCCAGCTCGCCGGCCGGCGCGAGCCCGCCGATCACGTCGGCGAACCCGGGCGGTGCCGTCGCCTGCCGCGCGTGGATGTCGGGGTCGCTGGTGGCGGCCAGGTGGTCGCCGTACCCCGGCACCTGGATCATCGTCGCGAACCCCATGTCGACGAAGGCCCAGCCGAAGACCTGCTCGTAGAACGGCTTCACGGCCTCGGCGTCGGCCGCCCGGAGGTCGCTGAAGTTCCAGGCTCCGGGCACGTTGGCGATCTGCACGCCGAGCCGGTTCTTGGCCTGCCACAGGCGGAACTCCACTCCGGCCGGGTCGGCGACGGTCGCGTTCCACCCGCCCTCGCCGGCTTGCTCCACGGGATCGACCAGCCGCCCGCCCGCTGCTTCGGCCTTCGCGATCGCGGCCTCGATGTCGTCGACAGCCACGTAGGTGTTCCAGGTCCCGTTGCCGGCGCCGGTCGGTGTGGCGGGACCACCGATCCCCGCGACGTCGTGACCGTCGAGCTGGGCGATGACGTAGACCGCCGGGATGCCCGGGGGAGTCACCTGCGTGAACGTCCAGCCGAACAGTCCGCCGTAGAACTCCTTGGCCGCCTCGACGTCATCGACCTCCACGTCGATCCACGAGGTGACCCCAGCGGGATAGGTGCGTGCCTCAGTCATGGCGCTCACGCTAGGCGCGCCCACCGACAGTCCACGCGCCGTACGACGGAAGCCCCCCTGACCACCGTCGGTTGAGCCTGTCGAAACCCGACGTTCGTGCGAAGTGGTTTCGACAGGCTCAACCAGCGTTGGGTTGATGTTCGCTGTTGCCTCGAGCCAACGGTGGTCGAGCTGCGAGCGGAGCGAGCGGCCAGTCGGGACCACGCGCCGTACGACGAAGGCGGCCGTGACCACCGCCGGTTGAGCCGGTCGAAACCCGACGTTCGTGAGGGGTGGTTTCGACAGGCTCAACCAGCGTTGGGTTGCTGTTCGCTGTTGCCTCGAGCCAACGGTGGTCGAGCTGCGAGCGGAGCGAGCGGCCAGTCGGGACCACGCGCCGTACGACGCAAGCCAGCCCTGACCACGGTCGGTTGAGCCTGTCGAAACCCGACGTTCGTGCGAAGTGGTTTCGACAGGCTCAACCAGCGTTGGGTTGATGTTCGCTGTTGCCTCGAGCCAACGGTGGTCGAGCAGCGAGCGGAGCGAGCGCGAGTCGGGACCACGCGCCGTACGACGGAAGCCAGCCCTGACCACCGTCGGTTGAGCTTGTCGAAACCCGACGTTCGTGGGGTGGTTTCGACAGGCTCAACCAGCGTTGGGTTGATGTTCGCTGTTGCCTCGAGCCAACGGTGGTCGAGCAGCGAGCGGAGCGAGCGGCCAGTCGGGACCACGCGCCGTACGACGCAAGCCAGCCCTGACCACCGTCGGTTGAGCTTGTCGAAACCCGACGTTCGTGAGGGGTGGTTTCGACAGGCTCAACCAGCGTTGGGTTGCTGTTCGCTGTTGCCTCGAGCCCGCACGCGGTCCGACGAAACCAACCTCAGCGGCCGACGGCCTTCTCCAGCTCCGCCTTGGTCATCGAGGACCGGCCCTTGATGTTCTTCTTCTTGGCCTCTTCGTAGAGCTGGTCCTTGGTGCGGCCGCCGGAGCCCGAGTGCGAGCGGAGGCCGCCGCGTCGGCTCGAGGAGATGTCCTTGGTGGAGGTCTTGCTCTTCTGCTTCGCCTCGCCGGATCGCGCGCGTTCCTTGTTCACCGTGCGCGAGGCGATCTCCTCGGCGGTGTCCTCGCTGCGGCCCTGGTCCTCGAGGCCTTCCTTGATGTGCTCGTACTGGCGCTCGCGCTTCTTGCTCCAGGCCTTCTGCGGCATCGCTGCCTCCTCCTTGGTACGACGACACGATCGCCGTACCCGAAAGGGCCGTGTTCAGCCAGAGGGCCTGAGCCACCACTCGAACCGCTTGGTCATCCACGGCAGCAACCAGTACGTCATGATCGGCGTCGCGACGACGGTCGTGACCAACGTGCGCAGCACGATGTTCAGGTGCACCCCAGCGGCCACCAGGAGCAGCCCGAGGGCGAGGCTCAGCGGGAAGAACGCCAGCCAGATGACCACGCCCTGCTTCCACCGCGGCGGAGCCGACGGAGCGGGCCGGAGGTCCTCGACGTCGCGCGAGGTGGGCTCGTCGAACCACCCCTCGATGCCCGTACGACGCTCCACCCGCGACTCGCCCACCAGACCCTGCGCCGACCCGAGCCACCACGCCCGCTGCGGCGACGACTCCCACGTCTCGAGGGCGGCCTGGTCGGCGAACCGGTAGAGCATGTGCCACTCGTCGGAGCCCGTCGACGGCCGCACCCAGCCCGTGCCGAGGAAGCCCTCGAACCGCTCGGCGAGCGACGACCCGGCGCGGACCCACGCGACCATCTGCGCGGCATGCTCCGGCGCGACGTGCCGGACGATCGAGACGGTGACCGGCCCCGTCACAGGGTCGGGTCCGGCGACACCCGGATCACGAGCTTGCCGAAGTTCGCGCCGGTGAGCAGGCCACGGAAGGCGGACGGCGCGTTGTCGAGCCCCTCGACGACGTCCTCGCGGTAGCGCACCGATCCGTCCGCGATCCACCCGGACATGTCCCGCACGAAGTCGCGCGTGTGGCTCTTCACGAACTCGGTCTGGATGAAGCCGCGCACCGTCAGGCTCTTGGTCAGCACCAGCCGCATGAAGCCGGGCAGCCGGTCGCGGCCCTCGGGTGCGCCGGTGGCGTTGTAGTCCGCGACCAGCCCGCACACCGGCACCCGCGCGTAGAGGTTCAGGTGTCGGGACACCGCACGGGCGACCGGGCCGCCGACGTTCTCGAAGTAGACGTCGATGCCGTCGGGCACGGCCGCGGCCAGGTCGTCGGCGAACGTGGGGGAGCGGTGGTCGAGCGCGACGTCGAAGCCGAACTCGTCGAGCAGCGCCTGCCGCTTCTTCTCGCCGCCCGCGATGCCGACGGCGCGGGCGCCCTTCACCTTGGCGATCTGGCCGACCGCGGAGCCGACCGGCCCGGTGGCGGCGGCGACCACGACCGTCTCGCCCGGTTGCGGCTTGCCGATCTCCAGCAGGCCGGCGTACGCCGTGAACCCGGGCATGCCCATCACGCCGAGCGGCGGTGGAGATCGGTGCCGCCGCGGGGTCGAGCCTGCGGACGTGCTTGGCGTCGGCGATCGCGTGCGTCTGCCAGCCGGAGTACGACAGCACCACGTCGCCCTGCGGCGTACGACGGGTCGCGGCTCTCCTCGACCACGCAGACCGTGCCGCCGACGATGACGTCGCCGACCGCGACCGGGTCGGCGTACGACGGTGCGTCGCTCAACCGGCCCCGCATGTAGGGGTCGAGGGAGAGGTAGACGACCCGCAGCAGGAGCTGGCCGTCCTCGAGTGACGGGAGCTCGTGGTCCTCGATCGAGAACGTGGCGTCGTCGGGCTCTCCAGCGGGTCGCCGGGCGAGCCGGACCTGGCGTGACGTGGTCATGAAACTCCTCGGGGAGGGCGTACCGGGCAGATCACCCAGCATGCCCTCCCCGAGGATGAGGCGGGTCAGCGCCCCAGCACTGCCTTCTCGGCGTTGACCAGGCCGTAGCCGTCGACGGGGGTGAACCCGTAGCCGAGGTCGTTGCGCATCGTGCCGACGATCTTCTTGCCGTTGGTCAGCTCGCCGACGAACACGAGACCGCGCTCGTCGCCGGTGCCCTGCGGCAGGAAGATCGAGCCGCCGAGCTCGTCGGCGCCGTTGCCCTCGTTGGCCCCGCCGAAGCCGGAGACCGCGAGGTCACGGTCGATGCCGAACCGCAGGCCCTGACCGCTCTTGAGGCCGCCGTTGAAGCTTCAGCGTCAGCCGGCTGAACTGGCCGGCCACGGACTCGCCCTTGCCCACGCCGGAGAACGCCGGCTTCGACCTGGCCCTTGCCCAGACCGCCCCAGGTCCCGCCGATGGTGAACGGGAAGCCCTGGTCGCGGAACGGCGAGATGCCGAGGAACGGCCGCGTGTCGAACACGATCCCGTCGGACCTCGAGCGAGTTCTTCCCGAGCGCGGTCGGGCTGGCGGTCTCACCGAGGAAGGTGAGCGACTTCAGCGAGCCCTTGCCCGAGTAGCTGACCGCGAAGAACCTCGGGTCGTTCATCGAACCGGGGACGGTGTCGACCTCCCGACCCTGGTTGCCGGTCGCCGTGACCGTCAGCCCGCTGGCGGAGCCGCTGGCGTACATCGGGTCGAGGTCGTGCGCGTAGGTCGACTGCGTCAGCTTCTGGCGCAGCTTGTCCGGGCTGAGCGACTTCGGCCCGCCTGCCTTCTGCAGGGCCAGCGCGGCGATCGAGGCCACGTGCGGCGCCGATGCGCTGGTCCCGCCGAAGTTCGGCTGGGTGTCGGGGTCGCGCAGGTCGTCGGCGACGAAGAACGTCGTGTTGCCCCGATCGGCACCAGCGACCTTCGGCGTACGCCGGATCTGCGGCTTGCTGTAGCGCTTGCCCTCCGAGTTGAAGTAGACCGGCAGGTCGCCGCCCGGCGCCGTGTAGGGCTCCGGGAGGTAGGACTTGAACGGGTCGTACGCCGCGACGCCGGTCGCCTGCTTTCCGAGGGCGTGACCGAAGATCGCCGGTGACAGCGGGTCGGCGTACTCGGTCATGGCGAGGTCACCGGAGAACACGTTGCGCAGCTGCGTCGCTCCGATCCTGGTGCCGGTGTCGTGTCGCGAGATCACCATCTGCACGCCGGGGGTGCCGAAGTCGGCGGCACCGGGGAGACCCGCGACCTCCGAGGGACGGCCGCTCAGCGTGTTCTGGTCGCCCAGGGACGCCAGGTAGTTGCCGTCCTCGTCGAAGAGCAGCACGTTGAAGTCGGTGCTGACCTTCGAGGGAGCGGTCACCGGGCGCACGCCGACGGTGAAGTCGCCGGTGTCGCCGTCGAACCCGCTGACGGTGATCGTGTAGGGACCCGCCTGGTCGAGGGTGGTGACGAGCACCTCCGGGGAGGACCCGGTGTCGATGGTGCCGAGGTTGGTGCCGTCGGGTGCGTCGACCGACAGGATCAGGTCGGTCTCACCGCTCGGGATCGCGTCGGTGCGGAATTCCACGGTCTGGCCGACCTGGCTGGCGGTCGGCGTGAAGGTGAAGCTCGGCTCCGGGTTGGCCTCGGTCACCTCTCCGGTGGCGTCGAAGATCGAGGCACCGTAGGTCGCGCCGTCCAGGTCGTACGGGTCGTCCCACTGCAGGTCGAGCACGCCGCCGGTCTCACCGAGAGCGACGTTCTGAGCGATGTCGGTCCCGGAACCCGGGTTCATGTCCTGGAACCCGCCGTCGTACAGCGCGGGGTCCACGCCGTCGAGGTTGATGTTGCTGCCCTTGAGGGCCTGCTTGGCCGTGAGCAGGTGGACCTTGGAGTTCCACGACTGCTGCTCGCCCTCGTTGCCGGCCGAGGTGAAGTAGTGCACGCCCTTGGCCGCGACGTCGTCGATCGCGTCGGTCAGCACCGACTCCGAGAACATCGGCTCGTCGAAGTAGATGACGTCGTCGACGATCACGTTGGCGCCGCACGCGCCGCCCTTGTCGGCCAGCTTGCGGACGTTGTTGGCGAAGTTCAGCAGGCCGCCGTTGGCCGTCGCGAAGCACAGCTTCGACGCGGGCGCGATGTCGTGCGCGATCTGGAGCATCGCGCGGCCCTCGTCGAAGTCCGAGGTGTTGGGCTCGGAGTCCTCGATGACGACGACCGGCTTGGGGTACTTGGCGTTGCCCTTGCCCGGCAGGTCGCCCGACTTGACGTCGTCAGCGGCGTGGATGGTCAGCGGGTCGCCCGGGATGGTGGAGAGAGCTGCGTCGTAGGAGTCGGAGAGCGCACCGATCGTGATGCCCTTGCCGTCCACGCCCTTGGCCTGCACCTTGTCGACCCGCTCGAGGGCGACGCCCTGGCTGGTGGCCTTGCCGACGTTGGTCTTCGGCTTCAGCGCCTGGGCGAGGGTGCCGGTGTTCTTCATGGCGGAGAGGTCACGGACGGCGTTCACGGGCGCGAAGCCCTCGAGCATGCCGGAGGCGCTGTCGACGTTCTGCACGACGAAGCCGTGCGACTCGGCCTGGCGCCGGAACGCGGCGCGGTCGACGCCGGCCTGCGGAGTGAGCTGGAGCAGCACCCGGCCCTTGTCGTCGCGGATGGTCAGAGCGTCCGGGTTCAGCCGGAAGCCGCCGGCCGCCTTGAGGCTGGGCGCTCGGACTGGGCGACCAGTCGGCCCAGACCGTTGCCCAGCGCGGAGTCCACCTTCGCCTGAGGTGGAGCGGCTGCCGTCGTCGGTGTCGTCGGCAGCAAGGTGGTGCTTCCGGCCACGACCATCGCTCCTGCGATTCCAGCGGCCCAGCGTCGTCTCGTCATCCCGAGGGTTTCCCTTCACAGACAGCGGCGCCCGGGTGACACCGCCCTCGGGGAGGTTATGCCCATACAGCGAGATCGGACTAGAGGAAGTTTTCCGGCAAAGCGCGACAAAAGGGGAAAACGTCAATTGATCCGGGTAACGGTTCGATGAAGTCTCCAGCTTTGTTACGACATTCTGCCGCTCAGCGGCCGGTGTTCAGCGCGTTCGCCACCTCGACGCACCAGCGCTCCGAGCGGTCCGGGAGCTCGGTGACCGCATCCTGGGCGGTCGCCGAGACCTCGCAGGTCAGCCAGGTCTGCCCGAACAGCCCGGCGTGCCGGACCCGCTGGCTGCCGTCGGGCAGGCGGCAGGTCTGGGTGAGGGTCGGGTCGCCGTACGCCGGCCCGCGGGTCGTCCGGCAGCCCTTGGTCCGACGCTCCTCGGCGATCACCGTCCTGGCGAAGGCCGCGTCGACCGGCCGGGCGAACACCCACGCGCGGGCAGCGGCTCCGTCGTCGGTGCTCCAGACGCAGCCGATCTCGTGGACCACCTCGCTGCCGACCCCGGCGAGGTCCTGTTCGTCGCCGTTGCCGTAGGAGGAGTCGGAGTCGGGGGCCTGGCCGAGCGCGCGGCGTACGGCGGCGTCCGGGACGAGCTGGCAGAACTCGATCCGCGGGACCTGCATCGCCGTCGTGTTCAGGCTGGCCATCGGTGTGGGAGCCGGCGGAGGAGCGGCCTTCTTCTCGTCGTCGGAACACCCCGTCGTCGCGAGCAGGAGCAGGACGACGAGGCCCTGGACGGTCGCCGGGACGAAGCGCGCGAATGGGCGACGGGCCGACGATTCCAGCATGCGCTCAACCGTAGGGCCGCTCACCTATGCTCGCCTAGCGGCCGGACGCGAACGTGTTCGCGTGCTTTCCCCATTCCCGACCCCGGCCACGCCACCACGTGATCCGATTCGAGAACGTGACCTCGACCTACGCCGGGCACCCCAAGCCGGCGCTGATCGACGTGAGCGCTGACATCGACAAGGGCGAGTTCGTCTTCCTGGTCGGGGAGTCGGGCTCCGGAAAGTCGACCTTCCTGCGGCTCGTGCTGCGCGAGGAACGCGCCAACCAGGGCCGCGTCTTCGTCGCCGGCAAGGAGCTCAACAAGCTGCGCAGCTGGAAGGTGCCGGGGCTGCGCCGCCAGATCGGCACCGTCTTCCAGGACTTCCGGCTGCTGCCCAACAAGACGGTCTCCCAGAACGTCGCCTTCGCCCTCCAGGTGATCGGCAAGCCCAAGTCCCACATCAACAAGGTGGTGCCGGAGACCCTCGAGATGGTGGGGCTCGACGGCAAGGGCCGGCGGCTGCCCGACGAGCTGTCGGGCGGTGAGCAGCAGCGCGTCGCGATCGCGCGGGCGTTCGTCAACCGGCCGCAGATCCTGATCGCCGACGAGCCGACCGGCAACCTCGACCCCAACACGAGCATCGGCATCATGAAGCTGCTCGACCGGATCAACCGCACCGGCACCACCGTGGTGATGGCGACCCACGACGCCGGCATCGTCGACCAGATGCGCAAGCGGGTCATCGAGCTCGACGACGGGCGCGTCGTACGAGACCAGGCCACGCGGCGTCTACGGCTACCAGCACTGAGGAGTACTTCCCCCATGCAGCTGCGGTACGTCTTCTCGGAGACCGGCACAGGACTGCGACGCAACGTCTCGATGTCCGTCGCCCTGATCGTGACGATCTTCGTCTCGCTCACCCTCGTCGGCATGGGCCTGCTGCTGAACTCGCAGGCCGAGAAGGCGGAGAAGTTCTGGGGGAGCAAGCTCCAGATCACCGTCTTCATGTGCAACCAGAACAGCAAGACGGCGACCTGCACCGGGGAGGTGACGCCGGCGCAGAAGACCGAGATCAAGAACGTGATCGGCGACAACCCCGAGGTGGCGTCGTACTACCACCAGAGCAAGGACGAGGCGTTCGAGACCTGGAAGCGGGTCTACATCGACAAGGACAAGTCCGAGCAGGAGATCTACTCGACCGTCAACGCCAACGACATGCAGGAGTCCTACTGGGTCAAGCTCAAGGACCCCAACAAGTACCGCGGCGTCGAGGGTGCGCTCTCGCAGACCCAGGGCGTCGCGGCCGTCCGAGACCTGCGCCAGGTGCTCAAGCCGATCTACTTCTGGATCACGGTGATGAAGTGGGGCGCGATCGCGGTGGCGGGGTTCCTGCTCGTCGCGGCGATCCTCCAGGTGGGCAACACGATCCGGCTCGCGGCGTACGCGCGGCGCAAGGAGATCGGGATCATGCGGCTGGTCGGGGCCTCCAACCTCTACATCTCGCTGCCCTTCCTGATGGAGACCCTGATCGCCGCGATCGTGGGCATCGGCCTGTCCTCGTTGGCCGTGCTGTCGTTCATGCAGTTCGTGATCTACGGCAAGCTGCGACCGAGCTCCAACATCGTCGAGTGGGTCGACTGGGACGACGCGCTGCTGGCCGTCGGAGGCATCGCTGTGCTCGGTGTGCTGCTCACGCTGATCCCGACACTCGTGATGACGCGCAAATACCTCAAAGTGTGACGACCGTCGGTTACGGTCAAGCGGTTCACTTCCCCAAAATGAACGGCTTCACTGGTGCGTCCTTCCCCTGTACCCCGATGTCTACCAAGAATCCGGCGCCGGTTCCGGATGGTGGTTGCCTGCACGGCGCTCGCCCTGGCGAGCGTGACCGCGGCGATGCCGCACGCCGCTGCTGAGGACAAGCTCAAGAAGAAGCAGCGCCAGGCCCACGGCCAGGTGCGCAGCGCAGCGGGTGACCTGCACGAGTCGAGCAAGGCGCTCGTCGCCGCCGCGAAGCGGCTCAGCAGCGCGCGCTCGGCGCTCCGGGCCTCGCAGCAGCGACTCGCGGTCGCGCAGCGCAACGCCGACGCCGCCGCCCGTCTCGACGCACAGATGCAGGCCCGGCTCCAGGTCGCCGAGCACAAGCTCGCCGCTGGCCCAGGCTGCGCTGGACAAGGCACGGCAGCGGGTGACCGACCAGCGGATCGCGATCGGCCAGCTCGCCGCGAGCAACTACGCCAACGGCGACCCGGCCCTGATGGGTCTCTCGGTGATGCTCAACTCCACCGACCCGGCCGAGGTCACCACGCAGATGAACACGGTCACGACCTTGATGTCGAAGCAGACCACGCTGCTCGAGTCGCTTGAAGGTCGCCCGCGCCCAGCTGGCGGCCCAGGAGGCCGCGGTCGAGAAGGCCCGGGCCGCGGTCGCCGTACAGCGTCGGGCGGCGGCGGAGAACCTGGTCCGCAAGCAGGGACTCGAGCAGTCGGCCGCGCAGGCCCGCGCCGAGGTGGCCACGCTCGTCGTACGCTCCCGGGCGGCTGCGGCCGCCGCGTCGCGCGCCCGCGCCGCCGACCAGCGCCAGCTGAAGGCCGCGAAGAAGCAGGAGGAGAAGATCCGCCAGCTGATCTTCGAGCGGTCGCAGCGGCAGCACGGCGGCTACAAGGGCGACACCGGCGGCTTCCTGTTCCGGCCGGTGCCCGGCGAGGTGACCTCGCCGTACGGCTACCGCCGGCACCCGATCTACGGCTACTGGGGCCTGCACGACGGCACCGACTTCCACGCCCCCTGCGGCACCCCCGAACGCGCCGGCAACTCCGGCACCGTGATCTCGAAGGTGTGGTCGGACGTCTACGGCAACCGCCTCTACCTCGACGTCGGCCGCGTCAACGGCAAGAACATGACGCTCGTCTACAACCACATGAGCTCCTACGCCGCCAGCACCGGCGAGCGCGTCCGCCGCGGCGAGGCCGTCGGGTACGCCGGCAGCACCGGCTGGTCCACCGGCTGCCACCTCCACTTCACCGTGCTGCTCGACGGCAGCCCGGTGAACCCGATGAACTACATGTAGGCGCTGACGGTATTGGCTGACAAGTCGCTGGGCCGTCCGTCGTACGCCGACTGACATACGGCGAACACCTACCGCCACCACCCGCCGGTTGAGCCTGTCGAAACCCCTTGATCGTGTGGTTCGAGACGCTCGCTGGCGCACGCTCCTCAACCACCTAGGTGCGACGCAACCCGGTTGCGCCCCCTGAGAGGATGGCCGGCATGCCGAAGGAGCAGGGGCGCAAGCTGATCGCCCAGAACCGCAAGGCGCGGTACGACTTCCACATCGACGACACCTTCGAGGCCGGGCTGGTCCTCGTCGGCACCGAGGTGAAGTCGTTGCGCGCCGGTCGGGCGACCCTGGCCGACGGGTTCGGCGAGATCCACGAGCACGAGGCGTTCCTGCACGGCGTGCACATCCCGGAGTACACCCAGGGCACCTGGACCAACCACGAGCCGCGACGGGTCCGCAAGATGCTGCTCAACCGCCACGAGATCGACAAGCTGGAGAGCCGGGTCAACGAGCGCGGCTACACGCTGGTCCCGCTCTCGCTGTACTTCAAGGACGGCCGCGCGAAGGTCGAGATCGCCCTCGCCCGAGGCAAGAAGACCTACGACAAGCGCCACGCGCTCGCCGAGAAGCAGGCCAACCGCGAGAAGCAGCAGGCGCTCGGCCGCCAGCTCAAGGGCATGGACTGACGGTGGTCGCCGACGACGAGCCGGTCGAGCAGACCCGCGCCTTCTGGCAGGACCTCGACCTGCCCGGCCTCTTCGACGTGCACGTCCACTTCCTGCCGCCGAACATCCAGAGGCGCGTCTGGGAGCAGTTCGACCTCGCCGGCCCGAAGATCGGCCGGGAGTGGCCGATCCGCTACCGCGGCAGCCACGACGAGCGCGTCGAGCAGCTCCGCTCCTTCGGCGTACGACGCTTCAGCGCGCTGCCCTACGCCCATCGCCCGGGCGTCGCGACCTACCTCAACGACTGGGCTCGCGACTTCGCGGCCGACGTGCCGGAGTGCCTCTGGTCGGCGACCTTCTACCCCGAGCCCGAGGCGCCGGCGTACGTCGCCGAGCTGATCGACGCCGGCGTCGAGGTCTTCAAGCTGCACACCCAGGTGGGGGAGTTCCGCCTCGACGACCCGCTGCTCGACGAGGCCTTCGGCGCGATCGAGGACGCCGGCACCCCCGTCGTCATCCACGTCGGCTCCGGTCCGGTCGGCAACGAGTTCACCGGTCCGCAGCACCTCGAGCGCCTGCTGGCCCGCCACCCGCGGCTGACCGCCGTGGTCGCGCACATGGGCGCCCCGGAGTACGCCGAGTTCCTCACCCTCGTCGAGGACCACGAGAACACCCGGCTCGACACGACGATGGTGTTCACGACCTTCTTCGACGCCGAGGCGCCGTACCCCGACGAGCTGCTGCCCCGCCTCGCCGACCTCGGCGACCGGGTGCTGTTCGGCAGCGACTTCCCGACGATCCCCTACCCCTACCTCGAACAGCTCGACGGCCTCGTCCGCGTCAGCGAGCGGCACCCGAAGCTGGGGGAGGACTGGCTGCGCCGCGTCTGCTGGCACAACGGCGTCGCGCTGTTCGGCCTGCCGCCCGGCTGATCAGCACCAGTCGCGTACGCCGCGCGGCGTCAGGTCCAGGTCCCGCAGTACGACGGGCAGCCGCGAGCCGAAGTGCGCGCAGGTCCAGCGGAAGTCGACCCGCCGGTACTCGATCGACAGCACCCGCCGGCCGTAGTTCGCGACGAACGACGCACACTCGCGGTAGCGCCCGCACTCCTCGGCGACCGCGAAGTCGTAGCCGACCTTGCGCCCGTCGAAGTCGGCGAGGTTCTTCTGGCCGGCCGACAGGCCGGCGGCGTGGGCCCCGTTCACGAGCAGCCGCGCGTAGACGACGGCCTGCGACCGCCTGAGCAGCCCGCGGCTGCGGGTGAACGAGTCGAGGTTGTCGTACTCGACGGCGTCGTACCCCTTGTTGGCGCAGGTCCGGGTCCAGATCCGCATGATCGCCGCCAGCCGGGAGCGCTTCGCCGGCGTACGCAGGTCGAGGAGCCACTCGCCCCACGCGCTGTCCACGACCGGCCGACCCTTCTTCCGCAGCACCAGCGCGGGGTGGCGCTTCCAGAACCCGCGCTCGTCGGCCTGGGTCTGGAAGCCGTTGACGTAACAGACGTTGTAGCGGCCCGGGACCGGCGGCGCCTTGCGGTCGCGCACGACGATGCCGACGTGCGCGGGGACCGGTCGTGCGCCGCCGAGCTGGTAGTCGACGTCGGTCCCGACGGGCAGCGGATCACGCGCGGTCGCGGGCGCCGCGAGGGCCACGAGCAGGAGTGACGCGAGGACAAAAGGGAGGAGTCGAGGCACCGGGCCAGAGTAGAGGGCACAGACCTCCACGAGGCCGTAGATTCGCACCCGTGCGAGTACTGGTGCTGGGAGCGGGCTTCGGTGGGCTGGAGCTGTCGACGCGGTTGTCCGAGGAGCTCGGCGAGGACGTCGAGGTGGTGCTCGTCGACCGGTCCGACGGCTTCGTCTTCGGCTTCTCCAAGCTCGACGTGATGTTCGGGCGTACGACGGGAGAGGCGGTGCAGCACGCCTACCGCGACGTCCTCAAGCCCGGCGTGCAGTTCGTGCAGAGCACGATCCGCGGCATCGACCCGCAGGCCCGCCGGGTCGAGACGGACGCCGGCGTCTTCGACGGCGACGTCATGGTCGTCGCGCTCGGCGCGGACCTGCACCCGTCGGCCACCCCGGGTCTGGAGGAGGCCGGGCACGAGTTCTACACCGTGGCCGGCGCCTTCGCCGGCCGCGAGGTGCTCGAGCGGTTCGAGGGCGGGCGCGTGGTCGTGGGCGTGACCTCCACCCCGTTCAAGTGCCCGCCCGCGCCGAGCGAGACGGCCCTGCTGGTGCACGACCTGCTCACCCGGCGCGGGATCCGCGACGCGAGCGAGGTCTCCCTGGTGATGCCGCTGGGCCGACCGATCCCGCCGTCGCCGGCCGCGTCGGAGGCGTTGCTCACGGCCTTCGCCGAGCGAGGCATCGCCTGGCACCCCGAGCGGATCGTGCGCACCCTCGACCCGGGCCGCAAGGTCGCCGTGCTCGCCGACGGCGACGAGATGCCGTTCGACCTCTTCCTCGGCGTGCCCGTGCACCGCGCCCCGCAGGTCGTCCTGGACTCCGGCCTGTGCGTCGACGGCTGGGTCCCGGTCGACCCGCTGACCCTGGAGACCGCCTTCCCCGACGTGTACGCCGTCGGCGACGTCACCAGCGTCGGCACCCCCAAGGCCGGGGTGTACGCCGAGCGCCAGGCGGCCGTCGTGGCGGAGCGGATCATCGAGCGCTACCGCGAGAGCGCGTCCTCCTCGACGTACGACGGCCGCGGGACCTGCTACCTCGAGTTCGGCCAGGACCAGGTCGCCAAGGTCGAGGTGACCTTCCGCAGCGGGCAACCGCCGACCGGTGACTTCGAGGCGCCGTCCGACCTCCTGGCCGCCGACAAGGCCGAGTTCGGCTCCAGCCGGATCAGGCGCTGGTTCGGCCGGGAGTGGACGGCGTACTGACCCCGCACGCACAGCAGTGCCGCCGCGAGCGGATCGCGACGGCACCACCCGGGCCGGGATCAGACCATCTCGCGCGCCTTCTTCGGCAGCAGCCAGCCGATCACCCAGGCGAGTGCGATCAGCACGATCACCATCAGCAGGGTGTCCTCGGCCGCGACCAGGTGTCGGCCGCTCGTCATCGCGGCGACCGGGCCGCCGTCCTCGAGCGCGAGCCGGTCGAAGAACAGCGTCCCGAGGATGGCCACGCCCAGCGACGCGCCCAGCTGCTGCAGCGACTCGAGCAGCCCGCTGCCCGAACCGACCTCGTGGTCGTCGATCTCGCCCATGATGATGCTGAAGAGCGGGACGAAGATCATCCCCATGCCGAGCCCGAAGACGAACAGTCCGGGCGCCAGGGTCAGCATCCCGACGTCGCCCGTCGGCCGACTTCAGCGAGACGTAGAGCACGGCCGTCCCGACGGCCATGATCGTCAGGCCGACGTGCAGGATCGGCCGGCCGACCGCGGTGGCCGCCCAGGCGCCGACGCCGGCGCCGAAGAACGCGCCGACCGCCATCGCCGCGAGGTAGAGCGCGGCGTGCATCGGCCCGAAGCCGAGGCCGATCTGCAGGAACAGCCCGGTGGTGAGGGAGAACCCGACGATGCTGCCGAAGAACACCAGCGTGAAGACGACGCCGGAGACGTAGGACCGCTTGCGCAGCACGCTGAACTCCACCATCGGCGCCCGACCTGCCCGCAGCCGCGCCCGCTGGTGCACGACGAACGCGGCGAACACCGGGACGGAGGCCGCCAGCAGCACGAACATCCAGGTCGGCCAGCCCTGGGTGCGGCCGTCGACGAGCGGGAAGACCAGCAGGAAGCTCGCCGTACCGAGCAGCAGGGTGCCGACGCCGTCCAGCCTCAACCCGGCGTGCGAGGGCGCGCCGTCCGGGAGCACCCGGGCGCCCAGCCACAGGGCGAAGACGCCGACCGGCAGGTTGATCAGGAACAGCGCGCGCCAGTCGGTGCCGAACAGGTCGGCCTTCATCAGCAGACCCGCGATGACCGGGCCGAGGACGGTGGACAGGCCGATGGTGGGGCCGAGCGCGGCGAACGCCTTGCCCATGTGCTGCGGCGGGAACACGTCGCGGATCAGCCCGAAGCTCTGCGGCACCATCAACGCCGCCGCGAGCCCCTGCACCGCGCGCGAGGCGACGAGCACGTCGCCCGACCACGCGAACGAGCAGAACGCCGACGACGCGACGAACCCCACGAGCCCGATCATCAGCATCCGCTTGCGGCCGTACATGTCGCCGAGCCGGGCGCCGGCCATCAGGCCGACCGCGAGGGCCAGGGTGTACGCCGCGGCGACCCACTCGAGTGCCGACGTACCCATCGCGAGGTCGGCCTGGATGGACGGAGCCGCCACGTTGACGATCGTGGAGTCGAGGATGTTGAGGATCATCGCGGAGAGGATCACCGCGAAGCCGGCCCACATCAGGGGAGGGTTGCTCGGTCTTGGCGCGGGTGACGACTGGGGGTTCGAGGAGAGTTGTCATGCCGCTCACGCTAGGAGTCCATCAGGAACGTTTCTTTCCTGATCGGCAACTATTCTGACGCACATGTCAGAGACCTCCGGACGACTTCTCCAGCTGCTCTCGCTGCTGCAGACGCCGCGTGAATGGCCCGGTCCCGAGCTGGCCCACCGGCTCGGTGTCACCGAGCGCACGGTGCGCAACGACATCGGCCGGCTGCGCGACCTGGGCTACCCGGTGCTCGCGACCCGGGGGTCCGTCGGCGGCTACCGGCTCTCCGCCGGCGCCGCGATGCCGCCGCTCCTCCTCGACGACGACGAGGCGGTCGCGATCGCGGTCGCGCTGAGCACCGCGAGCGGCGGCTCGGTGCAGGGGATGGAGGAGACCGCGCTGCGGGCGCTCACCAAGATGCTGCAGGTCCTGCCCAAGCGGCTCAGCGGCCGGGTGGACGCCCTCCAGGCCCACACGGTCCGGGTGACCGGCCGGCGCCGGACCCCCGACGTCGAGGGCAAGCTGCTCGCGCTGGTGGCGGCGGCGGCGCGCGACCGCGAGGTCATGCGCTTCGCCTACTCCGACCACGCCGGCTCGGCCACCGAGCGCCGGGTCGAGCCGTACCGTCTCGTGAACTGGGGGATGCGCTGGTACCTCGTCGCCTTCGACCTCGAGCGCGACGACTGGCGCACCTTCCGCTGCGACCGGATGAGCCAGACCCGTTCGGTCGGGCACCGCTTCCGGCTGCGCGAGCTCCCGGCCGAGGACATCGCGGCGTACGTCGCCAGCAAGACCCGTCAGGTGCAGATGAAGGTGACCGGCACGGTGGTGGTCCACGCGCCGGCGTCGGTCGTCGAGGAGCGGATGGGCCCGTGGACCCAGGGCAGCATCGAGCCGCTGGGGGAGGACCGCTGCCGGGTGCAGATCGGCGCGCGCAGTCCCGACGACATCGCCTTCTGGCTCGGGGTCCTCGACGCCGACTTCGAGGTCGAGGACTCACCCGACCTCGCCGACGCCGTACGCCGTGTCTCCGAGCGGTACGCCCGGGCCGCGGGCTGATCGGGTCTGGACAGCGCCTGTCGGTGCGGAGGAGGCTGGCGCCATCCATCGGGAGGGAGCGCGACATGGCGCAGATGCACGGAACCACGGATCGCTCGTTCGACGAGACGGTGCAGGAGATCCGTCGCGTCGCCGGCGCACAGGGCTGGGCGTTCGCGGAGGGAGAGAGCACTCCTCACGTGCTCGAGTTCAAGAAGGGGATGTCGCTCTTCTCGTGGGGCTCGCAGCTCCACGTCGAGGTGACGTCCGGCGGGCCGGTCGAGACCGGCATCACCGTCACCACGAGCGAGACCTGGTCGCTGGCCGACTGGGGTCGCGGCAAGCGATCGGCCGTCAACCTGCTCGAGGGCGTGGGCGCCACCTTGATCTGACGTGTCGTCAGTGACGCTTGCGCCGATCGTGCTTGGACTGCGCGCGACGTCGCTTCCGTTCCTTGCGCGCGGCGCTGCCCGACTCGGTGCGGGACGCGCCGGCGGTGCCGTGGGGCTTGGGGGTGTCGCCACCTCCGCGGGGGCGCTTGTCCCGGACGAGCACGACGACCACGAGCAGGATCCCGATCGCGACGAAGGCCAACGTGTAGAACATGCGAACTCCCGGTTCAGCTACGACTCGACGGCATCGGACTCAGTGTCCTCGACGTGGTACCGCTCGAGCAGCGCCTTCTCCTCCTCGTGGCGGGGGAACATGATGAAGACCAGCACCGCACCGAGCGCGATGGCGACCAGGCCCGCCGTGTAGGCCCAGTCGTCCCCGTCGAGGAACGAGGACTTGGCGGCGGCGATGATCTGGTCGGCGTACGTCGGGTACTGCTGGGCGGTCGCCTCGGCCGACGCGAACGACTTCGTCAGCTCGGCCTGCACGTCGGAGGACACCTTGTCCGCGTTGCTCGAGCTGCTGATGGCGGCCGCGAACGACGGAGGCGTAGCCGGCGGTCAGCAGGGCTCCCAGGATCGACTGCATGATCGCGCCGCCGAGGTCGCGTTGCAGGTCCGCCGTACCGGAGGCCATGCCGGCTCGCCGCACCGGCACCGAGCTGGTCAACGAGTGCGAGGCCGGGGTTCCGGCGAAGCCGACCCCGATGCCGATCAGGGCGTAGGCGATCCCGATCTGCCAGTAGCTGCTGTCCTCCTCCCAGAGCAGGAGCATCGCGAGGAAGGCCAGGAACAGGAAGACGTAGCCGATCAGCAGCGTCGTACGAGCCCCGCGCGACTCCACCAGCTTCGCCGACCGGGGCGCCACCAGGACCATGAACACGACGGCCGGGAGGAACGCTGCGCCCGCCTCGACCGTGTCGTAGCCCAGCACGTTCTGGAGGTACTGCTGGGAGACGAAGGCGGACCCCATCAGCGAGCCGAACACGATGATCCCCGCACAGGCGGCCACCCAGAACGTACGGCGCGCCGCGATGTCCAGGTCGTACAACGGGTTGGCCGCATGCCGCTGCCGCCAGATGAACCCGACCGCCGCGGCGAGCGCGATGATGCCCAGCCCCGCCACCAGCTTTCCCTTGCCGGGCACCGGTGCGAAGTTGATGGCCAGCACCATGCCGCCGACCAGCAGCACCGACAGGATGCCGCCGAGGTTGTCCACCGCGTCGCTCGACTCGTTGGCGTGCGAGGGCACGAACAGCCACGCCATGATCAGCGCCACCACGGCCAGGGGGAGGGTGACCAGGAACACCGACCCCCACCAGAAGTGCTCGAGGAGGGCGCCGGCCGTGAGCGGGCCCAGGGCCGAGATCCCGCCGCCGAGGGCCGACCACAGCGCGATCGACTTGGTCCGTCCGGGACCCGACCACAGGGCGGTGATCAGCGCCAGGGTGGTGGGGTAGGCCATCCCCGCCGACAGGCCGCCGAAGATGCGCGCCACGACGAGCACGTCGTCGTTCGGGGCGTACGCCGCCAGCAGGCACGCCGGGACGGAGAGGGTGATGCCGAGGATCAGCATCATCTTGCGGCCGTACCGGTCGCCGACCGCGCCGAGGTAGAGCACGGACGCCGCGAGACCGAGCGAGTAGCCCGACCGCGACCATGTCCAGCGTGGTCTGCGAGGAGTCGAACGCCTTCCCGATCGAGGGCAGCGCGACGTTGGCCACCGAGAGGTTCAGGTTCGCCACGCCGGCGACCACGATCAGCGACGCCAGCACCAGCCCGGCCCGCTCGGGGGCGTGGCTCACCTCGGTGCTCTCGAGCGCGTCCGGACTCGACATCCCGACCTCCCGCCGTCGGCCAACCCCTGCGGAGTCTGCTGCGACGGCCCGCCCAGCGCCTCACCCGCGCTGGGTGAGCCGACCGAAACCACCCGCCGTACGGCGGGAAGCAACCCCAACCCCCGCTGGTTGAGCCTGTCGAAACCCAGATCCGGCGGTGGAGCAGGG
>CAVSMJ010000004.1:0-91678 GCA_963729015.1 uncultured Actinomycetota bacterium
CAGGACCACGAGCACGCCGAGACCGGCCGCCAACGCGTATGCACAGGTGCACAGCACGTAGAGGCGTAGGCCGTGCTCGCCGCCCGGCCAGGCGAGCAGGTAGACGTGCATGCCGAAGAGCAGGTTGGCGACGACGGACCACGACGCCGCCCGCAAGATGCCGGCCCCGGAGTACCCCGACTCGAAGGGCCCCATTCGCATCACGCGGCTGGCGAAAGCGAGCAGGCGGTTGAGCAC
Organism: uncultured Actinomycetota bacterium; assembly: GCA_963729015.1. Taxonomy (GTDB): domain Bacteria; phylum Actinomycetota; class Actinomycetes; order Propionibacteriales; family Nocardioidaceae; genus Marmoricola. The sequence continues at coordinate 238 of CAVSMJ010000004.1, forward strand.
CGGCGGGATCAGGGCGATGATCATCGGCACGGCCACGAGCGGTGCCCACCAGTAGCGCTGCTCGGCCTCGCCGCCCGCGAACGGGAGCAGCACGCAGCCCAGGACCAGACAGGTGCAGACGCTGATGGCCAGCGCGAGCAGCGCCCCCGACGCCATCCGCATCGGCGAGACTCCGTGCCTGCGGCCGAGCTGGGTCTGCGTCAGGACGGGCCACACCGCCCCGGGCAGGTACTTGCCGACCTGGCCGATGGCGTAGACGCGCAGGCCGGCGCGGACCGGGAGGTGGACGCCGCCGTCGACCACGGCGGCCAGCCAGGAGAGGAACCCGGCGAGCGTGGCGAGGACGCCGAAGACGAAGGAACCGAGGACCGACTGCCAGGTCAGCTCCGAGAGCGCGTCGCCGAGCTCCTCGCGCTGGCTCGCCACCGCCCATGCCGCCGCTGCGAGGCAGAGCACCAGGAACAGGTAGGTCAGCCACTGTTGCCACGACGACTTGCGGGGAGCTGCGGGATGGCCACGTTCTGCCCGGGCTACCTGGACAGCAACGCTGGTCTGCTGCGGGTCTCGGGACCGGCAGGAACGCGATGACCAGGCGTGCCGACCCAGAGGAAGGTCGGCATGATCGGGGCGAGCGTGTGCCAGGCGAGCGGGGGCAGGTTCTCCAGGCGCTTGGGGACCATGTCGGTCGCCTCGAACTCGACCGGGTTCGCCAGCACCGTGTACGTGTAGTCCCACAGCTGCAGGCCCGCGCACATCTTCTTCAGGCCGGGCCTGGTGCGGAACTGCTCGTAGTACTCGTCGGCCCGGTTGAACAGTGACACGTAGCGGTCGGCCATCCGTCGCGGCACCCAGGACAGGAACGGGAGCCGGTAGTGCGGCTCGACGACGCCGAGTCGGTTGGCGAAGCCGAAGTAGACGACACCGTCGTACTTCAGCACCCGGCGGATCTCCGCGAGGATGGCGTCGGGGTCGACGACGTGCTCGTAGATGTGGTTGAAGACCACGATGTCGACCGACTGGTCGGCGAACGGAAGGGCCGAGCCGTCCGCACACATGAAGTCGATGCGGTCGCCGAAGCGGGAGTTGGCGTGCTGGAGGCCGGGGACGTCGATGTCGACGCCGATCACCGAGCAACCCGTGTCGCGGAGGGTGTCGGCGGTGTAGCCCGTGGAACTGCCGATGTCGACGGCGAGCAGCCCGCTCAGGTCGTCCCTGCCGAGGAAGTGCCGGAGGACCGAGACGATCTTGGCGGCCTTGCGTCGCCGCTTCTCCTCGTCATGCGTCAAGTCCTGCAACGCCGAATAGGCGAGCTGCGGCTTGCGTTCTTCGTTCGTGCCGGGGATGAGCGCGACCTCCTTCGGCTGCGAACCTGGAATCGCGACACACAATACAACCGGCAACCGGGGGTGTTGACCCGCTGGGAGCGCGGCGCTCCGTACGATCTCGCGTACCCGGTGGCGGGTCGAACCCGCCGTTGTCGAAGGGAACTCCATGGGTCTGGCTTGGTGTGGCTGCGTCCTGCCGGCGACCCCGGGTGACGCCGGATCAGCCCCCGATGAGCCAGGGCAACGGCCGGGGTCTGCTGGACCGGGTGAGCTACGTCCTGCTCGCGGTCTTCGTCCTCATCACGCTCGGACCTGCGCTGATCGGGATGGGCACGCTCTTCGACGTCGACGCCCTCACCAGGTTCGCGCCGTTCTCCGGGATCGCGGGGGTCGACCTCAACGACACCATCACCTGCCGCACCGACACCATCAACGGGTTCGTCCCGGCCATCCACGCGATCAAGTCCGGCTTCTGGTCCGGCGACTTCCGCACGTGGTCGCCGTACGTCGTGGGCGGCGTACCGCTGGCTTCCCTGCCCAACCAGGGCGAGCTGAGCCCGCTCTCCCTGCCGTACTACTTCCTCCCGCTCTGGCTCGCCCCGGCCTTCGTCAAGCTCGGTGAGTTCTCCGTCGCCATCGGCGGCATGTTCGCGTTCCTCCGGAGACACGGCCTGAGCCGCGGAGCCAGCGTGCTCGCCGGCATCATCTTCGTCTCGTCGGGCTTCATGATGATGTGGACCAACTGGCCCCAGACCCGGGTGGCGGCCTTCATCCCCGCGCTCTTCTGGGGACTGGAGCGGATGGTCCAGCGGCGCAGCCCGCGCGACGTCGTCCTCGTGGCCGCAGTGGTGGCCAGCATGCTGCTCGGCGGGTTCCCGGCCGTGACGCTGTACACGTTCGCGGTCGCGGCGGTCTACGTGGTCGTGCGGGCCCTCACCGTCCTGCGGCCCGACCGGCACGCGATGGCCGGCCTCTTCGTCCGCGCGGGGTCGGGGGTGCTCCTGGGCATCGGACTCTCCGCGATCCAGATCCTGCCGTTCGTGCGGAACCTCGGGGCGCTGGGACTCCAGGAGCGTGAGACCACCGCCGGCGTCCACCTGCCGCTCGGCCTGTTCACCACGACCGTCGCGCCGGACAGCGTGGGTCTCTGCGTCGGTGGGCAGTCCTACGGATCCGTGGTCCCGATCGAGGCGGTCGGCTTCCTCGGGGCGGCCGCGGTCGTGCTTGCCCTGTGCGCTCTCGTGGTGCGGCTCCCCGTGGGAGGTGCTCCCGATCGCTCTCCGCGGGTCTTCCTCGCGGTCGCCCTCGTGGTGCTCGTGGTCCTCATCTGGGTCGGTGGGCCGCTGCTGGGCGCCGTACAGCGGCTGCCGCTCTTCTCGAGCAACTCGATCACCCGGGCGCAGTCGGTGTTCGGCTTCCTGGGCGCAGCCCTGGCCGGCGTGGGCATCGACCGGTTGCTGCGCTGGATCTCCGCACGTCGTGGTGGCAAGGACTCTGGCTCGGGACCAGACCTCAGGGCCATGGTCCCGGCGCTCGCCGTGCTCGCGGTCGCGGTCGTGTTCTTCCTGCTGGTGCTCGTGCGGGGCGGGTCCGACGCCCACCGCCTCGGCTACGCCGGTCACTGGTGGTCTGCGCTGATCGTCCCCGGGCTCTTCCTCGTGGCCGCCGTCGTCGCCGCGCTGCTGACCAGGTTCGGTCCTTCGCCGGCGCAGCGGTTCGGCCCCTTCGTGCTGGCGCTGCTCGTGGTCGCGCAGAGCACGATGTTCGCGCACACGATGCTGCCGCTGAGCCACCGGAGCAACCTCTACCCCGCGACCCCCACGCAGAGCTATCTCCAGCGCCACCTCGACGGTGAGCGCTTCGGGGCGAGCGGCGTCACGCTGTACCCCGCCGGGTCCGCGTCCTTCTACGGCCTCCGCACTCCCGTGGGGCACGAGTTCACCCAGCCCCGGTGGTGGGACGTGCTGCTCGCGGTCGACCCCAAGGTCCGGGTCTCGCCGACCTACAGCCTCTTCCCGCAGAGCCTCACCGCGGAGCGCTCCGCCAGCTTGCCGGCACTGGACCAGCTCGCGGTCCGCTACTGGGTCGGCGCCTCGAGCGACGTCGCCGGCACCGTCGACCCGACTCCCGCGGCCCCCGACCGGGTGCGCCTGAAGAAGGGGGAGCGGGGGCACTGCGAGATCGACGGCGGGGCACTGCGTGGGGTGCAGGTCGTGGTGCAGCGGCCCAGGAACCTCCCCCTCGACAAGCCCACGGTCATCCACGTGGCCGTGCACACCCCGTCGGGCGTGCAGGAGGGCCAGCGGCTCCTCGGCAAGCGGCTGCCGGCAGTCCCGACGCGGGTGGCCGTCCCCGGGGAGGGCCTCTCCGGCGGCGGCAGCTACCCGGTCGATGTCTGGGTCACCGGGGCACGAGGGGCCACCGTGTTCAAGGGACAGGGTGGCGACCTGGCCTGCTCCGGGGTGCGGCCCACGGACGACGGGCTCAGGCTCGTCTTCGCCGAGGCGGGGGACACCGTCTACGAGCGGCTCAGCGCGTTCCCGCGGATCCGGTGGGCGGACCGCAGCCGGGTGGTGGCCGACGCCGACGAGCGGGTCCGGGAGCTCAAGCGTGGAGTGGCCGAGGACACCGTGCTGCTGGACGACGACTCGACCCCGGCGGCTGACGGGTGACCCGCCGACGTCACTGTGCGCTCCGACGAGCCGGAGCGCATCGAGGCCGACGTCGATGCCGATGGCCGCGGGTACCTCGTGATCGCGGACTCGATCGTGCGCGCCGGCTGGTCGGCGAGCGTCGACGGCAAGGACGTCACCATGGTCCCCGGGAACCACGCGTTCGCCGCCATCCCGGTGGGCTCGGGAGAGCACCGGGTGGTGGTCGAGTACCGGGCTCCGGGCTTCGCCCTCGGCAAGCTGGTCACGGCGGTCTCCGTGCTCCTGTCGGTGGCCCTGATGCTCTGGCCCTGGTGGGCTCGCCGACGCCGGGGTGCCCGGCCGGACCCTGAAGACGAGTTACCCTGAGTCGACCGTTGGGCGGGACTCCCTCCGGTCGCCCGAAACGTCCCCTTGCGAGGTTGTCCTTGAGGCTCGTGGTGCAGGTCCCCTGCCTGAACGAGGAGGAGACGCTTCCCGCTCGTCCTGCGAGTCGATCCCGAAGGAGATCCCGGGCATCGACGAGATCATCGTGCTGGTCATCGACGACGGCTCCACGGACCGCACGGTCGAGGTGGCCGAGGCGCACGGGGTCACGCGAGTTCGTGCACCACGCCCGCAACCAGGGCCTGGGCCGGTCCTTCCACGACGGCGTCGCAGCGGGCGCTCGAGCTCGGTGCCGACATCGTGGTCAACACCGACGGCGACAACCAGTACCCGCAGGAGCGGATCGCCGACCTGGTCCAGCCGATCGTCGCCGGCAAGGCCGACATCGTCATCGCCGACCGGCAGGTCGCACCTGGTCGAGCACTTCTCGCCGGCTCAAGAAGGTGCTGCAGAAGGTCGGCAGCCGGATCGTCAACCGGGCCGCCAGCACCGACCTGCCCGACGCGGCGAGCGGCTTCCGCGCGTACTCCCGCGAGAGCCTGATGCTGCTGAACACGATCACCCGGTTCAGCTACTGCATGGAGACGATCATCCAGGCCGGCAACAAGCAGCTGAAGATCGACAGCATCCCGATCATCACCAACCCGAAGACGCGCGAGTCGCGGCTGTTCAAGTCCACGCGCGAGCACGTGTTCAAGTCGGCGGTGGCGATCATCCGGGCCTACATCATGTACAAGCCGTACGTCATCTTCGCCTGGCTGACGGTCTTCTTCGGCGTGCTCGGGCTGGTGCCCGTTCGTGCGCTACGCCGTGCTGATGGCGCAGCGACGCCGAGGGCGGCCACCTCCAGTCACTGCTCGTGGGCGCCGTGCTGCTGCTCATGGCGTTCCTGAGCCTGATGCTCGGCAGTGATCTCCGACCTGATCCGGACCAACCGCGTCGCTGATCGAGGACACCCTCGAGCACACCAAGAAGATGCGGTTCGCGCGTACGACGGGCGAGGCCGTCCGCGTTGATCCCGAGCACTCCCAGGACCTCTACCCCGTCGAGGCGGCGCGGCGGTAGCTCAGGCTGGTTGCAGGGTTCGGTCCGCCGCGGTGGCCGAGCACCAGTAGCGGTAGAGGCAGTACGCCGAGACCGCGCAGAGCAGGTGCCAGATCGCATGGCCCTGCAGCAGGGAGTGCGGGTCGCACAGCGGGACGCCGTCCTTGGACAGGTTCCAGACCAGGAACGCCGCGGTGAGCGAGCCGAAGGCGTACTGGATCCAGCGCACGTCGCCCAGCCCGCCGTCGCGCCCACGGAGCCGGACCTCCAGGACGAGGGTGAGGACCAGCAGCACGCCGAAGACCAGGTTGCCGGCGTGCTCCACGACCGGGATCTCGCCGGGGATCCGCTCGACCAGCTCGCAGGCCACCAGGGCGGCGGCGAACACGCCGCCGAAGTACGCCGACCCGCGCTCCTCCCACCGCATCAGGGCGTACGCCGCGGCGAAGCTCGCCACGAGGAACATGCTGGTCATGTCGAGGTGACCGCCGACGCGACGGTCTGCGTGGCGTGCATCGCCATGCTTCCCGGGCCGAGCAGCACCACCACCACGGCGAACGCGGGCGCCAGCCCCGGCCGGGCCAGCCGGCCCTCCGGCAGACCGGCCCGCCAGCCGATCGCGAGACCGGCCACCACGAAGCCGAGGTTGCTCAGCGCGTTGGCCGGCTGCTTGAGCCAGCCCGACCGGGCCGCCTCGCAGAACCCGTCGCCCCGGCCCACGTCGGTGCCGAGCCAGCCACCGCGCGCAGCGAGGTACATCCCCGCCAGCGAGACGACCGCAGTGCCGACGGCCAGGCCGAACGGCCGCAGGTCGCGCGGTGGTGCGCTCAGCCGGTCAGCTCCAGCGCTCGGCGGCCGGCGTGAAGTCGAGGGTGCGCGCGCCGGTGTAGATCTGCTTGGGCCGGGCGATCTTCTGGTCCTTGTCCTGGACCAGCTCGAGCCACTGGGCCAGCCATCCCGGCGTACGCCCGATGGCGAAGAGCACGGTGAACATCTCCGGCGGGAACTGGAAGGCCTCGTAGATCAGGCCGGAGTAGAAGTCGACGTTGGGGTAGAGCTTGCGCTTGATGAAGTACTCGTCCTCGAGCGCGATCTTCTCCAGCTCCTGGGCGATCTCGAGCAGCGGGTTGACGCCGGTCACCTCGAACACGTCGTCGCAGGCCTTCTTGATGATCTTGGCGCGCGGGTCGTAGTTCTTGTAGACGCGGTGGCCGAAGCCCATCAGCTTCTCGTTGCCGTCCTTCACGCCCTTGATGAAGTCGGGGATGTTCTCCTTGCTGCCGATGCGGCGCAGCATCCGCAGCACCGCCTCGTTGGCGCCGCCGTGCAGCGGGCCGTAGAGCGCGCCGACCCCGGCCGCCACCGAGGAGTAGGGGTCGACCTGCGAGGAGCCGACCGAGCGCACCGCGTTGGTCGAGCAGTTCTGCTCGTGGTCGGCGTGCAGGATGAAGAGCACGTCGAGGGCCTTCACCAGGCGCTCGTCGGCGTCGAACTTCTGCTCGCTCATCTTGAACAGCATCGAGAGGAAGTTGGCGGTGTAGCTCAGCTCGTTGTCGGGGTAGACGTAGGGCTTGCCCTGCGCGTGCCGGAAGGCCCAGGCGCCGAGCGTCGGCATCTTGGCGATCATCCGCACGATCTGCATGTGCCGGTTGTCGGGGTCCTGGATGTTGCCGGACTCGGGGTAGAAGGTGGAGAGCGCGCCGACGGACGCCATCAGCATCCCCATCGGGTGGGCGTCGTAGCGGAAGCCCTGCATGAAGGTCTTCACGTTCTCGTGGAGGAACGTGTGGTGGGTGATCTCGTGCACCCACCCGTCGTACTGCGGCTTGCTCGGCAGGTCGCCGTGGATCAGCAGGTAGGCGACCTCGAGGAAGTTGGACTTCTCCGCGAGCTGCTCGATGGGGTAGCCGCGGTACTCGAGGATCCCCTTCTCGCCGTCGATGAAGGTCACCGAGCTCTTGCAGGAGGCGGTGTTGACGAAACCGGGGTCGTAGGTCGCCAGGCCGGGACTGTCGTCGTCGAGCCGGATCTGGCTCAGGTCGCCGGCCTTGATGGTGCCGTCGGCGATGGGGATCTCGTAGTCCTTGCCGGTCCGGTTGTCCCGGACGGTGAGGGTGTGGTCACCGGTGTCGGTCACGTCGGCTCCTTGCGTTTGCAGGTGCGGGTCGAGGTGGCGGTGCAAGCGGGTTCGGGCGGGGGGCGGTGCTGTGGCACCATGCCCACGTCCTCCCCTCCTCAACCTATGCCCATGGCGGTGGACGGGACCAGTGGGTCTCGTTTTGACGCTTGTACCCACGCGCCGGTAATCTTGTCGGTCGCGCCTCCTGCCGCTTCAGGGCTTCGTCGTTGTGGCCCTGTGGCAGACCCGCCGCCGGTCGATCCAGACCGTGTCGCGGGCAGTGTTCGTCAGAAGTCGCGGCACCACCACCAGCCCGGGAATCAGCCCGGGATGGACACGAACGAGTGAGTTAGGCCAACAACGTTGCGTACGTACAGCCCCAAGCCAGGTGACATCCAGCGCGAGTGGCACGTCATCGACGCCACCGACGTCCGTCTGGGTCGTCTCGCGGTCCAGATCGCGAACCTCCTGCGCGGCAAGCACAAGCCCATGTTCGCCCCCCACGTCGACACCGGTGACTTCGTCATCGTCGTCAACGCCTCGAAGCTCTCGCTCTCCGGGGACAAGGCGACCAAGAAGATGTCCTACCACCACTCGGGCTACCCCGGTGGTCTCTCGGCCACCCCCATCGGTGAGCTGATCGAGAAGGACGCCCGCAAGGCCGTCGAGAAGGCCGTCTGGGGCATGCTCCCCAAGAACCGCCTCGGTCGCCAGATGCTCAAGAAGCTGAAGGTGTACGCCGGTCCCGAGCACCCGCACGCCGCCCAGAAGGCGAAGCCCTTCGAGATCAAGCAGGTCTCCCAGTGACGACCTCTCCCGAGAACACGCAAAGGAACAACGTGGCAGACGCAGACATCGACACCCCGGACGGCGAGGAGACCTTCGAGGTCAACGAGCAGGGTGTTGCCTACTCCTCCGAGAGCGCGCCCAGCGCCGACGCCCCCGCCAAGCCGGCGACCATCGCCCCCGCCGCGGCCACCGGCCGTCGCAAGGAGGCCGTCGCCCGCGTGCGGATCGTCCCCGGCTCCGGCAAGTGGACCGTCAACGGTCGCGACCTCGACAGCTACTTCCCGAACAAGCTGCACCAGCAGGTCGTCAACGAGCCGTTCGCGACCACCCAGCTCGAGGGTCGCTTCGACGTCATCGCCCGCATCCACGGCGGCGGCATCACCGGCCAGGCCGGCGCGCTGCGCCTCGGTGTGGCCCGGTGCCTGAACTCCATCGACGAAGAGGCCAACCGCCCGGGCCTGAAGAAGGCCGGGCTGCTGACCCGCGACGCGCGCGTCATCGAGCGCAAGAAGGCCGGTCTGAAGAAGGCGCGCAAGGCGCCGCAGTTCAGCAAGCGGTAAGGCCTTCGTGGCTCGCCTTTTCGGCACGGACGGGGTCCGGGGTCTGGCCAACGGTGATCTCACCGCTGAGCTGGCCCTGGACCTTTCCGTTTCCGCCGCGCACATCCTCGCCGAGGCCGGCACCTTCGAGGGCCACCGACCGGTGGCCGTCGTCGGCCGCGACACCCGTATCTCCGGGCAGTTCCTCGAGGCCGCCGTCGTGGCGGGTCTCGCCTCGGCCGGTGTCGACGTGCTGCTGCTCGGCGAGCTCCCCACACCCGGGGTCGCCTGGCTGACCGGAGAGCTCGACGCCGATCTCGGCGTGATGCTCTCGGCCTCGCACAACCCGATGCCCGACAACGGCATCAAGTTCCTGGCCCGTGGCGGCGTGAAGCTCGACGACGCCTACGAGGCGGCCATCGAGAAGCGGATGCGCGAGCCCTGGGACCGCCCGACCGGCGGCACCGTCGGCCGCGTGCGCACCCTCGACACCGCGGTGGAGCAGTACGCCGCGCATCTCGACTCGACGATCAGCCACCCCCTCGCGGGCATCAAGGTGGTGCTCGACTGCGCCCACGGTGCCGCGTCCGAGGTGGGCCCCCGGGCGCTGCGCCAGGCCGGTGCCGAGGTGGTGGCGATCTGCGCCGAGCCCGACGGGATCAACATCAACGACGGCTGCGGCTCCACCCATCTCGAGGTGCTCCAGAAGGCCGTCGTCGAGCACGGCGCCGATGCCGGGTTCGCCCTCGACGGTGACGCCGACCGTTGCCTGGCCGTGGACGCCCAGGGCCAGATCGTCGACGGTGACCAGATCCTGGCGATCCTCGCGCTGGCGATGCGGGAGGCCGGTGAGCTGCACGACGACACGGTCGTGGCCACCGTGATGAGCAACCTCGGCTTCGTCCAGGCGATGAAGGCCGCCGGGGTCGGCGTACGACAGACGAAGGTGGGGGACCGCTACGTCCTCGAGGCGATGAAGCTCTCCGGCTTCACCCTCGGCGGGGAGCAGTCCGGCCACGTGATCATGAGCCGCTACGCCACCACCGGCGACGGCATCCTCACCGCGCTGCACGTGCTCGACCGGATGGCCGCCACGGGCCAGACGCTCGCCGAGCTCGGCGCCGTGATGACCCGGCTGCCGCAGGTGCTGGTCAACGTGCCCGACGTCGACAAGTCGCGCACCGACGAGGACTTCGTGCTCGCCGCCGCCGTGGCCGAGGCGGAGGCCGAGCTCGGCGACACCGGCCGCGTCCTGCTCCGCCCCTCGGGCACCGAGCCCCTCGTCCGGGTGATGGTCGAGGCGGCCAGCGCCGAGCAGGCCGACGAGATCGCCCACCGCCTCGCGGGCGTCGTCAACCAGCAGCTCTCTCTGCTCGCTGACGCTCCAGAGCGCTGACCGGGCGATTGATGTTCACACCGTTTCCGCTGATCCGAGGCCTTCGTTCGTCCGCGGCTTCCATTGGTCACCACAAGCGGTGCCTCGGCTTGCGGGCTGTGGTGGACGCCGACGGCGAGCCGCCCTCCCCGCTCGCTCCTCCGGTGCGTTAGCCCGGTCGGCTCAGATCGACCTTCGCTCGAACCCCAGACCTCCTGGGCGGTCTCGGCGACGAGGCGGAGCTTGTCGATCTCCTCGCCCTCGGTGAGGTCGTTGCCCTCGACGGTGGAGGAGAAGCCGCACTGGGGGGAGAGGCAGAGCTGCTCGAGGTCGACGTACTTGGCCGCCTCGTCGATGCGCCGCTTGAGGTCGTCCTTCTTCTCCAGGACCGGGCTCTTGGTGGTGACCAGACCGAGCACGACCTGCTTGCCCTTCGGCACGAAGCGGAGGGGCTCGAAGCCGCCGGAGCGCTCGTCGTCGTACTCCAGGAAGAAGCCGTCGACGTCGAGCTCGCTGAACAGCGCCTCGGCGACGAAGTCGTAGCTGCCCGAGGCCGCCCACGACGAGCGGTAGTTGCCGCGGCACATGTGCGTGGTGACCGACAGGCCCTCGGGACGGTCCTTGATCGCGGCGTTGATCTGCCGGATGTAGCGCTCGTGCTGGTGCTCCGCGTCGCGTCCCTGCGCGGCGACGTTGGCGCGCTGCTCGGGGTCGTTGAGGTAGGCGAGGCTGGTGTCGTCGAGCTGGAGGTAGCGGCAGCCGCGCTCGGCCATCAGCCGCACCTGGTGGGCGTACGCCGCGGACAGGTCGTCCCAGAACTGGTCCTCGTCGGGATAGACGTTCGGGTCGATCGCGGCCGTCCCGCCGCGGTAGTGGACCATGCTCGGCGACGGGATGGTCAGCTTCGGCGTCATCCCCTCCGGCGCCACCGACTGGAGGTAGTCGAAGGCACCGGCGAAGATCGGCTCCTCGATGCGCACCGGCGAGTCGACCACGAGGCCGGCCGAGGTGAAGTCGAGGTCGCCCGCGGCGTTGTGGAAGTGGACCTCGATCTTCTCGTCGGTCCGGCGGATGCCCTCGATCTGGTAGATGAAGTCCATGTGCCACGACGTACGGCGGAACTCGCCGTCGGTGACCGTCTGGAGCCCGGCATCCTGCTGCAGGCGTACGACGTCCGCGATCGCGGCGTCCTCGGTCGCGGCCAGCTGCTCGTCGGTGATCTCCCCGTCGGCATGGGCTGCCCGGGCCTCGAGCAGCGGCTCGTGGTCGGAGCAGGCTGCCGACGTGGTCGGCTCGGAACGGTGGGCTGTTGCGCAGGGTCACGTGGGTCTCCTTCGCTCGGCTACGACGCCTGCCAGTCAAACACTGCAGCGGCCGTGCAGCCCACCCGTACCCGGGTTCAGGAGCTGCCCAGACGGGCGCGACGTTCTTGCGGTAGCTGCGCCCGAACAGCGCCGTGATGATCTTCAGCACCGGAGCCGGGATGTTCTCGGTGATCGCGGAGCGCTCCTGCGGGGTGGCGCCGTCGAGCAGCCAGGCGAAGAACACGCCGCCCTTGGCGGGGCTCGACCTTGCGCGAACTTCTTGCCCATCTCCTTGATCGCCGGGGACTCGACGTTCTCGAGGTAGACCGGCTCGAGCTCCTGCTCCTCGTGGTCGAGGTGGGTGACCGTCACCTCGCGCAGGTGCTCCATCGCCGCGAGCGCCTTGCCGGCCTCGGCGTGGCCGGGCACCGCCTCGAGGGCGGCCATCGCCGTCCGGGCCTGCGCCAGGGCGGCCGCCATCACGTCGTGCTCGGCGTCCATCTGGGTGATCGTCTCGTGGGAGACGCCGACCGCCTCCAGCGCCGGCCAGGCGATCTCGTGCTCGCCCTCGTGGTGGTCGGTCAGCTGCCGGTCGAAGTTGTCCCACGCCCGCCCGAGCTGCTGCGCCCGCGTCGAGTCGCCCGACCGGAAGGAGGACAGCGCCCCGACGAACCGGTCGAGGTCGCGCCGGAACGCGCCGTGGATCACTTTGTTCATGCTCATCTGCGCCATGGACGGGATGGTAGGCCGCCTCGCCGACAAGCCGTGGTCACGCGCGTACGACGCCGCCCACTGGTCCAGACCCGTGCCGGGTCAGGGGTCGACGAGGGGCTGCGAGGCGTGGTGGTCGTTGCTCACGCGCCACTCCACCGGCCGGAACGGGTCCGGTTCGTAGCGGCAGCTCGACCCGGTGTGGATCGTCGCCCGCAGCGCCTGGGCGACCTCGCCGTCGTGCAGCTCCAGGCGCGCCAGGGCCGCCGTGATCGCCTGGCGTACGGCGACCCGGGTGCGCTCGGGCTGGGTCGCGCCCCGCTGGGCGGCAGTCATGCCGCCCGACCGCGCGTCGGCGATCACCTTGTCGCGCTCGGCGCGCAGTCCCCGGTCAGGTCGTGGTCCGCGCCGGCCTCGGCGCGCTCGATCGCCTCGTCGAGCTCGCGCACCCGACGCCGGTAGGCCGTCAGCGCCTGCTGGTCGACGAGCACGCCCGCGTCCTCGACCACCGGGGTCCCGGTGATGGCGGCCGCCAGCTCGACGGCGGGCACGTCGACCCCGGGGCTCTCCAGCAGCAGCCGGACGTACTGCAGGCCCTGCATGGCCGGCACCATCCGGATGGCTCCCTCGCGACCCACGCACCACAGCGTCGTCGGGCCGTCAGTCGTCGACCGGATGCAGGTGCAGCACCCGTGGGTCCGCCCGGGTCGGCCGTCTCGACCGCGGCGCGGCCGAGCGGCCCGCGACGGGACCACCAGTCGGCGCCGATGCGGGCGTACGCGGCGCGGGCCTGCTCGGCCTGCGTGACCTCACCGGTGGCGAGGGAGAGGTAGTCGTCGACGACACCGGCGAAGGCGACCGCGCCGGTGGTGAGCACCGCGCGTCCGGCGTACGGCGCGAGCAGGTCGACGCACGCGGCGGCGGCGCTGGGTCGTCCGCTGCCGGCGGCGGCCTCGCAGGTCTTGGCCACCACCATCAGCCAGTCCGCCGTGCGCGGCAGGTCGGCCAGGTCGGGGGCGAGCCGGTCGACGATGCGGGCCGCGCGCACGGGCTCGTCCGCCCTCGAGCCACAGCACGGCCGCCTCCGCGAGCAACGAGGTCGAGCCCGCGGTCGCGGCGCTCTCCTCGAGCTCCTCGGCCACCCGGGTCAGCGCGGCCCGGTCGTCGCGCTGGCGGGCCATCTCGGCGTGCAGGGTCCGCTGCACCGCCTCGGTCTCCGGCAGCCGCGCCGCGACGCCCGCCTCGGTGGCCTCCGCGGCCAGCCGCGCGGCTCCGACGACGTCGCCCTCGGTGAGCGCGAACATCGCCCGCCGGGCGCAGGCGAAGAAACGGATCCGGTCGTCGCGGGTCTCGTCGGCGAGCAGGTCGAGCGCGGCGAGCTGGCGGCGGATCGTCGGCAGGTCGAGCTGCTCGAGGCCGGTCGTGAGCCGCCACAGGTGGGCTCTGAGGCGTACGCCGGGGTCGGTCACGCCCGACGGCGACCTCGGCCAGCCACATGCTCGTCTCGAGCCGCGCGACGAGGTCGTCGGGACCGGCGCAGGTGGCCAGCCGGGCATCGAGTGCCTCCGCGAGGAGGACCGCGTCGTCGAGGTCCTCGGCGATCCGGGCGGCCTCGTCGGCGAAGGTGGAGCCGCGGGCGGGGTCGCTGTCGGCCCAGGTGCGGGCCAGAGCGGCGGCCACCCGGGCCCGGATGACCGGCTGGTGGCCGGCGTCGTCGTACACCTGCTGCAGCCGTCCTGCGACCTCGGCGGTGGTCGTGCCGGGAGGCGGGTTGGCGGCGAGGTCGAGCGCCGCCTGTGCCCGCGTCTCCGAGCTCGCTCGCCGTCATTGCCCAATCGTAGGAGCGACGAGGGTCCGCGTCACTCGGCGCCGCGAGCCGGGCCAGACATTTCAGGTGAGCGCTCGGTACGCGGCCTTCGACCACGCGCTACAGGTCCCGGCGAGCACCGCGACCACGTAGTCGCCGCCCGCCGGGCGCAGGTCGTAGCTGCGGAACTCGTGCTCGACCGTCAGTCCGGCCGCCGCCGCGTGGGCCCGGAAGTCGGCCCGCGGGTAGTCGCGGCTGTGCGGCGGACCCTTCTCCGGGTTGAAGCCCACCAGCATCCTGCCCTCCGGCGCGAGCAGGTCGTGCAGCGTGCGCAGCGCCCGGGTCTCGGTGCCCTCGGCGAGGTAGACCATCACGTTGCCGACCACCACGATCACGTCGTACGACGAGGGCCGGCCCTGCTCGTCCAGGAAGGCCGGCGAGAGCCCGAGGATGTCGGCCTCGACCACCGGCACGTCGGGGAACAGCCGGCGCGACCGCGCGATCAGGTCCGGGTCCTTCTCGACCGCGGTGACGTCGTGCCCGCGCAGCGCGAGGGCGGCCGCGACCCGACCCACTCCCGCTCCGGCGTCGAGGATGCGCGCGTGCCGGGGTGCGAGCGCGTCGACCAGCCGGGCCTCGCCGTCGATGTCCTCGCCGCGGGCGATCAGGTCCTCGAAGACCTCGGCGTACCTCGACTGCGGCCCGATCAGCCGCTCCCAGCGGTTGAGGGGGATCTCGCTCGCTCACAGCTTGCGCAGCCGGACCCAGCGCACCGAGTGGTCGTGGTCCTTGCGCAGCACCAGCGTCGCCCGCGACCGGGTGGGCTGCACGTTCTGCTTCAGGTTGGGGCCGTTGATCTCGTCCCAGATGCGGTTGGCCTCGGCGACCGCCTCGTCGTGGGAGAGCGAGGCGTAGCGGGCGAAGTACGACGCCGGGTCGCGGAACGCGGTCTCGCGCAGCCGCAGGAAGCGGTCGGTGTACCACCGGCGGATGTCGCTGGTGGCCGCGTCGACGTACACCGAGAAGTCGAAGAAGTCGCTCACCGCCAGGCCGGTGCGGCCGTCCTGCCGCACGCCGGCCGACTGGAGCACGTTGAGCCCCTCGACGATGACGATGTCGGGGCTCGAGACGACGACCTTCTCGTCGGGGACGACGTCGTAGACGAGGTGGGAGTACGTCGGCGCCTCGACCTCGTCCTTGCCGGACTTGATGTCGATGACGAACTTCAGCAGCGCCTTGCGGTCGTAGGACTCGGGGAAGCCCTTGCGGTGCAGGATCCCGCGGCGCTGGAGCTCGGCGTTGGGGAGCAGGAAGCCGTCGGTGGTGACCAGGGCGACCCGCGGGTGCTCGGGCCAGTGGGCGAGCATCTGCTGGAGCACGCGCGCGGTGGTGGACTTGCCGACCGCCACCGACCCGGCCAGCCCGATCACGAACGGCGTGCGGGGCGGCTGGCTCTGGTGCAGGAACTCCTCGGTCGCGCGGTGCAGCTGGCCCGCCGCCTCGACGTACAGGCTCAGCAGCCGCGACAGCGGCAGGTAGACCTGCTGCACCTCCTCGAGGTCCAGCTCGTCGCCCAGACCGCGGACGCGCTCGATCTCCTCGGCGGTCAGCGGCTGCTCGGTGCTCCCGGCGGCGAACGACTTGCCGAGGGCCGCCCAGGCGTCCCGGTCGAGCTCGACGTACGGCGAGCTCTCGCTCGCGTGCGTCCCGTTCGGCATGCGCGTCACGATAGTGGTGCCGCTCGCCACCTAGACTCAGGCCGCATGTGCGGGATCGTGGGGTACGTCGGCGACAAGCAGGCTCGCGACGTCGTGATCGAGGGGCTGCGGCGCCTCGAGTACCGCGGCTACGACTCCGCCGGCATCGCCCTGGTCGACGGCGGGACGATCGTCTCCGACAAGCGCGCGGGCAAGCTGGCCAACCTCGAGAAGGCGATCGAGGAGAAGCCGCTGCCGCCGTCGACGACCGGCATCGGGCACACCCGCTGGGCCACCCACGGCGCCCCCAACGACACCAACGCCCACCCGCACCTCGGCCAGAACGGCCGCGTGGCGGTGGTGCACAACGGCATCATCGAGAACTTCGCGCAGCTGCGCGACGTGCTCGAGCGCGACGGCCACGACCTGCGCTCCGAGACCGACACCGAGGTCGCCGCCCACCTGCTGGAGGACGCCGTCGAGAAGCACGGCGACCTCACCACGGCGATGCAGGAGGTGTGCCGCCTGCTGGAGGGCGCGTTCACGCTCGTCGCCGTCGACGCGCAGGACCCCGCCCGCGTGGTGGCCGCCCGACGCAACTCGCCGCTGGTGGTGGGCCTCGGCGAGGGCGAGAACTTCCTCGGCTCCGACGTCGCCGCGTTCATCGAGCACACCCGCGAGGCGCTCGAGCTCGGCCAGGACCAGGTCGTCACGATCACCCGCGACGACGTCCGCGTCACCGACTTCGACGGCGAGCCCGCCGAGGGCCGCCGCTACCACGTCGACTGGGACCTCTCGGCCGCCGAGAAGGACGGCTACGACTGGTTCATGCGCAAGGAGATCTTCGAGCAGCCGCGGGCGGTCGCCGACGCGCTGCTGGGGCGGCACTCCGGGCGCGGCGAGCTCCAGCTCGACGAGGTGCGGATCACCGAGGACGAGCTGCGCGACATCGACAGGATCGTCGTGATCGGCTGCGGCACGGCCAACTACGCCGGCCTGGTCGCCAAGTACGCCATCGAGCACTGGACCCGGATCCCGTGCGAGGTCGAGCTCGCCCACGAGTTCCGCTACCGCGACCCGATCCTGACCCGCAACACCCTCGTCATCGCGATCAGCCAGTCCGGCGAGACCGCCGACACCCTGATGGCGATCCGCTACGCCCGGCAGCAGCGGGCCAAGGTGCTGGCGATCTGCAACACCAACGGCTCGACGATCCCGCGCGAGTCCGACGCCGTGATCTACACCCACGCCGGCCCGGAGATCGGGGTCGCGTCGACCAAGGGCTTCCTGACCCAGCTGATGGCCTGCTACCTGCTCGGCCTCTACCTCGCGCAGGTGCGCGGCACCAAGTACGGCGACGAGATCGACGCCGTGATCCGCGAGCTGGAGAAGATGCCCGCCCACGTGCAGCGGATGCTCGACCAGGCCGAGACGATCTACGCGCTCGCGCGCGAGCACGCCGGCACCCGGTCGGTGCTGTTCCTCGGGCGGCACGCCGGCTTCCCGGTGGCGCTCGAGGGTGCGCTGAAGCTCAAGGAGCTCGCCTACATCCACGCCGAGGGGTTCGCCGCCGGCGAGCTCAAGCACGGTCCGATCGCGCTGATCGAGGAGGGGCTGCCCGTGTTCTGCGTGGTGCCGCCCGCCGGTCGCGACCAGCTGCACGACAAGATGATCAGCGCCATCCAGGAGATCCGGGCCCGCGGTGCGCACACGATCGTGCTGGCGGAGGAGGGCGACACCGACGTGGCGCCGTACGCCGACGTGACGATCAGCCTGCCCGTCGTACCCACCCTGCTGCAGCCGATCGTGGCCACGGTGCCGCTCCAGCTGTTCGCCTGCGAGCTGGCCACCGCGATGGGCCACGACGTCGACCAGCCGCGCAACCTGGCGAAGTCCGTCACCGTCGAGTAGCTCGTGATCATCGGGGTCGGCACCGATCTGGTCGACGTCGCGCGCTTCGCCGCCTCGCTCGAGCGCACGCCCACGCTCCGCGACCGGCTGTTCACCCCGGCCGAGGGCGCGCTGGCCGTGGAGTCGCTCGCGGCGCGGTTCGCCGCCAAGGAGGCGCTCGCCAAGGCGCTCGGCGCACCCGGCGGGCTGTCCTGGCAGGACGCCGAGGTCGTGGCTGCGGGGCGGCCAGAGCTCGAGCTGCGCGGCACCGTCGCTGCGAGGGCCGGGGAGCTCGGGGTCGCAGCGCGTGCACCTGTCCCTGTCGCACGACGGCGGGATGGCGGTCGCGTTCGTGGTGCTGGAGGGCTGAGGCGTGCAGGTGCTCGCGGCCGAGCGGTTCGAGGCCTTCACCGCGCCAGCACTACCTGCTGCTGGTGCTGTTCTTCGCCGGCGCGGTCGGGATCGTGCTGCTCGGCCGGCGGCAGCGCGGGACCGATGCGTCCCGCTCCTTCAGCCGCGTGCTCGCGATCGCGATCCCGTGCTTCACGATCCCCAGCCAGGTGTTCCAGCTGACGCCCGGCGACTTCGACCTCGACTCGTCGCTGCCCCTGCAGCTGTGCGACTTCGCGTGGATCACGGCGGTCTGGGGACTCTGGACGCACCAGCGGCTGCCGGTGGCGGTGACGTACTTCTGGGCGCTCACCCTGACGATCCAGGGCATCCTCACCCCGTCACTCGGCCAGGTGTTCCCGGAGCCGCGGTTCTTCATGTTCTGGTGCATGCACTTCCTGATCGTGTGGTCCGCGCTCTACCTGACGCTCGGACTCGGGATCGGACCGGACTGGCGTTGCTACCGGATCACCGTGGCGCTGAGCCTCGTCTGGGCGGTCCTCGGTCTACGCCTTCGACGTGGCCGCCGACGTCAACTACGGCTACCTCGTCCACAAGCCGGGGTCCGCGTCGTTGTTCGACCCGCTGGGGCCGTGGCCGGTGTACGTGTTCGCCTCGCTCGGCATCCTGCTCGCGGTCTGGGCGCTGATGACGTGGCCGTGGGTGGTGCGGGAACGGGAACGAGCCCCCTCGCTAACGTGAGGGGATGCGCAGCGCACACACGGTCGAGCAGGTGCGGGCGGCCGAGGCGGAGCTGATGGCCCGGCTGCCCGACGGGGCGCTGATGCAGCGGGCCGCGACCGGGCTGGCGATCGCCGATCGCCGACCTGCTGGGCCGCGTCTACGCGTCCCGGGTGCTGCTGCTCGTCGGGCGCCGGCGACAACGGCGGCGACGCCCTGTGGGCGGGGGCGATGCTCGCCCGCCGCGGAGCCGCGGTCGAGGCGGTGCTGCTCTCCTCCAAGGTGCACCTCGAGGGGCTGGCCGCGCTGCGGGCGCACGGCGGCCGCGCCGTGCTCGCCTCCGACGCGCACCAGCCCGACGTCGTGGTCGACGGGATCGTCGGCATCGGCGGGCGTCCCGGCCTGCGCGACGAGGCCGTCGAGGCGCTGGCGCTCTTCGAGGGGGTGCCCGTCGTCGCCGTCGACGTGCCGTCGGGGGTCGACGTGGACACCGGCCGGCTCGACGGGCCACACGTGACCGCGGACCTGACGGTCACCTTCGGCACCCACAAGATCGCCCACCTCGTCGACCCCGCGGCCCGTGCCTGCGGGGTGGTGCACCTGGTCGACATCGGCCTCGACCTCCCCGAGGCACCGGTCGAGGCGGTGCAGCCGGTCGACGTGGCCGCGCTGCTGCCGGTGCCGGGCCCGTTCGACCAGAAGTACACCCGCGGGGTCGTCGGCGTACGCGCCGGGTCGGAGACCTATCCCGGCGCCGCCGTCCTGTGCACCTCCGGCGCCGTCTCGGGGCTGGCCGGGATGGTGCGCTACCTCGGGCTCGGCCGGCGACGCCGTGCGCGCCCGGCACCCGGAGATCGTGGTCTCCGACGGCCGGGTGCAGGCCTGGGTGGTCGGCTCGGGCGGAGACGTCGACGCCGAGCAGGCGCTCGCCGACGCGCTCGCCGACGGCGTGCCGACCGTCGTCGACGCCGACGCGCTGACCCACGTCGCGCGCGGCCCCAAGGGCCTGGTGCTCACCCCGCACGCCGGCGAGCTGGCCCGGATGCTCGGCGTCGAGCGCGACGCAGGTCGAGGCCGACCAGCTCGGCTTCGCGCGCCGCGCCGCCGAGGAGTACGACGCCGTGGTGCTGCTCAAGGGCCGGCACACGCTGGTCGCACGCCCCGACGGACGGGTGCGGGTCACCACGAGCGGCGTGCCGTGGCTGGCCGTCGCCGGTGCGGGTGACGTGCTCGCCGGCGTGATCGGCTCGCTGCTCGCCGCCGGCCTGGACCCGTGGGACGCGGCGTCCGTCGGCTCGTGGCTGCACGGCGCGGCGGCCGCCCGGGCGAGCGGTGGCGGGCCGCTCACCGCGACACGCGTGGCCGACGCCATTCCGGAGGTGGTGCGGGGACTGCACGTCTGAATGGGAGGATGCTCCCAATGGCCAGCCCGCCCGCCAGCCCGCACGCCGAGGTCGTCGTCGACCTCGGCGCGGTGCG
Organism: uncultured Actinomycetota bacterium; assembly: GCA_963729015.1. Classification (GTDB taxonomy): domain Bacteria; phylum Actinomycetota; class Actinomycetes; order Propionibacteriales; family Nocardioidaceae; genus Marmoricola. The sequence goes on from CAVSMJ010000004.1 coordinate 20,426, forward strand.
TCACAACGTGCGCCGCCTGCGTGAGCTCGTCTGCCGAGGGCGGCACCGCGCCGCCGGCTGATGGTCGTGGTGAAGGCCGACGGCTACGGGCACGGGATGCTGCCGGTCGCCCGCGCCGCGCGCTCGGCCGGGGCCGAGTGGCTGGGCGTGGCCACCGGCGAGGAGGCCCTGGCCCTGCGCGAGGCCGGTGACACCGGGCGGCTGCTGTGCTGGCTGGCCGCGCCCGGCACCGACTTCGCGCCGCTGGTCGAGCGCCGACGTCGACGTGACCGCCTCGTCGCTGCGCGCAGCTCGAGGACATCGTCCGGGGCGCGCGCGAGGCCGGGGCGACCGCCGCGGGTGCAGCTGAAGGTGGACACCGGCCTCTCCCGCAACGGCGCGCCGCGCGACGAGTGGCTGGCCCTGGTCACCGCCGCCCGGTCCGCGCAGGACGAGGGTGCGGTCCGGGTCACCGGGCTGTGGTCGCACTTCGCCTGCTCCGACGAGCCCGCACCACCCCGCCAACGACGCGCAGCAGGAGGCCTTCGAGGAGGCGCTCGCGCTGGCCACGGATGCCGGGCTCGAGCCGGAGGTGCGCCACCTCGCCAACTCGGCCGGCGCGCTGCTGCGCCCGTCGGCGAGGTACGACCTGGTGCGGGTCGGGCATCGCCGTCTACGGGTTCAGCCCGGCCCCCGACGTGGTCGCGACCGAGCAGCTCGGGCTGGTCCCGGCGATGACGGTGCGCGGGTCCGTCGTACTCACCAAGGAGCTGGCGGCCGGCGCCGGCGTCTCCTACGGGCACACCTTCGTGGCCGAGGAGCCGATGCGGGTGGCGCTGGTGCCGATGGGGTACGGCGACGGCATCCCGCGCCACGCCTCCAACGCCGCCGAGGTGCTCGTCGCACGGGGTGCGCGGACGCGTGCTCGGCCGGATCTGCATGGACCAGTTCGTCGTCGAGGCACCCGGCGCGCACGCCGGCGACGAGGTCGTGCTGTTCGGCCCCGGGTCTCACGGCGAGCCGACGGCGACCGACTGGGCCCGGTGGTGCGGGACCATCGACTACGAGATCGTCACCCGGATGGGTGGCCGGCAGACCCGGGTGTGGGTCGGGGAAGAGGACGAGACGAGTGAGTACCCGACGCTCCCTGGCCTACGCGGCCGGAGGACTCGGCGCTGCCGCGCTGGCCGCGGTCGCGACCGGGGTGGTGGTCGAGCGCCGCGTCGTGAAGGCGCGCAAGGCCGGTGCGGCGCAGGCCGACCGGCTCGGCGTGCTGCGCTCCGACCCGATCGAGGTCACCTGCGACGACGGCGTGGTGCTGCACGCCGAGGTCGACGAGGTGGCGCCGTACGCCGACTCGAGGACCGCCCGCCGACGCCGCGCCACGCGACGACGTGACGCTGGTGTTCGTGCACGGCTACGCGCTCAACCTCGACTGCTGGCACTTCCAGCGCGAGGCGTTCCGCGGCAAGCACCGGATGGCGTTCTACGACCAGCGCTCGCACGGTCGCTCCGGGCGCGGTCGACCGCGACCACGCGACCATCGACCAGCTCGGCGACGACCTCGCGCGGGTGATCGAGACCGTCGCGCCCAAGGGCAAGGTGATCCTGGTCGGCCACTCGATGGGCGGCATGTCGATCATCGCCTTCGCCGAGCGGCACCCGAAGACGTTCGCCAAGCGGGTCTCGGGCGTCGCGCTGATCGCCACCACGGCGGGAGGTCTGCGGCCGCACCGGACCGTGAGCCGGTGGATCCCCGACGGCGTCGGGGAGCTGGTCGCGCCGCGCCTGATCGCCGCGCTCGCCCGGGCGCCCGAGCTGGTCGACTCCGCCCGCCGTCCGGGCTCCAACATCGGCTTCCTGGTGGCCGACATGTTCGCGTTCGGGAGCAAGGACGTGCCCGGCGGCCGAGGTGGAGTTCCTCGACGAGATGCTCGCCGGGACGAAGTTCGACGTGCTCGCGGAGTTCTTCCCCAACTTCACCCAGCTCGACAAGTTCGAGCACCTCGACGCTGTTCGACGGGGTGCCGACCACGATCGTCTGCGGCACCAAGGACAAGCTCACCTCGATCGGCCACAGCCGCAAGATGGCCGAGCAGCTGCCCAGCGCCACGCTGGTCGAGTGCGAGGGCGCCGGCCACATGGTGATCTTCGAGGCGCGCGAGCAGGTCAACGAGGCGCTCGAGGCGCTGGTGGAGTCGGCGAGGCCATGACCGAGGTCCAGACCGTCGACGCCTCGCGCGCGGCCGACGTGCTCGCGGTGATCCACGAGGCGTTCGCCAACCGGCCGCCGCTCGACCCGCCCGCCACCGCCCTCGACGAGACCGTGGAGTCGATCGCGCGAGGCGCTGGACGCGCACGGCGGACTGCTCGTCGAGCACGAGGGCAAGCCGGTCGGCGCGCTGCTCCTCGAGCCACGCGGGCGGCTGCTCGGGCTGCGCCGGGTCGGCGTACTCAACACGGTGCGGGGTCTCGGCGTCGCCGCCAAGATGGCCAGCCGGGCCGAGGAGATCGCGGCGGCCCGCAAGTTCGGCGGGCTCGAGATCGAGGCCCGCGTGGAGCTGCCGAAGACGATCGAGCTTCTGGCGCACGGCTCGGGTACGTCGAGTCCGGCCGCAACGGCAACCGGCTGAACATGCTGAAGATGCTGCCGATCACCCGGGTCCTGCACACCGCCGAGGACACCCGCGCGTTCGGCGAGTGGCTGGCCACGCTCCTGCGCCACGGCGACCTGGTGATCCTCACCGGTGACCTCGGCGCCGGCAAGACGACGCTGACGCAGGGCATCGGCGAGGGGCTCGGCGTGCGCGGCGACGTCACCTCGCCCGACCTTCGTGATCTCGCGGGTGCACCCCTCGCTCGACGACGGGCCCGCCGCTGATCCACGTCGACGCCTACCGGCTCGGCGGCTCCGCCGAGCTCGACGACCTCGACCTCGACACCGACGTCGATCGACGCGGTCACGGTCGTGGAGTGGGGCGAGGGACTGGCCGAGGCGCTGTCGATCGACCGGCTCGAGCTCTCCCTGACCCGCGCCGACGACGACGTCCGCACGCTCGACGCTGCGACCGGTGGGCCCCCGCTGGCGCGAGCTGCTCTTCTGACAGAGCTCGGACCCGTGCTGCTCGCCTTCGACACCGCCACCCCGCACGTGACCGTCGCGCTCCACGACGGGTCCGTCGGTGGTGGCGACCTTCGAGTCGGAGGAGTCGATGCGGCACGGCGAGATGCTGGCGCCCGGGATCGAGCACGTGCTGGCCGTCGGCCGGCGTCTCCGTCTCCGTCGCTCACCGGCATCGCGGTCGGGGTCGGGCCGGGCCCGTTCACCGGGCTGCGGGTGGGCCTGGTGACCGCACGGACGCTCGCGCTGACGCGGGAGATCCCGGTGCACGGCGTCTGCTCGCTCGACATCCTCGCCGCGGAGGCGATGGACGCGCGGGCTGGCGGAGTTCGTGGTGGCCACCGACGCGCGACGCAAGGAGGTCTACCTCGCGTCGTACGCCGGAGGACGGCGGGTCAACGGCCCCGAGGTGGTCAAGCCGGAGGACGCGGCGACCGGCGTGACCGTCGTCGGCGCGGGAGCGGTGCTCTACCCGGAGCACTTCCCGCACTCGCCGGCCCCGAGCACCCCTCGGCGGCCGTGCTCTGCGACGTCGTGCTCGACCAGCGCTTCGAGATCCTCGACCCCGAGCCGCTCTACCTGCGCCGCCCCGACGCCGCCGAGCCCGGGAAGCCGAAGCGGGTCAGCTGAGCCTGACGCACCGTGAGCGTCAGACGGCCTCGACGTACATCAGCACCAGGTGTCGAGCCCACGTACCGACCACGTCGCGAAGGCCGACGGCCCAGGCCCGACCGGCAGGACCAGGAACCCCGCGACCACGCCGGCGCCCAGCACGACCAGCTTGGTGGCGAGCCGGAGCGACGGTGACGAGACCCGCGCCCGGGGAGCCGCGAAGAGTCCCCACAGGACACCGGCGACGACCGGGAGCCCGATGCCGAGCAGCCCGGAGCCAGAGCGACGTCCGCCGCGAAGCCGCCCACGCGAGCAGTCCGAGCACGACCATCTCGACCAGGAAGGCGACGACGTCGTTCGCGTTGACCTCCACCCGGCCAGTCTGCACCCGTGGGTCAGGCGCGCTTGGGCGGCAGCGGGAAGAACATCGAGGTGCGGCGCGGCGTACTCGGGGTAGCCCGGCCGCTTCATCATCGTCCGCTCGAGCAGCTTGCGCGCCGGTGGCGAAGACGAGGAAGTACGTCATCACCGCCGGGGACAGCACGGTCAGCCAGCGCCCACGGCCGGTGCCGGCGACCGCGACGAGCCAGATGCCCCACCACACGCAGGCGTCGCCGAAGTAGTTCGGGTGCCGGGTGTAGCGCCAGAGACCGCGGTCCATGACGCGGTCCGCGGTCCGGGTCCTGCTTGTACGCCGCCAGCTGGGCGTCGCCGACCGACTCGAAGACCATCCCGACCAGCCCAGAGCAGCGACGCCGAGCCCAGCAGCGACGTCCCGGCCTGCGGTCGCGCTCGACTGCGGCCACCTGCACCGGCAGCGACACGAACCACATCGCGACGCCCTGGGTCAGGAAGACGCGCACGCACCGCGAAGCCGAACGGCTTCCCCTCGAGCATCGCGGCGTAGCGCGGGTCCTCCTCGGAGGTGGCGAACACGCCGCCGCCCGACGTGCCAGGCGAGCCGGAGCCCCCAGACGCCGACCATCACGAGCAGCAGCCAGCGGACCGGCTCGTCGCCGACGAGGGCGCTGACCAGCGCGACCAGCGACGAAGCCGAGGCCCCAGACCAGGTCGACGACGACGACGCGGCCGATGCGCGCGGGCCACCAGCGCCGTCACGGTCATCAGCGACCGCCACCGACGGCCACGACGCTGGAGAGGAGGACGGTCAGCAGCGTCACCAGGTCCGCACGGCCGGCAGCGTGTGCGCGCCGCCCGGCCGCACCATCAGGATCTGGTCGACGCCCATCCGCCCGTCGCGGAAGGCCATCGCGCCGCCGACGAGGTAGAGCCGCCAGACCCGCACGACCTCCTCGCCCACGAGCTCGGTGAGCCGGTCGAGGTTGGCCTCGAAGTTCTCCAGCCAGCCCGCGACCGTGCGCACGTAGTGCTCGCGCAGCGCGTGCACGTCACGCACCTCGAGCCCCCCGCGCTCGAGGTAGGCGACGGTCTCGCCGACCGGGCGCATGTGCATGTCGGGCGCGATGAACGACTCGATGAACGGGCCGCCGCCGGGGTGGCCGTTGCGGCCGCCGGAGCGCGACATCTGCTGGATCAGCACCCGTCCGCCGGGCTTCACCGCGTCGTGCAGCACCTGCGCGTAGGTGCCGTAGTTCTGCTCGCCGACGTGCTCGCCCATCTCGATCGAGGCGACGGCGTCGAACGGTCGACCGGTGGCGACCTCGGGGATCTCGCGGTAGTCCTGCAGCCGGATCTCGACCCGGTCCTCGAGCCCGCGCTCGCGGATGCGCGCGTCGATGAACTTCTTCTGCTCCGCGGCGATCGTGACGCCGGTGACCTGGGCGCCGTAGTGCTGCGCGGCGTGCAGCGACAGCGACCCCCAGCCGCAGCCGACGTCGAGGAAGCGCATGCCCGGCCCGAGGCCGATCTTCCGGCAGACCAGGTCGAGCTTGTCGCGCTGCGCGTCGGCCGACGCGCGTACGACGGGTCGTCGGAGCGGTAGTAGCCCGAGGAGTAGGCCATCTGGGGGTCGAGGATCAGCGAGTAGAACTCGTTGGACAGGTCGTAGTGGTGGCTGATCGCGCGGCGGTCGCGCAGCTTGCTGTGCAGCCGTCCGCGCACGCCGCGCCTGCGAGTCCGGCAGCGGCGGGGCCTTGCCGACGCGCGCCGACGTCGACGGCCGCGCGCAGTGCCCGCACGAACGCGCCGGGCGAGGGGCGTACGCCGGCCAGCCCGCGCTCGGCCGCCACCGACCAGACGTGGGTCAGCGCGTCGTCGAGGTCGTGGTGCACCTCGATCTCGCCGGTGACGTAGGCCTGCGCGGCGCCGAGCTCGCCCGGGTGCCACAGCAGCCGGCGTACGGCGTCACGCGAGCGCAGCTCGACCAGCGGGGCGTCGACCGGGCCGGCCTCCGAGCCGTCCCAGGCGCGCAGCCGCACGGGCAGGTCGCCGCCGACGAAGGGGCGCAGCGCCGCCTCGAGCCGGTGGGCGACGCCGGCCGGCGCGACCGGCGCCGGCGGTCGGGCGCTGCTCGGTGGTCGTCATCAGGACTCCCGCGCGAAGGTCAGCTGCTGCACGTCGATGTAGCCCGAGGCGAAGCCGGCCCGCGAGTAGTCGAGGTAGAAGTGCCACATCCGCTCGAAGGTCTCGTCGAAGCCGAGCTCGCGCACCTGGTCGCGGCGCCGCCATGAACGCGGTGTCCCAGCGGCGCAGCGTCTCGGCGTAGTGCTGGCCGAAGCGACAGCCGGTCGCTGATCCGCAGGCGTGGTGTCGGCGCGGGTGATCTCGTCGATCGCCTGCACCGACGGCAGGAACCCGCCGGGGAAGATGTACTTGTTGATCCACGTCCACGTGTGCCGGGTGGCGAGCATCCGGTCGTGCGGCATGGTGATCGCCTGGATGCCGACCCGGCCGCCGGGGGCGAGCAGCCGGTCGATGGTCGGAAGTACGTCGACCAGTACTCGTGGCCGACCGCCTCGATCATCTCGACCGACACGATGGCGTCGTAGGAGCCCTGCGACGGCGCGGTAGTCGCACAGCTCGACCGTCACCCGGTCGGAGAACCCGGCCTCGGCGATGCGCTGCTCGGCCAGGTCGAGCTGCTCGCTTGGAGAGCGTCACCGAGTGCACGGTCGCGCCGCGGCGGGCCGCCCGGATGGCGAGCTCGCCCCAGCCGGTGCCGATCTCGAGCACGCGGGTGCCCTCGCCGACGCCGGTCTGGTCGAGCAGCCGGTCGATCTTGCGCTCCTGCGCCTCGGCGAGCGGCTCGAGGTCGCGGCCCTCGGGCGGCGCGGCCACGAGGTGGTCGCCGCGGTCGACGACCGAGGTGTCGTAGAGCGCGGAGGAGTAGCTCAGCGTCTCGTCGAGGAACAGCCGCGAACAGGTCGTTGGACAGGTCGTAGTGGTGCGCGATGTTGCCCTGGGCGTTGTCCTCGGTGTTCTGGTGCGCCCGCGGTGGCCGGCGTACGTAGGCCGCGCGGAGCTTCTGCAGCGGGGCCGGGATCAGGTTGGGCAGCTCGGCGGCGAGCACGGTCAGGAAGCCGCCGAGGTCCTCGGCGTCCCAGGCGCCGGTCAGGTAGGACTCGCCGAAGCCGATCAGGCCGTCGCGCCCGATGCGGGCGTAGAACTCCTCGGGGCGGTGGAGCACCATGCTCGGGCCCGCCGAGGCCGTGCACGGTGCGTGCCGTCGTGGACGGACACCGGCAGGCGGCGTCACGGCGGCGCGGAAGAGCTGCCGGGCGATCCGGGCGGACACGTCGGCCTTGAGGCCGGTCGGGACGGTGTGCAGGCCGGGCCACGCGGTGGCCGGGCGTGAGGGAGTCGTCGTCATTCAGACGCCTTCCTGTCGTGGGTGGTCGGGTCGGGGGCGGATCCCCAGACGGCGCGCCCACAGCCAGATGCCGTGGGCCCGGATGAGCAGGGCGCCGCGCAGCGCCGCGGGGGCGCTGCGCAGGGGCGAGGTCGTGGTCGGCTCGCCGTCGAGCGAGGCGGTGAAGACCGCGCCGTCGTCGCTGTGCAGCGTCACCGTGACGTGCAGCTTGCGGCCGGGCCGCGGGACGGCGATCTCGTAGTGGCCGTCGGTGCCGTGGAACGGCGAGACGTACATCTGCTTCTCGGTGCGGGCCCGGCCCTGCTCGTCGGGGTGGACGAGGTAGGCGTGCCGGTCGCCGTAGGTGTTGTGCACCTCGACCACGACGCCGGCGAGCTCGCCGCTGCGGCGGTGGCACCAGAAGACGCTGATCGGGTTGAAGCAGTAGCCGAGCGCGCGGGCGTTGGCGGCCATCACGATGCGGCCGCCGTCGGTCTCGACGCCGTTGAGGGCGAGGAAGTGCTCGACGTTCTGCTTCAGCGTGCGGTCCGGGTCGCCGAGGTGGTCGCGCGCCTCGAACCGGCCGAGGACGCCGTGGTCGGGCAGGTGGTCGAGGTCGACCAGCCAGGTGCGCGAGCTGGTGGGTGAAGGTGCGCTTGAACGGCGTACGACGGGTGTGCCGGATCGTGGTGTCGTACGTCGTGGCCTCGACGGGCAGGCGCGACGGGCCTTCCCAGTTGGCCCCGAGCTTCGCGGCCGCCTCGACGCCGGAACGCGCGCCGTCCTCGTGGAAGCCCCAGCCGTGCCAGGCGCCGGCGAAGCACGAGCCGGTCGGTGTCGCACTCCGGCAGCCGGCGCTGGGCCGCCACCGACGCCGGGGTGTAGATCGGGTGCTCGTACTCCATCGTGTCGATGACCTGCGACTGGTCGACGATGTCCTCGCCGCCGAGGGTGACGATGAAGCGCCGGCCGTCCGGCGGGACCGGCAGCCGCATGCAGGCGGGTCATGTCGTAGCTGACGGTGACGGTGCGGCCGTCGACGGACGGCCGGCGCAGGTAGTTCCAGCGACGCGCGGGCGCGCGGGTGCCGCGGCAGCACGCTCGCGTCGGTGTGCAGCTGGGCCGTGTTGGGGGAGTACTCCATCGCCGAGAGGACCTCGCGCTGCGCCGCGGTCGGCTCGGCGAGCATCGCCAGCGCCTGGCCCGGGTGGGTGGCGAGGACGACGGCGTCGAAGGTGTCGACCTGGCCGTTGCCGTCGGTGATCTCGACCCCGGTGGGCGTCTCGAGCACGGAGGTCACCTTGGTGCCGAGTGCGTACGTCGGGCAGCCGGGCGGCCACGCGCTCGACGTACTCCCGCGAGCCGCCGGTGACGGTGCGCCACTGCGGGGAGCCGAAGACGCCGAGCATGCCGTGGTGCTCGAGGAAGGTGAACAGGTAGCGCGCGGGGTAGTCGAGCGCCACGGCCGGGTCGCACGACCACACGCAGGCGACCAGCGACTCCATGAAGTGGGTGCGGAACAGCGGGGAGAACCCGCCGCGCTCGAGGAAGGAGCGCAGCGTCTCGTCGTCGTCCCCGGCGTCCGGTCGTTGAGCGTCGAAGCAGCCGCCTTGGCCATCCGGTGGAAGCGCGGGATCTCCACCAGCATCCGCAGGTACGACGGGCGCAGCGCGTTGCGCCACGAGGGGAACAGCCCGGACAGGCCGAGCGCGCCGGCGTACTCCAGGCCGATCGCGTCGTCGCGCACCGACATCGACATCTCGGAGTCCTGGGTCTGCACGCCGAGCTCGTCGAAGAGCCGGAGCAGGTGGGGGTAGGTGCGCTCGTTGTGCACGATGAAGCCGGTGTCGACGCGCGACCGCCGTCGACCACGTGGGTGTCGGCGTGGCCGCCGAGCCGGGCGTCCGCCTCGTAGAGCGTCACGTGCGGTCTGCTTGCCCAGCACGTGCGCAGCAGTCAGCCCGGCGACCCCACTGCCTACGACTGCGACGCGTCTGGGGACGCCCCCGGTCATGCCTCTGCCTTGCCGAGGTCGAACAGGGCGATCGGGTCGGTGGTCGGCTGCGTCGGAGCCGCCCTCGGGCTCGACGGTGATGCCGACCGCCGGTGGCCTTGGCGGCGTCGCCCTTGAGCAGCAGCTTGTTGTCGCCCGGCGTGTCGCATCAGGCCGGCCGGGGACCATGTCGTCCGGTCTCGTCCTGGAGCCAGAGCTCGAAGACCTTGCCCGTGGGCGGGGCGGCCATGTCGTCGGTGACGAGCACGGCCTTGCCCTTGCTCTCCGAGCGGACCACGGTGGCCTTGGAGCCGTCGTCGAAGTTGACCTCGTACGTGCTTGGCGTCCGAGGCGGCCAGCACCTGGTCCTCGATGGGCAGCTGGGCCACGGGCGTCGAGTTGTCCTGCCAGGGCTGGGTGACCGCGCCGAAGCCGAGCACGGCGAGCGACGGCGGCGGCCGCGGCCAGCGTCGCCAGCCGGAAGCTCGGCGGTGGCGCATCGGCACCACGTTCGAGGTCTGGCGGTCACCGGCGACTCGGGCGAGGTCGCGGCGTCGGCGGTCTCCGGCGGCAGCGGCCGGACGGTCTTGATGCCGGAGAGCACGGAGGCTCGCAGGCTCGGGGGAGGCGTGAGCGCGGACTCGTCGGCCATCAGCGCGGCGGCCTCCCGGAGGCTGGCCACCTCCGCCTGGCAGTCGCGGCATCCAGGCAGGTGCTTCTCGAAGAGCTCGCGCTCGTCGTCGTCGAGCGCGTCGACGACGTAGGCACCGGACAGTGCGTGCAATGACTCGGTCACTGTCCCACCCCCATCGTGTCTCGGAGACGGATCAAGCCGTCCCTGATGCGTGTCTTGGCCGTACCCACAGGGAGGTCGAGCATCTTGGCGACCTCCGTGTGCGTGTAGCCCTTGAAATAGGCGAGCTCCAGCGCTTCTCGCTGGACCTCGGTCAGGGAGCCCAGCGCCTGCCGGACCCTTCGTGCTTCCATCGAGGCCTGTGCGGCCTCCGCGGTGGAGTCGTGCTCCACCGTCACGTTGCTCTGGTGGTACGTCGTGTCGCGGCGGGTGCTCGCCTCCGCGGACCGCACCCGGTCCACCGACTTGCGGTGCACCAGCGTGAGGATCCACGAGACGGCACTGCCGCGCTCCGGGTCGAACCTGCTGGCCGTGCGCCAGATCTCCAGGAACGCTTCCTGGGTGACCTCCTCGGCCTGGGCCGGGTCGCGCACGACCCGGACGGCGAGCCCGAAGGCCCGCGCCGCGGTGGCGTCGTACAGCTGGGCGAAGGCGGCCTCGTCGCCCCGGCCGGAGAGCTTGAGCAGCTCGGCCAGGTCGGGGGCGGTCGCCGCCCCGGGCACCTCCGGCTCCCCGTGCGGGGAGCCGGAGGCATCGGAGCTGATGCGGGTCACGTGGAAACCTTCGCAGATTCAGTTTCGCCCGGTCACATCTTCGGCATGAGGACGCCGTCGATCACGTAGACCGTGGCGTTCGCCGTCTGGACGTTGCCGCAGATCACGTTGGCGTTGGCGTCGCCGACGGTGAACTTCTCGCCGGAACCCTTCACCGTGACCTCGTCGCCGGCCAGGGTCTTGTGCGTGCCGGCCAGGTCCTCGGGAGCGATCTTGCCCGCGATGACGTGGTGGGTGAGCACCTTGGTCAGCGCCGGCTTGTCGGCCAGCAGCGCGTTCAGGTCCTTGGCGGGGATGGCGCCGAAGGCGTCGTTGGCGGGGGCGAACACGGTGAGCTCCGGAGCGGAGTTGAGGGTGTCGACCAGGCCGGCTGCGCCGACGGCGGTGACCAGGGTCTTCAGCACCGGGTTGGCGCTGGCGGCCGTGGCGACCGGAGCGGTGGACATGCCCTGGAAGGAGCCGGCACCCGTCTTCGGGATGGCGCTGCAGGCGGGACCGAACTCGCCGCCGCCGGTCGCGGCCGTCCTCGGTCGGGGTGGACTCGGCCTTGGGGGCCGAGCTCGTGGAGGTGCTGTCGCAGGAGTCGTCGGAGCCGCAGGCCGCCATGCCCATGGACATGGTGAGCGCGAGGGCCACGAGGCCGGTGCGCTTGAGGGTCGTGCTCTTCATGGATGTGCCTCTCGTCGTGGAGCTGGTCTCGGTTCGTTGCTCTGTCAGGGGGATTCGGTGCTGCTGCCTGACCGGATTGGTCGGGATGGCAGGAAATTCAGGCGACGGTGACGACGACTTCCTGGATCCCGGTGGAGCCGTCGGGGAACGGGGTCGCCCGGGCGGTGGTCTGGGTCTCGCCCTTCGCGGTTGGTGGCGCGTACGGCGATCTGGTGGCTCCCGGACGGGGCCTTCCAGGGCAGGTACCACTGGCGCCAGTACTCCACCCGCCGCTCGGGCCGAGCCTGGCCTCCTGCCACTCGCCACCGTCGAGGCGGACCTCCACCTTGGCGACCCCGTCGGGCTGCGCCCAGGCGACACCGCCGATGACGCTGCTGGCCGGCGTCGATGGTGGACAGGGGGCGCGGGGTGTCGACGCGGCTGGAGAGCTTGATCGGGGCGTCGATCGCCCACTTCCGCTTGGTCCAGTAGGCCTCGCGGGCGTCGTACGTCGTCAGGGTGAGCTTCTCCAGCCACTTGGTCGAGCCGACGTAGCCGTAGAGCCCGGGCGTGACGAGCCGCACCGGGAAGCCGTGCTCACGCGGGAGGGGCTCGCCGTTCATCCCGAACGCCACCATCGAGTTGCGCCCGTCCAGCGCCACCTGCAGCGGCGTGCTGATGGTGAAGCCGTCGACGGCGGTGCTGAGGATCTGGTCGGCCCTGGTGTTCGCGATGCCGGCGCGGTCGAGCACGTCGCGCAGGGGTACGCCGAGCCAGCGGGCCGCCCCGACGAGGTTGCCGCCGACCTCGTTGCTGACGCAGGTGAGCGTGATGTCGTGCTCGACCACGTCCATCTGCAGGAGGTCGTCGAAGGAGAAGGAGACCTTCTGGTCCACGTCGCCGTCGACGGTGAGCGACCACGAGCTCGGCGTCGACGACCGGGACCGTCAGGTTGGTGTCGACCCGGTAGAACTTCGCGCGCGTCGGTGACGAACGGGCTGATCCCGGTGTACTTCTGCTCGAGCCCGGCGGGCAGGGCCGGCAGCGGCTGGCGCGCCTGGGGCAGCACGATGTCGGAGATCTTGTTGCGGGCCCGGATGACCGCCTGGCCGGCACCGGCGACCGCCACGGAGGCGACGGCCGCGATCCCGGCCCCGACGAGGAAGCCGCGACGGGAGGGGCCGCTGGTGCCGCGGCACCGGCACGGGGGCTCGCGCAGCAGCCAGGCCAGCACGGCGAGACCGACGAGGGCGGTGACCAGGGCCGGCAGGGCGTCGAGCGGACCGGCCGCCGGCTGGACCAGGGCGGCGGCACCCGCGGCGGCGACGAGGGCGACGAGCAGGACGGCGCCGTACACGAACCTGCGGCGGGCCAGCAGGCCGGCCACGCCGGCCAGGAGGAGCGTGCCGAGCAGGACGCTGCCGATCAGCACCGGCTTGTCCTTGGTGCCGAGCTCGCGGACCGCCCAGACCTTCAGCGGCGTGGGGGTGAGGTTGATGACGGCGGTGCCCACGGCGAGGACCGGCGACGAGGCGGGCACGGTCACGGCGGCGACGAGGTGTCCGACCGCCGTACCGGCGAGGGCCGCGAGGATCCCGGCGAGGAAGGATCGGAGTCTGCTCTGGGCGGCCATGTGCTGTTGTTCGTCACCGAGGCCCTGGGCGGATGGGTGAGGATGGTCGCCGTGGCCAGCTACACCGTGAACCCCGACGCCGTCGCCCACGCCGAGCGACTGATCCGCAACCGCCAGTACGTCCTCGACAGCGACTGGGGCGACGTCCAGCCCGGTGCCGACGACGCAGAACGCCTACCTGGAGAACCACTCCTGGGAGGAGTACGCCGCCTGGCACCTCGGACTGACCGAGGGCGCGAACGACGAGACCAAGGCGCGCTACGCGTTCGTCTGCGGCGACTTCCGCCGGGTGCACCGCACCGCGCTGATCGCCTGCGTCTACCGCGCCTCGGAGTGGCGGCACAAGGACGTCGAGCTCGCGGCGCACGACCTGCTCCAGCTGCTCGACAAGACCGCCGGATGACCCTCGGTCCGTCCGGCCGCGACCCCGGACGTCGAGGCCGTGGCCCGCGTGGAGCAGGACTGTCTCGGCGTGGACGCGTGGAGCGAGGCGCCTGGTCCGCGACGGGATCGAGGGCGACCTGCCGACCATCACCTACCTGGTCGCCGAGGTGGACGGTGAGGTCGTCGGGCACGCGGTGACCTCCAGCGCGGGCGACATCGCCGAGCTCCAGCGGATCGCGGTCGACCGCTGACCATCGCCGGCGGGGGATCGCTGCGTCCCTGCTCGCGGGGGTCGTCGACGCGGCCCGTCGTACGCCCGCGGACCGGCTGCTGCTCGAGGTGCGCGAGGACAACCGGGGCGCGCTCGCGTTCTACGCCGGGCCAGGGCTTCGTCGAGATCGACCGGCGGCCGCGCTACTACCGCGACGGCACCACCGCGGTCGTGATGCGGCGAGCCGCTGATCCGGGGCTGCGGCGGTTCGGAGCTGCCCGGGGTGTGAAGCCCGCGCGACGTGGGAAGACTGCCCGGCAGCCGGGTGGTCCGGCGCTACGGGGGTCCCATGAAGCTCGAGCAGGCGCGATGTCGCCCGTCTCCTGGCGGCCGCGCTGTCCGCCGCCGTCCTGCTCGGCGGGTGTGGCGGTGCCTCGACGCCGGACTCGAAGTCGGAGTCCGGGTCCGCGGCAGGGGCCAAGGAGAGCAAGGACGAGCAGCCGATCCTCACCTCGGCCGCGGTGGCCGAGCGTCTGGAAGTCCTACAACGAGCAGAACAACGCGGCGATGCCGAAGGCCGGCCCGCCGGCGTACGACGGGACGGCGTACGCCGTGGTGGACACCGGGCCTCTCCTCCAGGAGGACCTCACCTCCGCGGCCCTCGGCAAGAACATCGGGCGCAAGGCGAGCAAGCCGTTCACCAGCACGCCGCGTGACCTCTACGCCCCCACGGCCGGGTCAGGCTTCGCGTTGAGCTCGGTCACGGAGTCGTTCGCTCCTCGCGCCATCTCACTGACCTCCCTGGTCGAGGACGGCGATGGGTGGAAGAAGGAGATGGGGGTCGATCTCCCCCAGGGCACGCGTCCCCCCGCGCCGCTCGCCCCGGGGAAGGACTCGGTCGCGACCGAGGCGGACGTGAGTCGCGTGCGCGACGTCGCGGCGTCGGTCGGTTCGTTCTGGTCGACCCTGCGGCAACCCGCGGACGTCGATCTCGGCAGTGCTCGGGAGGTCTACTTCGTGAAGACGCTCCGCAACATCCGCGAGAACGGAAAGGTCCTGAGCGGAGGCGTCGACGTGGGCGCCCCGTGCGAGGCCGGCCGAGGCCGGCGACCGACGCCGTACGCGTCGTGCGGGCCCGCGCCGGCCTGCTCGCCCTCGTCTGCCTCCGGGTGCGGGACCACCTCCGGGCGACCCAGCCGGGAGTGACCATCTCCGACACGGGGTCAGGTCGCAGACCTGTACGGGACCAAGTCGCGCCGGAGCATCCAGCACCGCTGGCTGTGCACCCTGGCCCTGTCGGTCCCCGACTCGGGTCAGGCTGTCGTGCTCGGCGTGAACAGCATGCCCGGTGGCGCCCTAGGCCCCGCTGAGTGCTTCCAGCCTGCGCACCGCGAGCTCGGCGTAGATCGCGGCCGCGTCGGGCAGCACCGCCGGGTCGAAGTCGGCCCGCGGGCTGTGGTTGGTCGGCGACGTCTCGTGGTCGAGGCCGGGCGGCACGGCGCCGATCGCGATGAACGCGCCCGGGACGGCGTCGAGCACGCGCGAGAAGTCCTCGGACCCCGAGATCGGGAAGTCCATCTCCTCGTAGCGCTCCTCGCCGAGCACCTCGCGCACCACCGAGGCGCCGAAGTCGACCTCGGCGGCGGTGTTGACGGTGAGCGGGTACTCGTCGGTGTAGCTGATCTCCACCTCCACGCCGTGCGCCTGCGCCACGCCGCGCAGGGTGTCGTGGATGCCCTCGCGCAGCCGTGTCGGCGCTGGCCTCGGAGAAGCGGCGCACCGTCGCCTCGAAGCGCGCGGTGTCCGGGATGATGTTGCGCCGGGTGCCGCCCTCGATGACTGCCGACGGTCAGCACGACCGGGTCGAAGATGTCGAAGCGCCGCGTGACCATCGTCTGCAGCGAGGTGATCATCTCCGCGGTCGCGGCGATCGGGTCCTTGGCGCGGTGCGGCGCCGAGCCGTGACCGCCCTGGCCGCGGACCACGACCGAGAGGTGGCTGCTGGCCGACATCATCGTGCCGGGCCGGCTGAGGAACTGGGCGTGGGGATACATCGAGGAGAAGACGTGCATGCCGTACGCCGCGTCGGCGCGCCGTCCCGCCGCGTCGAGCACGCCCTCCTTGATCATCACGCCGGCGCCGTCCCAGCCCTCCTCGCCGGGCTGGAACATCAGCACCACGTCGCCGCGCAGGTGGTCGCGGTGCTGGGCGAGCAGCCGGGCGCCGCCGATCAGGCTCGCGGTGTGCAGGTCGTGCCCGCAGGCGTGCATCGCGCCGTTGGTGGACGCGAACTCGAGCCCGGTCTCCTCGGCGACGGGCAGCGCGTCCATGTCGGCGCGCAGCAGCACCGTCTTCGGGTCGGCCTCGTCGCGGGCCCCGCCGCGCAGCACCGCGGTCACCGAGGTGGTGTCGGTGCCGGTGGAGATCTCCAGGCCGAGGCCGTCGAGCTCCTCGAGCACCTTCTCCTGCGTGCGCGGCAGGTCGAGCCCGATCTCCGGGGCGCGGTGCAGGTCCTTGCGCAGCTCGGCCAGGTCGCCGGCCATGCTCCGGGCGTCGTCGTGCAGGTCCACGGCGTCTCCTCAGGGCAGGTAGTAGGTCGGGTTCGGCAGCTTGATCGGGTCGCCGTACCCACCGATCAGATCACAGAACTGGTCGCCGAGGTTGGCCACGATGCGATGTCCCTGCGCCGCGACGTGCTTGCGGGTCGAGCGACTTGTACTCGATGGTCGTGCACACGCCGTCCGCGCAGGGCGTGCCGGCCAGCCACGGCCGGTCGCTGGGCACGGTGCCGCTGACCCACTTGGTGTAGTAGTTCGGCGCTGGTGAACCCGGTGTAGCCGACCTTGGCCAGGTTGCCGAGCGTGGCGTCCTTCTGGCTGTCGTTGCGACCGGTGAGCCCGACGAGGGTGCAGCCCGCGTCGTCGACCGCCTTGGTCAGGGCGACCATCGACGGGGTGGCCGGGAACTTCTGCGGCTGCACCCACTGGTCGTTCTGGACCTTGGGGTCGAACACGAAGTGCATCGCGTTGTCCTCCATGTCGTAGGTCCAGAGCGTGGTGTCGTCGGCGTCGAGCACGACCACCGGGTCCTGGCCCTTGCCGGTCGGCGGTGCGGCAGGCGTCGACGAGTCGCGGCTGCAGCCGGTTGGTCAGCTTCGCCATCTCGCGGATGTAGGGCGAGTCGGTCTTGTTCGGCGATGCCGGTGCTGTCCGCGCGCGTAGTAGGTGCGGATCGTCGACTTCACGATGTCGATGTTGGGGATGCCCTCGCCGCCCTCGGTGGCGCCGCTCGTGCCGTCCGGCTTCATGGTGAAGTGCGTGCGGGGCGAGAACGTCCGGTCGGCCGGGGTGCCGTCGAGGTCGGGGCTGGGCAGGTTGTAGGTCGGGTTCGGCAGCTTGAGCGCCTTGTCGGCGTACCCACCCTGGAGGTCGGACCACTGGTCGCCGACGTTGAGCACGATGTCGTAGCCGAGGTCCTTCTCGATGTGCTTGCGGGTGCCGGCCTTGTACTCGACGGTCGTGCACTTGGCCGTCGCGCACGTGATGTACGACGGCTGCGGGTTGGTGCCCGACCACTTCGTGTAGAAGTTGTCGGCGTTGAACGGGGTGTAGCCGACCTTGCGCGAGGTTGCCGAGGGTCGCCTCCTCCTGGGTGTCGCTGCGGCCGGTGAGGCCGAAGATCGCGAACCCCTTCTGCTTGGCCTTGTTCACGAAGTCGACCATCGAGGGCGTGGCCGGGAACCGCTGCTTCTGGACCCACTCCACGTCCTGGACCTTGGGGTCGAACACGAAGTGCATCGCGTTGTCCTCCATGTCGTAGGTCCACAGCGTCGTGTCGTCGGCGTCGAGGACGATGGCCGGCTTGCGGTGGTGGCGGGCGGCGTCCTTCTTCGCGCGGTCGAGGTAGCGCCACTGCGACGTGCGCGATCTGCTTCATCTCGCGGATGTAGGGCGAGTCGGTCTTGTCGGCGATCCCGGTGCTGTCCGCGGCGTAGTAGCTGCGGATCGTCGACTTCACCGAGTCGATGTTGGGGATGCCGGCGCCGTCCTCGCGAGTGCCGCTGGACCCGTCGGGCTCCATCGTGAAGTGGGTGCGCGGCTCGAGCCGTGGCTGCTGGGGGTGGTGCTCCTTGCCGGCGTACGCCGGGGCGGTGAGCGTGGCGCCGACGAGGGCGGAGGCGGCGAGGGTGGCGACGAGCGAGGTGCGGGGGTGGCGCAGTGGCATGAGGTCAGGCTCCCGAGAGTTGGTCAAGCGACAACCCCGGCACGCTACCTCCGCCCCGCCGACGGGGGAAGGTCGTCGAGCCCCGTGCACAATGGCGCCGTGACCTCATCGTTGTCCGAGCCGCTCGTCCTGGGCATCGAGACCTCCTGCGACGAGACCGGCGTCGGGCTGGTGCGGGGCCACACCCTGCTCGCCGACGCGATCGCGTCGTCCGTGGAGGAGCACGCCCGCTTCGGGGGCGTCGTACCCGAGGTCGCGTCGCGGGCGCACCTCGAGGCGATGGTCCCCACGATCCAGCGCGCGTGCGAGACCGCCGGAGTGACGCTGCGCGACGTCGACGCGATCGCGGTGACCGCCGGCCCCGGGCTGGCCGGCGCGCTGCTCGTCGGCGTCGCCGCGGCCAAGTCGCTGGCGCTGGGGCTGGAGAAGCCGTTGTACGGCGTGAACCACCTCGCCGCCCACGTGGCCGTCGACCAGCTCGAGCACGGCGCCCTGCCCGACCCCTGCCTGGCCATGCTCGTCTCCGGTGGGCACTCGTCGTTGCTGCGGGTGGGTGACGTGACCAGCTCGGTCGAGCCGCTGGGGTCGACGATCGACGACGCGGCGGGGGAGGCCTTCGACAAGGTGGCCCGGCTGCTGGGGCTGCCGTTCCCGGGCGGCCCCTACATCGACCGGGCCGCGGCCTCGGGTTCGTCGGTCGCGATCGACTTCCCGCGCGGGCTGACCTCGCGCCGCGACCTCGAGCGGCACCGCTTCGACTTCAGCTTCTCCGGGCTCAAGACCGCCGTCGCGCGGTGGGTACAGGCCCGCGAGGCCACCGGCGAGCCGGTGCCGGTGGCCGACGTCGCGGCCTCCTTCCAGGAGGCGGTCTGCGACGTGCTCACCCGCAAGGCGGTCGACGCCGCCTCGGCCGAGGGGATCGAGGACATCCTGATCGGCGGCGGCGTGGCCGCGAACTCGCGGCTGCGCGTCCTCGCCGAGGAACGCGCCGCCGCCCACGGCATCCGCGTCCGCGTGCCCCGCCCCGGGCTGTGCACCGACAACGGCGCCATGGTCGCCGCCCTCGGCGCCGAGATGGTCGCCCGCGGCCGCACCCCCTCCCACCTCGACCTGCCCGCCGACTCCTCGATGCCGGTGGACCTGGTGCTCGTCTGAGAACCGGATAGTCCGAGTACGAATTGCCGGTCCAACCGCGCGGTGCGAAGCGGCCGAACGTACTGGACTATCCGGCTTTGGCGATCGTCCGGCCCAGCGGGATGAACGTCAGGCTCCAGAGGATCAGCGCGAGAGTGCGTACGACGAGGTCGCCGCTGATGTTGGCCGGCGTGACGAGCAGGATGATGACCGCGCCGGAGGCGAGCACCATCCACGCGCCGAGCCCGGTCCACACCTTCTCGCGCACGATCACGACGCCGGCCCAGATGGCGCCGAGCGCGGTCATCAGCGACGCGATCCCGAAGAGCGTGCCGACCCAGATCGCGGCCGTCGAGTCGATGTCACTGCCGCCGATCGCGCCGCTGAGGAACTCGGCGAGGGCCAGCAGGCACGAATCCCGCGACCGCGATCTGCAGCATCACCCTGGCAGCGCGGCGGGAGCGATAGGGGTTGGCGGCGAGCACACCGACGAAGCCGGCGCCGCTGAGCAGGTGGGCCACCACGAGCACGAGGCTCACCACCCACTGCATCCCTACCGGGAACGGGTAGCTCCACTGGTCGACCGACACGTCGTGCGGCCAGACGATCGTCACGATGCCGACGACGATGCCCAGGACACCGGCGGCGACGGCTGCGGCGCCGTACGTCCTGAGTCGGGATGAGGTGCTGGAACCTGCGGTCAAGGTGTCGCTCACGGCGTGGCCCGTCGTCATCCGAGAACTAATAAGGCAAACTGAAGGTAAGACAAACTTAGGATTGTGATGCCGTCAGGTCAAGAGCCGGATCCCCGCCGGTTCAACACGATCGCGATGCTCGGGCAGGCCTACAGCCTGCTGGGGTTCCGAATCGTCGACGGCGTCGTGGGCTCCGGGCACCCGATCAAGCCGTCGCACTCGGCGGTCTTCGCCCAGATCGAGCCCGGAGGCTCGCGGCTGACCAAGCTCGCCGCAGGGGCCAACATCACGCCGCAGTCGATGGGGGTGATCGTGGACGAGCTCGAGGAGCTCGGCTACGTGACCCGCGAGCCTGATCCATCGGACCGGCGCGCCAAGCTGATCACCCTGACGCCACGCGGCCAGCAGGCGGTGGAGGCCGGGGAGGCGACCATCAGCGGTCTCGAGCAGGATCTCGTCGACGTCCTGGGGGAGCGAGGCGCTCGCCAGCTGCGCACCCTGCTGATGAAGATCCTCGCCAGCCAGACCTGATCTCGCCGGTCGGCCCCTGCCCACTAGGTTGGGCCCACCGAACCGAGAAGGAGTTCCACATGCAGCAGGTCCAGGCCGTCGTCGCGCGGAGCAAGGGTGCTCCGGTCACGATCGAGACCATCAACGTCCCCGACCCCGGGCCGGGCGAGGCGCTGGTCAAGGTCCAGACGTGCGGGGTGTGCCACACCGACCTGCACTACCGCGAGGGCGGCATCAACGACGACTTCCCGTTCCTGCTCGGGCACGAGGCCGCCGGCGTGGTCGAGGCGGTCGGCGACGACGTGACCGAGGTGGCGCCGGGCGACTTCGTCGTACTCAACTGGCGCGCGGTGTGCGGCGACTGCCGCGCCTGCAACCGCGGCGAGCCGTGGTACTGCTTCACGCACCTTCAACGCCACCCAGAAGATGACCCTCGAGGACGGCACCGAGCTCTCCCCGGCGCTGGGCATCGGGTCGTTCGCGGAGAAGACCCTGGTCGCGGCCGGCCAGTGCACCAAGGTCGACGCCGAGGCCCGCGCGGCCGCGGTCGGTCTGCTCGGCTGTGGCGTGATGGCCGGCATCGGTGCCGCGATCAACACCGGCAACGTCGGCCGCGGGAAGTCCGTCGCGGTGATCGGCTGCGGCGGCGTCGGCGCGGCCGCGATCGCGGGGTCGGCCCTCGCCGGAGCCGGCAAGATCATCGCCGTCGACATCGACGACCGGAAGCTCGAGACGGCCCGCAAGCTCGGCGCCACCCACACGGTGAACAGCAAGGAGACCGACGCGGTCGAGGCGATCCAGGCGCTCACCGACACCTACGGCGCCGACGTGGTCATCGACGCGGTCGGCCGACCGGAGACCTGGAAGCAGGCGTTCTACGCCCGCGACCTCGCCGGCACCGTCGTGCTCGTCGGCGTGCCGACCCCGGACATGCGGATCCCCGACATCCCGCTGATCGACGTGTTCGGCCGCGGGGGAGCGCTCAAGTCCAGCTGGTACGGCGACTGCCTGCCGACCCGTGACTTCCCGATGCTCGTCGACCTCTACCGGCAGGGACGGCTCGACCTCGATGCCTTCGTGAGCGAGGAGATCGGCCTCGGCGACATCGAGGCCGCCTTCGAGAAGATGCACCACGGCGACGTGCTGCGCTCGGTGGTCGTCCTCGACTAGCGCGGCACCGGGCCGTAGGGCACGGCGTAGGGATCGTGCCGCACCGAGTCGATCGGTACGACGGACCGGCCGAGCGGGAACAGCGCCAGCGGGATCATCTTCCAGTTCGCGACGGCGAACGGGATCCCGATGATGGTGATGAACAGCAGCGCCCCGGTGAGCAGGTGCGCGAGCGCCAGCTCCCAGCCGAAGAGGATCAGCCAGATGATGTTGCCGATGATCGACCAGATCCCGGCATCGCGACGCCACACCGCGGTCCGGCCGAACGGCCAGAGCACGAACCCGGCCAGCCGGAACGACGCGATCCCGAAGGGGATGGTGACGATCAGGATGCAGGCGAGGATCCCGGCTGCGACGTACCCGATGGCGAGCCAGAAGCCCGCGAGGACGAGCCAGAGGATGTTGCCGATCGTGCGCACGTCCCCAGCGTAGGCGGGCGTGCACTAGTGTGACGGCGGTCACATTCTCGGTGCTCAGGAGACCTGATGGTGCGTCGGCTCGGACTCGTGGTGTCAGTTCTCGCGTTGGCGGCGGCCTCGCTCGGCCTCCCGGCGGCCCATGCGGCGACTCCGTCGTACGTCGCCCTCGGTGACTCCTACTCCAGCGGAGTGGGCACCCGGACCTACATCAACGACGGCACCAGCTGCCAGCGCTCGGTCTACGCCTACCCGAGCCTGATCGCCGCCGCGCGTGCCTACTCGCTGAACTTCCGTGCGTGCTCGGGCGCGAAGGTGGCCGACGTGCGCAACACCCAGCTCAGCGCGCTGACCGCGAGCACGTCCTACGTGACCATCTCCGTCGGCGGCAACGACGCGGGCTTCGCCGACGTGCTGACCGAGTGCGCGCTGCCGAGCTGGGCCAGCAACTGCAACGCCGCGATCGACGGCGCCCAGCGCTACATCGCGAACACCCTGCCCGCCTCGCTGGCCTCGCTCTACTCCTCCATCCGCAGCAGGGCGCCGCGCGCCAAGGTCGTGGTCGTCGGGTACCCGCGGATCTTCAACGGTGAGGACTGCAACGCCCTCACCTGGTTCTCGCCGAGCGAGGAGACCCGGCTCAACCAGACCGCCGACCAGCTGAACGCCCGGCTGAGCACCGCTGCCGGGGCTGCGGGCTTCGGCTACGCCAACCCGACCTCGGCCTTCGTCGGCCACGCCGTCTGCGGCTCGCCGGAGTGGCTCAACGGCCTCTCCAACCCGATCAGCGAGTCCTACCACCCCAACCGCACCGGCCACGCGAGCGGCTACACCCCGCTGGTCAGCCCGAAGCTCACCGGCGCAGCGGTCGCGGCGACCGCGGCCACCCTCGACGCCGCGCGTGCCTCCGCGAGCAGCCTGGCGGCACGGCAGCGGACGTACGCCGCCCGCGACGCGTCCATCGAGCCGGAGCGGTTCGGCGTGCCCGACCTGCACAGCCCGCGCGTCCGGCGGCTCGCCGAGAAGGCCGGCGTCGACATCGAGAGCAGCAGCAGCGTGAACAGCGCCGACCGCCGCTACTCGCGCCAGCAGGCCAGGGCGTGGGCAGCCCGGCACTGAGCCGGGAGTCGCGGGCGCCCGTAGTCTCGGGCGCATGAGCGTCCGGATCGACCATGCCGTCAGCAGCGGGACCTTCTCCCTCGACGGCGAGACCTTCGACGTCGACAACAACATCTGGGTGGTCGGCGACGACGACGAGTGCATCGTCATCGACGCCCCCCACGACGTCGACGACATCCTGGCGGTGGTGGCCGGGCGCAAGGTGAAGGCGATCGTCTGCACGCACGCGCACGACGACCACGTCCGGGTCGCCCCCGAGCTGCGCGAACGGGTGAGTGCCCCGATCCTGCTGCACCCCGCGGACAAGCCGGTGTGGGAGCTGACCCACACCGACCACCTCTGGGACGTCGACCTCGAGGACGGCCAGACGGTCAAGGTCGGTGGCGCCGCCCTGAAGGTGATCCACACGCCCGGGCACGCGCCGGGTGCGGTCTGCCTCTACGTGCACGACCTCGGCTGCGTGTTCACCGGCGACACCCTCTTCGAGGGTGGGCCGGGTGCGACCGGCCGGTCGTTCAGCGACGAGGACCTCATCAAGGAGTCCATCCGGTCGCGCCTGTTCGACCTTCCCGACGAGACCGTCGTGCACACCGGCCACGGAGCTGACACGACGATCGGCGCCGAACGCGCCAACCTGGCGTGAGACCTCAGCTGGCCAGGACGGTCTTCGCGCTGCTGCTCGGCGTGAGCCTCGCGATGTTCCTGACCCCCGGCAGCGACGTGCCGCAGAACGGCCCGAACGACAAGGTCGTCCACGCGCTGGTCTTCGTCCTGCTCGCCGTGGCCGGCCGGTGGGCCGGAGTGCCGTGGCGGACGCTGGCGATCGGCCTGCGGCGTACGCCGGGGTCACCGAGATCCTCCAGGCCGTGCTGCCCATCGACCGTGACGGCAACCCGCTGGACTTCCTGGCCGACGCGGCCGGGATCGTCGCCGGGCTGCTCCTGAGCCTGGCGGCCGTGCGTCTCGGAGCCCGCCGGGCGGCTCGCAGCTAGGACGCGCGAGCGGCCCGTCGCCCGCGCACGACCTCCCAGATCCCGATCGCCGTTGCGACGGTGACGAAGCCCAGGGCGGTGACGACGGCGGCCTGCAGCGCGTGGGCGTACGCCGCCGGCCCGGTACCCGACCACGGCGGAGAAGAACACGGCACCGATCACGGCCTGCCCGATCGCGAGCCCCACGCGCTGCGCGGTCTGGAGCACACCACCGGCCGTGCTCCCGGCGACCGGGTCGACGTCCGCGAGCGTGAGGGCCTGGTTGGGCGTGATCACCGCGCCACTGCCGAGGCCCATCACGAACAGCGGACCGGCGAGGGCGAGGATGGCGTGCTCGTCGGGCGCCGTGTGCGCGACCAGCGCCATCGCGATGGCACCCGCACCGAACGTCGAGGTCCCGAGCGACGATGAGGGGGCGACCGATCCGGGTCACGAACCGGCCGGCCGTCTGGGCCGACACCGCACTCCCGACGGCGAACGCGGTCACCCCGAGCGCGGAGTGGAGGGCGCTGAAACCCAGCCCACGCTGGAAGTACAGCGCCAGCACCAGTGGCAGGCCGGCCATCGCGGGGAAGTAGGCGAGTGCCAGCACCACGCCGGAGGTGTAGGACTGGCGGCGGAACAGCCGCAGGTCGACCAGCGGATCCAGCTCCTCGCGCGTGAGCCGCCGCTCCCGCCGCCAGAACAGCAGCAGGAGCAGCACCGTCGGGACGGCGAGCAGCAGGACCGACCGGCCGAGCAGCTCGGACTGCACCGCACCGAAGAGCACGCAGAAGGTCGCCGCTCCCAGGGTCAGCGAGCCGATCACGTCGAGTCGGTGCGAACCCGTGGCGGGCGTCTGCGGCAGGTAGCGGCGGCCGAGGAGGATCACGGCGATGCCGACCGGGACGTTGATGAAGAACACCAGCCGCCAGCCGAGGTCCGGCCCGCCGAGGGCGATCAGGGCGCCGCCGGCGAGCGGGCCCAGGGCCGTGCCGAGCCCCACGGTGGTGCCCAGGGCACCGAAGGCGCGGCCGCGCTCCTCGCCGCGGAACATCTGCTGGATCAGGCCCGACACCTGCGGGTTGATCAGGCCTCCGGAGATGCCCTGGAACACGCGGGCGACGATCAGGATCTCGGCGGTCGGCGCCAGGCCGGACAAGGCGCTGGTGACGGCGAACCCGGCCACCCCGACCTGGAACATCAGCCGCCGGCCGTGGTCGTCACCGAGCCGCCCGGCCAGCACCGGGACCAGCCCGAAGGCGAGGGTGTAGCCACTGACGATCCACTGCAGCTGCGAGGGCCCGGCATCCGTCGAGTCGCTGATCGAGGGCAGGGCGACGTTGGTGACGCTGACGTCGAGCAGGGTCATGAACAGGGCGCTGCAGCACACGAGCAGCGCGATCCAGCGGCTGCGGTCGGACTCCGGGACGCCCGCGACCTCGCCGGACGCATCCGGCGCGGGGGAGTGCTCTCGTGGGGGAACTCGCTCATCGCACGTCCATCAGAAGGGCTCGACCAGCAGTGCGGTGCCCTTGCCGCCCACCCGCGTGAGCACAAGCGTCGACTCCTCGTCGCCGCTCAGGGCCAGCCGCTTCCGCAGCTCGTCGGGTACGACGGACACGCCGCGCTTCTTGATGGTCAGCCGACCGATCCGGCGCTCGCGCAGGGCGGCCCGGAGCTGCTTCTCGCGGAACGGCACCTCCTCGAGCACCCGGTAGCCACGGGCGAACGGCGAGCGGAACGAGTCCGACGAGGTCACGTAGGCGATGTGCTCGTCGAGCAGGTGACCGCCCACCCCGGCGGCCACGGCGGTCACCAGGCCCGCGCGGATGACCGCGCCGTCAGGCTCGTAGAGGAAGTCCGCGACCGGACCCGCAGGTGCCCCCGGGTCGTCCTCGTCGGTCAGGGTGGCCAGGCCGCCGTCACCGATGACGGTGGCCCGTCGCCGGGTCGTGGCGAGTCGCCCGGACCAGAGCACGGCCTCCTTCACCTCGTGGTGGTCGCTGACCCACTCGGCCTCGACGCCGTCGGGCACGAGGTCGTGCGGGATGCCGGGTGCGAGCTTCACGCAGGAGTCGCGGACGAGCAGGGTCTCGACGAACGACCACGGCGGGGTCCAGTCGTCGGCGTCGAAGGTGCGTCCCCGGGCAGACCGGCGCGCCGGGTCGGCGTACGCGACGTCGAAGGGGGTGGTGTCGATCCCGGTCGCGTCGGCCACGCTGACCGCGCCGCCCAGCCCGAGTGCGTCGAGGTTGGCACGCGCGACCTCGACGCGCAGGGGGTCGAGGTCGACGCCGGCCGCGGTGACACCGGCCCGCGCGAAGGCGACCAGGTCGCCCCCGATGCCGCAGCCGAGGTCGACGACGGTGGTGGCGGAGGCGGCCTGCACGCGAGCGGCCCGGTGGGTGGCGACGGGCATCCGGGTGGCCTGCTCGAGCCCCTCGTGGGTGAAGTACATCCGCGCGGCGAGGTCGCCGAACTTCGTCTGCGCGCGCCGGCGCAGCTCGACCTGGGTCAGGGCCGCCGCGACCTGCTCCGCGCCCGCCGTACGACGGAGCGTGGCGTGGGCCTTGAGCGCGTCGCCCTCCACCGAGCTGACCTCGTCGGCCTCCACCAGGAGCCGCTGGCCGGCTTCGGTGAGCAGCCAGCGGAAGGTGTCGAGGTCCACCCGCTCATCCTCGCAGGCGATCGGACGTCACCTGCTCTGGCACTCGTCAGGCCCGAGTGCTAGTTTTCGTATTGGCACTCTCCCCGTGAGTGTGCCAGCGCTCGTGACCGTACGACCCCCGCGACGGCGTACATCCACGGGCCGCAATCTTCGAAACCAAATCAAGTGTGGAAAGTGGAGGTTGATCAGACGTGTCGGTCAACATCAAGCCCCTCGAGGACCGGATCGTCGTCCAGCCCCTGGACGCCGAGCAGACCACGGCTTCCGGCCTGGTCATCCCGGACACCGCGAAGGAGAAGCCCCAGGAGGGCGAGGTCCTGGCCATCGGCCCGGGCCGCATCGACGACAACGGCAACCGGGTCCCCCTGGACGTCAACATCGGCGACAAGGTGATCTACAGCAAGTACGGCGGCACCGAGGTCAAGTACGCCGGCGAGGAGTACCTCATCCTCTCCGCGCGCGACGTCCTCGCCAGTCGTTTCCTGAACCATTCCGCGATAGTCCGAGGTCGACGACGCACCGCTCCCGGGCAACCGGACGTGCTTTCTGACCTCGGACTATCGCTTTTTCTCAACCTGAAAGGAGCATCCCGGATGCCCAAGATCCTGGAGTTCGACGAGAACGCACGCCGGTCGCTCGAGCGCGGCGTGGACAAGCTCGCCAACGCCGTCAAGGTGACGCTCGGCCCGCGCGGCCGCTACGTCGTGCTGGACAAGAAGTGGGGAGCCCCCACGATCACCAACGACGGTGTCACCGTCGCGCGTGAGATCGAGCTGGACGACCCCTTCGAGAACCTCGGGGCCCAGCTGACCAAGGAGGTCGCCACCAAGACCAACGACGTCGCGGGTGACGGCACCACCACCGCGACCGTGCTGGCCCAGGCGATGGTCCACGAGGGCCTGCGCGCCGTTGCCGCCGGCTCGAACCCGATGGCGCTCAAGCGCGGCATGGACAAGGCCACCGAGGCCGTCAACGAGGCGCTCGGCAAGGCCGCGCGCGACGTCGACGACCGTGCCGACATGGCCGCGGTCGCGACCGTCTCGAGCCGCGACGAGGTCATCGGCGACCTGCTGGCGCAGGCCTTCGACAAGGTCGGCAAGGACGGTGTCATCACCGTCGAGGAGTCCAACACCATGGGCACCGACCTCGAGTTCACCGAGGGCATGCAGTTCGACAAGGGCTACCTGTCGCCGTACTTCGTCACCGACCAGGAGTCGATGGAGGCCGTCCTCGACGAGCCCTACATCCTGCTCCACCAGGGCAAGATCTCGGCGATCGCCGACCTGCTCCCGCTCCTGGAGAAGGTCATCGCCGCCGGCAAGCCGCTGTTCATCCTGGCCGAGGACGTCGAGGGCGAGGCCCTGTCGACCCTGGTCGTGAACAAGATCCGCGGCACCTTCAACGCGGTCGCGGTGAAGGCCCCGGCCTTCGGTGACCGTCGCAAGGCGATGATGCAGGACATCGCCACCCTCACCGGTGGCCAGGTCATCGCTCCCGAGGTCGGCCTCAAGCTCGACCAGGTCGGGCTCGACGTGCTCGGCACCGCCCGCCGCGTCGTGGTGACCAAGGACAACACCACCATCGTCGAGGGTGGTGGCGAGGCCGCCGAGGTCAACGGCCGCGTCAACCAGATCAAGGCCGAGATCGAGTCCACCGACTCCGACTGGGACCGCGAGAAGCTCCAGGAGCGCCTCGCGAAGCTGGCCGGCGGCGTGTGCGTCGTCAAGGTCGGCGCCGCCACCGAGGTGGAGCTCAAGGAGAAGAAGCACCGCATCGAGGACGCCGTCTCCGCGACGCGCGCCGCGATCGAGGAGGGCATCGTCGCCGGTGGCGGCTCGGCCCTCGTCCACGCCGCGACGGCGCTGGACGGCGACCTGGGTCTCAGCGGTGACGAGGCCGTCGGTGTCCGCATCGTGCGTCGCTCGGTCGACCAGCCGCTGCGCTGGATCGCCGAGAACGGCGGCGAGCAGGGCTTCGTCGTGGTCTCCAAGGTCCGCGAGCTCGGCGTCGGCAACGGCTACAACGCCGCGACCGGCGAGTACGGCGACCTGGTCGCCCAGGGCGTGCTCGACCCGGTCAAGGTGACCAAGTCCGCGCTGACCAACGCCAGCTCGATCGCGGGCATGCTGCTCACGACCGAGACGCTGATCGTGGACAAGCCCGAGGAAGAGGAGCCCGACGCCGGACACGGCCACGGGCACGGGCACGGCCACTGAGCAACTGACGGTTTCACAACCGGCATTGTGAAACTGGCGCGGTGCGAACGAAACTTCGTTCGCACCGCGCCAGTTTTGTGTGTACGGCGAGGTGCGTCAGCCCCGCCGAGCTCCTCCTGCATCGCGGTGGCGGCCTCCTCGATCAGCTCGCGCATGATCCGCTCGGCCTCCTTCGCGTCGCCGGTGCGTACGGCGCGCGCGACCGCGTCGTGCATCGCGATCGCCTCGGGGTTCGGCCGGTCCGGCATCAGGCCGTGGTGGGTCCGGCCGGTGAGCACCTCCGCGACCACGTCGCCGAGCGAGCCGAACATCTCGTTGCCGCTCGCCTCGAGCAGGGTGCGGTGGAAGACCACGTCGGCGAGCAGGTAGGCCTCGAGGTCGCCCGAGTGCCCGTGCACGACCATGTCGCTGACCGCCCGCGCGAGTGTTCCGCACTGCTCGGAGGTCGCGTGACCGGCGGCGAGTGACGCGGCGACCGGCTCGAAGCCGCGCCGCAGCTCGCTGAGCGACTGCAGCTGCGCGGCCCGGTCGGAGCTGGCCAGCCGCCAGCGGATCAGCCGCGGGTCGAAGACGTTCCACGCCGAGCGGGGGAGCACGGTCACGCCGACGCGGCGACGCGAGGTGACCATGCCCATCGACTCGAGGACGCGCACCACCTCGCGGGCGACGGACACCGAGACGGCGTACTCCTGGGACAACCGCTCCAGGGTGAGCACGGCGCCCGCGCCGAGATCGCCCCCGACGATGCGGCTCGCCGACGGCGTCGAGGGTCCCGCCGTGCAGATGACCTGACGCGCGGGAGCTGGGTGCCGTGGCCACGCGGTCCATCCTCGCAGAGATCGCAGCAAAGATCAGTATTTTTGCGTCAAGGTCTTGCAAAGATCTGATCTTTGACTGAGACTGTGACGGCCGACACAGGCACCGATCACACCCCCGTCACTCAGGAGTACCCGATGCCCGACTCATCACCGCTGGTCGTGGCCATGGGCGTCTCCGGGTCCGGCAAGTCGACCGTCGGCGCCGCGCTGGCCCAGCGGCTGCGGGTGCCCTTCGCCGACGCCGACGACTTCCACCCGCCGGCCAACATCGCCAAGATGACCGCCGGCGAGGCCCTCGACGACACCGACCGCCAGCCCTGGCTCGAGGCGATCGGGGAGTGGCTGGAGGCCCACCGCGAGAGCGGCGGCGTGATGAGCTGCTCGGCGCTGAAGCGCAAGTACCGCGACCAGCTGCGCCGGCACACCGCCGACGTCGAGTTCCTCCACCTGCACGGCACCCGCGAGGTGATCGCGCGGCGCCAGGCCAGCCGGCCGGGCCACTTCATGCCGGCCTCCCTGCTCGACTCGCAGTTCGCGATCCTCGAGCCCCTCGAACCCGACGAGCACGGCCAGCTCGTCGACGTCGACCAGAGCGTCGACGCGATCGTCCAGGCCTACGTCGACCAGCACACCCAGAAGCAGCAGTCATGAACGGAGCACTCATGTCCCTCGTCACCCTCGACGCAGCACCGCTCGTCGAACCCGTCGCAGGCGGGTGGCAGCTGGTGATCGCCGCACTGCTGGCCATCGGCCTGATCGTGGTGCTGATCACCTGGCCCAAGGTGCACCCGTTCCTCGCGCTGATCCTCGGCGGCCTGACCGTCGGCCTCGTCGCCGGCGAGAACATCAACGACGTCATCACCAGCTTCGCCACCGGCTTCGGTACGACGGCCGCGGGCGTCGGCGCGCTGATCGCGCTGGGCGCCATGTTCGCCAAGCTGCTGGCCGACTCCGGCGGAGCGGACCAGATCGTCGACACGATCGTCGGGCGCGCCTCGCGCCGGGCGCTGCCGTGGGCGATGGCCGGCGTCGGTGCCCTGATCGGGCTGCCGATGTTCTTCGAGATCGGCCTGGTCATGCTGATGCCGGTCATCTACCTGGTGGCCCGGCGCGCGCAGATGTCGGTGATCACCATCGGCATCCCCACGCTGGCCGGCCTGTCCGCCATGCACGGACTGGTCCCGCCGCACCCCGGCCCGCTGGTCGCGATCGACACCCTGGGCGCCGACCTCGGTACGACGCTGATGCTCGGTGTCCTCGTCGCCATCCCGACCGTGATCGTGGCCGGTCCGGTGTTCGGCAAGTTCGCCGGTCGCTGGGTCGACGTACCGCCGCCGCACCTGTTCGAGGGTCGTGAGGACAAGGAGGTCGGCAACCGCCCGTCCTTCGGGAGTCACCCTGGCCACCGTGCTGCTGCCGGTCGCGCTGATGATGGCCAAGGCCATCGTCGACATCACCGTGGACGACCCGGACAACAAGGTCCAGCAGGTCTTCGACGTCATCGGCAACCCGTTCATCGCGCTGCTGATCGCCGTGTTCGTGGCCATGTTCACCCTCGGCCGCGCCTCGGGCATGGACCGCTCCGCGATCACCACCTCGGTCGAGGAGGCGCTGCCGCCGATCGCCGGCATCCTGCTGATCGTGGCTCGGCCGGCGGCGGCTTCAAGCAGGTGCTCGTCGACACCGGCATCGGCACCCTGCTCGCCGACTGGGCCAAGGGCGCCAACTTCTCGGTGCTGCTGCTCGCCTGGGTGATCGCCGTGCTGATCCGCCTCGCCACCGGCTCCGCGACCGTCGCGACGATCACCGCCTCCGCGCTGATGGTCGGTCTCGTCGAGGGTCTCGGCACCGGCGAGGTCTCGCTGGTCGTGCTGGCCATCGGCGCCGGCTCGGTGTTCTTCTCCCACGTCAACGACGCCGGCTTCTGGCTGGTCAAGGGGTACTTCGGGCTCTCGGTCGGCCAGACGATCAAGTCGTGGTCGCTGATGGAGACGGTGCTGTCGGTCAGCGGACTGGTGTTCGTGCTCCTGCTCGGACTGGTGATCTAGCGCAGCGGCACGAACCGGTAGGCCCCGTGCTGGGTCACCTCGGTCTCCTCGCCGCGGCGTACGACCAGCAGCATCGTCCCGCGCACCGGCACCACCAGCCGCCCCTCGTCGCCCAGCTGGTCGACGAGGGGCTGCGGCATCGAGGCGGCCTCGGCCGAGACCAGGATGCGGTCGTACGGACCTTCGTCCGGCACGCCGAGCACCTCCGGGGTCGCGGCCCGGATCGAGGCCCAGTCGTACGGCGTCCGCGCGAGGTTCTCGGCACCCCACTCGGCGAGCTCCGGCACCAGCTCCACCCCGACGACGGATCCCGACGGCCCGGTCAGGTGCGCGAGCAGGGCGGTGCGTCCACCCGGACCCGGCGCCGACGTCGAGGACGTGCTGGCCCGGCTCGACGGCGAGCAGCCGCAGCATCGCCGAGACCGTGCGTGGCTGGGAGTTGGTCTGGCCGTGGCCGATCTGGATCGGGCCCGTCGTGACGCGCCCGCCAGCGGTCCCGGCGGGGCAGGAACTCCGCTCGGCGGACCTGCTTCATGGCGTCGGCGACGACATCCATGGGCCTCACTCAACCACGGGTTTGTTGACACGCCGGAAACAGTGACGCAGCGAACCCGCAACACGGTGGGACGAAAGTTGCCTCATGTTCTTCCGAGTGCGTGCGTCGTTGACAGAGCGCCCCGGAGCACTAGCGCTGCTCGCCACACGGTGCGGAGAAGCAGGCCTGAACATCCTGGGCCTGCAGATCTTTCCTGACCTCGGTCGGGTCACTGACGAGCTGGTGATCAGCGCTCCCCAGGATTGGACCGCGGGGGCGGTCGCCGAGCTCGTGAGTGGTGCAGGCGGGGACGAGGTGAGCGTCGAACCCTGCACCACTCACGACCTGATCGACCAGCCGACGCGCTGGCTCACCGCCGCCCACGACGTCGTGGGCGACCCGTCGCTGCTGCCGACGCTGCTCGAGAAGCTGCTCGGGCCGCACCCCGAGAAGTGGAGTGCCACCGAGCACTCACGCGCGGCCGCGCTCAGCGCGCTCGCCGAGGCCGTCGAGGACCAGCCGGTCCCGACGGCGCCCGCGCCCGTGGAGTACGACGAGACGGCCAGCGGTGTGGTCGCGAGGATCGGCGGTCACATCGTCGGCGTCGCGGCCTTCGCCCTGACCGACGGCCGGGAGCTCACCATCGAGGTCGCGCCGGCGTGGCGCCGCCTCGGCATCGGCACCCAGCTGCTCACCCGCGCCGCCTCGCTGGCCGCCTCGTCCGGGGTGGACGAGATCGTGCTGCTGGCGCCCGCCGACGACGAGGGTTTCGTCTCGATGGTGTGCGGCGCCGGGCTCCGGGCCCGGATCAAGGTGAGCGAGGGCCTGCTGACGGCCCGGATCGTGGTCACCGGCGTACGGCGGGAAGATCAGCGTCACCTCTCCCGGTTAGACTCGGGGACCAGTCGCACCGCACCGGAAGGTCCCCGGATCTGATGTCGCCAGAGGCCCCTCTCGAAGTCCCTGACAAGTTCGCCCCGCTCGGCCTGACCTACGACGACGTCCTGCTGCTGCCGGGCGAGACCGACGTCATCCCGAGCGAGGTCGACACCAGCACGCGGCTGACCCGCAACATCACCCTGCGCACCCCGCTGATCTCCAGCGCGATGGACACCGTCACCGAGTCGCGGATGGCGATCGCGATGGCCCGGCAGGGCGGCATCGGCATCCTCCACCGCAACCTCTCGATCGAGGACCAGGCCTACCAGGTCGACCTCGTCAAGCGGACCCAGACCGGGATGATCTCCAACCCGGTCACCATCGGGCCCGACGCGACGCTGGAGGAGCTCGACAAGATCTGCGGCGAGTACCGCGTCTCCGGCCTCCCCGTCGTCGACACCGACAACCGGCTGCTCGGCATCATCACCAACCGCGACCTGCGCTTCACCCCCGTCGCCGAGTGGGCCAGCACCAAGGTCGACGAGGTGATGACCGCGATGCCGCTGATCACGGCGCCGGTCGGCATCAGCCGCGAGGACGCGACCGTCCTGCTGCGCCGCCACAAGCGCGAACGCCTCCCGATCGTCGACGAGAGCCGGACGTCTCGCCGGGTTGATCACCGTCAAGGACTTCGTGAAGTCCGAGCAGTTCCCCAACGCCTCCAACGACGCCGACGGCCGGCTGCTCGTCGGCGCGGCGGTCGGCTACTTCGGCGAGGCCTGGCAGCGCGCCACCACCCTGGTCGAGGCCGGGGTCGACGTCCTGGTCGTGGACACCGCCCACGGTCACGCCCGCCTGCTGCTCGACATGATCCGTCGGCTCAAGGACGACCCGGCCACCCGCCACGTCCAGGTGATCGGCGGCAACGTCGCGACCCGCGATGGCGCCCAGGCGCTGATCGACGCGGGTGTCGACGCGGTGAAGGTCGGCGTCGGGCCGGGCTCGATCTGCACGACCCGCGTGGTCGCCGGGGTCGGCGTACCCCAGGTCACCGCGGTCTACGAGTCGTCGCTCGCCTGCGGCCCGGCCGACGTGCCGCTGGTCGCCGACGGCGGGCTGCAGTACTCCGGCGACATCGCCAAGGCCCTGGTCGCCGGCGCCGAGTCGGTGATGTTCGGCTCGCTGCTGGCCGGCTGCGAGGAGAGCCCGGGCGACCTGGTCTTCGTCAACGGCAAGCAGTACAAGTCCTACCGCGGCATGGGCTCCCTCGGCGCGATGTCGAGCCGTGGCAAGAAGTCCTACTCCAAGGACCGCTACTTCCAGGCCGACGTCGAGAGCGACGACAAGATCGTGCCCGAGGGCATCGAGGGCCAGGTCGCCTACCGCGGCCCGCTCTCCGCGGTCGCCCACCAGCTGATCGGCGGCCTGCACCAGTCGATGTTCTACGTCGGGGCGCACACCATCCCCGAGCTGCGCGAGAAGGGCCGCTTCGTGCGGATCACCTCCGCGGGACTCAAGGAGAGCCACCCGCACGACGTCCAGATCACCACCGAGGCGCCCAACTACTCGTGGCGCTGATCCGGCCCCTCGAGGAGGCCGACTGGCCGCAGGTGCACGATCTCGTGGTGGAGGTCGCGACGCGCCGGTGAGACCTACTCGATGGACGTGCCCGCCTCCGAGCGAGGAGACCCGCGAGTTCTGGAGCGGAGACCTCGTCGTCGTGGCGGTCGACGGCGACACCGTGCTCGGCTCGGCCAAGGCCGGCCCCAACCGTCCCGCGCAGGGTGCCCACGTCGGCACGGCCTCGTTCATGGTCGGCTCGGCGGCCCGCGGGCTCGGCATCGGTCGGGCGCTGGGGGAGCACGTCGTGGAGTGGCTCGGGGCCAACGGCTTCGAGGCGATCCAGTTCAACGCGGTCGTGTCGACCAACATGGCCGCCGTACGCCTGTGGGAGTCGCTGGGCTTCCGGATCGTCGGCACGGTCCCGGCCGCCTTCCGCCTGCCGTCGGGGGAGTACGCCGACCTGCACGTGATGTACCTCCGCATGAAAGACTCCCCCGCGTGACTGAGATCGAGATCGGGCGCGCCAAGCGCGGGCGACGGGCCTACTCCTTCGACGACATCGCGATCGTGCCGAGCCGGCGGACCCGCGATCCCGAAGAGGTGTCGACCGCCTGGCAGATCGACGCCTACCGGTTCGAGCTGCCGATCCTCGCCGCGCCGATGGACTCGGTGGTCTCGCCGTCGACGGCGATCGCGTTCGGGCAGCTCGGCGGGCTCGGGGTGCTCAACCTCGAGGGGCTGTGGACCCGCTACGAGGACGCCGACCGACCTGCTCCACGAGGTGGCCGAGCTCGAGGGCCCCGACGCCGTACGCCGTCTGCAGGAGATCTACCTCGAGCCGATCAAGGCCGAGCTGATCACCGAGCGGATCAAGCAGGTGCGCGACGCCGGTGTCACCGTGGCCGGCAGCCTGAGCCCCCAGCGCACCAAGGAGTTCGCGAAGACGGTCGTCGACGCCGGCGTCGACATGTTCGTCATCCGCGGCACCACGGTGAGCGCCGAGCACGTGAGTGCGCAGGCCGAGCCGCTGAACCTCAAGGAGTTCATCTACGAGCTCGACGTGCCGGTCATCGTCGGCGGTTGCGCGACCTACCAGGCCGCCCTGCACCTGATGCGCACCGGCGCGGCCGGCGTGCTCGTCGGCTTCGGCGGAGGCGCGGCCCACACGACGCGCACGGTCCTCGGGGTCGCCGTACCCATGGCCAGCGCGGTCGCCGACGTCGCCGCCGCCCGTCGCGACTACATGGACGAGTCCGGTGGCCGCTACGTGCACGTCATCGCCGACGGTTCGATCGGCCGCAGCGGTGACATCGCCAAGGCCGTCGCCTGCGGCGCCGACGCGGTGATGATCGGCTCGCCACTCGCGCGCGCGTCCGACGCCCCCGGCCAGGGCTTCCACTGGGGCGCCGAGGCCCACCACGCCGAGCTGCCCCGCGGCGAGCGCGTGCAGTTCGGCACCGTCGGCACCCTCCAGGAGATCCTCTTCGGTCCCTCCCGCGTCGCCGACGGCACCATGAACCTGATCGGTGCGCTCAAGCGGGCCATGGCGACGACCGGGCTACACCGAGCTCAAGGAGTTCCAGCGCATCGAGGTCGTCGTCCAGTAGGACGCGCGAGAGCTGATGGAGGCGTCCCGTGCCCGCTGATCCCCACACCCCGTGGACCGCGGCGACGCTGGAGGAACTCGTCGCCGGCGCCACCGACCGGACCGACGTACGCACGTCCGACGCCAAGTCCGGCGCCCGCTTCCAGCGGCTGGTCCTCGATGGCCAGAGGTGCTTCCTGAAGGTGCTCTCCGGCGAGGACGACTGGATCATGCGCGTCACCGGCAACACCTCGAACTGGGAGTTCAAGGCCTGGCAGGCCGGGTTGTACGCCGAGACTCCGCCGGTCATCGACCACACGATCCTCGGCATGGCGCTCGAGGGCACCGGTCCGTCGGCTCGGCTGTCGATCCTGATGACCGACAGCGCCGACGACCTCGTGCCACCCGGTGACGCCGTCGTCGCGCTCGAGCACCACGCCGGCTTCATCGACCACATGGCGGCGATGCACGCGCACTTCCTGGGCTGGCACGACGACCTCGGTCTGCAGGACCTGGCCCAGCGCTTCCGCTTCTTCGCCCCCGACAACATCGCTCCCGAGCTCGAGGTCGAGGACGTCCCGGGCCCGCTCGCCGTGGCTCGGTGAGGGGTGGGCGCTCTGCCGGAGCGCGCGCCCCGGCTGCACGAGCTCGCGGCGGCGGTGCACCGTGACGCCGGCGCGCTGGCCGAGGCATTGCGCGAGACACCGCTGACCTTCGTCGCCGGGGACTGGAAGTTCGGCAACGTCGGCCGGCACCCCGACGGACGCACCGTGCTGCTCGACTGGGCCTACCCGGGCGAGGCCGCGCCGACGTGGGACCTCGACCTGGTACCTCGCGCTCAACCGTGCCCGGCTCCCGGAGAGCAAGGAGTCGACGATCGCGCGGTACCGCGAGCGGCTGGAGCACCACGGCGTCGACCCCAGCGAGTGGTGGGAGCGCCAGCTCGGGCTGAGCCTCCTCGGGATGGCCGCGGTGATCGGTTGGGAGAAGGCCGTCGGCGACGCAGCCGAGCTGGAGTGGTGGGAACGGGCAGCCGTGGACG
This sequence comes from uncultured Actinomycetota bacterium, assembly GCA_963729015.1. GTDB lineage: Bacteria > Actinomycetota > Actinomycetes > Propionibacteriales > Nocardioidaceae > Marmoricola. The sequence goes on from CAVSMJ010000004.1 coordinate 57,779, forward strand.
GCGCCCGGTGGCTGTGAACGCCTCCGGCGGTCCGTACGAGGGGATGGCCGCGACGTGGGCGGCCGACGCCACGTTGGCCTACGGGCCGCTCGCGCGGCACCTCGTGGCCCGTCTGACCGATGAGCAGGTGAGTGGCGCCCTGGCCCTGGATGCCGGTGCCGGGTCCGGCGCCGCCGGAGACGTCCTGCGTGAGCGTGGTGCCCGCGTCGTCGCGGTGGACCGGGCCCTGGACATGGCGGCCCATGCAGGAAGGGAAGGGCCTGCGGTCTCCGGCGACGTCACCGCTTTGCCGTTCCGCGCCGCTGCCTTCGACCTCGTCGTGGCCGCCTTCGTGGTCAACCACCTCGCCGATCCAGTGGCGGGTCTGTCCGAGCTGCGTCGGGTGACCCGGCCGGGAGGTGCCGTGCTGGTCTCGGTCTTCTCCGACCAGCGGGCCGCGGCCAAGAACACCGTCGACCAGGTCGCCGAGGCCCACGGCTTCGTGCGGCCGGGCTGGTACGACGACCTCCAGCGACATGCCCACGCCGTCGGCACGACCGAGGCTCTCGCACGTGCGTTCACTGCCGCCGGTCTCACCGACGCAGTCGTGACCGAGGAAGCCGTCGACGTCGGTCCCTTCAGCCCCGAGGACGTCGTCCGGTACCGGCTGGGGATGCCGCACCTCCACGCCTTCGCCGCCTCGCTGACGGGCCCTCAGCGCGCAGCGTTCGTGGCCGAGGCCGTTGCCGCAGTGAGAGAGCTCGGAGGCGGGTTCGCACCGGAGGTGCTCGAGGTCGTTGCCGTCCGGTAGGTCACTCGCGGGAGACGTCGATGGTGCCGTGGCGGTCGCGGAGGAACTGGTAGCCGTGGGGGCTCGACCACAGGTAGGTGCCGGGATCGATCACGGTGTAGGTCCACGACGAGTGGGTCTTCAATCGATGATGTCGTCGACAGAGCGGTGCGATGTTGCACGAGCACGTGGACCCGCCGTCGTCGAAGGCGACGACGTGGTCGGAGTCGCAGCCGATGGCGAAGCGCGTGCACCACGGGAAGGTGCAAGTCCCGTCGCGCACCTGGGACTGTTCGGCCAGCCGCTCGGGGACCTCGTAACCGGCGACGCCGATGTGCTGGTCGAGGTCGATCACCGGCTTGACGACCACCCGGGTGTCGGAGGCGCTGCACCAGGCCTTGACCTGTTCTGCGAGCACGGTGCGGTGGTGGTTGTGCACCTGGGCCAGCTCGCCGATCCCACCGACGCCGGTGATGGCGGCTTCGGACAGGTGGACGTAGAGGATCACCTGACGCGGTGTGGTCCTCGTAGGCGCCGTCTCCAGGTCGAGGCCGAGCTGTCGGCGAGCGAGCTGGCCGGCCGCGATGGCGCGGCGTACGTCGAGAGAGTCGGTGGACCCGGCCAGGCGTAGCTGCTCGGCGCCCGCGGCGATGGCTGCGTCGAGGTCGAGGGCATCGGTCAGGTCGAGCTCGCACTCCATGAACGTGGTGCCGTTGAGCGAGACCTGGTGGTGGTGGAAGGTGACGTGTCGTCCCTCGGCCGCCTTCTCGGCGTTGTCCTCCGCGAGCTCGGGCATGAACCGGGCCACGGCCTGCTCGACGAGCCGGTCGAGCTGCGCCGGACCGATCTTGTGGGCGAAGGCTGCCACCTGGTCGTCGACGTAGCGAGCAGCCTCCCGGGTGAGGCCGAGCGTGGCAGCAGCGACGCGTCGGGCCCGCCACGCCTCGACTTCTCCCGACTGCATTCGTGTCCAGTGGCGAGGCAGTCGGTACTTCAGCTCCAACGCGTGCGCGATCACCATGCGCCCGGAGTCGGTGGAACGGCCGATGGCGAGCGCGAACTCCGCGATGCAGAACTCGGCGACGAGTGGAGCGCCCTCGCCGGCCAAGGGCAGCGGGCAGTCACCAGCGGGTGCCCACGTTGCGGAGACCTCGATCGACTCCGGAGGGTGCTGCTCGGCCCAGGTCGCTGCCGCGAGCAGCAGGTCGGCCTCGGCCCGGATGGCTGCGACCCGGCTGTCCCGCGCGAAGGCGAGCACACCCGCAGGCGAGTCGAGCTCTGCCAGGCCCTCCGCGGTCGCCGTCATACCCTGATTCAACCAGCGAGCACTGACAGTTTCCGAAGGAGAATTCCCTGTGTGGACAGGGAATTCTCGTGATCTTCGCGAATCCAAAGTGCACTCACCCGCCGATGAGCGGACGCGACGTTCACACAGGACTGTCCTCAGCTGCGCGGTGGACGTAGATGAAAGCGTTCGCATTCGTACCACCCGACAGCCGAACCTCAGTCAGTACGCGTTCGTAGCCTTCACCTTCGAAGCCATCCAAACGCACCCAGTGCTCACCAAGGGCGTCAGAGGTGAAGAGGAAGCCGTCCACTACGTCTCCGCCCGCGTTCAGTTCGATCACCGGGAATCCCAGTGCCGCTCCCCAACCCTGCTCCAGCAGCTTCCTGACCTGGGCCGGCTCCCAGTCGCCAGGAACCTCAGCGAGCACATGGTCATTGGGCCGTCCCGGCGCCAAGGTCCCGTAGACGAACAGGGATTGCCGCATTGGGACATTGTGCACGGCCCTTGCTCAACGTCCGCTCATGCCGCCATGACCACGTGGCGCCGCGAGCAAGCCGGGGACACGTGCGCTGCCCTGGACGCATGGCCACGGTCGATCCTGAGGATGACGGCATCACGCGTTTCGTTGCGCACCACTACAGGTACGACCCGGAGCGCCGCGAACGCCGGAACGTCTTCCTCGCCGCCTTTGATGACGAAGCCGAGTTCGTGGACTTCGTGGAGACCCGAGGAGCAGAACTGGGAGCGCGGCAGGACGCCGGAGAGGCGGAGGAGCAGGAGCACATCGGCGGCGCCGTGTATGAAGCAGGCCACCTGGAGCGAGTCAGGAACGAACGCCTTCTCTCGCGGGCTTTCGACCACGGCGTGTGGCCGCCCGGCTGGGACCCGAAGACCCCCCGGACGGTGTGCACATCTCCTGGGTTGAGATACGCGACGAGTCGAGCTAGCTCGCGGCTCAGCTGCTGGTGAGGATGACGAGCTGCTGGGTCGCCCGGGTCATCGCGACGTAGCGGTCGACCGCTCCCTCGATGCCGGTCGCCGAACGACTCCGGGTCGACGAGCACGACCAGGTCGAACTCGAGCCCCTTCGACAGCTCCGGGGTCAGCGACCGGACCCGCGGCCGTCGCCTCGAACGTCGGGATCGCCGATGACGCAGGCGATCCCCTCGGCGTGCTCGGCGAGCCAGGCGTCGAGGATCGAGTCGCAGGTCCGACGGCGGCGCCGTGCACGACGGGGACGCCGCTGCTGCGGATCGAGGTCGGCACGTTGGCGTCCGGGAGCACGGCCCGGATGACCGGCTCGGCCTCGGCCATGACCTCCTCCGGCGTCCGGTAGTTGATGCTCAGCGAGGCCAGGTCGACCCGGTCGAGGCCGACCCGCTCGAGCCGCTCCTGCCACGACTCGGTGAACCCGTGCCGGGCCTGGGCGCGGTCGCCGACGATGGTGAAGCTGCGCGACGGGCAGCGCAGCAGCAGCATCTGCCACTCGGCGTCGGTCAGCTCCTGCGCCTCGTCCACGACGACGTGCGCGAACGGGCCGGCGAGCAGGTCCGGGTCGGCGCTCGGGCAGCGCGGCCTCGTCGACCAGCGCGTCCTGCAGGTCCTCGCCTGCGCAGCATCGACATCACGCCGCATCGTCGGAGTCGTCGGCCGCGATCAGGTCGTCGACGACGTCGGCCATCTCGCTCGCGCTCGGCGGCGACGGCCGCCTCGTGCCGGCGCCTGCGCCGGGACGCCTCCGGGTCGCCGAGCCGCTGCCGGGCCGCGTCGAGCAGCGGCAGGTCGGACACCGTCCAGGCCTGGGCGTCCTCGCGCTGCAGCGTCCGGACCTCGTCGGGCTCGAGCCAGGGCGCGCACATGCGCAGGTAGGCCGGCACCGACCACAGGTCGCCGACGAGGTCGGTCGGCCTCGAGCAGCGGCCAGGCCCGGTTGAAGGTCGGTCGCGCAGCTCGTCGTTCTGCGCAGCGACCGGCGGACAGCTCCGGTCGGCTCCGTCGTCGTCGCTCGTCGTGCTTGTCGACCAGGATCGTGAGCAGCTCCTCCCAGACCTGGTCGCGCGCCTCGTTGTGCGGGGTGCCGGGGTCCGGCGCCTCGAACGCCTCGGCCCAGTCGTCGGCGCTGAGCCAGACGTCGGCCCACGGGGTCTCGACCTCCATGCCCTCGGTGGGCGGCTCCTCGTAGAACCGGACGGCCGGCTCGATCGCCTGCACCATGTCGCGCCGACGACTTCAGCCGGGCCACCTCGGGGTCGGTCTCGACGGCGGCCGCGGCGCCCTTCGGGCACGAGGTCGCGCAGCGTGCAGGTCTGCACGCCCTCCTCGCCGAGGCTGGGCAGCACGTCGGCGACGTAGGCCAGGTAGGGCTGGTGCGGGCCGACGAACAGCACGCCGCCGCGGCGGTGGCCGAGCCGCGGGTCGGAGTAGAGCAGGTACGCCGTGCGGTGCAGCGCGACGACGGTCTTGCCGGTGCCCGGGACCGCCGTCGACGACGAGCGCGCCGCGCGACCCGGCGCGGATGATGGCGTCCTGGTCGGCCTGGATGGTGCCGAGCACGTCGCGCATCCGCGGCGACCGGCTGCTGCCGAGGCTGGCGATGAACGCGGACTGGTCGTCGAGCGCGGCGCGTGCCCGTCGAGCCCGTCCGGGGTGAACACCTCGTCCCAGTAGTCGCTGATCCGGCCGCGGGTCCAGCGGTACCGGCGGCGGCTGGCCAGGCCCATCGGGTTGGCGTGGGTCGCGCCGAAGAACGGCTCGGCCGCGGGGGAGCGCCAGTCGACCAGCAGCCGGCGGCCGGCGCTGTCGGTGAGGCCGAGCCGCCCGACGTACACCGGCTCGGGGTCGTCGTGCGCGCGACCATGTGCCCGAGGCACAGGTCGAGGCCGAAGCGGCGCAGGGTGCGCAGCCGGGCGGTCAGCCGGTGGATCTCCAGGTCGCGGTCCAGCGCCGCCTGGCCGGTGCCGCCGGGCGCCTTGCGCGCGGCGTCGAGCCGGTCGGACAGGTCGGCGATCGACTGCTCGAGGCTCTCCGCGATGGCCGCGAAGTGCTGCTCGTCGGCGGCGATCAGGGCCGGGTCGGCCTTGGCGGCGAGGTGGTCGGGAAGGTCGAACGCGCTGGTGGTCAGCGGGGTTCACGTCATCGTGCTCCGCAGCGTCCGCGGTGGCCTCGGCCGGCGATTCTGCGGCACGACCGGGGCCTTGCCGCAAGCCCCCCGGTGCGCTATACGTTGAGAGTGGAGAGGGGTGGCCCTCTCCTTTTGTGTACGTCGACCCGCGCGATCTGAGTACGAGTGCGGATGTCCGGCCCGCGGTGCGAATCGCGAGGATTGTCGGCATGGACACACACACCGACCAGCGCCGCACGACCGGCACCTGGGGCTGGATCGCGATCGCCTTCGGGACCCTGGTGCGTCTCGGTGCCCGCGGACCGACTTCATCTTGCTGGTGTTCACGGAGACGTGCGGCCAGCCGGCCGATCCGCAGACGTGCTCACACGGGCGGGTCGCGATGCTGATCGTGCTGCTCCTCGCCGCCCTGCCGTGGATGATCGCCGTGCCGCTGTCCCGCAACAGCCGCACGGGCGCCGTCATCGGACTGGTCGCGCTGCTCCCGGCCATCGTGTTCGTGCTGCTACGGGTTCACCGCCGGCGCCTGGATCCGAGCTCGTTCTGCCTCGGCGGCTGAAACGGCCCGGTCACACGGCCCTGACAGACTGGGCGCATGAGCCTGACTGCCGATCTCGGACCCGGCTCGCGCGCCAAGGCTCTCGACGCGATGGCAGCGGCCGGGGTCGCGACGGCGAGGAGCTCGACGTGCTCGTCGTCGGCGCAGGCGTGGTGGGCGCCGGCACGGCGCTCGACGCGGTCTCCCGCGGCCTGTCCACCGCACTCGTCGAGCAGCGCGACTTCGCCAGCGGCACCAGCAGCCGCTCCTCCAAGCTGGTGCACGGTGGCCTGCGCTACCTGGAGATGTTCGACTTCGGGCTGGTCCGGGAGGCCCTCGAGGAGCGCGGCCTGCTGCTGACCCGGATCGCGCCCCACCTCGTCCGGCCGGTGGCCGTTCCTCTACCCGCTGCACCACACCTGGGAGCGCCCCTACGTCGGCGCCGGGCTGGTGCTGTACGACGGCATGGCGATGGCCGGCAAGTACGAGATGGGCGTGCCCGAAGCACAAGCACCTGTTCCGCGCCAGCTCGCCCGGATGGCGCCCGACCTGCGCACCGACGACCTCACCGGCGCGGTCCGCTACTACGACTGCCAGGTCGACGACGCCCGGCTGGTGATGAACATCGCGCGCACCGCAGCGGCGTACGGCGCCCACGTCGCCTCGCGCACCAAGGTCGATCGGCTTCCTGCAGGAGGGTGACCGGGTCGTCGGCGCGCGCCTGATGGACCTCGAGAACGACCGCGAGATCGAGGTGCGCGCCAAGGTCGTCATCAACGCGGGCGGCGTGTGGACCAACGAGATCCAGGAGATGCTCGGCGGGTTCGGGGCGCTCGACGTCGAGGCCAGCAAGGGCATCCACCTCGTCGTGCCCCGCGACCGCATCCGCAGCGAGTTCGGGTTCATCACCAAGACCGAGAAGTCGGTGCTCTTCGTGATCCCGTGGGGCCGCCACTGGATCATCGGCACCACCGACACCCCGTGGGAGCTCGACCTCGCCCACCCGGCGGCCTCGCGCGCGGACATCGACTACGTGCTCGAGCACGTGAACAAGATCCTGCGCACGCCGCTGGACCACGACGACATCGAGGGCGTGTACGCCGGGCTGCGACCGCTGCTGCGTGGCGCCACCGAGCCGACGTCGAGGATCTCCCGCGAGCACACCGTGGTGGCCCCGCCGTCGGTGCCGGGCCTGGTGATCATCGCCGGCGGCAAGCTGACCACCTACCGGGTGATGGCCCGCGACGCGGTCGACGCAGCGGCGCAGTGGCTCGGCGACGAGGCCGGTGCCAGCATCACCGACCGGGTGCCGCTTGCTCGGCGCCAACGGGTTCGGCGCCCGCACCAACCAGCGGGTCGCGCTGGCCCGCACCAGCGGCCTCGACCTGGCTCGCATCGACCACCTGCTCGGCCGCTACGGCGGACTGATCGACGAGGTGCTCGCAGCTGATCGCCGCGCGTCCCGAGCTGGCCGAGCTGCTGCCCGGTTCGGACGACTACCTGCAGGCGGAGGTGGTGTACGCCGTCACCCACGAGGGCGCTCGCCACCTCGACGACGTGCTGGCCCGGCGTACGCGCATCTCGATCGAGACCTTCGACCGGGGCACCTCCTCGGCCCGCACCGCCGCGGAGCTGATGGCCGCCGAGCTCGGCTGGGACGCCGCCCGCCTCGAGGACGAGGTCGACCACTACCTGCGCCGGGTCGAGGCCGAGCGGCGCAGCCAGGAGATGCCGACCGACCAGGAGGCCGACGAGGCGCGGGTCAGCGCGCCCGAGGGTCCCTGGGCGGGTGTGAGGAACCGCGCCGGGTCGAGGTGCTCGATCGGCAGCCCGGTCTTCTCGTGCTGCACCAGCTCGGCCGCCACCTGGCCGAAGGTCGGGGCCATCTTGAAGCCGTGGCCGGAGAAGCCTCCGAGCAGCCACGTGTTCGGCACCCCGGGCATCCGCCCGACCATCGCGTGGCCGTCGGTGGTGTAGGCGTCCATGTAGGCGGCGACGCGGACCGGGGTCGGGACGAGTCCCGGCAGGTAGCGCTCGACGGCGGCGTTGATCGGCCCGAGGTCGGCGGCAGCGACGTTGCGGTCGAGGTCGTCGGCGTCCCGCAGCTCGCCGTACGACGTGTGCGGCGCCACCTTGACCGACCCTCCGTCGAGGGTGGGGATCCCGTAGACGACGTACGCGGCGTCGGTGTCGCGGATGAAGATCGGGAACGCCGTCCGGACGGTACGCCGCGACGTCGCCTCGCGGGTGGTACCAGGTCATCACCAGCTTCTGCGCGGCCACGTGCGTGGCCAGCGCCGGAGCGAACCGGGCGGTCCACGGTCCGGCCGTGACCACGGCCTGCCGCACGCGGCAGCGGCGGTCGTCGGCGGTGACCACCGTGACGCCCTCGTCGTCGGGCTCGAGGGCGACCACCCGGGTCCGGGTCTCCACCCGGGCACCGCGTGCCTGTGCCGCGGTGGCCGCCGCCAGCACCGCGAACTCCGGGCGCAGGGCGCCGGCCCACTCGTCGAAGAAGGCGATCTCGTCGTCGTCCACCGCGTGCTGGGGGTACTCGCGCCTCATCTCGTCGGCGTCGAGCACGCGGTGCGGGAGGTCGAAGTCGCGCGCCGACGCGAGCACGTTCGTCATCGTCTCGGAGTCGCGGCGGCCGATCATCAGGCCGCCGTTCAGCGTGAGCAGGTCGAAGCCGGACTCCTCCTCGAGCTCGCGCCAGAGCTCGCGGGCCCGGGTGAGCAGGGGGACGTACTGCGGTCCCTCGAGGTACGCCGTCCGGAAGATGCGTGACTCACCGCCGGCCGCTGCCTGGTCGTGGCCCGGGGCGAACTGCTCGAAGCCGATGGCGTCGACTCCGGCGCGCGCCAGCTGCCACAGGGTCATCGAGCCGATGCTGCCGGTGCCGATGACGGCGACCTCTGCGTCGATGGCGGGTGCTTCGAGTCCCCTCATCCTCAGCGACGCGGTGCGGGGCCCGTCGTACGGCCCACGACGAGCTCGGAGGGCAGGAACACCTGGCGCTCCGGTGCGGCGGGGTCGAGCAGCAGCTGGGCGGCGCGACGGCCCTTCTCGACGATGGGCTGGCCGATCGTGGTCAGCTCGGCGGCCAGGGCGGCGTCGATGCCGTCGAAGCCGGCGACCGAGACGTCGCCCGGGACGTCGAGGCCCGCCTTGGTGAGCTCGCCGAGCACGGCGAGCGCCATCAGGTCGCTGACGGCGACGACGGCGGTCGCGGAGGGGCGCTCGCGGAGCACGAGCTGGGTGCTGGCCACGGCGCAGGCGACGCTGTTGGTGCCCGCGGAGACGAAGGACACCTGGGCGTCGCCCAGGCCCTGGGAGAGTCCGCGGAGCCGCTCGGCGGAGTCGACCCAGCCGATCTCGCGGTAGCGGTGGACCAGGTCGTCCACGCCGGACGTGCCCACCCACTCGCCGGCCGGGTCGACGTCCTCGAGGTCCACGACCACGACCACGTCGCGGTGGCCGAGCTCGGCGAGGTGGGCGCCGAGCGCGCGGCCGGCAGCGAGCTCGTCGATGGTGACGAAGTCGCCGCCCTCGTCGGAGGCGACGGTGAGCACCACGGGGATGCCGCGTCGTCGGGCGGCGATCACGCCCGGGTGGGTGTCGCCGGCGCAGATCGCCAGGAAGCCGTCGACCACGGCGTAGGCGACGCCGGCCGGGTCGGCCGGGCTGTCGTTGGGGATCGGCAGCAGGTTGATGCTGATGCACTTGTCCTCGAACACGTCGGCCACGGCGCCGAGCAGGGTGACGGCGTACGGGTCGCGGAAGGCGTAGGACAGCTGCTCGGAGTAGACGATGCCGACGGCGTCGGCGCGGCCGTGCCGCAGGGCCCGGCCGGCCGCGCTCGGGCCGTGGTACCCGAGCGTGGCGCCGGTGGTCAGGATGCGGGCGCGCACGTCCTCGGAGAGCTTCTCGGGACGGTTGTAGGCGTTGGAGACGGACGCGACCGAGACGCCGACCGCCGCGGCCACATCCTTCATCGTCACGCCTGGCACGCTCCCCATCCTAGGAACGCGCCCCCGTCAGCCGCAGGGACTGGCCGCGGGCCGTGGCGAAGCGCCAGCGGAGCGGGCGCGCGACGGGCAGTCGGAGCCGGCGACGGGGAGCCCGTTCGGCGACGACCGGGGCGTCCGGCAGGGCGGAGCGGGCGATGGACGGTGCGGGGAACACTGGGTACTGCATGATGACCTCCTGGGTCGTTGTTAATCGATACACCAACCGTGACAGGTAAATCGATTAACCACAAGACCTCGTCGAGAACTTTTTCGACGACTTCTGCGGGTGCTGGCAGGGTGGGCGCCGTGACGTCGTACATCTCGAACACCACGATCGACTGCCGCAACGCCTACGAGCTCTCCGAGTGGTGGAAGCTCGTCCTGGAGTACGTCGACAAGCCGGACGACCCCAACGAGCCGGGTCACGAGGAGTGCTGGATCGAGCGCCCGGACGGCGGCCACCCGCTGCTGTTCATCGAGGTGCCGGAGCCGAAGTCGACCAAGAACCGGATCCACCTCGACCTGCGGCCCAGCGCCGGCGGCCGCGACGAGGAGCTCGAGCGGCTGCTCGGGCTCGGCGCCACGCAGGTCGACGACCGGCGCAACGACGACGGCACCGGCTGGGTGGTGCTCGCCGACCCGGAGGGCAACGAGTTCTGCATCCTGCGCAGCATGGACGAGGTCGTGGCCGGGCCGATCGCCTGAACACCACCTCGTAGACTGGGGACACACCCCCCTCCCACCTGGTTCGGGGGTCGTTGTGCGTGCCTGCACCAGAAAGAAGTGACCCGCGTGTCCATCGCCGGCCTGGCCGACCTCGTCCTGCGTGAACCCGTCCTCGCCGCCTCGATGGACGACGCCAAGGCGGGGGTCAGCACCCTCGACCTCACCGGTCCGGCGTCGCTGCGGCCGTTCGTGGTGCGCGGCCTGGTCGACGCCGGTCGCACGGTGCTGGTCGTGGCCGCCACGGTGCGCGAGGCCGAGGACCTCACCGAGGAGCTCGAGGACCTGCTGGAGCCGGGCTCGGTCGCGCTCTACCCGGCGTGGGAGACGTTGCCGCACGAGCGGCTGAGCCCCCGCAGCGACACCGTCGGCCGTCGGCTGGCCGTGCTGCGCCGGATCAAGCACCCCGGCACCGAGGCCAACAACGGTCCGCTCAAGGTGGTCGTCGCGCCGGTGCGCTCGGTGCTCCAGCCCCAGGTGAAGGGGCTGGCCGACCTCGAGCCGGTCGAGCTGGTGCCCGGCCAGGAGGTCGAGCTCGAGGAGGTCGTGCGCAGCCTGGTCGGGGCGGCGTACTCCCGCGTCGACCTGGTCGAGAAGCGGGGCGAGTTCGCCGTCCGCGGCGGCATCGTCGACGTCTTCCCGCCGACCGAGGAGCACCCGCTGCGCGTGGAGTTCTTCGGCGACGAGGTCGACGAGATCCGCTCGTTCGCGGTGGCCGACCAGCGCACCCTCGACCTGGTGGACCGCGTCTGGGCGCCGCCGTGCCGCGAGCTGCTGCTCACCGATGACGTACGACGCCGCGCCGCCGAGCTCGGTCGCGAGCACCCACAGCTCGCCGAGATCACCGACAAGCTGGCCGAGGGCATGGCCGTCGAGGGGATGGAGTCGCTCGCCCCGGTGCTGGTCGACGAGATGGAGATGCTCGTCGAGCTCCTGCCTCAGGACAGCCACGTGCTCGTGCTCGATCCCGAGCGCGTGCGCACCCGCGCGCACGACCTGGTCGCGACCAGCGAGGAGTTCCTCGGCGCGAGCTGGGCCGCCGCTGCGTCGGGTGGCACCGCTCCGATCGACCTCGGTGCCGCGTCGCTGCGCGGGATCGGCGAGGTGCGCAGCGAGGTGCTCGAGTCGGGCCAGGCGTGGTGGGGGATCAGCCCGTTCGGGCTGGACCTGGAGGGGGACGCCGACGACGGGTCCCGCGAGGTGGCCGCCCAGCCCGCGCCGGCGTACCGCGGCGACATCGAGCACGTCGTCGCCGACATCCGCGACCACCTGGGGGCCGGCCGACGCGTCGTCACCGTCCACCAGGGCCACGGCCCGGCGCAGCGCATGGTCGAGGTGCTGGCCGAGCACGACATCGCCGCCCGGCTGGTCGACGCGGTGGGCCCGGACGACGGCGAGGGCGTCGTGCTGGTCACCCAGGGCTGCCTCGACCACGGCCTGGTCCTCGACGACCCCGGACTCGTCGTCCTCACCGGCGAGGACATCGCCGGCCAGAAGGCCACCACGCGCGACATGCGCAAGATGCCCGCGCGGCGCAAGAAGCAGATCGACCCGCTGGAGCTCAAGGCCGGCGACTTCGTGGTCCACGAGCAGCACGGCGTGGGCCGGTTCGTGGAGATGAAGCAGCGCGAGGTGCACGGCGCGGTGCGCGAGTACCTCGTCCTCGAGTACGGCGCCTCCAAGCGCGGCCACCCGCCGGACCGGCTCTACGTGCCGGCCGACGCCCTCGACCAGGTGACCCGCTACGTCGGCGGCGAGCAGCCGAGCCTCGACCGTCTCGGCGGCGCCGACTGGGCCAAGCGCAAGGGCCGGGCCCGCAAGGCGGTGCGCCAGATCGCGGCCGAGCTGATCAAGCTCTACGCCGCCCGCCAGGCCACCAAGGGCCACGCCTTCGGGCCGGACACCCCGTGGCAGACCGAGCTCGAGGACGCGTTCCCGTTCCACGAGACCCCCGACCAGCTGAGCACGGTCGAGGAGGTCAAGGCCGACATGCGGCGCGTCGTACCCATGGACCGGCTGGTGTGCGGCGACGTCGGCTACGGCAAGACCGAGATCGCCGTGCGTGCGGCGTTCAAGGCGGTGCAGGACGGCAAGCAGGTGGCCGTGCTGGTGCCCACGACCCTGCTGGTCACCCAGCACTTCGCGACCTTCACCGAGCGGATGAGCGGGTTCCCGGTGAACCTGCGAGCGCTGAGCCGCTTCCAGACCGACAAGGAGGCCCGCGAGGTCGTCGACGGGGCTGGGCGACGGCAGCGTCGACATCGTCATCGGCACCCACCGCCTGCTCAACCGCGACATCAAGATCAAGAACCTCGGCCTGATCATCGTCGACGAGGAGCAGCGCTTCGGGGTCGAGCACAAGGAGCAGATGAAGGCGCTGCGCACCAGCGTCGACGTGCTCTCGATGTCGGCGACGCCCATCCCGCGCACCCTGGAGATGGCGATCACCGGCATCCGCGAGATGTCCACGATCGCGACGCCGCCGGAGGAGCGGCACCCGGTGCTCACCTACGTGGGCGCCTACGAGGACCGCCAGGTCGCCGCGGCCGTACGACGCGAGCTGCTCCGCGACGGCCAGGTGTTCTACATCCACAACCGGGTGCAGTCCATCGAGAAGGCCGCCAACAAGATCAAGGAGCTGGTGCCCGAGGCGCGGGTCGCCACCGCTCACGGCCAGATGGGGGAGCACCAGCTCGAGCAGGTGATGCTCGACTTCTGGGAGAAGCGCTTCGACGTGCTCGTCTGCACCACGATCGTCGAGTCGGGCCTCGACGTCTCGAACGCCAACACGATGATCATCGAGCGCTCCGACACCCTCGGGCTCTCGCAGCTGCACCAGCTGCGCGGTCGCGTCGGCCGGTCGCGCGAGCGTGCCTACGCCTACTTCCTCTACCCGCCGGACAAGCCGCTCACCGAGACCGCGCACGAGCGGCTGGCCACCCTCGCCCAGCACTCCGACCTCGGCGGCGGCATGGCGATCGCGATGAAGGACCTCGAGATCCGGGGCGCGGGCAACCTGCTCGGCGGCGAGCAGTCCGGCCACATCGCCGACGTCGGCTTCGACCTCTACGTCCGTCTGGTCGGCGAGGCGGTCCACGAGTTCCGGCAGGACGGGGCGGCGCCGGAGCAGGCGGTCGAGGTCAAGATCGAGCTGCCGATCGACGCGCACCTGCCGCACGACTACATCCCGAGCGAGCGGCTGCGGCTGGAGATGTACAAGCGGCTGGCCGAGGTGCGCTCCGACGACGACGTCGCCACGCTCCACGAGGAGCTGGTCGACCGCTACGGCACCCCGCCCGAGCCGGTCACGCGCCTGCTCGCGGTGGCCAGCTTCCGGGCCCACGCCCGGGCGGCCGGGCTGTCGGAGATCACGGTCCAGGGCAAGTACGTGCGCTTCCACCCCGTCGAGCTGCCCGACTCGCGCGTCGTACGCCTGAACCGGCTGCACCCGAAAAGCCTCTACAAGGCCCCCGTGCGTACCATGCTGGTGCCGCGACCAATGCCGTCCGGCTTCGGTGCGCAGCCCCCTCGCGACGAGGAGCTGCTCGCCTGGGCCAGGCAGGTGATCGACGGTGTGATCCAGAAGACCGTCGGTGAGGAGAACGCATCGTGACGACCCGTTCCGTGAGGCGCGCGCCCCTGGTCGCGCTGGCCGTCGTCGGCGCCCTCACCCTCGGCGGTTGCGGGTCCCTGCCGCCGGGCGCGGCGTCGGTCATCGACGGGCACCACGATCCCCCGCAGCGACGTCAACGAGCTCGCCGACGCGCAGTGCGCCGGCCATCGAGAAGGCGGCCAAGTCGGGCCAGCAGCAGGCCCAGGAGACGCCGCGCAAGCTGATCGTGCAGCAGTCGCTGTCGCTGCTGATGGACACCGAGCTGAGCCTCCAGTACGGCGAGTCCGAGGGCGTGCAGCCCCGGCCGCAGCAGGTGGCCGCGATCTACGCCCAGGCCGACGAGCTGATCAAGAGCCTGCCGGAGAAGTACCAGCCGTTCATGAGCGACACCTTCCACCGCTGGGCCGAGGCGCGCGACGTGCTCACCCAGGTCGGCCAGCAGGCGACCGGCCAGGAGGACACGCCGCCAACAGCGAGGCCCTGATCAACGCCGGCTACCAGAAGCGCGAGCCGTGGCTGAAGAAGGTCGACATCGACACCGACCCGCGCTACGGACCCGCCGGCATCGGCTGGCCGGGCGGTGCCGACCCGTCGGTGTCCAAGGCGGTCTCGTCGTTCGCCAAGTCCGCCGGCAAGACCCAGCCCGATCCCGCCTGGGTCAGTGCCCTCCCGGCCGGGCAGAAGTGCGGCTGACCCCATGACCAGCGGCGAGCCCGAGCCAGACTCTGCTCTGGTCGAGCTCGTCGAGGTCTTCGCCAGGCTGCGGGCCGAGTGCGGCTGGAAGGCGGCGCAGACGCACCGCAGCCTGGCCAAGCACCTCCTCGAGGAGACCTACGAGACGATCGACGCGATCGAGGCGCTCGACCACGGCGGCAGTCCCGACGACCTGCGCGAGGAGCTCGGTGACGTGCTCCTGCAGGTCTACCTGCACGCCGCGATCGCCGCGGAGACCGGCGCGTTCGACATCGAGGACGTCGCCGCCGGGCTGCGCGAGAAGATGATCCGGCGCAACCCGCACGTCTTCGGCGACGTCGAGGAGACCGACCCCGCGCGGATCAACGAGACCTGGGAGTCGGTCAAGGCGAGCGAGAAGCAGCGCGTCGGGCCTGTTCGACGGGATCCCGCAGACCCTGCCCGCGCTGACCCGGGCCGCCAAGGTGCTCGACCGGCTCGAGCGCGCCGGCACGCCGCTGCCCACCCCGGACCCCGCACGACCTCGGCGACCGCCTGCTGGCGCTGGTGGCCGAGGCGCGAGCCGACGGGGGAGGACCCCGAACAGGCACTGCGTGACGCCGTACGACGGGCCGGCGCGTGACTCGTCGCAGCGGTGGGTCTCCCCGGGGTCGTCCTGGTGGCCGCGCTGCTGCTGGTGACCACCGGCTGCGAGGTCGGCACCGACGACGAGATGGCGCCGGCGCCCACCAAGACGATCACGGCGACCCCCAGCCAGTCCGTGGCGCCGGCTCCCGCCACGATCCCGGTCGGCACCGCGAAGATCTCCCCGACCGACTCGGTCTGGGCCGACGGCAGCGTGCTCCACGTCGGCCGCCAGCAGGTCGACCTGTCGCCGATCGAGATCGAGGCGTTCCTGGTGGTGCCCGGAGGGGTGTTCCTGCTGTCGCAGGGCGAGCTGTGGTTCACCGACCTCACCAAGGTGAAGGGGACCGGCCAGACCGACGTGACCGGTGTCCGCACCAACGCCGCCGGCACGGTGCTCGTGGTCGTGGACACGCGGTCCGGCCGAGCCGCTGTCGCAGGGCTACGACACCGCGACCGGCAGGGCGATCCGGGGACCGGTCGACACCCTGACCCCGAGGAGATGCGGGACGGACCCGGGCGGCGTAGCACCCTCCCCTTCGCCTGCCGAGCGGATGGACCCTCGGCCGGTGGCTCGATGACTCGACCGCGCTGGGCACCGGTGTGCTGCGTGGGGGAGACCGAAAGGTGGTGCGCTGCTCGGCGACCACCCCGACCTGCCGCGCCGTCGGCTCGCTGCCCGGCGACACCACGCACGGTGGTCTTCGGCACCGGGAAGTAGCCCGACCCGTAGAGCGGGGCCTCCCGGGGATCACTCGGTGCCCCCGTTAGGGTGAAACGCCCCGTCCCCCCACGCAGGAGCACTTTCTTGGCTTCCATCGACACCGTCATCGCCCGCGAGATCCTGGACTCGCGCGGCAACCCCACGGTCGAGGTCGAGGTGCTCCTCGACGACGACTCGGTCGGCCGGGCCGCCGTACCCTCCGGCGCCTCCACCGGCGCCTTCGAGGCAGTGGAGCTGCGCGACGGCGGCAGCCGCTACGGCGGCAAGGGCACCGAGATGGCCGTCGCCGCCGTGCAGGACCAGATCGAGCCGGAGATCATCGGCCTCGACGCCAGCGACCAGCGGCTCGTCGACCAGGCGATGCTCGACCTCGACGGCACCCCCAACAAGGCCAACCTCGGCGCCAACGCGATCCTCGGCGTCTCCCTCGCGGTGGCCCGGGCGGCGTCGGTGAGCGCCGAGCTGCCGCTGTTCCGCTACGTCGGCGGGCCCAACGCCCACCTGCTGCCCGTGCCGATGATGAACATCCTCAACGGCGGCGCCCACGCCGACACCAACGTCGACATCCAGGAGTTCATGATCGCGCCGATCGGCGCGGCCTCGTTCCGTGAGGCGCTCCAGCAGGGCGCCGAGGTCTACCACGCGCTCAAGGCGGTGCTGAAGAAGAAGGGTCTCGCGACCGGGGTCGGCGACGAGGGTGGCTTCGCCCCCGAGCTCTCGAGCAACCGGGCCGCGCTCGACCTGATCGCCGAGGCGATCAAGTCCGCCGGCTTCAAGCTCGGCACCGACTTCGCCCTGGCCCTCGACGTGGCGGCGAGCGAGTTCTGCGAGAAGAACAAGTACGCCTTCGAGGGCAAGAAGCGCTCCTCGAAGCAGATGACCGACTACTACGCCGACCTGGTCTCGTCGTACCCGATCGTCTCGATCGAGGACCCCCTCGACGAGGACGACTGGGACGGCTGGAAGACCATCACCGCCGAGCTCGGCGGCAAGATCCAGATCGTCGGCGACGACCTGTTCGTCACCAACGTCGAGCGCCTCAGCCGCGGCATCGCCGAGCAGTCCGCCAACGCGCTGCTGGTGAAGGTCAACCAGATCGGCTCGCTGACCGAGACCCTCGACTCCGTCGAGCTCGCCCACCGCAACGGCTTCCGCTGCATGATGAGCCACCGCTCGGGCGAGACCGAGGACACCACCATCGCCGACCTCGCCGTCGCGACGAACTGCGGCCAGATCAAGACCGGCGCTCCCGCGCAGGTCCGAGCGGGTCGCCAAGTACAACCAGCTGCTGCGCATCGAGGAGGAGCTCGACGACGCCGCTCGTTACGCCGGTCGCGGCGCCTTCCCGAGGTACCAGGGCTGAGGACCTGAGCGATGGCCACACGTCGTACGCCGCAGGGCGGACCGCGCCGGGGATCCCGGCGCGACCAGGTCCAGCGCAACATCCGGCCCGGTGCCCGCGGCACCGAGCGGGCGCGTACGTCGGACGCGGCCGCCGCGCCCCGTCCCCGGTTCACCAACCGGATGGCGATCCTGGTGCTCGTGGTGGCCGTGCTGGTCGTCTCCTACGCCTCGTCGATGCGCGCCTACCTCCAGCAGCGCTCGCACATCAGCGACCTGCGCGCCCAGATCGCCAGCTCCGAGAGCGACATCAAGGCGCTGGAGCGGGAGAAGCGGCGCTGGGCGGACGACCGAGTACGTCGAGCAGCAGGCCCGCGAGCGCTTCGGCTGGGTGATGCCCGGCGAGACCAGCTACCAGGTGATCGACCGCGACGGGAAGCCGCTGGAGCGGGCCGACGAGCTGACCGACCCCAACACCGTCGCCCGCTCGGTGCCGGAGCCGTGGTGGGGCAAGGTCTACGGCTCGCTCGAGGTGGCCGACCACCCCAAGAAGGCGCAGACGCCGGCGACCCGGATCACGCCGCCGACCCCCACCCCGTCGCCTGACCAGTGAGCCCGGTCGACTCGGGGGACGCGGCCGTCGTCGCTGCGCAGCTCGGTCGCCCGCCGCGCTCGATCCACGCGGTGGCCCACCGCTGTCCCTGCGGCAACCCCGACGTGGTCGCGACCGAGCCGCGCCTCGACGACGGGACGCCGTTCCCGACGACCTTCTACCTGACCTGCCCGCGCGCTGCCTCCCGGATCGGGACGCTCGAGGCGTCGGGGCTGATGCGCGAGATGACCGACCGGCTCGGCGACGACGAGGAGCTGGCGGCGGCGTACCGCGAGGCGCACGAGGCCTACCTCGACGCACGCGTCGGCGATCGGCGAGGTGCCCGAGATCGCCGGGGTCTCCGCCGGCGGCATGCCCGACCGGGTCAAGTGCCTGCACGTGCTGGCCGGCCAGTCGCTGGCCCAGGGCCGCGGCGTCAACCCGCTCGGCGACGAGGTGCTCGACGCGCTCGGCGACTGGTGGAGGTCGGGACCGTGCGTGACCACCGATGAGGAGAAGCCATGACCCGCGTCGCCGCCTTCGACTGCGGCACGAACTCGCTGCGCCTGCTCGTCGCCGACATCGACATCGGCGGCCGGCACGAGCACCGACCTGGTCCGCGAGCTGCGCATCGTCCGGCTCGGCCAGGGCGTCGACCGCACCGGCCGGATCGCCGACGCCTCGCTGCAGCGGGTGTTCAGCGCCGTCGAGGAGTACATGGAGATCGTGCGCGAGCACGACGTGCGCGAGATCCGGTTCTGCGCCACCTCCGCCGCCCGGGACGCGGAGAACGCCGAGGAGTTCGTCGACCGGCGTGCGCGAGCGCGTCGGCGTCGAGCCCGAGGTGCTCGACGGTCTCGAGGAGGCCCGGGTCAGCTTCGCCGGTGCGACGCGTGACCTGCCGCCCCTGCCGGAGCCGTTGCTGGTCGTCGACATCGGCGGTGGCTCGACCGAGCTGATCCTCGGCCGCGCCGACGGCACCATCGTGGCGCGCGACTCCCTCGACATCGGCTCGGTGCGGCTCAACGAGCGCCACCTGCACAGCGACCCGCCCACGGAGGAGGAGATCCTGCGCCGCGGTCGGCGACATCGACGCGGCCCTGGACGCGTCGTCGGTGGACCTCGCCGACGCGGGTGCGGCGATCGGGGTGGCCGGCACGGTGACCACGCTCGCGGCCGGCGTACTCGACCTGAGCAGCTACGAGCCCGACCTGATCCACCACAGCGTGCTGCGGCCCGACGCGGTGCAGGGCCTGGTCACGCGGCTGCTCACGATGTTCGTCGAGCAGCGCAAGGCGCTGCCCTACATGCACCCCGGCCGGGCCGACGTCATCGGCGCCGGCGGCCTGATCCTCGACCGCGTCCTGCGGCGTACGACGGTCAACTCGATGCTGGTCTCCGAGCACGACATCCTCGACGGGATCGCCTGGTCGCTGGTCTCGCCGGAGACCCCCGATCCGAAGGTGGAGTAGATGTTCGGCAGGAAGAAGAAGACAGCGGCCGCGGAGGCCGAGCCCGAGGTCGTCGAGACCGAACCGGGTCGCTCCGAGCCCGACCCGTTCCTCGACCCCAAGGCCCACCCGGCGCCGGACGACTACCCGCCGCCGCCGAAGCGCAAGGCGCTGTTCGTGCTGAAGCGGACCTACCGCGAGTTCAGCGACGACGCCAGCACGGACCAGGCCGCGGCCCTGACCTACTACTCGGTGCTCGCGCTGTTCCCGGGCCTGATCGCGGTGCTGTCGCTGGTCGGGATCTTCGGGCAGGCGCAGGAGTCGGTGGACAAGATCGTCGAGATCCTGGATCCGCTGATCACCTCGGACACGACCATGGCGCGAGTCACCGAGGTCCTCGAACGGACTGGTCTCCGCCCAGGGCGCCGGGACCGCTCTGGTCATCGGCATCGTGGGTGCCCTCTGGTCGGCCTCCGGCTACGTCGGCGCCTTCAGCCGGGCGATGAACCGGATCTACGAGGTCGAGGAGGGCCGGCCGTTCTGGCGGATGCGCCCGATGCAGCTGATCGTCACGATCACGACCGTGCTGCTCTGCGTCGCGGCCCTGGTGATCCTGATCGTGTCCGGGCCGGTCGCGGAGTCGATCGGCAAGGCGATCGGCGTCGGCGACAACCTCGTCACCGTCTGGAACATCGCCAAGTGGCCGCTGCTCGCGGTCGTGGTGATGATGGTGGTCGCGCTGCTCTACTGGGCGACCCCGAACGTGAAGTTCACCCGCTTCCGCCTCATCTCGGTCGGCTCGTTCGTGGCGATCCTGGTGTGGCTGGTCGCGTCGGTGGGCTTCGCCTACTACGTGGCGCGGTTCGGCTCCTACAACAAGACCTACGGCGCGATCGCCGGTGTCGTCGTCGCCCTGCTGTGGCTGTGGATCACCAACGTCGCGCTGCTGTTCGGAGCCGAGCTCGACGCCGAGCTCGAGCGCGGCCGCGAGCTGCAGATCGGGATCGCCGCCGAGGAGTCGCTCCAGCTGCCGGTGCGCGACACCCGCGGGATCCAGAAGGCCGCTGCCCGGCAGGCCGAGGACATCGCCGTGCAGCGCGACATCCGGCTGGCCGCGGCCGGCCCGGGCGATCCGGACGACCGGCCGTTCGGCCGCCGGTGACCGTTCCGGTCGCGCGGTCCGCGGGCGGCGTGGCCCGGCTCGCGGCCCGCGCCTCGCTCGAGCCAGGTCGACGAGCGCGTCTGCGTCTGCCGGGCCTGTCCGCGACTGGTCGAGCTGGCGCGAGCAGGTGGCCCGCGAGAAGCGGGCGTCGTACGCCGGGGAGACGTACTGGGGCCGACCCATCCCCGGCTGGGGCTCGACCGACCCCGCGCGTCCTGATCGTCGGCCTCGCGCCGGCCGCCCACGGCGCCAACCGCACCGGCCGGGTGTTCACCGGCGACCGCTCGGGCGACTGGCTGTTCGCCTCGCTGCACCGGGTCGGCCTGGCCAACCAGCCCACCTCGACCCACCTCGACGACGGCCTCGAGCTGTTCGGCACCCGGATCGTCGCCGCCGTGCGGTGTGCCCCGCCGCTGAACAAGCCGACCCCGGAGGAGCGCGACACCTGCGCGCCGTGGATCGACCGCGAGGTGCGCCTGCTCCTGCCGGGGCTGCGCGCCGTCGTCTGCCTCGGCGGCTTCGGCTGGGACGCGGCGTTCCGCTCCCTCGCCGCCGCCGGTCTCGCCGTCCCGCGACCCCGGCCCCGCTTCGGCCACGGGGCCGAGGTCAGCCTGCTCGGGCGACCTCACCGTCCTCGGCTGCTTCCACCCCTCGCAGCAGAACACCTTCACCGGCCGCCTGACCGAGCCGATGCTCGACGCCGTGCTCGGCCGGGCCGCCGAGCTCGGCTCCCTATGATCGGCCGCACGCCCCGGTATCCCAATCGGCAGAGGAAGCGGTCTTAAACACCGCTCAGTGTGGGTTCGACCCCCACCCGGGGCACGCGCTCAGCCGACCTGGCGGTCGCCCGCGCCGGCCGGATCACCATCGTGACCACGACGAAGGCGAGCGGTGGCGAACCCGGCCGCCGTCAGGTAGGCCTCGCGGACTCCGGGCAGGAAGTCGCCCGGCACGGCGTTGGCGGCGTAGACCGAGGCGACGATCGCGACGCCGAGGGCGGCGCCCAGCTGCTGGGTGGTCTGCAGCAGGCCCGAGGCCGAGCCGGCGTGCTCGCGCTCGACGTCGCCGAGGATCAGCGAGCTGGCCGGCATGAAGATGATGCCGGCGGACAGCCCGTTGAGCACCAGCGGCGCCAGGACGGCCCACAGCACGCTGCTGTCGGAGCCGACCTGGCTCAGCCAGACGTAGCTCGCCGCAAGACCCACCGTGCCGACCATCATCAGCGGCACGTGGCCGAAGCGCTGCACCAGGCGGGCCACGACGCGTGACATCGCCATGATGCTCAGGGTCATCGGCAGGAACGCCGCGCCGGCGGCGAGGGGTCCGAAGCCGAGCCCGTTCTGGAGGTACTGCGCGGCCAGGAAGAACACCGAGATCTGACCGCCGACCACGAAGCCGATCACGGCGAGGGCGCCGACCCGCCGCCGGCTGCGGAGCAGCGCGGGACGCAGCACGGGGTGCTCGACCCGGCGCTCGGTCACCACGACGACAGCCAGGAAGACGGCGCCGAGGGCGAGGCCGCCCAGGGTGCGCACCGAGAGCCAGCCGTGCTCGGGCGCGCCGACCACCGACCACACCACGGTGACGGCGGCGGCGATGGCGGAGGCGGCGCCGACCACGTCGAAGCGACCCGGCTGGCGGGGCGTCTCGGTGACGAAGCGTCGCGCGAGGGCGAGGACGACGATGCCGATCGGCACGTTGATCAGCAGGGTCCAGCGCCACGACCCGAGGTCGGTGACGATGCCGCCGAGCAGCAGCCCGAGGGTGCCGCCGCCCATGCTGACCGCGGCGAACAGCGCGAGCGCGCGGTTGCGGGCCCACTCGTCGGGAGCGCTGGTGGTCAGCAGGGCGAGCACGCCGGGGGAGGCGAGCGCCGCACCGACGCCCTGCGACGTCCGCGCCGCGATCAGCAGCTCGGGCGTGGGAGCGAGTCCACCGAGAAGGGAGGACACGGTGAAGATCGCGAGCCCGATCTCGAAGACGCGGAGGCGGCCGAAGACGTCACCGAGCCGACCGCCGGTGAGGAGCAGCCCGCCGAAGGCGAGCATGTAGGCGTTGACGACCCAGGACAGCGAGGCCGGGCCGAAGCCCAGGTCCGCGTCGATGCTGGGCAGCGCCACGTTCACGACGGTCGTGTCGAGCACGAGCATCAGCTGGGCGACGAGCACGATCGCGATGCCGGTGGCCGCGCGGCCGGCGTTCTCGGGGAGCTCGGTGGGCAGCTCTGTCGTTGACTGGGCGGCCCGGGCGGGAGCAGAAATCTGGTCTGTAGACATGAGTTGGTGTCCTCTTCTGGCCTTTTCGGCCGATGGACGTAGACTGAACGGAGAACCTCTCCGGTTTGAAGAACTATACGGAGACTGTCTCCGGTTGGCAAGGGGAATTCATGCGCGCCGACGCAAAGCGCAACTACGACCGCATCGTCGAGGTGGCGCGCGACGTCTTCCGGGAGCAGGGCTACGACGCCTCGCTCGACGAGATCGCCAAGCGGGCCGAGGTCGGCCCGGGCACCCTCTACCGACACTTCCCCAAGCGCGAGAACCTGATCGACGCCGTGATGCAGAGCTGGGTCGACCGGATCCAGGGCGCCGCGGAGAAGGCGCGTCGCGAGCGAGCAGCCGCCGCGCGACCTGCTGGTCTCGTGGTTCGAGGACTACGTCGGACACATCAGCCTGCACAAGGGCGGCGCGGCCAAGATCACCGCGGCGCTGGGCAACCCCGAGTCGCCGATCTCGCACAAGTGCCAGGTGCTCACCGAGGCCAACCGGCAGGTCATCGACCGCCTGGTCGCCGAGGGCGCCCTGCCCGAGACCGTCGACCCCGTCCAGGTGAGCCGCCTCGTCGGGGGCGTCGCCGCCGTCGCGGACTCGGGTGACCTGGATGCCGCCGCCGTGCGCCCGATGCTCGAGGTCGTCGCCGACGGCCTGCTGCTCCAGCACTGACCCGGGGTAACCCCCCGAACGAGAACTCGTTCTACTCCGTGTGAAGAGACTCGCCCTGCTGCTGGCTGCCCTGGTGGCGCTCGTCGTGGTCCCCGCGGCCTCCGCGAGCGCCGCGACCGACGACACCCCGCGGCTGCAGCGGCAGGGGCGGTTCCTGGTCGACCAGTACGGCCGGGTCGTGATCGTGCACGGGCTCAACATGGTCTGGAAGCGGGCGCCGTACGCCCCGCCGGACACCGCCGCCGGGTTCACCGCCAAGGACGCCGCGTGGCTGGAGAAGTACGGCTTCAACGGCGCCCGGCTCGGGGTGCTCTGGGCCGGCGTCACCCCCGACCAGCCCGGGGTCGCCGACCCGGCGTACTTCAAGCGCGTCGACCGGATGACCAAGCTGCTCGCCGACAAGAAGATCTGGATGCTCTTCGACATGCACCAGGACCAGTGGCACGAGGAGTACGGCGGCGAAGGGCGTGCCGGACTGGGCGGCGAAGCGGCCGATGCCGTTCGCCGCTGGCGCCGTACCTGCCGGTGCCGTTCCCGCAGGGGTACTGGACGCCCGAGGTCTCCACCGTCTTCGACAACTTCTGGGCCGACAAGGACGACCTGCAGAGCGGGTGGGCCGCGGCGTGGAAGCTGGTCGCGCAGCACTACCGCAACCAGCCGTACTCGATGGGCTACGACCTCTTCAACGAGCCGTGGGCCGGGCTCGAGTGGCCGAGCTGCCTGACGACCGGCTGCGAGTCGACGTACGCCAGCGAGCTGCAGCCCGCGATGACCCGCGGGCTCGACGCCGTGCGCCAGGCCGACGGCAAGAACATCGTCTGGTGGGAGCCGCAGCAGTTCGCCGGCGGCCAGAAGCTGGAGACCTACTACACCGTCGGTGCCGGGGGAGAAGAACCTCGGCTTCTCCTGGCACAACTACTGCCCCGACGTGTTCTTCGAGAGCCAGGGCATCCCGGGCAGCAACACCGACAACTGCAAGGACTACACCCAGGACCGCGAGACCCACGCGATCGAGCAGGCCAACCGGATGGGCGCCGCCGCCCTGATGACCGAGTGGGGCGCGACCGACAACGTGAAGGCGATCGGCATCGACGCCGACGGGGCCGACGCCAACCTGATGGGCTGGACCTACTGGGCCTACAAGCACTGGGACGACCCCACCACCGCCGACGACTCCCAGGGCCTGTTCACCGACGACGCCGACCTGTCGCACCGTCAAGAAGGACAAGCTGCGCCAGCTCGTGCGCACCTACCCGCAGGCCACCGCCGGCACCCCCACCCAGGTCTCGTACGACGCCACGACCGGCCGGTTCTCGATGACCTACACGCCGAAGCTGTCCATCAAGCAGCCCACCCAGATCTTCGTCAGCCCGCTCACCTCACCGCACGGGTACGACGTCTCGGTCGCCGGCGGGACTGCCACCAGGAGCGGCTCGATCGTGCTGGTGAAGGCGACCTCGCGAAGCCCGGTCACGGTGAGGATCACGCCCAGATCCTGACGTCGAGCGTCGGGTGGTTGTCGCGGTCCACCAACTGTGTGCGCTCCACCACATCACGCAGCTGACCAGCGGGAACACCGCCCCCGGGGTGGTCGTTCATGCAGGTGACGCCCCGGTAGGATCCGGGGCGTCCCGCGAACGCCAGAGTGGCTGGTTCGCCACGGCATCCAAGGAGGACGCCATGCAGAGCAGCAACCCGGTCTTCGCGCGGTCCGAGGGCTTCAACGGCCGCGCGGGCCACCCAGACCTACCCCGGCACGGCAGACCACCGGCTACGCCGACCCGTCCCAGTGGGGCACGGGCACACCCGGCGGCCCCGGACCCCGATCACGCAGCGTCGACCAGGGCCGGATGACCATCGACTCGGTCGTGCAGAAGACCGGCACTCACCCTGTTCGTCGTGGTCGTCTTCGCGGCGGCGACCTGGTTCCTCACCGGCGACATCACCAGCGAGACGCGCGATGGGCAGCCTCTACGCGCATCTCGCTGGTCGGCGCCCTCGGCGGCTTCGCGCTGGCGATGGTCAACTCCTTCAAGAGGATCATCAGCCCCGCGCTGGTGCTCGCCTACGCCGCCTTCGAGGGCGTCTTCGTCGGTGCCTTCAGCAAGGCGTCGAGAGCATCTTCGCGCAGCCCGGGCAGGAGCCGGGTGGCCTCGTCATCGGCGCCGTGCTCGGCACCATGGCGGCGGTCGCCGGCACCCTGGCGGCGTACAAGTTCTTCAACATCCAGGTCGGCAACCGGTTCCGCAAGTGGGTCATCGGGGCGCTGCTCGGCTTCGTCGCGGTGATCGCTGCTCGACTTGGTGCTCGGCTTCTTCGGCGCCAGCTTCGGCTTCAACGGCTTCGGCGCGATGGGCCTGCTCTTCAGCGTGATCGGCCTGGGCCTCGGCGTGCTGTTCCTGATCCTCGACTTCGACTTCGTCGAGCGCGGCATCGCGGCCGGCCTGCCGGAGCGCGAGTCGTGGCGGGCGGCCTTCGGCCTGACCGTCACGATCATCTGGATCTACATCGAGATGCTGCGGATCCTCGCGATCCTGCGCGGCGACTGACCGCAACGAGCAGCTACGCGGACGCCTCGGCCGAGTCATCGGCCGGGGCGTTCTCGCGTTCGGCGTCGGCCTCGGCGACGGCGTGCCGGCTTCTCGGCCTCGCCCGGTGGGCAGCAGGCGACGGCGCATGAGCGTGACCCAGCGGCCGCCGACGCCGCGCTTGGCGCCGCCGACCTCGGTGCCGTCGATCTCGGTGCCGGGGTTCTGGCTGGCCTGTACGGCGGCGTACCCGATCGGCAGGACCGCCTCGCCACGACCGACGCGCGGGATCTCCTCCTCGGCCTCGCCCAGGCCGAGCGCCGAGAGCACCGACGGGACGAGCACTCGGGCGAGCGCCTCGTAGCCGGCGGCCGAGGGGTGGAAGTGGTCGGGCCCGAACAGCAGCGCCGGGGCCGCGGCGAACTCCGGGCCGAGGATCGAGCCGAGCGACACCGTGCGTCCGCCGGCCTCGACGACCGCGATCGTCTGCGCGGCGGCGAGCCGGCGCGACCAGATCCGGGCGACCTGGCGCAGCGGGATCGGGATGGGGGAGATGGTGCCGAGGTCGGGGCAGGTGCCGACCACGACCGCCACCTCGGCCTCGCGCAGGCGGCGTACCGCCTCGGACAGGTGGCGCACCGACGCGGCCGGCAGCACCGAGTGGGTGACGTCGTTGGCGCCGATCAGGATCACCGCGACGTCGGGGTCGAGCTGGAGCGCGGCCTCGACCTGGGCGGTCAGGTCGCTGGACTGGGCGCCGACCACCGCGAACTCGCGCACGTGCACGCGCCGGTCGGCGCGCTCGGCCACGCCGGAGCCGAGCCAGGCGCCGGGTGTCTCCTCGACGCTGGCCACGCCGTACCCCGCGGCGCTGGAGTCGCCGAGCAGCGCGATCTTGATCGCCGGCCCCGGTCGGCCGCGGCCGTACCAGCCGGTGGAGTCCGGCACCCGGCCGTCGGCGTTGCCGATCGCCTTGCGGGCCAGGGTGGCCTCGGCCCGGAGCACGCCGTAGAGCGAGGCGCCGAGGACCGAGAGCCCCCACCGCCGTAGGCGGCAGCGGCTGCGAGCTTGCGTGCCGCCGCTGCCCTACTCATACGGCAATTCTACCTGACCGGTAGTCACGGTCAGTCCTGCAGGTGCGCCCGGGTCTGCACGATCGGGTGGTCGCTGATGCGTGCGGACTGCGGGTAGGTGTCGCGGCCGAAGCTGGTGAACCGCACCTGGCCGGCGGCGAAGATCCAGTCGATCGAGGACTGCTTGGGGTAGGCGCAGGTCATCGACGGGATGCTGTTCGGCGAGATCGACAGCTTGCCCTGCGTCAGCGGGCAGAACGCCTTCTGGCGGTCGTTGAAGTCGCCGGTGAACAGCACCGGGCGACCGGTGGCGCGCAGGCTGATCATCTTCTGCTTCTCGATGTTGATGGCGCGGGCCCGGTAGCCGGCCGCGTTGCCCTTGGTGTTGGCCGGGTTGTGCACGTTCATCACGTAGACCGTGCGGCCGGTCGACTTCTCCCGCAGCAGCACGACCGGGACGTGGCGGATGTTGCCGTTGAAGTAGGGGATGTCGAAGGTCTCACCGGAGACGAACTCCATCGTGGACTTGCGCCAGATGATGGCGTTCTCGGTGTCGCGCTTCTTGCCCGCGGGGTCCCAGTAGTAGGCGCCCCACGTGTTCAGGTTGCCGCGCGAGACCCAGTAGTCGAACTGCGTCTCCTGGAACTCCTGGGTGCCGACCACGTCGATGTGGCGGGTGTTCAGCATGCGTCGTCGCGCGGTTGATCCGGGTGTTGCCGGTCGCGTACTTCTTGCTCCGCGCGGTGTGGCTGGCGCCGAGCACGTTGAACGACGCGATCAGGAAGCCCGGGGTGTCGAAGAGGCGCGGGGTGGGCGACATCCGGCCGACGAAGTGGTTCAGCCACGTCGAGGGGTTGCGGCTCTGGCCGGCCACGGTCACCGAGAAGTAGAGCTGGCAGGACGAACCCCAGCGGCCGACGTTGCCGATGGGCTGGCCGGACTGCACGATCTGGCCGGACTTGACCACGATGCGGCTCAGGTAGGCGTAGCCGGTGACCAGGCCACCGGTGTTGCTGACGATCTGGACGGTGTTGCCGAGGGTGCCGCCTGTGCGGATGCGAGCGACGCCCGGGTGCGAGGCGTAGACAGCGGCGTTGCAGGGCGCTTTGATGTCGGTGCCGGGGTGCTTCTTCGAGGCGGTCCTGAGGTCCTTGACGGACTTGTTGCCCTTGACCGGGTAGAACACGTTCGGCGCCGAGACCTTGCGGAACTTCGGATCCGAGGTCGCGGCACCCCCCGACGCGGGGATCAGAGTGGGCGTCAGCACGACGCCGAGGCTCACGAGGCCGACCAGGGCGCGGAGCAAGGTCTTCGGTCGGGTGGCAGTCATCTCGGCGTGTCTCCCTCGAAATTCACACACGGTCATGTAAAGGAATCTTGGGAAGTATGCACCATTTTCTGGGTCACGTGGGGCCGATGTTAAAAATGGTGCGACAAATAGGCGTGTCGGTGCTTGCCATCGCGGCCGGTCGACGGCCCCGGTCTGGAGGCGCTTTCGCGGCCGGTAGGTTGGCCGCATGAAGTACGCCAATTCCCTGCTCGAGCTGATCGGCGACACCCCGCTGGTCAAGCTCAACCGCACGGTCGGCACCACCTCGTCGCTCGTGCTCGCCAAGGTCGAGTACCTCAACCCCGGCGGCTCGGTGAAGGACCGGATCGCGGTCCGGATGATCGACGCCGCCGAGGCGTCCGGCGAGCTCAAGCCGGGAGGGACGATCGTCGAGCCGACCTCGGGCAACACCGGCGTCGGGCTCGCCCTGGTCGCCCAGCAGCGCGGCTACCACTGCATCTTCGTGTGCCCCGACAAGGTCAGCGAGGACAAGCGCAACGTGCTCAAGTCGTACGGCGCCGACGTCGTCGTGTGCCCGACCGCGCTCCCGCCCGAGCACCCCGACAGCTACTACAGCGTCTCCGACCGGCTGATGCGCGAGACCGAGGGGGCCTGGAAGCCCGACCAGTACTCCAACCCGAACAACCCGCTCTCCCACTACGAGCAGACCGGCCCGGAGATCTGGGAGCAGACCGACGGCAAGATCACCCACTTCGTGACCGGCATGGGCACCGGCGGCACCATCAGCGGCGTCGGTCGCTACCTCAAGGAGCAGAACCCCGACGTCGTCGTGGTCGGCGCCGACCCCGCCGGCTCGGTCTACTCGGGCGGCAGCGGCCGCCCCTACCTCGTCGAGGGCGTGGGCGAGGACTTCTGGCCCGAGACCTACGACCGCACCATCGCCGACCGGATCATCGAGGTCTCCGACGCCCACTCCTTCGCGATGACGCGACGGCTGGCGCGCGAGGAGGGGCTGCTGGTCGGCGGCTCGTCCGGGATGGCGGCCTTCGCCGCGGTCCAGCTCGCCCAGGAGCTCGACGACCCGGACGCCGTGATCGTGGTGCTGCTGCCCGACAGCGGCCGCGGCTACCTGACCAAGGTCTTCAACGACGAGTGGCTGGCCCGGTTCGGCTTCCTCGCCGAGCCGGGCGGTGGCGGGCTGAGCGTCGGCGAGGTGCTGCACGCCAAGAAGGGCGACATCCCCGCGCTGGTGCACACCCACCCCAACGAGACGATCGCCGACGCGGTGCAGATCCTCCAGGAGTACGGCGTCTCGCAGATGCCGGTCGTGCTCGCCGAGCCGCCGATCATGGCCGCCGAGGTGGCCGGGTCGGTCTCCGAGCGACGGCTGCTCGACGCCCTCTACGCCGGGGACGCGAGGCTCGCCGACCAGGTCGAGCTGCACATGGACGAGCCGCTGCCGACCGTGGGTGCCGGGGCCGGCGTCGAGGAGGCCGTCGCGGCCCTGCGGGACGCCGACGCGCTGCTCGTCCAGGAGGACGGCCGGCCGATCGGCGTGCTCACGCGACAGGACCTGCTGGGGTACGTGGGACGCGAGTGAAAAGTCCCGAAATATCCGATTCGAATTTGTCCTGTATTGCTCGCCTGAGGGCCCCCGCGAGCCTAGTCTGGGACGTGCACATCGAACCCGTGGTTCCCGCCTCTGGTTGATGGCACCGTCCGAGGCCATGGAATGCCCGCTCGCGGGTCCCTCCACTTCCATCCGCGGATGTCGAGTGGTGGGGCAGTCCTCCCAAGGCGGCCCCACCACTCACCCGTACGCGTGCAGGCCGAGTCGCGCGCGCCGTCGGCGTCGGCTCGCCGACCAGCGAGCCGGGCGAGCGACTCCACCCCGTCGACCAGTCGCGGGCCCGGGCGCGCGAACGACGCGTTCGCGTCGACCGCCCACACCGGCAGTCCGGGCGGCAGCACGCCCGACGCGACGCAGCTCGCGACCGAGCTTCGCCGACCCCTCGAGGTCGTAGCCGCACGGGGCGCACACGACCACGTCCGGATCGCCGGCCAGCGCCTGCTCCCAGGTCACCCGCACGGACTTCTCGCCGGCTGCGCCGATGGTGGGTACGCCGCCCGCGGCCGTGATCATCTCCGGGACCCAGTGACCCGGCGCGAAGGGCGGGTCGGTCCACTCCAGCAGCAGCACCCGCGGGCCGGTGCGGTGCGGCCGGCCACCTCCGCGGCGACCCGGTCCAGCCGCTGCCGGAGCGAGCGCACCAGCTCTCGCGCCTCCGCCTCGTGACCGGTTGCTGACCCGAGAGTCAGCACCGAGTCCAGCACCTCGTCGAGGGTGTGCGGGTCGATGGTCAGGACCTCGGCCGTGCAGCCGAGGTGGGCGAGCGCGTCGTCGACGACCGAGACGTCGACCGCGCACACGGCGCACAGGTCCTGGGTGACGACGAGGTCGGCGTCCAGGCCGGAGAGCGCGCCCTCGTCGAGGTGGTAGAGGTCCTCGCCGGCGCGCATCGCGGCCGCCACGAAGGCGTCGATGCCCGCGGCGTCGAGTCCCTCGGGCATCGCGCTGGTCGAGACGATGGTGCGCTCGCGGGCCTCGGGCGGGTGGTCGCACTCGAAGGTCACCCCGACCACGTCGTCGCCGGCGCCGACGTCGAAGAGGATCTCGGTCGTCGACGGGAGCAGGGAGACGATCCTCATGAACCGATCGTGCCAATCGCCGCGTCCCGGTAAATTCGAGAGGTGGCCGTCTCGTCGTACCTGACCGTGCGGCGCGACGGGGCGGGCGAGATCGAGGTCGAGAAGTCCCGCTTCCTCTGCACGATCGCGCGGGTGACCGACGAGGTGGACGCGCGCGGCGTCGTCGACCAGGTGCGCAAGCAGCACTGGAACGCCCGCCACCACTGCAGTGCCTTCATCGTCGGGCCCGACCGCGCCGTCGAGCAGTCGAGCGACGACGGCGAGCCCCCGGGCACCGGCGGGCCGCCGATCCTCGGCGTGCTGCGCGGCCGCGAGCTGACCGACGTCGTCGCCGTGGTGAGCCGCTGGTTCGGCGGCGTCATGCTCGGCACCGGAGGCCTGAGCCGGGCGTACGCCGACGCGACCCGGGCCGCGCTCGACGAGGTCGGTGTGGTCGAGCGGGTGCTCCAGGAGCTGTGCGAGGTCTCGGTCGACATCGCCGCCGTCGGCCGGCTCGAGCACGACCTGCGCTCGCGGGGTGCGCGGGTGCTCGGCGTCGAGTACACCGGCGAGGCGTCGCTGCGGTTCGCGATCCCGCCGCGAGCCCGCGGCGTGGCCGAGGAGATCATCGCCGAGCTCACCTCGGGCTCGGCCGAGCTGCGCGTCATCGGCGAGCAGTGGGTGGACTCCGAGGTGCAGAGCTAGCCGCTCAGGCGTCCAGGTGGGCCAGCGTCGGCCACATCTGCGACCACGGGCGCCGCGGGACCGTCGCAGACCCAGACGCGGGAGCCGTCCTCCTCGTTGTCGGCCCCGTCGACCCTGCGGGACCCGTCCGGCTGCGCGGCAACCGGTGAAGTGCACGTCGGGGGAGCGGTAGCCGACGACCACGACCGGGCCGGCGTCGTCGGGCGGCGGTCCCCAGTCGCCCCAGCCGTTGTGGCCGCTGTAGACGGGCGCGCCGACGTCGTACCACTCCAGGGCGCCGGCCTCGCCGTAGTTGCCGGTGAACACGACCGCGCCGTCGGGCAGCGGCGCGAGCGCGCTGCGCACGGTGTCGGCGAGCTCCGGCCAGCCGATCGTCTCGAGCTGGTCCTCGTCGATCAGCGGGTAGAAGGACGTCGCGTAGGTGCGCGTCGGCAGCACCGGCACCAGCGCCGGCCAGGCGACCAGCGCCGAGCAGGGCGAGCACGACGCCCACGGCCACGACCCGTGCGGAAGCGCTCGGCGGTCACCACGCAGCCGGCCGCGAGCAGCGGCAGGACCGGGCCGGCGAGGTAGTAGGCCTTGCCGTGGGCGAACAGGAAGAACACGAAGGTGACCACGAACATCCAGCCGATCGGTCGCAGCAACGACCACGCCGGGCGGCGGAAGAGCCCGTGCAGCCCGGCCAGCCAGACGACGGTCATCAACGGGCTGAACATGACCAGGCTGAGCAGGAGGTACTCGACGGTGCCGCCGATACCGCCGTACTCGTCGGCGATGTCGGCCGAGAGCTCGAACACCGGCCAGCCGTGGGAGGCCTGCCAGAGCAGGTTGGGCAGCCACAGCGCGAGCGCCAGCAGGCCGCCGAGCCACAGCCAGGGCGAGCGCAGGTGGGACCGGGCCGACCGGGTCAGCGCGATGCCGACGAGGAGGCCGAGGAGCGCGATCGCCACGTCGTGCTTGGCGTTCAGGCCGAGGCCCGCGATCACGCCCGCCAGCAGCCAGAGTCGGGGACGACCGTCGCGGAGGGCGTGGCCGGCGACCAGCGCGATCCCGGCCCAGGCCAGCATGTCGAAGGTCTGGGTGGTGAGCCGGTGGCCCACGGCGATCACCACGCGCCGAGGTGCCGGTGGTGACGGCGGCGAGCACCTGGGCCCGACGGTCGCCGCCGAGCAGCTGCGCCGTCATGGCCGCGATCACGACGAGCAGGCAGACGGCCAGCAGGCTGGGGATCCGCAGCAGCACCAGGTTGTGCCGGTCGACCTCGTTGGACAGGCGGGCCAGCAGCGCGACCACCGAGGGCTGGTCGGGGTAGCCCCACGCCAGGCGGTCGCCCGCGGAGGAGAAGTACAGCTCGTCGCGGTGCGGTCCGTAGAACGGAGCCATCACGAGCAGGACCGCGCCGATGACCACCGCCACCAGCGCGACCGGTCCGCGTGCGAGCGCGGGTCGGGACGTCACGGATGCAGTCTGGCAGTGACCCTCCGGATCACGTCGGCATCGATCTTGAGGACCTCGCGGTCCCACGTGAACAGTCCGTTGAGCTCGTCCTCGACGTCGGTGAGCTGGGTGTAGGCGGTGGCGGCCAGCCCCCGTCGTACGGCGTCCGCGAGCGGTTGGTGCAGCTCGGCGAAGCCCTGGCCGAGTGACTCGGGGTCCTCGAAGTGGCGGTAGCCGAACTCGCGCGGGCTCCAGTCGTGGCCCTCGACCCGCATGCTGAAGCCGCCGTACTCGGTCAGCGCGACCGGTCGGTCGGTCGCGTCGCCAGAAGCGTGCGCGTCGCTGCGGCATCTCGAAGGGCCGCAGGTAGCAGTGGAAGCTGCGGATGTCGCCGCCGCCCTGGTCGACCCAGCCGCTGGTGTGGTGGACCAGCCGGGTGGGGTCGAGGTCCGCGACCAGGCGCGCGATCCGGTTGGCGTCGAACTGGCCCCAGGCCTCGTTGAACGGCGTCCAGACGGCGAGCGAGACGACGTTGCGCAGCTGCTCGACGGTCGCGCGGACCTCGCCGCGGAACTCCTCGCGACCGT
>CAVSMJ010000005.1:0-431436 GCA_963729015.1 uncultured Actinomycetota bacterium
CGAGGATCGCCTCTGTCATTCGTCTCCCCCAGCCTTGCGGGCCATCTTCGAGATCGTGCGGACCCACTGGTCCACGTCCGGTGCCGACGGCCCGGTCTTGATGTTCTTGTTCACGTCCATCCGGAAGCCGGTGCGCCACGGCTGCTGCTCGTCGTGCTGCCACCGGATCACCAGCAGCGACTCCACGCGCTTGCCGCCGAACTCCTCGCCCGTGGTGGCGCCGCGCAGCGAGGCCGCCGGGATCCGGAACGACCCGGCCATCCGCACCACGTCGAGCCCCACCGGCGCGAGGTTCAGCCGCGAGGAGCTCTGCACCGAGAGGCTCTGGCCGATGACCTTCTCGCCGTCCTCGGTCAGGGTGCCGAGGTAGCGGGCCGGCGACTGGAGCTTCGCCTTCGGGAGGTCCGCCATGGCCGGGACCGGAGCCGAGCTCGGGAAACTTCGGCTCGCGCTTCTTCCTGCCGAGCAGCCCCATCAGACCAGGCCCCGAGGACCGTCCCGGACCGTGGGCGTGCCGCGGAGCACGGTCGCGACGACCGCGCCGGTGAGCTTGCGCTCGTGCCAGGGGTTGTTGCGCGACAGCGAGGCCGAGGCGGCGCCGTCCACCACCACGACCGCGGACGGGTCGACCAGGGTGACGTTGGCCGGTTGTCCGACCGCCAGCGAGCCGCCGTGGCCCTCGAGCCCGGCGATCCGCGCGGGGTTCTGCGACATCACCCGGGCGACGTCGGCCCAGGTCATCGCGCCGGAGGTCACCATCACCTCGCTGACCACGGAGAGCGCCGTCTCCAGGCCGAGCATCCCGAAGGCGGCGTCGACGAACGCGTGCTCCTTGTCGTGGCGCGCGTGCGGCGCGTGGTCGGTGGCGACCGCGTCGATGGTGCCGTCGGCCAGGGCGTCGCGCAGGGCGGCGACGTCCTCGTCGGGGCGCAGCGGCGGGTTGACCTTGTAGACCGGGTCGTAGCCGGCCAGCAGGTCGGTGGTCAGCAGCAGGTGGTGCGGCGTCACCTCGGCGGTGACGTCGATCCCCTGGGCCTTGGCCCACCGCACGACCTCGACCGACCCCGCGGTGGACACGTGGGCGACGTGCACGCGGCTGTTGGTGTGGCGCGCCAGCATCACGTCGCGGGCGACGATGGTCTCCTCGGCGATGCCCGGCCAGCCCGGCAGGCCGAGCCGCCCGGAGAGCTCGCCCTCGTGGCAGCAGGCCGACGGGCCGGCGAGGTCGGGGTCCTGGGAGTGCTGGGAGATGACGCCGCCGAAGGCGCGGACGTACTCCAGCGCCCGCCGCATCACCCGCGGGTCGTGGACGCACTTGCCGTCGTCGGAGAAGACCCGCACCTTGGCCCGCGAGCGCGCCATCAGTCCGAGCTCGGCGAGCTCCTCGCCGGCGAGGCCGCGGGTGACCGCACCGACGGGTTGTACGTCGACCAGGCCGGCCGCCCGGCCGAGGTCGAGCACGCGCTCGGCCGCCTCGGCGGTGTCGGTGACCGGAGAGGTGTTCGCCATCGCGAGGACGGCGGTGAAGCCACCGAGCGCGGCCGCCCGCGACCCGGTGAGCACCGTCTCGGCGTCCTCCCGACCCGGCTCGCGCAGGTGGGTGTGCAGGTCGACCAGGCCCGGGCAGGGCGACCAGCCCGTCGGCGTCGATGACCTCGGCCTTGGCCGGCTTCTCGTCGACGAGCACCCCGTCGGCGACGTACAGGTCCTGGGCCTTCTCCCCCAGCGGCGAGGCGCCCTTGATCACGAGCCCGCGTCACTGGGCGCTCCCTTCTCCGGCGAGCAGGTGGTAGAGCACGGACATCCGGATCGCGACTCCGGCCGAGACCTGGTCGAGCACCGCGGACTGGGCCGCGTCGGCCGCGTCGGCGGCGATCTCGAGGCCGCGGTTCATCGGGCCGGGGTGGCAGATCGGGGCGTCCGGCTTGAGCACGGCGAGGCGGTCGCGGGTGAGGCCGTAGCCGACGGTGTACTCGCGGGCGCTCGGGAAGTAGCCGCCGCTCATCCGCTCGCGCTGCACGCGCAGCATCATCACGGCGTCGGCCTCGGGCAGCGCCTCGTCGAGGTCGTAGGTGGTCGCGAAGCCGGCGTCCTTGGCCCAGGCGGTCACCCCGGCCGGCATCAGCGTCGGCGGCGCGACCACGGTGACGTGGGCGCCGAGCTTGGTCAGCAGCAGCACGTTGCTGCGGAAGACCCGGCTGTGGGTCAGGTCGCCGACGATCGCGACGTGCTTGTCCTCGAGCGAGCCCATCCGGCGCTGCAGGGTGTAGGCGTCGAGGAGCGCCTGCGTCGGGTGCTCGTGCATCCCGTCGCCGGCGTTGATGACCACGGCGTCGGTCCACTGGCTGACCTGCTTGGCGGCCCCGCTGGCGCCGTGGCGGATGACCAGGCCGTCGACGCCCATGGCGGCGACGGTGAGCACGGTGTCGCGCAGGCTCTCGCCCTTGCTGACGCTCGAGCCCTTGGCCGAGACGTTGATGACGTCGGCCGAGAGCCACTTGCCGGCGATCTCGAACGACGACCGGGTGCGGGTGGAGTCCTCGAAGAACAGGTTCACCACGGTGCGGCCGCGCAGGGCCGGGAGCTTCTTGACCGAGCGGTTCTGCACGTCGTGCATCTCGGCGGCGGTCTCGAACAGGGTGGTGACGTCGTCGACCCCGAGGTCGTCGATGGAGAGCAGGTGCTTGTTCATCGGGTCGCTCCTGTCCCGGTCGCCGTGGCGATCCGGACCTCGTCGTACCCGTCGGACTCCTCGAGCCGGACCATCACGCGCTCGCGCGCGCGAGCTGGGCAGGTTCTTGCCGACGTGGTCGGCGCGGATCGGGAGCTCGCGGTGCCCGCGGTCGACGAGTACGGCGAGCCGCACCGTGTCGGGCCGGCCGAGGTCGTTGACCGCGTCGAGCGCCGCCCGGACCGTGCGCCCGGAGAAGAGCACGTCGTCGACCAGGACCACGACCTTGCCGTCGACCCCGCCGGGCGGCACCACCGTGTGCTGGGGACCGCGGGTCGGGTGCTGGCGCAGGTCGTCGCGGTACATCGTGATGTCGAGGGTCCCGAGCGGGACCTCCGCGCCCTCGACCTTGGCGATCCGCTCGGCGACGCGCCGGGCGAGGTGGACGCCGCGGGTCGGGATGCCGAGGAGGACGAGGCCGTCGAGGCCCTTGTTGCGCTCGAGGATCTCGTGGGAGATGCGGGTCAGTGCCCGGGAGATGTCACGGGCGTCGAGGACGGTGCGTCCATCGTCGAGGGGGGCCCCTTCAGGGGCCGTCGGTACAGATGCGGGATGGGCAGGAGCCACCGGCACCGGACCTCCTTCTCCGCCTCACGGGACGGCTCGTTAAAGGATGTCGATCGGGGCCGACAGTAGCAGCCGGACCGGCCTCGCGGACAACCGGCGCGGCTCTCTGAGACGTGTCGTCCGCGAGGTCACTCGGGAATCGGCGGACCGACCACCTCGAGCCCGTAGCGGGGACCCACCTCGTTCCAGCGGGCGATCTCGTCCGCCATGGCGAGGCCCTCGCCCTCACCCGGGAGGCGTACGTCTGCGGCAGGCACACCGACCTCGTCGTAGAGCCCCATCAGGCCACCGGGTGTGGTGAACGCGAGGATCCTCGCCGGCTTGGAGCCACGGATCCGGAAGGCGTGCGGCAGCCCGAGCGGGAGGTAGATGAACGCGCCGTCGGAGAGCTCGTGGAGGTCGTCGCCGGCGCGGTAGTCGACCCGACCCTCGAGCACGAACCACGCCTCGGCCTCCTGGGTGTGCCGGTGCAGCGGCGTGGCGATGCCCGGCGGCTGCGTGACCATCGACATGCCGAACTGCCCGCCGGTCTCCCCGGCGCTGACCAGGTGCTCGAAGACCGACCCCATCGCCCAGGTGCCCGGGCCCTCCCCTGCGCGGTGCACGACGACCTGCTCGACCATGACGTCTCCTCTTTTGGCCCGAAGTGACTT
The DNA here is from genome assembly GCA_963729015.1 of uncultured Actinomycetota bacterium. Taxonomy (GTDB): domain Bacteria; phylum Actinomycetota; class Actinomycetes; order Propionibacteriales; family Nocardioidaceae; genus Marmoricola. The sequence goes on from CAVSMJ010000005.1 coordinate 3,952, forward strand.
CGGACGAATACTGCTACCGTAGGCCGCGTGGTCCCACCCGTCAATGGCCCGGGCAACACCCGCACCTACCGCTCCCCGCGCCGGGAGGAGCAGGCCGCTGCGACCCGCCGCCGGATCCTGCGCGCCGCGAAGCAGCTGTTCACCACCAAGGGCTACCCGGACACCAGCGTCGCCGAGGTGGCCCGCCGCGCGAAGGTCTCCGTCGACACGCTCTACGCCAGCGTCGGACGCAAGCCGCAGCTGCTGCTCGCCGTGCACGACATGGTCCTCGGCAGCGCCGACGAGCCGATCCCGGCGGAGCAGCGGGACTACGTCGCGGCGATGCGGGCGGCGGTCGGGGCGCGGGCCAAGCTGGCGACGTACGCCGAGGCCATGGAACGGCTCCTCCCCCGCACCGTCCCGCTGGCCGAGTCGCTGCGGGTCGCGGCTCAGACCGACCGGGACTGCCGCAAGGTGTGGGACGGGCTCAACCGACGGCGTGCGGACAACATGCTGCGTCTGGCCGGCGACCTCCGCTCCACCGGCGAGCTGCGCGAGGACCTCAGCGACGAGGAGGTCGCCCACCTCGTCTGGATGACGAACAGCCCGGAGTACTACCAGCTGGCGACGTCGGGCGGACGGACCCCTCAGCAGTACGCCGCCCAGGTCCTCGACCTCTGGACCCGGACCCTGCTCGCCTGACCGACGGCGGCGTCCGGCCCTAGGCTGTGCGCCATGGCCACCGGGACCCATGACCACGCCGACGACCCTCGCAACGCCGACATCCTGATCTGGGTCAACGGCGAGCTGCTCCCCCGCGAGCGGGCAGTGGTGTCGGTCTTCGACTCCGGCTTCGTCCTCGGTGACGGGGTGTGGGAGGGACTGCGCGTCTCGGGCGGCCACCCGGCGTTCCTCGAGCGGCACCTCGACCGGCTCGAGGAGGGCGCCCGCGCGATCATGCTCGACCTCGGGATGAGCCGCGAGGAGATCACCGAGGCGATCTACGCGACGCTGCGAGCCAACGAGATGACCGACGGCGTGCACGTCCGGCTGATGGTGACCCGCGGTGTGAAGTCGACGCCGTACCAGGACCCGCGCGTCACCATCGGGCCCGCGACGGTGGTGGTCATCGCCGAGCACAAGGAGCCGCTGCCCGCGACCGTCACCGACGGGATCACGCTGTTCACCACGCACGTACGCCGCGCCACCCCCGACACGCTGGACCCGAAGCTCAACGCGCACAGCAAGCTCAACGACATCCAGGCGTGCATCCAGGCGTACACGGCCGGGGCCGACGAGGCGCTGATGCTCGACCCGCAGGGCTTCGTGGCCACCTGCAACAGCACCCACTTCTTCATCGTCACCAGGGCGGGCGAGGTGTGGACCTCCGACGGTCGGTTCTGCCTCGCCGGGATCACCCGCGGCAACGTGCTCGAGGTGTGCCGCGCCCACGGCATCCCGGCGCGCGAGACCACCTTCAGCCTGACCGACGTCTACAGCGCGGCCGAGGCCTTCGTGACGGGGACCTTCGCCGGGGTGGTGCCGGTGCGCACCGTCGACGGCCGGACGATCGGCTCGGGCGCGCGCGGGCCGGTGGTCCACCGGTTGCAGGAGCTCTACCAGCGGCACGTGGCCGAGGACGTGGGTGCGCGATGACGGTGCGGGTGGCGATGTGGTCGGGGCCGCGCAACATCTCGACCGCGATGATGCGGTCGTGGGAGAACCGGCCCGACACGACGGTGGTCGACGAGCCGTTCTACGCGGCGTACCTCCAGCGGACCGGGCTCGACCACCCGGCGCGCGACCAGGTCATCGCCTCGCAGCCCACCGATCCCGACGAGGTGGTGCAGCACCTGCGCGAGGACGACTCCGCGCCGGTGCACTACGCCAAGCACATGACGCACCACATCCTCCGGGACTGGCCCCTCGACTGGGTCACCGACTTCCGCAACGTGCTGCTGATCCGCGACCCGACCGAGGTGGTGGCCTCCTACATCCGCTCGCGCGAGGACGTGCGAGCCCGAGGACATCGGCCTGCTCCAGCAGGTGCGGCTGCTCGACGCGTTCTCCGAGGAGCCACCGGTCATCGACTCCGGCGACTTCCTGCGTGACCCGGAGGCCTACCTGAGGTGGCTCTGCGACTGGCTCGACATCGAGTTCACCGACCGGATGCTGTCGTGGCCGGCCGGACCCCGTGACTCCGACGGCGTCTGGGCGCCCTACTGGTACGGCGCGGTCGTCCGCTCGACCGGGTTCGAGCCCTGGCGGCCGCGACGCGTCGAGCTCAACGACCACGATGCCGGCGGTCGCGCGCGCCTGCCAGCACGCCTACGACGCGCTCTACTCGATGCGACTGGTCCTCTAGGCGAGCTGCCCGAGCGTGTACTCGATGCCGCGGTGGAAGGTCGGGTACGCGTAGATCATCGAGCGCAGGGTGTCGGTCGGGACCTCCGCATGGATCGCCGTGACCAGCATGGAGAGCATCTCGCCGCCGCTCGGGCCGACCGTGGTCGCGCCGACCAGGACGCCCCGGTCGGCGTCCTCGACCAGCTTGATCAGCCCCTGCGCCCGGGCGATCCAGCCACGGGTGGAGGCCGCGGCGAGGTCGGTGTGCGGCGACGCGGATGTTCAGCCCGGCGTCGCGCGCCTGCTTCTCGGTCATCCCGACCGAGCCGACCTCGGGGTCGGTGAAGGTGACCCGCGGGACCGCGCGGTAGTCGGCGGACGGCCCCTCCTGGCCGAGGATGTCGCGCACGCACAGGGCGGACTGGTACATCGACATGTGCGTGAACGCGCCCTTGCCGGTCACGTCGCCGATCGCCCAGAGACCCTCGCCGGCGCGCATCGCGTCGTCGACCTCGACGGTGCGGGCGGACGGGTCGAGGCCGACGGTGTCGAGCCCGAGGTCGGAGAGGTTGGGGCGCCGGCCGGCCGCGACGAGCAGCTTCTCCGCGTCGAGGGTCTGGCCCTCCAGGGCGACCCGGAACCGGCCGTCGTCGTACGACACGGAGCGCGATCTTCGCGCCGGTCAGCACCTGGATGCCCTCCTGCGCGAACACGTCGGCGATCAGCGCGCTGGCCTCCGGCTCCTCCGGCGCGAGCAGGCGGTCGGCCACCTCGAGCACGGTGACCCGGACGCCGAACCGGGAGAGCGCCTGCGAGAGCTCGGCCCCGATCGCGCCCCCGCCGATGACGATCAGCGAGCCGGGGACGGACTCGATGCGGAGGATGTCGCGGTTGGTCCAGTACGGCGTGTCCGCCAACCCGTCGATCGGCGGGGCGGAGGGCGCCGTACCCGGATTGAGCACCACGCCGCGCTTGGCCTCGAACCGCTCGTCGCCCACGACGACGGTGCGCTCACCGTCGAGCTGCGCGTGGCCACGCACGAAACGCGCTCCGGCGTCCTCCAGCCGGTCGACCGCCACCTGGTCGTTCCAGTCGTCGGTCGCCTCGTCACGGATCCGGGCGTGCACCGGCGCCCAGTCGGGCTGCACCTCGGCCGTCCCGGCGAACCCGGAGACGCGGCCGGCCTCGCCCAGCACGTCGCTCGCGCGGACGATCATCTTGCTGGGGATGCAGCCGAAGTACGGACACTCACCGCCCACCAGCCGCTCGTCCACCGCCACCACCGAGAGGCCGGCCTGCGCCAGCTGCGTCGCCGTCGCCTCCCCACCCGGCCCGAGCCCGATCACCACCACGTCGCACTGAGTCGCCATGCAGGCCAGTCAAGCACTCCCCCGACGCCGCTCCACTGGTTCACCGACGGAGCAGGGCGTCGTCGAGGAAGCCGACGACCCGCCGTTCGTACTCCTCGGGCCGCGCGACGATCCCCCGGATGTGCTGCGCGTCGGGCATCTCCCAGATCAGGGCGTTCTCCCCGGCGAGCCGGTGGTACACCGGGTTCATGGTCTCGGCGTTCCCGCCGTTGGGCGCCCAGATCAGGAGGACCGGACGCGGCGCGATGCCCGGGACGAGGTCGGTGAGCTTCGGTGGAGGGCCGCTGTTGGAGAGGACCGTCATCGCGCCCTCCTTGACCGCGTAGAGCGGGTAGTCGAACCAGTTGCCCGGGCCCGGCAGCTCCTCACGCTCCTCGGCGAAGCTCCGGGTGCCCGCGCCCTCGGAGACGACGGCGGCGAGGTCGTCGGAGGTGGCGGCGGCCTGGAGCATCAGCTCACCGCCGACCGAGAGCCCGATCCCCGCGACCCGGCCGGGGTCCACGTCGGACTGCTCGCGGAGGAAGTCGACTGCCGCGTGGATGTCCTCCTCCCCGCCACCCCAGCCGAACATGTTGCCGTCCCCGTCGCTCGCCCCTTCGCCGCGGCGATCGATGAGGAGGACGCCGTACCCGTGGCGAGCGAGCATCCGGGCATGCCCCTGGGTCTTGGTCCGTCCGGCGTACACGAGCACCGCCGCGCCGTTCGTGGACGGGACGTACCACCCGTGGAGCTTCAGCCCGTCGCTCGTGGTGAGCGTGACTTCGTCGTGGGCCGCGCCGAGGTTCGGCGGCGGCACGCGGGCCGCCTGGACGTGGGTGGCCATGTACGAGACGGACACCGCGAGACCCACCTGGTAGAGGACCACGACTCCGGCGAAACCGAGCAACGTGCGACGCAGGTAGCGCCAGGCCCGTCGATCGTCGAGCCGCCGTGAGCGCCAGAGGATCACCGCGCCGAGACCGAGCAGCACGGCACCGGCGGCGCCGGCCAGTAGGCCGGTGTAGTCGTCGCCCGACGGTCCCCGAGCCACGGTGTAGTAGCCGGCCTCGATCCACCCGGACACCACCCCGAGGAAGCCGAGGCAGATCGCCAGCACAGCGCGCCAGCCGGCACGGACCCGGCCGAAGGCGAAGGCCGCCGCCAGGAGCACGAGCAGCGGGACGACCGTGCTGACGACGTGGTCCGCGGGCGAGGTCCCGGGCTGCGGCTGCACGATGTTGTCGTCGACGACGTGCACCGCCACGAGGGCGACGGCCACCAGGAAGACCCGGTGCTCGACCCGGCCGGGGTGCTCGCCTCGCACCCGCGCCGTCTGCGTCTCGGGCTGCGTCTCCGTCGCGGGCGAGGTGGCCATGTCGTCCTCCTTCGAGGAGGCCAGGCGAGCCCGGACCACGCCCAGATCCGTCCCTTCGACAGTACGCCCGTGTATCCGTACGCCGATCGCACGACTTGTCCGCCCAATAGCCCCTCAGCGGAGCTCGACGGTCGTCACGATCGAGGTGATCGACGGTGATCGCGGGGTCGATCCGAAACCGAAGCCGGGCTCCGGAGAGACCGGGGCGAGGGTGCCGAGATCCTGGCCGCGCCATGTCCCCGAGAGCGCGGCGATCCGGTGCAGGTCGGTGGCGCCGTAGAACTCGCGGCGACCGTTGCCCGCCGTACCCCTCGTGCGTACGCCGCTGAGCACGACCCGGGCCACCGGGTCGGTGACGCGCGCCCACCCGGGCGAGGTGGCCACCCGGCGCGGCACCAGCCGCAGCAGGTGCCCGAGCATCGTGCGCGCACCGGCCTCGAGACGGAGCTCCAGACCCGGGGCGGAAACGCGCCAGTCGTCCGTCACGACGACGGGACCCGTCTCGACCCGGTCGAAGCGGTAGGTCGAGGACACGTAGTCGGCCACCCGGTCGTCCGGCGCCAGCAGCACGCGGGTCCCGTCCGGCCTCGGCCAGCATCACGTCGGCGAAGCTGCCGAACGGCGACTCGTGCCAGCGGCCGACGACCACACGGACGCCACTGGTCGACCCCGCGCCGGCGATCGCCCCCGAGAACCGGTCCTGCCTCACCGGTCGAGGTGTCGGGCGCGGGCGAAGCAGAACAGCCCGTAGCAGGCGATCCCCACGCCGATCGCGATCAGCAGCACCTGCCCGAACGGCTGCTGGAGCACCTTCTGCAGCGCCTCGTCGAGGCCACCGGACTTGCCCGGCTCGTGGGTGATGCCGGCGTAGCAGAACAGTCCGCCGACGATCGCGAGCGCGATGCCCTTGGCGATGTGGCCGACCTTCCCGAGGAGGAGGTACGCCGCCCCGGAGTTGCCGAGCTTGCCCTCGGTGTCGAGGTGCTCGGCGAACTTCTCCTTCCAGCCACGCCAGGCGAGGTTGCCGGCGTACCCGATGATCGCGAGGCCGGCTGCGAACACGATCCACTGACCGCCGGGCCAGTCCATCACCTTCGCGGTCAGCGTGTCCGACCCGCCACCGGAGCCGCTGCCGACGGCCACCTTCGTCGCGGTGACGGCGACCGCCCCGTAGATGACGGCCTTGATGCCGGACGTCACCCGCTTGCGGATGCGGTCGGCACCTTCCTCGTCGCGGTGCCCGAAGACGGCTTCGAGGATCCGCCACACCACCAGCAGGTAGAGCCCGATCGCGACCGCCCAGACCAGGAACTTGCCGAACGGCTGCTGGGCGAGCTCGGAGAGCGCTCCCTTGGCGCTGGCCTCCTCGCTGTGGTCGCCCAGCGCCAGCTGGATGGCCAGCCAGCCGATCAGGAGATGGACCACGCCGTAGGCCACCAGTCCCGCCCGCACGGCATGATCGAGCCAGTCGCTCCGCTCGGCGTCGCGGCCGAGCTGCTCGGCGTCAGTCATCTGCTTCCTCCCAAGACTCCCCAGGGGTGACTGTGCCACCCCTCCCCCCAGTGCCCCGTCGCCAGCGGTTTGCACGGCGCGCCGCCGGGGAAAACGTGCATCGTGACGGCGTCGCCGTCGGACGGGGGTCCAGATGAGCGAGACCGTGGCCGCGCAGCGCGTGGCGTTCACCGCACCGGCCGGGCCGGAGGCACTGCGCATCCCGGCCGAGCCGGCGCAGCTGTCCCAGGCGGCGCAGCAGCTCCGCCAGCTGGCCGACTCCCTCAACCAGGCGGGCGACGAGCTGGCCGGCGCCGAGGGGCGTCACCAGGAGCGCGACGGCAGCACCACCTCCACCGTGCTCGGCGTCGCCCGCTGGAACGGCCGCCGCCTGCGGAAGGACGCGACCCTGCTCCTCGAGCTCGCGGAGGCGACCGACCACGAGGCCCAGCTGCTCGGCGACGTGCAGCACCACGACCTGCCGGCGCTCCGGCGCCGCTGGGAGCAGGCCCAGGGCGACTTCCTGGCCGCCATGCGCGGGGCGGCGGAGGCCGCGGCACACGAGGGGGCTGGCGCGGGCCACGGCGCTGGCCACGGAGGCGGCCAGGGCGGTGAGCAGCGTCGGTGCCTCGCACCACGGTCAGGGCGCCGAGTGGGAGCCCGACCGTCCGGCGCAGCCCGCCCCGGACGCCCACGCCCTGATGCAGCACGTCGACGAGCAGCAGCTCCAGGAGTACGCCGACCTGTTCGCGCGACTGCTCGGGTCCCACCTGCCCGGCGGAGGCGGTGGCCAGGCCGGAGCGACGCTGCTCGACCCGCGGGCCGAGCAGGCCCTGTCGTCGTACCGCCAGGCCGTCCGCGGGGTGCTCGACGAGTTCGCCGCGATGGTGCAGCGGGTGCGACAGGCCGAGCGACAGGTCGAGGAGCGCGAGGTCTTCCCACGCACCGAGCGCGACGACGACGAGAGCGGGGAGGCGGTCATGATCGCCGCCGGCGGTCTGGTCTCCGCGTTCCCGGTGCTGCGCGAGCTGGCCAAGGACCTCCGCACCGGCGCCCAGGCGCTGGAGCACACCGGCGAGGCCGTCAACCGGATCGGTCAGGCGCTGCGCGACGGACAGCTGCCCGACCGCTCACGCGAGCACGAGCCCGGCGAGGGCTTCCGCCAGGACTGGCAGCGGCACTTCGAGCACCGCCGGGCCCGGCTGCGCACCGTCAGCGAGAAGGTCGACGACGTGCTGGAGCGGTTCCAGCGGCTCGACGAGGAGTGCGCGCGGGCGATCCGGGCGCGCTAGTCCCCGGAGTCCGGCTCGCTGAAGTCGAGCTCCTTGAACCACGACTCGATCACGTAGTCGGTCTCCCAGCCCATCGAGCGGTAGAGCCCGTCGGCACCCGTCGGCGAGTCGGCGTCGACCTCCAGCCCGACCCGGTCACGGCCGCGCTGGGCGGCGTCCGCGATGACGGTGTAGAGCAGCGACTTGGCGATCCCGCGGCCGCGCGCGTGGCGGTGTACGCCGATGTAGTCGATGTAGCTGCCCTCGTGACCCTGCGCGTTCTCGGGCAGCACGGTGCTGACCACCGCGCCGGCCGCGAGCGGCTGGCCCTCGTCGCCCTCGACGAACGCGAGCCACCAGTGGTCCCAGCGGTGCCCGGGATCCTCGCGCAGTCGCTGGAGGAACTCCGGGAAGCTCTCGCGGTAGGAGTTGAAGTGGTCCTCGAAGGAGGACTCGAGCATCTCGTGCACGAGGTGCAGGTCACCTGCCACGGGCAGACCGTTCTCGTGGCTCTCGACGCGCCGGATGGTGACGCCCTCGCGCGGGCCCGGCAGCGAGGTGGCCTCCCCGGGCTCGACGACGCGGGTCATCTGCGGCCAGGTGCGGCGCTTGGTGTAACCCGCGTCCGCGAGCCACTGCTGCTGCACCTTGTCCTCGGCGAACGGGCTGGCGTCCAGGCGGGTCGCGGTGACCTCGCGCAGGAGCGAGAGGTCGCGCGCCTGCGGCTCGGCCCACGCGTAGAGCTCGCTCGCGATCTGGGCGGCCTCGTCGACGGTGCGGTCGACGTACAGCATCACCATCGTGCGGCCGGCAGCTCTGTCGTGCACGATCAGCCAGGCGCGCGGCTGGCCGTCGGGGTCGACCGCGACCAGCTCGCGACGGGTCCAGGACGCTGGCCCCGCGATCTCGGACTCGACCTGCTCCCGGTCGACCGACGCCGACCCGGTGTACTCGAGCTTGTCCTGCCCACGCAGCGCGACCAGCGCCGACAGGTCGTCGAGGACGGGCACCCGCACGGTCCACCCCGGGGGCAGGCCGGTGGGCAGAGGGATCTGGCTCGGCTCGTCGACTGGGAAGCTCACTGGGACATTCTGCCCGTTGGAGGGCACTCAGCCGGCCAGCGTCTCGCGGTCGCGGACGATGTTGCCGAGCACGCCGTTGACGAAGGCGGGCGACTCGTCGGTGGACAGGTCGCGGACCAGGTTGAGGGCCTCGGAGACGGCGACGGGGTCGGGCACGTCATCGACGTACAGCACCTCGTAGGTGGCCATCCGCAGCACGTTGCGGTCCACGGCCGGCATCCGGTCGAGCGTCCAGCCCTGGGCGTACGACGAGATCACCTCGTCGAGCCGCGCCTTGTGCTCGGTGACACCGCGGACCAGCTCGATCGTGTACTCGTTGACCTGGCCGACCTCCGCCTGCTCGTCCAGCGCGTCGAGCGCGGATCGGCCGCGCATCTCGGAGGCGTAGATCAGGTCGAGCGCGCGCTTGCGGGCCTTGGAACGAGCACTCATCCGGGGTCCCCACGGAATCGAGACACCTGCGAGCGGAGCGAGCTCCACCCGCGATTCCGTGGGGTGGTCATGAAGAAACCCGACCGAGGTAGGAGGAGTCGCGGGTGTCGACCTTGATCTTCTCGCCCGTGGTGATGAACAGCGGCACGGAGACCGTGGCGCCCGTCTCGACCGTCGCCGGCTTGGTGCCACCGGTGGAGCGGTCGCCCTGGAGGCCGGGCTCGGTGTAGGTGACCTCGAGCTCGACCGACGCCGGCAGCTCGATGTAGAGCACCCGACCGTCGTTGGTGGCGACGATCGCCTCCTGGTTCTCCAGCATGAAGTTCTTCATGTCCCCGACGATCTCCGGCGCGACCTCGAGCTGGTCGTAGGTGCCGGTGTCCATGAAGACGTAGGAGGTGCCGTCGTTGTAGAGGTACTGCATGGTGCGCTTGTCGACGTTGGCCACCTCGACCTTGACGTCGGCGTTGAAGGTCTTGTCGACGGTCTTGCCGGACTCGATGTTCTTCAGCTTCGTGCGCATGACCGCCCCGCCCTTGCCGGGCTTGTGGTGCTGGAACCAGATGACCTGCCAGAGCTGGCCGTCCAGGTTGAGCACCATGCCGTTCTTCAGGTCGTTCGTCGTTGCCATGCGTCTGCTCGCGCCTTCACGTGTCGGGAGATGAGGGGCCCTCGCCTGAGCGGGGCACAGCCGCCGAGTCTAGCGGGGATCAGGTCCGCGGCTAATTCGGTGAGAGGGGGGTTCTGGTCGCCTGAAGCACACCGAGAGGGTGGTTCTGGTTGGCGGGTGTACGCCGAGATGGCGGTTCTGGTTGGCCGAAGTACGCCGAGAGGGCAATCCATGTACGCCGTTGAACGTCGACCGGGCACTCCATGCGCGGCACCAGGCGTCGAGCGGGCACAAATTGTTCGCCCCGTCGACGGCTCCCTGTTTGACTGACCTCATGGAGTGGTCCGCACACGCGCCGGACGGTGACGACGATCTCGTGGAGCCGGCCAGGGTCGTGGAGGGGACAGTCATCCGGATGATGCCCGAGTACAGCCTCACGGTCCCGCTGTGGGACCTTGGCGGGCCGCTCGAGGAGCGTGACCTGCTGGAAGGTGTGCTGCGCCTCTCGCCCTCACTGATCGACGACCTAGCCCGATGGCAGTCTGAGTGGGACGACGTGAACAGCGCAGCAGTGTCCGATGACGCCGTCCCGCCCAAGCCGCTGCCAAAGGGGTGGGGCCGGGACCACCGGAGACGCGGTCGGGAGCTCTTCGCCCGGCTCCAGCGTGAGATCGACCCGCGCTTCGAGATGCGCATGCACTCCTGAGCGTGGATCGAGTTCCCGCTCGGCGGAGCGCAGCGTGCATCCAGTGCTCGGTCGGCGTGTGTCCATGTACATCCAGTGCCCGGTCGGCGTACTCCGGCGTACGTCGAGTGCCCGGTCGGCGTACTAGCGGGACAGGATGAGGCCCGACGTGGGGACGCCGGTGCCCGCGGTGACGAGGACGTGGTCGGCGTGCTCGACCTGGTTGACCGACGTGCCGCGGATCTGGCGGACCGCCTCGGCGATGCCGTTCATGCCGTGGATGTAGGCCTCGCCGAGCTGGCCGCCGTGGGTGTTCAGCGGCAGCCGGCCGCCGACCTCGATGGCGCCGTCGGCGATGAACCCCGGCGCCTCGCCGCGGCCGCAGAAGCCGAGCTCCTCGAGCTGCATCAGCACGTACGGCGTGAAGTGGTCGTAGAGGACCGCCATCGCGATGTCGTCCTGGGTGAGACCGGACTGGCGCCACAGCTCGCGGCCGACGACCCCCATCTCGGGGACGCCGATGTCGTCGCGGTAGTACGACGTCATCACGAACTGGTCGGCCGCGCTCCCCTGCGCCGCCGCCGTGATCGAGACGGCCGGCTGCTTCAGGGACGCGGCCCGCTCGGGCGAGGTGACCACGATCGCCACCGCGCCGTCGCTCTCCTGGCAGCAGTCGAGCAGCCGCAGCGGGTCGGCGATCATCCGCGAGCTCTGGTGGTCCTCGAGGGTGATCGGCTTGCCGAAGAAGAAGGCGTCCGGGTTCAGGGCCGCGTGCTTGCGGTCCGCGACCGCGACGACGCCGAAGTCCTCGGAGGTGGCGCCGTACTCGTGCATGTAGCGCCGCGCCTGCATCGCCACCGTCGCCGCCGGAGTCGAGAGGCCGTGCGGGTAGGTCCACGCGTTGTCGAGGCCGTTGGTGTTCACCTGCATCGCGGCCCAGTTCTGCACCTGGCCGAAGCGCTGGCCGGAACGCTCGTTGAAGCCGCGGAAGCAGACCACGACGTCCGCGACGCCGGTCGCGACGGCCATCGCCGCCTGCTGCACGGTCGCGCACGCCGCGCCGCCGCCGTAGTTGATCCGGCTGAAGAACCGCAGGTCACCCATGCCGAGCTCGCGCGCCAGCGCGATCTCGGAGGTGTTGTCCATCGTGAACGTGACCAGCCCGTCGACGTCCGCCGGCGTGAGTCCTGCGTCCGCCAGTGCCTTCAGGGTGGCCTCGGCCGAGAGCTGCAGCTCCGAGCGCCCGGACTCCTTGGAGAACTCGGTGGCCCCGATCCCGGCGATCGCGGCCTTCCTGCTCAGGCTCATCGCTTGATCGCCACCTTCGCGGTGACGTGGTCACCCAGCGGCACGCGGCCCACGACGTCGATGGTGAGCACGCCGTCGGTCTCGTCGATGACCTCACCGGAGAAGGCCAGCGTGTCGTAGGGATGGGCCGGAGCGCCGAGCCTCAGCGCGCAGGAACGTACGACGAACTCGGGCCCGATCGCCTCGCGGGCCCAGTCGCCGACGTACTTCTGCACCAGCCCGGTCGTGCTCAGGATGTTCACGAAGATGTCCTTCGAGCCGTGCGACTGCGCGAGGTCACGGTCGTGGTGCACGTCCTGGTAGTCGCGCGTCGCGATCGCCGTCGACACCACGAGCGTCGGCGTCACCGGCAGCTCCCACGCGGGCAGGGCCAACCCCGTGAATGGCCCCTTCATCGCACGACCTCCCAGATCGGCAGCGTCAGCTCGTCGTCGACCTTGTCCCAGTCCACGACGACGGCGTCGCCGATGGCCAGGTCCTCCGGGTTGCCGCGTACGTCGGCCACGAACCGCACGCCTTCGTCGAGCTCGACGAGCGCGATCGTCACCGGAAGCTCCCGGCCCGGCATCTGCGGGGCGTGGTGCACCAGGAAGCTGAAGATCGTGCCGCGGCCGCTCGCGACGACGTAGCCGCGGTCCATCGCGTGGCACGTCGGGCACACCGGCCCCGGCGGGTGGCGCAGCTCTCCGCAGGCGTTGCACTTCTGCAGGCGGAGCTCGCCCAGCTGGGTGCCCTCCCAGAAGAAGTCCGTGTCCAGGTTGCGTACCGGGCGGATGATCTTCGACCGGTCGGGCTCCTCGGACTTGGGGGCGCGCGGACGGGGCTTGAACTTGAGCACCCGGAACAGCATCGAGGCGACCTCCTCGTCGCCGACGCGCCACACGTTGCGGGTGCTGACGAAGTAGCCCTCGCCGACACCGGTCTGCTTCGGCCCGGCGACGTCCTCGAGCCGGGTGGTCACCGACACCTGCTCGCCGACGCGCAGGTAGCGCTCGTAGGTCTGGTCGCAGTTGGTGCCGAGCACCGAGGTGAACCCGGCCGCGTCGAGCATCTCCATCGCCTGCGACAACGGGTCGTCGGCCCCACGCGTGCCGCGGAGGCCGGGCATCGTCCACACCTGGGCCATCGCCGGCGGGGCGAGGCCGTCCGTGAACCGCGGGTCGGTCTCCTCGATCGCGTCCAGCCAGGCGTTGATGATCGGTTGGCTCACCGGGTCGCGCGCGAGCCGAGGCGCGGTCTCGCCGAGTGCCTTGATCCGCTCGGTCTCACGCAGGATCCAGTCGTGGGTCTCGACAGGCTCGCCCGGCGAAGAGGACGTCATCGCGGCACCTTGGGCAGGCCCAGGCCGAACATCGAGATCAGCTCGCTCTGCACCTCGTTGACGCCGCCGCCGAAGGTGAGCACGAGGTTCCGCTTCGAGGTCGCGTCGAGGTAGTGCATCAGCAGCGCGGTCGCCGGGTCGGCCGGGTCGCCGTACGCCGTGACCACGCGCTCCAGCGCCAGCCCGAGCGACTGCACCTCGTCGGAGGCGAACACCTTCGACGCCGAGGCGTCCGCGACGGCCTCGCGCCCGGTCGCTCCCGTCCCCGCCACCTGCCAGTTGAGCAGCTCGTTGACCCGGAACGCAGCCGTGGTGCGGGCGAGGGTGTCACGCACCCAGCCGATCTCGAGCAGGGGCGTGCCGTCGGCGTCGGTGCGTCCCTCGGCCCAGTCCGCGACGAGGTCGCGCAGGCCCTCGAGACGTCCGGCCGGGCCGAGCATCACGCGCTCGTGGTTGAGCTGGGTGGTGATCAGCCGCCACCCCTCGTTCTCCTCGCCGACGAGCATGTCGGCCGGGACGCGCACGTCGTTGTAGTACGTCGCGTTCACGTGGTGCGAGCCGTCGGAGGTGATGATCGGCGTCCAGGAGTAGCCGGGGTCCTTGGTGTCCACGATCAGCACCGAGATGCCCTTGTGCTTGGGGGCGTCGGGGTCGGTGCGCACGGCCAGCCAGATGTAGTCGGCCGCGTGCCCGCCGGTGGTCCACATCTTCTGGCCGTTGACGACGTAGTGGTCGCCGTCCTTCTTCGCTGTCGTCCGCAGCGACGCGAGGTCGGTGCCCGCGTCGGCCTCGGAGTAGCCGATCGCGAAGTGCACGTCGCCGGCCAGGATCCGTCCGAGGAACAGGTCCTTCTGCTTCTCGGTGCCGTACGCCTGCAGGGTCGGTCCGACGGTCTGCAGGGTCACGGCCGGAAGGTGTACGTCGCCCCGGGCGGCCTCGTTGGCGAAGATCTGCTGCTCGATCCCGCCGAGCCCCTTGCCGCCGTACTCCTTCGGCCAGCCCACGCCCATCCAGCTGTCCTCGCCCATCTGCCGGATGATCCGGTGGTAGGCCTCTCCGTGGCGGTCGGTCATCATCTCGAGCCGGTCCTCCGGCGACACCAGCCCGGAGAAGTAGCTGCGCACCTCGTCCTTGAACGCCTGCTGGTCGGCCGTGAGCTCGACGTTCTTGGCCTCCTCGGACTCTCGCGCCGGCACTGCGGCGAGGGTCGCCTCGACACCGCCGAGCAGCCGGGCCACGTCCTTCACCCGGGCGAAGTAGCGGTGCAGCGGGTAGGTCTCGTCGACGCCCATGCCGCCGTGCAGGTGCTGGCAGGTCTGCAGCGCGCGCGGTGCGCGGTCGCAGAACCAGTACGCCCCGACGGCGAGGTCGTCGGCCGCCGGCTGCTGCGCGGCCACTCGCCGAGCGCCCTCCTCGGCGGCCAGCGTGACCATCCGCGAGGCCACGAAGACGTCGGCCATCTGGATCGCCACGCCCTGGAACTCCGCGAGGCGGCGACCGAACTGGGTCCGCTCCTTGACGTAGCCGGCCGTCAGGTCGCGCGCTCCGGCGACGAGGCCGTCACCCTCCAGGAGCAACCCGGCGATGGCGTGCTCCCGGAGCACGTCGGCAGCACCCTCGGCGAGGACGCCCAGGACCGGTGCCTCGTCGAACTCGTAGGTCGCCTCGGCCTCGCTCCCCCGCGAGCTGGGCGTGGTCGTGCGGGTGACGCCGTCACTCTGCGGGTCGACGAGTACGACGGTCGCAGCTCCGCCCGCGCCGGTGGCCGAGACGAGGAGCAGGGACTGGACGCCCGCGAGCTGGTCGAACGTGGGTACGGCGATCTTCCGGCCGGTCAACCGGTCGCCGTCCAGTTTGGTCGCGGGCTGCCCCGGGAGGGCCCGACCGGGCTCGTTGAGGGCCGGCGCGACGAGCAGCTTCCCGGCCGCGATCTGCGGGACGTACGTCGCCTGCTGATCCGGGGTGCCGCTGCGCGCGAGGGTGAGCAGGCCGCAGACCAGCGTGTCGCGGAAGGGCAGGTCACCGGCGCGCGAGCCGAGCTCACGCACGAGAGCACCCAGCTCGGCGAGTCCGAGTCCCTCTCCGCCGTACGACTCCGGCGCGGCGAGGCCGAGCAGACCGGCCTCGGCACAGGCGGCCCAGCTGGCCTCGATCTCCTCGGGGCCCTTGTCGAGGACGTCGGTGAGCACCGAGCGGATCTCGCCCAACACGTCGTCGCTCATGCAGACCCCTTCACAGAGAAAACTGTAACCTGTTCTAGTCTAGGGATCCGCCCGACAACCGCAACCGGAGGCCCGTGTGATCTCGAAGGTGGCGAGCTGCCTCGGCCGGACCGTGGGCCAACCCCTGGGCAGGGTCGTGCGCCAGCAGCTGGACCCGTTCGTGGCCCTGCCGAACGTCGAGATCCCGCACGGTCGCTGGCTGCAGCTCCCCCGCCGCGGCCGTACCTGGCTCACCGAGCTGCCCGGTCCTCCCGGGGCCCAGTCGATCGTGCTGCTGCATGCCGTGGGGTGCACGGGGATGCTCACCTGGTTCCCGGTGGTGCACGAGCTCGCGAAGCGCTACCGGGTCGTGGTCTTCGACCAGCGCTGGCACGGGCGCGGCATCATCTCGGAGAGCTTCTCCCTCCACGACTGCGCCGATGACGTGGCCGCGGTCATCACCGAGCTCGGCCTCGACGACCCGATCGTCGCCGGGTACTCGATGGGCTCGGTGATCGCCCAGCGCACCTGGCGCCAGCACCCCGATCTGGTCGGTGGCCTCGTCCTCGCCGCCACCACCGACCACTTCCGCTCCAACCGCAGCGAGTCGGTCTTCCACTCCGGCATGGAGATCAGCATGGGTGCGCTGCGGGCGCTCTCGAAGTCCCGCACCGTACGCCGCGCCACCCGGTCGACCGCCGAGGCGCTCAACGTGCCCGAGATCGACCTGGCGCAGTGGGCCCTCGAGGAGTGGCGCAGCACCAGCCCGTGGGCGGTGGCCCAGGCCGTCGCGGCGCTGGGTCGCCACCACTCGACGCCGTGGCTCGCCCGGATCGACGTACCCACCGCCGTGGTCGTCCCGAGCAAGGACAAGGCCATCCCGCCTGCCCGCCAGCGCCGGCTGGCTGCCCGCATCCCCGGCGCCACCGTGCACGAGGCACCCTGCGGCCACGCCGGCTGCGTGATCCAGTCGGACCGCTTCGTCCCGACCTTCCTCGAGGCCGTGCACGTCACCGCCGCCCGGATCCGGGATCGTCAGCGGCTGGACGCGTAGAGCCGGGTAATCCAGTACGGAATGCCGGTCGGAGCCACTGCTGGAGCGGCTTTTCGTACTGGACTACCCGGTCTTCTTGGCTGCCTTCTTCGCCGGCGCCTTCTTGGCGGGCTTCTTCTTGGCTGCGGGCTTCTTCTTCGCGGCAGCCTTCTTGGGCTTCCGGCCGCTGGTGGCGGCGGCGTGGAGGGCGTCGAGCTCGGCGGGGAACTGGTCGGTGAGCTTCCACGGCTGGGGCACCAGCTCGCGGCAGCCGATCGCGCCGACGTGCATCTTGCCGTCGCTCGACATCACGGTGATGTTCAGGCCGGCGCCGTGGAAGATCGGGCCGAGCGGGTAGAGCCCCTCGATCTTGGCGCCGATGAAGTACAGCGGCACCGGCGGGCCGGGCACGTTGGAGATCACCAGGTTGTGGATCACCGGACCGGAGTCGGCCAGCTTCAGCGACGACACCATCCGTACGGCGAGGCCGAACGTGCGCGGGGCGGCGAACTCGGCCCAGTCCTGCAACGTGTCGGCCGGGATCGCCTTGTGGTGGTCCTTGGCGTTGGTGTTGCCGTCGGAGACCTCGGCCAGCCGGTCCAGCGGGTCCTCGATCTCCGTGCCGAGCCTCGAGAAGATCGTGGAGACCTTGTTGCTGCCGCTCTGCTTCTTCGACGCGCCGCGCACCGAGACGGGCACCGACGCGATCAACGAGCTCTCGGGAAGCTCGCCGCGCTCCTCGAGGTAGCGCCGCAGGGCGCCACCACACACGGTGAGCACGACGTCGTTGACCGTCGCGCCGGGCACGGCGTTCTTGATCTCCTTGATCTTCTCCAGCGACATGTCCTGCACGGCGACCGTCCGGTGTCCGGTGATGGTGCCGTTGAACGAGGTCCGCGGCGCTCGCAGCGGCGCAGCCATCGCGGTGCCGCTGCGAGCGCGGCCGATGGTCTTGGTGAGTACGCCGGTGGTCGGTGCGACCAGCTTGGCCACGGCGACCGGCTTGGCCAGGTTGGTGACCACGCCCCGCGCGAGCAGCTCGGCGTCGCTCGGCGTACGCGACTCCAGGCCACCCTTGGGTGCGGTCTCCAGCGGCGGAGCGTCCGGCTCGAGGCTGCACAGGAACGAGATGGCGTTCGCACCGGAGACACCGTCGACGGTGCAGTGGTGCATCTTGGTGAAGATCGCGACCTTGCCCGACTCGAGGCCCTCGATGACCACGAACTCCCACAGCGGCCGGGAGCGGTCCAGCGGGATGCCGGCCATGTGACCGCACAGGTCGGCCAGCTCGCGCTCGCCGCCGGGCGAGGGCAGCGCCATCCGGTGCACGTGCCGGTCGATGTCGAAGTCGTCGTCGTTGACCCACACGGGGTGGTCGATGCCGAGCGGGACCTGCTTGAGCTTGCGGTGGAACATCGGCACATCCGCGATCCGCCGCTCCAGCTCGTCCTTGAACTCCTCGAACGAGTAGCCGCCCGGCATGGTCTCCGGGTCCAGCACGATCACGCCGCAGACGTGCAACAGCTGAGCAGAGCTCTCGAGGTACAGGAAGCTCGCGTCGAGTCCACTCAGTCGGTCCATGGGCGGATTCTAGACGGGAGCTTGGAACACGTTCTAGTTTTTCCGGGGTCGGCCTTCTCACACCATTTGGGGGCGTTCCGACCCGTAACCTCAGATCATGGGATATCTGCGCCGACAGCTCGTCACCGCCGCCCTGACGGCGAACGCCGTCCGACCGCTCGGAGGGCGCTACGCCTCGATCCCCGCGTTCTTCGCCGGCTGGCTGGCCAGTGAGCTGGCGCCGCAGCTGCTCGCGGCGAGCGCGTTGGACACCGCGGCCGAGCTGACCGTACGACGGAGCAAGGGGCTGGGCCTGGACCGGCGAGTGGGCCTGGCCCTCGCCGCGACCTCGGCGGCGGGCCTCGGCTACCTGATCGTCAACGCCAGTCGGTCGGCCACGCACGTCGAGACGACCCTGCGCGACGGTCTGGGTGCCGACTACCTCGACGACCTCGAGGAGCCCCCCGACGCGCAGGACCTGAAGACGTCGCTGCGCGAGGTCGCCCGGCCGTTCAAGCTGGCCCAGCCGGACGTCGAGGTGATCCGCGACATCAACTACACCGAGGGCGGAAAGCGCGCCCGGCTCGACATCTACCGCCCCAAGGGGGTCGACCTCGAGAACGCCCCGGTCCTCGTGCAGGTCCACGGCGGCGGCTGGACGATCGGCACCAAGGAGCAGCAGGGGCTGATCCTGATGAACCGGATGGCCCAGCGCGGCTGGGTCTGCGTGGCGATGAACTACCGGCTCGCGCCCAAGCACCCGTTCCCCGCCCAGATCGTCGACGTGAAGAAGGCGGTCGCCTGGACGCGCGAGAACATCGCCTCCTACGGCGGCGACCCGTCGTACCTCGTCATCACCGGCGGCTCCGCCGGCGGCCACCTCGCCTCGCTGGCCGCCCTCACGCCGGGTGACGCCGAGTACCAGCCCGGCTTCGAGGACGCCGACACCAGCGTCGCCGGGTGCGTGCCGTTCTACGGGGTCTACGACATGGCCGGGCTCACCGGCGACAAGGCCGCGATCGAGCTGCGCGACTACTTCCTCGGGCCGCGGGTGTTCAAGAAGGACCCCGAGCGCCACCTCGACGACTTCGTGAAGGCCTCACCCCTGGCGCACGTCTCCCCGGACGCGCCCGACTTCTTCGTGCTGCACGGCGCCAACGACTCGCTGGTCCACGTCAGCCAGGCGCGCGCGTTCGTCGACGCGCTGAAAGCGGAGTCGAAGGCGACGGTCACGTACGCAGAGTTCCCCGGCACCCAGCACGCCTTCGAGGTGTTCGGCTCGATCCGCAGCCATCACGTCATCAAGGCCGTCGAGCGCTGGCTCCTGCACCACCACGCGCGGTGGCTCGGAGCCCAGCGGGAGCGCGAGGTCGTCTGAGCGCTGCGTAGACCTTGCACGTGGAAGGTCTACGTAGCGTCAGCGAGGCAGTCCCAGGATCGGGTCGCCGAGCAGGGTGACGACGAACTCGGCGGAGCCCTGGTGGCTGCGTACGCCGACCGGCTTGGCCACGCTCGACTCCGGCCCCGGCCCCTGCCCTTCGAGCGACCGCAGGCGTGGACCGCGTCGCCAGGACGGAGACCACCGTCGCCCTGCTCGCCGGATCCCTGTTCCTCTACGGCTGGAATCTCGTCGGTTCCCGCACTACGTAGACCTTGCACGTGGAAGGTCTACGTAGCGTCAGCGAGGCAGTCCCAGGATCCGC
Organism: uncultured Actinomycetota bacterium; assembly: GCA_963729015.1. Taxonomy (GTDB): domain Bacteria; phylum Actinomycetota; class Actinomycetes; order Propionibacteriales; family Nocardioidaceae; genus Marmoricola. The sequence continues at coordinate 23,698 of CAVSMJ010000005.1, forward strand.
TCGCCGGCGACGTTGCGCAGCACCTGTGTGGTGCCGCCTGCGATCGACAGGCACCGCGTCATCAGCTGTTCGTGCAGCGCCTCGCGCGCGAGGTCGTCGCCGGTGAACAGCCGGTCGCCGAGCAGGGTGACGACGAGCTCGGCGGAGTCCTGGCGGCTGCGTACGCCGACCAGCTTGGCCACGCTCGACTCCGGCCCCGGTCCCTGCCCTTCGAGCGAACGCAGCGTGGACCGCGTCGCCAGCAGGGAGACCACGGTCGCCCACGCCACGGCCCGGCCGATCTCGCTGCGGGCCTCGGTCTCGCCTGCTGCGAGCTCTCCCGATGCAAGCAGGGCCACCGCGCGTTCCGGGGAGTCGCCGAGGTGCGAGCCGGCCATCGCCACGCGTTCGTTGGCCAGCGTGGTGCGGGCGAGCTTCCAGCCACCGTCGACCTCGCCGACGACGAGCTCGTCGGGCACGAACACGTCGTCGAGGAAGACCTCGTTGAACATCGCCTCGCCGGTGAGCTCGCGCAGCGGACGGATCTCGATGCCCTCGCTCTTCATGTCGACCAGGAAGTAGGTGATGCCGGCATGCTGCTTCACGTCAGGGTTGGTACGCGCCAGGCAGATGCCCCAGTCGGCCGACTGCGCCAGTGAGGTCCACACCTTCTGCCCGGTGAGCCGCCAACCCGATCCGGTGGTTGAGCCTGTCGAAACCCTGACCGCCTTGGTCCGCAGCGACGCCAGGTCGGAGCCGGCACCGGGCTCGCTGAACAGCTGGCACCAGCTGATCTCACCGCGCAGGGTCGGTCCGACGAACCGGTCGCGCTGCGCGTCGTTGCCGTGGGCGATGACGGTCGGCGCGGCCCACGCGCCGATCTTCAGGTCAGGACGGTGCACGCCGGCCTCGGCCAGCTCCTCGTCGATCAGCAGCTGGGTGACGGGGTCGGCGCCGAGCCCGTGCGGAGCCGGCCAGTGGGGGGTCAGGTAGCCCGACTCGGCCAGGGCGGCCCGCTGCTCGTCCTCCGGCAGCGCGGCGATCCGCTCCGCCTCGGCCCGGATGTCGGCCCGGCGTCCGTCGTCGACACCATCGAGGTCGACCTGCAGGTGCCGGCGCGCACCGCTCGCGGCGAGGTCGGCCAGCCGGGCGGCGTACGTGCTGGACGCGCCGACCAGGGCCCGCAGGGCGACGGCCCGGCGCAGGTAGAAGTGGGACTCGTGCTCGAAGGTGAAGCCGATCCCGCCGAGCACCTGGATGCAGTCCTTGGCGACCTGGACGGCGCCGTCGAAGCAGACGGTGCCGGCGACGAGCGTGGCGAACTCGTGCTGCGCCTCGTCGTCCGTGACCGCCCGCGCGGCGTCCCAGGCGGCCGCCGTCACCGACTCGCTGGTCTCGAGCATCTCGGCGCACAGGTGCTTGATCGCCTGGAAGCCACCGATCTTCTTGCCGAACTGCTCGCGCATGCCGGCGTACTCCACCGCCGTGTCCAGGCACCAGCGGGCGACTCCGGACGCCTCGGCGGCCGCCAGCGTGATGACCAGTGCCCGCAGCCGGGCAGGGGTCAGGTCGGGCACCACCGTTCCCTCAACAGCGGTCAGGTCGCCGAGGGACGTACGACGGGTCAGGTCGGGGTTGGCGCCGGGCGTGAGGTCGACGCCCTCGAGGGGCACGAGCCGCACCTCGTCGTCCACCACGACCAGGGCCTGTGCGGACCCCGGTGCGTCGTGGATCACCGAGCCGTCGAGGCACAGGGCGACCGGGCCGGCTGGTTCGGCAAGGACGACAGAGGCGATCGCGGAACCCAGAAGCGGACCCGGCAGCAGTGCGCCGGCGCACGTCTCGAGGGCTACCGCCAGGTCGGTCAGCGAACCGCCGTCCGCGGTGATGCCGAGCAGCCCCATCTCGTCGACCGAGGCGGTGACCTCGGCGAACTCCGCCACCGGGTCGTCCTCGGCCCTCCGGGCAGCCTCGATCCCGCCGAGCGAGCCCGCCCACTTCCCGAAGGCGTCCGCCAGCTCGACGTGGTCGTCGCTGATCCCGATGGGCACAGTGCACCTCTCTCGCCGGTGGAGCCAGCCCCAACAAACCGCTGGTTGAGCTGGTCGAAACCAAAACTAGAACGTGTTCCAATCATGCCATGAGTAGGCTCCCCGCCGTGAGTGAGACGTCCCACGCCATCCCCACCGACCTGCTCGAGCACGCCCGCGCGGCCAAGGGGTTCATGCCCGAGGACGAGGGAGCCTTCCTCCACGCGACCGCGCTGGCGCACCTCGGCGACGGACCGGCGCTGGAGATCGGCACCTACTGCGGCAAGTCCGCCATCTGGCTCGGCGCGGCGGCCCGGGCGACCGGCAGCACCGTGTTCACCCTCGACCACCACCGCGGCTCGGAGGAGAACCAGGCCGGCTGGGAGCACCACGACGCGAGCCTCGTGGACGAGGAGTCCGGGCTGATGGACACCCTCCCGATCTTCCGTCGCACCATCGAGCGCGCCGGTCTCGAGGACGAGGTGGTCGCGGTCGTCGGCCGGTCGACGACCGTGGCACGGCACTGGCGCACTCCCCTGGCCCTGCTGTTCATCGACGGCGGCCACGCCGAGGAGCACGCCCAGAACGACTACAGCGGGTTCGCCCGGTGGGTGCAGCCCGGCGGCGTGCTGGTGATCCACGACGTCTTCGAGCGACCGGAGGACGGCGGCCAGGCGCCCTTCCACGTGTGGCAGCGCGCCGTCGACGGCGGCGCGTTCACGCCGGAGCGCGCGGTCGGGTCGATGCGGGTGCTGACCCGCTCGTCAGGAGCGGCCGGAGAAGACGCCGGCTGAGCGTCGTCAGGGCAGCCGCACTCGAGGGCGATCTCCCGGAAGTGCTCCGACAGGGTCTCGCCGCGCATGATCCCGGAGGCGGGCGTGGTCCGCGACAGCTCGTCGGCGGCCAGGATCACCGCGGCCGCCGTGTAGGTGGTCTGCTCGTGGGGCCAGAACACGTCCTCGGGGTGGACCGAGCCGGTCCAGTAGCTGCCGTTCTCGTGCCGCAGGTGCTGCATGTCGGCGTACAGCCTCAGCGCCCGTTCGCGGTCGTCGAGGCAGTCGAGCGCCATCACCAGCTCGCAGGTCTCGGCGCCGGTCACCCACGGGTTGGTGTCGACGCAGCGGATGCCGAGGCCGGGCACCACGAAGTCGTCCCAGCGCGAGTCCAGCAGGTCGCGGCCGGCCTGGCCACGGACGGCGCCGCCGAGGACCGGGTAGTACCAGTCCATCGAGAACGTCGCCTTGTCGAGGAACAGGTCGCGGTGGTCGCGCAGCGCGTGCCCGAGCCGGCCACCGGCGAGCTCCCACTCCGGCTGCGGCTCGTCCATCAGGTCGGCCAGCGCGACGCCCGCGCGCAGCGACTGGTAGATGCTCGACGAGCCGGCCAGCAGCGCCTCCCGGTTGACCCGTGCCGGCCCGTGGCTGTCCCACTCCTGCGACCAGGCGATGCCACCGAACGGCAGCTGCATCGCGACCACGAAGTCCAGCGCGCGGCGTACGGCGGGCCACATCCGCTCCACGAAGACCAGGTCGCGGCGCAGCATCCAGTGGTGCCAGACGCCCACCGCCAGGTACGCCGACATGTTGGTCTCGCCGCTGGCGTCCTCGACCTCGCCGGCGACGATCTTCATCGGCCAGGAGCCGTCGTGGCGCTGGGTACGCCGGCACCACTCGAACGCCTTCTCGGCGGCCTCGACCTGACCGGCGACCATCATCGCCATCGCGGCCTCGACGTGGTTCCACACGTCGACGTGCTCCCCCACCGTCCACGGCACCGCGCCGTCGGCCTCCTGCATCGAGGCGATCGACGCAGCCGTCTGCGCCACCTGCGCGCTCGAGAGCACGCCGGCGACCGACGGGATCGGGTGGACGCGGGAGGTCACGGACGGGTCTCCGGCTGCGCCGACTCAGAAGCCTCCGGCTTGCGCAGGTAGAGCACCATGCTCTTGCCGATCAACGGGTTGAGCGCCTTCTCCGCGCCGCGCGTGAGCGTGCTCCAGCCGCGGGTGCGCATGATGTCCCACACCAGCACCTGGTGGTAGGCCTTCACGAGCGGGTGGTCGTCGTTGGTGACGCCGACGGCGCACTTGATCCACCAGTACGGCGAGTGCAGCCCGTGGGCGTGGTCCTTGCCCTCGAACTCCATCCCGGCGTTGACCAGCTTGCCGACCAGCTCCTTGTCGGAGTAGATCCGGATGTGCCCGCCCGGCACGTTGTGGTAGTCGTCGGAGAGCTTCCAGCAGACCATCTCGGGCAGCCAGCGCGGCACGGTGACGGCCATCGTGCCGCCGGGGCGCAGCACCCGCACGAGCTCCTCGATCGCCTGGATGTCGGCCGGGATGTGCTCGAGGACCTCGGAGGCGACCACGCGGTCGAACTCGCCGTCGGCGAAGGGCAGCGACAGCGCGTCGCCCTCCTTGATGTCGGCCTCGGCGCCCGCGGGGACCTCGCCGGCCTCCTTCATCGCCCCGAACAGCTCCAGCACCCCGGCGAGCTCGTCGGCGTCCTGGTCGAAGGCGATGACGTCGGCGCCGCGGCGGTACATCTCGAAGGCGTGCCGCCCCGCGCCGCAGCCCATGTCGATGACGCGGTCACCGGGCTGCAGGCCCAGCCGCTCGAAGTCAACGGTCAGCATGCTTCTCCCCTGCGGTCTTGTCGCTGGTGGCCCGGCTCGCGCGACCACCCGTTCGTACGCCGCAGCGGTGGCCACGGCCACCGCGTGCCAGCTGAACCGCTCGAGCACCCGGGCGCGCCCGGCCTTGCCCATCCGGTCGCGCGGCGCTCGGGGTCGTCGAGCAGCTCGGCGATCGCCAGCTCGAGCTCGCCCACGTCGCCGGGCGTCACCAGGTCGGCGCACTCGCCGTCGGGACCCACGACCTCGGGGATCGCGCCGGCGCGGCTGACCACGAGCGGGGTCTCGCAGGCCATCAGCTCGGCGGTCGGCAGCGAGAAGCCCTCGTAGAGCGACGGCACGCACGCGACCTCGGCGGACCCCATCACCTCGACGAGCTCGCGGTCGCTGATGCCGTTGACGAAGGTGACGTGCTCGGCGATGCCGAGGCGCGTCGATCAGCTGCTCGGTGCGGCCACCCGGGGTCGGCTTGGTGACCAGCACGAGCGACGACGTCGCGCTCGGTGCGCAGCTTGGCGAACGCCTCGAGCAGGGTGGCGATGCCCTTCATCGGCGCGTCCGCGCTCGCCATCGCGACGATCCGGCCCGGGACACGCGGCTGGGTCGGAGGACCGAAGACCTCGTCGACGCCCAGCGGGATGACCTGGATGTTCGCGTCGTCGACCCCGAAGTCGGCCACGATGTCGTGCCGGCTCGACTCGGAGACGGTCAGGATCCGGCCCACCTTGCGGGCGACCCGGCCCTGCATCCGCAGGAAGCCGTACCACCGGCGCAGCGTCAGCTTCTTGCGCCGCGTGGGCGCCGCCTCGATGTCGATGCGGCGGTCGAAGGTGATCGGGTGGTGGATGCTCGTGATCAGCGGCAGCCCCATCTCGGCGATGTCGAGCATGCCGTAGCCGAGCACCTGGTTGTCGTGCACGATGTCGAAGTCGTCGAGCCGGTCCGCGAGCAGCCGCGCCGCCCGCTTGCTGAACGTCTTCGGCTCGGGGAACCCGGCCGTGCACATGGTCAGGAACTCCTCGACGTCGATCAGGTCGCGGAACTCCTTCAGCTTGCGGCACCCGGAACGGGTCGGGCTCGCGGTAGAGGTCGAGGCTGGGCACCTTGGTCAGCGTCACGCCCTCGTCGAGCTCGGGGTAGGGCTGCCCGGAGAAGACCTCGACCGAGTGCCCGAGGGCGACCAGTTCGCGGCTGAGGTGGCGGATGTAGATGCCCTGACCGCCGCAGTGCGGCTTGCTGCGGTAGGACAAGAGTGCGATGCGCAAGTGGCGCCTTCCCGGCTACCCCGTCCGGTTTGTCCTGTGTAGGACCGGTGTGGGACCGCCATGTGCGAACTGGAACGTGTTTCTATTATGCCGGACCTGACTGGTAGCCTCGGAGCGGGTCCGCAGAGACATTCTGCGGGGGAGGCTCAACAGAAATCACGTCCGGGAGGTTGAGATCTTGGCCACCGTGAGCTCCTTGACCCACGACGACCTGGGGTCGGCGGCGCAGCGCGACCGCCGCCGGCGCATCCTCGACGCGACCGTCGCGCTCGCGTCCAAGGGCGGCTTCGACGCCGTCCAGATGCGGGCCGTCGCCGAGCAGGCCGACGTCGCCCTCGGCACGCTCTACCGCTACTTCCCGTCCAAGATCCACCTCCTCGTCTCCGCGCTGTCGCGGCAGTTCGAGGACATCGAGGCCACCCTCGCCCGCCGGACCGATCCCCGGCGACACCCCGGCCGACCGCGTCGAGCACGTGCTCACCCGCGCCACGCGTGGCCTCCAGCGCGACCCCCAGCTGACCGAGGCGCTGACGCGCGCGTTCATGTTCGCCGACTCCACGGTGGCCAACGAGATCCACGGCGTCGGCCTCAAGCTCACGACGATGCTCAACCGGGCGCTGCAGGGCGACGACTACGTCGAGGGCTCCGAGCCCACCGACGAGGACATCGCCGTCGCCCGCGTGATCAGCGACGTCTGGCTGGCCGCCCTGGTCTCCTGGGTCACCGGCCGCCTGAGCGCCGACGAGGTCAACGAGCACCTCGCGACGGCCGTCCGCCTGATCCTGCGCTAGGAGCTCACCCGCCGAAGGCGTGGGTGGCTGTCGCGCCCCCGTCGATGGCGAGCTCGGCGCCCGTCACGAAGCTGGACTCGTCGCTGGCCAGGTAGACGTACGCCGGGGCGATGTCGACCGGGTGGCCGACGCGCTTGAGGGCGACCTTGCTGGCGCCGAACTCCATCGCCGCGTCGCCGCCGTGCACGCGGGTCATGCCGGTGTCGATCATGCCGGGGTGCACCGAGTTGACCCGGATGCCCTTGGGGCCGAGCTCCATCGCGGCCGACTTGGTCATCCCGCGGATGGCGAACTTGGTGGCGGCGTACGCCGTGCAGAACGCCATCCCGCCGAGGCCCTCGATCGAGGAGGCGTTGACGATCGAGCCGCCGCCGTTCTTGCGCATCGTGCGGGCGACCGACTTCATGCCGAGGAAGCAGCCGACCTGGTTGATGTTGACCAGCAGCATGAACTCCGCGAGCTCCATCTTCTCCACCTCGGCGAAGCGGAGGATGCCGGCGTTGTTGACCAGCACGTTGACCGGCCCGAAGCGCTCGTTGGCGTCCTCGACGAGCGCCTGCCACGAGGCCTCGTCGCTGACGTCGTGGCGGCGGAAGTACGTCGAGTCGGGAGCCTCCTTGTTCAGCTCCTCGGCGAGCGCCTCCCCGGCCTCCTCGGCCACGTCGGCGATGACGACCTGGGCGCCCTCGGCCACGAAGGCGCGGGCGATCGCCGCGCCCTGTCCCTGCGCGGCGCCGGTGACGATGGCGCGCTTGCCGGCGAGTCGGTTCATGAGCGGTCCTTCGGCTGGAGCTGCATCACCGCGTCGGCGGCGAACCCGACCGCGGGGTCGCGGTCGGCGAAGTAGGTCCCGAGGCTCTGGTCGAGGGAGCCGAGGTCCCACACGTCGCCGGTGGCGTCGAAGCGCTGCTCGACGACGGGCGCGGAGAGCAGGGCCACCATGCCGCCGTACACCACGAAGACCTGGCCGGTGATCCGCGCGGCGGCGGGCGAGGCGAGGTAGGCGACGAGCGGCGCCACGTGGTCCGGCGAGTAGGGGTCGACCGCCTGGCCGGACTCGTCCTCGCCGAACACGTCGGCCGTCATGGCCGTGCGCGCCCGCGGGCAGATCGCGTTGGCGCGCACGCCGACGCGGGACAGCCCGCGCGCGGTCGACAGGGTCAGCGCGGTGATGCCGCCCTTGGCCGCCGCGTAGTTCGGCTGACCGGGCGAGCCGCCGAGGAACGCCTCGGAGGCGGTGTTCACCACCGCGGCGTCCACCGGCTCGCCGGTCTCCTTGAAGCGGCCGCGCCAGTACGCCGCCGCGTTGCGCGAGAGCAGGAAGTGGCCGCGCAGGTGCACCTTGAGGACGAGGTCGAAGTCCTCGTCGGTCATGTTGAACAGCATCTTGTCGCGGGTGATGCCGGCGTTGTTGACCACCACGTCGAGGCGGCCCAGCTTCTCGGTCGCGGCCTGCATCATCGCGTCGGCGGTGGCGCGCTCCCCCACGTCGCCGGCGACCACGAGGGCCTCGACCCCGTGCGAGCGGACCTCCTCGGCCGCCTCCTCGGCGGCGCCGGGCAGGTCGTTGAGCACCACGTGGGCACCCGCCCTGGCGAGGGCGAGGGCCTCGGCGCGGCCGAGTCCGGCGCCGGCGCCGGTGACGACGGCGACGCGGCCTTCCAGGACTGGCTCTGGGGATCAGGGTTTTCGGGCATGGTGTGGCCGGGCTCCTCGGCTCGGTGCGGCGGTGTGGGCGGGCGGTACGGCGGACGGTCGGGTCAGGCGTCGACGATGCTGATCGCCGACTTGGGGCAGGACGCGACGGCCTGCTCGACGATCGCGAGGTCGTCGTCGCTGACGTTCTCGTCGAGGATCTGCAGGTAGTCGTCGTCGTCGATCTCGAAGTGGCTGGGCGCGAGCGCCTCGCACATGGCGTTGGACTCGCACAGGTCGAAGTCGACCTTGATCTTCTTCATGCTTCCTCCGTCTCGTTGCTGCTGCCGGGAGGACCGGCCATCTTGTGGTGGTCCCAGCTGGCGACCTTGACCGGCTCGACGACGATGCCGACCCGCTTGCGTGCCTGCTGGTCGACGATCTCGTCGCCGAAGTCACCGAGGTCCATGTCGCCGGCCATCCGCTTGGCGACCCGGGAGCCGAGGGCGCGGATGTCGTCGTACTCCTCGACGAGGCGCGCCTTGCCCTGGATGCTCACGCCGCGCAGCTCGAAGTAGTCCTCGCCGTCCTCGACCAGGCAGGTGATGCGCGGGTCGCGGCGCAGGTTGACCACCTTCTGGGAGCGGCCGTAGGTCCAGAACGCGAGCAGGCCGTCCTCGAGCACGTAGAACAGCGTGGTCAGGTGCGGGCTGCCGTCGGGGCCGATCGTGGCGATCTGCACCTTCATGTTGTCGACGAGGAACTGCTCGATCTCGTCGTCGCTCATGGTGACGGCGTTGCGGCCGGATGGCCATCGCGTTACGACCCTTCGCTCGAGTGGCCGGGGAACACGTGGGCGTCGGGGTCGACGACCACGGCCGCGTTGTTGACCGCGGTCGCGACCTCGCCGAAGCCGACGGCGATCAGGCGCACCTTGCCCTCGAACTCGGTGATGTCGCCGGCCGCGAAGATGCGCGGCACGTTGGTGCGCATCGCCATGTCGACCTTGATGTGTCGCTTCTCGAACTCCAGGCCCCACTCCTGCATCGCGCTGAGGTCGGCCACGAAGCCGAGCGCGGCGACCACGGCCTGGGCCGGGCGGGTGAGGACCTCGCCGTCGTTGGTGGTGATCTCGACGCTCTCGACGTGGTGCTCGCCCTGGAGGGCGGTGACCTGGGCCTGGGTGATGATCTCGGTGCTGCTCGCCGAGCACGGCGTCGACGGTGGCCTGGTGGGCGCGGAACTTGTCGCGGCGGTGCACCAGGGTCACCGACTTCGCGATCGGCTCGAGGCTGTGCGCCCAGTCGAAGGCGCTGTCGCCGCCGCCGACGATGACGACGTCGCGGCCGGCGTACTCGGCGAACGAGGGCACGAAGAAGACCAGCCCGCGGTCCTCCCACCCGTCACCCGCGGGCAGCGGACGGGGCGTGAACTTGCCGATGCCGGCGGTGATGATGACGACCTTCGCGTTGACCACGGTGCCGTCGTCGAGGTCCATCCGGACGCCCTCGTCGTGGGTCTTCAGGGAGGTGGCGGTGCGGTCGAGGAGGTACGACGGGCTCGGCGCTCGCGGCCTGCTTGACCAGCTCCTCGACCAGCTCGCGTCCCTTGATGCTCGGGAACCCCGCGACGTCGAGGATCAGCTTCTCCGGGTAGAGGGCGGACACCTGGCCGCCCAGCTCGGGCAGCGAGTCGACCACCGTCACGCTCAGGCCGCGGAAGCCCGCGTAGTAGGCACCGAAGAGCCCAGCGGGTCCGGCACCCACGATGAGCAGGTCGGTCTCCAGTTCGGTCGAGGACGCCGGATCGCTCAACGGTCACCCTTTCGTCGGCAAAACTGGAACGTGTTCTAATTTATCAGAACGGCTTCAACTTCGATATGCGCCAGTCTCCATCACCGCGCGTCAGCGTGACGAGCACCCGGCTGCTGTCGACGCGCTGGTTGGAGGCGCCCTTCGCGGTGGTGACCTGGTTGACGAAGACGAGGGCCACGACCTTGTCGGCGGTGGCGGAGACGATCGAGGTGGCCGCCGCGTCGGCGGTCAGCTTCACCTGGTTCTTGATCGTCTGCGCCTTGACGCCCGCCATCGTCTTGGCGTACTCGCTGCGGAAGCTCGGTGCACTGCACCGCTTCGGCCGCCTTGATGTCGGCGTCCAGCGTCTTCCAGTCGTAGGAGAGCACCTTCTGGGTCAGCTGGGCGGCCGACTGCATGCCGGCGTCGCGGGCCTCGGCCGAGGTGATCGCGCCGTTCGGTGCGGCACCGTCGTCCGGGTGCGCGCTGCGGTACCACGCGTAGCCGGCGACCCCGGCGAGCACGAGGCAGAGGATCACCAGGGAGACCATCAACCGGGCACTCGCCAGGAAGGGCTGGGCTGTCGGCTGGGCTGCCGGCTCGTCCGCGGGCGGCGGCGGGGGTGCGTCGTCGAAGGCCTCGTCGGTCTCGGTGACGGGCTCGGCACGATCCTCCACGACCGGGGCCGGTGGTGGCGGCTCGGCCACCGGCGCGGCGGGCGCAGCGGTTGTCGAGACGGGTTCCGGGGCAGCGGGGACGTCCGTGAGGTCGCTCTGGCAGTAGCGGCACTTCACGGCAGCGGCCTTGATGACCTCTGCGCAGTAGGGGCAGACCTTCTCGTCGGGCTGGAGATCGCTCATGTCAGCTCAGGATCTGGAGGTCGGAGGTGAGCCACTTGTCGCCCTTGTGGACCATGGTCAGCTTGAACCGGTAGGACCGGGGTTGGGCCTTCCCCTTGGTGGTCGCGTTGGTGACCGACCCGTCGGCCGCGACGAACACGATCGCGGTGTCGGCGTCGATGTCACCGATGCCGACCTCCTTCACCTCTCCGGTGGCCACCGACTTGCCCTGCAGGGCGGTGGCCTTGAGCGTGGGCTTGGCGCGCTCGTACTGCTCCTTGAACGTGCCGGTGGAGCCGGCGAGGACCTTCTCGATGAGCGGGTCCATGTCCTTGTAGTCGACGGTCAGGAACGCCTTGGTCTCGTCGCGCGCAGCCTTGGTGACCTGTTCGTACTGGCGCGAGAGCGACTCGGCCCGGGTGTCGCCGGGCGTCGCTGAGGCTCCCTTGGTGAAGAGCAGGACCGTGGCCACGATCAGGAGCAGGACGACGGCCATGAGCACGATGTTGACCAACCGCCACGACGTACCGCCTGGTCCTGCTGGCCCTCCAGTGCTCGGCGAGGGGCCGATGGCAGGATCAGTCATCGGCTGTCACCGGTCCTGTCAGCATCCACTTCCATCCGTCGTCGCCGAATACTGAGCGCGACCCTACTCCAGAGCCCAAGACCACCGACTGCCCGTTGCCGAGGTCGGCCTGACCCGTCCTGGCGTCGTAGGTCCCGACCCGATAGGCCCGGCCGGTCGACGCGGACGTGCCCGACTTCGGCACCTCACGGAAGCCGCGCATCTCCTGGGGCGGCCCGGCCCGGCACTGCGCCGGGTAGATCGCCGCGTCGGTGGTGTCCGTGGCCGGCCGCCACTGTTCCGCTGGCTTGTAGCCCTTGATGCACGGGGCCACGCTGTTGTTGAACTGCAGGTTGATGTGCCCGTAGCCGTCGCCCGGCGTTCCGGTGAAGCCGGCCGCGATGACGTGCGGGAAGACGACCAGCATCTGCTCGAGCGCCGGCAGGTTGGCGGTCAGCACCTGGTTGGTGGTCACCAGGTTGGACAGGAAGACCGGGAGCGTGGGCTCCAGCCCCTTCAGCAGCGAGTTGACCTCCCGGGCCGCCGGCGCACCGCCCTGGAGGATCGTGCGGATGTCCTTGTCGGAGGTCCGCAGCGTGCCGGTCAGATCGGCCAGCCCGCTGCGCGAAGGTCCGGATGTCCTGCTCGTGGTCGGCCTGCGTCTGCAGCACGGTGTGCCCGGTGTCGAGCAGGGTGATGGTGTCGTCCGAGCTCGCGGCCGCCGCGTCGACGAACTTCGATCCCGAGTCGACCATCCGCTGGAGCGGGTTGGCCGTGCCGCGGAACATCGTGCCGGCCTCGCCGACCACCGTGGACAGCTCGGCGCCGTCGACCGACTGGACGAGCGAGTTCATCTGGGTGAGCAGGACCTCCTCGCTCGTCGGCAGGCTCGACTCGTCGCCGGCGATGACGTCGCCGGCCTTGGCGTACGGCGGCTTGTTGTCCGGTGGCTCGAAGTCGAGGTACTGCTCGCCGACCGCCGAGAGGTTGTGCACGTGCATCTTCGAGTCGAGCGGGATCTTGGTCCCGTCCTCGAGCGCGAGCCGGACGCGCAGCCCCTTGGGGGTGACGTCCATCGCGGAGACCTTGCCGACCTTGACGCCCCGGTAGGTGACCTCGCTGCCGGTGAACAGACCGCCGGAGGTGGGCAGGGTCGCGTCGATGGTGAGCCCGCGGCCGAGCAGCCGGTCGGTGAGCCCGAGGAAGCTGCTCGCCACGTAGACGATGCCGACGGCGCTGAGCACGAGGAACGCGATCAGCCGGATCTTCACACCATGCGTCATCTCAGCCACCTCCCCCGAGTCCGAGCAGGCCACCGAGCCCGCCGACCACGCCCGGGTCGCCGGTGGTCCCCGAGTCGGGCGACGGGTCGAGGTCGGGCAGGTTGAGGGGGGTCTGCAGGGCGGCCTTGCTGCCCGGCGGGCACAGGAGGTCCACGACGGCCTGGGGAGCGACCGTGCAGACGGTCGCCTTGATGACGGGCGAGAGCGCCTTGCACGCGGGGTCCAGGGGTAGGGCACTGCAGAGGTTGAGCACGTTGGGGAGGACCTCGCCCGGCGACTTGATGACCTTGTTCAGGTCGATGTCCATGTGGAACAGCGCGTTGGCGTAGTCGCCCTTGACGATGTTCGCCGCCTCCCGTGGGAACGGGAAGCTGGCCAGCATGGAGAGCCCGCTCGCCAGGGAGTCGCCGGCGTCGCCGAGCTTGGTGAGGGTCGGCTGCAGGTGACGCAGCGACGCCACGATGTCGTCGGTGCTCTTGTCGAGCACCCGGGTGCCCACGGCGCCGAGCTTGTCGAGCTGCTTCAGCATCGTGATCAGTGCCTTGTGCTGGCGGTTGAGCACCTTCAGCGCGGGGCCCATGCTGTCGATGGCCTCGCCGACGACGTCCTTCTCCTTGACCAGCGTCGACGACAGCTTGTCGATCGACTCCATCGCGCCGATGATGTCGTTCTTCTGGTCGTCGAGCCCGCCGATCATCCGGTCGAGGTTGCCCAGCACGTGGCGTGCCTGGTCCTGCCGGCCGTTCATCATGTTGTTCAGCTCGTGGCTGATCGTCTTGAGCTGACCGACTCCGCCGCCGGACAGCAGCATCGACAGGGCACCGAGGACCTCTTCGACCTCCGGGTTGCGGCTGGTCCGGGAGAGCGGGATGAAGTCGCCGTCGGAGAGGCGCTTGGTGCTCGCCGTGCCGGGTGCCGGCTCGACGAGGGCGATGTACTTCTCCCCCAGCAGGCTGGTCTGGCGTACGTCGATCTCGATGTTCTCGGGGAGCTTGACGTCCTTGCGCACGAGGAACTTCACGCGGGCGTGCCAGCCGACCCGCGAGACGTCGGAGACCTGCCCGACGGGCACGTCGTTGGCGAACACCGCGGTGCGGGGCACCACGTTGAGCGCGTCGGCGAAGTCGGCGGTGACCTCGTAGGCGTCGTCGGCGCTGACCTTGTTGCCCGGCAGCGGCAGGTCGTAGGCACCGTCGAACTTGCAGCCAGAGGCCACGAGCGCCGTGACCAGGAGCAGCACCACCGCCACCACGGGGCGCCGTGCGAGCTGGCTGAGGGAGGAGCGACTCATCACTGGTTCCCCGCCTTCAGCGCGCCGAGCAGACCGCTCAGGGTCGTGATCGGAGCCGACGCGCCGAGCTTCAGCGGCGCGGGCTGGCTCTGGTTCTGTGACGGGTCGGCGCCGAGCTGCTTGGCGAGCGGTGCCGTGAGCGCCTTCAGCAGCTCGCAGGTCCGCGTGCCCGAGTCGCCGGGGAACTTGCGGGAGTTGTAGACGATGTCGCACAGCATGTTGCCGAGGTTGGCGCCGTTGGGGGTCACCTGGATCCGCGATCCGATGGACTTGGACTTGTTGTCGTAGGCGACGGTGAGGTTGTCCAGACCCAGGGCACCGATCCGGGCCAGGGTGTTCAGGTCGTCCTTGTGGCGAGCCGTCACACCGAGCAGCCTGGTCAGCGCACGCACGTCCTTCTGCACCATGCCCTTGTTGTCCTTGACGAAGGTGCGGACGGTCCCGACGGCACGAGCCAGCGCGTCGAGCGCCTTCGCGAGGTTGCCTCGGTCGGCAGCCAGCTGGGTCGACACCGAGGTGAGGTCCGACATGAACCCGTCGACGAACTGGTCGTTGGCGGCCAGTGTGTCGGTCAGCTGCGACATGTTCTTGACCGAGTTGAACAAGGGGCCACTGCTCTCCCCGAAGGTCTGCACGGCCTGCGACAGGTTGACCAGGGTCTCGTTGCCGAGCTTGCCGTTGCCCTGCAGCGCCTTGGAACCCGCGCTGAGCACGGTGTTCAGGGCGCCGTCCTTGTTGGCGCCGTTGGGACCGAGCGCCTGGGTCAGCTCGGACAGGCTCTTGTAGATGCGGTCGAGCTCCACCGGCGTGCCGGTCTTCGGCAGGTCGATCCTGGCGTTGTCGGCCATCACCTTGCCCCCGGTGTAGGCCGGGGCGATCTGCACGAACCGGTCCGCGGTGAGCGTCGGAGTGACGATCGCCGCCTTCGCGTCGGCCGGGAGCTTGTACTCGGCGTCGTACTCCATGGACACGCGCACGCGGTCGCCCTCGGGCACCACGGCCGTGACGGTGCCGATGTTCACGCCCATCACGCGGACCTCGGACCCCTTGTAGAGGCTCACCGTGCGGTCGAAGTACGCCGTGACGCGCTGCGTCTTGTCACCGCCCTGGAAGACGAAGAAGGTCGCCGCGAGGAGGACGACGGCCGCGGCGACGGCGATCGTGCGGGCGCTCAGTCGATTCATCAATTCGGCCGACTCCCCATCTTGAACTCGTCGGGGTTCACGATGCTCCCGAGGTTGGGCACGAACGCGTCGAACCAGGGACCGGTGCCGATGATGTTGATCAGGATCGAGGCGTAGGGGCCGAGGTTCGTCAGGGTCTCGTCGATCTGCTTCTCCCGGCCGCGCAGGAAGGTCAGCGCCGTGTCGAGCTGCTTGAGCGCGTCGCCGATCTGCGCCTGGTTGTCAGTGGCCACCCCGCGCAGCTGGACCGCCAGCTTCTCGGCGTTGACCAGCAGGGAGTGGATGACCTGGCGACGTGCCATCAGCTCCTGGAAGACCAGCTCGCCCTGCTTCATCAGCGTGACGAGGTCACCCTTGCGCTGCGAGAGCAGTGCGGTGACGCGGTCGGCCCGGCCGAGCAGCTGCTGGATCGACTCGTCGCGCGTCGCGATGGCCTTGGAGATCCGGGAGAGACCGGTGAAGGTCGACCTGATGTGCGGGCTGGCGGCGTTGACCGTGTCGCCCAGAGTGGTCAGGGCCTGGGACAGCCGAGGGACGTTGATGGCCTCGGTGGTGGTGGTCAGCTCGCCCAGCGTGGCGACGATGTCGTAGCTGCCGTTGGTGCGGCTGACCGGGATGGTGTCGCCGCCGTCCATCTTGCCGCTGCCCTTGGGAGTGAGCTCGAGGTACTTCTCGCCGAGCAGGTTCAGCACCTGCACCGACGCCTGGGTCTTGTCGCCCAACGTGGCGCCCTTGACGTTCACGTCGACGGTGACGTGGTCGCCGCCGATGTGGATCGCGCCGACCCGTCCGACCCGGATGCCGGCGACCTGCACCATGTTGCCCTTGTGCAGGCCGCTCGCGTCGGCGAGCTGCACGTGGTAGTCGGTGCCCTTGAACCCCGGGAACTTCTGGAGGTTGAAGGCGGCCGCCATCACCACGAGCAGCACCACGAGACTCACGGTGCCCAGCCGTCGGATCGACCCTGCAGAGTGCCGCGCCATCAGGGATCACACCTCTTGGCGTTGCTGTAGAACGACAGGTTGTTCAGCTTGTCCTGGATCGGCTTGACCAGGGTGTTGAGCTCGTCGGAGCCCAGGTCGGGCAGGATGATCTTGCCGGTGAAGTCGCAGAGGTAGTACTGGTACCAGGAGCCGTACGTGCCGGTCCGCGTCTGGCGCTTCAGCATCAGGGGCAGGCGCTTGAGCACCTCGTCCAGGGCGGCCTGGTTGCTCGGCTTGTTCAGCCTCGTCATCACCCGTCGCAGCTGGGCGACGTCGGCCTTGAGGTAGGGCCTGCCCTGGGTGAGCAGGCTGGCCACCTCGGCGGTCAGGCCGTTGAGGTTGGAGACCGACGCCCCGATCGCCTTGCGGTCACGCGACAGGTTGGTCATCCAGTCCTTCAGCTGTACGACGAGCTCCGAGAGCTGTTCGTGCCGGTCGTCGACGGTCTTGAGCATCGATGACAGGTTGTCGATGACGTGCCCGATGAGCTCGTCACGGTCCGCGAGCGCGTTGGTCAGCGACGCGGTGTTGCCCATCAGGCTGCCGATGGTGCCGCCCTCGCCCTGGAGCACCTTGACGAGGTTGAGCGAGAGCTGGTTGACCTCGTTGGGGCTCAGCGCCTGGAACAGCGGCTGGAAGCCGTTGAACAGCTCGGTGAGGTTCAGCGCCGGCGTCGTCCGTGAGATCGGGATGGTGCCCCCGTCGGAGAGCCGCCCCGCACCGGGCTTGCCCTCCTCCAGCGCCATGTAGCGGGCGCCGACCAGGTTGAGGAAGCGGATCGAGGCCCGTGAGGCGGTGGTGACCGGCACGTCCTTCTTGACCTTGAAGGTGACCTCGGCCGTGTCGCGGTTCTTGATCTCCACGCCCTTGACCGAGCCGACGGTGACTCCGGCGACGCGGACGTCGTCACCCTTCTTGATCAGGCTGGCCGAGGTGAACTCCGCCTTGTACTCGGTCTCGCCGCCGAAGGAGAAGGAGCCCATGATCGCGGTCAGGGTGCCGGTGACGATCACGCTGACCAGCACGAAGATGCCGAGCTTGATCGCGGCCAGCGTGGTCTTGGTGTTGCGGGAGGCGCTCAATTCGGGTTGCCCCCCGCCTCGGTCTCGAGGTCGGTCCCGTTGGCGAAGTCGACGGGACCGGGAAGCGGCTGCTTCGGGTAGGGCAGGCCGTAGCAGGCCGGACCGCGCCGATCGGCGTACTCCGGGATGTCGCGCTGGTCGTAGGGCCGGCGCTGGGTGGCCGCGAGCGTCATGCTCTGCCGGACGCGACCACCGCTGAAGATCTCGTTGAGCCGCGCGGAGTAGCGGGCCGCGCCCTTCAGCAGGCAGGGCAGCTCCGGCGAGTAGGTGTCCAGCAGGCCGAGCAGCGGCCGCGAGACCGCAGGCGCGCGGACGATGTTGGCCTCGTTGTCGGTGAGCACGCGCGTCGACGTCACGCCCAGGCCGGTCACGTCGCCGATGAAGGTCTGCAGCTGCGTCTCCTTGGCGGTCACGGTGTGTGCCGTCGTGGTGGCGTTGCGCAGCAGGCGGATCAGGTCGGGGGCCGCGATCGCGTAGGTGCGGCTGACGCGGGAGAGCAGCACCAGGTCCTTCTGCAGCGTCGGCAGGTGGACGTTCATGGTGGTCAGGTAGGAGTCGAGCTTCTCCAGGGTCTCGCCGAGCTCGTTGCCGCGGCCGCGCAGCGCGGTGGCGAGGGCGTAGAGGGTCGAGCTCAGGTCAGCGGGGCGGATCGAGCGCAGCAGCGGGAACAGGTCGGCCAGGATCTTCTGCAGCTCGACGTTCGTGTGCACCCGCGACGACGGGATGATGTCGCCGTTGCTCAGCGAGCGCTCCGAGGGGCGGCTCGGGTCGACGATCGAGATGTACTTCTGGCCGAACAGCGTCGTGGGCAGGATCTCGATGTCGATGTTCTCGGGGATGTTCTTCGCGGCGGACGGCACCAGCGCCAGCTTGATGACCGCCTGCTTGCCGTCACTGCCGATCTCGCGCACGTGGCCGACCAGGGCACCGTGTCGTCGTACGTCGCCGAACTTGGCCAGCTGCAGGCCCGCCTTGTCGGCCTTGACCGTGACCATCGTCGGGTGGGAGAACGCCTTGTTGTAGATGGCGATCGAGAGCCCCACGAGCAGCGCGATGACCGTGATGAACACGACGCCGGCCGCGAAGAGCCGGGTGTGCTCTCCCCTGGTGTCGTGGGTGATGTTGACCAGCATCCGCGGCTACCCCGTGATCCGGACGGTCGTCGTGGAGCCCCAGATGGCGAAGCTGAGGAAGAAGTCGGCCACCACGATCGTGACGATCGAGGTGCGGATCGCGCGGCCGACCGCCGTACCGACGCCGGCCGGGCCACCCGACGCGGTGTAGCCGTAGTAGCAGTGGATCAGGATGACCGCGACCGCCAGGAACATCAGCTTGAAGAACGACCAGAGCATGTCGATCGGTGGCAGGAACTGGAGGAAGTAGTGGTCGTAGGTGCCGGCCGACTGTCCGTAGATCAACGTCGTGATCAGTCGGGGTGAGAGGTAGGAGGCCGCCAGCGCGACGATGTACAGCGGGATGACGGCGATGAACGCGGCGACCATCCGGGTGGTGACCAGGAACGGCAGCGACGGCACCGCCATCACCTCGAGGGCGTCGATCTCCTCGGAGATGCGCATCGCGCCCAGGCGCGCGGTGTAGCCACAGCCGACGGTCGCAGCGAGCGCGATGGAGGCGACCAGCGGGGCCACCTCGCGGGTGTTGAAGTACGCCGAGATGAAGGCCGTGAACTTCGCGACGCCGATCTGGCTCAGCGAGGCGTAGCCCTGGATGCCGACCTCGGTGCCGGCGAAGAACGCCATGAACGCGATCACGCCCACCGTCCCGGCGATGACCGACAGGCCACCGACACCGAACGCGACCTCGGCGAGGGTGTTGGCGATCTCGCGCCGGTAGCGCTTGATCGCGACCGGCGTCCACGCGAGGGCCTTGATGTAGAAGAGCAGCTGGTCGCCGCGCTCCTCGATCTTGAGTCGCTGTTCCCGGCCGAGCTCGCGGCCGATGTCGGAGATGGTCGCCATCCGCTACAAGCCGTTCTGCGGGACGACTTGGAAGTAGATCGCCGTGATGATCGAGTTCAGCGCGAACAGGATCATGAAGGCGATGATCACCGCCTCGTTGACGGCCCGGCCGACGCCGCTGGGGCCGCCGCCGGCGTTGAGCCCCTTGTAGGCGCCGACGATGGCGGCCATGTAGCCGAAGAGGACCGCCTTGATCATCGAGATGTAGAGGTCCGGCAGGCTGGCCAGGGCCGTGAAGCTGGACAGGAACGCGCCCGCGTTGCCGCCCTGGACGATCACGGTGAAGAAGTAGCCGCCGCCGATGCCGGTGGCGATGACGATGCCGTTGATCATCAGCGCCACGAACACGGTGGCGAGCACGCGCGGGACCACGAGCCGCTCGATCGGATCGATGCCGAGGACCTCCATGGCGTCGATCTCCTCGCGGATCTTGCGCGCCCCCATGTCGGAGCAGATCGCGGAGCCGGCTGCGCCCGCGATGATCATCGCGGCGGCGATCGGAGCCGCCTCGCGGACGACCGCGAGCACGGCACTGGCGCCGGCGAAGGACTGGGCTCCGAGCTGGCCGGTGAGGTTGCCGACCTGGAGGGAGATGACGGCGCCGAACGGGATCGAGACCAGGATCGTCGGCAGCAGCGTGACGCTGCAGATGAACCAGGCCTGCTCGATGAACTCACGGGTCTGGAACCGGGTGGTGAAGACGGCCTTGGTCACGTCGACGACCATCGCGGTGATCTCCCCGGGACCGCGCACGATCGAGGCAGCACTGACGCCCATCGCAACCTCCCTGGTCGACCACAGCCCGAGTCGCTCCCCGGCGGACCCCCCGAGGCCGCCCAAACTTAGAACGTGTTCTCGTTTTGTGCAACCTGACGAACACGCCCCTCGGCACTGAAGAACGAGTCTCAGGGACGGAAGTCACGCGGACTCAAGGTACGCATCTACACTCCGCTGCGTGACGGAAACCACAGGAACTGGGATGCCGTCTCACGGTTTGACTCGACACCCCTCCGCGCTGCTGCTCGCGGCGCAGCTCCTGGCCGTGATCGCCTACCCGTTCCTCGAGGACTCACGGGTCGGGGCAGCCACCCTCGGGGCGATCTCGATGGTCGCGGTCGGGCTGGCACTGTGGGTGGTCCGGAGCACCCCGGCCCTCACCGTGATCGCGTTCGCGTTCGGCCTGCCCGCCCTGGTGATGACCGCGGTGGAGGCCGCGCTGCCGGGCGAGGACTGGGCGACGCTGACCAGCGCGCTGCTGCACGCTCCCTTC
The DNA here is from genome assembly GCA_963729015.1 of uncultured Actinomycetota bacterium. Lineage (GTDB taxonomy): Bacteria > Actinomycetota > Actinomycetes > Propionibacteriales > Nocardioidaceae > Marmoricola. The sequence goes on from CAVSMJ010000005.1 coordinate 44,298, forward strand.
TACTTCTACGTCTCCTACAGCCTGATCAGGTACCTGTTCCACGACAACAAGGTGACCACCGACGAGCTCTACGCGATCGGCGCCGCCTTCACCGTGGTCGCCTGGGGCTTCGCCTACGTGTTCCTGGCCGTGTCGATCATGAGCCCCGGGTCGATCGAGCCGCTCCACGACGGCAGCGCGCGCTTCTTCGACCTGCTGTTCTTCTCGTTCACCAACCTGACCAGCGTCGGACTCTCCGACATCCTGCCGGTGGGCAGCCACGCCCGGTCGGTGGTGATCCTGGAGCAGGTCGCCGGGGTGCTGTACGTCGCGATGGTCATCTCGCGGCTGGTCGCGCTGACGGTCCGCTACCGCGACTGAGCACCCCGCCGGGCACGGGTCACGTCGGTGTGGCCTCTGGCCCCCGGGGCGGAGTCGTGCCACGCTCCTGAGAGCACCTCGGCAGTCCCGGCGTCACCGACACGAAGGATCGACCCGTCATGCGTACCCACATCGCCATCGCGGCCCTCGCCCTCTCCCTCAGCTCGCTCACCGCCTGCGGCTCCGACGCCAACAGCGCTTACTGCAAGGAGCTGAAGTCGGACCAGAAGTACTTCGAGACCTTCAACAGCGGCAGTCCCGACCTGAGCAAGCTCGACGAGGCCTTCGACCGGATGCACTCGCTGGCCGACAAGGCTCCCGACGACGTGGCGGACGACTGGAAGGTGCTCGACGGAGCCCTCACCACGATCGACAAGGCACTCAAGGACGCCGGCATCACCTTCGACGACATCGCCAAGATGCAGGACGGGCAGCTGCCCGAGGGAGCCGACCCGCAGAAGCTCGCGGCGCTCGCCCCCAAGCTGCAGGAGATGTCCGGCGCCAAGGTGGAGAAGGCCGCCAAGTCCATCGAGAAGCACGCCAAGGACACCTGCGACGTGACGCTCAAGGCGAGCTGACCCAGGGACTTCCGCGTCGCCCACCTGGTCAGTGGTGGTCGATCACCGCAGCGAGCTCGTCCTCCTCCGCCAGGAGCAGGGCGCGGGTCCGGCGCCGGTAGCGCCAGATCTGGACGAGGCCGGTCCCCCAGAGCAGGTACTGGACGCTCATCGCCCAGCGGAACGCCTCCGCCGGGTAGTCGGTGCCGCCGCCCGGCGTACGCCAGTCGAGCACCAGCCCGATGGCCACGACCAGGAACAGGCTGGCGAAGAAGCCGCCCTGGTTGATGATCCCGGTGGCGGCGCCCAGCCGGTGGGCGGGGTTGGAGGTGCGGGCGAGGTCGAAGCCGATCATCGAGGCCGGGCCGCCAAGGCCCGCGACGATGACCAGCAGCACCAGCAGGGCCAGCGGGGCGTTCCCGGGCCAGGCGAGGACGACGGTCCACACAGTGACGAGCGCGCCGACGATGGTGAGCACCATCGTGGAGCGGTGCCAGGGGTGGGCACCGACGAACCACCCGAGCACCGGCCCGGCGGCCATGATCGCCAGGACCATGATGGTGAGCAGCAGCCCCGCGGTCTCGGGCGAGCGGCCCTCGCCGCGCACGAAGAACGGGTATCCCCAGAGCAGGCTCATCGTGGTGGCGCTGAACTGGGTGGTGAAGTGCATCCAGAAGCCGAGGCGGGTGCCGGGGTGCGCCCAGGAGTCCCCGAGGTTGCGGCGCACCGTGGACAGTGACAGCCGCGGGCCGCGCAGGTGCAGCTGGCCCGGCGCGTCGCTGAGGAGGAACACCAGCGCCACCATCAGGAGCAGGCCGACGCCGGAGGCTCCGAGGTACGCCGGAGTCCAGCCCAGGTGGCCCAGGGCCCAGGTCATCGGGATGGCGGCGATCACCGCACCGAGCTGGCCGAGCGTGCCGGTCAGCTGGGTGATCAACGGGATCCGGCGAGACGGGAACCAGCTGTTCACCAGGCGGAGCACGCAGACGAAGGTCATCGCGTCGCCGATCCCGACCACGCCTCGGGCGAGGAGTGCGACCGCGTAGCTGTCCGCGAACGCGAAGGACGCCTGGGCCACGGTCATCAGCACCAGCCCGCCGAGCAGCACGCTGCGGGACCCGTACCGGTCGATGAGCAGACCGACCGGCACCTGCATCAGCGCGTACACCAGCAGCTGGAGCATGGTGAACGTCGCGAGCTGTGTCGCGGAGATGTCGAAGCGCTCGGTGGCGGCGAGGCCCGCCACGCCCAGCGAGGACCGGTGGAAGACGGCCAGCAGGTAGATCAGCAGCCCGACGATCCAGACGACCCAGGCTTCGCGAAGCGTGGATCGGGCGCGGGCAGTCACTGTCCGAATTCTACGCCCGGCGCTGGGTGCTCCCGACCGGTCGGACGTGTGTGCTCCGTCATGCGGTCGCGACAGACGAGTCAGCCGTGACCCACGCTGGTTGAGCCTGTCGAAACCACACGATTCAACCGAGCGCGGTTTCGACAAGCTCAACCGGCGGACGGTCGCGGTTCGCGGCCGTCGTACGGCGCGTGGTCTCGACTGACCGCCCACCGGGGGTCGCGGCCAGCACCCGTCGTACGGCGCGTGAGTCAGGAGCCAACCCGAGCCCCACGCTGGTTGAGCCTGTCGAAACCACACGATTCAACCGAGCGCGGTTTCGACAAGCTCAACCGGCGGATGGTCGCGGTTCGCGGCCGTCGTACGGCGCGCGGTCTCGACTGACCGCTCGCTGCTCGACCACCTGGGGTCGTCGAGCCTCTCGAAACCTCAGTCGAGGCAGAACTCGTTGCCCTCGGGGTCGCCCATGATGATGTGGCCGGCGCCGATGCCGCCGGGCTCGTGGCGCTCCAACCGGGTGGCACCGAGGGCGACGAGGCGCTCGGCCTCCGCCTCGAGGGCGGCCATCCGCTCGTCGCCGGTCAGGCCGGGAGCGGCGCGGACGTCGAGGTGGACACGGTTCTTGGCGGTCTTGCCCTCGGGCACCTTCTGGAAGAACAGCCGCGGGCCGACCTTGTCGGGGTCGCTGACCGCGCTGTAGTCGTTGCGCTGCTCCTCCGGGATCCCCCAGGCGTCCAGCGCCTCCGGCCAGTTGCTGAACGGCGGCGGCGGTGGCTCCGGTGGGTAGCCGAGCACCTCACCCCAGAAGCCGCTCAGGGCGCCGGGGTCGGCGCAGTCGAAGGTCACCTGGACCTGCCGGATCTCGCTCATTCGGGGTCCCCGCGGAATCGTGCCGCGATACGAGCGAAGCGAGCTATTCTCGCGATTTCGTGGGGTGTTCACTTCGTGGCCTCCATCATCTGGCGCAGCTCCTTCTTGAGGTCGGAGATCTCGTCGCGGAGCCGGGCGGCGAGCTCGAACTGGAGCTCGGCGGCGGCCGCGTGCATCTGCTCGGAGAGCTGCTGCGACCAGCTCGGCGAGGTCGCTGGAGGGGATGCCGGCGGTGTCGGGGAGACGGTCGTGCATCCGCTCCATCTTGTCGGCGCCCATCTTGGAGAGGCCGGGGACCGGCGCCTTGCGGCTGCGGTCTCCCCTCGCTCCCGTGCCCTGCCAGGTCTGGAGCAGCTCCTGGGTGGTCTCGTCCTCGCGGGCGAGCATGTCGGTGATGTCGGCGATCTTCTTGCGCAGCGGCTGCGGGTCGACCCCGTGGGCCTGGTTGTAGGCGACCTGCTTGGCCCGGCGGCGGTTGGTCTCGTCGATGGCCTTCTCCATGGAGGGCGTCATCCGGTCGGCGTACATCATCACCTGGCCCGAGACGTTGCGGGCCGCGCGACCGATCGTCTGGATCAGCGACTTGTCGGAGCGCAGGAAGCCCTCCTTGTCGGCATCGAGGATCGCGACCAGCGACACCTCGGGGAGGTCGAGCCCCTCACGGAGCAGGTTGATGCCGACGAGCACGTCGTACTCGCCCAGCCGCAGGTCGCGCAGCAGCTCGATGCGCTTGAGGGTGTCGACCTCGGAGTGGAGGTAGCGGGTGCGGATGCCGTTCTCGAGGAGGTAGTCGGTGAGGTCCTCCGACATCTTCTTGGTCAGCGTGGTGACCAGGACGCGCTCGTTCTTCCCGACCCGCGTGTTGATCTCGCCCATCAGGTCGTCGATCTGGCCGCGCGTCGGCTTCACGATCACCTCGGGGTCGACGAGGCCGGTCGGGCGGATGATCTGCTCGACGACGTTGTCGATGCCGCCGCCCTTGCTGATCTCGTAGTCGCCCGGGGTCGCCGAGAGGTAGATGGTCTGGCCGATCCGGTCGAGGAACTCCTCCCACCGCAGCGGGCGGTTGTCCATCGCGCTCGGGAGCCGGAAGCCGTGGTCGACCAGGTTGCGCTTGCGGGACATGTCGCCCTCGTACATGCCGCCGATCTGCGGCACCGCGACGTGGGACTCGTCGACGACCAGCACGAAGTCTTCCGGGAAGTAGTCGAGCAGGCAGTTGGGCGCGCTGCCGCGGCTGCGGCCGTCGATGTGCATCGAGTAGTTCTCGATGCCGGAGCAGGACCCGACCTGGCGCATCATCTCCACGTCGTACGTCGTGCGCATCCGCAGCCGCTGCGCCTCGAGGAGCTTGCCCTGGCGCTCGAAGGAGGACACCTGGTCCTCGAGCTCGGCCTCGATGCCGGCGATCGCCCGCTCCATCCGGGCCGGCCCGGCGACGTAGTGGGTCGCCGGGAAGACGTAGAGCTCCTTGTCCTCGGTCAGGATCTCGCCGGTCACGGCGTGCAGGGTCTGCATCCGCTCGATCTCGTCGCCGAAGAACTCCACCCGGACGGCGTGCTCCTCGTAGACCGGGAAGATCTCGAGGGTGTCGCCGCGGACCCGGAAGGTGCCGCGGGTGAACGACAGGTCGTTGCGGGTGTACTGGATCTCGACGAGCCGGCGCAGCACGTCGTCACGGTCCATCTCGGCGCCGACCTTGAGCCGGAGCATGCGGTCGACGTACTCCTGGGGCGTGCCGAGGCCGTAGATGCAGGACACCGTCGAGACCACGATGACGTCGCGCCGCGTCAGCAACGAGTTGGTCGCCGAGTGGCGCAGCCGCTCGACCTCCTCGTTGATCGAGGAGTCCTTCTCGATGTAGGTGTCGGTCTGGGGGACGTAGGCCTCGGGTTGGTAGTAGTCGTAGTAGGAGACGAAGTACTCGACCGCGTTGTCGGGGAACAGCTGTCGCAGCTCGTTGGCGAACTGGGCCGCGAGCGTCTTGTTGGGCTGCATCACCAGGATCGGCCGCTGCAGCTTCTCCGCCACCCACGCGACGGTGGCGGTCTTGCCGGTGCCGGTGGCACCCAGCAGCACGACGTCCTTCTCCCCGCCCTCGATGCGCTTGGCGATCTCGGCGATCGCCGTGGGCTGGTCACCGGAGGGGACGTACTCCGACTGCACGTCGAACGGCGCCACGCGGCGCTCGAGATCGGTCACTGGACGCATGCCGTCGAGCGTACGGGGAGCCACCGACAATCCTTCCGGCGTACTCTCCGGAGCATGGAGGGCGCCGTGGTGGGCGATGACGTCGTACGGGGTCGCCAGGCGTACGACGAAGGCGCCTGGGACACCTGCCGCACCGTGCTCCGCGAGGTCGACGGCCGGGGCGAGCTCGAGCCGGACGACCTGCGGCGGCTGGCCATCGCCGAGTACCTCACCGGCGACGACGAGTCCAGTCACGCGACCATTGCGCGCGTGCATCACGGGGCTCTCGAACGGGGAGACCTGCGCCTCGCGGTCCGATCCGCCTTCTGGAGCGGGTTCATGCTGCTCGGCTCGGGCGACCTCGCCAAGGGCAGCGGCTGGATCGGCCGAGCCCGCTCGATCGCAGAGGAGCACGGACTGGACGGCGCCGAGGCGGCGCTCCCCCGTGTCATCGAGGCCCGGGTGCTGATCGACCAGGGCCGGCTGGACGACGCTCGCGCACTGGCTCGGGAGACAGCGGCCGTCGGCCGGCGGGAGGGCGACCCCGACCTCGAGGTGCTCAGCCTGCTCTCCGTCGGGCAGACGCTGGTGATGCAGGGGCACGTCGCCGAGGCGCTGACGTGCCTGGACGAGGTGATGCTCACCGTCTCCGAGGGCGGCCTGGAACCCCCGGTGACGGGGCTGGCGTACTGCTCGGTGATCGGCACCTGCATGGCCCTGTCCGACGTCGCGCGTGCGCGCGAGTGGACGGCTGCGCTGAGCTCGTGGTGCGAGCGGCAGGAGGGGCTGGTCCCCTACCGCGGCGTGTGCCTCGTGCACCGCACGCAGATCATGACCATGCAGGGCAGCTGGTCCGACGCCGTCGAAGAGGCGCATCGGGCCTGCGACCTGCTGGAGGAGCCGGTCGTGGGCGACGCCCACTACGCGCTCGGCGAGCTGCACCGGCTGCGGGGTGAGTACGACGAGGCCGAGGCCGCCTACCGTCGCGCCAACAGCGCCGGTCGGCAGCCGGAGCCCGGACTGGCTCTGCTGCGGATGGCCCAGGGGCGCACCGACGCTGCGGTGGCCACGCTCCGACGCCTGTACGACGAACCCGACCGGCTCGACCGGGCCGACATCCTCGCTGCCTGTGGCGAGGCGATGCTGCGGTCCGGTGACCTGGAGGCCGCGGCGACCGCAGCCGACGAGCTGACCCTGCGCACCCTGGGCGACCCCGTCCGCGGGAACCGTGCACTCGAGCTCGCCGCCACCGTGCAGGTGGCTCGGGGTGCCGGTGTGGCCGCCCTGCCCGACCTGCGGTCTGCCTGGCGGGGCTGGCAGGAGCTCGGCATGCCGTACGACGCCGCGCGAGTGCGCGTCCGGATCGGCGACTGCCTGGCGGCCGCCGGAGACGACGACTCCGCGCAGATGGAGTACGACGCGGCACGACTCGTCTTCGAGCGGCTCGGTGCCCGGCCCGACCTCGACGCACTGCCGGGCCAGGCGCTGCCGGGAGGCCTGACCCGCCGCGAGTGCGAGGTGGTCGCCCTGGTCGCGCACGGACTCAGCAACCGGGCCGTCGCCGACCGGCTCTTCCTCAGTGAGAAGACCATTGCCCGGCACCTCTCCAACATCTACGCCAAGCTCGACATCTCCTCGCGATCGGCCGCCACGGCGTACGCCTACGACCACGGCCTGGTCTGACGGCGGTAGGTTCCCGCCATGCCAGATCTCGGACCCGTCGCGTGGCCCCCTGCGCCGATCAGGACCGCGCGGCTCGTGCTGCGACCATCCGAGGCGCGCGACCGTGCGTCGCTCATCGACCTGTTCGCCTCACCGGAGGTGGGCACCTTCATCGGCGGTCCGCAGCCGCGTGAGCAGCTCGAGCGCACCGTGCCGGAGGTCCCCGGGGACCGACCCGGCTTCTTCGTGGTCGAGCTCGACGGGGAGATGATCGGCACGGTCACGCTCGATCGACGATCGGAGGATCCGGGTCGCGATCGTGCGGACGCCGGTGCCGTGGCCCTGGGGTACCTGCTGCTTCCGGGGGCATGGGGATTCGGCTACGCGGCCGAGGCGAGCGCCGGTGCGCTCGGCTGGTTCGCCGGCGCCCTTCCCGGTGAGCCGGTGGTGCTCTGCACCCAGACCGCGAACGAGCGCTCGATGCGCGTGGCAGGGAAGCTGGGCTTCACCGAGGTGGAGCGGTTCGAGGAGTGGGGCGCCGAGCAGTGGCTCGGCACCTGGTCTCCGGACACGCCGACCAGTTGAGCCTCGCTGCACAGTTCTACCCATCGATGGCCAACGCGAAATGGGTGATCGGCCCGACGCGGGCAGGGGGTCCGGATTCCTAGCGTCGGGACATGACCACGACCCATGACTCCACGACACGCGACTCCACGACACACGACTCCGGAACACGCGACACCACCACGACGGGAAACCGTCCCCAGCTCGGCACCGTCGTCATCGGCGCCGGCCAGACCGGCCTCTCGACGGCGTACCACCTCAGCCGACGGGGCCACCCCTGCCTCGTCCTCGACGAGCACACACGCGTGGGCGACCAGTGGCGCCAGCGCTACGACTCGCTCAAGCTGAACACCCCGGCGCACGTCGACAACCTGCCCGGCATGCCGTTCCCGGCCCCGCGGCACTCCTTCCCGAGCGGGCACGACATGGCCGACTACCTCGAGGCGTACGTCGAGCGGTTCGGCCTCGACGTACGTCACGACACCCACGTGCGGGGAGTGCAGCAACGCGACGACGGCACCTTCGCGATCGACTGCGGCGACGAGACGCTGTACGCCGCCGGGGTGGTGGTCGCGACCGGTGGTGAGCACCACCCGCACGTCCCGGGCGTCGCGTCCAGGCTGGACCCCGGCATCCGGCAGCTGCACTCCTCCGACTACCGCAACCCCGGCCAGCTGCTTCCGGGACCGACCCTCGTCGTCGGGGCGAGCCAGTCCGGTGCGGACCTGGCGCTGGAGATCCAGCAGGCGGGCCACGAGACCGTCCTCTCCGGGGAGGTCAAGGCAGAGATCCCGCTCGTGCCGGGAAGCCTCAAGGCTCGCTGCGCGCTGCCGGTGCTCATGTTCGTCGCGCATCACGTGCTGACGTTGAGGACCCCCATCGGTCGACGGCTGCAGCCGGTCGTCCGGGCCGGCGGCACGCCCCTGCTCCGGGTCAAGCAGCGCGACCTGACCGAGGCCGGCGTACGCCTGCTCCCCGCACGCACGACGGCTGCGAGCCCGGAGGGTCGGCCGGTGCTGGCCGACGGCACCGAGCTCGACGTCGCGAACATCGTCTGGTGCACCGGCTTCCACCAGGAGTTCGGCTTCATCCACCCGGACGTCACCGGCGAGGACGGGTGGCCGCGGGACCACGGCGGCGTGATGACCGACGTGCCGGGCCTCTACTTCGTGGGGCTGCTCTACCAGCGCGGCTTCTACTCGATGCTGATCGGCGGGGCGGGCCGGGACGCGAAGTACGTCGCCCGGCACATCGTGAAGACGGCCCGCACGCGTGCCTGAGTCGTCGAGGACCTCGCCCGCCTCACCTGCCGCAGGTTTCCCCGGGCGTCCGGGGAAACCTGCGGCTTGTCACATGAGCGCTGGTGCACGCCGATGAGAACGACTCTGGTGTGACAACGAGCGCGTACCCCCATGCTGTGGAGCCAACCCACCAGGAGGACCCATGGCACTCAACCCCGTCGGCGACATCCTGCAAGCGCGCGGACAAGGCGCTGAAGAACGTGGACTCGATGCTCGGCACCGTCGACGGCAAGCTCTCGTCGACGTCGACCAGAAGCTGGCCGGCGTCGACACCGCGCTGCGGTGAGGTGAAGGACGCGCTCGGCGAGGTGCGGGACCTGCTGGCCGAGCTGAGCTCCCACCTCGAGCTGCTGCAGCGCGTGCCCGAGATCGTGGACAAGCTCGATGCGCTCGCGGAGGCCGTCACAGCTCGGTGACGGCGGCCGGGACGGCGTCCGCGCTTCTGGTTGGATGGCCGCGTGACCCCCCGGCATCCGCTCATCAACTACTCGCACCCGGTGGCGATGGTGGTCAAGCGGGCGCTGTTCGTGGTCTTCGGGATCCCGCTGATGGTCGCGATCGGGATGAGCCTGGTCGACTCCTACCGGCGTCGCGGCAAGAAGCCGAAGCCGTTCCCGACGCGGACGGCCCAGGAGACGAAGGTCGGCGACGGCGCGGTCACGACGTACACCTTCGGCCAGGACCTGTACGACGACATGCTCGCCGCCATCGAGGGCGCGAAGAAGCAGGTCCTGCTCGAGACCTACATCTGGAAGGGCGACGCGGTCGGCCAGCGGTTCAAGAAGGCGATCATCGACGCGGCCGACCGGGGCGTCGAGGTGAGGGTCATCTACGACCAGTTCGCCAACATCGTCGTCCGCCCGCCGTTCAAGCACTTCCCGCCGAACGTGAAGGTGCTCGCCTACCCCGTCTACTCGGCCGGCTGGCGGTTCTTCGACCTGCGCCGCTACGGCCGCGACCACCGCAAGATCCTCGTCGTCGACGACGCCGTCGGCTTCGTGGGCGGCTACAACATCGGCTCGCCCTACGCCACCGAGTGGCGCGACACCCACTGCCGCATCACCGGCCCCGGCGTCTGGGACCTCGCGCGCAGCTTCGCGGACTTCTGGAACCTGCACCGCGACAAGCGGTTCCGGCGCAGCGAGCCCCCGATGCTGATGACGACCGCCTCGACGTGGGAGCCGCGGATCCGGGTGCACCGCAACGTGCCGCGGCTGTGGATGTTCCCGATCCGGTCGATGTACATCGAGGCGATCAACCGGTCCCAGCGCAACATCTGGATGACCCACGCCTACTTCATCCCCGACGAGGGCTTCGTCGACGCACTGGTCGAGGCCGCCGGCCGCGGGGTCGACGTGCGCCTGCTGCTGCCCGCGAAGTCCAACCACATCGTGGCCGACTGGATCTCGCGCGGGTACTTCCGCCGGATGCTCGACGCCGGCGTCGGGATCCACCGCTTCCGCGACGCGATGGTGCACGCCAAGACGGCCACCATCGACGGCAACTGGACCACGATCGGCACCGCCAACGTCGACCGGCTGAGCATGAGCGGCAACTACGAGATCAACGTCGAGATCATCGACGCGTCGCTGGCCGAGGAGATGGAGCGCATCTTCGAGACCGACCTGACCAACACGCTGCCGCTGACCATCGCGGAGTGGGAGGCGCGCGACGTCTACAGCCGGTTCACCGAGATGATCCTGAAGCCGCTGCGGCCTTTGCTCTGAGCGGCCGCCGAACACGGATACTGGGTCTGACACCCACGCTTTGTGCACCAATCCGTCGCCGGAGGGCAACATGACGACTGAAACCGCTGCAAACACCACTCCTGACCACCAGATCGGTGGTCCCGAGCTTCCCCAGGAGCGCCGGGTGGTCACCGAGATCCCCGGGCCGAAGTCGCGCGCGCTCCAGGAGCGGCGTACGGCGGCGGTCGCGTCGGGGGTCGGCAGCGTGCTCCCGGTGTACGTCGCCGCGGCCGGCGGCGGGGTCATCGTCGACGTCGACGGCAACTCGCTGATCGACCTGGCGAGCGGGATCGCCGTCGTCAGCGTCGGCAACAGCGCGCCGAAGGTCGTCCAGGCGGTGCAGGACCAGGTGGCGGCGTACACCCACACCTGCTTCATGGTCGCGCCCTACGAGGGCTACGTGGAGGTCTGCGAGAAGCTCGCCGAGCTCACCCCCGGTGACCACGCGAAGAAGGCGGCGCTGTTCAACTCCGGCGCCGAGGCCGTCGAGAACGCCGTCAAGATCGCGCGCGCCCACACCGGTCGCGACGCGGTCGCGGTCTTCGACCACGCGTACCACGGGCGCACCAACCTGACGATGGCGATGACCGCCAAGAACATGCCCTACAAGCACGGCTTCGGCCCGTTCGCCGGCGAGGTCTACCGGGCGCCGATGTCCTACCCGTTCCGCGAGCCGACCGAGATCACCGGCGCGCAGGCCGCGGCCCGCGCGATCGACGTGATCGAGAAGCAGGTCGGCGCCGACAACCTGGCCTGCGTCGTGATCGAGCCGGTGCTCGGCGAGGGCGGCTTCGTGGTGCCCGCGCCCGGGTTCCTCGCGGCGATCGCGGACTGGTGCCGCGACAACGGCGTGGTGTTCGTCGCCGACGAGATCCAGTCCGGCATGTGCCGCACCGGCGCCTGGTTCGCCTGCGAGCACGAGGGCGTCGTACCCGACCTGGTGACGGTGGCCAAGGGCGTCGCCGGCGGCCTGCCGCTCGCCGGCCGTGGTCGGCCGCGCGGAGATCATGGACGCGCCGCACGGCGGCGGCCTCGGCGGGACGTACGGCGGCAACCCGGTCGCCTGCGCCGCCGCCCTCGGCGCCATCGCGACGATGGAGGAGCTCGACCTGAACGCCGCCGCCCGGCGGATCGAGCAGACCATGGGCGACCGGCTCCGCGCGCTCGCCGAGAAGGTGCCCGCCATCGGCGACGTGCGCGGACGCGGCGCGATGCTGGCCATCGAGCTCGTCGAGCCCGGCACCACCAAGCCCGACGCCGCGCTGGCCGGGAAGATCAGCGCCGCCTGCCACCAGGCCGGCGTGCTCACCCTGACCTGCGGCACCTACGGCAACATCCTGCGCTTCCTGCCGCCGCTCGTGATGCCCGAGCACCTGCTCGACGACGCCCTCGGCGTGATCGAGGAGGTCACGCTCGGGCTGGTCTGACGGCGATGCCGCGCGCCACCGGGCCGATCGGCTCGGCCACGGCCTGGATGCGCGCGGTGGCGAGCTCGATCATCAACCGGGCCGCCGGCGAGAGGATCGCGTCCCGGCGGTGCACGATCGCGAGGGTGTCGTACTGCCGGGGCCGTAGCGAGACCCAACCGGCGTCCGGGGCGAGCCGGGGCAGCAGCTGCACGGCCGCGCCCTTGGTGATCACCGAGTCGGCCAGACCCATGCCCACCAGCTCCACCGCCGTCTCGACGTCCTCGACCTCGATCCGGGTCTGCGGGTTGCGGCCGGTCTCGTGGAGGAGCTGACGCAGGATGATGCGCACCGAGTCGACGTCGCGGAACGTGGTCTCCGGCATCACCAGCGTCGCCCGCGCGAGCCGGGACGCCGACACCGGCGTCTCGAGCCGTGACGGGTCGTTGCTGATGTAGACGAGCTCGTCGCGCGCCACGGGCGTGATCGCGAGACCCTCGCTCTGCAGCTGCGGCACCGCGATCATCGCTGCCTCCAGCCGGCCGCGCCGCAGCTCCTCCTGCACCTCGGTGCTGTTGGTGCCGATCAGCTCGACCCGGAGACCCGGGTGGCGGGCGAGCACGTCGGCGATCAGCTCGGCACCGGCGTACAGCCGCGAGATGCCGAACATGCCGAACCGGACCGTGCCGGACTCGAGCCGCACCTGGCTGGCCACCGCGGCCCGCGCTTCCTCCGCCGCCGCGAGTGTCCGCTCGGCGTGGGCCCGGAAGTCGTCGGCGATGGTCGTCGCCACGACGCCTCGACCGACCCGGCGGAACAGCGGCGCCCCGAGCGTGCGCTCGAGGTTGCGGATCTGCTCGGAGACCGACGGCTGGGCGTAGCCGAGGCGGTCCGCCGCAGCGGTCAGCGAGCCCTCCTCGTACGTCGCGATGAAGCAACGCAGCTGTTGCAGCGTGAGCATCGTCACCCCTCCTCCGTGCCGGACGGCCGCCACCTCGCACTATAGGCAATGCCTGTGAGCAGACCAAGGAAAGAAAGGCTACCGCTATTGCTTCGCGAGCCTCACCATAGGAGGAGAGACAAGCCGTCCCACACGATCCGACACCCATCCAGGGAGGTTCCACGATGTTCGTCCACACCTGCTCCGCCTGCGAGCGCCGCCAGCTGGTGTCCCGCAGCCAGATCACGACCCTGCACAACACCGACCACGGCATCGTGGTCCGCTTCACCTGCTGGTGCGGCGCCGAGCAGGTCACGCTGACCGGCCGCAAGGCGACCGAGCAGCGCGACCGCACGGTCGCTGCTGCCGCCTGACCCGGACCGCCTGACCCGGACCGTGTGACTCAGCCCGGCTCGAGCACCCGCCGCAGGAACTGACGGGTGCGCTCCTCGCTGCGGGTCGGTGATGACCTCGGCGCCGCCCTGCTCGGCGATGACGCCTCCGTCGAGGAACACCACCTGGTCGGCGACGTCGCGGGCGAACCTGATCTCGTGGGTGACGATCACCAGCGTCCAGCCCTGCTCGGCGAGGTCGCGGATCACGGCCAGCACCTCGCCGACCAGCTCCGGGTCGAGCGCCGAGGTCGGCTCGTCCAGCAGCACCACCTGGGGCTTCAGCGCCAGGGCGCGGGCGATGCCGACCCGCTGCTGCTGTCCGCCCGAGAGCTGCGACGGGTAGGCGTCCTCCCGGCCCTCGAGCCCGACCTGCGCGAGCAGTCGGCGCGCGTCCTCCGCCGCCTCGTCGTGCGGACGCCCCTGCACCTGCACGGGCCCCTCGACCAGGTTGCCCAGCACCGTCTTGTGCGGGAACAGGTGGTGGGACTGGAAGACCATGCCGCTGCGGGCGCGCAGCGCGGCGACCTCGCGTCGTCGGGTCGCCTTGTCGTGCTCGGCGCCGAAGTCGACCGCGGCGTCGGCGATCCGGACGGTGCCGGCGTCGGGCGTCTCGAGGACGTTGAGCGAGCGCAGCACCGTGGTCTTGCCCGAGCCGGACGGCCCCAGGATCGCGGTCGCCGTACCCTCCGCGGCGTCGAGGTCGACCCCGCGCAGCACCTCGTGGTCGCCGAACGCGCTTGTGCAGGCCGTGGACCTCGATCAGCGGCTCCGTGTCGTCGTGGCGCTCATGTCGCGAACCTCTCGAGTCGTCCTTCCAACCGGTTCTGCGCCGAGGCGAGATCAACCAGCAGATCACCCAGTAGTAGAGCGCCGCGAACGCGTAGAGCGGCAGGAACTCCCCACTCAGCGACGGCGGCGTTCTGCGCCTTGCGGAACAGCTCGGGCACGAGTACGACGGACGCGAGCGAGGTGTCCTTGACCAGCGAGAGCAGCGTGTTCGACAGGGGCGGTACGGCGATCCGGGCGGCCTGCGGCAGGATGATCCGCCTCATGCTCTGGGCGTAGCGCATGCCGATGGTGGTGGCCGCCTCGTACTGGCCCCGAGGCACCGAGAGGATCGAGGCCCGGATGATCTCGGCGGCGTAGCCACCCACGTTGAGGCTCAGCGCGATGATGGCCGCCGGGTAGCTGGGGATCTTCACGCCGATCTGCGGCAGCCCGTAGAAGACGATGAACAGCTGCACCAGCAGCGGTGTCCCCCGGATCACGGAGATGTAGAACCGCGCCGGCACGCGCAGCAGCGCGTTGGAGGACATCCGCGCGAGCGCGGCCGCGAGCGCGATCACCATCCCGAGCAGGAAGCTGATCACGGTCAGCGGGATGGTCCCGACGATGACGCCGCGCAGCATCGGCCAGGTGCTGTCCTTGACCACCTCGGCCGTGCTGCGGGTGTCGGAACCCTTGGCCTTCACCTCGCCGGAGTTCTCGACGCGAGACATCGGCCTCGAAGTACTTCTCGGAGATCTTGCGCAGGGTGCCGTCGTCCCTGAGCTCCTCGAGCGCCTTGTCGGCCTCGTCGCGCAGGCTCGGGTCGGACTTGCGGAAGGCGAGCGCCTGACGGCTGACCTCGCCACCCGCGTCGCCGACGACCTTGATGTTCTTGGAGCCCGTCGACGCGAGGTAGTCGAGGACGGCGATGTTGTCGTTCACGATGGCGTCGACCCGGCCCTGCACGAGCAGCTCGGCGGCCTGGGCGAAGCCCTCGACCGACGCACCTTCGCGCCGGCGTCGCGTGCGACCTGCGCCCAGTTGCTGCTCTCCGACTGCGCGGCCGTCTTGCCCTTCAGGTCGTCGAGGCGTCTTGATGTCGTCGGTGTCCGCGGCGGTGACGATCACGCCGTGCGAGTAGGTGTACGGCTCGGTGAACAGGTACCTCGCCTCGCGCTCGGGGTTGATCGTGACCTGGTTGGCGATCACGTCGATCCGCTTGGCGTCGAGGGCCGGGAAGATCGCGTCGAACGGGCTCTGCACGAACTTCAGCTGCCACCCGGCCTTCTTCGCGACCGCCTTGATGACCTCGATGTCGTAGCCGGTCAGCTGCTGCGACCGCGGGTCGACGTAGGTGAAGGGCGGGTAGGTGCCCTCGGTGCCGACCCGGACGAGCGGGTCACCGTCGGCGGCCTGGCCGGTCGCCGGAGTCATCGCCAGCAGGGCCACCAGCCCGAGCAGCGCGACGACCAGGGCCGGGCGCCGTCGCCTCAGGTTATTGTCCACCAAACCACTCTAGATTGTGTCGGGCTCGTGCACGACCCGGTACCCCGGAGGCGCAGCGCGACTCGTCCTCGCGACTCAGTCGGCCGGTGGCCGAGGCGCGATGTCGACGGCGGAGGTGGCCCGCTCGCCGGTGGCGACGGCCTCGGTCCGGCGCCGCGTCTCGCGCAGACTCCGCCGGGTCCGCAGCCGCAGCACGCCGGGCTCGTTCCTCGCGCAGCGCGGCGTCGTACTCCGGAGGTCGGGTCCCGGCGAGAATCATGAGCGGCGCCCTCCTGCTGGTCGTCCCGCTGGCCCCAGGGACTGCCGTACGCCGTGAGCAGGTCGAGGAACGGCACCGCGTCGAAGGCCTCCGGGCCGAGGACACCGGTGCCGTGCCACACGCCGGTGGCGAGCAGCTCGAGCGCGACGACCGGGTTGATGGCGGTCTGCCAGACCACGCACTGGTGGCCGTACTCCTTCATCGCCCACTCGTTGTCGACCACGTGGTAGAGGTACGTCGCCCGCGGCTCGCCGTCCTTGCCCTTGCCGGTGACGTAGAGCCCGGCGCAGGTCTTGCCCGACATCTTGTCGCCGAGGGTGGCCGGGTCGGGCAGGCAGGCGGCGACGACGTCGCGCGGGCTCACCTCCGACTCCCCCGACCTTGACCTTGTCGGTCTTGTCGAGGCCGAGCTTGTGCAGCGTCTTGAGCACCTCGATGAACTCGTTGCCCAGGCCGTACTTGAAGGTGGCCCGCTTGCAGTCCACCCACCGCGGCATCAGCAGCACTTCCTCGTGCTCGACGTTGACGCACTCGACCGGCCCGATGCCCTCGGGGAAGTCGAAGGTCTCCGGCTCGCTGAACGGCGGGGTGGTGAACCAGCCTCGGTCCTTCTCCCAGATCACCGGCGGGTTGAGGCACTCCTCGATCGTGGTCCAGATCGAGAACGACGGCGCGAACTCGTAGCCCGCGACCTCGAGGTTGGCCCCGTCGCGGGTGCCGAGCTCGTCGATCTCGGAGAACAGGTGGTCGGCGGCGTACCTGCGCGAAGACGTCGGACAGCCCCGGCTCGACGCCGATCCCGACCAGGGCGAGCCGACCCTCGCGCTCCCACTTGTCGGCGACCGCGAACTGCTCGTCGCCGAGCTTGATCCCGGTCTTCTCGTACGGCGCCTCGGGGTGCGGATGCGACAGGCTCATCGCCATGTCGAGGTAGTCGGCGCCGCCGGCGTACGCGCCGTCGAAGATGCCCATCACGAACCGCGGGTCGACGGCGTTCATCACGTGCGTGATCTCGTGCTCGCGCACCAGCGCCTCGACCGAGCCCGCGTCGGAGCGCGTCCACCTGGGCGGCCACGAAGCGGTCGTCGCCCAACGCCTCGACGGCCCGCTTCGCCCGCGACTCGTCGTAGTCCGCGACCACGCAGCGCTCGAAGAAGTCGCGGCGTGCCGCGATCGCCGTGAACGCCGAACCGACGCCGCCCGAGCCGACCAGCAGGATCCTCATGTCGCCCTCACTCGCCGATGTAGGACATCACGTGCTTGATGCGGGTGTAGTCCTCCAGGCCGTACATCGACAGGTCCTTGCCGTAGCCGGAGTGCTTGAAGCCGCCGTGTGGCATCTCCGAGACGAACGGGATGTGGGTGTTGATCCACACCGCCCCGAAGTCGAGCGACCGCGACATCCGCATCGCGCGGCCGTGGTCCTTGGTCCAGACGCTCGAGGCGAGGCCGTACTGGACCCCGTTGGCCCAGCGCAGCGCCTCGGCCTCGTCGCTGAACTTCTGGACGGTGATGACCGGACCGAAGATCTCGTTCTGGATCTGCTCGTCGTCCTGCTGCAGGCCGGAGAGCACCGTCGGTGTGTAGAAGTAGCCGCGGTCGCCCTGCCGGGCGCCGCCGGTCTCGAGGGTCGCGTGGTCGGGCAGCCGCTCGACCATCCCGCTCACGTGCTCGAGCTGGTTGCTGTTGTTCAGCGGGCCGTAGAGGACGTCCTCGTCGTCGGGCATCCCGGTCTTGATGTCCTTGGCCGCCGCGGTCAGCGCGGCCACGAAGTCGCCGTGCACTCCCGGCCCGGCGAGCACGCGCGTCGCCGCCGTGCAGTCCTGGCCGGCGTTGAAGTAGCCGGCCTCGGCGATGCCCTGCGCGGCCTTCTCGATGTCGGCGTCGTCGAAGACGATCACCGGGGCCTTGCCGCCGAGCTCGAGGTGCACCTTCTTCAGGTCGGAGGCGGCGGACTTCGCCACCTCCATGCCGGCCCGCACCGATCCGGTGATCGCGACCATCTGCGGGATCGGGTGCTCCACGAGCCCGCGACCGGTGTCGCGGTCGCCGCAGACCACGTTGAAGACGCCGGGCGGCAGGAACTCCTGGCACAGCTCGGCGAACAGGGTCGTCGACGCCGGTGTGGTGTCGCTGGGCTTGAGGACGACGGTGTTGCCCGCGGCGAGGGCCGGGGCCACCTTCCAGATCATCATCAGCAGCGGGTAGTTCCAGGGCGTCACCTGTCCGACGACGCCGATCGGCTCGCGGCGTACGAACGAGGTGTGGTCGTCCATGTACTCGCCCGC
This sequence comes from uncultured Actinomycetota bacterium, assembly GCA_963729015.1. Lineage (GTDB taxonomy): Bacteria > Actinomycetota > Actinomycetes > Propionibacteriales > Nocardioidaceae > Marmoricola. The sequence goes on from CAVSMJ010000005.1 coordinate 62,460, forward strand.
CGAGCGACCCTCGAGCACCCGGCTCGCGCCGGCGAAGAAGCGGAAGTGGTCCGACGCGTAGGGCATCTCCTCGGACATCGTCAGGCCGAGCGGCTTGCCGGTGTCCTTGCACTCGACGGCGTTGATCTCCTCGACGCGGTCGTCGACGGCGTCGGCGATCTTGAGCAGCGCGCGCGGCCCGGTCCCGGGGCGTCATCCGGCCCCACTGCTCGAACGCCTTCTCGGCGGCTCCGTAGGCGCGGTCGAGGTCCTCCTTGCCCGACATCGGCGCGGTCGCGTAGACCTCCCCGGTGGTCGGGTCGAGGACGTCGTACCTCTCCCCCGACGCGGCATCCACGAGCTCTCCGTTGACGACATTGCGGAAGGTGGTGTCGGCCATGTGGGGAGCGTAGTCACCTGACAACGGATTCGGTAGGTCTGAGGCCGATTTGGCAACGAATCCATTGGTGAACACGCGGATGACCCTTGAATCGTTTGCCTCCGACCGATCGGGAAGGCAGACTGGTGGCTCCTTCACGACGCGAACACCGAGGTGCTCTCACCATGACCGACCAGCAGTACGACGAGTCCCGCCAGCAGGCCGCCAAGGACCATCTCTGGATGCACTTCACGCGGCACTCGACGTACGACACCCACGCCGTGCCCACCATCGTCCGAGGCGACGGGGTGCACATCTGGGACGCCAACGGCAACAAGTACATCGACGGGCTCGCCGGCCTGTTCGTCGTCCAGGCCGGACACGGTCGCACCGAGCTCGCCGAGGCCGCCGCCAAGCAGGCCGCGGAGCTCGCCTTCTTCCCGCTCTGGTCCTACGCGCACCCGGGCGCGATCGACCTCGCCGAGCGCGTCGCGGGGTACGCACCCGGAGACCTCAACCGCGTCTTCTTCACCACCGGTGGTGGCGAGGCCGTGGAGACCGCGTGGAAGCTGGCCAAGCAGTTCTTCAAGATGACCGGCAAGCCCACCAAGCACAAGGTGATCAGCCGCGCCATCGCCTACCACGGCACCCCGCAGGGCGCGCTGTCGATCACCGGGCTGCCCGGGATGAAGGCGCCGTTCGAGCCGCTGGTGCCCTCGACCTTCCGGGTGCCGAACACGAACTTCTACCGCGCGACCGAGACCTCCTACCTCGGTCCCGAGGACGAGTACGCCTTCGGCCAGTGGGCGGCCAACCGGATCGCCGAGGCGATCGAGTACGAAGGTCCCGACACCGTCGCCGCGGTCTTCCTCGAGCCGGTGCAGAACTCCGGCGGCTGCTTCCCGCCGCCCCCCGGCTACTTCGAGCGGGTGCGCGAGATCTGCGACGAGTACGACGTGCTGCTGGTCTCCGACGAGGTCATCTGCGCCTTCGGCCGGCTCGGCCACATGTTCGCCGCCGAGCGCTACGGCTACCAGCCCGACATCATCACCTGCGCCAAGGGCCTCACCTCCGGGCTACTCCCCCCTCGGCGCGATGATCGCCACCGACCGGCTGTTCGAGCCGTTCTCGAAGGGCGACGCCTCGTTCGCCCACGGCTACACCTTCGGCGGCCACCCCGTGTCCACCGCCGTGGCGATGGCCAACCTCGACATCTTCGAGCGCGAGCAGCTCAACGAGCACGTCCGCGAGACCGAGGGCGACTTCCGCGCGACCCTGAACAAGCTCAACGACCTGCCGATCGTCGGCGACGTCCGCGGCGACGGGTACTTCTACGGCATCGAGCTGGTCAAGGACAAGGCCACCAAGGAGACCTTCGACGACGCCGAGTCCGAGCGCCTCCTGCGCGGCTTCCTCTCCGGCGCCCTGTTCGAGGCCGGCCTCTACTGCCGCGCCGACGACCGAGGCGACCCGGTCGTCCAGCTCGCTCCCCCGCTGGTGGCCGACCAGGCAGTCTTCGACGAGATGGAGACGATCCTCCGCGACGTCCTCACCAGGGCCTGGGACCAGCTGTAGGACCGCCGGCCACCGGATGGTCGAGCAGCGAGCGAAGCGAGCGGTCAGTCCACTCCCGTGAGCCCCTCGTCCTCCTGGGCCACCGCGGGTTGAGCTTGTCGAAACCACCATGGTCCGATGGCGGGCCTCGCCCGAGTCGTTTCCGAGAACAGCGCCGCGATCTGCAGTCACCTGGTGGCTGCGATCCGCGGCGCTGATCCGTCACGACGAACACGGAGGCCGCCGACCCGCGCCGGATGGCAGGCCGGCCGGCAGCGAGATCAGTACCCTTGAAAGCGTTCGCTCGGACCCGGGCGTTGGCCCGGTCCGGCGAAGGACCGCTCGCTCAGACCTCGGGAGTCACAGCATGCGCCCCCTTGCCGCAAGCCTGTTCGCACTTGCCGTAGCCCTGTCCGTCGCGACCGCCGCACCCGCGGAGGCAGCCCAACGCCTCTTCGTCGACCGTGGCGGAGACGTGGGGCACGGCATGGACATCCGCCGCGTGAACGTGGCCAACAACCACCGGCTGGTCGCCACGGTGAAGCACCGGGCGGTCAAGGAGACGGGAGGTCGCTGGTCAGCTCTCTACATCGACGTGACCCCGGGCCGTACGCCGAGCCCCGACTACTACCTGGCCGGGCATGTTGGCGGTGACCACCAGCTGTACTGGATGGACGGCTGGAAGATCGGCGGCAAGCTCGGCTGTCCGGTCGGCACGTACAGGTACGGCTACAGCACCAGTGCCGACACGACTCGGTTCTCCCTGGCTCGCTCGTGCCTGGACGGTGCCTCCACCCACGCCAACCGAGTGCGGGTCGCCGTCACGGCCGGGGCGCGTGACCGCCCGATCGACTGGGCGCCCGCCCACCACCGGTACTCCGCCTGGGTCGCGCTGAACTGAGCACGGCTCCTCGGGATGGGCTGGCGGACCCAGGGCGTTGACCCAGGACCCGGACCCCAAGGACATGCCATGACCGACGTCGCCGACCTGATGCGCGATCGCTGGAGCCCCACGACGTGGGACCGGGAGCACGAGCTCGACGCCTGCCGACGTCGAGCGACTCGTGGACGCGGCCCGGTGGTCTCCCTCGGCCGGCAACTCGCAGCCGTGGTCCTTCGTCACCGCGCATCGGGACGACGACCGGCACCAACGGTTGGTGCCGCTGCTGGCCAAGAGCTCGCGCCGCTGGGCGCCGGACGCCGCGCTGCTCGTGGTCAACGTGTGCCACCGCTACGTGGAGGGCACCGACTGGGACTCCTCGGAGTTCGCGGAGTACGACCTCGGCCAGTCGGTCGCGCACATGTGCCTCCAGGCGCTGTCCATGGACCTCTACTGCCGACAGTTCCGGGCGTTCGACCGCGACGCCGTCCAGCGCGAGCTCGCCCTGCCTGACCACTGGGTCGCGATGACGATGACCGCGATCGGCCGGCCGGCCGGTGAGCCGCCGGACGAGCGAGCGAACCCGGCGATCCCTCGCCGACGTGTGGTGGCCGGCCGCTCCGGAGCGGGCCACCTAGCGGGGAGCAATCCCCCATGCGGGACGGAACTCGAAGAGCGGGGAGCGCGACACCTGTTGCTTGTGCGCCCCGTTCCACGCCATCCGCCAGATGTCGCCGTCCTCGCCGAACCGCACGAAGGCGATGTTGCGGCCGTCAGGTGACCAGGACGGGTTGAAGTTCACGACCGGGGTGGACGTCGTGGAGGTCAGGAAGTGGATGCCGGCCAGGGAGTCGGGGTTGGTGCGGTTCCTCGCCGAGACCGTCGCCACCGCGGAGGTCTCGCCCGGCGGGGTCTCGTGGCCGTAGGTCTCGAAGACCACGAGGTCCTTGCTCGGGCCCGACCTCGCCGGCGAGACGCCGAGGGTGTCCGCGTCCAGGGACCACGGGGTGAGGCGGCGTACGTGCGAGCCGTCGAGATCCATCCGGTACGCCGCACTGTGGATGTCGGCGTTGCGGACCCGGATGAACACGATGTAGCCACCCGGGTGCGTACGTCGCCCGGTAGTCCTCGTAGACGCCGTCGATGCCCCTCTGCGACAGCCGGGTCAGGTGCTTGCCGTTGAGGTCGGTGCGCCAGAGGACCGCCGACGTGGCGGATCGTTGACCTGGTCGAAGGGGCCCACCACGCGCGTGAAGACCACGTGCCGGCCGTCCGGGGTCCAGGTGGGCGTCAGGTCGACCTCGCACGGCGCCGCGCACCCGAGCGGGATGGCGTGGTCGGCGCGACCGTCCGCACCGATGACGCGGGCGTCGACTCGTCCGTCCGGGTAGTCGCGCTCGTAGAGGACCTTGGTGCCGTCGGGCGACACCGCCGGGTCGATGTCCTGCGCGTCCTGGGGCGGATGGGTCAGGGCGCGGACGTGTCGGCCGTGGCTGTCGGAGACCTCGAGCCGCGCGGTCCCGGAATCCGGGTCGAAGAAGTGCGACCAGTAGATCCGTGTCCGGTCACCGCCTCCCGACGCGGAGGCGGGCGTGCTCGCGACGGAGAGGCCCGCCACCACCAGCACGCACGACGGACACCAGGGCCAGGAGTGATCGACGCATCTGTCCACCAGACTCCCGCGGATGGCCCGCGTCAATCGATGGTCTACCCCAGGCACCCAGGGCTCACCTAGGAGTCGAAGCCCAGCCCCAGCTTGTCCATCGCCTTGAGCCAGAGGTTCTCCTTGCCGCCGTTGGCGTCCGCGCGGGCCAGGGACCGGCGGGTGGCCTCGATGCCGACCCAGCGCAACGGCTCGGGCGGGAACGGGACCGGCTTCTTGCGCACCATCTCCAGCCGGGTGCGCGGGGTGTCCTGCGCCGGCGAGCAGGTCGAGCACGACGTCGCCGGCGAACCGGGTGGCGGCCACGCCGAGGCCGGTGAAGCCGAGGGCGTAGCCGACCCGGCCGGCCATGCGCGGTGCCGTAGAACGCGGCGAAGCGGGTGCAGGTGTCGATCACGCCCGCCCCAGGCGTGGGTGAAGCGCAGCCCGGCGAGCTGCGGGAAGGTGCGTGAAGAAGTTGCTCGGCGAGGACCTCGAAGGTCTCGCGGCGCTCGTCGTACTCCTCGGAGATCCCGCTGCGCGTAGTGGTAGATCGCGTCGTACCCGCCCCACAGGATGCGGCCGTCGCGGGTGGTGCGGAAGTAGTGGAACTGGTTGCCGCTGTCGCCGATGCCCTCGCGCCCCTCCCAGCCGATCGCGGCGCGCTGCTCCGGCGTCAGCGGCTCGGTCATCAGCGCGTAGTCGTAGACCGGGACCGTCATCAGCCGCAGCCGGCGCAGCAGCGGCGGGTACGCGTTGGTGGCGAGTACGACGCGCTCGGCGTGCACCCGCTCCTCCCGGGTGTGCACGGCGACCCCGGAGCCCGGCCTTGGCCAGGACGTGACCGGCGTGCTGCTCGGCGATGCGTACGCCGGCGCGCAGGCAGGCGTCGCGCAGCCCCCAGGCCAGCCGGGCCGGCTCGAGGATCGCGCGCGTCGGGGTCGTGCATCCCCGCGAGGAAGGTCGGTGAGTCGACCCGCGCGCGCAGCGGCCGTCCGAGGTCAGCCAGGTCGTCGCCCATCCCGTGCGCCTGCGTCTCGTCGTACTCCTCGCGCAGCGGCGCCACCTGGTAGTCCTGCGTGGCCACCGCGAACGACCCCGCCCGCACGAAGTCGCAGTCGATGCCGTGCTCGTGGACGGTGCGCTCGATGCCGTCGAGGTTCTCGCGGCCCATCGCGAGCAGCGCGGGCAGCTCGGCGGGCCACCGCGCCAGCCCGTTGCCGAAGCCGTGGGTCAGGCTCGCCTCGCAGAACCCGCCGTTGCGTCCGCTCGCCGCGTGCCCGCAGGTCTCGCCCTCGAGCAGCAGCACCTCGCGCTCGGGGTCGCGCTCCTTGGCGAGCAGCGCGGTCCACAGCCCGAAGTAGCCGCCGCCGACGACGACGAGGTCGGCGGAGTCGGGACCGGCGAGCTGCGCCCAGCCCGGGCAGCGCGGCGGGGCGCTCCGGGTCGTCGAGCCAGTACGGCGTGGGGCTGGCCCCGGCCAATGACTCGAGAACCCGGGAGTCAGCGACACCAGGGCTCACGCGAGCGCCTTCTCCTGCCGCCGCCGGTTGAGCTCGGCCCCGAGCACGATCGCGATCGAGATGACGAACATCAGCGTGCCGATCACGTTGACCTGCATCGGCACGCCGCGCTGGGCGACGCCCCAGACGTACATCGGGAACGTGGTCGTGTTGCCGGCGTTGAGGTTGGTGATGATGAAGTCGTCGAAGGACAGCGAGAACGACAGCAGCGCGGCGCCGAGGATGCCCGGGAACACCAGCGGGAAGGTGATCCGCCGGAAGGTCTGCGACTCGGTGGCGTAGAGGTCCATCGCCGCCTGCTCGAGGTTGTTGTCCAGCCCCGCCAGCCGGGCTCTCACCGTGACCACCACGAACGACAGGCAGAACATGATGTGCGCGATCAGGATCGTCCAGAAGCCGAGCTGACCGCCGAAGCCGGAGGCCACGAACAGCGCCAGCAGCGAGGAGCCCATCACGATCTCGGGCGAGGCCATCGGCATGAAGATGATCAGGTTGGCCGCGGTCCGGCCCTCGAACCGGTGCCGCACCAGCGCGAAGGCCATCAGCGTGCCGAGGATGGTGGCCACCAGCGTCGCCAGCAGGCCGATCTCGATGCTGCGCGCCACGGCCTGGCACATGCTCGGGTCGGCGCACGGGTTGCAGCCAGTTGTGCGAGCGTGAACGCGTCGAACTTGTAGACCAGCCTGCTGTCGGGCTTGTTGAAGCTCATCAGCACGACGACCGCGATCGGCACGAACATGTAGACGATGACCAGCAGCCCGCCGATCAGGACGAGGTGCTTCTTCAGCCAGCGCGAAGCGCGCGAGCGAGTTCACAGCAGCTCCTCCGTCCCGGCGCGGCGGACGTAGAACAGCACCATCACCAGGATGATCAGCATCAGGATCACCGAGAGCGCGCCGGCGGCCGGGTAGTCGTTGGCGTCGGTGAACAGGTTCTGGATGACGTTGCCGATCATCCGCTGGCCGGGGCTGCCGAGCAGCTGCGGCGTTGATGTAGTCGCCGACGGCGGGGATGAAGGTCAGCAGCGTGCCGGAGACGACGCCCGGCAGCGACAGCGGCCAGGTGACCTTGAAGAACCCGACGACGGGGTTGGAGTAGAGGTCGCTGGACGCCTCGATCAGCCGGTGGTCGATCTTGTCGACGCTGGCGAACAGCGGCAGCACCATGAACGGCAGGAAGTTGTAGACCAGCCCCGCGATCACGGCGACCGGGGTGGCGAGCAGCCGGCCGTCGGCACCGAGGATGTGCAGGAACTGCAGCGTGTTGACGATGAAGCCGTCGTCGCGCAGCAGCAGCTTCCACGACAGGGTCCGCACCAGGAAGCTGGTGAAGAACGGCGCGATCACCAGCACCAGCATCAGGTTCTTCCACCGGCCGGACTTGAAGGCGATCGCGTAGGCGAGCACGTAGCCGAGCACGAGGCAGATCAGCGGTCGCGACCCCGCCGTACCACGAGCGAGCGGAGCAGCGGCCGCCAGTAGTCCTGGAGCGCGTCGACGTAGTTGCTGAAGTGCCAGGTCATGTCGTAGCCCTGGATCACGCTGCCGTCGGGGTCGTAGAGGCTGGTCGCGACCAGCGAGTACAGCGGGACGATGAAGAAGACGACCAGCCACAGGGCGCCCGGCAGCAGCAGCCAGTAGCCGGTGAACTTCCGCCTGACCCTGTCTCCTCCGGCGGGCAGCTGCCTTCAGCGGCCCCTCCGGAGCGATGGCGGTCGACGCGGCCACTACTCCGTCGTCCTCCTTGTCGACGCCGGCGGTCGGCGTCCTGGTTGTGGTCGAGCAGGAAGGCGTACTCGGGTCGCCACGAGATGTCGACCTGCTCCCCCTGCCGGAACAGCCGCCGTCGGCCGGTGTTCTGCTCGAAGACCTGGATCTCCTGGCCCCACGGCATCCGCACGAGGTACTGGGTGCTGACGCCGACGAAGCTGACGTCGCTGACCACGCCGCCGGGGATGCTGCTGCCCGGTGCGTCGAGCGACTCCCCGACCTCGGCGATGAGCACCTTCTCGGGCCGGATGCCGAGCCAGCCGAGCTCGCCGTCGGTGCCGCTGACGTGGGCGCGGTCGGCCGGGATCGAGGCGATCGTCCCCTGCATGTCGACCTTGACGACGTCGCCCTCGCGGCCGCGGACCGTGCCCTCGATCAGGTTGGACTGCCCGAGGAAGTTGGCCACGAACGTGGTCTGCGGGTTGTCGTAGAGCTCGGCCGGGGCACCCATCTGCTCGATCACGCCCGCGTTCATCACCGCGATGGTGTCGGCCATCGTCATGGCCTCTTCCTGGTCGTGCGTCACGTGCACGAACGTCAGGCCGACCTCGGTCTGGATGCGCTTGATCTCGATCTGCATGGCGCGGCGCAGCTTCAGGTCGAGGGCGCCGAGCGGCTCGTCGAGCAGCAGCACCTCGGGGCTGTTGATCAGGGCCCGGGCGAGGGCGACCCGCTGCTGCTGGCCACCGGAGAGCTGGGCCGGCTTCTTGCGGGCCTGGGTCTCGAGCTCGACGAGGTCCAGCATCTCGCGGACCTTCTGGTCGACCTCCTTGTTCTTGCGCCGACGCAGCCCGAAGGCGACGTTCTCGTAGATGTCGAGGTGCGGGAACAGCGCGTAGTTCTGGAAGACCGTGTTGACCGGCCGCCGGTAGGGCTTGTCCCAGGTGATGTCCTTGCCGCTGAGCGTGATCGTCCCGGAGGTCGGGGTCTCGAGGCCGGCGACCATCCGCAGGGTCGTGGTCTTGCCGCAGCCCGAGGGGCCGAGCAGGGCGAAGAACGAGCCGGTCGGGATGTCGAGGTCGAGCGACTTCACGGCCGTGAACGCCGCGAACTCCTTGGTCAGGCTGCGCAGCTGCAGCCCGTCGTACCCGTCGACGGCGGACGCGGCGGAGGCTTCAGCCACCTGTGACATCGGAAAACTCTCCTTCGTACTTTCGCGCCTGCTCGTCGTTGAGCACCATGAAGTCGAACGTGTCCTTGAGGTCTTCCTCGGAGGGGAAGATCAGCGGGTTGTCGACGAGGGTGTCGTCGATCTTGACCATCGCGTCGCGGGCGCCCTCGACCGGGCAGATGTAGTTGACGTACGCCGCGAGCTTGGCCGCCACCTCGGGCTCGTAGTAGTAGTCGATCCACTTCTCCGCGTTGGCCTGGTGCTCGGCCTTGTTGGGCACGAGCATGTTGTCGCTCCACAGCGACAGGCCCTCCTCGGGCACCACGAACTTGATGTCGGGGTTGTCGCCCTGGGCGGAGATCACGTCGCCGGACCAGGCCTCGCAGGCCACGATGTTGCCGGCCGTGAGGTCCTGGATGTACTCGTTGCCGGTGAAGGCGCGCACCTGGCCGGCCTTCACGGTCTTGTCGAGGCGCTCGATCGCGGTGGCCCACTCGTCGTCGGTGAACTCGTCGGGGTCGGCGCCGGTGACCTTGAGCATGAACGCCATCGTGTCGCGCATCTCGGAGAGCAGCGTGATCTTGCCCTTGAGGTCCGACCGGGTCAGCAGCTCGTCGAAGCTCTTGACCTCCTTGGTCAGCTTGGCGTTGTAGGCGATGCCGGTCAGCCCGCTCTGCCACGGGCGCGGAGTAGGTGCGGTCCTTGTCCCACTGACGGCCCTGGAGCGGCGTGATCAGGTTCTTGTGCAGGTTGGGCACCTTGTCGGCGTCCAGCGGCTGGATCCAGCCGAGGCCGATCATGCGGGCCGCCATCCAGTCGGTCAGCATCATCATGTCGCGGTCGATCGGCTCGCAGTAGCTGAGCTGGTTGCGCACCTTGGCGAAGAACTCGGCGTTGTCGCTGACGTCGTCGGTGTAGTCGACCTTGATGCCGGTGGCCGCCTCGAAGTCCTGGAGGGTGTTCTTGTCGCCCTTCTCGGCGACGTCGATGTACTCCGGCCAGTTGGAGACGATCAGCCGCTTGGTCGAGGCCGAGAGGTCCGTGGCCATGCACTTCGCCGGGTCCTGCTTGGCCGACGGGGTGTCGAACAGCGGGAGCACCGCGAGGCTGCCGATCCCGAAGGCCGCCACGCCCGCACCCTTGAGGAAGGTGCGCCTGCTGGGACCCGCCCATGCCGGACCCATCGCTCTGACCCGACCACCCGGACTCCTCCCGTGATCGGGGATCACCTTCGCACGGAGCGTGCTCCACGACAAGGGATTCCGTTGCCACGACACACGATTGCCACGGAACCGTTACGGCAGACGGCTATTCACGACACGGTTTCTTGCGTCTGGAAGGCCTCTGACGCTTGCCATGCGACCGGCTCAGACCACCACGATGCCCGCCATGGGCGAGAAGGCCGCGGCCGGCGAAGCGGCACCCCCGTCCTCGACGACGTGTCCAAGTCGATCATCGAGCAGCTGCAGCAGGACGGCCGCCGCTCCTACGCCTCCATCGGCAAGGCCGTCGGGCTCTCCGAGGCCGCCGTGCGGCAGCGGGTGCAGCGCCTCACCGAGGCCGGCGTGATGCAGATCGTGGCGGTCACCGACCCGCTGCAGCTCGGCTTCGGCCGGCAGGCGATGGTCGGCATCCACGTCGACGGCAGCATCCAGCCGGTGGCCGACGCGCTGGCCGCGATGGACGAGGTCATCTACGTGGTGATGACCGCCGGCACCTACGACGTGCTCTGCGAGGTGGTCAGCACCGGCGACGAGGAGCTGCTCGACCTGGTGTCGGGCCGCATCCGCGCCGTGCCCGGCGTACGCACCACCGAGACGTTCGTCTACCTCAAGCTCGCCAAGCAGACCTACTCGTGGGGCGTCCGCTGACCGACCATGACGCGCGACTACCGGGCCTCTCGCTGTGGCACGACACCGCGGACGACGACTTCGCCCCGCGTGCCTGCGCTGCCCGGCCCCGCGTCGTACGACGTCGTGATCGTCGGCGCCGGCCTGACCGGGCTCTGGACGCGCCTACTACCTGCACCGGGCCGACCCGACCCTGCGGATCGCCGTGCTCGAGCAGGAGGTGGCCGGGTTCGGCGCCTCGGGCCGCAACGGCGGCTGGTGCAGCGCGTTGTTCCCGACGTCGTGGGCAGCGCTCGCTCGCCGCGTCCTCGGAGGACGGCGCCCTGCGGATGCACCGGGCGATGCAGGAGACGGTGCGCGAGGTCGGCCGGGCGGCCGAGGCCGAGGGCATCGACGCGCACTACCACCGCGGCGGCACGGTCACCCTGGCCCAGCACCGAGGTGCAGCTCGAGCGCCTCGCGCGAGGAGGTCGCGGACCGCGCACGCCCGCGGGTTCACCGAGGAGGACGACCGGCTGCTCGAGCCCGACGAGGCCAGCGCCATGCTGGCCGCGACGCCGGTGCTCGGCGGCGCGTTCACCCCGCACTGCGCCGCGATCCACCCGTCGCGGCTGGTCCGCGGGCTGGCCCGGGTGGTCGAGGCGAGCGGCGTGCCGATCTTCGAGCACACCCGGGTGCGGTCCATCGCGCCCGGCCGGGTCGAGACCGACGCCGGGACGGTGCGCGCCGAGGTCGTGCTGCGTGCGACCGAGGGCTACACGCCCGGCCTGGACGGGCCTGCGGCGCGCCGTCGTCCCGGTGTACTCGCTGATGGTCGCGACCGAGCCGCTCTCGGACGCAGATGTGGAGATCCATCGGGCTGGCGGACCGGCCGTCGTTCAGCGACGGGCGGCACCTGATCATCTACGGCCAGCGCACCGCCGACGGCCGGCTGGCGTTCGGCGGCCGCGGGGCGCCGTACCACTTCGGCTCACGCATCCGGCCGTCGTACGACGCGGAGCCGCGGGTCTTCGAGGAGCTGCGCACCGTGCTGCGCGAGATGCTCCCGCAGCTGCGAGGACGTGCGAGTTCACCCACCAGTGGGGCGGCTGCCTCGGCATCGCCCGCGACTGGGCCGCCTCGGTCGGGCTGGACCGGGGCACCGGGATCGGCTGGGCGGGCGGGTACGTCGGCGACGGGGTCGCCACCACCAACCTCGCCGGGCGCACCCTCGCCGACCTGGTCACCGGGGCCGACAGCGACCTGGTCACCCTCCCGTGGGTCGAACCACCGCAGCCGGCCCTGGGAGCCCGAGCCGCTGCGCTGGCTGGGCATCAACGCCGGCCTGCGGGCGATGACCTTCGCCGACGTCGAGGAGCGCCTGGACCGGGCGCCCGAGCGGGATCGCGCGGCTGATGGCGCCGCTGACCGGCGGCCACTGAGCGCCGCGACGCGCCGCCCGACAGGTCAGCTCGCCGACCGCGGGACGAGCGCTCCGCGGTATCGTGCGACGGCGTGCATAGCGTCGGGACGACACGGGCAGTCCGGGAGGCAACGGTGATCAAGGGTGAGATGGGCCGAGGACGGCGAGCGGCAGCAGCCCCCTCGTCCGCACGCCGGCCCGACGCGCAACCAGCATCGACCCGGTCTCGAAGGCGATCATCGAGATGCTCCAGCGTCGACGGCCGGCGCTCCTACGCCAGCATCGCCGACGAGCTCGGCATCTCCGAGGACGCCGTGGTCCAGCGGGTCAAGCAGCTCGACCGACGCCGGGGTCATCCAGATCACCGCCGTGTCCGACCCGCTCCAGCTCGGCTTCGCCCGGCAGGCGATGCTCGGCATCATCGTCGACGGCCCTCGCAAGCCGGTCGCCGAGGCGCTCGCCGACATCGCCGAGGTCGTCTACGTCGTCATCACCGCCGGCGGGTTCGACATCCTCGCCGAGGTGGTCGGCGAGAGCGACGCCCACCTGCTCGAGCTGGTCACCTCGCGGATCCGGCCGATCCCGGGGTCGTGTCGATCCACACCTTCCTCTACCTCGAGCTGCAGAAGCAGACCTACACCTGGGGCGTGCGCTAGGCAGGTCGCTACTTGGCGTTCTCGACCTCGATCTCGTCGTCGGCGTACCACTTGCGGATCACCTTCTTGTCGAACTTGCCGACGCTGGTGCGCGGCACCTCGTCGATGAAGGCCCACGACTCGGGCAGCTGCCACTTGGCGAAGTCCTTGCTGAGGAACTCGACCAGCTCGGCCGGGGTCAGCGCTGGCGCCCTCGCGTACGACGACCGAGGCCAGCGGGCGCTCGCCCCACTTCTCGTCGGGGATGCCGATGACGGCCGCCTCGACGACGTCGTCGTGGGCCATCAGCGCGTTCTCCAGGTCGACCGAGGAGATCCACTCGCCACCGGACTTGATCACGTCCTTGGCCCGGTCGGAGAGCCGGATGTAGCCGAGGTCGTCGATCGAGCCGACGTCGCCGGTGCGCAGCCAGCCGTCGTGGAACTTCTCGTCGACCTCGGGGTCGTCGGAGTTGTAGTAGCCGCCGGTCACCCACGGGCCCGCGCACCTCGAGCTCGCCGACGGCCGTGCCGTCCCACGGCTGCTCGCTGCCGTCGTCGGCCACGATGCGGCCCTCGACGCCGCACGCCAGCCGGCCCTGGCTGCCGCGGTAGTCCCACTGGTCGTCGCCCTCGGCGCCGACCGGCGGCAGGCCGGCGGAGGCGACCGGCGAGGTCTCGGTCATCCCCCAGGCCTGCAGGATCTTCAGGCCGTGCCGCTCCTCGAGCGCCTGCTGCAGCGAGACGGGTACGGCGGACCCGCCGCACAGGATCAGCCGCAGCGACTCCGGCTTCTTCTCGGGGTTCTTGTCGAGGTAGCCGAGCACGTCGTTCCACACCGTCGGCACCGCGCCCGAGACCGTCGGCTTGCTCTCGTTCATGAACCGGCACAGCGGCTCGGCCTGGAGCCAGCGGTCGGGCATGCACAGCGACGCGCCGCTCATCAGGGCGGCGTACGCCAGGCCCCAGGCGTTGGCGTGGAACATCGGCACGATCGGCAGCACCCGGTCGTGGAAGCTGAGCTCGAGCCGATGTTGCCGGTGGTGACCATCTGGGAGTGCAGCCACGCCGACCGGTGGCTGTAGACGACGCCCTTGGGGTTGCCGGTCGTGCCGCTCGTGTAGCACATCGCCGCGGCGGCGCGCTCCTCGATCTCGGGCCAGTCGAACTCCTCGGACTGGTCGGCGAGCAGGTCCTCGTAGAGCAGCACCTCCTTGCCGCTCTCGCGCAGCGAGTCGAGGTCGGCGGAGGCCGCGTCGGGGCCGGCGACCAGCACGTGCTGCACGGTCTTCATCTCCGGCAGGTGCGGCGCGAGCAGGCCGACGAGCGAGTCGTCGACGATGACGATCTGGTCCTCGGCGTGGTTGGCGATGTAGACGAGCTGCTCGGGGAACAGCCGGATGTTGAGGGTGTGCAGCACCGCACCCATCGAGGGGACGGCGAGGTAGGCCTCGAGGTGCTCGGCGTTGTTCCACTGGAAGGTGCCGACCCGCTGGTCGCCGTCGATCCCGAGCGAGCGCAGGCCGTTGGCCAGCTTCGCGGCCCGCTTGCCGAGCTCGGCGTAGGTCTGGCGACCGGATGCCGTCGGCGGTGGCGGTGACCACCTCGGAGTCGGCGTGCACGGTGGTGCCGTGCTTCATCAGCGAGCCGATGGTGAGCGGGAAGTCCTGCATGGTGCTGCGCATGGTGATGGCCTCCGTGGGATCGCGGTGTGTCCAGAGCCTGTCGCACCACGCAAGGGATATCCAGACCCGTGCTCTCCGGTCCGCGTCTCCTAGGGTCGGCGCATGCGTCCACGCAGGCTCCGTCGGCTCGCCGGGTTGAACGTCTTCGTCACCGGTGCCGGCAGCGGCATCGGCCGGGCCACCGCCGAGGCGGTCGCGGCCGGGGCGGCCGGCTGTTCCTGACCGACATCGACGCCGACGGGCTGGCCGCGACGGCGGCCACGATCCGCGAGCGTGGCGGCGAGGTGGTGCTCGCGGAGCCGGTCGACCTCACCGACCACGACGGCGTACGACGGCTGGCGCGGCGGGTCACCGACGAGCACGGCGCCATGGACGTCGTGATGAACATCGCCGGCATCTCGGCCTGGGGCACCGTGCAGTCGCTCGAGCACGAGACCTGGCGCCGCCAGGTCGAGGTGAACCTGATGGGGCCGATCCACGTGATCGAGGAGCTGGTGCCGCCGATGGTCGAGGCGGGTCGCGGCGGCCACCTGGTCAACGTGTCGTCGGCCGCCGGGATCATCGGGATGCCGTGGCACGCGGCGTACAGCGCCAGCAAGTTCGGCCTCCGCGGCGTCTCGGAGGTGCTCCGCTTCGACCTCGCCCGGCACGGCATCGGCGTCTCGCTGGTCTGCCCGGGCGCGGTGCACACGCCCGCTGACCAGCACCGTCCAGATCGCCGGCGTCGACACGACCGGCCGGCGGTTCCGCAAGGTGCAGGCCCGCTTCCACGAGCGGGCGGTGTCGCCCGAGGAGGCGGCCGCGGCGATCCTCAAGGGCGTACGACGCAACCGGTACTGGGTCTACACCTCCCCCGACATCCGGCTGATCCACGCGGTGCAGCGGGTGTTCCCGCCGGCGTACGTCCTCGCCATGGCGGTGCTCAACCGCGCCGCCAACCGGGTGCTCCCCGAGGTCGGCCGGGCGCGCAGGGCCGAACTCATGAGCGCCCCGCGGATCGCCCCCGGCGGCCTGCGCGAGATCGGCCTGCCGATCTGGGCTGTTCAGCCGGCTCGCCGGGCGGGTGACCCGCACCGGCCCGCCGCGGATCTTCACCACGCTCGGCCGCCACCACGGGCTGTTCTGGGGCTGGCTGCACTTCGCCGGCCGGCTGATGCCCGGCGGCAAGCTGCCCCGCATCGACACCGAGCTGGTCATCCTGCGGGTGGCCGCGGTGCGCGGCAGCGACTACGAGTTCAACCACCACCGCTGCTCGGCCGGCGCGCCGGGCTCTTCGACGGCCGACATCGAGCGGGTCGCGGCTCGGGTCCGACGCCGCCGGCTGGAACGACCGGCAGTCGCTGCTCCTCCGCGTCACCGAGTCGCTGCTCGAGCACCGCGACCTCGACGACGCACTGTGGCAGGAGCTGCGCGCGGCCGAGGACGAGCGCACCTGCATCGAGCTGCTGATGCTGGTCGGCCACTACGACATGCTCGCCACGACCCTGCGCACCCTGCGGGTGCAACCGGAAGAAAGGCACTGATGACAGTTCACGACCACGACCGACCCTCGAGGGCACCTTCGGGATGGTGTCCTCGACCCACTGGCTGGCCTCGCAGTCGGCCCAGCGGATGCTCGAGCTCGGCGGCAACGCCTTCGACGCCGCCGCGGCCGGCGGCTTCGTGCTGCACGTCGTCGAGCCCCACCTGAACGGCCCCGGCGGCGACCTCCCCGCGATCGTGGCGACCGCGAGCGACCCGACGCCGCGGGTGCTCTGCGGCCAGGGACCCGGCCCCGGCGGGAGCGACGCCCGAGGCGTTCGCGGCCATGGGCCTCGACCACGTCCCGGGCTCCGGACCGCTGGCCGCGGCGGTGCCGGGCGCCGTCGACGCCTGGCTGCTCCTGCTGCGCGACCACGGCTCGCTGCCGCTGGCGACCGTGCTCGAGCCGGCGATCGGCTACGCCCGCGACGGGCACCCGCTGCTCGGCCCGGGTGGCCGCGACCATCGACCGGGTGCAGGACCTGTTCCGCGAGAGCTGGACGACCTCGGCCGACCTGTGGCTGCGCGACGGACGTGCCCCGCGAGGGCGAGCTGTTCGCCAACCCGGTCTACGCGGCGGTGCTCGAGCGCCTGGTCGAGGTCGGCCACGGCCGCCGGCACCGACGTGGCCGCGCAGGCCCAGGCGGCCCGCGACGAGTGGGGCGCAGGGCTTCGTCGCCGAGGCGGTGGAGGCGTTCCGTCCGCACGCGAGTGGCGGCACTCCGGTGGCGAGGTGCTGCCCGGGCTGGTCGGCGGCGCGGACCTGGCGGCGTTCTCCGCGACCTGGGAGGAGCCCGTCGTCGCGGAGTGGCACGGCGTCCAGGTGGCGAAGACCGGCCTCTGGGGGCAGGGGCCGGCGCTCCTGCAGGTGCTGGCGATGCTCGACGAGCTCGGGCCGGAGGCGCTCGACCCGTCGACGGAGCAGGGCATCCACGCGATCGCCGAGTGCTGGAAGCTGGCGATGGCCGACCGCGAGGCGTGGTTCGGCGACCGGAGCCCGGTCCCGGTCGAGGAGCTGCTCGCTGCCGGCTACGTCGCCGAGCGGGCCGCCCTGGTCGGGGCGACCGCCGATCGCGGCGTACGTCCAGGGCGGGTCGGGTGGCCGCGAGCCGCGTCTGGCGCAGCACGTGCAGCGGCTGCTCGCGGGCGAGGCCACCGGGCGCTCGGCCGACGTCACCACGGGCGAGCCGACGGTGCAGCGCGACGGCATCGGTCAGCGGCGACACCTGCCACATCGACGTCGTCGACCGCTGGGGCAACATCATCTCGGCGACCCCGAGCGGCGGCTGGCTGCAGAGCTCGCCGACCATCCCCGAGCTGGGCTTCTGCCTCGGCAGCCGGGCGCAGATGTTCTGGCTCGACGAGGGGCTGCCGGCCTCGCTGGTCCCAGGCGCCCGGCCGCGTACGACGCTGACCCCGACCCTCGTGCTGCGCGACGGCGTCCCGGTCCTCGCCTGCGGCTCCCCCGGCGGCGACCAGCAGGACCAGTGGCAGTCGCTGTTCCTGCTGCGCCACGTCGTCGGCGGGATGGACCTCCAGGAGGCGATCGACGCGCCGATGTTCCACACCACCAGCTTCCCGGGCTCGTTCCACCCGCGCGAGATGGAGCCGGGCGTGCTCGTCGTCGAGGACCGCGATCCCGTCGCCGTGCTCGACGGGCTCACCCGGCGCGGCCACGAGGTGATGGCCTCGGGCCCGTGGTCGCTCGGCCGGATGTGCGCCGTCAGCCGCGACCCGGCCACCGGCCTGCTGCGCGCGGGCGCCAACCCGCGCGGCATGCAGGGGTACGCCGTCGGGCGCTAGCTCTTGCTGCGGTTGGGGCGGCACCATCACGGCGTTCAGGGCCAGCGCCTTGGCGCGGTCGCCCTTGACCTTGAGCGCGCCGGTGAGCACGCCCCTGACCGGGTGCAGCTGGCCGGTCGCGAGCCGCAGGAAGTCGGCGCCCTCGACGGTGATCGTCGCGTCGCGGCGCTGGCCCTCCGGCGGGCTGGTCTCGATGGTGCAGACCCCGTCGGCGACGTGTACGACGTAGCGGTCGACCTCCCCGTCCGTGCGACCCCCGATCCGGAAGCCGACCGACAGCCTCAGGTCGCCGGCCTTCTCGGCGTCGATGAACTCGGGGAAGCGGCGGAACACCTCCTCCAGCACGATCGGCCGGAAGCCGCCCTCCATCACCGAGCGCATGTGCTTGCCCGACGTCGTGGCCACCGCGGTGGCCACGTCCACCGGGTCGAGCGTGCGCGGGTCGACCGCGGCCTGGTTGCTGCCGGGCACGGTGAACACGCTGCCGACCGCGAGCGCCAGCATCGCGTCGCCGTCGATGTGCAGGTGGCCGCCGAGGTAGAGCAGCGCCGCGTTGGACTGCCCCGTGACCAGCCGCACGAAGTCGACGATGTCGGCGGCGATCGTCACGTCCGGCTCGGCGTCCGTCGACCAGCGTGACCTTCCCGGACTCGAAGCGCGCGGCGTGCCGCTCGACGTCCTTCTTCGACCGGGCCAGCTCGAAGCGCACCACGCCCGTGATCTCGCCGAGCCGCCCGGCGTCGGCGAACTCGGCGAAGCGGTCAGGATCGCCACCACTCCCTCGGCCCGGAAGTGCTCGAGGTCGATCAGGGCCCGCAGCTCCTGGTCGTCCGCCGACCGGATCACCTCGGTGATCTCCAGGACGTCGGAGGTGCGGAAGAACTCCCCGACCTCGGCTGTCCGACATGGCGGTGAAGCGGTCGACGACGACGGACACGAGCGGCTCCTGGGTCTGGGGAACGCTCCACAGGTTAGAGGCTCAACGCCGCGGGAGGTGGTTCCTCGGTGCCATCCGCGGGCCGCGTCGTGGACGCGAGAGGCCCGCGAGCTCGACCAGGCGCTGGACCCGGTGGCGGTGGCCGGCGTACGGCTCGAGCAGCACGGCCAGGCCCTCGTCGTCGACGGGCTCGCCGGTCAGCACGTAGCCCACGTTGGCGGCGATGTGGTAGTCGCCGAAGCTCACCGCGTCGGGGTCGCCCAGCACCCGGGCGCGCACCTCCGCGCTCGTCCAGACACCGATGCCGGGCAGCGTGCGCACCCGGCGGTCGAACTCCTCCGGCGTCTCCCGACCGGCTCGCTCGAGCGACGACGCGACCCGCGCCGCGTGCTGGATCGGCCGTGAGCGGGCCCCGTCGACCGGCAGCCGCAGCCACTCCCACGAGGGGATCGCCCGCAGGTCCTCGGGCGAGGGCTGCACCCAGAGCCGGACCGGCGGGTCGGCCTCGCTCGGCGGCCCCGGGGCGCGCTCGCCGAACCGGTGCACCATCGTGCGGAAGGCCCCGAGCGCCTCCTGGCCGGTCACCTTCTGCTCGATGATCGAGGGCACCAGCGACTCCATCACCAGGTCGGTGGCGCCCAGCCGCCAGTTGCGGTTGCGACGCCAGGCGTCGGCGATCGGCTTGTGCAGCGGCTCGAACCCGGTCGGGTCGTCGTCGGCGCCCGAGCATCCGCGGCAGCCGGTCGAGCACCCACTCGGCGCCGCTCCCCCACGCCTCCGCCGGAGACGGTGCCGAGGTCGGGCCTCGGCTCGATGCCGGAGCGACGTGGTGCCCTCGGGGGTGCGGATCCCGCGCCAGATCGAGCCGTCCGGGCGTACGCGGAACGTCGGGTCGGCCGGCCCGCGGCGGTGGTGCGGCGAGCACCTGACCCACCGGGCACGGCCAGTCGGGCCGCCACTCCCGGATGCGCGGGGCGGACACGGCCAGTGCTCATGGACGCAGAGTATGTCGGCCCGGGCTGACACGATGACCGGCATGTTGCTCGCCCGGCTCGTCGAGGTGTCCACCGCCGTGGCCGCGACGCGGTCGCGTCTCGAGAAGCGCGACCTGATCGCCGGTCTGCTGCGCGAGACGGCGGCCTCCGGCGGGGCCGAGGAGATCGACATCGCGGCGTCGTACCTCTCCGGCACGCTGCGCCAGCGCCGCACCGGCGTCGGCTGGCGCGGGCTCTCCGACGTGCCCGCATCCGGCGGGCGAGGCGACCGTCGACGCTGAGCGAGGTCGACGCGACGCTCGAGGAGATCAGCCGGTTGTCCGGGTCGGGTTCGGCGACCGCGCGAGCGGCAGCGCGTGGGCGACGCTGTTCGGCCGGCTCACCGGCCCGGAGCAGGACTACCTGCGCAACCTGGTCACCGGCAACGTCCGCCAGGGCGCGCTCGACTCGGTGATGCTCGACGCCGTCGCGGCCGCGGCCGAGCTGCCCGTGAAGGCCGTACGCCGCGCCGCGATGTTCAGCGCCCCCACCGGTCCCATCGCGGTGGCCGCCCTGACCAGCGGCGAGTCGGCGCTCGAGGAGTTCAGCATGCTCGTCGGGCGTCCGGTCCGGCCGATGCTGGCGGGCTCGGCGCCCGACGTCGCGGCGGGAGTCGAGAAGGTCGCGGGCGAGTTCGCCGTCGACACCAAGCTCGACGGCATCCGCATCCAGGTGCACAAGCACGGCGACGAGGTCTCGGTGTTCACCCGCAGCCTCGAGGAGATCTCGTCGCGGCTGCCCGAGGTCGTCGCGGCGACGCTGCACCCTGCCGGCGACCGACCTGATCCTCGACGGCGAGGCGATCGCCCTCGACGAGACCGGCCGGCCGCGCCCGTTCCAGGACACCGCCTCGACGACGTCGACCAAGGCCGGCGCCACCGGCATCCAGCCGTTCTTCTTCGACCTGCTCCTCCACGAGGGCGACTCCCTGATCGAGGCGCCCACCCGCGAACGCCTCGACCGCCTCGACGCCGCCGTCCCCGAGCGCCTGCGGGTGCGGCGGCTGGTCACCTCCTCGGCCGACGAGGCCCAGGAGTTCTTCGACCGGGCGATCGCCGACGGGCAGGAGGGCGTCATCCTCAAGCGCCTCGACGCGCCGTACGACGCCGGCCGCCGCGGCTCCGCCTGGGTCAAGGTCAAGCCGCGCCACACCCTCGACCTCGTCGTCCTCGCCGTCGAGTGGGGCAGCGGCCGCCGCCAGGGCTGGCTCTCCAACATCCACCTCGGCGCGCGCGACCCGTCCGGCGACGGGTTCGTGATGCTCGGCAAGACCTTCAAGGGGATGACCGACGAGATGCTCGCGTGGCAGACCGAGCGGTTCACCGAGCTGGCCACCTCGCCGACCGACGGGTCGTCGTACGTCGTGGAGGTGCGCCCCGAGCAGGTCGTCGAGATCGCCTTCGACGGGCTCCAGCGCTCGACCCGCTACCCCGGCGGCGTGGCGCTGCGGTTCGCGCGGGTGCTGCGCTACCGCGACGACAAGACCGCCGACGAGGCCGACACGATCGAGACGGTCCACGCGCTCGCGTGACCGTGACATGCCTCATGCGCACGCGTGTGTAAACGGGAGTTGCACTAAGATCCCGGCATGACCACCGCGCGTACGACGACCCGGCAGCCTGCCGCCGCGCGCCGCCGAGCGCGCGAGCGGGAGATCCTCCAGGCGACCCGTGAGCTGTTCGACGAGACCGGCGTGCGCGACGCGCAGATCGAGGACATCGCCCGCGCCGTGGGCGTGAACCGGGCGATCATCTACCGGCACTTCAGCGGCAAGGAGGAGCTGTTCGCGCTCACCCTGGTCAGCTACCTCGACGACCTCGAGACCCGCCTGGCCGAGGCCGCGAAGCAGCAAGCGGGCGCCCGATGCTCGCGGCTGACGGCCGTGGTCGAGGAGTTCGTCGACTTCGGGGTCGAGTACCCCGCCTTCGTCGACTGCGCCCAGACCCTGATGCGCCGGCCCGGGCCCGAGCTGCTCGAGGAGATCAGCGAGAGCTCGCTGTTCCGCCTCGGCCGCGGGATCTCCGCCTGCCTGGCCGTGCTCAGCGAGGTGCTCGAGACCGGCAACGCCTCCGGCGACTTCCACGTGAGCGACCCGACGCTGCTGGCCAACCACATGTACGCCAGCGGCCTCGGCGCCCTCCAGCTCGCCCGCGTCGGCATGCTCGTCAAGGAGTCGGCCCCCGGCATCCCCGCGATCTCGCCGGTCTCCCCCGACGACGTACGCGTCCTACCTGGTCGCGACGGCGAAGGCCCTCGCTGCCGGCTGACGCCGCGCGAAGTTTCCCCGGACGTCCGGGGATTCTGCGGGCTGGCAGGCAGAACTTTGCCCGCCAGCCCTGAGTTTCCCCGGGCGTCCGGGGAAACCGACGCCCCCGCTGCTACTTCTCCAGGATCGCGACGACGCCCTGGCCGCCGGCGGCGCAGATGGAGATCAGGCCGCGGCCCGACGCCCTTCTCGTTGAGGATCTTGGCCAGGTTGGCCACGATCCGGCCGCCGGTCGCGGCGAACGGGTGGCCGGCGGCGAGCGAGGAGCCGTTGACGTTCAGCTTGCTGCGGTCGATCGAGCCCAGCGGGGCGTCGAGGCCGAGGCGCTCCTTGCAGAACACCGGGTCCTCCCACGCGGCCAGCGTCGAGAGCACCTGCGAGGCGAAGGCCTCGTGGATCTCGTAGTAGTCGAAGTCCTGCAGCGAGAGGCCGTTGCGCTCGAGCATCCGCGGCACGGCGTACGCCGGGGCCATCAGCAGGCCCTCGCCACCGTGCACGAAGTCGACGGCCGCGGTCTCGGCGTCGACGAAGTACGCCTGCACCGGCAGCCCGTGCTCCTCGGCCCACTCCTCCGAGGCCAGCAGCACCGAGGAGGCGCCGTCGGTCAGCGGCGTGGAGTTCGCCGCCGTCATGGTGGCGGCCTCGCCCTTGCCGAAGACCGGCTTGAGCTTCGCCAGCTTCTCGATCGAGGAGTCGGCGCGCAGGTTCTGGTCGCGCTCGAGGCCGTTGAACGGGGTGATCAGGTCGTCCTGGAAGCCACGGTCGTACGACGCGGCGAGGTGGTGGTGCGACGCCACGGCCAGCTCGTCCTGCGCCTCGCGGGTGATCTGCCACTCCAGCGCGGTCAGGGCAGCGTGCTCGCCCATCGACAGCTTCGTGCGCGGCTCGCCGTTCTGCGGGATCTCGATGCCGATGTCGGTCGGGCGGATCGCGCCGAGCGCCTTGAGCTTGCCGGCGGTGTCCTTCTGCTGGTTGACCTTGATCAGCTTCTTGCGCAGCTTCTCCGAGATGGCGATCGGCGCGTCGGAGGTGGTGTCGGAGCCACCGGCGATGCCGGCGTCGATCTGGCCGAGCGCGATCTTGTTGGCGACGTAGATCGCCGCCTGGAGACCGGTGCCGCAGGCCTGCTGCAGGTCGGTCGCCGGCGTCTCGGGGGCCAGCTTGGAGCCGAGCACCGACTCGCGGGTCAGGTTGAAGTCGCGGCTGTGCTTGAGCACGGCGCCGGCCACGACCTCGCCGAGGCGCTCGCCCTCGAGACCGAAGCGGGCCACGAGCCCGTCGATCGCCGCGGTGAGCATCTCCTGGTTGGAGGCGGTGGCGTAGACGGTGTTGGAACGGGCGAAGGGGATCCGGTTGCCGCCGAGCACGGCGACACGGCGAGTGGTGGGCTGCATCTGGTGATAGCTCCTACGAAGTCGGCCAGGAAGTCGAATGGCTCGCTCCATCCTCCCGCCTCAGGGGGCCAGAACAAACCCGGTGAGGGGCAGATCACGAAATCTGGACGCCGAGTTACACCACTCGTTACATTCGTCGTCTACTGGCTGGTAGGCCCCTGCCCTCGACCCGGCCGTACCGTAGTCCCGAAGCAGACTCCCGAGCAGACCAGAGGAACGCAGAAGAAGATGACCGACCACTACCAGTCCTTCGTCTCCAGCCCCGTCGGCAAGCTGTTCGTGAAGAACCTCGGCCTGCCCAACCCGACCGAGCTCGAGCGCTGGACCGAGGGCGCCCCCGTCGTCGACGGCACCGTCGTCACCGGCGGCAGCGGCCGCCTCGGCAAGGCCCTGACCGTCGCGCTGGACAACCTCGGCGTCAGCAACGTCGGCATCGCCCCCGAGGGCGAGAAGTTCAAGGCCCTGGTCTTCGACGCCACCGGCATCACCCACTCCTCGGACCTGATCGCGCTGCAGCAGTTCTTCACCCCGCTGATGCGCAGCCTGACCAGCAACGCCCGCGTGGTGGTCCTCGGCACCGTGCCCGAGCAGGTCAAGGACAACGACGAGCGCGTCGCCCAGCGCGCGCTCGAGGGCTTCACCCGCTCGCTCGGCAAGGAGATCGGCAAGGGCAGCACCGTCAACCTGGTGTACGTCGCCCCCGGTGCCGAGGAGACCCTCGAGTCCACGCTCTCCTTCTTCCTCTCGCCCAAGAGCGCCTACGTCTCCGGCCAGGTGGCCCGCCTCGGTGCCACCGGTACGACGGAGGCCGCACCGGTCGCCGACCCCGCCAAGCCGCTGACCGGCAAGGTGGCCATCGTCACCGGCGCCTCGCGCGGCATCGGCGAGCAGATCGCCCGGGTGCTGCACCGCGACGGCGCGACGGTGCTCGGCATCGACGTACCCCAGGCCGCCAGCGAGCTCCAGTCGCTGATGAAGGAGCTCGACGGTGACCACCTCACCCTCGACATCACCGGCAAGGACGCACCGCAGCGGATCGCCCAGCACGTGAAGACCAAGTTCGGCCAGGTCCACGCGGTCGTGCACAACGCCGGCATCACCCGCGACAAGAAGCTCGCCAACATGGCCGAGGACCGCTGGAGCTCGGTGATCGCGGTCAACCTGACCGCCCCGGAGCGGATCACCCGCGAGCTGCTCGACCAGGGCCTGATCGAGGACAACGGCCGCATCGTCGGCGTCTCCTCGATCGCGGGCATCGCCGGCAACGTCGGCCAGACCAACTACGCCGCGTCCAAGGCCGGCGTGATCGGCCTGGTGGACTCCTTCGCCGGCGAGCTCGACAAGGGCATCACCATCAACGCCGTCGCGCCCGGCTTCATCATCACCCAGATGACCGCCGCGGTCCCGTTCGCGACCCGCGAGGTCGGCCAGCGGATGAACGCGATGAGCCAGGGCGGCCTGCCGGTCGACGTGGCCGAGGCGATCGCGTGGTACCTCTCCCCCGGCTCCACCGCCGTCAACGGCAACGTGGTCCGCGTCTGCGGCCAGATGATGCTGGGCGCCTGAAACTCCCCGACGAAACACTCGCTGCGCTCCCGTTTCGCCGGGGGCCCGAAGGAGACAGGTTGACCGACAGGACATCGAGGGCCAGCCCAGCGCGCTGCCGACCATGCTCAAGGCGGCGCTGCCGGTGCTGCCCGGGAGTGAACCTGATCCCGGGCATCGCCAAGAAGGGCGGGGAGCTCCCCGACCTGACGCTGCACCGCAACGACATCGCGGTCGACCCGAGCCACGTCGCGGCGTACGCCGGCGTCTGCGGGTTCGCGCCGAGCCAGACGCTGCCGTTCACCTACCCGCACATGCTCGCGTTCCCGCTGCACATGGGGATCATGACCGACGGCTCGTTCCCCTTCCCGGCGATCGGGACCGTGCACGTCGGCAACCGGATCACCCAGCACCGGCCGATCGCTCCGGGCGAGCGTCTCGACGTCTCGGCGGCGGCGGTCAACCTCCGGCCGCACGCCAAGGGCCGGGTCTTCGACCTGGTCACCACGGTGACGACGTCCGGTGACGGCGAGACCGTGTGGGAGTCGACCTCGAACTACCTGCGCCTGGGCAAGGGCGATGAGGACGCGAAGCCCGAGGACGACCCGTTCGACGTCGTCGCCGGCACCGGCACCGTCTGGTCGCTGCCCGGCAGCCTGGGTCGCGAGTACGCCGCGGTCTCGGGCGACCACAACCCGATCCACCTCTACCCGCTGAGCGCCAAGGCGTTCGGCTTCAAGCGACAGATCGCGCACGGCATGTGGAGCAAGGCCCGCTGCGTCGCGGCGTTCGCCAACCGTCTCGGCGACGAGGCGACGGTCGAGGTCGAGTTCAAGAAGCCGATCTTCCTGCCCGGCAAGGTCGCCTTCGGCTCCCGGGTGGTCGACATCGACACCGCCCGCGGCCTCGACTTCTCACTGACCAGTCCCAGCAGCGGTGCCCCCCATCTCGTGGGACGAGCGCGCCGAGGGTGAGCTCAGCGCGGGTTGCCGTAGACCCGCGTCTTGTTCACGAAGGCGGCGCCACTCGGCGTCCGCATCCAGAAGGTCGCCTTCGAGCTGCGCCACGTGCCGACGTCGGTGATCCCGTCGCCGTTCCAGTCGCCGGTCACGGGCAGGTCGCCGAGGACGCCGTACCGCACTCCGGCCGTGGAGTACGACGCACCCTTCGGGATCCGCAGCCGCCACACGCCGGTGGCCTGTTTCCAGGTGCCGACGTCGGTCTTCCCGTCACCGTTCCAGTCGCCCGCGACGGGCGTCTCCCCGACCCCGGCGAAGGAGGCGATCGACGTCCAGGTGCCGCTGGGCGTCCGCAGCCAGAACGTCCGGGTCGAGGGCCGGAAGAGGCCGACGTCGCTGACCCCGTTGCCGTCCCAGTCGCCCGCCAGCGGGATGTCGGTGACGTAACCGGTGTTCGGGAGCGTCACCATCTGGCCGCTCGGCCAGCGCAGCAGGAAGCTCGGCTGCAGCATCCGGCGCACGGCCACCTCGGCCGTGCGGTCCGCGGCCCAGCTGCCGGCCACCGGACGGTCGCCCGGATAGCCCCACTGGACGACCGAGGACACGTTGCCCTTGAGCAGCCACCACTCGCCCTTGCTCGGGGTGGTGCGGAAGATCCCGGGCTCGGAGGTGCCGTCGCCGTTCCAGTCGGCGGCGATGGGCCGGTCCCCACAGTTCGCCGACGCCCTGGTCGACCCCATCTGGAAGGCCGCGCGGTGGAAGTACGGCGGGAAGTAGGCGCCGTCCTTGCGCTCCTCGAAGTGCAGGTGCGGACCGGTGCTGTTGCCGGAGGTGCCGAGATAGCCGATCAGGTCGCCCTGGTCCACCGTGGCGCCGACCGAGGTCGCGATCTGGTTCAGGTGACCGTAGAGCGTGCTGTAGCCGTTGCCGTGGTCGATGACGACGTGCCGCCCGTAGCTCGTGGTCAGCGACTGCGCCTTGATGACCACGCCGGGGGCGCTCGCGAGCACCGGCTTGCCGAGGTCGTCGGGTCCGTTGAAGTCGATCGTGTAGTAGCTCGGCGAGTGCCCGGAGCGGCTGCTGCCCGTCCAGGTGGTGCCGCACAGGAAGGGCATCTCGAAGTCGGGGCCGGCGGAGGGCGAGACTGCGACCGTGCGGGCATGGGCCGGTCCCATCCGGCCGAAGCCGTGCCCGCCGTCGCCGACGGCCGTCACCGGGGGGCTGAACGCCACGACCAGGGGGCCCAGGACGAGCCCGACCACACCTGCCTTGCACCACGTCCGAGCCGACATCCGTGAACCTCACTGATCACTCAGGCACCATCAGTGGCCAAAAGTAACCCATGTCACGGCGTGTCGGCCGGAAAAGTTCCGTTTGTCCTGCTATTCGGCCGGAAGGACGCGGATCAGGCCCTCCTGCGCCACGCTCGCCACCAGGCGTCCGTCGCGGCTGAACACCCGCGCGATCGCGAGCCCGCGACCGCCGATGGCCGAGGGCGTGACCTGGTCGTAGAGCCACCACTCGTCGGCGCGGAACGGCCGGTGGAACCAGATGGTGTGGTCCAGCGACGCGGCCTGGATGCCGGGCGAGCCGATGTAGAGGTCGTGGGGCACCAGCGTCGCCCCGAGCAGGGTCATGTCGCTGGAGTAGGTGAACGCCGCGGTGTGCAGCAGCGAGTCGTCCGGCAGGGTGCCGTTGACGCGGATCCACAGCCGCACCCGCGCGGCGACGGAGTCGTCGTGGATCTGGCCGCCCGGACGGGAGTTGCCCGCGTGCCGCACGTCGAGAGCGGCCCACTCCCGCTCCCACTCCTCGGTGTCCCGACCTGACCCGGGCGACACCTCGGCGAGGGTCGGGCAGTCCTCGGGGGCGGGGACCTCCGGCATCGGGTCCTGGTGGTCGAGGCCCTCCTCGGGGATCTGGAAGTTCAGCGTCATCGCGAAGATCGGCCGGCCGTGCTGGCGGGCGAGCACGCGCCGGGTGGCGAAGCTGCGTCCCTCCCGGACGCTCTCGACGTCGTACACGATCGGGACGGAGGTGTCACCGGGCCGCAGGAAGTAGGAGTGCAGCGAGTGCACCTGGTAGCGGTCGGGGACGGTCCGGCTGGCCGCGACCAGCGCGTGCGCGGCCACCTGGCCCCCGAACACGCGCTGCAGCTGCGTGGCGGGCTGACGTCCGCGGAACAGGTTGTCCTCGATCGGCTCGAGGTCGAGCAGCGCCAGGAGCTCCTCGGCAGAGGCAGGCATGGACGTGACCTAGTCTTCCGGCTCTTCGAGGCGGGCGAGGAACTGCTCGAACTGGGCCCCGATCTCCTCACCGCTGGGCAGGGGCTCGTCGTCGGCGAGCAGGTTGGCGGCCTTGGAGTGGTAGGCGTCGTACTGCTGCTCGAGGCCGGACACCACGTCACGCACGTCGTCGGAGTCCGCGATCTGGGTGGCGATCTCCACCTGCCGGGCCTCGCCGGCCTCCTTGAGGGTGTCCAGCTCCCACTGCAGCCCGGTCACGTCCTCGAGCCCCTCGAGCAGCGCGACGGCGGCCTGCGGGTAGTCGAACTGCGCGACGTAGTGCGGGATGTGCGCGACGAACCCCATCGCGTCGTGACCCCACTCCCCCAGCCGGAGCTCGAGCAGGGACTGGGCACTGGCCGGCACCCGGATCTCGCCGCGCCACACGTTCTCCTGCACGAGCAGGCGGTGCGACGTGGCGTGGTTGGTCAGCTGCACCGGCCGGGTGTGCGGCACCGCCATCGGCACCGAGCCGAGCGAGACGACGAGTCGTACGTCGAAGTGCTCGACGACCGTGCGGACCGCCTTGGCGAACGCCTCCCAGCGGATGTCGGGCTCGGGACCGCTCATCAGGAGGTACGCCGAGCCGAGCTTGTCCTGCATCAGCCGCACCACCAGGCGGGGCGCCTCGTAGTCGGCGTAGTGGTCCTCGACGAAGGTGAGCGGCGGCCGCCTGCGCGCGGTAGTCGTAGAACTCGTCGACCTCGAAGCTGGCGACCACGCTGCCCGGTCGACGGCACCGGTCAGGTGGGTGCTGGCCAGCGCCGACGCGTTGCCGGCGTCGAGGAAGCCGTCGAGCGCCACCACGAGCACCGGACCCTCGGCGCGCCCGGAGAGCTCCGGGACGTCGTCGACGATGTGCACGAACCGGGCGTCGGTCACGGTGGGCTCCTCCAGCGGGTCAGGCGGTCACGAGGTGGGGCTGCTCCCACCCTAGGCCGTGCAACACCGCGGCCGGGCGGGGTATGCCCCCGCGCGAGAGCCCGGGCTCAGGAGTCGCTGCCCGGCTCCGCCTCGTGCCTCGAGAAGTCCTCGGCCGGGATGCCCTCGCCCTTGCCGACCCGGCTGTGCCCGTAGCCGTAGGCGAAGTAGATGACGAAGCCGAGGACCATCCAGACCACGAACCGCAGCCACGTCTCGATGCTGAGGTTCAGCGCGAGGTAGACGCAGACCACCGCGGCGAGGATCGGCAGCCACGGGTTGAGCGGCACCTTGAACGACCGCTCGAGGTCGGGCCGGCGCTTCCGCAGGATCGGCACGGCGAGCGAGACGAGCGCGAACGCCGTCAGCGTGCCGATGTTGACCATCTCCTCGAGCTTGCCGATCGGCGTCAGCGAGGCGACCACCGCGACGAGGAAGCCGATCGTCAGCGTGATCTTCACCGGCGTGCCGGTCTTGCCGTTCACGTGCGCGAACGCCCGCGGCATCAGGCCGTCGCGACTCATCGCGAACAGCACGCGGACCGCGCCGATCATCAGCGTCATCACCACCGTGGTCAGACCCGCCACGGCACCGGCCGAGATCAGCGTGGCGAACCCGTCGCGGCCGACGTCCTGGAACGCCGTCGCGAGCGCGGCCTTCGGGTCGATCTCGTCGTACTTGACCATGCCGGTGATGACCAGCGCGACCGCCATGTAGAGCACCGTGCAGATCGCCAGCGAGCCGAGGATGCCGCGGGGCAGGTCCTTCTGCGGGTTGCGCGCCTCCTCTGCGGTCGTCGCCACGACGTCGAAGCCGATGTAGGCGAAGAAGACCACCGAGGCGGCGGAGACGATGCCGAGCACGCCGTAGGTCTGGGCCTCGATGCCGAACAGTGCCTGGAACAGCGGCTGCGTCAGTCCGCTGGCGCTCACCGGGTCGGCCGCCGGCGGGATGAACGGGTCGTAGTTCGAAGGGGTGATGTAGAACAGCCCGGCCACGATGACGAACAGCACGACGAAGAGCTTGATGCCGACCAGCACGAGGTTGACCCGCAGCGACTCCTTGATGCCGATCGCGATCAGCGTCGTGAGGGCCGCGACGAGCAGGAACGCCGCGAGGTTGAAGTCGCCGAAGCTGCGGGTCGGATGACGGGCCCAGGTTGTCGGGCCAGCCGAGACCGATGGCGTCGAGCAGGGTCACGAAGTACTCGCTCCAGCCCTGCGCCACCACCGACGCCCCGAGCATCAGCTCGAGGATCAGGTCCCAGCCGATGATCCAGGCGACCAGCTCGCCCAGGGTCGCGTAGGAGAAGGTGTACGCCGACCCGCTGACCGGGACGGTCGAGGCGAACTCGGCGTAGCACAGCGCGGCCAGCCCACAGCAGATCGCGGCGATCACGAACGAGAACACCACGCCCGGTCCGGCGTACTCCTTCGGCGGCGAGGCCGGTCAGGGTGAAGATGCCCGCCCCGATGATGACGCCGATGCCGAAGACCGTGAGGTCCAGGGCTGTCAGGTTCTTCTTGAGCTCGAAACCCTCGGCGTGCGTGTCGCTCATCGAGTGCTCGACGGACTTGGTCCTCAACACGTTCATGGAGGCACGCTAGCGGTCCGAACGGCACAATCGCCGCATGGCGGCTCCCGACTTCGACGCTGGTGCGCAGCGTCCGCGACGCGCTGGCCGCGGCCGCCGACCCCGCGAACGCCGGGCCGATGCAGGCCTACATGAAGTCCGAGATGCCCTTCCGCGGCATCCCGAGCCCGGTGCTGAAGCGGCTCCTCCGGCCGCTGCTGGCCGACCGCCCGCTCGACGAGGAGACCTGGCACGCCACCGTCCTGGAGCTGTGGGACAGGGCCGCCTTCCGCGAGGAGCGGTACGCCGCGCTCGCCCTGGCCGGGCACCGGCTGCACCGCGAGCACCGGCAGGCCGCACACGCTCGACCTCTACGAGCACCTGGTCCGCACGGGCGCCTGGTGGGACCTCGTCGACGAGACGGCCCACCTGGTGCGCGACGTGCTGCTGGCCCATCCCGACGAGGTGGCTCCCGTCATCCGGGAGTGGGCGGTGGCCGACGACCTGTGGGTACGACGCACCGCGATCATCTGCCAGGTCGGCGCGAAGGACCGTTGCGACCAGGCGCTGCTGGCCGAGGCGATCGAGGCCAACCTGGACGGCTCGACGCGGACCACGCCGGCCGTCTCGCCGTACGGCCGGGAGTTCTTCATCCGCAAGGCCATCGGCTGGGCCCTGCGCGACCACGCCCGCGCCGACCCGGACTGGGTGGTGGCCTTCGTCGACGCCCACGAGGACCAGCTGTCCGGGCTGTCGCGGCGCGAGGCGCTCAAGCACCTCGGTGGTCGAGCCTGTCGAACCTAGCCGTAGATGTTCCTGATCCGCGCCGGCCGCGCGTCGGGCCAGCTCGCGGCTGTCGAAGCCGAGCACCTGGTCGAGCACGCGGTCCTGGTCGGCGTCCGTCGGTGCCCTCCCCGCCGTTGTGCATGGCGTCGACCAGCTCCCAGAGCCGGCCCTCGCCGAACTCGTCGGCGATGTAGTCGCAGGCCATCCAGCTCAGCGCGTAGTGCCACTCCTGCTCGGCGCCGTTGAAGTCCTTCGACGCCGGCATCCCGTCGTCGGCGCTCTGGGCCCGCTGCAGGGCGGAGGTCGGCGATGATGCGCGACGCCACCGGCACCTCGCGGGCGCCGAGGTACTCGGCGATGCCCTCGGAGACCCAGGCCGGTGCGCCGTCGTCGCGCACGCCGATGGCGATGTGGCTCAGCTCGTGGCGGGTGATCCGGCCGAGGAACACCTCGCCGGCGCGCACCGAGCTGGGCATCAGCAGCATCCGGGTCGAGGCGACCTGCGAGCGCTCCTCCTCGCTGTACGTCGGGAAGGTCATCGCCCCGAGGTGCTCGATCGCCCCGCCCGGGCACGTCCCGGAAGGTCGCGAGCACGCCGCTGGTCGTCCACGTTGTAGACGACCACCTTCCCGGACCAGGTGAACGGCAGCGCCCGGTCGAGCTCGTCGATCCCGTTGCGGACGGCCCGGGTCACCATCGGCGCGAACGGCCGGGTGTCCCGGTCGAAGATGCCGAGCACGCCCGCGTCCTCGCGCACGGTGATCGCGGTCAGGTCCCACGGTGCGGGGGTCCCGCGGAAGAACATCCGGCCCGTGCTGGTGCGGTCCGCGACGATCGTGGCCCGGCCGTTGCGGAAGGAGAACGCGAAGCCGACGGTCCGCTCGACGGGCACGGCGTCGTACTCCTCGAGCTGCATGGTCAGCACGACCTGCGGGACGTGCACGTCGTCGCCCCAGCTCTCGGGAGTCCGCACCCCGTCCCACTGCTCGTCGGTGACCCGGTAGGCGAACCGGGCGAGCGGCAGCTGGACGAGGTTGCGGAAGTACTGCCGCTGCCGCGCCATCAGCCCCGCGTCGCCGGTGGTCGACCCTCCGCAGGAACAGCGCCAGGTCGTGGTCGCGGACGGCCCGGGCGCGCTGGTTGAGGATGCGCTGCTCCTGGGCCTTCGCGTCGGCGACGTCGACCTTGCTGCTGCCGTCGTCGCCGACGACGTGGTCGTCCGAGTCGTCACCGCCGCAGCCGGCCAGCGCCAGCAGCAGGGCCAGGACGGCCGCGAGTCGCGGCCGCCCGGAGGCGGCCGCGGTGGTGCGGGTCAGTCCAGCCGGCCGTGGTCGGGCGGGGACGCGACATGGATGCCGGCCTGACCGTGGGGGTGGTCTCGAGGATCGGCGGCGTCCCGAGCCCGGTCGAGGGCGGTGACGTCCTCGACGATGCCGCGCGCGAGCGCCTGGGCCGTGAGCCCGATGCGCTCGAGAATCGCATCCCGCTTGGCATGGTCGAGAAACTCCTGGGGAATTCCGTGCTGGCGGAAGGGGGTGTCCACCTGCTCGTCGTTGAGCAGCTGCAGCAGGGAGGCACCGCAGCCTCCGACCCTGCCATTGTCTTCAACGCAGACGACCAGTCGATGGTCACGCGCCAGGTCCACGACGGCGCGGGTCCCACGGCTTCACCCAGCGCGGGTCGACCACCGTGACGCCGATGCCCTGGTCGGCCAGACGGGCCGCCACCTCGACGCTGACGGCCGCCATCGAGCCGATGCCCACGATCAGCACGTCGCGGGCGCCGTCGCGCACGAGCACGTCCATGCCGCCGGCCCTGTCGACCGCGCTCGATGTCGGCCGGCGGCGGGCCCTTGGGGAGCCGCAGCACGGTCGGGGCGTCCTTGACGACGACCGCCTCGCGCAGCAGCTCGGCGACGCGGGCTCCGTCGCGGGGCGCGGCGAGCCGCAGGCCCGGGCACCACCTGGAGGATCGACATGTCCCACATGCCGTTGTGGCTGGCGCCGTCGTCGCCGGTCACCCCGGCGCGGTCGAGCACGAACGTCACCCCGCACTTGTGCAGGGCGACGTCCATCAGCACCTGGTCGAAGGCCCGGTTGAGGAAGGTCGCGTAGATCGCCACCACCGGGTGCATCCCACCCATGGCCAGGCCGGCGGCGCTGGTGACGGCGTGCTGCTCGGCGATGCCGACGTCGAAGGTGCGCTCGGGGTACGCCGCGGCGAAGCGGTCGAGGCCGACCGGGTAGAGCATCGCCGCCGTGATCGCCACGATGTCCTTGCGCTCGGACCCGAGCGCGACCATCTCCTCGGAGAAGTAGTCGGTCCAGATCCGGCCCTTCGGGCGTGCCGACGCCGGTCTCGACGTCGAACGGGCCGATCTGGTGGAACTGGTCGGCCTCGTTGCGCTCGGCCGGGTCGTAGCCGAACCCCTTGCGGGTGTGCACGTGCACGATCACCGGGGCACCGAACTTCTTGGCCTGGGCGAGCGCCTGCTCGACGGCCGGGCGGTCGTGCCCGTCGATCGGGCCGACGTACTTCAGGCCGAGGTCCTCGAAGAGCCCCTGCGGGGCGAGGGCGTCCTTCATGCCCTTCTTCATCGCGTGCAGGGCGTCGTACACCGCCGGGCCGACGCCGCGGACGCCGTTGAGCCGGCGCTTGACCAGGTCGAGGATCTGCTCGTAGCGCGGGCTGGTGCGCAGCGACGTGAGGTGGTTGGCCAGGCCGCCGACGGTCGGCATGTAGGAGCGGCCGTTGTCGTTGACCACGATGACCAGGCGGCGGTCGTCGCCCTCGGCGATGTTGTTCAGCGCCTCCCAGGCCATGCCGCCGGTCAGGGCACCGTCACCGATGACGGCGACGACGTGGCGGTCCTCGCCGCGGATCGCGTAGGCCTTGGCCAGCCCGTCGGCGTAGGACAGCGAGGTGGAGGCGTGGGAGTTCTCGACGACGTCGTGGTCGGACTCCGACTGGCTCGGGTAGCCGGACAGGCCGCCCTCGCTGCGCAGCGTGTCGAACTGGCCGGCCCGGCCGGTGAGCATCTTGTGCACGTAGGCCTGGTGGCCGGTGTCGAAGATGACCCGGTCGCGCGGTGACTCGAAGATCCGGTGGATCGCCAGGGTCAGCTCGACGACGCCGAGGTTGGGGCCGAGGTGACCGCCGCGCGGGGCGCAGGTGCGGATCAGCTCGTCGCGGATCTCGGAGGCGAGCTCGGTGAGCGCGCGGTCGTCGAGCGTGCGCAGGTCCGCCGGACCCGTGATCTGCTCGAGATGACCCATCGGCTGCCCACTCCTTCCCGCGACTGGCGTCGTCGTAGCGCCCTCGCTACCGGAACATCTGAGTCTAGACGGCAGGTGTCGGCAGGCTCACCACCGCCAGTGCCGGCTCCTCCAGGCTGGCCAGCCAGACCTCGCCCTGGTGCTCCCGGACCCCGGTGACCATGTGGTAGCTGCTCGCGTCGGCGTCGACGTCGTGCACCAGCCGGCCGGTGTCGTCGAAGGCCTGCACCCGCGCGGTCTGCTTGGGCTTGGGCTGGAGCACCTCGGGAAGGCGGACTGCCGCCTTGCGCACGCCGCAGCGGTGCCCGGTCGTGCAGGGCCTCCACCACGGGGTCGAGCGGCGAGGCGATGGTGACCCAGATCAGGTGGTCGCTGCCGCGGGCGATGTTGTCGGGGTAGCCGGGCAGGTCCTGCACGAGCAGGTCGCTCGACCCGGCGCGCTCCCCCTTCAGCCACAGTCGTACGACGGTCCGGCGACCCGACTCGGCCACGCAGACGAACGACTCGTCCGACGACAGCGCCACCCCGTTGGCGAAGGCCAGCCCGTCGAGGTGCTGCTCGACCGTGCCGTCGGCCCGGCGGCACAGCAGCCGCCCGGTCTGGGTGTTCTCGACGAAGTCGGCCTTCCACTTCTCGATCGGGTAGACGGTGCTGGAGTCGGAGAACCAGATGTCGCCGTTGCTCGCGACGGCGGCGTTGTTGCAGAAGACCATCCGGTGGCCGTCGACCTCGGTCACGAGTCGCTCGACCACACCGGTGGTGGTGCTCATCGTGAGCAGACCGGCGTGCGCGTCGGCGATCAGCAGCCGGTCCTCGCCGAACAGCTCGATGCCGAGCGGGCGGCCGCCGGTGTTGCCGACCCTGCGGACGGCTCCGTCCTTGGCGACCCGCCAGACGCTGCCGTCCTCGGTGCCGGTCCAGGCGATGCCGTGGTCGTCGATGACCACGTCCTCGGCGCCCATCGCGGGCACCTCGATCCGGCGCGGCATCGGCTTGGTCATCCGTGGGTCCCTTCGTGGAGGCGTCGGTAGAGGTCGGACTCGAGGAACTGCGGCAGGAAGTGCGCGGTCGACTCGGCCCGGTCGAGCGCCGGGGTGTCGGCCGGGTCGACGAAGACGATCGCGCGACCCTCGCCGACCACGATGTCGTCGTCGGTCAGGTCGACCCGGCCGGCGTACACCTGGTAGTCGCTGTGGTGACCGTCGGAGTAGTCGAACTCGGTCGCCTGCCAGAGGAACAGGTCCTCGGCCGCCACCTCGATACCGGTCTCCTCGAGGATCTCCCGACGCATGGCGTCGTCGAAGTCCTCGCCGTCCTCGACGTGGCCGCCGACCATCCCCCACTGGTTGGCCGCGCGAGGAGCGTGCTCGTCGCGGTGCTGGAGCAGGACGTGGCCGCGGGCGTCGACGAGGAAGACGACGGCGATGCGAGGCATGCCGGCCAGAGTAGACACGCTCAGAGCCGGGCCACGAACCGCCGTCCACGGAGGGCCTCCTCGACGAGACCGGCCGCCCGTCGTACGCCGAGCAGGCGCGCCGACTCGCGCTGCCAGGTCTCCACGGCCGCCTCGACCACCAGCCCGTCGGCGACCTCGCGCAGCCCGCCGCGGGCCTCGCTCAACCCACGGTTGACCGCCGCCTGGCAGGCCTCGACGTAGAGCACCGCGAACCGGGCCAGCACGACCGGGTGCCGGCGCAGCGGCTGGATAGGTGCGGTACTCGGGCGGGCAGAGGTCGAGCAGCCACGCCATCGCGGTCGTCTCCCAGTCGGGGGCACCGGCGGACGCACCGGCGCGGGCCATCCCGGAGGGGCGACAGGTCGGTCGGGGACATGGCCTCAGACGTAGTCATCTGTTCGAACACATGTTCGTACCAGTCCGTGAAAAGTAGACCACCGGTCCGGATTATGTAGACCAGTTCGGGGAATCGTGTCATGGAATGAGACATGGCTCGTTGCATCACCACAAGGCACCACTCCCCAGCAACAACGACCAGCTCGAGGACTCACGATGGAGCAGCACCCCGCCACCTCCGGCCAGACCAGCGAGACCACCGACGTCGTCCTGCGGACGACCGTTCCCTTCCTCTCGGGTGAGAGCGCGACCGAGCACCTCGACGGTGAGTTCTCCTTCGATCCCGCGGATCCCTACGCCGTGACCATGAAGCTCGAGGCGCGCTCGGGCAGCGTCACCTGGACCTTCGCCCGTGAGCTCCTCGCCGAGGGCCTCTACGAGCCGTCCGGCGACGGCGACGTCCAGGTCTGGCCCTGCCTGAGCAACACCGGTGAGGCGGTCGTGATCGTCGAGCTCTGCTCCCCCGACGGCACCGCCCTGCTGCAGACCGGCTCCCGTGCCGTGCAGAGCTTCGTCACCTCGATCTTCGAGGCCGTGCCCACCGGGTGCGAGAGCGCGCACGTGAACGTGGACGAGCTCGTCGCTGCAGCTGCTCGCCGACTGACCAGGCACCGACTGCCGGAAAAAGGTCTCCGGAACTGTCGATTTCTGTCGCCCGGGTTCGTCACAGTGGTGTGGCGATCCGCGCCACGGATATCCGAGAGGACCGAGTCATGACCGACAC
The DNA here is from genome assembly GCA_963729015.1 of uncultured Actinomycetota bacterium. Lineage (GTDB taxonomy): Bacteria > Actinomycetota > Actinomycetes > Propionibacteriales > Nocardioidaceae > Marmoricola. The sequence goes on from CAVSMJ010000005.1 coordinate 99,743, forward strand.
CTACATCTACCTGATCCGCGAGAGCGACTGGGACTCCGACCGCTTCCTGCCCGGCGGTGAGCCGGCCAGCCAGCAGGAGATGGCCGACACCTTCGGCGAGCACCAGGCCTTCCAGGCCGCCGTCGCCGAGCTCGGGGCGCGCATGGTCGGCGGCGAGGCGCTGCAGAGCGCCAAGCACGGCGGCGTGGTCACCCCCGGCAAGGACGACGCCAAGATCGACGACGCCGTCTACACCGACAGCCCCTACGCCGACTCGAGCGAGCTGATCACCGGCTTCTACGCCGTCGAGGTCGACGACGAGGCGACGGCCCGCAAGATCGCCGCCCTGGTCCCGACCGGCGGCACCATCGAGTGGCGCAAGGTCTTCCCGATCATGTGATGCCGCTGGCGGCGCGCACCTCCCGTCCTCGTCGGTAGATGGGCGAGCATGGGGGCGTGCGCCCGACCAGCCACGAGTTCCGGGCCGCCTGGCCGCGCATCGTTCGCGTCCTCGCGGCGTGGTCGGGCAGCCTGGACGATGCCGAGGAGTACGCCGCCGAGGCGATGGCGCGAGCCGTCACCCAGGACGACGTCGACATCGACAACCTGGCGGCCTGGTGCGTCCGCGTGGCCAAGCGCGCGTGGATCGACGACCACCGCCGACGCGGCACCTTCGCGCGCCTCGCCCCGGAGCTGGCATCCCAGGAAGCGATGGCTGCGGTGGAGACCGGAGAGATCCCCGACGAGCTCGACGACCGGCTCGCCCTGCTCTTCGTCGCGTGCGACGAGGCGCTGGCGCCCGGGCGCGCAGATGGTGCTCGCGCTGCGCGTCGTCTGCGGTCTCACCGTCGCCGAGACCGCGATGCACCTCGGCATCCAGGAGAGCGCCGCGGCGGCGCGGCTGACCCGGGCGAAGCGGACGCTGGCCCAGGCCCGGGGCGAGTTCCGGGTCCCCGACGCTCGACGAGCGCGGCCTCGCGGCTCCCGGTGGTGCTCGACTGCGTCGCGGGCATGTTCACCGTCGCCCACCGCACGGTGCTCGATCCCGGCGACGCGCTCGCCGACCTCGGCCGCCAGGCGCTCTCGATCGCCGACGCGCTGGTGGTGCTGTTCCCCGACGACACCGAGGTCCGCGGACTGCGCGCCGTGGTCCGGCTGGGGCTGGCGCGCCGCCCCGCCCGGGTCGGCGAGGACGGCGTCGCGCTGACCCTCGACGAGGTCGACCGCTCCCACTGGGACCAGCGGCTCCTGCGTGCGGGGCTGGACGACGCCGCGTTCGCCGCCTCGGGTGACGGCCGGTTCGCCCTGGAGGCGGCGATCTCCGGGGTGCACAGCGTCGCCCCCTCCGTGGCGCAGACCGACTGGCCGCGGATCGTGCAGCTCTACACCGCGCTCGAGCAGGTGTGGCCCTCGCCCGTCGGTCCGGGTGGCGCTCGCTCTCCGCGCACGCCCAGGTCGCCCTGGCGGAAGGCACCGACCTGAGCCGGCATCGAGGGCGAGCTGGAGACGCTGGCCGACGAGGGACCGTCGTACGCCAGGAGGGACGCGGCGTTCGCGCTGGCGGACCTGTGCTGGCGCACCGGACGTCGCGAGACCGCGGCCGCGCGCTACCGCATGCTGGCGGGCCAGAGCACCAGCGAGGCGGTCCGCCGGTTCTGCGAGAGCCGGAGCCAGCCGGGCTAGGTCGCGCATGGGTCCGCCGGGTCGGCCGTAGGACTCGGCCACGATCTCGGCCACCACCGAGAGCGCGATCTCGCCCGGCGCCTTGCCGCCGATGTTGAGCCCGGCCGGCACGTGCAGCTTGTCCAGACCCGCGAGCATCCTCCTCACCCAGCTGGGCGAGCAGGCCCTCGGAGCGCCGGCGGCTGGCCATCATCGCGACGTACGCCGCCGGTGAGGCCAGCGCGTCCCGGAGCACCTGCGGGGCGTCGGGGGCGTCGTGGTCGCAGAGCACGACCGCGTCGCCCTCTCCCAGCGGGAGGGCCGCGATCGCCGCCACTCCTCGCCCGTCCGCGTCCTCGTCGACGACGACCACCTCGCGGCCGGCCGTGCCGGCGATGGTGGCGATCGCCTCCGCGATCGGGTTGCGGGTCAGTACGACGATCCGCCCCTGCACGTCGTCGTCGGACCAGGGCTGCTCGCGCGTGCGTCGTCATGGCCCCAGACTGGCACGAAGTTTTCGTCAGAACGCTCTTGTATTCAATACGAGTTTGTTCCACACTCCTCTCATGGCACGCGCGACCAGCACCCGCAGGACCTACGACTCGAGCCGCCGACAGGCGATGGCAGAGGAGACCAGGCTGTCGGTGATCGACGCCGCCACCCGCATGTTCGCCGAGAACGGCTGGGCCGGCACCGGGATGCGCGATGTCGCGAAGGCGGCCGGGGTCTCGGTCGAGACCGTCTACGGCACTGCCGGATCGAAGTCACAGCTGCTGATGCGCGCGCTCGACGTCGGGGTGGTCGGCGACGACGACCCGATCCCCCTGGCGGAGCGGCCCGTGTTCCGCGCTCTCGGCGAGGGCGACCGCGCCACCCGGCTGCTCAAGGTGGCCCGCATGATCTCGGCACTGTACGCACGCGTCGCCGCACTGCACCGCACGCTCGGGCACGCGGCGGCGGGTGACAAGGAGCTCGCCGAGAGGCTCGGAGAGCTCCACCAACGCCAGCTCACGAGCTTCACTGACGGGCTCGAGCTGATCCTGGGACACCGCCCGGACCCAGAGCTGGCACACGGCCTCCAGGCGATCGGGAGCCCCGAGGTCTACCTCCTGCTGGTCGAGTCGACCGGCTGGAGCGAGGAGCAGTACCAGGAGTGGCTGGCCACGACCCTCGGCCGGCTGCTCGACCACATCCCCGAGGAGACAGCATGACCAGCCACACCGTTCCGCTCGACGCCCCCGCCGACACCCAGATGATGGGCATCGTCCACTCCGCACTGCGCCGCGACCTCGTCCGCACGGGCCTGGTTCTCGGGACTCCGGAGGCAGCCCAGCCTGCGCGACGTACGGCCCTCGCCAGAGCACCTGCTCTGGATGATGAGCTTCCTGCACGCCCATCACTCCGGCGAGGACGAAGGGCTCTACCCGCTCGTCGTACGACGCAACCCGGAGTCGGCCGAGCTGGTCGAGCGGATGGACGCCGACCACGAGTCGATCACCCCGGCCATGGACGACCTGGAGGCAGCCGCCCAGCGCCACCTCGACGACGCGACGAGCCCGGACAGCGCGCTGCAGGCGAGCCGTCGACCGCCTCAGCGAGGTGCTGCTCCCCCACCTCGAGCGCGAGGAGCAGCAGATGATGCCGGTGGTCTCGGCCAGCATCACCGAGGGCGAGTGGCGCGCCTGGGACGAGGAGTTCAACCTCAAGCCGAAGAGCCTCAACGCGCTCGCCCTCGAGGGTCACTGGGTCCTCGACGGGCTCGACGCCGACGCGCGGGACCACGTCGAGCACCTCGTGCCACCGGTCCCTCGCTTCATCCTGATCAAGCTGCTCGCGCGGTCGCTACCGGCGCAAGCGGGCGACCCTGTGGAACGGGACGGAGGCGCTCCGCGTGCCGTCGCTGCCGATCGAGGAGGCCCGGACATGGGTGGCCGGGTGACCCGGTGGCTGCCAGCCGAGGCCTCGGTCGAGACCGAGGTCATGGCCACGCCGAGCCAGGTCTGGGAGGTCCTGACCGACGTCACTCGCGTCGGTGAGTGGAGCCACGAGTGCCACACGGCCAGGTGGCTGCCCGGCCACGACAGCGCCCGGGTGGGCGCCCAGTTCGCGGGCCGGAACCGCAACGGTCCGGTGCGCTGGGGCCGGCGCTGCACGATCACCGAGGTGGAACCGGAGCGGCGCCTCGTCTACCGCACGCGGGGCGGCGCTGCCGCCGGACTCGACCGAGTGGAGCTTCGAGCTCGAGCCGACATCCTCCGGCGGGCACGCGGATCCGGCAGTCCTTCCAGGTTGATGCAGCATGCCACTGCCCACCGAGCTGATGATCCGGGTGATCCTGCCGTCGCACCGCGACCGACGTCCCGCTCTCGAAGGCCGACCTGGTTCGGCTCGGCGAGGTCGCCGCCGGGCGGGTGGCTGCCGGCTAGATGAGGCTGCGGACCAGCAGCACCAGCGCCGATGCCGCGCAGATCGCGAGGACGGCGTACCGCACGTGCGGTCCGGCAGCACGGGCTGCAGGCCGCGCGCCGGCCCACGCGCCGAGCACCAGGAACGGCGTCAGCAGCACGGCCAGCGGCAGCGACGTTGGTGTCGAGATGGCCGCTGAGCCAGATGCCGGCCAGGCTCATGGCGGCGCCGACGGTGAACAGCACCGCGAGCGTGGAGCGGATCTGCTGCGGTGTGCGGTGCTGGTAGAGCAGTGCCACCGGCGGTCCACCGATCGACGTGGCCGTGCCGGCCAGGCCCGAGAACACGCCGGCCAGGCTGAGGGTGCTGCGTCGTACGGGGACCTGCATCGGCGCCAGCGAGAGCAGCACGGCGAGCAGCACCATCACGCGCCACCGCGACGGCGACGGCGCGGTCGGAGAACAGCGCGAGGAACAGCACCCCGAGCGCCACGCCCGGGCACCCGGGCCGGGAGCACCCACGCGAGCCCGCGCCAGTCGATCTCCGCGTGCGACCGCGCGAGGGTGAAGAACGGCAGCACGACCGCCAGGACGAGCGGCAGCTCGGGCATCAGGGACGGCGCCACCATCGTGATGATCGGTGCCGAGACCAGGTTGAGCCCGAGCCCGACCAGGGCCTGCATCGTCGCGCCGAGCAGCGACCACGAGGACGAGCGAGCGCGACGCACGCCGCCACTGAAACCGAGGATCACCCGAGAACCCCGGATCAGCCGGCGAGGAAGGAGAACCGCACCTGCCGGTCGGGGTTGTCCACGTTGAGGTCGACCAGGCAGATGCTCTGCCAGGTGCCGAGGGCGAGCCGGCCGCCGAGCACCGGCACCGTGGCGTACGGCGGGACAGCGCCGGCATCACGTGCGAGCGGCCGTGACCGGGCGAGCCGTGCTGGTGCCGCCAGCGGTCGTCGGCCGGGAGCAGGTCGCCGAGCGCCGCGAGCAGGTCGTCGTCGGAGCCCGGCGCCGGTCTCGATCACCGCGATCCCGGCCGTCGCGTGCGGCACGAACACCTGGAGCAGCCCGTCGCCCTCGCCCGCGACGAACCCGGCGCAGTCGTCGGTGATGTCGAGGACCACCTCGGCGTCGCCGGTGCGGTACTCGCGCGTCTCGGACTTCATCGGTTCTTCTCCTCGATCTGTGCGTGCTCGATCTGGGCGAGCAACGGGTCACGCAGCCCGGCGGCGTCGTACCGCCACCAGACGTCGGGGTAGATCAGCTGCCCGGTCATCCAGTCCTCGTGGGTCTCGAAGCGCACCACCTGGAAGGCGGGGGCGGGAGTGCGGGCCGACGCCGGGGTCGAGACCGTAGCGGCCGCGCCCGGCTCGAAGCCTCGCGCTCCGTAGTACCCGGGATCGCCCTCGAGGAACAGCAGCGGCGTGCCGCTCTCGCGGGCGGCGTCGACGGCGGCCTCGAGCAGCCGGGTGCCGATCCCCGCGCCCTGCTCCTGGCGTACGACGCTCAGCGGGCTCAGCAACCAGACGTCGACCAGCTCGCGACGCGCGTCCAGCCACGCGTGCGACAGCCCGACGTGACCGACGACCTCCCCGTCGCGCTCGGCCACGATGCTCCCGCGCAGCAGGTCGGACTGCTCCAGCTCGGCCCACAGGGCGACCACCTTCTCGCCGTCCTCGGCGAAGGCGTCGCGGATCACCCGGTCGACGGCGTCACCCGGACGGGCGGCGCGGATCACCGGCTCAGCGGCCACGCAGGTGCTCCTCGACCCGCTCGACCTTGGCGGCCAGCTGCCCGTCGTACCCCGGGCGGATGTCGGCCTTGAGCACCAGGCCCACGCGGGGGTAGCGAGCGGCGGCGACGTCGACGGCCTGCTTGACCACCGCCATCACCTCGTCCCACTCCCCCTCGATGTTGGTGAACATCGCGTTGGTCTCGTTGGGCAGCCCGGAATCGCGGATCACGCGGACGATGTCGGCGACGACGTGACTGACCCCGCCAGTCGGCCTCACCGCGGACGCGATCCGGTCGAGGGATCGACCGAGGTCGTGTCGAGGGCGTTCCGGACGGGCTGATGCTGATCGCGACGAGCATGTCCCCAGCCTTCCATGCGTGCGTCTGTCCACATCTCGGGCCCGTTCACGGCACGATGAGGGAAGGCAAGCAGAGCCGAAGGAGCGAAATGTCCTGGAACGAGCGGCTGCAGTGCGCGCTGCTGCTCGCCCTCGTGACCGTGCCTCTCTCGATCGACCAGCTGCAGGCCACGTCGTTCGGCGGCTGGCCGTCGCTCGGGTTCGCCGTCGGCCCTCTTCCTCGTCGTCGGGCCCAGCCGCCGCTGGTGGATGGCGGCCCTGCTGGTCGTGTTCATCGGGGTGCCGCTGACCTTCAGCTACGACGTGGCCCTCCCCCTGGGGCTCGTGGGCAGCCTGTCGGTGATCGTGCCGGCGTTCTTCACCGCGCACTTCCTGTCCCGCCACGGCGGCGGTCTCCTCCTCGACGAGGTCGACAACCGGCGCTACCACACCGTCACGGCCGTCTCGGGCCTGCTGTGCGGGCTCGCTGCGGCGGCGCTGGTCGCCGTGGCGCAGGATCCCGACGACGCACTGATCGCCGGGGTGATGTCGTTCCTGGCCGCGCTCACCGCGCAGCTGGTGGTGCTGCCGCTCATCATCCAGACCACGGGCCGACCGGCCGCCGCCGGTCCGGGCGAGCTGATGTTCCAGCGGCTGCTGATGGCGGCGGTGACCTTCGCGGTGTTCTGGCCCGACACCCGCCTGGCGGTCGCGTTCATGGTCTTCCCGGTGCTCGGCTGGGCGGCGATCCGGGCCACTCGTCGGGAGAGCCACATCCAGCTGTTCCTGGTCTGCCTGACGGCGTACGCCCTCACCTTCAAGGGGCGTGGCCCCCTGGCCGGGACGACGGACGGGGTCCCGGACGAGCTCGCCCCGGCGCTGGTCTACCTCTTCGTGGCCGCTGCCTGCTACCTGACGGTGCCGCTCACGCTCACCGTCGAGCGGCTGGTCACGATGACCGGCCAGGCCACGCGTTCGGCGACCACGCTCGAGCGGCTGCTCGACTCGGCGAGCGGGACGGTGATCATCGCCACCGACGGGGTCGGGCGGATCACCCACTACAACGCCGGCGCCCAGCAGCTCCTCGGCTACACACCGGAGGAGGTGATGGGCCTGAACCCGGGCATGTTCCACACGCCGGAGGAGATCGCCCGGCACGCGGCGCACTTCGGGGTGCCCGCCGAACACATCCGCGTCGTCCTCGCCATGGTCGAGGCGGGCGAGCAGCGCGACTGGGAGTTCACCCACAAGGACGGCAGCAAGCGGATGACGTCACTGACGCTCAGCGCGGTCACCGAGCCCGACGGGACGGTGGTCGGCTACATCGGCGCCGGCGAGGACATCACCGAGCGCCTCCGCGTCCAGGACGCCCTGCTGGCGGCCCTCGACCGCGAGCACGCGTCCGTGCTGCGTCTCGAGGAGGTCGACCACGTCAAGCAGGAGCTGGTCTCCAACGTGAGCCACGAGCTGCGCACGCCGATCACCAGCATCTCGGGGTACGCCGAGCTGCTCAGCGACGGCAGCCTCGGCGAGCTCAACGAGGGCCAGGTCGACGCGATCGAGCGCATCGAGCGCAACACCACGCGGCTCGGCCTGCTCGTCGAGGACCTGCTCACGCTCTCCAAGGCCGAGTCGGGCCAGCTCGAGCTCGAGCACGAGCGAGGTCGACCTGCGCGACGTCGTCCGCGACGGCCGCGAGCTGCTCGAGGAGCTGGTGCGGGTCGCGCACGCTCGACCTGCGCATCGAGCTCCCCGCGGATCCGGTGCTGATCCTCGGCGACGGGGCCGCCCTGGAGCGCGTGGTGGCGAACCTGCTCAGCAACGCGATCAAGTTCACGCCCGACGACGGACGGGTCACGGTCTCGGTGAGCCAGAACGGCGAGGGCGCCGTACTGACGGTCACCGACACGGGCATGGGCATCACCGAGGAGGACCAGGAGCACCTGTTCACGCGGTTCTTCCGGTCCACCGCGGCCACCGAGCAGGCGATCCAGGGCACCGGCCTCGGCCTGAGCATCGTGCACTCGATCGTGACCCAGCACGGCGGCGCGGTCTCGGTCGACTCCGCGAGCGGGCGGGGCACCAAGGTCACCGTGCTGCTGCCGTACGGCGCCTCGGAGGCGGCTTCGGTCTAGCTCGCCCACGGGAGTCCGCCCGGGCGTCGAGGTCACCAACGGCGCCCACTGACCCCCCTGCCGGACGTCATACGTTTCGTGGCCTCGAGGCCACGAAACGTATGACGTTGCGAAGCAGGTCAGGACTTGCGGAGGTTCCTCAGCACGTACGGCATGATCCCGCCGTTGCGGTAGTAGTTCGCCTCGCCCGGGGTGTCGATCCGGACCTTGGCGTCGAACTCCACGTCGCCGGCCTTCACCTTGACCGTCTTCGGCGTCTTGCCGTCGTTGAGCTCGGTCACGCCGGTGAAGGAGAACTCCTCCTCGCCGGTCAGGCCGAGCGACTCGGCGGTCTCGCCCTCGGGGAACTGCAGCGGCAGCACGCCCATGCCGATCAGGTTCGAGCGGTGGATCCGCTCGTAGGACTCGGCGATGACGGCCTTGACGCCCAGGAGCGCGGTGCCCTTGGCGGCCCAGTCACGCGAGCGAGCCCGAGCCGTACTCCTTGCCCGCGAGTACGACGAGCGGCGTGCCCTGCTCGAGGTAGTTCTCCGAAGCCTCGAAGACGGTCGTCTCCTCGCCGTCCTTCGTGAAGTCGCGGGTGAACCCGCCCTCGGTGCCCGGCGCGAGCTGGTTGCGCAGGCGGATGTTCGCGAACGTGCCGCGGATCATCACCTCGTGGTTGCCGCGGCGCGAGCCGTAGGAGTTGAAGTCGCGCTGCTGGACGTCGTGCTCGGCGAGGTACTTGCCCGCCGGGCTGTCCTTCTTGATCGCACCGGCCGGGCTGATGTGGTCGGTCGTCACCGAGTCGCCGAGCTTGAGCAGCACCCGCGCGCCCTCGATGTCCTCCACCGTCCTCCGGCTCGTCGGGCATGCCGTCGAAGTACGGAGGCTTCCGGACGTAGGTGGAGTCTCGTCCCACTCGAAGGTGTCGCCCTCGGGCGTCTCCAGCGACTTCCACTGCTCGTCGCCGGCGAACACGTCGGCGTAGTCGTTGGTGAACATCTCCGAGGTGATCGCGCTCGCGATGACCTCCTCGACCTCGGCGGCGCTCGGCCAGATGTCCTTCATGAAGACGTCGTTGCCGTCCTCGTCCTGGCCCAGCGGGTCGTTGAACAGGTCGACGTCCATCGAGCCGGCCAGCGCGTAGGCGACGACCAGCGGCGGGGACGCGAGGTAGTTCATCTTCACGTCGGGGTTGATCCGGCCCTCGAAGTTGCGGTTGCCCGACAGCACCGAGACGACGGCGAGGTCGTTCTCGTTGACCGCGTCGCTGACCTCGGGGATGAGCGGGCCCGAGTTGCCGATGCAGGTCGTGCAGCCGTAGCCGACGAGGTTGAACCCCAGCTTGTCGAGGTACGGCGTGAGCTCGGCCCGCTCGTAGTAGTCGGAGACCACCTTCGAGCCCGGGCGCCAGGGTGGTCTTCACCCACGGCTTGGTCTGTCAGGCCCTTCTCGACGGCGTTCTTCGCGAGCAGCGCCGCGCCGATCATCACCGACGGGTTGGAGGTGTTGGTGCACGAGGTGATCGCCGCGATCGCCACGGCACCGTGGTCGAGCTCGAACTCGGTGCCGTCGTCGAGGGTGACCTTGCGCCTTGTTCGACGGCCGCTTGCCCGAGCCGCTGCCCGCCGGGTGGTTGCGCCAGTCGTGCGGTGCGCCGTCGCCGTTGCCGCCCTCGGAGTGCGAGGGGGCGTCACTCGAAGGGAACGACTCGTCGGACTGCCTCGTCGACCTTGGAGTGCTGGGCCTCGTCGGGCTTCTCCTGCGCCGGCACGCCCTCCTTGTCGGAGCCACCCTCCGGCTCGCCGTCGTCGACGTAGTCGGCGCAGCGACGCGCGGAAGGCCTCCTTGGCGTCGGACAGCGAGACCCGGTCCTGCGGGACGCTTCGGGCCGGCGAGGGAGGGCACGACCTCGGCGAGGTCGAGCTCGAGCCGCTCGGAGTAGCGCGGCTCGGCGTCGGGGTCGTGCCAGAGGCCCTGCTCCTTGGCGTAGGCCTCGACGAGGGCGATCTGCTCGTCGTCGCGCCCGGTGAGCTTGAGGTACTTGGTGGTCTCCTCGTCGATCGGGAAGACCGCGATCGTGGAGCCGAACTCCGGGCTCATGTTGCCGATCGTGGCGCGGTTGGCCAGCGGCAGCGCGGAGACGCCGGGTCCGTAGAACTCGACGAACTTGCCGACCACGCCGTGCTCGCGCAGCATCTCGGTGATCGTCAGCACCAGGTCGGTCGCGGTCGCGCCCTCGGGCAGGTCGCCGTTGAGCTTGAAGCCGACGACCCGCGGGATCAGCATCGAGACCGGCTGGCCGAGCATCGCGGCCTCGGCCTCGATGCCGCCGACGCCCCAGCCGACGACGCCGATGCCGTTGACCATCGTGGTGTGCGAGTCGGTGCCGACGAGGGTGTCGGGGTAGGCCGTCAGCTCCCCGTCGAGCTCGCGGGTGAAGACGACGCGAGCGAGGTGCTCGATGTTGACCTGGTGCACGATGCCGGTGCCGGGCGGCACGACCTTGAAGTCGTCGAAGGCGCCCTGGCCCCAGCGCAGGAACTGGTAGCGCTCCTTGTTGCGCTCGTACTCGATCTCGACGTTGCGCTCGAACGCCTCGGGCGTCCCGAAGACGTCGGCGATCACGGAGTGGTCGATGACCATCTCGGCCGGGGCCAGCGGGTTGATCTTCGACGGGTCGCCGCCGAGGTCCGCCATCGCCTCGCGCATCGTGGCGAGGTCGACGACGCAGGGCACGCCGGTGAAGTCCTGCATGATCACGCGCGACGGCGTGAACTGGATCTCCTGGTCGGGCTCGGCGTCGGCGTCCCAGCCCGGCGATCGCCTTGATGTCGTCGGCGGTGATGTCGGCGCCGTCCTCGGTGCGCAGCAGGTTCTCCAGCAGCACCTTCAGGCTGAAGGGCAGCGACTCGACGTCGAGACCGTCGCCCTCCACCGCGCTGAGTCGGTAGATCTCGTAGGACTTCCCGTTGACGTCCAACGTGCCCTTGGCACCAAAGCTGTCGGCGCTGGCCATGGTTCTCCTCAAGTCTTCGAGTGGATCCGCTCTCTGTTCCCCATACTGCCCATCCGCACGCGGGCCGGGAAAGATAGGCAACCCTTACCTCGATGTCGGCAAACTATCTTGATGTCAAGATACCACGTCCCTCTAGGGTGGCGACATGCGATACCGATCTCTGGGAAACAGCGGCACTGCGGTCTCCGAGCTCTGCCTCGGCACGATGACCTTCGGCAACGAGACCGACGAGGACGGCGCCCGCGCCCAGCTCGACCGGTTCGTCGAGGCCGGCGGGACGCTGGTCGACACGGCCGACGTCTACACCCACGGCGTCTCCGAGGAGATCATCGGCCGCTGGCTGGCCGACCGTCCCGAGGACGTGACCGATCGCGTCGTGCTCGCCACCAAGGGACGCTTCCCGTTCGAGCCCGGTCCCAACGCCGGGGGCTCCTCCTCGCGGCACCTCTCCCGCGCCTTCGACGCCTCGCTCGCGCGGCTCGGCGTCGACTCGGTCGACCTCTACCAGGTGCACGCCTGGGACCCGCAGACCCCGCTCGAGGAGACCCTGCGGACCCTCGACGGGTTCGTGCGGTCGGGCCGCACCCGCTACTACGGCTTCTCCAACTTCGCCGGCTGGCAGCTGACCAAGGCGGTCGCGCCTCGCCCGCGCAGCTCGGCCTCGCCGCTCCGGTCACGCTCCAGCCGCAGTACAGCCTGATCGTCCGCGAGATCGAGTGGGAGATCGTGCCCGCCGCGCTCGACGCCGGGCTCGGGCTGCTGCCGTGGAGCCCGCTCGGCGGCGGCTGGCTCAGCGGCAAGTACCAGCGCGACCAGCGCCCCAGCGGCGCCACCCGTCTGGGCGAGGACCCCGGACGCGGGATGGAGGCGTGGGACCGGCGCGGCACCGCCGCGCACCTGGGACATCATCGAGGCCGTCCAGCGGGTCGCCGACGCCCGCGGCGCCTCGATGGCCGCGGTGGCCCTGGCCTGGGTGACCGACCGGCCCGGCGTCACCTCGACGATCCTCGGCGCCCGCACGATGGAGCAGCTCGAGGACAACCTCTCCTCGGTCGACGTGACGTCTCGAGGCCGAGGAGGTCGCGGCCCTGGACGAGGCCAGCGACCTGCACGCGACCGACTACCCGTACGGCGAGCTCGCGGTCGACCAGCGCAGCCGCGACCTCGCGACCGGCTAGCCCAAGTCCTGGCCCTGGGCGAGCTTGGCGACGTCGTCCCAGGCCTCCCACGTCTCGATGCGGGACGCGTAGTCGGCCTTGGCGATGTCGAGCGGCGCCGCGCCGAGGAAGACCCGCAGCGGCGGCTCCTCGGCGTCGACGACGCGCAGCACGGCCTCGGTCGAGGCGACCGGGTCGCCGGGGCCGGAGGTGTTCCGCTTCGCCCGGGCCTCCTCGAAGCCGCGGCGGACCTCGTCGTACGCCGGGAGCGGCGCGGTCTGCTTGGCCGACGGACCCGCCCAGTCGGTGCTGAACCCACCCGGCTCGATCAGCGTGACGTGGATGCCGAAGCCGGCGACCTCCGCGGCGAGGGCCTGCGAGAAGCCCTCGAGGGCCCACTTCGAGGCGTGGTAGGCGCCGATGTTCGGGAAGGCGGAGATCCCGCCGATCGAGGAGACCTGCAGGATGTGGCCCGACCCCTGCTCGCGCAGGAACGGCAGCGCCGCCTGGGTGACCCACATGGCGCCGAAGACGTTGGTCTCCATCTGCGCCCGGAAGTCGTCCTCGCTGAGCTCCTCGACGAAGCCGAACTGTCCGTAGCCCGCGTTGTTCACGACGACGTCGAGGCGGCCGAAGTGGTCGTGCGCCTGCTGCGACCGCGGCGAAGTCGCCCGCGCGGTCGGTGACGTCGAGCTCGATCGGGAGGATCGCGTCGCCGTACTTGGTGACCAGGTCGTCGAGCGTGGAGAGGTCGCGCGCGGTGGCGGCGACCCGGTCGCCGCGCTCGAGGGCGCCGATCGCCCACTCCCGGCCGAAGCCGCGTGAGCAACCCGTGATGAACCAGACCTTGGGAGGCAGATGAAGTCATGTCCTCGAACGCTAGGACTTCGAGCACACTCGAAGTCAAAGCGGCTCAGACGCGGCAGCTCGTCGCCGCGCTCGTCGACCAGCCGGGCGGGCGCGGAGAGCCGCCAGGCCTCGAAGGTCAGCTCGGCGAGCTCGTCGCGCTCGATGCCGTCGAGGTACACCACCACCCAGCCGAAGCCGCCGGCGGTGAACTGCACCTCGAAGACGTCCGGCCGCTCCCCCACCAGCGCCGCCTGCTCGGCCAGCGTCTGCTTGAGGCCGACGGTGCGGGTCGGCTGCCACAGGTAGCCGAAGGTGCGGCCGGAGACCTCGAGCTTGGAGTAGCGACCGTGGTCGGTCAGCTGCACCTCCTCGAGCTGGTCGACCAGCTCGAGGAAGTCGGCGATCGTGGTCACGCCGGTGTCGCCGGCACGAGCAGCGCGACGCACTCGATGTGGTGCGTCATCGGGAACAGGTCGAAGGCACGCAGCTCGGCCGAGCTCGTAGCCGGACTCCGCGAAGTAGCCCACGTCGCGGGCCAGGGCGGCCGGGTCGCAGGCGACGTACGCCACGGCGCGGGGCTCCAGCGCCGCGATCGCGCGGACGACCTGTCGCTTGGCGCCGACCCGCGGCGGGTCGAGCACGACGACGTCGGCGCCGCCGACCCCTCGGTGCAGCACCCGGTCGACCCGTCCGTGGACCGCCCTGGCCCAGGCGAACGCCGGCCAGGTTGGCCTGCGCGTGCCTGGAGGCCGCCCGGTCGCCCTCCACCGCGACGACCGATCCGTCGGGACCCGACCGCCTCGGCCAGGAACGACGCGAACAGCCCCACGCCGGCGTAGAGGTCGACGCACCGACTCCCCCGCTCGGGCCTGCAGCAGGTCGAGCACGCACTCGACCAGCGTGCGCGGAGCCGCGACGTGCGGCTGCCAGAAGCCGTCGGCCGACACGTCGAACTCGTGCGGTCGCCGTGGCGCGGTCTCGACCCGCTCGACGAGCGTCGCGCCGGCCTCGGGCTCCCGGGCGTCCGGGTGCGGCGATCAGGCACCGGTCGATCGTCGCACGACGTCGTGCGAGCGGTGCTTGCGCAGGCCGACGCCGCCGTCGGGCAGGTGGACGTACTGCATCCGGCTGCGCCAGGCGAGCCCGTCGGCGGGCGGCACCTCCTCGACGACCACCTCGCGCTCGAGCCCGGCCAGCCGCGAGAGCTGCTCGGCGACGACGGCCGCCTTCAGCCGGCGCTGCTCCGCGAGCGTGACGTGCTGGAAGTCGCAGCCGCCGCAGCGCGCCCGGTCCGGCGTACGGGCAGGGCGGCCGGCACCCGCTCCGGCGAGGCGCGAGCACCTCGACGGCGTCGGCGCGCAGGAAGCGCCCGTCGTCCTCGGTGACCTCGGCGGTCACGCGTCTCCCCCGGCAGCGCGTGCCGGACGAACACCACCTGGCCCTCGTGGCGGGCGACGAAGTGGCCGCCGTGGGCGACCGGGCCGATCTCGAGCTCGAACCGCCGACCGACCGGTGAGTCCGCCGGTCACCGACCCGACCGCGTGCGGCCGCGGCGTACGTCGCCCGGCCGGGCTCGCTGGAGCTCCCAGTCGTCGCGCTCCTTGGCCACCTCGGCGCCGCGCAGCTGGTAGGGCACCGAGGTCACCATCACGCCGGGCGTGAACAGCAGCCGGCCCTTGAGCCGCAGCGCGGTCTGGTTGTGCAGCACCTGCTCCCACCAGCGGCCGACGACGTACTCCGGGATGTAGACCGCGACCACGCCGCGCGGGTTGGCCTCGCGGATCTCGATGGCGTACTCGACGATCGGGCGGATCACCTCGCGGAACGGCGAGTACAGCATCTTCAGGGGTACGTCGATCCGCTGCGCGTCCCACTCGTCGAGGAGCTTGCTCCCGCCGACGCCGTCGGTGTCGACGTACACCGCCTCGAGGATGTTGGGGCGGGTCGCCTTCGCGTAGGCCAGGGCCCGCATCGTCGGCTTGTGCAGCTTGGAGACCAGCACGATCGCGTGCACCCGGGTCGGCAGGATCGGGTCGCTGTCCCGGATCACCAGCTCCTCGGCCACCCGGTCGTAGTGGCTGCGGATCGAGCGCAGGATCGCGTAGAAGACGATCATCGCCAGGATCGCGATCCAGGCGCCGGCGAGGAACTTGGTCAGCAGCACGACCACGAACACCGACGCCGTCATGGCCAGGCCGAAGGTGTTGATCAGCCGCGAGCGGAACATCTTGCGCCGCACGGTGCTGGGTCGGTCTCGGTCTTCAGGTGCCGCGTCCAGTGCCGGATCATGCCGAGCTGGCTGAGGTTGAAGGAGACGAACACCCCGACGATGTAGAGCTGGATCAGCCGGGTGGGCTCGGCGTCGAAGGCGAAGATCAGGATGATCGCGAAGCCGGCGAGGATCAGGATGCCGTTGCTGTAGGCGAGCCGGTCGCCGCGCGAGCCGAGCTGCCGCGGCGCGTAGCCGTCCTGCGCGAGGATCGAGCCGAGCACCGGGAACCCGTTGAAGGCGGTGTTCGCCGCCAGGATCAGGATGATGCCGGTCATCGCGACCACGAAGTAGAAGCCGGGCGGGAAGTCGTCTGAACACCGCGCGCGCGATCTGGGCGATCACGGTGTGCTGGTCGTAGCCGTCGGGCAGCGGCGAGCCGTCGGCCTCGGTGAGCCGGTCGAGGTCGTGGGGGTCCACCATCCGCAGCCCCATGTTGCTGGCCAGGATGATGATGCTCAGCATCATCGTGATCGCGATGGCGCCGAGCAGGAACAGGGTGGTCGCGGCGTTCTTGCTCTTCGGCTTGCGGAACGCCGGCACCCCGTTGGAGATCGCCTCGACGCCGGTCAGCGCCGCACAGCCCGACGAGAACGCCCGCGCCAGCAGGAAGATCATCGCGGCCTGGGAGATGTCGCCGCCGTAGCCGTCGGCGGGGACGATGCGCAGGTCGGCGCTCTCCACGTCGGGCAGGGTGCCCTCGGCGGCCCGGATGGCGCCGTACACCGCCATCCCGAGGACGCCGAGCATGAAGCCGTAGGTGGGGATGGCGAAGAACGCGCCCGACTCCCGGACGCCGCGCAGGTTCATCGCCGCCAGGACCACCACCAGCACGGCAGGCCACCGTCGCCTCGTGGCCGGAGAAGGCCGGGATCGCCGAGGCGGCGTTCTGCACGCCCGAGGAGACCGACACCGCGACCGTGAGGACGTAGTCGACGAGCAGGGCCGAGGCGACCGTCACCCCGGCGTTGTTGCCCAGGTTGACCTTGGCGACCTCGTAGTCGCCGCCGCCGCTGGGGTAGGCGTGCACGTTCTGGCGGTACGACGCCACCACCGTGAGCATGACCACCGCGACGGCGAGCCCGATCTTCCAGCTGAAGGCGTACGCCGAGACGCCCGCGATCGAGAGCATGATGAAGATCTCGTCCGGCGCGTAGGCCACCGAGGACAGCGCGTCACTCGCGAAGACGGGTAGGGCAATCCGCTTCGGTAGCAGGGTCTCGCCGAGCTGGGAGCTGCGGAGCTTGCGCCCGAGCAGGATCCGCTTGGAGACATTTCCAATGCCCACGTAGCGAGGCTAGAGCACAACCCTCCGCCGCGGAGGCAGACCTCCACTAGTGTGCGCGGTGTGCACGTCGTGATCATGGGTTGTGGCCGCGTCGGCTCGACGCTCGCCCGCAGCCTCGAGGACCGCAACCACACCGTCAGCATCATCGACAGCAACCCCGACGCGTTCCGGCGGCTCGGCCCGTCCTTCAACGGCACCAAGGTGACCGGCTACGGCTTCGACCAGGCCGTCCTGACCGAGGCCGGCATCGAGCGGGCCGACGCCTTCGCCGCCGTCAGCAGCGGCGACAACTCCAACATCATCGCCGCGCGGGTGGCCCGGGAGACCTTCGGCATCCGCCAGGTCGTCGCGCGCATCTACGACCCGGGCCGCGCCGAGGTCTACCAGCGGCTCGGCATCACCACCGTCGCGACGGTCAAGTGGACCGCCGACCAGGTGCTGCGCCGGATCCTGCCCGCCGGCGCCGAGCCCGACTTCCGCGACCCCTCGGGCACCATCCGGGTCGACCAGGTCCCGGTCCCCGAGACCTGGGTCGGTCACCGCACGCGTGCAGTTCCAGGAGCAGGCCGCAGTGCCGGATCGCCTGGATCGACCGGCTCGGCGAGGGCATGCTGCCCGAGCCGCGAGTCGGTGCTCCAGGAGGGCGACATGATGCACCTGGTGATGCGCGAGGAGAACGCCAACGGCGTCTACGACGTACTCAAGAAGGGTCCGGAGGACGACTGACATGACGCGTAGCCATCGCAGGAGCAGGAGCCGTGGGGAGGTCGATCGCCCGCGAGCTGATCGGCAACGGCCACGACGTGCTGCTCATCGACAAGGACCCCGTCGTCGATCAAGCCCGACCGCGTGCCCGACGCCGAGTGGCTGCTGGCCGACTCCTGCGAGCTGTCCTCGCTCGAGGAGGCCCGGCTCCAGGACTGCGACGTGGTGATCGCGGCCACCGGTGACGACAAGGCCAACCTGGTGACCTCGCTGCTGGCGAAGACCGAGTTCGGCGTCCCGCGCACGGTCGGCCGGGTCAACCACCCCAACAACGAGTGGCTGTTCACCGAGGCGTGGGGCGTCGACGTCAACGTCTCGACCCCGCGCATCATGTCGGCGCTGGTCGAGGAGGCGGTCACGGTCGGCGACCTGGTGCGCCTGTTCACCTTCCGCAAGGGCAACGCCAACCTGGTCGAGATGACGCTGCCCGCCGACTCGCCGTACGTCGGCAAGCCGTCGGGCCTGATCCCGTTCCCCGAGAACTGCTCGCTGGTGACGATCCTGCGCGACGGTCAGGTCTACACCCCCGACCCCGACCAGCCGGTCGAGTCGGGCGACGAGCTGCTGCTTCGTCGTACCCGCCGAGATCGAGGAGGAGCTGGAGAAGATGCTCGCCCCCGACGAGCACGGCGAAGGGTCGCGAGGCCGCACCTGAGGGCCGTCTAGTCCGCGCCGACCGCGGCGCCTGCACGCGCGTAACGTCCGAAGGCGCGGTCGACCGCGATCGGCGGAGGGAGTGCAGCGATGCTCACCGTCGAAGAGTCGATCGTCATCGACAAGCCGCGGCCCGAGGTCTTCGAGTTCTTCGCCGACCCCGACAACGTCGCCGTCTACAGCAGCAACCTCGTCGACTACGAGGTCGATCGAGGGCGAGCCCGACAAGGTCGGCCGCAAGGCGAAGTTCGCGGTCAAGGTCGTCGGGCGTCCGGCTCGACTACACCGACGAGCTGGTCGAGCGGGTGCAGGACGAGCGCGCGAAGCTGGTCTCGCGGGACGGCCGGATCCCCTACTCGATCACGCTGACCTTCACCGACGAGGGCGCCGGCACCAAGGTCAGCTGGCTGCAGGAGTCGGAGTCGCTCGGCGGCGTCTTCAAGTTCGCCGACGGCGTCGTGATGAAGATGTACACCCGCGACGTGCGCTCCAACCTGGAGAAGGCCAAGACCCTGCTCGAGGCCTGACGCTCGGCTCAGGCGTGCAGGTGCGGCTCGGGCTCGCCGGGCCGCAGCGGGGTCGCGTTGCGGCTCAGCAGCCACACCATCGTCGCCAGCGCGGCGACCTGCAGGGGCCAGCCCATCGACCAGCTTCGCGACGCCGAGCGCGGCCACGGCGGAGTCGGTCGACCACCAGCCGTTGCGGCCGGCGAGGTAGATCGGCCCCTGGACCACGACGCGCGCGATGCACGGGCAGGGCGAGCAGCCAGGTCAGCCGGCTGCACAGGCGTACGACGTTGCGGTCGGCGTGCCAGGCGGTCGGGTCGCCGGCCACGCTGCCGACGATGAAGCCGACGACGGGCCAGCGGATCGCGATGGTGAACATCATCACGATCGCGTAGCCGAGGTTGTAGAGCAGTCCGGGCAGGAAGTACGCCAGCGCCTGGTCGCCCTCGTCGCCGCCACCGCGCGCCGCCCGCCAGGCGAACAGCGCACCGAGTGCCGATGCCGACCAGGGCGTTGAGGACGAACTGCACCGACGAGCGCTGCACCAGCCGCACCACGAGCAGGACGCCGGCGAGCGCGAGGCTCACGATGATCGCGAGCCGGAGGTCGTGCTGGGTCAGGAAGATCACCGTGAACGCGATCGTCGGGACCGCCGCCTCGAGCATGCCGCGCGCACCGCCGAGGGCGTCGGAGAGCTGCTTGCGGACGACCTCCTCGACGGTGTGGGTGGTCGGGGGTGCCGGGTGGGCCGATGGTCGTGGTCGGTCACGTCGTCGCCCGTCATCGAGGCCTCAGGTCGTAGCGCGGGTTGTACATGACCCGCTGGCCGTCCTGGACGCCGATGCGACCCACGACCCGGATGCCGCGGCCGGGGCCGATCCCGCCGATCCGGCGGCGTCCGAGCCACACGATGCTGATCGACCCGGAGCCGTCGTACAGCTCCGCCTCCAGCGCCGGCACGCCACCGCGCGGGCGCAGCGTGACGGTCCGCAACGTGCCCTGCACGACGACCCTCTCGCGGTCGGGCGCCTCCCCGATCGGCACCAGTCCGGCCTTCCGGGTGTCCTTGCGCAGCTCGCGGGCCTCCTCGCGGTCCTGGTTGGCCCAGCGACTGATCGAGGCGCGGAGGCGACTCTTGTGCTCGGACATGGGCCGAGCGTAGTCACTCGGCGGTGACGTCGAGACGGCGACGGGGTCACTCCACCTGGCGGGCGTCGTGCGGCAGCGCCAGCTTCAACGGGGCTCCCGGAGGCATCGCCTCGCGCCCTCGTCGTACGACGACCGAGCGGATCGTCTCCTCCCAGGCGCTCCCCTCGACCGGCTCGGCGGCCGGCTGGCCCATCAGGGTCGCTCGCAGCAGCCAGTTGGGGCCCTCGTGGCCGCTGATCCGGCTCACCTGCGTGCCCGGCTGGCCGTCGGGGGTCTGCATCGGGACCACGCAGACGAGCTCGGTCCCGAAGACGCCGTCCTCCTCGGTCGCGGTGCCGCCCATCCGGGCGGTCTCGGCCGAGATGCGGGGCCGCAGCTCGTCCCACGCGCTGCCTCCGCGCGCCGCCGCGAACGCGCGCAGCTCGAGGGCGCCCTGCTCGTCGACCAGGATCGCCGCCATCACCTCGCCGCTGCCCTCGTCGACCTGCAGCCGCATCTCCATCGGCCCCGCCGGGGTGACCAGCAGGCTGCCGAGGTCGATGCAGTCGCGCTCGTCGAGGTCGGCGATGTCGCCTGCGTCGAACGGACCGGACGGCTGACGCGTCCGTCCGCCGTCCGCGACGTCGTCGGGGTTCTCGAGCCCGACCTCGTCCTCGCGTGACCTTGCGGCCGAACCTCACCGTGCTGCGCCTCCCGAACCGATCTCCTCCGGCTGCTGCCGGACCTGCACGAACCCTCCGGTCGAACCGTAGCCCCCCTCGCCACGGGCCGACTCCGAGAGCTCGTCGGCCTCGACGAAGGCCGCCGTCTCGAAGCGCTGGATCACCAGCTGGGCGATCCGGTCACCGCGGCGTACGGCGAACGGCTGGTCGCGGTCGGTGTTGACCAGGCACACCTTGACCTCGCCGCGGTAGCCCGCGTCGATGGTGCCGGGCGCGTTCACGATCGAGATCCCGTGCTTGGCGGCGAGCCCGGAGCGCGGGTGCACCAGGGCGACGTACCCCTCGGGGAGCGCCATCGCGATCCCGGTCGGGACCAGGGCCCGCTCGCCCGGGTCGAGGGTCAGGTCGACCGCGGAGTGCAGGTCGGCGCCGGCGTCGCCGGGATGGGCGTACGACGGGAGCGGGAGCTCCGGGTCGAGGCGCTTGATCGAGATCTCCACCATGGCTCGCGACCCTACCCGCGCGGCATCAGCCCCTGAATGACAGGCTTTGCCCGTGCCATCGTCCCCGTCCCCGCGCGACGCCCGTGCCTCGACGGGCAGCTACCAGGAGCGTCTGTTCGTGCCGCTCCGCTGGTGGGTGCAGGCGACGATGCTGCTGGCCAGCCTGTGGCTCGCGTTCATCGTCTCGATGCCCGCCGTGGCGGCCTGGACGGCGACGGCCGTGCTGGTGCTGATCACCTTCGCCGGCTTCGCGTGGCTCGG
The DNA here is from genome assembly GCA_963729015.1 of uncultured Actinomycetota bacterium. Classification (GTDB taxonomy): domain Bacteria; phylum Actinomycetota; class Actinomycetes; order Propionibacteriales; family Nocardioidaceae; genus Marmoricola. Next base: position 121,065 of record CAVSMJ010000005.1, read on the forward strand.
CACCGCGAGGGTCGAGGTCCGCGACGGCGTGCTGTACGCCGGGCCGGCCCACATCTCGGTCGACCTGCTCGGTCCCGTCGAGCCGCTGGACGCCGAGGAGACCCGGCAGGGTGCACGGGGTCGACGCCGACGCCCGCGCCTTCCTGTACACCCGCCCCTACCTGAAGCGCTCGGTGCTGGTCCCCGTGCTCGACCCGGCCGACCGGACGCCGTACTGGCTGGTCTCCACGCGCCACCCCCACCGGCTGGCCGCCGCCCTGACCGCCGGAGCCTCGACCGCTTCTGACTAGGCTGAATGGGTACTCCCAGGAGGACCCCGGAAAGGCAAAGGACATGGCGAAGGACAAGAACAAGAAGAAGAAGGACAGCTCGAAGGCCTGGACTCTCTTCTCGCTCGTGGCTGCCCTGACCGCAGCCGCTCTGGCGAAGAAGGGCCTGAACACCTCCTGGAAGGCCGCGACCGGCAAGAACCCGCCGGCCAACCCCGCCGACCCCGACGTGGACGTCTGGGAGGCCGTCCTCTGGGCGACCGTCAGCGGGACCGCGATCGGCCTGGCGCGGATGCTGGCCACCCGTCGGGCGGCGAAGTACTACGCGAAGTCGACGGGCCACCTGCCGCCCGGACTCGGCAAGGACGACCAGGACGCCGACGCACCCACCCCGGTCACCTAGACCCCGGTTCGACGCTGAGGCGGAGCACGACGAAGGGCCGCCCCCCGTGGGGGACGGCCCTTCGTCGTGTCGTGTTCGGCGCGCGTCAGGCGCAGTCGCGGCAGATGAGCTTCTTCTCGTCCGCGAGCTGGCTGCGGTGGTGCACCAGGAAGCAGCTCATGCAGGTGAACTCGTCCAGCTGCTTGGGCTTGACCTCGACGGCCAGCTCCTCGTGCGAAAGGTCCGCGCCGGGGAGCTCGAAGGACTCGGCAGCTTCTGCCTCGTCCTCGTCGACCTTCCCGGAGTTCTTGTCGTGACGGCGCGCCTTGAGCTCTTCGAGGCTGTCCTCGTTCTGCTCTTCCTCGGTCTTCCGAGGTGCGTCGTAGTCGGTTGCCATTCCTTCTCTCCTGCTCCCAAGTCCCCAGTGGTTCCCGGGTGTTCGGCCGGGCCATGACCCAGTTCGAGCCCCGATGCTCGTCCTGCCCCCCAAGTCCGCGTGACGGCGCAGATTGTGCACGACTCCGAGCCAATGTGCACACTCGAGCCGCCGAGTGGTCTGTATGAGGCTCAGACCACTCGTGAACGCCTGTCCCCGCCGGGTTGTTCCCGGTGGGTCCGTCAGTATGCGGGTGGACCCCCGACAGGTCACGCAGGAACGTCGCCGAGGAAGCCGCAGGCACGTACGAGAGCGGAGAAATCGGGCCATCCGGGCGTCGGGGCGCACACCACGAGGTCCTGTCCCGCGACCGAGGTCCAGATCTCGAAGGTCGCGCCGGCTTCACGCGCCACCAGTCCGCCCGCGGCGTAGTCCCACACGTGCGGTCCCTCCTCGACGTAGGCGTCCACCTGACCCGCGGCCACCGAGCAGAGATCGAGGGCGCAGGAGCCCTGTCGGCGGATGTCGCGGACCTGCGGGAGCATCCGCGCGACCGAGGCGGCCTGGCGCTCACGCGCAGCAGTCTCGTAGCCGAAGCCGGTGGCGACCAGCGACTGGTCGAGCGACGGGGTCGGGCGCACCTCGAGGGGTACGTCGTTGCAGGTGGCCCCGGCTCCGCGCACAGCGGCGTACTCCAGCCCGAGGGCGGGGCTGTGCACCACCCCGACCACCACCTCGTCGCCGCGCGCCGCGGCGATCGAGACGGCGAACTGCGGCAGGCCGTAGAGGTAGTTGACCGTCCCGTCGATGGGGTCGACGATCCAGCGGATCCCGGAGGTCCCGTGCACGTCGTCGCCCTCCTCCCCCACGAAGCCGTCGTCGGGTCGGGCGCCGAGCAGCCGGTCGAGGATCAGCTCCTCGCACGCCTGGTCGGCCTTGGTGACCACGTCGACCGGGCTGGACTTGGTGTCGGCGACGTCGACGCCCGCCTGCACGCATCGACACCACGAGCCGACCGGCCTCGCGAGCGGTCTCGAGCGCGAGGGCGAGCAGGTCGGCGTCGGTGACCGTGTCGGGCATCCGCTCAGTCCTCGCCGCAGAGCGCGGGACGACGGCCGCGCGGGTTGGGGCAGCAGCCGGCCGGGCAGACGTCGTGGCTCGGGTCGGAGCCGACCGTGGCGCGCTCGGGCAGCTCGCCCCGCTCCGCGGCTCCCCGCTCGACCAGCAGGTTGCGCACCATCGCGACGAAGCGCGGGTCGACCCCGGCGGTGGCGGCGCGCGCGAACGGCAGGTCCAGCTCCTCGGCGGTGGCCTTCGCCTCGGTGTCGAGGTCGTAGATGACCTCCATGTGGTCGGAGACGAAGCCGATCGGCACCACCACCACGCCCGGCACCGCCTTGTGCTGCAGTCCGCGCAGGTGGTCGTTGATGTCGGGCTCGAGCCAGGGCACCTCGGGCGGGCCGGACCGCGAGCAGTAGACGAGAGCGGACGGGTACCGGTGCCCGGTCTCCTCGCGGACGCGCTCGACGATCTCGGAGGCCACGAGGCGGTGCTGCGCGACGTACGCCGCACCCCGCGGACCACTGGTGTCGTTCATGCTGACCGGGATCGAGTGCGTGACGAAGGCCAGGTGCCCGCCGTGGCGGGCGTCCTCGGGCAGCTCGGCCAGCGCGGCGAGGGTCGCGTCGACCATCGGCTCGATGAAGCCGGGGTGGTTGAAGTAGTGGCGCAGCCGGTCCATCCGGGGCGCAGCCGGGGACCTCGGCGACGGCGTCGGCGAGGTTCTCCCGGTACTGGCGACAGCCGCTGTACGACGAGTAGGCGCTGGTCAGCAGCACGGCGGCCCGGGTGATCCCGTCGTCCCGCATCTGCTCGAGCGCCTCACGCAGGTAGGGGTCCCAGTTGCGGTTGCCCCAGTAGACGGGCAGGTCCACGCCGTTGGCCTCGAGGTCTCCCTCGATGGCCGCGATCAGCGCGCGGTTCTGGTCGTTGATCGGGCTGCGGCCGCCGAACTCGTAGTAGTGCTGGCCGACCTCCTCGAGCCGCGAGTCGGGGATGCTCTTTCCGGCCGTGACGTTGCGGAGGAACGGGACCACGTCGTCGGGCTTCTCGGGACCGCCGAAGGAGACGAGCAGGAGGGCGTCGTACGGCTGCAGGTCCGGCATGTTCATAAGCCTAGGCTGAGGGCTGATGCTCACCTCCTATCGCCGGGTCTTCCGCTACCCCGGCGCCGTGGCGTTCTCGGCGACCGCGCTCGTCGCGCGGCTGCCGATCTCGATGATGACGCTCGGGATCGTGCTGCTGGTGAGCACGCTGAGCGGGTCCTACGGCCTGGCCGGTCAGGTCTCGGGCGCCTACATCATCGGCAACGCGCTCTTCGCGATCCCGCACGGCCGGCTGGCCGACCGGTTCGGCCAGGGCAAGGTGCTGTGGGTCGACTCGGTCGCCTTCGCGCTGACCACGGGACTGATGATCGTCTCGATCGTCCAGGACTGGCCGCTGCCGTGGCCGCACGTCCTGGCCGCGCTGGCGGGCGCCGCGATCCCGCAGATCGGCACGATGGTCCGCGCGCGCTGGGCCCACCTGCTGCCCACGGCGAGCGAACGACACACGGCCTTCGCCGCCGAGAGCGTCGCCGACGAGGTCGTCTTCGTGACGGGGCCGGCGATCGTGACCCTGCTCGCGACGTCGCTGGTACCCCAGGCCGGGCTGCTGGCCGCACTGGCCGTCGGCACCATCGGCGCGGCAGCGCTCGCCGCGCAGAAGCGCACCGAGCCACCGGCCCACCCTCGCGACACGATGACCGCGCGCGACCGGATGCCGTGGGGGATGTTGATTCCACTGACGGCGTCCGCGGTCGCGCTCGGCAGCCTGTTCGGTGCCCTCGAGGTCGCCACCGTCGCGTACGCCGACGACGCGGGCCACAAGGGGTACGCCGGCCTGATGCTCGCGGCGTTCTCGTTCGGCAGTCTGGCCGCAGGCGTGGTCGCCGGCACCGTTGCGTGGCGACGCGCCCCGCTCCCCCGGGTCCGCATCGGCATGGGCCTGCTCGCGGTGGGGACGCTCTGGCTGCCGTTCCTCTCGGGCCTGCCGGTGGCCACGGTCGCGCTGTTCGTGACGGGTCTCGCGCTCGCTCCGACCCTGATCACGTTGTTCTCCCTGATCGAGGAGTCGGTGCCGAAGTCGCGGCTCAACGAGGCGATGGGCGTCGTACAGACGGGGATGAGCGGTGGCATCGCGCCGGGTGCCTGGGTCGCCGGTGTCGTGGCCGACGGAGCCAGCGGCGCGACGGCGTACTGGGTGTGCGCCGTGTCGGCCGCGCTCGCCGCTCTGGCCAGCCTCGTCGTGCGGGAACCTTCCCGATAATCTCCGGACATGGCGACATGGACCAACTGGTCGCGGCTGAGCACCGCCCACCCCGCGCAGGAGCTCTCGCCGCACGACGCCGGTGAGGTCGTCGACGCCGTCCTGGCCGCGCGGGACCAGAACCTCACCATCAAGATGCCCGGCACCGGGCACTCGTTCACCGACATCGCGATCACCGACGGGCTGCTGCTGCGTCCCGGCGGCCTGCGCGGCGTCGTCGGGGTCGACCGCGACGCGATGACGGTGACCGCGCTGGCCGGCACTCCCCTGGCTGAGCTCAACCAGGCGCTGGAGAAGCTCGACCTGACGCTGCACAACATGGGCGACATCGACGAGCAGACGGTCGCGGGCGCCATCTCCACCGGCACCCACGGCACCGGCGGGCACCGCGCCTCGCTCAGCGCGCAGGTCTCGGGGCTCGAGCTGGTCACCGGCAAGGGCGAGCTGCTGCAGGCCGGCGCCCACGAGAACGCCGACGTGCTCGACGTGGCGCGCCTCGGTCTCGGCGCGATGGGCGTGCTCACCTCGGTCACCTTCGACGTCGAGCCGGTGTTCACCCTCGAGGCGCACGAGGCCCCGATGCTGTGGGACGAGGGGCTCGACCGGTTCGACGAGCTGGTCGAGGACAACCACTACTTCGAGATGTACTGGTTCCCGCACACCGACCGCCTGCTGACCAAGCGCAACAACCGCACCCTCGACCCGCCCGAGCCGCTGTCACGCCGCAAGGCGTGGTGGGACGACGAGTTCCTCTCCAACCGCGTCTTCGGCTGGACGAACCGCCTCGGCAACCGCAGCCCGAAGCTGGTCCGCAAGATCAACGACATCTCCGGTCGGGCGCTGACCGAGCGCCGCTACTCCGACGTGCCGCACAAGGTGTTCACCTCGCCGCGGCGGGTGGTGTTCCGGGAGATGGAGTACGCCGTCCCGCGCGAGGCGGCCCTCGACGCGCTCCGGGAGGTGCGCGCCACCATCGACGCGAGCGACTGGACGATCAGCTTCCCGATCGAGGTCCGGGTCTGCCCCGCCGACGACGTGCCGCTGTCGACGGCGTACGAGCGCCCCTCGGTCTACCTCGCCTTCCACATGAACGCCCAGACCGACCACACCGACTACTTCCACGGCATCGAGCAGCTGCTCTGCCGCTACGACGGCCGTCCCCACTGGGGCAAGCTGCACACCCGCACCGCGGCCGACCTCGCCCCGGCGTACCCGCGCTGGGCCGACGTCCAGGCCCTCCGCGAGCGTCTCGACCCCGACCGGATCTTCACCAACGCCTACCTCGACCGGGTCCTCGGCGCCTGACCGACGCGCTCCGGGCTCACTCCGCTCGGGCATGCGAATGTGGCCGGAGGGAGCCGTGGGCCTCTCAGCGGCCCCGTGAGCGACATTGGCATGTCCGGGGCGCAGCACCCCCTCAGACGCTGGCCGACCCGCTCGGCAGGGGCGCGTGCCAGTTGCGACGCAGGGCCAGCACCCGCAGCCCGAAGCAGAGCACCACCCCGGGGATCGAGACCAGCACCACCGGCAGGCCCCACCCGTCGGCCAGCACCGCCCAGGTGGCGGCGAGCAGCGCCGGGGTCGCGTAGAGCTCGCTGGAGAACACCACCGGCACCCGGCCCGCCAGCAGGTCACGGGCGATCCCGCCGCCGATGCCGGTGACCATCCCCAGCAGGGCGGCCGGCACCGGCCCGAGGCCGTAGTCGAGGGCCTTGAGGGCGCCGGTCACGCCGAACAGGCCGAGACCGGCCGCGTCGAAGACGTTGATCACCCGCTCGAAGCGGCCCACGGCGGGGTGGAACACGAAGGTCACCAGGCCGGCGGCCACCGGCACCATCAGGTAGCGCCAGTCGGCGAGTGCAGCCGGGGGCGTCGCCCCGATCAGCACGTCGCGCAGCAGCCCGCCGCCCAGGCCCGTGACGCCGGCCAGCACCAGCACGCCGAAGATGTCGAGCCGCTTGCGTACCCCGACCAGGGCCCCGGTGATCGCGAAGACGAAGATGCCGCAGAGGTCGAGCACCACCAGCAACGTGCCCTGATCAGCCATGGTCGAAAGGGTAGAGCGGCGGCGGCGAGTCGCCCTGCCTCACCCCGGTAGGCGCTGAAGTAGGCTCGGGCCGCAGGTGGACCGAAGGAGCGGCTGGGCTCATGCAGGACCTCACCCCGGTGGGGCTCGACGAGGACGGCACACGACTGGTCCTCGTCAGCGCTTCGGGCGAGGAGTTCTCCGTTCCTGTGGACACCCGGCTGCGCGCGGCACTGCGTGGCGACACCGCACGACTCGGTCAGTGGGAGACGAAGATGGAAAGCGCACTGCGCCCCCGAGACATCCAGGCGCGCATCCGCGCAGGCGAGTCCCCCGAGGACGTCGCCGCCGCCGCACAGACGACCGTCGAGGCGATCATGCCGTTCGCCGGTCCGGTCATCGCCGAACGCCAGCACGTGGCCCAGAACGCCCTCAAGGGATCGCTGCGGCGCCGCACCGGCGACACGACCACGGCGGCGCGGACGCTCGGCGAGGCGGCCGACCTCTACTTCCACGAGCACTCGCTGCACGACGAGGACGTCGAGTGGGATGCGTGGCGCCGTCCGGACGGGCGCTGGGCGCTGGTGGCGACGTACGCCGTGGCCGGGCGACCCCGCACCGCGGAGTTCACCCACGACCTGCCGGGCCGCTACGTCGTGGCCGACAACGACGACGCCAAGATCCTCACCGGTGAGGTGCGCGCCCCCGACGAGGCCGGTGCGCCCGCACGCCCGCAGCCGCGACGGCTGAGCTCGGTGCACACCCAGGACGAGCTGCCGCTCGGCGACGACGCGATCGAGCTGGTCCGCGACCGCAAGGCCGGGGCCGCCCCCGTGGCCGACCCGGAGGAGCTCATCGACCCGGCCGCCGACACCGCCGACGCCGACTGGCTCACCGACGCCCCGGAGCCGACGCCCGACGACGTGCCCCTGATCGAGGAGCCGGTCGCCGAGGAGCCGGTCGCCGAGGAGCCGGCCGAGGAGCCGCACGTCGAGGAGCCCGCCGCCGAGGCAGCGGCGGACGAGCGCGACACGCAGGGTGAGGACACCGTCGAGGTGCAGCGCGAGGAGAAGGCGGCGTCGAAGCGCAAGGGCCGCTCCTCGGTGCCGTCGTGGGACGAGATCATGTTCGGCGGCAGCGCCAAGGACGACTGACCCGCTCGGGCGGCGTGACCACGCGCACGTCGGTGGGGAGTGACGGCCTGGTTACTGGCCGGTAATGTGTCGGCCATCGCGTGACCGGACGGTCCGCGACGAGTTGAATGGCTCGAGACCGACCTTCATCTGCCCCATCAGCGAGAGCGGTGCACTCACCATGGCCTACTTCGTCACCGGCGCCACCGGGTTCATCGGACGCTTCCTCGTGCAGGAGCTGATGGACAACCGCGAGGGCGAGATCTTCGCGCTGTGCCGGGAGGGCTCCCGCGACCGCCTCGAGCGGCTGGCCGAGGAGTGGACTGCCAGTGGAGGGGATGGCGACCGCATCACGCCGGTGATCGGCGACCTGGGCGAGCCCGACCTCGGCATCGACCCCGCCTGGATCGCGGCCCACACCGGGGAGATCGAGCACTTCTTCCACCTCGCCGCCATCTACGACATGACCGCGTCCGACGAGATGAACGAGACGATGAACGTCGGTGGCACCCGCAACGCCATCGGTCTCGCGGCCAAGGTCAAGGCAGGCCACTTCCACCAGGTCTCCTCGGTCGCGGCGTCCGGCGACTTCCGCGGTGTCTTCGACGAGTCCATGTTCGACGAGGGACAGCGGCTGCCCTCGCCGTACCACCGCACCAAGTTCGAGTCCGAGAAGATCGTCCGCGAGGAGTCCGAGGTCCCGTGGCGGGTCTACCGTCCGGCCATCGTGGTGGGTCACTCCGAGACCGGTGCGATGGACAAGATCGACGGTCCCTACTACTTCTTCCCGGTGCTCAAGCGGATGCGTGACAGCCTGCCGGGCTGGGTGCCGCTGGTGGGCGTGGACCTCGGGGACACCAACGTGGTGCCGGTCGACTACGTCGCCAAGGCGATGGACCACATCGCGCACCAGCCCGACCTCGATGGCCAGGCCTTCCACCTGGTCAACCCGGAGCCGCTCAACACCGTCGGGCTGATCAACTCGTTCGCGGGCGCGGCGAAGGCCCCGCAGTTCGCCGTACCCATCGACCGGAGCGTCACCTCGAGGCTGCCCACCCAGCTGCTGCCCAGCGTCGTACGTCCGGCGAACCTGATCGGTGCGGCGCTGCGGATGCCGCCCGTGCACATCGCGCTCAACCAGACGATCGGTCGCCTCGGCATCCCGCCGGAGGTGCTCGAGCACGTGTCGTTCTCCTCGGTCTACGCCTCGCGTGCCACCGAGAAGGCGCTCCGCGGCTCCGGCATCTCGGTCCCCGACCTCGACTCCTACGCCTCCACGCTGTGGTCGTTCTGGGAGGAGATGCTCGACGACACCATCAAGTCCGACTCCGCGACGGTCAAGGCGCTGAGCGGCAAGACCGTCGTCATCACGGGCGCCTCCTCGGGCATCGGCCTGGTGACGGCCGTCCAGGTGGCCAAGGCCGGCGCCGTACCGATCCTGGTCGCACGCGGGCAGGAGAAGCTCGAGGCCACCAAGCGGCTGATCGAGAGCCAGGGCGGTACGGCGTACAGCTATCCCTGCGACCTCTCCGACCTGCACGCCATCGACGCGCTCACCAAGCAGCTGTCCGAGGACTTCGACCACATCGACTTCGTCGTCAACAACGCCGGCCGCTCGATCCGGCGCTCGTTGAAGCTGAGCGAGGACCGCTTCCACGACTTCGAGCGCACCATGCAGCTCAACTACTTCGGCGCCATCCGGCTCGTGCTGGGGCTGTTGCCGAAGATGCGCGAGAACAAGTCGGGCCACGTCGTGAACATCTCCTCGATCGGCGTGCTCACCAACCCGCCGCGGTTCTCGGCGTACGTCGCCTCCAAGGCCGCCCTCGACGCCTGGAGCAACGTGGTCTCGAGCGAGCTGATCGGCGACGGCATCTCGTTCACCAGCATCCACATGCCGCTGGTGCGCACGCCGATGATCGCGCCGACCAAGATGTACGACCGGTTCCCGGCGATCAGCCCGGCCCAGGCCGCCGGCAAGGTCATCCGCGCCCTGGTCGAGAAGCCGCACGAGATCAACACCAAGACCGGCAACCTCGGCGCACTCGCCCACACGCTGGCGCCGAAGGTCGCCTTCCGGATCCTGCACGTCGCCTACCAGGTCTTCCCGGACTCGACGGCCGCGCGCGGGGACAACGCCGGCGACAAGGTGGAGAAGGTCAGCCTGCAGAAGGCGCTGGCCCGGGCCTTCCAGGGCGTCCACTGGTGATCGCCGCACCGTGCTGATCTTCCACATCGCGACCACTCGGACTGGACCCAGGCGCAGGAGTCGGGCGCCTACACGACCTCGACCGTGGGACGCAGCCTCGACGAGGAGGGGTTCCTGCACGCCGCGCGGCGGGAACAGGTGGCCGGCGTGTTCAACCGCTACTACGCCGACCTGGGCGAGCCGCTCGTGCTGCTGACCATCGACACCGACCGGCTCGACGTGCCGTGGCAGGAGGACGCCGTCGGCGACGACACCTACCCGCACATCTACGGTGCCCTCTCCCCCGACGCCGTGACCCAGGCGCTGCCGCTCGATCCGTCGGCCGGCGCCGAGGTCTAGTCACTCCCCGGTGGCCACTGGCCTCTCGGGGTCGGCGACCCACTCGCTCCACGACCCCGGGTAGAGGGCCGCGTCGATCCCGGCGACCGCCATCGCGAGGACGTCGTGCGCGGCGGTGACGCCGGAGCCGCAGTACGCCGCGACCTCGCGGCCGGTCGCCTGCGCGTAGACCTCGGCCAGCTCCTCGGCGGAGCGGAACCGCCCGCTCTCGTCGAGGTTGGCGCCCGTCGGCACGTTGACCGCCCCGGGGATGTGCCCGGCGACGGGGTCGACCGGCTCGACCTCTCCGCGGAACCGCTCGGCGTTGCGGGCGTCGACGAGCACGTTGGCCTCCGCGAAGGCGAGGACGTCGTCGGTGGCCAGGACCGGGAGCTGCCCGGGGTCGAGCGGTGAAGTCACCTTCGCGGGGCATGCTCTGCACGGTCGAGACCTGGTGCTGGCTCTTCCACGCCGCCCAGCCACCGTCGAGCACGCGGACGTCCGGGTGTCCCGCCCAGCGCAGCAGCCACCAGCAGCGGGCGGCGGCCCGGCCGTCCCAGTCGTCGTAGACCACGACCGGTCGGTCCTCCCTCACCCCGGCTGCACGCATCGCCGCCTCGAAGACGGGCACCTCCGGCAGCGGGTGCCGGCCACGCTCCCCGGGCGTCCCGGCGAGCGCCGTGTCGAGGTCGACGTAGACGGCACCCGGGACGTGGCCGGCGGCGTACTCACCGGGTCCGGACGGCCCGCCCATCCGGTAGCGCACGTCGAGGACCGTGCACCGCCCGTCGGCCAACAGGGAAGCGAGCTCATCGGCGTCGATCAGGGGAGATTGCATGCGCCTAGGCTGTCACCATGGTCGACCGGGCCTCTCCGTACTTGCTGCCCGCGGGCGCCACCCGCGTCGAGGGCGCGATGTTGCCGTTCAAGATCGTGGCCGCCGACTCCGGCGGCCTGATCAGCGTCTGTGAGTTCACCCTCCCGGGCTGGTCGTCAGGACCCGTCCTGCACTCGCACGACGGGGTGGACGAGGGCTTCTACGTGGTCGCTGGTGCGCTGGAGATGCAGCTCGGCGACAAGAGGCGGACCGCCGCCCCGGGTGACTTCGCCTGGGTGCCGCGCGGTACTCCTCACACCTTCGCCAACGCCTCCGAGCAACCCCTGCACGTCGTGGGATTCGCCACGCCGGGTGGGGTCGAGCACCTCTTCGCGGAGCAGTGGGAATACCTCTCCGGAGTGGACGTGCCCGACCCGACCGTCCTCGACGAGATGGGCGTTCGTCACGGGGCTCCCACACTGGGGCCACCCATACGCGCGACAAACGCTCCCGCTGGGTGAGCCGGCTCGTCGTACGGCGTATGTTCTTCCCTCGTGGCTGAACTCCAATTCTTCACCGGCACGATGGATTCCGGGAAGAGCACGCTCGCGCTGCAGACCAACCACAACCATGCGGCCCGGGGCCGGATCGGCCGGATCTTCACCACCCACGACCGTGCCGGTGAGGCGCTGGTGTCCTCGCGGCTCGGCCTGACCCACGAGGCGCTGGAGGTCGACGAGGGCTTCGACTTCTGGAAGTTCGTGGTCGGCGAGCTCACGCAGGGCGCGCGCATCGACTACCTGATCTGCGACGAGTCGCAGTTCTACACCGCCGTACAGATCGAGCAGCTGGCCAAGATCGTCGACGAGCTCCAGATCGACGTGTTCGCGTTCGGCATCCTCAGCGACTTCCGCACCCAGCTGTTCCCCGGCTCGCAACGCCTCGTCGAGCTGGCCGACCGGATGAACGTCCTCCAGGTCGAGGCGCTGTGCTGGTGCGGCAAGCGGGCCACCCACAACGCCCGCACGGTCAACGGCGAGATGGTCACCGAGGGCGAGGTGATCGTCGTCGGCGACGTCGAGAACCAGGAGCAGCCGGCCGAGATCGCCTACGAGGTCCTCTGCCGCGCCCACCACCGGCGCAAGATGACCGCCGCCCGAGCCCGGGCCATCTCGATGATCGCGGAGCCCCTGCCGTTCGCGTAGGGGGCCTGCGGTTTCCCCGGGCGCCCGGGGAAACTGCGGGCTGGCAGGCAATGCTTTGCCCGCCAGCCCTCAGAATTGCCCGCCAGCCCCATCCGGTTCGTCCCCTACCCCACCAGGATCGGGATCTGCATCTCCCGCGGGGTGAGCGAGCCGTGCAGGCCGATCAGGGTCATCTCGTACTTGAAGTCGACCGAGCTCATCAGGGCCCAGTTGTCGTGGGCGGCGACGACGACGTCACCGAGGCGCGGGCGCACGCGGGAGTCCACGGTGCCGAACCAGCCGCGGGCGATCGCCTCGTCGCGGGTCAGCACGGTCGCCCGGTCGCCGAGCACCCCGCGCCAGGTCGCGGCGACGTCGTCGACCGCTCCGGAGTGGCAGTAGACGTGGCGGAAGCGGGCCTCCCCGCCGAGCAGCACCACGCCGTCGCGCAGGGGCGGGTGGGCGTCGATGTCGATGTGCGTCTCCTTGGTCGAGTCGACCATCCCGTGGTCCGCGACGACGAGCAGCCGCACCTCGTCCGGGAGCGCCTCGCGCAGCTCCTGGACGTCCTCGTCGATGTCGCGCAGCTGCGCCCGCCAGCGCTGCGAGTCGACACCCGCGCGGTGCCCGTGCCAGTCGAGGTCGCCGTCGTAGACGTAGGTGAGCGACGGCCGGCGCTCCGCTCCCGCGACCGCACCCGCGATGCGCTCGTCGACGTCGTCGGCCGCGACGTACGCCGCTCCCCGCTGTCCGCACCGGGTCAGCCCCGAGCTCCGGAACTCCTTCTTGCTGACCACGCTGGTGTGCACCCCCGCGCTCTCGAGCCGCGCGAAGGCCGTCGGGTTCGGCTGCCACTCCAGGGGGTCGACCGGCTTGTCCCAGAACAGCGAGTTGAGCAGCTCGCCCGTCTCCGGCACGCGCGAGGTGAACCCGACCAGACCGTGCTGCCCGGGCGTCAGGGCGGTCCCGAGCGAGGTGAGCGAGGTCGCGGTCGTCGACGGCACCCCGCAGGTCGCCGGCGGCTGGCCCAGCAGCGAGTGGAGGTACGGCGCCTGCACCCGGTGCTCGGCCAGCAGGTCGTAGCCGAGCCCGTCGACCAGCATCACGACGTACGCCGGAGCGGGCGGCAGCACCAGCGAGCTCTCGTGGAAGCCGACCGGCACACCCAGGGCGCTGGCCACGGCGGGCAGGACGTCACCCAGCGAGCGGCCGGCGTAGTCGGGCTCGACGAACCCGGGCTCGACCTGCGTGCCGGCCACGCCTCAGCTCTGGGTGCGGGAGGAGAGCGACTCGGCGAAGTCCAGCAGCGCGTCGACGGCGTCCTGGCCGTCGGCCGCCGAGCTGAGCCGGAGGGAGAAGTCGTCGGAGGCGAGCACGCCGGTGTAGCCGTGGTCGGCGTCGCACTCGGGATCAGCGCACGCGGCGGGCTCGAGGTCGATGCGGTTGATCCCGCCCCAGCCGACGGTCACGACGGCCTCGGTCGGCGTGGGATCGCCGCCACCGTCGAAGGTGGCCGGGTTGGCCACCATCCGGTTGACCACCACCGAGCGCACCTCGGCCAGCCGGATCGCCTCGGTCGAGGTCGACGTGTAGGGCTCCGGGAGCAGGTCGTCGGGCGCGTGCTCGTCGGTGTGGCACAGGATCAGCCGGGTGGCGGTCAGCACCACCACGGTGATGTGGCGGCGCACCTCGTCGCGATCGATCGTGGGCTCGTGGTGCACCAGGAAGGAGCCGACCTCCTCGCCCGCCACGGCGCCGCGGACACCGGCCGCGACCACCTGCGGGTAGTAGCCGGTCTTCTCGATCGCCACGACCAGGTCGTCGAAGCGGTCCTTGGAGGCAACAGAAGGCATGGGGCCAGTTTGTCACGGGATGAACAGGTCAGCGGCGCCACCGGCTCGCGGGGTCCCGGGAGGCCACGAGGGTGACGACCACGGCGAGGAGTCCGGCGGCCGACCACGCCAGCCAGCCCGACACATCACGCGCCCCGTCCACCGGAAGGAAGATCGAGGTGCGCAGGAGCGGCCCCGCGATCAGTGCGGTGACTCCCGCGAGCCCCAGGACCGGCGCGACCCGGCTCCCCGGGACAGGGTCGCCCCGCCACACCAGGACCGCGGCGAGCGCCAGCGCGATCGCGACGAGTACGCCGACCTCGCCGGTGATGACCGCCGCCGACGGTGGGAAGTCCTGCCGACCGAGTACGAGCAGGATCACGGCCCACGCCCCCGCCAGCACGGCCAGCCCAGTCACGAGAGCGGGGGCGCGCCGTCGCCAGAGCGTCCGCGGCGTGACCACGGTCATCCGGGCTGCGCCGTCGTCGAGGAGGTACGCCGCTCCCCCGGCCAGCACGAGCTCCACGAGTCGCAGCAGGAAGGGGCTCACCCCGTCTCCGGGCAGGGCCACTGCCAGCGACGTGAGCGCCCACGCCGCCGCCACCGACCCGAGGACCGGCAGCGGCGGACGCAGACGAGGGCTCACGTGCCCGCCAGGGTGAAGCAGATGACCGCGCAGACGGTCAGCACGCCGCCTGTCCAGAGCAGCTGTCGCCGGTTGGCCCGGTCACGAAGGAGCGCCGCCACGACCGCGAGGCCGCACAGGCACAGCGTGTAGGCCAGGACCCACGGCTGCGAGATGTGCGGGAGCAACCAGGACGTCGCCATCGCCTCGCTGTTGTCGACGGTCCGCTCCTCGTAGAGGATCAGCCACGGGGCGAGCAGGTTCCAGGGATGGGCAGCGTCCCCGTCCGCGGCACAGACGAACAGCAGCGTCACCACGCCGACCAGCGCCGACCCCCGGAACGGCGCCCATCGCGCGACCGCGACACCCAGCAAGGGGCCACCCAGGGTCGCTACCGGAGCCATCGCCAGGACGGCGGTCACCAGGGCCAGGTCGGACTCGTCGCGGAACGATGCGACATGGGCACTGGCCGGGATGCCGACGGGAGGCCACACGATCTGCGTGACCAGCATGAAGGCGGTGGCCACACATCCCACGGCGAAGGGCACGAGGCACGCGAGGCACAGGGCCGCCGTCCGCTGCTGACGTCCGAGGGGTGCGGTCCCGGCCAGGTCCGCCGTACGCCGCATCGACGTCGTCAGCCGGTGGGCCACGACGAAGCCGAACACCCCGATCAGGAAGGCGATCACCACGACCGCGCCGATGGGGCTGCCCCCGCCGCCGCTCTGCTGGACCAGCTGGACGATCGCGAGGACCACGACGGTCCCGGTCCCGAACAGGAAGAGCGGGTGCAGGGCGAAGCGTCGGGCCTCGACGCGCGCCAGCGCGAGCACGGTGGGCCGGCTGTGCGACACGGCGGGGGCCTGGACCGCCTGCACGGTGCTCATGCCACGACCTCCAGACCGCTGTCCTCGGCGTGCTCCCCCACCATCAGGAGGTAGGCGTCCTCCAGGGCGGGCTCGATCAGCTCGGCCGTCGGGGGCGGCGTACCCACGTGCCGGACGCGACCGGAGCCGGTGCGCCACGCGAACTCGGCGGCCGGGTCGCGCTGGTCGGCCATCCAGACGCGGCCGGACGCCTGCGCGACCATCTCCGTCACGGCCCCGTCGAACAGCACCCGCCCACCGTCGAGGACGATCACCCGCTCGCACAGTGCCGCCACGTCGTCGGTCTGGTGGGTGGAGATGAGCACCGTGGCCGACTCACCGGCCCGGCCGAGCACGTCGCGGAGCCTTCCTCGCTGCGCCGGGTCCAGTCCCGCCGTCGGTTCGTCGAGGATCAGCAGGTCGGGCAGGCCGAGCATGGCCTGGGCGAGGACGACGCGGCGGCGCTGGCCCCCCGAGAGAGCGCTGACCCGTTTGGTGGCGACGTCTCCCAGCCCGACGAGGTCGAGCACGCGGCGGACCTCCGTGTGCCGTGAGGTCGCGTCGTCCCACTCCTTGAGGATGGCCATGTAGTCGACGAAGGCGAACGCGGTGAACCCGCGCGGGAAGCCCGTCTCCTGGGGGACGTAGCCGAGCCTGCGTCGTACGGCGACCCGACCGGCCGACCCGGCAGGGTCCTCCCCGAGCACCCTGAGCTCTCCGCGGTCCGGTGCCAGCGCCGTGGCGAGGATGCGGAGCATCGTGGTCTTCCCCGCCCCGTTGGGACCGAGCAGCCCGGTGATCCCGGAGGCGAGCCCGAGGTCGATGTCGTCCAGGGCCGTCGTGTGACCGTAGGACTTGGTGATGTGGTCCAGCGTGACGGTGCTGCGGCTTGGCATGTTCATGACTGCCCTCCCAGGCGATCGAACGACGGGTAACGGACGATGAGCGCGGCGAGGGCGCCGAGCGCGATCACGGCGAGGACGAGCTGCATCAGCGGCTCGACCACCTCGAGCGGGTCGCCGACGCGCGCGGCGGTGACGACTGCGAGCGACCAGCAGGCACCGAGCACCGCGGCGGTCGTGGTGGATCCCAGCACCGGTCCCGCGAGCAGGGTGAGGAGTACGCCGGCCACCGCCGGCAGCAACCAGGCGACACCCAGCCAGGCCGGCCCCGGAAGGGCGAAGCCGATGATCGCGGTGAGCGGGATCGAGGTCGCCAGCACGCCCAGGGTGCGCAGCAGCAGCAGCCGGAACGCGGAGTGCGGCGTCGTCGTGATCAGCTCGTGCGCCGGGTCGGCGTCCCCGCCGAAGCAGGCCGCGACACCGGCGACCGGGACGAGCGGCGCCGCGATCAGGAAGAGCGAGAGGCCCGTCTCGCCCGAGAAGAGGGCCGCCACTCCGGCGAAGACGATCACCACGAAGACGCCCAGCAGCCACGCCCCGCGGAAGGCCGGGACGGCTGCCAGCAGACGGGCCGACTCCGCCGACATGCCGAGCTTGCGGAGCAGCCGTTCCACCACGCTGACGTGGGGGGTCTCCACCTGGTCCCGGATCTTCGTCCAGGTCAGGTTCAACGCCTCACGCGGCATCACCGCACCCAGCCGCGTCCGGCAGTCAGCGCACTGGATCAGGTGCGCCTCGACCGAGGCGCCGGCCACGGGGTGCGTGTCACCGGAGGTGTAGTCGCGCAGGGCGACCTCGCTCAGGTGCCATCCGGGTGACGTGGGCACGCTCATGCCAGTTCCTCTCGCATCGTGGCCCGGGCCCGCTGCAGCCGTGACTTCACGGTGCCGCGCGGGATACCGAGCAGGGCCGCGGCCTCCCGGGTGTTCAGCCCGTCCAGGACGGTCAGCTGCAGGACGACCCGCAGCTCGGGTGAGATCCGCGCCAGGGCCGTGCCGACGTCGACGTTCTCGAGCTGCAGCAGGACGCGCTCCTCGGCGGAGATGTCCTCGAGGTCTCCCTCGAGCAGGGCCGGTCCGGGCCGGAAGTCGGTCCGCCTGCGCAGGCGGCTGATCAGCCGGCGTACGGCGATGCCCCACAGCCAGGCCGGCACCACGCCGTCACCGCGGAAGCGGCCCGGCGCCCTTCCAGGCGGCGAGGAACGTGTCCTGGAGGACGTCGGAGACGGCGTCCGCGTCGGCACACCGACGCATGAGCCGCATCGAGATCCACGGTGCGTGCCGCTCGTACAGCTCGTGGAGGGCGCCCTCGTCCCTACCGGCCATTGCGCGGAGCAGGTCGGCGTCTGTGAGATCACAGGCAGCCATACCAAGACTGTCGCACCGTGGCGGCCCAGCGGCCCACGGCAGAGCCGTGGGTTTCGGCTCAGCCGGGGAGGGTGTCTCCCGCCGGCGCCGTGAGGCGGCGTACGAACAGGTCGGAACGGGCATCGGCCACCCGGTCCACCCGGCCCGCGGCGTGCAGCACGTTGACGCCCTCGGCCGTGGCGTGCACCAGCATCAGGTCGATCTGGCTGACCTGCGGCAGGTCGATCTTGAGCTGGGCGACCCGGCGGATCAGGTCCTCCACCGCGGTGACGTCGACCTGCTCGCTGCCCCGGTAGCCGAACAGCAGCGGCGCGGCCTTGATCGCGCGCACCGTCTCGGCGGCGTCGAGCGCGCTGATCGGCGGGATCCGGTAGACCCGGTCGCCGACGAGGTCGGTGAGCGCGCCGGAGATGCCGAAGGAGACCGCCGGGCCGAACAGCGGGTCCTCGAGCCCGGCGACCGCGACGGGTACGCCGGGAGGCGGCCGTGCTCTGCACGACGAACTCGGCCTCGGCCGGCGTCGCTGATGATCCCGGCCAGGGAGTCCCAGGCGTCCCGCATCTCCTCGGCGTTGTCGATGTTGCGCCACACGTGGGCCTGGTCGGGACGCTGGCGCAGCCGCTCCGCGGTCGCCTTGAGTACGACGTCCCAGCCGAGCCGCTCACCGGCCGCGATCGCCTCGTCGGCCGTGGCGACCGCGATCCGCTCCCAGAGCCGGACGCCGTAGCTGCCGAGCAGCTCGCCGCAGCTCGTGGTCGGTGAGCTCGCGCCCCTCGGGGCAGTCCATCAGGATCCGGTTGACCAGCCGCTTGGCCGCCTCGGGGTCGATGTCCTCGAGCACGCCCGCCGGACTCGTCGTGCCGCTGCAGCCAGGCGGCGTAGTCGACCACGCGCGCCAGCGCCCGGACCGCCGCCTCGACCGCGGGGTACGACGGCACCGAGCCGCGGCCGGCGGTGTGGCCGGCCAGGTCGGGCACGCGGAGCAGCTCGGGGACGCCCTCGCGGCCGAGGAAGGTGGAGACCAGCGGCTTGTCGGACTGCTCGCCGACCGCCGCGAGCACGTTGGCGACCTCCTCGCCGCCGGCGTCGAGCGGCGGGATGTAGACCGCGACGACGCCGTCCACGTGGTCGTCGTCGATCGCCGCGTCGAGCGCGTCCTCGAAGTCCTCGGCGGTCGCGTCGGCGCCCAGCGCGGTGGCGCTGGTGACGGTGAGCCCGCTCGCGACGGCGGCGTCGACGGCCAGCAGGCCGAGCGCGTCGGAGTTGCCGACGATGGCGACCCGCGAGCCGCTCGGCAGCGGCTGGTGGGCGAGCAGCTGCGCGACGTCGAACATCTCGTCGAGCGTGTCGACCTGGATGATCCCGGCCTGGCGGAACATCGCGTCGACCGCCTGCGGAGGGGCCGCGATCTGGCGGACGGCGTGGCCCATCGGCACGCCCTGCGTCGTACGCCCCGAACGCACCGCGATCACCGGCTTGGCGCGCGAGACCCGGCGGGCGATGCGCGAGAACTTGCGCGGGTTACCGATCGACTCCAGGTAGAGCAGGATCACCTCGGTCGCGTCGTCCTCCTCCCAGTACTGCAGGAGGTCGTTGCCCGACACGTCCGCGCGGTTGCCCGCGCTGACGAAGGTCGAGAGGCCCAGGCCGCGGCCGCGCACCTTCTCCAGGATCGCCGTGCCGAGCGCGCCGGACTGGCAGAAGAACCCGGCGCGGCCGCGCGGCGGCATCAGCGGCGCGAGCGAGGCGTTCAGCGACACCTCCGACGGCGGTGTTGATGACGCCGAGGCAGTTGGGGCCGATCAGCCGCAGGCCGTAGGAGCGGGCCAGCCCGACCAGCTTGCGCTGCCGCTTGCGGCCCTCCTCGCCGGTCTCGGCGAAGCCGCTGGAGATGACGATCAGGCCGTGGACGCCCTTGGCGGCGCAGTCGAGCACGACGTCCTGGACGGCCTCGGCGGGTACCGCGACGATCGCGACGTCGACGTCGCCGGGGATGTCGCCGACGGAGGGGTACGCCGGCATGCCGGCCACCGCGTCGGCCGCGGGGTTCACGACGTAGACCCGGCCGGCGTAGTCGCCGAGCACGAGGTTGCGCACCAGCGCGGCACCGATCGTGTCGCTGCGGCGTGAGGCGCCGATCACGGCGACGTTCTTGGCGTTGCAGGAAGGCGGCGATGGAGGCGGCCTCGGAGCGGTGCTCGCGCGCCGAGATGACGCCGATGGAGGTCTCGGTGGGGTCGATGTCGAACTCGAGGTGCATCACCCCCTCCTCCCAGCCGCCCTTGACCTGGTAGCCCTGCTCGCGGAAGACCTGCATCATCCGGCGGTTGTCGGGCAGCACCTCGGCGACGAACCGGCCGACCCCGCGCTCGCGGCCGGCCTGGGCGAGGTGCTCGAGCAGGAGCTGGCCGATCCCGCGGCCCTGGTGGGAGTCCTGGACGAGGAAGGCGACCTCGGCCCGCGGCTTGGTCGCCGTCGTGGTCGATGACGTCGTAGCGGCCGACCGCGATGATCTTCTCGCGCCACGGTCATCACGAACGCGACCCGGTCGCGGTAGTCGACGTTGGTGAACCGCTGGACGTCGCGGTCGGAGAGCTGGGGCATCGGGGCGAAGAACCGGAAGTACTTCGACTGGTCGCGAGACGTTGCCGTAGAACTCGACGAGACCCTCGGCGTCCTCCGGGACGATCGGGCGCAGGTGGGCGGTCCGCCCGTCGCGCAGCAGGACGTCGGCCTCCCAGTGCTCCGGGTAGTCCCGGGGCGTCGGAGTGGGTTCGGTGTCCTGGGCGGTCACCCGTGAAATGTACCGACAGGGTGACGCGATACGGCGTGCCCGGCGGAGATTCGCCATCGGGCGTTGGGGAGAATCAGCCGCATGGCCCGCCGTACCACGCACCCCACCGGAGGACTTCGAGGAGCACATCGTCGACATCGACGTCGGCGACGAGATGCGCACGAGCTTCCTGGAGTACGCCTACTCGGTCATCTACTCCCGCGCGCTCCCCGACGCCCGCGACGGCCTGAAGCCGGTGCAGCGCCGGATCCTCTACGCGATGCACGACATGGACCTGCGGCCCGACCGCGGCCACGTGAAGTCCTCCCGCGTCGTCGGCGAGGTCATGGGCCGGTTCCACCCCCACGGCGACGGCGCCATCTACGACGCCCTGGTCCGGATGTCCCAGTCCGTTCTCGATGCGGCTGCCCGACGGTCGACGGCCACGGCAACTTCGGCTCGCCCGACGACCCGCCGGCCGCGATGCGCTACACCGAGGCCCGGATGGCCCCGGCCGCGGTCGCGATGACCGCCACGCATCGACGAGGACACCGTCGACTTCCGGGCCAACTACGACGGCCGCGAGCTGGAGCCGTCCGTGCTGCCCGCCGCCGATCCCCCACCTCGTGGTCAACGGCGCCGCCGGCATCGCGGTCGGCATGGCCACCAACATCGCGCCGCACAACCTGGTCGAGGTGATCCAGGCGCTGCGCCACCTGGTCACCCACCCCAAGGCCGACCTCGACGCGATCATGCGCTTCATCCCCGGCCCCGACCTGCCGACCGGCGGCAAGATCATCGGCCTCGACGGCGTCCGCGACGCCTACGAGACCGGCCGCGGCAGCTTCCGGATGCGCGCGACGACCCGGATCGAGTCGCGTCACGGCGCGGCGCAAGGGCATCGTCGTCACCGAGCTGCCGTACGGCGTCGGCACCGAGCGCGTCATCGCCGCGATCAAGAAGCTCGTCCAGACCAAGAAGCTCCAGGGCATCGCCGACGTCAAGGACCTCACCGACCGCGAGAAGGGCCTGCGGCTGGTGATCGAGGTCAAGAACGGCTTCCACCCCGAGGCGATCCTCGAGCAGCTGTTCAAGAGCACGCCGATGGAGGAGTCCTTCGGCATCAACGCCGTCGCGCTCGTCGACGGCCAGCCGCGCACCCTCGGCCTCAAGGAGATGCTCGAGGTCTTCCTCGACCACCGCTTCGAGGTCGTACGCCGCCGCTCGTCGTACCGCCGCGGCAAGGCGGCCGACCGGCTGCACCTCGTCGAGGGCCTGCTGCTGGCCATCATCGACATCGACGAGGTCATCCAGCTGATCCGCGGCAGCGACAACGCCGAGCAGGCGCGCGAGCGGCTGATGTCGCGTCTTCGACCTGACCGAGATCCAGGCCAACTACATCCTCGACATGCCGCTGCGCCGGCTGACGAAGTTCTCCAAGATCGAGCTCGACAAGGAGGCCGACGAGCTGCAGGCGCACCATCGAGGAGCTCGACGAGATCCTCGGCGACGACGCCCGGCTGCGGAAGGTGGTCGCCGACGAGCTGGCCGAGGTCGCGAAGACCTACGGCACGCCCCGTCGTACCGTCCTGCTCGAGTCGTCCGGCCAGACCACCACCGCCTCGGCCACGCCGCTCGAGGTCGCCGACGACCCCTGCTACGTGTTCCTGTCCTCCTCCGGCCTCCTCGCCCGTACGACGACCCTCGACCCGCCCGGCGACGGCGGCAGCCGGACCCGCCACGACGTGATCGTCTCGGCCGTCGCGACCACCGCCCGCGGCGAGGTCGGTGTGGTCACCTCGGCCGGCCGCGTGGTCAAGCTGGGCGTGCTCGACCTGCCCACGCTGCCGAGCACGGCCAACCACCCCAACCTGCAGGGCGGTGCGCCGGTCGGCGAGTTCCTCACGCTCGAGGGCGAGCGGGTGCTCGCGCTGACCAGCTTCGAGCCGGACTCCCCCGGCCTCGCCCTCGGCACGCGCCAGGGCGTGGTCAAGCGGGTCAACCCGGAGTACCTCTCCAACCGCGACGACTGGGACGTCATCTCGCTCAAGGACGGCGACGAGGTCGTCGGCGCCGTCGAGCTGCGCAGCGGCGACGAGGCGCTCTGCTTCGTCACCAGCGACGGGCAGCTGCTGCACTTCGGCGCCGACAGCGTGCGCCCGCAGGGGCGCTCCGGCGGCGGCATCGCGGGGATCAAGCTGGCCGCCGGGGCCCGGGTGGTGTCCTTCACCGCGCTCGACCCGGCGGAGTCCGTGCTGGTCTCCGTCTCCGGCGCCTCCTCGGCGCTGCCCGGCACCGAGGCCGGCTCGGTGAAGGTGACCCCGTTCGGTGAGTACCCCGCCAAGGGACGCGCCACCGGCGGCGTCCGCTGCCACCGGTTCCTCAAGGGCGAGGACGAGCTCGTCTTCTCGTGGGCGGGCGCGGCCCCCGCATTCGCAGCCGCCGACAGCGGGGCACCCGTCGACCTGCCCGAGCCCGTCACCCGGCGCGACGGCTCGGGGCAGCCCGGCAGCCAGCCGATCGCGGCCTGCGCGGGACCGGTGACCTCTTCCCTCCCCGCGTCGGCGAACCCCGACGTGGCAGGCTGAGCGCCATGACTCCTCACCGCCTTCGCGGGCGCACGCTCGCCCTGCTCGCCGTCCTGCTGGGCACCGCTCTCGTGCTGGCCGGGTGCGGCGGCAGCGACGCGGCGGACGAGCCGAAGACCAAGTCGCCCAGCGAGGTGATGGAGCAGGCCAAGAAGCAGCTCGACGAGGCCTCCAGCGTGCACATCGACCTGACGACCGACTCCACGCCCCCGAGCGGCTCCAACGGCGTGCTCGGCGCGGACGGCGACATCACCCACGACCCCGCGTTCAAGGGCGAGGTCAAGGTCGTGATCACCGGACTGACGGCGACGGTCCCGGTGACGGCCGTCGACGGCAAGGTCTACGCCAAGCTGCCCTTCGGCGGCGGTGGCTACCAGCCCATGGATCCCACCGACTACGGCGCCCCGGACCCCGCCGACTTCGCCGACCCTGACAACGGGCTCTCGGCGCTGCTGACCCAGATCGACGGGCTCGAGGAGGGCAAGAAGACCCGCAGCGGCGACACCATCCTGACCAGCTACACCGGGACCCTGCCCGGCGCCGCCGTGAAGAAGATCATCCCGAGCGCGAGCGCCAAGGAGACCTACGGGACGACCATCGGGGTCGACGAGGACGGCTACGCGCGCACCGTGAAGGTGACCGGGATCTTCTTCAGCGGCGACGAGGACGTCACCTACAACGTCAAGCTCAGCGACTACGACGCAGACGTCACGATCACCGCTCCCACGGGCTGATCGAGTCGCCCATGCCCAGCACCGGGTCCTCCGTCGGCAGGCCCGACCGGGCCGCGCGGCTCCTGCTCGGGCTGGCCGCGGTCGCAGTGATGTTCGCCGCGGCCGACACCTACGTCGTGGTGCTCTCCCTGCCCGACATGATGGGCTCGGTCGGCCTCAGCATCGAGGAGCTCCAGCGGGCCGCCCCGATCGTCAGCGGCTTCCTGCTCGGGTACGTCGCGATGCTGCCCCTGATCGGCCGGATCGCCGACCTCCGCGGCCGCACGCCGGTCCTCGTCGGGGCGCTGGTCGTGTTCGCCTTCGGCTCGCTGATCACCGCCGCGGCGTACGACCTCGGCTCGCTGGTCACCGGCCGGTTCCTCCAGGGCGTCGGCGGTGGCGGCCTGGTGCCGGTCACGCTGGCGCTGGTCGCCGACCTCTACCCCGCCGACCGTCGCGGAGTGCCCCTCGGCGTCGTCGGGGCGGTCCAGGAGCTCGGCAGCGTCCTCGGGCCGTTGTACGGCGCGGTGGTGCTCGCGTTCGGCACCTGGCGCGACATCTTCTGGATCAACCTCGCCGTCGGCCTCGTCCTCGCGGCCGCCATCCGCACCTTGCGACCCCCGAAACCGGATAGTCCCGAGCGATCGGACCCCTCCGCACGGCGTGTCGAGGGTCCGAACACGCGGGACTATCCGAGCCGCCGCGTGGACTGGATCGGTCTCCTCCTGCTCGCCCTGACCCTGGTCGCCCTGCTGCTGGTGATGCGCCAGCCGAGGAGCCTGGTCACCTCCGTCGAGCTCGGCGGGCCGTTCGTGCCGTTCGGGTCGAGCGACTCGATCTGGTGGTCCCCGATCGGGCTGGTCGCCATCGGGCTGGCCGTGGCGTTCGTGGTGTGGCTGCTCGTCGCGAAGCGGCCGCTGGTGGACCTGCGCGACTGGTGGAGCTCGGCGCGCGAGGCCGACCTCGTCGGCGCCGGGCTGCTCTCCGTCGCGCTCGGCGGGATCATCCTGGCCTTCGCGACGGCCGACCCCGAGGTGCAGGTCTTCAGCAAGGCGGGGCCGTGGTACCTCGCCGTCGCCGCGGTCGCCGCCGTCCTGTTCGGGCTGCACAACCGCCGCTCGAAGGCACCCCTGGTGCCGCACGGCGCGTTCGCCCAGCGGCCGGCCTGGGGTGCCCTCGTGGTCAGCTTCTTCGTCGGCGCCGCGCTGATCGCCGCTCTGGTGGACATCCCGATCTTCGCGCGGATCACCGTCGCCGACGGGTCGCAGATCAAGGCGGCGCTGGTGCTGGTCGAGTTCCTGGTCGCGCTGCCCGTCGGCGCACTGCTGGGCGGCGTACTCACCCGGCGCGCAGCCGGCCGGGTCCATCGCCGCGGTCGGGATGATCCTGGCCGCCTTCGGCTTCTGGCTGATGGCCGACTGGGGCTTCGAGTCGCTGCACCACCTGACGTCCTCGGCCGTGCTGGCGATGACCGGGCTCGGCTTCGGCCTCGCGCTCGCGCCCGTCAACGCCGCGCTGCTGGCGAGCACCAGCGACGCGGTCCACGGCGTCACCAGTGCGCTGCTCGTGGTGGCCCGGATGGTGGGGATGCTGGTCGGGATCTCGGCGCTGACCACGATCGGGCTGCGGCGCTACTACGCCGTGGAGTCCGGGTTCCCCTCACCCACCGAGGTGTGCGGCGGCGACAAGACCCGGTGCGCGGCGTACACCCGCCTCATCGAGCAGGCCGGCATCGAGCAGCTGCACGCGATCTTCCTCGGAGCCGGGGTGTGCGCCGTCGTCGCCGGGGTCGCGGCCGTGCTCTGCTTCCGCGGCGCCGAGACGCGCGGCACCACGACGGCAGAGATGATGCGCGCCGCCGGCTGATGCTCTACTCCAGCTCGTAGACCTTCACCGGCCCGGCACGAAACCTCAGGGTGGCCAGCTCGTCGAGCTTCGGCGAGACATTGCCCGCCCTGCTGTCGGCGAAAAGCCATGTGACGTGGTGCTCCTCGCGGAGTGCCGCCAGGCTCTCTGCCGTGGGGTTGCTGAAGTTCCGATCGTTGTCCCGGAGCAGCTTCGGGTCGTCGAACGGAAAGAGCGGGAACCCCATCTTGAAGTGGCCGATCCGGTTCAGGTTCTCCTCGGTGTAGGCCCAGCTCTCGACGAGGGCACGTCGCTCCGCGAAGGCGGTGACCCAGTAGGACCGGGAGTCGCAGAGGTTGTCCTGTGGCGTGAAGCGACAGTGCACATTCGTCGCGAGGATGTCGTCGCGCGGAGTGTTCTGCCTGACCCACAAGGCCGCCTGGGTCTCCGCCGCTGTGAGTCTCGTGCTCGGCAGGGCGGCTGCGTCGTGGCGCACCGCGTTCCGGACGAGGTTCCAGCCGTCCTGGGTCCCGTGCACCAGGAAGATGGCCGAGACGGCGACCCCGAAGAAGGCGAGCCCAGCGCCCTTGAGCGACGGGACTGCGAAGCGCCGCAGCACCCACCAGAGCACGAGCGCCACTACGGTCAGCGACGCAAGGACTCCCAGCGGGACCCCGATCGCCTCGGGATAGTTGGCCACAGCAGGCTGCCTGCCGTTCGCGGAGAGGTCCACGCCGACGAGGATCAGAAGACCCATGACCAAGGCAGCGATCACGACGCCAAGGGTGCGTCGGGTGCCAACGAGCACGCGAGCCTGCTCCAGCGCGACTGACAGGCCCCATGCGGCCAACACCGCCCCAAGTGGGACCGCGGTCCTCTCGAAGTAGATCTCCCCGTGAGCGGGGTGGTCGAGGAGCAGGGTCGCGGAAATGCCGGCCAGGACCGCTCCGGCCAGCAACAGGACGGCAGGGTCCAGCCGCGTCGCCTTGCCGACGAGCGAGACCCCGAGAAGGACCCAGCCGAGCTGTAGCACCGTCCATGCGACGAGCGCCAGGGCGAGGAACAGGGCGCTGCGGTCACCTAGCCCCGCGAGCACGTAGCCGCCAGTGCCTGGAAGGTCGGTCTTCTGCGCGTACTCGGTCCAGGTCGGCTGGAAGGCCAGCATGCCGAAGAGCTTGACGCCGGATCCCGACGCCGTCTGTGAGACGAGCGGACCGAGACCGATCATCCCGACGCCCATCAGGGCCATGGCGGCGACGACCCGCAGCACCGGCTCGCGCCGGATCAGGTTCACCAGCAGCACGAGAGCCATCCCGCAGAACAGGATTGCGAGTACCGTCGGCTTGCTGCCCGCAGCCATGGCGACTGCCATGACGAGCACCCACCAGCCTTTCCCGATCCGTTCCTTGCGCACCACGTCCACCAGGACGACGGCGGCCAGGAGCAGTGGGATCAGTCCGAAGACCAGGGACGGGAGCCCACCGGTGCTGAGCGGGTTGGGAGTCATCGGTCGGTACCACTCCCACGGCATCAACTCGCCGGGGACGACGATGAACAGTGCGGCGATCCCGGCCGGCCAGCTCGCGCCGCTCACCTTGCGGGTGAGCGCGAGCACCAGCCCGAGGATGATCGCCACGATCGGGATCGGCCACAGGCGCAGGAAGATCGTCGGCAGGTCGACCCCGCTGATCAGGTGAGCGCGGGCCATGTCGGCGTGGGAGAACCAGTGGTAGCGAAGTGTCCGCCCCGCTACCGACGGCACGTCCGGGGGTAGCCGGTGGGTCAGCTCCGCCGCGATCGACAGGTGCCAGTAGACGTCGAAGTAGTAGAGGTTCGCGCGGGGTGGCAGGTGCTGCACCCGCGACGCGATGATCAGCGTGACGCTGTGGAAGACCAGTGCCGCTGACAGCAGCCAGGACGTGATGCGGCTGCGCTCCGTGTAGCCGACCAGCCTCCAGTGCTGACGGAGCCCAGGCACCGCGGCGAACGGGATGAACACAGCCAGCGGCCACAGCCAGAGCACCTGCCCAATGCCGAGCAGCATGAAGACGGCCCATGCGGCCAAGCCCAGGGCGAGGCCGGTCGCGGCACCGAGGGCCAGGTCGACGAGCATCATCGGGCTGCGCCCACGCAGCGCCC
The DNA here is from genome assembly GCA_963729015.1 of uncultured Actinomycetota bacterium. Classification (GTDB taxonomy): domain Bacteria; phylum Actinomycetota; class Actinomycetes; order Propionibacteriales; family Nocardioidaceae; genus Marmoricola. The sequence goes on from CAVSMJ010000005.1 coordinate 148,795, forward strand.
GGTGCACCAGGGTTCCCGGCAGCAGCACCGTCAGGATCAGGTAGAGGGCGTAGCTGACGATGTCCCAGAGCGGCGTCTGGATCCTCACCAGCCCGACACTCACCACGGCCACCACCACGGCCCCCGGGGCGAAGTCGAATGCCCGCGAGGTGGCTGAGCGGACCGGCGAGCCCTTGGCGCCCGAGGTAGGCGTCTCGGTGGTACGCGGTCCGCGGTCATCGCCCGCAGGCTACACAGCCCTCGCCACCCGGCTTGGCAGGCACACCACCGCTGATCGGACGATGCCGGGCACCGGATAGTTTCTCCTCGTGGCCCACGACTTCGACGACATCCTCGCGGCGAACCAGAAGTTCGCCGAGACCTTCGACCTCGCCGGCTTCGACGGCGTCGCCCACGCCGGCATCGCGGTCGTCACGTGCATGGACTCCAGGATCGACCCGCTCCGCATGCTCGGGCTGGTCCCCGGCGACGCGAAGATCTTCCGCAACCCCGGCGGGCGGGTCACCCCGCAGGCCCTCGAGGCCCTCGTCCTCGGCACCCACCTGCTCCAGGTTGAGCGCATCCTGGTCATCCCCCACACCCGCTGCGCCATGGCGTCGGCGACGCTGGACGAGCTGCGCGAGCGGGTCGGCCGGTCGGCGGGGCTCGACGCGACCTGGCAGCCGTTCAACGTCGTCGAGGACCAGCGCGGCGCCCTCGAGGACGACGTGCGCAAGGTCCGGACCCACCCGCTGATCCCGGAGACCGTCGCGGTCGGCGGCTTCCTGTACGACGTCGACACCGGCCTGATCGAGCAGCTCTTCTGACCTCGGTTCAGTGACCGTCCGGGTGGTCCGGGGCGAACGGCCACTCCTCGAACGACGAGCACCGGCCGTCCGTCGCGAAGCGCAGCACCCACAGGTCGCGCCACGAGGTGCCGCTCGCGGCGTACTCCACCTCGGCGCGTACGACGGCCACGTCGCCGTCGACCGCGACCACCTCCGAGCTCATCGTGAACGCCTCGTCGGCGCTGACCCGCTCGGCCTCCCACAGCTCGCTGATCGCGGCCAGCCCCTCCACCGGCTGCTCCCACGGGCGTCATCAGGTAGCTCGCGTCCTCGGTGAAGAGTCCCGCCAGCCGGTCGGTGCCCGGGGAGCGCCAGGCCGTCTCGTACATCCGGACCCAGCCGAGCACGTCGTGGGGTGTCATGGGCCCATCGTGCCCGGCCCCGTTGACCGCAGCGCAAGACTGGGGACATGGACCTCGACGACGCCCGCGAATTCGTCCGCTCCAACCCCCGGGCCGTGCTGGCCACACACACCGCGTCGGGCATCCAGCAGAGCCCGGTGCTCGTCGGCGTCGACGAGGCGGGTCGGCTGACCATCAGCAGCCGCGAGGCGGCGTACAAGACGAAGAACCTGCGCCGCGACCCGTGGGCCCAGGTGTGCGTGCTGAACAAGGGATTCTTCGGCGACTGGGTGTACGTCGAGGGCGAGGCCGAGGTGGTCTCGCTGCCCGAGGCGATGGAGCCGCTCGTCGAGTACTACCGCGGCATCAGCGGCGAGACCGACTGGGACGAGTACCGCGCCGGCATGGAGCGCGAGCACCGCGTGATCATCCGGATCACGCCGACGAAGGCCGGCCCCGACCGCTCTGGATAGCGGCCGTCAGGAACTGACGGTGTCAGGCGCGGCCCTGGCAAGGCGGAGGAGCGAAGGCGTGGTTAAGGCGAAGCCCACGTCGAGCGACGACAACGCCGCCAGGGCCGATGTCTGGCGCCGTCAGGCGTCGATCGCGTCGGCGTCGACCTCGTAGGCGCCCGCGACGAGGAAGTCCTTGCGGGGCCCGACCTCGGTGCCCATCAGCAGCTCGAAGACCTCGGCGGCCTGGGCGGCGTCGTCGGCCGTGATCCGGCGCAGGGTGCGGTGGCGCGGGTCCATCGTGGTCTCCGCGAGCTGGTCGGCGTCCATCTCGCCGAGGCCCTTGTAGCGCTGCACGGGGTCCTTCCAGCGCACGCCCTTCTTGGTCAGCTCGGCCAGCTTCCGCTGCAGCTCGGGGTCGGAGTAGGTGTAGACGTACTTGTCCATCCCCTTCTTGGGGTTGGTCAGCTCGATCCGGTGCAGCGGGGGTACGGCGGTGAACACGCGGCCCTGGGTCACCAGGTCGGGCATGTACTTGAAGAACAGCGTCGCCAGCAGGCAGCGGATGTGAGCGCCGTCGGAGTCGGCGTCGGCCATGAAGATGATCCGGCCGTAGCGGGCCGCCTCGAGGTCGAAGGTGCGGCCCGACCCGGCGCCGACCACCTGGATGATCGAGGCGCACTCGGCGTTCTTGAGCACGTCGGCGACGGTGGCCTTCTGCACGTTGAGGATCTTGCCGCGGATCGGCAGCAGCGCCTGGAACTCCGAGTTGCGGGCCAGCTTGGCCGTGCCGAGCGCCGAGTCGCCCTCGACGATGAACAGCTCGGACCGGTCGACGTCGTTGGACCGGCAGTCGGCCAGCTTGGCCGGCAGCGCCGAGGACTCCAGCGCGTTCTTGCGGCGCTGGGTCTCGCGGTGCTGCCGCGCGGCGAGCCGGGTCTTGGCCGCGCCGGCGACCTTCTCCATGACCAGCTTGGCCTGGGCCTTCTCGGCCCGCTTGGTCGAGGTCAGGAAGCTCTTCAGCTCCGCCGCCACCACCTTGCGTACGACGGACCGCGCGGCCGGCGTGCCGAGCACCTCCTTGGTCTGGCCCTCGAACTGCGGCTCGGCCAGCCGGACGGTCACCACGGCGGTCAGGCCCTCGAGCACGTCGTCCTTGACCACGTCGGTGTCGTTGGCCTTGAGCACCCGCGAGCCGCGCATCGACTCGTTGAACGTCTTGGTCAGCGCCGCCTCGAAGCCGGCGACGTGCGTGCCGCCCTTGGGGGTCGCGATCACGTTGACGAACGAGCGCATCTCGGTCTCGTAGCCCATCCCCCACCGCACCGCGACGTCGACGGTGAGCTCGCGCTCGACGTCCTGGGGCGTCATGTGGCCCTTGTCGTCGAGCAGCGGCACGGTCTCGGTGAACGGGTCCGAGCCCTGGAGCCGGAGCACGTCGGTGACCGGCTCGTCGTGGGCCAGGAACGTGCAGAACTCGGTGATGCCGCCGTCGTGGCGGAACGACTCCGTGACCGGCTCGTCGCCGCGCAGGTCGGTGAGCGTCAGCTGCGAGCCCGGGGACGATGAACGAGGTCTGCCGCGCCCGGGTGACCAGCTCGTCCCAGGTGAACTTCGCGTCGCGGGTGAAGATCTGGCGGTCGGGCCAGAACCGGACCCGGGTGCCGGTGACGCCCTTCTTGACCCGGCTGCCCTTGTGCAGCCCCGACTGCTGCTCGAACGACGGCCGACGGCCCCGTCGCCTGCGAACACGCCCGGGAAGCCGCGCTGGAAGGACATCGCCTGGGTCGCCGGCGACCGGTCGACCTCGACGTCGAGGCGCGACGGAGAGCGCGTTGACGACCGAGGCGCCGACGCCGTGCAGGCCGCCGGTCGCGGCGTACGAACCGCCGCCGAACTTCCCGCCGGCGTGCAGCTTGGTGTAGACGACCTCGACGCCGGAGAGCCCCGTCTTCGGCTCCTTGTCGACCGGGATGCCGCGGCCGTTGTCGTGGACCTCCGCGGAGCCGTCGGGGTGCAGGATCACGTCGACCTGGCTGCAGTGACCCGCCAGCGCCTCGTCGACCGCGTTGTCGATGATCTCCCACAGGCAGTGCATCAGTCCGCGGGTGTCGGTGGACCCGATGTACATGCCCGGCCGCTTGCGGACGGCCTCGAGCCCCTCGAGAACGAGCAGGTGCTGGGCGTTGTAGGTGTTGTCGATGGGTCTGACCTCTGGCACGACGGATGGTGCGTGGCGGGAACCGGTCTGGCTCCGAATCTACCGACCCGAGCACACCACCAATCCGCGACGCGCCACGTGACGAATCACCCGTGAGCGGCTTGGACAGATGTGCTGAACTGTCCAGAACGGGTAGTTCCAAGGCGAGTTGGTCCGTTTCGCTCCGTATTTTCGCGGAGGGGGTCACACTCATCTGTACGGACTGTGAGGAGCACCACTCGTCTCATCGACGGGAGGCCTCCCGACCGGGAAGCATCCACCGTGGTTGACTGTTGTGACTGATGCAAGTCGAAACAGCGGGGAACCAACTCCCTGCTGGATCGTTGAAGCAGTTACCCAGACGAGAGTGAGGTCCGACCGTGACCACTGCGACAGCCCCCGCCGCCGCACCGCTCACCGCGGTCGACCGGTGTGACCGATGCGGCGCCCAGGCCTACCTCCGCGTACAGCTCAAGAGCGGCGGCGAGCTCCTGTTCTGCGCCCACCACGCCCGTGAGCACAGCGAGAAGCTCCGCGAGATCGCCGAGCACGTGCACGACGAGACCGACAAGCTCGCCGACAGCCCCGCGGCTCCCGAAGACGAGATCTGAGCCACACCCACCACGCGTTCCGAAGGGCCCCGGTCAGCTGACCGGGGCCCTTCGGCGTTCCGCGGGTCAGGCGGTGAGAGAGTCGGCGCATGAGCGGAGCAGAGGTGCTGGTGGCGCTGGCCATCGCGGTCGGCATCGTCGGTGTCGTCGTACCCGTGCTGCCCGGGCACCCTGCTCGTGCTCGTCGCGATCCTGCTCTGGGCCTGGGACATCGGCACCGCCACCTCCTGGTCGGTGTTCGCGGTCGCGGCGGTGTTCCTGGCGCTCGGCGCGGTCGTGAAGTACGTCGTCCCGGGTCGCCGGCTCAAGGAGGGCGGCGTCCCCGGCTCGACGCTGGTCCTCGGCGGCGTGCTCGGCATCGTCGGCTTCTTCGTGATCCCGGTGGTCGGCCTGCTCGTCGGCTTCGTGCTGGGCGTCTACCTGGCCGAGCTCAGACGCGTCGGTGGCGCCGCCGCCTGGCCGGCCACCGTGCACGCCCTCAAGGCCGTCGGCCTGTCCATGCTGATCGAGATGGTGGCCGGCCTGCTCGCAGCCGCGGACTGGGTGGCCGGCGTGGTGCTGACATGAGCACCCGATGACGACCGTCCTGTTCGCGCTCGGGCGCCGCGCTCGCCTACGGCCTCTCGGACTTCCTCGGCGGCGTGATCTCGCGGCGTACGTCGGTGTGGCCGGTCGCCCTGATGGCGTGCGCGGGCGCCGGCCTCGGCACCCTCGTCCTCGCCTTCACCGTGCCCGGCGACCCGACCGGGGCCGACCTCGCCTGGGGACTGCTCGCCGGAGTCGGCAGCGGCGTGGGCACCGCCTTCCTCTACCGCGGTTTCGCCCGTGGCCGGATGGGCGTGGTCGCACCGGTCTCGGCGGTCGGGGCAGCGTTGCTCCCGGCGGTCATCGCGGTCGCCACCGGCGAGCGGCCGAGCACCATCGTGTGGGTGGGCATGGTCGTCGCCCTGCCCGGCATCTGGCTGGTCTCCCGGGAGCCACCGGCCGGCCACGAGGACGCCGGCAACGTCGAGGGCCTCCTCGACGGCGTCCTCGCCGGAGCGGGCTTCGGCCTGCTGTTCGCGGCGCTGGGGCAGGTGCCCGAGGGCGCCGGCTACTGGCCGGTGATGGGCTCGCAGCTGGTCTCGATGCTGGCGGTCGTGGTCGCGGCCCTGCTCCTCGGCGGGGACCCGCGGCCGCGGCAGTCGCTGGAGTGGTGGGGACTGGGGGCCGGGGTGCTGGCCTCGCTCGCCGTGGTCGGCTTCATGCTCGCCCGCCAGCAGGGCCTGCTCAGCGTCGCGGCCGTGCTCACCTCGCTCTACCCGGCGTTCACGGTGCTGCTGGCGACGTTGCTGCTCGGCGAGCGGCTGCACCGCGCGCAGTCCGTGGGCCTCGCGCTGTGCGTGGTCAGCGTGGCCTGCGTCGCCGCGGGCTGACCGTGTCGGACGTCACCCGCCACCACGGATGACCGCGTGACGCGCAGAGGTTGTTTCCTCGGAAGACAACTACCGAGGAGAACCACCATGCACTCCCTGCTCGACCTGGCTCTGGCCGGTCAGCTCCACCTGGACCGTTCGTCGGTCACCCTCGTGCGCTCGCACCTGCGCCTCCGCGACCTGATCGGACGCCACTCGCACGAGAGCTGAGGCGGGCCGCTAGGCCGACCGCCAGCGCCGCTCCAGCACGGCCTGGAGCGGGTTGCTCGCGAACAGCACCAGCAGCGCGAGGTAGCCCACGTCGGGCAGGGCGAGCGCCAGCACCAGCGCGACCAGCAGCATCACGGCGACGGAGAGCGATCCGGCCAGACCCTCGCGGCCGGGCCGGGACTCGTCGCCCCAGATGACCGGGTGGCGAAGCACGACGACGCACATCGCCGTCATCACGACGGAGTTGAGCAGCATGGTGCCGATGTACACCGCGATCTGGGCCCGGTCGGTCTCCATCGAGCCGACCATGGCGGTCACCACGGGCAGGACCACCACGGTCAGCATCCAGAGGATGTTGAGCACCATCAGCCAGCCGGTCCACTGCTCGACCGAGTCGAAGAGGCGCTCGTGGCTCACCCAGAAGCGCGCGATGATCACGAAGCTGAGCACGAACGCGAAGATCTGGTCGCCGTGGTCACCGAGGAACTCGGCGGTGTCCAGGCCCTCCTTCGCCGCCTCGGAGACGTTCTCGAGCAACGGCAGGATCAGCAGCGTCATCGCGATCGCGACGACGGCGTCGGTGAAGAACTTCACCCGCTCCGCGCTGTGCAGACGCGTCGGCTCGGCCATGCGCGGGAATCTACCGGTCGACGGAGCTGGCTCAGGCGGGCACGGACAGCGACAGGGCGAAGTCGCCGTCGGGGTCGGTCCACCAGTGCGTCAGCGTCAGACCGGCCGCCGCGAGCTCGGCGGCGACACCGTCGCGACGGAACTTGGCGGAGATCTCCGTGCGCAGCTGCTCCCCCGCGGCGAACGCCACGTCGAGGTCGAGCGCGCCGACGTGCACGCGCTGCTCCTCGACGGACTCCAGCCGCATCTCGATCCACTCGTGCTCGGCGTCCCAGACGGCCCGGTGCTCGAACGCGTCGGCCTTGAAGTCGGCGCCGAGCTCGCGGTCGAGCACGGCCAGCACGTTCTTGTTGAAGGCCGCGGTCACGCCCTGCGCGTCGTCGTACGCCGCCACCAGGCGGGCCGGGTCCTTCACCAGGTCGGTGCCGAGCAGGAACGCGTCGTCGTCGCCCAGGGTGCCGCGCACGTCGGCCGAGGAAGGTCGCGCGCTGGCCGCGGCTCGAGGTTGCCGATCGTCGAGCCGAGGAACGCCAGCAGCCGTCGCGGACCGCGTGGCAGCACACCGAGGTGGCGCTCGAAGTCGCCGACGACCGGCTCGACCTCGAGGCTCCGCGAACTCGGCCGCCACCGCCTCGCTCGCCTCCTCGAGCACGGCCGGGTCGACGTCGAAGGGCACGAACCGCCGCAGGGATGCCACCGCCCGTCAGCGCCCGGAGCAGCAGCCGGGTCTTCTCCGACGTGCCGCTGCCGAGCTCGACCAGCGTCTCCGCGCCGGTCAGCGTGGCGATGTCGTCGGCGTGCTGCTCGAGGATCGACCGCTCGGTGCGGGTCGGGTAGTACTCCGGCAGCCGGGTGATCTCGTCGAAGAGCTCGGAGCCGCGCGCGTCGTAGAAGTACTTGGGCGGCAGCGTCTTGGGCGTCGAGGTGAGACCGGCGCGCACGTCGGTCGCCATCTGCGCGGCCAGGGCGCCCGGGTCGAGGTGGACGTCGAGGGGTTCGGTCGGCATCAGCTCTCCAGTGAGGTGACGGCGACGCCGTCCGGCGTCGCCTCGAACAGGTGTCGGTCGGGTACGTCGACCCAGCGCGGGTCGTCGTCGAGGGGCTCGCTCGCGACGAGGACGCCGTCGGTCTCCACGAGGTAGCTCAGCTGGTCGCCCCACGTCGTCGCGAGGATCCGGGCGCCGTCGGTCAGCAGCAGGCTGAGCCGGGCCGACGGGTCGAGGCCGGCGACCTCGGTGACCACCTTGGCCAGGTGGTCGGGTCCCTGGGCGAAGACGTGGGCCGCGAGGACGGCGGAGTCGCACACCGACTCGGCCTCGGCGTACGACGGCAGCACGGCGCGGTCGACCCGGCCGTTGTGGGAGAGCAGCCAGCGCCCGTCGGTGAACGGCGCGGCAGCGCGTCTCGTCGGCCGGCATCCCCACCGTCGCGGACCGCACCGCCGCCAGCACGCAGCCGGAGCTGAGCACCGGCGCGACCGAGGCGAACGACGGCTCGCTCCACAGCGGGCGCGACGACCGCCAGCGCACCGGCTCGTCGAGCCCCGGGGCGAAGAAGCCCACGCCCCAGCCGTCGGCGTTCATCAGGCCGTGCGACTGACGCCGCGGCTGGTAGCTCTGGCGCAGCAGGCCGTGCTCCGGCTCGAGGACCAGCGACGAGACGGTGCGGGGCGCGCCGAGCCAGGCGAGGTGCCTACACATTTCCTGGCACATCCCAGGCCAGCCGCAGGCCGGTGAAGATCTGCCGGCGGATCGGCAGGTCCCAGTTGCGGAAGGACGGCCGGATCGAGGCACCGCCGACCGCCCACGAACCGCCGCGCAGCACCTTGAAGTCGCCGCCGAAGAACGGCGCGCTGTAGTCGGCGTAGAGCATCGTCTCGAAGCCGGGCCACGCCTCGAACCCGGACGAGGTCCACTCCCAGACGTCGCCGATCATCTGCTCGACGCCGTAGGCGGAGGCACCCGCCTCGTAGGCGCCGACAGGGGCGGGACGCAGCGCCTCCCCGCCGAGGTTGGCCAGCGCGGGAGTCCACTCCGAGTCACCCCACGGCCAGCGACGCCGCCGTCCGGCCACGGGGTCCCAGGCGCAGGCCTTCTCCCACTCCTGCTCGGTCGGGAGCCGGGCGCCCGCCCAGGCGGCGTAGGCCTCGGCCTCGAAGAAGCAGACGTGCTGCACCGGCTCGTCGGCCGGGATCTCCTCGACGTTGCCGAACCGGCGCCGCGAGCCGTCGGGCGACCAGAACAGCGGTCGCTCGAGACCGGCGTCGACGCGGTGGCGCCAGCCGCGCTCGGACCACCACTGCGGCTGGTCGTAGCCACCGGCGTCGATGAACGCCTGCCACTCCCCGTTGCTGACCGGGACGCGGGCGATCCGGAACGCGGGCAGGTCGACGGTGTGGGCGGGGCGCTCGTTGTCGAGCGACCACGGCTCGGCGTCACCGTCGACGCCGAGCGTGAACGGCCCGGCCGGGACCAGCACCGAGCCGGCCGGCACCACGCGGCCCGCCGGGAGAGCGGCGCCCGCTGCCGAGCAGCGGCTCGCCCTGCGCGCAGCTGGTGGGTGGCCAGCATCGTCTCGACGTGCTGCTGCTCGTGCTGCTCGACCATCACGTAGGGGAACAGCTGCTCCGGGGTGTCGTCGTCGAGCCGGTCGAGGCCGTCGAAGACCCGGCCGCGGACGTCGGCGATGAAGCTGCGCGACTCGCGGGGAGTCAGCAGGGGCAGGTCGATCCGGGTGGCGCGCGGGTGCTCGAAGGCGTCGTACAGCTGCTCGATCTTGCACTCCAGCAGTCCCTGCGCGGCCGCGTTGCCGCCACGCAGCAGCCAGAGGTCCTCCTGCTGGCCGATGTGGGCGAGGTCCCAGACGAGCGGGCTCATCAGCGGGCTGTGCTGGGTGGTCAGCTCGGCCTCGTCGAAGTCGGTCAGCTGCAGGGTGCGGCTGCGGGCGGCCTCCAGGCCGCGCGCGGTCTGCTCACGCATGCGCTTCCTCCTCGAGTACGACGAACGGGCCGGCCGCCTCGATCCGGCTCCGGATCTCGCCGCTCGGGGTGCGCCCGGACGCGATCAGCTCGGCGAGCTCCTCGACCTCGCGTCGCAACCCGGCCGGGCATCGGCGGGCCGCGAGCTCGACGCACGCCGTGACGGCCGACCGCACCGCCGGGTCGTCCAGACCCTCGCGAGCGGCGGTCTGCCAGGCGTCGGCGACCGGCGCGCAGATCTCGGCCGCCTGCGTCGGCCGCCATCGGGGTCGTCGACGAGCGTGGCCACCAGCGCCGCGAGCGCCGGCCACCAGCGGCCGGGCAGCGCGTCGACGCACCGGATCTCGACGTAGCCGCGCGGGCGGACGGGCGGGAACAGCGTGGTCAGGTGGTAGTCGAGGTCGGTCATCGAGGGCCGGCGACCGAAGGGCGCCGAGCCGCGCAGCCAGTCGGCGAAGGAGACCCGCGAGGTGACCGGGCGCAGCTGGCCGCCGGAGTCGACGAGCATCACCGGCGCGTCGAGCGCGTAGCCGGCCCAGGCGTCGGTGGGCTCCCCGCCGGGCATCGGGTCGCTGCGGGCGTGGTCGATGCCCTGCCAGGTGCCCTGGCGCATCGAGTGCCAGCCCGAGGACCGGCCGCCCAGGTAGGGCGAGGTGGACGAGACGGCGACGAGCATCGGCACCAGGCTGCGGATCAGGTTCAGCCGCTCGCCCCAGCCGCTGGCCGGCCCGGCGTCGAGGTTGACCTGCAGCGCGGCGGTGCCGGACATCATCTCCTTGCCCGCGCCGGCGCAGCCGAGCGCGTCGAAGTGTGCCTCCATGGCGTGGTAGCGGGCACCGGGGTTGATCCGCGTGACCGGCCGGGCCGGGTCGGTGCCGAGCGCGACGGCGCCGAACCCCGACTCCCGCAGCCGGGCGCGGAGCACCTCCTCGTCGGCCCGCAGCGCCGCCACCGCGGCCACGACGCCGTCGCCGGGCGGGGTGGACAGCTCGATCTGGCCGCCGGGCTCGAGCGTGACCGCACTCTGCGAGGGCAGCGGGCCGATGTCGCCCGCCAGCCGCTGCGCCTGGGCCCACGTCGGCCGCCGGGCCGGGTGCGACGAGGTCGACGAGGTGGTACTCCAGCTCCAGGCCGACGCAGCCCGCCGGGCGTGTCGGTCAGGGCCGTCTCGGCGACGTGCTGGCGGGCGGCCTCCAGCGGGTCGCGCGCGCCCAGCAGCAGGTCCTCGCCCGCACGGTCGCGCTGGCCGTGGTCGTGGTCAAGCTCTGAGCGGTCATCCGCCCCCTCCAGGTCCGGACCGGCTGCAGGGCAGCCGCGGGTCGGTGCGGGGGCGACCGTCAGGGTCCCGGCCGTCCTCGTGGTGCTAGACGTTCAGCCTTGCAAAGGGCACTGACAATTCCAACCTGCGGCTGATCCGCGAGCGCGCGTTGTTCACACTTCCGTCAGAAGTCGGACAGACCCCGGGCCACGCGTTCGAGGTCGTCGTCGGTGAGGTCGACGTGCGGGCTGAGCCGGAGCCACGCGGTGCCGTCCATCTCGCGCGGCGCGCGCCACGGCTGGGTGACGGTGGTCAGGATGCGGTGCTCGTGCAGCAGCCGGTCGCGGGTCTCCCCCACGTCCTGGCCGGCCGTGGGCCGCAGCGCGGTGGTGGCCCCGGCGGGCGCGTCCGGGTGCACGACCTCCCACCCGTCGAGGGTCGCCACCAGCTCGCGCACGAGTGCCCCCACCTCGACGAGACGGTCGCCGACGACCTCGGGTCCGAGCGTCGAGGTACTCGCGCACGGCCACACCCAGTCCCACCCGGCCCGCGACGTGCGCCTCGTCCGGCTGGAGCAGCTGGAGTGGGTCCCCAGTCGGGATGCTTCGCGGGTCGTCGTACGCGCAGGTGGGGGTGGTGGCGCTCGGCCACCGCGAGCATCCCGATGCCGCGCGGGCCGGTCAGCCACTTGCGGCTGGTCGCGACGACGGCGTCGGCGCCGGGCGGCACGGGCAGCTGCCCGACGGCCTGGGCGGCGTCGAGCCACACGGGTACGCCGTGGGCGCGTCCGAGCGCGATCACCTCGGCGGCCGGCTGCACCAGGCCCCGGTGGGCGGCGACGGTGTCGAGGAGCAAGACGTCGGGAGCGATCGCCGGCCAGCAGCGTCTCGAGCGCGGCCAGGTCGAGCACTCCGACGTCGTCGACCGGCAGCCGGACGACCGCCAGGCCGTGGGCCTCGAGGAGCTCGAGGTTCGGTCCCCACTCCGACGCCGCGACGCCCACGCGTGCGCCCGGGTCGAGCGGCCACGCGCCGACCAGCGCCTCGAGCGCGGCCATCGCGCTCTCCACGAAGGCCACGCCCTCGGGCTCGGTGCCGAGCAGCTCCCCCACGTCGCGCCGGGCGGCGTCGAGCCGGTCACCGGCCAGCTCCTCGGCGACGTACCCGCCGACCTCCGCCTCCAGCCGGGCATGCGCCGCGACGGCCTCCAGGGTGGCCGTCGACGAACGCCCCACGGCGGCGGAGTCGAGGTGGAGCAGGTCGGTCATGGGTCGGGACTCGGCCCACCCGGACCAGGCACGTGCGCTCACCCGGACAACCTGCCACAGCCGCGACCGAGCCGGGAGCAGGCCTCGACTCAGCCGGACCGCGGCTGGAGCTGGTCCCAGCCGCTCGCGATGCGCCACGCCCTGGTCTGCCGGTCCAGCCCGCGGGACGGTCTAGTCCTGCTGAGCCGGTTAGCCGCCGCGAGCAAGCGTTTCCGAGGATTACGTCCGATTCATGGCTTTATGCGGCTTATACGAAACGACTTACGCGAAATAGTCCGTAATGACTATCCCGTCGGTGTTGAGCAACAGATACCAATTGCGCCTACCAAGTCCGTCATCTAACGAGGAGCACACAATGTCTCGGATTCGAGTCAAGGTCATCGCCAGCACCGTCGTCGTCGCCTTCGCCGCGGTCGGCCTCTCCGCGCCGGCGGCCTCCGCTGCGGCCCCAAGTCCACCTCGAAGGCCATCTTGAACAAGGCCATCCTCAAGGACCAGGCGATCCTCAAGGACCAGGCCATCCTGAACAAGGCGATCCTCAACAAGGCCATCCTGAACAAGGCCATTCTCTGATCCGTCGCGTTCTCTGGACCGCACGTCTCCACGGCTCCTCTCGAGCCGGCCGAGCCCGGGTGGCTGCGGTGACATCGTCACCGAAGCCGCCCGGGCTTTCGGCTGCCCGGAGGCGCGTCACGCGAGACCACGTCCGTGACCCGACGGCGTACGACGACCATCGCTGGTTGAGCCTGTCGAAACCACCGCGCAGGCGTTCCGCGACGTCACGGCTCCTGGCGGGGCCTCCGGAGCACGGTCACGAGGTGGACGAGCGTGCCGACGAGCAACAGGACGAGGCCGACCATCCACCAGACGTCGTTGACCTCGAGGACGCCCACGATGCCCAGGAACACGAGCAGGGCACCGACACCGGACACCACGTCAGCGACTACGGCCACCCGATCGCTGAGTCGCCGAGGGGATGCGGTCGCCTCTTCTGCTGGTTCGGTCACGGCACCCCGACGGACTCAGTCGAGGTAGTCGCGCAGGACCTGCGAGCGGCTCGGGTGCCGCAGCTTCGACATCGTCTTCGACTCGATCTGGCGGATCCGCTCGCGGGTCACGCCGTAGACCTTGCCGATCTCGTCGAGCGTCTTGGGCTGGCCGTCGGTGAGGCCGAAGCGCATGCGCGACGACGCCCGCCTCGCGCTCGGAGAGGGTGTCGAGGACGGCGTGCAGCTGCTCCTGGAGCAGCGTGAAGCTGACCGCGTCGGCCGGGACGATCGCCTCGGAGTCCTCGATCAGGTCGCCGAACTCGGAGTCGCCGTCCTCACCGAGCGGGGTGTGCAGGGAGATCGGCTCGCGGCCGTACTTCTGCACCTCGATGACCTTCTCCGGGGTCATGTCGAGCTCCTTGGCGAGCTCTTCCGGAGTGGGCTCGCGGCCGAGGTCCTGCAGCATCTGGCGCTGGACGCGGGCGAGCTTGTTGATGACCTCGACCATGTGCACCGGGATGCGGATGGTGCGGGCCTGGTCGGCCATCGCGCGGGTGATCGCCTGACGGATCCACCAGGTGGCGTACGTCGAGAACTTGTAGCCCTTGGTGTAGTCGAACTTCTCGACCGCGCGGATCAGGCCGAGGTTGCCCTCCTGGATCAGGTCGAGGAAGAGCATGCCGCGGCCGGTGTAGCGCTTGGCCAGCGAGACGACGAGGCGCAGGTTGGCCTCGAGCAGGTGGTTCTTGGCGCGGCGGCCGTCCTCGGAGATCCACTCGAGCTCGTCGAGCATCTTCGGGCCGATCTTGCCGCCCTTGGAGAGCTTCTCCTCCGAGAACAGGCCGGCCTCGATGCGCTTGGCGAGCTCGACCTCCATCTCGGCGTTGAGGAGGGGGACCTTGCCGATCTGCTTGAGGTAGTCCTTGACCGGGTCGGCGGTCGCGCCGGCGACCATGACCTGCTGCTCGGGCTCGTCGGTCTCGTCGGCCGAGGAGACGATGAAGGTGGCTTCCTTCTCGTCCTCCTTGATCGTGGGATCCGCGCTGACGTCCTTCTCGAACTGCTCGTCGGGGACGTCGGCGAGGGCCTTCTTGCCGTCGGGCCCGACCGCGGCCGTCTCGGCCTGGATCTGTTCGGCGGTCTTGCGTGGTGGCCTTCTTGGCTGCCGCCTTCTTCGCCGGTGCCTTCGCGGGGGCCTTCTTGGCCGCCGTCTTCTTGGCGGTCGAGCTAGCAGAACTCGAGGACACGAATACCTCTCGGGTTGTCATTAAGGGGCTTCTCAGGAAACTACTGGGGCGCGACAAGACCCGTAGGTGTCAACAGCCGCATTGCCCATTGTGTCATGCCGACCAAGGCCGACCGACCACACCCACGGCCATCCCTCATGCACGGGCGGCGGCCTTCTTCTCCTTCTTGTAGGCACGCACCTTCTCCAGCGAGGCGGTGTCCACGACGTCGGCCACGGAGCGGTAGCCCTCCTGGCTGTAGTCGCCCACGACGGCCTCCCACCCCTCGAGACGTACGCCGCGCTGCTTGGCCAGCAGGGCGATGAAGATCTGCGCCTTCTGCTTGCCGAACCCGGGCAGCGCGGTCATCCGCCTGAGCAGGTCCTGGGCGTTCTCCGCACCGGTCCAGATCCGCTCGGCCTGCCCGTCGTACTCCTCCACGACGATCTGCGCCACGGCCTGCACCTTCTGCGCCATCGAGCCCGGGAACCGGTGCACGGCCGGCGGCTCGGAGCACAGCGACGCGAAGCTCTCGGGCTCGGCGGCTGCGATCTCGCGCCGGCTCGAGGCTGCCGAAGCGGTCCAGGATCTTCGCGGGGCCACGGAACGCGTGCTCCATCGGGTACTGCTGGTCCAGGAGCATGCCGAGCAGCAGCGCGAAGGGCGACCCCTCGAGGACCTCGTCGGCCTTGTCGTCGCCGGTGATGTGGATGGCCATCGGGGACAGGATGCCTCACGCCTGCTGAGCGCCGGCGCGCGCGGCCCTGTGGATCGAGGCACGGGCGGTCGGCGCAGCGAGGCAGGGTGAGGGCATGCAGGCCAGACCTCGCCGCCGGGATCACCCGGGAGCTGCGGGCGTTCGTGGCGTCCTCGGGGACGAGACGGGCGCTGCCGACGACCTGCCACGTCGGTCGGCCGGGAGAGGGAGCACAAGAGCCTGCCACCGGTCGACGAGCCGAGCCTGCGGGCCGACCTCGTGGAGCGTGCCATCGACGAGCTGCGCGAGACCGACGGTGTGATCGCGTGGCTGACACGCGGCGGCGACCTCGGGACCGCCGACGCCGACCTGGGCTGGTTCGCCGCCGCGCGGACCGGGTTCGCGCGGCACGGGCTGGTGCTGCCGGCGTTCGCGGTGCTCACCCGGACGGCGTGGCTCGACCTGGTCAGCGGCGAGAGGCGCGAGTGGCGGCGGGTGCGGACCCGGCCGCCCGTCGGCCTGAGGAGGCTCAGAGGGGCCAGGTGTGCACGGGCTCGTTGGCGTGCATCAGCTCGCGGTACTCCTGGAGGGTCAGCCGCAGCGCCTCGGCGCGGTCGGCGCCCTTCTCCTCGTGCGCGGTCACCCGGTCGACGTACCAGGAGGCGCCGTTGCGGCCGAGCACGCACCGCTGCTGGATGATCTCGAGCAGCCGCGTGGCCTCGTCGGCCTCGACACCCCAGCGCTCGAGCCCCGCGTGCGCCATCGGCAGCAGCCGGCGCAGCACCAGCTCGGTCGCGGACACCTCGCCGATGCCGGGCCAGTAGATGCGCGCGCCGATGCCGTGCTCGGCCGCGACGTGGAAGTTCTCCTCGGCCGCCGAGAACGACATCTGCGACCACAGCGGCCGGTCGTCCTCGGCCAGGGTGCGGGTCAGCCCGAAGTAGAAGGCGGCGTTGGCCATCGTGTCGATGACGGTCGGCCCGGCGGCCAGCACGCGGTTCTCGACGCGCAGGTGCGGCACACCGTCGACGACGTCGTAGACCGGGCGGTTCCAGCGGTAGATGGTGCCGTTGTGCAGCTTGAGCTCCGAGAGCGACGGCGTGCCGCCGTCCTCGAGCACCTGCAGCGGGTCCTCGTCGTCGGTGATCGGGAGCAGCGCCGGGAAGTAGCGCACGTTCTCCTCGAACAGGTCGAAGATCGAGTTGATCCAGCGCTCGCCGAACCAGACCCGCGGCCGCACGCCCTGCTCCTTGAGCTCCTCGCTGCGGGTGTCGGTGGCCTGCTCGAACAGCGGGATCCGGGTCTCCGGCCACAGCTGCTTGCCCAGGAGGTACGGCGAGTTGGCGCCGACCGCGAGCTGGATCCCGCTGATCGCCTGCGAGGCGTTCCAGTACGCCGCGAAGTTGTCCGGGCTCACCTGGGTGTGCAGCTGGGTGCTGGTGCACGCGGCCTCCGGCATGATCGACTCCGAGGTCGTCCGCAGCCGCTCGGTGCCGCTGATGTCGATGACGAGGTCCTCGCCGCGCGCGGCCAGGATCTGGTCGCTGAGCAGCTTGTAGCGCGGGTTGGGGCTGACGTTGGACGGGCTGAGGTGGCCGTCCTCGAGGGTCGGCAGGATGCCGATCATCACCATGTGGGCGTGGACCTCGTTGGCCTTGCTCTCGGCGTAGTTGAGGCTGCTGCGCAGGTCGTCCTCGAAGCCGGAGACGCCGCGCGAGCCGAGCCGCCGCGGGAGCACGTTGATCTCGAGGTTGAACTGCGCGAGCTCGGTCTGGAAGCTCGGGTTGGCGATCGCCTCGAGCGCCTCGGTGCTCTTCAGCGCCGGGTGGCCCTCGTCGTCGACGAGGTTGAACTCGATCTCCATCCCGGTCATCGGGTCCTCGATGTCGAAGTAGGACTCGCGCAGCATCCGGGCGAAGACGTCGAGGCAGCGGCGCACCTTCTCCCGGTGCCGCGTGCGGTCGGCGCGGGAGAACTCCTGCAGGTCGACTTCGGTGCCCATGTCGGCACCCTAGACCCGGACGAGCGGCTGTCACGAGGCTCGATCGGCACCGACGGACGGCGCGGCCGGATCGGCGAACACCGGCAGCTCGTCCTCGGGGATCGGCTCCCAGACGCTCGGCGGCACCGCCCCGGTCAGGATCTGCGCGACGCAGTGGGCCATCGAGTAGTCCGGGTCGACGTCGAGGCAGCGGTCGATCGCACACCACGCGAGGGCGCCGTCACCGTGCTGCCAGGCGGCGAACGCCAGCAGCGAGCAGGCGCCGGGCAGCAGGTCCCGCGGAGCCCGGCGCACCAGCCCTCGCCACAGCTCGACGTGGCGCCCCGAGGAGGCACGAGTGATCTCGGCCCACGCCACGTCGCGCGTCGGGACCAGCGAGGCGAGCACCAGCAGCCTGCCGGCGTCGACCGGCGGCGAGCGGCCCGACGGCGTCGAGGTGGGACCGGATGAACCGCTGCAGCCAGCGCGCCTCGGTCCGCAGCATGCCCGGTCTCCCGCGAGGACTCCATCAGCTCGGCGAAGCGCGTGGCGGCGAGGGCCACGGCGACCGCGTCGTCCTCGTCGGTGCCGACCAGGGTGTCGGCCAGCTCGGACCGGTCGCGGTGCACGACCTGGCCCTCGAAGACGCCCTGCGCGGTGAACGGGTGCGACCCCAGGTCGTACGCCGTGCCGGGTGACCCGTCCTCCGGCAGCGAGTGCCAGCGACCGTCGTCGACCCTGAGCACGTCGATGACCTCGACGCCTCGCTCCAGCAGCCGGCCGAGCAGCAGCCCGAACTGGGAGTGCGCGACCTCGACGTCGTCGGTGTAGAGGAGGACCGCGACCCGGTCGGCGTGGTTGGCGGTGACCGCACCCACCAGCACGTCGGCCACCTCCTCCTGCTCGGCCATCGCGATCGGCAGGTCGACGCGCGCGTGGAAGGCCGCGCCCGGCGTGCCGAAGGTGAGCAGCACGACCGAGTCGCGCGGATGGAAGCCGAGCACCACCGGCACGATGGCGACCAGGTCGGTCGCCGTGCGCGCGACGAAGGTGGAGGGGCGAGGGGGCGGCTGACTCGAGGTCATGCCGACACCCTCGGAGCGCGGCGACGACGATCGGCAGTCCCCGGACCGCGCACCGGTGGAGAACCCGCGTCGCGACCGCCCCTGTGGACGCGAACCGGTTCGCGGCCGCCGGAGCATCGTCGGTGCCTCGTGGCACGATCACGGCGTGCGCTCCGAGCCGACGATCCTCCACCTGGATCTCGACGCCTTCTTCGCCGCGGTGGAGCAGCGCGACAAGCCGTCGCTGCGGGGCAAGCCGGTCGTCGTCGGGCGGCGTCGGCGGCCGCGGCGTGGTGGCGACGGCGTCGTACGAGGCCCGCGCCTTCGGGGTGCACTCGGCGATGCCCACCGCCGAGGCGCGGCGCCGCTGCCCGAACGCCGCCTTCCTCACCGGCCGGTTCCACGCCTACCGCGACACCAGCCGCGCGGTGATGGCGCTGCTGCGCGAGATCAGCCCGCTGGTCGAGCCGCTGTCGCTCGACGAGGCGTTCGTCGACCTCGAGGCCGCCGACCTCCCCGACCGCAGCGTCGCGTCCGTCAGCGCCCTCGCCCGCGACCTCAAGGAGCGGGTGCACGAGGTCACCGGCGGCCTCACCGGCTCGGTCGGCATCGGCTCCTCGAAGCTGATCGCCAAGATCGCCAGCGACCTCGACAAGCCCGACGGCCTCGTCGTCGTCGCCCCGGGCCTGGAGCAGGACCTGCTGCGGCCGATGCAGGTCACCGTGATCCCCGGCGTCGGCCCGGCGACCGCCGAGCGGCTGCGCCGGGTCGGCGTGCACACCGTCGAGGAGCTCGAGCGGCTCACCGAGGACGAGCTGGTGCGGCTGCTCGGCCGGGCGCACGGCGCCGGCCTCTACGCCCTCGCGCGCGCCGAGGACGACCGCACCGTCGAGCCCGAGCGCGAGACGAAGTCGATCAGCGTCGAGGACACCTACGACACCGACCACGTCGACCCGCGGCTGCTCGAGGCGCTGCTCGAGCGCCAGGCGGTCAAGGTCACCGAGCGGCTGCGCAAGGCGCGGCTGTCCGGGCGCACGGTCTCGATCAAGGTGCGGCTGCACGACTTCTCCACGCTGAGCCGCTCGGCCACGCTGTCCGAGCCCTCCGACGACGCCCGCCAGATCGCGCCGGGTCGCGCGCACGCTGCTCGGCGAGCTGGACACCTCCGGCGGCGTACGCCTCCTCGGCGTCGGGGTCTCCGGCCTCGCCGACTGGATCCAGGAGGACCTCTTCGCCGACGAGGAGGAGGACGAGGTCGACCCCGACGAGGCGACCGAGGCCGCGGTCGCCGGCGGCCTCGCGCCACCGCGGCTGGGCGCCCGGGCATGGACGTCGTGCACGAGGACCACGGGCAGGGCTGGGTGTGGGGCTCGGGCCGCGGCGTGGTCACGGTCCGCTTCGAGACCGCCGAGACCGGTCCCGGCAAGGTGCTCAGCTTCGCCGTCGACGACCCGGCGCTGGCGCCGTTCAGACCACCCGAAGAGTGACCTGCGTCGCCCGGCCGCAGCTGCGCGCACCGCGCCAGGTCGTCGGCCAGGACGACGCCGATCACCGGGTAGCCGCCGGTCGTCGGGTGGTCGTTGAGGAACACCACCGGCTGCCCGTTGGGCGGCACCTGCACCGCGCCCAGCACCATGCCCTCGCTCGGCAGCTCCTCCTTGCCGCGCCAGCGCGATCGCGTCGCCCTCGAGCCGCAGCCCGATCCGGTTCGACGCAGCTGCCCACGACGTACGACGACCCGCCGAGCGCCTCGACCGACGTCGGCGCTCGAACCAGTCCTCGCGCGGACCCAGCCGCAGCCGCAGCTCACGACCGGTCCGGCGCGGCCGCACGGTGTCCGACGGCGACCGGGTCGCCGGTCGGGCTCGCCCCAGCGGCAGCACGTCGCCCGCTCGCACCGGCGCCGGTCCGAGGCCCGAGAGCAGGTCGGTCGCCCGCGAGCCGAGCACGGGCTCGACCTCGATGCCGCCGCGAGACCGCGACGTAGGCACGCAGCCCCGCGGTCGGCGTCACCGACCTCGACCATCGCTCCCGCCGGCACCGCGACGCCGTTGCCCCAGTCGCGGCCCGCCCGTCGACGCGGACCGGCACCTGGGCGCCCGTGACCGCGACGGTGACAGCGCGTCCGCGTCCGGAACGCGACGCCGGCCGCCCAGGCACTCGAGCGTCGCGGCTCGACTCGGGGTTGCCGACGAGCCGGTTGGCCAGGCGGTGCGCCGGCTCGTCGAGGGCGCCGGACCGCGGCACGCCGAGGTGGGCCTGCCCGGGACGGCCGAGGTCCTGGACGGTCACCTGCAGGCCCGGCGTCGGTGACCTCGAGCGAGCGCGGCTCAGCCGCATCCAGCCATCGGTGAACCGCACCCGGGTGCCGGGCACCAGCAGCGCCGGTGGGTCCGCGCTCGACGTCCCACAGGTCCGCGTCGGTGCGCGCGATCAGCTGCCACCCGCCGGGCGAGGAGCGCGGGTAGACGCCGGTGAACGTCCCCGCGAGGCCGACCGACCCGGCGGGCACCTTCGAGCGCGGCTCGTCCAGCCGGGGCACCTCGAGCTCGTCGGGCAGCCCGGTCAGGTAGGCGAAGCCGGGCGCGAACCCGCAGAACGCCACGACGAACTCGCGTCGCCGGTGCCGCGCACCACCTCGTCGACGTCGAGGCCGGTGTGCTCGGCGACCGACTCCAGGTCGGGGCCGTCGTAGGTCACCGGCAGCTCGACGAGCTCACCCTCCTCGTCCTCGGTGAGCTCGGTGGGCCACTCGTCGACGCCCGCGGCCACCTGCCGGACATCGTCGAGGCCGTCGAGGAGCAGGCGTCCGGGCCGCCGGGACGATGTCGGTGCAGGCCAGCTCGCCGGCCTCGCGACGCCGCAGCGCCTCGGCGTACGCCGCCCGCACCTCGGCGGTGCCACCGCACTCGAGGAGCAGGGCCCGGTCGCCGAACGGACGCACACGCATGTGGCGATCCTCGCAAACCGTTGTCGGCGGACGCACGTTGCGGGCAGTCTGGGGACGTTGCCACGGAGAGACGTCGCAGAACTAGACGTGGGGTCCGCGGAAAGTATGAGTTTCCGCGGACCCCACTCGGTGGAACGGCGATGATGCTCCGTCCCGGACCGGGGACTACCGCAGACCGGTCGTCCCATCACCTGACGACCTCCGGCGGGTCTCCCCACCGGTCGGACCTGCAGTATTCATCCGGTCCCCCGCGACCCTTGCGGGCTGCGGTGAAGAGATTTCTACGCGACGTCCGGGCCCCGGCACAAGAGCAATTCCGAAGTTGTTCCGACCATTTTCGGCCGACGGCCAGCTCGCCCACAGATCGGCGTGCATCGTCCACAGCGAGAGCCGTTGTCCACACGTCGTCCACAGGTCCTGTGGACAACTCGACCTGTGGACTAGCCAGGACGCCTCAGCCGCCCAGGGCCGCACGTCGTACCCCGCGTCGACGAGGGCCGACCGCACCGCCGCGGCGGCCTCGACGGCTCCCGGGGAGTCCCCGTGCACGCACAGCGACTGGATCTCGCCGCCCGCGGCCATCTCGACCGCGTTGGCCGCGATCGCCTCGGCGCCCTCGACCAGCGCACCGGGCTGGTCACGCGGCACCAGGCGGCCCTCGTCGGTGTAGCCGCGGTCCGGGAACCCCTCGCGGACGCCGGTGCGCCCCTCGGCCGCGGCCAGCCGCAGGATCGCGGAGCCGGGCAGCCCGAGCACCGGGAGCGACCCGCTGCCGCGCGAGCACCGCCGTCGGCCTGGTCCTCGTCGTCGACCACCCGGTTGTAGAGCGCACCGTGCGGCTTGAGGTAGGCCACGCGGGTGCCGCACTCCTCCGGCGATCGCGGTCAGGAGCGTCGACCTGCTCCTGCGACCCAGCGCGGTGAGCACGCCGGAGCCGGCGTCCATGTGGCGGCGGCCGAAGTTCTCCCGGTCGCGGTAGGAGACCTGGGCGCCGACCACCACCCCGCGGGCGGCCGCGTCGCGGCAGACGGCCCGCATCGTGGCCTCGTCGCCGGCGTGGAACCCGCAGGCCAGGTTGGCGCTGGTGACCACCTGCGAGCAGCCCCGCGTCGTCGGTGACGCCCTCGCCCAGATCGGCGTTGAGGTCGATGTTCAAGACAGTCGGCATGGATCCAGTCTGCCGGGGCACAGGGGGCTCACTGAGAAGTGGCTGAGAAGTCGGTGCCGGATGCAACTTCCAGACGGGCCGGGCCGTCACTACTCATGAGGCCGCACATCGCGGTCGCACCGGCGTCAGACCGAACCAGCGGGAATCCGCAGGGCCGGCGAAACGTTGGACCTGTCAGGACCACGAAGGACCGGTCCGCCCTGTAGGAAGGGAGCTTCCCCATGACCACCACCGTTCGTCACGAGCGCGAGATCGAGGGCCGCGACAGCGTCGGCCTGTACCTCGACGAGATCGCCCGTACGCCGCTGCTCGACGCCGCCACCGAGGTCGAGCTGTCCAAGACCATCGAGGCCGGCCTGTTCGCCGCGAAGCTCCTCGAGGAAGGCCGCGTCGGCCGCAAGAAGGGCGGCGCGCCCAAGTACGCCACCGAGGCCGAGCTGCAGTGGCTCGTCGAGGAGGGCGAGCGCGCGATGCAGCGCTTCATCAACGCCAACCTGCGCCTCGTCGTCTCGATCGCCCGCAAGTACGGCCGCAGCCAGATGCCGATGCTCGACCTGATCCAGGAGGGCAACACCGGCCTGATCCGCGCGGTCGAGAAGTTCGACTACGCCAAGGGCTACAAGTTCTCCACCTACGCGACCTGGTGGGTCCGCCAGGCGATCACGCGTGGCATCGCCCAGCAGGCCCGCGTCGTCCGGCTGCCCGTGCACGTCGTCGAGGAGCTCAACCAGGTCGGCTCGGCCCGCCGTACCCTCGAGCGCCAGCTCGGCCGCGACCCCGAGCCCGAGGAGATCGCCGCCGAGCTCGACATGGACATCGAGCGGGTCCTCGACCTGATGTCGTGGGGGCGCGACCACGTCAGCCTCGACACCCCGGTCGACGAGGACGGCGACACCTCGCTGGGCGACCTGATCGCCCAGGAGAGCTCGCCGGGTCCCGACCTGACGGTGCTCGACACCGAGTCGCGCGACCGGCTGAACACGCTGGTCGACCTGCTCGACGAGCGGTCGGCCGACATCGTCCGGTCGCGCTACGGCCTCACCGACGGACGCCAGCACAAGCTGGCCGACATCGGCGCCCGCCACGGCATCTCCGCCGAGCGGGTGCGCCAGCTCGAGCGCGAGGCGATCGCCAAGCTCCGCCGGCTGGCCGACCCCGACCTGGCCGCCTGAGCACGCAGAGACCGCTCGGCGGGGCACGGTCCGGCCTGACCGCTCAGCCCTCCGGTTCCCCCGCCGAGACCACCTCTGCGAAGACCTCCGCGACCCGCCCGCGGAGGTCTTCGCGCGTCCCGGTGTTCTCGATCAGGTGGGTGGCGATGGCGCGCCGGTCCTCGCGGGAGGCCTGGGCCGCGATCCGGCTCCGGGCGTCCTCCTCGGTCCAGCCGCGGTCGCCGGTCATCCGCTCCAGCTGGAGCTCGCTCGGGCGCGTCGACCACGATCACCGCGTCGAAGTCACCGCCGCGGCCGTTCTCGGCCAGCAGCGGGATGTCGTGTACGACGACCGCGTCCGCGGGTGCGTCCTCCTCGAGCTCCACGATCCGCTCGAAGACCAGCGGATGGATGATCGCCTCGAGGCGGCGACGGGCCGCCTCGTCGCCGAACACCAGCCGCCCCATCGCGGGACGGTCGAGCTCGCCGTCCGGTCCGAGCAGCTCCTCGCCGAACTCCTCGACGACGGCCGCCAGTCCCGGCGTACCCTTCGCGACCACCTCGCGCGCGATGCGCGTCGGCGTCGATGACCACCGCCCCGAGCTCCTCGAGCAGCTTCGAGACGGTGCTCTTGCCCGACGCCACTCCCCCGGTCAGCCCCACGCGTGTCATGGCGCCGAGTATGCCGAGCGTCAGGAGCGGCTGCCGCGGAACACCGCGACGTAGCTCAGCGTAGTCGCCACCGGCCGGCAGGACAAGACGCGTGTCAGCCGCCACGAAGTACTGCGACCCGGCGCCCAGAACCGCAGGAGCGCCACGGATCCGTCGTCGCTGGTCTGCAGGTCGGCCGGCGCCCGGCTCTGGCCGTGACCGGGTGGAGGACATGCTCGGTTCCGGCACCAGAACGCGGCCTGTCCGTGAATCACCGCACACTCGCGCCGGGTGCAGACACCTGCCAGAGTGAGCCGGTGCTGAATCAGGTGGCAGACGGCGTATGGGTCCGGCAGAGCGAGTGGGTCTGGAGCAACGCCGTCGTGGTGCGCGGGGAGGATGGGCTGATCCTGGTCGATCCCGGCATCGACGGTTCCGACCTGGACCAGCTCGCCGAGGACGTGGACGGGCTCGGCCTTCCGGTGGTCGCCGGGTTCTCCACCCACCCCCACTGGGACCACCTGCTCTGGCACTCCCGGTTCGGCGACGTGCCGCGCTACGCCACCCGCGACTGCGCCCAGGCTGCCAGCGAGGCCCGAGAACGCGCGCAGACGATGGCAGAGCAGAGCGCGTCAGGCATCCCCCTCGAGCTGATCGGTCTGCTCACCCCACTGCCCGCGGACGGGGGACCCGTACCGGGCGAGATCCTCGAGCACGATGCGCACGCCATCGGCCACGCGGCAGTCCTCCTGGCGGACCGTGGCGTCCTCATCGCCGGCGACATGCTCTCCGACGTCCTGATCCCGCTCCTCGACCCTCGCCGCCCCGGTCAGGTGAGCGCCTACGAGACGGCACTCGACCGGCTGGGCGAGGCCGCCAGGCACGCCGATGTCCTGATCCCCGGCCACGGCGCCGTGGCCGAGGGTCCCGAGGTGGCGGCCCGCCTCGCCGCCGATCGTGCCTACATCGACGCGCTGCGGCGAGGCGAGGAACCGGTCGACGCGCGACTGGAGCAGGACTGGCTCTCCGGCCCCCACCAGTCGAACCAGGAGCGGGCCCGACACTGAGTCTGGTGGCCGCATGCTCGCGGCCGCACACCTGACAGGATCGGTGCGTGGACCCGCACGACCTCACCCCCGGCTCACGGGTCGCCCTGCTCGTCCCCGGGTCCGTGGCGTACGTCGAGCTCGTGGTCAGCCTGCTGCGCCGCGGAGTGTTCCCCGTGCCGATGGACAGCAAGCTCACGGAGAGCGAGCGAAAGACGCTGCTCGGTGACGTCGAGCCGGCCCTCGTGGTCACCACCCAGGAGCAGCTCGAGGACCTGCTGACGGCGATGCCCGACGACCCGTCGCTCGGTCCTCCGCGGGGTCGGCCGATCCACCTCACCAGCGGCACCACCGGCCGACCCAAGGGTGTCTGGTCGGGGCTGCTCGAGCCCGACGAGGCGGAGGCGCTGCTCGCCGAGGAGCGGGAGCTCTGGGGGTTCGCGGCCGACGACGTGAACCTGGTGCTCAGCCCGATCCACCACTCGGCACCGCTGAGGTTCGCGATGGGCACGCTGCTCGCGGGAGGCGAGGTGGTCCTGCCCGGTCCCTTCGACCCGGCCGTCGTCACCACGGCGATGGCGGAGCGACGGCCGACCTCGATGTTCTGCGTGCCGGCCCACCTCCAGCGGCTCTTCGCCCACTGGGACTCGAGCGGTGCACCGGACCTGAGCTGCTTCCGGCTGGTCGCGCACGCGGGTGCGCCGTGCCCGGAGTGGGTGAAGAGGCGGCTGATCGAGGAGTTCCCGGCCGGGTCGACGTGGGAGTTCTACGGATCGACGGAGGGCCAGTTCACGGCGTGCCGGAGCGAGGAGTGGCTCGAGCGGCCGGGCACGTTGGGGCGGGCCCGACCGGGCCGGGTGATGACCCTCGACGACGAACGGCCACCTGTGGTGCGTCGTACCTCCCCATGCGCGGTTCACCTACCTGCACGACCCCGAGAAGACCGCGGCCGCGTGGCGCGAGACTCCCGACGGGCCGGCCTTCACGGTCGGTGACCTCGGCCGCATCGACGACGACGGCTACGTCTTCCTCGACGGCCGCCGCGAGGACCTGATCATCAGCGGCGGGGTCAACGTCTACCCGGCCGAGGTCGAGCAGGTGCTCGGCGAGGTGCCGGGCGTGGACGACATCGCGGTCTTCGGGGTCGACGACGAGCAGTGGGGCCAGCGCGTCTGCGCCGCCGTCGTGGGTCCGGTCGACGACGGGACCCTGGACGCCCATGCGCGCGAGCACCTCGCGCCGGCCAAGCGGCCCAAGGAGTACCACCGGCTCGACGCGCTGCCCCGCACCCCGACCGGCAAGGTACGCCGCCTCGACCTGCCCGGGCTCGTGGCCGGGACCGTCTGATGGGCTTCAGCAAGGCCGAGCTGGCGTCGTTCCGCGGCGTCGAGGTGCCCGACCTGCTCCCCGACGGCGACCTCAGGCTGCTCTTCGTCGGGATCAACCCCGGGCTGTGGACGGCGGCCGTGCAGACCCACTTCGCCCACCCGGCCAACCGCTTCTACCCGGCGCTGCTCCGCGCCGGCATCGTCGCCGAGCCGGTCAGCCCGTCGGCGGGGATGACCGACGCGGACCGCGACCGGTTCCGGGCCCGTGGGCTCGGCATCACCAACCTGGTCAGCCGCGCCACCGCCCGCGCGGCCGAGCTGACGGCGGCCGAGCTCCGCGAGGGCGGCGAGCACCTCCGCGCCCTCGTCGCCCAGCGCCGCCCACGGGTGGTCGCGATCCTGGGCATCACGGCGTACCGCCAGGCGTTCGGGGTCCGCACCGCCGCGCTCGGGCTCCAGGAGGAGCCGTTCGCGGGCGCCGAGCTCTGGGTGGTGCCCAACCCCAGCGGGCTGAACGCGCACGAGACCATCGCCACCCTGGCCGAGGCGTACGCCGAGCCGGCGCGTGCTGCCGGCGTCATCTGACGTGCCAGAAGGGCGCCCACCTCTCGGTGAGCGCCCTCCGGTCGACTGGCTCCTGCCCCGGGATCAGGCCAGGCGCATCCGACGACGCACGAGGAGCGTGCCGCCGGCCACGGCCAGCAACATCAGCGCGCCGAGGCCGCGCTCGAGGTTGTGCGAACCCTCGCCGTCCTCGCCGCCGATCTCGTAGCTGTACGCCGCGAGGCCCATGGCGTCCGCCGGAGCACCCTCGACCATCTTCTCGGCGTCCGCACGCTTCGCACCGGCCGCCATCACCGCGGCGAGCTCGCCGTAGCTCTGGGCCGTCTGCTTGCCCTTCTCGACCACCTTCTTGGTGCCCTCGTCGGAGAGACGCTGGGCGCCGTCGGGCAGTGCGGGAGCACCCTGCTTGGCCTCACGGAGACCATCTGCGAGCTGGCCCGAGCCGTCGGCCGCGTCGCCGAGACCGTCGGCGAGCTTCGCGGCGCCGTCGGACAGCTCGCCGGTGCCGCCGTGGATCTGGCCGAGGCCGTCGGTGAGGTCCGAGCTGCCGGCGTGGGCGTCGTTCGCCCCGGAGGACAGCTGCAGGACACCCTGGACCGCGGCCGTGACTCCGTCGGAGAGCTGACCGAGGCCACCCGACACCTGCTGGACGCCACCCTTGAGCTTGACGGCACCCTCGCTGAGCTGGGCGGAGCCCGTCCTTGGCGTCGCCCAGCCCGGCCTGGATCTGCTGCGCACCCGGCACGAGCTGGTTGTTCAGACCCGCCACCGCCGTCCCGAGACCACCGGAGACCTGTCCGAGGCCGGCTGCGGCGGCGGTGAGGTCGGTCTTGCTCTGGTTGGCACCCGCGAGCAGCTGCTGCACCAGACCGGCGCAGTTCTGGTCCGTCGGAGCAGGCCGGCAGGTTGGACAGCGCCTGGAGGCCGCCGATGAGCTTGCTGACACTGCCTCCGGAACCGCACCGCGGCATCGAGTCCGGACTTGACCTGGTCGACCCCGCCCTTGGCGGCCGGGCAGACCGGAGCCCACCTGCTGCAGCCCGGGAACGAGCTGGTCGCTGCCGGCCTTCAGCTTGGCCAGGCCGGAGTCCAGACCGGCGAGGCCGCCGATCAGGGTCTTCGGCTGGTCGACCGAGCCGAGGTTGGCGAGGATCAGGTCGACACCCGCGCGGAGCTGGGCGATGCCGTCCTTCGCGTGCGGCAGGCCGGCCGAGTTGTCGGCCAGCTGGCCGAGCCCGCCACTGATCTGGCCCAGGCCGTCGGTCAGCTTGGTGCTGCCCGCGAGGGCGTCACCCGCGCCGCCATCGAGCTTCTTGGCGCCGGCGGCGAGCTTCTTCGAGCCCGGTGCAGCCTCGCCGGCCAGGCCGGCCTGGAGCTGGTCCGCGCCGTCGCTGAGCTTGATCAGGCCGGCGAGCAGGTCCTGCGCGCCGTCACGCAGCTTGAGCAGGTTGGCGTCGATCTCGCTCGCACCGGCGACGAGGTCGGCACCGGTCTTGGCGCCGCCCTGGTAGCCGCTGGCGGCCGCCTCGAAGGTCGGGCTCTCCAGCGGGTTGACCGGCAGCGCCTGGATCGACGTACGCGGCACGATGCCGTCGGTGATCTTCGCCTTGTAGCCGACCACCGTGGTGTCCGAGCCGATCGGCGGGAACAGCGTCATCGTGAAGGACAGCTTGGTGCCGCCCTTGCCGTCGCCGGCCAGGTTCGCGGCCTTCGACGTCACGTCGGTGAAGTTCGACGGGGCCGTGGTGGTCATCGTGCCGACCATCGGGATCGGCACCTCGACGTTCTTGGTGACCGTGCCGCCGTTGCCGTCGGGGAAGGTCAGCTCCTGCTTCTCGCCGGTGACGTTCTTGACCGTGTAGCGGACCTCGAGCTCGCCGTCCTTGCCCACGATGTCCGCGGGGTCGACCGACGTGCCGTCGAGGAAGTAGGCGACCTTGACGTCGAGCGGCAGCTGCCGTCGAAGTCGCTCAGGCTGCGCAGGCGCTGCTTGCCGTCCACGCTCATCTTGACGACCTGGTTGCCCTTGGAGACGTCGAGTCCCTTGAAGCCGTCCAGGTTGCGCAGACCGTCGGTGGCGACGGGGTTCTGGAGGTCGACCGTGCCGGAGCCGGTCAGCGAGAGCTGCTCGTAGAGCCGCTTGGAGTCGACCTTGCCGGTGGGCGAGGTGTAGACCTGCACGGTCTCGGTGTTCACGACGTCGACGTCGCCACCGGCGGCGGCCGCCGGCCCGGCGACAGCGACGCTGCCGAACAGGATCGCTGCGGAGACCGCGGTCGTCCGCAGGGTGTAGGTGGTACGGCGGTTCACTTGCTGCTCTCCATCATGTCGTCGAGGCTCGCGTCGAGTGCCTCGAGCTCCTGGTCCAGGTCCTGGTCGTCGGTCTCGTCCGCAGGCTGTGCGGGCGCGGCCGGGGCAACCGCGACGGGGGCGAAGAAGGACGCCGCCAGGAAGCCGAGTGCCGCGGTGAGCGCGACGGCCGTCAGCGCCGTCATCGAGGTGCTGACGACCTCGGGCGGTGCGGCCGCGAAGGCGGCCTCGTAGGCACCGAAGAAGGTGGCCGCGCCGGCGAACGTCGACCAGACCGGGATGCGGCCGGCCGCGACGGTCGCGACGACCACGCAGAGCGCGAGCACCAGGAAGGTGGCCGCGGCGCGACCCCCGACGGTGTCCGGCAGGACGCGCCGCACGGACCAGGTAGCCGACCCACGCGACCAGCACGCCCGCGGCGAACCCGGTGAACCGGAGGCCCGGGCGGCCGTCGGGGACGAGCGCCACGACGGCACCCATGGCAACCCCGATCAGGGCATATGAATCCAACTCAAGGCCGAAGGGCGCACCAAGGACCACAGCCAGGACGGCTGCGACCACGACGATTCCTCCGGCCAGCAATGACGTGCGCATGCTGGCGCGTTCCTCTCCCTCAATTTCGAAAGCACCGGGCAACTCCCACCTCGGTGCTGGCACTGGGTCGGTCCCTCCACGGACCCCAGGCAAGGAAGACGATAAGTAACCCGTCAGTAATAAACGAATCCGATGTCCGTTTCCAGGCCCGTTTGTGGCCAAGGCAACACCCCCGGGGGGTTTGCCGATCCGTGGCCGTGGCCCCGGTCACAACGGCGGGTGGTCAGAAGAGTCGGCACGGCGCGCCGGCAGCACCGTGGCAGGAACTTTACGGAGAGCGGCATTCCTGCCACTGTTGGCGGGGATTGAACGAGCGCATGATTACTGCCATGAACACATTCACCGACATCTTCGTCATCCTGGGGCTGATCGCCCTCACTGCCGTCCTCGCGCAGCTGGTGCGCGGGGCTGTCCGTGGAGACGGTTACGGCCGCCGCCCGGCTCCCCGCTCGCACCACGAGGACCTGTTCACCATCGGGCGCCCCCACGCGCTGTGACCACCCGTTCCCCTACCAACCCCTCCCCCCTCCCCGGTCCACCCGGAACCGGAAAGCACAGGAGCCCGGCCCCCTGACGGGGACCGGGCTCTTGGCTTCGAGCGGGTGGACGACCAGCCGCCGCCCACGCGGAAGCGACGGAGCAGCACTCACCTGGGGCACCGCGGCGCGTCTGGGCACCCACGCGATACCCCGGGCCGCGGGGCATTGGGAGCGCTGGCCCACCCGTTCCTCGCACGCTCGGGCTCGGTGACCCTGTCCGTCGGCTGGGGCGTGAGGTGAGCCCCGGCGTTGTCCGGCCCGCCCGGGATCGGGGGTGTGTCAAAGCTGTTTCCGGCGTCCTGGGCCTTGACCTGGGTCGGGGCCGTGGCTGCCCCCTGGTCCCCACAGGCGACCAGCCCGAGGCCCAGGAGTGCTGCTGTGACGAGTGCGATCAATGTCTTCATGGCGATTCCTCCGCTTCCGGTTCCGCTGGTGCGGAATCCTGGGTCTCCGTTGTGGACCCGCCCGGTATCGCTTCGCCGCACCCCCGGTATCGACCGGGTATCAGTCCCCTTGACGCCGTCCTGCGGTAGGCAGACAGTCGCGACATGGGCATCGGAGTTCTCGGCCCACTGACGCTGAACGGTTCGGTCCGGATCGCTCCGCGTGATCGAGTCGTCCTCCAGGCCCTGGCCGTGCGGGTCGGTGAGTACGTCGACTCGGACGTTCTCGCGGATGCCCTGTGGGGCGAGCACCCGCCTGCCTCGTGGCCGAAGATTGTCCAGGGATGTGTCTCGCGACTGCGCAAGGCACTCGGCCCGGACCTGATCGAGACCTCCCCGTACGGGTACCGGCTCGTCGTCGACCCGGACGGCCTGGATGCGAGCACCTTCGAGCGGCTGCTCACGAACGCACGGAACCACCTCGAGGCCGGCGACGCGGACAGGGCGGCGTACGTCATCGGCGAGGGGCTCTCACTCTGGCGCGGGCGAGCCTTCCCGGACCTCGAGGAGTGGGAGCCCGGGAGGGCCGAGATCGCGCGTCTGCAAGGGCTCCGCATGGATGCGCAGGAGCTCGCGGTGTCGGCCGACATCGAGCGCGGCCGCTCGGGCGCCGTCCTCGAGGAGGCACGCAGGTTGGTGTCTGCTGCCCCGTACCGAGAACAGCGGTGGGCCTTGTACGCCCGGGCGCTCTACCAGAGCGATCGTCAGGCCGAGGCCCTCGAGGTGCTTCACCACGCCCGGCAGCGGCTACGCGAGGAGCTGGGCCTGGACCCCGGGCCGGCGCTGGTCCAGCTCGAGGAGTCGATCCTCCGGCAGGATCCCGCACTCGCGCCGACCGATGCCGTGGATACCAGTCCGGTGTGCCCCTACCGCGGGCTGCTCGCCTACGAACCGCAGGACAGCGAAGCCTTCTTCGGACGGGAGGCGGAGATAGGCGCCTGCCTCGAACGCTTGCGCGAGGTGGGCGTGCTCGCCGTCATCGGACCCTCCGGGAGCGGCAAGTCGTCACTGGTGCGCGCGGGCGTGGTCGCGGCGCTGCAGCGTTCTGGGCAACGAGTCGTCATCACCACACCCGGCTCCCGACCGCTGGACAGCCTCGGCAGCGTCCCTCGCCGAGGACACCCGGTCCTCGTGGTGGACCAGGCCGAGGAGGCGCTGACACTGTGCCGGGACCCCATCGAGCGTGTCAGGTACTTCGAGTCCTTGGCAGCCCACGAGGGTCCGTTGGTCATGGCCCTGCGCGCTGATCGGCTGGGGGACCTCCCGGAGTACCGCGACTTCGCCCGGCTGGTCGAGCGAGGGCTCTATCTCCTCGGGGGACTCGGTGAGCAGAGCATGCGAGAAGCCATCGAACGACCGGCGACCCAGGCGGGCCTGCGACTCGAGGGTGGCCTCTGCGACCTGCTCGTGCGCGAGGTCGAGGGCGAACCGGGCGCGCTCCCGCTGCTGTCGCACGTGCTGCGCATGACCTGGGAGCGGCGCGAGGGCAACACCCTGACCGTGGCCGGGTACCACGCCACCGGAGGTGTGCGGCACGCCGTCGCCCAGTCCGCGGAGTCGCTGTACGACGGCCTCGACGACGCCGGGCGCGAACACCTGCGGGCTCTGTGCCTGCGCCTGGTGCTGCCGGCCGACGACGGCGACCCTGTCCGCGCCCGGGTGCCGCGTCGCAAGGTCGTGCTCGACCGGGCCCATGAACAGCTGGTCGAGTCCCTGGTCGCCGCTCGCCTGGTCACCAGCGACGAGGGGGACCTCCAGATCGCGCACGAGTCCCTGGCCCGTGAGTGGCCCCGTCTCCGAAGCTGGCTCGAGGAGGACGTCGAGGGGCAACGGATCTTCGGCCACCTGGCCTCCGCTGCGGAGTGGTGGGAGGCCAAGGGTCGCCCGGAGAGCGAGCTCTATCGCGGCGTACGCCTGACCGGCGCAGCAGATTGGGCCGGCCGTGGCAGCGCCGAGCTGACCGAGGTGGAACGAGAATTCCTCGACGCGTCCGTGGAGCTCGAGGAGCGCGAGAACCGCGCGGCGCACCAACAACTGGCCCAGCAGCGACGCGCCAACCAGCGCCTTCGAGGGCTGCTCGTCGGTGTGGCGGCCCTCCTCGTGGTCGCGCTCGTGGCGAGCTTCCTGGCAGCGAGGCAGACCTCCCGGGCCCGCGACGAGGCGTCGTCGGCTCGTCAGGCCACCCGGAGCGCGGACGCGCATCGGGTGGGACTTCTCTCCGCCGATGACAAGGACCTGCCCCGCAGCCTGCTCCTGGCACTGGAAGCCAACCGGCTCCATGACGACCCCGAGACGCGCGACCGGCTCAGTGCCGCCCTGACCCGCGAGCCACGGTTGGTCCGTACCCTCGCGCTCCAGGACCTCGAGGCTGTGGCTCTCAGCCCGGACGGCTCACGTGCCCTCGCGGTGAGCCTGGGTGACGATCCAGGCGCGTTCCTGGTGGAGGTCGCATCAGGAGCGACCGTGGCGCACAACGAGGACTTGTTCAGCCAGGTGTCGTGGTTGGACCGATCGACCGTGGCTGTTGGCCGGAACTACGGTCCCGGTCTCCCCGCGAAGCCCGAGGCCCTGGTCCTGCTCGACGCCACGACCCTGACGCCCCTGGCCCGTCAGCTGCGCGGCCAGCCCGCCCACACCAGTCTCAACGACGGTCTCGCGGCCTCGGCTGATGGCCGCTACGTCGCCGGTGTGTTCGACCACGTCCAGTCCGACGGGACCATCGACCGCAACCAGGTCCTGGCGTGGGACCGGCATCGGCCCGACCGACCGATGTTCCGGCTGACGCTCTACAACGCCCAGATCGGTGGCATCGACAACCGCGGCCGCGTCTTCGTGGGCACGGGTGGGCGTCGCACGATCACGGCGTACGACGGGGCGAGCGGCCGCCGCGAGGTCAGTCGCACGGTCGCGGGCCGTAGCAGCATCACGATCAGCTCCGGCTCACTCGCACCGGACCAGCGCCAGCTCGCGGTCACCGTCGACGACGACGTGGTGCTGCTGGACGCGCGCACCCTTCGCGAGACGCGTCGATGGCACGACGACGACGGGACCCCGTACCAGCCTGCCTTCTCCCGTGACTCGAGGCTGTTGGCCACAGGCACGGATGGCGCCGAGGGCGGAGTCACTGTGTGGGATACCGCCTCAGGGCGCCGCGTGGCCTCCGTGGCTCGGTTCGGACAGGACGACGATCCCCGAGAAGTGTTCTCCCCCGGCGGACGCAGCGTGATGACCGCCGGTGCACACGGCCTGTACCTGTGGGACCTCGCCGACGAGCACGGGATCCTGCGCACCCTGCCCGCTGAGCACCTGGGCCGTTCGGTCGGGCTGACGGTGATCTCGCCGGACGGCAGCAGGGTCGCGTACGTCGACTCGCAAGGCGCCGCGCCCGACCACTTCCTCACCCAGGTGCAGGACGTGGCCACCGGGCGGATCGTCGCATCGTTCCAGTCCAGGAAGGACCCAGGAGTCAACGACCTGCAGTGGTTCCCGGACAGCAACCGGATCGCTGTCACCGAAGGCGCGGCCGTGTTCGTCCACGACGTCGCCGAGAACAGTGGGATGACCACGCCCGACCTGGGCCTGGGCCACCTCAACACCGTGGGGTCGTGGGGCTCCGCCGGTGGTCTGTACGCTCTCGCCTCCGACGGCACGCTGGCAGTGCTGGACCCGACCACACTGCGGGTGGAGCGCACGTTCCGAGGGTTCGACGGGAACACCACCCCGGCCGCCAGCCGCACGGGATCGATGGTCCTCAGCGCCGGCAAGCAGCGGGCCACCGTCCTCGACCTCGACTCGGGACATCGCCGCACCCTCCACCTCGGCAGTGACCAGTTCCCCTGGGCGCTGGCGATGTCGCCCGATGGGCACCGGTTCGTGGCCGCCATCGGTGACGTCGGCGAAGGCCTGTACGACGTGTCGGACCGGAGATGGATCAGTCCCCCCACGCAGGAGTACGGCACCGTGCAGTACGCACCCGACGGGCAGCGCTACCTCAGTGCCGGGAGCAGCTCCCTGACCCTGCGCGACGGCCACACCGGCGGCTACGTCGGGTCGGTCCAGCTCGACACGGCCTACCCCGCCGCACGCTTCTCCCCCCAGAAGGGGCACGTCCTGATCGCGGACACGGACGGGGGCCTGCACGACTGGAGCTATGACGTGCACGCGTGGCGGAAGACCGCGTGCGACCTCGCTGCACGCGACCTCACCCGCGATGAGTGGAAGGACTCGTTCGGCACCCGCCCCTACCACCGCACATGTTCGGGGCCGCCCGCAGGCTGACGCGTCGAGGACGCACAGGAGCCCGGCCCCCTGACGGGGACCGGGCTCCTGTGTCGTGCTGCTGAGGCTCAGTTGCCACCGCCGGTGAGCTTCTCGCGGAGCGCCTGCAGCGCCTCGTCCGAGGCGAGCGAGCCGCCCTCGGCCTCGCCGCTGCTGCCGCCGCCCTCGGCCGCGGGGGCGTCGCCACCGCTGGAGTACGACGTGGCCTCGCCGGCCTCGACCTCGGCCTGCTTGGCCTCGGCCTGCTGCTTGACGTGGGCCTCCCAGCGCGCGTGCGCCTTGGCGTACTGGTCCTCCCAGGTCTTGCGCTGCTCGTCGTAGCCCTCGAGCCACTCACCCGTGTCGGGGTCGAAGCCCTCGGGGTAGATGTAGTTGCCCTGGTCGTCGTAGGTCGCGGACATGCCGTAGAGGGTCGGGTCGAACTCCTCGGCCTCGGCCGCGGTGGCGGTCTCGTTGGCCTGCTTCAGCGACAGCGAGATCCGGCGACGCTCGAGGTCGATGTCGATGATCTTGACCATGACGTCGTCGTTGACCTGGACGACCTGCTCGGGGATCTCCACGTGGCGCTCGGCCAGCTCGGAGATGTGCACCAGGCCCTCGATGCCCTCCTCGACACGGACGAACGAACCGAACGGCACCAGCTTGGTGACCTTGCCCGGGACGATCTGGCCGATCTGGTGGGTGCGGGCGAAGTGCTGCCACGGGTCTTCCTGGGTGGCCTTCAGCGACAGGGACACGCGCTCGCGCTCCATGTCGACGTCGAGCACCTCGACGGTGACCTCGTCACCGACGGTGACGACCTCGCTCGGGTGGTCGATGTGCTTCCAGGACAGCTCCGAGACGTGCACCAGGCCGTCGACGCCGCCGAGGTCCACGAACGCACCGAAGTTGACGATCGAGGACACGACACCCTTGCGGATCTGGCCCTTCTGGAGCTGGGTCAGGAAGCCGTGGCGAACCTCGGACTGGGTCTGCTCGAGCCACGCACGACGGCTCAGGACCACGTTGTTGCGGTTCTTGTCCAGCTCGATGATCTTCGCCTCGAGCGTCTGGCCGACGTACGGCTGCAGGTCGCGCACGCGACGCATCTCCACCAGCGACGCGGGCAGGAAGCCGCGGAGGCCGATGTCGAGGATCAGGCCGCCCTTGACGACCTCGATGACGGTGCCCTCGACGACGCCGTCCTCTTCCTTGACCTGCTCGATGGTGCCCCAGGCGCGCTCGTACTGGGCGCGCTTCTTGGACAGGATCAGGCGGCCTTCCTTGTCCTCCTTCTGGAGAACCAGGGCTTCGACCTTGTCGCCGACCTCGACGACCTCGTTGGGGTCGACGTCGTGCTTGATGGACAGCTCACGCGAGGGGATGACGCCCTCGGTCTTGTAGCCGATGTCCAGGAGGACCTCGTCGCGGTCGACCTTGACGATGGTGCCTTCGACGATGTCGCCATCGTTGAAGTACTTGATCGTCTCGTCGATGGCGGCGAGGAAGTCTTCCTCGGAACCGATGTCGTTGACTGCGACCTGCGGTGCGTCGGAAAGAGTGGGGGTGATCGTCATGTGGAAGAGGAACCTTCGGGTGGATAGAAGTCGTGCGGGCACGCGCAGAAACCCTTTTCACCATCACGAGTTGTTTCGCTGCCCATCACGGTTTCCCACGTTGGGCCGACAGCGAGCGAGAGGCTGCTCCGTCTGAGACTCAGGCAGACTTCTGGCGCACCGCCCAGTCTATCGGCCAGCGCCCGTGAGCGTCCAACCGGCGTTCACGGGGCGACCGCGTGCAGGTCGCCTGTGCGGGCCACGGCGGCCAGCAGCTCCCGTGAGCGTACGACGGGCTCGTGGTCGTTCTCGCCGGGCGGCCAGCTCCACCAGCGCGAACAGGTCGGCGGCTCTCGCCCGGTCCAGCACGTCGTCCGGGACCGCCGGCATGAACGCCCGGTAGCCGGCCAGGACGGCCTCGGCGAAAACCGGGTCGCGGTCGAGGCGCAGCAGGTTGCCCAGGTCGGTCCACGGGATCCCGCTGTGGGCGAACTCCCAGTCCAGGACCCCGGTGATCTCGAGGGTCTCGGGGTCGACGAGCAGGTTCTTGGGGTTCAGGTCGGCGTGCACCAGGCAGGCACGCCGGTCCTCGTCGAGCAGGTCCTGCGCGGTCTCGACGACCGGCCGCAGCCCCTCGGCGGTGTCCCGGTCCAGCTTCTCGGCGTGCTCGTCCAGCCAGGCGGGCAGGTCGCGCCAGGCGAGTGGCGGCTCCACGATCCGGAGGGACTGGTCGGCGAACAGGCCCGGCCGCGGCTGCACCATGTGGCCGAGCCGGCCGAGCAGCGTCCCGAGCCGCTCCCCCACGACGGCGCAGCCCGTCCGGGGTCAGGGTCGGCAGCACCAGGTCGAGTCGCTCGCCGGGAAGCAACGAGGTGACCAGGAGCCCGGGGAGGTCGGCATCGGGCTCGCCTCGGCGTACCTCCAGGACGGCGGGGACCGGCAGCACCCCACGGACCAGCTCGAGGACGGCGGCGTCGACCTCGGGCGCGAGCGGTCCGCGCCAGGCCGAGCGCTGTCCGTAGATCCGGACCACCACCTGCTCCCCCGCCGAGTCGGCCAGGAAGGTCTCGCCGCTGAACCCGCCCGGCAACGGACGCAGGGAGGTGGGGAAGCCGTCCATGCGCCCGACCCTGCCATGTCGTCGGCGGGGGCTAGCCTGCGAACGTGTCAGGAGTCAGGCCGGAGCGGCGTCCCGTCGACGAGGCGGAGTCGCTGCGGGCCAACCGCGCCGACTGGGACGCCTACGCCGACGAGTACCAGTCCACGCACGGGGAGTTCCTCGGCGACCACGGGTTCCTGTGGGGGCCGGAGGGCGTGCGCGAGGACGAGGTGCGCGCGCTGGGCGACGTGACCGGCAGGGACGTGCTCGAGATCGGGTGCGGCGCCGGGCAGTGCTCGCGCTGGGTGCTGGTCCGCGGGGGCCGGCCGGTCGGCATCGACGTCTCCATGCGGCAGCTCCAGCACAGCCGCCGCATCGACGAGGAGCACGGGGTCGTCGTACCCACCCTGTGTGCGTCCGCGGCCGGGATGCCGTTCGCCGACGCCACCTTCGACGTCGTCTTCTCGGCCTTCGGCGCGCTCCAGTTCGTCGCCGACGCCGAGACCCTGGTCGCCGACGTGGGCCGGGTGCTGCGACCGGGCTGGCGTGTTCGCCTTCTCGGTCACCCACCCCACACGCTGGATGTTCCCCGACGACCCCGGCGAGGCCGGGCTGGTGGCGTCGCAGTCCTACTGGGACCGGACGCCGTACGTCGAGGTCGACGACGTGACCGGGGAGACGAGGTACGTCGAGCACCACCGCACCATCGGCGACTGGGTGGGCGCACTGGCGCGCACGGGATTCGTGCTCACCGACCTGCACGAGCCGGAGTGGCCGGCCGACCACGACCGCACCTGGGGCGGGTGGAGCCGGATCCGCGGGATGCTCACGCCGGGCTCCGCGATCTTCGTGGCCCGGCTGGGAGCGTCCTAGCCGACCCGGTCGGGCAGGTGGTCGTGCGCCCAGAGCGCGGCGCTGGTGCGGTCGGCCACGCCGAGCTGGCGGAAGACCCGGCCGAGGTGGGCCTTCACGGTGCGCTCGCTGATGCCGAGGCGGCGGCCGATCTGCTTGTTGGCGAGGCCCTGGGCGACCAGGCGGAGCACCTCGAGCTCGCGGGGGCTCATCGCGTCCTCCGGGCGGATCGGGCCTGCGTCGGGCAGGAGTACGCCGGCCACGCGCGGGTCGAGCGGCACGTGCCCAGCGGCCGCCGACCGCACCGCGGCCAGCAGCTCGGCCGGCTCGCAGTCCTTGAGCAGGTAGCCGACCGCACCCGCGGCCAGGGCGTCCCCGACCCGCTCACGGTCGGAGAAGCTGGTCAGCACGACCACCTTCACCTCCGGCTGGGCCTCGTGGATCCGCCTGGTGGCCTCGACGCCGTCCACTCCCGGCATGGAGAGGTCCATCAGCACCACGTCGGGGGTCTGGGCCGCGACCTCCGCGACCGCCGCCGCTCCTTCGCCGGCCTGCCCGACCACGCGGATCTCCTCGGTCGACCCGAGCAGGGTGGCGAGCCCGGTGCGGACCATCTGGTGGTCGTCGACGAGCACCACGGTGATCAGGCCACGGGCGGGTTCAGTCATGGGGATCTTCCTCCGCCTCGAGGTTCGGGATGAGTCGTGCACCGGGACGCGCAGCCGCCAGTGGGTGCCGCGCCGGGGGACGGAGGCGACCTGGAGCAGGGCGCCTCCCGAAGCGGCGAGGTCGGAGAGCAGCTGGAGCCCGAAGTGGCCCGGCTCGGGGTCGGCGAGCCGGGCGTCGACGTCGAACCCGTTGCCGTCGTCGAGCACGTCGAGCACCGTCTCGTCGTCCACGCGGTAGAGCGTCACGCTCGCGGTGCACGGCACGGCGTGCTTGGCGGCGTTGCGCAGGGTCTCCTGGGCCACCCGGTAGACGAGGCGCTCCTGCTCGGGCGTCAGCCCCAGCTCCTCGTCGTGGTCCTGGTGCAGCCGGACCTCGAGACCGGGCGCCCGCACCGAGCTGACCAGGTCGTCCAGCGCAGCGCCGAGCCCGGCCTGGGCCAGGCTCGCGGGGTAGATGTCGACGAGCAGCGAGCGCAGCGCGCGGATGCTCGCGCGCACCGAGCCGGCGACGTTCTGGAGCTCGTCGACCAGCCAGTGCTGCCCCGCCGCCTTGGCGCGCGCGGTCGCTCCGGCGACCACGAACGAGGTCGCGGCGAGGTCCTGCACCGGGCCGTCGTGGAGCGACGCCGCGATCAGCCGTCGCTCGTTGCTCGAGGCGTCGACGGAGCGTTGGAGCAGGAGCTCGCGCTGCTTCTGGCTGCGGCGTGCCCGCGCCAGCAGGTGCCAGATCAGCGGGGCCAGGAGGACCACGAACAGCAGCAGGCTGCTCAGCGTGACGCCGGCGAATCCGCGCCAGAGCTGGCTGGTGCGCTGGCTGACGTCGTCGTACGGCGCGTAGATCTCGAAGAGCATCTTCTGCCCGGAGTCCGTCCAGACCGGGCGGTAGACCTCGACGAGCTTGTCGCCGGCCTGGCCGTCGAGCGTGTTCTCGTCGCGGTCGAGCTGCGAGATGTCCGCACGCGTCTCGGACTTGTCCAGGGCCGTCTGCTGGTCGTCGTCGAGCTCGAAGGTCTGGCCGACCAGCTCGGGCTCGTCGGCGTACACGACCTTGCCGTCGGGGGTCCACAGCTTGACGTGCACCACGGAGTCTCCGAGCACGTGCGCGTGCACCAGGTTGTCGAACGTCGTGCGAGCGGCCGGCTGCCCGGCGGCCAGCTGGTCGGTGAGGGCGGGCCGGATGACGGTCTCGGCGAAGACGTCGGTGAGGTTGACGGCGTCGTTGACCGCCTCACGCTCGGCCAGCTTGCGCGCGGCCAGGGAGCCACCGATCGTCACGACGGCGAGCACGATCAGGATGCCGACGGCGAGCTGGACGACGACGCGGCGGCCCGAGAGCGGTGCGTCGTCGACCGCGTCCCGGTCGGGACTGGCGACGGTGCGCCAGCCCACCTCCTGGGCCTGGTCGTCCTGGGCAGGGTTGCTCGCCGACGACTCCCCGGCGAGGGGGGTCGCCGAGGAGTCCGCGTCGGACTGGAGGTCAGTCGTCGGATCCGTGGCCACCGGATCCACCATCGTCCGAACCACCGTGGTGGCCGCTGTCGTCGCCACCGGAGTGGTGACCGGAGTCGTCGCTGCCGGAGTGCGAACCGTGGTCGTCGCCGGCGTCGTGGTTCGGCCCGTCGTCGGACCCGCCGCGACCTGAACCGCCGGAGCCGCTGCCCGAGCCGGAGCCCGAGTTGTCGTCCCCGCCGCCTGAGCCACTGCTGCCCGAGCCGCTGCTCGTGGAGCCCGGCCCGGAGTTGTCGTCGTTGCTGCCGGGGCCCGAGTTGTCGTCGCCGTCGCGGTTGCGGTCGCCGCCACGGTCGTCGTTCGCGTCGTGCGTGGGACCGTCGTCGGCGCCGTTGCGGCCGCTCTGCCCGCCACGGTCGTCGTTCGCGTCATGGGTGGGGTCGTCGCTGGGCGAGGCGGACGGCGAGGGCGTCGGGGTCGGCGAGTCGTCGCTGGTCGACGCGCGCTGCGGCTCCTGCACGGGCACCGAGCGGGAGAAGGAGGCGTTGCCCGTCAGACCGACCACCGCAGGGATCAGCGCGACCACGATGCCGGCCACGTAGAGCTGGATGCGCTTCATGAGTCTTCCTCCAGTGCGTTCGCGAGGCCCGGTGGGGCCTCGGGAACAACCATGGATCCTAGACGGGGCGGCCCGCTATCGCGCGATGGTCGTAGTACCTCGCAGGCCGGGTGGACCCAGCGGCGCCGTCAGACGTGGGCAGGCTCGCGGTGCTCGGTCCTCGGAGGCGTGCGCCGACGGTCCGCGACGAGCAGGAAGCCGGCCGCACCCAGACAGATCAGGCCGCCGACGATGCCGACGATCGGGACGATCTTCTCGACCAGGGTGAGCAGGAACAGGTCGCTGCTGAGGTCGTCCGCGCTCTTCTTCTGCTGCGCATCGGTGAAGGCAGCTGGAGGTCGAGGACCTTGTCGCCGTTCTCGAGGTATCGCTGCTGGTCGTCGGTCTGGTTGAGGATGGCCCCGGTGCGCGGCTCGACGTAGATCGCCCTTGATGTCGTCGTAGGTGCCCTTGACCCCGTCGGCGATGTCGATGGAGGCGCCCTTGGTGTTGACCTCGTAGTAGTAGACCTTGGTGCCCCTCGACCTGGTCGTCCGCTCGTACTTCGCGTCGACGGCCTCGCCGACGGTGCCGTCCCAGTAGGGGTAGGTCTTCTTCTCGGAGTCGAAGGGGAACTTGTTGACAAGGCCCTCGTGCTTGACGGCGTCGGGCGGCAGGTACTTGCTGTCGTTGACGGCGAGGCCAGTGACCCGGTCGGTCGCAAAGACGTCGACGTCCGCGGAGATCAGGCGGTCATCGTCGCCGTCGACACAGTCGGGGGCAGTCGTCACGGTCGATCAGCAGGCAGCTGGTGTTGGTCCACGCGACCACGGTGTCGCTGGAGGTCTTGGAGTCGGACTTCGTGACGCTGGTGGCCTTGACCGGGTTGGACTCCAGCTCGCCCGTCGCGACGTTGAGCTTCTCGGCCTCACCGCTCAGGTGGGTCGTGGAGTTGACGTCCAGCGGGGTCTTCTTCACCACCCCTGGTGCCCAGAGCAGGCACACGAGGCCCTGCCACGAGAAGGAATCCCCCGACCCCGAACAACACCGGGATTGTCTTGCGCATCTAGTCCCTCCCAGAACCTCAGTCGCCGTAACGGTAGCGCACCGGCGACAGTCCGGGGGGCATCCTCACCGAATGCCCGTGGCCGTCTGCTCGAGCCAGTTGCGGGGCTATTCCTACCAGTTGGTAGGCCCGATGTGTGCGCTCCGGGTAGACCAGTGGCCGTGTGGCATAGTTCCCGGCCGAGGGGGCCGAGCATGCGGACATCGCGGACCACCGCGCGACGACGCGCATCGGTGGTCGTGGGCTCCCTGGCGGCGAGGGTCAGGAACATGTCGCCCGCGCGAGTGTGGACCCTCGGGCTGGTACTGGTCGCCTCGCAGCTCGCCTTCCGCGCATGGGTGATCTACCCCTCGTGGTTCCTGTTCGACGACTACGTGTTTCTCGGCGACGCGCGGGACCATCCGCTCGACGTGTCGTACCTGATGACGCCGTACTTCGAGCACCCGCTGCCGGGTGGTCGCCTGATCGCTTGGGTCGTGGCGCACTCGGGTGACCTCAACTGGTCGCTGGCCGCCTCGGGGACCCTGGTGATGCAGGCCGTAGCGAGCCTGGCCGCCCTGTGGATGCTCGTCGTGCTCTTCGGTGCGCGTCCCCCCATCTTGGTTCCGCTGGGCCTCTACCTGACCAGCGCGATGACGATGCCGGGATTCACCTGGTGGGTAGCCGCGTTCACCCTGATCCCGGTGCAGGTCGCGATCTTCGTCGCGACGGCGCTCTGGGTCATGCATCTCCGCACGAGACGCTGGCTGCCGCTGGTCGGTACTGCGGCGACCATCGCCGTCGGGCTCGCCTTCGACGTCAAGGCTGCGCTGACCTTCCCCGTGCTCGCGTTCATCGCGGTCAGCTACTTCGCCTCGGGCTCGGTCGTGGCACGCGTTCGGACCGTCGTGGTGCGCTACCGCCTCGGGTGGGGGGTGCTGTTCCTCCTCGGCGGTCTCTACACCTGGTACTACCTGGTCACCGTGCCACGGCTGATCGGGCAGTCGGTGGTCCCCGCGCTCGGCGGCGTGCTCTCCAACATGCTGGGCACGGCCTTCCCCTCCGGAGCGATGGGAGGTCCGTGGCACTGGGACCCCGCGACACCGCCCACGGCGTTGTCCGACGCACCCGACGTGCTCGTCCATCTCTCGTGGGTCGTGCTCGGTCTGGTCGTCGTCTACCTCGCCCTCCGCCGCACCAGGACCCTGCGCGCCTGGGTCCTGCTCGGCGCCTACCTGTTGGTGCTCGGGCGTGCTGCTCACCGGCGTCAGGGGCAATCTCGGCCCGGGCGTCGGACGCGAGTTCCGCTACCTGACCGAAGCCACCTGCATCCTCACCCTGTGCCTCGGCCTGGCCACGATGACGTTGCCGGGTGCAGTCGAGAGCAGCACACCGCGCACCACGCCGTTGGTGGCGCCGGCACCACGAATCCTGGTCGTCGCACTCGTGGTCGGTGTGCTGGTCTCCGGGGTGGTGAACTCCGCCACCTACGCCCACATCTGGCACACCCAGAACGCAGGCGACGCCTACATGCACCGGCTCGCCGCGGACGTCTCGGCGGCGGGACAGGTCGACCTGGCCGAGACGCGAGCACCGGAGAGCGTGCTGACGCCCCTGCTCACTCCCCTGAACAACACGCGCACGCTGGCGCCGCTGGTCACGGGGCGCGTCGACTTCCCCACCACGTCGCCGCAACTGGCCGTGGTCGGCCCCGAGGGGGGTCTGTACGACGCGCTGATCCGGCTCGGGGTGGAGTCGGAGAAGGGGCCGATTCCCGGTTGTGGGTGGCGCGTCACCGAGGACGGGGCAGAGATCCCTCTGCGCGGGCGAGCCTTCTTCTGGACCTGGTGGGTGCGGATCGGTTATCTCTCCAGCGCCAACGACACCATCGAGGTGACCATGGGCTCGCAACAACGTACGGCCGAAGTCGTCCGGGGGGTCCACTCCCTGTACGCCTACGCCGAGCGGTCCTTCGACTCGGTCCGGATCGACGGCGTCGAACCGGGCACGACCC
This sequence comes from uncultured Actinomycetota bacterium, assembly GCA_963729015.1. GTDB lineage: Bacteria > Actinomycetota > Actinomycetes > Propionibacteriales > Nocardioidaceae > Marmoricola. The sequence continues at coordinate 193,222 of CAVSMJ010000005.1, forward strand.
TGTGCGTCGATACGATCGAGGTCGGTGAACCCGTGCCGGGAGGCCCGTTGTGAGCTTCAACCACCCTGTGCGCCAGGCGGTGCAACAGCGCCCCGAGTTCCCTGTGCTCGACACCCTCCGCGCCATCGGCGCGTTGGCGGTCCTGACGACGCATGTTGCCTTCCAGACGGGCGAGACGGTGCGGAACGGAATCGTCGGCGCACTCCTGTCCCGGCTCGATGTGGGCGTCGCCCTCTTCTTCGTCCTTTCCGGTTTCCTCCTGTCCCGGCCCTACCTGGCCCGCGCCATCATCGGAGCCCCCCACCCGCCCACGGGTCGCTACTACTGGAAGCGCTTCGTGCGGATCTATCCGGTGTACGTCGTCACGGTCGTGATCGCGCTGCTGGCCATTCCGGCGAACGACTTCGGTGGGAGCGTCGGTGGCTGGATCAGCGCGCTGACACTGACCGATGTCTTCCTGGGCAACCCGCTTCCCCAGGGACTCACCCAGATGTGGAGCCTCTCGGTCGAGGTCACCTTCTACCTGGTGCTGCCGCTGCTGATGGCCGTGCTGATCGCCGGGCGGCGGCCAAGCACCCGGCGCATCGCGATCCTGCTCGCGGTCGGCACACTGTTCAGCTGCTGGTGGAACCTCGGGCTGGCGTCCTGGCTCGACGCTCAGGGTGCAGGAACACCACAGCTGTGGCTCCCCGCGCACCTGACCTGGTTCCTGGTGGGCATCGGGCTCGCAGCGGTGCACGTGAGATGGCAGCACGGGTCCGACTCTCGGCTCGTCGCTCGACTGGTGGAGCTGGGCCGGCTGCCGGGTGTGTGCTGGACCGCCGCGGCCGGTCTGCTCGTGGTTGCGGCGACACCTCTCGGCGGACCGATCATCCTGATCGTCGCCACGCCGACCCAGTCACTGGTCAAGCACCTGCTGTACGCCGTGATCGCGGGACTCCTCGTGCTCACCGGAGTGTTCGCCGTGCCGGCCGGCCGGTTCGCCCGCGGGATGTCTCGGCGGTGGCTGCGTCACCTCGGACGGATCTCCTACAGCATCTTCTGCATCCACCTCGTGATGCTGCACGCTGCGCGGCCCTGCTCGGCCATGCGCTGTTCTCCGGTGACGGGGTCCGCGTCTGGGTTCTCACGGTGGTGCTGACCCTGCTCGCCTCGGAGCTCCTCTACCGCTTCGTGGAGCTGCCCGGCATGCGCCTGAAGAACCTCGGAAGGCGAGGCCGCTCCCCGGAGGAGAGCCCGAGCACCAGCACCAGCACGGCGACCACGACGTAGCCGGGCCAGGCCAGGGCTCCTGCCCATCCGTCGAACCCGCCCCATGGCAAGAAGCCATAGGCAACAGCCGGTGCCAGCACCAGCACACCGACCACCCAGGGAACGGCATCGCCGAGGCGGCGGAACAGCAACGCGGCCACCGCGAGCGAGGCCGCACCGAGAGCCAGACCGGCCCAGCCAGCGACGAGACCGGAGAAGAGCAGTGCCAGGCAGGCGGAAGTGGCGGGTCCGAGCACACGTGCACCAAGGGGTTCCATCGGGACGCTGGGCCGGCGCCGGAGCAGCACGGTGAGACCCACGAACAGGCCGAGCAGCACGAGACCACCGAAGACGGCCACCCGGTAGGGCGCGTCGGGCTCGAAGTGAGTTGTGGTCGCCCCACCCGATGAGGTGGTCCACCAGCCCTGCTGCCAGCCGTCCACGACTTGCGGCCGCAGGGCTCGGCCGTCCTGGGTGGCGCCCCACCCGGGGTTGGTGTTCTCGCGCAGGACCAGCAGGTCCCCCGGCTCGGTCGGCCGGAGCGTGCGTCGCACCGGGTCGGTCGGGTCGCTGGCGGCGACGGGCGAGGACGAACCAGTCACGGCGCGGTCGCCCATCACCAGGGATCGAGGCACGAAGAGATCCGAGCCGAGGACGTCGATGTCGTTGATGCCCGCGTCGAGGTCGAGATCAGTAGATCCGCACAGCGTTGCATCGACCCGTTCCCCTGATGCCAGCGCCTCGAAGCTGGTGCGGACGGAGGTCAGCCGGGACTGACCGTTGACCACCACCGTGGGGCCCGACCCACAGGGGAAGGTGGTCTCGGCCGTGGGGACGGCGACGGGCAGGTACGGCACGCCTGCGACGCGCAGCTCGGTGATGCCGACCGGCACCGGGCTCGGGGAGGAGTCGAAGCCGAGGCTGCTCGCCTCCTCGGTGTCGACGACCCGGATCTTCATCTCGCTCGCCACGAAGGGCACGAAGGAGCCGACCCCGGTGCGGTCGAGAGTGACCTCGCGCTTCCCGCCGGGCCACGTCAGCTCGAGTCTCGTCGGCGTCCTGGCGGCAGTGTCGTCGGCCACCGTGACGGCGATCCTGCTGACTGTGCGTCGTCCGACCCAGTTCAGGCTCAGCACCGGTTCCTCGTCGTCCATGCTGGCCGTCCAGGTCGTGCGGCGATCCCCGTCAACCGCCGCGAGCACGGATGCTCGCGGATCGGGCGTGCCGGTCGAGGAGGCCGTCACGTTGACGGGCTGCTGGGCAAACACAGCGCTGGCGAGAGCCGAGCCCGGGCGTACGACGGCCTCGATCAGTCCCGGGTAGGACCGTGCGGCCGGGAGGTCGAAGCGACGTTGGAACTCGTAGTCCTCCTCGCCAGCCACGTCACGGTTTTCCACGCACCGGACGTCACCCTCGACCACGGCGCAGCCACGTCGCGCGTCGGTCACAGCCCGCAGCGCGACCGCATCCGGGCTGCCCCACTTCTCGGGCAGCTTCGGCAGGCGCAGGCCGCGCCGCACGTGGACGCCCGGGATCTCGACCTCGCTCAGGGACAGCTGGTTGCCGGGTCGGCCTGACACGTCGTCGACCCGGACGAAGTCGGTCTCACTGTCGCCGATCTGGACGGTGCGCGTGGTCCCGGGCTCCACGGCCATCGCGTCGGAGCGCTGGTGCTCCGTCCGGACGCGGACCACCTCGCGCCGGGCGGGACCGGCCGTGATCCGGACCCGGGACACGGACTGCGGCTCCTCGAGGTCGACGCGCCACCAGGCCCGCTGGTCGGGACGGAAGTTCGCCCGCCACCGCGTTTCCTCGCGACCGTCGATGGCGGCGTACGGCAGCTGTCCGGGCTGGTTGGTCCCGACCGCGGACGCGTCGGACATCGACGAAGACGCCGTGACCGACGCGGCTCCCTCGACGTACGCCGTGGTCGACCAGCGGGCCGGCGTTCGGGAGCAGGTAGTCCGACGTCGGGTTGCCGAGGCGCCTTGCCTGGCCGGGACTACGCGTCTCCGACGCCCCGTCGTGCACGCGACCGAAGCTGCGCTCGACGGATCGCAGGCCGTCGGTGAGGACACGGAGCTTTCCGCCCGTTCTCGGCTGCGGCGTCGTTGGCCAGCGACGGTCGGCTCGTCCCCCAGCACGCCGAGGTCGGCCAGGTCGAGCAGGTCCTCGGGACCGCCGACCACGACCGCGTCGGCTGCTCGGTCTCGCTCGCGGACGGAGCGGCGCCCTCGACCGCGAAGATCTCGACGGCGGGGTACTCCGACTGCCAGCCGCCGTTGATCAGGATCCGCGGCCGCCTCGTCGTCGAGGTGGGCGCCGCCGCCGACGTCGGGCCCGAACGTCGGCCACCCGGCTCAGCCCGGCGAGTCGCGCGAGCGCCTGGTGCACCAGCACGGGGTCGGGCATGTCGCTGGGCTCGGCCGAGGTCGTTGCGCACGACGAGGTAGCTGACCCCGGCCCGCCGCAGGTACGCGGCCAGCCCGGCGAGCCGTGCCCCTGGGCGAACCGCGCTCTCGATCGCGTCGAGCATCCGGATGTTGCCCGGCGGGGTCAGCGGGACGGCGTTGCGCACCGCCCACGGGCTGCTGCGCGAGCGACTGCATCGGCTCGTCCGCGGGTGACCCCCACACGTAGCTCGCCGAACGACGACCCGGGCAGCGAGCAGCGCCTCGCCGGTCGTCGGCCTGGTCGCCCAGCCAGTCGGCGGTCTGCTGCCAGTAGTCCGGGACGCCGACGAAGGCGCCGGTCGGAGTGATCCGGCCGGTGCACGCAGGCATGGACGCGCCGAGCGACCGCGACGACGGCCGTGCCGACCAGCACGCCGCAGCTGCAGCCGGTCGAGCCGCGCTCCTCGCGGTCCGGCGCTCGGCACGTCGTCGACCGCAGGCTGCGCCAGCAGCCTGGTCCACCGTCCAGGCGAGCCCGAGCACCAGCGGCAGCCGGATGACCGGGTCGAACTTGTGCACGTTGCGCAGCGGGGCCAGCGCGCCGTCGAGCAGCGTCTGCACGCGCCGGCGAACCAGCCCTGCACCGCGCCGGTGTGGCCGGCCGTGACCATCAGCAGCCCGACCAGCGAGTCCGAGCAGCAAGGAACAGCCGGTGCGGGTTGCGTCGATGCGAGCAGACCGGCGACACCGAGCAGGAGGACGACGCCGCTGTCGAGGACGCAGGTGGATCAGCCGGAGCAGGTCGTTGCCGGCCCGCGACGTCGGGTCGACGTACGGGACCCAGTCGGAGGTGCCGCGCAGCGCGTCGAAGAGCGTGGTGGGGAAGGTCGTGTCGGCGGCGGACTCGATGAAGTCGAGGAACGGCGGGCTGTAGGCACCCAGCACGAACAGCGGGACCAGCCACCACAGCGGTGCCGACAGGGTGAACACCGGCCACCACAGCATCAGCGCCGGCGTCGCGGGCCGGCCGCGCGGGTCAGCAGCCAGATCGCCGCCGAGCGGGATGACCGCGAACGTGGCGGCGGCGTTGACGCCACCGACCATGGCGACGGCCAGCGCCGACAGCGCCGCCGCCCGGCGGGGCGACCCGCTCGTGCACCCGACGACCAGCGGCAGCAGCACCCACGGCGCCAGGGCGCTCGGCCACGCCTCGATCGAGATGGGCCCGAGCACGGTGAGCATGCGCGGGGAGAGCGCGTAGGCGAAGCCCGCCAGCGATGCAGGCCAGGTCCGAGCGGACCCCGAGGGCGCGCGCCAGCCGCGCGGCGCCCAGGAAGGCCACGCACAGCACCAGGGCCAGCCACAGCCGCTGGACCACCCACCCGGCGGACGCGAAGCACGATGCCGACCGACGAAGAACGGGCCCATCGGCCACAGGTAGCCGTAGGCCTGGTTCTGCAGCTGCCCGAACGCAGCCATCGCGTCCCACAGGTGCAGCGGCCCGTCCGAGGAACGACCGCGGGCGCGACCGCCAGGTCGGACTTGGTGTCCGGGACGAGCGAAGCCCGGCGACTGGATCAAAGGCCAGACCGACGAGCAGCGACGCAGGCGGCGACGAGACGCGCCACGGTGCGCGTGCTGAGCCCGGTCACCGCTTGCGCAGCACGATCACGAGGTTCCACGTCACCACCTCTCGCACGCACGGGCACCCGCAGCAGCCAGCGCGACCACCACGGGTTGTAGCGCGGGAGCACGGTCGACCACGTCGCCGGCCGTCTGGGCGCGGGCCCAGCGCAGCCCGTCGGCGACGGTGACGCGGAACAGCGACTCGCCGTACCTGTTCTTCGGCTCGTGGCCGTGCTTGCGTCGGTAGCGGCGACGCGCGCGGCCGCCGCCGAGGTAGTGCCACGGCGAGGTCTCGTGCCCGCCATGCGGCCCGAACCAGACGGTGTAGCTGAGGAAGACGGTGCCGCCGCTGCGGGTGACGCGCAGCATCTCCTCGGCCATCCGCCAGGGGTCGGGCACGTGCTCGAGGACGTTGCTGGAGTAGCAGACGTCGACGCGAGCCGTCGCGGAACGGGCAGCTGCATCCCGCTGCCGATCACGGTGCCGCGTGGCGATCTGCGCCCAGTCCCGAGAGCTCGCCGACGTCGGCGTCGAGGGCGAGGTACGTCGCACCGGCACGCCTCGAACGCCGTCGCGGAAGTAGCCGGGTCCGCCGCCGACGTCGAGCAGCACGCGCGCCGTCGAGGTCGACGTAGCTGCTCAGCTGCGCGACCGAGTCCTCGGCGAGCGCGGTGTAGAAACGAGCCGGGTCGGGCTGCTCGTAGCGGAACTCGCGGAAGCAGCCGGACCGAGCGCCGCAGCGTGGCCCGCCACGCCGACGCGAGGCGCGGTGTCGGCGGGCTGGGCACGCGGGCGACCATATCGCGAGACGACCAGACGCTGGGTTAGCCTCTGCGCCATGGTCGAGCCGGAGCCGCTGGCGGGCAAGCACGTCGTGTTCCTCAGCTGGCGCGACACCCACAACCCCGAGGGCGGCGGCGCCGAGCGCTACCTCGAGAAGATGGCCGCGGGACTCGTCGACCGCGGCTGCGAGGTCACCATCTTCTGCGCCGCCCACGCCGCCGCGCCGCCCGACGAGGACGTCGACGGCGATCCGCTTCGTCCGCCGCGGCTCCAAGCTCTCGGTGTACGCCGCCGGGCATGCGGGCGCTGCGACGCGGCGACCTCGGCGACCCGGACGTCGTCGTCGACGTGCAGAACGGGCTGCCGTTCTTCTCCCGGCTGGTCACCCGCGAGCCCGGTCGTCGTGCTCGTGCACCACGTGCACCGCGAGCAGTGGCCGGTCGTCTACCCCGGCCTGGCCGGCCGCGTCGGCTGGTGGATCGAGCGCCGGCTCGCGCCGTGGCTCTACCGGCGCGAGCCAGTACGTCGCGGTGTCGCGCGCGACCCGCGGCGAGCTGCGCGAGCTCGGGGTCACCGGCCCGCGCGTCGCCGTCGTCCACAACGGCACCGACCCGCTCTGCCTGTCGAGCGTCGGGAAGTCCGCGCACCCCGATGATCGCCGTGGTCGGCCGGCTGGTCCCGCACAAGCAGGTCGAGCACGCCATCGACGCTGCGATCGCGCTGCGCGGCGAGTTCCCCGGACCTGCGGCTGCACGTCGTGGGCAGCGGCTGGTGGGAGGGCAACCTGCACGCGTACGCCGCAGCAGCGCGGCGCCGGCGACACCGTGGTCTTCGAGGGTCACGTCGACGAGGAGCGCAAGCACGAGGTCTACGAGCAGGCCTGGGTGCTGGCCCTGCCGTCACTGAAGGAGGGCTGGGGCCTCGTCGTCGGCGAGGCCGGCATGCACGACACCCCGACCGTCGCCTACCGGAGCGCCGGCGGCACCCGCGAGTCGATCGAGGACGGCGTCTCGGGGCTCCTCGTGGACGACCCCGAGGAGCTGACCGACGCGCTCGGCGAGGTCCTGCGCGACGAGCACGCGGCGCAGCCACTTGGCCAAGGGCGCCCGCGAGGTGAGCCATGCGTTCACCTGGGAGCATGCCCAGGAGTCGTTCGCCGTCGTGGTGCACGAGGTGCTGGCCCATCGACGGATGGACAGCCAGGATCCCGAGGAGAGCGACCTCTAGGTCCGGTTCAGGGCACGGGCGTGGCGTCAGCCGTTGCTGCCGTAGTCGATCGTGACCGGCTTGCGTGACGTCCGTCGGATTGGCACCCGGGCTGGTCTGCTGGTTGACCAGACCCACGACGGTGACCGTCGCGACGACGCCTCCAGCGAGCACGCTGCCGACCGTCGCCAACAAGGTTGAAATTCCCAATTTGTGTTGTCCTCCCTCAAACCCGCGGGTAACTGTAACAGCGCCTCAGCGGTTTGGTGCTCTTCTCGCGAGGCGTCGCCGCACGGTCACCACGACGGCTCCCAGAGGCGCCATCAGGAACAGCGCCCAGGCCCCGTCACGGCCACGATCCAGGCCGTCGACGAGGACCGGTCGCGGGGCCGCTCGAGCCGCTGGACCTGCACCAGGGGGCGGTCGAGGAGGACCTCGCCGTCGACTGCTGGCGCGGGCCCAGCGTCGTGCTCGGTCACCACGAATCCGATCCCGAGTGCGGCCAGTGCGGCGGCCCGACTCCCGGCGTCGCCGAGCCGGAGCGCCGCGGCCGCCGAGCGGGCACGGCGGTCCTCGCCGGCCACGCGCCTTCCGTCGACGTACAAGTCGTCGCCGGCGACGTAGTCGAGCGGCAGGTAGCGGCCGAGCGGGTCGAGCACCTTGTGGCCGTGGTTCCACGCCGGCTGTCGATAGCTGGTCAGCGGAAGCACCAGCACGTCCCCGCTGCCCCGTCGTCGCGTTCCTGCTGGAGCACGGCGCGAACGCTGGCGTAGTCGGCCGGGAAGTCGGCGGGTCGCAGGCGACCCGCCGACCCCGAAGGCCGCGTCGGGCATCAGGGCGACAGGAGCCAGCAGCAGCACCAGCACCGTCCCCGGACGAGCGGCCGCAGGCAGCCGTCGAAGCAGCGTCGAGGCGCCGTACCCGGCGACCGCGGCGACGCCGAGTGGCGCACAAGGACAGCAACCGGGATCCGTCCCGGAGCAGCCCGACCCCGGGCACGTGCACGAAGAGCCAGCCCATCGGCGTCGGCGCCAGCCAGGTGAGCACGGCCAGGCCCCACGCCACGGCCCAGCACCAGCCGAACGCGAGCGCGTCGCGTCGCCCGGCGTCCGCCCACCATCGGCGCACTCCGAGGGCGAGCAGGGCGACCACGAACACGATCGAGAGCCAGCCGAGCAAGCCCGGTGCGCGACGCCGGGACCACCTCGCTGTTCCAGATCCCGCCGAGGGTCAGGGCCGCGAGCGGCGCAGGGACCGAGCCCTCGCCGTGCAGCGCGAACGTGGTCGCCCCGGTCGCGCTGGTCACCGCGTCGGACGCGTGCAGGAGACCGGAGACCAGCCACGGCGCGTTGCCGGCCACGACCAGGCCAGCGATCCCGCGCCAGCGTCGGCCCTCACGCGTCGCGGCAAAGGCCAGCGAGCGCCACCGCCGTCGCCAGTCCGGCGCTGGCGCTCAGGCTGCCGAGCGGGACCAGCCACCACAGCCGCAGCGGCAGCCTCCCGCTGGTCCGCCACTGCCGGGCCGCGTCGACCACCCAGGGCAGGACGGCGTAGCCGACCAGCACCGGCCAGTGGCCGAGCACCAGCCGCTCGGCCACGAACGGGCTCCAGACGTAGACCGTCACCGCGACCATCCGCGCCGACAACGACGGCGTCGGTCAGCCGGGCCGCGCCCCGCGCCGGCGAGGACCAGCGCGCCGAGCGAGGACCAGCTTCTGCAGCAGCATCCCCGGGACCACCTCGTCGAGGACGCGCGACGACGGCGTCGGACGGGACCGCGCGCGGAAGGCCGCTGCCGAGGCCCAGGAAGTCCGGCCGGAGGCTCAGGTCGGGCACCCACACCATGTCGTAGCTGAGCACGTAGCCGCGGCCGAGCGCCGGGCCGAGCAGCAGCAGCGAGAGCACCAGCGACCAGGCCCAGGGGACGGACCGGCGCCAGCTCGCCACGCGTGTCCTCCCGTCCCCGCGTCGATGTCGCACCGATCCAACCATCCGTGCTGCGCCCCCGTACTCTCACCCGTGTGATGGCTGAGAGGAAGCAGCTGCGCGGCGGAGCCGGCCTCGCGGTCGCGATGGGCGTGATGAACGTCGCGACGTACCTCTTCACCATCCTGGCCGCCCGGCTGCTCGGCCCCCGCGACTACGGCGCCTTCGCCGCGCTCATGGGCCTGCTGCTCGTGATCACGGTGGCCTCGCTCGCGCTCCAGGCCACCGCCGCGCGACGCATCGCCGACCGCGCCCGGCCACGTGCACCAGATCGAGCAGCGTCATCCTGCGGGTCGGGCGTCCAGGCCGCGCTCGGGCTCGGGCTGCTCTGCCTGGTGCTGTCGCCGGTGATCAACCAGGTGGTGCGCCTCGACAGTCTCGGCACCGCCGCCCTGGTGGCCTTCGCCGCGGCGCCGCTCACGCTGATGGGCGCGCAGGCAGGGATCCTGCAGGGCGAGCGTCGGTGGTTCGCGCTCGCCCTGATCTACGTCGGCGGCCGGTGTGCCTCGGCTCGTGATCGGCACGCTCATGATCGTGTGGCGGCCGACCGAGTTCGCCGCGCTCCTCGGCGTCGCCCTGGCGGCGTACGTCCCGGTGCTGGTCGGCTGGTTCGCCCTCCGCCACCCCCGCGACCCGGCGAGACGTCCGAGGACCACAGCGTCTGGGCGCTGTGGCGCGAGACCTTCCACAACTCCAACGCCCTGTTCGCCTTCTTCGCGCTCTCCAACGTCGACATCCTCGTCGCCCGCAACGTGCTCGACGAGCACCAGGCGGGCCTGTACGCCGGCGGGCTGATCCTGGTCAAGGCGGTGCTGTTCCTGCCCCAGTTCGTGGTCGTGCTCGCCTTCCCCTCGATGGGCGTGGCGGAGTCGCGCCTGCGCACCCTGCTGCAGAGCCTGGCCGCGGTCGGCTGTCATCGGCGGCGTGGTCGCCGTCGGCGCACGGTGTTCTCGGCGCTGGCGATGGTCTTCGTCGGCGGCGAGCAGTACTCCGCGATCGAGGACTCCCTGTGGGCCTTCGCGCTGCTCGGCGCCGTCCTCGCGATGCTCCAGATCGTCGTCTACAGCGTGCTGGCGCGACAGGCCCGGAAGTCCGTGTTCCTGCTCTGGGTCGGCCTGGCTCGCGGTCGTCGGCCTCGGCTCGCTGGCCGACACCTTCGCCGAGCTCGCTGACGATCGTGCTCTGCGTGGACACGACGCTGCTGGTCGTGCTCCTCGCTGATCAGCCTGGTGCGACTGCGGCACCCCGACCGACCGCCGAGCCGACGCAGGCCCGGCGACCGACCGCAGCCGGCTCGACGGACTCAGTGGGCGGCAGCGTGCCAGCTGCTCCCGGTGCCGACGGAGACGTCGAGCGGGACGGTCAGCGACGCGGCTGAGGCCATCTGCTCGCGGACCAGCGCCTCGAGCTGCTCGTGCTCGCCGTCGGCGACCTCGAAGACGAGCTCGTCGTGGACCTGGAGCAGCATCCGGGAGGCCAGCCCTTCCTCGCGCAGGGCGCTGTCGACGTTGAGCATGGCGACCTTGATGATGTCGGCGGCGGAGCCCTGGATCGGCGCGTTCAGCGCCATCCGCTCGGCCATCTCGCGGCGCTGCCGGTTGTCGCTGGTCAGGTCGGGCAGGTAGCGGCGCCGGCCCATGATCGTCTCGGTGAACCCGCTGCGGCGCGCCTCGTCGACGATGCCGCCGAGGTAGTCGCGGACGCCGCCGAAGGTCTCGAAGTACTCGTCCATCAGCCCGCGCGCCTCGCTGGTGTCGATGCGCAGCTGCTGGGAGAGGCCGAACGCGGACAGCCCGTAGGCCAGGCCGTAGTTCATCGCCTTGATCTTGGCCCGCATCTCCCCGGTGACGTCGGTCGGGATCGACGCCGAAGACCCGGGCGGCCGTGACCGAGTGGAAGTCGTGGCCGGAGCGGAACGCCTCGATGATGCCGGCGTCCTCGGAGAGGTGCGCCATGATGCGCATCTCGATCTGGGAGTAGTCGGCGGTCATCAGCTCGGAGTAGCCCTTGCCGACCACGAAGCCCTCGCGGATGCGCCGCCCGGCCTCGGTGCGGACGGGGATGTTCTGCAGGTTGGGGTCGGTGCTGGAGAGCCGGCCGGTCGCGGCGATCAGCTGGTTGAAGGTGGTGTGGATGCGGCCGTCCTCGGCGACGGTCTTGAGCAGCCCCTCGACGGTCTGGCGCAGCCGGATGGCGTCGCGGTGCTCGAGGAGGTGCTCGAGGAACGGGTGCTCGGTCTTCTCGTAGAGGCCCTGCAGCGCGTCGGCGTCGGTGGTGTAGCCGGTCTTGGTGCGCTTGGTCTTCGGCATGCCGAGCTCGTCGAAGAGGATCACCTGGAGCTGCTTGGGCGAGCCGAGGTTGACCTCCTTGCCGACCACGCCGTAGGCCGCCTCGGCCGCGTCGCGCACCCGCGTGGCGAAGCCCTCCTCGAGCTCGCTGAGCAGGTCGTGGTCGACGGCGATGCCGACCTGCTCCATCCGGGCGAGCACGTCGATCAGCGGCAGCTCCACGTCGGAGAGCAGGCGGGTGCCGCCACGGCTGTCGAGCTCGTCGTCGAGGGCGGCCGCGAGGTCGAGCACCGCGCTCGCGTGCAGCATGGCGGTCTCGCTCGTGTCGTCGTCGAGACCGTCCAGGCTCAGCTGGCCGTCGTCGGTGCTGCCCTGCTTCAGCTCGCGCTTGAGGTAGCGCACCGTCAGGTCGGCGAGGTCGTAGGAGCGCTGGTCCGGCCGGGCGAGGTACGCCGAGAGCGCGGTGTCGCGGCCGAGACCGGTCAACGGCCACCCGCGCGCCGCCAGGGCGAGCATCGGGCCCTTCGCGTCGTGCAGCACCTTCGGCTGGCCGGGGTCTCCGAACCAGGACACGATCGCCGCGTCGTCCTCGGGCGCGATCTCCTCGACCACCACGTGGGCGGCCGTGCCGTCGGCCGTCGCGAACGACAGCGTCTGCACGTCGCCCGAACCGGCGCGCCACGACCCCTCGACGTGCACCCCGACCCGCTTGCCGTCGCTGGCGTTGTCGGCCAGCCACCCGCCGACCTCACCGGGCGCGAGCCGGGCCATGTCGAGGGCGAACCCGGAGTCGTCGATGTCCTCCTCGGACTCCAGCGTCTCGAAGAGCCGGTCGCGGAGCACCCGGAACTCCAGGCCGTCGAACAGGGTGTGCACCTCCTGGCGGTCCCAGGGCTGCAGCGCGAGGTCGGCCGGCTTCAGCGGCAGGTCGAGGTCGTTGACCAGCGCGTTGAGCTGGCGGTTGCGGATCACGTCGTCGAGGTGCTCGCGCAGGCTCTCCCCCGCCTTGCCCTTGATGTCCTCGGCCTGGTTGACGACGTTCTCCAGCCCGTCGTAGGTCAGGATCCACTTGGCCGCGGTCTTGGGGCCGACCCCGGGCACTCCGGGCAGGTTGTCGGAGGACTCGCCGACCAGCGCCGCCAGCTCGGGGTAGCGGCCGGGCGGCACGCCGTACTTCTCCTCGACGGCTGCCGGAGTCATCCGCTTCATCTCCGAGACGCCGCGCATCGGGTAGATCACGGTGGTGCGGTCGTTGACCAGCTGGAAGGAGTCGCGGTCGCCGGAGCAGATCAGGATCTCGAAGTCGTCGGCCAGCGCCTGGGTGGCGAGCGTGCCGATGATGTCGTCGGCCTCGAAGCCGTCCTTCTCCACGAACGGCACCCGCAGCGCGTTGAGCACCTCCTTGATCAACGACACCTGCCCCTGGAACTCGTCGGGCGACTTGGACCGGTTGGCCTTGTAGTCGCTGTAGGCCTCGCTGCGGAAGGTCGTCCGCGAGACGTCGAAGGCCACCGCGATGTGGGTGGGCTGCTCGTCCCGGAGCACGTTGATCAGCATCGCGGTGAAGCCGTAGACCGCGTTGGTGTGCTGGCCGGTCGTGGTGGAGAAGTTCTCGACCGGCAGGGCGTAGAACGCGCGGTAGGCCAGGGAGTGACCGTCGAGCAGGAGGAGTCGGGGAGCAGTCTCAGGCACGGATTCGACCCTAACGGGTGGCACCGTCAGGTTCCTCGGCGAGATCGGCCCGCTCCTATGCTCGCCGCATGGAGACCTTCGCCTGGCGGGGCAGGAGCGTCGCCTGGGAGCGCCTCGGCGAGGGCTCGACCGGTCGGCGCGACGTGGTGCTGTGCCACGGGACGCCCTGGTCGTCGGCGCTGTGGCGCCCGGTGGCGGAGCGGCTGGCCGGCAGCCGCACGGTGCACCTGTGGGACATGCCCGGCTACGGACGCTCCTCGAAGGATCCCGCGCACCCGGTGGATCTCGGGGTGCAGGGCGAGCTGCTCGCCGACCTGCTCGTGGAGTGGGGGCTGGAGCGGCCGCACGTGGTGGCCCACGACTTCGGCGGGGCGGTGAGCCTGCGGGCGATGCTGCTGCACGGGGCGAGCCTACGCCTCCCTCGCGCTCGTCGACGTCGTGGCGCTGCGCCCGTGGGGCTCGCCCTTCTTCCGTCTCGTGCACGACCACGTCGAGGTGTTCGAGCAGCTGCCTCCGGCGATCCACCGCGGTGCCGTCGAGGCCTACGTGCGCGGCGCCTCGCACCGCGGGCTCAGCGACGAGCAGCTCGAGACGCTGGTGCGGCCCTGGCTCGGCGACGAGGGCCAGCGCGCGCTCTACGCGCAGATGGCGCAGGCCGACGAGCGCTTCACCGACGAGGTCGAGCCGTTGTACGCCGGCATCGCGGTCCCGGTGCAGGTGGTCTGGGGCCGTGAGGACACCTGGCTCCCGCTCGACCATGCCCACCGGCTGCAGCAGCTGGTCCCCGGCGCGAGGCTGCGCCTGGTCGACGGTGCCGGCCACCTGATCCAGTACGACGCGACGGCGGAGCTGTCCGTCGTACTCGCCGACTGGCTGGACTCGGTGGACGACCGGGTAGCCGTCAGTCCGCGCCCTGGCGACGGCGCATCGACCGTCGCTGGGCCAGCACCTCGACGAGGTGCCGGTTGCCGCCCACGCGGGTGCGCTCGGTCGACAGCTTCTTGCGCAGGGCCGCGACGTTGGCGTGCCGGACGTTGCCGAGCGTGCCGAGCCCGAGGCGGGCGAAGAACCGGTTGGTGTCGCGGTTGCCGTCGGTCACCACCGTGATCTGGGTGATGTCCTTCTCCTCGGCCCAGGCCAGGGCGGCGTCCATCAGCGCGTGGCCGTAGCCGTGCCGCCGGAACTGCGGCAGCACCAGCAGGAACGAGCTGTGCACGGCCTGGTCGAGAGCCAGCGGCCACAGCGGCCCACGGCTCAGCTTCATCGCCGCGACGATGCGGTCGTCGTGCTCGGCGACGAGCAACCGCTGGTCGGGGTCGAGGGCGATCGTGGCCAGTGCCTGCTCGGCGTCGATGTGCGCGCGGCCGATGGGGACGCTCTCACCGAGCCCGGAGACGGCGGCCCAGAGGTGCAGCAGGTCCGGGGCGTCGAGCGGGCCGGCGTCGCGGATACGCGGAGCCTGACGTGGCATCGAACCTCCCGCCCTCAGGCCTCGGACACACCTGCGATCGGGAGACGTTCCCGCCGCAGTCGTTCAAATATAAAGCAGCCTGGGTCGTCCCCGGCAACGGGACGGCCGTGAAGGTGGTCACGGCGCCCGCGCGGCCGCCGTACGACTGTCCTGAACCGATCTGTCCCCTGTGTTCCTGCCCACCGGTCTGGCCCGTAGTCGAATTGTTGTCTTCAAGTCCGCTGGACCGTCTCGCTGGCATCTAGTCTGTCGAGTCACAAGGTTCGTTCGTGGGACCTGTCAGCAGCACCTGCCGCTATAGTCCCGCGTCACACGCCGACGACCAGGCAACAGGAGATCCATGCAGGCCCGCCCATCCCGCATCGCCGCCCTGGTGGTGGCGCTCTGCGCCGCCGTCCTGGCCGTCCTGGTGAGCGTGCCGTCCGCGTCCGCGGCCAGCCCCGCCGCCACCGCCGACGCGACCTGCGAGCGGCCACCGCCGCGCGACGACGACACCATCCACTTCCAGGGCTGCCTGCTCGACCAGCGCAAGAAGCCCGCCAAGCCGGTCGCCGACGTGACCATCAACGTCGAGGACGACGCCGGCAAGGTGGTCGGCACCGGCACGAGCAACGAGACCGGCATCTTCGACATCGCGCTCCCGGGCACGTCGATCGACAACCTCGGCAAGACCTTCACGGTCAAGATCGACTCGAAGACGCTCCCCGAGGGCACCGCGCTCCGCAACCCCAAGCAGGTCGCGCTGAAGCGGACGCTGAACCTCGACTCGGACGTCTTCGTCAGCTTCCCGATCGGCAACGAGGGCACCGGCTCGACCAGCAAGGGCGTGCAGGCGCTGCAGCTCGCGGTGGGCGGGCTCGTCTTCGCGCTGCTGCTCGCCATGGCCGCCCTCGGTCTCTCGATGATCTTCGGCACCACGGGCCTGACGAACTTCTCCCACGGCGAGCTGATCACCTTCGGCGCCCTGGTCGCCTACCTGGTCGACCAGCTGCCGGGGACGATCTCGATCGGTGGCACCAACGTCACGATCGCCGTCGCGGCGATCGTGGCCACCGTGGCGTCCGCGGGCTTCGGCTGGCTCAACGACTGGGCCCTGTGGCGACCTCTGCGCCGGCGCGGCACCGGCCTGGTCGCCATGATGGTGGTGAGCATCGGCCTGTCGATCTTCCTGCGCAACCTCTACCAGTACTTCGCCGGCGCGAGCTCGCACCAGTACTCCCAGTTCGCGAGCCCGCGCCCGTACCACATCGGTCCCGTGCTGATCACGCCGAAGGACATCTTCGTCGTGGTGTTCTCCGTGGTGATCCTCGTCGCCGTGGTCGTCGCGCTCCAGCGCACGAGGCTCGGCAAGGCCACTCGCGCCGTGGCCGACAACACGGCGCTCTCCTCCGCCACCGGCATCAACGTCGACCGGGTGATCTCGGTGGTCTGGATCGTCGGAGCGATGCTCGCCGGCCTCTCCGGCGTGCTCTTCGGGATGACCCAGGGGTTCGACTACCAGCTGGGCTTCAAGCTCCTGCTGCTGGTCTTCGCCGCCACCGTCCTCGGCGGCCTCGGCACTGCTTGGGGCGCGATCGTCGGCGCCCTGATCATCGGACTCTTCGTCGAGGTGTCGACGCTGTTCGTCCCGGCCGAGCTCAAGTTCGTCGGCGCACTCCTCGTACTCATCGTCGTACTGCTGATCCGGCCGCAAGGCCTGCTCGGCAAATCCCAGCGGGTCGGTTAGGAGACAGCGCATGGACTGGAACGCCATCTTCAGCCAGAGCCTGCAACAGGGCCTGGGACCCGTCGCCGCGGTGTACTGCCTCGCCGCCATCGGCCTCAACGTGCACTTCGGCTACACCGGGCTGCTCAACTTCGGTCAGGCCGGCTTCATGGCGGTCGGCCGGGTACGCCGTGGCCTCGTTCGTCGCGACCTGGGGCCTCTCGTTCTGGCTCGGCTGTCTCGTCGGCCTCGGCTGCGCGGGACTGCTGGCCCTGATCCTCGGTATCCCGACTCTGCGGCTGCGCGCCGACTACCTCGCGATCGTCACGATCGCGGCCGCGGAGATCATCCGGCAGACGATCGGGTCGGTGACGCTGCTCGAGTACTTCGGCGGGCAGGACGGCCTGCAGGGGTTCAACAGGAGCTTCGCCAGCCTCAACCCGTTCGACGGCCGCGTCGGCATCTCCGGACTGGTGAGCTGGCGCCCCTACGACTTCTGGACGCTCCTGGTCTGCTGGATCATGGTGGCGCTGTGCTGCCTGATCGTGTGGGCCCTCATGCGCAGCCCGTGGGGCCGCGTCCTCAAGGGCATCCGTGAGGACGAGGACGCCGTTCGCAGCCTCGGCAAGAACGTCTACGCCTACAAGATGCAGTCCCTGATGATCGGTGGCCTCATCGGTGGTCTGGCGGGCATCATGTCGGCGCTCCAGCACTCGGCGATCAACCCGTCGTTCTTCGCCACGGACACCACGTTCTTCGCCTACACCGTGCTGCTGGTCGGTGGCGCCGCCCGGGTGCTCGGCCCGGTCGCCGGAACGATCATCTTCTGGTTCCTGATCAGCTTCCTCGACCTGTTCTTCGGCGCTGCCACCGCGGGTGCCGACCCCCTCATCCCCGACGCCATCATGAACGGCAACCAGGCCAGCCTGATGCGCTTCATCTTCATGGGACTCGCACTGATGCTGCTGATGATCTTCCGACCACAGGGAATCTTCGGCGACCGAAGGGAGCTGGCTCTCGATGCCCACTGAGATGGACGAGGTCGAGCAGGTCATCGAGGTCGACGTCTCGGGCAACCGCGCGGCCCTCAAGGAGTCCGCGCACGAGCCCGGGTCCAAGAAGTCCGACCCGATCCTGGTCGCGGACGGCGTACGTCGCACGTTCGGCGGCCTGACCGCCGTCGACGTGGAGCACGTCGAGATCCAGCGCGGAGTCATCACCGGGCTGATCGGGCCCAACGGCGCCGGCAAGACGACGTTCTTCAACCTGCTGACCGGGTTCGACCGGGCCGACGAGGGCCAGTGGTCCTTCAACGGCACCGACCTGAAGGGCATGCCGGCCTACCGGGTCTCGCGCCTCGGCATGGTGCGCACCTTCCAGCTGACCAAGGTGCTCTCGAGGCTCACGGTCATGGAGAACATGCGGGTCGGCGCGACCGGGCAGATGGGCGAGCGCCTGCTGCGTGCGATGTTCGCCCCCTTCTGGCGCGGCCAGGAGACGGCCAACACCGAGCGGGCCAAGGGCCTGCTCGAGCGGTTCCTGCTCATCAAGAAGAGCGAGGACTTCGCCGGATCGCTGTCGGGCGGTCAGCGCAAGCTCCTCGAGATGGCCCGCGCCCTGATGGCGAACCCCGAGCTGGTCATGCTCGACGAGCCGATGGCCGGCGTGAACCCCGCGCTCAAGCAGTCGCTGCTCGGGCACGTGAAGTCGCTGCGCGACGAGGGACGCACGGTCCTGTTCGTCGAGCACGACATGGACATGGTCCGCGACATCTCCGACTGGGTCATCGTGATGGCCCAGGGCCGGGTGATCGCGGAGGGCCCTCCGGACTCCGTGATGGGTGACCAGCGGGTCATCGACGCCTACCTCGGCTCGCACCACGACCAGGACCTGAGCGCCGACATGGAGGAGAAGATCCTCGCCGAGGCCCGGGCCGAGATCGAGGAAGAGCACGAGGAGCAGGCGACCGGGACCGCCACCGAGGGAGAGCACCGTGCCTGAGCCCGAGAACGAGCCCACCAGCGAGCCGACGAGTGAGCTCGTCGACCAGAACGAGCGCAAGCAGCACCTCGCGGCCGCCGACGGTGCCGTGCTCCGCGCCGACGACCTGGTCGCCGGCTACCTGCCGGGGGTGAACATCCTCAACGGGGCTGACCTGTACTGCCAGGAGAACGAGCTGGTCGGCATCATCGGCCCCAACGGCGCCGGCAAGTCCACGCTGTTGAAGGCGATGTTCGGCCTGGTGAAGATCTCCACGGGGACCGTGAAGCTCAAGGGTGACGACATCACCAACCAGCGGGCCGACGTGCTGGTGACCGCCGGTATCGGCTTCGTGCCGCAGACCAACAACGTCTTCCCGTCGCTGACCATCCAGGAGAACCTCGAGATGGGGGTCTACCAGCGGCCGAAGTCGTTCCGGAAGCGCTTCGAGTTCGTCGGCGAGCTGTTCCCCGCCCTGCTCGACCGCCGCAGCCAGCGCGCCGGGTCGCTGTCGGGCGGTGAGCGGCAGATGGTGGCGATGGGCCGGGCGCTGATGATGGAGCCCTCCGTGCTGCTCCTCGACGAGCCCTCGGCCGGCCTCTCCCCCGTCATGCAGGACGAGGTGTTCGTGCAGACCCGCCGCATCAACCGTGCCGGCGTCTCGGTCGTGATGGTGGAGCAGAACGCGAGCCGGTGCCTGCAGATCTGCGACCGCGCGTACGTGCTCGACCAGGGCCGCAACGCCTACACCGGGACCGGCGCCGCGCTGGCCAAGGACCCGAAGGTGATCGAGCTCTACCTCGGCACGCTGGCCGGCAGCAACAACTGACGACCTCGGCCCGTCGCATCTGCGAGCGGCCGGACACGCGAAAGGGGCCCGACCTCACGGTCGGGCCCCTTCCTCGTGTGGCTGTGGTGCTCAGATGACGCCGGCGGTGTACTTGAAGCTCTTGTACGTGTTGTCGGCGCCGTACTTGTAGATGCCGATGGTCGCCTTGGTCGGGCTACCGGTCTCGCCCATCTCGATGGGACCGGAGACTCCGTTGTAGTCGAAGTCCTCACCCTTCTCGGCCAGGGCCGAGCACTCCTCGAACGTCGTGCAGGCGGTGCCGCCCTCGGACGCCTTGATGATCTCCGGCGCGAAGGTCGTCGGGTTGTCCGACTTCGCGGCGATCGCGGCCAGGGCCGTGAGCATCGTGGCGTCGTACGACTCGGGACCGTAGGTGAAGTCCTTCAGGCTCGGGTCGGTCTTCAGCAGCTTCGCCCGGAAGTCCGAGGTCAGCTCGGCGCCCGGGAGGGTCGCCTCGACGCCCGTGAGGGTGCCCGGCTTGAAGTCCTTCGAGTAGTCGGCGGTGTTGCCGTCCACGAAGTAGGTCTGCACGTCCTGCGGGCCGACACCCTTCGAGATGAGCGACGGGATGATCTTCTTCGTCTCGTCGAAGGCGACCAGCACGACTGCGTCGGGCTTCGACGCCGCGACCTTGTTGACCTCGGCGGTGTAGTTCGTCGCGTCGGCCGAGTAGAGCTGCTTGGTCACGACGTTGCCGCCGCCGGCCTTGATGCCCTTCTCGATCTGCGCGGCGAGCAGCTCGCCGTAGGAGTCCTGGCGAGCCAGGATCGCGACGTTGTTCTTGCCGTCACCGATCACGGTGTTGGCCATCACGGCGCCCTGGAGGACGTCGGACGGAGCGGTGCGGAAGTAGAGGTTCTTCGGGTCCGTCTTCGCGTCGTCAAGGGCCGGCGAGGTGTTGGCGGGCGAGAACTGGACGACGCCGGCGCCGGTGATCTTGTCGATGACGCTCAGCGACACCGACGAGGAGGCCGCACCCACGACGACGTCAGCGTTGGCGTCGAGCAGCTTGTCGGTCTGGGCGCCCGCGATGTCGGGCGTGCCGTCACCGGAGTCTGCCTTGACCTGCACGACGTCCTTGCCCAGCACGCCACCCGCGGCGTTGATCTCGTCAACGGCGGTCTGCACGCC
The DNA here is from genome assembly GCA_963729015.1 of uncultured Actinomycetota bacterium. Classification (GTDB taxonomy): domain Bacteria; phylum Actinomycetota; class Actinomycetes; order Propionibacteriales; family Nocardioidaceae; genus Marmoricola. The sequence continues at coordinate 213,584 of CAVSMJ010000005.1, forward strand.
CGCGAACTCGGGGGGCCCGAGGAACGCGAGGTCACCGGTCTGCGGGAGCAGGGTGCCGATGGTCAGGGTGCCGTCACCCTTGGCCGCCGAGCTGCCGGAGTCACCGCTGTCTGAACTGTCCTTCTTGTCGCTGGACTCACTGCCGCACGCGGCGAGCACCAGAGCGGCGGCGGCGCAGACAGCGACCGTGCGCCAGGTACGTGTTGGGCGAATCATTGATCCTCCGTGTGGGAAGGTCGGTGCGGCAGGCATGGAGCGCCCTTTCCGCATGGATGGGGTGAAGGTACTGCCAAAACCCCGCCATAAGTGAGACCTCTACACCTACGGCCATGCTGTCGTTGTCCATTTGTGACCTGAACAGGTGGGACAACTAGGCCTGTGAGTCTCCGGCTTGATTCTGCGGCTCGTTAACGTCGAGCTCCGGCCCGTGCTCGATGACGCCTTCGGCGACCTCACGCATGGATCGCCGCAGGTCCATGGCCGTCTTCTGCACCCAGCGGAACGCCTCGGGCTCGGTCAGGCCCATCTGCCGCTGGAGGATCCCCTTGGCCCGGTCGAGCACCTTGCGGGTGGCCAGCTGCTCACCGAGGTCGGCGACCTCGGCGGACAGCAGCTGCAGCTCGGCGTAGCGGCTCACCGCCATCTCGATCGCCGGCAGCAGGTCGGTCTTGCTGAACGGCTTGACCAGGTAGGCCATCGCGCCGGCGTCACGGGCCCGCTCGACCAGGTCCTTCTGGCTGAACGCGGTCAGGATGACCACCGGGGCGATCCGCTGCGCGGCCACCCGCTCCGCCGCTGCGAGGCCGTCGAGGCGCGGCATCTTGATGTCGAGGATGACCAGGTCGGGCCGCAGCTCCTCGGCGAGGGCGATCGCCTTCTCCCCGTCCTCGGCGAGCCCGACGACGTCGTACCCCTCTTCCTCGAGCATCTCCGCGAGATCGAGCCGGATCAGCGCCTCGTCCTCGGCGATCAGGACGCGCGGCGCGGGGCCAGATGTGGTCACGCGTGAGAGGTTATCGGGATCCGGTACCTTGGCGGCCGTCGCCCCGGTATTCCAACGGCAGAGAAAGCGGTCTCAAACACCGTCCAGTGTGGGTTCGAATCCCACCCGGGGCACCGAGAACTGTCCGTCCCAGCGGGGACGCTGCTGCCATGCATCCGCCCGATGTACGACGCAAAGCGATGGCGATGCTGGCTGACGGCGCATCGCTCAACTCAACCAGCACCCAGCTCGGCATCAGCCGGGCTGCCATTCGTCATTGGCGCGATCACGGGATCGAAACCCGAGGGTCCCTCCCACGCCTCGAGGAGCTTCCCAGGCCCGAGTACTCCGCCCTGCTGGGCTTCTACCTCGGCGACGGATGCATCTCGTCGGCCGCGCGGACAACGGTGCTGCGCGTCTCCTGCGACCGGAGCTATCCGGGAATCATCGCCGATGTCGAGCGCTGCATACGAAGCCGTCCATCCCGAGCGATCCATTCACCGGGTCACGGCGCCCGGAGTCATCGTGGTGCAGAACAGCTGGAAGCACTGGCCCTGTCTCTTCCCTCAGCACGGTCCCGGTCGCAAGCACGAGCGACCGATCGTGCTGGCGCCGTGGCAGGACGAGATCGTCGCGGCGTACCCCTGGGACTTCCTGCGTGGCCTCCTGCACTCCGACGGGGCGCGCGTGAAGAACTGGGCGACCCGGGTCGTGGCCGGGGAGCGCCGGCGCTACGACTACCCGCGGTGGCAGTTCGTCAACGCCTCCGACGACATCCTGGCGCTGTGCACGCGGTCCCTGGACCTGGTGGGGGTGGCATGGAGACGGTCCGGCCGCAGGACCGTGTCGGTCTCCACCCGGGCCGGGGTGGCGACGCTCGACGAGCACGTCGGCGTCAAGCAGTGAGCCTCAGCTGCGGCGGCGATAGGCGGGTGCGACCTCGTTGATCGCGTCGCCCATCCGGTGGATCCGCAGCGCGTTGGTCGAGCCGGGGATGCCGGGCGGGCTGCCCGCGATGATGACCACGAGGTCGCCCTCCTTGACCCGGCCGACCTCGAGCAGCTGCTCGTCGACCTGGCGCACCATCTCGTCGGTGTGCTCGACGAACGAGGTCAGGAAGGTCTCGATCCCCCAGGTCAGCGACAGCTGCGAGCGCACGATCGGCTCGGGGGTGAACGCGAGCACCTGGATCGGGCCGCGGTAGCGGGCCAGCCGGCGCGCCGAGTCACCACTCTGGGTGAACGCGACGAGGAACTTCGCACCGACGCGCTCGCCGACCTCGGCGGCCGCCTTGGCGATCACGCCGCCGCGGGTCTTGGGCTGCCAGTCGATCGCGGCCATGTGGTGCAGCTCGTGGTCCTCGGTCGAGGCGATGATGCGCGCCATCGTCTTGACGGTCTCGATGGGGTACTCCCCCACGCTCGTCTCGCCGGACAGCATCACCGCGTCGGCGCCGTCGAGCACCGCGTTGGCGACGTCGGAGGCCTCGGCGCGCGTGGGCGCCGGGTTGCTGATCATCGACTCGAGCATCTGGGTGGCGACGATGACGGGCTTGGCGTTGCGGCGGGCCTTCTCGACCACACGCTTCTGCAGGAACGGGACGTCCTCGAGCGGACACTCCACGCCGAGGTCGCCACGGGCCACCATGAAGCCGTCGAAGGCCTTCACGATCTCGTTGAGGTTGTCGATCGCCTGCGGCTTCTCGATCTTGGCGATCACCGGCAGCATCACGCCCTCCTCGCGCATGATGCGGCGTACGTCCTCGACGTCCTTGCCCGACCGCACGAACGACAGCGCGATGAAGTCGACGGTGAGGTGCAGGGCCCAGCGCAGGTCCTCGATGTCCTTCTCCGACATCGCCGGGACGCTGACGGGTACGCCGGGGAGGTTGATGCCCTTGTGGTCGCTGATCCGGCCGCCGACGACCACCTGGGTGTGCACGTCGGTGCCGTCGACCTCGGTGACGCGGAGGCGCACCTTGCCGTCGTCGATGAGGACCTGGTCGCCCGCGGAGACGTCACCGGTCAGTCCCTCGTAGGTGGTGGACGCGATCTCGTTGTTGCCGGCCACCTCGCGCGTGGTGATCGTGAACGACTGGCCGGTCTGGAGGCGCGACGAGCCCTCCTTGAACTTGCCGAGCCGGATCTTGGGCCCCTGCAGGTCCACGAAGACGCCCACGCCGTGCCCGGTCTCGTCGGACGCCTCGCGCACGAGGCGGTAGATCTCCTCGTGGTCGGCGTACGACCCGTGGCTCAGGTTCAGCCGGGCGACGTCCATCCCGGCGTCCACCAGCTCACGGATCCGCTCCCTCGACGATGTCGCCGGTCCGAGCGTGCAGACGATCTTTGCTCTACGCACAGTTCGACCCTAGCGGGATTCACTTGAACGTTCCAATAAACCGTCGGAATCCCCGGACGTCCGGGGATTCTGGCAGCTGGCGGGTGAAGTTTCGCCTGCCAGCCCACAGTTTCCCCGGACGTCCGGGGAAACTGCGTCCCGCCTCACGCCATCAACGGCCGCTCGGTCGGGGGGATGGGGGCGGGGAGGTTGGTGGTGCCGGTGAGCCAGGTGTCGACGGCGGCAGCGGCGGCGCGGCCCTCGGCGATGGCCCAGACGATCAGCGACTGGCCGCGGCCGGCGTCGCCGGCGCAGAAGATGCCGTCGACGGAGGTGAGGTAGCCGTTGTCGCGCGCGACGTTGCCGCGCTCGTCGAGCTCGACGCCGAGCTGCTCGATCAGGCCTTCCTTCTCCGGGCCGGTGAAGCCCATCGCGAAGAGGACCAGCTGGGCCGGGATCTCGCGCTCGGTGCCCTCGATCTCCTGGAACTTCCCGTCCTTGAACTCCACGTCGACCAGACGCAGCGCCCGCACCGTGCCGTCGTCGTCGCCGAGGAACTCCTGGGTGGAGACCGAGTAGACGCGGTCGCCCGCCTCCTCGTGGGCCGAGGAGACGCGGAAGATCATCGGGTACGTCGGCCACGGCTGGCCGGCGGGCCGTTCCTCACCGGGACGGTCCATGATCTCGAGCTGGGTGATCGACCTGGCGCCCTGGCGGGTCGCCGTACCGAGGCAGTCAGCACCGGTGTCGCCGCCGCCGATGATCACGACGTCCTTGCCGTCGGCGCGGATCTGGTCCTGCACCTCCTCGCCGAGCGAGGCCCGGTTGGACTGCGGGAGGTACTCCATCGCCTGGTGGATGCCACCGAGCTCGCGCCCCGTGACGGGCAGGTCGCGCGCGGCGGTCGCGCCCATGGCGAGCACCACGGCGTCGTACCGGTCGCGCAGCTGGTCGCCGGTCAGGCTCCCACCGACGTCGACGCCGGCGCGGAAGACGGTGCCCTCGCGGCGCATCTGGTCGAGGCGCCGGTCGAGGACCTTCTTCTCCATCTTGAACTCGGGGATGCCGTAGCGCATCAGCCCGCCGATCTTGTCGGCGCGCTCGTAGACCGCCACCGTGTGGCCGGCGCGGGTGAGCTGCTGGGCGGCGGCCAGCCCGGCAGGTCCGGAGCCGATCACGGCCACCGTCTTGCCGGAGAGCCACTCGGGCGGCTGCGGCCGGACGGCGCGGGACTCCCAGGCGCGGTCGGCGATCGCGACCTCGACGTTCTTGATCGTCACCGCCGGCTGGTTGATGCCGAGCACGCACGCGGTCTCGCACGGTGCCGGGCACAGCCGACCGGTGAACTCCGGGAAGTTGTTGGTCGCGTGCAGCCGCTCGATCGCGCCGTCCCAGTCGTCACGCCAGACCAGGTCGTTCCACTCCGGGATGATGTTGCCCAGCGGGCAGCCCTGGTGGCAGAACGGGATGCCGCAGTCCATGCAGCGTCCGGCCTGCTCGGTGATGATCGGCAGCAGCGCGCGACCCGGTCCGCCCGGGTAGACCTCGTTCCAGTCCTGCACCCGCTCGTCGACCGGGCGGCGCTCGGCCACCTCGCGGGTGCTCTTCAGGAAGCCTTTGGGGTCAGCCATTGGCAGAGCCCTCCTTCACCTTGGTCTCGCACCGGAGTGCGCAAGGGGCGAATCGACGTGACAAGTCAGCCATGGAGGGCCTCCATCATCTTCGTCGCGGTCTCGTTCTCGTCCAGTCCGTCGGCCTCGGCCTTCGCCTTGGCGTCCATGACGATGCGGAAGTCGCGCGGGATCACCTCGGTGAAGCGGGTCAGCGACGTCTCCCAGTCCGCCAGCAGCTCCTCGGCGACCGTGGAACCGGTCTCCTCGAAGTGCGTGCGCACCAGTGACTCGAGCTCCTCCGCGGCGTCCTCGGTGACGGGCGCGAGCTCGACGAGCTCCTTGTTGACGCGGTGGTCCTTGAGGTCGAGCACCCAGGCCACGCCACCGCTCATGCCGGCGGCGAAGTTGCGCCCCGTCTTGCCGAGCACGACGGCACGGCCGCCGGTCATGTACTCGCAGCCGTGGTCGCCGACGCCCTCGGTGACGAGGTGCGCTCCGGAGTTGCGTACGGCGAACCGCTCGCCCACGCCACCGCGGATGAAGATCTGCCCCGACGTGGCGCCGTAGGCGATCGTGTTGCCCGCGATGATGTGCTCGTTGGCCTCGAACGTCGCCGCCCGGTCAGGTCGTACGACGAGCCGCCCACCCGAGAGCCCCTTGCCCACGTAGTCGTTGGCGTCGCCCTCGAGCCGGAGGGTGATCCCCCGCGGCAGGAACGCGCCGAACGACTGGCCGGCCGAGCCGATCAGGGTGATGTCGATGGTGCCGTCGGGCAGGCCCTCGGCCCTGTAGGCCTTGGTCACCTCGTGGCCGAGCATCGTGCCGACGGTGCGGTTGACGTTGCGGACGTCGACCTGCGCGCGCACCGGCTCGCCCTTCTCGAGGGCGTCCTTGCTGAGCCGGATCAGCTCGTTGTCGAGCGCCTTGTCGAGCCCGTGGTCCTGCGGGCGGATGTTGCGCCGCGCGGTGTCCTCGTGCAGCTCGGGCACGTGGAAGATCGGGGTGATGTCGAGCCCCGCGGCCTTCCAGTGGTTGACCGCCTCGGTGGCGTCGAGCACGTCGGCGTGGCCGATGGCCTCGTCGAGCGATGCGGAAGCCGAGCTCGGCGAGCAGCTCGCGCACCTCCTCGGCGATGTACTGGAAGAAGTTCACGACGTAGTCGGCCTTGCCGGAGTAGCGCTCGCGCAGCACCGGGTTCTGCGTCGCGACGCCGACCGGGCAGGTGTCGAGGTGGCAGACGCGCATCATGATGCAGCCGGACACCACGAGCGGAGCGCTCGCGAAGCCGTACTCCTCGGCACCGAGCAGCGCCGCCACGACGACGTCGCGGCCGGTCTTGAGCTGGCCGTCGGTCTGCACGACGATGCGGTCGCGCAGGCCGTTGAGCAGCAGCGTCTGCTGGGTCTCGGCCAGGCCGAGCTCCCACGGACCACCCGCGTGCTTGAGCGAGGTCAGCGGCGCGGCGCCGGTGCCGCCGTCGTGCCCGGAGATCAGCACGACGTCGGCGTGCGCCTTGGAGACACCCGCCGCGACGGTGCCGACCCCGACCTCGGCGACGAGCTTCACGTGCACGCGTGCCCGCGGGTTGGAGTTCTTCAGGTCGTGGATCAGCTGGGCGAGGTCCTCGATCGAGTAGATGTCGTGGTGCGGCGGCGGCGAGATCAGGCCGACGCCGGGCGTGCTGTGCCGGGTCTTGGCCACCCACGGGTAGACCTTGTTGCCGGGCAGCTGGCCACCCTCGCCGGGCTTCGCGCCCTGCGCCATCTTGATCTGGATGTCGTCGGAGTTGGTGAGGTACTCGGAGGTGACGCCGAAGCGGCCCGACGCGACCTGCTTGATCGCCGAACGGCGCTCGGGGTCGTAGAGACGCTCGGCGTCCTCGCCGCCCTCGCCGGTGTTGGACTTGCCGCCGAGGCGGTTCATCGCGATGGCGAGGGTCTCGTGGGCCTCCTGGGAGATCGACCCGTAGGACATCGCCCCGGTGGAGAACCGCTTGACGATCGCGGAGACCGGCTCGACCTCGTCGATGTCGATCGGCTCGCGGCCGGTCGCGTCGGAGTCCTTGAAGCGGAACAGGCCGCGCAGCGTCATCAGCCGCTCGGACTGCTCGTTGACGCGGCCGGTGTACTGCTTGAACACGTCGTACTTGCCGGCCCGCGTGGAGTGCTGCAGCCGGAAGACGGTCTCGGGGTCGAACAGGTGCAGCTCGCCCTCGCGGCGCCACTGGTACTCGCCGCCGATCTCGAGCTCGCGGTGGGCCGGCGCGATGCCGCCCACGGGGTAGGCGATGCGGTGCCGGATCGGCCACCTCCTCGGCGATCACGTCGAGGCCGATGCCGCCGAGCTTGGAGGTGGTGCCGGTGAAGTACTTGTCGACCAGCTCCTGGGAGAGGCCGAGCGCCTCGAAGATCTGGGCACCGGTGTACGACGCGACGGTGGAGACGCCCATCTTCGACATCACCTTGAGCACGCCCTTGCCGAGCGACTTCACCAGGTTGGCGACCGCCTTCTCCGGCTCCACCTTGACGTAGAACGCCGTCGCGGGCGAGGTCCTCGACGGACTCCATCGCGAGGTAGGGGTTGACCGCCGCGGCGCCGTACCCGATCAGCAGGGCGACGTGGTGCACCTCGCGCACGTCGCCGGCCTCGATGAGCAGGCCGACCTGGGTGCGGGTCTTCTCGCGGACGAGGTGGTGGTGCACGGCCGCGGTCATCAGCAGCGACGGGATCGGCGCCTTGGTGGCGTCGGCGTGCCGGTCGGAGAGCACGATCACGCGGGCACCGCTCGGCGATCGCCTCGCTGACCTCGTGGCAGATCTCGTCGAGCCGCTCGGCGAGGGCCTCGCCACCGCCGTTGACGTCGTAGAGACCGCGGGAGACGTGCGTGATGAAGCCGGGCATGTCGCCGTCACGGTTGATGTGGCGGATCTTGACCAGCTCGTCGTTGGTGATCACCGGGAACGGCAGCACCACCTGGCGGCACGACGCGGGCGTCGGGTCGAGCAGGTTGGCCTCGGGCCCGATGGTGCCGTTGAGGCTGGTCACCAGCTCCTCGCGGATCGCGTCGAGCGGCGGGTTGGTCACCTGGGCGAACAGCTGGGCGAAGTAGTCGAACAGCAGCCGCGACCGGTCGCTGAGCACCGCGATCGGGGTGTCGGTGCCCATCGAGCCGAGCGGCTCGGCGCCGCTGTTGGCCATCGGGGTGAGCAGGATGCGCAGCTCCTCCTCGGTGTAGCCGAAGATCTGCTGGCGCCGCGTCACCGACGCGTGCGAGTGGATCACGTGCTCGCGCTCGGCGACGTCGGCGAGCTTGATCAGGCCGGCGTGCAGCCACTCGTCGTAGGGGTGCTCGGTGGCGAGCTCCTCCTTGATCTCGCCGTCCTCGATGATGCGGTGCTCCTCGGTGTCGACGAGGAACATCCGTCCCGGCTGGAGGCGGCCCTTGCGGACGACCTTCTCCTGCGGGATGTCGAGCACGCCGACCTCGCTGGCCAGCACGACCAGGTCGTCGTCGGTCACCCAGTAGCGGGAGGGCCGCAGGCCGTTGCGGTCGAGCACGGCACCGACCTGGGTGCCGTCGGTGAAGACCACGCACGCGGGGCCGTCCCACGGCTCCATCAGCGCGGAGTGGAACTCGTAGAACGCCCGGCGCTTGGGGTCCATCTCGTTGTGGTTCTCCCAGGCCTCCGGGATCATCATCAGCACCGAGTGGGGCAGGCTGCGGCCGCCGAGGTGCAGGATCTCCAGCACCTCGTCGAAGGAGGCGGAGTCGCTGGCGCCCGGCGTGCAGATCGGGAAGATCCGCTCGAGGTCGCCGGGGATCAGGTCGGACTTGAGCAGCGCCTCGCGGGCCCGCATCCAGTTGCGGTTGCCCATGACCGTGTTGATCTCGCCGTTGTGGGCGATGAACCGGAACGGGTGCGACAGCGGCCAGCTCGGGAAGGTGTTGGTGGAGAAGCGCGAGTGCACGACGGCGACGGCGCTCTGCGACCCGCTCGTCGACCAGGTCGGGGAAGACGTGGTCGAGCTGGTCGGTGGTGAGCATGCCCTTGTAGGCGATGGTGCGGCTCGACAGCGACGGGAAGTAGACGTCGGTCTCGCGCTCGGCGCGCTTGCGCAGCACGAAGGCGAGGCGCTCGAGGGCCATGCCCATGATGCGGCTGCCGCTCGCGGAGACGAACAGCTGGACGAACGACGGCATGCAGTCGAGCGCGGTCTGGCCGAGCGAGGACGGGTCGGTCGGGACCTCGCGCCAGCCGAGGACCGACAGGCCCTCCTCGGCGGCGATCTCCTCGATGCGCTTGCGGGTCTTGGCGACCTGCTCGTCGTCGCCGGGGATGAAGGCGGTGCCGACGGCGTACCCGTGCTTGGCGGGCAGGTCGAAGTCGACCACCTCGCGGAAGAAGGCGTCCGGGACCTGCATCAGGATGCCGGCGCCGTCACCGGAGTTGGGCTCAGCGCCTGCGGCACCGCGGTGCTCGAGGTTGCGCAGCGCGGTGAGCGCCTGGCTGACGATCTGGTGGCTCGGTACGCCGGTCATGGTGGCCACGAAGGCCACGCCACACGCGTCGTGCTCGTGAGCTCCGTCGTACAAGCCTTGAGGCGGCGGGAATGCCTGCATGTGCACTCTCCCGTCGTCGGTCATCGCATTCCCGAGTCTCACCCGGTGCTGCGGCGAATGTGAGCATGCTGGTGCTGGGACGACATTGGCCCATGCGGAGATTTCAGCCTACAACAGGGTCCGGGGACCACCGGGGGCCGTTTCGCGAGACGAATACCTCAGTCGGGAGGCGTTTGCGAGGGGTCCTTCGTGTCTCCGGCGGGGACGTCCGTCGACTCGGCAGGCCGGGGCTCCGCCTCGGACTCGGGTTCGGCCGGGCCTCGGCCGCTCGACCGGCTGGGTCTCGACGTACGGCGAGGGCTCGCGGGTGTGCGGGGGGCGGTGCCGCCGTCCGGTCACCACGAAGTACACCGCCGCCCCCACGAACAGGATGATCGACATCCAGACCCCCCAGCGGAGCCCGAGCACGTTGTCGAGCTCGATGGTGTCGATCCGCAGCGACTCGATCCAGCCGCGACCGGCGGTGTAGATCATCACGTAGAGGGCGAACACGCGGCCGTAGCCGAGCTTGTAGCGGCGGTCGAGGTAGAGCAGCAGGGCGATGCCGGCGAGGTTCCAGAGCGCCTCGTAGAGGAAGGTCGGGTGGAACGTGGTCCCGGCCGGGAAGCTCAGGCCCTGGGGGTAGTGCCGGGAGTCGATCTCCAGGCCCCAGGGCAGCGTGGTCGGTCGCCCGTAGAGCTCCTGGTTGAAGTAGTTGCCGAACCGGCCGATCGCCTGGGCGAGCAGCAGCCCGGGCGCGAGGGCGTCGGCGAGCGGGCGCAGCAGGATCCCGTGGCGCCGGGTGTAGAGCCAGGCGCCGAGGAGCCCGCCGGCGATGGCGCCCCAGATGCCGAGGCCGCCGTGCCAGATCTCCAGCGCGCCGACGAGGTCGCCGCCCTTGCCGAAGTAGAGGTCGTGGTCGGTGGCCACGTGGTAGAGCCGGGCGCCGATGAGGCCGGCGGGGACGGCCCACAGGGCGATGTCGCCGATCTGGCCGGGAGTGCCGCCGCGGGCCACCCAGCGCTTCTCGCCGACCCACACGGCCGCGATCACGCCGAGGATGATCGCCAGCGCGTAGGCCCGGATCGGCAACGGGCCGAGGTGCCACACGCCCTGCGAGGGGCTGGGGATCGACAGCGGGATCAGGGAGAGGTTCATGCGTCTGCCTTCAGGATCTTCTCGAGGTCCTCGGCGATCTCCGAGGGCGACGTGCTGGCCGTCCAGACCAGGTCTCCCTGGCCGCCGCGCACCGCGATCACGTTGGTGGTGTGGTCGACCTCGTAGCCGCCGCTCGGCAGCTTCTGGCCCTTCATGATGTCGACGCCCAGCGGCTTGCCGAGCGCGGAGATGTCCTTCAGCGAGCCGGTGGCGCCGAGGAAGGCCGGGTTGAACCGGTCGAGGTAGCTGCGCAGGACCGGGCCGGTGTCGCGCGCCGGGTCGGTGGTGACGAAGACGACCTGGAGCTTCTCCTGGTCGGACTCGGGGAGCTTGGCCACGCCCGAGGCGATCGTGCTCATCACGACCTGGCAGATGTCGGGGCAGTTGGTGTAGCCGAAGAACACCAGCGTGCGCTTGGGCTGGGTGGCCAGGTCGAACGGCTTGCCGTCGGTGTCGGTGAGGGCGATGTCCGGTACGGCGTACGGCTGGTCGAGCTTGATGCCCTGGTAGCCGTCGTCGTCCGACCGGGAGACCCCGGTGATGGCCGGGCCGCCGTCGTCCGTGGAACCGCAGCCGACCAGCAGGATGCCCATCAGGACGGCCAGGAGGAGGCGTCAGTGGTCAGACCGCAGGGAATGAGCCTAGCCACGGCGTACCCCGGCGGCGAGGTCCTCGGTGAGCGAGGCGAGCGCCTTGAGCCCGCCGGCCGGGTCGTCGGCGTCGAGCAGGGTGCGGACGAACGCGGAGCCGACGATCACGGCGTCGGCGTACGACGCGACCTCGGCGGCCTGGTCGCCGTTGGACACCCCCAGGCCGACGCCGATCGGCAGGTCGGTCACCCGCGCGGGTGCGCTCGACGAGCGGTCCGGCCAGCTCGGAGGTCGACGCGCGGGTGCCGGTGACGCCCATGACCGCGGTCGCGTAGATGAACCCGCGGCAGGCCTCGGCGGTGTAGCGCAGCCGCTCGTCGGTCGAGGACGGCGCGACCAGGAAGATCTTGTCGAGGTCGTGGGCATCGGCCGCGGCGATCCACTCGGCGCCCGAGTCGGGGGTGAGGTCGGGCGTGATCAGGCCCGCTCCCCCGGCGCTGGCGAGGTCGGCGGCGAAGCGCTCGACGCCGTACCTCTCGACGGGGTTCCAGTAGGTCATCACGACGGTGGGCGTGCCGGTGGCGGCGATCGCCTCGACGGTGCGCAGCACGTCGGTGGTGCGGACGCCGCCGTCGAGCGCGCGCTGGGCGGCGGCCTGGATCGTGGGACCGTCCATCACGGGGTCGCTGTAGGGCAGGCCCACCTCGATGACGTCGCAGCCGGAGTCGACCATCACCTTGATCGCCTCGATGCCACCGGCGACGTCGGGGAAGCCCGCCGGGTAGTAGCCGAGCAGCGCCGCGCGGCCGTCGGCGCGAGTCTTCTCGAAGACGCGTGGCCGTGCTCACCGGGCGCCCTCGGCGATCTGCTCCTCGGTCGCGGGCTCGGGCGTCCCGTCGGCGTCGGCCTGGCCGAGCCCGAACCACTCGATGGCGGTGCCCATGTCCTTGTCACCCCGGCCGGACAGGTTCACCAGGATCGTCTTGCCCGGGAGCTCCTTGGCCAGCTCGAGCGCGCCCGCGACGGCGTGCGCGGACTCGATCGCGGGGATGATGCCCTCGGTGCGGGCCAGCAGGGCCAGTGCGTCCATGGCGGCAGCGTCGGTCACCGGGCGGTACGTCGCCCGGCCGGTCTTCGCGAGATGGGCGTGCTGCGGGCCCACGCCGGGGTAGTCGAGCCCGGCGGAGATCGAGTGGGACTCGACGGTCTGGCCGTCCTCGTCCTGCAGCACGTAGGTGCGCGCCCCGTGGAGCACGCCGACCTCGCCGGCCCAGATCGTCGCGGCGTGGCGCTCGGTGTCGACTCCGTCGCCACCGGCCTCGTAGCCGTGGATGGCGACCGAGGGGTCGTCGAGGAAGGCCGTGAACAGGCCGATCGCGTTGGAGCCGCCGCCGACGCAGGCGACGATCGCGTCGGGCAGTGCCCCGGTGAGCTCGAGGCACTGCGCGCGGGCCTCGTCGCCGATGCCGCGGCAGAAGTCGCGGACCATCGCGGGGAACGGGTGCGGGCCGGCGGCGGTGCCGAAGCAGTAGGCGGTGTGGTCGACGCTGGCCACCCAGTCGCGGATCGCCTCGTTGATCGCGTCCTTGAGGGTGCGCGAGCCGGAGGCGACCGGGATCACCTCGGCGCCGAGCAGCTGCATCCGGGCGACGTTGAGGGCCTGGCGCTCGGTGTCGAGCTCGCCCATGTAGACGGTGCACTCCAGGCCGAGGTACGCCGCGGCGGTGGCCGTCGCGACGCCGTGCTGGCCGGCCCCGGTCTCGGCGATCATCCGGGTCTTGCCCATCCGCCGGGTGAGCAGCGCCTGCCCGAGCACGTTGCGGATCTTGTGGGCGCCGGTGTGGTTGAGGTCCTCGCGCTTGAGCAGGATCCGCGCACCGGCGACCTCGCTCAGCTTGGTCGCGTCGTAGAGCGGGCTCGGCACGCCGGCGTACTCGTGGAGCATGCGGTGGAACTCGGCGGTGAAGGTCTCGTCGGCCATCGCCTCCTGCCAGGCGGCGGTGAGCTCGTCGAGGGCGGCCATCAGCGCCTCGGGCATGAAGCGGCCACCGAAGTCGCCGAAGCGTCCCGCCTCGTCCGGGCCCGGGTCGGTCTGAGCGGTCATCGCGCTGCCCCTCCGGCCGCCTTCATCGCTGCGACCGCACCACGGGGGTCGCCGTCCTTCACCAGCGCCTCGCCCACGAGCACGACGTCGGCTCCCTGGTCGGCGTAGCGCGCGGCGTCATCGGGGCCGCCGATCCCGGACTCGGCCACCTTGACGACGTCGTCGGGAAGCAGCTTCGCCAGCCGGCCGAACGTGTCGGGGTCGACGTCGAGCGTCTTGAGGTTGCGGGCGTTGACGCCCACCAGCTCGGCGCCGACGGCCAGGGCACGACCGACCTCGTCCTCGTCGTGGACCTCGGTGAGCACGGTCAGCCCCAGCCCGCGGGCCTGGTCGTGCAGGTCCTTGAGCAGCACGTCGTCGAGCGCGGCCACGATCAGCAGCACCAGGTCGGCCCCGGCGGCCCGTGCCTCGAGGAGCTGGTAGCCGGTGACCATGAAGTCCTTGCGCAGCAGCGGCGTCGGCACGGCGCCGCGCACGGCCCGGAGGTCGTCGAGGCTGCCGCCGAAGCGGCGCTGCTCGGTGAGCACCGAGATGGCGTCGGCGCCGCCCGCGGCGTACGCCGCCGCCAGGGCGGCCGGGTCCGGGATGTCGGCCAGCGCGCCCTTGCTCGGCGACTTGCGCTTGACCTCCGCGATCACCGACAGGCCGGACGCACGGAAGGCCGGCATCGGGTCGCGCGGCGGCGGCAGCAGCTCCGCGGCTGCCACGAGGTCGGCCTCGGGACGGGTGGCCTGACGGGCCTCGAGGTCCTCGCGCACACCGGCGACGATGTCGTCGAGCACGGACATGCAGAAGACCTTCCGGGAGCGTCGTTCGCGGGACCGGCGCGGGGTGTCGCGCGGCGTTCCAAGGTTCTCACACGCCTCGCAACGATAGGTTCGGGCCATCGAGTGCCGACGCCTCCGGAAAGGGCTGAGCCGATGAGCAACGACAACCCGCCGCCTCCGCCACCCCCGCCGGGTGAGGACCCGGCCGAGCAGCCCGCCTCACCGCCGCCCCCGCCACCGCCGCGAGTACGGCCAGCCGGCACTACGGGCAGCAGACCCGCCGCCCTACGGGCAGCAACCGCCGCCGTACGGCCAGCAACCGCCCCCGGCGTACGGGCAGCCTCCGGGGTACCCGCCCGCGCCTCCCCCCGGCGCCCCGGGTGGCTACGGCCAGCCGCAGCAGACCTCGCCGCTCGCCATCACCTCGCTGGTGCTCGGGATCATCGGACTGCTGTGCTGCACGATCTTCGTGGTCAGCATCGGCGCGGCGGTCACCGGCTTCCTGGCGCGCAAGCAGATCGCCGAGTCGCAGGGCCGCATCAAGGGCGGTGGGATGGCGACGGCCGGGCTGGTGCTCGGCATCGTCGGCGTCGTACTGGCCGCGATCGTACTGGGTGCTCGATCGCCAGCGGCGCCTTGGACAACAGCTTCTACTTCGACAACGTCTGAGGGAGACCCTCAGGGGGCCAGCCAGCTGCCCATCGGCAGGTTGCGCACCACGCCGAAGACCAGCAGCACGACGGCGAACACCCCGATCAGCACGCCGGCGCGCCGGCCCTCGACACCGCTCGTGGGCCGGCCGCTCCAGGCGCGGTTGGTCCATCGCACCCACCAGAGCACGATGAGCGGGACCAGCAGCCACGAACACCAGGTTGCTGCTCGCCGCGCCGAGCACGTCGCCGTTGGTGAGGTCGTTGACCGCGCGCAGGCCGCCACAGCCGGGGCAGTAGAGACCGGTCAGCGCGGAGAAGGGGCAGTACCCCCAGCTCCCGGCCTCGTGCGGGTCGCGGAAGTGCAGGGCGATGGTGGCGGCGCCGACCAGGCCGCCGGTGAGCAGCGGCACCCGCACGCGCTGCCACCGGGTCCGCTCGCGCGGCACGAGGAAGCCGGGCGCCTCGGGCGACAGGGTCTCGTGCTGCGTGGCGGGGCCGTCCATGGCGTGCGCCTAGGCGTTGAGACCCATCTTCGACATGATCAGGAGGACGACGACCGCGACGGGCGCGAGGGCGCAGCCGATCCAGAACATCAGCCAGCTGCCCACCATGAGCGCTATCCCGGCGACGATGAACGCGGCCAGCGCGATGACCACAGCCGTCCAGGCTGCTGGAGTGTTGCCGTGGTGGGCCATGGAGCTCCTCGGGTCAGGCGAGTCAGTGCGATCGTCAGTGTAGTGGGGCAGGTCTGCCACTCGGCGGGTGCTACGCGGGGTTGGTGTCGGTCGGGTCGCGGCCCTCGTCGAGTGCCTGCCAGAGGTCCTGCTCGCGGGTCGGTTGCTCCTCGGTGACCTGCTCGCGCGCCCCGGGGGCGTCGTACCTGCTCCCCATCTCGGGCCAGCTCGGCACCAGCCGCACCGCGAGGACGGTCGCGCACCAGCGCCAGCACCGAGCAGACCGCCGTGGTCCAGAACCAGCCGGTGAACCCCTCGTCGGCGGATCCGCGTCCCATCAGCTCGTCGTACGAGCTCGCCGCGGTGTCCGGGAGGGTGAAGTACGCCGCCACCACGGACACCAGCAACGCAGCCGCCGCGACCAGCGCGACCCACGCGAAGACCCGGCGTACGGTGCCGCGCGTGACGAGCAGGACCCCCCAGGCGGCGAGCAGCACGAGGCTCATCGCGGACGCGAGCGGGTAGCGGGTGCCGGCGTCGAGCGCGGTCAGGGTCGCGTCGTCCCCGCCGGAGGTCCCTGAGCCGATCCACGGCTTGGCGGCCGCCACCGCGGCGAGGCCGGCGGAGGCGAGGCCGAGGAGGACGACCGGGCCGAAGGTACGGCGCGGACGCTGCAGCCGGCTCAGCCATCGCCGTCCGCCGCCAGCAGGACGTCGTCGTCGAAGCAGGTGTGCGCGCCGGTGTGGCAGGCCGGGCCGGTCTGGTCGACGGTGAGCAGCACGGTGTCGCCGTCACAGTCGAGCCGTACCTCGACGACCCGCTGGGTGTGGCCCGAGGTCTCGCCCTTGACCCAGTACTCCTGGCGCGAGCGGCTCCAGTAGGTGCCTCGACCCGTCGTCAGGGTGCGGTGCAGCGCCTCGTCGTCCATCCAGCCGAGCATCAGCACCTCGTGGGTGCCCTGCTGCTGCACGACCGCGGCGACCAGCCCGTCGTCGTTGCGCTTGAGCCGGCCGGCGATCGCGGGATCGAGGTCGGAGTCGGGAGTGGAGTCGGTGCTGCTCACGCCCTCCAGTATCCGGGAGCACGCACGTGGTTTGCCGAGCGGGCACTGGATGCACGCTTCACGGCATCGAGAGGGCACTCGATGCACACGGCATGGCGTCGAGGTGTGCATCGAGTGCCCGGTCAGCGTCCTACGGCGTACATCCATTGCCCGGTCGGCGAGCTAGAGGGACTGCTGGGCGACCCAGGAGGAGTGCAGGCGGGCGTAGACGTCGAGCTCACCGTCGGCAGTGCGCCCGTCGACCAGGACGTCGTGCGGCCCGCGTTGTACGACGCGACCGCGGTCGAAGACGATCACCTCGTCGGCGTTCTCGGCGGTCGAGAGCCGGTGCGCGATCGTGACGCTGGTGCGGCCGGACATCAGCCGCTCGAGGGCGCGGCCGATGCGCATCTCCAGGGCCGGGTCGACCGCGCTGGTGGCCTCGTCGAGCACGAGCAGGTCGGGGTCGGCCAGGTGGGCCCGCAGCAGCGCGACCAGCTGGCGCTCACCGGCCGACAGGGACTCGCCGCGCTGGCCCACCCGGGTCTCGAGACCGTGCGGCAGCCCGTCGAGCCAGTCGCCGAGGCCGAGCTCGATGGCGGCTGCACGGACGTCGTCGGCGGTGGCGTCGAGGTCGCCGTAGCGCGCGTTGGCGAACAGGGTCGAGTCGAACAGGAACCCCTCCTGCGGCACGAGCACGACCCGCCGCCGCAGGGAGGCGAACTCCACCGACGCGGATGTCCACGCCGTCGAGCAGCACCGCGCCCGAGGTCGGGTCCATCAGGCGGGTGAGCAGCTTGGCGAAGGTCGTCTTGCCCGAGCCGGTCTCGCCGACCACCGCGACCCGGCTGCCGGACTCGATGTGCTCGGACGACCTCCCGCAGGACCAGCGGGCCGCCGGGGTAGCCGAACGACACGTCGTCGAACGCCACGTCCATCGCACCGCGGGCCAGCGACTTCCCGGAGGGGCCGGGATCGTCGAGGTCGGCCGGGGTCTCCAGGATCCCGATCACCCGCCGCCAGCCGGCGATCGCGTTCTGGGCGTCGGTGAGCACCTGGGTGCCCATCTGGACCGGGCCGACGAACAGCGTCACCAGGAACGCGAAGCCGATCACCTGGCCCGAGGTGATGTCGTCGGCGAACCCCAGCCAGATGCCGAGGATCAGCACGCCCGCATTGGCCAGCCCGGCCGAGACGCCGCCGAGGCTGAACGAGAACGCGGTCAGCCCCTGGGCCCTGGTGGCGGCGACCTGGTTGACCGAGATGGCCTCGTCGATGCGGTCCTGGGTGCGCTTCTCGATCGCGTAGGTGCGCACCGTCACCGCGCCGACGACCGGCTCGGCGATGGCCGAGAGCATCGCGCCGACGGAGCGGCGGACGATGCCGTAGGCCGCCGAGAGCCGGCGCTGGAAGTAGCGCAGCGAGAGGAACAGCGGCAGGAAGCAGACCCACACCAGGATGGTCAGCTGCCACGAGTAGAAGAGCATCACCACGGTCGCCAGCAGCACCTGCCCGACGCTGATGATGCCGAACACGCCACCGAACACCAGGAACTGCGAGACCTGGTCGACGTCGCTGGTCACGCGGGACACCAGGGCGCCGCGGTGCTCGGTGTTCTGGGTCAGCAGCGGCAGGTCGTGGACGTGCCGGAACGCCTTGATCCGCAACGTGGCCAGCCCGCGCTCGGAGGCGGTGAACAGCCGCGCGGTCATGAAGTACGACGACACCCCGGTCGCCACGATCGCCAGCGCCGCGAGCACCGCCATCTGTCCGACGAAGGAGACGTCGACGCCCTGCGGACCGTTGACGCCCTTGTCGAGGGTCTGCTGCACCGAGATGGGTACGACGACCCGCCCGGCCGTCCCGATCATGGCCAGCAGCATCGTCCAGCCGAAGCCCTCCCCGAGCTCGGGCGAGAACCGCAGCCCGCTGCGGATCGTCTCGCGGGCGGAGATCTCCTCGCCGCTGTCGACGGTGGTGCCGAGCTCCATCAGCTCCTCGGGGTCGAGGTTGACCGTCATTGCACGACCCCCTCGGCCTCGTAGGCGTTGACCAGGGTGGCGTAGGCCGGGTTGCGGTCGAGCAGCTGCTGGTGGGTCCCGCGGTCGACGATGCGGCCGCCGTCGAGGAAGAGCACCTCGTCGGCCAGGGCGATGGTCGCCTTGCGGTAGGCGATCACCAGCAGCGTGGAGTCGCTCGCCGCGCTGGCGCATGGCGGCGAGGATGCGGGCCTCGACCTCGGGGTCGACCGCCGAGGTCGCGTCGTCGAGGACGAGCAGCCGCGGCCGCCGGACCAGCGCCCGCGCCAGCGAGAGCCGCTGGCGCTGACCGCCCGAGAGGGTGGTGCCCCGCTCCCCCAGCCTGCTGTCCAGGCCACGGGGCAGCGCGGCGACGAACCCGTCGGCCTGGGCCGTGCGCAGCGCCTCCCACACCTCCTCGTCGGAGATGTCGGCACCCAGGGTCACGTTGCCGCGCACGGTGTCGTCGAACAGGAACGCGCTCTGCGGCACCAGCGAGACGTTGGCGGCGAGCTGGCCGGGCGCCAGGTCGCGCAGGTCCTGGCCGTCGACGCGGATGGTGCCCGCCTGCGGGTCGACCAGCCGGGTCACCAGCGAGGTGAGCGTGCTCTTCCCGGAGGCGGTCGCGCCGACCACGGCGACGGTGCGGCCGGGCTCGATCGTGAAGTCCAGTCCGTCGAGGAGCACCTGCCCGCTCTCGTAGGTGTAGACGAGGTCATCGACCTCGAGCGCGGCCCCGGAGGAGGTCACGACCAGCTGGCCTTCGCCGTACGTCGTGTCGCTGACCGTGTCGAGGACCTTGTGCACCCGCTCGTAGCCGACCACCGAGCGCGGGAACTCCCCGAGCATCCAGCCGATCGACCGGATCGGGAACGCCACGATGGTCAGCAGGTAGGCCACCGTCACCACGTCACCGGGGTCGGCCGCGCCCGACTGGACCCGCAGGATGCCGACGCCGAGCACGGCGAGCACCCCGAGGTTGGGCAGGCTCTCGAGGAAGGGGTCGAAGGCCGCCCGGATGCGGCCGGCGTGGATGCCCTCGTCGCGCAGCACGTGGGCCTTCGCGGCGAACCGATCGGTCTCCTGGGACTCTCGCGGCCCAGCGTCTTGACGACCATGGCGCCGTCGAAGGACTCGTGGGCGATCTCGCTGAGCTCGGCGCGCAGCGCCTGGATGCGGGTGAAGATCGGCGAGGACAGCCGCTGGAAGACGACGTTGACCACCATCACCAGCGGGAACACCAGCAGGCCGACCAGGGCCATCGGGATGTCGGTGAAGAGCATCTGCGCGATCGCGATCACCATCATCGCGAGCGTGCCGACGGCCATCGGCAGCGGCGCGATCGGCGCCCAGGCGGCCTCGACGTCGGAGTTGGCGTTGGACAGCAGCTCGCCGGTGGGGTGGCGCTGGTGCCAGGCCATCGGGAGGGTGAGGTACTGGCGGGTGACCTCGCGCCGGTAGTGCGCCTGCATCCGGTACTGCATGATGCCGGCCCCCAGCCGTCGGGCCACGATGCCGACGGCGCGCAGGATGGCGACGCCGAGGAACAGCGCGAGGATCGCGATCAGCCCACCGGCGGTCGTCGTGCCGTCCTCGAACGCGGGCAGCACCACGTGGTCGGTCGCCCAGCCGAGCACCCACGCGTCGGCGACGGTCAGCGCCCCGAAGAGCACGCTGCCGAGGGTGGAGAGCGTGAAGACCCAGGGCTCGCGGCGGATCGCGACCCCGAGTACGCGGAAACCCGCCAGCAGGGTGGAGTCGGTCTGGGCCCGGCGGCTCACCGGCTCTGCCCATCTGGGGTCTTCAGCACAACGTCACAACCCTAGGTGTGGGCCCCGACATTCCGCACATCCATATCGGGCGTCGCGACCCTAGGATCAGCACATGGAGCAGATGTCGCGCACCGAGCGCGCCGCGTTGTGCAACTCGGCCCTCGAGGCCGGCGAGGAAGCCCCGACGCTGTGCGAGGGGTGGACCGTCAAGGACCTGGTCATCCACCTGCTCGTCCGCGAGCGCGACCCGCTCGGCCGCCCCCGGCATCCTGGTCCCCCAGCTGCACGGGCTGACCCGCCGCTCGGCGAAGAAGATGGAGGACCAGGACTTCACCGCGCTGGTCGAGCGCGTCCGCAACGGGCCGCCGAAGTGGTCGCCGATGGCGATCCCGCAGCTGGACCAGCTGCTGAACACGCTGGAGTACTTCGTGCACCACGAGGACATCCGCCGCGGCGTCCCCGGCTGGGAGCCACGCGAGCTGACCGACCGGGAGAAGAAGGATCCTGTTCAAGGGCGCGGCCACCGCCGGGAAGCGCTTCGTGAAGTCCGTCGGCGTACCCGTCGAGATCCGCTGGACCGGCGGCGAGCGCGAGCGCACGGCGGTGCTCGCCGACGGCGACGACCCGGTCGTGGTGACCGGCGAGCCGGCCGAGCTGACCCTGTTCCTGTTCGGGCGCGACCAGCACACCGGGTCTGAAGTTCGAGGGCCCTCAGGACAAGGTCGACGCCCTGCAGCAGGGCAACCTCGGCATCTGAGCCGGGGCAGAGTCACCGGGACGTCATACGAATCGTGGGTTCTAGGCCACGATTCGTATGACGTCAGGCGTGCGCGGGAAGACCAGGGTCAGTTGATCTTGATGTGCACGTGGTCGTAGTGGTTGGCCGTGGCCGAGCCGCGGTCCTCCATCGACCGGAAGCCCTCGCCGGAGCGCTCGATCGTCCAGATGTGCTGGCTCCAGATGATGTCGAACAGGTCGAGCTCGGCGTGGTGCGCGTAGAGGAAGTCCGCCAGGCGCTGGCCGGTCCCGGAGTCGGGCACCATGAAGTCGATGGCCTCGCCGTTGACGTGCTCGCCGTGACCGTCCTGGCCGCCGTACGTGCGTCAGCTCGGGGAAGGCCGCGCACGCCGCGCGGTAGACCTTGACGGTCTGCGGCTGGATCGCCGACTCGATGCCGGAGCCGTCGGGGCACGGAGCGTCGCTCAGGCCCATCGCCTCGGGCGCCTTCTCCTTGCTCAGGTAGTCCGCGGTCACCCAGCGGGTGGCGCCCTTGATGATCACCTCGGCGTAGTCGCCGCTGCGCTGGCCGGTGATCGGCACCTGCTTGCCGCCGTCAGCAGGCCGGCCGTGCTGGCCTTCTCGCGCGGCTCGGTGCGCAGGTCGAGGTCGGCGGTGGTCCACAGCTTGCCCTTGGGCTTGGGCACGCGGTTGTTGACCAGGGGCACGCGGTCGGTGGACCGGGTGGTGCCGAGGGTCCGCTCGCTCGTGGGCGCGCTGCCGGAGGCCGCGCTGCCGATGCTGGCCGCGCAGCGCTGGCTCGGAGGCTTCGGGGCGGTGAAGCCGCTGGTCGCGACGCCGCCGCCGATCGCGAGCGCGGTGACCAGAGGTGCGGTCACGAGCGCAAGCCGACGACGGCGGAAGATCGTGTGGAACGAGGCTGATCTGGTGGGCGCCAGGCTGTGCTTGCCTCGATAGTGGCCTCGGGAATGTACCTCGGGGCACGGGGGGATTCCTAACGTTTTGGGACGTGGAACCCGTCGACTCAACCATGAACCGCCGAGTAGACCAACCTGACGCCGGTCACATCGGTGGAGTGACCCTCACCACGTGAACGCGTTCACAAGCGTCAGCCGCCGGTGGTCTCCGACGCCTCTTCCCGTACGACGGACCCGGTGCCGTCGGTGTCGTCGAGCCACCCCTCCGGCAGCGCCACGCCCTTGCGCGGACTCCCCTGGCGACCCCGGGGCGTGCCCAGCTCGACGACCGGGAACTCGGCCTCCGGGTCCAGCTGTTGCGAGCAGCCCGTCGAGCTCCGCGAGCGTGCTCACCAGCGCCAGGTCACGCCGCAGGTCGCCGCCGGCGGGGAAGCCCTTGAGGTACCACGAGACGTGCTTGCGGAACTCCTTGCAGCCGCGCTCCTCCCCCATGTGCACGGTCAGCAGCTCGGCGTGCCGGAGCATCATCGCGGCCACCTCGCCGAGGCGGGGCAGCGTCGCGACGCTCGGTGCCCCGGAAGGCAGCGGCCAGGTCGCGGAACAGCCACGGCCGGCCGAGGCAGCCGCGCCCGACGACGACGCCGTCGGCGCCGGTCTGCTCGACCATCCGCGAGCGCGTCGGCGGCCTCCCAGATGTCGCCGTTGCCGAGCACCGGGATGTCGACGTGCTCGACGAGACGGGCGATCGCGTCCCAGTCGGCGGTGCCGGAGTAGCCCTGGATCGCCGTACGTCCGTGCAGCGCGATCGCCGCGCAGCCGGACTCCTGGGCGATCCGGCCGGCGTCGAGGTAGGTCAGGTGGTCGTCGTCGATGCCCTTGCGGGTCTTCATGGTCACCGGCACGCCGTACCGCGACCCGGCCGAGACCGCGGCCTGCGAGGATCTCGCCGAGCAGGGTGCGCTTCCACGGCAGCGCGGCGCCGCCGCCCTTGCGGGTCACCTTGGGCACCGGGCAGCCGAAGTTCAGGTCGACGTGGGCCACGCCGTACTCCGCGCAGAGGATCTCGGTCGCCTTGCCGACGTACGCCGGGTCGGTGCCGTAGAGCTGCACCGAGCGCACCGACTCCTGCTCGTCGAAGACGAGCATCTGCCGCGTGGTCGCGTCGCCCTCGACCAGGCCACGGCTGGTGATCATCTCGCAGACGTAGAGGCCCGCGCCCTGCTCGCTGCACAGCCGGCGGTAGGCCGCGTTGGTGATCCCCGCCATCGGCGCGAGGACCACGGGCACAGGGACCTCGAGGTCCCCGAGGCGGAGCGGGCGGCGGGAGGTCGAGGTCTGGTCGGCCTTCTTCTTCTTGGCCGGCTTCTTCGTCGGCTTGTTACTGGGCGCCGGCGTGATGGTGCCCTTCCAGGTGATCGGCTCGAAGGTCTGGAGCGGGCGGTAGCTCATCTCCACCAGCGTCCTGCCCGGCGGCACCAGGTAGACGAGGCAGGTGCTCACCGACTTGCCCGCGGTGAACCCGGCGGGCAGCGGCGTCGACGGGCACTTCTTGAACGGTGTTGTAGAACCCGGAGGGCTTGACCAGCGCGTTGGTGCTGTCCACGGCGAAGAGCGGGATGTCGGCCCGGCTCAGGTCGCCGGTGCCGACGTTCTTGACCCGGACCTTCGCGTAGTAGGGCCGGGCCTTCTTGGTCGCCGGCGTCGAGCTGGTACGCCGCGAGGTCGGCGATCTTCCCCGTCTGCACGGAGTCGACGGTCAGCTCGAGGACGGAGCTGCGCTTGGTGTTCGGCTCGTAGGCCACCGTCGCCGTCTCGCCGAACTTCAGGGCCGTGCCCGCCTTGGTCAGCGTGACGCCCTCGGGCACCTCGACGTTGCCCGTCGGCAGGTCGACCGAGGGCTTCGCCGAGGGCTTCTTGGCGTCGTCGGCCCCGCACGCGGAGAGGACCAGCGCGGGCGCGACCAGCAGGGCGACGAAAGTCGCGCGGGCACGCTGGGGAAGGGCGAGTCTCGTCACGCGGACATTGTGCCCGTCGGCCGACTGCTTCGTGGTCATTCGCCGACGCGCCGACCGGTGCCGTCCGAATCCGAGAGCCAGGGTCAGCACCCGACCAGGCGCTCGGCGAACCAGGACCGCACGCCCGCCAGCGGGATCCGCTCCTGCTTCATCGTGTCGCGCTCGCGCACGGTGACGGCCTCGTCGTCGAGGGTGTCGAAGTCGACGGTCACGCAGTACGGCGTGCCGATCTCGTCCTGGCGACGGTAGCGGCGACCGATCGCGCCCGAGTCGTCGAAGTCGACGTTCCACAGCCCGCGCAGCTCGGCGGCCAGGGCCTTCGCCTTGGGGGTCAGGTCCTCGTTGCGGCTCAGCGGCAGCACGGCGACCTTGACCGGCGCGAGGCGCGGGTCGAGCTTGCAGCACGGTGCGCTTGTCGACGCCGCCCTTGGTGTTGGGCGCCTCGTCCTCGGTCCACGCGTCGACCAGGAAGGTCATCAGGCTGCGGCTCAGGCCCGCCGCCGGCTCGATGACGTAGGGCAGGTAGCGCTCCCCGGCGGCCTGGTCGAAGTAGGACAGGTCCTGGCCGGAGTGCTCGGAGTGCGTCTTGAGGTCGAAGTCGGTGCGGTTGGCGATGCCCTCGAGCTCACCCCACTCGGAGCCGGCGAAGTTGAAGCGGTACTCGATGTCGACGGTGCGCTTGGAGTAGTGGCTCAGCTTCTCCTTCGGCGTGCTCGTAGTGGCGCAGGTTGTCGGGGTTGATGCCGAGGTCGGTGTACCAGCGGGTGCGCTCGTCGATCCAGTACTGGTGCCACTCCTCGTCCTCGCCCGGCTTGACGAAGAACTCCATCTCCATCTGCTCGAACTCGCGGGTGCGGAAGATGAAGTTGCCGGGCGTGATCTCGTTGCGGAAGCTCTTGCCGATCTGGGCGATGCCGAACGGCGGCTTCTTGCGGGAGCTGGTCACCACGTTGGTGAAGTTCAGGAAGATGCCCTGGGCGGTCTCGGGACGCAGGTAGTGCAGGCCGCTCTCGTCCTCGAGCACGCCGAGGTAGGTCTTGAGCAGGCCGGAGAACTGGCGCGGCTCGGTCCAGGCGCCGCGGGTGCCGCAGTTGGGGCAGGCGAGCGTCGTTGAGGTCGACGTCGTCGGGGTCGTCGATGCCCTTCTTCTCGGCGTACTCCTCCTGGAGGTGGTCGGCCCGGAACCGCTTGTGGCACGACTGGCACTCGGTCAGCGGGTCGGTGAAGGTCGAGACGTGGCCCGAGGCCTCCCAGGTCTGGCGCGGCAGGATCACGCTGGAGTCGAGACCGACGATGTCCTCGCGCGACTGCACCAGCGAGCGCCACCACTGGCGCTTGATGTTGTCCTTGAGCTCGACACCGAGCGGGCCGTAGTCCCAGGCCGACCGGGTGCCGCCGTAGATCTCGCCGCACGGGTAGACGAACCCCCGGCGCTTGGCGAGCGAGACGACCTTGTCGACGGCGGAGGGGGGCGGCTTGGCCACGGTGGAGCTCCTTGCTGAGGGCGTGCCCGTCCGCTGGCTGCGGTGGGCGAAGCGCCCACCCTACCGAGGCAAGACGAACGCGTTCAGCCCAGATCCCGGGGACGCCACTCGTTGAGCTCGCCGTCGAGGGCCTCGTACGCCGACGGCTCGTCGATCGCCCTGCTCAGCAGCGGGACGGCACCCACCTTCACGTCGTACGACGAGAGGGCCCGGCGGTAGCTGCCGACGTCCTGCCAGCGGGTCACCATCACCCAGAGGGTCGGGTCGTCGACGTTGCGACCGAGCCGCCCGTCGTCGTACCCCTTCCGCTGCGCGAGCACCGCCAGCGCCGCCTCCAGGTCGGCGCGGAAGGTCTCGGCCTCGTCCTCGGGCACCCGGAACCTGTTCACCACCAGCACGGATTGACACTAACCGCGACCACCGCCGGTTGAGCCTGTCGAAACCCTATTTGACAATGATTCTCATTCCAGATGAGAATCATTCTCATGTGGAGACGTGCCCTGCTCCCCCTCGCGCTGCTGCTGCCGGCCGCGTCGCTCTCCGCCTGCGCAGCCGGCAGCAGCGACGGAGAGGTGGTCGCCTCCTTCTACCCGCTGCAGTACGTCGCCCAGCGCATCGTCGGCGACCACGCGAAGGTCACCAACCTGACCGCGCCCGGCGTCGAGCCGCACGACCTCGAGCTCTCGCCCCGCCAGGCCGCGCGGGTCTCCGGCGCCTCGGTGGTGTTCTACGAGAAGGGCCTGCAGCCGGCCGTCGACGAGGCCGTGCGCAACGACGGTCCCGAGCACGTCGTCGACGCTGCCAAGGCCGTGAAGCTGCGCGACGCCGAGGAGGGTGGCGAGGGCGGCGGCGTCGACCCGCACTTCTGGCTCGACCCGACCCTGCTCGCCGAGGCCGCCGACGCGTTCACCGAGCGAGATGTCCGAGGCCGACCCCGACCACCAGGCTGACTTCGAGGCCGCGCAACGACAAGCTCCAGGCCGACCTGACGACGCTCGACGGCGAGTTCCGCGGCGGGACTGAAGGACTGCACGACGCGGACAGTCGTGGTCAGCCACGACGCGTTCGAGTACCTCGGCGCCCGCTACGACCTCGACATGCACCCGATCGCCGGGCTCTCCCCCGACGCCGAGCCCTCGGCCCGCCACCTCGCCGAGCTCGCCGACCTGATCCGCACCGACAAGATCACCACCGTGTTCAGCGAGCGACTGGCCAGCCCCAAGCTGGCCGACACCCTGGCCTCCGACCTGGGCATCACCACCGAGGTGCTCGACCCGATCGAGGGGCTGGCGTCCGGCGAAGAGCGACGACGACTACCTCAGCCTGATGCGCGAGAACCTCGAGGCCCTGCGGAAGGCAGGTGGGTGCTCATGACGCCGTACGACGTGCCGGGCAGCGAGCAACCCGTCGTCGACATCGACGGCGCCGGCGTCTCCCTGGGCGGCCGGCCGATCGTGCGCGACGTCGACCTCTCCGTGCGCAGCGGCGAGGTGGTCGCCCTGCTCGGCGCCAACGGCTCCGGCAAGTCCACGCTGGTCAAGGCGATGGTCGGGCTGCACCCGCTCAGCACCGGCACGCATCAGCCTCTTCGGCGTCGCCCCTGACCGGCTTCCGCGAGTGGCACCGGCTCGGCTACGTGCCGCAGCGCTCGACGATCACCCAGGGCGTCCCGTCGACGGTGGCCGAGGTGGTCGCCGCCGGCCGGCTGTCACGGCGCAAGCCACTGATGCCGGTGCGGCGCGAGGACCGGGTCGCCATCGCGCGAGGCGCTCGAGTCCGTCGGTCTCGCCGACCGGGCCGGCCACCAGGTCTCGACGCTGTCGGGCGGACAGCAGCAACGGGTGCTGATGGCGCGCACGCTGGCCGGCAAGCCGGAGCTGCTCGTGCTCGACGAGCCGAACGCCGGGGTCGACCACGAGAGCCAGGAGGCCATCGCCGACGACGCTGGCGACCCTGACCGGCGCGGGGGCGACCATCGTCGTCGTACTCCATGAGCTCGGGCCGTTCGCCGACCTGATCCAGCGCACGCTGGTGCTGCGCGAGGGCCGCCTGGTGTACGACGGACCGCCGCTCGACCCGCAGCACCCCCAGCACCACCATCACCACCGGCCGACCACCCCGCCGCTGCTCCGCCCACCGATGCAGGCGCCGCTGGACGGGAGCGACCTGATGGACATCCTCTTCGCACCCGTTCATGGTCCGGGCGCTGATCGCCGCCGTCGGTCACGGGCCTCGCCGCACCGGCGGTCGGCACCTTCCTCGTGCAGCGGCGGCTGTCCCTGATGGGCGACGGCATCGGCCACGTCTGCGTCACCGGCGTCGCCCTCGGCCTGCTCACCGGCACCTCCCCCACGTTGACGGCGGTGGTCGTCGCGATCATCGGCGCCCTGCTGATCGAGCTGATCCGCTCGACCGGCAAGGCGACCGGCGACGTCGCCCTGGCACTGCTCTTCTACGGCGGCATCGCCGGCGGGCTGATGCTGGTCTCGCTCGGCGGCAACGGCGTCTTCGCGCTGCAGCAGTACCTCTTCGGCTCGATCATCACCATCTCGCTGTCCGCCGTGGTCGCGAGCGTGGTCGCTGGCGGCGGTCGTGCTGGTGACCTCGTTCGCGCTGCTCCCGCAGCTGTTCTCGGTGGCCAACGACGAGGACTACGCGCGCACGACCGGGCTGTCGGTGCGCTTCTACAACGTGCTGATCTCGGTGCTCGCCGCGGTCACGGTGAGCGTCGCGATGCGCACGGTCGGGCTGCTGCTGGTGAGCGCGCTGATGATCATCCCGGTCGCGACGGCGCAGCAGTTCTCCCGCGGCTTCAAGGTGACCATGATCGGCGCGATGGTCGCCGGCACGCTGGCCTCGCATCACGGGGGTCACGCTCTCGGCCTTCGCCGACGTACCTCCCGGCGCGACCATCGTGCTGGTCTCGTTGACCGGCTTCGCGCTCACCTTCCCGCTCGGGCTGGTCGTGCAGCGGCGTCGGCGAGCGCGGATGCCGTTCCCGGTGCACGCCGAGCCCGAGCCGTCGCACGACACCGTCGACGAGCCGCACCGCCACGAGCACGGGCCCGGGCTGCGGGCACCCTGCCGGTGGAGCACGGCGACCACATCGACTACATCCACGACGGACACCGGCACGCAGCGCACGGAGGTCACTATGACGAGCACTGAGCCAGGCACCTCGACGGGCAGCTCCCGACCCACCCGCCAGCGACGCGCGATCGCGGGGACGATGGAGGCCTTCGACGACTTCCGCAGCGCGCAGGAGATCCACGCGCTGCTCTCCGAGCGTGGTGAGCAGGTGGGCCTGTCGACGGTCTACCGCGCGCTGCAGTCGATGGCCGACGCCGGCGAGATCGACTCGCTGCGCACCGAGAGCGGCGAGAGCATCTACCGCCGCTGCAGCGGGACCCACCACCATCACCTGGTCTGCCGCTCCTGCGGGGCGACGGTCGAGGTGGAGGGCCCGACGGTGGAGAAGTGGACCCGCTCGGTCGCGGCGGCTCACGGCTACTCCGACGTCAGCCACACCCTGGAGATCTTCGGGACCTGCGGTTCCTGCTGATCGCGACGTACGCTCTGGGACATGGACACGGAGCGCGAACCCGTCGAGCAGGCGGTGAACAAGTACGCCAAGCTCCCCCCGCAGCCCCGCCCCGAGGACCTGCGCACCACGCACGACGTCAGCTCCCACGCCGACCTGGTCGGCGAGGCCGACCGCGAACGCGACTGGCTGCTCCGCACCACCGGCATCTTCATCTGACCT
Source organism: uncultured Actinomycetota bacterium (assembly GCA_963729015.1). Lineage (GTDB taxonomy): Bacteria > Actinomycetota > Actinomycetes > Propionibacteriales > Nocardioidaceae > Marmoricola. The sequence goes on from CAVSMJ010000005.1 coordinate 242,811, forward strand.
CGGCACGCCGCGACGCCGAGCGGTCGAGCCGTTCAGGCCGTGCCGTAGGTCCGGTTGCGCCGTGCGTAGGTCTCGATCGCGTTCCACAGGTCGCGGCGGTCGACGTCGGGCCAGAGGACGTCGCTGAACACCATCTCGGAGTACGCCGCCTGCCACAGCATGAAGTTGCTCAGCCGCTGCTCGCCCGACGTGCGCCAGACGAGGTCGGCGTCGCCGACCTCGGGCACGTAGAGGTACTTCGCGAAGGTGCGGTCGTCGATGCGGTCGGCGTTGAGCCGGCCGTCGGCGACGTCCCGGGCGATCGCCCGGGTGGCGTCGGCGATCTCGGCCCGGCCGCCGTAGTTGACGCACATGGTCAGCGTCAGCACGTCGTTGTCGCGGGTCAGCTCCTCGGCGACCTGGAGCTCCTTGATCACCGAGCGCCACAGCCGCGGCGCGCGCCCGGCCCAGCGCACGCGTACGCCGAGCTCGTGCATCTCGTCGCGGCGGCGACGGATCACGTCGCGGTTGAAGCCCATCAGGAACTTCACCTCGTCGGCGGACCGCGACCAGTTCTCGGTCGAGAACGCGTAGGCGGAGATGGCCTTCACGCCGATCTCGATGCCGCCCTCGACCACGTCGAACAGCGAGTGCTCGCCCTGCTCGTGGCCGGCCGTGCGGGGCAGGCCGCGTTCGTCGGCCCACCGGCCGTTGCCGTCCATGATGATCGCGACGTGCTTCGGCACCAGGTCGGCCGGGACCTCGGGCGGGGTGGCGCCGGACGGGTGCGGGTCGGGCGGCACGCACGGCAGCGCGCGCGACCTTCCTCGCTGACCTGCGCACCGATCACCCTTCGCCGACGTACGGCAAGGATCGCAGGCCGCGCTCGAGGTGCCAGGAGACGTACGCCGCGACGAGACCGCGCGCCTCGCGACGGTGCCGCTGGTCGGTCGCGTCGACCACCGTCCACTCACCGGTCAGCAGCGCGGCGAGGTGCGCGAGGGTCTCCATCGCCGGGCTGGCCGAGCCGGGCATCCGGCAGCCGGAGCACAGCGACCCGCCGGCCGCCGGGCTGAACGCGCGGTGCGGCCCCTCGAGCCCGCAGTTGGCGCAGGCGGAGAACGACGGCGCGTAGCCGGCGACCGAGAGCGAGCGGAGCAGGAAGGAGTCGAGCACGTCGTTGGCGCGGTGCTCGCCCGAGGTCATCGCGCGCAGCGCGCCGACGAGCAGGAGGTACTGCTGCACCGAGGGCTGCCGCTCCTCGGAGACCAGCCGCTCGGCGGTCTCGAGCATCACGCTCGCGGCGGTGTAGCGGTCGTAGTCCGCGGAGATGGTGTTGCCGTAGGGCGCCCGGGTCTCGGCCTGGGTGATCACGTCGAGGTTGCGGCCCACGGCCAGCTGCAGGTCGACGTGGGTGAACGGCTCGAGGCGGGAGCCGAAGCGCGACGACGTGCGGCGTACGCCCTTGGCGACCGCCCGGACGATGCCGTGCTGGCGGGTGAGCAGCGTGATGATGCGGTCGGCCTCTGCCAGCTTGTGCGTGCGCAGCACGATGGCTTCGTCGCTGTACAGGGGCATGGGGTCATTGTCCCCCGGCCCTCTGACAAGCGGCAGCGACCCGCCGCAGGTCAGGCGGCAGGTCCGGCGGCAGGGACGAGCGGCGGCTCGGCGAGGGGAAGCCGCACCTCGAAGGTGGCTGCCCTTCCCGAGCTCGCTGCTCACCGTGATGCTGCCGCCGTGGGCGTCCACGATCGTCTTGGTGATCGCGAGCCCCAGCCCGACGCCGGGGATGGCGTCGGTGAGGACGGTGCTGCTGCGGAAGAACTTGTTGAAGATCTTGCTCTGCTCGGACTCCGCGATGCCGCGGCCGGTGTCGCGGACCCGGATCACCGCGACGTCGCCGTCGCGTCGCACGGTGCCCTCGACGAGGCCGCCCGCAGGGGTGTACTTGATGGCGTTGCTGAACAGGTTGTCGAAGACCTGGGCGAGCCGCTCGCTGTCGCCGTCGATGTCGAGCTCGCTGCCGAACGGTGGTGTCGAGCTCGAGCGCGAGGCCCGCGGCGTCGGCGGCCTTGCGCGCCTCGACGGCCGACCGCTCCAGGAGCTCGGTCACCGACACGCGCTCGATGTCGAGCACCGTGGCGACCGACTGCAGGGCGGTCGACAGCAGGTCGTCGACCAGGCGGTGCAGCCGGCGCGCGTTGCGTTGTACGACGTGGAGGTAGCTGCGCGCGTCGTCGGGGAGGTGCTCGGTGTCGTCGAGGATGACGTCGACGTAGCCGATGATCGAGGTCAGCGGCGTACGCAGCTCGTGGCTGACCGACGCGACGAACTCGTCCTTGATCCGCGAGGCCACCACCAGCTCGGTGATGTCGTGGTAGGCGAGCACGGCACCGCCGAACTCGCCGTTGTTGCGGAAGTACGGCGACGACGACACCGCCAGCGCCCGTCGCTCGGCCGGGCACCTCGCCGACCCAGATCAGGTAGTCGCGGAAGGCCTCGCCCCGCACCGCCATCGTGGTGGGCATGTCCTCGCTGGTGAGCAGCGTGACCCCGTCGGCGGCGTACACGAAGCCCTCCTGCCCGGCCAGCCCACGGTGGCCGTCGGGATAGGCCAGCGACATGAACTCCTCGTGGCGCGGGTTCGTCGAGTCGTAGGCGCCCTCGGCGTCGAGGGCGACCAGACCGACGTCGACGCCGTTGACGATCGTGCGGGTCAGGCGCCGCTGCTCGATCACGTCGGCCATCGCGAGCTCGAGCCGTGCGGTGCTGTTGCGCGCCTGCTCGAACTGCGCCTTCCACAGGCCCGCGACGAAGGCCACGGCCGCCGAGCAGATCACGGCCATCAGCGTCATCTGCGAGACCCGCGAGATCGCGTCCAGCCAGGTGAGGCCCAGGAAGAGCAGCGTCGGGATGACGAACGAGATGGTCACGACGATGGTCGTGACGATCACGCCCTTGCGGCCGTACTGCAGACCGAGCCAGATCGCCGGGAACACCACGGCGACGGCGATGGCGGTGGGCTCGGAGAACCGGTAGATGCCCAGCGCGACGATGTCGAGGACCGGCAGCAGGATGGTCCACCGGTGGCTCAGCCGGTCCAGCCCGATCAGGACGGCACCCAGCGTCGCGATGGCCACGATGACCGAGGCGACGGCGAAGTACATGTCGTACCCGACCCCGATCAGGGCGCGGAGCACCAGCTCCATGATGACCGGGAGGAGGAACAGCCCCTGGGCAGCACGAGGATCAGCCTGCTCCCCAATCAGGAGCTGCTGGATCTCCGAGACCAAGGATGATCGCGACCGCATGCCGGCTTGCGCCCTTCCGACGATGATGTCGATTGAGGGCAGATTAACGCGGTACGCCGCTCAGATCCGGCAATCGCCACGGTTCGCGGCAGGTCGTCGACATCAGCCCTGGATCCGCTTCGCCGCCGGACTCACCGCTGAAACAGCGCGTGACGAAGTCGGCCGTGATCGCGTCGAGGCGTGCGGGACGCGTCCGCCACTCGAGGATTCCCCGGGCCTCGACGAACGTGCTGTCGGCCAGCTCCTCGGCCAGCATCGCCGCATCGGCGGCCGGGTGGATCGGGGTCGCGCGGGTGCCCGACGACCAGTGCGGGAGCCTCGATCCGCTTGCGCAGGCGCGAGGACGGCGCCATGCGACCGAAGAAGATGCCGTGGATGGTCGCGGCCATCGGCCCCGGGCGCTGGTCGAGGGTGTCCAGCAGGATCCCGGTCCAGAACGGTACGACGCCCCGGGGCACCACTCGCGTGGCCGCACGCAGGCCGAGGACCGACAACGGCAGGAAGCGGGAGACGAACAGCAGCGGCGCGAAGGCGAGGATCCCGGCCTCCAGCGCGTTGTCGAGCACCGGCATCTCGGCGATCAGCCCGCGGACCCGTTCCGGGGCCAGCACGGCGACCTCGAGGGACACGTTCGCCCCGAGCGACGTGCCGCCGATGACGGCCTGCTCGGCGCCGAGCTCGTCGAGCAACGAGATCACCTGCTCGCCGAACGCGGTCATCGAGTACAGCAGCGGGTCGTCCGGCCGGTCCGAACGCCCGTGCCCGAGGAGGTCGACGGTCACGACGTGCGCACCCGGCGGCCGCGAGGTGGCGCGCGAGAGGCTGGTGCATCCGTCGCGGCATCAGCTGACCGTGGATCAGCACGACCCAGTGGTCGCCGCCGCCGTACTCGGTGTACTCGAGCCGGTGGCCGTCGTGGAAGAACTGGCCGATCCGCTCCGAAACCAGGGTCATGGGGCCACCTTGGCATGCCATGGGGGTGCTTGGCGGAGTTGTCCGCGTAGCGGCAGGTGCGAATGTGCGCACGCCGACGTCCCGTGTGCGCGAGAATCGCACCGTGGAACGGGACACGGCGGGCTCGGCTCGGCTGGTGCTCGTGGGTTGTCTCGTCCTCGTGGTGTACCTCTCCGGTGCGGCCGCCCTCGGCATCGGTCGCGAGACAGGGGCGACGGCTGCCTGGTTCCCCGCCGCCGGTGTGGGTGTCCTCGCGATCCTCGCGGCGCCCCGTTCGCGCTGGCCGCTGACGCTCGGCGCCCTGACCGTCGCCTTCGCCCTCGCCAACGTCTCCGTGGGCCGGTCGGTCGGCGTCTCCACCCTGCTCGGTGTGGCCGACTCGGTGGAGGTGGCCCTGGTCGGCTGGCTCCTCCTGCGCTTCCTGTCGGGACGACTGCGCGACGTCAACGACGTCTGGTGGCTCTTCGGGATCGCGGCAGTGGGGGCGGTCGTGGCCGGTCTGCTGATCGCGCCCATCTACGTCGCCCTGCTGGACGCCTCGTTCCGGACGACGTTCGGCCTGGTCGTGCCCTCCCACGCGGCGTCGGTGCTCCTGCTGGCACCGCTCGGGCTGCTGCGAGTCGCCGGCGAACGGGCAGTCCCTCGGCGTACGCCGGGTCGAGCTGGCCTCGCAGTGCGCCACCCTGGCGGCGGCCACGCTGCTCACCCTGGCCCCGGGACACCTGACCCTCGGCTTCGCACCGCTGCCCGTGCTCGTGTGGGCGGCCGTGCGCTTCAACCCCTGGGTCGTCGTCGTCGAGCAGGTGGTCTTCGCCGTCGCCATCTCGGTGATCACCCAGACCGGCGGCGGCCCGTTCTCCGACATCGTGGGCAGCGCCGCCAGCAGCACCCGCTACGCACAGCTCTACCTGATCTGCGTCGTCCTGATCGGGCTGCCGCTGGCCATCGCGATGCAGCAACGCGAGCGTGCAGTGACGCGGCTCCGGGCCAGCGAGCGCGTGTTCCGGCGCAACTTCACCGAGTCGCGGATCCCGATCGTGCTCGCGACCTTCGACGAGGGCGGGACCCTGCTTCGGCGACTGCAACGCCGCGGCGTCGAGCTCCTCGGTCGCCCGGTCGAGCGAACTGGTCGGCCGTCCACTCACGGAGGCCCTCGATTCCGGGCCCCTCTTCGAGGCTCTCGAGGTGCTGGGCCGAGGGGCGGACACCGGGTGGACCGGTCCCGTGGGTGTGGTCGACCAGCCGCGGACCCGGCTCGAAGGCACCCTCTCGCTGCTCGAGCACGACGAGGAGCGCACGGCAGTGTCGCTGTACCTGGTCGACGTCACCGAGCCCCTCGAGCTCCAGGAACGTCTGCAGGCCGAACGCGACTACACCCGGTCGGTGATCGACATCGCCAGCAGCATGATCATCGTGACCGACGTCGACGGGGTCGTGATCGCGGCCAACCCGGCCACGATCGAGATGACCGGGTTCACCGAGGAGGAGCTCGCCGGCCGCCCTTTCTGGGAGAGCCTGCTCGCCGAGGACCAGCGCGCCGACGCCGCTGCGCTGTTCGGCGACCCGTCGCAGCTGCCGCTGACCGGAGAGGCCCAGCTGCTCACCAAGGACGACGGGCTGCGCGTCGTGGTGTTCTCCGCCGACGTCTACCAGGCGAACCCGGACGCCCCGATCAGCTTCGTGCATCTCGGCGAACGACATCACCGCGGCGCGCGAGAGCGCCGGGATGGTCGAGCACCTGCTGCGGTCGGCGCGCACGATCGCGTTCGTCGGCACCGACCTGCACGGCCGGATCACGCTGTTCAACACCGGCGCCGAGCACATGCTGGGCATCGACGCGGAGTCGGCGACCGGCCGCGCCCTGGTCGAGTTCATCGGGGCCGAGGACCTCGACCGGCATCCCCGCGCAGCGCGGGCAGGGTCGCCTTCGACGCGATCGTCGCAGCACGCCGCCGGCGAGCTGACGCCCGAGACCCGCGACTGGACCTGGCTGCCGGTCGGGCCGGTCACCGATGAAGGTGTCGATGACGACGAACCCGGTCACCGACACCTTCGGCCGGGTGATCGGCTACCTGTTCGTGGCCAGCGACATCACCGACACCCGCCGCAGCCAGGAGATCCTGGTCAAGGCCCTGCGCCGCGAGCGCGAGGTGGTGGCCCGGCTCAAGGACCTCGACCGGGCCAAGGACGACTTCGTCTCCACGGTCAGCCACGAGCTGCGCACCCCGATGAGCAGCATCATCGGCAGCGCGGAGATGCTCGGCGAGGGCATGCTGGGCGACCTGCTCCCCGAGCAGCAGCGGATGATCAACGTCATCTCCCGCAACGGCGACCGGCTGCTCGCGCTCGCCGACGACCTGCTGGTGCTGGCCACCTTCGACCACGATCTGGCAGGACCTCGACAGCGAGGTCGACCTGCGCGCCGTCGTCGACGAGAGCGCCCATGCGGTCGCGTCGATGCTGGCCACCCGCAACCTCGAGGTGAGCTACTCGATGCCGCCCGACCCGGTGCGGGTCAACGGCGACGCGACCCATCTCGAGCGCGCGGTCACCAACCTGCTCAGCAACGCGGTGAAGTTCACCCTCGACGGCGGCAGCATCGCGGTCGGCCTCGAGGTCGAGCCGGTCCGTCGTTCCGCGGTGCTCAGCGTGACCGACACCGGGCTCGGCATCCCGGAGTCCGACCTCGAGGCGGTCTTCGGCCGGTTCTACCGGACGGCCGTGGTCCAGGAGCACGCCATCCAGGGCTCCGGGCTCGGCCTGGCGATCGTGAAGACCATCGTGGAGAGCCACGAGGGCCGGATCGACGTACGCTCCGCACCCGGTGAGGGCACCACCTTCACGATCACCCTGCCGCTGTCCCGCGCGTCGGTGCGGGCCGCGGAGAGCGACCGCGTCAGCCGCGGTTGACCGCCGAGATGACCGCCTTGAGCGAGGCGGTCACGATGTTGGCGTCGAGACCCACGCCCCAGCGGATGTCGTCACCGACGGCGCACTCGACGTACGCCGCAGCGATGGCGTCGCCACCGGACGAGAGCGCGTGCTCGGCGTAGTCGAGGACCCGCACGTCGAAGGACTGCGGGCAGCCCGTTGATCGCGTCGACGAACGCCGAGAGCGGGCCGTTGCCGGAGCCGTGCAGCTCCTGGATCTCGCCGTCCACGTAGACGTTGACGGTGAGCTGGTCCTTCTCCCCCGCGGCCGACGAGGTGTGCACCGAGTTGAGCTTCAGCGGCGCCTCGCGGGTGAGGTACTCGTGACGGAAGGAGTCCCAGATCGCGGCCGGCGACATCTCGCCACCCTCGCCGTCGGTCTGCTCCTGCACCGCGCGGCTGAACTCGATCTGCAGCCGGCGCGGCAGGTCGAGCTTGTGCTCGGACTTCATCACGTAGGCGACGCCGCCCTTGCCGGACTGGCTGTTCACCCGGATCACGGCCTCGTAGGTGCGGCCGACGTCCTTGGGGTCGATCGGCAGGTACGGCGCCTCCCAGGGGTGCTCCTCGACGGGGTGACCGGCGCGGGCCGCCTCCTCCTCGAGGGCCTCGAGACCCTTCTTGATCGCGTCCTGGTGCGAGCCGGAGAACGCCGTGTAGACGAGGTCGCCGGCGTAGGGGTGGCGCGGGTGCACGGGCAGCTGGGTGCAGTACTCCACCGTGCGACGGATCTCGTCGATGTCGGAGAAGTCGATCTGCGGGTCGATGCCCTGGCTGAACAGGTTCATGCCCAGCGTCACCAGGCAGACGTTGCCGGTGCGCTCGCCGTGGCCGAACAGGCAGCCCTCGACGCGGTCGGCGCCGGCCATCATCGCCAGCTCGGTCGCGGCGACGGCGGTGCCGCGGTCGTTGTGCGGGTGCAGGCTGATCGTGGTGTGCTCGCGCCGGGTCAGCTGGCGGGAGAACCACTCGATCTGGTCGGCGTACACGTTGGGCGTCGCGGACTCGACCGTGGCGGGCAGGTTGAGGATGATCTCGCGGCCGTCGTCGGGCTGCCACACGTCGGAGACCGCCTCGCAGACCTCCAGCGAGAACGGCAGCTCGGTGTTGGTGAAGATCTCGGGCGAGTACTCGTAGCCGATCGTCGTCTTGGACAGGTTGGCCTCGGAGTACTTCATCACCATCTCGGTGCCCCGGACGGCGATGTCCTTGATCTCGTCGTTGGTGGCGCGGAAGACGACGCGGCGGAACAGCGGGGCCAGCGCGTTGTAGAGGTGGATGTTCGCGTGGTGCACGCCGACCAGCGACTCGGTCGTCCGCTCGATCAGGTCCTCGCGGGCCTGGGTCAGCACCGAGATGGTGACGTCCTCGGGCACCTTGTCGCGCTCGATCAGCTGGCGGACGAAGGAGAAGTCGGTCTCGCTGGCGGACGGGAAGCCGACCTCGATCTCCTTGTAGCCCATCGCCACGAGCAGGTCGAACATCCGGTGCTTGCGCTCCGGCGACATCGGGTCGATCAGGGCCTGGTTGCCGTCGCGGAGGTCGGTGGAGAGCCATCGCGGCGCCTGGGTGATCTGGTTGTTCGGCCAGGTGCGGTCGGGCAGGTCGACCGGCGGGAAAGCCCGGTAGCGGTGGATCGGCATGCCGCTCGCTGCGCTGGGTGTTCTTGAATCCTGAGTGCTGCAGAGTCATGAGGGTCCTTCGTCGGCTGGACGGTCGCCGGGCGCTCGAACTCTCCGCAGCGAGGAGGTCCGGCTGGTCAGACCTCGCTGCGGCAGCGAAGAAGGAGGCTGCGCATCATGAGGTGGCCAGCGTAGCAGCGGCCTGCGGCAGACGGACCGTGACGGTGGTGCCCTGCGCCTCGACGGACTCGACCTCGACCGTGCCGCCGTGCCACTCGACGACGGTCTGGACGAGCGCGAGCCCGAGTCCGGCGCCCTGGATCTCGTCGGCGACCGACAGCGAGGACCGGTAGAAGCGGGCGAAGACCTGCTCCTGCTCCTCGGCCGGGATGCCGATGCCCCGTGTCGGTCACGCTGAGGACGACGCTGTCGGCGTCGGCGCCCACCCGGACGGTGACCTGGCCGCCCGGCTGGCTGAACTTCAGCGCGTTGCCGAGCAGGTTGGCGACCACCCGCTCGATGTGGTCGCGATCGGCCAGCACGGGAGGCAGACCGCGCTCGGCGACGATGCGCAGCTCGATGTGCTGGTCGAGCGCCAGCGGACATCAGCGACCGGCGGCACTCACGGACGAGCCCGGCGAGGTTGAGGGGCTGCGGGTCGAGCCGGACCACGTCGGCGTCGTACGCCGAGAGGATGAGCAGGTCCTCGACCAGGTTGCGCAGCCGGACCGCGTTGCGCTCGATCACCGACAACCCGGCGGAGACGCCCTTCGGCAGCGGTCCCATGCGCGCCGTCGCCCATCACCTCGAGGTAGCCGACGATGCTCGTCAGCGGCGTGCGCAGCTCGTGGGAGACCGTCGAGATGAACGAGTCCTTGGCGCGGTCGAGCTCCTGGAGCCGATGCATCGACTCGCGCTGCTGCTCGAAGGCCCGCACCTGCATCAGCGAGGACACCAGGTCGTGCGAGAGGCCGGCACAGATGGCCAGCTCGCGCGGCTCCCACGGACGGGGTACGACGGACTGCACGATCATCCAGCCGACGACCTCGTCGCCCATGGCGACCGGCACGGCGGCCAGCGACCGCACGCCGAGGGCCTCGACGATCTCCCGGGCCTCCTCGGCCCCGAGTCGCGGGTCCTCCTCGACGTGGTCGATCTGGAGCGGCTCGCCCTGCTGGGCGGCCTCGATCAGCAGCGTGGTCAACGGCTCGGGCAGGTCGACGAACGACCGCGCGCGCGGCAGCCCGGCCACCTCCTCGCTCTGGCTCCACGTGCCCTGGACCGTGGAGTAGCGGTGCGCGTCGACCGGGAGCACGTCGCAGCGGTCGACCGCCACGGCACGGCCGACCGACTCGGCCGCGCGGTTGACCAGCTGGCCGGAGGTGAGGTCCTCGGTCAGCGCGGTGTGCAGCTCGTTGACGACCTGGGGACGGCCCGGATGGTCGAGCAGGTCGGCCTGGGCAGAACGCATCTCCAGGACCGAGTCGTAGAGGTCGGCGCTGGCACGGTCACCGACCGACTCGGCCGCCTGCCGGCGGGCGCGCTCGCGTCGGAGCTCGCGTCGGAGACGGCGAACTTCGGCGACCGGATCTGCGGACCCTGTGGGCGAGTGAATCAGGTCCATGACGGCCCAGTGTGCCGCGAACTCGGCCCGTTGTGGACGGTGGTCTGGCACACATGCCCCAGATGTCTAGTAAGCGAGGTGGATTCGCTCCATCTCGGACGGATTTGTCCCCTGACTCGGTGTTTCACGATTTGGCATCATCGGCGCATGCCCCGACTCCTGGTCGTCCATCACTCCCCCACGCGGTCGCTCACCGAGCTCACCGACGCGGTCGTCGCCGGCGCCCACGACGACGCGATCGAGGGCGTCGAGGTCGCCGTCGTGGAGGCGCTCGCCTTCGCCCGCGGCGAGGCCGACCACGAGGACCTGCTGGCGGCCGACGGCTACGTGCTCGGCACGACCGCGAACTTCGGCTACATGAGCGGCGCGATGAAGCACGTCTTCGACTCGACCTTCCTCCAGGTCGGTGGCGCGCTGTCCGACGACGGCAGTGGGCTGGCCGAGTCGAGAGGCGCGACCGCGCGGCGGCCGTTCGGGCTCTACGTGCACGGCCGCTACGACACGACCGGGGCGGTCCGCTCGGTGCTGTCGATCACCGGGGCGCTCGGGTGGAAGCAGGGGTACGACGTGCTCGAGGTGATGGGCGACGTGACGGGCACGCACACCGAGGCGGCGTACGAGCTGGGCGGGACGATCGCCGCGCTCGTGGCGGGCTGACGCTAGGCCTGTGCGTCCACGTCGTACGGCGCCCCACGCGTCAGCCACAGGATGCGTGCCTGCACATCCGGCGGCGCCTGCCGGAAGGCCTCCTCGAGCTCCGGGACCGGTTCCCGGAAGTGCGACCACCCCTCGTAGTGCACGGGAACTGCGACCCGTGGCGAGATCAGCCCGATCAGCTCGACCGCCTCCTGGCCGGTCATCGAGTAGCGCAGCCCACCGGTGATCGGGAAGCGGACTCCTCCGAGGTGGAGCACCGCGATGTCGACCGGGATCCGGCGCGCGACCTCGCGCACGCCCGGGTAGAGCACCGTGTCACCGGAGATCCAGACGGAGCCGGTGTCGACCTCCGGCCAGCGGAGCGCGAAGCCGACGACCTCCCCGGCCACCGGCCGGCTCAGGGGCGGACCGTGGCGGCAGGGGGTGGCCGTCACCTCGAGCGTCGGGAGACCCGGTCGCTCGAGCACGGTCGTGGTCCAGGGAGCCAGCCCGGTGACGTTGGCGGCCCGCAGTCGCCGCTGCCCCGCCTGCGTCGTGACCACCCGGTCGGCCCGGGCGAGCAGCGTCCGCCCCACCGTGTCGAGGTTGTCGGCATGGTGGTCGTGGCTGAGCAGGATCGCGTCGAGGGGCGTCATCTGTTCGGCGGGCAGCGCTGGACCCGTGGTCTTGCGCGACGCCGTACCCCACCCGAACCGGTAGACCTTGCCCGGCTGGTCGAAGGTCGGATCCGTGAGCAGCCGCCAGCCGTGGGCCTCGATGACCACGGTGGGACCACCGACGTGAGTGAGGCGCACGCCCGTCCGACCTGCGCCTGCGCCCTCAGGCACTCCCTGTGGTCGCAGGACGGGTTGCCCGGGCGTTGGCGAGAGCCCACTCCAGCGCCTTGTCGGCGACCTGCTTCCCAGCCGGGCTCGGCGCAGGTCCAGTGCGAGCGACCCGGGAAGTCGTAGACCTCGGTGAGGGCGGCCGACTTCTTGTAGTGCTTGGCGTTCGAGTGGTTCACCGACGCCGGCATGATGTGGTCGGCCCCGCCGGTGATGAACAACAGCGGCGCGCGGTCGTCGTTGTCGTAGTCGACCCAGGTCTCCTGCTTGCCCGGCTTGAAGTTCGCGATCAGGCCGTAGGCCCAGACCCAGCTGCCGGGGGCCGGGATGTGGTAGCGGTCGTAGACCTGGTCGGAGTCCTCGCGGCTCAGCGTGTTCGTGAAGGCGTAGTGGAACTGCTCCTTGGTGAACCCGGCCGCCCGGTGCCGCTTGGCCGGGTTGTTGAGGATCGGGAACAGCGACTTGATCTGCGACGGCGGGTTCACCCGCACGCCCTCGGTCGGTGCCGAGTCGACGACGACCGCGGCAGGCGCCGAGCCCGCGGGCCAGCAGGAGCTGGGTCAGCGTGCCGCCGAACGAGTGGCCCATGATGATCGGCGGCTTCTCGAGTCCTTCGATCACCGAGGCGAGATGGTCCACGGTCGCCGGCACGGTGGCGTCCGCGATCACCTGCGGGTCCTCGCGCAGAGCCTCGACCTCCACCTCGAAGCCCGGGTACGCCGGGGCCAGCACCCGGAAGCCCTTGGCCTCGAAGTACTCCACCCAGTTCTCCCAGGAACGAGGTGTCATCCAGAGTCCGTGGACGAGGACGATCGTGTCGGGTGCGGTGCTCTCGTTCTGCTCGGTGCTCATGGCCCATCCTTTCGTTGAGCCCGACGGGCTCCGGGAGTCGACGAGGTGGCGCGTGACCCTGGTGGAAACGTTCACGCAGTGCCCCGACCGTAGGAGCCGGGGCGGGCCGCCGATCGGCTCTCGGGGACGATCCCTCGGCCCTGGGTGCCAGGCTTCTCCGACCCTTCGCCACAAGCCCGACAGTTCGCCCCTTGCCTGCCCACGAACCGCACGCCCTACGGTCGTGGAACCGCCCACTACCTCCCCCAGGTGGCCGCCATGGCAGTCCTGTTCGACACCGCCTCCCTGGCGGGCCGCGACCGGCTCGACGCCTTGCGCACCGCCCTGCTCGAGGCCTCCGGCTCGACGCGCGTGGAGCTGGAGACACCGGAGTCCGGGGTCTGGGGCCAGATGGCGCTGTGGTCGTTCGGCACGCGCGGATCTTCACCTCCACCAGCAGCGGCCAGTGGATGAAGCGCGACGAGAAGGCGGCCCGTGGGGCGTCCCCGGACGCCGTCGCGGTGGCCGTGCACGGCCTCGGTGCAGGGCCGGCACCTGACCCGTTCCGGACAGCGCGTCGTGCGCTCGGGCGACCTGATGGTCGTGGACATCACCCGGCCCTTCGACTTCTCGTGGAGCGGACCCGGCTCCTCCACCTCCGTCCAGGTCCCCACAGCCGAGCTGGGCCTGTCGATGGAGACGGTGCAACGCGCCGCGGACAACCTGCAGCGCAGTCCGCTGTACGGCCTGGTCAGCCGGCACCTCGTGGACATGACGCGCGACGCCGACCGCTGAGTGCCTCGCCGTCGGCGGCAGCGCTCGGCGCCTCGACCACGCAGCTGGTGCGCGCGCTGCTCGCCGGCGCCGTCGACGGCGACGCGGTCGACCGGGACGTGCTCGACGAGACCCTGCTGGCCCAGGTCCACGCCCACGTGCGGCAGCACCTGCGCGACCCGGAGCTCGGACCCGACTCGATCGCGGCCGCGCTGGCGGTCTCCCGGCGCCAGCTCTTCCGGGTCTGCACGAGTGCCGGCCTCAGCCTCGAGCAGCTGGTCATCGAACCCGGCTCGAGGCCGCGAAGGCCGAGCTGGCACAGGTGTCGGGACGGTCGCGGACCATCGCCGCGGTCGCGCTCTGGTGGGGGTTCAAGGACCCGACGCACTTCTCCCGTCGGTTCAGGAACGCCTTCGGCATGCTGCCGCGAGAGTGGCGAGCACTCGCCGTCTCGAGCACCGAGGGTGAGCGGCTGCGGGATCCCGTCCACGAAGGCTGACCACACTCGCGCGGATGGCCCATCTCGGGACGTTCCCGGCGGTACGATCGCCGCGTTGCTCACCGGGTGACGCCCTCTCACCGATCGAGGAGAACGTGCAGGTGCTCCGTCGTACTCTCCTCGTCCTGACGGGAGTCGTGGGCATCGCGCTGGTGCTCGGCGGGTGCTCGGCACCGCTGAAGCCCGAGACCGCCGCCGACAAGGCCAAGCCGCCGAAGCTCGGCGCCTGCTACCGGCTGACGCCCAAGGACACCGAGCAGCGGACGAACGCCTCCGAGCCGGTGACGTGCAGCAAGCCGCACACCTCCGAGACGTTCGCGATCGGCGAGCTGCCCGCCTCGACCGGCAAGGACTACGACTCCCCGGCGCACGGCAAGTGGATCTTCCCGACGTGCGAGAAGGCGTTCGAGAAGTTCTTGAGCGTCGACGAGAGCCTGGCCATGCGGGTGCAGCTGAGCTGGGCGTGGTTCCGGCCGTCGGAGCGGGGCTGGGACAAGGGGGCGCGGTGGTACCGCTGCGACCTGCGTCGGTGGCCCGGCCAGCGCAACGTCGTACGCCGACCTGCCGGCGACGGCGAAGGGGCTGTTCCGCGCCAAGCCTCCCGAGCAGTGGCTCACCTGCGCGCAGGGACCGAGCGTGCTGGACTCGAAGAAGGTGCCCTGCACCGAGAAGCACGACTGGCGCGCGGTCACGGCGATCAAGCTCGGCAAGCCCAGCGACCCCTATCCCGGGGACCGGCTGGTGCAGGTGAAGACCCGTGACTACTGCTCGGACTGGGTGGGGGCGTGGATGAACTATCCCGTGGGCTACGAGTTCGGCTACACGTGGTTCCATGAGGCCGAGTGGCGGGCCGGCAACCGGCGCTCGGTCTGCTGGGCGAAGACGGACCGGTGAGGTGGATGCGAGCAGGGCTGACCGCGCTGCTGCTGCTCTGCGCAGCGGTGCTCACGCGCCTGCTCCTCCGGTGACTCCGAGACCGCCGACAAGCCGAGCGCGGGTGCCTCGGCGAGCTCTGCGCCACCGGCCCCGGCGCCGCCCACGGTCGGCAGCTGCCACGAGCTGAGCCTCGACGAGGCCACCAACCCGGTCGACTCCGGGAACTCGGTCCCGTGCGCCCAGCCGCACACCGCCGTCACGTTCAAGGTCGACGAGCTCGACGCGCTCGCCGACGGCCACCTGCTCGCGGTCGACTCCCCCACCGTCCAGGCCCGGCTGGCCAAGGCCTGCCCGCCGGCCCTGCCCGGTTTCGTGGGCGGCGACCAGACCACCCAGCGGCTGAGCCGGCTGGAGGCCGTCTGGTTCGGGCCCTCCCTCGAGCAGGCGGACGCGGGCGCGAACTGGTTCCGCTGCGACGTCGTCGGGCTGCGCAAGGAGGGCGCGCTGATCATCCTGCCGCGCAAGATGAAGGGCGTGCTCGACGCCCCGGACGCCCTCGACCGCTTCGGCACCTGCGGCACCGCGGCCCCGAGCGCCAAGAACTTCCAGCGGGTGGTCTGCTCGGAGAAGCACACGTGGCGCGCCGTCGACGACGTCGACCTGCCCGCCGACGCGCGCTACCTCGCCAAGGACGTCGCGGCGACCGGTGACGCGGCGTGCAAGGACGTCGCCTCCGAGCGCGCCAACGGGGCCCTGAAGTACACCTGGAGCTTCGAGTGGCCCACCCGGGTGCAGTGGCAGGCGGGGCAGCGGTACGGGTACTGCTGGGTGCCGGAGGCGGGGTGACGGTTTCCCCGGGCGACCGGGGAAACCATCTCGTTGTCACGTCAGCGCTGGCCAGCCGCGCTCGCTGACGACGCTGGTGTGACAACAGTCAGGGCGGTCCCGGGTCGCGCGCGATCATCCACTGACGAGGGCGGGTGCTCTGCTCGGCTCGCCTGACCGCGGCCAGCATGCGATCGACGACGAGGGAGGTGTCGTCGAGGTCCGGCCCGACCACCACGAAGCCCTCCAGCCCGGCGTTGAGGAATCCCTGCTCGCGAGCGACGTCCGAGCGATGTCGGGACCTGCTGCGGTGTTCGGCCCCGTCGTACTCGCCATAGACACCCAGCTCGACACTGAGCAGGTCGGGCTTGCCCAGCCGACGTCCGTCGAGGTCGGCGATCGGCCAGTTGCACAGGGGCGCCGGTTGACCGGCGTCCAGCGTCCAGATGAGCCGCATCCTCGTCTCGGCAGGCGACAGGCTGCGCGGATCAGCCAACAAGCCGGCCGCCCGGGCCATCCGAGAGTCGGGCAGACCTCGACGTACGTGGGCATAGGCTGCGGTACTCCTCGAGCTCGATCAGCCCCGCCGCCAGGGCCATGTCGACCGCGACGACCGCCTCGCGCAGGTCTGCTGACGACCGCGCCTCATCGAAGGTGGCGCGCAGGTGCACTGGCGCACCGCACACCGTGCGATCACGCTGACCTCCGAGGGATCGAAGCTCTCGCGACCGATTGTCTGGAGGGCGAGAGGACGCAGGTTCCGTCCTCGCGGCACGACGAGTCGCACTGGCCTCGGCGTACGACCATCGCGCTCGAGGCCGTCGAAGAAGCCGCCGCCGGCGAGCCGGAGGGCGGCCCACCCGGACACCGCCCCGTCAGGAGGCAACCGCTGTGAGCAGCCTCGACGATGCGCTGCTCGACGACCTCGCCGTCCACGCTGCTGGGGACATAGAGCCTCGGGGAGGTCCGGCGCCAGTGCGGACCACGCGCCTGACCCGGCGTCGGACCGAGCAGGCCGTCCGGGTCGACGGGCACCGGGACCACCAGTCCAGTGGGTGGTGGGCAGCGTGGGCGCCACTTCGTCGTCATGGCGCGAGGGTGCGCCGCCATCCCGACCTGCGGCCACACCCGGCCGCAGGGGTGTGGACGCGTTGTTGTCACAGCAGCGTTGTGGACGCGAGCTGGCGACGACGCTGGTGTGACAACGTGCAGGTTTCCCCGGGCGCCCGGGGAAACCGACACGTCAGCGGACCGGGTGACCCGCCTCCCGCAGGGCGTCCTTGACGTCGGGGATGCGCAGGGTGCCGAAGTGGAACACCGTGGCGGCGAGTACGGCGTCCGCGCCGGCGTCGACCGCGGGGGCGAAGTGGTCGATCGCGCCGGCGCCCCCGCTGGCGATCACCGGGATCGAGACGGCGGCGCGGACCAGGCGGATCAGCTCGAGGTCGAAGCCCTCGGTGGTGCCGTCGGCGTCCATCGCGTTGAGCAGGATCTCGCCGGCGCCGAGGTCGGCCGCGCGGACGGCCCACTCGAGCGCGTCGAGGCCGGCCGAGGTGCGGCCGCCGTGGGTGGTCACCTCGAAGCCCGAGTCGGTGCCCGGCGCGCGGCGGGCGTCGACCGAGAGCACCAGCACCTGGTTGCCGAACCGGTCCGCGATCTCGGCGACCAGCTCGGGCCGCCGGATCGCGGCGGTGTTGACGGCGACCTTGTCCGCACCGGCGCGCAGGAGTCGGTCGACGTCCTCGACGCTGCCGACTCCCCCGCCGACGGTCAGCGGGATGAACACCTGCTCGGCCGTGCGCGAGACGATCTCCATCGTCGTCGAGCGGCCCTCGTGGGAGGCCGAGATGTCGAGGAAGGTCAGCTCGTCGGCCCCCTCGGCGTCGTACACCTTGGCGAGCTCGACCGGGTCACCCGCGTCGCGCAGCTGCTGGAAGTTGATGCCCTTGACCACGCGCCCGGCGTCGACGTCCAGGCACGGGATGACGCGTACGGCGAGGCTCATCGGCGATCGCGGCCAGGTGAGGTCGAGCGCGTCGGTCAGCGTGAACCGGCCCTCGTAGAGCGCGGTGCCGATGATCGCGCCCTCGACCCCCTCGTCGACCAGGCCCATCAGCGCCTCGAGGTCGGCGAGCTCGGTGATGCCGCCGGACGCCACGACGGGCCGGTCGGTCTCGGCGCACACCGCGCGGAGCAGGTCGAGGTTGGGGCCCTGCAGCATGCCGTCCTTGTTGACGTCGGTGACCACGTAGCGGGCGCAGCCCTCGGCGTCGAGACGCGCCAGCACGTCGTACAGGTCGCCGCCGTCGCGGGTCCAGCCGCGCGCCGCCAGCGTCCGACCGCGTACGTCGAGCCCGATCGCGATGCGGTCACCGTGCGAGGCGATCGCCGCGGCGCACCACTCGGGCTGCTCGAGCGCGGCCGTGCCGATGTTGACCCGGCGGCAGCCGGCCTTCATCGCGGCCTCGAGCGAGTCGTCGTCGCGGATGCCGCCGCTCATCTCGACGTCGATGTCGAGGGTGCCCACGATCGTGGCCAGCAGGTCGCGGTTGTTGCCGCGCCCGAAGGCGGCGTCGAGGTCGACGAGGTGGATCCACTCCGCGCCCGCCTCCTGCCAGCGCAGCGCCGCCTCGACGGGGTCGCCGAAGCGCTTCTCGGAGCCGGCCACGCCCTGCACCAGCTGCACGGCCTGGCCGTCGGCGATGTCGACGGCGGGCAGCAGCTCGAGGTGGTCACTCACGGGACAGGCCTTTCATCGGCGGAACAGCATCGTGTGCAGGACGGGTGCGGCCAGCAGGCTCACGGCCAGCGTCATCGCGCGGACGGACCAGTCGTCGAAGAACACGAAGACCAGCACGTTGAGGGCGACCACCAGCGCGATGGTGATCGACGTCTGCTTGCGTCGGCGCTCGGCGAGCACGCCGGTCTGGCGGGAGTGCCGCTTCGGGACCCAGCCGGTCATCGCGCGCGAGCGAGCCGCACGTCGCTCCCGCTTCTCGGCCTCGCGGGCGCGCGCGGCCCGGATGATCGCCGCCTCGTGCTCGCGGGCCTCGCGCTTGCGGGCCCGCTCCTTGCTCACAGCGACTCCACCCAGTTGCGCAGCAGCCGCGCGCCGGCGTCGCCGGACTTCTCCGGGTGGAACTGGGTGGCGACGAGCGGGCCGTTCTCGACGGCCGCGACGAACCGGTCGCCCCCGTGCTCGGCCCAGGTCACCAGCGGCGCCTTGGTGCGGTTGTTCGTCCGGAGCGTCCAGTCGCGGACGCCGTAGGAGTGCACGAAGTAGAACCGCTCGTCCTCGATGCCGGCGAACAGCGCCGAGCCCGGAGGGCACGTCGACGGTGTTCCACCCCATGTGGGGTACGACGGGCGCCTGCAGCCGCTCCACCGCACCGGGCCACTCGTCGCAGCCCTGGGTCTCCACGCCGTGCTCGACCCCGCGCTCGAAGAGGATCTGCATGCCCACGCAGATGCCGAGCACCGGTCGCCCACCGGCCAGGCGCCGACCGATGATCTCGTGGCCGCGCACCGACCGCAGGCCCTGCCATGCAGGCGGCGAACGCGCCGACACCGGGCACGACCAGGCCGTCGGCGTCCATCGCGTCGGACCGGTCGGCGGACAGCGTGACGTCCGCGCCCGCGCGTTCGAGGGCGCGGACGGCCGACCGGAGGTTGCCGGAGCCGTAGTCGAGGACGGTGACCCGGGGAGATGTGGGGCTCAGAGCGAGCCCTTGGTCGAGGGCACGCCGGTCTCGCGCGGGTCGAAGGCGACGGCGTCACGCAGCGCGCGGGCGACCGCCTTGAACTGCGACTCGACGATGTGGTGCGGGTCGCGACCGCTCAGGACGCGCACGTGCAGGGCGATCTGGGCGTGGTGGGCGAGGGTCTCGAAGACGTGGCGGGTCAGCGAGCCGAGGTAGGCGTCGCCGATGGAGACGAACTCCTGCCCCTCGGGCTCACCGACGTGCACGCAGTAGGGGCGGCCGCTCACGTCGACGGCGCACTGCACCAGCGCCTCGTCGAGCGGCACCAGCGAGTCGCCGAAGCGACGGATCCCGGACTTGTCGCCGAGCGCCTCGAGCAGCGCGTCGCCCAGCACGATCGCGGTGTCCTCGACGGTGTGGTGGGCGTCGATGTGGGTGTCGCCGTCGGTCTGCACGGTGAGGTCGAAGAGCGCGTGCCGCCCGAAGGCCGTGAGCATGTGGTCGTAGAAGCCGACACCCGTCGACACGTCGGTGCGACCCGACCCGTCCAGGTCGAGCTCGACCAGGACCTTCGACTCCTTGGTCTGGCGCTCGATGCGCGCTGTCCTGCTCATCGCTTGCCTACTTCCATCAGGGCGTCCTTGAACGCCGTCATCTCGTCCGCCGTACCGATCGACACCCGCAGCCAACCCTCCGGTCCGGTCACCCGGATCAGCACCCCGCGGTCCAGCAGTCCCTGCCAGAGTGCCTGACGATCGTCGAACCGACCGAACAATACGAAGTTCGCGTCACTCTCCGCGACCTCGAATCCCTGCTCGCGCAGCCAGCCGACCGTCCGGTCGCGCTCCGCGCGCAGCTCCTCGACCCGGCCGAGCAGCTCGTCGGCGTGCCGCAGCGCGGCGCTCGCGGCCGCCTGCGTGATCGCCGACAGGTGGTAGGGCAGGCGTACGACGCGCAGCGCGTCGCAGATCTCCGGGGCCGCCGCGAGGTAGCCCAGCCGGGCGCCGGCGAGCGCGAACGCCTTGCTCATCGTGCGCGTGACGACGAGGTTGCGGTGCTGGCCCAGGAGCTCCAGCGCCGAGGGCGTGCCGGCGCGGCGGAACTCGGCGTAGGCCTCGTCGATGACCACGATCCCGTCGGTCATCTCGCACAGCTTGCCGATCACGTCGTGCGGCAGCGCGGTGCCGGTCGGGTTGTTCGGCGACGGCAGCAGGATCACGCTCGGCCGGTGCTCGTCGATCAGCCGCGCGGCCTCGTCGAAGTCGAAGCTGAAGTCCTCGTGACGGCGGCCGGCGACCCAGGTGGTCATCGCGTCGCGGGCGTACTCCGGATACATCGAGTACGTCGGAGCGAAGCTGATCGCGGTCCGGCCCGGGACCACCGAAGGCCTGCAGGATCTGCAGCATCACCTCGTTGGAGCCGTTGGCCGCCCAGACCTGGTCGGGCGTCAGCTCGACGCCGGACTCCGCGCGCGAGGTAGGCCACCAGTCCCTTGCGCAGCTCGGTGAACTCACGGTCCGGGTAGCGGTTCAGCGTCGCGGCGGCCTCGCGCGACCGACGACGCGATGTCGTCCACCACGGCCTGCGAGGGCGCGTAGGGGTTCTCGTTGACGTTGAGCGCCACCGGCACGTCGAGCTGCGGCGCGCCGTACGGCTCCACGCCGCGCAGCTCCTCTCGGAGCGGCGGCCAGTTCGAGTCGGTCATGACTCCTCGAACCGCACGCGTACCGCAGCGCCGTGGCCGGGAAGGTCCTCGGCGTCGGCGAGCGTCATCACGTGGCCGGCGACCGCACCGAGCGCGTCGCGGGAGTACTCGACGACGTGCACCGACCGCACGAAGGACCGCACCGACAGGCCCGACGAGTGGCACGCGCAGCCAGCGGTCGGGAGCACGTGGTTGGAGCCCGCGCAGTAGTCGCCCAGCGAGACCGGCGCCCACGGACCGACGAAGACCGCGCCGGCGTTGCGCACCTTCGCCGCGTCGCGCTCGGCGTCGGCGGTCTGGATCTCGGTGTGCTCGGCGGCATAGGCGTTGATCACGTCGAGCCCCTGGGTGACGTCGTCGACGAGCACGATGCCGGACTGCTCGCCCGACAGGGCGGTGCGGATGCGCTCGACGTGCTTCGTCGCCGCCACCTGCTTGTCCAGCTCGGCCTCGACCTCGTCGGCCAGCCGCAGCGAGTCGGTGACGAGCACCGAGGCGGCCATCGGGTCGTGCTCGGCCTGGCTGACCAGGTCGGAGGCGACGTACGCCGCGTCGGCGGTGTCGTCGGCCAGGATCGCGATCTCGGTCGGCCCGGCCTCGGAGTCGATCCCGACGACGCCCTTGAGCAGCCGCTTGGCCGAGACCGTGTAGATGTTGCCCGGCCCGGTGACCAGGTCGACGCGACGGCACGGTCCGGCGCCGTAGGCGAACATGGCGATCGCCTGGGCGCCGCCGACGGCGTACACCTCCTCGATCCCGAGCAGCTCGCAGGCGGCCAGGATCGTGGGGTGCGGCAGCCCCCCGAAGTCTTTCTGCGGGGAGCTGGTCAGCGCGATCGAGCCGACGCCGGCGACCTGCGCCGGGACGACGTTCATCAGCACGCTGGAGACCAGCGGCGCGACGCCACCGGGCACGTAGAGGCCGACCCGGTCGACCGGGATCAGCCGCTGGGTCACGCGGGCGCCCGGCCCGAGGTCGGTGACGACGTCGGACTCGAGCTCGGCCTCGCAGGTGATCCGCAGCCGGCGGATCGACTCCTCCAGCCCGGCGCGGACCTCGGGGTCGAGCGCGGCCAGCGCGTCGGTCAGCGCAGCACGAGGGCACGACGATGTCGGTCTGCTCGACGCCGTCGAACTTCGCGGAGTACTCGGCGATCGCCTCGACGCCACGGTCGCGCACGTCGTCGCAGATCGGCCGCACCACGTGCAGCGCGGCCTCGACGTCGAAGTCGGCGCGCGGCACGAGGGCGCGGTAGTCCGTGGCAGCGTCACGGCTGCCGCCACGGAGGTCGATCCGGCGAATCATGGCCCCAAGTCTAGGTGCGCGGGCACCGCACGCCCGGACCCGCGCCCAGCGCACGGACCGTGCGCTGCGGGCGGGGGTCCCGGGCGGGACCGGCGGTCAGGCGCCTGGGGTCTGGCCCGCACCCTCGAGGAACCCGGGCAGCGCCCGGACCGCGTCGGGGGGCAGCGCCAGGCCGTCCTCGGCCGCGGGGTCGACCGCGAGCCAGAGCTCTTCGCCGGGCCAGCCGGCCGCCAGCCCCGCGAGCGGCACGCTCAGCGCCGTCTCGGGGTCGGCCCCGGCGGCGCGCATGCGCTCCTCGGAGGTGAACACGGGGACGTACTGGGTGCCGTCCTGCTCGATGACGGGCAGGGCGATCGCGTCGTCGGCTCGGGGGCTCTTCGCCCTCGACCGGCGGCGCCTGCGGCAGCAGCGCGGTGCTGCCGGCGAGCTCGCGCAGCATCTCCTGCGCGGCAGCCTGGGCGGCGGCCGTCTCGGCGCTCTCGTTGGTGGTGTCGGTGGAGCAGGTCGTCCGGTGCGGACGTGCTCATGTCATTCCTCTCGCGGAGATCAGGGCAAACCTCCACGCTAGGGCGGTCAGCGCGCGTGTGTCCAAACGCGCGCACGTCGCGGATCAGGCGCCGCGATGCAGCCCCGGCTGGTGCACGCGCTCGGTCGAGGCGGGATAGGTGCCGAGCAGGCCGGCTGCCCGGGTCGGACGCGGCACCATGGAGCCCCCGCAGTTGGGGCAGACGCCGCCGAGGCACTGCTCCGCGCAGGTCGCGCACCAGGTGCACTCGAAGCTGCAGATGACCACCTCGGTGGAGTCGGGGGCCAGGTCGCGGTCGCAGCACTCGCAGGACGGCTTCATCAGGAGCATGTCCTCGAGTCTCCCAAGTGGCGCCCTTCCGTGTCAGGCTCGGGGACATGTACTTCATCGTGGTCAAGTTCAAGACCAAGCCCGAGTGGACCGACCGGTGGATGGACCTGGTGGCCGACTTCACCGAGGCGACCCGCGCGGAGCCGGGCAACCTCTGGTTCGAGTGGTCCCGCAGCGTCGAGGACCCCGCCGAGTTCGTGCTCGTCGAGGCCTTCACCGACGACGGCGCCGGACCGCACGTCAACAGCGAGCACTTCAAGAAGGCGACCGGCGAGATGGCCCAGGCGCTCGAGTCCACGCCCCGGATCGTCAGCCGCCAGGTGGACGGCGAGGGCTGGGACGAGATGGGCGAGATCACCGTCGACTGAGCCTTGGTCACGGGCGAGAGCCAGCCGGATCGTGTCTCGGGTCACGGGCCGACTGGCTCTCAGCGGGAACGCTAGTCAGCGGGACTGAGCATGGACTGGGAGACGACCAAGAACATCCCGTGCGCGGGACACGCTCACTCGGCGATCGGCTCCCAGACCAGCTCGGCGACGTCCAGCACCAGGTCGGGACTCTCCGCCTCCGGGTCCTCGGCTGCGCGCACCTCGCCCACGCACACGCAGACGACGTCGTTGAGGCGGCGGTAGCGCTCGGCGTCGCTGAGGTGGAAGACCGAGCCCACGATCTGCCGGCGCCCGGCCGGATAGGCCCGGCCGTACCCGTGGCACTCGAACATGACGGTGGCGCCGTCGTCGGTCTCGATGACACCGCGGAAGTCGGGACGGAACGGCCCGGCTTCGGTACGCCGGTAGGGGAAGTTCGCTCCGCGGAAACGACCGCTGATCGAGCCCTCGCAGCGCCCCTCGGCCAGGAAGAACAGCTGTTCCCACCCGCCCTCGAGCTCGACCCCCCAGCCCTCTGGATAGGTGAAGCGGATCCGGTACAGCTGCTCGAGTCTCACGGCGGTGCCTCGCTAGTCCTCTTCGGACTCGAACAGCGCCCGTCGCTCGCGGGCCGTCGCCATGGCGGTCATGAACTTGGTGTCGTACTCCGGGTCGTCGAGCGGGATCGTCGCGACCACGTGCTCGTTGATCAGGTGCGCGCCCTGCGGCGACATCTTCTGCAGCACGACCTTGGTGGATGCCCTTGACGTCGTAGTGCGTCGCCCGCCACTGGCCGGGGCTCGAGGCGGCGGGCAGCTGGTAGCGGGCCCGGCTCAGCAGCCGGAACCCGCCGTACACGACGAGGCCCACCACGGCGAGCACCAGGACCGCGTCGATCAGCACCATGCCCCCATTGTGTTGGGTCGGTCCTCACCGAGCCACCGCGCCCACGACGTCCTCCCGCTCGGGCCACCGTGCCGTCGAGTTTCGCGATGGTGGACCACGAGTTCGTCCGAGCCGGATAGTCCCGCGTGTTCGGACCCTTCCGCGCGTGGTTGCAGGGTCCGTTCGGTGGGGACTACCCGGTCCGCGGGGGCGCGGGTCAACACGCAGCATCAGGTAGTCCGATGCGTCCGGACCCCGTTCAGGATCGCAGCAGGGTCGGTTTGCATCGGACTATCGAGCGGCTGGGTAGTCCAGAACGCTTCGCCGGTCCCGATGCCTCCCAAGCGGCTCTTCGTACTGGAGTACCCGGTCCTCTCGGCCACCGTGACTCGGGTAGTTCGGACCGTTCGGCCGGCCTAAAGGCGGTCTCGACCTGCCGTTCGGTCCGAACTACCCGCGTACGACGATCACCCCGTCATCTGGCCACCGCCACCGCCGCCGGGGTCAGCGCGGCCGCGGCAGGGTGATCTCGAGGAACTGCGGCCGGTAGAGGAAGGGGTCGTCGCGCACCTTGGTCGCATCGGTGTTGTTGCGGCTGTAGGAGACGACCAGCGACGTCGGGTCCTGGATCAGGTCGGGGTGGGCGAGGGGCATGTACCGCAGCTCCCCCGACTTCAGGTCCGAGGGCAGCTGGGCCACCGTGGTGCCGGAGTCGAACGGTCCGGTCGGCGAGGGCGCGGTCCAGACGACGAGCTCGGTGCCGAGGAACTCGTCGCGCTTGCTGACGGCGTACCAGCGCCCGTCCCGGGTGAACACGCTCAGCGTCTGGGACACACCCTTGCTCTGCCGGGATCAGCTCGGCCGCCTTCCCGGGGGACTTCTGCCAGCGCTTGCCGTCCCAGTACTGCCAGCTGCGCTGCTGTCCAGCAGCGACTCGGCCCGGGTGCGGGCGACGCGCAGCGAGAACCCGAAGACCCCCTTCTGCTGCGGTCGCGCGGTCCCGTAGAGGTAGACCCATCCCCCGTGCTCCGCCGCGGCCGCGCCCCACTGCGGGCGCGCGGGGTCCTTGTCGTCCCTGCCGATGTCCTGCTGCTCGATCAGCTGAGGCGTCTTGCCGCGCGGTACGACGAAGACGGCCATCGAGGATCCCAGCGACTCGAAGGCGAAGGTGCCGTCCGGGGCGTCGGTGTTCTCGACCCGCTGGGTGGCCACCCCCACGATGTCGTAGCCGGGGCGCTCGACGCGCGCGATCGACATCGGCCAGTAGCCGATCCCGTCACCCCGGTTCGGGATCAGCGCGCCCTTGTCGGCCGGCACGACGGCATCGGCGCAGCCACCGCCGAAGACCAGCATCGAGTTGCGCACGAACTGCTGCCCGGGGAAGTCGGGGGCGCGCAGGGTGTCGCCGAACACCCAGAGCCGGCGACCGTCCTGCAGGAGTACGTCGGCCCCCACGTCGGCGCCCTGGAACGCCGAGCCCCCGCGCACCTTCCCGGCGAACTCGTTGAGCTCGGTCGACGCTGGAGATCTTGGGGGTGGCGACGCACTCCGTCTCGGAGGCGCCGGGCACCGGGTCGGCGGTGACGACGCTCGCCACGCTCGGGGCCAGGGCGGTCGCCGCCACGATGGCGAGCACGACGGGCACCAGGATGACGACGGTGCGCAGCCGCCACGGCACCCTGGCCATCGGCGTGCTCCTCGGGCGACTGGTCCCGCAGACGCGGGCCGACCACGACGACGATGAGCGCGAGCACCACGGTGCCGGCCAGGACGAGCACCGGCCGCAGCAGCCCGGCCGTCCCGAACCAGAAGTACGACGTGGTCAGCTCGTTGGTCGCGCCATGGAGGGTCCACGGGGCGACCTCCCACCACCGGCCGGGGAGCAGGCGCGGGTCCCGACCCGAGAGGAGCGGTCCGGCGAGGAACAGGAAGATCGTGCTGGCCAGGGCCAGGCCGACCAGCCCGAAGAGCACCTCGAGGGCCCGGGTCGCGGCGGCAGCGGCGTACGTGCTGACGAACCCGAGGAGCCACCACGCCACGAAGTCCCCGTGGCTGACCGCCATCACGACGGCGGTCGCCAGGCTCGACGCGCCGCAGACCGCGCCGAGCAGGACCGAGGAGCGGACGTCGAGACCCGGCGAGCGACGGCGGAGGCGACGGACCAGGGCCCACGCGACGGCGACCAGGAAACCGCTCGCCACCCACCACCCGCTCACCCGGGCGACGGTGGAGCGGTCGAGGTCGGCGTGCTCGCGCGGAGCCACGGTGCGCGTGACGAACGCGCGCTCCATCGGCTGGCTGACCCGCTGTGGCCACCGTCGTGGCCAGGCGGGTCATCTCCGGGTCGTTCACCGACGCGACGTAGAGCACGTTCGCCGGCTGGCTCAGGTCGATGACCAGCGCCGCGACCGCCTTGCCGTCGCGCACGCTCGCTCGCGCGAGGTCGCGCTCGTCGACGACCAGCGCCTCGACCGGCTCGCCCGGCAGCCGGTTCAGCCGGTCCGCCACCGCCTGCGGCGACGACGGGCGGGCCCTGCACCACCAGCGGCACCTGGTGCGGCTGCGTGGAGCTGTGCCCGTGGTGCCACAGGAGCAGGAGGCACTGGGCGACCAGGACGACAGCGAGAACAGCCCACGTCGTCCACGGTGTGCGCGCCTTCACGCGACCATCCTGATGCCCGGGGGCGGGGTCACGGGCGAGCGGAGCATCCGACGGCGCTTGACCAGCACCACCGTCGCGCCGAAGGCGCCGGCGGCCCAGACCGCGAGCACGAGCACGACGCTGAGCAGTGAGCCGACGTCGCCTCCGGAGACGAGCTGGCTGGTGCCGTTGCGTGAACGCCGTGAGCGGCAGCAGCCCGTTGATCGCCCGCAGCGGCGAGGGCGCCGTCTCCAGCGGTACGACGTTGCCCAGCGCGGCCACCTGGAGGAGCAGGAACAGCACGAACACGGCCACGCCGACGCCTCCGAACGCCAGCCGCAGGGCATAGGCGATCAGCGAGAAGCACACCGCGGCGAGCAGGGTCACCAGCGCGAACGAGACCGTCGAGGCGATGCTGGTCCTGGCCACGAGGAGCGCCAGGCCCATCGGCCACGGCCTGCACGGCCGCGATCCCGACGACCGGCAGCGCCTGGACGACGGCGATCCGGCGCGAGGACACCGGCGTCAGGGCGTTGCGAAGGGCCGCGGAGACGTCGACCCCGAGGGCGGCGGCCATCGCGCACAGCCACAGGATGACCCCCACGATCAGGGCCAGCAGCCAGCCGTTGCCGTGCTCGTCGTACTGCAGGGCGTGCTTGAGGTCGACCGGCTGGCTGACGGTGTCGGCCAGCGCCGTCTCCTGCGAGCTGGTGTAGGTCGGGCTCTCCTTCGCGCCCTTGGCCAGGCCGCTGCTCAGCGACTGCGCCCCGCTGTTGGCGGAGCTGGCGCTGGAGCTCAGGTTCGCGCTGCCCGAGGCCAGCGAGGCACCGGCGGTGGCCGTCTCCTGGGTGCCGCCGACCAGCGAGCCGGTGGCCGTGTCGACGCTGGCGGCGCCACTCGCGACGGAGCGCGCGCCGGAGGACAGCTTGGTCGCGCTGGTGCTCAGCTTGCCGCTCGCGCGGTCGAGCGACGCGGCGCCCTTGGCCACGCCGCGCTCGCCGTCGGCCAGGGCCCTGGCGCCGTCGGCCACGGCGTCGTTGGCACGCGCCACTCCTCCGGTGGCCCGAGCGAGCACTCGCGAGGCCGCCGCGTGGACGCGGGCCCGGTCACGCGCCAGGCGGAGCCGCTCGCAGAAGGGCACCGAGCCACCCGCCGCCGCGCACTGCCGGCCCAGCTCGCCCAGGGCGTCCGCGAGGCTGCCCGGCGCCGGTCGACGCACGAGCCGCGCCGCCGGCCACGGCGCTCGCACCGCGCGCGACCTGCCGGGTCCGGCCCGCGAAGTCGCTGCCCCGGTCCGCCAGCTTGCGGCTGCTGCGCGCGAGCTTGTCGGCGCCGTTGTGCAGCTTGCGGGTGCCCTGCGCCAGCTCCGAGGCGCCGCTCGCGACCTCGGCTGCCCCGGTGCGGACCGAGCTCGTGCCCGCCTGGAGCTCTGCGGTGCCGGTGGCCACCTGGTCCAGGCTCCCGGCCAGGGTGTCGGCGCCGGAGTCGAGCTGGGCGGCTCCGGCCGACAGCTGCTGGGTGCCGTCGGCGAGCTGTCCCGCGCTGGTCGCGGCCTTCTGGTTGGACTGGGCGATCTGGTTGAACCCGTCGTAGACGTTCTTCAGGTAGCCCTGGGTCGACTGGTTGCCGAGCGCGGTCGCCGCGGCCGCGACGACCTGCTCGCTGATGTAGGGCACCGTCGTGCTCGCGGCCGCGTTGCTCTCGAGCTGGAGCTGTCCGCGCACGGGCTTGTCGCCGCTGGTGGAGACGATCGCCTGCGAGAAGTCCGAGGGGATGGTGAGGACGGCGTAGTAGGTCCCCGTGCGCAGGCCCTTCTTGGCGTCGCTCGCTGTCGGTCAGCTTCCAGTCCAGCTTCGGGTCACCGGAGGTGGGGTTGGTCAGCGACGCCGTCAGCGCGCGTCCGGCGGCCACGGTCTGCGGCTGGGAGACGATGGTGTCGCTGTTGACGATCGCCACCGGGATCTTGTCCAGCTGCTGCTGCCGGTCCGCGGTCGACCAGACGAGGACGGCGGCCGCGAGCAGCGGCAGCAACAGTCCCACTCCCAGGATGCGCGCCCATCTGCGACGGCGTACGGCTCCGTGCTCGCTCATGGTTGTGACCTCGATCCGTTCTCCCCCGGTGTCGCCTGCCCGGCGGTGCCGACGAGCACCGGCCCGGCTCCTTCGTCCGACAGTCAGGTCGGTCTCGTGCTCGAGCAGGACCACGGCCACTCCTCGGCTCGCCAGCTCGTGAGCGAGTACGTCGGCACTGCCGCGCTGCTGGTGGGGCAGCTCGTCGATCCCGAGGAACACGACGACCTCGGTGCCGCTCACGAGGGCCAGCGACGACTCGAGGACGGCGGACTCGAGCGGCACGTCCGGCGGGATCGCCGTGGCCAGCTCGCCGAACAGGCCGAGTGCCTGGTCGGCGTACGCCCGGCGTCGCCGCGGCGAGAAGCTCAGCAGCCGCGCTCGCTGGCGCACCTGCTCCTCGACGCCGGCCGCGGGCGCCGGCCCGGCCAGGTCGATCAGGGTCGCGGCCCGGTTGACCGCCTCGCGCTGCTCGGGCAGCAGCCGCCCCCCGACGACCAGCTCGCCGCTGAACGGCCGCTCCCGGCCCGCCAGCGCCAGGCCCAGCTCGCGCCCGTCGACGTACGACGGGACGCGCAGCCTGGTCACCGCGGCGGGCGGGGCCGCCACCTGCACCGAGCGTCGTCGCCTTCGTGGAGCACCAGGTCGCGGGCCATCAGGGCCGCCTGGCCGTGGTCCGCCTCCCAGGCCTCGAACTCGACCTTGCGGTGCAGGGCGGCACCCTCGACGTCGACCTCGGGCAGGTGACGCGCCAGCCATCCCGGCAGCCACCACGCCTTGTGGCCGAGCAGCACCAGCACGGCCGGGACCAGCGTCATCCGCACGATGAAGGCGTCCACGAACACCCCGACCGCGAGCCCGAGCGCGATCGGCTTGATGGTCGCGCTGCCGCTCGGGATGAAGGCCACGAACACGCTGGACATGATCAGGGCCGCCGCGGTGACGACCTTCGCCGAGGCACGGAACCCGCGGTCGACGGCACCGCGCGGGTCACCGGACTGCACGTAGTCCTCGCGCATCGCCGAGACGAGGAACATCTCGTAGTCCATCGCGAGACCGAACAGCACCCCCATCACGAAGATCGGCAGGAAGCTGACGACGGGTCCCGGCTCGAGACCCATCAGGTTCTCCAGCCAGCCCCACTGGAACACGGCGACGACGGCACCGAGGGCCACCCCCACCGACAGCAGGTAGCCCAGCGTCGCCTTGATCGGCACGGCGATCGACCGGAACACGATCATCAGCAGGATCAGCGAGAGGCCGATCACGATGCAGGCGAAGGGCAGCAGCGCGCCGCCGAGCCGGTCGGAGACGTCGATGTTGATCGCCGTCTGCCCGGTGACCAGGATGTCGCTGACGCCGTACTTCTTCTCCCAGCCGGGCGCCTGCTCGCGCAGCTGGAGCACCAGCGCCTTGGTGGACGCGGCGGTCTGGCCGGCCGACGGGATGACCTGGATCAGTGCCGTGTCGCCGCCCTCGTTGGGCGTCGACTGGGTGACCGCCACGACGTCCGGGACGCCCTTGATCGCGTCGGACAGCTTGGACGACGGTGTCCTTCGGATCGGTGCTGGCGATCACGTTCGCCGCCACCGACAGGGGCGCGTTGTAGCCCTCCCCGAACGCGGCCGTGATCTTGTCGTAGGTCTGGCGCGCGGTCGAGGACGTCGGTGCCGTGCTGTTGTCCGGCAGGGCCAGGCGCATGCTCGCCGGCCGGCACGGCCGCCAGGCCCAGGAGGACGAGCACGCCGAGGATCGTGACCACGGGGAAGCGGGTGACGGTCCGGACCCACACGGCGGCGAAGCCGACCCGGTCGGGCTTCGGCGGCTTCGGCTTGCTCTTGCCCTTCTTGGCTTGCTCGGCCTTCTCGGGCCGCGCCGATCTCGGCCGCAGCCGCTCACCCAGCAGCAGGGCGATCGCGGGCAGCAGGGTGAGCGCGATGACGACCGCGACCGTCACCGCTGCTGCCGCTCCCAGGCCCATCACGGTGAGCACCGGGATCCTGGCCACCGCGAGCCCGGCCAGGGCGATCACGACCGTGGCACCGGCGAACACGACCGCGCTGCCGGCGGTGGCCAGCGCCCGCGACATCGCCTCGGCCGTCGGCAGTCCCTCACCGAGGTGGCGCCGGTAGCGCGACAGGATGAACAGGGCGTAGTCGATGCCGACGGCCAGGCCGAGCATCTCGGCCAGGGTCGGCGCGTTGCTCGACACCGTCGCGATCGAGGACACCACGACCACCGAGCTCAGCGTGACGCAGGACCCCGATCAGGGACGTGAGGATCGGCATCCCTGCAGGAAGCAGGGCACCGAAGGTGATCGCCAGGATCAGGAACGAGACGAGCAGGCCGAGGAGCTCGGGAACCTTGCTCGGGTCGGCCGTCGCCTTGTAGGCGTCACCGCCGACCGACGTGGTGATGCTCGAGCCGGACGGCGCCTCGGCGGCCTTCTCGACGGCATCGAGGGTGGCCTCGGACGGGACCTGCTCGGTGAACCGCAGCTGTCCGATGGTCGAGGTGCCGTCCTTGGAGAGCACCGGGATGTCGGCGGTCAGCGGGTTGCTGATGCTCACCCCGGACACGGCATTGGTCTTCTTGACGATCTGGCCGACCGTCGAGGCGTTCGCCTTGTCGGTGATCTTCCCCGCGGTCGCGGTGAGCAGCACCTGCCCGTTCGCGCCGGTCAGGCCGAAGCGGTCGCTGAGCACGTCCTGGCCCTGCTGTGACTCCGTGCCGGGGATCGCGACGGAGTCGTCGTAGTGGTTCCCGAGCATCGTCGCTCCGCCGGCGGCGAAGACGAGCAGCAGGAACCACACGCCGAGGACGAGTCCCCGGCGTCGGGAGATGAAGCCACCGAGACGGAACAGGAAAATGGACACGGGAACCCCTGCGCAGCACGAGCCCGAGAGTTTTGTCAGGCATCATGCCAGAACTTTTGGGGAGCACACCCCGCCTGCGGGCGACGGTCTAGACGGACTCGACGGGCCCGGGACGGGAGGTGAGCAACGCGCGCAGCCCGGTGACGAGGACGCGGTGGGAGCGCTCGAGCGAGAATCCCCGCTCGACGCGGAGGAGCTCCACCGACTCGAACTGGAACAACAGGTCGATGCCGGCCAGCACGTCCTCGGCGTGGCTCGGGGGGAAGGCTTCCAGCTCGGGGGCGAAGTGCACCCGGGCCTGCTCGCTGAGCTGTCGCTTGCGCTGCTCGACCGCTCGCGCGATGCCGGGTGCACCGCCGGCGGGTGACAGCGCGGCCCGGACCGTCGGCGCGATCTGGTCGTAGAGGCCCAGTCGGTGGTCGACGAAACGGTCGATCCGCTCCTCGAGCGACCCCTGGCCGAGGTCGGGGAGGTCGAAGTGCTCCTCGGCGACCTTGAGGCGACGTCCGAGCGCCGCCACCAGCAGCTGGTCGCGGTCGGGGAAGTAGCGGTACACCGACCGCAGGGACACTCCCGAACGCCGGGCCACGTCCTCCACGGTGGGCAGCAGGTGGCCCTCGACGAACAGCTCGTGGACGGCGTCCAGGACCGCGTCGGTGTTGCGGTGCCGTCGGGCCCGTCGCCCGTCGACGTCGTTGGGACCGGGCTCACTCATCGGCTGACTCACGATCGGGCCGTCGAGAGGTGGGCGGCGAGTGCTGGACTCACGGCCGCCACGCTATCCCTCTCCGCACTCTCCCGGGACTGGTTTCTGCGTTCTGTCCCACTCGCCGAGTCGGCCTCGCCCGGCCGACCCCACGGTCTAGGGTTGGAGGCGTGACCGAGGTGCCCCTGTTCCCGCTGAACACGGTGGTGTTCCCGGGGGTGGTCACCCCCCTGCACATCTTCGAGGAGCGCTACCGCGCGCTGGTGCGCGAGCTGGTCGGGATCGAGAAGGTCTTCGACCGGGTCTTCGGGGTGATCGCGATCCGCGAGGGCTACGAGGTGGGCGACCACGGCATGCAGTCCGCCCACCGGGTCGGCACGCTCGTGCAGCTGACCGAGGTGGAGCCGTACGACGACGGCCGCTTCGACATCGAGGTGATCGGCCGACAGCGGCTGCGGGTGACCGAGTCCGACAGCTCCGGACCCTTCCTGCGCGGCGAGGTGGAGCTGCTGCCCGACGACGACGAGCCGGACGCGCAGACCGAGGCGGACCGGACGCTGTCGACCTTCGAGACCTACCGGCAGTTCCTCTCCGAGCTGCGCGGCGGTCCCGTCCTGGCGGGCGAGATGCCGAGCGACCCGGCGTACCTCTCCTACGCGCTGGCCAGCACCTGCCTGCTCACCCTGCCCCAGCGCCAGACGTTGCTCGAGGCCGAGAGCGCGCAGGAGCGGCTGGGCATGCTGCGGCGCACGCTGCACGAGGAGATGCGCGCGATGAGGGCCCTCCCCTCGCTGCCCGCGACCGAGGTGGCCCGCACGCGCTGGTCGCCCAACTGAGGGCGCCGATGGCACGGCGGAAGCACGCGGGCGGCACCCCGGCGACGGTGGCGCTGGAACGGGCCGGCGTGGCGTTCACCCAGCACGCCTACGAGCACGACCCCGCCGCGACGTCGTACGGGATGGAGGCCGCGGAGGTGCTCGGCCTGGACCCGGCCACGGTGTTCAAGACCCTGCTGGCCGAGGTCGACGGCCGGCTGGTGGTCGCCATCGTGCCGGTCACCGGGCAGCTCGACCTCAAGGCGCTGGCGGCCGCGGTCGGCGGCAAGCGGGCGGCGATGGCCGACCCCGTGGTGGCCGAGCGCTCCACGGGGTACGTCGTCGGCGGCATCTCGCCGATCGGGCAGCGCAAGCGCCTGACCACGGTCCTGGACGCGACCGCCCTCGACCAGCCGACGGTCTACGTCAGCGGCGGCAAGCGCGGCCTCGACCTCGGCCTCGACCCGCGCGACCTGGTCGCCGTGGTGGACGGCGCAGGTCGCGCCGATCGCGGGCCGCTAGGCTACTTGAGGGAGAGCCCGGACGAGCCCGTGGGTGACGTCGTCCTCGGTCCAGGCGCTCGCCCCGAACGCCCGCAGGACGTCGAGGTTGCGCGCCACCTCCGTGGAGTCCTCGGAGTCGTCCTTGCGGATCTCGTCGATCACGGCCTGGCCCCAGTCGCCGTCGAAGTCGGCGTAGAGGATGGCCTGCGCGTCGTCGGCGTTGGGGACGGTGTCCTTGAACCCCTCCTCGTCGGACAGCGAGCCCTCGCCGAGCAGCTGGTCGGCGTAGGCCTCGTTGCTGGCGATCGCGACCTTGCCGTCCTTGGACGACTTGGTGATCTCGAGGTCGGCGAGCGAGGACCCGCTGCTCTGCTCGAGCTTGCCGATCACGCCGTTGATCGCGTCTGCGTCGCCGCGGATCAGGGCGCCGACGTCGATGTCGCCGGGACCCTGGATCGAGGCGAGGTCGTCGGGGGCGTCGCCCCCCAGGCTGAAGCTGAAGGACTTGCCGAGCAGGGTCTTCAGGTCCTCGGGGAAGTCGATGCCGAGCATCCCGCCCAGGAACTCCGAGCCGGCGCCGTCCTTGTCGGCCTTCGCGACCGCGTCGAACGCCCCCGGTGGGACAGCGACGGCCAGCAGCAGCGCGGTGTCGGCCGGCATGGCGGCGACGTGGTCACCCACCGTCTCCTTGCCCTTGGTCGTCTTGCCGCCCGAGCCGGCGAAGGAGAGCTCGATCCCGCCGTCGGCGAACCGCAGCACGGCGGCGGCGCCCTTGAAGTCCTTGTACGCCGCCAGCGCGTCGGCGAGCTCGTCCTCGTCGCTCGAGGAGCCGAACAGCTCGTTGCCGGAACCGCCGGAGCCGAGCTCCTCGGAGGCGATGTCGACGACCTTGGGTCCGACGTACGCGTTCACGATGCCGGCGCCCCCGGCCTCGTCGGTCCACTGCTGGTAGTCCTCGTCCTCCGAGAGCGGCGACTTCTTGCCCTCGGCCACGATGGTCTTCGCGTGGGCGGTGCTGTCGCTGATCACGATGTAGTCGTCGTCGATCGTCCAGCCGAAGTCGTCGCCCTCGTCGAGCTCGGCGCACTTGGCCAGTCGCCCGAAGCCACCCTTCGCGTTGCCCGCGTCGCTGACCTGGACGGTCGCGACGGGCGTCGGCTTGTCGTCGAGCATCACGCCGCCGAAGCCGAACCGCTGGCCCATCCACGACTTGACGTCGCGCTCGTAGTCGAGGTCGGTGCAGTTGCCGTCCTTCTGCACCTCGTCGAAGAGCCGCTTGATCGGGTCGGAGTCGGGCTTCAGCCCGCTCTCGTCGCGGAAGGTCGGGAACTTGCGCAGCGTCTTGATCGCCTCGACCTTCTGGCCGCCCGACGGGTCGAGGTCGAGCGTCACCAGCCCGAAGGTCGACGCCGGCAGCACCTCGGCCGGACGCGGCCCGCCGCCGGAGAGGAACCGCCAGGCGGCGAAGCCACCGGCGGCGATCAGCACGACCACCAGGACCGAGGCGATCACGGCGATCAGGCCCCACGGCCGCCGCTTGGCAGGCTGTGCGGCTCGGGCAGCACGGTCGTGTTCTCGGTCATTCTTCCCCCAGGATGGTCACTGATCAGCGCAGATTAGCGTCTTCGTCGCTCTCCGGAGCGGGCTTGACCAGAACCCAGAGGAAGACCAACGCCCCGAACGCGGCGGCGACGGCCACACCCACGCGATCCCGGGCGCGTGCAGGCGCAGCTGTTCGCTCACGTGGGAGCCGTCGGGCAGCTTTCGCAGCGCCGCGATCTCCTCATCGGGTCCGAACAGCTTGCCGACCCGGAGCATCAGCCAGGAGGAGAGGCCACCGCCGAGGGCGACCAGCCCACCATCAGCAGCGGGTCGCGACGTCGCCACGCCAGCAGGAGTACGCCGGAGAGCAGCCCGGCCACCAGGGCGATCACGAAGAACCAGCCGTCGATCCCGACCTGCTTGACCAGCTCCTCGGACGGGATCGAGGCGGCTCCGGCCGTGCGGGTGACCTCGGGGGGCTTCGCGACCACCACCCACACGAGGCCGCCGATGATCCCGGCGAGCACGGACCAGACGACGACCACCAGGACGTCGAAGAACACCTCTCGGGGCCCGAGGCCGCAGGTGTCGGGTCAGGCGTGGGGCGGGCTCGGGGAGTCAGCGGCGATGTCCATGGCCGTCATCCCAGGCACCCGGGACCGAGCAGGTGCTTGAGGTCGCCGTAGAGGGCAGGTGAGGGTGACACCCGCAGTCGGTCGTCGAGCCGCAGCACCCGCGTGGCACCGCGGGTGACCAGCTTGAGCCGGACCTCGGTCGTGCCGGGGTGGGTGCGCAGCACCTCCTTGAGCTGCTCCACGACCGGCGGGGTGC
This sequence comes from uncultured Actinomycetota bacterium, assembly GCA_963729015.1. Classification (GTDB taxonomy): domain Bacteria; phylum Actinomycetota; class Actinomycetes; order Propionibacteriales; family Nocardioidaceae; genus Marmoricola. The sequence continues at coordinate 279,322 of CAVSMJ010000005.1, forward strand.
AGCGGGTCGAGGGCATCGTGATCAGGACCGGGCCGACGCCGCGGTCCTCCATCACCGGTGTGGACACGGCCCGGCCGCGCAGCTCGGGCTGGTCCTTGCTCTTGTCGAGCCGCCCCTGGACGGTCACGACGGTGTCCTCGACGAGCAGCGTGCTGGCCAGCTGGTAGTCGCTGGGGAAGAGCAGCACGTCGATCGCGCCCTCGAGGTCCTCGACGGTGACGATCGCCCAGGCGTTGCCGGTCTTGGTGATCTTGCGCGTCACGCCGGTGATCAGGCCGCAGATGGTGGCCGGAGAGCCGTCGCCGCGGTCCTCGTCGGTGAGCAGCTGGCCGATGGTGCAGTCGGCGGCGCCCGCGAGCACGTGCTCGAGCCCGGTCAGCGGGTGGTCGGAGACGTAGAGCCCGAGCATCTCGCGCTCGTGGCCGAGGAGGGTCATCTTGTCCCACTCCTCGATGTCGGGCACGGTCACGCTGACCCCGAAGCCGCCCTCGTCGGCGTCCATCCCGCCGAAGAGCGAGTCCTGGCCGATGGCCTCGTTGCGCTTGATGTCGACGTACTGGTCGACGGCCAGCTCGTGGACGGCCAGCAGCGCGCGGCGGCCGTGCTTCATCTCGTCGTAGGCGCCGGCCTTGATCAGCGACTCGATCAGCCGCTTGTTGCAGACCTGCGCCGGGACCTTGTCCATGAAGTCGGCGAAGTCGGTGAACCGGCCCTGCTCGCGGCGCGTGGAGATGATCTGCTCGACGACGTTCCAGCCGACGTTGCGGATCGCGGTCAGCCCGAACCGGATGTCGGTGCCGACCGGGGTGAAGTTGGCCTGCGACTCGTTGACGTCGGGCGGCAGCACCTGGATCTTCATGTGGCGACACTCGTTGAGGTAGATCGCCATCTTGTCCTTGTCGTCCTTCACCGAGGTGAGGAGCGCGGCCATGTACTCGGCCGGGAAGTTGGCCTTGAGGTAGGCGGTCCAGTAGGACACCAGGCCGTACGCCGCCGAGTGGGCCTTGTTGAACGCGTAGTCGGAGAACGGGAGCAGGGTGTCCCACAGCGCCTTGATCGCGCCGTGGGAGAAGCCGCGCTCGGTCATGCCCGCGGAGAAGGTCTCGAACTGCTTGTCCAGCTCCTCCTTCTTCTTCTTGCCCATGGCCCGACGCAGCAGGTCGGCCTGGCCGAGCGTGTAGCCCGCCAGCTGCTGCGCGATCGCCATCACCTGCTCCTGGTAGACGATCAGGCCGTAGGTCTCGCCCAGCACCTCCTCGAGCGCCTCGGCGAGCTCGGGGTGCAGCGGCTCGACCGCCTCGCGGCCGGTCTTGCGGCGGGCGTACTTGTTGTGGGAGTCGGCGCCCATCGGACCGGGGCGGTAGAGCGCGCCGACCGCGGAGATGTCCTCGAACGTGTCGGGCTGCATGCTGCGCAGCAGGGCCCGCATCGGGCCGCCGTCGAGCTGGAAGACGCCGAGGGTGTCGCCGCGCTGGAGGAGCTTGTACGTCGCCTCGTCGGTCAGCTCGAGCTCCTCGAGCACGACCTTCTCGCCGCGGTTGGACTCGATGTTGATCAGCGCGTCGTCGAGGACCGTCAGGTTGCGCAACCCGAGGAAGTCCATCTTGATCAGGCCGAGCTTCTCGCAGGTCGGGTAGTCGAACTGCGTGATCACCGCGCCGTCGGCCGGGCGCCTCATCACCGGGATGACGTCGAGCAGCGGCTCGCTCGACATGATCACGCCGGCCGCGTGGACGCCCCACTGGCGCTTGAGGCCCTCGATGCCGATCGCGGTGTCGACGACCGTCTTGACGTCGGCGTCGCCGTCGTAGAGCGTGCGGAACTCGCCGCCCTCGTTGTAGCGCTTGTGCTGCGGGTCGAAGATCTCCTTGAGCGGGACGTCCTTGCCCATCACCGCGGCCGGCATCGCCTTGGTGATCCGGTCGCCCATCGCGAACGGGTAGCCGAGGATGCGCGAGGAGTCCTTGACCGCCTGCTTGGCCTTGATGGTGCCGTAGGTGACGATCATCGAGACCCGGTCGTCGCCGTACTTGTCGGAGACGTAGCGGATCACCTCACCGCGCCGACGCTCGTCGAAGTCGATGTCGAAGTCGGGCATCGAGACGCGGTCGGGGTTGAGGAACCGCTCGAAGATCAGTCCGTGCTTGAGCGGGTCGAGGTCGGTGATCCGCATCGCGTAGGCGCACATCGAGCCCGCCCCGGAACCGCGGCCGGGACCGACGCGGATGCCGTTGTCCTTGGCCCAGTTGATGAAGTCGGCGACGACGAGGAAGTAGCCCGGGAAGCCCATCCCGGTGATGACGCCGACCTCGAAGTCGGCCTGCTTGCGGACCGCGTCGGGGATGCCGTCGGGGTAGCGGAAGCGCAGGCCCTTCTCGACCTCCTTGACGAACCAGGAGTTCTCGTCCTCGCCCTCGGGGACCGGGAAGCGCGGCATGTAGGTGCCGTTGCCCTCGGTGAACTCGACGTCGCAGCGCTCGGCGATCAGCAGGGTGTTGTCGCAGGCCTCGGGGAGGCCGTTGCGGTCGGCCCAGAGCTCGCGCATCTCGGCGGCGGACTTGATGTAGTAGCCGGTGCCCTCGAAGCGGAACCGCTTGGGGTCGCTCATCACGCTGCCCGAGGAGACGCAGAGCAGGTGCTCCTGGGAGGGGGCGTCCTCCTGGTTGACGTAGTGGGAGTCGTTGGTGGCGACCGGCGGGATGCCGAGGTCCTTGCTCAGCCGGAGCAGGCCGTCGCGGACCCGGGTCTCGATGTCGAGACCGTGGTCCATCAGCTCGAGGAAGTAGTTGTCCTTGCCGAGGATGTCCTGGAAGTCCGCGGCCGCCTGGCGCGCCTTCTCGTAGTCGCCGATGCGCAGCCACGTCTGCACCTCGCCCGACGGGCACCCGGTGGTCGCGATCAGCCCCTCGGCGTACTCGCTGAGCAGCTCGCGGTCGGCGCGCGGCTGGTAGAAGAAGCCCTCCATCGAGGCGCGCGAGGAGAGCCGGAAGAGGTTGTGCATCCCCTTGGTGCTCTCCGAGAGCAGCGTCATGTGGGTGTAGGCGCCGGACCCGGAGACGTCGTCGTCGCCGCCGTCGTTCCACCGCACCCGCTTCTTGTCGTAGCGGGAGGTGTTGGGCGTGAAGTAGGCCTCCATGCCGATGATCGGCTTGACCCCGGCCGCCTTGGCCTTGGCCCAGAAGTCGTAGGCCCCGAACACGTTGCCGTGGTCGGTCATCGCGATCGCGTCCATGCCCAGCTCGGCGGTCCGCTCGAACATGTCACCCAACCGGGCCGCACCGTCCAGCATGGAGTACTCGGTGTGGACGTGGAGATGGACGAAACCGTCCCGGCCAGCGGTCATGGAGCTCGATCAGCCCTTCCCGGAGCTTCTGGATGGACACGGCAATGTTGCCCAGACCCGCGGGAGACGGACCTGGTGGTGCTGGGGAAGAAGGTCAGCGTAGTTCAGCATGACAGCCGCCCCTGACAGTGACACGGGCCGCCGCGAACCGGATGGGACGAGGGACCTGCGGGTCCGGGTAGTCCAGTACGAATTGCCGCTCCAGCCACCCCCGGCACCGGCCATTCGTACTGGATTACACGGTCTTACGAGGCAGGGGCTGCGATCAGCTCGCCCTAGGAGCCCTGCTCCGCCTCCCAGGCGGCGAGACTCTCGGCGATCACGGTGTGCATCACGGCGGCGATCCGGTCCTGGCCGAGGCCGGGGACGTGGCGGGCCATCCGCTCGACGATCTCGGCCTCCCGCTCGGGGTCGCGGCCGGCGTGGCCACCGACCTCCTTCTGGTCCTGGACGGCGGCCGTGAGGGCCACCCGCCGGGCGAGCAGGACCGCGAGCTCGTCGTCGACCTCGTCGATGCGACCGCGCAGGTAGGTGAGCGGGTCGTCGCCGAGCCACGCCATCTGGAGGTCGGGCTCGCCGTCGTGGTAGCTGCTGCCGTCGGTGACCTCGAGCTCGACCAGCCCCTGGCGCCGGTAGAACTCCCGGGCCCGGGCGTTGGCCTGGTACACCCGCAGCCCGAAGCCCTTCGGCCGCAGCGCCTTGACCAGGTCCAGCAGGCCCGCGCCCACGCCGCGCGCCGGTCGGTCGGGGTGCACGAAGAGCATGCTCAGCCAGGCGCCACGCAGCCGCAGGAAGCCCAGGACCTCGTCGTCGCGGCAGGCCAGCCAGACCTCCGCGGGTCGGTCGAGGAAGGACTCGACCCAGTCGCGCACCTCGTCGGGGGGACGCGTCTCGGGCGGGTGGCCGGGGCCGGCGCTCGCGGCCACGAAGACGTCGTACACGTCGCCGAGGTCCTCGGCGAGCGCGATCCGGAACTGGATCTCGTCAGTCGGCATCGCGGATGACCTCGAGGGCCTGCGCCAGGTCGTCGGGGTACGCCGACTCGTACTCGACGTAGTCACCGGAGCCGGGGTGCTCGAAGCCGAGGCGTACGGCGTGCAGCCACTGCCGCTCCAGCCCCACCCGCTTGGCCAGGGTGGGGTCGGCGCCGTACGTGAGGTCGCCGACGCAGGGATGCTTGAGCGCCGCCATGTGCACCCGGATCTGGTGGGTGCGACCGGTCTCGAGGTGCACCTCGAGCAGGCTGGCGAACCGGTGCGCCTCGAGCGTGCTGTAGTGCGTGACGCTGTGCTTGCCGTCCTCGTGGACCGCGAACTTCCAGTCCGACTTGGTGTGCCGGCCGATCGGCGCGTCGATGGTGCCCGCGAGCGGGTCCGGGTGTCCCTGCACGAGCGCGTGGTAGGTCTTGTCGACCTCGCGGTGGCGGAACGCGTTCTTCAGGCGGGAGTACGCCGTCTCGCTCTTCGCGATCACCATCACTCCCGACGTACCGACATCGAGGCGCTGCACGATGCCGCGCCGCTCGGGAGCCCCACCGGTCGCGATCCGGTAGCCGGCGCCGCGCAGGTGGCCCACGACGGTCGGGCCGGTCCACCCCATCGACGGGTGTACGGCGACCCCGACGGGCTTGTCGACCACGACGATGTCGTCGTCGTCGTGGATGATCGTGATCCCCTCGACGATCTCCGCGCGCACCTCGAGCGGGTCGGGCTCCTGCGGGAACGTGACGTCGAGCTGCGACCCCGGCAGCAATCGGTCCGACTTCGCCGCAGCGCGGCCGTCGATGATGACCAGCTCGTTGGCGAGGAGCTCGGCCGCCTTGCTGCGCGAGATGCCGAACATCCGCGCCAGGCCCACGTCGACCCGCTCGCCCGCGAGCCCCTCGGGAACCTGCAGCGTCCGCTGCTCCCCGCCGAGCTCGCTCATGGCTCCTCCCGCGTCGGCTCCTCGTGACGGGAGCCGTCGAGACGGACGCCGCGGATGAGCAGGATCACGAACAGCACGCCGGCCGTGTCGATCCAGATGTCGGCGAAGTTGAACACCGGCCAGTTCGGCAGCGCGAAGAAGTCGACGACGTGCCCGCGGAAGGGGCCGGGAGCACGGAAGATCCGGTCGATCAGGTTGCCGGTGACACCGGCGAGCAGCAGTCCCAGGGCCAGCGCCCAGCCGCGGTGCTGCACGCGCCGGGCGTAGTGGAACACCACCACCGCGGCGACCAGCGCCAGCACGGAGATCACCGGGGTCAGCGAGGTGCCGGTGCTGAACGCCGCCCCCGGGTTGCGCAGCAGCCGGAGCTGGAGGAAGGTCCCGACCACCTCGACGGGCGGACGACCGGTGAGCTGGTTGACCGCGATGATCTTGCTGGCCACATCGATCCCGAGCGCCAGGGCTGCGACCGAGAACGCGAGAGCAGGGGCGGACAGCCGGCGGCGCCGGTCCCCGGGCGACGCGCCGGTCGTCGGGTCTCCGGACGTCTTGCTCGCGATCAGCGACGCTCCTCGCGCTGCTTGCAGCTCAGGCACAGGGTGGCCCGGGGGAACGCCATCAGCCGGTTCTTGCCGATCGGGTTGCCGCAGATCTCGCACTGCCCGTAGCTGCCGTCCGCGATGCGCTCGAGCGCGTGCTGCGACTGCACGAGCATGTCGCGGGCGTTGTTGACGATGACCATCTCCTGGTCACGCTCGAACGAGGCGGAGCCGACGTCGGCCTGGTCGTTGCCGGCGCCCTCGCCGGAGTTCTCGATCATGCCCGCGAGATCGCCCTCGACCTCGACGAGCTCACCGGTGAGCCGCGTGATGTCGTCGGTCAGCTGGCGGCGTACGCCGTCGAGCTCGGCCTTGGTCCAGGGATCCTCGACCTCCAGCACCATCAGCTTGGAGGGTGAGGCCGCACGCTTCGTTGCCACCTTGGGAGCCGCCTTCGTCGCGGCGACCGCCTTCTTGGCCGGAGCCGCCTTCTTCGCGGGTGCTGCCTTCTTGGCGGCGGCCTTCTTCACGGGAGCTGCCTTCTTCGTGGCGGTCTTCTTGGCCGCGGCCTTCTTGGCCGGGGCTGCCTTCTTCGCGGGTGCTGCCTTCTTGGCGGGAGCCTTCTTCGCCACCGTCTTCTTCACCGGCGCCGTCTTCTTCGCTGACGCCGTCTTCTTGGCCGCCGCCTTCTTCGCCGGCGCTGCCTTCTTGGCGGGAGCCTTCTTCGCCGGAGCCTTCTTGGCCGGAGCCTTCTTCGCCGCCGCCTTCTTCGCCGCCGCCTTCTTCGCCGGCGCCTTCTTCGCCGGCGCTGCCTTCTTCGTCACGGCCTTCTTCGCCGGAGCCGCCTTCTTGGCCGCCGCCTTCTTCGCCGGCGCGGCCTTCTTGGCCGGAGCCTTGGCGGCCGACTTCGAGGTGGCCGAGGACGAGGTGCGGGAGACGACCTTGCGAGCCGCGGCACCTGCGCGGCTGGCCAAGGACTTGCGGCTCGCTGTTGCCATGGTGGTGGCGCCCCTATCGGGTGAACGGGATGAGCGGGGTCATGCGTGGTGGCGCGAGGATATGCGGCGCGTCGATCCCCTTCAACTCGCCGTGCGGCACTCTCCCACAGTTCTGGCACACTGGTGCCACCGCACGGCGTGGAGGGGACGAGTACCCGACTGCACGGCCACGAGCGAGCTGGGGACGGTGTGAGCCCAGCGGCACGGCACAGGGGAAGATCAGCCCGGAGCCGCCGGAAGAACGCCTGGGGCGCCGCACGACACGCCCGAGGTCAGTAGACCCGGCTGCGGTGGACCCGCCCGGGTCACCCACGAAGTGGGTCGGTGAGCAGGTGACCGGCCAAGGAGGGTGGTACCGCGGGGGACGGCGCAGGCCGCTCCTCGTCCCTTCGTCAGGCACGTGAGACGAAGGACCGCAGTGACCGCCTACCGCCCCGTCCCCCCTCAGGTGGACCTCCCCGCGCTCGAGCGCGACGTCCTCGACTTCTGGCGCGAGCAGAAGATCTTCGAGCAGTCCGTGGCCCGCAACGAGGGCGCCGACACCTGGACCTTCTACGAGGGCCCGCCCACCGCCAACGGCCGGCCCGGGACCCACCACATCGAGTCGCGCACGTTCAAGGACGTCTTCCCGCGCTTCCGCACCATGCAGGGCTACCAGGTCAACCGCAAGGGCGGCTGGGACTGCCACGGCCTGCCGGTCGAGCTCGCCGTGGAGAAGGAGCTCGGGTTCTCCGGCAAGGCCGACATCGAGGCGTTCGGGATCGCGGAGTTCAACGCCCGCTGCCGGGAGTCCGTGCAGCGCTACGTCGATCTCTGGGAGCAGATGACCGACCGGATGGGCTGCTGGATCGACATGCGCGATCCCTACCGGACGATGGACCCCGAGTACGTCGAGTCGGTCTGGTGGGCGCTCAAGCAGATCCACGGGAAGGGTCTGCTCCAGGAGGACTTCCGGGTGGCGCCGTACTGCCCCCGCTGCGGCACCGGCCTGTCCGACCACGAGCTCGCCCAGGGCTACGAGACCGTCACCGACCCCTCGGTCTACGTGCGCTTCCCCCTCACCTCCGGCCCGTACGCCGGCCAGGCCTCCCTGCTCGCCTGGACCACGACCCCGTGGACGCTGGTGTCCAACGCGCTCGTCGCGGCCCACCCCGACATGACCTACGTGACCGCCAGCAACGGCGAGGAGACGCTGATCGTCGCGGAGTCGCTCGTCGCCCAGGCCCTCGGCGAGGGCTGGACCGTCGGCGACAGCATCCGCGGCTCCGACATGGTCGGGTGGACCTACCAGCGCCCGTTCGAGCTCGTCGAGTGGCCGGCCCGCACCGACGACCGAGACCTGCCCGACGCACACTTCGTGGTCAACGAGGACTACGTGACGGCCGAGGACGGCACCGGCCTGGTGCACCAGTCCCCCGCCTTCGGTGAGGACGACTTCGCCTCCTGCCGGCGCAACGGCGTCGCGATGGTCAACCCGATCGACCCGACCGGGCACTTCGAGGACGACATCCCGCTGATCGGCGGCCAGTTCTTCCGCCACGCCAACGCCGACCTGGTCGACGACCTGACCGCGCGCGGGCTGCTGTTCAAGCACGTGCCCTACGAGCACAGCTACCCGCACTGCTGGCGCTGCCACACCGCGCTGCTCTACTACGCCCAGCCGTCGTGGTACGTCCGCACCACCCAGATCAAGGACGACCTGCTCAGCGAGAACGAGGGCACCAACTGGTTCCCCTCGACGATCAAGCACGGCCGCTACGGCGACTGGCTGACCAACAACATCGACTGGGCGCTCTCGCGCAGCCGCTACTGGGGAACGCCGCTGCCGATCTGGCGCTGCGGCGAGGACCACCAGACCTGCGTCGGGTCACTGGCCGAGCTCAGCGAGCTCACCGGCAGCGACCAGTCCCGGCTCGACCCCACCGTCCCTACGTCGACGACGTCACCTTCGCCTGCCCCACCTGTGGCGAGCTGGCGAGGCGGGTGCCCGAGGTGATCGACGCCTGGTTCGACTCCGGCTCGATGCCGTTCGCCCAGTGGGGCTACCCGCACGTCGAGGGATCGGCGCAGATGCTGGAGCAGGCCTACCCGGCCGACTTCATCTGCGAGGCGATCGACCAGACCCGGGGCTGGTTCTACACGCTGATGGCGGTCGGGACGCTGGTCTTCGAGCAGTCGTCGTACCGCAACGTGCTCTGCCTGGGCCACATCCTGGCCGAGGACGGCCGCAAGATGTCCAAGCACCTCGGCAACATCCTCGAGCCGATCCCGCTGATGGACGAGCACGGCGCCGACGCCGTGCGCTGGTTCATGGCGGCCGGCGGCTCGCCGTGGGCGGCGCGGCGGGTCGGGCACGCCACCATCCAGGAGACGGTCCGCAAGGTCCTGCTGACGTACTGGAACACGGTCGCCTTCCAGGTCCTCTACGCGGGCACGTCCGACTGGAGCCCGGGCGACCCGGCACCAGACCTGGCAGCAGCGTCCGGCCCTCGACCGGTGGGCCCTCTCCGAGGCGCACCGGCTCGCCCTCGGCGTCACCGAGGCGATGGAGGCCTTCGACACCCAGCGGGCCGGGTCACTGCTCGCGGCGTACGTCGACGACCTGTCCAACTGGTACGTCCGACGCTCCCGCCGCCGGTTCTGGGCCGGCGACCCCGCCGCCCTGGCGACGCTGCACGAGTGCCTGTACGTCGTGACGCTGACCATGGCGCCGCTCACCCCGTTCATCACCGAGCGGGTGTGGCGGGACATGTTCGCCAGCACGTCCGACGAGCTGCCCGAGTCGGTGCACCTGGCCACCTGGCCCCGCGTCGACGGGAGCCTCGTCGACGACTCCCTGACGACCCAGATGCGGCTCGTCCGCCGGCTGGTCGAGCTGGGCCGGGCCGCGCGGGCCGACGCCAAGGTGAAGACCCGTCAGCCACTGCGCCGGGCGCTGGTGGCCACGTCGGCCTACGAGCGGCTGTCCGAGGAGCTGCGGCGCGAGGTGGCCGACGAGCTGCAACGTCGGCGACGTCGAACCGCTGTCAGCCGCAGGGGCCGACCTGGTCGACCACAGCGCCAAGGGCAACTTCCGCGCCCTCGGCAAGCGCTTCGCCAAGGACACGCCCCGCGTCGCTGCAGCCATCGCCGCGTCCGACGCCGGCGCCCTCGCCGCTGCCCTGAAGGCCGACGGCCGGGCCAGCGTGGACCTCGACGGCGAGCCCGTCGAGGTGCTGCCCGACGAGGTGATCGTCTCGGAGCGCCCGCGCGAGGGCTGGTCGGTGGTCAACGAGCAGGGCGAGACCGTGGCGCTCGACCTGGAGCTCACCCCGGAGCTGCGTCGTGCGGGCCTGGCCCGCGAGGTGGTCCGGATGATCCAGGAGGCCCGCAAGACCGGGGGCTTCGAGGTCTCCGACCGGATCGCACTCAGCTGGGCGGTGCTCCCCGGAGGCGACTGACGAGCTGCGCGAGGCCATCGAGGAGCACCGCGAGCTGATCGCCCGGGAGGTGCTCGCCTCGACCATCGCGGAGTCGGAGAGCCCCGACGCGCTCGAGCAGTCCGACCTCCAGCTCGGGCTTGGCCTTCACGGTCTACCGGATCTAGCTCGAGCAAGCACGAGGGCAGGCGGCCACCGGCCGCCTGCCCTCGTCTGCGTTCGAGCTCAGTGCTGGTGCTGCTGCTCCTCCGAGCCGTGCTCGCGATCCTGCGGCCCGTCCTTGGGCTCGTCGTCCGGCGTCGGGAGGTCGCCGCCCTCGCCGCTGCCGTCGAGTGCCTGCAGCTGCTGGGTGAAGTAGCCCTTCAGGCGGCTGCGGTACTCGCGCTCGAAGGCCCGCAGGTTCTCGATCTCGCCGTCGAGGCGGCCCCGCTCCTTCTCCAGCTCGCCGAGCAGCTCGCGCCGGCGGTTCTCGGTCTCGGAGTCGAGGTTCTGCGAGCGGGTGCGAGCGTCCTGCTCGAGCTTGTCGGTGCGCTCCTTGGTCTCCGTCGAGAGCTTCTCGGCCTCGGCCTTGGCCTCGCCCACGATCTTCTCGGCGTCCTCGCGGGCCTCCGCGACGACCTCGTCGGCGTTGCGGGTGGCCAGCTCGAGCAGGCGGGTCGCGGCCGAGGACGCCTCGGCGGCGGTGACCACCTTGATCGTCTCGGTCGGCGCTGCCGGAGCCTCGGGCTCGGCCGGCTTGTCCTCGGCCTGCTTGTCCTCGACCTTCTCGGGCGCCTTCTCCTCGGGCCTCGCCACGGGGACCGGAGCAGCTCCGTCGCCGTGCGCGGCCAGCTTCGAGCGCAGGTCCTCGTTCTCCTTGAGCAGTCGCTCCAGCTCCTGCTCGACCTCGTCGAGGAACTGGTCGACCTCGCCCATGTCGTAGCCCTCACGGAGCCGCACCGGAGTAAAGCGCTTCTGGCTCACGTCCTCAGGCGTCAGCGGCATGACCTCACCCAATCCTCAATCGTCGAAGCGGTCGCACGTCAGAAGGTGCGGCCCACACGATAACGGGTGGCTCAGGTGAGCAGGATGCCCCGGTTCAGGGAGAGCAGGATGTAGCAGATCAGCAGCAGGGCCACGAAGCTCAGATCGATGGCCACGCCGCCGAGCCGGAGCGGCGGGATGACCTTGCGCAGCGCCTTCACCGGGGGGTCGGTGACGGTGTAGACGCCCTCGAGGACGACCAGCACCGGGCCCTTGGGTTGCCACGAGCGCGCGAAGATCTGGATCCAGTCCACGATGAGGCGCACGAAGAGCAGCACGATGAACGTGCCGAGGACCAGCTCGACGATCTGGCCGATGAAGTTCACGAAGGCGAGCCTAGAAGGTCGGTGGGAACCGGTGGGGACGGGTGCCGGTCAGCTCTGGTTGAAGAAGCCGCCCTCGGCGATGCGCTGCTTGTCCTCGGCCGCGACCGAGACGTTGGGCGGGGAGAGCAGGAACACCTTGTTGGTGACGCGCTCGATGGTGCCGCGCACCGAGAACACCAGGCCGGCGGCGAAGTCGACGAGACGCTTGGCGTCGGTGTCGTCCATCTCGGAGAGGTTCATGATCACGGGCACGCCGTCGCGGAAGTTCTCGCCGATCACGCGGGCCTCGTTGTAGGTGCGCGGGTGCAGCGTGGTGATCCGCGACATCGGCGCCACCGTCGTGGTGGGCCTCGCGGCCTCGCGGGACGCGGGACGGCGGCGCTCGGCGAGGTTCGCGACCGGGCGGGCGGGCTCCTGCTCGGAGCGGGGCTCCGCTCGGCGGGCGGGCTCGTCGTACGCGCTGTCGGGCTCGACGTAGTCGCCGTCGGCGTCCTCGAGCAGGCCGAGGTAGACGCCCATCTTCCGCATCGCGCTCATCTGTTGGATTCCTCTGCTCTCGTGGCGCTCGGGTGCCGTTCTGCCGCCGTTCCTGCCAACGGATACGGCGCTTCGGACATTACTTGACGACCGGCCTCGGACCGAGGACCGCAGACCCGATCCGGAGGTGTGTCGCACCGTGCTTGACGGCGAGTTCGAGATCGGCACTCATGCCGGCCGAGATCCAGGTCGCCTCGGGCGCCTGCGCGCGTACGTCGGAGGCCACTTCGGCCAGCCGGGCGAACGCCTCGCCGGCGTCCCCACCGAGCGGTGCGACGCCCATCACACCGCGCAGCGACAGCCCCTCGGCCTCCCCGATGCGCTCGACGAGGGCGGGCACGTCGGCCGGGTCGCAACCCGACCTCCCGCTGGCGTCCGGGGGGTCCAGGCTGACCTGCACGAGGCACTCGAGGTCGCGACCTCGCTCCTGGGCGCCGCGGCTCAGACCGCCCACCAGCTTGGGGCGATCGACGGAGTGCACCACGTCGGCGTAGGTCGCGACGGCCGCCGCCTTGTTGCTCTGCAGGCCGCCGATGAAGTGCCACCGCACGTCGAGGTCGGCGCACTCGGCCGCCTTCTCGACGGCCTCCTGGTGGCGGTTCTCGCCGACGTCGCGGACCCCGAGCTCGGCGAGGTGGCGGACGTCGGAGGCCGGGAAGAACTTGGTGACCACGACCAGGGTGATCTCGTCGCTGCTGCGACCCGCGTCGGCGCAGGCCGACTCGATGCGTCCGCGGACCGCGGCCAGCCCCTGCTCGATCTCGTCCCGCCGGTTCATGGGTTCATCCTGATCACCCCGGCGAGACGACCGGAAGCCGCCCCGTCGCGACGGTAGGAGTAGAGGTCCGCGGACTCCCGGGTGCAGCGCGCGGCGTCGTGCACGACCACGCCGGCACGCTCGAGCTGGGCGCGCACACCGGCCCCGATGTCGAGGGCGGGCGTGCCCCACGAGGTCGTCGAGCGCGAGGCCGGCTCGCGAGCGGCCACCTCCTGCTGGAGCGCCTCGGGGACCTCGTAGCAGGCGCCGCAGATGTGCGGCCCCACCCAGGCCTCGATCCGGCCGGCGCCGAGCGTCGCGCATCCGGGTCACGCAGGCCTCGACCACTCCTTCGACGAGTCCCTGGCGGCCGGCATGGGCCGCGCCGAGGACGCCTGCCGACCGGGTCGGCGAGCAGCACCGGCACGCAGTCGGCCACCCGGACCATCAGCACCACGTCGGCCCGGTCGGTGACCAGGGCGTCGCACTGCTCGCGTGGCCCGCCGGCCTCGACCACGGTGTGGCCGTGGACCTGGTGCATGTCGGCCAGCGTCGCGCCGGGGGCGAAGTCGTCCAGCAGCAGGGCGAGGTTGCGCTCGACCGCGGCCGGGTCGTCGTCGCCGACCAGGGCCAGGTTGAGGCTGTCGAAGGGCACAGCACTGACCCCGTCGTACCTGTCGGTGAACGCCAGGTCGACGGGGCCGGTGCTGCTGCGGTGGGCAGAACACCCCTACTTCAGGAAGTCGGGGACATCCAGCTCGTCGTCGGAGAAGCTCGGCGCAGGCCGCTGGGGTGCGGACTGCTGGCTCTCGTTGGACCGCTGCGAGGCGCCGACGGTCACCGGCTCCCGGCGAGGAGCGGCCGGCTCGGGAGCCTTGCGCTGCTCGGCGAGCGCCCGGGCGGCGGCACGGGTCTCCTCCTGGGACTGCGGCTTCTGCGCCTGCGCGGGCTTCGGACGCAGGCCGTGGCCCTCGTCGCGACGCTTGGGCCGACCGCCCTCGAAGCCGGCCGCGATGACCGTCACCCGCACCTCGTCGCCGAGGGCGTCGTCGATGGTGGCACCGAAGATGATGTTGGCGTCCGCGTGCACCGCCTCGGAGACCATCGCCGCCGCCTCGTTGATCTCGAACAGGCCGAGGTCGGAGCCACCGGCGATCGAGAGCAGCACGCCCTGGGCCCCGTCGATCGACTCCTCGAGCAGCGGGCTGGAGACCGCGAGCTCGGCCGCCTCGACGGCACGGTTCTCGCCGCGCGCCGAGCCGATGCCCATCAGGGCGGAGCCGGCGTTGGACATCACCGACTTCACGTCGGCGAAGTCGAGGTTGATCAGGCCCGGGGTGGTGATCAGGTCGGTGATGCCGGAGACACCCTGCAGCAGCACCTGGTCGGCCTGCTTGAAGGCGTCGAGCATGCTCACGTTGCGGTCGCTGATCATCAGCAGCTTGTCGTTGGGGATCACGATGAGGGTGTCGACCTCTTCGCGCAGGCTGGCGATGCCCTCCTCCGCCGAGGTCGCGCGACGGCGACCCTCGAAGGCGAACGGGCGGGTGACCACACCGATCGTCAGGGCGCCCAGCGAGCGGGCGATCTTGGCGACGACCGGGGCTCCACCGGTGCCGGTGCCACCGCCCTCGCCGGCGGTCACGAAGACCATGTCGGCGCCCTTGAGCACCTCTTCGATCTCCTCGGAGTGGTCCTCGGCCGCCTGCGCACCCACGTCGGGGTTGGCGCCCGCACCGAGACCACGGGTCAGCTCACGGCCGATGTCGAGCTTGACATCGGCGTCACTCATCAACAGGGCCTGCGCATCGGTGTTGATCGCGATGAACTCGACGCCCTTCAGCCCGACCTCGATCATCCGGTTGACGGCGTTGACTCCACCTCCACCAATACCCACGACCTTGATCACGGCCAGGTAGTTCTGGGGTGCTGCCACGGCGGTGCCTCTCATGTTGCTTGCCACCCGGCCCTGCTGCCGGACGAGCTCTCGGATGTTCCTGGGGAAGTCCTCCGGCTGACCCGCGAACCCTAACCTTGAGGTAGAGGGTTAACGTTATGTCAACCTGAGGTTGTGTACTCAAGGTAGGAGAACGGACACGGCGTACCCCGGCAACACGCGGGGCGGCGGCGCGGAAAAAGCGAAAAGTCAGCGGGTGGTGGGGCGGCCCGGGACCGAGACGTCGATCTGCTGGCCCGGCCGGCGCAGGAGTACGGCGAGCACCTCGGCCTTCTCGCTGGAGTCCTCGGCACTCCCCCACAGCACGCGGCGGCCGTTGGCGAAGACCAGCTGGATCTTGTCGACGCTGCCGATCTCGATGGTGTCGACCCGCGACGGAGATGCCGGTGGGCAGCGAGCCGATCACCCGACCGCCCTCGACCAGCGCCTCGTCGTTGGTGCCGGCCTCGGTGGTGACGAGGGGCAGCCGCTTGGGACGCGAGTCGTAGTGGCCGAACAGCACGCCCTCGGCGTCCAGCGCCTGGAGCCCCTGGCCGCGGTCGACGACGGCGATCGGGGTGCGCTCGGTGACCTCGATGTGCACGGCGTGCGGCCAGCTGCGCGAGACCTCGACCCGCTTGACCGCGGCGATCGACTCGACCCGCGACTTGATGGCGCCGAGGTCGACCCGCGCGAGCGGCGTGCCGGTCGGGACGTGGGCGGCGTCCTCGACCCGGGCGTCGCCGATCGTGGTGGTGCCGGTGATCTCGACGTCGCGGGCGGTCACGTAGCTGGAGAAGAACACCACCCACACCGAGGCCGACACGGCGGCCACCAGCAGCAGCGCGAGCAGGACCAGGCGGATGCGGCGCCAACGGCCGGCGTGGCGCCGGCGCCGGAAGTCCTTGCGGGCGATCCGCACGGTCTCCTCGTCGGGGCCGGCCGAGGGCGGTGGCGCGCTCGGAGCGGCGACCGGAGCCTCGGCCTTCTTCCTGCGGAGGCGGTCACGCATCGACATCGGGTGCACCTCGCTCTCCGAGCAGCTCGAGCACCTCGGGTCCCGAGCAGGGTGACGTCGCCGGCGCCCAGGGTGAGCACGACGTCGCCGGGGCGGGCCCGCTCGACGAGGTGGCCGGCGACCGCCGACCACGACGGCTCGAACACGACGTGGTCCGGGTCGAGCGGCACCGCGTCGGCCACCAGCGCTCCGGTGACACCCGGCTCGGGGTCCTCGCGGGCGACGTAGATGTCCATCACCACGACGTCGTCGGCTGCACCCAGCGCGACGCCCATGTCGTGGCCGAAGATGCGGGTGCGCGAGACCATGTGCGGCTGGAAGGCGACCACGACGCGGCCCTCGCCGGCCAGCGAGCGGGCGGCCTGCAGGTCGCCGACGATCTCGTTGGGGTGGTGGGCGTAGCTGTCGTAGACCCGCACGCCTCCGACCTGGCCCTTGAGCTCCATCCGCCGCCGGGTGCCGCTGAACGCGGACAGCCCGCGGGCGAGGTCGGCGAAGGGGAAGCCGAGCCGGAGGCCACAGGCCAGGGCGGCGAGCGCGTCGAGGACGTAGTGGCGGCCGGGGATCTGGAGGGTGACCTCGCCGAGGCGGCGGCCCGTGTCGACGACCACGAAGGTGGAGGTCGAGCCCAGGAAGCGCAGGTTCTCGGCGCGGACGTCGGAGTCGGCGCTCTCCCCCACCCGTACGACGACCCGGCCGCAGCTCGACCGCCGTACGGCCCAGGTCGTCGGCCCCGGGGTCGTCGGCGCAGACCACGATGAACCCGTCGGGCGAGACCCGGTCGACGAAGGTGTCGAAGGCGGCGCGGTAGGCCTCGGGGGTGCCGTAGTTGTCGAGGTGGTCGGCCTCGACGTTGGTCACCAGCGCGGCGTGCGGCGAGTAGACCAGGAAGGCGCCGTCGCTCTCGTCGGCCTCGGCGACGAACAGCTCGCCGCTGCCGTCGTGGGCGTTGGAGCCGGTCTCGTTGAGGTCGCCGCCGATGGCGAAGGACGGGTCGGCGCCGCAGTGCTGGAGGGCGACCGTCAGCAGCGAGGTCGTGGTGGTCTTGCCGTGGGTGCCGGCCACCGCGACGACGACGCGGCCCTGCATCACCGACTCCAGCGCCGCCGAGCGAGGGATCAGCCGCAGCCCGCGCTCGGTCGCGGCCACCACCTCGGGGTTGTTCTCGCGTACGGCGGTCGAGACCACGACCGTGTCGGCGTCGCCGAGGTTGGCGGCGTCGTGGCCGAGGAAGCACGCGCGCCCCGAGGGCCCGCAAGGCCTCCAGCGTGCGCGACTCCTTGGCGTCGCTGCCGGTGACGGTGATGCCGCGGGCGAGCATGATGCGGGCGATGCCGGAGAGTCCGGCGCCGCCGATGCCGACGAAGTGCACGGTGCCGAGCTGGTCGGCCGGCAGCAGGGTGTCGGGGACGGGGACTCTCATCGGCGCCGCCCCGCGCAGGCCGCCAGCACCAGGTCGGCGAGCTTCTCGTCGGCGTCGAGCGGGATCAGGTCGGCCGCGGCGGCCGACATCGTGGCCAGCCGGTCGGTGTCGGTGAGCAGCTCGGGGACGGTGCTGCTCACCCACTCGGGGGTCAGGGCGGCGTCGGCGACGAGCAGGCCGCCGCCCGCGTCGACGACCGGCCGCGCGTTGTGCGCCTGCTCGCCGTTGCCGATCGGCAGCGGCACGAAGATCGCCGGCAGGCCGACGCCCGACACCTCGGTGACGGTGTTGCTGCCGGCGCGGCAGACCACGGCGTCGGCGGCGGCGTACGCGAGGTCCATCCGGCTGACGAACGCCACCGTGACGTACGGCGGACCGCCGGGCGTCGTCTCCGGGCTGGCCTCGCCCTTCGGCCCCACGATGTGCAGCACCTGCACCCCGGCCGCGGCGAAGGCGGGTGCGGCCGCGGCCACGGACTGGTTCAGCCGCCGGGCGCCCTGCGACCCACCGGTCACCAGCAGCGTGGGCAGGTCGGGGTCGAGCCCGAAGAACTCACGCCCCTCGGCCCGCAGCGCGGACCGGTCGAGGGTGCTGATCATCCGGCGGATGGGCAGGCCGATGTAGTGCGCGTGCGGCAGGTCGGTGTCGGGGAAGCTGGTCGCGACGTGGGTGGTGAACCGTGCCCCGAGCTTGTTGGCGAGACCCGGCAGCGCGTTGCCCTCGTGGACGACGAGCGGCAGCTTGCGCTTGCGGGCGGCGAGGTAGGCCGGCACCGAGACGTAGCCGCCGAACCCGACCACCACGTCGGGCCGGACCCGGTCGATCACCTCGACCGCGGCCTTCATGGCCCCGCGCAGCCGGCCGGGCGTGCGCAGCAGGTCGACGCCCGGCCGACGCGGCAGCGGCACGGGCGGGATCAGCTCGAGCGGGTAGCCGGCCTCCGGCACCACCCGGGTCTCCAGGCCGCGGGCGGTGCCGAGCGCGGTGACCTCGAGGTCGGGGTCGCGGCGACGCAGCGCGTCGGCGGTGGCGAGCAGTGGCGAGGTGTGGCCGGCCGTCCCACCGCCGGCCAGCAGGACCCGTCGGGGGGAGGAGGTCCTGACATCAACCTCGCCTCGACCGGGCTCGGGCCCGAGCTGCTCCCGCCGAGATGGCACCGGGAAGGGTCACCTTGCCGGTCTTCCCCTTGCCGGGCTTCTTGCTGCCGGGCTTCCTGGCGGCCCGCCGGTCGCCGCGGCGGTCGCGCAGGGCAGCGGCCGCCTCCGGTTCGGCGCGCGCGAACCCGACGAGCAGGCCGAGGGCCACCATCGAGGGCACCAGCGCCGACCCGCCGTACGACACGAGCGGCAGCGGGATGCCGATGACGGGGAGCAGGGCGAGCACCATGCCGATGTTGATGATCATCTGGGACATCAACCAGATCGTGACACCCGCCGACAGGTAGCGCACGAACGGGTCGGCGGTGTTGATCGCCAGCCGGATCGCGGCGAAGGCCACGGCGCCGAAGAGCGCGAGCACCAGCAGCGTGCCGAACAGGCCGAGCTCCTCGCCGAGCACGGCGAAGATGAAGTCGGTGTGGGCCTCCGGCAGGTTGCCCCACTTCTGCTGGCTGGCCGAGAGGCCCTTGCCGAAGATGCCGCCGCTGGACATGCCGAGCAGCCCGTGTCCGGCCTGCCAGCCGGCGCCCTGGAAGTCCTTGAACGGGTCGATGAAGCTGGTCAGCCGACCGCGGCGCTCGGAGTTGGAGGCGGCCAGGTAGAACGCCACCACCCCGACGAGCGAGAGGGCGATGCCGAAGAGGCGAGCCGGGACGCCGACCACCCAGAGCATGCCGAGCAGGATCGAGAACAGCACCAGGGCCGTGCCGAGGTCGTGCTGGAAGACGACGAGGCCCGAGATCAGCACGATCACGGGGGCGACCGGGATCAGTGCCTGCCACGGGTTGCCGAGGTACTTCTCCTTCTTCGCGTAGACGTCGGCCGCCCACACGATGATGGAGAGCTTCGCGACCTCGGAGGGCTGCACGGTCAGCGGGCCGAGGGCGAGCCAGTTGCGGTTGCCGTTGACCGCGAAGCCGAGGCTGGTCTGGGTCAGCGCGAGCAGGACGACGGCGACGACCACGGCCGGCCACGCGAGCATCCGCAGCAACCGCCGGTTCATCCGGCTGGCCAGCCAGGCCGCCGGGAGACCGATCAGCACCCAGGTGAGCTGCTTGAGGAAGATGTAGTAGCTGCTGTCGTGGACCTTGAAGCGAGTAGACGCTCGAGGCGCTGAGCACCATCATCAGGCCGATCGCGAGCAGCATCGTGGAGCCGCCGAGCAGCAGGTAGTACGACGTGAGCGGCCGCTCCGATCGCGCGCGCACCGTCGCGACGCGGTGGGTGATCCAGCCAGCGAGGCCGGGCTGCTGACCGAGCTTCCGGTCGGCTTCGCTGGTGACGCTCACCCGGTCCTCCTCGCTGTGCCCACCTGTCGGTCCTGCTAGGTCCGCCGCCTCCGGTGCACGGCCTCCGCGAAGGCGTCGCCGCGTGCGCCGTAGTTGGCGAACATGTCCATGGAGGCACATCCCGGGGCCAACAGCACGGTGTCGCCGGCGTGTGCCAGCGACGCGGCCCCGGCCACGACACGGTCCATGGGTCCTTCCCCGTCAGTCTCCCCGGCGGCCACTTCGATCACGGGCACATCGGGGGCGTGTCGCACGAGGGAGTCACGGATCACCGGAGCGTCCCGGCCGAGGAGTACGACGCCCCGCAGCCGGTCGCGCGTCGCCACGACCAGGTCGTCGAAACCGGCCCCCTTGGCCAGCCCGCCGGCCACCCACACCACCGGGTCGTAGGCGCGCAGCGAGGCCAGCGCCGCGTGGGGGTTGGTCGCCTTGGAGTCGTCGATCCAGGTGACGCCGTCGATGACGGCGACCTCGGCGATCCGGTGCCCGTCGGGACGGAACGCGCGCAGGGCCTGCTGGATCGCCCCGGTCGAGACGCCGTGGGAGCGCGCGAGGGCCGCCGCGGCGAGCGCGTTGGAGACGTAGTGCGGTGCCTGGCTGGCCAGGTCGGCCAGCGTGCACAGCTCGGCCGCCGAGGTCTGGCGGTCCTCGACGAAGGCCCGGTCGGCGAGCACGTCGTCGACCACGCCGAGCATGCCGACGCCGGGGGTCCCGAGGGTGAACCCGATCGCCCGGGCACCCTCCTGGACGTCGGCGTCGCGGACCAGCTGCTCGGTGACGGGGTCGGCCAGGTTGTAGACGCACGCGCGCTCCACCCCGGTGTAGATCCGGCCCTTGTCGGCGGCGTAGTCGGACATGGCGCTCGGTCCGGCGTACCAGTCCAGGTGGTCCTCGGCGACGTTGAGCACCGCGGCCGACTCCGCCTTCATCGACGAGGTCCAGTGCAGCTGGAAGCTGGACAGCTCGACGGCCAGCACGTCCCACGGCTCGGGGTCCATCACCGCCTCGACGATCGGCAGGCCGACGTTGCCGCAGGCCACCGTGCGCAGGCCACCGGCACGCAGCATCGCCTCGAGCATCTGCACGGTCGTGGTCTTGCCGTTGGTGCCGGTGACGGCCAGCCAGGGCGCGGCGTGCTCCGGGTCGCGCAGCCGCCAGGCGAGCTCGACCTCGCCCCAGATCGGGACGCCCCGCGTCCGCCGCCTGGGCGAGCAACGGCGCGGTGGGCGACCAGCCGGGCGAGGTGACCACGAGGTCGACGTCGTCGGGCAGCGTCCGCCGTCGAGCCGGGGCCGAGCCGCACGGTGGCGCCGAGGCTCTCGAGCAGGGTGGCCTTCTCGCGCCGGTCGCCGGCGTCGGACTCGTCGAGGGCGGTCACCCGTGCGCCGAGGAAGGTCAGGTTGTCTGCGGCGGCGTACCCGGAGACGCCGAAGCCCGCGACGACGACGCGGACGCCGCTCCAGTCGCTGGTGCGGCCGAGGTCAGTCGAGATTCATACCCCGGCGACCCACTCGGCGTAGAAGACCCCCAGCCCGGTGGCCACGAAGATGCCGGCGATCAGCCAGAACCGGATCACCACCGTGATCTCCTCCCAGCCCATCATCTCGAAGTGATGGTGGAGGGGCGCCATCCGGAACAGCCGTCTGCCCTTGGTGAGCTTGAAGAAGCCGACCTGGAGGATCACCGACAGCGTCTGGATCACGAACAGCCCGCCGAGCAGGGCGAGCAGGAACTCCGTGCGGGTGAGTACGGCGAACCCGGCGAGCGCGCCACCGAGGGCCAGCGAGCCGGTGTCGCCCATGAAGATCTTGGCCGGCGACGCGTTCCACCACAGGAACCCGAAGCACGCACCGGTGATCGCCGCGGCCACCACCGCGAGGTCGAGCGGGTCGCGCACCTCGTAGCACTTCGGCCCGGCGGCGCGGCCGCACCACTGGTTGTTCTGCCAGATGTTGACCAGCGTGTAGGCGCCGAAGGTCATCACCGACGCACCGGCCGCGAGCCCGTCGAGCCCGTCGGTGAGGTTCACCGCGTTGCTCGATCCGGCGATCATCAGCCAGATGAACAGCACCAGCACGATGATCGGCAGCGTGAAGGCAGCGTCGCGGATGAAGGAGATCGAGTGCCCGGCCGGGGTCTGGCCGCGGTCGTCCTCGAGCCACGGCGAGAGCGCCAGCCAGCCGAAGACCAGCGCGACGAAGGTCTGGCCGATGAACTTCGCGCGGCTGCGCAGGCCGAGGCTGCGCTGGCGCGAGATCTTGATGTAGTCGTCGAGGAAGCCGACCGTGCCCAGCCCGACGAAGAGGAACAGCAGCAGGAGGACGGAGGCGCTCGGGGAGTTGCCGGTGACGAACGTCGCGATGAAGTACGCCGCCACCGAGGCGAGCACGATCACCAGGCCGCCCATGGTCGGCGTACCGCGCTTGGTGTGGTGGGTCGTCGGCCCGTCGTCGCGGATCAGCTGGCCGTAGCCCTTGGCGGCGAGCACCCGGATCGCGTAGCGGGTGCCGACCATCGTGAAGAGCAGCGCGAGGCCGCCTGCCAGCAGAATCGCTCTCATCCGGGGTCCCCGCGAAATCGTGTCGCGGGCGAGCGCAGCGAGCTCCACACGCGATTGCGTGGGGTGGTCATCGGCCCGCCTCCTCTCCCAGATCGGCTCCGGGTCCGTCTCCCAGGAGCGCGTCAGCGACCCGTTCGAGGCGCCCGGCCCGTGACGCCTTCACCAGGACGACGTCGGGACCGGCCACATTGTCGCGCAACCACTCCACCGCCTGTTCGACGGTGTCGACGTGGCGCGTCGTCCCGTCCTCGCCCCGCTCCTCGACCAGCGCGTCGCGGATCGCCCGGGCGCCGTGCCCGACGACCACCACCTCGTCGATGCCCAGGCGCTGCGCGAGCGCCCCGACCGCGCGGTGCTCGTCGTCGGCGCTGGCCCCGAGCTCGCGCATCTCGCCCAGCACCGCGACGGTCCGTCGACCGCCGCGCTCCCCCATCCGGGCGAGCGTCTGCACCGCGGACGCCATCGAGTCGGGGTTGGCGTTGTAGGCGTCGTTGAGGACCACCAGCCCGTCGGCCCGCTCGTGGACCTCCATCCGCCACGGAGAGAGCCGTTCGATCGCCCGGAGGCTGCCGGCCACACCGGCCAGGGAGAGCCCGGCGGCCAGGGCCGTGGCTGCGGTCGCGGCCGCGTTCGTGGCCTGGTGCTCGCCGACCAGTCGGAGGGCGACGTGCTCGGTCGTCCCGTCGTGGGTGAGGTCGAAGGAGGCGCGCCCGAGGTCGTCGATCTCGACGTCGCCGAGCACGAGGTCGGTGCCGGCCCGGCCGAACGTCAGGACCCCGGCCTGCGTGCGTGCGGCCATCGCGGCCACCAGGGGGTCGTCGGCGTTGAGGACGGCGTGGCCGTCGGACGAGAGCGCCTCGACCAGCTCGCCCTTCGCCAGCGCGATGTTCTCCTGGGAGCCGAACTCACCGATGTGGGCCTTGCCGACGTTGAGCACCAGCGAGATGTCGGGGGGCGCGATCTCGCAGAGCTCCGCGAGGTGGCCGATCCCGCGCGCTCCCATCTCCAGCACCAGGTAGCGGGTCTCGCCGGTGGCCCGCAGCACGGTGAGCGGCAACCCGAGCTCGTTGTTGAAGGAGCCGGCCGTGGCCACCGTCGGGGCGGCGTCGGCGAGCACCCGGGCGAGCATGTCCTTGGCCGTGGTCTTGCCCTGCGAGCCGGTGATGGCGATGACCTTCGGGCCCGGGTCGCTCTCCCACAGCCGGCGCAGCACCTGCCGGGCCAGCTCCTGCAGGGCCGACTGCACGTCCGCGACCACGACGGTGGGCACGCCCGTGGCCCGTGAGCCGAGTACGCCGGCCGCGCCACCCTCGACCGCACCGGCGGCGAAGTCGTGGCCGTCGACGTGCTCGCCCGCGAGACGCGACGAACAGCCCGCCCGGCTCGGGGGCACGGCTGTCGAGGAACGCCGGCCCGCTGACCCGCACGGACCCGTCACCGTCGACGACCCCACCCACGACCGCCGCGACCTCCTCGAGGCTCAGCTCGATCACCGGCCACCCCCGGACGCCTCGAGCGCGGCACGCAGCTCGTCGCGGTCGTCGAACGGATGGACGACGCCCGCGATCTCCTGGCCGGTCTCGTGCCCCTTGCCCGCGATCACCACGGTGTCGCCGGGGCCGGCCATCGCGACGGCCTGCCGGATGGCCTCCCGCCGGTCGCCGATCTCGAGCACCTCGGCGCCCTCGACCGCCGCCGTCCCCGCGAGTACGGCGGCCCGGATCGCGGCCGGGTCCTCGGTGCGGGGGTTGTCGTCGGTGACCACCAGCACGTCGGCCAGCCTCGCGCCGATCTCGCCCATCACCGGGCGCTTGCCGGTGTCGCGGTCGCCACCGGCGCCGATCACCAGCACCAGCCGGCCCTCCGTGAGCGGCCGCAGCGCCGCGAGCGCGGCCTCGACGGCGTCGGGCTTGTGCGCGTAGTCGACGATCGCGAGGAAGCCCTGTCCCGCGTCGACGCGCTCGAGCCGGCCGGGCACTCCCCCGCCGCGCGCGATGCCGTCGGCCACGAGCCGCGGGTCGAGCCCCGCCTCGCCGGCCAGCGCGATGGCGCACAGCGCGTTGGTCACGTTGAACTCCCCGGTCAGCGGCACCCGCGCGGGGATGCGCTCCTCCGCCGGCGTCACCACGGTGAAGGTCGAGCCCTCGGGCTCGAGGACGACCTCCTCCGCCCGCCAGTCGGCCGGCTGCCCCGACGACGAGAAGGTCGCCATCGGCACGGTCGCCTCGTCGAGCAGCCGCCGGCCGAACGCGTCGTCGACGTTGGTCAGGCCACGGCTGGCCCGCTCGGGGGTGAACAGCGAGGCCTTGGCGGCGAAGTAGTCCTCCACGTCCTTGTGGAAGTCGAGGTGGTCGCGGCCGAGGTTGAGGAAGGCCGCCACGTCGAAGACGACACCCGCCACCCGGCCCATCACGAGCGCGTGGCTGGACACCTCCATCGCGCACGCGGTCACGCCCTGCTCGACCATCGCCGCGAAGAGGGCGTGCAGGTCGGGTGCCTCGGGGGTGGTGAGCGCGGTCTTCACGTCCCGGCCGGCCATCCGGGTGCCGACCGTGCCGATCACCGCGGCGCGGACGCCGGCGACCATGAGGCCGCCCTCGAGGAGCCGGGTCGTCGTGGTCTTGCCCTGGGTGCCGGTGACGGCCATCAGGGTCAGGGCGCGCGCCGGTTCGCCGTACAGCAGGGCGGCGAGCGCGGCCGAGCACCGCCCGCGGGTTGTCCAGCACCAGCAGCGGGGTGGTGGTGTCGCCGACCGTGGCCGCGCCGTCCTCGTCGGTGAGGATCGCGACGGCACCAGCGGCCACGGCCTCGGCGGCGTACGTCGCGCCGTGCGTCCGGCTGCCGGGAAGGGCGGCGTAGATGTCACCGGGGCGGACCCGCTGGGAGCTGAGCGACAGCCCGGTCACCTCGACCGTGTCGGCGCTCGGGGGCCGGAGGTCCGCACCGGTCCACGCCGTCACCTGGAGGAGAGGAGTGCGTGCTGGAGCGCCCGGACGGGTGAGGTCGGCCCCCAGATCCTGCTCTGGCACCGTCCGAGGCTATCCAGTCGGCTCTCGCGCGTCCCGGCCCCACTTGATGGGGATCGTGGGCGGCGTGGTGCCGGTCGGAGGGACGGCGTACTTCTGGAGCAGGTAGGTCAGGATCTTGCGGAACACCGGGTCCGGCGGTGCCACCGCCGCTCGCACCCTCACCGGGGTGCTTCACCACGACGTAGACGGTGAACCGCGGGTTGTCGGCGGGCGCGAAGCCGGCGAAGGACACGGCCAGGCCACCGTCCTTGTAGCAGTTGCAGGCGCCGCCGACCTCCTGCGCGGTGCCGGTCTTGCCGGCGACCCGGTAGCCCTCGATCCCGGCCCCGGGCGCGGTGCCGACGTCGGGAGTCGTCACGAGCTCCATCATCTCCGCGGTCTTGCGGGCCGCGTCGGCGCTCACCGCGCGCTTCTTCGTGCTGGTCTCGGTGCCGACCTCGTTGCCGGCGCTGGTCGTGGCCTTCCCCCGGACCAGGCTCGGGCTGATCCGCTCGCCACCGTTGGCGATCGTGTTCACGGCCGTCGCCATCTGCAGGGCGTTGACCGAGAGGCCCTGGCCGAAGGCCACCTGGGCCCGGGTCAGGGTGGACCAGATGTCCGCCGGCGGGAGCAGGCCCCGGGTCTCGCCGGGCATGCCCACGTCGGTGCGCTCCCCGAGGCCGAACTTGTCGAGGTAGCTCCACAGCTGCTCGGGGGTGAACTGGCTCGCCGCCAGGGCGGTGCCGATGTTGGAGCTGCGCGCGATCACGCCGGCCATGGTGAGCCGGATCAGGCCGTGCTCGAACCAGTCACCGATGACGCGGTCGAGCACGGGCAGCTCGCTGGGCACCCGGATGCGGGTCTGCTGGCTGACCTTGCCGGCGTCGAGCAGCCCCGCCGCGGTGAGCACCTTCTCCACCGAGCCGGGCTCGTAGACGTCGCTCAGGGCACGGCTGATCAGGTCCTGCTTCTTGGCCTTGCCGGCCTTGTTGGGGTCGAAGGTCGGGTAGTCGGCCAGGGCCAGGATCTCGCCGGTGCGCGAGTCGAGGACCACGGCGGCACCGGACTGCGCCTTGGACTGCTGTACGGCGGTGCGCAGCACGCGCTGGGAGTACCACTGCACGTCGCGGTCGATGGTGAGCCGCAGGTCCTTGCCGTTGACCGGCTTGACCTGGCTGTTGTCACCGAGCGGGATGCGGTTGCCGCCGCCGACCTCGTAGGTCTCCTTGCCGTCCTTGCCGGCCAGGAGCCCGTTGAAGCTGCGCTCGATGCCGCCGGAGACCTTGCTCGGGTCGTCACCGAGGTAGCCGATCAGGTTCGCGCCGACGTCACCCGCGGGGTAGGTGCGCAGCGGGTCGGGACGCGTGTCGACGCCGACGTAGTCGTGGGCCTTGAGGTCGTCCATCACGCTGGAGGCGAGCGTCGAGGGGATCCGTCGGGCGACGTAGGCGAAGCGCACGTCGTCGTTCTTCTTGGTCAGCTTCTTCAGCACGTCGAAGTAGTCGAGGTGCAACCGGTCGGCGAGGATCTTCGCGATCGCCTCGGCGTTGGGGGTCGTGCGCGTCGGGTCGGCCACGATCATCATGCCGGCGACGGACTCGGCCAGCGGGACGCCGTTGCGGTCGAGGATGCGACCGCGCTTGGCGGGCAGGTCGAGGGTGACCAGACCGGCGGCCTCGGCCCGTGAGGCGTAGGCCTTGGAGTCCAGGCCCTGGAGCTGGAAGAGCCGCGCACCGAAGAGCGAGAGCAGCATGGCGATCGCCAGGAGCCCGACCCTCAGGCGGACATGGCTCGACCCACGCAGACTGCTGGCGTTCCTGCGTTGGGGACGTGTCAATGCGATGCTCCGGACTCCGCGGGTGCGTTGGCCTTCTTCCTATCGTCTTGGCGCGTCGTAGCCGTGGAGGAGCCGCGGGTGTCGGCCTCCGAACCCGCGAGGGGCGAGGCCGGCACCTTGATCACGCGGATCCGCTGCTTGAGCGAGGCGGGCTTCGGGGCGGGCAGCGAGTTGATCCGGACACTGTCGGCGGTGGTGGCCGGCGTCGGGTTCCCGAGCACCTGCCCGGTCGCGAGCTTGATGAACGCCGGCTGCGACGGGGGCACCATGCCGAGGCCCTTCGCCGCCACGGCCAGCCGCTGCGGGTCGCGCAGGGCGTCGAGCTCCATGTTCAGGCTCTGCTCCCGGGCCGTGAGCACGTTGACCTGCTCCTGGAGGGCGGTGGCCTTGAAGGACGACTGCTGCATGTTGGTGTTGAACATCAGGAGGCCGACCACGCCGGCGACGAGCATCGCGATCACCAGGACGGCGAAGGGGGTCCGCGCGGCCTGCGTCCGACCGATCGCGCGCCGGGGCGGCACGACCGTCAGGCGGGCACGCTCGACGGCGGCCTCGGCGAAGCGCGGGACCCGGGACCGGGCCCCTTCGCGTGCTGCGTTGATCAGAGTGCTCATGCGGCGTGGTCTCCCCTGTTGTTTCCTGGCCGGTTGTTGTTGACACGTTCGACGGCGCGCAGCCGGACGGAGGCGGCGCGCGGGTTCTGGGCGATCTCGTCCGGGGCTGCCTTCTCGGCGCCGCGGGTCAGCGATCGCAGTGGCGGCTCGAACCCGGCCGGGACGACCGGCAGGTCCGGGGGCACGGTCGAGGTGGTGCCGGCGGCGAAGGCCTGCTTGACCAGCCGGTCCTCGAGCGAGTGGTAGCTCATCACCACCACGCGCCCACCGACCCCGATGGAGGCGATGGCCGCCGGGATGGCCCGGCGCAGCACGCCGAGCTCGTCGTTGACCTCGATGCGGAGCGCCTGGAAGGTGCGCTTCGCCGGGTGACCTCCCGTACGCCGAGCCGGGGCCGGGATCGTCTGGCGCAGCAGGTCGACCAGCCGCGCCGAGCCGGTGAACGGCTCGGTCTCCCGGGCCTTCACGACCGCTCGAGCGATCTGGCGGGCGAACTTCTCCTCGCCGTAGGTGCGCAGGATCCGCGCGAGGTCGGCGGCCGGGTAGCTGTTGAGGACGTCGGCAGCGGTCGGGCCCTCGCTGTCGTCCATCCGCATGTCGAGGGGTGCGTCCTCGGCGTAGGCGAACCCGCGCTCGCGGACGTCGAGCTGCATCGAGGAGACACCGAGGTCGAACAGGATGCCCTCGACCGACTCGATGCCCAGCTCGGCGAGCACGTCCGGGATCTCGTCGTACACGGCGTGGACGAGGGTGGTGCGTCCGTCGAACGGCGCGAGTCGAGCACCGGCGAGCTCGAGCGCGTGCTGGTCGCGGTCGACGCCGACCACGTGGGCCTGCGGGCACTGGTCGAGCACCGCCTCGGTGTGGCCGCCCAGCCCCAGGGTCGCGTCCACGAAGACCGACCCCGGGCGCTCCAGCGCAGGGGCCACCAACGCGACGACCCGGTCGAGGAGGACCGGGACGTGGGTGGGGCTGCTCATCTGTCCGGGACCTGCCTAGTTCCGGACCAGGAGTGTCAGGAGGACGGCGAACCCGCAGGAGGCGAAGGCGGAGAAGGCCATCACCGCGAGCGAGTCGCGGACCTCGTGGCGCACGCGCCGCGCTGGTGTGATCGTGTTTTCGCTCATCGGGTTCGACCCCCTCGCTTGCTCGGCTCGTTGCTGGCGTGGTGGGTGATCGCAGAGCCAGGTTCTCCGTCCGCTCAACTCCCGGTTTGGAGGGAAGCGACCCATCTGACACCGGGGAAGGTGCGTCAGAGGAGTCAGGGAGGAGCGGACGCGAGCCTCGCCCTGCGATCACCGATGTGGAGTTGTCGTGCTGGTGCCGGTCAGAAGCCCGGGAAGATCTCTTCCTGGAGGTTGGCGAAGGCCTGCTCCTGGTCGGCGGTGTAGCTCGTCCACGAACGGGGCTCCCAGACCTCGATGCGGTCGTAGACCCCGATCACCACGGCATCCCGGTCGAGCCCGGCGTACTGCCGCAGCTCGGGGGTGATGGTGACGCGGCCCTGCTTGTCGGGAACCTGCTCGGAGGCCAGCGCGAACAACATCCGGCCGTAGGCCCGCATGCGGGCGTCGGTCTGCGACGCGTTCCTGAACTTCTCGGTGAAGTCGGCGAAGTCGGACGGGGTCCTGATGTCGAGGGCGTGTTCCTGACCACGAGTGATCACCAGGCCCTCCTTCATCTCGTCGCGGAACTTCGCCGGGAGGAAGAGGCGCCCCTTGTCGTCGAGCTTGGGGGTGTAGGTGCCGGAGAACATCTGCTGCTCCCCTCACCCACGGTCCTGCGTCAAGAACTGCCTGTTCCCTCCACTGCGCACCACTTTACTCCACATCCCCCCACCGTCAACCACTTTGGTGCCACGTCGCTCCCTTTTCACCCTGATTCCGCACCACCCGCGCCCCGCGGCGGGTTTCGAGGCGCTCGGGTCCGGATCGCCCCGGAAACGGCAGCGGTGACCGGATCGAGACCTGTTCGACCTGTCCGAGCAGGTGACCGGTGTGGTGGCATGGGCTTCACTTGTCGTAGGAGAGGCTCGGAGCCCCCCAGCTGTGGGGCGCCATGGAGCAACATGGGGAGCGACGTGGTGGGAGAAGTGGGGCCAACGGTGGGAGCAGGAGACAACGACGTCGACGAGGTGCGCGCCGTCGCGGAGCGCATCCAGACGAACATCGCTGCCGTCATCGAGGGCAAGCCCGAGATCGCACGCTCGGCGCTGGTGGTGCTGCTGGCCGGCGGTCACCTGCTCATCGAGGACGTGCCCGGCGTCGGCAAGACGATGCTGAGCAAGGCGCTCGCCCGGTCCATCGACTGCACCGTCCGCCGCATCCAGTTCACGCCCGACCTGCTGCCCTCCGACGTCACCGGGGTCTCGGTGTTCAACCAGGACTCGCGCCAGTTCGAGTTCCGGCCGGGCGGGATCTTCGCCAACGTGGTGGTCGGCGACGAGATCAACCGCGCCAGCCCCAAGACACAGTCCGCCATGCTCGAGTGCATGGAGGAGGCCCAGGTCACCGTCGACGGGAAGACCTACAGCCTCGAGTCGCCCTTCATGGTGATCGCGACGCAGAACCCCATCGAGATGGAGGGCACCTACGCCCTCCCCGAGGCCCAGCGCGACCGGTTCATGGTGCGACTGTCCATGGGCTACCCGGTGGAGTCCGCCGAGATCGCGATGCTCTCCGCCCGCGACCTGATCAGCCCACTGGAGGAGCTCGAGCCGGTGACCGACGCCGCCGAGGTCCGCAAGCTGATCGAGGTGACCAACGGGGTGCACGTGGCCCACGACGTGCAGCAGTACGCCGTGGCGCTGGCCACCGCGACCCGACGCTCCCCCGACCTGCGGCTCGGCGCCTCACCGCGCGCGACGCTCCACCTGGTGCGGGCGGCGAAGGCGTGGGCCGCGATGCAAGGACGCGAGTACGTCCTGCCCGACGACGTGCGCGAGCTCGTCCCGCTGGTGTTCCCGCACCGGCTGCTCCCCACGATGGAGGCCACGATGAGCGGACGTCGTACCTCCGACGTGGTGCAGCAGGCGCTGGCCCAGGTGCCGGTCCCCCAGGTCGGCTGACCGAGTCGACCGCCGGGAGGTGGTGATCGCGTGCGGAACCTGACCGTCCGGGGTCGCTGCTTCCTGGCAGCCGGGGCTGCGGCCATCATCTGCGGCATCCAGATCGGCGAGCGCGACTTCGTCCGCATCGGCCTGCTCGCGATGGCGATCCCGGTCGTGGCCTGGCTGCTGCTGCGTCGTACCGAGCGCAACGTGTGGATCCGCCGCAACGTCAGCGCCATCCAGGTCGAGGCCGGCGAGGTCGCCCACGTCACGGTGGAGATCGGCAACGCCGGCAAGCGCACCGGCACGCTGCTGATGGAGGAGGAGCTCTCCCCCGTGCTCGGGGTCTCGCCCCGCTTCGTGGTCGAGCCCCTCGGCGCCGGCGCCGACACGCTCCGGCACTACCAGATCCACACCGAGAACCGCGGCCGTTACCCCGTCGGCCCGATGCACGTCCGGGTCGGAGACCCCCTGGGCATGGTCGACCTCGACAAGGTGCTGCCCTCCTCGGCGACCATCCTGGTGACGCCTCGCACCGAGCGCCTCCCGCACATCCCGCTGACGGGACGCTGGGCCGGAGCCGGTGACAACCGCACCCGCGACCTGCTCGGAGGCGGCAGCCCCGACGTCACCATCCGGGAGTACCGCCTCGGTGACGACCTGCGCCGGATCCACTGGCCCAGCAGCGCGCGGGCCGGCGAGCTGATGGTGCGCCGCGAGGAGCAGCCGTGGCAGTCGAGGTGCACCCTGCTGATCGACAACCGGCGCATCTCGCACCGCGGGTACGGCGCCCAGTCGTCGATGGAGACCGCCGTGCGAGCGACCGCGTCGATCATGCGCTACCTCGTCGCCCTGGAGTTCGAGGTGCGCCTGGTCAGCGCCACGGGGCAGTCGTCCTCGCACGGCTGGCGTCCGGGGGCCGGCGGGGTCAACCTGCCCGAGCAGATGGAGCGCCTCGCGTTGATGGGCATGACGCGGCACGAGCAGCTGTCGACGAGCTGGATCGAGGACGCCGACCACGGCGGCATGCTGCTCGCGGTGGTCGCCCACCTCGGTGACGCCGACCGCGACCTGCTGGCCGGGATGGCCGCGGCCGGCGACTCGGCGTACGCCGTGGTCCTGGACGTCTCGACCTGGGAACGCACCGGACGTCGACAGGAGCCGGCGACGGGAGCGCTGCGCAGCCGTGGCTGGCACGCCGCCACCCTGGAGCACGGCGGCTCGCTGGCGACCTCCTGGATGGAGCTCGCCCGATGACCGACCAGATGACGGCGGCGTCCCTCCCGACCGGTCCGGCGACTCCCGTCCGCCCGCCGGACCCGGGTCTCGGTCTCCGCGACCCCTGGCGCCCCGGGCCCCCGCTGCTCGCGCTGAGCGCCGGCTGGCTCGCCCTGTTCGCGTGGGGCGGGATGGTGACCGCGCCGCTGACGTTCCTCATCCCGACCGGGATGGTCGGGCTGGCGATGGCGCTGGTCGGCAGCGGCCTGCGGACGGTGCGGGTGCCGGCGTACGTCGTCGCGATGGTGCAGGCCCTCGTCGCGCTCCTCGGCCTCAACCTGATGTTCGCCGCGCGCGAGTCGCTGCTGGCCGTGATCCCGACCGCCGCGTCGATCCGCGAGGTCTTCTACGTGATCGGCAACGGCGCGGCGACGCTGAACGCCTACAACGCGCCGGTCTCGGTGAACCCCACGCACACCAGCGCGTTCCTGATGGCGTGCGGCCTGGGCGTGCTGTTCGCGATCGACGTGCTCGCCTTCGGCCTGCGCCGCCCACCGCTGGTCGCCCTGCCCCTCCTGGTGACGTTGAGCGTGCCGGTCAGCATCCTCAACGACCCGCTGACGCTGCCCGTCTTCGTCGGCACGTCGCTGCTGTTCATGCGGCTGCTGGCCAGCGAGCACGTCGAGAAGCTGTGGACGTGGGGTGGCCGGCGCCGGGACACTCCGCGACCCCGGCTGGGCGTGCTCTGGCAGGCCGCCGTGGCGGCGATCCTGCTCGCCCTGGTGATCACGCCGTTCGTCCCGGTGACCGACCTGCTGCGCCCCGACTCCGGCGAGGGCACGGGTGCCGGCAACGGCAACCGGTTCGAGCTCACCACGATCAACCCGTTCGTCCGGCTCCGGCGTGACCTCGTCGAGCGGACGCACACGCCGATGGTGTTCGCCGACGACCGACGCCCGCGAGACCGGCTACCTGCGCACCACCGTCCTCGACCAGTTCCGCAGCGACGAGTGGCGACCCTCTCCGCGCGTCCTTCCCCGCGAGAACAGCGCCGACGGACGCTTCCCGACCCCACCCGGGCTCGCCGGTGGCGTGAACGTCAGGACCGAGGACTGGAAGCTGCAGCTCGCCCCCAACTTCGGCACCACCTGGCTCCCCCTGCCCTACCCGCTCGCCGACCTCAACGTCGAGGGCAACTGGCGCTACGACGACCGCACCCTCGACGTCGCCTACGTGGGTGGGTCGCTGCCGCCGGAGATGAGCTACGAGGCCACGTCGCTGACCCCCGACATCACCGCGAAGCTGCTCGACTCCGCGCCTCCCCCACCCAACCGGCTGCGGACCACCATGACCGCCGTACCGGACGACCTGCCCGACGTGGTCAAGACCCGGGCCGAAGAGGTGACCAAGGGAGCCACGACCGAGTACCAGAAGGCGCTGGCCCTGCAGGACTGGTTCCGCAGCACCGGCGGGTTCACCTACTCCCTGGAGCAGCGCAGCGGATCGGGGATGGACCTGCTCGCCGACTTCATCACCGACGACCGGGTCGGCTACTGCGAGCAGTTCGCGGCCGCCATGGCGGCGATGGGTCGCACCCTGAAGATCCCCTCCCGGGTGGTCGTGGGCTTCCTCGACGGGACCGCGGAGCCGGACGGACGGATCCTCTACACCAGCGACGAACGGCACGCGTGGCCGGAGATGTACTTCTCCGGCATCGGGTGGGTGCGCTTCGAGCCGACCCCCGGCCAGCGAGCCGGGGCCACCCCGTCCTGGACCCGGCAGGACCTCAACGCCCCGGCCCCGACGACGGCCCCGGATGATGCGGCGAGCCGCGCGCCGGCGCCCCGGCCGGACGGCGCGACCGCCGACTCGCAGAGCTCCGACGACGGTGGCGTCTCGGTCCCGTGGTGGCCGTTCGCGGGCCTGGGTCTCGTGCTGCTGGCCGGCATCGGGCCCGGCGTCGTACGCCGCACCCAGCGCCGGCGCCGGCTGGGTGGCAGCGACCCGGTGCACCTCGCCGAGGGCGCCTGGGCCGAGCTGCGCGCGACCGCGCTGGACCTGGGGTTGGAGTGGCCCGACCAGCGATCACCGCGCGAGCAGGCACGAAGCGTCGTGGACCAGGTGCGCCCCGAGACCGATGCGCTCGCGTCGCTGGAAGGGCTGCTGGTGCAGGTGGAGCGGGGCCGCTACGGACCGAGGGCGCAGGACGGTGCGGTGCTCACGGTCGACCCCGAGGTGCGCACGCACACCGTCGAGACCGTCGAGTCGTGGCGCCGGGTCATGCTCGGCAGCGTGCAGCGGGAACGCGGCTGGCGGAGCCGGGTGTGGCCGATGTCGTTGGTGCGCGGCCGGGATCGCTGAGCGGTTTGCCGGGCTGTCAGTCGGGCAGTCGCTCGGGCTGTCAGTAGCCCTGGTGGCGACGGCGTTCCCAGCGCTGCTCCATGCGCTGCATGAACGTGCCCTGCTTGGGCGCCTTGCTCGAGGGGCGAGGCCGACTGGGACGCACGCGCGGCTGGCGACGCGTCTTGCGGGACCGGTTGGCGCGACCTCCGTCGATCACGTCGAAGCGGTGCGGGTGGTCGTCGAAGTCGAAGAGCTGGTCCTCGCTGCTCTGCTGCGGAGCGGCAGACGACGCGTGCCGACCGCGCCACGAGGCCAGACCGAGGGTGGCCGAACCGACCATCACCACGAAGCCGAGGACTCCGAGCCAGCTCTGCGCCGAGACCGCACCACCCATCAGCATGGCGATGCCGATCACGAAGACGACGGCGGCGGCGATCGTACGCATTCGCGCGACCCGCTCCAGCGAGCTTCCCCGAAGCGTCGAGACGAACTTCGGATCCTCCTGGGCAAGCGCCTGCTCCATCTGCTCCAGCAGACGGAGTTCCTCTTCGGAGAGCGGCACGGCATCCTCCCGCGATGACTGGTCTCCTTATGAGTCTAGGCAGGCTCTGGTCAAGTCGGTAGACGGGATGGAGAAATCGTGGTCTATAACTTTCTCGGCGCCCGGGAATGAAACCGGCTCTCGGACGGGGCCTTCTCGCCTAGGGACGCTCGCCGATCAGCAGGGTCGCCCGGCGTACGGCGCCACCCCCGAAGCGCAGCGCCGCGGCGTCGGTGGCCCGGTCGGCCTCCTCCCAGCCGCGGTCGCGCCCCCCGAGGACGAGCTGGCGCTGGACCTGCTCGCGGGGGACCAGCCCCTCGACGCGGACCCCGACCAGGCGGATCCGGGCGCGCTGCAGCCCGAGGGCGTCGAACAGCGCTGCCGCGGTCGCGTGCACCTCGCTGGTGACGTCGGTGGCGTCGCCCAGCGTGCGGGAGCGGGTGATGGTGGTGAAGTCGGCGAAGCGCACCTTCAGCGTGACGGTGCGCCCGGCCACCCCGGCCGTCCGCATCCGCCGGGTCACCTTCGCCGAGAGCCGCAGCAGCTCGCGCATCACCACGGCCCGGTCGTCGGTGTCGCGACCGAAGGTCTCGTCGGCGCCCATGCTCCTGTCGGGCTCGTGGGTGCCGCGCTTGGGCGTGATGGCACGCCGGTCGGTGCCCCAGGCGAGGTGGTGCAGCTGGGTGCCGGACGCCACCCCGATGCCGCGCTGGAGCGTGGCCAGCGGCGTGTGCGCGAGGTCGCCGACGGTGCGCAGGCCGAGCCGGAGCAGCTGCTCGCGGGTCTTCTCCCCCACCCCCCACAGCTCGCCGACGTCGAGGGGGTGCAGGAACCGGGTCACCTCGCGGGGCGGGACGACGAGCACCCCGTCGGGCTTGGCCCGGCGGCTGGCCAGCTTGGCCACCGAGACCGTCCCCGCGACCCCGACCGAGCAGGTGATCCGCTGCTCGTCGGCGACCCGGGCCCGGATGTGCTCGGCGATGCGCAGCGGGCTGCCCAGGCGGCGGGTGGAGCCGGAGACGTCGAGGAAGGCCTCGTCGAGCGAGACCGTCTCCACCAGCGGGGTGACGTCGCGGAAGATCTCCATCACCGAGGAGGAGACTCCGTCGAAGTCGGTGTAGTCCGGCGACAGCACGACCGCGTCGGGGCACATCCGCCGGGCCCGGGTCATCGGCAGCGCCGAGTGGACGCCGTACCTCCGCGCCGGGTAGTTGGCCGCCAGCACCACCCCCCGGTTGCCGCCACCCACGATCACCGGGACGTCGGCGAGCTCGGGGCGGTCACGGATCGCCACCGAGGCGAAGAACGCGTCCATGTCGACGTGGAGGAGGGGGCAGTCGTGGGAGTTGTCGGGCTTCACGGCCGTCCTCCGGGGCCGGTCTGGCGGCCGCGGACGGACGGGGTGGGGTCGACGCTGGGCGCCGGCACACTCCGGGGTGCGCAACCACCCCTCCGCTCGTTCCTCGCTCCGGGGGGCCAGTCCCATCCACGCTTACCCCGGAGGCCCCGGCGCCCATCGCCGCCCCCGGGACCGTCCGCCCGCGGCCACCCCTGTGGTCCCGACGGCCACGCCGTCCGTGTGTCTGCGGTGGGGGTGGTGTCAGTGGGTGGAGATGACGTGCAGCTGGCTGGCCAGGGTGAGGTACTCGGGGCGCTCGGCGACCGCCCGCTCGAGGTCCAGCAGGGCCGCGCTCGCACCCGGCTCGAGGTCGAGCAGGGAGGAGGGCACCAGGTCGGCGAAGACGCGGATGCCGTGGGTCGTGGTCGCGCTGAACCCGGCCGCCGTGAGCAGGTCGCCGACCTCCTCGGCGGTGAAGCGGTGCTCGGGGCGGTCACCGGGGTCGCCGTCGAGCAGCGCCCGGGCCTGGGTGAAGTGACCGGCCATCGCCCGGGCCAGCACGGCGGCGTGCCGCTGGCTGACCAGGAGGGAGAGGGCGCCGCCGGGACGAAGGACGGACGTGATCGTGGCCAGGGCGTCGGCCGGGTCGTCGACGAGGCCGAGGACGCCGTGGCACAGCACCAGGTCGACACCGCCCTCGGGCGCGAGCTCGCTGAGGTTGCCGAGGTCGCCCTGGAGCCCGGTGACCCGGTCGGCGACGCCCTCCTCGTCGGCCCGGCGGGCGAGCGCGGCGAGGGCGTCGGGACTGGGGTCGATGACGGTGACCCGGTGGCCCTGCGCGGCGATCCGGACCGCGAGGCCGCCGGTGCCGCCGCCGATGTCGAGGACGCTCTGCTCCTGCGCGCGGCCGCCGTTGAGCAGCGCGTGCACGGCGTCCCAGACCACCGCGGTGCGGGCGGCGGTACGGCGTTCCATCGGGCGCTCCATGGGCCCAACCCTAGGAGGTGTCATCCCGTGCTCCCGGGGCTGCGGTGCCACAGCTTGCGGGCCACCTCGCCGGTGACCGTGCCGGTGGAGCCGCCGGCCGGCTTGATGTCGGCGTACGGCGACATCCGGAACCCGCTGGTGTGCACCATCACCCGGCTCGGGCCCTGGCTGCCTTCGGAGAAACCCAGCGGCACGCGGTCGATCTCTGCGTGCACGGCGTCCATCCCCTCGGCCTGCCACAGGTCGTGCAGCGACCCGAGGTCCCAGGCACCGGTCGCGCGCAGCGAGACCCCCCGGCGGCCGGTGCGCCGCAGCTCGCCGCGCACGACCAGCAGCCAGGAACCGAACACGGTGGCGGCGTACGGGCCCTGCACGTCCTCGAAGAAGGTGGCGTCGACCGGGCCGGTGGCGTCGTCGAGGGTCAGGAAGATGACCCGGCGACCCGACCGGATCGGCGGGGTCTGGGTGGCCACCTTCACCCCGGCCACCAGCAGCTCGCTGCGGCTGCGTGCCTGGAGCAGGCCGGTCGAGCGGGTGATCCCGAGCCGGTCGAGGAACGGCTTGTGGAAGTCGATGACGTGGCGGCTGGCTGTCGAGGCCGAGGATGTCGAGCTCGGCGCGCACCCGGTCGGCATCGGTCATCTCCGGCAGCCCGCTGACCTGCTGGGTGTCGGCGGCGC
The DNA here is from genome assembly GCA_963729015.1 of uncultured Actinomycetota bacterium. Classification (GTDB taxonomy): domain Bacteria; phylum Actinomycetota; class Actinomycetes; order Propionibacteriales; family Nocardioidaceae; genus Marmoricola. The sequence goes on from CAVSMJ010000005.1 coordinate 317,189, forward strand.
CGAGGTCGAGGGCCAGCTGGACCGAGGCGTCCCCGGACTCCGCCGACGCCGGACGCGACCGCGGCAGCCCCCGCGCGCGGCCCTTGCTCGCCCGCGAGGAGGCTCGCTGGAGCCGGTCGAGGTCGCCGATCTCGAGCAGCAGGTCACGTCGGGTCACCCGGTGGCGGCGGCTGGTGCCGGCGGTGGTGCCGATGCCGTAGACGCTGTCGAAGGCCCCCGCCTGCACCAGCCGCTCGACCACCGGGCGGGAGACCTGGGCGCGCTGCCAGAAGTCGGTCAGCGAGGCGTACGGCGCACCCTCGCGGGCGCTGACGATGCGGTGGACCTCGCCGTCGTTGATGCCGCGCACCTCGTCGAGGGCGATCCGGATGCCGTAGCCGTAGCCCATCCAGGCCGGGATGTCCTGGGCGCCCTTCCCCGCAACGGCCGGCAGCTTCCCGTAGATCCCGCCCCGGGGCTGGAACTTGCCGGCAATGGCGGGGACGTGGTCCGGGACGTGGTCGGGCACGAGGGCAGGCGTCGCGTCGGCGAGCTTCTCCACGACGTACGTCGCCTCGCTGGCGTTGACGTCGAGCCCGAGCACCTCGATGCCGAGCTGGCGGGCGTCGTCGAGGATCAGCCGCTTGGGGTACATCCCCGGGTCGTGGGTCAGCACCCCGGAGATGAAGTGGGCCGGGTAGTGCGCCTTGAGCCAGGCCGACTGGTAGGTCGGCAGCGCGAACGCGGCCGCGTGGGCCTTGCAGAAGCCGAAGGAGGCGAACGCCTCGACCACCTTCCAGATCCGCTCCACCACCGGCAGCGCGTAGCCCTGGCCGAGCGCGCGCGGGTAGAACCAGGCCTTGGTCTCGGCCATCCCGTCGGTGTCGCCCAGCGCCCGGCGCCACTCGTCGCCCTCGGCGTAGGTGCACCCGGTGAACTGGGAGATGATCTCGATCACCTGCTCGTGGAAGACCACCACGCCGCGGGTGCCGCCGAGGATCGGGCGCAGGTCGTCGTGCAGGTAGCCGGGCAGCTTCCAGCCGTTCTTGACCTCGAGGTAGGGCGTGATCATGTCGCTCTTGACCGGCCCCGGCCGGAACAGCGAGATGTCGGTGATGATGTCGGAGAAGGTCTCGATCCCGGACTTGCCGACCAGCTCGCGCTGGCCCGGCGACTCGATCTGGAAGACACCGAGGGTCTTGGCCGCGGAGATCATGTCGTAGGTGCGTCCGTCGTCGAAGGGCACCTGCACCTCGTCGTCGAGGTCGATCTGACGGCCCTCGAGCCGCTCGATCTCCTTGACCGCGTGGGCCATCGAGGACTGCATCCGGATGCCGAGGACGTCGAGCTTGAGCAGGCCGAGGTCCTCGACGTCCTCCTTGTCGAACTGGCTCATCGGGTAGCCCAGGAAGCTCTGCTCCACCGGGGTGCGGTCGAGCAGGGTGGTGTCGGAGAGGAGTACGCCGCACGGGTGCATCGCGATGTGGCGCGGCAGCCCGTCGAGGCTCTCCACCAGCCGGAAGAACAGGTCGAAGCTGCCCCACTCCCCGGCGGCCGCCTCGCGGGCCAGGCCAGTGGCGCGCAGCTCGGGCAGGTCGCGCAGCGCCATCCGGGCGTCGCGGGCACGGATGTGCGGGAACGCCTTGGCGATGGCGTCGATCTCCCCCACCGGCATGCCGAGCGCGGCCCCGACGTCGCGGATCGCGTGGCGCACCTTGTAGGTGTCCATCATCGAGACGGTCGCGCAGCGCTCCTGGCCGTAGCGGTCGAGGATCGCGTCGTACACCTCCAGCCGGCGCGCGGACTCCACGTCGATGTCGATGTCGGGCAGCGAGCGCCGCAGCGGCGAGAGGAAGCGCTCCATCAGCAGTCCGTGGCGGATCGGGTCGATCCCGGAGATGCCGAGCAGGTAGTTGACGATGCTGCCCGCCCCCGACCCGCGCGCGGCGCTGCGGATGCCGAGGTCGCGGATCATCGCGGTGACGTCGCCGACGGTGAGGAAGTACGACGCGTAGCCGAGCGTGCGGATGATCTCGAGCTCGTCGTCGAGCCGCTTCCAGATGCGCTGGCGGGGACCGTTGCCGAAGCGCCAGCCGATGCCCTCCTCACAGCGGACCCGCAGGGCGTGGTCGGCGGACGGCGCACCCTCGGCGGAGACCTCGAACTCCGGGAAGTGCACCTCCCCGATGCCGAGGTCGGTGCGGGGGTCGAGGACGCACTGGTCGGCCAGGGCGCGGGTCTGCGCGAGCAGGTCGAGGGCGCCCCGGTCGCTGGAACCCTCCAGGCCGGCGAAGCGGGAGATCTCCTCGGCGACCTCGTGCATCTGCTTGCCGGACTTCAAGAACCCCTCGGCGTTGCGCCGGTCGAGGTGGCGCAGGTCCATCGGCACCAGACGCCGGGCCGCATCGAGCACGTCGGTCGTCGGGGCGTCGAGCCGGTCGGCGAAGCGGACCGCGTTGGAGAGCACGACCGGGAGCCGGGTCTTCGCGGAGTGGGCGAGACCCGCCATCCGGGCGGCGTGCGGCGAGGACCCCGGCCCCGACCCGGAGAGCCGGTGGGAGACCACCTCGACGCTCAGCTGCCCGGGACCGACCAGGTCGAGCCACCGGGCCAGCACCTCGCGGCCGAGGTCGTCGCGGCGCAGCGTGGCCGCCCGGCCCAGCTCGGAGGCCGGGCCGAGCAGCACCCGGACGTCGCGGCCGGCGACGTGCTCGGCGACCAGCTCGGGGGTGCACACCGGGGTGCCGCGCTCGCCGGCGGCGTGGGTCGCCGAGACCAGCCGGCACACCGCCGCCCAGCCGCTGCGGCCGCTGGCCAGGAAGGTGACCCGGGGCAGCCGCTGGTCGCGGGAGGCGCCGCCGCGGGTCGGGGTGCGGGGTCGACTCCCGGTGGTGGAGGAGCGAGCGTCAGCGGCGTCTCGAACCACCAGGAGCCGGGAGAAGGCGAGGTCGACCCCGAGGATCGGCCGCACCTGGTAGGCCATCGCGGCCTTGGCGAACCGGACCGCGCCGTAGGTGCCGTCGCGGTCGGTCAGGGCGAGGGCGTCCATCTCCTGCTCGGCGGCTCGTTCGACGAGGACGTGGGGGTGCGAGGCGCCGTACTGGAGGGAGTAGCCGGAGGCGACGTGGAGGTGGACGAACGGGTCGGACAATGCGGGACCGCCCGTCAGGCCACGCGGAACGGGAGGTGCTCGGTCAGTCCGAGCGAGGTCTCCACCAGCGCGAGGAACCGGTCGGCGTCACGCACCAGGTCGTCGGCCTCGCGCTCGGTGACCGCCCGGCGCGAGCCCGACTCGGCCGCGGCCCGCTTGGCGGCGCCGGAGGCGAAGAAGGTCGCCCACTCGCCGAGCTCCGGGGCCACCTCGGCCAGCAGCACCCAGGCGTTCTTCTGCCGGCGGCGCCGCGTCGGGGTCACCGGCTGGGCCCGGGCCGCCAGCAGCGCCGCGGTCGCCCGCAGCGCCGAGACGTGGGCATGGGCGTAGCGCTCGGGCACGCTGCTGCTGGTGATCGCCTCGCGCAGCGACTCGGCCGCCCGCTCGAGGTAGGAGTGGGTCGCAGCCGGCAGGAAGGCCGGCGCCGGGTGCTGGGTCGCTGGGCGCCTGTGGGTCATCTGGGTCATCTCTGGTCTCCTCAGTCCACTGCCCGGACCAGCTGCCAGCTGCCCTCGGACCAGCTGAACACCAGGTCGAAGACGCCGAAGCCGGGGTCGTGCTCGGGCGACTGGAAGGCGGCGACCCTTCCCCTGGCCGCGGCCACCCGCCACACCTCGCGCTCACGGAGCAGGTCCGCGTCGACCGCGGCCCCGCCGTCCTCCCGTTGCTGCCCCGGGTCCACCAGGCCCCGGTCTCCACCCAGTGCGCGACCACCTCGCGCACCTGCCACAACCGTCCTCGCCACAGGAACTGGTCGGGATCCTCGTCTGCTCCCTTGCGCACCTCCACCGGGTCGTCGTAGCGCCGCACTGCCTGCTCCTTCGTCTGTTTCCCGCAGCGATCGACCCCTGTCGGTGCCCGGGCGGAGGATGGGGGTCGAAGTCACCCCCCACCCGGGCGGTGATCGAACATCTGTTCGAACAACTCCAAGGTACACCCCTCCTCCGACAGCCCGTCAAGACCGGTTTCAGTGCGGTGGCGTGACCCCCAGCCGGCCGAGCGCGGTGGTCGGGTCGCAGGACAGCTCACCGGGCTGCACCTGCTCCCACGACGGACGCCAGACCAGCACCTGACCGCCGATCCTGGAGCCGAGCAGGCAGTCCCCCTCACCGCGCACCGAGACGCCGACGTCGGTGCCGTCCGTCGACGCCTGCACCTCCGGTTCGAGGGAGTGAGCGGCCGCGGCGGGAAGGGAGCGGACGACGGCCGCGCGGACCTGCTCGCCGTCCACGTCGGCGGGCAGTCGTCGCAGCACCCGGCTGACGGCCTCGTCGCTGCCGACCGGGACCTTCCTGACCGGCGGTGCGGGCGGCACGGAGCACCGGCGGTGGTGCGCGCCGGGCAGTCACGCCGTGACGGCGACCCGACCACGCCGTCCCGCCCGAGCTCGACGTCGTAGCAGGCGTCCAGCGGCGGCTGGTCCGACGAACCGAAGAGGACGAACCCGGTGGACTGACTTGGCGGGTAGTGGATCCGGAGGACGAGCCGTGCGAAGGGGCCCTCCGCAGCGCGGCTCACGAGCTCGTGGACCTCGACGACGGCCAGGCGACCCGACCGGGCTGCACGGGTGGCAGCGGCAGCGCGTGCGAAGCCGTCGGCCGAGGTCTGGCGCGGGTAGCTGATCGCGTCGGCGACGACCTGGACAACGTGGTCGGCATCGTCCTCACGTGGGTCGCCGAACGCACCGCAGGCGCCCACCAGGAGCAGCAGCGGAACGACCATGACCAGCCCCGGGAACCTCATGGTCGCAACGCTAGGAACGACCCGGTGCCCTCGGCATGAGTGCTTTGACTCAGGTGGGCGAGCCGCCGTGCTCATCCCCCGGTACGTTGCCGCCATGAGCGAGACACCCCCAGGGGCCACCGAGCACGCCGGCATCAGCCGGTTCCGGGCCGAGCTCGAGAAGCGCGGCGGGACCGGCCGGATCGTCGTACTCCCCGACTCGGTGCACACCGCCCAGCTGGCCGCCGACGCACTCGGCTGCGAGGTCGGCGCGATCGCGAACAGCCTGCTCTTCACCATCCCAACCGAAGAGGGCGACGGCGAGCCGTTGCTGCTGCTGACCAGCGGGGCACACCGGGTGGACACCGAGAAGGTCGCCGCCGAGCTCGGCGTCGAGGCGCTGAAGCGCGCCAAGCCGGAGTTCGTACGACGCCACACCGGTCAGGTCATCGGCGGGGTCTCCCCCTTCGACCATCCGGCGCCCGTGCGCACGTTCCTGGACCCGTGGCTGCGCAGGTACGACGTGGTCTGGGCCGCCGCCGGGCACCCCGCCGCGGTGTTCAGCAGCACCTACGAGGAGCTGCAGCGGATGACCGGTGCCGACGAGCTGGAGGTGGAGTGATGGAGATCTGGATCAACCCGGCCTGCACCAAGTGCCGGGTCGCGAAGAGCGAGCTGGACGCCGCGGGAATCGAGTACACCGAGCGCCGCTACCTCGACGACCTGCCGACCACCAGCGAGCTCGCCGACGTGCTCGACCGGATGGGCCTCGAGCCGTGGGACATCGCCCGGCCCAAGGAGACCAAGGAGGCCGGCATCACGCTCCCCAAGGACGCCGGCCACCGCGACGAGTGGCTGGCCGCGATGGTGGCCAACCCGCGCACCATCCAGCGGCCGATCATCACCCTCGACGACGGCACCACCGTCATCGCGCGCGACCAGGAGACGCTGGACGACGTGGTCCGCCGGGCAGGCTCCTGACCTCGGAGCCGACATACCGGACGGGGCTGGCGGTCAAAACTGAGGGCTGGCGGGTGAAGTATTGCCCGCCAGCCCGCAGTTTCCCCGGGCGCCCGGGGAAACCGACGCCCACGCCCTAGGGTTGCTCGCCATGGCACGCGTGGTGGTGATCGGGGGCGGGTACGGCGGACTGGCGAGCGCCGCGCGGCTGGCCAAGATCGGCCACGACGTCACCCTCCTGGAGAGCGGGCCACGGCTCGGCGGGGCGATCGGCTACGTCGAGCAGGACGGCTTCCGCTGGGACGCCGGACCGACCAGCACGCTGCTGCCGGCGGTGATGCGCGACCTGTTCCGCAAGTCCGGACGGGCGCTGGAGAAGGAGGTGGAGCTGGTCCCGGTCGAGCCGGTCCGCCAGCACCGCTTCCCCGACGACGACATCGTGCTCGACCTGCCCGGCGGCAGTCGCGGCGCCCAGATCGCCGCGGTCGACGAGGCGCTCGGGGTCCGGGCAGGGCGAGCGCTGGGCGGCGTACGTCGAGACCTTCGCCGACGACTGGGAGGCGCTGCGCCGCGACTGGCTCGAGCAGCCCTACTCCGCCGAGCACGCGAGCAAGCACACGCAGGCCCTGCTCTCGACGCGGCTGACGCTGGACAAGGTGGTGCGCAAGACCTTCAAGGACGAGCGGCTGCGCGACCTCGCGGCGTTCCCGGCGGCGCTCGAGGGCCACGACCTGCGCAACGTGCCGGCGTGGGTGGGCATGTGGACCTACGTCGAGCAGCGCGTTCGGCTCCTGGACCGTGCCCGGACGGGATGGGCGCGCTCGCCGGACGCGCTCGCCTCGCGGCTGCGAGACCCGCGGCGTCACGGTGCTGCTGTCCACCCCGGCCCTCGACCTCGAGGTGTCCGGCGGCCAGGTCGTCGGCGTCCGCACGGAGAGCGGCATCGTCGACGCCGACCACGTCGTCTGCGCGATCGACCCGCGACGGCTGCCCGCGCTCGCGCCCGAGCGTCGAGCGCACCATGCCCGCGATCCCGCCGGTGGTCTGCCACATCGGCGTCGTCGGCGAGGTCCCCGACCTGCCGGCCGAGGTGGTGCTGCACGGCGACCCGATGCTGGTGCTGCGCACCGGCGGCGTCGCTCCCGCCGGCGCGCACGCGTGGACGATCCTGGGGCGCGGCCGCCTCGCCGAGGACATCGTGACTGCCCTGCAGCGCGCCGGCATCCGGGTGCGCGACCAGGTCGAGGTGCGCGTCGACCGGTCACCGCTGGAGCTGGTGCAGGAGTGGGGCGGGTCGCCGTACGGCGTGCTGTGGCAGGGCCGCAACACCGTCAGCCGCCGGCTGGGTCCGCGCACGCCGATCGCGAACGTCTTCATGGCCGGCGCCCACGCCACCCCGGCGCCGGCCTGCCCTCGGTCGGCCTCTCGGCCGCGCTGGTCGCGCAGGTGATCGGGCCGGCCTGAGGCGCCGCAGTTTCACAACGCCGGTAGTGAAACCGGCAGCACACCGTCAGGCGTGGACCTGGAGCGCCGAGTAGATCTCGCGCGTCGCCTTGGACCGGTTGAGCGTGTAGAAGTGCAGGCCCGGGGCGCCGCCCTCGAGCAGGGTGTCGCACAGCTCGGTGGCGATCGCGATGCCCTCGGCGCGTACGGCGGCCGGGTCGTCGCTTGAGCGGCTCGAGCCGGGCCAGCACCTCGTCGGGCATCTCGCGTCCGGAGAGCTCGACCATCTTCGCCATCGAGCCGAAGTTCAGGATCGGCATGATGCCCGGGATGATCGGGAAGTCGACGCCGGCCGCGTGGGCGCGCTCGACCAGGCCGAAGTAGTCCGAGGCGCGCAGCACCATCTCGGTGACCGCGAACTCCGCGCCCGCGTCGTGCTTGGCCTTGAGCACGGCCACGTCGTCGTCGAGCGAGGCGGCGTCGCGGTGGCCCTCGGGGAAGGCGGCCACGCCGACGCACAGGTCGCTCGACCGAGCGGACGAAGCCGACCAGGTCGGAGGCGTAGTCGATGCCGCCGTCGGTCGTCCACCCACGGCGGTCCCGGGTCCGGCGAGCGGGTCGCCGCGCAGGGCGAGCACGTTGCGGACGCCCGAGTCCTGGAGCGAGGCGAGGATCCGGGCCAGCTCGTCGGTGGTGTGACCGACGCAGGTCAGGTGGGCCATCGGCAGCATCGAGGTCTCGCGCGCGATCCGGCCGGTGATGGCCACGGTCCGGTCGCGCGTCGTACCCCCGGCGCCGTAGGTGACCGAGACGAACGTCGGGCTGCAGCGGCTCGAGCTCGCTGATCGAGCGCCACAGCACCTCTTCGCCGGCCTCGTCCTTCGGCGGGAAGAACTCGAACGAGAACGAGCGGCCGCCCTGTGCGAGCAGGTCGCCGATGCGCACCGCGTTCCTCCGAGCCCTGCAGACATGGGCATGACGATACGGGTCTACGCTCGCCGGGTGACTGCGCAGCACACTGGATGGGACGCGTGCTCGGTTCCGCTGCCGACATCGAGTCGACGCTGCAGGAATTCGTCGCCGCGCAGGCCACCTGGCTCGACGCGCTCGGCCCCGACGCGCAGGCCTCGTCGAGCACGCCCGCACCAGCGTGTCCGGCGGCAAGCGGTTCCGGGCGGCCTTCTGCTGGTGGGGGCACCAGGCCGTCGGCCGACGACCCGGTCGACGAGTCGGCGCTGCTGCGTGCCTGCGCGTCCCTCGAGCTGCTGCACGCGAGCGCGCTGGTGCACGACGACTACATGGACGCCTCCGACGTACGACGGGGCCGGCCGGCCACCCACCGCGCCTTCGAGCAGCTGCACCGCGAGCGGGGCTGGTCCGCGAGCCCCGAGCAGTACGGCGCCGCCGCCGCGATCCTGCTCGGCGACCTGCTGCTCAGCTGGTCCGACGAGCTGCTGCGCACCTGCGGCCTGCCCGCCGAGCGGGTGATCGACGCCCTCGGCTACTTCGACCTGACCCGCAGCGAGGTCGTCACCGGCCAGTTCCTCGACGTCTCCGCCCAGGCCCGCGGCTCGGCCGACGTCGACACGGCGATGACGGTGCTGCGCTACAAGTCCGCGAAGTACTCCATCGAGCGCCCGCTGCACATCGGCGCCTCGCTGGCGGGCGCCACGCCCGACCAGATCGGTCAGCTCGAGCCGGTTCGGCCTCCCGCTGGGCGAGGCCTTCCAGCTGCGCGACGACCTGCTCGGCGTCTTCGGCGACCCCTCGGTGACCGGCAAGCCGGCCGGCGACGACCTGGTCGAGGGCAAGCGCACCGTGCTGGTCGCCCTCGCCCTCGACGCCCTGCCCACGGCCGACGCGAAGGTGCTCGACACCGCGCTGGGCACGCCGCTGTCCCCGACGAGGTCGCGCCAGCCTGTGCGCGCTGATCGACTCCTCCGGCGCGCGGAGCAGGTCGAGGAGGTGATCAGCGAGCTGACCGACCGCTCGCTCGAAGGCGCTCGCCGCCGCCGACGTCACCGACGCAGGCCCGCGTCGTGCTCGCCGGACTCGCCGGCGAGGCCACCCAGCGCAAGGTGCTGAAGCCGCTACAGCGAGAGCGCCTGCGCCCGCCGCTTCACCTCGGAGCCGCGGTTCTCGCGCAGCGCGTCGATCGGCCGGCCCGGGAGCGAGTCGTCCGGCGGTGAACAGCCAGGTGAGCATCTCGCGGTCGTCCCAGCCGCCGTCGGCGAGCAGGGTCAGCAGGCCGGGGACGCCCTTGACGATCTCGCCGTCCATCACCAGCTCGGCCGGCACCTGCTGGCCCGCGCCGGGCGCGGGACGGCGGCCGCCAGCTGGTGCTCGCGGATCAGCTGACGGACCTTGCTGACGCTCACGCCGAGCGCCTCGGCGGTGGCCTTCCAGTCCAGCCACTCGGTGATCAGGGCGTCCAGAGGGGCCTCGGAGGGGCTCTGGGTGGTGGTCTCGCGGGTGTTCTCGCTCACGCCCCCATGCTGCCACCACGCTCAGCAGGACGGCTTCACCTGCCCGGAGTTGGCCGTCCGGCAGCATCTAAAGTGGCTGGTCAGTCGGGTTACCTTCCCCACCCGGCGCTGGAGGACGATCGTGGAGCGCACTGCCGACACGCTCATCGGGCGTGTCCTCGACGGCAGGTACCGCGTGGGCCCCAAGATCGCCCGCGGCGGGATGGCGACCGTCTACGAGGCCACCGACCTGCGGCTCGACCGCACGGTCGCCGTCAAGGTGATGCACGAGGGCCTGGCCGACGACGAGGAGTTCGTCCACCGCTTCCAGCGCGAGGCCCGCTCGGCGGCCCGGCTGGCGCACCACAACGTCGTCGCCGTCTTCGACACCGGCGACGACCACGGCACGCTGTTCCTGGTCATGGAGTACGTCCCCGGCCTGACCCTGCGCGACCTGATCCGCAAGGAAGCCCCGATGTCGCCGGCCAAGGCGCTGGCCGTGATCGAGCCGGTGCTCTCCGCGCTCGCCGCCGCCCACGACGCCGGCATCCTGCACCGCGACGTGAAGCCCGAGAACGTCCTGCTCGCCGACGACGGCCGCGTCAAGGTCGCCGACTTCGGCCTCGCCCGGGCGATCAACTCCGAGACCCAGCACACCGCCACCGGCGGCGTCCTGATCGGCACCGTCTCCTACCTCTCCCCCGAGCTCGTGGTCAACGGCAAGGCCGACGCCCGCGCCGACGTCTACGCCGCCGGCGTGCTCATCTACGAGATGCTCACCGGCCACAAGCCGCACCAGGCCGACAGCCCGATCCAGGTCGCCTACAAGCACGTCCACGAGGACATCCCGGCCCCGTCGGCGAGCACCCCCGGCATCCCGCCGTACGTCGACGCGCTGGTCGCCCGCGCCACCGCCCGCGACACCGCGCTGCGCCCGGCCGACGCCCGCGTGCTGCTCCACCAGGTACGCCGCGTCCGCCACGCCCTCGACCACGGCGTCACCCACGACCCCGACCTGCTGGCCGACCTGACCCCGACGACCCCGATCGGCGAGCCGCACGCCGACCGGCGAGCTGCCCGGCGCAGATCATCGAGCCGCAGGAGCTCGTCGAGATCGCCTGGCTGGACGACGACCTCGACGACGTCTACGACCAGGAGCGCGACGCCCGGCGTGGTGCCGCCGGCACCGCCGCGCGACCAGCGGCCCGTCGTACGCCCGACGCCGCCGCCTGCCCGCCGACACTCGCGCCGCGGCAAGGTGCTGCTCGATCGTCGTGCTGCTGCTCGCCGTGCTCGCCGGCGCTCGCCGGCTGGTACTTCGGCGTCGCCCGCTACACCGTCCACCCCCGGCGTCATCGACCTCAGCCGGCCGCCGCCGCAGGCCAAGCTCGACCAGGCCGGCCTCGAGCTGAAGGTCGCCGACCAGGCCTACTCCGAGACCGTGCCGCAAGGGCTTCGTGGTCTCGGCACCGACCCGACCCCGGTGACCGGGTGCTCAAGGAGGGCACCGTCGGCGCGGTCATCTCGCTCGGGACCCGAGCGCCACAAGGTGCCCGACGTCCGCAACCAGACCCTCGACGACGCCCAGCAGGCGCTCGACGAGGCCAAGCTCGAGTACGGCGACCCGATGGAGCGCTACGACGAGAAGATCGCCAAGGGCCGCGTGATCACCACCGACCCCGCGCCCGGCACGGCCCTGCGCCGCAACGCCGCCGTCGACGTCGTGGTCAGCAAGGGACCGCGACCGATCAAGATCCCCGACTTCACCGGCAAGCCGGCCGAGCCCGGCCGAGGCGGCTCTGGAGAGGCGCGGGTTCAAGGTCGACACCACCGAGGTCAACAACGACAGCGTGCCCAAGGGGCGCGATCATCTCGCAGAGCCCCGACTCCGGCACCGGCCAGAAGGGCGACGTGATCTCGCTGGTCGTCTCCAAGGGCCCGGTGATGGTCGAGGTGCCCAACGTGCGTCGGCATGGGCCTGGCCGACGCGCCACGGACCGGCTCGAGGCCGCCGGCTTCCGTGGTCGCCGGTGCGCGAGGCGAGCATGTACATCGGCGTCAAGTACGTCGTCGCCACCGCCCCCGGCAAGCGGCACCTCGGCCCCCAAGGGCAGCACGGTCATCGTCAGCATCGTCTGAGGTCGACGGCAGAGGAGCTCCTGCCCGAGCCGAACGGCGGATCACACCGGCGCTGTTTCGTCCTGGTCCCGGACCAATGCCCATATCGCGACCCGCCCCGTTCTCACAGTCCGAAATGGGTTGTTTGCGGGAATTGTCGGAGGGCACAGTTCCGAAACACGGCGGTGCAGCAAATGCCGCGCAGCGCATCACGACATACGCGAGGAACCCCGATGATTCTCACGTCACCGAGTGCAGATGCCGACCAGACACCGCCCGTCACCACGACCTTCGATGCCCCGGGATCGCGGTCCACGCTGATCGACTGGGACCGCGTGCAGCGGCTCCACTCGTTCGTCCGGGCGCGGGCGCTCGAGCGGTCGAAGGATGCGCTGCGCCACCACGACCTGGCCTCGCTGAGCAACGAGCGCCGCAACGTGCACGCCATCGATGCGCTGTACTCGCAAGCTCGCCGGAGGAAGGGCGTGGTGGCGGCCTGCGCCATCACCTTCTTCCGCGCCCGTGCGATGCGGGATGCGCAGCACCCGGAGTTCCTGGGGGAATGGCTCGGTCGCTGAGTCGTCGCTGAGTCACTTCCGTCACACCAGTCACACTGGTAACGTCGAGTGCTCCATTGCCGTCAGCAGACGGAGGACCCGTGCTACTTCCCCAGCGCAACCTCACGCCCGCACGACCTGCACGAGCCGCCCGTAGTGCCGGACACCGCCTCGGTCTCCACCTCGCCGGCGCCGTCGCCCTCGCCACCACGGCCACGCTCGTGCCGACGACCGCACAGGCCGCACCCTGGCCGGGGCACGCCGACCGCTCGATCGTGCGCCACACCGTCCGGCCCGGTGAGACCGCGACCGGTCTCGCGGTCCGCTACCACGCCTGGACCGCCGAGCTGTTCCGCCTGAACCACCTCGGCTCCGACGGCGCCCTCCACCAGGGACAGGTGCTCAAGATCCCGATCGTGGTCTCGGCCTGGCGCAAGGCCAACGGACAACCGGCGCCACGCCCGCGTCAGTCACAGCAGCCGCAGATCAAGAAGCACCAGAAGACACAGCACCACCAGAAGCACGCGAAGCCGAAGGCGCTGCTGGTCCACCGGCTCACGCCGGCCAGCCGGAAGTGGCTGCACGCCGACCTGAGCCGCGACCAGGTCCGGCACCTGGTCTCCCGGATGGCCCGGCGCTACGACGTGCCCCGGACCCTCGCCCTGGCGATCGCCTGGCAGGAGTCCGGGCTGGCAGCAGCGGCGGGTCTCCAGCGCCGGCGCCATCGGCGTGATGCAGGTGATGCCCGACACCGGCCGCTGGATGCGGTGGTACGCCGGCCGCCCGTTGCGACTGCGCGACACCCACGACAACATCCAGGCCGGGATGCTGACCCTCCGGATCCTGCGCTCGTGGACGAGGTACGACAACAACGCGATCGCGGCGTACTACCAGGGGCTCGGCGCGGTGCGGAAGCACGGCTACTTCCGCGACACCCACGCCTACGTCCGGTCGGTGCGCGCGCACCAGCGCAACATCATCCGCACCGGAAGCCCGATCTAGCGCCGCCGGTCCTAGGCTGCCGCACATGGCCCAGGTCTCCTCCACGTCCCGGGCCACCCTGCTCGCCACCCTCGCCCTGCTCGCGATCACCGCGAGCTGGGGCTCGACCTTCTTCCTGATCCACGACCTGCTCGACCGGGTGCCGGTCCTGGACTTCCTCGCGATCCGCTTCACGATCGCCTCGGTCGCGATCCTGCTGCTCTCGCCGCGGGCGATCGGCCGGCTCTCCCCCGAGCGGCGTCGGCAGGCGCTGGTCCTGGGCGGGCTGTACGGCGTCGCGCAGATCCTCCAGACGGCCGGGCTGGCGCACACGGCGGCCAGCGTCTCGGGCTTCATCACGGGCATGTACGTCGTGGCCACTCCGCTCTTCGCGGCGGTGCTGCTGCGCTCGCGGATCGGCGCGATGACCTGGATCGCCGTGCTGCTGGCGGTCATCGGGCTCGGCGTACTCACCCTCGGGGACGTCTCGAGCGGCCTCGGCCTGGGGTACGGCGAGGCGCTGACCCTGGTCGCCGCGATGATCTACGCCCTGCACATCGTCGGTCTCGGGGCCTGGTCGGAGTCGCGCGACGCCATGGGCATGGCGATCGTCCAGTGCATGGTGATCGCCGGCATCTGCGCGGTGGCCGCCGTACCGGGAGGGATCGTGCTGCCGGACCGGCCCGCTGACTGGCTCTCGATCCTCTACATGGCGCTGGTCGCCGGGGCGGCCGCGCTGCTCGGGCAGACCTGGGCGCAGGCGCACCTGCCGCCGACGCGGACCGCGATCATCATGAGCATGGAGCCGGTCTTCGCTGCGCTCTTCGCCGTGCTTCTCGGTGGCGAGTCGGCCACGGCGCGGATGCTCCTGGGCGGGGCACTGGTGCTGGCGGCCATGCTGATCGTCGAGCTGGTCCCCCGCCGGCACATCGAGGCGGAGGTCCCGCACATCGCAGTCTGATATCGGATGCTGGATATCGGTTCCGGCATCCGGACCGCGCCCCTAGCCTCGACCGCATGGTCGTTGTGATGGCTCCCGACGCCACCGAGGAGCAGATCGCCCACGTCACCGAGCGCGTCGAGGAGACGGGTGGGCAGGCGTTCGTCAGCCGTGGGGTGACGCGCACGATCATCGGCCTGGTCGGCGACATCGAGTCCTTCCACGGGCTCAACCTGCGCGGCATGCCCGGGGTCCAGGACGTCTACCGGATCTCCGACCCCTACAAGCTGGTCAGCCTCCAGCACCACCCCGAGCGGTCGACCGTGCACGTCGGGCGCGAGGGTCACCAGGTCGCGATCGGCCCGGACACGTTCACCTTCATCGCCGGCCCGTGCGCCGTCGAGACGGCCCAACAGACCCTCGAGGCGGCCGAGATGGCCAAGGCCGCGGGAGCGAGGCTGCTCCGCGGCGGGGCGTTCAAGCCGCGGACCTCGCCGTACGCCTTCCAGGGGCTGGGCGTGAAGGGCCTCGAGATCCTCTCCGACGTGCGCGAGGTGACCGGCCTGCCGATCGTGACCGAGATCGTCGACGCGCGTGACGTCAAGATCGTCGCCGAGCACGCCGACATGCTGCAGGTCGGCACCCGCAACATGGCGAACTTCGGGCTGCTCCAGGCCGTCGGCGAGTGCGGCAAGCCGGTGCTGCTCAAGCGCGGGATGACCTCGACGATCGAGGAGTGGCTGATGGCGGCGGAGTACGTCGCCCAGCGCGGCAACCTCGACGTGGTGCTCTGCGAGCGGGGCATCCGCACCTTCGAGCCGAGCACCCGCAACACCCTCGACATCTCGGCCGTGCCCGTCGTACAGGCCACCAGCCACCTGCCGATCATCGTGGACCCCTCGCACGCGGGCGGGCGCCGCGACCTCGTCGTACCCCTCTCCCGGGCGGCCATCGCGGTCGGTGCCGACGGCGTCATCGTCGACGTGCACCCCGACCCGGAGAACGCCCTCTGCGACGGCCCCCAGGCCCTCTTCGGCGCCGACCTCCGGGCCCTCGCGAAGGCCGTGCGCCAGCTGCCGCCGGCCGTGGGACGCCGCTGACCCTCCCTGCCGGACGAGCCCCGCGACCGGATGGTCTCGCGTGGGCACTCCGGTAGACCCGGATAGTCCAGAACGCAAAGCCGGTCCAGCGGGGTCGAGCAGCGGCTTTTCGTTCTGGACTATCCGGTCGTCAGGATCTCCGCCAGCACCTTCGCCGCCTGCTCGACCGCGGCGCGGTCCACGTCGAGGTGGGTGAGCAGCCGGACCTTGGTCGGGCCGACGGCGCCGACCAGGACGCCCTGCTCGCGGGCGGCGTCGACCACGGCCGGGGCGTCGGGTACGTCGACCACGACGATGTTGGTCTCGGTGAGCGCAGGGTCCATGCCGCACGCCTCGGCCAGCAGCCGCGCGTGCTCGTGGTCCTCGGCCAGCCGCTCGACGTGGTGGTCGAGCGCGTAGAGGCCGGCCGCGGCGAGGACGCCGACCTGGCGCATGCCGCCGCCCATCCGCTTGCGGCGTACGCGCGCCTCCGTGACCTGCTCGGCCGAGCCCATCATCACCGAGCCGATCGGCGCGCCGAGTCCCTTGGAGAAGCAGACCGCCATGGTGTCCGCGAGGGCGCCGTACGACGGCAACGGCGTCCCCGTGGCCACGTGGGCGTTCCAGATGCGCGCCCCGTCGACGTGCACCCCGCAGCCGAGCTCGTCCGCCAGCGACCGCAGCTGCTCGAGGTCGGCGAGCGGCACCACCGTCCCGCCGGCGAAGTTGTGCGTGTTCTCGACCGAGAAGGCGGTGGTCCGCACGAAGAACGGCCCCATGTCGGGCGCGTACATCCCCCGGATCGTCTCGAGGTCGAGCTGGCCCCGCTCGTCGGCCCAGGTGCGGCTGGTCAGCCCGGTCAGCGCGCCGTGCGCCCCGAGCTCGGCGCGCAGGATGTGGGCGCGCGACTCGCAGATGACCTCCTGGCCCGGCCCCACCAGCGCAGCGAGGGCGAGCACGTTGGCCATCGACCCGGTCGGCGTGAACAGCGCGGCCTCGAAGCCGAACAGGCCGGCCACCCGCTCCTGCAAAGCAGTCACGGTCGGGTCCTCGCCGTACACGTCGTCGCCCACCTCGGCACGCGCCATCGCCTGGCGCATGCCCTCGGTCGGCTGGGTGACGGTGTCCGAGCGCAGGTCGATCATGCGGCCAGCCTAGGACCCGGGTCACTGCAGCAGGTCGGGCGTCTGCCAGTCCTTGCCGAGGACGTGGTGGTCGGCGAACGCGAGCACGGTCTGGTACCAGACCTTGGCGTGCTGCGGCGTCAGGATCCAGTGGTTCTCGGTCGGGAAGTAGAGGAACTTGTGCGGCATCTCGCCGTCCTCGGAGTCGGCCCGCTCGGCGAGCTCCGACCACAGCCGCAGCGCCTCCCCGATCGGCACGCGGTAGTCCTTGTCGCCGTGGATCACCAGCATCGGCGTGGTGATCGCGTCGGCGTGGAGGTGCGGGCTGTTGGCCTGCTGCATCTCGGGAGTCATCTCGCGCGCCCAGTACCAGGGCGCGTCGGTCGTCGGCCCGAACTGGTCGAGCGCCCACAGCGAGGCGTGGGTGACGATCGCCTTGAACCGGTCGGTGTGGCCGGCGACCCAGTTGGCCATGTAGCCGCCGAACGAGCCGCCCATCGCGGCCGTGCGGGTCTCGTCGATGTCGTCGCGCTCGACGGCCGCGTCGGTCGCCGCCATCAGGTCGGTGTACGGCGCCGCGCCCCAGTTGCCCCAGCCGCGGCTGATGAAGTCGAGCCCGTAGCCGGTGGAGAGGGCCGGGTCGGGCAGCAGCACGGCGTACCCCTGGGCCACGGCCAGCCACGGGTTCCACCGCCACGACCAGGCGTTCCACGAACCCAGCGGGCCGCCGTGGATCCACAGGAGCAGCGGCGCGGGGTTGTCCGCGGAGGCGCCGTCGGGCAGGACCAGCCACGAGCGCACGCGGGTGCCGTCCTCGGCCGTCGCCTCGACGTCCTCGAGACGGCCGGGCAGCGCGGGAGTCGGGCTCGGGCCCGGCAGGACCTCGGACTCCTGGTCGGGCGTGGTCGCGTCGAGGCGCACGGGACGGAACGGCTCGGCGTACGACGTGCGCATCGCGTAGACGTGGCGGCCGTCGGGTGAGACCTGCACGTCGGCGTACGCGAACGGGTCGTTGGTCAGCCGCGTGAACTCGCCGCTCGCGACGTCGAGCCGGAACACCGGTGACCGGCCGTCCTCGTCGGCCGAGAACACGAGCGCGGACCCGTCGGGCGTCCACACCAGCGCGCTGGCGGGCCAGTGGTCCCAGTCGCCGGTGAGGTCACGGAGCGAGCCGTCGGCCAGCGAGTAGAGCGCGATCCGGCGGTCACCCGGGTCGTGCGGCGTCGAGCGCTTCTCCGCCACGAGCGCGATCGACTGGCCGTCCGGGCTGAAGCGCGGGCCGTCGTACTCGCTCTCGACGTCGTCGAGCACCACCCGCAGGTCGCCGCTCGCCACGTCGATCAGGGCCAGGCCGAACGCGCTGGCCGCCCTTCTCGGGGAGGGCCCAGGTCGTGGCCACCGTGGAGCCGTCGGGGCTCACGGCGTACATGCCCCTCGACGAGCGCGTTCCCCGGCTCCGGCGTCAGGTCGGTCAGCTCGAGCTGCGGCTCCTCGCCCGGCTGCTGCGGATCGGCCAGGGTGCCGGCGAACAGTCGCGGCGCGTCGGGGCCGAGGTCGTGGTCCCAGAAGCGCACGGGCACGCGCTCGTGCAGGATCGCCGAGACCTTCTTCTCCTTGCGCTCCTTGCGCTTCGCCGCCTCCGCGTCCTCGGTCTCCGAGCCGACGGGAAGGTCGAGCCGGCGAGCACGACGGTGCCGGCGTCGGCCGCCACCTCGACGTGGTCGACGCCACCGCCGCGCGTGACGCGACCACCCGCGCCTCGCCGCCTCCGGCCGGGAGCAGCCAGAGCAGCGAGACCTCGTCGTCCTCCTCGGCCGCCGGGTCGGGACGGGCCGAGGTGAACAGCAGCGAGCCGTCCGGCAGGAACGCCGCCCCGCCCTCGCCCTTGGCGCTGCGGGTCAGCCGACGGGCCGGCCGCTCGCCGGCCGGGTCGACCTCCCAGAGCGCGGTCACCCACTTGGTGCGCTTCGGGTTGAGCGTCTGCACGGCGGTCACCAGGCGGGTGCCGTCGGGCGACAGGGTCAGCCCGGCGCCGCGCGGCAGGTCGACGTAGGCGTCGAGATCGTGGAAGGGCGTGGGACGCGGAGGATGCCGAGTCAGTCACCCCTGTTACCTATCACGCTCCCCTGTCAGCCGACCGGGGGATTCTGGCCGGCTCCAGCTCGCCGAGAGGGGGATCTGGTGGGCCAGGACGCAGCGAGAGGGGAGCTCTGGCTGACCAGAACTCCCCTCTCGGCGGGCCTCAGGCGACCGCGGGCACGGCGACCTCCGCCGGCTCCAGCGCGAGGGCGAGGATCTCGCCCACGTCGGCGACCGGGCGCACGTCCAGCTCCTCGAGCACCTCGGCCGGTACGTCGTCGAGGTCGGGCTCGTTGCGCTTCGGGATGAACACCGTCTTCAGCCCGGCCCGCTGGGCGGCGAGCAGCTTCTGCTTCACCCCGCCGATCGGCAGCACCCGGCCGTTCAGGGTGACCTCACCGGTCATGCCGACGTCGGAGCGCACCGGTCGCCCGGTCGCCAGCGAGGACAGCGCGGTGACCATCGTGACGCCCGCGGACGGGCCGTCCTTCGGCACCGCACCGGCCGGCACGTGCAGGTGCACGACGCGCTCGAGCGCCGCCGGCGTCGATCCCGTGCTCGAGACCGTGCGAGCGCAGGTAGGACAGCGCGATCTGCGCCGACTCCTTCATCACGTCGCCCAGCTGTCCGGTCAGGGTGAGGCGGCTCTCGCCCTCCATCGCGGTGGCCTCGATGAACAGCACGTCGCCGCCGGTCCCGGTCACGGCCAGCCCGGTCGCGACACCCGGCACCGCCGTACGCTCCGCCGACTCCGGCAGGAACCGCGGCCGGCCCAGGAACTCGCGCAGGTTGTCCTCGTCGACGGCGACCGACGTGTCGCCGGTCGACGCGAGCTTGGTCGCGACCTTGCGCAGCACCTTGGCGATCGCCCGCTCCAGCTGCCGTACGCCGGCCTCGCGGGTGTACTCGCCGGCGACCTGGCGCAGCGCCTCGTCGGAGACCGACACCTCGTCCTCGTTCAGCGCGGCCCGCGAGCAGCTGGCGCGGCAGCAGGTGCGTCCGCGCGATCGCGACCTTGTCGTCCTCGGTGTAGCCGTCGAGGCGTGACGACCTCCATCCGGTCGAGCAGCGCGCTCGGGATGGTGTCGGCCACGTTGGCGGTGGCCAGGAACAGCACGTCGGACAGGTCGAGGTCGACCTCGAGGTAGTGGTCGCGGAAGGTGTGGTTCTGCGCCGGGTCGAGCACCTCGAGCAGCGCGGCCGCCGGGTCGCCGCGGTAGTCCGCACCGACCTTGTCGATCTCGTCGAGCAGCACGACCGGGTTCATCGAGCCGGCCTCGGAGATGGCCCGGACGATGCGGCCGGGCAGCGCTCCGACGTACGTACGACGGTGCCCGCGGATCTCGGCCTCGTCGCGCACGCCACCGAGGGAGACGCGCACGAACTTCCGGCCGAGCGTCCTGGCGACGGACTCGCCCAGCGACGTCTTGCCGACGCCGGGAGGACCGACCAGCGCCAGCACGGCACCCGAGCCGCGACCGCCGACGACCTCCATGCCGCGCTCGGCGCGACGGGAGCGGACGGCGAGGTACTCCACGATCCGGTCCTTCACGTCGTCGAGACCGTGGTGGTCGGCGTCGAGGATCTCGCGCGCGCCCTTGATGTCGGTGGCGTCCTCGGTGCGGACCGACCACGGCAGCTCGAGCACGGTGTCGAGCCAGGTGCGGATCCAGCCGGACTCCGGGCTCTGGTCGCTCGCGCGCTCCAGCTTGCCGACCTCGCGCAGCGCGGCCTCGCGGACCTTCTCGGGCAGGTCGGCGGACTCGACGCGGGTGCGGTAGTCGTCGGCGCCCTCGGGCTCGTCCTCGCCGAGCTCCTTGCGGATGGCGGCGAGCTGCTCGCGCAGCAGGAACTCGCGCTGGCGCTTGTCCATGCCCTCGCGCACGTCGTTCTGGATCTTCTCGGTGACGTCGAGCTCGGCGAACTGCTCGCGCGCCCACTCGAGCACCTGGGTCAGCCGCGCCTCGATGTCGGGGGTCTCGAGCAGGTCGCGCTTCTGCTCGTCGGTGAGGTACGGCGCGTAGCCGGCCATGTCGGCCAGCTCGGAGGGGTCGGTGACCCGCTGCACGGTGTCGATGACCTGCCAGGCGTTGCGGCGCTGCAGGATCGCGATGACGACCCGCTTGTACTCCTCGGCCAGCTCGCGGACGTGGTCGGTGACCACGCCCTCGTCGACGGACTCGGCCTCGACCCAGAGGGCGGCACCGGTGCCGGGCACGCCGGAGCCGATCCGGACGCGCTCACCGGCGCGCAGCACCGCGGCGCGGGCGCCGCCGGGGAGACGGCCGATCTGGTCGATGGTGGCGACGACGCCGTGCGTCGGGTAGCGGTCGGAGAGGCGCGGGGCGAGCAGCAGCCGGCCGTCGGAACCGGCCTGGGCGGCCTCGATCACCGGGCGGGCGTCGCCGTCGAGACCGACCGGCACGACCATGCCGGGCAGCACGACGAGGTCGGGCACGGAGAGAAGCGGAAGGTGGATGACGTCGGACATGGAGCTCCTCGATTCTTGAGTCTGACTGGCTCAACTTCGAATCGAGGAGCGGTGTTCCCGGACGGGCTGTCCGCTCAGGGCGAACAGTGGGGACTTCTGTCCTCACTGTGCCCATGACAGGGGGTGATTCGGGTCAAACCCCGAATTGGTCGGTCGTACTCGACATAACCTCCGGCCCCGAACCACCAGTGGGACGGCGTCACTCCTGCCGTCAGAACAAAAGGGAACACCCATGCCCGAGTCCACCTGCACCAGCACCGCACATCGCGACGAGGACGGCGCCTCGGCCGTCGAGTACGGCCTGCTCGTCGCCGGCATCGCCGCGCTCATCGTGGTGATCGTCTTCGCCTTCGGTGGCGTGATCAACGACAGCTTCAGGAGCACCTGCGGGCAGGTCGCCGGCAGCGGGAGCGCCGGGTCCTGCTGAGGTGACCCCGGGCGACCGCGCACCGGTCGCCCGGAACCGGGTCTTCCCGACCGTCAGCGCGCGGGACTAGCCTTCCGCGGGTGAGACGCGCACCACACGAGAACGTGGCGACCGTGCTGGTCGACCCGCGCGTCCTGCCTGACCTCGAGCTCGCGTTGATGCCGCTCGACCTGCGCCTGTGGCCGGTGCGCACCGCACCGATCTGCCCCGACGGGCCACGGATGGCCTTCCAGATCCGGCGCACCCTGCTGATGAGGCACCGCGGCGAGTGGGACCTCGCCGCGGACTGGACCCCGGTGTGGATCGGCTTCGGCATCACCTGGCACAACGGCGACGAGCCACTGCCCTGGTCGGCCCACCAGGAGCTCTGGCGGGTGCTGGACTCCTACGCCGACCACGTGCGCTTCCACCGCCGGCTGGGCGGCGTCGAACGGCTGCCGTGGGCCGAGGACGTGTCGCTGTCGTGACCTCGAGCCGCGAGGTCCTCGAGGCGGCGCACTGCTGGGAGGCCGACGACGAGATCCCGCGACGGCCCGAGATGACCGCCTTCCGGCAGGAGACCCGGCTCCACCAGGCCCGGTGGCGCGAGGCGCACGGGCACCCGATCGGCACGCAGCCGATCGTGCCGAAGGAGGGCAAGCCGTCGCGACCGGTCGGCAGCCGGCTGCCGCTCGACTACGCCCGCGAGACCGGTGCGGGCTTCGTGACGCCCGGCGCCCTCCACGCCGCGCGGGCGCGCACGTCGGTCACCGAGCCGCACCAGAGCTTCGACCACCAGCGCCTGTGGGCCGACCTGCTGTGGTCATCGGCGCTGGCGTTCAACCTCTTCGGCGACCTCGCCGGCGACCTCGACCTGGCCGACCGGGCCGTGCACGCGTGGTGGCCCGACGCGCCGGGCACCGTCTCGGAGGTGCGGTTCGTCCACTCGCCCGGTCGCTTCGACCCGGCGTACCTGAACAGCCTGCGGGACTTCGGGGCGGCGTTCGTGCTCGACCTCGACGACGGGACGAAGGGGATCATCGCGGTCGGCACGCAGTACCACGAGCGGAACAAGAGCGAGACCCCCAAGCCCGCGAACCTGCCGCGCAACCGCGAGGTCGCCGAGAGGTCCGGCGCCTTCGGCGCGGCGCGATCGACCTGCTCGGCGGCCGGTCCGAGCTCGCCGTGATGTGGCTCGAGCACCTGCTGCTGCTGTCGATGCCCCAGCACCCGAGCGGCGCCTGGACCTGGGGTCGGTACGTCGTCGTCCATCCCGCGGGCAACGTCGACGTGGCCGGACTCTGCGCCCGCTACCGCGACCTGCTCGCGGACGACTCGACGTTCGCCACCCTCACCATCGAGGGCCTGCTCGACGCCGGTGTGCTGCCGGCGTCGACCACCACGGCCCTGCGCGAGCGCTACGTCCCCGGCTGAGTCCCGGACGAGCGTGGACCGGCCGTTCACCCGCTACGGGTGTCGTGGGCGGGCGAGGAGCGCCCGAGCCTCGGTAGTGACGGATCGTCGTGCGGTGCCGTTCTCCGCGCATGACGTCGGATCCACGGGACTGGGGGCAGCTGACGTGCGACGCGAAGAAGTGGTGGCCCGCTGGAGGAAGACGCGCCGCGATCTCGAGGGCTGGCTGCCGATGCCCATCACGCACGTGGTCCCCGGGGAGCACAGGAGTCGCCCCGCGTGGTCGCGAGACGTCGCAAGGTCGTCGCGGCAACCTCCGTCGCCGGCGCGACGTTGCTCGGGGTCTCGCTGTCGACCAAGCCGGACAGCGCGCCGTTCTACGCGCTCACCCTCGGTACCGCAGCCGCGTGGTCGATCGGCGGCTTGGCGTCGGGCCCGCTGCACCGGGGCTGGCTCGAGGACCGTGACCGCCGACTCCGGCGGCCCTGGATCACCCCCGTCGCCACCGGCGTCGCAGCGTTCGGCGTCTTCTACGCCGGGGCGCTCGTCGCCCGGCAGATCCCGTTCCTCGAGCAAGCCATCAGCGAGATCCTCCAGTTCGCCGAGGAGGGCAACATGCCGCTGGTGCTGCTCACGACGTACGCCAACGGAGCCGGTGAGGAGATCTTCTTCCGCGGGGCGCTCTACTCGGCGCTCCCCCACCACCAGGCCGCCGTCGCCTCCACCGGCATCTACGCGCTCGCGACCACGACCACCCGGAATCCGTCGCTGGTGCTGGCGGCGGTGGTGATGGGCACGCTGTTCGCGCTGCAACGGCGCGCGTCCGGCGGCCTGCAGGCGCCGTTGCTGACCCACCTCACCTGGTCGACCCTGATGGTGCGCTACCTGCCGCCGCTTTTCCGCGGGCCCAGCAGGTCGCGGATAGGACCGAGGCCGCGCGAGGCTCTGCGAGGCGGCGTCAGACGAGTGCGGCCACTCGCCGCGGCCGTGCGGCCGTGCGCAGCGAACGGTCGAGGTCGCGGAAGAACGAGCCCGTCAGGTGCCCACCGGCGACGGTGAGCGTGGCGTTCCCCAGCCGGGCGACGAGGCCGCCGACGGTGGCCTGCGCGTCGTAGCGCAGGGTGGTCGTCCCCGGGCGGCGTCCCTCGCCCAGCCGGACGCGCAGGTCGACGGCCAGCCGTCCGAGCCGGCCACGTCCCTCGACGCTGACGTTGAGCTCCTGGCCCGGGCGCAGGTCGACGATGTCGAAGGCTCCGCGGTAGGTGTCGGCGAGAGGTCCGACCCGGGCTGCCAGCGTCGCGGCGTACTGCCCGGACGCCGAGCGGCACCAGCTCCTCGACGCCGGGGATGACCGCAGCCAGGACCTCGCCGTCGTGCAGCGCTGCCCAGAGCTCCTCGACCGGACTCTGCAGCACTCGTTCGCCTGTGAACCTCATGGTCGCCTCCCTCGTCGATGGCACAAGGACACCGCAGCGGCAGGTGGTCGCACATCAGCCTGGAGGTGGATTCGGGCCTCAGCCGTGAGGAGGAGGCCCCGCCTGGAGCTCATGGGTCTACGGCGCCGACGGAGGCGCCTGCACCAACCCCGCGCCCATGTCGTCGGGGTCGAAGCCGGCATCGAAGCGGCAGTTGGCGCGCAGCTCCGCCGCCAGGGTCTCGGCGGTGAGGTTTCCGGTCTGCTGCTGGATCGCCTCGGCCCACAGCGCGGCCACGCCGGCCACGTGAGGCGTTGCCATGCTGGTGCCGTTGAGGGCCTTGAGGCCGCCACCCAGCTTGGCGGACATGACGGCGACGCCTGGCCCCACCACGGCCGGTCCGGTGTTGGAGAACGGCGCCACCACGAGAGCACCGTCCGGTGCCTGACCGACTGCCCCCACGCCGATGAAACCCTCCGACGGCGGCAGGGGGCGAGATGGCCACCGTGTAGGGCTTCGCCGCCGCACGCTCGCTCTCGTTCCCGGTGGCCGCGACGACGATGATCGGCTGGCCACTCAGCGAGGCCACCCGGAGGACGTTGGCCATCGCCCCGAACAGGCTCAGGTTGCGTCGGTAGTCCTCGAGGGCCCGAGAGGTGGCCTGCGGGATGGTCATGTCGAACTTCTCGACGTTCTCCTGCACGGCGCCCGGGAAGTCGATCCCGAGCGACATGGAGATGACGTTGGCGCCGTTGTCGAGAGCCCAGCGCATCGCCTTCAGCAGCACCTCCGTGCTGCCCACCGTCGCCGCCGAGCACCTTGCCCGCGAGCAGCTCCGTGACACCGCGAGCGACGCCGATCCGCAGACCGTCGACGTCCCGGCCCGCGATCGTGCCGGCGCAGTGCGTGCCGTGGCCGTGGGTGTCGTCCGCCCCGGACCCGGTGAAGTCCTCCTGGAGCAGGGTCACCCCGGCGAACGCGGCATGTGGTCGGGTCGATCCCGGTGTCGAGCACGGCCACCTTGACCCCGGCGCCCGTGAAGCGTGGTGGCGTCCGCCCCGACGGCCTGCACGCCCCAGGTGACGCCCGCCCCCGCGGACGGTGCGGGATCCGCCGCCTCGGTCGGCTCGATCAGCGTGAGAGGCATGGGTCGGGCACCCACGACGCCCGGCCTGCGCAGCTCGCTCGCGGCTTCGCTCGGCGTCAGGTCCGCCACGTGCAGCTCGAGCTCCGCGGTGTCCTCGAGCGCCTCGAAGCCGGGGTCCCGGGCCCCGCCACCCCGGGCTCGTCCCCGTCGCCCGAGGTCCAGGAAGACATATCGTTCGGCGTCCATGAGAATTCCCCTTCGGTTGTCGATCTCTGCTGAGCGACCATGGGCTCGCCACCCGAAATGCCGCGTCGCTGGCCGACTTCCCGAAAGCACCAGCATGCGCTCGTGCCGTGGCGATCTCCACACTCGATTGAGAGATCAGAGGACGGCCGAAATACGCGTCCTGGTGAATTCGTCCCTCAGACGTTGCCGATGACCCGGGTGATCGTGATCCGTATCGCGACCCGCTCGGGGTTCTCGCGCGGCTGGCGGTACCGCTCCGCGTAGCGGCGTACGGCGTCCGCGACCGACTCCGGGTCCTCCAGCACCTCGGCCGTGCCCTCGACCGTCGACCAGCGGCCGCGGTCGACCTGGCAGACCGCGACCCGCGGGTCACGCCGCAGGTTGGCCACCTTCTGCGACCGGCCCGAGGTGATCCCCCAGGCCAGCCCGGACGACGGGGTCGACCACGATGCCCATCGGTACGACGTGCGGCGAGCCGTCCTGCTTCAGCGACGTCACGGCGCAGTGGTGCTTCTCCCGCCAGAACTCGAGGTGGTCGCCGGCGAGCTCGTAGCGTGCGGCTCACGCGTGGCGGAGCATCTCGGCGACGAGGAAGGCCAGCTCGAGGGACTGCACCCGGTTGAGCCGCGGGTCGCAGACCGACTCGTAGCGGTCGGCCAGGTCGGCCTCGAGCAGCTCCTCACCGCCACCGACGCACTCGGTGACGTCGTCGCCGGTGAGCTCGACGTGCAGGCCACCGGGCCAGGTGCCGATCGCGCGGTGCACGTCGAAGAAGCCCTGGACCTCCTCGATCACGTCGTCGAAGCGTCGCGTCTTGTAGCCCGACGACGCCTCGAAGGTGTTGCCGTGCATCGGGTCGCAGACCCACGCGACCTGGATGCCGGCGGCGTCGACCTTCTCCAGCAGCGGGGGCAGCGCCTCGCGGATCCTGCCGGCGCCCATGCGGGTGATGAAGGTCAGCCGCCCGGGCTCGTTGGTCGGGTTGAGCTTGCCGGCCAGCGCGATCGCGTCGTCCGCCGACGTGGTGGGGCCGAGCTTGACGCCGATCGGGTTCTGGATGTGGCTGAGCAGCTCGACGTGGGCGCCGTCGAGCTGGCGGGTGCGCTCGCCGACCCAGACGAAGTGGCTGGACACGTCGTACGGCAGCTGGGTGCGGCTGTCGATGCGGGTCAGGGCGTGCTCGTACTCGAGGATCAGCGCCTCGTGGCTGGAGTGGAAGTCGACCCGGTGGAACTCGTCGGGGTCCGCCCCGATCGCCTTCATGAAGGTCAGCGCCCGGTCGATCTCGGCGGCCATCTTCTCGTACTTGCGGCCCACCTCGGAGCCGAGCACGAAGTCGGTGTTCCAGGTGTGCACCTGGCGCAGGTCGGCGTAGCCACCGGTGACGAAGGCGCGCACGAGGTTCAGCGTCGCGGCCGACGCGTGGTAGACCTCCACGAGCCGCTGCGGGTCCGGGATCCGCGAGGCCTCGGTGAAGTCGAAGCCGTTGACCGCGTCGCCGCGGTAGGCCGGCAGGGTGACCCCGTTGCGGGTCTCGAAGTCCGAGGAGCGCGGCTTGGCGTACTGCCCGGCGAGGCGGCCCAGCTTCACGACCGGCACCGACGCGGCGTACGTCAGCACGACCGCCATCTGCAGGAGCACGCGCAGCTTGTTGCGGGTGTTGTCGGCGGTCACGCCGTCGAAGGTCTCGGCGCAGTCACCGCCCTGGAGCAGGAAGGACTCGCCCTTCGCGACCGCGCCGAGCTTGGCCTTGAGGGCGTCGCACTCGCCGGCAAAGACGAGGGGTGGCATCCGTCGCAGCCGGGCGTACGGCGGCGTCGACCGCATCGGCGTCGGGGTACGACGGCTGCTGGGCCGGTCCCATCGCGTGCAGTGACGCCAGGTCAGGTACTCGTTCGGACACCAGCACCATGCTACGGCCGGGCCATGGTGACCCCGGACTCGCGTGCGTGCGCTGGTCAGTCCCCGAGGTGCTCGACGTCGCGGAACCGCCCGCCCTCGGGCTTGTAGAAGAGCATCGTCAGGCCCCAGAGCACGATGCCGAGGGCGAGCAGGCCGGCGGCGATCTTGTACTGGATCATGTCGGCCTCCAGCCGGGCCCACGGGCCCGAGCAGGTAGGCGCAGCAGATCGCACCGAGCACCGGCACGATGGTGGGCGCCTTGAAGTGCCCGCTGGCCGGGTCGCGCCGCAGGATCAGCACGCAGACGTTGACGATCGTGAACACCGCCAGCAGCAGCAGGGCCGTCGTACCGGACAGGGCGCGCGACGATCGTGCTCTCCGACTGGGTGCGGACCACGACGATCAGCCCCAGCGCCAGCACGGTGGTGAAGGCGATGGCGGCCCACGGCGAGCGGCGGTTCGGCAGCACCTTGCCGAGGGCCGGCGGCAGCACGTTCTGGTTGGCCATGCCGTAGATCAGCCGGCTCGCCATCAGCATGTTGATCAGCGCGGTGTTGGCGACGGCGAAGACCGTCAGGAACGGGAAGATCTTGTCGATGTTGAGGTCGGGCGCACCCACGCGTACGACGTCGAGCAGGATCCCGGCCTCGGGGTTCTTCGGTGCCGCGATGTCGCCCGCGGGGATCACGGCGACCACCGAGATCGCCACCAGCATGTAGATGATCACCGCGATGCCGAGACCGGTGAACATCATCTTCGGGAAGATCCGCTGCGGGCTCCTTGGTCTCCTCGACCATGTTGACGGAGTCCTCGAAGCCGACCATCGAGAAGAACGCGATCGCGGTGGCGATCGTGACGGCCATGAACAGGCCCTTGTCGTCGGGGTTCTCGAAGACCGTGATCCGGCTCAGGTCGGCCTTGTCGCCACCGATGGCGACGAAGCCGATGACGATCACGATGGCCAGCGCCAGCATCTCGATCGAGCGTCAGGACCACGTTGAACTTCACGCTCTCGCCGACGCCGCGCAGGTTGATCGCCGCCAGCAGCAGCATGAACAGCAGCGCCACGACGAGCGTCGCGCCGTCACCGGTCGGCACGCTGTCGATGCCCTCGTTGAGCCCGATCAGCAGGTTGCTGGCCAGCAGCCCCGAGGAGGTCGAGGCGCTGGTGATGCCCGAGCACACCACCGTGAAGGCCACCAGGAACGTCACGAAGTGCACGCCGAACGCCTTGTGCGTGTAGAGCGCGGCACCGGCGGCCTGGGGGTACTTGCAGACCAGCTCGAGGTAGGAGAAGGCCGTCAGCGTCGCGACCGCGAAGGCCACCAGGAACGGCAGCCAGGCGATGCCGCCGACCTGCCCGGCGAGGCGGCCGGTGACGGCGTACACACCGGCACCGAGGATGTCGCCGACGATGAACAGCAGGAGCAGGCCGGGGCCCATCACCCGCTTGAGATCGGGCTGGGGCCCGTTGACGTCTGGTTCCTCGGTGGTAGTGGTCACTTCGGGCCTCCCGGGGGTGCAATGTCCCCCCATGGTGGCCTATTGCGGGCCACCCAGCCAGCAGGCGCGAGCCACGGGCGGAGCGGATTCAGCCGAAGAAGACCTCGGCCTCGGCGTACTCCTGGGGGTCGACGAGCTTGAGCTCACCGGTGCCCTCGATCAGCGGGACCCGCGCGATCTTGGTGCCGCGCAGCGCCATCATGGTGCCGAAGTCGCCGTCGTGGACGGCGTCGATGGCGTGCAGGCCGAAGCGCGTGGCCAGCCACCGGTCGAACGCGGTGGGGGTGCCGCCGCGCTGCACGTGACCGAGTACGACGGCCCGCGCCTCCTTGCCCGTGCGCTGCTCGATCTCGTGCGCCAGCCGGTCGCCGATGCCGCCGAGCCGCACGTGCCCGAAGGCGTCCTTCTCGCCGGAGACGAGGGTCATGTCGCCGCCCTCGACGGGCACCGCGCCCTCCGAGACGACCAGGATCGGCGAGTAGTGGCTCTCGAAGCGCTGCTCGACCAGGGCGCAGACGGCCTCGATGTCGAACGGCTTCTCGGGGATGAGTACGACGTTCGCGCCGCCGGCGAGGCCCGCGTGCAGGGCGATCCAGCCGGCGTGCCGGCCCATCACCTCGACGACGAGCACGCGGTGGTGCGACTCGGCGGTGGTGTGCAGCCGGTCGATCGCCTCCATCGCGATGTTGACCGCGGTGTCGAAGCCGAAGGTGAAGTCGGTGGCGTTCAGGTCGTTGTCGATCGTCTTCGGGACGCCCACGACCTTGACGCCGAGGTCGTGCAGCTTGGTGGCCACGCCGAGCGTGTCCTCGCCGCCGATCGCCACGAGCGCGTCGACGCCGAGGTCGGCGAGGTTCTGCTTGATCTGCTCCACGCCGTTGTCGACCTTGAACGGGTTGGTCCGCGAGGAGCCCAGGATGGTGCCGCCGCGCGGGAGGATGCCGCGCACCTGCGGGATGCCGAGCTCGCTGGTGATCCCCTCGAGGGGGCCCTTCCAGCCGTCGCGGAAGCCGACGAACTCGTAGTCGTACTCCTTCGACGCCCTTGCGGACCACGGCCCGGATCACGGCGTTCAGGCCGGGGCAGTCGCCTCCTCCGGTGAGGACTCCGACGCGCATGCGATCTCCTGGTCAGTGGGGACGGTGGGCAGGTGGTGACGATTTGGAACGATCACATGAAACCGTGAACGCTGCGACCGAGTCCAGCCCGCTCCCCTAGGCTCGCGAGCCATGAGCATCCTCGCGATCGACGCAGGGACGACGGGCGTCACCGCACTCGTCGTGACCCCCGAGGGCACCATCGCCGCCAAGGGCTACCAGGAGTTCCGCCAGCACTTCCCGCAAGCCGGGCTGGGTCGAGCACTCCCCCGAGGAGATCTGGCAGGCCACCCTGGAGGCGGTGCGCGACTGCCTCGAAGTCCTGGAGCGGGTCGACGTCGGACCTCAAGGGCGATCGGCATCACCAACCAGCGCGAGACGGTGCTGCTCTGGGACCGCGAGACGCTGGGCTCGCCGAGGCGCGCGATCGTCTGGCAGGACCGGCGTACCGCGGACATCTGCCGGCGGATGAAGGACGAGGGCCACGAGGAGAGGGTCACCGAGCTCACCGGGCTGCGCCTCGACCCGTACTTCTCCGGCACCAAGCTGGTCTGGCTGCAGGAGAACGAGCCGAACACGTGGGCGCTGGTCGAGGACGGCCGCTACGCGATCGGCACCGTCGACTCCTACCTGATCGCGCGGATGACCCGCGGCACCTGGCACATCACCGACGTCTCCAACGCGTGCCGCACGCTGCTGTTCGACCTCGAGCAGGGCGCGTGGTCCGAGGAGCTGTGCGACCTGTTCGGCGTGCCGATGGACGCGCTGCCGGAGATCGTGCCCAACTGGGGTGAGCTGGCCACCACCGACCCCAAGTCGTTCCTCGACCTCGAGCTGCCCGTCGCCGGCATCGCCGGCGACCAGCAGTCGGCGCTGTTCGGGCAGACCTGCTTCGACGTGGGCGACTCCAAGTGCACCTACGGCACCGGCTCGTTCATCCTCACCAACACCGGCGACGAGGTGGTGCGCTCCGACGCGGGCCTGCTCACCACGGCGGCCTGGAGGTCACCCGACGGGAAGCTGACCTACGCCCTCGAGGGGGCCATCTTCGTCACCGGCGCCGCGGTGCAGTGGCTGCGCGACGGCCTGCAGATCGTCGGGTCCGCCGCCGAGACCGAGGCGATCGCCGCGACCGTGGACGGCAGCGACGGGGTGGTCTTCGTCCCGGCGCTGACCGGGCTCGGTGCACCCCACTGGGACCCGCACGCGCGCGGCACGATCCTCGGCATCACCCGGGGTACGACGCGCGCGCACATCGTCCGGGCCACCCTCGAGGCGATCACCTTCGAGGTGCGCGACGTCATCGACACGATGCCGACCAAGCTGACCTCGCTGATGGTCGACGGCGGCGCGGCGGCCAACGACCTGCTCTGCCAGTTCCAGGCCGACCTGCTCGGCGTACCCGTGCAGCGGCCGGAGATCGTCGAGACCACCGCCCTCGGCGCGGCCTTCATGGCCGGGCTCGGCGCCGGCGTCTGGGAGTCGATGGACGACCTGCGGGAGACCTGGAAGCTCGACCGGGAGTTCACCCCCGACGAGTCCGACGCGACCCGGGAGCGCACCGGTGCGGCGTACGCCCTGTGGCAGAAGGGCGTCGAGCGCTCCCGCGACTGGGCCGAGTAGACGTCGACCAGACGCACGACGGCCCCGGACGGAGAGGATCCGTCCGGGGCCGTCGGCCCTGTCAGGCCCGCGGAGACCGCGTGCCGCGGGCCAGGTCCACGCCGAGGACCGTGAAGAACACGGCCGTCAGCGCGACGCCCCAGACCGTGACGCCACTGCCGATGAAGGTGGCGGTGCCGGCGAGGGCGGCCGCGAAGGCCCACCAGCGCACGACCCCACCGCGCCACAGCGCGGCGGCCGCGACGGGCATGCACAGCAGCAGGCCGATGATGCCCGGGCGCGGCGAAGAACGGCAGCGCCCACAGGGTCTGCGTCCATGTGGTCGTGCAGCGAGGCGATGGCGTCCACGCCGTAGACCTGGCCGATGGAGGAGTCGTACCAGTCCACGGCGAGGATGCCGGGCAGGGTGGTCATGGCGACGAAGCCCAGGAAGGCGCCGATGTTGGCGAGGACCGAGCCCCGGCCCTTGACGTACGCCGCGGCCATGAACGCCGTGACGCCCCAGAAGGCGTAGGACCAGTGCAGGATCAGCGAGTGCCACTGCAGGGCGCCGGGGTTGTCGGTGTAGGCCTGGTTCATCTCCTGGCCGGTGCTGCCGGCGCCGGGGTCGGCGATGGTCGCGACCAGCAGCAGGACCCCGGCCAGGATCGGCGAGGCGACGAAGAACCCGCGTCGCAGGGCGGCGGACCGGGTGCGCTTGGTGGTGGGGCGGGCCTCGACGAGGTCCGCGGAGGTGGTGGTGATGGCGGTCATTTCAGTGCTCCTCGGTGGTGGGTTGGTGAGCACCAGCCTTCCGGGGCGCCGTCTCAACCGGATCTGCCGCGAGGAGGATTCACGCCTCAGTCGTACGACGGATCTTCGACCCGGTCGCCGGGGATCACCACGCCGCTCTCGTAGGCGAAGATCACCGCCTGCACCCGGTCACGCAGCCCCAGCTTGGTGAGCACGTTGCTGACGTGGGTCTTCGTGGTCCCCTCGGAGACGAACAGCTTGCTGGCGATGTCGAGGTTGGACAGCCCGCGCGCGAGCAGGCCCAGCACCTCGAGCTCGCGGGGGGTCAGCTGCTCGGTGCGGTTCTCCCGGGGGCTGGTCGGCGGCGCGGGGCGGCGTACGAACGCATCGATCACGCGCCGGGTGACCCCGGGCGCCAGCAGGGACTCACCGGCGGCCACCACGCGGATCGCGGCCGCGAGCTCCTCGGCCGGCGCGTCCTTGAGCAGGAAGCCCGAGGCGCCGGCGCGCAGCGCCTCGAAGACGTACTCGTCGAGGTCGAAGGTGGTCAGCACGACCACCTTGGTCTCCACGCCCGCCTGGACCAGCTGGCGGGTGGCGGCGATGCCGTCGAGCACCGGCATCCGGATGTCCATCAGGGTCACGTCGGGGACCAGGTCGGTGACGAGCTGGACGCCCTCCTCCCCGTTGGCGGCCTCGCCGACCACCTCGAAGTCCTCCTCGCCGGCCAGCAGCGAGCGGAACCCGGCCCGCACCATGCCCTGGTCGTCGACGATCGCGAGTCGGATGGTCATGTCGTGGTCTCCTTCAGCGGCAGGCTGACGGCGAGGCGGACCCCGCCCGCGGACGAGGGGCCGAGGTCGACGGTGCCGCCGTACAGCGCGACCCGTTCGCGGATGCCGAGGAGCCCGTGGCCGCCCTTCGGCGCGGTGCCGTTGGCCTGGCGGCGGGGCAGGCCCCGGCCGTCGTCCTCGACCTCGACGTCGAGGTGGCCGGGCGAGTAGCGCACGAGCACGTCGGCGCGGGTGGCGCCGGCGTGCCGCAGCGCGTTGGTCAGGCCTTCCTGGGCGATGCGGTACGCCGCGAGGTCCACGCCCGGGCTCAACGGGACGGGATCGCCCTCGACCCGCAGGCTGACCTCCATGTCGCCGGACCCCACCTGGCGCACCAGGCGGTCCAGCTCGGAGAGACCCGGCTGCGGCGAGAGAGCCAGCGGTTGGTCGCCCTCGGTGCGCAGCACCCCGAAGAGCCGGCGCATCTCGGCCAGCGCCTCGCGGGCGGTCGCCTCGACGGCGGCGAGGTCGCGGGCCTCCGCCGCGTGCTCGGGGCCCAGCCGGCGGCGTACGGCCTGGGTCTGGATGGTCACCACGCTGATCGAGTGGGACACGATGTCGTGCAGCTCGCGGGCGATGCGGGTGCGTTCCTCCGCCGCCGCCTTGGCCGCCTCGAGCTCACGGTTGCGCTCCAGCTGCTCGGCGCGGGCCACGGCCTCCTCGACGCTGGCGGTGTGGCCGCGCGTGATGACCCCGACGGCCCACGGCCCGGCGAAGAACACGAGTCCGGCGGCCAGGTCGCTCGGTTCGAAGCTCTCGACGATGCTCACGACCAGGAACGGGATGAACACGAGACCCAGCCCGAAGTAGCTCCACGGCGGGTCGTTCTCGGCGCCGACGGTGAAGGAGACCAGCACCAGCGACAACAGCGTGGTGAACTCGTTCTGCGGGTTGGAGATGATGTTGGACAGGATCACGATCCCCGCCACGACCAGCGATGCCCGGCGGCGCCAGGCCAGCGCGATCATCCCGATCCCGGCCACCACGACGTGCTCGACCGGCTTGTCCACGTCGGCACTGAACAGCGCCTCGGCGGTGGTCATGGCCAGGAAGACGGCGGCGATGAGCGCGTCGATCGAGCGGCGGTTTCCAGTTCACGGGAGAGACCGTAGTCATTCGCGACGGCCGCGCACATCGGTCGCGCGACCGATCTGCCGGCGTGGCGGGACCCGCGTGAGACGCCAGGGTCAGCGGTGGGCGTCGGCGGCGGCCTGGACCTTCGCCACGAACGCCGTCCAGTGCGCCTCGTCGCCGACGTCGTCGTGGTCGCGACCACCCCGCCCGTCGATCGACTCCCGCACGATGTCGGCGTGGCCGGCGTGGTGGGCGGTCTCGGCGAGCATGTGCACCACCAGGTAGCCGACGGTCGTGTCCTTGCGATCCTCGCGCCACCACGGCACGTGCGCCGGGGCGTCGAGACCGAGCTCGCGGATGTTGAGGTCGGCGAACGCCCACGACCGCCGGTAGAGGTCGAGCAGCATCTCGCGCGACTCGTCGGCCAGCGCGTACATGTCCTCGCCGGCCTCGAAGGCCGCCTCGTTCTCCCACGGGATCGGCTCGGGCCAGGGTCGCCCGACGCAGTCCCCGAAGTAGCCGATCTCGACGGTGGCGACGTGCTTGAGCAGGCCGAGCAGGCTGGTGCCGCTCGGGGTCATCGGACGGCGCGACGTCGTAGTCGCTGAGCGCCGTCGAGGGTGGCGATCAGGTTGTCGCGCTCGCGCTGCAGGTAGCGCAGCAGCAGCTCGACCTGGGACGGGTGGGAGATCTCCGAGTGCTCGCTCATGGAGCGACCCTAGGACCGCCGCACCGACAGGCGCGCCGTGGTTTTCAGGCCGAGGCGAGCCTCCGGCCCGGCTGTACGTCGTCCCCGTAGATGCCCTTGGCGCGCAGGATCGGCTTGACGCCCTCGGCGAACCAGTAGGCCTCCTCGACGTGCGGGTAGCCGGAGAGGATGAACTCGTCGATGCCGATCCGGTGGTACTCCTCGAGCCGGTCGGCCACCTCCTGGTGGGAGCCGACCAGCGCCGTACCCGCTCCGCCACGCACCAGCCCGACGCCCGACCACAGGTTCGGCGCGATCTCCAGGTCGTGGGCCGTCGGCGAACGTCGGTGCGACCGCCGTGCAGGGCACGCATCCGCTGCTGGCCCGGTGGACTCGCTCGCGGCCAGTGCCTGCTGGGCCTTCTCGATGGTGGCGGGGTCGAGGCCGTCGAGCAGCCACTGCGCCTCCTGCCAGGCGCGCTCGCTGGTGTCGCGGGAGAGCGTGTGGATGCGCAGGCCGAAGCGGACGTCACGCCCCTGCTCCTTGGCGAGCCCGCGGATCCAGTTGAGCTTCTCCTCGACCTGCTCGAGGCGGCTCGCCCCAGGTCAGGTAGACGTCGGCGTGCTTCGCCGCGACCGGGCCGGCCGGCGCCGAGGAGCCACCGAAGTAGATGTCCGGCACCGGGTCGATCGTGCCCCGGATCTCGGCGCCCTCGATCTGGTAGTGCTGGCCGTCGAAGTCGAACGGGCCCTGGGTCCAGGCGCCCTTCACCACCGAGAGGAACTCGTCGGTGCGCGCGTAGCGCTCCGCCTTCGAGAGGTGGTCACCGAACCGCGCCTGCTCGACCGGCTCGCCACCGGTGACCACGTTGAGCAGCAGCCGGCCGTTCGAGATCCGCTGGAACGCGGCGGCCATCTGCGCCGACAGGGTCGGCGAGGTGACCCCGGGCCGGAAGGCGACCAGGAACTTCAGGTTGCGGGTCTCGCGGATCAGCGCCGAGGTGACCAGCCAGGCGTCCTCGCACCAGGTGCCGGTCGGGGTCAGCACGCCCTCGTAGCCGAGCTGGTCGGCGGTGCGGGCGATGCTGGCGAGGTAGTCGATGTCGGCCTCGCGGAACACGTTGGCCGTGCCCAGCCCGTCGGTCGGGTCGGCCGACGCCCTGCGGGACGCTGTGGCCGCCGCCGACGAGGCTGCGTGCGTCGCCGGTGGTCGGCAGGAACCAGTGCAGCTTGATGCTCATGGTGTCTCCTGTCCGCTGCTCAGGCCGCGGGGACCGAGCGCTGTTGTAGTCGTCGGTGAAGAACTTCGCGACGTCGAACTTCTCGGGGAGCAGTCCGGCCTTCACGAACGCGTCGGCCATCTCCTGCTCGGAGGAGGTGACGTCCGTGCTGATCGGCGTCGGCTTCGCCGAGACGACGGTCGACCGCGCGACGGGTCACCGCCTGCGGACAGGCCCGGTCTCCTCGGCCCAGACCTTCGCCCACTCGTCGCGGTGGGTGTTGCTCCACACCTGCGCCTTGGCGATCCGCCCGAGGTAGTCCTCGCAGGGCCGTGCGTGGTGGCCTTCTCGTCCAGGGCGTCGGGGTTGGCGGCCTGGAACGTCATCCCGTTCACGAGGCCCGCCGCCGTCGACGAGGACGCGGGCGTTCGCCTCGAGCTCGGCCTGCGAGGTGTAGGGGTCCCAGATCGCCCAGGCGTCCACGTGCTTGTTGGTGAAGGCCGCCAGCGCATCGGCGGGCTGCAGCGTCTCGACCTCGATGTCGTCGTAGCTCAGCCCGGCCTTGCCCAGCTGCGCCAGCAGGTTGTAGTTGGCCGAGCTGCCCTCGGCCACGGCGACCTTCTTGCCCTTGAGGTCCGCGACGCTCTTGATGGGCGAGTCCTTCGGGACCACGATCGTGTCGCCCTTCGCGCCCATGGTGGCGCCGGAGACGACCTCGATCTTGCTCTTGCCGGCCGCCGCGAACAGCGGCGGCGTGTTGCCGACGCCGCCGATGTCGATCGCGCCGGCGTTCAGCGCCTCGAGCAGGGGCGGGCCGGAGGTGAACGACTTCCACTGGATCTTGTACGGGACGTCGTCGAGCTGCGCCGGCGGCCGACAGCAGCGCCTTGGAGCCGCCCTTCTGGTCACCGACCGTCAGCGTGACCTTGGCGAGGTCGACCTTGCCGTTGTCCAGCACCGCCGCCTCGTTGCCTGTCTTCGAGCCGCACGCGGTCAGCGACAACGACGCCGTGAGGGCGACGGTGCCGACGACGAGGAAGCGTCGGAACGGACGGATGGCACGTGATGCGGGGTGAAGGTCATGCTGCTCCACTTTCGATCGGGTTGGACGTGACGCCGAGGGCGCCGAGGACCTGCTCGCGCAGCTGCGCGATCTGGTGGTGCTCCGGGTTGCGGGAGGTACGACGGACCGGGACCTCCCACTCACGGGCGACCCGGCCCTCGTCGAGCACGAGCACGCGGTCGGCGAGGGCGATGCGCCTCGTCGACGTCGTGGGTGACGAGCAGGATCGCCGGCTGGTGCCGCTCCCAGAGCTGGGTGACGAGGGCGTGCATCTCGATCCGCGTCAGGGCGTCGAGCGCGCTGAACGGCTCGTCGAGCAGCATCAGGTCGGGCTCGCTGACCAGGGCCCGGGCGAGCGAGACCCGCTGGGCCTGGCCGCCGGACAGGGAGCCGGGCCAGACGTCGGCCTTCTCGGTCAGGCTGACCTCGGCCAGCGCCGAGCGCACCTTCTCGGTGCGGCTGCCGTCGCGCACGGTGTTCAGCAGCGCCAGCTCGACGTTGCGCTCGACCTTGCGCCACGGCAGCAGCCGCGGCTCCTGGAAGGCGACCGAGGTGCGACCGGTGACGGAGACCTCGTCGCTGGGGCGAGGGGTCGAGACCGGCGAGGCTGCGCAGCAACGTGGACTTGCCCGAGCCGCTGCGGCCGAGGAGGGCGACGAACTCGCCGCGTCGCAGCGGTCAGGTCGGCGCCGCGCAGCACGTGGGTGCTGCCGAACGAGCGGTGGTGGCCGCGCACCTCGGCGACGGTGTCGCCGACCGGGCGACGTGTCTCGGGTGGCGGACTTCGGGCGGGCGGTCAGGAGCGCCATGCCAGCGCCCTCCTCTCGATCAGACGGACCAGGGAGTCGGTGGCGAGGCCGAGCATGCTGTAGACGGCGAGCCCGACGACGATGACGTCGGTCTGCAGGAACTCGCGGGCGTGGTTGATCATGTAGCCGAGCCCGGAGTCGGCACTGACCGTCTCCGCGACGATCAGCGAGAGCCAGGCGACACCCAGGCTCTGCCGCAGCCCGACCAGGGCCTGCGGCAGCGCGCCGGGGATGACCACGTGACGCAGCCGCTGACGCCGGGTCAGCCCCATCGTCAGCGCCGCCTCGCTCATCTTGCGGTCGATGCTGCGGATCCCGGCGAAGGTGTTCAGGTAGAGCGGGAAGGCGACGCCCATCGCGATCAGGGCGATCTTGGGCGCCTCGCCGATCCCCAGCCAGACGATGAACAGCGGGATCAGCCCGAAGTGCGGCAGCGTGCGCAGCATCTGCATCGGCGGGTCGACGGCGTCCTCGCCGACCCGGGTCAGCCCGGCGACCACGGCCAGGACGAGGCCGATCGAGGCGCCGACGACGAAGCCGGCCAGCACGCGCTGCACCGAGACCAGCGTGGCGTCACCGAGCGTGCCGTCCTTGGCCAGGTCCCAGGCGCGTGGCGCCGATCTGGGCGGGGCTGGCGATCTTGTCCTCGGGGATGACCCCGGCGCTCGGAGAGGACCTGCCAGGTCAGCCACGATCACGACCGGACTGACCCAGCGACGCAGCCAGCCGAGTCGCGAAGCGGCGGATCGTCTCGCGGGAGCGCGCGCCTCACCGGATGAGGGCGTTCCCGAGATCTGCGCCGAGGCACAGAGCACTCATGCCTTCGACCTTGGCAAGATAAATGTATTAATTCAAGTTGTTCTGTAGACAATTGGGCGTGTCGTGAGCCGATGTCACTCGCGCAGGCGGGCCACGTCCTCCTCGGCGGCGGCCTGGGTCCGCCGGGCCTCGGTGAGCACGACCTCGGCGTCGTCGCGGGTGTCCTCGGCCTCCTCGAGGTCCTCGTCGACCTGGTCGACGTCGTCCTCGATCGCGGCCAGCCGGCGGCGCAGCTCGTCGGCGTCGCCCTGCAGCTGGAGCCGGCGGGCGTTGAGCTCCTCCACCACCGCCTCGGCCTCGTTGCAGCTCGCGCTCGGCGGCGGTGACGTGCTCGGTGGCCTCGGCCAGGGCGTCCTCGGCCGCGGCCAGCTTCGCTCCCCCGTCGGGTACGACGTGCAGCGCGACCGGCTCGCTCCTCGGCACTCTCCCCCTCCAGCGGCGTGGCCTGCACGTCGAGCGCCTCGGGAACGGCGACCACACCGTCGACGTCGAGCTCGGAGACCCCGGTCGAGGTGAACGCCGTGACCACCCGACCCGTGCGCACCACCTGGGCGGCCACCGGGTCGAGCATCGCGGCCGTGAGCATGCCCTCGACCTGGTCGACGACGGGTCCGGTCAGGCGCACCCCGGCCTCGCGAGCCAGGGACCTGGCCGACGACGCGAGCGCGGTGGTCAGCTGGCGTCGCTGACGGGTGAGCGCGCGCAGCTCGTCACCGTCGAGCGCCTCGGCCGCGGCGCGCAGCTGCTCGGCGAGCCCGAGCACGGAGTCGATCTGCTCGCTCTCGCGCCGGACGAGCAGGTTCACCGCCCAGGCGGCGACCGACGGCTTCTTCAGCTTCTTGACCCGGGCGGCGAGCTCCTTGTCCCCCGCCTGCTTGGCGGCCTGGTTGCGCGCCTCGGTGAACGCCTCCGGCGACCCGGCGTACAACGCGTCGGCGATCGCCGCGAGCTCATCCACCGGACGACCTCCGCCAGCAACAGGTCGAGCGCCCCGGCGCAGGCACCGGACCGGATCCCCGCCCGGTCACCCTCGAGGCTGAGCCGGACGAACCGCAGCGACTCCCGGCCGGCGAGGCCGACGAAGACCGTGCCCGCCGGCTGGCCCTCCTGCAGGTCGGGACCGGCGACCCCCGTCGTGGACAGCGCCCAGTCCACGTCCAGGAGCTCGCGCACCCCGGTGGCCATCTGCACCGCGCACTCGGCCGAGATGACCTCGGTGGCGGTCACCCCGAGCAGCCGGCGCTTGAGCTCGGTCGCGTAGGTGACCACGCCGCCGGCGAAGGTCGCCGACGCCCCCGGGGTCGCGCTCAGCAGCGCGGCCAGCTCACCACCGGTCAGCGACTCGGCACACCCGACGGTCTCGCCGCGCGCGACCAGGGCCGCGTGCAGGGCCACGGCGCCGGATCGCTCATGGTCCGACGCTAGCGCCGTCTCAGCCGAGCCGCGCGACGGTCAGCCGCCGCGACCCGCCGATCGCTAGCCTGCGCTCATGCCGCTGCCGATCGAGGACTACGCCGCCATCGGCGACGGGCACACCGCGGCGCTGATCGGCATCGACGGCTCGCTCGACTGGCTGTGCCTGCCGCAGTTCGACTCCCCGGCGTGCTTCGCCGGCGCTGCTCGGCACCGACCGCAACGGCCACTGGCTGCTCGGCCCCGTCGGCAGAGCACACGGCCAGTCGCCGCTACATCGACGACACGGCCGTGCTCGAGACGACGTACACCACCGACACCGGCGAGGTCCGGATCACCGACCTGATGCCGACCGGCGAGCGACGCGCCGACGTCGTCCGCCGGGTCGAGGGTGTCCGCGGCACCGTCTCGATCCGGCACAGCTGGGTGGTCCGCTTCGACTACGGCCAGATCCGGCCGTGGGTGCACCGCGAGCAGGTCGAGGGCGAGCCCGGCGATCATCGCCACCGCCGGGCCCGACAAGCTGATCCTCACCGGCCCCCGGCTGCCACCGGCGGTCGACGGCCACCACGAGGAGACCTTCGACGTCCTCGAGGGCGAGCGTGCTCGACTTCACGCTCACCTGGATCCCCTCCTACCGCGAGATCCCCGGCGCGGTCGACATCGACGACCAGCTCGCCTGGACGCTCGACGAGCGGCAGAGTGGGCCGACGCCTGCCAGTACGACGGGCCGTGGCGCCGGCGAGGTCGTCCGCAGCCTGGTCACCCTGCGCGGCCTGACCCACGTCGACACCGGCGGCATCGTCGCCGCGCCGACCACCTCGCTGCCCGAGGACTTCGGCGGCGAGCGCAACTGGGACTACCGCTACTGCTGGCTGCGCGACGCCGCCCTGACCCTCGAGTCGCTCCTGGCCGCCGGCCGCGCCGACGCCGCGCACCACTGGCGCGACTGGCTGCTGCGTGCGATCGCCGGCGACCCGCAGCGACATGCAGGTGATGTACACCGTCGAGGGCGGCCGGCACCTGCCCGAGCGCGAGCTCGACCACCTGGCCGGGCTACGCGGACTCGCGGCCCGTGCGGGTCGGCAACGGCGCCGTCGACCAGCGCCAGACCGACGTGCTCGGCGAGGTGATGTGCGCCCTCTCGATGGCGCGCAACCACGGCGTCGACGAGACCCGCGACAGCTGGAGCCTCCAGCGCACCCTGGTCAACGAGCTCGCCGAGGACTGGCGCCGGCCCGACAACGGGCTGTGGGAGATCCGCGGGCGAGCGGCGCCACTTCACCCACAGCCGGGTGATGGTGTGGGCGGCCTTCGACCGGGCGATCGAGGGCGTCGAGGAGCACGGGCTGCACGGGCCCGGTCGACGAGTGGCGGCGCATCCGCGACCAGGTGCGCGAGGAGATCATGACGCACGGGTACGACGCCGAGCGCAACACCTTCACCCAGCACTACGACACCCGCGAGGTCGACGCCTCGCTGCTGGTGCTGCCACTCGTCCGGTTCATCGACGGCGACGACCCGAAGATGCTGGGCACGATCGCGGCCGTCGAGGAGGACCTGATGCGCGACGGCCTGCTGATGCGCTACCGCACCTCCTCGGGCGTCGACGGTCTCGAGGGCGACGAGCACCCGTTCCTGGCCTGCTCGTTCTGGCTGGTCTCGGCGTACGCCCTCGCCGGTCGCATCGACGACGCCGCGACCCTGATGGACCGGCTGGTGGGCCTGGCCAACGACGTCGGGCTGCTCAGCGAGGAGTACGACGTGGCCGCGGACCGGATGGTCGGGAACTTCCCGCAGGCCTTCTCGCACCTGGCCCTCGTGGGCGCCGCGATGAACATCGAGAGGGCCGCGTCAGCTCCTGATACAACATTGGGGATTTAACGGACACCGGTCTAGTCCGTGGAGCCCGATTTGTCGGTCATATGTCCCCTTCTGCCCGCTCTGGTTACATGCTTGTCCCACCGACCGGAGACGGTCGGCTGAAGCACATGAAACACACACGGGGGACAGACGAACATGCGACACCGCGGGGGAACCGGACCGAGCAAGACGGTCGTCAAGGGCGTGACCGGCACGCTGTCCAAGCTCACCGAGCTGCTCTCCGAGGAGGAGACCGCCACCGGCCGGCACAAGCAGGCCAACGGCCAGCCACTCATCCCGACAGCAGCTGGTCCCGACCCACGAGGACCATCGCGGCCACCGAGGCGCCCCAGATCGAGGTCACCGACGCTCCCGAGGCTCCCGAGGTCGAGGTCCCCGAGAGTGTCGAGACCGTCGTCGAGGCCGCCACCGACACCGCGACCGACATCGCGACCGAGACCGAGACGCGCCGAGCCGAGGAGCTGGCCCCGCAGGTCGCTCCCGTCGTGCGCACCGCGTCGCTGCCCGCCCACGCCCAGTGGAAGGCCAGCCACGGCCCGCGGATCTTCTCCGCGCTCCTGCTCCTCCTGGCCGTCGGCGGCACCTCCGCCCTCGGCCTGCGCTACGCCGAGACCCGCGGTTCGGACGAGTTCCTCTCCGTGGTCGCCGGCATCGCCGTCGTCGTCGGCCTCTGGGCCCTCCTGATCG
The DNA here is from genome assembly GCA_963729015.1 of uncultured Actinomycetota bacterium. GTDB lineage: Bacteria > Actinomycetota > Actinomycetes > Propionibacteriales > Nocardioidaceae > Marmoricola. The sequence continues at coordinate 360,191 of CAVSMJ010000005.1, forward strand.
CCAGCACCCCGCAGGTGGTCAGCCTGCGCGGCTCGGTGCTGACCGTCCGCAACAGCAGCGGCAGCGAGCGCTTCGACCTCGCCGACGGCCTCCAGCCCGTCGACGTGGTCGGCCAGCCCCGCAGCTCAGGCTGGGCGCTGCTCCTGCACCGCGCCAACAACACGTCGGTGGTCCTGCGCCGCAGGGACGTCGACGCCGTCGCGCTGGACCCGATCGTCCGCCACTATCGGGCCATCGCCGAGCAGAGGTACACCGACCGCCAGGTGCGCTTCAGCCGCTGACGAGAGGTCCCGCCCGCCGATCCGGACCGGGCGGGACTCCTCGGCACGCACGGCCACGACGCCGGCCAGGATGAACAGGCCGCCGACCAGCTGGACCGGCCGGGGCAGCTCCCCGAGCAGCACCCAGGCGAACAGCACGGTGAACAGGACCTCCGAGAGCCCCACGAACGAGGCCAGCTTGGCGCCGAGCACGCGCGTCGCCGTGATGCCGGTGACGTAGGGCGTCGCCGCCGCGATCACGCCCAGCTCGAGCACCGCGACCCACCACGGCAGCGAGAACCCGTTCAGCTCAGCCGGGCGCGGCCGCGAACTCCATCGGCAGCACGCCGACCACGCCCAGGACGGCGAACGCGAGCGCGCCCACGACCAGCCCTCCACCGGCCAGCGCGAGCGGTGGCAGCGCGGTCTCGTGGGTGCTGCCCGACATCAGGAAGTACGACGCCAGGCCGACCGCGGCGAGCAGCCCCCAGGCGACGCCGATGCCGTCGATCCGGACCCCACCGAAGACGTCGAGGACCAGCGCGAGCCCGACCAGCGCCAGCACGACCCCGAGCGCCGTGAGCGGACCCGGGCAGCCGGCGGCCCAGCACGGACTGCCAGACCACGACGAGGACCAGCCCGAGGTACTCCAGCATCAGCGCGACGCCCACCGAGAGGTGTCCGACGGCGTAGAAGAAGGCCAGCTGCGGCAGCGCCACGGCGAGCAGCCCGAAGGCGACGACCTGGCGCCACTCGCGGCGCAGCAGGTGCCACCGCCCCTCGAGGGCACGTACGGTCGGCACCAGCAGGAGCAGCGCCGCGACGGCGATCCGCAGGAACACCACGGAGCCGGGGGTCCACCCGGTGGTGAGGAGCGACTTGGCGAAGGGGCCGGAGGTGGCGAACGTGGCCGCCGAGATCAGCGCGATCAGGATGCCGGCACTGGTGGTCCTCGTGGACATCGTTCACCGCCTGTCAGGAGTCAAAGTGAGGTACACCGGTTACTCTAGGAGAATGGAACGTCAGGAGTCAACGTGACTTTTGCTCATGACACGGAGATCGCGCTCGAACTCGGCGGCCGCGCTGGTGAACACCGACCCCGGGGGCGGTTCCGGCGAGGACACCCTGCAGACGCGGGAGCAGCTGGTCGAGCTGGCTCGACGAGGTCGGCTGGTACGGCAACCGGGCCGGTGACCAGGGCCGAGCTGGACGCCGTACGCGCCCTGCGGCCGCGCCTGCGCGCGCTGTGGCGCCTCGAGGAGGACGAGCCTCGTGGCGGCGGTCAACCAGGTGCTGACCGACTCCGAGGCACTCCCCCAGCTCGTCGACCACGACGACCTCGGCTGGCACATCCACGCCGTGCCCCAGGAGGCCCCGCTGGCCACCCGGATGATCGTCGAGGCGGCGATGGCCTTCACCGACGTGATCCGGGCCGGCGAGCTCGACCGGCTCAAGGACTGCGCCGCCGACGACTGCGACAACATCGTGGTCGACCTGTCCCGCAACCGCTCCAAGCGGTTCTGCGAGGGCGGCTGCGGCAACCGGCGAGAACGTGCGCGCGCTACCGCGACCGGCAGCGGCGGCTAGGGGGCTCGAGCGAGCCGGGGTCAGTGGGGCGCGGTCGCGGGCGCTCCGCGCCGGTGGCGTACGACGTCCCGGGCGAACTCCCAGCCGGAGGTCATGGTCAGCACCACCGCGATGGCGAGGGCGACCGCCGAGAGCCACCAGATGATGTCGCCGGGCACCTCGAAGGCGCCGGTGAGCAGCCCGAACGGGGCGATGAAGCCGCCGAGGGCCACCGCCTGCATCACCGTCTTGACCTTGCCGCTCTGCTTGGCCGGCATCACGACGTCCTTGGCGATCGAGAGGCGGGCGATCGTCACGCCCCACTCGCGGAGCAGCACCACGATCGTGATCGTCCACCACAGCCAGGCGGGCAGGAAGTCGGCGATGATCGCGAGGCCGATGAAGGCCATCCCGGTGATCGCCTTGTCGGCGATCGGGTCGGCGATCTTGCCGAAGTTGGTGACCAGGTTGTGCTTGCGGGCCAGGTCGCCGTCGATCTTGTCGGTGATCATCGCCGCGCAGAACAGCACCCAGGCCACCCAGCGCCAGCCGATCGACGACCCGCCGTCGATCAGCAGGGCCCAGCCGAAGAACGGCACCATCACGATGCGCAGCGTGGTCAGCGCGTTGGGGACGTTCCAGTTGCTGACCTCGCGGGCCTGCTCGGGCGCGGGCTGGGGCTGGCTCATCGATGCTCCTCCCCACCTGGTGACCTGGACGGGCGACGAGGTCGACCCCCTCGGAGCCGACCACCACCGCCTGAATCATGTCACCGACGGCCACAGGGCCGGTCAGACCCTCCAGCGTGGTCGACCCGTCGACCTCGGGGCCCTGGTGCGCGGCCGCGTCCCTCGACCACGCCGTCGTCGACCGACTCGACGAGGACCTCGACCTGCTCCCCGAGCCGCTCCTCGGCGCGCTGCGCGGTCAGCTCCTCGGCCAGCGCGGTCACGTGGGCCACCCGGTCGGCGATCTCGTCCTCGTCGAGCTTGTCCTCGAAGCGCTCCGCCTCGGTGCCGTCCTCGTCGGAGTAGCCGAAGACGCCGATCGCGTCGAGCCGCGCCTCGGCTGAGGAAGTCGCACAGGACCTCGAGGTCGTGCTCGGTCTCCCCCGGGAAGCCGACGATGAAGTTCGACCGCGCTCCCGCCTCGGGCGCCTGCGTCCGGGCCTGGTCGAGCAGCCCCAGGAAGGCCTCGGAGTCACCGAAGCGCCGCATCCGGCGCAGCACCGGGTTCGAGGCGTGCTGGAAGGACAGGTCGAAGTACGCCGCCACGCCCGGCGTCGAGGCGATCGCGGTGACCAGCCCCGGCCGCGTCTCCGCGGGCTGCAGGTAGGACACCCGCACCCGGTCGACGCCGTCGACGGCGGCCAGCTCGGGCAGCAGCGTCTCCAGCAGCCGCAGGTCGCCGAGGTCCTTGCCGTAGGAGGTGGAGTTCTCCGAGACCAGGAACAGCTCCCGCGCACCCTCACCGGCCAGCCACCTGGCCTCCGCGAGCACGTCGGAGGGCCGGCGGGAGACGAACGAGCCGCGGAAGGCCGGGATCGCGCAGAAGGTGCAGCGCCGGTCGCAGCCCGAGGCCAGCTTCAGCGGCGCCATCGGCCCGGCGTCGAGGCGGCGACGCTCGACCGTGCCCGGGCTGGTACGCCGGCGCGTCGGCCCGCTCGGCCGGGGAGATCGGCAGCAGCCGGCGCCGGTCCTGCGGCGTGTGCGGGTGCTGGGTCTCGCCGGCCAGGATCGAGCGCAGCCGGCCGGCGATGTCGGGGTAGTCGTCGAACCCCAGCACGGCGTCGGCCTCGGGCAGCGAGGTGGCCAGCTCGGCGCCGTACCGCTCGGCCAGGCAGCCCACGGCCACCACGGCCTGCGTGGTCGCCGGCCTCCTTGAGGTCGGCGGCGGCCAGCAGCGTGTCGACGGAGTCCTTCTTGGCCGCCTCGACGAAGCCGCAGGTGTTCACCACCACGGTCTCGGCGCCCTCGGGGTCCTCGACGAGCCGGAACCCGCCGGCCTCGAGCCGTCCGGCGAGCTCCTCGGAGTCGACCTCGTTGCGGGCGCAGCCCAGCGTCACCAGGGCGACCGTGGTCAGCTGATTGTCAGTAGTCATGAGCCGTGTCGAGTATGACGGACGGCCCGTCGCGCCGACGAATCCGGGCGGCTCAGCCGAACTTCTTGCTCGCCGCCGCCGACGAGTCGCCGACGGTGCCCTTCGCCTTGCCCAGGAACGCGACCTTCACCGCGGTGCCGTTGCTGGCCGTCACGTCGAACGGCGCCAGCCCGATCACCTGCTGGTGCTGCCCCTGCGCGAGCTTGCCGGCCCAGAGGATGCGCCCGTCCCGGTCGCGTACGACGACCTGCGGGCTCGCACCCGACAGCGGTCACCTCGAGGGGGGCGAGCGTCATCTTCGGCGAGCCGGCCTCGTCGCCGCTGGCCAGGCCCGCGGAGTCGACCACGCCCGGCGCCGGGCTGACCAGCTCCTGCGGGGTGTCGTTGAAGACCCGGGCCACGCCCCACACCGTCGCGAGGGCGAGCACGCACGCGGCCAGCAGGCTCCAGCGCGGACCGGTGCGGATGGCCCGGACGCCCCCGCCGATGCCGGTGGCCAGCTCCGCCTCGAAGACCTGACGGGCCTCGATCTCGGCGGTGGCGTAGCGGTCGTCGTACAGGTCGAGCAGCTGCTGGGCGTCGAGCCCGAAGATCCGCGCGAGCGTGCGCAGGTGCCCACGGGCGTAGAAGTCGCCGCCGCAGGCCTCGAAGTCGTCGACCTCGATGCACTCCAGCACGTGCGGACGGATGCGGGTGCGCTCGCTGAGGGTGTCGATGCTCAGCCGGGCGCGGTTGCGGGCGGCGGCGATCAGCGGGCCGATGACGGCGTTGTCCGCCGGACGCGGCTCGAGCGGGTCGAAGTCGTCGACGCGGGCCACGTGGGCGACGACGACCGGTCCGTCACCGCCGCGCTGCGCCGGGATGGGCGGCGGCGTGGGCAGCGCGCGGACGGAGTCCTTGATCAGCTCGGTGCGGGCGGCAGGCCGCGTCTCGCGGACCGGCTCGACCGGCTCGAACTCGGGCTCGGGCTCCGCCTCGACCTCCGGGACGGGCTGGATCTTCGTCGCGTCCTGCGGCTCCTCAGCCTCCTCGGACTCGTCCGTCTCGGCCTCGGCCGCCTCCTGCTCCTCCAGCCTCTGGGCCGCCTTCAGCTCGGCGCGCTCCTTGCGGCTCAGCCGGGGCAGCTTCTCCGGCTTCTCGGCCTTCTCGGGCTTCTCCGCCGGCTCGGACTCCACGTGGGTCAGCACCAGCACCGGCACCCGCCCGCTCGCCAGCGCGTCGAGGTCGGGGACCAGGTCACCGGTGAGCCCGTCGAACTCCAGGCGCGTGGTCAGCGCGAGCGGCACCACGAAGTCCACGGCGGTCAGGGTGGGCGCGGGCGCCTCGCCCTCGTCGGTGGGCTCCTCGAGGGGGCCCTCCACCGCCCGCGGGTGTACGACGATCCGGCCGTCGCGCAGCCACGAGCGGGGCGAGGTGACCTCGACGTTCTCGATGTCCTGCCAGCGCAGCCCGCTCCAGGTCACGCCGCGGCGCACGCGGACCCCGAGCTCGTCGGCCACCATCAGCGGCGCCCGGCTGTCGCGCACGACCAGCAGCTGGAGCAGCCCGACGGCGGCCACGACCAGGCACCACACCCAGTCGACCATCGACCTCGGTCTGCAGCGCGCGGGCGAACCACAGCACGGTGAGGACGGCGGCGACCAGCGCCACCGCTGCCGCGAGCTTCGAGTTGTGCCGCACCGTCACGGCCATGGGGTCACCCATCACTGCTCTCCCTGGATGGTCGAGATCACGTCGTCGAGATCGTCGGGCTTGATCAGCACGTCACGGGCCTTGGATCCTTCGCTCGGCCCGACGACACCCCGGCTCTCCAGGATGTCCATCAGCCGGCCCGCCTTGGCGAAGCCGACTCGCAGCTTGCGCTGCAGCATCGAGGTGGACCCGAACTGCGTGGAGACCACGAGCTCGATCGCCTGCACCACGAGGTCCATGTCGTCGCCGATGTCGTCGTCGAGCTCACGCTTGGCCGACTGCGGCGCCGTGACGTCCTCGCGGTAGTTCGGCTCGAGCTGGTCCTTGCACTGCTTGACCACCTGGGCGATCTCCGCCTCGGTGACCCAGGAGCCCTGGACGCGCACCGACTTCGAGGCGCCCATCGGCAGGAACAGCCCGTCGCCCTGGCCGACCAGCTTCTCCGCGCCCGGCTGGTCGAGGATCACCCGGCTGTCGGCCAGCGAGCTGGTCGCGAACGCCAGTCGCGAGGGCACGTTGGCCTTGATCAGACCGGTGACGACGTCCACCGAGGGCCGCTGCGTCGCCAGGATCAGGTGGATGCCGGCGGCGCGGGCGAGCTGGGTGATCCGGACGATGGCGTCCTCGACGTCGCGCGGCGCCACCATCATCAGGTCGGCGAGCTCGTCGACGACCACGCACAGGTAGGGGTACGGCGCGAGCACCCGCTCGCTGCCTGCCGGCACCTGCACCTTGCCCGCTCGCACGGCCTTGTTGAAGTCGTCGACGTGGCGGAAACCGAAGTTGGCCAGGTCGTCGTAGCGCATGTCCATCTCGCGCACGACCCACTGCAGCGCCTCGGCGGCCTTCTTGGGGTTGGTGATGATCGGCGTGATCAGGTGCGGGATGCCCTCGTAGGCGTTCAGCTCGACCCGCTTGGGGTCGACCATGATCATCCGTACCTCGTCGGGCGTGGCCCGCATCAGGATCGAGGTGATCATCGAGTTGATGAAGCTGGACTTGCCGGAGCCGGTGGCGCCGGCGACCAGCAGGTGCGGCATCTTGGCCAGGTTGGCGACCACGAAGCCGCCCTCGACGTCCTTGCCGAGCCCCACGACCATCGGGTGGTGGTCGTTGCGTGCGTTGCCCGAGCGCAGCACGTCGCCCAGCGACACGACCTCCTTGTCGATGTTCGGGATCTCGATGCCGACCGCGGACTTGCCGGGGATCGGGCTCAGGATCCGCACGTCGGCGGAGGCCACGGCGTAGGAGATGTTCTTCGCGATGCCGGTGATCTTCTCGACCTTGACCGCGGGGCCGAGCTCCACGACGTACCGCGTCACCGTGGGACCGCGCGTGTAGCCGGTCACCTGGGCGTCGATGTCGAACTCCTCGAGCGTCTGGGTGAGTCGCTCGACGATGTCGTCGGAGGCCTTGGAGCGCGCCTTGTGCACCGAGCCCGGCTTGAGCACCTGGCTGTCGGGCAGCGTGTAGGCGATGTCCCCGGAGAGCGAGAGCTGCTCCACCCGAGAGGGCAGCGGCGTGTGCGGCGGCGGCTCGAGGCTGTCCTTGGCGCCGTCCACCGGACTCCGGTGGGCTCGGCGTCGGGGTCGACCGGCTCCTTCTTCCGGGACGCGCCGCTTCATCTCGCGGCCCTCGAGCACGGGGCTGTCGTACGCCGGGTCGCCCATCTCCGGGTCGATCTCGTCGTCGACCGTCCGCCGGCGACGCCTCGCCGGGGCGGGCTCCTCGACCGGCTCGTCCTCGGCCGGGACGTGGCGACCCATGATGCGGTCTCCGAGCTCACGGAGCCGTACCGGGACCTGGTAGACGGGGGTCGCGGTGACGACGAGCACCCCGAAGGTCGAGAGCAGCAGCAGCAGCGGGCACCACGACGTAGGCCGTCTGCAGCAGGTCGAGCAGCAGCTTGGAGACGACGAACCCGATCGCCCCACCCGCCTGCTGGAGCGGTGCGGTGTCGCCCATCTCCGGGGTGGGTGAGCCGTTGGCGATGTGCACGATGCCGAGCACGCCGAACAGCAGCGCGCCCCAGCCGATCACCTGGCGACCGGCGGGACCGTTGCGCTCGGGGTCGCGCAGGTTGCGCCAGGCGACGAAGCAGAGCAGCAGGGGGACGAACCACGCGAGCAGCCCGACCGAGCCGGCGACGACGGTGCGGGTGAACTCCCCGATGCCGCCGGGCAGCTGCCACCAGACGGCGGCGGCGACCACGAGCGCGACGCCCACGAGGAACAGTCCGGCGCCGTCGCGACGGTGCTCGGGGTCGAGCTCGCGGGCGGTGTGGCCGATGCGGCGTACTCCCCCACCCACGGCGTGGGCGACGCCCAGCCACGCGGTCACGAAGACGCGGGCGAGGGCGGTGAAGACGCGGGCGATCGGTCCCGGGCCGTTGCGGACGGCGCGGGGTGCAGGACGCCGCGCGGCGCCACGCTTCGGGGCAGGCTTGCGCCCGGACTGCGTGGTCTTCTTGGTTCCCGTCGACCGGGAGCGCGAAGCGGAACCCCCCTTTGCCGTTTTCTGGGCAGAGGAGCTCTTGCTGCGCGACCGCGGCGGGGAAGACGTGCGGGTCGCCATGCTGGCGAATCTACCCCGAACACCACATCTGCCCCTTGCGTCACACGCCGCACGGCAGCCGTGTCGTCCCGAGGCGGAGCCGGGTGGGTCAGCCGGCCCGGCCGATGCGTCGGGTGCTGACCTCGTCGACGTGGACGATGGCATCGTCGTCGTCGGAGATCATGCTGTCGACCACGTCGCCGACGTGCTCGGGGTCCCGCAGCGGCAGTCGCACCCGGAAGGTGCTCCCGACGCCGAGCTCGGAGGCCACGATGATCTCGCCGCCGTGCATCTGCGCGATCCGGCGTGAGATCGCCAGGCCGAGACCGGTGCCGGGGATCGAGAGCGCCTCGGGGTTGCTGGAGCGGTGGAAGGCCGAGAACAGGTGCACCTGGTCGGCCGCGGAGATGCCCAGCCCGGTGTCCTCGCAGAGCACCCACGCGTGCTTGCCGTCGGTGCCGACCTCGAGGTGGACGGTGCCGTCGGCCCGGCTGTACTTGACCGCGTTGCTGGTCAGGTTGTCGATCACCTTGCCGAGCTCGTCGGGGTCAGCGGTCACGAGCACGGGCTCGTCGGGGATCGAGAGGCTCATCTTCACGCGGCCCTGCTCGGCCTGCATCGCCATCAGGTCGAGGCTCGACTCGGCCAGCTTGCACAGGTCGACGGGCAGGCGCACGGTCTCGCGCTTGTCCTGGATCTGGGAGTAGTTCAGCAGGTTCTGCACCAGCCGGTTCAGCCGTTCGGCGTTGCGCGAGATCGCCTCGACCGACCCGATGCCGGTGTCGAGGTCCTCGAGCAGCTCGATGTGGCCGATGATCGAGGTCAGCGGCGTCTTCAGCTCGTGGGAGATCGTCGCGATCAGCTCGCCCTTGTAGCGGTCCAGCTCCTGGAGCTCGCTGACCAGGTGGCGCTCGCGCTCGTAGAGACGGGCGTTCAGGACGACCCGGCCGAGCGTGCGGCCGACCTCCATCACGGCCTCCTGCTCCTCGGCCGTCCAGTTGCGCATGGTGGCGTCGCGCGCGAGCAGCACGTAGCCGAGCAGCTCGCGGCCGACGGCGACGGGCGCGAACATCAGGCTGCCGCCCGGGTTGTCGCGGACCAGCTCCTGGACCAGCTTGCGCTGGGGTCCGCTGAGCCCCTGCTCGAGCTCGAAGGCCTCGGCATGGTGGATCACGACCGGGCGCCCGGCCTCCTGCGCGCGCTGGGCGAGCAGGCTCTTGACCTGGACGAGCTCGCGGCTCTGCTCACGGTCGTCGGGCGGGTACGCCGCGGACTGCTCGACCTGGCCGACGTCGCCGGACGGGAAGCAGCGGATCCACATGTGCTCGGTGCGCAGGCCCTTGGCAATGGCCTGGGCCGCCTCGCGCAGGGACACGTCGAGCTCGGCGAGCTGTCCGGCCTGGCTGACGGAGCGCACCATCTCGCCCATCCGGACCTGGTCGCCGAGGCGCTCGCGCTGCTGGGCGTTGTACATCGCCAGACCGGCCTGCACCACGAACATCTCGAGCAGCTCGCGCTCCTCGCGGTTCGGGATCCGGTTGCCGGGAGGCAGGTCGACCGACATGTTGCCGAGCAGCTGGCCCGTGGCGGAGTACAGCGGCGCGTAGAGCGCGTCGAGCGGGTGCCACGAGTCGGGACCGGCGCCGGGCTCGAAGTCGGGCACCCAGGCGGACTCCTCGAGCGCGTCGGGCATCCGGTCGTGCGGGCACGAAGCGGAGCACGCCCCACTCGTCGGCCTGGGCGAACTCGTTGAAGATCGAGGCCACCGGCGTACGACGCCCGATGATCTGCTCGCGGACCTCCTCCGGGCCGGCCACCGTCGTCATCACGAAGGTCTCGCCCTCGAGGCGCGCGATCGCCGCGATCCCGTAGCCCAGCACCTCGACGACACCGCGCGCGATCTCGTCGAGCACCTCGGACAGGTCCGTCGACGAGTTGACGCGAAGCATCAGCTCGTAGAGACGACGGATCCCCTCAGCCCGAGGTGACTCTGTCAGCTGCATGAGGCCTGGCCCCCCTGGACGCGTGCGATTAACGAGACCCGAGTGAGCCTCGCGTTCGAGTCTAGGGTGATTCGTCCGGTTCTGTCGGTGGTTTAGCCCACTTCTCAGGTTAGCGGTCTCAGCGCCCGTCCGGCTCGCTCGCGAAGGTCTCCTCATTGTGCCTGATCTCGCGCTCGAGCTCGTCGTTCAGGTCGGCGGTCACGCCGTCCGTGCCGCGGGCGCGGGCGCGAGGGAGGCCCAGGCCCGGTCGATGGCCCGGGAGACGTCGATCGTGCGGGCCTCGCGCACGTGCGGCTTGTCCAGCTCGCGGCGCACGTAGCCGGCCACGAACTTGCGCAGCTCCCCCTCGACCCCGACGACCCGCTGGAGCACCGAGGCACGGAGCCCCTTGGCCTGGAGGTCGACCTGCACCTCGCTGCTGCGGGGCGGCGTGGCCTCGATGAAGATCCGGACGCCGGACTGGGCCACGGCGGTGAGCGTCAGCGGGACGAGCAGGTCGGCCACGAAGCGGTGGGTCTCCACCTGGAGGTCCACCTCGAAGGTGAGGGAGACGGGAAGCTCGACCCGGTAGCTGATCCGGTCGCCGGCCTGCCGGGTGGCGTCCGCGGCGCCGATCTCGCCGTACGCGCGGACCTTGGCGATCCGGCCGGGGCCGACCCCCATCGGCCCGAAGTCGATCGGCTGGCCGGCGATGGTGTTCACCGCGCCGAGGATGCGCTCCTCGCTGATCGCCTCGAGGAAGAAGTCGACACCCCACTGCTCGTAGGTGATCGCGCTCGTCCTCGTACGTGGGCGGGCTCGGACGCCACCTCAGGCCTCGAGGACGACCGGGATGATCATCGGCCGGCGGCGGTGGGTGCCGCTCACCCAGCGGCCGACGACGCGCCGGATCGTCTGCTGCAGCTGGTAGCTGTCGTCGACGCCCTCGGAGACGGCCTTGTCGAGCGCCGCGATGATCGGGTCGACGATGTCCTCGAAGGTGCCCTCGTCCTCGGCGAAGCCGCGGGCGTGGATCTCCGGTCCGCTGACCACCTTGCCGGTCTGGGAGTCGATCACCACGATCACCGAGATGAAGCCCTCCTCACCCAGGATGCGGCGGTCCTTGAGGGAGTCCTCGGTGACGTCGCCGATCGAGCTGCCGTCGACGAAGACGTAGCCGCAGTCGACCTTGCCGGTGATCTTGGCGACGCCGTCGACGAGGTCCACGACCACCCCGTCCTCGGCGATCACGACGCGCTCGGGGTCGACGCCGGTGGCCCTGGCCAGCTCGGCGTTGGCCAGCATGTGCCGGATCTCGCCGTGCACGGGGAGCACGTTGCGGGGCTTGACGATGTTGTAGCAGTAGAGCAGCTCCCCCGCGCTGGCGTGGCCGCTCACGTGCACCAGGGCGTTGCCCTTGTGGACCACGTCGGCGCCCCACCGGGCCAGGCCGTTGATCACCCGGTAGACGGCGTTCTCGTTGCCGGGGATCAGCGAGCTCGCGAGGACGACCGTGTCGCCCTCCTCGATGTGCACGAAGTTGTGGTTGCGCTGGGCGATCCGGCTCAGCGCCGACAGCGGTTCGCCCTGCGAGCCGGTGGAGATGAGCACCACCCGGTCGGGCGGCATGTCGGCGGTGGCCTTGGCGTCGATGAGCAGGCCGGGAGGGACGTCGAGGTAGCCGAGGTCGCGGGCGATGCCCATGTTGCGCACCATCGACCGGCCGACGTAGGCGACCTTGCGGCCGTGCTCGGCAGCGGCGTCCATCACCTGCTGCACCCGGTGCACGTGGGAGGCGAAGCAGGCCACGATGATGCGCTTCTTGCTGGTGTGGAAGACCCGTTCGAGGACCGGCGAGATCTCCTTCTCCGAGGTCGTGAAGCCGGGCACCTCGGCGTTGGTGGAGTCGGTGAGGAACAGGTCGACACCCTCCTCGCCGAGCCGGGCGAACGCACGCAGGTCGGTGATGCGGCCGTCGAGCGGGAGCTGGTCCATCTTGAAGTCGCCGGTGTGCAGGACCATGCCCGCGCCGGTGCGGATCGCGACGGCCAGCGCGTCGGGGATCGAGTGGTTGACCGCGACGAACTCGAGGTCCCACGGGCCGAAGCTGATCCGGTCGCCCTCGGCGACGATGTGCTGCTCGGTGTCCTTGATGCGGTGCTCGCGCAGCTTGGAGCCGATCAGCGCGAGGGTCAGCTGGGAACCGACGAGCGGGATGTCCCGCCGCTCACGCAGCAGGTAGGGCACGGCCCCGATGTGGTCCTCGTGGCCGTGGGTCAGCACGAGCGCGTCGACGAGGTCGAGGCGCTCCCGGATCGCGTCGAAGTCGGGCAGGATCAGGTCGACCCCGGGGTGGTTCTCCTCGGGGAAGAGCACCCCGCAGTCCACGATCAGCAGGCGCCCGTCGTACTCGAAGACGGTCATGTTGCGGCCGACCTCGCCGAGGCCGCCCAGCGGGATCACCCGCAGGCCGCCCTTGGGCAGCGCCGGAGGAGCGGACAGCTCGGGGTGGGGATGACTCAACGGAGAAGGCCTGCCTCGGTCGAGGGCGGTGCGTACGACGTCCACGAGGGCATCATCCGCCTCGACCAGTGGCAGCCGGACCGCGCGGTTGTCGTGCACGCCGAGGAGCTCCAGCGCCGCCTTGGCGGTCATCACCCCGGGCGCCTGGCCCATGATCGCGTCGACGACGGGCACCAGGTCGCCGTAGACCTTGAGGGCACCGTCGAGGTCGCCGGCGTCGACCCGGGCGACCATGTCGGCGTACTGCTCGCCCGCGACGTGGCCCACCACCGAGACCACTCCGGCGCCACCGTGGGTCAGCCAGCCGAGGTTGAGCACGTCGTCGCCGCTGTAGTAGCTCAGCCCGGTCTCCTGCATGATCTTCACGCCCCGGTAGAGGTCGCCCACGGCGTCCTTCACGGCCGCGAACTTCTCGTTCGCCGCGATCCTCGCGAAGGTCTCGGGCGCGATCGTGACGCCGGTGCGACCGGGGATGTCGTAGAGCATGATCCGCAGGTCGCTCGCGGCGGCGACGGCCTCGAAGTGGGCCGCGATGCCGGCCTGCGTGGGCTTGTTGTAGTACGGCGAGACCAGGAGCACGCCGTCGGCGCCGATCTCCTGCGCCTGGCGGGTCAGCTCGACCGAGTGCTCGGTGTGGTTGGTGCCGACCCCGGCGACCACCGTGCACCGGTCGCCCACCGCGTCGACGACCGCGCGCAGGATCTCTCCGTCCTCCGCGACCGAGGTGGTCGGCGCCTCACCCGGTCGTGCCGCTGACCACGATGCCGTCGTTGCCGTGATCGACGAGGTAGGCGGCCACCTTGGCGACCCCGTCGAGGTCCACGCTTCCGTCGGGGGTGAACGGCGTGACCATCGCGGTCAGCACCCGTCCGAAGGGCGCAGCAGGCAGGCTCATGCCTACAGGTTATCCATGGCCCGCCCGCGGCGCGGGTACGGCGGCCCCCAGGTGGGTTGCACATATATTCACGTCCATGAGCGACAGCCAGCAGCCGGACCCCGACCAGCCGTCCGGACAGCCGCCCTACGACCAGCCGGCGGACCCAGCGACCAGCAGCCGAGCGGGCCAGCAACCGGCCTACGGCCAGCCGCAGTACGCGCCCGTCCCGCAGGTGACCGGAGCCTTCATGCTCGCCCACCTCGGCCAGGAGTACGGCCCCTACGGCTTCGAGCAGCTGCGCCAGATGGCGCTCACCGGCCAGCTCAAGGGCGACGCCAGCCTGCGCGACCAGGCAGGTGGCGGCTGGTTCCAGGCCAAGCAGCTCCCCGGCCTGTTCTCGAACCGCGAGTGGCTGACCACCGCGCTGCTCTCGGGCTTCCTCGGCAGCCTCGGCGTGGACCGCTTCTACCTCGGCTACACCGGCCTCGGCATCCTCAAGCTGATCACCCTCGGCGGCTGCGGCATCTGGCACCTGATCGACCTGATCCTGATCCTGCTCCGCAAGCTCCCCGACGCCGAGGGTCGCCCGCTCGGTTAGCAGCTGTGGGCCGGCCGTCGGGCTAGAGCTGGCGCATGACCTCGTGGGCCACCAGCTCGAGGTGGTCGAGGTCGACCACGTCGAGGGTCTGCAGGTAGAGCCGCTGGCTGCCGACCTCGGCGAAGCGGCCGATCTGGTCGACCACCTCGGCGGGGGTGCCGACCAGGCCGTTCTCGCGCAGGCCGTCCATGTCCCGGTTGCCGGCCTCGGCCCGGCGGCGTACGTCGGCGTCGTCGACTCCGCAGCACAGCACGCAGGGCGTTGGAGTACACCAGGTCGTCGGGGTCGCGGCCGATCCGCTCGCAGGCGGTGCGGGCCCGGTCGAAGAGCGTCCGTGGTCTCGGCGAGCGAGACGAACGGCAGGTTGAACTCGTCGGCGAACGCAGCGGCCAGCGCCGGCGTCCGGCGCGTGCCCTTGCCGCCGACGAGGACCGGGGGTCGGGGCTTCTGCACGGTCTTGGGCAGCGCCGGTGAGTCCGTCAGCGTGTAGTGCTTGCCGACGTGCGAGAACAGCTCACCCGGAGGGGTCTCCCACAGCCCGGTGATCGATGGCGAGCTGCTCCTCGAGGATGTCGAAGCGCTCGTGGATGTTGGGGAACGGGATGCCGTAGGCCGCGTGCTCGGCCTCGTACCAACCCGCACCCAGCCCGAACTCGACCCGGCCGCCGCTCATGTGGTCGACCTGGGCGACCTGGATCGCCAGCGGCCCCGGGTGCCGGAAGGTCGCCGAGGTCATCATCGTGCCGAGCCGGATGGTGCTGGTCTCGCGCGCCAGCCCGGCCAGGGTCAGCCACGCGTCGGTGGGGCCGGGCAGGCCCTCGCGTGCCCATGCCGAGGAAGTGGTCCGATCGGAAGAACGCCCCGAAGCCGAGATCTTCCGTGGCCCTGGCGATGCGGAGCAGCTGGTCGTACGTCGCGCCTTGCTGTGGCTCGACAAAGATGCGCAGTTCCACGCCGGCCACCATAGGGCCGTCAGGCGGTTCGACGCAGCCAGCGGATCTCGTATGGTGGAACGTGTTCTAGGTGACTTTCCCGTTGAATCTCCGACCATTCGGACTCGTCGAAGGCCGGATAGTGCGTGTCGCCCGCGGGACTGGTATGGACCTCGGTGAGGATCTGGTCGGTCGCCAGCGGCATCGCGACCTCGTAGACCTGCGCTCCCCCGCCGACCATCACGGTCTCGTGCAGCCCCGCGCCGATGGCCACGGCCTCCTCGACGCAGCGCGCCACCAGGACCCCGTCGTAGGCCCAGTCGGGGTCGCGCGTCACCACGATGCTCTGCCGATCGGGCAGCGGCCTGCCGATCCCCTCGAACGTCGTACGGCCGAGGACGAGGGGGTGCCCGACGGTCACGCGCTTGAAGTGGGCGAAGTCGGCGGGGATCTTCCACGGGATGTCGCCGTGCAGGCCGATCACGCCGTTGGCGGCGCGGGCCGCGACGAGCACCACCTTCGTCATACGGAGATGGGCGCCTTGATCCCCGGGAGCGGGTCGTAGCCCTCGACGGTGATGTGGTCGAGGTCGAAGCCGTCGATCGTGGTGACCGACGGGTCGAGCCGCAGCGTCGGCAGCGCCCGCGGCTCGCGGGTCAGCTGGAGCTCGGCCTGCTCGAGGTGGTTGAGGTAGAGGTGCGCGTCGCCGAAGGTGTGCACGAAGTCGCCGACCTCGAGGCCGGTCACCTGGGCGATCATGTGCGTCAGCAGGGCGTACGACGCGATGTTGAACGGCACGCCGAGGAAGACGTCGGCCGAGCGCTGGTAGAGCTGGCAGCTCAGCCTCCCCCGACTCCGACGGCGCGACGTAGAACTGGAACATCGTGTGGCACGGCGCCAGCGCCATGTCGGGCACGTCGGCGACGTTCCAGGCCGAGACGATGTGGCGTCGCGAGTCGGGGTTGGTGCGGATCTGCTCGACCACCTGGGCGAGCTGGTCGACGTGCCGGCCGTCGGGCGTGGGCCAGGAGCGCCACTGGTAGCCGTAGATCGGGCCCGAGGTCGCCGTTGGCGTCGGCCCACTCGTCCCAGATCGTGATGCCGCGGTCCTGGAGCCACTTGACGTTGGTGTCGCCGCGCATGAACCACAGCAGCTCACCGAAGACCGACCGGGTGTGCACCTTCTTGGTGGTCAGCAGCGGGAACCCGGCGGAGAGGTCGAAGCGCATCTGGTGGCCGAAGACGCTGCGGGTGCCGGTGCCGGTGCGGTCGGACTTCTCGACTCCCTCGTCGAGCACCCGCCGGAGGAGGTCGAGGTAGGCCTGCATGGGGCCAACTTACCCGTGGAAGGCTGGCTCCCATGGTCATCGGACTCGGTGCGGCGCTGGTCGCGGCCGTGCTGTTCGGAGTCGCCGCCGTCGTCCAGGCCATCGCCGCCCGGCGCTACGGGCTGGTCTCCTGGATGATGGCCTTCGTCGTCGTGACTCTACCTGCTCGGCTGGGGGCTGCACCTCGTCGCGATCGCCGTACTGCCGCTCTACGTCGCCCAGGTCGGCATCGCCGTCTCGCTGGTGGTCACCGCGCTGTCGCCGCGACCGTGGTCGGCGAACCGCTCGCCGCGCGGCACTGGGTCGCCATCGCGCGCGATGGTGGTCGGACTGGTCGCTGCTCGTGCTCTCCGGCCGGGCCGTCGGCACGCACCACTTCGACGACCGACCGCACCCTGTGCTCTACGCCGGGCTCGTCGTGATCCTGGTGCTCGGCATCTGTCGTGCCGTGCGCTCCGACGGTGCGCGCGGCGGCGTGCGTCCTCGGCGTCCTCGCCGGGCATCGCGTACGCCGGTTCGCCGATCGCCACGCGCGCCGCTGGTCGACCGCACGGCTGGACGCGAGACCATCGTGCCGGCGACTCACGGTCATCGGGCTGTACGGGCTGCTCGGCTTCTGGCTGTACTCCATGGCGCTGCGACCGCGACCGCGGTCACGGCGGCCACCGCGCCGCTGATCCTGCTGCGAGACGCTCGTGCCCGGCCGTCGGTCGGGCGTCGCCGTCTTCGACGACGAGGTGCGGGCCGGGTGGTGGCCGGCCGCGGTGGTCGGGCTTCGCGCTGAGCACCGGCCGGCGCGCTGGTGCTGTGCGGCGCCGAGGCCGGCTCGAGCGACCTCGAGCAGCCCGACCTCGAGCAGGAGACCAGGACCCGATGGTTGGATGGGCGCCATGACCAGCGCCGACGTCTCCGCCCGCGTCGCGTGGGCCGACGACGCCCCCGCGATCGCGGCCGTGCAGGTGCGCGCCTGGCGGACGACGTACGCCGACCTGCTGCCCGCCGAGGTCCTCGAGTCCCTCGACCCGGACGCCATCGCCGAGACCTGGCGCCTCGCCCTCGGCCGCCCGGACGACGCCCGCAACCGGGTGCTGATCTCGCTCGAGCGCAACCTGGTCACCGGCTTCGTGGTGACCGGGTCCCGCGAGGGACCCCGACTGCGACCCGGTCGCCACCGGAGAGCTCACCGACCTGACCGTCGACCCGCACAAGCGCGGCGCCGGCCACGGTTCGCGCCTGCTCCAGGCGGGTGCCGACACCCTGGTCGCCGACCGGTTCACCCATGCCGTGACGTGGCTGCCCGCCGAGGACGACGACCTGCGGGCGTTCCTGACCAGCGCCGGCTGGGGCCCCGACGGCGCGCACCGGACGCTCGACCTCCTCGGGGACGGCAGCACCACCGTCAAGCAGGTGAGACTGCACACGGCCCTGGTCGACGCCACCTGATGGCGGCCGAGGAGGACACCCGGGCGATCGTCCGGGACGGCATCGCCGTGGGCGTGGCGACCGGCGCCTACGGGATCTCCTTCGGCGCGATCTCGGTCGCGAGCGGGCTCAGCGTGTGGCAGTCGTGCGCGCTCTCGCTGCTGGTGTTCACCGGGGCCTCCCAGTTCGCGCTGGTCGGCGTGATCGCCTCGGGCGGGACCGCGCTGCTCGCGGCGGTCTCCGGCCTGCTGCTCGGCACCCGCAACACCCTCTACGGCCTCAAGGTCGCGCCGCTGGTCGGCTGGCGCGGCGCCGGAGCGCGCGGCCGCCGCCCACCTGGTCATCGACGAGTCCTCCGCGATGACGATCACCCGCACCACCCAGGAGCACGCCCGCGCGGGCTTCCTGTCGACCGGGCTGTCGGTGTTCGTGCTGTGGAACCTGGCCACCCTGGTCGGCGCGCTCGCCGGCGACGCCCTCGGCGACCCGCGCACCTACGGTCTCGACGCGGCCGTCGGGGGCGCCTTCCTCGGGCTGCTCTGGCCGCGGCTGGACACGACGCGCAACCGGGTGGCCGCGCTGCTCGGCGCGGCCGTCGCGCTGTCCCTGGTCTCGCTGACCCCGGCGGGCGTGCCCGTGCTCGCCGCCTCGGTCGTGGCGCTCGGCATGGGCCTGATCGGCGAAGGGTGACGACGCGTGATCTGGGCGGCCGTCATCGGCTGCGGGGTCGGCTGCTACCTGCTCAAGCTGGCCGGGATGTCGGTGCCGGAGAGGGTGCTCGCGCATCCCGTCGTACGACGCACGGCGGACCTGCTGCCCGTCGTGCTCCTGGCCGCGCTGGTCGCCGTCCAGGTGTTCGTGACCAGGGGGCCCGACGGACCGGAGCTGACCATCGACGCCCGCCTCGCCGGCCTGGTCGCGGCCTTCGTGGCGCTCCTGCTGCGGCTGCCGTTCATCGTCGTGGTGTTCGTGGCGGCGCTGACCGCTGCCCTCGTCCGCCTCTGAGCTCGGCTCCCCCGATGCTCGTCCGGGGCGCCCGAGAAGCCCCGGACGAGCTTGCCGCCCCGTGTATGGGGGTCAAGGGGCGGCGGGTGGGGGAAGAGGTGGGCGAGAGGCCCGTGTGCCCAGCACGGGCCCCTCGCCCGGGGGACTCCTGACCTCCGGTGGGGGGAGGGAGGTCAGGACACGGATACCGCGCTCCATGCAGCGGCTACCGCGAGATAGTTGGTGCTGCCCGCGCCGTAGAGGTCCTTGGCGGCGTTCAGCGTGGCGGTTCGGGCACCCTTGTAGTTGGTGCTCGAGGTCATGTAGACGGTCAGGGCGCGGTACCAGATCTTCTGGGCGGCGTCGCGGCCGATGCCGGTCACGGTGCTGCCGTTGCAGGTCGGCGAGTTGTGCGCGACGCCGTTGATGGTCTTGGCGCCCGACCCCTCGGCCAGCAGGTAGAAGAAGTGGTTGCCGATCCCCGAGCTGTAGTGGACATCGACGTTCTTGGCGTTGCTCGACCAGCAGTTCAGCGAGCTGCCGTCCGAGGCGGGGTTGTCCATCCGGCGCAGACCCACGTGCTTCTTGAGGTCGAACTCCTCACCGATGAGGTAGTCGCCCGGGTCGTTGGCGTTGTTGGCGTAGAACTCGACCATCGTGCCGAAGATGTCGGAGGTGGCCTCGTTGAGGCCGCCGGACTCGCCGGAGTAGGTCAGACCCGCGGTGTTCTCGGTGACGCCGTGGCTCATCTCGTGCCCGGCGACGTCGAGGGAGACGAGCGGGCCGTAGTTGACGCCGTCGCCGTCGCCGTACGTCATCTTGGTGCCGTCCCAGAAGGCGTTGACGTAGTTCTTGCCGTAGTGCACCCGGTTGTAGGAGCCGGTGCCGTTGCCGAAGATGCCGTTGCGGCCGAACGTCGCCTGGTAGTAGTCCCAGGTCTCGTTGCTGCCGTACTGCGCGTCGGCTCCGGCGGTGGCCCGGTTGGAGTTGCTGCCGTTGCCGAACGTGGTCGTGGTGCTGGTGATCTGCGTGCCCGGCTTGCAGCCGCTGCCGAAGATCTGGCACAGGGTGGAGTCCGTCGGCGTTGTTCAGGTCGGTCGTGTAGGTGTTGCCGCGCACGCCGGCGTTCTTCAGCTGGTAGGTCGTGCCCGACTTGGTGACGCTCAGCGGGACCGATGCCGCTGTAGAGCGTGTTGCCGGTGCCGTCGACGTTGACGATCTCCTGCTCGGTGCGGATGACCGCACCGGTCCTGGCATCGACGTACGTCGCCAGCCGGCTTGGCGTGCCGTTGGCCTGCACCCCTCCACTCATCACCTTCCATGCCAAACGGGGGGTGGCATCGGAGGCGTCGACGACGAGGGAGGAGCCGTCGACCTTGATGTTCTTGATGCTGCGGGTCGCGGCGCTGCTCGAGCGCCTTCGCGTCCGCGGCGGCGCCGGTGACCGCGGGGGTCACCGCGAGGCTGAGGTTCTTGTTCAGCGTGAGGCTGCTGCCCTTCCAGGTGCCGGCCTTGGACTGGTGGACGACCAGGTCGCCGCCGACGACGTCGAGGCCGCGGTAGGTGCGGTGCAGCCGGACGTGGGTGGTGCCGTCGGGGTCCACGATCGTGTCCACGGGCTCGAGCGACTGGTGGGCTGGCCACGTGGGTCGCGCCGGGGTGGGACTTCGCCGCCAGGATCGCCCGGTCGCTCCGCGAGCTCGCCGCGGCGTCAGTGGCTCCGGTCGCCGAGGCCTGCGTCAGGCCGGCGGCAGCCGTCGACACCGCGAGAACCGCGGTACCGAAGAGAGTCACGCTCGAGCGCATCTGGATCCTTCAGGCGGTGGGCGAGGAGAATCCTTGCGATCCCCCGACACCACCAGCCTGCCCGCCAACCCGGGGTAAGGCACCAACGAGCGCGCCTGCACATCGTTGCTTTGCAAGAACATGCAACCGTGCAGGAATGCGCGACAAAGCTCACGTTTCGAGGTCGAGGAACTCCTCCAGGCCCACCGTCAGGCCGGGGTGGTCGGCGATCTGGCGCAGGCCCAGCAGCACGCCCGGGGTGAACGAGACCCGGTCGAGGGAGTCGTGCCGGATGGTGAGGGTCTCCCCCACCCCGCCGAGGATGACCTCCTGGTGGGCGACCAGGCCACGCACGCGCAGGCCGTGCACGTGGATGCCCTCGACGTCGGCACCACGGGCGCCTTCGAGGCCGGTCGAGGTGGCGTCGGGGACCGGGCCGAGTCCGGCGTCCGCGCGGGCGGCCGCGATCAGCTCCGCCGTACGACGTGAGGTGCCGGAGGGTGCGTCGGCCTTGTCCGGGTGGTGCAGCTCGATGATCTCGACGGACTCGTAGAACCGGGCCGCGGCCGCGGCGAACCGCATCATCAGCACCGCGCCGATGGAGAAGTTGGGGGCGACCAGGACGCCCGTGCCCTCGCTCGTCGGCCAGCCAGCCCCGGAGCGTGTCCAGCCGGTCGGCGTCGAAGCCGGTGGTGCCGACCACGGCGTGGATGCCGTGGGAGACGCAGAACTCCAGGTTGTCCATCACCACGTCGGGGTGGGTGAAGTCGACGACCGCCTCGACGCCCTCGTCGAGCAGGGTCTGGAGGTCGTCGTCGACGTCGATGCGCGCGACCAGCTCCAGGTCCTTGTCGGTGCTCGCCGCCTCCTCGACCGCGTCGCACACCGCTCGGCCGACCTTGCCCAGCGCGCCCAGCACGCCCACCTTGAGAGTCACGGGCTCAGGTTATCGACGCGCGGTCGCAGGGTGTCGCGGGCGTGCTGGTCGGCGTCCGCCGCCTCGGCGGCCGCCAGGGCGCGGTCGCGCAGCCGGATCAGGCGCTTGCGGGTCGCCGCGGTGAGGTACGTCGGGCTGCCGAGCGCGAGCAGGTCCGGGCAGTCGGGCGGCCTGAGCCCGGGCTCGGCCACCAGGCCCCGCAGGCACGGCTTGATCCGGGCGACGCGACGCGTGGGCGTGGTGCTGAGCCACAGCGTCGCCTTGAGGGTCTTCTGGCTGACCGGCGTCCCCGCTCCGACCAGGCCGTTCGCCCGACCCACGAGCCAGCAGAGTCCTGCGGCGATCTCACCCGCGGGCGACTGGACGAACAGGTCAGGGTCGTCGCGGCGTACGGCTGCCAGAGCCGCACGCGTCGCCGCCAGGAAGTCGGCGCTGAAGTGCGCGTCTGCGACCCGGGCGAGCAGGTCGTCGACGTCATCGCCCTCGGTCGTGGGCGACTTCCTCGAAGGGCTCGTCGTCGAGGGCCAGCAGGGCGATGCGGCCGCCGACCACGCCGTCGAGCCAGTCGAGCACGACCTCGTACGGCGGGCGCGGGGGCTCGCGGGTGTGGGCCACCGGCGGGACCGGGCGGTTGGCACGGTCGAGCTCATCGGCGATCGCCATGTAGGCGGTGCCCTCGACCGGCTCGGTCCAGGTCTCGATCAGGCGTCCGTCGAGGAAGACCAGGTGCCGAAGGCGCTCTCGGTCGCGGGTTGTCCGGTAGCGTCGTCGTACGGGTACTCGTCGTGGGGTGGCCAGAACATGCGCGGCAGGTTCGCACGGGTTCGGATCGCGTGCTGGCTCAATCCACAGGCGCGTGTGGGGATGCCTGCGGAGTGCGGCTAGAAGGCGAGCCTCCGCCCTGGGTGGGGTGTCGCGGATGCCGGCGCGCTGGCGGTCGAGGTGTTCCTGGGCGTCGCGGTCGGCGACCTGGTCGCGGATCCGGGCGGTCTCCCACCGCGAGCGGCGCCACCCGTTCCACCAGCGCATCAGCAGGTTCCTCATGCGACCGCATTCTCTCAGCAGAACCGCGACCGTGGCTGCCCAACCGTGGAAGCCTTGACGCATGCGTGACGTGGTCGTGTCGGCGCTGCTCGCCGTGCGGATGATGTTCGCCGTGGCGTTCCTGAGCGTGCCGTTCTCCGACACGCTCCACGGTTTCAACGTCGTGACGGTGATCTGCGGTCGTCATCGGGCTGGTGCTGCTGTTCAGCGTCGTACGGACGGATCGTGCTCATTCGTCGAGGCAGCTAGGCAGTGGCCATCGTCGCTGCTCATCCTGCGGCGCACCGTCGATGGAGACTCCGGCAACTGAGGTCCGGGTCTGCCCGAAGTGCTCACCGTTCACCCAGCGGGCGACCGCCGATGAGGACGCCGCGTCGCGTTCATCAAGGACTCGCCGAGCCCGGGTTCGCGGCTCGTCAGTCGATGGTCACTACACCGGAACCACCGCTGGTTGAGCCTGTCGAAACCAACCTGTGCAGGCAGGACCGGGGATACAGACTGCGACGAGATTCCCTGTGCACACAGGGGATTCGGCCCGAAAACTGTCAGTGGTCACTGCTTGAATTCCTTCATGACGAACCATCTGGACGACACCTTCAGCACCTCGGGTGCGGGCAGCGTTCCGGGCGTGCTGGCGGAGATCCGCCGAGAGGTGCGTTCACTGGTCGACACGTTGTGGGCGGCGCGCGGCGCCGACGAGCTGATGGACACGGTGGTCGAGGTCGAGGCGTTGAAGTCGACCCTGGACGCCCTGGAGCTCGACGTCGTACGCGAGCTCGAGGCCAGCGGCGCGGTGAAGCAGCGCGGCTGGGCGTCGACCCAGGACTTCGTGACCCACGCGCGCGGCGGGCACAAGGGCACCGGGCCCGCGACGGTGCGACTCGCAGCGGCAGTCGCCGAGCCGGTGCTGGAGCCGGTCGGGTGCGGCAATGGCCGACGGCTGGCTGTCCACGCGCAAGGCCAGGTCATCGAACGCGCCGTCGACGCGCTGCCCGGCAAGCCCCGAGGTTCGAGCCCGCGGTGTGCAGGTGCTGCTCGCCGACGCGAAGAAGCTCGACGCCACCGAGCTGAGGAAGGTCGCCCGACACCTGAACAACGTCGTCGACCCGACCGGTGACGAGCGCCGCGACGAGCGCGCGCTCGACCGGCTCGAACGCGCCGCCCACCTGGGTCGGCACCTGAGCATCACCGACGACCAGGCGGGCGGGGCCTGGATCAAGGGGCGCTGCTCGACCGAGGACGCCGCGATGATCAAGGCCACGCTCATCCCGCTGGCCGCGCCGCGACCCTCGGATGGTCCGACCTGTGACCCCGCGACCTGCGCCGTTCCCGGCTGCGGCCACGACGGGCGGGACCCGCGCGACCACGGCGTGCGCATGCTCGACGCCCTGGTCGAGGCCTGCCGACGACTGCAGGGCGCGGACGTGCTCCCCGAGTCGCACGGCGCCACGCCGCGACTGACCCTCACGATGGACTACCAGCAGCTCCTCGATCTCTCCGGCGTCGCCGTCACCGAGACCGGCGAACAGCTCTCCGCCTCCGCCGTACGCCGCCTGTGCTGCGACGCCGAGATCATCCCGGCCGTCCTCGGCGGCGACTCCGAGGTCCTCGACGTCGGCCGGCAGCTGCGCCTGGCCACCACCGCGATCTGGAAGGCGCTGGTCGCCCGCGACCGGCACTGCCGCTTCGCCCACTGCACCCGGCCACCGATGATGTGCCACGCCCACCACGTCACCCACTGGGTCGACGGCGGAGCGACCTCGCTGGACAACATGCTGCTGCTCTGCGGGCACCACCACCGCCTCGTCCACTCCGGGCCCTGGCAGATCCGGGTCACAGCCCCGGGGCAGTTCGAGTTCCTCCCGCCGGGAGCCGAGGCACCGCACTCGCCGTCCGAGACCGCCGCCACGCGAGTGACAGCTGCGGGCAATTCGTACCGGCAGTTGAGAGCAGCTGAGCCGGGGCGTTCCACCTGGTCGGAGTCGCCGACCCCGACCGGAGCGGCGGCGCGACGGGCTAGTGCCCGGGACCCACCTGGGCCAGCGTCTGGGGCCGCGTGAACAGCTCCGAGGCGAGGGCGTGGACGTCGGCGACGGTGACCGCGTCGAGGTGCTCGAGGACCTCGTCGACCGAGCGCAGCCGGCGCTGGAAGAGCTCGGCCTCGCCGAGGCGGCTCATCCGGGAGGCGCTGTCCTCGAGGCTGAGCACGAGCCCGCCGCGGGCCTGGCCCTTGCCGCGCTCGACCTCCTCCTCGGTCAGGCCGGTGTCGGCGACCCGCTTCAGCTCGTCGCGTACGACGTGGAGCAGGTCGTCGGCCTTGCTGGGCAGCGAGCCGGCAGCGACGCCGACCATGCCGGCGTCGGAGTAGCCGAGGCCGAAGGAGTAGACCGAGTAGGCCAGCCCCCTGCGCTCGCGGACCTCCTGGAACAGCCGGGAGCTCGATCCCCCACCCAGCGCGGCGTTGAGCACGCTGAGCACGTAGCGGCGCGGGTCGGAGCGGGTGAGGCCCTGCATGCCGAGCACCACGTTGACCTGCTCGAAGGGACGCGTCGTCGAGACCTCGCCAGAGTGCAGTGGCCGGGGCCGGTCGGCGACGCGGGGACCGGACGGCTTGGTGTCGCGGTCGAGGAACCCGTTGCGGGAGAACGCCTTCCGGGTGCGGCGTACGACGTCGGCGTGGTCGACGTTGCCGGCGACCGCGATCGTCATCACCTCGGGCCGGTAGCGCCGCTTGTAGTAGCCGGTCACCTGGGCACGGGTCAGCGCCTTGATGGAGTCCGCCGTGCCCGCGATGGGCCGGGCCAGCGGGGTGCCGGCCCACGCCGTCGCGGCGAACAGGTTGTGCACCACGTCGTCGGGGTCGTCGTCGTGCATCGCGATCTCGTCGAGGATCACGTCCCGCTCGGCCTCGAGGTCATCGGCGGTGATCAGCGACGAGGTGACCATGTCGCCGAGCACGTCGAGCGCCGTCGACAGGTCCTCGTCGAGGACGCGGGCGTGGTAGCAGGTGTACTCACGCGCCGTGTAGGCGTTGAACTCCCCGCCGACCTCGTCGAGGGCGGTGGAGATGTCCATCGCCGAGCGGGTCGGGGTGCCCTTGAACAGGAGGTGCTCCAGGAAGTGCGACGCGCCGTTGAGCTGCGCCGCCTCGTCCCTGGACCCCACCTGCACGAACACCCCGACCGCTGCGGAGCGAACTCCCGGCATGTGCTCGGTGACGACGCGCAGACCGCCCTTCAGGACGGTCCGGCGTACGCCGCCGGGGAGACTCGTCAAAGTGTCCCAGTCTTCTTCAGGGTCACTCGGAAGCTGCGGCCTCGGCCGGCTCCGAGTCAGACTCCGAAGCCGAACCGTCGTCCTCCACGACCGGGACCAGCGAGAGCTTGCCGCGGTCGTCGATCTCGGCGATCTGGACCTGGAGCTTCTGGCCGACCGAGACGACGTCGTCGACGTTGTCGACCCGCTTGCCACCGGCGAGGGCACGGAGCTTGCTGATGTGCAGCAGGCCGTCCTTGCCGGGCAGCAGCGAGACGAACGCGCCGAAGTTGGTCGTCTTCACCACGGTGCCGAGGTAGCGCTCGCCGACCTCGGGCATCGTCGGGTTGGCGATCGCGTTGACCGCGGCGCGGGCGGCCTCGGCCGCCTCGCCGTTGGTCGCACCGATGTACACCGTGCCGTCGTCCTCGATCGACAGGGTCGCGCCCGTGTCGTCCTGGATCTGGTTGATGACCTTGCCCTTGGGCCCGATGACCTCGCCGATCTTGTCGACGGGGACCCGCACGCTGATGATGCGCGGCGCGTACACCGACATCTCCTCGGGCGCGTCGATGGCCTCGGCCATCACGTCGAGGATCGCGATGCGGGCGTCGCGGGCCTGGGTCAGCGCGCCGGCCAGGACCTCGGCGGGGATGCCGTCGAGCTTGGTGTCGAGCTGCAGGGCCGTGACGAACTCGCGGGTTCCGGCGACCTTGAAGTCCATGTCGCCGAAGGCGTCCTCGGCGCCGAGGATGTCGGTCAGGGCGACGAACTCGTTCTTGCCGTCGACCTCGCCCGAGATGAGGCCCATCGCGATGCCGGCGACGGGTGCGCGCAGCGGCACACCGGCCTGGAGCAGCGACAGCGTCGAGGCGCAGACCGAGCCCATCGAGGTGGAGCCGTTGGACCCCATCGCCTCGGAGAGCTGGCGGATCGCGTAGGGGAACTCCTCACGCGACGGCAGCACCGGCAGCAGCGCACGGCGCGCGAGCGCACCGTGGCCGACCTCGCGGCGCTTGGGCGAGCCCACGCGACCGGTCTCACCGGTGGAGAACGGCGGGAAGACGTACTTGTGCATGTAGCGGCGCGTCTTCTCCGGGGAGAGCGTGTCCAGCTTCTGCTCGAGGGTCAGCATGTTCAGCGTGGTGACACCCAGGATCTGGGTCTCGCCGCGCTCGAACAGGGCCGAGCCGTGCACGCGCGGGATGACCTCGACCTCGGCGGACAGCGTCCGGATGTCGGTGAGGCCACGGCCGTCGATGCGGACCTTGTCGCGCAGCACGCGCTCGCGGACCAGCGACTTGTTCAGCGACCGGAACGCGGCGCCGACCTCCTTCTCGCGGCCCTCGAACTTGCGCACCGAGGGACTCCAGGACGGAGGCCTTGATGTCGTCGAGACGGTCCTCGCGCTCCTGCTTGCCGGCGATCGTCAGGGCCGGGGCGAGGTCGGCCTTGGCGGCCTGCTCGACGGCGTCGTAGACGTCGTCCTCGTAGTCGAGGAAGACCGGGAAGTCCTGGACGGGCTTGGCGGCCTGGTTGGCCAGCTCCTGCTGGGCCTCGCAGAGCTGCTTGATGAACGGCTTGGCGGCGTCGAGACCGCCGGCGACGATCTCCTCGGTCGGGGCCTGGGTGCCGGAGCGAACCAGCTCCCAGGTCGACTCGGTGGCCTCGGCCTCGACCATCATGATCGCGACGTCGCCGGTCTCGGTGACACGGCCGGCGACGACCATGTCGAAGACGGCGTTCTCGAGCTGGCTGTGGCTCGGGAAGGCCACCCACTGGCCCTCGATCAGGGCCACGCGCGCACCGCCGACCGGGCCGGAGAACGGCAGGCCGGAGAGCTGGGTGGAGAGCGACGCGGCGTTGATCGCGAGCACGTCGTAGGGCTGGTCGGGGTCGAGCGCCAGCACGGTGATGACGACCTGGACCTCGTTGCGCAGACCCTTCTTGAAGGTCGGGCGCAGCGGGCGGTCGATCAGGCGGCAGGTGAGGATCGCGTCCTCACCGGGACGGCCCTCGCTGCGGAAGAACGAGCCGGGGATCTGGCCCACGGCGTACATCCGCTCCTCGACGTCGATCGTCAGGGGGAAGAAGTCGAAGTGGTCCTTGGGCTGCTTGCCCGCGGTGGTGGCCGAGAGCAGCATCGTCTCGTCGTCGAGGTAGGCGGTCACCGAACCGGCGGCCTGGCGGGCGAGGAGCCCGGTCTCGAACTTGACGGTGCGCTTTCCGAACTTGCCGTTGTCGAGAACTGTCTCGACGGCTGTGATGTCGTTGTCTGACAAGAGTTTGTGTCTCTCTCGTTCGCGGAGCGAACCGCGACCCGCGTGAGATTGGTGGCCGGTCTTCGATCGAGGCCCACGGACCGTGGTCCGGAAGCCACTACCGAGGACCGAGCCGAGGGCTCGCGGATCGCTCCTGGTTACTGGTGATTTTCTGTTCTGTTGTCGTTTCTAGCAGAAACGCACCCGCCCGGAGGGCGAGTGCGTTTCCTTCGTCAGCGACGCAGGCCGAGGCGGGAGACGATCGAGCGGTAGCGCTCGATGTCGGTCTTCTCCAGGTAGTTGAGGAGACGACGACGCTGGCCCACGAGGAGCAGCAGTCCGCGACGGCTGTGGTGGTCGTGCTTGTGCTGCTTGAGGTGCTCGGTGAGGTGGGAGATGCGGTGGCTCAGGAGTGCGACCTGCACCTCGGGGGAACCGGTGTCGCCCTCGACGGTGGCGTACTCGGCGATGATCTTCTTCTTGGTCTCTGCGTCAGTACCGATCGACACGTTGAACTACCCATCTTTCTCAGTCGTTGCGCGGCGCGCCGGGGCCTGTTCACCCGGGCACTCTGGTTCCGCGGCCGATTGCACGGCGGATGTCACCCGATCGGGCAACTGCACAAGGTTATCAGCGGACCTCCACGCGGCGAAATCAGCAGCCGCTGTCGATCGGGTTGATGGGCAGCTTGGGCGAGGCGCCCGGCAGGTAGGCCTTCTTCGGCGTGGTGGCCTTGCTGACCGCGAGCCCCGGCAGGCTCGCCGCCGGCACCCGGGTCAGCGGGAACCGGCCGACTCCGGGACGCTGCGCGCCGGCGAAGGCGGTCGGGTCGGGATCGGGCGCCTCGGGCCCCTGGACCCGGCTCGGCACCGGGAAGACGTTGCTCGCCTGCCCGGCCGCCGTGCTCCACGGGTAGTAGACGCGGCCCTTGTCCGCCGGGACCTCGGCGGACGTCGTAGACGCACTCCGTCTGCGGTTCGACGTCGACCGGCTGCCCGGTCTGGTCGAACAGCTGTACGCCGACCAGGGGCCGCCCGGCTGCGTCGTAGGGGTAGATGTTGGAGACCCAGTGGCCGTTGACGTACATCCCGGCGCGGTCGTACTGGCTGCTCGCGTCGGCGTACCCCTGGTCGTAGGTCGAGATGCTCTGGCTCGTCGCCGGCGATGAGCGGCTCCACGCTCGACGGTGTCGCCACGCGGTCCAGCGTCACCGGCAGGCAGGCGACGGCCGCCAGGTTGACCGCCAGCAGGAGCAGTCGTCCGACAGCTCCGCCCCGGGGACGCCCGGCCACAGCCGGCCGCGGCCGACCTGGATGCTCACCAGCGACGCCACCGCGAGCAGGACCCAGCCCCACCCCTGCAACGACGGGATCGGGGACAGCCCCAGGCTGGTGTCTCCCGTCCCCCAGAGCAGGTCGACCATCTGCAGCGCCGACCCAGGCACGGAGGATCCACCAGGCAGGGCGGAGCACCTGCACCAGACCCCACGGGTCACCGGGCAGGTCCGGCCACGAGCGCGTCCCAGCGGGCGTGCGCGGCGTCGAGGATCCCGGTCACCGCAGGCCCCGCACACCGCGGCGCGTCCGCACGGGCCGCATCTCGGGGTCGAACCCGGCCGCCGTGCGGAGCTCGCGGGCGTACTCGCCCGGGTCGGGCAGCGCGTCGATCCCGCGCTCCTCGACCAGGTCGTTCAGGTCGGCGTCGAGCCCACCGACCAGCTCCTCGCGCTCCTCCTCGGTGAGGTCCTCGAGCCGCTCGCGGACGGCCCGGACGTAGAGCCGGATCTCGGGGGTGGTCAGGATCGAGTTCATGCGCTGGCTCCTTCGAGGATCCTCGTGACGGTGGTGGAGAACGACGTCCAGTCGTCGCGTTGCTGCTTGAGCTGGGTGCGCCCGGCGGGCGTGATCCCGTAGTACTTGCGGTGCGGCCCGGTCTCGCTGGCCACGACGTACGACGTGAGCGCGCCGCCGGCGTAGAGCCGGCGCAGGGTGCCGTAGACCGATGCGTCGCCGACGTCGTCGAGCCCCCGGTCGCGCAGCCGCCGGACGATGTCGTAGCCGTAGCCGTCCTCGTCGTCGACCACGGCGAGCACCGTCAGGTCGAGCACTCCCTTGAGGAGCTGGGTGGTGTCCATGCAGCGCACACTACTGCGTGATGCGTAATAGTGCGCAAGGTGGAACGGCGTGTCGTCGTGCGAGGATCGCCGGCATGGAGACGTCGACGCGGACCGCCCTCGCCGCCTGCAACCTGTGCGAGGCCATCTGCGGCCTCGAGCTGACCATCGAGGACCGCCCCGAGGGCCCCAAGGTCCTCTCGATCCGCGGCAACGCCGACGACCCGCTCTCGCGCGGGCACATCTGCCCCAAGGGCGTGGCCCTGGCCGACGTCTACGAGGACCCCGACCGGCTGCGCAAGCCGGTGAAGAAGGTCGGCGACGAGTGGGTCGAGGTCTCGTGGGACGAGGCGCTCGACCTCACGGCCGACGGGCTGGCGCGCGCGGTCAACGAGCACGGCCGCGACGCGGTCGGCATCTACCTGGGCAACCCCAACGCCCACTCCCTGGGCGCGCAGACCCACGGCGTCGGGATGATCAAGACCTTCCGGACGCGCAACAAGTTCAGCGCCAGCTCGGTGGACCAGATCCCGCACCAGTTCGTCGCCTGGCAGCTCTTCGGCCACCAGCTGATGATCCCGATCGCGGACCTCGACCGGACCTCCTACTTCCTGGTCTTCGGGGCCAACCCGATGGCCTCCAACGGCTCGCTGATGACCGTGCCCGACTTCCCCAACCGCCTGCGCGACCTGAAGAAGCGCGGCGGGAAGATGGTCGTCTTCGACCCGCGGCGCACCGAGACCGCGAAGGTCGCCGACGAGCACCACTTCGTCCGCCCGGCGACCGACGCCGTGGTGCTGCTCGCGATGGTGCACGTGCTGTTCGAGGAGGGGCTGACCACTCCCCCGTCGTACGTGCGCGGGACGGAGTCGGTGCGGCTCGCCGTCGCCGACTTCACCCCGGAGTACGCCGCCGCGGCCTCGGGCGTGCCGGCCGACGTGATCCGGCGGATCACCCGCGAGTTCGCCGCGGCCGACGGGGCTGCGGCGTACGGACGTCTCGGGCTGTCGACCCAGGGCTTCGGCTCCATCTGCCAGTGGGCGATCCAGTGCCTCAACATCCTGACCGGCAACTTCGACCGCGAGGGCGGCGTGCTGTTCCCCGAGCCCGCGATCGACATCGTCGGCAAGGCGATCGTCGGGCGCGGCCACCACGACGTCTGGCGCAGCCGCGTGCGCCAGGCACCGGAGTTCGGCGGCGAGCTGCCGGTGAGCACGCTGCGTGAGGAGATCGAGACTCCCGGCGAGGGGCAGATCCACGCGATGCTGACGGTCGCCGGCAACCCGGCGCTCTCCACGCCCGACGGCAAGCGCCTCGGCGAGGCGTTCGACGGTCTGGACTTCATGGCGGCCGTCGACATCTACCTCAACGAGACGACCCAGCACGCCGACGTCGTGCTGCCGCCGACGACGGCGCTCGAGCGCGACCAGTACGACCTCGTCTTCCACGCCCTGGCGGTGCGCAACACCGCCCGGTTCACCCCGGCGGTGTTCGAGAAGCCCGAGGGCGCGATGGAGGACTGGGAGATCTTCCGCGAGATCGCGCTGCGCACGGCGGCCCGCCTGGACAAGAAGAAGCCACTGGCGCAAGGCGCTGACCGAGCGCGCGCGGCTCAGCATCAGTCCGACGAAGCTGGTGACGATGCTGCTGCTCGCCGGCCGTCGTACGACGATGCGGGCGCTGCGTGCGAACCCCGCAGGCGTCGACCTGGGCCCGCTGCGACCGACGATGCCGGCGCGGCTGCAGACCAGGGACAAGATGATCCACCTCGCGCCGGACAAGGTGATCGCCGACCTGCCGCGGCTGCGGGAGAGCATCGCGACCCCCGACGGCGACGAGCTGCTGCTCATCGGCCGGCGACACAAGTCCGACAACAACTCCTGGATGCACAACAGCGCCCGGCTGACCCGCGGGAAGCCGCGCCACCAGCTGCTGATGCACCCCGACGACCTCGCCGAGCGCGGCCTGACCGACGGCACGTCGGTGCGGGTGGCGTCACGGGTCGGCACCGTGACCATCGAGGTGCGGGCCACCGACGACATGATGCGCGGCGTGGTGTCGCTCCCCCACGGCTACGGCCACCAGCAGGACGGCGTCCGGATGGCCAACGCCACCAAGGTCGCCGGGAGTCTCGATCAACGACCTCACCGACCCGGAGCGGCTCGACGTCTCGGGCAACGCCGCGCTCAACGGCGTGCCGGTGACGGTGGTCGCCGGTCTAGAGACCCGAGACCTGGTCGTCCTCGGCGACGTCGAAGTCCGCGCGACGGGTCACGTCGGCCAGCGCCTCGCGGAACCGCGGCACCCAGGTGCCGGCCCGCAGCACGATCGACGCGTGGCCGCCCGGTGCGACGTACGTCGTGGCGCCCTCGATCGACGCGGCCAGCTTGCGCTGCCGGCGCTCGCGGGATGGTGTGGTCGCGCTCGGTGACGACCACCGCGGTCGGCACGTCGACCTCGCCGACCCAGGCCGCCGAGTTGAACCGGCCGAGCTCGCCGAGCACCTCCGGGATCGACCAGCCGCTGGTGCTGCGGAACTCCGAGCGGCCCCACAGGCGCCGGGTCCGAGCGGTCCATGGACGGCGTCTCCGGGCAGCGTCGCCGCGAGCTCCTCGACCCGGGCCAGCGCATGCCCGGCGAGCACCTTCGTCACCGCGGTCATCACCGGGAAGAAGAACTTCTCGCGCGTTGAGCCCGCGGAAGTTGCGGGCCGTCGAGCAGAGCACGAGCCCGGCGACCTTGTCGGGGTGCTGGCGCCACACCAGCTGCGCGATCGCGCCACCCATCGAGTAGCCGGCGACGATCGCCTGCTCCACGCCGAGCTCGTCCAGCACCGCGGCCACGTCGTCGGCACAGTCGGTGAACCGGAACCGCTCCGAGCGGATCCCGCGCCCGTGCCACCGCTGGTCGAACGCGATCACTCGGTGGGTCAGGGCGAGGTCGTCCATCGACGGCGCCCACGCGAGGTGGGCGGTGCAGCCGAGCGCGTGCAGGAGCACGACCACGGGCGCATCGGGCGTGGGGCCGGCCACGTCGATGACGAAGGTGCGGCCGCGGCCGGGCAGCTCGACCATCCGCCCCTGGTGCAGCCGGTCCGGTGGTGGCGGAGGCAGCACCTTCCGGGCGCCGGTGCGCACCACCGTGCGCATCGTCCAGCCCACGGGAGTGAGCGCGCAGCGGACGGTGGACCTGGCGGTCGGTCTCTTCATCAAGCAGCACCCTTCGTCGTGCGCAGCTCCTCGAGCGCGCGGGGAAGCTCGGCCACCAGGGGCGCCAGGTCGTCGACCAGGTCGGGGCAGCCGAGGAAGGAGAAGTTCATCCGGTCCACGTAGGACCACGCGGTCACGTTGAGGCCGATCCCCTCGAGGATCGGCCCGACGCTGAACAGGTCGCGCAGGTGGGCGCCCGAGATCGAGACCGGCTCCCCCGGCCCGCGCACGTTGGAGACGACCATGTTGAACGGCGGTGCGTGCAGGTCGGCAGCGCGCGAGCGCGGAGTAGAGCCGCATCACCCCGGTCAGTGGCGCGGGCGGGGCGAACTGCACCCAGTCGACGAGCATGTTGGGGCCCAGCGTCTGGTGGATCAGCTTGGACTCGCCGGTGGTGCGCGAGATCGCCTGCAGGCGTTCGTACGGGTCGTCGATGTCGGTGGCCAGCGAGGTGAAGATGTTGGAGACCCGGTTGCCACCGAGGCGTGGCCCGGCCCCGGGGGCGTCCGTCGCCACGGGCACCCCGGCGACCAGCGAACGCTCGGGCAGCCTGCCCTCCGCCTGCAGCCAGCGGCGTGCGGCTCCCCCGACGACGGCCAGCACGACGTCGTTCATGGTGACGCCGTTGGCGCGCTGGATCGCCTTGATCTCCGCGATCGGCAGCGTGGCCGTGGCGAAGCTGCGGCGCGCGGTGAGCGCGCCGTTGAAGGGTGTGCGAGGTACGTCGAGCAGCGGACGCGGCACGCTGACCGACGACGCCCGCCGGTGCCGCATGACGGCGGCGATCGCCTTGAGGGTCCGGGAGACCAGACCCGGGAGCTGGCCGATCTGCAGCACCGCGTCGACCAGGGCCAGCCGCAGCTGGTCGAACCAGGTCGGGGTCGGCTCGAGCGTCTCCACGCTGCGCGGCCGGTCGCGCGCCGGTCGCGGGTCGGCACTGAGGCCGTCGACGATGTTGCCGAGCAGGGCGTTGGCGGCCACGCCGTCGGCCAGCGCGTGGTGCATCTTGGTGATCACCGCGATCCGGTCGTCGCCGAACGGCTGGCAGACGTGCATCTCCCACAGCGGACGGGTGCGGTCCAGCGGCGTACCGGCCACCCGGCCGATCAGCGCCTCGAGCCCCTGCATCCCACCCGGGTGCCGGGACCTCGTGGGCGAACACGTGATGCGCCGGGTCCACGCTCCGGTCGGTGACCCACAGCGGGTGGTTGAGGTGGAACGGCGCCGGCAGCGCGCGGCGGCGCAGCGGCGGCAGCTCCTCGAGGCGGGCCAGGATCTCGTCGGTCAGCCGGGTGAGCTCGAAGGTGTGCGGCGGCTCGAGCAGCGCGATCTTGAGCGTGTGCATGTGCATCGTCGGCGTCTCCATGTAGAGGTAGCCGGCGTCGACGCCTTCCATGCGGTGCACGTCGCGAAGTCTGGGTCCTCCGGCGCCCGACTACAAGCACAAACTGGAATGTGTTCTAGTTCTCGTTCCTGAAAACGAGAACACGTTCTAGTATTGACCGGATGTACGACTTCAGCGCACGACGCGGCGACGGACCGGCCGAGCGGCTGCCCACGCCCTCGTGGCTGCTGACCGCCTGCGAGCCCGGTCGCTTCTCCGTGGAGCTCCCGGCGTCCCTGCTCGTCGACGCGCTGACCCCGGCCCCCGACCAGGGCATGGGTCGTCCCGTGCTGGTCATCCCGGGGTTCTCCTCCCCCGACACCGCGACCCGTCGCAGCCGCAGCCACCTGCGCCGGCTCGGCTACCGGGCGCACGGCTGGGGACTCGGCCGCAACCACGGCCTGACCGACCCGATCATCGACGGCGTGCTGGCCCGGTTCGACGACCTCCACCAGAGGTACGACGAGCCGGTGAGCGTCGTGGGCTGGAGCTTCGGCGGCCTGCTCGCCCGGTGGCTGGCCCACCAGCGGCCCGACGCCGTACGCCAGGTCGTGTGCCTCGGCTCGCCGTACCGTCCCGAGGGCGAGCACACCCGCACCACCCCGTTGTTCGAGCGCTCGGCGCGCACCCACGGCCTCTCCGACCGGGCCTTCGAGGTGGTCGACACGCTGCGCCGGCCGCTGCCGGTCCCGGTCAGCGTCATCTACTCGCGCACCGACGGCATCGTGAACTGGCGGGCCTGCGAGCTCACCGACGCCGAGCTGGACCTCGGGCCCGGCGACAACATCTCGGTCCCGAGCAGCCACGTCGGCCTGCTCACCAACCCACTCTCGCTCGCCGTGCTGGCCGACCGGCTCGCCCAGGACCCGGCGGACTGGCAGCCGTTCGACTGGGGCAGCTGCCTGAAGCGGAAGGTGGCGTCCTGATGAGTGAGCCGAAGAACGAGATCGACCTGCCCGAGGACGACGCCCGCGAGCGGCTCGCCTACCGCGACGGCAAGTGGGTCGCGGGGCTGATCCCGCTGCTCCGGCTGGTGGTGAAGACCTGGTACCGCTCCGAGGTCACCGGCATGGAGAAGATGCCGGAGGGTGGAGCGCTGATGGTGTCCAACCACTCCGGCGGCCTGATCGCGATGGACGTGCCGGTGCTCGCGGTGGCCTTCCACGACATGTACGGCGCCGACCGTCCGCTCTACGTGCTCGCCCACGACCTGCTGTTCCTCGGCCAGAGCGGTCCGGTGATGCGACGCGCGGGCTTCCTGCCGGCCACCCGCGAGAACGCCCACGCCGTGCTCGCCTCAGGCGGCGTGACCATCGTGTTCCCGGGTGGCGACTACGACGTGTTCCGTCCCTCCTCGCGGGCGACCACGATCGACTTCGACGGCCGCAAGGGCTACGTGCGCACGGCGCTGCGCGCCGGCGTCCCGATCGTGCCGGTGGTGAGCATCGGTGGCCAGGAGGACCAGATCCACCTCTCGCGTGGCGAGCTGATCGCCAAGCTCTTCAAGCTCGAGGAGCGGCTGCGCACCAAGTACGTGCCGGTCACGTTCGGGTTCCCGTTCGGCCTCACGCTCGCGTTCCCGCCCAACCTCCCTCTGCCGACGAAGATCCGCACCGAGGTGCTCGACCCGATCGACGTCGTCGCCGAGTTCGGCGAGGACCCGGACATCGAGGAGGTCGACGCGGTGATCCGCGAGCGGATGCAGACGGCGCTCAACGAGCTCAAGCGCCGGCGCCGCTTCCCGGTGCTGGGATGAGCACGGTTGCTGCGACGGCTGCAGCGGCTGCTCGTCACCATCCGGGTGCTGGTCGGCAGCGGCATGGTCGCGCCGATGCGCCCGGACCGCTACCTGCGGCAGGCCTCGGTGATCCGCCGCCACGGGGCCAACGCGATGAGCGGCATCGGGTTGTCGGCAGCCCGCGCGCCCCGAAGGCGACCGCCCTGGTCGACGAGCGCGGCTCGCTGACCTGGGCCGACCTCGACCAGCGCGTGGACGCTGCCGGTGTCGCCCTGCACGAGCTGCTCGGTGGCCGCGAAGGGACCTCGGGATCCTGTGCCGCAACCACCGCGGGCTGGTGGAGTCGCTGGCCGCCGCGACGCGAGTCGGCGCCGACGCGCTGCTGCTCAACACCGGGTTCTCCGGGCCGCAGCTGCGCGAGGTGCTCGAGCGCGAGCAGGCCACCGTGGTGGTGTACGACGAGGAGTTCGCTCCGCTCCTGGCTCAGGCCAAGGAGCGGCTGCCCGGGCTCACCGAGGTGCTCGGCTGGGTCGAGGACCCGGAGCACACCCACCCGGGCGTGCACACTCTCGACGAGCTGATCGACGAGCGGCTCGGCCAGCGGCCCGAGAAGCCGTCGCGGCCCGGCCGGACCGTGCTGCTCACCTCGGGCACGACCGGGACACCGAAGGGCGCGCGCCGGTCCGGAGGAGCCGCCGGCTCGCTGGCCGCGATGCTCGAGCGGATCCCGTGGAAGGCCGGCGGGACCACCGTCGTCGCGGCGCCGATGTTCCACGCCTGGGGGTTCGGCCAGCTCGCGATCTCGGCGACCATGTGCTGCACGATCGTGATGCGCCGCCGGTTCGACCCCGAGGCCACGCTGGAGATGGTCGACCGGACGCGCGCCAGCGGCCTGGCCGTCGTACCCGTGATGCTCGAGCGGATCGTCGACCTGCCGCCGGAGACGCTCGACCACTACAGCCTCCGTTCGCTGCGCTTCGTCACCGCCAGCGGCTCGCGGATGCGGCCCGATGCCGTCACCGCGTTCATGGACCGCTTCGGCGACACGGTGCACAACTCCTACAACGCCACCGAGGCCGGGCTGATCAGTACGGCGACCCCCGCGGACCTGCGCGTCGCACCGGACACCGCCGGCCGGCCCGTTCTCGGCACCGACCTGCGCCTCGTCGACGACGACGGTCGTGCCGTCCCGCAGGGCGAGGTCGGGCGGATCACCGTGCTCAGCGAGTCGGCCTTCGAGGGCTACACCTCAGGTGAGACCAAGGACTTCGAGGACAACTACATGGTCTCCGGCGACCTCGGTCGCCTCGACGAGGCCGGGCGGCTCTACGTCGTCGGCCGCGACGACGAGATGATCGTGTCGGGCGGCGAGAACGTCTACCCGCTCGAGGTGGAGCAGACCCTCAACGAGCACGCCGACGTGGTCGAGGCCGCGGTCATCGGCGTGGACGACCAGCAGTTCGGGCAGCGGCTCGAGGCGTACGTCGTGCTGCGCGACGACGCGGCCGTGACCACCGACGAGCTGAAGAAGCACGTCAAGGCGCACCTCGCCGGCTACAAGGTGCCGCGGCGCGTGGTCGTGCTCGACGACCTGCCCCGCAACGACACCGGCAAGGTGGTCAAGCGGATGCTGGGTCGCTAGTCAGTCCTCTCGCGCTCGCGCAGCGCGAGGTAGACCGCCCGGACACCCACCGCACGCTCCATCTGGCGCTGCACGCGGCCGAAGAACTGCTCGCGGTAGGTCTCGTCGGTGACGGTCGAGACGGTCAGGTAGAGACCGGAGAACGCCGCCAGGAAGATCGACACCTGCACCAGCTCGACGGTCAGGTTCGGCAGGTAGCGCCAGGCGTGCGAGCCCTCGCCGATCCACGCCTCGACCACGTCGTTGGTCATCACCAGCCCGCCGAAGACGAGGAAGAACGCGAACACCGTGACGGCGAGGAGCAGCACCTGGACGACCTGGATGATCACCAGGACCATCACCAGGTTGCCGAACTCGTAGCCCTTCACCTCGGCGAAGGCGGCCGGGTCGCAGTCGGGGTCGTCGACGAGGTCGCGCGAGACCTGCTCCAGGGGCGTGCCCCGGCAGGCGTCGAGCAGGAAGGCGTCGTCGACGTGGTCGTCGGTGCGGTCGACCTCCTCCGGCAGGCGGACGAGCAGGAACGCGACCGCCAGCACCGAGAACAGCAGCACGACCAGCCACAGCTCCCCGCCGTCCTGCCGCGAGGTCACCTGCCAGACCTCGGCGTTGATGAAC
This sequence comes from uncultured Actinomycetota bacterium, assembly GCA_963729015.1. GTDB lineage: Bacteria > Actinomycetota > Actinomycetes > Propionibacteriales > Nocardioidaceae > Marmoricola. The sequence goes on from CAVSMJ010000005.1 coordinate 398,992, forward strand.
AGGAACGTGACGAACAGCAGGAGCAGCGGCAGGGCCCGGCTCATCATCGGCAGCAGGTCGCGCAGGCTCCCGAAGGTCTGCGACAGCGCCCACGTGACGATGGGCCGCGCGTTGAGCGCGGTCAGGCCGTACCAGAGGCCGGCCAGGATCGCGATCGTGATCAGCGTCGCCGGCGCGAAGCTGAACGCCTCCCCGAGCTGCGCGAGAGCGACGCCGAGCGCGGCCGCCACGAGTGCGGTCACCAGCGACGAAGGGAACGAGGCGCCTGGGCCGCAGGGCCTGTCGGACGCCGGCGCGCCGCTCGGGCACGAAGTACGACAGGCCGTTGCGCAGGAACCACTCGTCGGTCGCAGCCAGCGGATCGGTTGCGGATGTCTGCCTCACAGGTCGAGCAGCTCCCGGGTGCGTACGACGTCCTGGGCCATCGTCTCGACGAGCGCGTCCACGCCCTCGAACTTGACCATGCCGCGGATCCGCGAGACGAACGCGATCTCCACCTGCTCGCCGTAGAGCTCGAGGTCGGTGCGGTCGAGCACGTAGGCCTCCACCCGGCGCTCGCGCTCGCCCTCGAAGGTCGGGTTGGTGCCGACGCTGATCGCCGCGGGGAGGGGCTTGCCTCCCGGCTCGTCGAGCACGGTCAGCCAGCCGGCGTACACCCCGTCCGCGGGAGCAGCGCGCCCACCGGGCGGCACGTTGGCCGTCGGGTAGCCGAGCTCGCGGCCCCGGTGGTCGCCCTCGATCACGGTCCCGACGATCGAGTAGGGACGCCCGAGCGCCTCGGCGGCGCCCTCGACGTCACCGGCGGCCAGGCAGGTGCGCACGTAGGTGGAGGACCACACCTGCGGGCCGCCGTCGAGCGCGATGCCCTCGGTGTCGAAGTCGCGCTCCCGGCCGGCCTCGACCAGGGCCGCGACGTCGCCGGAGGCGCGGGCGCCGAAGCGGAAGTTCGCGCCCACCACGACGTGCCGGGCGTGCAGCCCGTTCACCAGCACGCGGTCGATGAACTCGACCGGCGTCCACGCGGCGATCTCGCGCGAGAACGGGATCACGAACACGTCGTCGACGCCGGCCTGGGCGAGCAGCAGGCAGCGACGGTCGATGTCGGTCAGGGTCAGCGGGGCGTGCTCGGGCCGGAGCACCGCCATCGGGTGGGGATCGAAGGTGGCCGCGACCACCCGGAGTCCGTCGCGGTCGGCCAGCTCACGGGCCCGCTGCACGACATGGCGGTGGCCGAGGTGCACGCCGTCGAAGTTGCCGATGACGACGACCGTGCGACCGAGGTCGGAGGGGACGTCGTCCAGGGAACGCCAGATACGCACGAGCCGAGGTTAGCGAGCGCCGGAGCAGGGAGCGATCGGCGCCCCTCGCCGAAGGCCGCTCGCCGCTCGTTCACTGATCCTGGCCGAGTGGCCGAGGACTCGTCGACGAGCGCAGCGAGGAGTACGAGCCGAGGTCAGCGAGCGCCCGAGCAGTGAGCGGTCGCCCCCTCGCCGAAGGCCGCTCGCAGCGCCACGCCCCGGCGTGGACGAAGCTGGTCCACGGCTCAACGCGCCGCACCTGATGGGCACGCTCAGCTTCTGCGCCATCCGCTGATGCCGCGTCAGAGGCTCAGACGAAGACCGCCACGGCCCGCGCCAGCTCGCCGTCCTGCTCGTAGAGGGCGAGGAAGCCACCGTCCGGGGCGAACAGCGCCACCGGCCCCACGTGGCCGAGCTGGAGGGGCAGCTTGCGGCCGAAGCCGACGTCGGTGGCCTGGGAACCATCGAGGTCGAGCGCCGGGAAGGCCTGGCGTGCCGCATCACCGATGGGCAGCACGACCAGCTCCTCCTCGAGCTGCTCGAGGGTGCGTGCGGTGTCGAGGGCGTAGGGCCCGACTGAGGTACGACGCAACGAGGTCAGGTGGCCACCGGTGCCGAGGCGCTCGCCCAGGTCGCGGGCGATCGCACGGATGTAGGTGCCGCTGGAGCACCTCACCGAGATGCGGACCTCGTCGCCGGCGACCTCGTGCACGTCGACGGAGTCGATGCGGACGCGCCGGGGCTCGAGCTCGACCTGCTCGCCGGCCCGGACGCGGTGGTAGGCCCGCCGCCCGTCGACCTTGATGGCCGAGACCGCCGACGGGACCTGGTCGATCTCCCCCACGAAACCGGCCAGGGCGTCACGCACCTGCTGCTCGGTGACCCCTTCGGTCGAGGCGGTCGCGACGACCTCGCCCTCGGCATCGTCGGTGGTCGTCGTGGCTCCGAGGCGAACCGTCGCGTCGTACGACTTGTCGGTGAGGATGAGGTGACCGAGCAGCCGAGTGGCGCGGTTGATACCGAGCACGAGCACGCCCGTGGCCATCGGGTCGAGGGTGCCGGCGTGCCCGACCTTGCGGGTGCCGGCGAGCCGTCGTACGCGCGCGACGACGTCGTGCGAGGTCATGCCGCCCGACTTGTCGACGACGACCAGACCGTTCATTCGTCGTCGAGGTCGGGCTCTTCGCGCGGCTTCTTGTACGGGTCGGGCTCACCGGCGTACGTCGAACCGCTGGCCGTCTGGGCCGCGGCGGCGTCGGCCTCGCGGACCTTCTCGAGCAGGTCGTCGATGTGCCGGGCGGTCTCGGGCAGCGCATCGTGGATGAAGTCCAGGGTCGGCACGTGCCGCATGCCGAGCTGCTTGCCGACCTCGGAGCGGATCAGGCCCTTGGCCGAGGCCAGCGCGACCGCCGTGCCCTCGAGGTCCTTGTCCTCGCCGAGCACGGTGTAGAAGACCGTCGCCTGCTGGGTGTCGCCGGAGACGCGGACGTCGGTGACGGTCACGAACCCGAGCCGCGGGTCCTTGACCCGTCGCTCCAGCATCTCCGCCACGATCACCTGGATGCGGTCGGCGATCTTGCGCACGCGTGGGTTGCTCATGATCTCCCTCTCCCTTGCACGGTCCTGCACGTGTCGGTTCCACGAGCGTCGTCGCGGAACCGGCACGGTCAACGACTCAGGCGCGCGGGATCTCCTTCATCTCGAAGGCCTCGACGACATCGCCTTCCTTGATGTCGTTGAAGCCCTTGAGGACGAGACCACACTCGAAGCCCTCGCGGACCTCGGACGCGTCGTCCTTCTCGCGCTTCAGCGACCCGAGCTCCAGGTTGTCCTGGACCACGGCACCGTCGCGGATCAGGCGCACCTTGGCGTTGCGCCGGATCACGCCGCTGGTGACCATGCAGCCGGCGATGTTGCCGATCTTGGAGCTGCGGAAGATCGCACGGATCTCCGCCTGTCCCAGGGTCTGCTCCTCGAACTCCGGCTTGAGCATGCCCTTCAGCGCGGCCTCGATCTCCTCGATGGCCTGGTAGATCACCGTGTAGTAGCGGATCTCCACGCCCTCGCGCTCGGCCATCTCGGTCGCCTTGCCCTGCGGGCGGACGTTGAACCCGATGATGATCGCGTCGGAGGCAGCGGCCAGGTCGACGTTGGTCTCGGTGATCGCACCGACACCGCGGTCGATGACGCGCAGCGACACCTCGTCGCCGACGTCGATCTTGGCCAGCGAGTCCTCGAGGGCCTCGACCGAACCGGAGACGTCGCCCTTCAGGATCAGGTTGAGCTCCTGGCTCTCGCCCTTCTCCATGGAGGCCATGAAGTCTTCCAGGCTGCGACGCACGCGACGCTTGGCCTGCATGGCCGCCCGCTCACGCGACTCGCGCTTCTCGGCGATCTGTCGAGCCACCCGGTCGTCCTCGACCACGATGAAGTTCTGGCCCGCCCCGGGGACACCGGAGAGACCGAGCACCATCGCCGGACGTGACGGGTCGGCGATCTCGATGTTCTCGCCGTGCTCGTCGAGCATCGCCCGCACCCGGCCGTACGCCGGACCGGCCACGATCGAGTCGCCGACGCGCAGCGTTCCGCGCTGGACGAGGATCGTCGCCACCGGACCACGACCGCGGTCCAGGTGCGCCTCGACCACGAGGCCCTGGGCGTCCTGGTCGGGGTTGGCCCGCAGGTCGAGCGAGGCGTCGGCGGTCAGCACGACCGCCTCGAGCAGCTTGTCGAGGTTGAGCTCGGACTTCGCGGAGACGTCGACGAACATGGTGTCGCCGCCGTACTCCTCGGGCACCAGGCCGTACTCGGTCAGCTGGCCGCGGACCTTGGTCGGGTCGGCGTCGGGCTTGTCGATCTTGTTGACCGCCACCACGATCGGCACACCGGCGGCCTTGGCGTGGTTGAGCGCCTCGACCGTCTGCGGCATCACGCCGTCGTCCGCCGCGACCACGAGGACCGCGATGTCCGAGGACTGCGACCACGCGCACGCATGGCGGTGAACGCCTCGTGACCAGGGGTGTCGATGAAGGTGATGCGGCGGTCGGTGCCGTCGACCTCGGTGTGGACCTGGTAGGCACCGATGTGCTGGGTGATCCCACCGGCCTCCTTGTCGACCACGTTGGCGCTGCGGAGCGCGTCCAGCAGCTTGGTCTTTCCGTGGTCGACGTGACCCATCACGGTCACGACCGGCGGACGGGCCTCGAGGTCGGCCTCGACGCCCTCGTCGGAACCGAACTCGAGGTCGAAGGACTCGAGCAGCTCGCGGTCCTCGTCCTCGGGCGAGACGACCTCGACGACGTAGTTCAGCTCCTCGCCGAGCAGCTGCAGCGTCGCGTCGTTGACCGACTCGGTCGCGGTGACCATCTCACCGAGGTGGAACAGCATCTGCACCAGCGAGGCCGGGTCGACACCGATCTTCTCGGCGAAGTCGGTCAGCGAGGCGCCGCGCGGCAGACGGACGGTCTCGCCGTCGCCCTTGCGGACGCGGACGCCACCGATCGTCGGTGCCTGCATCGCCTCGAACTCTTGACGACGAGCGCGCTTCGACTTGCGACCACGACGCGACGGACCACCGGGGCGACCGAACGCACCCTGCGTGCTGCCGCGACCACCGGGACGTCCACGACCCGGGCCACCGGGTCGACCGCCACCGGCGGGCGGGCCACCGAGGCCACCGCCGGGAGGACCACCGAAGCCGCCGCCACCGCGGGGAGCGCCGCCGCGAGCCGGGGCACCGCCGCGGCCGCCGGGGCCACCGGGACCACCGGGGCCACCACGACCGCCGGGGCCACCAGGACCTCCGCGACCGCCGGGGCCACCGGGACCGCCACCGAAGGCGGCCGGGGACTTGGGCATCATCGCCGGGTTGGGGCGCGGCATGCCGTCGCCGCGACCCGCCGGCGGGCGGGGCGGACGCTGGTCGCCGGTACCGCGTGCTCGGGGCCGGGGCCGACGAGCGACTGCCCATGCCCTGGGTCGACGAGAACGGGTTGTTGCCCGGACGCGGTGCGCCGGGGCGGGCCGGACGCGGGCCGGGCTTGAAGCGGGCGCCGTCGCTCGGGGCGTCGCCGTCGGTGCCGTCCTCGGTCGCGGCCGGGGCGGCAGGCGCCTCCGCGCTCGCGGCCGGAGCCTCGGGCTCGGCAGGCGCTTCGGGGCCTCGGGCTCGGGCGCCTCGGGCTCGGCCTTGGTGCGCGGGCCGGGCCGGGGTGCAGCCTTGGCTGCGGCCGCGGGCACCTCGGCAGGCGCGTCGGCACGACCTCGGCGGGAGCTGCGTCCTCGCCGGGCTCGGCGGCCGGGGCGGCCTTCTTGGCCGGCGCCTTCTTGGCCGCCTTCTTGGCTGCCTTGGCCTCCGCCTTGGCGAGCAGCTCGGCGCCGTACTTGTCTTCGAACTTCTTCTCGACGGGTGGTTCCACCGTCGAGCTGGGTGCCTTCACGAACTCACCCAGGTCGTTCAGCATCTTCAGGACGTCCTTCGACGGGACGTCGTACTTCTTGGCGAGTTCATGGACTCGGACCTTGGCCACGTGTTTCCTCCTGGTCCGAATCCGTCATGGGACGGAGCGAGCGGACCGCTAGTTGTTGAACATGCTCATCGCGAAGTTCTCATCGCAGGCTCATGAGCTCGTGCTCCCGTTCCTCATGGGTTGCTCCTCATCTGGTGCTGCATTCTGCGCGAGGTGCTCTCGCAGCCGGTCGAGGCTCAGTGCTCCCCGGACCCCGGCATCATGCCGCAGGGCCCGGGCGAAGGCACGTTTGCGCTCGGCGAGTGCGAGACATTCGGGCGTGGGGTGCAGATGCGCCCCGCGACCCGGCGCGGAGCCGTTCGGGTCGGGTACGACGAACCAGATGTTGGCCGGGTCCTCCGCGTCCGTCCCTGCGACCACCCGCAGCAACTCACGCTTGGCGGCTCTTGCCCGACACCCGATGCAGGTCCGGACGGGTCCGTCGCTGCGGGTCGTGATGTCGAGTTGTGAAACCACCGTCCAACACTCTACCGGGACCGCTGCGCTAAACCGAACCGGGAAGCGTCGCGTCCCGCGCCGCTAGCGTGACGATGTGACGGATCGTGCGACCGAGGTGGAGGCGGAGCACCGGCGCCGTCTCGCCGCGATCGACCCGGCGGTGCAACCTCCCCGCGCTCGACCTCGCCGGCGACCACGTGCTGCTGACCAGCCACGACGGCGAGGCGGTCGCCGTCGTGTCACCACAGCACACCGAACCCGACTCCTATCCCGGGCTCTGGGTGGACGACAGACGTCCACCGGGTGCAGGTGCGCTGCTCGTCCGACGCGGACCCCGCCGGCGCTGACCGACCTGCTCGCTCGGGCGGGCGCCGTCCGTGGGCGAGCCAGCGCCAGGCTCACCTGCTCGCCGCGTCGCGGGACATGGCCCTGCTCAGCCGGCCCCTGCTCGCGCGCCGGCTACACGCCGGCCACCGGTGCTGGCCCTGCACCGGCTGCGGTGCCCCCACCGCGGACGAGCCCGCGACTGCCGCGACCATCCGGGAGGCCACCCTCGACGACCTCGAGGTGCTCGTGGCGGCCGGGGTCGCCGTCCAGGCCTACGACTGCCATGGTCGGCGCGCTCCCCGACCGGCCGCGGGCCGCCGACGTCTTCCGGCCGGAGACGCGAGTCGGCGCTGCGCGACCACCCCGGATGGGCCTGGGTGGCCGAACGGGACGGTGCCGTGGTCGGCGTCTGCGAGATGGAGCCGCCGGAGTCCGCCAGCTGGGTGACCGGCTCGGTCAGCCCGCCGACTGACGGGTCGACCACGGCGTACCTCGGGATGCTCCACGTCGACCCCGACCAGCGCGGGCACGGTGTCGGCGCCGCGCTCGTCCGGGCGGCGCACGCTGCGTGCCGCCGAGGCGGGGGCCAGCCAGGTAGTGCTGCACCACGCCGCAGCCAACCCGCTCTCGGTGCCGTTCTGGGGGCGGGCGGGCTACCGACCGCTGCTCACGGGGTGGGTCCGACACACGCGTTGACGTCATATCAGTATAAGTTGATATCATCGATTCCTGATATCAGAGGAGTCGACCATGCCCGTCCCACCCCACGACCAGCTCCAGGCCGTCGTACGCGGCCTGACCACCACGACCCGCGACGGCCAGGAGATGCGGTTGCTCACCGCGGAGCGCCACTACCCGGCCGAGGTCGAGGAGGTGTGGGACGCGCTCACCAACCCCGTGCGGGTCCCGCGGTGGCTCGGCGGCGCCGTCACGGGCGAGCTGAGCCTGGGCGGGCGCTACCAGATCGAGGGCAACGCCGGCGGCGAGGTGCTCGACTGCCGGCCGCCGAGCGCGCTCTCGCTCACCTGGGAGTACGGCGGCACAGATCAGCTGGGTCGACGTCACGCTGACCACCGTCGAGGACCAGACCCGGCTGCTCGCTCGAGCACACCGCCCCGGTCGACCCGAAGATGTGGGACGAGTTCGGCCCCGGAGCGGTCGGGATCGGCTGGGAGATGGCGCTGATGGGTCTCGACGAGCACCTGCTCTCCCCCGACGCCGACCCGGGCGAGGTCCAGGAGTGGTTCACCGGTCCGGAGGGCCGGCCCTACCTGGTCGAGTTCATGACCGGGGCCAGCGAGGAGTGGGTCGAGGCCAGCATCAGCGCCGGCACCGACCCCGACCGCCGCCCGGGCGGCCGGCGCGCGGTGCACGGCGGCGTACACCGCGACGCCGGACGAGCAGACCGCAGGACTGACCGTGGAGGCCTTCGACGTCCTCGGCGACCCGGTGCGCCGCCGGATCCTGGAGCTGCTCGCCGACGGCGAGCGGTCCTCGGGTGAGGTGACGGAGGCGATCACCGGGGAGTTCGGCATCGGCCAGCCCGCGGTGTCGATGCAGCTGCGGGTGCTGCGCGAGAGCGGCTTCGCCGAGGTCCGTGCCGACGGCGCGCGCCGGCTCTACTCCCTCGACACCGGGCCGATGGTCGAGGTCGACGCGTGGCTCGGTCGGTTCCGCGTCTTCTGGGACCAGCGGCTCGATGCGCTCGGCACGGAGATCGCGCGGGGCCGCCGACAGCCCTAACGTGACCCGCATGACCTTCGTCGACGACTTCGACGGACCGGACCTCGACCCGGACGTGTGGCTGCCGCACTACCTGCCGATGTGGAGCTCACGCGCGGCGACGCTGGCGTCGTACCGCCTCGAGGACTCCTGCCTCGTGCTCGACATCCCGCCCGACCACGCCTGTGGCTGCCCGAGGACCACCCCTCGCCGCTGCGTCTCTCGGGCGTGCAGAGCGGCAACCGGTCGGGGCCGGTGGGCAGCACCGACGGGCAGCAGGCGGTGTACGACGGCCAGCTGGTCCGCGAGGAGCAGCCCGACTTCGCCGGCCACCTCCAGGACGGTGGCCACCTCGAGGTCCGCTGCCGGATGACCATCTCGCCGCGGTCGATGGCGGCGCTCTGGATGTGCGGGTTCGAGAAGCAGCCCGACCACTGCGGGGAGATCTGCGTGACCGAGGTCTTCGGCAAGGACGTCGTACCCGGGGAGTCGGCCGAGGTCGGCATCGGCCTCAAGCAGATCCGCGACCCGAACCTCGCGCAGGACTTCGCCGCCCCCCGACTGCCGATCGACGTCGCGGAGTTCCACACCTACGCCGTCGACTGGGATGCCGCGAGGCGGTGTTCAGCGTCGACGGCGAGGAGGTACGCCGCTGCCCGAACCCGCCGACGTACCCGCTGCAGCTGATGGTCGCCGTCTTCGACTTCCCCGACTGGAGCCAGGGCCAAGACCAGGACCTGGTCCCAGAGCTCGTCGTCGACAGGATCAGTGGCCAATCGCCCGCAGGGCGATAGAGCCGAGCGGGTCGTTCTGCACCGGAGGAGCGCAGCGGGGAGGTGCAGAACTGCCCGCTCGGCGACCACGGCAGAACAGCAAGGACAGCGAACGTCGTGAAAACCAAAGGACCCGCAAGCCGAAGAGGGTCACACGATCAGCGGCAAGAGCCCGCAGGAACGTCACACCGGAGGCGCGACCGGGACCTCGGGCTCGGTGTCGGGGCGGATGTCGATGCGCCAGCCGGTGAGCCGCGCGGCCAGCCGGGCGTTCTGGCCCTCCTTGCCGATCGCCAGCGAGAGCTGGAAGTCCGGGACGATCACGCGGGCCGAACGGGCGGCCTCGTCGACCACGATCACCTCGGAGACCCGCGCGGGGCTGAGCGCGTTGGCGACCAGCGTCGCGGGGTCGTCGGACCAGTCGACGATGTCGATCTTCTCGCCGTGCAGCTCGTTCATCACGTTGCGCACCCGCTGACCCATCGGGCCGATGCACGAGCCCTTGGCGTTGACGCCGGGGACGTTGGAGTGGACCGCGATCTTGGTGCGGTGGCCCGCCTCGCGGGCGATGCCGTGGATCTCGACGGTGCCGTCGGCGATCTCGGGGACCTCGAGGGCGAACAGCTTCTTGACCAGGTTGGGGTGGGTGCGCGAGAGCATCACCTGCGGCCCGCGCATCCCCTTGCGGACGCTCACGACCAGGCACTTGATGCGGGTGCCGTGGGAGTAGTCCTCGCCGGGCACCCGCTCCCCTGCCGGCAGCAGCGCCTCGAGCTTGCCGAGGTCGACCATCACGTCGTTGGGGTCACGCCCCTGCTGGATCAGGCCGGAGACGATGTCGCCCTCCTTGCCGGAGAACTCACCGAACTTGCGCTCGTCCTCGGCGTCGCGCAGGCGCTGCAGCATGATCTGCTTCGCGGTCGTGGCGGCGATCCGGCCGAAGCCTTCGGGCGTGTCGTCGTACTCCCCGACCTTGGCGCCCTCCTCGTCGTGCTCCTCGGCCATCACCGTGACGTGGCCGCTCTTCTTGTCGAGCTCGACGCGCGCGTGCTCCTGGGCCCCGCTGGTCTTGTGGTACGCCGTCAGCAGGGCCTGCTCGATGGCCTCGACCAGCACCTCGAACGGGATCTCCTTCTCCCGCTCGAGCATGCGCAGCAGGCTCATGTCGATGTCCATCAGGTCGTCTCCTTCTTGAACTCGATCTGGACCTTGGCCTTCTTCACGTCGGCGTACGCGACCCGGTGCTCGGTGCCCTCGACGTCGAGGTCGGCACCGTCGTCGTCGGTCGCGGTGATGCGGCCGGTGACCGGCTCGCCCTCGTCGAGGGTCACCTTGACCAGTCGGCCGGCGTTGCGGCGCCAGTGTCGCGGCAGCGTGAGGGGGCGGTCGACGCCCGGCGAGGACACCTCGAGCGTGTAGGCCTGCTCGCCCATCGCATTGGTGTCGTCCAGCAGCCGGGAGACCTCACGGGTGGCGTCGGCGATGTCGTCCATGGTGACGCCACCGTCCTTGTCGATGGCCACCCGGAGCACCCGGCGCTTGCCTGCGCTGGTCAGGTCGACCGCTTCCAGGTCGAGTCCGAGCGCGTCCATCGGGCCGGTCAGCTCTGCAGCGAGGCGATCCCTGGTGGCGGAAGTGCTCATGGCCCCAGATCCTCCTGCTGTGTGCTGTTGTGGTGATCTCACCCTAACGCGAGGAGCAACTCGCGCAGGGCACCCGGGGAGGCGCGCGTCAGCCCCCTAGGATTCCGGGGTGGCCGACGTCCCTCCCCGCCCTGCCGGTGCCCGGCTGACCCGGCGCACGGTGCTCGCGGGCGCGGTCGGTGGTGTGGTCGGTCTCTCCGTGACGGCCTGCAGCGACGACGACAGTCCCGACGCCCCGAGGGCCACGTCACCGGGTGGGCTGACCCCCGACGTCGCGGTCGCCACGACAGCGCTGGCGGAGATCCGCGCGACGCGCGAGGCGGTGAGCGCGACCATGAAGAAGTACCCCGTCACCCGCTCGGTGGTGGGCTCGCTGGTGCCGCTGCACCAGGCCCACGAGGCGACCCTCGTCGACGCGGTGCCGGACCGGGCTTCGTCGACGTCCGTGCCCGCGCCGTACGCCGTGCCACGCAACCGCGAGAAGGCGGTGGCCGCCCTGGCTGCCCGGGAGCAACGGCTGCACGACAACCTCGGCAGGCTGGCACTGAAGGCGGAGAGCGGGCAGTTCGCGCGACTGCTCGCGAGCATGGGCGCCGCCCTGACGCAGCGGCTCGCGGAGTGGCCGGCATGACCCCCGTCGAGGCCCTCCAGAAGGCGCTCGCCGCCGAGCACGCGGCGGTCCATCTCTACGGCGTGCTCGGTGCGCAGTCGTCGAAGTCGCAGCAGCCGGCGTTGTTCCAGCGGCTCACCCAGACCTACGAGGCGCACCGCGACTCACGCGACCAGCTCACGGTGCTGATCAGCGCGAAGGGCAGCGATCCCGTGGCCGCGGAGGTCGACTACGTCGTTCCCGGTGCGACCTCCACGGCCGCCCAGATCGAGGCCGTGGCGCGGACCATCGAGCGACGCGTCACCAAGACCTACGGCGAGCTGGTCGAGAACACCTCGGGCAGCGACCGCCGCTGGGCCATCGGCGCGCTGGACGCCAGCGCGCTGCGGGAGCTGGAGTTCGGCAGCGCGCCCACCGCCTTCCCCGGGCCTGTCCTGAGCGTGCTACTCCGGCGCGAAGGCCTCGCACTGACGACGCATGATCTCGCGCATCGACGTGCCTCTCGGCACGCCGTAGACCGTGCCCGGGAAGTCGAGCGGCTCCTGCGCCGCCCACAGCTCGTCGTGGCGATCGGGTGAGAACAGCTCGGCCGGGCTGCCCGCGGCGATCCACCCGATCGGTAGCACTGTGCCGGGCTCCAGCACGGAGTTGACGTGCAGCACGCTGTTGATCCGCAGCTCGGAACCCGTGCCCGCGACCGAACCGGGGAACATCGAGACGCCTGTGGCCACGAACACCTCGTCCTCGACGGTGGTGCCGTTGAGGTGGGCGTGCGGGCCGACGAGGACCGCGTCGCCGATGGTCAACGGGTGGTCGACGCGGCCGCGCAGCAGCGCGTGCTCCATCACCACCACGTCACTGCCGATGACGACCGGGCCGAGGTCGCCGGAGATCACGGCCTGTGCGAGCACCCGCGAGTTGGCGCCGATGGTGACGTCGCCGGTGACGACGGCCGAAGGTGCGACGGAGGCGGTCGGGTCGATGTGTCCCATGTGCCGACCTTAGGACGGTCCGTTCTAGGGTCGGGGCATGAGCGAGTACGACGCCGCGGACGCGGCAGTCCAGGCAGCCCTCGACGCAGGCGCCCGCTACGCCGACGCGCGGGTGATGCACCGCCGCCACGAGTCGATGTCGGCGCGCAACGGCGAGGTGGAGTCGCTGTCGCAGGACGCCAGCTCCGGTCTCGGCGTACGTGCCCTGGTCGGGTCGGGCTGGGGCTTCTTCGCCGTACCCGACCTCGAGTTCGGCGCCGCCCGCGACGCCGGTCGCCGGGCGGCCGAGATCGCCGCCGCGAGCGCACTCGTGGGTCGCGACGAGTCGACGCTGGTCCCGAGCGAGCCGGTGCAGGGCTCGTGGTCGAGCGACTGCAGCATCGACCCGTTCACGGTCTCGCTCGCCGACAAGGGCGACCTGCTCGTCCGCGCGACCACCACGATGGGCGAGCACGGGGCCGACATCTCGGAGGGGCAGTACCAGCTCTGGGACACCGAGAAGTGGTTCGTCTCCAGCGAGGGCCACCGCATCGACCAGCGCATCCGCGAGAGCGGCGCCGGCATCATGGCCACGGCCATCGGCGACACCGAGACGCAGCGGCGGTCCTACCCGGCGGCGCGTGGCCAGTACGGCACCCGCGGCTGGGAGTTCGTCGACGAGATCGACCTCGAGGCACACGCCGCGCGGGTCGGCTCGGAGTCGCGCGAGCTGCTCACCGCTCCCCTGTGCCCCTCGGGCGAGACCGACCTGATCCTCGGCGCCGAGCAGCTGGCGCTGCAGATCCACGAGTCGGTCGGCCACGCGATCGAGCTCGACCGGATCCTCGGCTGGGAGGCGGCGTACGCCGGGACGTCGTGGCTCGACCTCGCGCAGCTCGGGTCGCTGAAGTACGGCTCACCGCTGATGAACATCACCATCGACCCGACGATCCCGGGCGCGCTCGGCTCGTTCGGGTACGACGACGAGGGCACCCCCGCCACCAAGCGCGACGCCGTCCGCGACGGGATCTGGGTCGGTGTGCTCGCGGGTCGGGACTCCGCAGCCGTGGCCGGTCTCGACTACGGCGGCAGCGTGCGCGCCGACGGCTGGGCGCGGCTGCCGATGGTGCGGATGACCAACGTCGGGCTCGAACCCGGACCGCACACGTTCGACGAGATCATCGGCGAGACCGACGACGGGATCTACATGGAGACCAACCGGTCCTGGTCGATCGACGACCGTCGGCTCAACTTCCAGTTCGGCACCGAGGTGGGCTACGAGGTGAAGAACGGCAAGCTCGGCCGGCTGCTGCGCAACCCCACCTACACGGGCATCGGCCCGCAGTTCTGGTCGTCGATGGACATGCTCTCCGACGACATCGTCGCGTGGGGCACGCCGAACTGCGGCAAGGGCCAGCCCGGGCAGACCGGCCACACCGGCCATCCCGCCGCGCCCGCCCGGTTCCGCAACGTGCGAGTGGGGGTGCGGGCATGAAATCACCCCACGCCGTTCTTCTCCTCCGCTCCGCTCCTCCGAACAACGCCGCAGGGACCCCGAATGAGCGACCAGTCACGACTTCCGGACCAGACCGTCGAGCGCGTCCTCGAGACGCTCCCGGGCGCCGAGGTGTCGGTGCAGGTGGACCGGCACCGGCTGGCGCTGACCCGGTTCGCCAACTCGGTGATCCACCAGAACGTCGCCGAGGACGCGACCACGATGCGGGTCGTCGTACACCTCGACGGGCGGACGGCCTCCGGGTCGGCCAGCGTGGTCGCGGACGACGACGTCCGCACCCTGGTCGACCGGATCGCCGACGTCGGTCCGGGTGGCCCCGCTCGACCCGACGTGGCCGGGGCTCGCCCCGCGAGGGCAGCGCCGGCTCGACCTCGGGCGTCGACCTGGCGACCGCGGGCGCGACCCCGGCGGACCGCGCCGAGGTGGTCCGCGGGTTCGTCGACGGCGCCGAGGGGCTCGAGACCGCGGGGTACTGCCGGACCAACCACTGGACCGGCGGTTTCGCGAGCTCGACGGGGCAGTCGGTCTCCGGCGAGGCCGTGGAGTGCGGGTTCTCCGGGATCGCCCGGCTCGACGGCGCCGACGGCCTGGCCCGTCACGCACCGCTCAGCATCGCCGAGCTCGACGGTTTCGCCCTCGGTCGGCGAGCGGCCGCCAAGGCACGCAGCTCGCAGGGAGCCGTGGAGCTGCCGCCGGGTCGCTACGAGGTCGTGCTGGAGCCCAACGCCGTCTTCGACGTGATCGGCAACCTCGGCGGCAACGCCTTCTCCGGCCGGGCACTCACCGAGGGCACCTCCTACCTGGCGTTGGGTGCCGAGCAGTTCGACCCCGCCATCACGCTGGTCGACGACCCGCTCGAGGTCGGTCTCGGCTACGACGCGGAGGGCACTCCGCGAGCCGCGCTCCCCCTGGTCGACGCCGGCCGGACCGTCGGGGTGACCCACGACCGTCGTACGGCCGCGGAGGCGGGCGCGACCAGCACCGGCCACCACGACCTCGGCATGCTGGCCTCCTACGGACCGCTGGCGCGCCACCTCCGCCTGAGCGGGGCCGACGCCGAGTCCGTGGCCTCCGAGGTCGACGGCCCCGCGGCCGACTCGTCCGTGGCGGCGCTCGTCGCGAACGTCGAGCGCGGGATCCTGGTCTCGGACTTCTGGTACACCCGCGTGGTCGACCAGCGCTCCGTCGCCATGACCGGCCTGACCCGCAACGGGGTGTGGCTCGATCGAGAACGGCGAGATCACCACGCCGGTGAAGAACTTCCGCTTCACCCAGGCGTACGCCGACGCGCTCGCCCCCGGCCACGTGCTCGCGGTCGGTGCCGCGGTCAGCTCCGTCCCGGGCGACACCTACAGCACGACCTCGCCACGGTTCAGCTGCCCGGCCCTCCACCTGAAGTCCTGGAACTTCACCGGCGGCGCCTCGGGCTAGAGCCCCTCGACCAGCCCGGGGATGTCGGCGAGCTCGTGGGCGACCGCGTCGGGATCGCCCTCGCTGTGGCCGTGCTGCTCGGTCGGGATCGCGCTGTGCGGGATGTGGATCGCCCTCAGCCCCGCGTTGTGGGCGCCCCAGATGTCGTCGAAGAGCCGGTCCCCGACGTACACGCACGCTGCCGGGTCCCCGGCCCCGACCGCCTCCATGGCGGCGCGGAAGGCCTCGGGCGCGGGCTTCGTCCACGGGACCTCGCTGGTGTAGACGGCGCCGTCGATCAGGTCGAGCACACCGTCACGCGCGAAGAAGTCCTCGTGCCACTGCCGCGGCCAGATGGTGTTCGACAGCACGCCCACCCTGATGCCGCGCTCGCGGAGGTGGCGGAACAGCGGCTCGACCTGCGGGTCCGTGGCGGTGTGCGGCTCCCAGAACTCCCGGTAGTGGTTCAACAGCTCCGGGTCGTGCGCCAGCCCCGCCTCGGTGAACAGGTCGGCGACCGTGGCGCTCTGCTGGTGGTCGCGGCTGCGACCCCACACGGCCTGGTTGGCGCGGTGCAGCGCCTCCGCGTGCACGTCGAGCGGGTGCTCCGACTCGACGACCGCATGGGCCAGGGCCAGCGACTCCGCGTGGAAGTCGATGTCGTGCCAGCGGGTCAGCGTCCCGCCCCAGTCGAAGATCACGGCGTCGGGCTGCATGTCGTGCACGTTAGTGGTGGGCGACGACAGCGCGCCGCTGGGATATCAAGGAGGGCATGACGATCATCGCGACGCCCGACGGGCGCGACCTGGAGGCCGAGATCACCGGTCCCGAGCACGGCCGCGTGCTCGTCTTCCACCACGGGACTCCCGGGTGCCACCGCCAGCTGCCGCACCTGCAGCAGGCCGCAGCAGAGCGCGGTCTTCGGCTCGTGACGTGGTCGCGACCCGGGTACGCCGGTTCGAGCCGTCTGCACGGTCGCACCGTGGCGTCGGTGGCCACGGACACGGTCACCGTTCTCGACAGCCTCGCCATCGACGACTGCCTGGTGGCGGGCTGGTCGGGAGGAGGACCGCACGCACTCGCGTGCGCTGCGCTGCTCCCCAGCCGGGTCCGCGCGACGCTGGTCATCGCCGGGGTGGCGCCACACGACGCCGAGGGGCTGGACTGGATGGCCGGCATGGGCGAGGACAACCTCGAGGAGTTCGGGGCAGCCGAAGGCGGCGAGGCCGAGGTCACCGCCTTCCTCGACCGGTGGCGGCCCGCGCTGGCGGCGGTCACCGGCGAGCAGATCGCCTCGGAGCTGACCTCCCTGCTTCCGCCCGTCGACGTCGAGACGCTCGACGGCGACCTGGCCGACCACTTCGCGGAGCAGTTCCGGGTCGGGCTCTCGGGCGGGGTCGAGGGATGGTGTGACGACGACCTCGCCTTCGTCACCGGCTGGGGGTTCACCCTCGATGCGATCAGCGTCCCGGTCTCGATCTGGCAGGGCAGCGAGGACCTGATGGTGCCGTTCAGCCACGGCGAGTGGCTCGCTGCCCACGTCAGCGGCGCCACGGCGCATCTCCAGCAGGGTGAGGGCCACCTGTCCGTCGGTGTGGGTGAACTGGGAGCGATGCTCGACGAGCTCGTGGGGGCCGCCTCGTAGGGTCGAGGCATGGACATGACCTACCGCCCCCTCGGCGGCTCCGGACTGATGGTGAGCGCCGTCGGGATCGGCACCAACGCCTTCAGCCGCCGGGTCGACCAGGACGGCGTCGCCGAGATCCTCGACGCGGCGCAGGAGTCCGGGGTCACCCTGCTCGACACGGCCGACATCTACGGCGTACAGCCCGGAGCGCAGCGAGGAGATGCTCGGCCACGCCCTCAAGGGCCGGCGCGACGAGTTCGTCCTGGCGACCAAGTTCGGGATGGACATGCAGGGCGCCAACGGCGAGGACCACGGCGTCCGCGGGTCCCGCCGCTACATCCGCCGCGCCGTCGAGGCGAGCCTGCGCCGCCTGCAGACCGACCACATCGACCTCTACCAGCTGCACCGCTTCGACGCGGTCACGCCGCTCGCGGAGACGCTGGGAGCGCTGACCGAGCTGGTCCGCGAGGGCAAGGTGCTCTACCTCGGCTGCTCGAACTTCGACGGCTGGCAGGTCGCCGACGCGGCGTGGACCTCGGAGACCAAGGGTCTGGAGCGGTTCGTCTCGGTGCAGAACCACTACTCGCTGCTCAACCGCGAGCTCGAGAAGGAGGTCGCCCCGGCGTGCGAGCGCTTCGGGCTGGGCGTGCTGCCCTACTTCCCGCTGGAGTACGGCCTGCTCACCGGCAAGTACCGCCGCGGCGAGGCGCTCCCGCGGGCTCACGCGCCGACCTCGACGCGAGCCGCGCCGGCTGGCTGGCGAAGGCCGACTGGGACCGGATCGAGGCCCTGGAGGCGTACGCCGCCGAACGCGGTCTCTCCCTCCTCGACGTGGCCGTCGCCGGGCTCGCCGCGCAGCCGACGGTCTCCTCGGTGATCTCCGGCGCCACCCGCGGCGAGCAGGTCACCGCCAACGCGGCCGCCCTCCGCTGGCAGCCGACCGACGAGGAGCTGGACGAGCTCGACCAGATCTGAGCCGTTGCGTCATACGAATGGTGGCCTGAAGGCACAATTCGTATGACGCAAGGATCAGCCGCGGACCACGCCCACCAGGTGCGTCGACGGCGTCCGCCGACAGCGGGACGTCGGTGCGCTCGCCGGAGCGACGGTCCTTGACCTCGACGTTGCCGTCGACGAGGCCGCGGCCCACGGTCACGATGGTGGGTACGCCGATCAGCTCGGCGTCCTTGAACTTCACGCCCGGGCTGACCTTCGGACGGTCGTCGTAGATCACCTCGAGGCCCGCCGCTGACAGGTCGTCGGCGAGCTTCGCGGCCGCCTCGAAGACCGCGGCGTCCTTGCCGGTGGCCACGAGGTGGATGTCGGCAGGCGCGACCTCGCGCGGCCAGATCAGGCCGAGCTCGTCGTGGTTGTCCTCGGCGATCACCGGCACCGCGCGCGAGACGCCGATGCCGTAGGAGCCCATCGTGACGGTGACGAGCTTGCCGTTCTCGTCGAGCACCTTGAGGTCGAGCGCCTCGGCGTACTTGCGACCGAGCTGGAAGATGTGGCCCATCTCGATGCCGCGCGCGGTCTCGAGGGTGCCGTCGTCGCAGTTGGGGCACGGGTCGCCGTTGCGGATCTCGGCGGCCTCGATGGTGCCGTCGGGCGGTGAAGTCGCGACCGGCGACGAGGTCGAGCACGTGGCTGCCGTGGACGTTGGCGCCGGTGACCCAGCGGGTGCCCTCGACGATCGCGCGGGTCGACGACGTAGCGGATGCCGGACTCGGACTTCTCGCCCAGCTCGGCGGGACCGATGTAGCCCTTGACGAGCGAGGGGAACTTCGCGAAGTCCTTCTCGTCCATCGCCTCGATCTCGGTGGGCTCCATCATCCCCTCGAGCCGCTTCTGGTCGACCTCGCGGTCGCCGGGCAGGCCGATGGCCAGGGGCTCGCGGGTGCCGTCGGCGTGCTTGAGCACGACCAGCACGTTCTTCAGGGTGTCGCCGGCGTCCCAGGGCCGGTCGTCGCGCGGGTACTTCGTCGTTGAGGTGGTCGACGAGCGTCTGGATCGTCGGGGTGTCCGGGGTGTCCTCGGCGTGGGCGGCCGGCGCGTCGTCGTACGGCACGGGCGCGGGCGGACGCACCTGCACGGCCTCGACGTTGGCGGCGTAGTCGCACTTCGTGCAGCGCACGTAGGTGTCCTCGCCGACCGGGCTGCTGGCCAGGAACTCCTCCGACTTCGACCCGCCCATCGCGCCGCTGGTCGCCTTGACGATGACGTAGTCGAACCCGAACCGGTCGAAGGTCTTGATGTAGGCCTCGCGGTGGGCGGCGTACGACGCGTCCAGCCCCTCGTCGGTGGTGTCGAAGGAGTAGCTGTCCTTCATCACGAACTCGCGACCGCGGATCAGGCCCGCGCGGGGACGCGCCTCGTCGCGGTACTTGGTCTGGATCTGGTAGAGCCACACGGGCAGGTCCTTGTACGACGAGTACAGGTCCTTCACGACGAGGGTGAACATCTCCTCGTGCGTCGGCCCGAGCAGGTAGTCGCCGCCCTTGCGGTCCTTGAGCCGGAAGATGCCGTCGCCGTAGTCGGTCCAGCGGCCGGTCGCCTCGTAGGGCTCGCGCGGCAGCAGCGCCGGGAACTGCAGCTCCTGCGCGCCGATCGCGTTCATCTCGTCGCGGATGATCTGCTCGACCTTCTTGTAGACCCGCAGGCCCAGCGGCAGCCAGGAGTAGATGCCCGGCGCGGCGCGACGGATGTAGCCCGCGCGCACCAGCAGCCGGTGGCTCGGGACCTCGGCGTCCACGGGGTCCTCTCGGAGGGTCCGCACGAACAGCTTCGACATTCGCAGGATCACCGGGCAAGGCTAGCCGTGGGGGTTCGGACGCGAGCGAAGTGGTTTCGGACCGCCTACATTCGACCTGTGTCCGAGCCGCCGCACGACCTCACCCCGGTGCCGTTCGACGACGAGCTCTTCCACCGCGCGCACGCGATGTCGGCCACCGGCCGGGTCGCTGCTCGGCATCTGCGGCGCACCCGGGCGCCGGGAAGTCGACGCTCGCCGAGCAGCTGGTCGAGCGCTACGGCTCCGAGGCGTCGTGGTGCCGATGGACGGCTTCCACCTCCACGACGACGAGCTGGCGCGGCTCGAGCCTCAGCCAGCGCAAGGGGGCGCCCGAGACCTTCGACGTCGCCGGCTACCTGGCCCTGCTGCGCCGGTTGCGCACCGAGTCCGCGCGCACGGTCTACGCCCCGGCGTTCGACCGGTCGCGGGAGCTGGCGGTCGCGGGCGCGGTCGCCGTACGCCCGGAGCACAAGCTGGTCGTCACCGAGGGCAACTACCTGCTGTACGACGGACCGGGCTGGTCCGACGTGCACCCGCTCCTCGACGAGGTGTGGTTCGTGGAGGCCGACGAGCCGACCCGCCTCGAGCGGCTGGTCGAGCGGCACGCGCAGCACGGCAAGCCCCGCGACCTCGCGGAGCGGTGGGCCACCGTCTCCGACCAGGCCAACGCCGACCTCGTCGCCGCGACCCGCGACCGGGCCGACGTGATCGTGCTCGCCGACTGACGCGGCTGGCTCGGCTCAGGCCTTGGCCGCCCGGAGCGCCGCCCGGATCATCGGGAGCTGGAGCGGCAGCCGGGCGAGGGAGACGGCCTTGAACGTCGCGTTGCTGGTGTTCATCGCGTCGACGGCCATCTTGATGTTGCCCGGGAAGACCCCCACGAGCACGGCCGCGCTCGCCAGGCCGGCGAGCCGACGGGTCCGCGGGTGCAGCAGGCCGGCCGCGCAGACCAGCTCGGCGACACCGCTGCGCGTAGATGACCTCGCGGTGGGCCGGCACGGCCGCGGGCATCAACGGCTCGAAGGTCTGCGGCCGCACCAGGTGCACGGTGCCGGAGGCCAGGAAGGCGCCGACGACGATCTTGAGGTCGAGGGGAAGGGACATGGGGCTCCTCAGAACATGATCGTGGCGAACGTGCCGGTCTGCTCGAAACCGGCTCGACGGTAGGCCGCCCGCGCCGGGACGTTGTGCCCGTTGACGTAGAGCGAGACGACCGGGGCGATCTCGCGCAGGCAGATCTCGACCACCGTCGCCATCCCGGCGGTGGCCAGGCCCTGGCCGCGGAGCTCCGGGTCGACGTACACCCCCTGGATCTGGCACGCGCTCGGCGTCGCGCACGCGACCTCGGCCTTGAACAGCACCCGCCCGTCCTCGATCCGCGAGAACGACCAGCCGCGCCCGACGAGCTGGTTGACGCGGGCCCGGTAGAGGTCGCGGCCCCCGTCCATCTCGGGGCTGATGCCGACCTCCTCGGTGTACATCGCCACGCAGGCCGGGTAGAGGGACTCCGCCTCCTCCTTGGTGGTACGCCGCACCAGCGGGTCGCGCGGGATCGCCGGGACCTGCGTCGCCGCGAGGTGCGGCTGGTCCCACCGGAAGTCGCGCGGCCGTGGCCAGTGCTCCTCGAGCCCGGCCCACAGCAGCGCGACCGCGTCGCGCGGACCGACGATCGTCGAGCTGCGCGGACCGTTGCGGGCGGCGCGGTCGACGAAGGCCTCGCAGGCCTCGGGCGAGGCGTTCACCGGCACGAAGTTGGCGCCGACGTGGCACATCGACGCGAGCCGGTCGCCGTCGAACCAGCCCCACATCTCCCCGCCGAGCCAGCGCGGGTCGAGCTGGGTGATCCGGGTGCGGTAGTCGGCGAACACGTTCACCACCGGGTCGGTGCCGATCACCTCGAGTCCGGCGGCGACGTCACTGGGCCCGAGCACACGCAGGCTCTGGCTCGTCCGGACCACGCCCGGAGCCTACGACAGAACCCACGGCCGCGTTCGCCGGTCTCCACGCCTGTGGAGGTCTACGGTGAGCGCCATGCACCGTCCTCGAGCCCGGGTCGGGCGCGCCGCCGTCGCCGGGGTCGCGCTCGCGCGTGCTCCTCACGGCGTGCGGCAGCAGCCCGGACGACGACGACGGCCCCGACCAGAAGACGTCGCGCCTGCCGGGGCGAGTGGAAGGACCTGGGCAAGCAGGTCCAGGGCAACGACCAGAAGACCAACCCCTCCGCGCTGGCGGCGAGGTGGAACAACGTGGTGGCGACGATCGAGTACTACTCGAGCTCGGCCAAGGCCTCCGACTGCGACAAGGCGATCGACCAGCAGAAGGCGGCGATCACCGCGCTGACCGCCTTCGGCAAGCGAGCTGGCGCCGTACGACATGGAGCTGCGCGCTGCAGGAGGTGCGCGAGGACGCCGAGGCGTACGCCGAGGGACCGCCGCCGCCGACCCCGACGCCCAGCCCCACGCCCAAGAACAAGAAGAACCAGCGAAGAAGAAGGCCAAGCTGCCGCCTGCGCCGCCCTCACCGGCCCAGATCCTGGCGGCCGTGAAGTCGTTGACCACGCAGGCGCCGATGGCGACCCAGCAGCAGGGACCGGGCTGGACCCAGGCCCGCGTGGTCGAGCTGACCGACGCTGCGGCCGTCGCCAAGACGGTCAAGGACCTGGCGTTCCTGTCGACCGAGAGCCCGTCCTGGCGCGCCTGCGTGGCCCTGTTCGCGCAGATCAAGGCTCGCCGCTGCCGGTGGCGGCGAAGTGAGCCGGCTACGCAGAGCCGGGACAGGTGTCCCATCCACGTAGACGTTCGCACCTCGGTCACGCCGAGACCAGCCGACCCAGCGCGATCCGGGCGACCGGTGCGTAGCCCATGATCACCGGCAGCGGCCCGTGCACGCGCAGCCAGGTCGCGGATCCGGCGGGGTGTGCGGTGACGCCGTGCTCGAGCCGCAGCCGGAGCGGGCCGAGCCGCGCCTCCCAGGTCCACTCGCGGGCGGCCTCATCGACCGCGAGCACCCGGAACGGGATCGGCCACGGTCGGGTGGCGAAGCAGCCCTGCGCGCACAGTGCCGGTCCCGCCCGCCTCGAGTCGCCGCAGATCGGTGTCCACCCGCTGGATCTGCGGGGCCCACGTCGACCAGAGGGCCGGGTCGGCGTACCGTTCCCAGGCCACGCGCGACCGGGGCCGCTCCGTGGGCTCGCAGGGTGATCAGGAGACGCTGACCTCGGCGGAGGAGCCTTCCTGGGTCTCCATGCCCTCGGCGATCCGCATGGCCTCCTCGATCAGGGTCTCCACGATCTGGGACTCGGGGACGGTCTTGATGACCTCGCCCTTGACGAAGATCTGGCCCTTGCCGTTGCCGGAGGCGACGCCGAGGTCGGCCTCGCGCGCCTCGCCGGGGCCGTTGACGACGCAGCCCATCACGGCGACGCGCAGCGGGCACCTCCATGCCCTCGAGCCCGGCGGTCACCTCGTCGGCGAGCTTGTAGACGTCGACCTGGGCGCGTCCGCAGGACGGGCAGGAGACGATCTCGAGCTTGCGCTCGCGCAGGTTCAGCGACTGCAGGATCTGCAGACCGACCTTGACCTCCTCGACCGGAGGCGCGGAGAGGGAGACGCGGATGGTGTCGCCGATGCCCTGGCTGAGCAGCGCACCGAAGGCGGTGGCCGACTTGATGGTGCCCTGGAAGGCCGGGCCGGCCTCGGTGACGCCGAGGTGCAGCGGCCAGTCGCCGGCCTCGGCCAGCAGCTCGTAGGCGCGCACCATCACGACCGGGTCGTTGTGCTTGACCGAGATCTTGAAGTCGTGGAAGTCGTGCTCCTCGAAGAGCGAGGCCTCCCAGACGGCCGACTCGACCAGCGCCTCGGGCGTCGCCTTGCCGTACTTCTCCATCACCCGCTTGTCGAGCGAGCCGGCGTTGACGCCGATCCGGATCGAGGTGCCGTGGTCCTTGGCGGCCTGCGCGATCTCCTTGATCTGGTCGTCGAACTTCTTGATGTTGCCGGGGTTCACGCGTACGGCGGCACAGCCGGCCTCGATCGCGGCGAAGACGTACTTCGGCTGGAAGTGGATGTCCGCGATCACCGGGATCTGCGACTTCTGCGCGATCGCGGGCAGCGCCTCGGCGTCGTCGGCCGAGGGACAGGCGACCCGCACGATGTCGCAGCCGGAGGCGGTCAGCTCGGCGATCTGCTGGAGCGTGGCGTTCACGTCGGCGGTCAGCGTCGTGGTCATCGACTGCACCGAGACGGGCGACTCGCTGCCGACGCCGACCTTGCCCACCTTGATCTGGCGGGTCTGGCGGCGGGGGGCGAGCACCGGCGGCGGGGCCGCGGGCATGCCGAGGGAAACAGCAGTCATGGTTCGATTCTAGGTTCGGGGCCGTGAGTGGGCCTGAGCGGGCGGTTCAGCTGATCGAGATGGGCGCCACGATGTCGGCGAAGATCAACACGATGCTGACCAGCAGGATCACGCCGGCCATCACGTAGGTGACCGGCAGGAGCTTGGCGCTGTCGAACCCGCCGGGGTCGGGCCGGTGCCGCAGGCGGGCGATCCACCGGCGGACGGTCTCGTAGAGGGTCGCCGCGATCCCGCCGCCGTCGAAGGGCGGCAGCGGCACCAGGTTGATCAGGCCCAGGAACAGGTTCAGCCCGGCCAGCAGCAGGATCAGCGAGAAGAACCGGTCGCCGTACGACGACCTTGTCCTGGGAGGCCACCTCGCCGGCCACCCGCCCGGCGCCGACGACGCTCATCGGGCCGTTGGGGTCGCGCTCCTCGAGCCCGAGGGCGGCCCGGGCCACGTGGTAGACCTTCACCGGCATCGAGCCGATCGTCTGCAGGGTCTGCCAGGTCCCGTCGGCCATCGTGGTCGACCACGAAGCCGGGGCCCTGGCGCTCGCGCTCGGTGGTCGGCGCGACCCCGAGGAAGCCGACCTTGGTGATGCGCTCGGGGTTGTCCGGGTCGAGCCGCGGCGAGACCACGGTCGACGGGCTGCAGGGTGATCTCGCGGCCGTCGCGCTCGACGACCACGGTGGCGGTCTTGGTGCCGTTGGCCCGGATCTCGCGCTGCACCTGCGGCCAGCTCTGTCACGCGGGTGCCGTTGAAGGAGATGACCCGGTCGCCGGCCGCGAAGCCGGCCGCCTTCGCCGGTGCGACCGGGTCCTCGGAGGTGCACTCGCGCGGCGGTCTGGTCGCGGTTGGCCTGGGTCACGGCGATCACGCACTCGGAGACGGTGTCGACGGTGGTGGTGGCCGTCTGGACGCCGTACCCCATGAACGCGAAGGCGAAGAGGAGGAAGGCCAGGACCAGGTTGATGGCGACCCCGGAGCCCATGATGATCACGCGCTGCCACCAGGGCTTGTTGTAGAACAGCCGGTCGTGGTCGGCCTCCGTCGACGTGCTCCCACTCCGCGGAGCGCGCGTCGCTGACCAGCTGCGCGAACATGCCGGTGCGGCTCTCGCGGACCTTGGTGGGGTCCTGGTCGGGCTCCGGCGGGAGCATCCCGACGAGCTTGCAGTAGCCGCCGAGCGGGATCGCCTTGAGGCCGTACTCGGTCTCGCCCTTCTGCTTCGACCAGATGGTGCGGCCGAAGCCGACGAAGAACTGGGTGACCTTGACGTTGAAGAGCTTGCCCGGGATCAGGTGGCCGAGCTCGTGCAGCCCGATCGAGGCCGCGACGCCGACGGCGAAGAGGAGCACGCCGAGCAGGTAGAGCAGGGCAGTCATCGAGCGGCGTCCTTCAGCGTGTTCCGAGGCGGTCGAGCGGGCCCAGGCATCGGCTGCGAGCACGTCATCGACGGTGAGGTCTGGATCCGAGCGTACGGGGTGGCTGTGCACGCACCCGTGGCCACCGTGTCGACGATGTCGACGAACGCCAGCCGCCCGGTGCGGAACGCCTCGACGCACACCTCGTTGGCCGCGTTGTAGACGGCCGGAGCGGTGCCGCCGCGCTCCCCCGCGTCTCGGGCCAGGCGTACGGCGGGGAAGGCCTCGTCGTCGAGCGGGAAGAACTCCCAGGTCTGCGGGCTCGTCCAGTCGACCGGCGGCGCGGTCTCCGGCACCCGGTCGGGCCAGGCGAGCCCGAGCGCGATCGGGATCAGCATCGTCGGCGGGCTGGCCTGGGCGAGCGTCGAGCCGTCGGCGAACTCGACCATCGAGTGCACCACGCTCGTCGGGTGCACCACGACCTCGATGCGGTCGAAGGGGATGTCGAAGAGCAGGTGGGCCTCGATGACCTCGAGCCCCTTGTTCACCAGCGTCGCGGAGTTGATCGTGACGACCGGGCCCATGTCCCAGGTCGGGTGGTCGAGCGCCTCCTCGGGAGTCACCTCGGCCAGCTGCTCGCGGGTGCGGCCGCGGAACGGGCCACCGCTGGCGGTCAGCACGAGGCGGCGTACCTCCTCCGCGCGGCCGCCGCGCAGGCACTGCGCCAGCGCGCTGTGCTCGCTGTCGACGGGCACGATCTGGCCCGGCTTCGCGAGCGCGGTGACGACGGGGCCGCCGATGATCAGCGACTCCTTGTTGGCCAGCGCCAGGGTGTTGCCCGGACTCGAGCGCGGCCACCGTGGGGCGCAGCCCGACGGCGCCGGTGATGCCGTTGAGCACGACGTCGCAGGCCATCCCGGCCGCCTCGGTGGAGGCGTCCTCGCCGAGCCCGGAGTACGCCGGCGCGAACTCCGCGACCTGCTCGCTCGAAGAGCTGCTCCTGCGACCCGCCGGCGGTCAGCCCGACGACCCGGAACCGGTCGGGGTTGGCGCGCACCACGTCGAGGGCCTGGGTGCCGATCGACCCGGTCGACCCCAGGATCACGACATCGCGACGCTCACTCACGCCGGCCATTGTCGCAGTGCTGCCGCGCTGTCAGGGTGGCCGCATGGACTGGACCCTGGAAGTCGTCATCGTGCCCGTCAGCGACCTCGACGCCTCGATCGCGTTCTACCGCGACCAGGCCGGGCTTCGCCCTCGACCACGACACCGAGAACGAGCACATGCACGTCGCCCAGCTGACCCCGCACGGCTCCGGCTGCTCGATCGTCATCGGCAACCTGCCGATGCAGAACGAGATGGCGCCGGGCTCGCTGCGCGGACTCCAGCTCGTCGTGTCCGACGCTGCGGCCGCTCGCGAGGAGCTCACCTCACGCGGCGTGGAGTGCTCGGAGGTCCAGGTCTTCGACGAGCGCGACGGCGGCACCTTCTTCGGTTTCGCCGACCCCGACGGCAACACCTGGGCGGTGCAGCAGCTCAAGGTCCGCGCCGAGAAGCCACTGATCCCGCACGAGTCGCGGGGCCGGTTCGGGGAGGGCCAGGAGGCGTAGTCCGACAGACCGGACGGGGTTGGCGGGCAATTCTGATGGCGGGTGGGCGAAGCATTGCCCGTCCGGCCGCAGTTTCCCCGGGCGCCCGGGGAAACCGACAGCCCCTCACACGCCCAGCAACCCCCGCAGCTCACCCACGTCGTACGGCGCCCTCGTGCCCTCGAGCAGCTCGATCTGCTCGGCCACGCTCCGCTCCGGGGAGTACGCCGCACCCGGATCCAGCACCTCCACGGCGGCAGGGTCGGTGCGCCCGGCCCGCAGCATCACGTCCCAGTCGAGGTCGGGCTCGGTCACGCCACCGCCACGGACGAGCCGGACCCGCCCCTCCCCCGAGACGGCGGACCCCGCCGACACCACCACGACCGGCGCGTCGGGCGCGTCGCGCGTGGTCACCACCCCGCCGATCCGGGCGGCCGCGAGCGCGGTCACCACGGCGTCGCGGTCGTCGTCGAGGTCGACCACGACAGGACTGCCCACCATCACGCCGAGGTGGCGCAGCACGCCACCGATCGCGGCCACCTCCTCCAGCAGCCGGGCATGGGTCATCCCCTGCGATGACGGGGTCCTCGCCCCGGCCCGCGATGACCGCGCGTCCAGCAGCGCGAAGCTGACGTTGGTGACCATGTCGGCAGGCTACTGACCCGACCAGCGACCAACGGCCGGGCATGATCGCCCCATGATCGAGATCGAGTCGCTCGAGGAGTTCGACCGGGCGGTCGCGCGGACCCGCCGGAACCGGCGCTCGATGTCCGGGCTGGCAGGTCCAGGACGTCGACCTGACCGGACGGGACGACGTGCTGACCGACCTCGACCCGCACGGCTCGCTGTTCCTCGGCTGCACCATCTCCGACGCCGTCGCCGAGCGGCTCCGCGGCCGGCGGCGCCCTGGTCTTCCCGGCCGTGCCCGACGTGCCGTTCGACCCGTGGCGGGCGCAGCTGTACACGCCGGCCGAGCTCTACGACGGGCTCGACGAGGGCTACGACCACACCCTCGACGCCCGCGTCTACGCCTGGTCGAGGCGGGCAGCCACCGGCCACGACCTGCGCCGCATGCTGGCCAAGTCCCTCCACGACCGGTCGATCGACGACGCCCTCGACGAGCTCACCCACGGTCGCCGCATCGTCGGCGTGATGGGCGGTCACGCGCTGGCGCGCGACGAGGCGGCGTACGCGGACGCCGCGCGCTTCGCCCACCGCCTCGCCGACGCAGGGCTGACCGTCGCGACCGGCGGCGGGCCGGGCGCGATGGAGGCGGCCAACCTCGGGGCCCGGCTGGCCGGTGCGGACGCGAAGGTCCTCGACGAGGTGCTGACGACGATCGCCGCACAGCCGGCCTTCCACGAGAACATCACCGCCTGGGCCGAGGTCGCCCTGGCCGCGGTCGCGGGACTCGACGACTCGGGCCGGTCGCTGGGCATCCCCACCTGGCACTACGGCCACGAGCCGCCGAACCCGTTCAGCTCGGCGGTCGCGAAGTACTTCCGCAACGCGATCCGCGAGGACGTCCTGCTCGAGGTGTCGCCGCGCCGGGATCGTGTTCCTCCCCGGCGCCGCCGGCACGGTGCAGGAGATCTTCCAGGCCGCGTGCACCAACTACTACGCCGCGGAGGACGAGGTCAGGACGATGGTGTTCGTGGGCGAGGAGTACTGGACCCGCACGCTGCCCGCCTGGCCGCTAGTCGAGGTCCTCGCCGCCGGACGACCGTTCGGCGACGCGCACCCATCTCGTCGACGACCTGGACGCAGGCCCTTGGTCTGCTGGTGGAGGAATGACGACGCCGGGCCCGGGCAGGTTGCCGTCGTCGGTGATCTCGGGGTCCTCGTCGGCGGGCCGTCGCAGCGACCAGGGCTCCAGGCTGCGGTAGCCACGCACCGACGTACGCCGCAGCCGGCGCAGCTTGAAGTGCTCGTTGTCCCTCGAGCTCCTCGGCGAGCGCGCGGTCCACCAGGACCCGGCCCGGACGCGAGGTCGAGGTCAGCCGGGAGGCGACGTTGACGACCGGGCCGAGCACGTCGCCGAGCCGGGCCAGCGCCGGCCCCCAGGCGAGCCCCACCCGGAGCTCGGGGAAGTCCTCGTCGCGCAGCCGCTCCTCGACGAGCTCCAGCCCGATCCGGGCGATCGACTCGGGGTCGTCGGCGACGAACAGGATCTCGTCGCCGATGGTCTTGATGATCCGGCCGTCGTGCGCCGTGAGGATCTCCAGCGCACGCGACTCGAAGTTGTCGATCAGCTGGCTGAGCTCCTTGCGGCTCAGCGACCTGCTCTGGCGGGTGTAGTTGACGATGTCGGCGAAGCCCACACCCAGGACCACGCCCTCGTCGTCCTGGAGCTGCTCGCCGTCCGGGTCCTCGTCGTCGCGCTCGGCCGCCAGCAGCAGCCGGGCGGCGACGCGCCAGCGTGTGCCGGCGCCAGACGTAGCTCTGCAGCGTCTCGACGGCCGGCACCACCTCGTCCATGATCTGGCGCAGCTCGTCGACGTCCATCTCGTCGACGTCGATCATCCGGGCCAGCAGGCCCATCTGCCACTCCGCCAGCCGCGCGAAGCTGCGCCCGAGGGTGCGGACCAGCGCGGACTCGTCGTCCGCGTCGACGAAGCCGAGGTCGCTGAGCCGCTGGGTCAGGCGCAGCGCCTCGAGGTCGGCGTGGGTGAACGCGGGCAGGTCGCCGCCGACGGCGGTGAAACCGAGGCTGCGCCAGCGGTCGCGCGCCACCTCGAACGGGATGCCGACCTCCTCGGCCAGCTGGTAGCCGGTCAGCGAGGGCTCCTCACCGAGGAGGTAGGTCTCGAGGAGGTCGATCAGCTGTTGGGGGTCGAGCGGTTCGGCCACGCGTCGTCAGTTCTCCGGGAGTGCCCAAGCGGTCGTCCGTGGTCTCGCGCAGGGCCTCGCCGAAGGCGGGCACCTCGTCGAGCAGCTCCTGGAGCGCTTCCTTGGTGAAGTGGATGACCTCGAGCGGGAGTCAGGCTGACCACGCTCGCGGAGCGCAGCTTGTGGCCGACGATCGCCATCTCTCCGATGACGTCACCCGGGCCGAGGCGCGCGACCTCCTCCTTGCCCTTCCGCACCGAGACCTCACCGTCGATGATCAGGTAGGCCTTGTCGGCCGGTGTCTTCTCCCAGATCAGCGACCAGTTGGCGGGGAGGCGGACGTGACGGCCCTTGTCGATCACCGTCTTGAGGTCCTTGTTGCTCAGGGCCTCGAGCCGGTTGAGCTTCTCGAGCTTCTCCGGCTGCGGCGCGTCGGCCATCGACTACTCCTCGGGTGAGTGACTGGTGACCCGAATGATCCCGTCAACCCTGCAGGCTGTCCACCACGGCCGGTGGTTCTGGGACCGGCGCGGAGCGTGAGATGTGTCTCCCGGGCGCCTGCACGATCCAGCCGGCGGCCTGCCAGGCCTCGACATCGAGGGCGTTGCGGGCGTCGACGAGCACCCTGCGGCGTACGACGCTTCCGAGGGCCTCCGGGTCGAGCTCGCGGAACTCCGCCCACTCGGTCAGGTGCAGCACCAGGTCGGCCTTCCGGCAGCGCGGTGGACGCGTTCGCGGCGTACCGCAGCCGCGGCGCCACCGACCGGGCGGTCAGGTTGGCGGCCGGGTCGTAGACGGTGACGTGCGCCCCCGCCTCCTCCAGCCGTCGGGCCACGTCGAGCGCGGGCGAGTCGCGGACGTCGTCGGAGTCGGGCTTGAAGGCGGCGCCGAGTACGGCGATCCGCACCCCTGGAACGACCCGACCAGCGCCGCAGCCATCTCGACCACGCGGTCGCGGCGGCGCAGGTTGATCTCGTCGACCGAGCGCAGGAAGTCCACCGACTCCGGGCGTCCGATCTCGTCGGCCCTCGCGACCAGGGCACGGATGTCCTTGGGCAGGCAGCCGCCGCCGAAGCCGAGGCCCGAGCTGAGGAACCGGCGCCCGATCCGCTCGTCGTGGCCGAGCGCCTCCGACAGGAGGGTGACGTCGGCGCCGGTCGCCTCGCACAGCTCGGCCATCGCGTTGATGAACGAGATCTTGGTGGCCAGGAACGCGTTGGCCGACACCTTGACCAGCTCGGCGGTCGGCAGGTCGGTCACCACGACGGGCGTGCCGGCGGCGATCGGCGTCGCGTAGACCTCACGCAGGGTCCGCTCGGCGGCCGGCTCGGTGGTGCCGAGCACGATGCGGTTGGGGTGCAGGGTGTCGTGCACGGCGTACCCCTCACGCAGGAACTCCGGGTTCCAGGCCAGCGCCACGTCGACCCCGAGCGGCGCGAGCTCGCTCGATGCGGCGAGACGAGCGCCTCGGCGGTGCCGACCGGGACGGTGGACTTCCCGACGATCAGCGAGGGACGGCGCAGCAGCGGAACGAGCGCCTCGACCGATGCGTGCACGTGACTCACGTCGGCGGCGCCGGTCGGGCCCTGCGGCGTACCGACGCAGACGAAGTGGACGTCGGCGACCTCGGCCGCCTCGTCGCAGCGAGGTGGTGAACCGAAGCCGGCCGGAGTCGACGTGTCGGCGGAGCAGCTCGGGCAGCCCTGGCTCGTGGAAGGGCAGGCGGCCCTCGGCGAGCGCGGCGATCTTCTCCGCGTCGTGGTCGACGCCGATCACCTCGAAGCCGAGCTCGGCCATGCCGGCAGCGTGGGTGGCACCGAGGTAGCCGGTGCCGATGACGCTGACCCGCGCGATCAGCCGGTCCACGGGAGCTCCGTCCGGACCGCGGCAGTCTCGGGCCGGCACACCGCTCGGTAGTGGCCGACGAGCTGGTCGTTCAGCGCGGGCCACGACCGGTCGCGTACGCCGGCCAGCGGCCCGCGTCCCCATCGCCCAGCGCAGCGGCGGCGTTGTCGACGAGGAGCTCGACCAGGCTGCGCAGCGCCGGGCCGTCGCCAGGTGGATAGAGGTAGCCGTTCTCGCCGTGCCGCACCAGGTCCATCGGTCCGCCGGCCCGCGGCGCGACCACCGGGACGCCGGAAGCCAGGGCCTCCTGC
Source organism: uncultured Actinomycetota bacterium (assembly GCA_963729015.1). GTDB lineage: Bacteria > Actinomycetota > Actinomycetes > Propionibacteriales > Nocardioidaceae > Marmoricola. Next base: position 430,920 of record CAVSMJ010000005.1, read on the forward strand.
GCGGACTGGCAGAACGTCTCGGTCCGGCCGGTGTGCACGAACACGTCGAGGGAGGCGACGATCGTGGCGAGGTCCTCGCCGTGGCGGACACCGAGCATCGCGGCCCCGGGGAGCAGGGTGCGCAACCGCTGCTCCTCGGGGCCGCCGCCGACCAGCACCAACCGCGTGCCGGGGACGTCGTGGAGGTGCGCGAGCAGCTCGAGCTCCTTCTCCGCGGCGAGCCGGCCGACGTAGCCGACCAGCAGCTCACCGTCGTCGCCGAGCTCGCGGCGCAGCGACTCGCTGCGGCGGTGCGGGGCGAACAGCTCGGTGTCCACGCCGCGCCCCCAGCGGTGCAGCCGGTCGATGCCGAGGCTGGCGAGCTGGCGCTGGCTGGCCGTGCTCGGCACGAGGGTGCGGTCGGCGGGGCCGTGCACCCTCCGGGTCAGGCTGCGCATCGCGCCCGCCGCACCCGGGAACGGGTAGCGCTCGGCGAAGCCGATCAGGTCGGTCTGGTAGACCGCGACGACGGGGATCC
>CAVSMJ010000006.1:0-84562 GCA_963729015.1 uncultured Actinomycetota bacterium
CTGTGGCGCACCGACCCGTCGCGTCGCGCCGTGTGGCTGGCGATGCAGGCGACTCCCGCCGACGCGGGCGATCGCGGCCGAGCACGAGCGCGACCTCGCGTCGCAGGTGGCCCGGCATGCTCGCGCCGCTCACGCCCCGGGCTCGAAGATCAGCGACCGGCAGTCGATCGCCGAGGTCGTCGTGCACGTGACGTACTCGATGCTGAACTTCTCGATCCGCGACGGGCAGTCGCACCCCGACGCCGTCGTCCAGCTCAAGACGTTGCTGACCGGTTACCTGGTGGCGGCCGAGGCCGAGGCCGCCGAGAAGCGCGTCCGCGTCCTGATCGACTAGCGCGGCCGAGCGACGACCCAGGTGTCGTCGCCGCGCGAGGTTGCCGCTCCAGCGCTCGAGATCCGGCCTGGCCGCAGCGCACTCGGCGAGGTCGGCGCGCGTCAGGCCGCCGAGCCTGGAACGGCCTAGGCTCCACGCGTTCCCGTCCGCGCTGGTAGACGACACGGTCGCGGCCAGCAGCCCGTTCGGTCAGGTCCTGTCACGTGGAGCGTGACCGTCAGGTCGTCGACGGCCCCCGTAGTCGTCGACTCACCGGCGACGAGGCCGTCGAACCACTCCGGGGGATGCCACTCGACCAGCACCCGGCCTTCCGGCGTCGAGGTGCCGCGCGGCCGTCGCCGAGGAACGCGGCGTGCGCTGCGCGTCGTCGGCGGTGTTCACCAAGATGACTGGCCAGCAGCCACGACGTCGAACCGCTCGTCGAGGCGCAGGCCCTCGATCTGTGCCTCGCGGACCGGCTCGGCACGGTCGTAGCGTGCGACAACATGCTCCGCGGCGAGTCGTCGACGGCCACCACCCGGAAGCCCGCCTCGTGGCGAGCGGCTCGGCGAGGCGCCCCGTCCCTGCGCCGAGGTCGAGGACGCGAGGCGCCCGGCGCCAGCAGCGCCGCGATCGCTGCTGCCTCGGGCCGCGTGGCGGGCAGTGCGGCGTACACCTCGACCGGGCAGCCGTCGTTCGTCACCGGTCCCGAGTCGGCGCCGGCGACCTTCGCGGAAGCCTTCTGCCCCCGCACGACGTACTCCCCGTGGATGGGAAGAACGGGGAGTACGCCGGCGGTTCCGTAGCGTAGACCCGTCGCGAGGCGCGGGCCGGCCGGCAAAACAGGCGCCTGAGACGAACGCCACGCCCGAATCCGCTATGTGACTCGCGCGTAACCCCCTGCCCGTGACACCGTGGACCAATGCGAGACCTGCCTCGCATTTCACGCGTCCAACATGAGGGGAATGTCGTGTCGTTCCGTCGCATCGCGATTGTCAACCGCGGTGAGTCCGCCATGCGGCTGCTGCACGCCGTCCGCGAGCTCAACGCCGCCGGGGGCGAGCACGTCCAGACGGTTGCCCTGCACACCACGGGCGAGGCCACCGCCATGTTCGTGCGCGAGGCCGACCTCTCCTACGACCTCGGCCCCGCCTCGGCGAGGCCGTACGTCGACCTGGCCGTGCTCGAGCGGGCCCTGCTGCACACGGGGGCCGACGCGGTGTGGCCCGGCTGGGGCTTCGTGGCCGAGGACCCCGCCTTCGTCGACCTCTGCGACAAGCACGGCGTCACCTTCATCGGCCCGAGCGCCGACGCCATGCGCCGCCTCGGCGACAAGATCGGCTCGAAGCTGATCGCCGAGGAGGTCGGCGTACCCGTCGCGCCGTGGAGCCGCGGCGCCGTGGACACCCTCGAGGAGGCCCTGTCCGCCGCCGGCGACATCGGCTACCCACTCATGCTCAAGGCGACGGCCGGTGGCGGTGGCCGCGGCATCCGCATGGTCGCCTCCGCCGCGGACCTCGAGGACGCCTTCCAGCGCACCAGCGACGAGGCGCTGCGCTCCTTCGGCAACGGCACCGTCTTCCTGGAGCGGCTGGTGACCGGCGCCCGCCACGTCGAGGTGCAGCTGATCGCCGACAGCCACGGCACCGCCTGGGCTCTCGGCGTACGGGACTGCTCCATCCAGCGCCGCAACCAGAAGGTGATCGAGGAGTCGAGCTCGGCGCTGCTGAGCGACGCCCAGGCCGACGAGCTCAAGGCGGCGGCCGAGCGCCTCGCCCTGGCCGTGGGGTACGTCGGCGCCGGCACCGTCGAGTTCCTCTACCACCCTGGCGAGCAGACCTTCGCCTTCCTCGAGGTCAACACCCGCCTCCAGGTCGAGCACTCCATCACCGAGGCCACCACCGGCATGGACCTGGTCAAGGCTCAGATCCACGTGGCGCAGGGCGGCCGCCTCGAGGGCGAGAAGCCGGCCGAGGTCGGCCACGCGATCGAGGCCCGGCTCAACGCCGAGGACCCCGACCGTGACTTCGCGCCCTCGCCCGGCCGCATCGAGCACCTCGCCCTCCCCGCCGGCCCCGGCATCCGCGTCGACACGGGCGTGGCCGAGGGCGACACCATCCCGCCCGACTTCGACTCGATGATCGCCAAGATCATCGCCTACGGCCGCACGCGCGACGAGGCTTTGGCCCGCCTGCGCCGCGCGATGACCTCGACCACCGTGGTCATCGACGGTGGCGCCTGCAACAAGAGCTTCGTGCTGGACCTGCTGGCCCAGCCCGAGGTCACCGAGGGCACGCCGGAGTGGGCCGACACCGGCTGGATCGACCGCGTCCGCGCCGAGGGTCGGCTGGTCGCGCACGCCCACGCCGGCATCGCCGTGGTGGCTGCGGCCATCGAGGCCTACCTCGACGGCGTCCGGATCGAGACCGCGCGGCTGATCGAGACCGCCCACGGCGGCCGTCCGAGCGCCTCCCACCAGGTGGGCAAGCCGGTCGAGCTCAAGCTGCGCGGCGTGACCTACCAGGCCTCCACCATCAACACCGGCCCGGGCCGCTTCCGGGTGAGCGTGGCCTCCGGTGACTCCTCACAGACGGTGGATGTCCTGGTCGAGCACGTCGACGACGTACGCCGTCGCCTGGTCGTCGGCGGCCGTCGCTACAGCGTCGTCACCGCCACCCACGGGCCGACGACGCTCGTCGAGGTCGACGGTGTCGCCCACCGGGTCAGCCGCGACGAGGGTGGCGTGCTGCGCTCGCCCGCGCCGGCGTTGGTCGTGGCCACGCCCGTCGCCGTCGGCGACGAGGTCGAGGCCGGCACTGCGGTGGTGGTGCTCGAGTCGATGAAGATGGAGACCGCGATCCGGGCGCCGTTCGCCGCTCGGGTCAAGGAGCTGTCGGTCATCACCGGCAGCCAGGTCGAGACCGGCGCCGCGCTGATCAAGCTCGAGCAGGTGGGGGAGGCCGTCGAGGAGACGGTGTCCACGGATTCCGCGCTCGACCTCCCCGCCGACGACCAGTTCGACGACGAGACCCGTCGGCTGCGAGCCCGGTCTGCCCTGAGTGCGGTCGTGCTCGGCTACGACGTACCGCCCGAGGACCAGGACGCCGCGCTCTCGGAGTACCTCAGCGTGCGGGACCAGGGGCTGGCCGACGAGGTGTCGCTTCTCGAGGTCTTCGCCGACCTCGCCGAGCTGACGCGCAACCGGCCCGTGGACGAGGACCGACAGTCCGAGCTGCGCGTGCACAGCTCGCGTGAGCACTTCCACACCTACCTGCAGAGCCTCGACGCCGACCGCGGCGGGCTCCCGGAGCAGTTCCGCGAGCGGCTGGGCCGAGTGCTGCGGCACTACGGCGTCGACTCGCTCGACCGCACGCCCGAGCTCGAGGCCGCGGTCTTCCGCATCTTCCTGGCCCAGCAGCGCACGACCCCCGAGGTCGCACTCGTCTCGGCCCTGCTCGGCTCGTGGAGCCGCGAGACCCCGCCCGTCGGTGAGGTGGCCGGCCGGGCGCGTGAGGTGCTGGAGCGCGTCGGGCGCGTCCCGCAGGCGCGCTACCCGGGCGTCGGCGACCTGGCCCGCAGCGTCCGCTTCCGCTGGTTCGACCAGCCGGCGGTCGACGTGGAGCGCTCGAAGGTCCTGACGGGTGTGCGCGACGAGATCGCGGCGCTCGCCTCGTCGGCCGATGCCCCCGACCGGGCGCGACGCATCGAGGCGCTGGCAGCGATCCCCGAGCAGACGGTCGGTTTCCTGTGCGAGCGCCTCGAGCAGGGCGTCCCGGACCGGGAGCCGATGCTGGAGGTGCTGGCACGACGTCACTACCGCGAGTACTCGCTGCACGACGTGCGTTCGTTCGACCGCGGTCCCGACGCTCCGCGACCCGCCGTGCTGGCGAGCTACTCGCTCGACGAGCGGCCGACCCGGCTGGTGTCCTCGATCGGCACCGTGGACGAGCTCACCGAGGGCTCCGAGCTGGTCACCTCGGTGGCGTCGTACGTCGCCGACCGTGCGGCGCGCGAGGACGCGGTCGTCGACCTCTACCTCTCCTGGCCCGATGGCCCGTCGTCTGCTGACGAGATGAGCGCCGAGCTCGGAGCGCGGCTGGCCGCGCTGCCGCTCGCCCACGACGTACGACGCGTGTGCGTGGCGGTGTGCTCAGGAGGTGGTGACAGCAAGGTCGGCTACTTCGCCTTCCGTCCCGCCGCTGACGGGTCTGTCGTCGAGGATGACCTGACCCGCGGCGTGCACCCGATGGTCGGCCGTCGCCTCGACCTGTGGCGGCTGCGCAACTTCGACATCACCCGCGTCGACGCGCCGGGCGACGTACTGCTCTACGACTGCGTCGCCCGGGAGAACCCCGCGGACCGGCGGCTGGTGGCCCTTGCGCAGGTGCGCCAGATGTCCGTCGTACGCGACGAGGACGGCACCATCACCGGGCTGCCGCACGCCGAGCGCGCGGTGGAGAACTGCCTGGAGGCGATCCGACGCGAGCGGGTGGCTCGTGGCTCGGCCGGCGCCAAGCTCGACATGAACCACGTCTGGGTCACCGTCTGGCCGGTCGTCGACCTCGACCTGGACGCGCTCGGCGCACTCGGCACCAAGATCAGCCCGCTGACCGACGGCGCCGGTGTCGAGGAGGTCGTGGCCCAGGGCCGTCTGGCCGTCCCCGGCGGCGAGCCGTTGCCGATGGCCGTGCGCTTCAGCGCCCAGCCGGGATCCGGCGTGGTCGCCACGGTCGAGGAGCCGTCGAAGGACCTGCTCGCCCCTCTGGACGACTACGCCTCCAAGGTGGTGCGAGCGCGCCGCCGTGGCCTCGTCTACCCCTACGAGCTGAGCGGCGTGCTGACAGGCCCTGGTGGCACACTCGTCGAGCACGACCTCGACGCGTCTGGTCAGCTCGTGCCGGTCGACCGGCCCTACGGCCTGAACACGGCCGGCATCCTCGCGGCCGTCGTGACCACGCCGACGCCGCTGCACCCCGAGGGAGTGCAGCGCGTGGTGCTCTGCGGCGACCCGACGAAGTCGCTCGGCTCGGTCGCCGAGCAGGAGTGCCTGCGCGTCATCGCGGCGCTCGACCTGGCCGAGCGTCTCGGCGTACCCGTGGAGTGGTTCGCGCTCTCCGCGGGCGCTCGCATCTCGATGGACTCCGGCACCGAGAACATGGACTGGGTGGCCAAGGCGCTGCGCCGGATCGTGGAGTTCACCCAGGACGGCGGCGAGATCAACGTCGTGGTCGCGGGCATCAACGTCGGCGCGCAGCCCTACTGGAACGCCGAGGCCACGATGCTGATGCACACCAAGGGCATCCTGGTGATGACCCCGGAGAGCGCGATGGTGCTCACCGGCAAGCAGTCGCTGGACTTCTCCGGCGGCGTCTCGGCCGAGGACAACTACGGCATCGGCGGCTACGACCGGGTGATGGGTCCCAACGGGCAGGCGCAGTACTGGGCGCCCGACCTGGCCGGCGCCATCGGCGTGCTCATGGCGCACTACGAGCACACCTACGTCGTGCCGGGGGAGAGCGGTCCGCGTCGCGCTGCTCACCACCGACCCGTCTGACCGCGACATCTCGTCGTACCCCCACGCGATCGAGGCCAGCGACTTCACCACCGTCGGCGAGATCTTCTCCGCGGAGTCGAACCCGGACCGGAAGAAGGCCTTCGACATCCGCACGGTGATGCGCGCCATCGCCGACCAGGACCACACGGTGCTCGAGCGCTGGGCCGGCATGGCCGAGGCCGACACCGCGGTCGTCCAGGACGCCCACGTCGGCGGGCATCCCGTGTGCCTGCTGGGCATCGAGAGCCAGTCCGTACGCCGCAGCGGCTTCCCGCCCACCGACGGCCCGGACACCTACACCGCCGGCACGTTGTTCCCGAAGTCGTCGAAGAAGGCGGCGCGCGCGATCAACTCTGCCAGCGGCAACCGGCCCCTCGTCGTGCTCGCGAACCTGTCGGGCTTCGACGGCTCACCGGAGTCGATGCGCAACCTGCAGCTGGAGTACGGCGCCGAGATCGGCCGCGCCATCGTCAACTTCCGCGGCCCGATCGTCTTCTGCGTCATCTCCCGCTACCACGGCGGCGCCTTCGTCGTGTTCTCCAAGGCGCTGAACTCGAGCATGACCGTGCTCGCCGTCGAGGGCTCCTACGCCTCCGTCATCGGCGGCGCCCCCGCCGCGGCCGTGGTGTTCACGGGCGAAGTCGACAAGCGCACCGCCGCCTCGCCCGCGATGAAGGCTCTCGACGAGCAGATCGCGGCCGCCCGCAACGGCGACCGGATCCGCCTCCGCGCCGAGCAAGCCACCCTCCGCGCCGCCACACGCGCAGAGAAGATCAGCGAGGTGGCCGCCGAGTTCGACGGCATCCACGACATCCACCGCGCCGTGGAGGTCGGGTCGGTCGATGCGGTCATCCCAGCCGCACGACTGCGCCCGGAGATCATCGGGGCGATCGAGAGGCACCGCGCCAACGGGTGAGCTCACTGGGCCAACCCGGAAGGGGGCCACGGCCAGGAATCATCTCCAGGACCTCCGGAGTCTTCTCCGGGGTCCGGCCCGTCGCGGTGGTCACGCGCCGCAGCCACCACCGCACGCAGCTGGTCTGTCAGTCCGGACATCGTCTCGCCCTTGCGGATGTACCCGTGCGCGCCCAACCTGACCGACTGCCGCGCGACCTCGGAGGGGTCGCCGAACGCGGAGAACATCACCACCAGGGCGTCCGGATGGTCCGCGCGAATCACCCGCAAGGCCTCCAGCCCGTCCATCACCGGCATGCTGACGTCGAGCAGGACCAGCTCCGGCAAGGTGTCCGCCACCGCCCGGACGCCCGCCGCGCCGTCGGCCGCTTCAGCGACCACGGTGAAGTCCGAGGTCCGGGCCAGCGTCAACCCCAATAGCTCGCGCATCTCCACGGCATCGTCGACCAGGACGACGCGCACGGGCGCGGTGCTGCTCATGGGGTCCTGCCTCAGCGCTCGGTTCGTCCGTGCTTCTACAGACTCCACCCATCAAGCCCGTGTTGCGGTCGACGCGTCAACAGCCAGCCGCCTCCTGGTAGATACCACCCCAGGCATCAGCCCGCGGGCCGGCTCCGCGGCGGAAAGAGCACTCATCGCGGCATGACCGGATGCCTGGGGTCTCGCGGTCCGGTGACCCTTGGTGCCTGGGTGACACTGGCAGGGTGCGACTGCACCACCGCTGGGACGACGACGAGGACCGTCCCGAACCTGACCTGACCGATCCCGCGACCGCCGCGGCGCTGACCCGAGCCGCTCGCGGTGTGCGCATGGTCAAGCTGATCCACCTGGCTCTCCTCGCTCTGGGGATAGGCCTGTTCGCGCTCGCGCTGCTCCTCCGGGTGGATTGACCCTCGTCGGCAGGGGCCTGGGCTAGGAGTCCTGGATGTCGGACTGTGGTCGTGGCGGTTCCGAGTACCGGTCTCGCATGGCCAGCAGGACTGTTCTGACGAAGTGCAGCGAGCCAGTGTGATCGTGTGCGTCGCCCGTCACCTCGTCCACCTCGACCACCACAAGGTCTCCCGCTCGACGAGTCCCGCTTCGCTTCGTGTGGAGGACGAGCTGCTCGTAGAGACGTTCCTGGGTCTCGGCGTGCGCGACCGTGTCCAAGGTGACGCCGAGCAGGCTCGGCCAGGGGATGCGACGTCGGCTGATGAAGTAGGTGATCACGATGCCCTGCTCGGTCGCCCGTAGCCGAAGTGATGCGAACCGCCATGCCGCCCCGAGAAGCGCCGAGGCCACGACGGCCAGCATCCATGCCGCCACGGCATCCCCGTCCGGAGGCGGCTGGCTTGCGGCCCAGGCCATGAGTGCACAGAAGGACCCTGCGATGCTCCAGAGCACCACCGCGAGGCGATGACTCGACCGGGCGACGAGGGCGGACGGCGTCTCCGTGCTCCCGTCGGGGTACGTCACGCGGAGCACCAGGTCCCCCTCGGAGTACCTCCAGGTTCCTCTCCTGGCCGTGGGAGCGCCCGGAGGGGACGGACGTGACGCCGCGTCCTCGAGGCCTGCCACGGGTTCCTGAGCTGCCCAGCTCTCAACGGCATCGCGGTCATCCACAGGTAGGTCCTGCGGAACATCGTTCAGCCCCGGCCCGAGGGTGGCGTGGTCCGCCCGGAGCGCGGCGCGGTTGCCGGTCGGATCCCCGGGGATCTCAGTGCCGTCTTCGGGACCCTGTCCCGGCTCGGGTCGTGCCTTGTCCCGCGGTGTGCCTGCCATGGCCCGCACCTCCGCCCGGCTCCCGTGCCCCGACCGTGCACGATCGCCTCTTGATCTCACAGGATCCGCTCGGGCCGCCTGCCGTGGCAACACCCAAGGCATGCGGGGTAGTCCACGACGCAAATGCTGAACCAGCCGTCAGAGCCGCACGAGACCCAACGTCTACGTTGCTCGGGTTGTGCCGGTTTCGATGCCCTGTGATGCCTCCACCAGGGCCGGCAGCAGGGAGTCCGCGATGACGGCGTACCCCGCACTGGAGGGGTGGAAGCGGTCGGTGGAGAACAACGACGGGTCGGTGGCGAAGGCTCGTGATGCGCGCTGGTCGGGGTCCGCGATGCGCCCGCCCTCGGCCAGGACCGCCGACTTCTGACGGTCGCGCAGGAGGTCGCCGGCGGCCCGCACAGTTTCGCGCAGGAACACCGGGACGTGAGGCACTGCGCTGAGGTCGGGTGCAGGGGCGACCACGACCTCGGTACCGCCGGCCCGGAGGCGTCGTACGGCTTCGCCCAGGGCCTGCGCGGCCACCTCGACCGGCAGGAGGTGCGTGAGGTCGTTGGCGCCGATGACCACGACGGCCAGGTCCGGGCGCCACGACAGTGCCTGGCCGACCTGAGTGACCAAGCCAGAGCTCGTGGCCCCCGGTACGGCGAACACGCGGGCCTCTGCGTCGTAGCCCCTCGACCCCAGCCCGTCGACCAGCCGCGACGAGAGCCGGTCACGCTCGCGGGTGGCGCCCTGTCCCCACGCGATGGAGTCGCCCAACACCGCCAGCCGAATGATCACCCCTCGAGCCAATCAGAGGCGGTCAAAAGTACGGCTGACACGCGCATGACGCGGCGCGTCGATTGCCTGATGGTGACGCACGGACTCCGGTCTGACCAAGCAGTCGCGGCATGTCCGGATAGGTCGCCTCGCTCCGACCGGCTGCACAATGTGCTCGTGAGCCCTTCCCTGTTCGTCTACGGGACCTTGGCACCAGGACGGCCAAATGAGCATGTCTTGGCTGACGTGCCTGGCAATTGGCAACCGGCCAAGGTCAACGGCACGCTGCTACCTCATGGGTGGGGCGCGGCACTGGGTTACCCCGTCATCAGGTTGGGCAGTGGCGCAGACGCCGTCGAAGGCTTCCTGTTCACCTCCGACGCCCTCGATGAGCACTGGGGGCGCCTGGATGACTTCGAGGGTGATGGTTACGAGCGCGTCCTGACCGACGTCCACCTCGGAGACGGGGGACAAGCGGAAGCGTTCATCTACGTCCACCACGAGGTCACTGGTCATCCGGGGTGACGTCCGCTCATCGGCTGAGAGAGCGGATGGTCGCAGTCGTCTGCCTGATCAGCGCGTGCTCCTTCGGGGGTACGACCCGCTACCCAGGAAGGACAACGTGCCTGCGTCGGAGTTCGTCGAGTTCCTCGGCGATCAGGCGGAGGTAGGAATCGGGTCGTGCGACGCCCTTCTCGGACTGCCAGAACGCGCCAACGGAGACGACCTCGCCGTCCATCAGGTGCAGTGCCAGCGTGCGACCCTCGAGGCTCGCATCGCTGCGCCGTTCGTCCACTGTCACCTTCGCAATGTCTGTCCACTGAATGGTTCGGCGGCGGAAGGCGCCGGTATTGACGACGATCCCCCGTTCGCGCGCCGTGAGGACGAAGTACCTCACTGAGACGTAGCTGATCATGGCGACGATGACCAGGAGGGCGGCAATGCCCAGAATCCCAGCTGCACTCCTCCCGTTCCACAGGCCGGGCAGGGATACGAGCAACATGAAGCCGTAGGTAGCTCCGATGAAGGATCCAAGGCCCGCGCGGAAATAGCGCTTGATCGGCCGGCCCAGCTGCGAGGGGGACAGGGATGAACTCCTCGATCCGTGAACGGCTGGCTTGTCCGCCACCCCGCCGCCGATGTACTCGGGTAGGGAAGCGCCTCCGTCGGGGCGAGAGAGCACCCACTTCCAGAGGACAAGGTCGGTGACGGCATAGAAGGCGAGCACGCCGACGTAGGTCACGGTCCGCGAGGCGGGAAGGTCTGCCCACAGTCCGAGGCCGACCACGATGACGCCTGACGCCAGTGCCGCTACGATCCGTCGTTTCGGCGTGGCGACTGGCCAGTTCCACCAGGTCACCGAGCTCGACATACTGCCCCCCGTTCATCTGGGAGTTTACGGAGGAGCAATCGTTGTGTGCGGGAGAATTGCGTAGTTCGTGCCGCGACCGCGTGCAGCGTAGGTGTGACCGAAAGGCCAGGGGCGTTAGTCGATAGGCGCAGGTCTTCGAGCGCCCGGATCGCGGCAGATGAGTGCGGCGGGTCCGTTGAGGCTGCGAGCATGAAGGCGTGCACCCACCCCTGTGCTGACGGGTCTGTCGCGCGAGCACGTTGTCACAGGAGGGCTGGCAGAACCTCCGGCTCGCAGCCCTGGTGTGACAACCAGGTCGACCCGCGACCGAGCATGAGAACGACCCCGTCACGCGGACGAACATCCGCATGTCGACATGTGCGGACGTCTCGCGCCGCACCTTCACTTCCGTCCCTGGCGGTATCTCGCTGCCTCCCCGGCGTCTCCTTGTTGGACGAAGGGTCCTGCCCGTCGATCGAGGAGCCGAGAGTCGTGCCTTCAGCCACAGCCTCACCCCAGGCACTCGAGATCGAACGCGTGCGGGCGGCCTTTGACTTTCCGGGGACGGGCCGGGTCGTCACGAACAATGCCGCCACCACCCAGCCTGCTCGGCCACTGCTGGACCTCTACGGGCGCCTGTCCCTCGACTACGAGAACGTCCACCGCGGGCAGTCGGCCGCGTCCCGTCGGACCACGGAGCGCTTCGAGGCGTCGTACGACACCATCGCTGCGTGGCTCAACGCCCCCAGCAGACGAAGCATCGCGACCTACCGGAGCACCACCGAGGCCCTGAACGCGGTGATGTACTCGTTGCTCACCGAGTTCGAGGACGGCGACAACGTCGTGACGACCTCGATGGAGCACAACTCGAACTTCGTGCCCTGGTACGCGCTGTGCCGCGAGATACTCCCGAGGTTCGGCCGACGGGTCGAGTGCAGGGTGGCTCGCTTCGACCACGAGACCGGTGAGCTCGACCTGGCGCACCTGGCGTCGATCGTCGATGCGCGGACCAAGCTGGTCTGCTGCACGGGAGCCTCCAACTTCCTGGGCACCAAGCCGCCTCTGGCTGCGGTCAGGAGGATCACGCGGGGGAGCGGGTACGAGCAGCCAGATGGTCGGCGGGGCTCACTGATGCTCGTCGACGCCGCACAGCTCGTGCCGAGCAGTCCTGTCGACGTACAAGCCCTCGACGTCGACTATCTGGCGTTCTCCTTCCACAAGATGCTCGCGCCGTTCGGCGTCGGGGTGCTCTACGCGAAGGAGCACCTGCTGCAGCGCTCACTTCCCTTCCAGTACGGCGGCGACATGATCGCTGAGGGCAAGGTCACCCCGGACGCGGTGCAGTACAACGACCTGCCCTGGAAGTACGCCGCCGGAACACCGAACATCCTCGGCACGATCGTGTCGGCCCAGGCGCTGCGGATGCTGATCGACCTCGTCGGGGAGTCAGCGGGGACCCGCTACTTCGACTCCGAGGAACCTTTGCCCCGCTCGGTGGTCCAGCAGACGATGACCTCCGTCGCTGCCCACACCAAGGCGCTCACCGAGGCGGCGCTGCAACGGTTGCTCGACATCGACGGGCTCCGCCTCTACGGGCCGACTGACCCGGGCGCGCGAACGCCGCTTGCCGCATTCAACGTCCGGGGGATGAACCCGTTCCAGATCGCCGACGGGCTCGACGCCTTGGGCGTGGAGTCACGTGCCGGCTGCCACTGCGCCACCCTCGCGCACCGCGAGCTCGACCTTGATCCACTCGCGAGCTGCCGGCTGAGCTTCGCGGTCTACACGTCGATGCAGGACGTCACCACCGCGTTGTCGGCGCTGGAACACGTCGTCCACACATCCCGCCGCACCCGGTAGTCCCGACGTGGGACCCACCCTGACCACCGGCCAGGCCGTCTCACGTCTCGTGCTTCTCCTGGAGCACCACGAACGCCGCCGCCACGTCGGCTGCGGTGTCGTGGCTGAGCGAGACGAGGACGCTGTAGTCGGCCATCGAGTCGGCGATGGCGCCGTGCAGCCGGATGGCCGGCCGGCCCCACGCGTCGGTGCGGACCTCGATCTCGCGGAGGTCGACGTACGTCGGGTCGATCACCTCGGGGTGGCCGAAGCAGGTGCTCGACCATGCCTTGATGACGGCCTCCTTGGCGGCCCACCGAGCGGCCAGGCTCTCGGCCTCCGAGCCGGACCCGGCCCGGGCCGCGCGCCGCTCACCGGGGGTGAACGAACGCGCGAACCGGGTGCCGGTTTCCTCCAGCTGTTCGGCGAAGGCGGTGATGCCGACGACATCGACACCGACGCCGACCGCGCCCTCGAGCTCGGCGCCGATGGTGCTCACTGCTGAGCCTGGGCGTACACCCCGTCCTCGCCGAGCCGTGCGGCCGGGTCGACCAGCATCGCGCTCTCGTCGGCCTTGGTGCGCGCGACGTCGCTGTCGGCGAAACGACGCTGCTCGGCCTTCTTGAACAGCGGGTCACCGCCACACATCGCGTCGAGACGACGGGCCTCACCGGCCACCAGGCGAGCCGTGGCCCGCTGCAGCCAGGCGTCACGCTGCGCCGGCGACAGCGCCGCGACGAACGCACCGGGGTGCGCCACCGCGACCATGGCGGACACGTGGCCGAAGCCCAGGCTGGTCAGCAGGCCGGCACGGAGCGGACCGGTCTGCAGCGACTCGCGCAGCCAGACCAGGTGCTCGTTGACCGACAGCTCCTCGTCGACACAGTCCAGACCGCGGTTCGGCGGGATCGTCCCGCCGGCCAGGGTCTGGCACAGGCCGATCAGCTGGAAGGCAGCGGCGCCGCCCTTGGCGTGACCGGTCAGCGACTTCTGGCTGACCACGTAGAGCGGCGAGCCGACCGTGCGACCCAGGGCGGCCGCCAGCTTCTCGTGCAGCTGCGACTCGTTGGGGTCGTTGGCAGCCGTCGAGGTGTCGTGCTTGGAGACCAGCGCCACGTCGTCCGCGCCCAGGCCGACCTTCGCCAGGCCCTTGGCCAGCGGCGAGTTCACGCCACCGACACCGGCACCGAGCGCGCCGAGCCCCGGAGCGGGGATCGACGTGTGGATGCCGTCGGCGAAGGAGCCGGCGTAGGCCACGACACCGAGCACGGGGAGGCCGAGCTCGGCCGCCACGTCACCACGGGCGAGTACGACGGTGCCGCCGCCCTGGCCCTCGACGAAACCGCCACGACGGCGGTCGTTCGGGCGGCAGACGTGGCGCTCGTCGATCCCCTTGCCGAGCATCTCGGCGGTGTCGGCGGTCGCGCTCATGTTGCCGAAGCCGAGGATGCCCTCGATGCCGAGGTCGTCGAACCCACCGGCCACGACCACGCTGGCCTTGTCGAGGCGGATCTTGTCGACCCCCTCCTCGACGCTGACCGCGGCGGTCGCACAGGCGGCGACCGGGTGCACCATCGCGCCGTACCCACCGAGGTAGGACTGCACGGTGTGCGCTGCGATCACGTTCGGCAGCGCCTCCTGGAGGACGTCGTTCGGCGGCTGCTCACCGAGCAGCGCGTCGACGTACATCTTCCGGGTGGACTGCATGCCACCGATGCCGGTGCCCTGCGTGTTGGCGAACTTCGTCGGGTGGATCCAGCGCAGCAGCTCGGCCGGCTCGAAGCCGCTCGAGATGAACGCGTCGACGGTGGCCACCAGGTTCCATGCCGCGAGGCGGTCGGCGGTCTCCGTCATCGAGCCGAGGCCCCAGACCTTCGGGTCGAACCCGTCCGGCACCTGCGCACCGACGAAGCGGGAGAGCTTGAAGCGGCGGGGCACCCGGATCTGGCTGCCGGCCAGTCGGGTCACCTGCCAGTCGCCCTCCGCGGTCGCGGCGATGCGGGTGTGCTTGGGGTCGGCCTCGAGGAAGGCGTCGGCCTCGTCCTTGGTGCGGACGACGAACGAGGTGTCCTCGTCGAGGTAGACCGGCACCACGAGCGGAGCCGTGTTGTCGATCATCTGGCCGTCGTCGCGGTAGCGACGGATGCCGACGTTGCCCTCGATCTGCTCGCCGAACTTCTCGACGACCTCGGCCTCGCTGAGCTGCTCGCCCGTCTTGGCGTCGTGCCACCCGGCGACCGGCTGGGTCTCCCAGACGATCAGGCCGGTGGTCCAGGCGAGCTCGAGCACGCCGGCCGGGGACAGGTGGTCCTCGACCTCGAGCTCGAAGCGCGTGCGCGAGGAGCCCACCGGGCCGACCTCGCCGGCGCCGACGATGACGACCATGTCCTCGAGGGACGTGTCGATCTCGGGCCAGTCCATCGTGGGCTGCGTCGTGCCCCACCCGGCGGGGTGGGTCAGCGCGAGCAGCTGCTCGTCGGACTCGACGGTCTCCCCCGAGGCAGCCGCCTCGGCGGCGTCCCGTGCCTCGCGAGCCAGGGCCGCGAGGTCGAGGTCGGCCTCGCCGAGTCCACCGGTCAGGTCGGCCACGATCGGTGCGTCACCGGCGGCCAGTCGCGACTCGACGGTGCACAGCTCGAGGAGCTCGGCGGCCATCTCGGTCGGGGACCAGGTGCGGACCCCGGCAGCGGTGACGGCGTCGACCAGCGGGTCGTTGTGACCCATCAGGCCGGTGCCACGGACCCAGCCGATGTGGGCGTGGGCGAGCGAGACGCGCTGCGCCCA
Source organism: uncultured Actinomycetota bacterium (assembly GCA_963729015.1). GTDB lineage: Bacteria > Actinomycetota > Actinomycetes > Propionibacteriales > Nocardioidaceae > Marmoricola. The sequence continues at coordinate 15,280 of CAVSMJ010000006.1, forward strand.
GTCCTTCTCGGCCTGCCAGCGGGTCACGAACGCGTCGAACGCGGCCTTGGCCTCGCCGTAGGCGCCGTCGCCACCGAAGCGGCCACGGTTGGGCGAGCCCGGAAGTACGACGTGCAGGCGCTGGCCGATCTTGTGGTCGGCACCCTTCGCCGCGAGACCGGTGACGAGACGCTCGACGCCCCACAGCAGCACGCGGAACTCGACCTCGGCACGCGGACCGGCGTCGGCCGCCGTGCCCTGCACCGACGGTGCGGCGAACGGGAAGACCAGCGTCGGCGACAGGGCCGGACGCAGCTCGGTCTTCTGGCCGCCGGCCGACTCCACCACGGGGGAGGAGATCCACTCGACGAGCGCGTCGACGTCGGCGTACGACGCCAGGTTGGCCGGCAGCACCCAGAGGGCGGCACCGTTCGACGCGTGGTCGCGGTAGAGGCCGCGGAAGAACGACAGGCGCTCCTTGTCGAGTCGCGAGGTGGTGGCCACGACCGTGGCACCCCCGCGGAGCAGGTCGGCCACGACCGCACCGGCGATGGAGCCCGGGGCGGCGCCGGTGACGACGGCGACGTCGTCGGCCCACTCCAGCTCACGGTCGGAGGCCGAGATGGCGTCGTCGTAGAAGGAGACCAGGTCGGTGCGCTGCTCGCGCCGGGCGCGGTCCAGCCACCACTGGGCCTGGGTCTTCGCGGCCTGGTCGAGGCCGCTGAAGCTGCGCTCGCCGGCCGACTCGTCGCCGATCCAGACACGGGCGAAGTCCTCACGGACCGACGCCCAGCGGTCGTCGAGCAGCACCGCGCGGCGCTCGTCGAAGGACGGCGCGACCTTGCGGGCCCAGTCGGAACCGAGCTCGCTCTCGACGAGCTCGACCAGCTCGGCGTCGAGGTTGTCGGCGTCGTCGGTCTCGGAGGTCTCGGCCAGGCCGAGCTTGCCGAGCAGGTGGCGGGCCGTGGAGGCCAGCACGCCGTCGGCGCCGGTGATCGACTCGGTGATCTCGTTGAGCGCGGCGGAGTCGACCATCGCGCCGTCGCCGCCACCCGTGGCCGGCATGGTGACCTGGACGCCCTGCGCCTGGCCGACCGCCTGGACGGCGTGGTCGACGACGGCGTTGAGGTCGCTGAGGTCGATGTCGAAGCCGAGCGAGCCGCCACGGGTCGACGAACCGTCGCGGAGACCCGCAGCCAGCTCGGCGGACACGTGCGAGACCCAGCCGGGGCCGAGCTGCCAGGTGTCCTTGACCCGGTCGGCGATGGCGGCGGGCTTGGAGCCCGCAGCACCGGCGAACTTGCGCAGCTGCTCGCTCACGGCCTCGGTCAGCACCGGGCCGAAGGGCGAGTAGGTGCGGGCCAGCTTGGTCACCGTGGCCGACAGACCCTTCCAGTCGGCCTCGGCGGCACCGTCGATGGCACCGAGCGAGAGCTCGGCACCGAGGTCGACGAGCAGCTGGTTGCGGCGCGAGGAGACGCCGTCGCACAGCGCCTCGATCGTGTCGGCCTGACCGATCTGGTCGGGACGGACCTTGGTGCGCAGCGCGGCCAGGGTCTTGGTCGCGTCGGCCGCCGTGTAGGCAGGTCGGCGGGACGGTCGGCGCCGGCCTCGGCCGTCGGCGCAGCAGCGGGAGCAGCCTTCGCCTCGGCGGGCTTCTCGGGCGCGGCCTCGGCGGGTGCCTCGGTCACGTCCTCCGGCTCGTCGTCGGGCATCGGGGTGTCCGTGGCGAACACGACCGCCGCGTCACGCGAGGAGTTCACGATCTTCGGCGCGACCCCGTCGTACGACGGCAGCTTGGTCGTCTGCGCAGCCAGGTTCGCGATCGTCGGCGCGTTGGCGACACCGACCTCGACGAACTGCTCCATGCCCAGACCACCGTGCTCGGGCGAGCCGAACAGCAGGTCCTGGGTCTCGATCCAGCGCACCGGGCTGGCGAACTGCCACGCGAGCAGCTCGATCAGCAGGGCACGGCCGAGGCGGGCCGGGTCGGCCTCCCAGGTCGCCCAGTCCTCGAGCGCGGGCTTGAGGAGCGGCGAGTCGACGTACTCCGCGACCTCCTGCACGTAGGACTGGTCGAGCGTGAACAGCCGCGGCACCAGGTTCGGGATGTAGCGCCCGATCAGGACCGACGGGTCGATCGTCTCCGGCAGCAGCTCGTCGAGCCGTGCGCGGAAGTCGTCGACGCCGGCGTGCAGCTCCGAGGAGTGGAACGGCACGTCGATGCCGGGCACGAGGATGAAGGCGGGCTTGCCCCCTGACCGAGCCCGACGCTCCTCGACCTCGGCCTCGAGGGCCTTGAGGCCGGCGACGGTGCCGGCGATGGCGTACTGCGAACCACGCAGGTTGTAGTTGACGATCTGGATGAACTCGCCCGACGCGTCGGAGATCTCCTTGACGAACTCGGCGACGTCGTCGTCGGCCAGGTCGATCTGGGACGGACGGATCGCGGCGAGGCGGTAGTTGCTCCGGCCCTGGGCGTCGCGAGGCACCAGGTGGTGCATCGCCATGCCGCGACGGAACACGATCTCCAGCAGCGCCTCGAGCGGCAGGATGCCGGTGACCGCGGCGAGCGCGTTGTACTCACCGACGGAGTGGCCGCACGTGATGGCGTCCTCGACGAAGACACCGGCCTCACGCATCTCGGCGACCTGGGCCACCGCGAGGGTGGCCATCGCGACCTGGGTGAACTGGGTCAGGAAGAGCACACCGTCGGGGTGACGGTGCAGCTCGCCGTCGGCCCACAGCTCGGTCGGGTTGTCGCGGACGACGGCCAGGATCGAGAAGCCCAGGGCCTCACGGGTGTGGCTGTCGGCGCGGTCCCAGACCTCGCGGGCGGCCGCGGAGCGCGACCGGGCCTCGAGGCCCATGCCCTGGCTCTGGATGCCCTGGCCGGGGAAGGCGTACGTCGTGCGCGGGGCCGCCACGACGGCCTCGGCGACCATCGCCAGCTCGCCGTCGGCGCGGCAGGTCACCTCGACGACGGTGTCGCCGCCGACGACGCCGGTGCGCTCGACGGTGATCTCCACCTCGGCGTTCGGCAGCAGCGGGGCGACCCAGCGGGTCAGCCAGCTGCGGATCGGACGCGGGTGGTGGGTGGCGCCGACCGACGCGGCAGCGCGCTGCGCGACGGCGGAGAGCCACATGCCGTGCACGATCGGGCCGTCGAAGCCCGCGAGGCGGGCAGCGGCGTCGTCGGTGTGCAGCGGGTTGTGGTCGCCGCTGACAGCGGCGAAGGCACCCATGTGGTGCGGCGCGGTGACGGTGAACCGGTCGAGGCGCGCTCGCGGCTTGTCCTCCGCGTCGGGCGCCACGGAGACCGGAGCGGTGAGCTCGGCGGCACCGGTGCGACCGCGCACCATGAACCGCTCCTCGAGCGTCGCGATCAGCTCCTCGCCGGCGCTGATGCGCACGTCGACGGAGATGACCTGACCGGCGGTGGTGTCGACGACACCGGCGCGGGTCGCGGCGATGCTCAGCTCGGTGCTGTGGTCCGGCAGTGCACCGGCCACGTCGATTCGGTGGTCGAGGTGGACCAGGTCGAGGAGGCCCTCGACCGCACCGATGCAGGCGAAGACGGCGGGCCAGGCGAGGCCGACGAGCGCGTCGGGAACGGCCTGCTCCTCCGGGTCCGCGACCGCGTCACCGCGACGGGTCCGGGCGGGGCTGGTGACGCCGATGTGGTCGGAGACCACGTCGCCGGACCAGGGGACGTGCACGACGGCGGTGCCCCCAGAGACGCCTCGATGACCTCGGGCAGGGTGCCACCGGCGGTGAGCGCCAACAGGGCACCCATCGCTCCGGTGGCGGACTCGGTGGAGATCACCGGTAGCCGACCGCTCGCCACGCCGGACAGGTCGATGCGCAGGTGCAGAGCGCCCCGAGAGAGGGGGACCTCGAGCACCACGGCGTCGCCGTCAGGCACCAGCGAGGAGGGCACGCCCTCCAGGCGGTGCAGCGGGTTCGGGACCACACGACCAGCCCACACGACGTCCTGGGAGTCGGACGCCGCGTCGAGCAGGGTCTTGCCCTCGCCCACGGCGGTACGGCTCGCGGCAGCTCCTGGGAGGGTGCCGGGGACCTGGAGGTCCTCGACGATCGCTGCCTCGAACCGGTCGAGCAGGTCGGCCACCGGCTCATTCACCAGGGTGATGCCACCCACGGCCACTGGGCCGGGAATGACGATCACCTGGTCGGCCCCGTAGGACTCGTCGTGGGCCTGCCACAGCGAGTCCGAGCGCCACCAACGACGTACGTCGGCGTCGATCACGGGGACGAAGTTCACCGGCTTGCCCGGGCGGCGGCACACCTCGACGAAGAAGTGCACGTCCGCGGGGTGGAGCAGGCAGGTGAGGGCCTCCGGGTGTGCCGCGACGAGCGTGTCGATCGCGGTTGACGGGTTGTCGCGAACGGCGTCCTCGTCGTACGGACGCTCGATCGGACCGGAGGTCTCGGGGTGCACGCGGGCCAGGGAGCGGTCGAGCAGCTCCTCGAAGCGGGTGCGGAAGGTGATGTCGATCCAGCCGCGCGTCGTCGGTCGGGCCGCTGAGCTCGAGGAACCGGCGGAGCACCTGCTCGTAGGTCATCTCGGTCACGTCGCCGAAGTACGGCTTGCTGGTCTGGTTCATCGCCGCGACGAGCTCGTCCTTGCGGGCGAGGGCGGCCTCGGCGTCGCCGGCGACCTCGTCGAGCAGGGCGCCGCAGCGCGAGGCGGTGTTGTCGATCTCGTGGATGTCCGCACCGAGCTGGCTGCGGCCGGAGGTGACGTTGCCGTCGCTGCGGCCGGCGCCGACCCAGCCGCCGTTGACGGCGGGGGTGATGCCGGGGGTGTCGACGAGCAGCTGCTTCACGGCGGCCGTGGTGGTGGCCTCCTTGGTGGCCATCGCGGCGGTGCCGATGAGCACACCGTCGACGGGCATGGCGGCCTCACCGTGGGCGAGGGCCCAGCGGCCGGTCAGGTAGTCGACGCCGCGGTCCGGCGTACCGATGCCGCCACCGACGCAGACGACCAGGTTGTCGACCGAGCGGAGGTCGGGGTACGTCGCGAGCAGGAGCTCGTCGAGGTCCTCCCACGAGTGGTGACCGCCGGCGACGCCGCCCTCGATGTGGGCGATGACGGTGGTGTCGACCTCACGGGCGATCGCGAGCACCTGGCGGATCTGCTTGACGGTGCCGGGCTTGAACACCACGTGGGTGATGCCGGCCTCGTGGAGGTCCTCGATGATGCCGACGGCGTCCTCGATCTCCGGGATGCCGGCGCTGATCACCAGGCCGTCGAAGGGAGCACCGGCGAGGCGGGCCTTCTGCACGAGGCGCTGGCCGCCGACCTGGAGCTTCCACAGGTACGGGTCGAGGAACAGGGTGTTGAACTGCGCGGTCCGGCCCTCGTCGAGGAGCTCGGTCAGCCTCGCGACGTTCTCCGCGAAGATCTCCTCGGTGACCTGGCCGCCACCGGCGAGCTCGGCCCAGTGGCCGGCGTTCGCGGCCGCCGCGACGATCTCGGGGTCGACGGTGGTCGGGGTCATGCCGGCGAGCAGGATCGGCGACTTGCCGGTCAGGCGGGTGAACCGGGTGTCCACGACGGGCTTGCCGTCGCCGCGGTCGATCAGGCGCGGCGCGTACGCCGACCAGTCGGCCGCCGTGCGGACCTCGGCGCCGGCGGTGAACAGCGCGTCGCGACCCTTGTCGGTCGCGGCGGGGATGACGGTGACGCCGCGACCACGCAGGGCACGGCCGGTCATGTTGGAGGAGAGCTCGGCCGGACCGAGGTCGACGACCCAGCCGGTGGCCGGGCCGACCGCGTCGGCGAGCGCGCGCGGCCAGTCGACGGTCTCCACGCAGATGGCGTGGGCGAGGTGCTCGGCGAGGCCGGAGTCCAGGCCACACGCGTCGGCCCAGTCGCGGACCATCGCGACGGCGGGAGCAAGGGCGGGGTGGTGGAAGCCGAGCGCGACGGGCACGGACTCGACGGTCGGGGCGAAGGCCCGTCCGCCGCGCACCTTGGCGTCGATGTCCTTGGCCTCGGCGGCGCTGCGCTTCTCGATCGCCTTGCGGAGGCGGCGGAGCGCGGACGGCGTACCGCTCACGACCACGCGGCGGGGGCCGTTGACCGCGGCCACGACGGCGACGTCGTCGGCGTCCGAGGCCTCGGCGGCGAGCGCCTCGATCTCGGCCAGGTCGGCGCCCGAGACGGCGAGCATGGGGGAGTCCTCGCCGTGGGGCACCAGGCCGGCGCGACGGCCGACGATGGTGGCCGCGGCGCCGATCAGGCGGGCGATCGCGACGAGGTCGACGTCGGTGGCGCCGGCGGTCCCGGCGGCGGCCTCGCGGCGTCCGGCGAAGGCGGCGACGCCGAGGATGCCCTGGCTGTGGCCGACGGCGGCGATGGGCGCCACGCGGGTCAGGTCGAGACCCTCGGCGGCGAGCAGGTCGATGGTGGCGAGCTGGGTGAGCAGCACGCCGGGCAGGCCCATGGAGGCGGTGGTCAGGTCGGCGCTGCGGGGCTCCTCGCCACGAGCCAGCCAGGCCTGCGGCTCGAAGGGGCGCGGCAGCGCGGCGGCGAGCTGGCCGGCGACGGGGCCCAGGCGGTGGCCGGACTCCTCGACGAGCTGCGCGATCCGGGTCGTGTCGGGGTCCTCGCCGAACAGCTCGCGGAGGGTGGCGAACCAGTCGGTGCCCTGGCCTCCGAAGGTCACGGCGAACTCTTCACCCTCGTGCAGCCGGTCCGCCAGAGTGCGGCCGCGCTCGGGGGTCGCGTGGTCGTGGGTCAGCGTGGTGGGGGGTAGCTGAGTCATATGAGGAGTACATCATGTTCCCCTCGTGAACCTGAAATCCACCTCACGTTTTTTACGAGGGTGTCATCTGATTTTTCGATACCCGTCAGTAGGCGCTGCGGAGGGCCTCCCGCGGACACCCGCGCGTCACACGCCTGACTCACGCGTAGTGTCCGGATATGACCCTCCCTTCTCCCTCTCCGGGCCGTGTGGCGGTTGTCACAGGCGCCTCCAAGGGCATCGGCGCCGAGATCGCCCGGGACCTGTCCCGTCGTGGTCACGAGCTCGTCCTGGTCGCCCGGTCGACCGACCAGCTCCAGGCCGTGGCCGACGGCCTCTCGACCACCGCGCACGTCGTCACCGCGGACCTCTCGGACCCCGAGTCGCGCGCCGGGCTGCTGGCCGAGATCGAGTCCCGTGGGCTGACCCCGGAGATCCTGGTCAACAACGCCGGCTTCTCGACGATGGGTCCGGTGCACAAGAGCGACCCGGAGACCGAGCGCAACATGCTCGAGCTCGACGTCGTGGCGCTGGCCGACCTGTGCGCCCGCTTCCTGCCCGGCATGGTGGACCGCGGCCGCGGGGCGGTGCTCAACGTCGCCTCGACCGCCGCGTTCCAGCCGCTGCCCGGCCAGGCGGGGTACGGCGGCGCCAAGGCGTTCGTCCTCTCCTACACGCGCAGCATCGCCGCCGAGCTCAAGGGCACCGGCGTCACCGCGACCGTGCTCTGCCCGGGCCCGGTGGAGACCGACTTCGGCGCGACCGCCGGCTTCACGCCCAAGGAGGAGAAGGAGTCGCTCCCTTCGATCATGTGGGTCCCCGCGACCGAGGTCGCCCGCGCCGCGGTCGCCGGCATGGACAGCGGGCAAGGTCGTGGTCATCCCGGGCGCCGCCAACAAGGCCGGTGCCGCGTTCGCGACGCTGGCCCCGAAGCGCCCGCTGGCGTGGTTGCTCGCGAAGAACCACCCCGGGATGCGCTGAGTCGTCGACTGATCGCTCGCTGCTCGACCACCTTGGAGGTGGGGTCAGACGTTGCGGCTGCTCCGGCGACCCGCTCGGACGGCGTTGCGGCGCTGGGCGTCGAGGGGTGAGTCGCGGCGCGAGAGGCGCTCGTCCAGGACGGCGGCGGCCCGGTCGCCCTGGCCGGACCTCGCCAGCGCGAAGACCAGGGTGTCCTGGAGGACCTCGCGCTGCGCGGCGCTGCCGCCGAGGACGGTGGCGCGGGGGAGCGTGGACTCGAGCAGGGTCGCGGCGGCGTCGTACTCGCCCTCGACCACGGCCTGCAGCGCCCGGCACACCGGCGCCACGACGTCGCGGAAGGTGGGGTCGGCGTGGGCCAGCGACGTGGTGCGCAGGGCGGCCAGGCCGACCTCGTCGCGCTCGGCGGCCAGGCTGAGCGCCGCGTGCAGCGCCACGAACGGCGTCGGCGGGGAGATCAGCCAGCCGTCGGGGGCCGAGCCGCAGACCGCCTCGGCTGGGCAGCTCGCCCGACCAGGAGTCGGTGACGTGGCAGCGCCAGAGCAGCGCGCCGCTGTCGACGAGCGCGCGTGAGCCGGTGACCAGCGGCGGGGCGAGCTCGCGCGCGTAGCGGCGCTGCACCGCCTCGACGTCGCCCTGCATCAGCTCGTGGAGCGCGGCGTGCCAGGAGAAGTGGGAGCGGTGGTTGGCCTCGGGTCCGCGGGTGCGGATCCACTCGTCGAGCCACGCGAGTCCGGCGGTGTGCTCGCCGGTCTCGTAGAAGACGTGCGACCGGGCGTGGGCGGCGTGGCCGGAGGCGGGCTCGACGCTGAGGGCGTACGACGACAGGTCCTCGGCCTCGCTCCAGCGCTCCTGGTCCTGGCGGACGAAGGCCAGCTGGCCGGCGTACCACCAGTCGTCGCCGTAGGTGCGGCCCAGACCCTCGACCAGGTCGGCGGTCTGGGTCCCGGACGTGAGGCCGCCGAACGCGACCGTCGGGACGGCGACGCTGACGGCGAGCGCGTCGCGCGGGAACAGCCGGATGTGCCGCAGCAGGGCGGCGGCGCCGGTCGCCTCGTCGGAGCGCAGTCGCGTGGTGACGGCGTCGAGGAAGCTCACCTCGCGGTCGTCGAGGTGCCGGTCGGACGGCGGCGGCGTGGGCCGACGCGAGCGCGGTGCGCCAGGACCCGGTCGCGCCCCACTCGTGGCCGAGCAGGGCCAGCGCGGCCTGGGCCTGCGCGAAGTCCGGGTCGAGCGCGACCGCGGCCTCGAGGCCCTCCTCGACCCCGTCCTGCAGGCGCAGCACCCGACCGAGCGCCTCGTTGTAGGCCTCGGCCGCGCGACGGCTGGTGGTGAGGGTGAGCCCGTAGGCGTCGGTCGGGCGGCGCCGGGTCTCCCCGTGCAGCGCGCGTACGACGGCGCGCGCGACGTCGTAGGCCTGCTCGCGGATCTCCGGCATCGCCGTGGTCTCGAAGAGGTTGCCGCGCCGCAGCGAGCCGATCGCGTAGAGCGGCATCGCCGACGGCAGCACGCCGAGGACGCGGCCGTCGTCGGAGGTGTCGACGCCGAGGCCGGCAGGTCCGGGCCGGACGAGGCCGGTGCGGGCGAGGCCGGCGAGCAGCGGGTCGGCCGCGATGGTCTCCACCGGCCCGGTGCAGTTGACGACGCCGGCGACGACGAAGGTCTGGCCGTCGGCCAGGGTCACCTCGACGCCGTCGGCCACCTCGCGGGCGTCGGTCAGGGTGCCCGTGTGCCGGACCAGCCGACCCGACTCGGTGATCTCGGCCAGGCGGCCGGCGGTGACCGGTGGCATCCGGTGCCGGTGCACGCCCCACGTGCGGGAGTGGTCGGCGAGGAAGGCCCGCTTGTCCTCCTCGCCGAGGCCCTGCCAGAGCTGGGCGGTCACGGGCCGGAGCCCGTCGAGGGCCGCGCGCCAGTCGCCGGTCTCGGCCACCGTGTGGTCGACGTGGGCGTCGACCGCGTGCTTCAGCTCGGCGAGCGTGCCGAGCCGGGTGATGCCCGGGGGCGGCGGCACGGCCGGAGTCGTGGGCAGCCGGTGGACCTCGGGCACCAGGTCGTGCCGCGAGACCGTGTGCAGGGTGCGGCCGGGCTGGTCGGCGGAGATGGCGAGGTCGACCATGGTCAGGCCGGTGCCGACGAGCAGCAGGTCGCCGTCGGGCAGCTCCTGCGTCCACGGGTCGGCGACCAGCCGGGGCGAGGTCGCGAGGGACGGCGGGCGCCCAGTCGGTGCCGGGGCGGGCGCCGGTCGCGAGGACGACCGCCCGCGCGACGATCGACTGGCCGGACGAGAGGCGGACCACGAAGCGGTCACCGCGGCGGTCGATGCCGAGCACCGACTCCTGGCGACGCTCGAGGCGGGCGTTGCCGGGGTACTCGGCCGCGGTCTGGAGCAGGCCGGCGACGTAGTCGCCGTACACCCGGCGCGGGACGAAGTCCTGGGGCTGGGTCTCCGCGTCGTGGTGGTTGCGGACCCAGCGGAAGAAGTGCTCGGGGTCGCGCGGGAAGGCGCTCATCCCGCTCGCGGGCACGTTGAGCAGGTGGCGGTCGTCGGTGGTGGAGTACGCCGGGCCGCGACCCGTCGCGGGGGACGGGTCCACCAGCGCGACGCGGTAGCGGGAGGAGAGGCTGGTCACCAGGTGGGACGCCGTCAGCGCACCGGCGGCACCGGCCCCGACCACGACCACGCAGCAGTCGCCTTCTCCACCTCGCATCGCCGCCTCCAAAGTCGAGTAACTATGTCGACTAAGGTAGCAGGAGAAGCGGGAAATCCCGGTACGCCGAGGTCGACAAGCGTTACCAGGTCAAGGAGTGGTGCAGTCCGCCTCGGAGTACACGAGATCTCGTGGAGGCGGGTCACACCCCGGGTGGGACGGATCAGTCCTTGATCTCGCAGATGACCTCGCCGTTGGTGACGCCGGTGCCGACCTCGGCCTTGAGCCCGGAGACGGTGCCGGCCTTGTGGGCCTTGAGCGGCTGCTCCATCTTCATCGCCTCGAGCACGACGATGGTGTCGCCCTCGTCGACGGAGTCGCCCTCGGAGACGGTGACCTTGACGATGGTGCCCTGCATCGGGCGAGGCGACCGAGTCGCCGGACGCGGCGGCGCCGGCCTTCTTGCCGGCCGCGCGCTTGGGCTTCTTCGCGCCGCCCGCCGCCGCCACCGACGGCGGCGAGGCCGCCGGGCAGCACGACCTCGAGGCGGCGACCGCCGACCTCGACGGTGACCTTGTTGCGCTCCTCGGGCTCGGGGGCGTCGGGCCGGTCGCCGGCGTACGGCGTGATCTGGTTGTCGAAGTCGGTCTCGATCCACTGCGTGTAGACGCTGAATCCTCCGGCTTCTCCGCCGGGCTGCCGATGAAGGCCGGGTCGCAGACGACCGCGGCGTGGAACGGGATCACGGTCGGCATGCCGTCGACGACGAACTCGTCGAGCGCCCGCCGCGAGCGCTCCAGCGCCTGGGTGCGGTCGCGGCCGGTGACGATCAGCTTGGCGATCAGCGAGTCGAAGGCGCCGGGGATGGTCTCGCCCTCCTCGTAGCCGCCGTCGAGGCGGACGCCGGGGCCGCTCGGGGGCGACCAGCGCGTCAGCGTGCCGGGCGCCGGCATGAAGTTGGCGCCGCCGTCCTCGGCGTTGATCCGGAACTCGATCGAGTGGCCCTCGATCTGCGGGTCGTCGTACCCGAGCTCCTCGCCGGCGGCGATCCGGAACATCTCGCGGACCAGGTCGAGGCCGGTGACCTCCTCGGAGACGCAGTGCTCGACCTGGAGGCGGGTGTTGACCTCGAGGAAGGAGATGGTGCCGTCCTGGGCGACCAGGAACTCGCAGGTGCCGGCGCCGACGTACTCCGCCTCGCGCAGGATCGCCTTGGAGCTCTCGTAGAGCCGGCTGACCTGGTCGTCGGTGAGGAACGGCGCGGGCGCCTCCTCGACCAGCTTCTGGTTGCGGCGCTGCAGCGAGCAGTCGCGGGTGGAGACGACGACGACGTTGCCGTGCTGGTCGGCCAGGCACTGGGTCTCGACGTGGCGCGGCTTGTCGAGGAACTTCTCGACCAGGCACTCGCCGCGACCGAAGGCGCTGACTCGGCCTCGCGGACGGCGGAGTCGAAGGCGTCGGGGATCTCCTCGATCGTGCGGGCGACCTTGAGGCCGCGGCCGCCACCGCCGAAGACGGCCTTGATGGCGACCGGCAGGCCGTTCTCCTCCGCGAACGCGACGATCTCGTCGGCGTCCTTGACCGGGTCCTTGGTGCCGGGGGCCAGCGGGGCGTTCGCCTTCTCCGCGATGTGCTTGGCCTTCGCCTTGTCGCCGAGGTTCTCGATCGCCTCCGGCGGCGGGCCGATCCAGACCAGCCCGGCGTCGATCACGGCCTGCGCGAAGTCGCGGTTCTCGGCCAGGAAGCCGTAGCCCGGGTGCACCGAGTCGGCGCCGGACTTCTTCGGCCGCCGCGACGATCTTCTCGATGTCGAGGTAGGAGTCGGCCGGGGTGGCGCCACCGAGCGAGTGGGCCTCGTCGGCGAGCCGGACGAAGACGGCGTCGCGGTCGGGCTCGGCGTACACCGCGACGCTGCCGATGCCGGCGTCCTTGCAGGCCCGGATCACCCGGACGGCGATCTCGCCACGGTTGGCGATCAGGACCTTCTGCAGCGGCTTGACGCTGCGCTCGTCGGGCACGACTCTCCTCGGGCTCGGGCGAATCCTCCGGGAGACTATTGAGTCGCCGGCCGCCCGGCGCACGGGTGCGCAGCTGGCCGGAGGCGCCGTAGGGAGCTGCCGTTCGACCCGATCGACGAGGCGGCCCGGCAGTGGGCGAAGCACTGGGAGGGCGTGCCGCAGATGCACGCGGTCACCTCGCTGATGCGCGTGCAGCAGCTCGTGCTCGGCCGGCTCGACGCGCTGCTCAGGCCGCTGGGGCTGACCTTCGCCCGCTACGAGGCGCTGGTGCTGCTCACCTTCTCCTCGCGCGGTTCGCTGCCGCTCGGCAAGATGGGCGAGCGGCTCGCAGGTGCACCCGACGTCGGTCACCTCGATCGTCGACCGGCTCGAGGCAGGCGGGCCTGGTCGAGCGGACGCACGCCATCCGGAGCGACGGCCGCGCGGTGCTCGCGAAGATCACGCCGAGGGTCGTGCCTGGTCGAGCGGGCCACCGCGGTCCTCGTCGGCGCCGGACTTCGGGCTCGGGGCACTCGACGAGGTCCGAGCCTGCGCGGCCTCTCCGCGACGCTGCGTCCCGTACGCTGGTGCCGGCACTGGCGGCGCTGCGTTCGTCGACGTGGGGTCTGAAGGGGAGCATGGCACGGCTAGGAGAATTAGTAGGACGTCCTAGTATTTGCCCATGGACGCACGCGCGCGCTGGCAGGAGCGGTACGACGACCGAGATCGGGAGGTCCGGGAGGCCGACTTCACCACGCTCTCGCGGATGGAGGTCGAGCCGGCCTACGGCACCGACGACTCCGAGTGGCCCGGGGAGTTCCCCTACACGCGCGGCCTCTACGCGACCGGCTACCGCGGCCGGACGTGGACGATCCGGCAGTTCGCCGGCTTCGGCAACGCCGCAGCAGACCAACGAGCGCTACAAGATGATCCTCGGCCGCGGCGGCGGTGGCCTGAGCGTCGCCTTCGACATGCCGACCCTGATGGGCCGCGACTCCGACGACCCGCGCAGCCTCGGCGAGGTCGGCCACTGCGGCGTCGCGATCGACTCCGCCGCCGACATGGAGGTGCTCTTCGACAGCATCGACCTCGGCGAGGTCACCACCTCGATGACGATCAGCGGTCCGGCGGTCCCGGTCTTCTGCATGATGACTCGTCGCGGCCGAGCGGGCCGGCGTCGACACCGGCAAGCTCAACGGCACCCTGCAGACCGACATCTTCAAGGAGTACATCGCGCAGAAGGAGTGGCTCTTCGGTCCCGAGCCGCACCTGAAGCTGATCGGCGACCTGATGGAGTACTGCGGCGAGAAGATCCCGGCGTACAAGCCGCTCAGCGTCTCGGGCTACCACATCCGCGAGGCCGGCTCGACGGCCGCGCAGGAGCTCGCGTTCACGCTGGCCGACGGGTTCGGCTACATCGAGCTCGGCCTGTCCCGCGGGCTCGACATCGACAGGTTCGCGCCGGGCCTGAGCTTCTTCTTCGACAGCCACCTCGACTTCTTCGAGGAGATCGCCAAGTTCCGCGCCGCGCGCCGCATCTGGGCGCGCTGGGTGCGCGACGTCTACGGCGCGAAGACCGAGAAGGCGCAGTGGATGCGGTTCCACACGCAGACGGCCGGTGTCTCGCTGACCGCCCAGCAGCCCTACAACAACGTCGTGCGCACCGGGGTCGAGGCGCTCGCTGCCGTGCTCGGCGGCACCAACTCGCTGCACACCAACGCCCTCGACGAGACGCTGGCGCTGCCGAGCGAGCAGGCCGCCGAGATCGCGCTGCGCACGCAGCAGGTGATCATGGAGGAGACCGGCGTCGTCAACGTCGCCGACCCCCTCGGCGGTTCGTGGTACGTCGAGGCGCTCACCGACAAGATCGAGGCCGAGGCCAACGCGATCTTCGACAAGATCCTCGAGATGGGCGGCTCCTCGCTGCGCCACGACCAGATCGACGCGCTGGCCGAGTCGGCCCGCAACGGTGAGGACCCGGTCACGCAGGGCCTTCTCCGCGGCATCGAGGACGGCTGGTTCATGGCCGAGATCGCCGAGGCGGCGTTCGCCTACCAGATCGCCCTGGAGAAGGGTGAGAAGAAGGTCGTCGGCGTCAACGTGCACAAGGACTCGGTGACCAGTGAGCTGGAGATCCTGCGGGTCTCCCACGAGGTTGAGACCGAGCAGGTCCGGGTACTGGCCGAGCGGAAGACGGGTCGCGACGAGTCCGCGATCACCGCCGCGATCGAGGAGATGCTCACATGCCGCTCGGGAGGACCGCAACATGGTCCCCGCGATGCTCGACGCCTGCCGCGCGGAGGCCACGCTCGGCGAGATCTGCGACGCGCTGCGTGAGGAGTGGGGCGAGTACCGGGAGCCGGCTCGCTTCTGAGCCGCGATGAGCGACGGGCAACCTCGCTCGATGGGGGTCGAGGAGGAGTTCGTGCTCGTCGACCCGGACACGCGGCAGGTCGCCTCCAGGTCGGACCGCGCCGAGGCCGCGAACGAGTCCGGCGAGGAGGTGGCGCTGGAGCTCTTCCAGCACCAGGTGGAGTCCTCGACCCCTCCGCTGCGTGACGCGGGCGAGCTCGGCGAGGCGCTGCGCCGCGGTCGTCGGGCGATGGGCGAGTCCGCCGCGGCGGCGGGAGCGCGGGCCGTCGCCACGGCCACGCCACCGCTGCCTCCGCAGGCCGAGCGGTTCACCAGGACGCCGCGCTACCTGCGCTTCGAGAGCGAGTTCGGGCAGATCGCGCGCGAGGCGCACGTGTGCGGGATGCACGTCCACGTGGAGATCGGTGACGAGCACGAGGGCATCCGGGTGATCGACGGGATCCGGCCCTGGTTGCCGCTGCTGACCGCGATCAGCGCGAACTCGCCGTACTGGGACGGCAGGGACACGGGCTACGCCAGCTGGCGGAGCCGGGTGTGGCGACGCTGGCCCTCGGCCGGACCTCGAGAGCCTTTCGGAGATGTCGAGACCTACCGCGAGGTGGCCGACCGCTCCATCGAGTGGGGCGGCGCCATGGACAGGGCGATGCTCTACTTCGACGTCCGTCTCGCCGAGTCCTACCCGACCGTCGAGCTCCGGGTCGCGGACGTGTGCCTCGAGGTGGAGGACGCCGTCCTGGTCGCCGTGCTCGCCCGCGCCCTGGTCGAGACCCACGCCGGCGAAGCGGCCCAGCCATGGAGGACCGACCTGTTGAACGTCGCGGCCTGGCGCGCTGCTCGCTACGGGATCGCCGGGGACCTCGTGCACCCCGGAACACGTGAGCTGGCGCCGCCGCGGCAGGCCCTGGGCTCCCTGCTCGAGCACGTCGGCCCGGCCGTGGACGTCACCGGGGAACGCCGGTTCGTGGAGGACGGGTTCGAGAGACTGCTCGCCCGCGGCAACGGCGCCGTCCGGCAGCGCCGGACCTTCGAGGAGACCGGCGACCTGGTGGCCGTCGTCGACGACCTGGCCGACGCGACCGAGGCGACCTGGCTCTAGCAGACGGCTCGGCGCATGTCCGGCTGGCCTAGTCAGGTGGGGCCCCGCGCACCCTCCTGCCGTTGACCCTCGTCCCGGGGCCGTGCCACGTTGCAGGCCGGAGAAGGGACTCCCACATGCGTAGAGCGGGCTTCGCTGCAGTCATCGTCATCCTCCTCGTCCTGGTGCCGTCGGTGGGCGCGTCGAGCGACCCGGGGGCACCGCGTCCCGGCGCCGCGGGGATCGGGGATCCGTACTTCCCGCAGGACGGCAACGGCGGGTACGACGTCCAGCACTACGCCATCGATGTCGGCTACCGACCGTCCACCGACGTACTCACGGGGCGGACCACGATCCGCGCGACGGCCACGGAGGCGCTGTCGCGGTTCAACCTCGACCTCGTCGGCCTGCATGTCGACAGCGTGCGGGTGGACGGCTCCGCCGCGCGCTGGTCGCGTACGCCGCACGAGCTGAAGGTGACGCCGAAGAAGGCCCTCAAGGCCGGTCATCGCTTCGTCGTCGTCGTCGCGTACCACGGTGTGCCGCAGCCCTTCGACGAACCGAGCCTGGGCCTGTCCGGGTTCTTCGCCACGGGAGACGGCAACGTCCTGCCGGCCAGCCGCACGGCGCCGCGTCGTGGTTCCCGGTCAACGACCACCCGCTCGACAAGGCGACCTACGAGATCGCCGTCACCGTGCCCAAGGGGCTCGAGGCCGTGGCCAACGGCTACCTCGCGAGCAAGCAGGCCCACGGCTCCACGACCACCTGGACCTGGCGCCTGGACAAGCCGATGGCCTCCTACCTCGCCACCATGAACACCGGTCACTTCAAGACCAAGGCCTACTCGAAGTCCGGGATCTCGTTCTTCGACGCCATCGACCCGGCCCTGTTCGAGAACCCGGCGCCCGTGACCGGCCGGCAGTACGCCGTCTCCGGCGCACAGGACGCGGGATACCTGCGCCTGGCCAGGACGATCGCGGTCCCCGCCGGTGGCGGTCACCTGAGCTTCCAGGTCGCCCGCAACACCGAGCCAGGGTGGGACTACTTCATGGTCGAGGCCCGTCGGGCCGGCACCTCGTCGTGGACGACCCTGGCCGACCTCAACGGCCACACCTCGACGGACACCGGCGCGAGCTGCCCCTACTGGCTGGGCATCCATCCGTTCCTCGCCCACTACCAGTCCGACAACGGCGACGGCACCTGCTCCCCGACCGGCACGACAGGGAAGTGGAACGCGGCGAACGGTGCCAGCGACGGCTACGAGTCGTGGTCGGTCGACCTCTCGGCGTACGCCGGGAAGTCGGTGCAGGTCTCCCTCAGCGTCGTCAGCGACGACCTGTTCTCCTACGACGGCGCCTGGGTCGACGACATCGTCGGCCCCGGGGGGTCCTCGACGTCCTTCGAGAACGACGGCAACACCATGGACGGCTGGGCCGTCCCGGGCGCACCGGCCGGCAGCCCGGGCAACGCCACCGACTGGACGGTCGCGAAGTCCGACCCGCGCCCGTCGACCGGCCAGCGCGCCCGCGACGCGCTCGACCGGGAGCCGGAGATCCTGGCCTTCCTCGCCTCGTTCCTCGGTCCGTACCCGTTCAAGCAGGCGGGCGGCATCGTCGACAACGACCCCGGCCTCGGGTTCGCGCTGGAGACGCAGACCCGACCCGTCTACAGCAAGGACTTCTTCCTGTACGGCGGCGTGGCCGACAACGACTCGGTGGTGACACACGAGCTGGCCCACCAGTGGACAGGCGACAGCCTGGCCCTCGCCCGCTGGCAGGACATCTGGCTCAACGAGGGCTTCGCCACCTACATGGAGTGGCTGTGGTCCGAGGACCAGGGGCGCGGGAGCACAGGAGATCTACGACGACACCACCTCGATCCCGGCCGACGACCCGTTCTGGGAGCTCACCATCGGTGACCCCGGACCGGACGACCTGTTCGACGGCGCGGTCTACGACCGGGGTGCGATGACCCTGCACGCCCTCCGGCTGAAGATCGGTGACCCGGCGTTCTTCCGGCTCCTGAAGAAGTGGACCTCGACCTACGCCGGAGGCAACGTGACCACGCCTCAGTTCATCGCGATGGCCGAACAGGTGTCGGGCAAGAACCTGCGCAGCTTCTTCAAGGAGTGGCTCTACACGGGTTCGAGGCCGGCGAGCCTGCCCGAGCCGACCCTGCAGCGCAACTCGTTGCAGCGGGGAAGGGACCTCGAGCACCCGCCGCTCGCTGGAGCACCTGCGCCGCTGAGGGTCAGGTGCGTACGTCGACCAGGTGCCGGCGCAGGGCCCCGGCCATCAGGTCCATCTCGGTGCGGGCGTTGCTGCGGTCCAGGAAGTAGTGGTCGCGCCGGGCCACGACGCGGTGCTGGACCGGCACCCGCGCCTCGGTGAGGCGGGCCGCGTAGGCGTCTCCCTCGGCGCGCAGCAGGTCGAGCTCCGCGGTGACGATCATGGTCGGCGGCAGGTCGGCCACGTTGGGGGCCAGCAGGGGCGAGGCATAGGGGTCGGTACGGCGACTCGGGTCGCGGAAGTAGGTGGCCCGGACGAGGTCGAGGATGCCCGGACCGAGCATCGGTGACCCCACCGGCTGCTTGTCGGCGTACTCCTGGGCGACGTCGAGGGAGGGGACGCCGAGCAGCTGGAACCGCGGCTCGAAGCTCGACCGGTCGCGCGCCTGCAGGCAGACCGAGGCGGCCAGGTTGCCGCCGGCGCTGAAGCCGCCGACGCCGAGCCGGTCTCCGTCGACGCCCAGGTCGCGGCCGTGGTGCGCGACGTGCTGGGCGACGTCGTGGGCCTGCTCGTGCGCCACCGGGTAGCTCACCTGCGGCGCGGTCGCGTAGTCGACCGTGAGCACGGCGAGCCCCGTCTGGGCGACCACGAAGCGGGCGAAGAAGTCGTCCATCCGCGGGTGCCGCATGATGAACGCGCCGCCGTGCAGGTGGAGGTAGACCGGTGGGTTCTGGCGGGCCGGCGGGAGGTAGAGCTCGCACCGCACGCGACCGTGCCGGGTCGGCACCTCCAGCGGTCGGGGCGGCGGCAGGTCCTGGCCCGCGATCTGCAGCGCCCGGCCGTAGTGCACGGTCAGTGGTGCGCTCTTCTGCATCAGCCAGGCGCGGACGTCGACGGCCCTCATCACCGGTGTTCGGCGCGGACCGCCGAGAGGATGGGTCAGCGCGTGGCGAAGGTCAGTGTCTCGGCGTTGGCCGGGAGGGTGAACTCGAAGCAGGTGCCGACGCCGTCGGGGTTGTCGGCGACGTTGATCCGGCCGCCGTGCCGCTCGACGATCCGCTTCACGATCGCCAGGCCGAGGCCGGTGCCGGCGTAGTTCTGCGAGGTCAGCCGCTCGAACCGGTCGAAGACCCGCTGGCGCTCCTCCGGAGGGATGCCGATCCCGTTGTCGCGCACCATCACCTTGACCCAGTTGTCGTCGACGTTCTCGGCCTCGATGAAGACGCGTGGCACCGTGCCGGGCTCGACGTACTTGAAGGAGTTGCCGATCAGGTTGTCGAGCACCTGGCGCAGGAGCACGCGGTCGGCCCAGACGTCGACCAGCTCACCGGCGACGATGTCGCCGCCACCGTCAGGACGGTCGCGCGTGGCCGCGATGTGCTTGACCATGTTGCGCAGCGCGATCTGTTCGCAGTTCAGGGTCTGGTCGCGCGCGACCGCGTGGGCGAGGAGGTCGGCGATGAAGCCACGCATCTGGTCGACGCCGGCGCGGATGTGCTGGACCATCGGCGCCGCAGCGAGGGCGTCCGGAGCGTCGCTGTCGTTGAGGTCTTCCTCGAGGGCCTCGGCCCAGCCGTCGATCACGCTGAGCGGGTTGTTCAGGTCGTGGGCGACCGTGCCCGCGAACGAGACCAGCGACTCGCGGTGCTGGGTCTGGGTGGTGGTGTCACGGATCAGGATCATGGCGCGCGCGGGCGCGTCGATCGCGTGCGGCATCGGGAAGGCAGACACCTCGAGCCAGCGGGCCACGCCGTACTCGTCGATGTGGTAGAACTCCTCGGTCTCGATCTGCTCCCCGGCCAGGGCGCGCAGCAGCGGGTTCTCGTGCTCCTCCAGAGGGCGCCCGTCGGGGTGGAAGGCCTGGCCGGCGTTCTCGTCGGGGTCCTGGACGCGGTCGATGGGCTCGTCCTCGCGGGACCCGAACGCGGTGCGCAGCGCCTTGTTGGTGTGCAGGATCGCGCCGCCCTCCTCGATGATCGCGATCCCGTCCTCGAGGTGCGCCATCACCAGGTCCAGCTCCTCGGCCCGGACGGCGAGGACCGCCTCGGACTCCTGGAGCTTGGCGACGGTGCTCAGCACCTGGCGGCGGCTGAGGCTGATCGTCATCCCGAGGACCATCAGCACGACCACGAAGACCTGGGCGATGGCGGCCTGGCTCACCGGGTCCTCGATCTCGGCGATCGGCCCGACGTCGAGGATCGTGAGCCAGACGCCGACGGCGCCGGTGAGCAGGCACGCCAGCGGCCGTGACCACGGGGTTGAAGCGAACCGCGACCCACACGATGGTGAGGGTCAGCATGAACGTGGTGGGGGTCTCCGGTCGCAGCACGAACCCGAAACCGAAGATCGCGGCCGTGGCCGCGGTCGCGCCGAACGCCTGGCCGAGGTCGGCCGGGCTGGGGCGGCTGAACGCCGACCGGCCCTCGTCGTGGTGCTCGGCGAGCCAGCCGCCGATGAGCAGCCCGGCCACGCCGATCGTGGCCATGGCCGCCACCGCCCGGGTGGTCCGGCCGAGGGCGAGCTCGAGCGTCTCCTCGGGGATCAACAGCTCTCCGAGGGCCGTGCGCAGCAGGGAGTAGGCCAGCACGCCCACGCTCATCGACAGCAGGACGAGGCCGAAGTCGGCCATCGTGCCCATCGCCCGGCGCCCGCCGCCTCCCCACAGGTGCGGGGTCCAGCGCCTGAGCAGGTAGAGAACGGCCAGGGCCTGCAGCGGGAACAGCACGCTGAGCAGAGTCTGCATCTGCGTGCCACCGGTGAACGTGAGCACGACTACGGTGATGAGGGTGACCAGCACGACGTCGACGACGAGCTCGGTGTGGTTCCGGGCGCTGGCCAGCCAGACCAGTGCCACGCCCGAGGAGGGTGCGATCAGGGAGACGTTGTCGGGCTGGACGACGAGGCTGCGGCTGAGGAGCATGACGAACACGAAGCCCGCCGACCAGCCGAGCCAGCGCACGACTGAGGGCACGCCCGATTCTTCGGCTTCACCCGACCCCACGCGGCTCAGTATCGTCGGACGGGGGGCCGATGTGCAGCAAAACGAGCGGCTGGAAACAATGGAGTCATGAGTCAGCAGCCTTTTTCCCGACCCGGTGCGGTCGATCTGTCCGGATTGCAGGGATCTGCCGCTTCCGGAGCCCCGGGAGCGCCGGGTGGCGCGTCCGCCAGCGCGGCGTACACCGTCCAGGTGACCGAGGAGTCCTTCCAGGAGATCCTCGAGAGCTCCCGCAGCGCGCCCGTCCTGCTGGCCTTCGAGAGCCCGAGCCGGTCGCCGGAGAGCGTGCGGCTGGCCGACGACCTGCAGACCCTGTCCAACGAGTTCGAGGGTCGCTACCTGCTCGGCCGCGTCGACATCGACGCGGTGCCGCAGATCGCGCAGGCGATGCAGATCCCCTCGGTCCCGCTGGTGGTGCTGGTGGCCCAGGGACGGCCGATGCCGCTCCTCCAGGACCCGGCGCCCCTCGAGGAGCTCCGTCAGGCGATCACCCAGGTCCTGCAGCAGCTGACCGCGAGCGGCTTCACCGGGCGCCACCAGCCGCGCGCGGGCGGCGGGGAGGTCGACGAGGACACGGGTGAGGAGCAGCTCGACCCCCGCTACGCGCCCGCGCAGGACGCGCTCGAGCGCGGCGACATCGACGCCGCGGTCGTCGAGTACGAGAAGCTCGTCACCGCCAACCCGGCCGACACCGAGGCCGCTGCCGGTCTCGCCATGGCGAAGCTGCTCAAGCGCACCGAGGGCGTCGACCTCAACGAGGCCCGCGCCGCGGCCGCGGCGAACCCGGACGACGTCGAGGCCCAGACCCTGGTCGCCGACCTGGACCTGCTGGGTGGCCACGTGGAGGACGCGTTCAACCGGCTGATCGACCTGGTGCGGCGTACGACGGAGGCCGACCGCGACACCGCCCGGACCCACCTGATCGGCCTGTTCGGCGCGGTCGGCAACGAGGACCCCCGCGTCCAGCGCGCCCGCCGCGACCTCGCCTCCGCGCTCTTCTGAGGCGTGAAACCACGCCTGCGCCGCGCGACCTCACAACGGGCATCCGCGCCCTGTGCGACAAAGGTTACGAAGGTGAAGCGCCGACCGAGGGAACGCGAAACATCGGCTTCCTAGCGTCCTCACGCATCAGGCCCGCACTCGCGGGTGCCCATGCGAGGAGGACCGATGGCCGCCACGACCGTCACCCCGGACCAGCTCACCGGCGCGGCGAACCACGCCCGGGATCGAGCGTGCCCCGGGCCGCTGGATCACCAACTGGGACCCTGAGGACCCCGCCTACTGGGAGGGCGGCGGCCGCAGCGTCGCGCGCCGCAACCTGGTGTTCTCGATCCTGGCCGAGCACCTCGGCTTCTCGGTCTGGGTGATCTGGTCGATCGTGACCGTCAACCTGAACAGCGTCGGCTTCGCCTTCACCGACAGCCAGCTGTTCTGGCTGGTGGCCATCCCGAACCTGGTCGGCGCCACCCTGCGGCTGCCGTACACCTTCGCGGTGCCGAGGTTCGGCGGCCGCAACTGGACCGTGGTCTCCGCGCTCCTGCTCGTGATCCCGTGCGCAGCGCTGGCCTGGGCGGTGAGCAACCCCGACACCTCCGTTCGGCGTGATGCTGTTCGTCGCGGCGCTCGCCGGCTTCGGCGGCGGCAACTTCGCGTCGTCGATGACGAACATCTCGTGGTTCTACCCCGAGAAGGAGAAGGGCTGGGCGCTCGGTCTCAACGCCGCCGGCGGCAACATCGGCGTCGCCGTCGTGCAGGCGCCGTTCGTGGTCTCGGCGGTCATCACCGCCGGGGTCGGCATCCACCTCGGGCGCGCCGGTCTGATGTACATCCCGCTGGCGCTGCTGGCCGCGTTCGCCGCCTGGCGCTACATGGACAACCTGCACGCGTCGCGAAGACCGACTTCGCCTCCAGCGCCGCCGTCGCGAAGCAAGAAGCACACCTGGGTGATGTCGTTCCTCTACATCGGCACCTTCGGCTCGTTCATCGGGTACGCCGCCGCCTTCCCGCTGCTGATCAAGGGCCAGTTCCCCGACGTCAACGTCACCACCTACGCGTTCCTCGGCGCGCTCGTCGGCTCGCTGGTCCGGCCGCTCGGCGGCCGGCTGTCCGACCGGGTCGGCGGCGCGCGCGTCACCGCGGCGAGCTTCGTCGCGATGGCACTGGGCGTGCTCGGCGTGGTCTGGTCGCTCGACCTGAACAGCTTCGGACTGTTCTTCGCCGCGTTCATGCTGCTGTTCGTCGCGACCGGGGTCGGCAACGGCTCGACGTACCGGATGATCCCGGCGATCTTCCGCCACGACGTCGACGGCACCGACCTGCCGCGGTCACCCTGGCTCGCCGCCAGGCCGCGGCCGCGATCGGCATCATCTCCGCGATCGGCGCCTACGGCGGCTTCCTGGTCCCGCGCACCTACGGCTGGGCGACGGCGAGCTTCGGGTCCATCGTCCCGGCGCTGTACGTCTACGTCGGCCTGTACGTCGTGATGCTGGCCGTGACCTGGGTCTTCTACCTGCGCCGCGGGTCCGAGATGGGCAAGGTCGGGGTCTGACCCGTGACCACCGCCGTCGACACACACTGTCCGTACTGCGCGCTCCAGTGCGCGATGCGGCTGGAGGTCGACGCGTCCGACACGGTCACCGTCGCCCCGCGTGACTTCCCGACCAACCGCGGCGGGCTGTGCCAGAAGGGCTGGACCTCCGCCGCGGTGCTGACCGCCCCGGACCGGATCACCACGCCGCTGGTCCGGGGCAGCGACGGTGAGCTGGCGCCGGCGACCTGGGACGACGCGCTCGCCCTGGTCGCCGGCCGGCTCATCGCCGTCCGCGAGGAGCACGGCGCCGACGCGGTCGGGGTGTTCGGCGGGGGAGGCCTGACCAACGAGAAGGCCTACCAGCTCGGCAAGTTCGCGCGGGTCGCGCTCGGCACCCGCCACATCGACTACAACGGCCGGTTCTGCATGAGCTCCGCCGCGGCCGCCGGCAACCGCGCCTTCGGGATCGACCGCGGGCTGCCGTTCCCGGTCGAGGACATCGGCCGGGCCGGGGCGGTGCTGCTGCTCGGGAGCAACGTGGCCGACACGATGCCGCCGTTCGTGCAGCACCTGACGGGTGCCCGCGAGCAGCGGCGGGCTGGTCGTCGTCGACCCGCGGGTCTCCGCGACGGCGGCGCTCACCGCCGAGGGTGCCGGGCCTGCACCTCCAGGCGCTGCCGGGCACGGATCTCCCGCTGCTGCTGGGGATTCTCCATCTCGTCATCGCGGAGGGCTGGGTCGACGAGCAGTACCTGGCCCGTCGTACGACCGGCTGGGACGAGGTACGCCGCTCGGTCTCGGCCTGGTGGCCGGCGCGGGTGGCGGCCACCACCGGCGTGCCCGAGCCGGACCTGCGCGAGGCGGCGCGCATCCTCGCCGACGCTTCGCCGCACCGCGGCGGTGCGGGTGCGCATGGTGCTCACCGGCCGCGGCGCCGAGCAGCACGCCGACGGCACCGACACGGTGACCGCCGCGATCAACCTGGCCCTGGCCCTCGGGCTGCCGGGGCGACCGGCGTCCGGGTACGGCTGCCTCACCGGCCAGGGCAACGGGCAGGGCGGCCGCGAGCACGGCCAGAAGTCCGACCAGCTGCCGGGCTACCGCAGCATCGAGGACCCGCTCGACCGCGAGCACGTCGCCGCGGTGTGGGGCGTCGACCCCGATTCCCTGCCCGGCAAGGGCGTTCCCGCCGTCGAGCTGCTCGGCAAGCTCGGCACCGAGGTGCGCGCGCTGCTGGTGCACGGCAGCAACCCCGTGGTCAGCGCCCCCGACGCCACCGCCGTACGCCGCCGGCTGGGCGAGCTCGACCTGCTCGTCGTCTGCGACCTGGTGCCGAGCGAGACCACCGAGCTCGCCGACGTCGTGCTGCCCGTGACCCAGTGGGCCGAGGAGGAGGGCACCATGACCAGCCTCGAGGGCCGGGTGCTGCGTCGCCGCAAGGCCATCGAGCCCGCCGGCGAGGCGCGCAGCGAGCTCGACGTGCTCGCCGACCTCGCCGAGCTGCTCGGCAGTCCCGTGCCGCTCGAGCGCGAACCGGCCGCGGTGTTCGACGAGCTGGCGCGAGCGAGTGCCGGCGGTCGCGCCGACTACTCGGGACTGAGCCACGCGATCCTCGACGAGGGCCCGGCGATGTTCTGGCCGGCCGCGCCCGACTCGACACCGCGGATGTTCGCGAGCGCGTTCGGCCACCGCGACGGGCTGGCCCGGATGGTGGCCGTTGCCGCCGGTGGCCCGGCCGACGACCTGCGCGAGGACGCGCCGGTCTACCTGGTCACCGGGCGGGTGCTGGCGCAGTACCAGTCCGGGTGCGCAGACCCGTCGCGTCCCGGCCCTGAACCGCACCGCGCCCGAGTCGTTCGTGGAGCTGCACCCGCAGCTGGCGCTGCGGCTGGGCATCGAGCCGGGCGACGACGTCCGGGTGACCTCGACCCGCGGAACCGCCACGGCACCGGCGCGGATCACGCCGACGATCCGTCCCGACACGGTGTTCATGCCGTTCCACTGGGCCGGCGACGCCCTGGTCAACGCGGTCACCAACGACGCGACCGACCCGGTCTCCGGGATGCCGGAGTTCAAGGTGTGCGCGGTCTCGGTGGCCCGCGCCGACGAGATCTGGATGGAGCAGGTGGGATGAGCCCGAGGGAGCAGGTCGTCGTGGTCGGTGCCGGGATGGTCGGGCACCGCTTCGTGGAGGAGCTGGTCGCGCAGGACCGCGAGCACCGGTTCGACGTACACCTGGTGGGGGCGGAGGAGTACGAGCCCTACAACCGGATCCTGCTCACCGAGGTGCTCGCGAAGCGCTCCGACGTCGCGGCGCTGACACTGCCCCGACCGCACGAGCGGGTCTCCGTGCAGCGGGGCGTGGCCGCGACCTCGATCGACCGCGCCGAGCAGCTGGTCGAGCTCGACGACGGCACCGCGCTGCAAGTACGACCACCTCGTGCTGGCCACGGGTGCCCGCGCGTTCGTGCCGCCGATCGAGGGTCTCGCCGGCGACGAGCCGCCGCGCCACGTGCACGTCCTGCGCACCATCGACGACTGCCGCGACGTGGTCGCCCGCACCGTCAACGCCCGCCACGCCGTCGTCCTCGGCGGCGGGGTCCTCGGGCTCGAGGCGGCCTGCGGGCTCGCCCGCCGCGGGCTGGCGGTCACGGTGGTGCACCTCGACGGGCACCTGATGGCCGACCAGCTCGACCCGGCGGTGGCCTCCGTGCTGGCCCGGTCGCTGCGACGACCTCGGCGTCCGGGTGCACACCTCGACGTCCGTGGCCGAGGTCATCGGGGCGTACGGCGAGCTCGTCGCCGTCCGCCTGACCGACGGCTCCGTCATCTCGACCGACCTGATGCTCGTCTCCTGCGGCGTCCGGCCCGAGACCGGGCTGGCCGCCGCTGCCGGGCTGCCGACCGGACGAGGCGTCACGGTCGGCAGCCGACCTCGCCAGCCCCGAGGACCGCTCGATCCGCGCGATCGGCGACTGCGCCGAGACGCCCGACGGGTCAGCGGGCTGGTCGCCCCGGGCTGGGAGCAGGCGGCCCGGCTGGCGCGGCTGCTGACGGGCGGGTCGACCCGCCTGGCCGACAGCGGCGACGAGGTCCTGCCCGAGGGGGTTCGCCTCAAGGCCGCCGGGGTCGACCTGGTCACCCGTGGGATGCGCGGGAGCGGTGCCGCGGCCGACGACCGCGTGGTGGCCCTCTCGGACCCGCAGGCCCGCCGGCACGTCGAGGTCGTCGTACGACGGGACCGGCTGGTGGGGTTCACCGCGCTCGGGGCACCGAAGGTCTCGGCGTCGCTGTCGGTGGCCTTCGAGCGTCGTACGCCGCTGCCGGTGGATCCGGCCACCCTGCTGGTCCCGCAGACCGGCGCCCCCGACCAGCGGTCCACCCCCGAGGCCTCGCCGACGCTGATCCCGGCCGACGCCACCATCTGCCGGTGCAACGGCGTCACCAAGAGCGACCTGATGGGCGCCTGGGACGACGGCTGCCACACGCGTGGACGAGATGGCGGCCGCCACCCGGGCCACGACCGGGTGCGGCGGCTGTCGGCGAGACGGTGTGCGGTCTCGTCGACTGGCTCACGAGCGTCGACGGTGGCGATGAGAACAGTGCTCAACCTGTTCGTAACACGCCCGCGACGAGTGTTGCCGCGGCGAAACATCAGGCCCGATCCGACGAAATGCTGCGCTCGTAGGTTTCCGGTCATGGACGAACAGCGCACAGGTCGACGACGGCTCGTCGTCGTCGGAGGCGGCATGGTCGCCCACCGGCTGGTGGAGGCCCTCACGCGACCGCGACACGGAGGGCGCCTGGCAGGTCGACGTCTTCGCCGAGGAGTCGCGCCCGCCGTACGACCGCGTCGCCCTGACCTCCTTCTTCTCCGGCCGCGACCCCGACGACCTGCTGCTCGGCGAGCCCGAGCTGTGGCGCCGCGACGGCGTGCGCCTGCACACCAACGCCGCCGTCCAGCGCATCGACACCGAGAAGCGCGAGGTGCACGCGCGCGGCCGCGCCTTCCCGTACGACGCACTGGTGATCGCCACCGGCTCCTACCCGGCCGTCCCGCCGGTCCCCGGCAGCGACCTGCCCGGCGCCTTCGTCTACCGCACCGTCGACGACGTCACCGAGCTGCGCGCGTGGGCCACGACCCGCAACCTGAAGCGACCCGTCCGCGGCGCCGTCGTCGGTGGCGGGCTGCTCGGCCTCGAGGCCGCCGGCGCGCTGACGGCGATGGGCGTCGAGACCACGGTCGTCGAGTTCGCCCCGCGGCTGATGCCGATCCAGGTCGACGAGGGCGGCGGCGAGGGACTGCGCCGGCTGATCGAGAAGCTCGGCGTCTCGCGTGCGCACGTCCACCGCCACCTCCAAGGTGCGCGCCGGGTCCAACGGCCGGGTGAACCGGATGGACTTCGACGACGGCTCCAGGCTGCCCGTCGACCTGGTCGTGTTCGCCACCGGCGTGCGGCCCCGCGACGAGCTCGCCCGCGACGCCGGCCTCGCGGTCGGCGAGCGCGGCGGCGTGGTCGTCGACGAGGGCTGTGCGACCGAGCGTGCCGGACGTCTACGCGATCGGCGAGGTCGCCTGCATCGAGGGCCGCACCTGGGGCCTGGTGGCGCCCGGCTACACGATGGCCGAGATCGTCGCCGACCGGCTGCTCGGCGGCGAGGCCACCTTCCCGGGCGCCGACACCTCCACCAAGCTCAAGCTCCTCGGGGTCGACGTCGCCAGCTTCGGCGACGCGTTCGCCGAGTCCCCCGGCGCGCTCGAGGTGGTGTACGCCGACCCGGTGGCCGGGGCCTACAAGAAGCTCGTGGTCTCCGACGACGCGCAGACCCTGCTCGGCGGCGTGCTCGTCGGCGACGCCAGCGCCTACGCCTCGCTGCGCCCGATGGTCGGCCAGGAGCTGGGCGCCGACCCGACCGCGTGGCTGCTGCCCGAGGGAGCCGCTCCCGCGCCCGCGACGGACCTGCCCGACGCCGCGAACGTCTGCTCCTGCAACAACGTCAGCGCCGGCGCGATCCGGTGCGCGGTCAGCGACGAGGGCTGCACGGACCTCGCCGGGGTGAAGGCGTGCACCCGGGCCGGCACCTCGTGCGGCTCCTGCCTGCCGCTGGTCAAGAAGCTGGTGACGACCGAGCTCGAGAAGTCCGGCGTCACGGTCAGCAACGCGCTGTGCGAGCACTTCGAGCTCTCCCGGGCGCAGCTGTTCGACGTCGTCCGGGTGCAGGAGCTCGGCACGTTCAGCGAGATCATCGGCAAGCACGGCACCGGTCGCGGCTGCGACATCTGCCGGCCGGTGGTCGCCTCGATCCTGGCCAGCCTCGGCAAGGGCCACGTCCTCGACCGCGACACCGCGCGGCTGCAGGACACCAACGACCACGTGATGGCCAACCTGCAGAAGGACGGCACCTACTCGGTCGTCCCGCGCGTCCCCGGCGGCGAGATCACCCCGCAGGGACTGATCGACATCGGCCAGGTCGCCTCGGACTTCGGGCTCTACACCAAGATCACCGGCGGCCAGCGCATCGACCTGTTCGGCGCCCGCCTCGAGCAGCTGCCGTCGATCTGGCAGCGGCTGGTCGACGCCGGCTTCGAGTCCGGTCACGCCTACGGCAAGGCGCTGCGCACGGTGAAGTCGTGCGTCGGGTCGCAGTGGTGCCGCTACGGCGTCCAGGACTCCGTCGCGCTCGCCATCGCCCTCGAGCTGCGCTACCGCGGGCCTGCGCTCGCCGCACAAGATCAAGCTCGGCGTCTCCGGGTGCGCCCGCGAGTGCGCCGAGGCCCGCAGCAAGGACGTCGGCGTGATCGCGACCGAGGAGGGCTGGAACGTCTACGTCGGCGGCAACGGCGGCTTCACGCCGCGCCACGCCCAGCTGTTCGCCGAGGACCTCAGCACCGACGACCTGGTCCGGACGATCGACCGGTTCCTGATGTACTACGTCCGCACCGCCGACCGCCTCCAGCGCACCGCCGCCTGGGTGGAGGACCACGAGGGCGGCCTCGAGGCCATCGCCGACGTGGTCATCGAGGACAGCCTCGGCATCGGCGCCGACCTCGACGCCGCGATGGCCACGCACGTGGACGGGTACGTCGACGAGTGGGCGGCCACCCTGGCCGACCCGGAGAAGAAGGCGCAGTTCGTGTCGTTCGTGAACGCCCCGGAGACGCCGGACGACGGCGTCGGTGGCGCGATCGACAACCACGGCACGATCATCGCCGGTCCGACGCTGGAGGTACGCCGATGACGATCGCCGCCGACCGCACCACGTGGACGCGCGTCTGCTCCCTCGACCAGCTGATCCCCGAGCGAGGGATCGCCGCGCTGGTCGGCTCCGACCCGGTCGCCGTCTTCCTGCTCGACGACGGCACCGTGCACGCCGTCGGCCACCGCGACCCGTTCAGCAACGCCAACGTGATGGCCCGCGGCATCGTGGGCAGCGTCGGTTCCGGCGACGGCTACCGCGACACCGTGGCCTCGCCGATGTACAAGCAGGTCTTCGACCTCGCCACCGGCGAGTGCCTCACCGAGCCGGGGACCTCGCTGCCGCGTCTACCCGGTGCGGCTGGTCGACGGCTACGTCGAGATCGGCCACTCACCATGAGCGAGCTCGGGCCCGTCCTCGCGGGCTGCCGGATCCTGGTCACCGCCCAGCGTCGTGCCGACGAGCTGGGCGGCGCTCTCACGCGTCGGGGTGCCGCCGTCGTGGTCGCGCCGACCCTCGGGGTGGTGCCCCACGTCGACGAGGCCGCCCTGCTCGAGACGACCCGCAAGATCATCGCCGACCCCGTCGACGTCGTCGTGGTCACGACCGGGATCGGCTTCCGCGGCTGGCTGGACACCGCCGAGGCCGCCGGCATCTGTGACGAGCTGGTGACCGCGCTCGACGGCATCCGGCTCGTCGCCCGGGGACCGAAGGCTCGCGGTGCGTTGCAGGCTGCGGGGCTGCGGGCCGACTGGGTGGCCGAGTCCGAGACCTCGGCCGAGATCGCCGACTTCCTCCTGGCGGAGGGCGTCGACCACCTGCGGATCGCCGTACAGCGGCACGGGGCGGGGGACGACGGGCTGCACGACCGGCTGACCGCCGGCGGCGCCTCGGTCCTCGAGCTCGAGGTCTACCGCTGGGGGCCGCCGCCGGAGCCGGAGCTGCTGACCGCGACCACCGAGGAGCTCGCGGACGGTGGCTTCGACGCCGTCCTCTTCACCTCGGCGCCCGGCGCGGCCGCGTGGCTGGCCGAGCTGCGCCGTCTGGGCCGCTTCGACGACGTCCTGGCGCTCGCCGCCGCGGGGAGGCTGCTGCTGGCGACCGTCGGCCCGGTGACCGCCGAGCCGCTGCAGGTCGCGGGCTTCGACGTCGTCGTGCCGGAGCGCTGGCGGATGGGCGCGCTGGTGCGGCTGGTGATCATGGAGCTGGGCAGCCGTGCCGGGATCGAGACGGCCGGCGGGACCCTGCAGGTCCGGGCCGGTGCCGCGACCCTCGACCACCGCGAGATCTCGCTCTCCCCGTCCGGCCTCGCCGTGCTCAAGCGACTGGCCCGCGCCCCCGGAGAGGTGGTCTCGCGCGAGGAGCTGCTGCGGGTGCTGCCCGGGGACTCCTGCGACCCCCACGCCGCCGAGGTCGCGGTCGGGCGGCTGCGCGACGCCGTCGGGGCCACGGGCGTGATCCGCACGGTCGTGAAGCGCGGGTACGCCCTGAACCCGGTCGCGCTGGAGTCGACCGGATGACCCGGCTGGTGCTCTGCTCGCACGGCACCCGGTCGGAGCTCGGCGCGGAGCGGATCACCGGACTCGTGGCAGCGGTCGCCGCAGCGCTGCCCTCGGTCGAGGTCCGCGAGGCCCACGTCGACGTGCACCCGCCGTTCCTCGACGAGGTGGTCACGCCCGGCTCGGTCGTCGTACCCCTGCTGCTGGCGCCGGGCCACCACGTCGACCACGACATCGGTGGTGCTGCCGCTCGCGGCCGGGGCCACGGTCGCGCCGGCGCTCGGACCGGACGGCCTGCTGACCTCGCTGCTGCTGGCCCGGTTGAGGGCCTTGGCCCGTCCGCTCGGCGCCGACGACGCCGTGGTGCTGGCCGCGGCCGGGTCGTCGGTCGCGGGATCCGAGCGGGCGACCCGCGAGGTCGCGCACCAGCTGTCGGCGCGGCTGGGTCGCCCGGTGCACATCGGGTACGGCGCTGCCTGCGCTCCCCGGCTCGACGAACTCGTCGCTCGTCTGCGGGAGGAGGATCCCGGTCGCCGGGTCGTCGCCGCGTCGTACCTCCTGGCTCCCGGGCACTTCCACGACCGCGTGCTCGCCAGCGGTGCCGACGACGTCACCGCGCCGCTCCTCGACACGGGAGCACCGGACCGGCGGCTGGTCGAGCTCGTCGTACGCCGCTACCTCGACCGGTGGCTGGCCGTCGCGGTCTAGTGCGCGTCGCACTGGCTATACCCCTCGTCCCGTTTCACGACATACGTTCACCCCAGCCGTACGTGGTCGAGGGGGAACAGCGTGATGAGACACCGGCTCCTGCATGCGCTCGCGGGCGTGTGCGCCACCGTCCTGTCGGGAGCGTCGCTGGTCGTCGTCGCGGTGGCCGTCGCTCCCGCTGCCGACGCCGCCACACCGCCGGGGACTCCCTGGACCTTCGGCGAGAACTCCTTCGGTCAGCTCGGCAACGGCACCACGACCACCCGCCGTTCCGGGGCACCGGTCAACGGACTGAGCGGCGTGATCGACCTCCACGGTGGACGCGAGCACGTGGTCGCGCTGAAGTCCGACGGCACCGTCTGGACCTGGGGGAGCAACGTCGAGGGCCAGCAGGGTCGGGGCACCACGGCCAACACGCTGACGCCCACCCAGGTGACCTCGCTCGGCACCAACAACGTGGCCGTCGAGACCGGGCACAACCACACGGTCGTGCTGAAGAGCAACGGCACCGTGTGGACGTTCGGCCTGAACAGCGACGGTCAGCTCGGTGACGGCACCACCACCACCCGCCGGTCACCGGTGCAGGTCAGCGGCATCAACGACGCGATCGGCATCGCCGCCGGCCGCGACATGTCCTACGCCATCCGTCCGGGCGGGCAGGTGTGGGCCTGGGGCCGCAACGTCGAGGGCCAGATGGGCGACGGCACCACGACCCGTCGTCCGTCCCCTGTCAGGGTCGGGGCCTCGATCAACTTCTCCGACGTCAAGATGCTGACCGGCGGGCGCGACCACGCAGTCGCCGTCAAGAACGACGGCTCGGTGTGGGCCTGGGGCTGGAACGCCTACGGCCAGATCGGTGACGGCACCACCACCAGTCGCCTGACGCCGGTCCCGATCGACATCAACGGCGCCACCGCCGGCAACGGCACCTCGATCGAGGCGGCCGCGGGGGCCCACCACTCCTACGCGTTGCGGACCGACGGCACGGTGGCGTCGTGGGGTCGCAACTACCGCACCGAGCTCGGCGACGGGACCAGCACGAGCCGGACCCGACCGGTCAGCGTGCTCGGCGTCACCGGCGCGGTGTCGATCGGCTCCGGACGCGACATGGGCAACGTCACCCTGGCCGACGGCCGCGTGAAGGCCTGGGGCCACAACGTGTCCGGCCAGCTCGGCGACGGCACCACCACCAACCGCACCTCCGCGGTGTTCGTGCCCGGCATCACCAACGCGGTGAAGGCCGGCGGCGGCGGTTCGGCGTACGGCGTGGTGCTGGTCGGTGACTCGACCACACCGCCGCCCAACCAGGACCCGGTGGCGCGCATCAGCGGCACCACCTGTGCCGACCTGGTCTGCCCGTTGAGCGGGTCCGGCTCCACCGACGACGGCTCGATCTCCAGCTACCTCTGGAACTTCGGTGACAACAAGACCGCGACCGGGGCCAGCCCCGGTCACACCTACGACGCCGAGGGCACCTACACCGTCACGCTGACGGTGACCGACAACCAGGGCGCCACCGACGTGGCCACCGCCAGCGTGCACCCGACCGAGCCCGGGCCACCGCCGCCCAACCAGGACCCCGTCGCCCACATCACCGGCACGACCTGCACCGGCCTGACCTGCCCGTTCAGCGGCGGTACGTCGAGCGATGACGGCTCGATCGTGAGCTACGCGTGGGACTTCGGTGACACGGAGACCGGCACGACCGCCAACGGCAACCACACCTACGACGCTGCCGACACCTACCTGGTGACGCTGACGGTCACCGACGACGAGGGCGCGACCGACACGGACACCGCGACGGTCACCGTGGACGACACCGCGGCACCGGCGCCGGCCTTCCGCGCGTCGGCCTCCTCGGACGCCAACACCTCGTCGGCGGCAGTGGTCGTGCCCGCGACCGTGCAGGCCGGTGACCAGCTGGTGCTGGTCGCGACCACCAACACCGCGGCCACCCACACCACACCGGCGGGCTGGACGCTGCGCGGGTCGGCGGCGGACGGCACCGAGATGCGGTCGTCGGTCTACACGCGCACCGCCGTCGCGGGAGTCCCCGGCTCGACGGTCCGGGTCGCCGTCAGCGCCCTGTCGAAGACCAGCCTGTCGCTGGTCGCCTACTCCAACGCGGCGCCGGTGACCGTCCTGGCCAACGCGGTGCAGGGGACCACGACCGTGACCGCCCACCCGGCTCCTGCGGTGAACGTGGCCGGCAACGGGTCGGCGGTGCTGCGCTACTGGGTCGACAAGTCGAGCTCGACGCGCACGTGGACCACACCGGACGGGGTCACCCGTCGTACGACGACCAGCGGCAGCGGCGGCGGCAGCCTCGCCTCGTTCACGGCTGACGTGACCAACGTGCCGGCCGGCACCGCCGCCGTCCTGAACGCGTCGGCGTCGCTGGGTTCCAACAAGGCGATCGCCTGGTCGATCGTGGTGCCGCACGCCTGAGCCGGGGCTCCTATCCTGAAGCCCACACCGGCACCCAGGGAGCGCCCATGATCAAGGTCAACACCACGCTGGAGATCGAGGGCGGGATCCTGGTCGGCCACGACGGGTCGCCGGCAGCCTCCGAGGCGGTGAAGTGGGCGGCCGACCTGGCCTGCCGGCTCGGCTCGAAGCTGCACGTCGTCCGGTCGTGGGCGATCTCGTCCGCGCCCAAGCCGGCGACGGCGACCGGGGGTTTCGTGCCGCCGATGACCGACTTCGAGGCAGCCGTGCTCGACCGCCTGCGCGCGGACATCGCAGCCCTCGAGCTCCCCGAGGCCGTCGATCTCGACTGCCACGTCCTCCACGGGAAGGCCGCGCGACGGCTCCTCGAGGCGGCCGCGCACGCCGAGATGCTGGTGCTGGGTGCTCGCGGCGTCGGAGGCTTCATGGGGCTGCGACTCGGGTCCACCGCCGACCAGGTCGTGCACCACGCGCCCTGCCCGGTCGTCGTCGTCCCGGTCGACGGTTCCGACGATCCGGTCGAGCTGGACACGCAGCTGACCAACTGACCAGCTGACTAGGGCGCCAGCTCGAAGTCGTCGAAGTCGAAGCCGGGGGAGACCAGGCAGCTGACCAGGGCGTCACGTTCGGTGGGGAGCGTGCGCTGCCAGGTGCCGGCCGGGACGAGCACCTGCGCCTCCTGGCCGATCCGCGTCCCGACGTACGCCGTGGAGGCGGTGACCGGGGTCTCCCCGGAGCCTCCGAGCTCGAGGGTCACCGACCCAGTGTGCGCCAGCCAGACCTCGTCGGAGCGCACGCGGTGCCAGGTCGAGGACTCGCCCGCGGGCAGCAGGAAGTAGATGAGCGTGGCGGTGGGCCGCACGCGTCCGTCGACCAGGGTCACCTGCTCGGAGGACGCCCAGGTCTGGCGGAACCAGCCGCCCTCCGGATGTGCCTCGAGGTCGAGCTGCTCGGCGAAGGAGGGATCCATGACCTCATTGTCGCTGCGGTCCCGCTCGGGGTGGGACGATGGTCCGCATGCAGAGTCCAGCGGTGACACCGCCACCGGTGAGCAGGCTGTCCGGGGTCGGGCAGCTCTACGTCACCACTGTCGGTGCGGTCTCGCTGCTCTCGCTGTTCGCCGAGTCGGCGGCATGGCACGTCGTACTCGTCGTGCTGGCGCTGCCGCTGAGCCTGCTCGCCCTGTGGGTCGGCTACTACGGCGGCCTCGCGGTCGGCTTCGTCACCGGTGCCGCGGCCGATGAGCTCTCCTGGCCGGTGGTGGTCGTCTGGGTCGTGGTCTGGACGATGACGGCCTGGCTCAACGCGCAGCTGGCGCAGAAGGTGTTCAGGGTCGGGTGGCGCGCGGTGCCCGCGCGCCCCTTCGACGACGCCGACGACCAGGGGAGTGGACCTCCTCAGTAGGGGATCGGCTCCCAGCCCTCGCTCAGCCCGGCCTGGGGATCGTCGATCACCTCGGCCGGCATGTCCCTCAGGATGAGCCCGGCCTCCTTCGCCGCCTGCCGGATCTCGTCGTCGTAGGGCATCTGGCGCCAGCGCTGCACCATGTAGGTGCGCGTCTTGAGGTAGTCCGCGTAGCGCTGCCCGTGGGCGTCGTCGGCACCGAGATGGGCGAAGATCGCGATCCGGTCACCGTCGGGCTTGGCCACCTTCCAGGCGGGGATGCTGTCCTGCTCGGTCGGGAGCGGCACCTGCTTGAACGGCCGCTTCAGCAGCATCCCGTTGCCCGAGTGCGTGATCCGCATGCTCCAGACGGCCAGGTCGCCGGGCTTCACCTTGACGTAGCGGTTCTCGCCCTTCGACAGGTTGCAGACCTTGTGCGAGCCCTCGCGCAGGTTGAGCCCGCCGGTGTGCCGGGTGTGGTCCTGGCAGTAGATGCCGAACCGCAGCTGGGTGTAGCGACCCTGGGTCCAGTCGGGCGCCTTCCGGTCGCGCCGGTCGGCGTTGTCCTTGTGGAAGCCCTTCTGGGTCCCGTTGATCGTGAAGGCGCTGTCGCCGGTGTAGAGGATGTCGTCGGTGCGCAGCAGCTTGCGAGCCACGTCGATCATCCGACCGTCCGTGAGCACGCTGCGCAGCCGGGGGTTCGCCAGGAGGTCGCCGCCGTCGTGCTGGGTGGCGTAGGCCGCCTCGCGGAAGCCGTCGATCTCCTCCCGCGAGTAGACGCCGGGGAGGACGGCGTAGCCCTTCTTCCAGAAACTCCGCACGTCGAGGTCTTCCAGTGCCTGCTGGCTCATCGCGTCACTCCTGCACTCCCGCACTCCGGATCGGTTTCGATGTCCCTCACCCTAAGTAACCGCGTCCGCTCTCGGTGTATGACGGCCCCGGGTTCGCCGAGAGATTCCGCAGCGCCGACTCGATCCGTCGGGCGGTGAAGTCGGCGCACTTCTCACGGACCTCGGCGATCGTGCAGAACGCCACCGAGCGGATCTCGCGCTCCTGCCGGACGATCGTCTCCACCACGCCGGGCTCGTGCACCCCGCCGTCGAAGACCAGGCAGACCGCGTCGTCCCAGCCTCCCCACGGCGGCAGCCAGTCGGTCAGCAGCAGCGGGCCGGCCTCGACCTCGAGACCGAGCTCCTCCTCCACCTCGCGGGCCACCGCGAGCTGCGGCGACTCGCTCACCTCGACCACGCCGCCCGGCAGGTCGAAGTCGCGCTTGTAGGTCAGCTGGCACAGCAGCACCCGGTCGTCGGTCGACCGGATCAGCATCTGGCTGATCGCGCGCTTGCGGGGCAGGAAGGAGTTCAGCAGCGAACGGAACCCCTTCGGGTCCTCGAGCGGGGTGTCGTCGACCAGCCGTGCGTAGACGATCCGGTCGGACTCGTCGGCCACACCTCGGGCGACGCCCTCGCGCATCAGTCCGGCGAACGTGGCCACCCGCTGGGCGGTCTCGTCGCGTGGGATCGACGTGGGCCTCGACCCGGGTGGACCCGCCCTTGAACGCCGACTCGACCAGCCCGCGCACCTGGTCGGCCGACGCGCGCAGTCCCTGGTCCTGGAGCTCGGCGGTCCACGAAACGCGCACCACGCCGGGGGAAACGGGAGTCAGCTCGGCAGGCACGTGCTCACCCTAGCGAGACCGCAGCGACACCCACCGCCACGGCCAGGGGTACGACGAGCAGGCCCTCCAGGCCGAACCGGACCATCGAGATCTGCAGCCCGCGGGTCCGGCAGGCCCGCAGCCACAGCAGGTTGGCCAGCGACCCCCACGCGAGCAGCATCGGGCCGACGTTGACCGCGACGAGTGCGGTCACCAGGCGGTCGGCCGACTGCGCGAACGGCTCGACGACGAGGTAGGCCGGCAGGTTGTTCACCACGTTGGCGAGCGCCCCCGAGGTCCCGGCCAGCTGGAGCAGCGACGCGAACGAGTCGCCGGTGCCGAAGAACGAGCCGAGCAACGACGACCCCTCCTCGACGACCACCTCGACGACGGCGAACAGCACGATCGCGAAGCCGATCACCGACCACGGCACCAGCCTCACCAGCCGACCGGGGGCGACGGCGGCGGGGCGGCGTACGGCGAAACCGAGCGACGAGGGCCACCGACGCCGCCAGCGCCACCGCCCACGCCGGGACCCCCAGCAGGATCGCCGGGCCGATCAGCGCCACGACGGTCGCGGCGAGCCACAACAGCACCGGGTCGTAGCCAGGCAGCACCCGTGGCACGTCGTACGTCCCCCGCAGCGCGACCCGGTGGCGGACCAGCAGCACACCGAGCACCACGACCAGCACCGCCAGCTGGGGGAGCCAGGTCTCGCGGACGAACTCGGCCGCGCCGATGTCGAGGTGCGACTGCGCCAGCAGGTTGGTCAGGTTGGAGACCGGCAGCAACAGGCTGCCCGCGTTGGCCAGCCAGATCGACGCGAACGCGAACGGCAGCGCGCTCAGGCCGAGCTCGGCGGCGAGGGCCAGCCCGATCGGGGCGAGCAGCACCGCCGTCGTGTCGATGCTGAGCACCCAGGTGCACACGGTCGCGAGCAGCGTGAACAGCAGGAAGAGCCGCAGCCGGCTGCCCCCGGCGACCCGCGCCGCCACGTGGGCGCTGACGTCGAACAGCCCGGCGTCGTCGCACAGGTCGGCGACGACCTGGATCAGGGCGAGGAAGAGCAGTACCGGCCAGACGCGGTCGGCCACGTCGAGGAGCCCGGTCACCGCCGCAGACTACTCAGCCGTGGATCCCCTGCCGCTACCGACTCGTGCTGGCCAGCCACAGGGTCCCCAGCGGGGGCACCCGGACGGAGGCGGAGGCGGGCTGGCCGTGGTGCGGGTTGGGGTGGGCGGTGACGGTGCCGAGGTTGCCGACACCGGAACCGCCGTAGACCTCGGCGTCGGTGTTGATCACCTCGGTCCACTCACCGGCGAACGGCAGCCCGATGCGGTAGTCCTCGTGGGGACCGCCGGCGAAGTTGCTGATGCACACCAGCGCGCTCCCGTCGGAGCCCCAGCGGACGAACGCCACCGTGTTGCTCGCGGCGTCGTCGGCGACCAGCCACTGGAAGCCGTCGGGCGTGGTGTCCTGCGACCACAGCGCCGGGGTGTCGACGTAG
Source organism: uncultured Actinomycetota bacterium (assembly GCA_963729015.1). Lineage (GTDB taxonomy): Bacteria > Actinomycetota > Actinomycetes > Propionibacteriales > Nocardioidaceae > Marmoricola. The sequence goes on from CAVSMJ010000006.1 coordinate 54,262, forward strand.
ACGTTGTTCAGGTCGGTGACCAGCCGGCTGACCCCGGCGTGACCGGGGTTCTGGAGCAGGCCCCAGTCGAGCTCGCGCTGCTCGGCCCACTCGTTGTCCTGGGCGAACTCCTGGCCCATGAACAGCAGCTGCTTGCCCGGGTGCGCCCACATCCAGGACAGGAACGCGCGCACGTTGGCGAGCTGCTGCCACCGGTCGCCCGGCATCTTGCGCAGCAGCGAGCCCTTGCCGTGCACGACCTCGTCGTGGCTGATCGGCAGCACGTAGTTCTCGGAGTAGGCGTAGACCATCGCGAAGGTCAGCTGGTGGTGGTGGTAGCTGCGGTGGATGGGGTCCTTGGCGACGTACTCCAGGGAGTCGTGCATCCACCCCATGTTCCACTTGAAGCCGAAGCCCAGGCCGTCGGCGTCGGTCGGCTTGGTGACGCCGGGCCAGGAGGTCGACTCCTCGGCGATGGTGATCGCGCCCGGCACCCGCTTGTAGACGGTGGCGTTCAGCTCCTGGAGGAACGCGACCGCCTCGAGGTTCTCGCGGCCGCCCTTGACGTTCGGCTGCCACTCGCCCTCCTCGCGCGAGTAGTCGAGGTAGATCATCGAGGCCACGGCGTCGACGCGGATGCCGTCGATGTGGAACTCCTCGAGCCAGTACAGCGCGTTGGCGACCAGGAAGTTGCGCACCTCCTTGCGCCCGAAGTTGAACACGTAGGTGCCCCAGTCGGGGTGCTCGCCGCGGCTCGGGTTGGGGTCCTCGTAGAGCGGCGTGCCGTCGAAGCGCGCGAGCGCGAAGTCGTCCTTGGGGAAGTGGGCCGGCACCCAGTCGACGATCACGCCGATGCCGGCGTTGTGCAGCGCCTCGACGAGGCGGCGGAAGCCGTCGGGGTCGCCGAAGCGCGACGGTCGGGGCGTAGTACGACGTGACCTGGTAGCCCCACGAGCCGCCGAACGGGTGCTCCATCACGGGGAGGAACTCCACGTGGGTGAAGCCCGGTCTCGACGACGTACGGGCACGAGGTGCTCGACGAGGTCGTCGTAGCTGTACGGCCCCGCACCCGGGTGCCGCCTCCACGAGCCGAGGTGCACCTCGTAGACCGACATCGGCTGCTGGTCGGGCCGGTCGGACGACGCGCGGGTCGGTCATCCACTCGTCGTCGGTCCACTCGTGGGTGCTCTCGAAGACCCGCGACGCGGTGGCCGGCGGGACCTCGGTGAAGTAGGCCATCGGGTCGGCCTTGTCGCGCCAGACGCCGTCGGCACCGCGGATGTGGAACTTGTAGCCGTCACCGCCGCCGACGTCGGGGACGAAGGCCTCCCAGACGCCGGAGCTCGCCGACCGCGGTCAGCGGGTTGCGGCTGCCGTCCCAGCTGTTGAAGTCGCCGCGGACCTGGACCTCCTGGGCGTGCGGCGCCCAGACCCGGAAGGTGGTGCCGCCGTCGCCGACGTGCGCCCCCAGCGCCTGCCAGAGCTGCTCGTGCCGTCCCTCGTTGATCAGGTGGAGGTCGATCTCGCCGATCGTGGGGCTGCGGTTCATCGTGCAGCTCCGATTCGTGTCGATGGCACCCAGCGGGATGTCCAGCCAGGTGGGGCGGTTGCGAGCCTCGTAGAGCACCTCGTAGACCGCCTTGTCGGCCTCGTAGGCGTCGATCAGCGCCTGCTCGTCGGCGCTCAGCGGCCCGCCGCCGGACTCGACGCGACCCTCGACGTAGCCCTCGAGGAACGCGGCCCGGTTGCGCTGTACCCACTCGTTCGCACGGTAGGTGATCTGCGAGCCCGGGTCGTCGTTGTCGTGGAGGTCCTTGACCACCGACTGGGCGGCGTAGTCGAAGGAGCGCAGCATGCCGGCGACGTCGCGCCAGGGCGAGTCGGGGAGCTGCCGCTCGGACAGGGGCTTGGCCGGCTCGCCCTCGAAGTCGACCAGCTTCCAGCCCTTGGAGGTGCGCAGCGTCTGGCCGAGGTGGAGGTCGCCGTGCACGCGCTGGGCCTCCCCCTTGGCGTCGGCGATGCGGGCGAACACCTGCTCCAGCGCCTCGCGGTGCTCGGCGAGGCTGGTCACGGTGGCGGCCGCGGCGACCAGGCGCCGGCGCATCGCCTCCGCCGACGCGGCGCCGTCGAACGGCTCGGTCGCCGAAGTGCTCGCGGCAGGACCTCGTGCACCTCGCTGACGGCCACGCCGAGACGGTGGGCCTCGCCGGCGAAGTCGCCGCCGACCTCGTCGGCGTGCAGGTCGGCCTCGGCGAACAGGTTGCGGGCGCTGGCCAGCGCGAGGTCCCAGCCGTCGCTGGCGGTGCGGAGGAACTGCTGGAGCATCGCCAGGTCGTCGTCACCCGCCTCGATCCAGCCGTAGAGGTGGGCCACGTTGGGGTTGTCGGCCTCGGTCAGGGCGCGGTGGATCTCGATGTCGGGGTTGCGGCCCGGGGTCACCTTGCGGAACACCTTCATCAGGCTGTCCCCGCCGAAGGCCACCGAGGAGTTGCTCTGCTCGCCGCTGAACAGGGTCGAGTGGGCCTCGGTGTCGAGGTCGTAGCCGTCGACCCGGTGGAAGGTGACGCCGCCGTACGGCACCGGCTGCTCCGGCGGGGTGCTCGCGAAGGTGTCGAGGTAGACCGCCATCGCGTCGCGGTCGTGCACGGCGTCGTAGGTGTGCACGTCGCCGAGGTCCTCGTCGTAGTGCGGCCCGATGTAGGCGTGGCCGATGCGGCCCTGCTCCTCGGTGTAGTGCGACAGCGGCATCTGGTAGCGCTCCGTCGTCGGCTCGCCGCCGGCCGCTGCGCCGCTTCTGCGCCGCCCTCGGCGTACTCCACGGTGATGATGTCGATGGTCACCGTCGGCGGGCCGGGCAGGGTGCCGACGCGCGTGACGTCGACCACGTCGTACTCGCGACCCTTGCCGGCGAACCAGCGGGCCTCGGCGAGGTACGCCGTCATCTGCGGGTGCTCACTCATGCGTTGGGAGTCTCCTCGCGTCGGGGACGGGGGCAGGCAGCCGGATCCAGTAGAAGCCGTAGCCGCCGAGGGTGAGCAGGTAGGGCAGCTCGCCGACCTGCGGGAAGCGCACGCCGCCGAGCAGCTCGACGGGCTGCACGCCCTCCCACTGGCGCAGGTCGAGCTCGACCGGCTGCGGGAACCGGCTCAGGTTGTTCACGCAGAGCACGGTGTCGGTGGTGCCGTCGTCGTCGACGAACTCGCGCACGTAGGACAGCACCGACGGGTTGGAGCCGCCGAGGTCGTGGAACTCGCCGAGGCCGAAGCACGGGTGCTGCTTGCGCGTCTGGATCATCCGCCGCGTCCAGTGCAGCAGCGAGGAGGAGTTGTCCAGCTCGGTCTCGACATTGACCCTCTGGTACCCGAAAACCGGGTCCTGGATCGGCGGCAGGTGCAGCTTGCCGGGCGTGGCGATGGAGAACCCGGCGTTGCGGTCGGGGGTCCACTGCATCGGGGTGCGTACGCCGTCGCGGTCACCGAGCCAGATGTTGTCGCCCATCCCGATCTCGTCGCCGTAGTAGAGCACCGGCGACCCGGGGAGGGACAGCAGCAGCGCGGTGAACAGCTCCATCCGGTTGGTGTCGTTGTCGAGCAGGGGAGCCAGCCGCCGGCGGATGCCGATGTTGGCCTTCATGCGGGGGTCCTTGGCGTACTCGTCCCACATGTAGTCGCGCTCTTCGTCGTTGACCATCTCGAGGGTGAGCTCGTCGTGGTTGCGCAGGAAGATGCCCCACTGGCAGCCGTCGGGGATGGCCGGCGTCTGCTCGAGGATCTCCGAGATCGGGAACCGGTTCTCCCGGCGTACGGCCATGAAGATGCGCGGCATCACCGGGAAGTGGAAGCACATGTGGCACTCGTCGCCGGCCGAGAGGTACTCGCCGGTGTCCTTGTCGCGCTTGCCGCCGAAGTAGTCGACCACGTCGGAGGGCCACTGGTTGGCCTCCGCGAGCAGCACCCGGCCGGGGTAGTGCTCGTCGACGAAGCGTGCGCACCTGGCGCAGCGCCTCGTGGGTCTCGGGCAGGTTCTCGCCGTTGGTGCCGGGACGCTCGTAGAGGTAGGGCACGGCGTCGAGCCGGAACCCGTCGAGGCCCATGTCGAGCCAGAAGCTCATCGCCTCGAGCATCGCCTCCATGACCTTCGGGTTGTCGAAGTTCAGGTCGGGCTGGTGGGAGAAGAACCGGTGCCAGAAGTACTGCTGGCGCACCGGGTCCCAGGTCCAGTTCGACGGCTCGGTGTCGACGAAGATGACGCGGGCGTCCTCGTAGAGCTCGTCGGTGTCGGACCAGACGTAGAAGTCGCCGTAGGGCCCGTCGGGGTCCTCGCGGCTGGCCTGGAACCACGGGTGCTGGTCGCTGGTGTGGTTCATGACGAAGTCGATGATCACGCGGATGTCGCGCTTGTGCGCCTCGTCGAGGAAGTAGTGGAAGTCCTCCACCGTGCCGGCCTCGGGGAGGATGTTGGTGTAGTCGGAGATGTCGTAGCCGCCGTCGCGCAGCGGCGAGGAGAAGAACGGCGGCACCCACAGGCAGTCGATGCCGAGCCAGTGCAGGTAGTCGAGCTTCTCGGCCAGGCCGCGGAAGTCGCCGACGCCGTCGCCGTTGGAGTCCTTGAAGGACCGCACCAGGACCTCGTAGAACACGGCCGTCTTGAACCAGTCGGGCTGGTCGAAGTGGGCGGCGGTCGGGTCACCGCTGGTGGCTGGGAGGGCGCCGCTGTCGCCGAAGTTGTGCTCCTCCTCGGACTCCAGGTCGGCTCCGGGCGTGGTCGGGGCCGTCATGCGGGCTTCCTCACGGAGAGGACGTGCGCGGGCTCGCGGTAGGGGTCGAGGTGCACGTAGTTGTGCGCGCCCCACTGCCAGTCCTGGCCGGTGATCTCGTCGTGCACGTTGAAGGTGTCCTCCCAGTTGAGTCCGATGGCGGGCAGGTTGAGGTGCGCCATCGTGGTGCGTGAGGTGTGCGGGTCGACGTTGAGCACCACGATCACGGTGTCGTCGCCGGACGTCTTGCTGAACACCAGCACGGCGTCGTCGTCGCTGGAGTGGATGGTGACGTTGCGCAGCTGCTGGAGCGCCGGGTGCGCGCGGCGGATCTCGTTGAGCCGGGTGAGGTACGGCGCCAGCGTCTCGCCGCTCCGGTCGGCGGCGTCCCAGTCGCGGATGCGGATCTGGTACTTCTCCGAGTCGAGGTACTCCTCGCTCCCCGGCTTCACCGCGACGTGCTCGCAGAGCTCGTAGCCGGCGTACACACCCCAGCTCGGCGACCCGGTGGCCGCGGCGACGGCGCGGATCTTGAAGGCCGGCGGTCCGCCGTACTGGAGGTACGCGTGCAGGATGTCGGGGGTGTTCACGAAGAAGTTCGGCCGCAGCACGTGGGAGGTCTCGTGCGAGACCTCGTGGAGGTAGGTCTCCAGCTCGGTGCGGGTGGTGCGCCAGGTGAAGTAGGTGTAGCTCTGGTGGAAGCCCACCGTGGCGAGCGCCTGCATCATCGGCGGCTTGGTGAACGCCTCGGACAGGAACAGCACGTCGGGGTCGGTCTCGCGGATCCGGCCGAGCAGCCACTCCCAGAACGCCACCGGCTTGGTGTGCGGGTTGTCGACGCGGAAGATCCGGACGCCGTGGGACATCCAGTGCCGCAGGAGCCGCTCGCTCTCGGCGTAGATGCCCTCGGGGTCGTTGTCGAAGTTGATCGGGTAGATGTCCTGGTACTTCTTCGGCGGGTTCTCCGCGTAGGCGATGGTGCCGTCGGCGCGGGTGGTGAACCACTCCGGGTGCTCCTTGGCCCACGGGTGGTCGGGCGCTGCCTGGAGGGCGAAGTCGAGGGCCACCTCGAGGCCGACCTTCTCGGCCTCCTTCACGAAGGCGTCGAAGTCCTCGAAGGTGCCGAGGTCGGGGTGGATGGCGTCGTGCCCGCCGTCCTTGCTGCCGATGGCCCACGGGGACCCGACGTCGTCGGGGGTCGGGGTGAGCGTGTTGTTGGAGCCCTTGCGGTTCACCTCGCCGATCGGGTGGATCGGCGGCAGGTAGATGACGTCGAAGCCCATCGCCGCGACCGCCTTGAGCCGCTTGGCGGCGGTGCGGAAGTTGCCGCTGACGACCTTGCCGGACTTCTCGTCGACGTAGGCGCCCTCGGAGCGCGGGAAGAACTCGTACCAGCTGGAGAACAGCGCCCTCGAGCGGTCGGCGAAGAACGGGTAGGGCCCCTCGGAGGTGAGCAGGTCGCGCAGCGGGTGGGCGGCGAAGACGTCCGCCATCTCGGTCGGACTCGACGGCCGCGAGCCGCGCCTCGACCGGGCGCTTGGTGTCCTTGAGCGCCTTGACGGCGTCCTTGACGGTGGCCTTCTCGGCCGCGGCTGAGGTCGCCGTCGGCGACGCGCTCGAGGAGCAGCACGCCCTCGGTGAACATCAGCTCGACGTCGACGCCGGCGCGGATCTTGATGCCCGCGTCGTGCAGCCAGGTGCCGATCGGGTCGCTCCACGACTGGACCTCGAAGGTCCAGCTGCCCTCGGTGTCGGCGCACACCGTCGCGGCCATCCGCGAGACCTGTCCCTCGACGTCGTGCATCCGCACCGGTGGCCGGCGTGCGCCGCTCGGGTCGGTCAGCACGACCTCGGCGCCCGAGCTGGTCGTGACCCTCGCGGAACACGAGCGCGGTGACGTCGAAGGGCTCGCCGACGGCGGCCTTCGCTGGATGGCGCCCGAGGTTGACGACGGGTGTCACGTCCATGACGGGGATGCGTCCGACCATGCTCCCCAGACTTGCGAAGTCCGGCCGTTCACGCAAACGGGGGTCCCGGTGATGGGACCCCCGTGACGCGTGGTGCTCGGGTGGGTCAGAAGACCTCGAGCTCGGCGGCGCGCACCGACAGGTCGGCGTCGGAGCCGGCCTTGCAGTCGGTGTCGTTGACCGGGTCGTTGTCCTGCTCACCTGCGTACGCCGGGGCGCCGGTGCACTGGTTCTCCAGGGCCACGAGCCGGACCGCCGAGGCGGTCGTGTCCGGGACGTCGAAGGAGCGCAGGGTCAGGTTCGGAGCGACCGGCCGCGGTGCGACGCCGGGAAGGCGTCGGCCGGGCTGGTGTAGATCCGCTTCCAGGTCGCGTTGGCGGCCGAGCAGCCCGTCGTACACACCTCGACCGCGAAGCGGCGCAGCGCCGTGAACCGGGCGCCGGAGTCCGGGTCGTCGTCGGCGTCGGCCAGCAGCGGCAGGCCGTCGGTCGGTCCGGGCGGAGCCGGGCGCAGCATCGCGGAGACCCGCACCGAGCTGATCTTGCGAGCGGCCGTGCCGGCGAGGTCGACGGCGACCCAGGGGCTGGTCGTGTCCACGGAGTCGGCCTCGTTCACGCCGGCCCAGTTGGTCTCCTCGGTGTCGTCGATCAGGGCGCCGGCGTTGAGGCTGCCGGCGCTCGAGCCGAGGACCGTGGCGCCGTTCTTCGCCGAGGCGAGGTTGGGCGTCAGGGCGAAGGACTTGGTCACCGACTGGCCCGGCGCTCGACCGTGAGCGTCGAGCGGGTCAGGCCGTAGCCCGGCGCCACGAACAGCACCTTGTAGGTGCCGGCCGTGAGCTTGGCGGTGCTGGACAGCGGCCGTGCTGGCTGATCGGTGTCGGCGACCGGGGTGGCCCGGGCCTCGAAGTCACCGATGTAGACCTTGCCGGCCGGAGCGGCCGCGCCGGACGGTGCGGTCGCGGCGAACTTCACCGTGGCCGGCGTCGACCTCGGGGAGGCGAAGCCGGGCGTCGGGTCACCGGAGTCGGCGTCGGGCGTCGAGGCGTTGCTGCCCATGCCGCGGCGGGCGAACGCGTCCCACAGGGCGGCCTGGTTGGCGCCGCCGAACCGCATCCGGTCGGCGGCCAGCATCGCGTCGCGGGCGTCGAGCATGCTCGTCGCACCCTGCTGGAGCAGGAAGGCGTCGAAGACCAGCTGCAGCCAGCGGCGGTTGCCCGGGCACTGGGTGGCCGGGGTCGGCGTGCTGGTCGCGGTCGCCTGGGCGCAGCGGAGGTTGAGCGCCTTGTCGGTCGTGGGGTACGCCGCGTTGTACTTCGCGACCAGCGCCTTGCGGACCTCCCACATGGTGCCGTTCCAGATCTCGCCGTCGGCGTGGACCTCGACCCCGGTGGAGTCGAAGCCGTAGTCGCTGTAGTTCAGCGGGTTGGCGTCGATGGCGTAGTCGCGGATGCCGACCGTCTTGTTGCCGGTGGCGTAGGGCCCGACGGCCCACGGGTTGGCGCCGTTGGAGTAGCCGTGCTCGTACATGTACTCGCCCGCGGTCAGGTCACCCCAGGACTCGCCCATCGCGCCGCCCTGCTCGGAGGTGATGCCCTCGTCGGGGCCGCCGATCATCCGGTTGCTGATCGCGTGGGTGTACTCGTGGCCGACGATGCTCATGTCGAGGCTGCCGTCGGTGCAGGGCGAGTAGAACCCGCCGGCCAGCGGCTGGAAGAGGTACTGGTTGGTGATGCCGGGGATGCCGTCCTGCAGCGCGATCTGGTTGGCGTTGTCACGGCCGAGGAAGGTCGGCTGGCCGCCGGTGAGCGCACCGGCCTGCGCGTTGCCGATCTCGGGGTCGTTGCCGCGGGTCGGGTCGTCGTTGCGGCCGAGGTTGTCGACCTGCATGTTGTAGTTCTCCTCGGTGAAGCCGAGGTAGTAGGAGAAGTCGTGCATCCGGTTGTGCGCGACGTGCAGGTTGGTCACCGAGGCGTTGATGTCGTTGCCGGTCGGGTGCAGCTGCGTCGGGTCGCACTTGGAGTTGTTCCACGCGTCGGTGAACTCGTCGGTGTACTCACGCGTCGGCGAGACCGGGGCCTGCGCGAGACCACCCGGGGTCAGCGGGCTGGCCCACGCCTCGTGGGTGTTGGCGTTGTTGCCGACGGTGGTGAAGCTCGACGTGCCGGTCTTGGCGATGTAGTCCCAGGGGCCGGCGGCGGCGACGTTGCGGAACGGGCCGGTCGGCGAGGTGCAGCCGGCGGCGGCGGTCCAGCAGCCGATCACCGAGTTCTTCGGCGTGGTCGTCGCGGACCAGTCGAGGGTCGGGTTGGCGGTGAAGTAGCGCCACTTGGGCTGGCCCAGCGAGGGCGAGGTCGGCGTACCGCTGTCGCTGGTGGTCACGCCGGCGGCGTAGTCACCGGCGCCGGCGAACGGGACGTCCGGGCCGTCGAACGGGCAGACCTGCATCGAGTAGATGCCGGCCGGGATCGAGTCGGCGCTGTAGGTCGCGACCTCGGGGCTGGTGGCGGTGTCGCTGGCCACGAGCAGGGCCCCGCTCGGGTTGAAGATCTTGACCACGATGTCGTTGGTCGTGACGGCCTCGGCGGCGGTCGCCACGATCTGCTTGGTGTTGGCGTCCTTCAGCTCGAACTGGTGCTTGGGGCCGCACTCGGTCGCGGTGATCGCGCCCTGGAACTGGAAGGCGTCGTTGCTCTCGTCGACCTTGTTCTGGCGGACGAGGACCTTGCCGCTGACCGCGTCGACCAGGAGCGGTGTACGCCGTGGTGGCGCCGCCCTTCACGTCGACGACGTTGGCCTCGAAGACCGGGCGCACGGTGCCGTCGGCGTACGCCAGGGACCGCAGGCGGACCTGCTGCTCCTGGGCGAAGCCCGGCCACCTTGAAGCGGGACCAGCCGAGGCTCTCGGTGACCTTGGCCAGCGAGCCGAGCGAGACGTTGCGGCCGATGTTGGCTCGCGGCCTTCAGCCAGGCGGCGGTGGGGGAGAGCGTCGCCGCCGGGACCGACGTGGCGGTGGTGCGGACGAGCGAGGAGGAGACGTACTGGATGGCGCCGTTGCCGACGCCGACGGTCACCATGCTGCCGAGCGCGGGGGACGGGCCGCCGAAGTCCTGGCGGAAGAGGACCGCGCGGGCGGTGCTGCCGGCGAGCTTCTGGTCGTTGACGAGGGTGAGGCCCTGCATCTGGCTCGGCGGAGAGGCCGAAGAGGTCGGCGTGCGCGGCCAGCCAGCCACGGGCGGCGGCCGCGGCGTCGCCGGACGCGGCGCCGAGGTTGCCCGAGACCGGGGAGATGGAGGCCGGCGTGCCGAAGCCGTTCCAGCGGACGGCGCCGCGCAGCCTGGCGGCGGCCGCCTTCTGTGCGGCCGTGGGCTGGGCCACGCCGCGCACGTCGAGGTCGTCGAGGCCGGCGGTGGCCTGCTCGAGCGACGCGGGCGCGATCCGGGACGGGGCGGAGATGGCCACTCCCGGGAGCTGGCTGAGGCCGGCGAGCAGGGCGGTCGCGGTGGCGACGCCGAGGAGCCGGATGGACGTGCTGGGCATGGTGCCTCCGCAGGCTGGGTCGACCGGTGGGTCGAGAGCGGTGTTGCTGCACTAACGCAGCGGGACCGGTCTTGGTTACTCGTCGGTCAGTTCTGCACCTGTCCGGACACACGGACACGGTGCATAGACCGGTTCGGGCAACTTGGGACTTCGTTGGATCGTTCAAAGCCTCTGCGTTAGCGTTCTCCCGTGCGAGCCATCCGACGATTCACCGTCCGTCCCGTCCTGCCGGAGCCCCTGCGCCTGCTGGGTGACCTGGCCACCAACCTGAGGTGGTCCTGGCACCCGGAGACCCAGGACGTCTTCGCGGCCATCGACCCCGAGATCTGGCGCGAGAGCGGCCGCGACCCGGTCAAGACCCTCGGTGCGGTGTCGAGCGCGCGGCTGCAGGAGCTGGCCGCCGACAAGCGCTTCGTGCGGATGCTCGAGCTGGCCCACGCCGACCTCGAGCAGTACCTGACCGGCGCGCGCTGGTTCCAGAAGAAGACCGGCGAGGACGCCCCGAAGGCGATCGCCTACTTCTCGCCCGAGTACGGCATCACCTCGGTGCTGCCGCAGTACTCCGGCGGTCTCGGCATCCTCGCCGGCGACCACCTGAAGACGGCGAGCGACCTCGGTGTCCCGCTGATCGGCGTCGGCCTGCTCTACCAGAACGGCTACTTCCGCCAGCAGTTCTCGCGCGAGGGCTGGCAGCAGGAGACCTACCCGGTGCTCGACCCCGACGGCCTGCCGATCACGCTTCTTCGCGAGGGAGACGGAACCCCCGCGCAGGTGCGACTGTCGATCCCGGGTGACTCGGAGCTGGTGGCGCGCATCTTCGTCGCCCAGGTCGGCCGGGTGCCGCTGCTGCTGCTCGACACCGACGTCGAGGACAACCCGACGCCGCTCCGCGAGGTCACCGACCGTCTCTACGGCGGCACGACCGAGCACCGGCTCCTGCAGGAGCTGCTCCTCGGGGTCGGCGGCGTACGCGCGGTGCGGACGTTCACGCGGCTCACCGGCCACCCCGAGCCCGAGGTGTTCCACACCAACGAGGGCCACGCGGGCTTCCTGGGCCTCGAGCGGATCCGCGAGCTGACCGTCGCCGACGGCGGTCCCGCGCTCGACTTCGACACCGCGCTCGAGGTCACCCGGGCCGGCACGGTGTTCACCACGCACACCCCCGTGCCCGCGGGCATCGACCGGTTCCCGCGCGAGCTGGTGGAGCAGTACTTCGGCGCGCAGAGCGCCGTGGCCGGCGTACCCACCGACCGGATCCTGCGCCTCGGCGCCGAGGACTACTCCGGCGGCGACCGCGGCGTGTTCAACATGGCCGTGATGGGCTTCCGGCTCTCGCAGCGCGCCAACGGCGTCTCGCTGCTGCACGGCGAGGTCAGCCGCGGGATGTTCAACGGGCTGTGGCCGGCGTTCGACGAGGCCGAGGTGCCGATCACGTCGATCACCAACGGCGTGCACGCGCCGACCTGGGTGGCGCGCGAGGTCTTCGAGCTGGCCACCAAGCAGGGCGCCGACACCGACTCCGACGCCGCCGACGTGTGGAACGTGGTCGACAAGATCCCGTCCTCCGACCTCTGGTCGACCAAGCGCGAGCTGCGCAAGCGGCTCGTCGAGGACGCCCGCGGACGGCTGCGCAAGTCGTGCCTCAAGCGCGGCCAGGCCCCGGCCGAGCTCGGCTGGATCGACACGGCGCTCGACCCCGACGTGCTGACGATCGGCTTCGCGCGCCGCGCGGCGTCGTACAAGCGGCTGACGTTGATGCTCAGCGACCCCGAGCGCCTCAAGAAGCTGCTGCTGCACCCCGAGCGGCCGATCCAGCTGGTGATGGCCGGCAAGGCCCACCCGGCGGACGACGGCGGCAAGAAGCTGATCCAGGCGATCGTGCAGCTGGCCGACGACCCGGAGGTGCGCCACCGGATCGCCTACCTGCCCAACTACGACATCGCGATGGCGCAGCCGCTCTACCCGGGCTGCGACGTGTGGCTGAACAACCCGCTGCGCCCCTACGAGGCGTGCGGCACGTCCGGCATGAAGGCCGCGCTCAACGGCGGCCTGAACCTGTCGATCCTCGACGGCTGGTGGGACGAGTGGTACGACGGCAACAACGGCTGGGCCATCCCGTCGGCCGACGGCGTCGAGGACCCCGACCAGCGTGACGACATCGAGGCCAACGCGCTCTACGACCTCATCGAGAAGGAGGTCGCGCCGCGGTTCTACGACCTCGACGACGTCGGGCGTGCCGACCCGCTGGATCGAGATGGTGCGCCACACGCTGAAGTCGCTCGGGCCCAAGGTGCTCTCGACCCGGATGGTGCGCGAGTACGTCGAGCGCCTCTACGCGCCGGCCGCCGTCTCGTCGCGCGCGATGAACGACTCCTACGAGGGAGCCACCGAGCTCGCCTCGTGGAAGGCGCGCGTCGTCGAGGGCTGGAGCGGCGTGCACGTCGACCACGTCGAGACCGAGGGCCTCTCCGACGCCCCCGAGCTCGGCGGTGCGATGGACCTGCACGTCTTCGTCTCGCTCGGCTCGCTGAGCCCCGACGACGTCGAGGTCCAGGTCGTGCACGGCCGGGTCAAGGGCGAGGACCAGCTCGTCGACACCACCACGATGCCCCTGGCGCTGGCCGAGACCTACGAGGGCGGTCGGCACCGGTTCGACGGCCACCTCCAGCTCGCGCGGGCGGGGTCCTTCGGCTACACCGTCCGGATCCTGCCCAAGAACCCGAACCTTGCTTCGCCTGCGGAGCTGGGGTTGGTGGCGCTGGCGTAGGGGGCTGTCGGTTTCCCCGGGCGCCCGGGGAAACTGCGGGCTGGCAGGCAATGCTTTGCCCGCCAGCCTCAGGTTTCGCCTGCCAGCCCCGTCCGTTTTGTACGACGGATGATCCACTCGGCCACCGCCAGGTTGATGATCCAGCCGAGCCACTGGCCGTACGGGATGCTCGCCGAGACCGCGGCCTGCACGTCGCCGTCGTACCAGCTCGACATCACCGGCACCTGCACGAGCAGCATCAGCGGGACGATCATCCGGGTCGTGATCGCGAAGAACGTGATCGCGTAGAGGCGGATCATCCACTCCCGGTGGCGGGCCACGTCGCCGGCGCCGGATCGCGCGGAAGGCGATCACCGCCACGACCGGCCACAGCACCGCCGGGATGAGTACGCCGAACCGGGTGATGTTCCCGTCCGGGGTGGACAGCGCGAGCGGGATGCCGGTCACCACGAAGGCGAGCGTGCCCAGTCCGAGGAAGGTGCGGCCGATCGCCCGGTGCACCGGCCGGCGGGCCCGGATCCGCGGCACGAACTGCAGCGCCCCGAGGATCATCGCGAGCGCGGCGGACGGCACGTGCACGACCAGCGCCACCCAGGCCCAGTCGGTCTGCACGTCGATCCGGCTGGCCGACCGGTCGAGCAGCACGTAGGGGAACGCCAGCACCGGCGTCGCGACCAGGGCGATCACCAGGATCGCCACGACCAGACGAGGGGTGCGACGGGTGGGGGCCGGTCCGAGACGAGTGCTCATGTGGAGATCATGCCTCCGTTTAGACCACGACGCATCAGGGATCACCCCGGACCCGACCCTTGGGCCCGGATCACTACGCTCGCGATGTGATCGAGCTGCGCAACCCCACCGAGATCGAGCAGATGAGGCCCGCCGGCCGATTCGTGGCCGACGTACTCCGTCGGCTCGAGGAGGCCGCCGACGTCGGCGTCAACCTGCTCGAGCTCGACGCGCTCGCCCACGACCTGATCAAGGAGGCCGGCGCGGAGTCCTGCTACATCGACTACCACCCGTCCTTCGGGGCGATGCCGTTCGGCAAGGTGCTGTGCACCTCGGTCAACGACGCCGTGCTGCACGGCCTGCCGCACGACTACGACCTGCGCGACGGCGACCTGCTCAGCCTGGACTTCGCGGCCTCGCTCGACGGCTGGGTCTCGGACTCGGCGCTCAGCGTGGTGGTGGGTACGCCGGACCAGCGCGACCTCGACCTGATCGACACCACCCAGCGGGCACTCGCCGCCGCGATCGAGGCGGCCCGGCCCGGCAACCGGCTGGGTGACATCTCCGCGGCGATCGGCGCCGTCGCCCGCGCCGAGGGACTGAGGATCAACACCCAGTTCGGCGGCCACGGGGTCGGCCGGACGATGCACGGCGACCCGCACGTCGCCAACGACGGTCGACCGCGTCGTGGCTTCAAGCTGCAGCCCGGGCTGGTGATCGCCATCGAGCCGTGGTTCCTGCACTCGACCGACCAGATCTTCACCGACGCCGACGGGTGGACGATCCGCAGCGCCGACGGCTCGCGTGGCGCCCACTCCGAGCACACCATCGCGATCACCGACGGCGACCCGATCGTGTTCACCGCACGCGACTGAGCGAGGCAGAACTCAGCTCTCCTGCAGCAGCACCAACGACCGGGCGGAGACGGTGATGGCCTGGCCGGCCTTCACCTCGTGACCCAGCGGGTTCTCGGGGTCGGTCGAGAGCACGACCACGCCCTGCTGCACCCACTCGTTCGGCGGCAGCGTCACCTTGCAGTCGTGCGGCGAGGCGTTCAGCCAGAGCATGAACCCGGTGTCGCGCAGCTGCTCGCCGCGCGGGCCGGGGGAGCGCAACGGGTCGCCGGAGACGAACATCCCGATCACCCGCAGCCCGGCGTCCTGCCAGTCGTCGCCGGTCATCTCGCGTCCCTCGGGGTGGATCCAGGCGAGGTCCTTGGGGCCGCCGACGATGGCGGGACGTCCCTCGAACCAGTGCCGCTGTCGCAGCGCGGGGTGCTCGCGCCGGATCTGCAGCGCCGTACGGGTGATCTCGAAGACGTCCAGCCACGCGTCGTCCGCCGACCAGTCGACCCACGAGATCTCGTTGTCCTGCGAGTAGGGGTTGTTGTTGCCGCCCTGGGTGCGCCCGCGCTCGTCGCCGGCGGTGATCATCGGCACCCCGGCGGACAGGCACAGCGTCGCGATCAGGTTCGCGGCGCGACGGTGGCGCAGCTCGAGCACGTCGGCGTCGTCGGTCTCGCCCTCGACGCCGGAGTTCCACGACCGGTTGTTGTCGGAGCCGTCCCGGCCGCCCTCGCCGTTGGCGTCGTTGTGCTTCGCGTCGTACGACACCAGGTCGCGCAGCGTGAAGCCGTCGTGGGCGGTGATGAAGTTGATGGAGGCGTACGGCGACCGCCCGTCGTCGAGGTAGAGGTCCGACGATCCCGCCAGCCGGGTGGCCACTGTCCGCACGCCGTCGGACTGCCCGCGCCAGAAGTCGCGCATCGTGTCGCGGTACTGGTCGTTCCACTCCACCCACGGCGGCGGGAACTCGCCCACCCGGTAGCCGTCCATGGACACGTCCCACGGCTCGGCGATCAGCTTCACGTGCCGCAGCACGGGGTCCTGGCCGATCGTGGTGAGCAGCTTGCCGGCCATGTCGACGTCGTGACCGGTGCGCGTCAGCGCCGACATCAGGTCGAAGCGGAAGCCGTCGACGTGCATCTCGGTGACCCAGTAGCGCAGCGAGTCCATGATCAGCCGGAGCACCATCGGGTTCTCGGCGTTCACGGTGTTGCCGCAGCCGGTCACGTCCCAGTAGGTGTCCGGCTCCCGGGTGTCCTGCGGCCTCTTGGCGACCCGCTTGTAGAAGCCGAGGTCGTCGAGCCCACGGAAGCTGAGCGTCGGCCCGTCCACACCGGCCTCGGCGGTGTGGTTGTAGACGACGTCGAGGTAGACCTCGATCCCCGCAGCATGGAAGTTCTTCACCATCTGCTTGAACTCGCGCACCTGCTCGCCACGGTCGCCGGAGGCCGAGTACGCCGCGTGCGGGGCGAAGAAGCCGATCGTGTTGTAGCCCCAGTAGTTGCTCAGCCCGAGCTTCGAGAGGGCCGGCTCGGAGGCGAACTGCTGGGTCGGCAGCAGCTCGACCGCGGTGATGCCGAGGTCGTTGAGGTAGTCGGTGACCACGCGGTGCCCCAGCCCGGCGTACGTCCCGCGCAGCTCCTGCGGGATCCGGTCGTGCAGCGCCGTGAACCCCTTCACGTGCAGCTCGTAGATCGCGGTGTCGCGCCACCGGGCACCGATCTTGCGGTCGTCGCCCCAGTCGAAGTCGTCGTGGACCACGACGCTGCGGCCGACGTACGGCGCCGAGTCCCGCTCGTCGCGCACCTGGGGTCGCCCGGTCGCCTGCAGGTCGTCGCCGGCCTCGAAGCCGAAGATCGCGGGATCGGTGACGAACGCTCCGCTGACCGCGCGGGCATAGGGGTCGAGCAGCAGCTTGTGCGGGTTGAACCGCATGCCCCGCGCGGGATCCCACGGGCCGTCGGCGCGGAAGCCGTACTGCTGCCCCGGACGTACGCCGGGCAGCGCACCGTGCCAGATGCCGAGGCTGCGCTCGGTCAGCGCGTGCCGGGTCTCGCGCTGCTCGTCGTCGAAGAGGCACAGCCACACGGCGGTGGCGTTCGGCGCGTGCACCGCGAAGTTGGTGGACTCCTCGCCCCAGGTCGCTCCCAGCGGCCAGTTGCGCCCGGGCCAGACGGCGACGCTCTCGTCGGCGGCCGACCACTCTCCCGGAGTCACCGCCCGATTATGACGGTAGGCCGAGCTGGCAGGTCACGGGACGACGAATTGCGAGTCCCGGGCGTCCGTGATCGCCATGTGGCCCGGCGCATGTCCGATGGCGTACGACGGGCGCGAGGCCATCACGGCGGCCTGCGGCGTCACCCCGCAGGCCCAGAACACCGGCACCTCGCCCGGTCGCACCTCCACCGGGTCGCCGAAGTCCGGGGCGTCGAGGTCGGTGATCCCGATGGCCCGCGGGTCGCCGACGTGCACCGGAGCGCCGTGCACGGCCGGGTAGCGGGACGTCACGCGCACGGCCGTGGCCACCTGGTCGGCCGGCATCGGTCGCATCGACACGACGAGCGGGCCGTGCAGCGAACCGGCCGGCCGGGTGTCCACCGAGGTCCGGTACATCGGCACGTTGGTGCCGGTCTCCACGTGGCGCACGGGGACGCCCGCCTCCAGGAGCGCGGCCTCGAAGGTGAAGCTGCACCCGATCAGGAACGCGACCAGGTCGGGCCGCCAGTGCTCGCGGACGTCCTCGACCTCGGCGACCAGCTCGCCGTCCTCGTAGACGCGGTAGGCCGGCAGGTCCGTGCGCAGGTCGCCGTCGAAGATCGAGGTCGGACACCTCCCCGGCTCGCCGACGTCGAGCACCGGGCAGGGCTTCGGGTTGCGCTGCGCGAACAGCAGCAGGTCGTAGGCGAGGTCCTGCGGCACCGCGATCAGGTTCGCCTGCGTCCACCCGGTGCACCAGCCCGAGGTCTGCGTCCGCAGGCCGTCGCGGAACAGCGCCCGCGCCGCCGCCGGCTCGAGCCGGCGGCGCTCCTCGGCGCCCGAGGGAGGGGCCAGGCTCACTCGAACAGGTCCTTGAGGCCGGTGAGCGACTCGTAGCCGAGGTAGATGGTCAGCAGCCACGCGGCCACCCCGATGACCAGCAGCCAGCGCGGGTAGACGTAGCCGTCCATCAGGTCGCGCCGCCGCCACGCGACCCAGAGCAGCAGGCCGAGGCCGAACGGGAGGATCAGGCCGTTGAAGGCGCCGGCGGAGATCAGCAGCTTGACCGGCTCGGCCCCGAGGATCAGGAACAGCGCGGTCGAGGCGACGATGAAGCCGACCACCACCCAGCGCTCCCACTGCGTGACCCAGCGGCCGAACACCTTCAGGAACGACGTCGAGGTGTACGACGCCCCGATGACCGACGTGATCGCTGCGCACCACATCACCGCGCCGAAGAAGATCTTCCCGCCCTCTCCGAGCGCCGAGTCGAAGACCGAGGCAACCGGGTTGTCCGTGTCGATCTTCGCCCCGGCGGTGACGACGCCGAGGACCGCGAGGAAGAGCATGATCCGCATGACGGCGGTGATCAGGATGCCGGTCACCGAGGCGCGACTGATCTCGCGGACGTTCTCGGCGCCGCGCACGCCGTTGTCGACGAGGCGGTGCGCTCCGGCGTACACGATGTAGCCGCCGACGGTGCCGCCGATCAGCGTGGTGATGGCCAGGAACTCGACGGTGTCCGGCGCGACGGACTGCAGCAGGGCGTCGCCGACCGGCGGCTTGGTCTTGATCGCGACGAACGTGGTCAACGCCAGCATGAGCACGCCGAGCCCCACCACCAGGCGGTCCATCGCGACACCGGCACGACGGACCAGGAAGACGCCGATCGCGATCAGCGCGGAGATGCAGCCGCCGACCTTCACGTCGAGGCCGAAGAGGGCCTCGAGGCCGAGCGAGGTCCCGGCGATGTTGCCGATGTTGAACACCAGCCCGCCGAAGACGTCGAGCGCGGCGAGGGCGAAGCCGCTCCCGGGCAGCGCCGAGTTGGCCAGGTCCTGGGCCCGGCGACCGGAGATGCCGATGATGCGCCAGATGTTCATCTGGATGGCGACGTCCACCAGCAGCGCGACCAGGATGGCGAACGCGAACGCGGCCTGCAGCTGGACGGTGAACGTCACCGTCTGGGTCAGGAACCCGGGCCCGATCGCCGAGGTGGCCATCAGGAACATCGCCCCGACGAACCCCGCCTTCCCGGCGTGCCGGAGCGCGGTCGACTCCTGCGGTGTCTCGTGGTCGACGGCTGCAGAGGGGGCGGGGTCAGGGCCCGAGTTGTCTTCCATCGACCAAGGCTAGAGTCCGGGACGGACCAGCGGGAAGTTCCGACGACACATCGTGGAGGAGTCATGCCAAGCACCGACTCGGCTCAGCAGAGCGAGTTCGTCCGTCTCGAGGTGGCCGACGGCGTCGGCACCATCCGGGTGGACCGGCCGAAGATGAACGCCCTCAGCCTCCAGGTGCAGGCGGAGATCCGAGCGGCCGCCGAGGAGGCGGCCGAGCGCGACGACGTCAAGGCCGTGGTGGTCTGGGGCGGCGAGAAGGTCTTCGCCGCCGGGGCCGACGTCAAGGAGATGGCCGACCTCTCCCACACCGACATGATCGACATCTCCAGCCAGATGCAGGCGGGGTACGTCGCCCTCGCCCGACTCCCCAAGCCGGTCGTCGCAGCGGTCAACGGCTACGCGCTCGGCGGTGGGTGCGAGCTCGCGCTGTGCGCCGACATCCGGATCGCCGCCGACAACGCCACCTTCGGGCAGCCCGAGATCCTGCTCGGCATCATCCCGGGCCTCGGCGGCACCCAGCGGCTCGCCCGGCTGGTGGGTCCGAGCCGGGCCAAGGACCTGATCTTCACCGGCCGGTTCGTCAAGGCCGACGAGGCGCTGTCGATCGGCCTGGTCGACCAGGTGGTGCCCGCCGACGAGGTCTACGCCGAGGCCGTGAAGTGGGCCGGGCAGTTCGCCAACGCGGCGTCGTACGCCCTGCGCGCGGCCAAGGAGACCATCGACCGGGGGCTCGAGGTCGACCTCGACACCGGCCTGGAGATCGAGCGCCAGCAGTTCGCCGGACTGTTCGCCACGCGGGACCGCAGCATCGGGATGGACTCCTTCGTCCAGAATGGTCCCGGCAAAGCCCAATTCGAGGGCCGCTGACCCCCAGCGCCACCCAGCACGACCGCAGCACCCGAGGAGCCCACCGTGTCGCCCAAAGTCCGGACCGACGAATCCGACAACGATCGCAAGCGCCGTCAGGACGCCACCCAGAACGCGATCCGGGCCAAGCTGGCACGCGTCTGGAGCATCGTCTTCGCGGTGCTCGCAGCGATCCTCGCTCTCGGCGCGCTGCTCGTCGTGCTCCGCAGCAACATCAACGAGGACAACTCCGTGGTGAAGCTGATCACGGACATCGCCGACACGATCTCGGGTCCGTTCAGCCTCGACGACGGCGTCTTCGACTTCACCGGCAAGAACGCCGAGGCCAAGAACGCCCTGCTCAACTGGGGGATCGCGGCGCTCGTCTACCTGTTCATCGGTCGGTTCGGCGCCAACCTGATCGCCCCCAAGACCACCCGCTGACGGCCGCGCACGAGGGGTGTCGTCACTCCGCGTGCTGTGATTGACCACACCCGCCGCTGGTGTTTCTGCTCAGGTGACTCGGCGGTAGCCTCACCTCGGGTGTCAACCCAATCGTCTCTACTTCAGGAGGGGCCCGCCCAGGGCCGTGACCAATGAACATTGTCGTCTGTGTGAAGTACGTGCCCGATGCCACTGCCGACCGTCACTTCGAGTCCGACAACACCGTGGACCGTGTCGGTGTGCCTGGTCTGCTCTCCGAGCTCGACGAGTACGCCGTCGAGCAGGCGCTGCAGCTCAAGGAGAAGGCCGACGGTGACGAGGTCGAGGTGACCGCCCTGACGGTGGGGCCCGAGGACGCCGCCGAGGCCATCAAGAAGGCGCTGCAGATGGGTGCGGACAAGGGCGTCCACGTGGTCGACGACGCGATCGCCGGATCGGACTACCTGGCCACCTCGCAGGTGCTGGCCGCCGCGATCAGCAAGATCGGCGACGTCGACGTGGTGATGTGCGGGATGGCGTCGACCGACGCGACGGGCAGCGTCGTACC
Organism: uncultured Actinomycetota bacterium; assembly: GCA_963729015.1. Classification (GTDB taxonomy): domain Bacteria; phylum Actinomycetota; class Actinomycetes; order Propionibacteriales; family Nocardioidaceae; genus Marmoricola. The sequence goes on from CAVSMJ010000006.1 coordinate 74,998, forward strand.
CGCGATGCTCGCCGAGCGCCTCGACCTGCCGCAGGTCACGCTGGGCTCGGTGATCGAGAGCCAGGGCAAGGAGTTCCGGATCAAGCGCGACGGCGACACCTCGACCGAGGTGATCGGTGCGACCGCCCCGCTGGTGCTGTCGGTGACCGACCAGTCCGGCGAGGCCCGCTACCCCTCCTTCAAGGGCATCATGGCCGCGAAGAAGAAGCCGCTGGAGACCTGGTCGCTGGGCGACCTGGGCGTGGACGCCGGCGACGTCGGGCTCGACGCCGCGCTGACCGCGGTCGAGGGCACCGAGGAGCGCCCGCCCCGCACGCAGGGCGAGATCGTCACCGACGAGGACGGCTCGGGCGCCACCGCGCTGGTCGAGTTCCTCGCGTCCAAGAAGTTCATCTGAGCCGGAGGATTCGAAAGCAATGTCTGAAGTTCTGGTACTCGTCGACCATCTCGACGGCAAGGTCCGCAAGCCCACCTACGAGCTGCTCACCATCGCCAAGCGCCTCGGTGAGCCCTCCGCGGTCTTCATCGGCGGCGCCGACGCCGCCGACGGCGTGGTGGACGCGGTGAAGAAGTACGGCGCCGAGAAGGTCTACGTCGTCGACGACACCGAGATCAAGGGCTACCTCGTCGCCCCCAAGGCCGAGGCGCTCCAGCAGCTGGCCGAGAAGACCTCGCCGGCTGCGATCCTGATCCCCTCCAACGGCGAGGGCAAGGAGATCGCCGGTCGTCTGGCGATCAAGCTCGGTTCCGGTCTGGTCACCGACGCGGTCGACGTGCAGGAGGGTCCGGTCACCACCCAGTCGGTCTTCGCCGGCAGCTACACCGTGACCTCGAAGTTCACCAAGGGCACCCCGATCATCACGGTCAAGCCCAACTCGGCGGCTCCCGAGGAGTCCGAAGGCGCCGGCGCCAAGGAGGAGTTCGCAGCCTCGATCTCCGACTCGGCGAAGAAGGCCAAGATCGTCGCCTCCCAGCCGCGCAAGGCCTCGGGTCGTCCCGAGCTCAGCGAGGCCGCGATCGTGGTCTCCGGCGGTCGTGGCACCGGCGGGGAGTTCGGTGAGGTCGAGGGCTTTGCCGACTCGCTCGGTGCCGCTGTCGGTGCCTCGCGGGCCGCGGTCGACTCCGGCTGGATCCCGCACGCCTTCCAGATCGGGCAGACCGGCAAGGTCGTCAGCCCGCAGCTCTACGTCGCCAACGGCATCTCCGGTGCGATCCAGCACCGCGCCGGCATGCAGACCTCCAAGACCATCGTCGCGGTCAACAAGGACGAGGAGGCCCCGATCTTCGAGCTCGTCGACTTCGGGGTGGTGGGCGACCTGCACACCGTCCTCCCCGCCGCGACCGAGGAGATCACCAAGCGCAAGGGCTGAGCCCGATCAACGGGGGCACGGCTCGGTGGATGAAGCCGGTCAGGCTTGTCGGGGCGTTGATCGCCCTGGTCATCCTGGCCGGCTCCGTCGTTCTCACCCTCGCTCGGCTGCTCGACTCCTGGGCCGAGTGGTGGGTGCTCGCGGCATCGTTCGTGCCGTGGGCCCTGGTCGGCTACGTCGTGGCGTTCGCACTCTTCGCCCTCGTGCGGTGGGGGCTTCCCTGGTCGCGGGCGCGGATCACCCTGGTGGCGCTGATGTCGGTCTGCCTGGTCGGGATCGGGCTGCACGTGTGGTGGCTGGCGCCGTCGTACCTCGGGGACCACGCGCCGGGGAAGCCGAACCTGACCGTGGTCGAGTTCAACATGCTCAAGGGGCGGGCCGACATCGACGACACGGTCGCGATGATCCGGTCCGCGCGACCTGACGTGCTCGTGCTGACCGAGGTCACGCCGGAGGCACTCGCCGAGGTGGAGAGCAGGGGAGCAGTCGGCTCGGGGAGCCGGCTGCCGCACCTCGCCGGGAAGGCGCTGCCGGAGGCCTCGGGCGTGGTCGTGGCCTCGCGATCACCGCTGTCGGTGGAGCGCACGCTCGCGATGACGCACCCTGGCTACGTGGTGCGCGTGCACGCGTCGAAGCCGTACGACGTGCTCGCAGCGCACACGGCCCAGCCGGCCATCGACATCGACGCCTGGCGCTCCGACCACGCCACCCTGGTGCGCGAGGAACGACGGCTGCGCGGACCGCACCTGGTCGTCGGCGACCTCAACGCGACGCTGGACCATCCCGGACTGCGCACGATGCTGGCCGACGACATGGAGGATGCCGCCCGCGACGCGAACTCCGGCTGGCAGCCGACCTGGCCGAGCCCGGAGAAGGTGCACGTCAAGGGGGTCCCGACGCCGTTCGGCCTGTTCGCGATCGACCACGTGCTGATGAGTCCCGAATTCTCGGCGACGGCCGACCAGCACGCCGCGTCGTGCGCGACTCCGACCACAGCGCGCTCATCGCCCGGCTGGTCCTGCGTTGAGCTCGACAGGCCCAGGAACAGCCCGCGGGGGTCCCGGCGCAGTGGCCGGAACCCCACTCGAGCAGCCGTCGGCAACCCGTTGATCGCACCGGTAGACAAGGCTGTTGTTCTTGTAGGCCTTGTAGGTAGCACGTCCCCATCAATCGGGCACGTGTTGCGTTGTACCAGCTGCTCGTGCCCGGGGAGAGGTCTGCAGGGTCACCGTACGAGTCATCGAGGTCACCCTAGTCGGCAGCATGCCGGCCTTAGAACCGGCGGGGATCCTGGCCGTCTTCATCTCGAAGACCACCGTGCGGCTGTGGGTGCTCTTGAAGACGTAGCCGGCCGGGTTGACGTCGGCGGGGTGGGGGGCGTGGACGGCACCAGGTCGGTGAAGACGTAGCGGTCGTCGCCATCGCTGATCGATCGCAGCACGACCGTCACCCTTGACGCCGGGGCCGAGCGAGAAGCCGCCGAACAGGACCTTGGCTTGGGGTACTTCGTGCTCCACTCGGTCAGCGTGCCGTGGTCGCCGCGATCCCGAGCCGCCGGTGTTGGAGGGGGCGCCGGTGCCCTGGTACTCGGCCTTCGAGCTGCCGGTGAGCCAGACGTCCTGGTTGGGGTCGGTCTTCGTCGCCGACCAGGATCCCGTCCTGGCTACCGTCGTTGTCGAAGTCCATCACGAACTGGATTCCGGGCGAGGGCGTCGTGCCGTACCAGTCGTAGTCGTAGGTGGTGACGGCGGAGAGGGACTTGTTCACCGCGAAGTACTCGGCGGCCTTGTCGGTGTTCCAGTCACCCGGGAGGCCGCGGTACGCGGCCCGATTCGGTGCTGCCGTCGGTCCAGGCCGGATGCCCTCCATGAGGAAGACGTAGTGTCCGTTCACGCGAGTGTCCGCGTATGGCATAGCCGTCGTCGGTCCCGGTCGTGAAGTCTGGCTGCCGAAGGTCGTGGTCGGTGACGGCAGCCCTGGGCAGAGACGGCGAGGCCGACGGACGTCGCGACGGCGATCGCGAGGACGGCGGCGGTGGCCCGCTTGGATGGACGGATGCGCATGGGGTTGCTCCCTGTTCGGCGTGGTGATGTGGAGAGTGCCGGGTGGGGAGGTCCCTGTGTCGCCAGAATCACGCCGCAGATGCTGTGTCCTGCGCGACGGAATGTCGAATAGCCACATGCGGGGAAGTGTCTAGTCATTCGTGACTAGATGGCGGGCGATATTTCCGATTAGCGGCGAATTGGCTGAGCGGGGCCCTGGATTTCCCTAAACGATTCCGTATCGCTGGCTGGACATTATTGAGGACGCATTCAGGTGTTCGACGGTCTAGACCCCGGAATGTCCGGATTTCTCGTTGCGCCACGCGGGAAAGCAGACGGCGCCCCAGGGTCGTGGCTCCGGGGCGCCGCCGAGCGGTGACCCGCTGCCGTCACACGCCCACGACCACCTCGTGGAGGTGGTCGGCCAGCAGGCCGTGGGCCTCGCGGTGCACGGCGACGGCCGCCTCCGGGTTGGGGGCGTCGACCAGGCAGAAGACCTTTCCGTTGGCCTCGTCGACCCAGTAGCTGCGGTAGTCGACGCCGTACTTTCCCTGGACGCTGAGGTCAGCTGCGTGAGCGCCGGCGACGTCCTGGGCGGTGGTGCCCTCGGGCACGTTTTCGTGGATGTCCATGTAGAGGGGCATTTTCATTTCCTTTTCTCGGTTGGAAGGTGTGTGAAGATCAGTCTTGTGTCGCCGCCCCCGGCAGACCATGACCGTGCCCCCGGCGCAGTTGACCCGGACCCCGAGGTCCCCGTGCGCGCGGTCCTCGACGGGCTCAGGCTCACCGGAGCGGTCTTCCTGCGCGCGGAGTACACCGAGAACTGGGCCTTCGAGTCGATGCCTGTGACGGACCTCGCCTCCGCACTGGTGCCGGACGCTCGCCGGGTGACGCTGTTCCACGTCGTCGCCTCCGGTCGGTGCTGGGTGGAGGTCGAGCCGGGGGAGCGGCACTGGGCGTCGGCGGGCGACGTCATCGTGCTGCCGTACGGCGACAGCCACCGGATGGGCGGCCTCAACGACGCCGAGCTGGTCTCGGCGGCCAGCCTGGTGTCGCCGCCACCGTGGTCGGAGATGCCGGTGATCAAGTACGGCGAGGGTGGCGAGACCACCGATGTCGTGTGCGGCTACCTCACCTCCGACGACCCGCTCTTCGATCCGGAGCTGAGCGCCTTGCCGCCGGTGTTCGTGGTCAGCCCGACCACTCCGACGGCGCAGGCCTTCGTGCGCGCCAACATCGACTACGCGCTGCACCAGACCTCCCTGGTCGGCGCCGACCGTGTCGAGGTGCCGACGGAGGTGCCCCGCCTGCTCCTGGCGGAGATCCTCCGTCTCCACCTGTCCAGTGCGCCCGCCGCGCCGTCGGGGTGGTTCCGCGCACTTCGTGACCCGGTGCTCGCGCCGACCCTCTCCGCGCTGCACGCCGATCCGGGTCGCAAGTGGACGGTGGCCCAGCTGGCGAGGACCTCCCTGGTCTCGGCCTCGTCACTCGACCAGCGCTTCCGCGACGTCCTGGGGATGCCGCCGATCAGGTACCTGACGGCCTGGCGCATGCACACCGCGCGCTCGCTGCTCTCCAGCAGCGAGCTGGCCGTGGCCACGGTCGCGCGACGCGTCGGCTACGAGTCCGAGGAAGCGTTCAGCCGGGCCTTCAAGCGCGTGCACGGCGTCTCGCCCGGCCGGTGGCGGGTGGCCACGAACGCCGCGGTCTGAGCGGCCTCAGTCGAAGACGCGTCGGACCAGGTCCAGGGCCTCGTCCCGGTGGATCCCCAGCGCCCGCATCCTCTCGACGTACTCGTGGGCGGCCAGTCGCGCCGCCTGCTCCACGCCGCTCCCGGCGACGACGCTGCCGGCTCTCCCGCGGGTCTCGATGACGCCGAGCGACTCGAGCTCGCGGTAGGCGCGCGCCACGGTGTTCGCGGCCAGCCCGAGCTCACCCGCGAGGCCGCGCACGGTCGGCAGCTTCGTGCCGGCGTCGAGCTCACCCGACTCGACCTGGGCCCGGATCTGCTCGCGGATCTGCTCGTACGGCGGGACCGCGGAGTCGTGGTCGACGGTGATCACGGGACCTGCGCCCCAGACACCTCGGCAATGGACATGCACTCGCTCAACCAGGCCATCTGAACCCCCCGTTCGATCGGCCGTGAGGCATTTTGACACAGGGTGAGGTATGTCGCAGGCAGTCGTGAGACCCGGCCATCGGGCACGCCGTACGCTTGACCGTTGATGACCGTCTATCTCGACCACGCGGCGACCACGCCGATCCTCCCCGAAGCAGCAACGGCGATGACCGCCCTGCTGGGCCGGGTGGGCAATGCGTCGTCCCTGCACGCATCCGGCCGCGAGGCGCGCCGGGTCGTGGAGGAGTCGAGGGAGCGGATCGCGAAGGCGCTGAGCTGCCGTCCGGGCGAGGTGGTGTTCACCTCCGGCGGCACCGAGTCGGACAACCTCGCGATCAAGGGACTGTTCTGGGCCCGCCGCGCCGAGGACCCTCGCCGGGTGCGGATCCTGAGCACCCCGATCGAGCACCACGCCGTCCTCGACCCCCTGGAGTGGCTCGGTCACGAGGGCGCCAAGGTCGAGCTGCTGCCCGTCGACCGCCAGGGCCGCCTCGACGTCGAGGCGTTCCGGGCCGCCGTCGAGTCCGACCCCGAGAGCGTCGCCGTGGTCACGGTGATGTGGGCCAACAACGAGGTCGGCACCGTCCAGCCGGTGGCCGAGGTCGTCGAGATCGCGCACGCCCACGGCATCCCGGTGCACACCGACGCGGTCCAGGCCCTCGGCCAGCTGCCGCTGGACTTCGCCGGGTCGGGGGTCGACGCGATGACGGTCACCGGTCACAAGATCGGCGGACCCTACGGCGTCGGCGCCCTCGTCGTACGCCGCGAGCTGCAGCCGACCGCCCTGCTGCACGGCGGCGGTCAGGAGCGCGACATCCGCTCGGGCACCATCGACCCGCCCGCCATCGCCGGCTTCGCGGTCGCCTGTGAGCTCGCCGTGGAGCGACAGCCCGCGCTGGCCGAGCGGTTGGTGCGGCTGCGGGACCGGCTGGTCGACGGCGTGCGACGCGAGGTGCCGGACGCGATCTACAACGGCGACCCGCAGGACGGGCCTGACCACCGGCTCCCCGGCAACGCGCACCTCGAGTTCCCCGGCTGCGAGGGCGACTCGCTGCTGATGCTGCTCGACGCGCGAGGCATCGAGTGCTCGACCGGGTCAGCCTGCGATGCCGGCGTACCCCAGGCGTCGCACGTGCTGCTGGCGATGGGGTCCTCGGAGGAGTTCGCGCGGTCCTCGCTGCGCTTCTCGCTGGGCCACTCGTCGACCGAGGCCGACGTCGACGCGCTCATCGAGGCGATCGCGCCGGTGGTCGAACGCGCGCGCAACGCGGCCCTGTCCACCAAGGCGAACGGGACCCGCTGATGCGAGTCCTGGCAGCGATGTCGGGCGGCGTCGACTCGGCGGTGGCGGCGGCCCGCGCGGCCGAGCAGGGTCACGAGGTCACCGGTATCCACCTCGCCCTCTCGCGCAACCCGAAGTCCTACCGCACCGGCGCCCGGGGCTGCTGCACGATCGAGGACGCCAACGACGCCCGCCGCGCGGCCGACGTGATCGGGATCCCGTTCTACGTGTGGGACCTGAGCGAGCGGTTCCACGAGGACGTGGTGGAGGACTTCCTCAGCGAGTACGCCGAAGGCCGTACGCCGAACCCGTGCCTGCGCTGCAACGAGAAGATCAAGTTCGCCGCCGTGCTCGATCGGGCGATCGCGCTCGGTTTCGACGCGGTCGTCACCGGCCACTACGCGCAGCTGAGCCGCACCGACGACGGGCTGATCGAGATGCACCGCGCCGAGGACATGGGCAAGGACCAGAGCTACGTCCTCGGCGTACTCACCCAGGAGCAGCTCGCCCACTCGATGTTCCCGCTGGGCGACACCCCGAAGTCCGAGATCCGCGAGGAGGCCGCCCGGCGCGGGCTGGCCGTGGCCGCCAAGCCGGACAGCCACGACATCTGCTTCATCAGCGACGGTGACACCGGTGGCTGGCTCTCCGAGAAGCTCGCCGCGAACGACTCCGGCGTGAACCGCGGTGGATCGATCGTCTCAGCCGACGGTGAGGTGCTCGGCGCGCACGAGGGCTCGTGGCGCTACACCATCGGGCAGCGCAAGGGTCTGCGCATCGGGACGCCCGCGGCCGACGGCCAGCCGCGCTACGTGCTCGACATCGAGCCGGTCTCGGGGACCGTGACCGTCGGGTCTCGGGCCGAGCTCGCGGTCGACGGCCTCTCCGCGATCCGGCCGCGCTGGTGCGGGGCGGCGCCGACGGAGTCGCTGGAGTGCACGGTGCAGCTGCGCGCCCACGGCGACGAGCACCGCGCGATCGTGTCGGTCACCCAGGAAGATGTCTCCGTCGACCTGCTCGACCCGGCGGAGGGGATCGCCCCCGGCCAGGCCGTGGTCATCTACGACGGCTCACGTGTCGTCGGCTCGGCCACCATCTCAGCGACCCGACGCGTCACCGCCGAGTCGCACGCGTGAGCGCGTCCGCCACCGGCGTCGGGTCGATGCCCGGCGAGGACTTCGCCGAGTCAGTCCGCCTCGTGCTCGGCGAGCTCCCCGACCTGCCGCACCTGCCCGAGCTGCCGGCGCGCGGGGCGGTCGCGAACATGACCGGGCGCACGCTCGGGGTGATCGGAGACCTGGGCTTCGACCTGCAACCCGCGGGCTGGAGGCTGACCGATGCTCCGGGCGTCGACCACCGGAGGGCGCGGTCGCTGCTGGCCCAGGACCTGGACACCTTCGAGGAGCTGACCCAGGGCTACGAGGGACTGCTCAAGCTGCAGCTCACCGGCCCCTGGACGTTGGCGAGCACGGTCGAGAAGCCGCGCAGCGACAAGGTCCTCGCCGACTTCGGGGCCCGCCGCGAGCTGGCCCAGGCGCTGGCTGAGGGAGTCCGCGACCACCTGGCCGACGTACGCCGACGGGTGCCGGGCGCCTCGCTGCTGCTCCAGGTCGACGAGCCCGCGCTGCCCGGCGTGATGAGCGGGCAGGTGCCGACGTCCTCCGGCTTCGGCCGACACCGCTCGGTCACCCCGCCGATCGCGTCGGAGGCCCTGGAGTGGGTGTTCGCGGCGGCCGGCGACGTCCCCGTGGTCGCCCACTGCTGCGCCGCCGAGCCGCCGATCGGGCTGCTCCGCGGCGCCGGAGCCGGTGGGGTGTCGATCGACCTGGCGGTGCTCGCTGCCGGGGCGTACGACGACCTGGCGACGGCGCTCGACGAGGGGAGCCGGGTGCTCCTGGGCGTGGTCCCGTCCACGGGCGACTCCGCCCCGGCGACGCGCGGGGTCGTCGAGCGCGTGCAGCGCCTGCTCGACATGCTCGGCTTCGACCCGGCAGAGGTGGCCGACCAGCTGGTGTTCACACCGGCCTGCGGGATGGCGGGGGCGAGTCCGTCGTACGCGAGGGCGGCGCTGCATGCGGTCCACGAGGCGGCCGCCGAGCTCGGCTGACCGCGTGCGGTCGTGACGATCGGGTACGGCGAGGACACCCCGACGCGAAGGAGTGTCATGACCGACCTGAACGGCAAGAAGATCGCCATCATCGCCACCGACCACTTCGAGGAGGCCGAGCTGGTCACTCCGCGTGACGAGCTGGAGAAGGCCGGCGCGCAGGTGCGGATCTACTCGAGCGGCACGGACCCGATCCAGGCCGTCGAGGGAGACACGTCACCCACCCAGAAGGTCGACGTGGACGGCACCTTCGGCGACCTCGACGTCTCGTCGGTGGACGCTGTCGTCGTACCCGGCGGCACGGTCAACGCCGACCACATCCGCGTCGACGAGGACGCGCAGGACATCGTGCGCGAGGCGCTCGACACCGACAAGGTGCTCGCCGTGATCTGCCACGGCCCCTGGCTCCTCGTCTCGGCGGGGGTGGCGAAGGGCCGGACCCTGACCAGCTACCCGAGCCTGGCCATCGACCTCGAGAACGCCGGCGCCACCTGGAAGGACGAAGAGGTCGTCGTGGACGGCAAGCTGATCACCAGCCGCAATCCCGACGACCTCCCCGCCTTCGTCGACGCGATCAGCGAGGCGCTGGTCGGCTGACAGTGTCCGGGGAAACCTGCAGCACCCCTCAGACGACGACCGGCGCGT
>CAVSMJ010000007.1:0-90354 GCA_963729015.1 uncultured Actinomycetota bacterium
AGCCCTTCACCGCCAGGCTGCGTGAGCTGGTCGATCTCGGCATCCGCTCGGAGGTCGACCTCGACACCGTGCTGGCCGCGCAGGCGCACGTGGACGCAGCGGTCGAGCTGCTGGGCAGCAAGAGGATCGAGGGCTCGTACGGCGTGCGAATCGGCGACGGGTTCGGCCGCAACTGGGGCAACGCGATCATGGGCCTGCGCAACGCGATCGCACCGCCGCTGCAGATCGAGACCGACGGGGTCAGCCGGTCGTGGGTCGACTTCGAGCTGGGTGCGGCGTACGAAGGGCCGCCGACGTTCGTGCACGGCGGCGTCCTCTCGCTCGTGCTCGACCACGTCTTCGGGGCGGCAGCCGGTGCCGACCAGACCCCACACATGACGGGCACGCTGACCTTCGTCTACCAGCGCGCGACCCGGCTCGGCGTACCCCTGCGGGCCGAGGCGTGGGTCGACCGCACCGAGGGGCGCAAGTCGTTCGTGGTCGGCTTCGTCGCCGATGGCGAGGGCCACACGGTCGAGGCGGAGGGCATCTTCGTGCAGCCTCGGAAGTGGGGCCATTGACGCTCCGGGTGATCCAGTGGGCCACTGGCGGCGTCGGGCGGATGCTCTAACGCGCGGCCTGGATGAGGTGTCGCGTCGAGTGGGCGACGAAGGCTCCCTGCGCGCGGATGTGGTCATCGAGCGCGACGAGCTTGTCGCGGTACCGCTCCACGGTGAAGTCAGGCACCCACCAGACGCACTTGCGCAGGGTCCAGACCACTGCGCCCACGTCGAAGAACTGCATCCGGCACCGGGCCGTCCGCAGGTCCGTGATCGTGAGGCCGGCCTCCTCGGCGGCGGCCACCTCGCCCTGCGGGTCCCTGGCCAGCCGATGTCGGGGCAGCGGGCCGAGGAAGAACTCGATGAGCTCGAAGGCGGATGCCGGCCCCACGTGCTGGGCGAAGTAGAGACCGCCAGGCATCAGCACGCGATGGATCTCCTCCCAGGCAGGGCTGACCGGGTGCCGTGAGGTGACCAGGTCGAACGACCCGTCGGGGAACGGGAGGCCGCTGCCGGCCTCCGTCTCGTGGACCTCGACGCCTCGTGGCACCAGGCGTTCGCGCGCACGGGCCGCGTTCGGCGGCCAGGACTCCGTGACACACATCCGCGCAGGAAAGGTCGGCGCTTCGTCGACCACCTCTCCCCCGCCGGTGTCGATGTCGAGCGCAGCGCTGGCCGTCGCCAGCTTCACTCCGCAGCATTCGGGCGTATCCCCACGGAGGCCGCTCCTCGGTGGCCCGGCCGTCGAGCCAGTCGAAGCCCCACCCGGTCACATCGGCTGCCACGGCCTCGTCCACGAGCTCGTCGAAAGGTCGCATGCCCGCGATTGTGCAGCTAGCCGGCCAGCTGCGCGACCAGGTCCTCCACCGAGGTGACCGGTCGCTGGCAGACCAGGTTGCGGCAGACGTACGCCGCGGGCCGGCCGTCGACCAGGTCGCGGTCGGCCATCAGCGGGATCGTGCTCGCCCCGGGCTCGGCGGCGACGACCACCGACCCGATCGGCGCGTGCCGACGGGCAGCGTGCTCGAGCTGCGTCGCGCTCCGCCCCGGCCGGTCCGACGACAGCCACCTCGACGGGTCCGTCGAGCGCGGTCTGCGCGGCGGCGAGCGACCAGCCGGCGAAGCGCGGGCGAGGAGTCGGCGAGCCGGCGCGAGACCAGCAGCGCCCGCTCGGCGGCGTCGCGGTGGTGGCCCGATCCGGTGAGGGCGGCGTACCGAGGAGCGCGTGCACGACCGCGGAGTGGCCGCTCGGGCTGGCGTTGTCGGAGGGGTCCCGCGGCCGCACCATCAGCGCCTCCGCGTCGTCGGCGGTGTCGTGGAAGCCGCCGTCGTCGGCGGCGAAGTGCTCGATCACGGTGTCGAGCAGCTGCCCGGCGCGGTCCAGCCAGATGCCGTCGCCGGTGGCGCAGGCGAGCGCGACGAAGCCGGTGGCGACGCAGCCGTAGTCCTCCAGCACGCCGGCGTGCGACCCGGCCACCCCGTCGCGGGAGACGCGGAGCAGCCGCCCGTCCGCCAGGTGCACGTCCGGCCAGGAACTCGCCACACCGCACCGCCGCGTCGACCAGCTCCGGGGCGCCGAGCAGGGTGCCCGCCTCGACGAGTCCGCTGATCGCCAGGCCGTTCCAGGCGGCCACCACCTTGTCGTCGCGGGCGGGCCGCACCCGCGTCAGCGGGCGTCCAGCAACCGCGCGCGCACGGACTCCCAGCGCTCCGGGTCATCGGGCTGGGTCTGGAGCTGGAGGGTGGAGGTGCCGTTCTCGAAGGTTCCCCTCGCGGTCACGGTGAGCAGCTTCGCTGCCCAGGCTCCGTCGTCGGGACCGAGCACGTCGGCGAGCTGCGCCGGCGTCCAGACGTAGAAGGTGCCCTCCTCCCCCTCCGAGTCGGCGTCCAGCGCGGAGGCGAACGCACCCTCGGCCGTGCCGCAGCTCGGCGATCATGAAGCCGGCGATCGCCACGGGCGACCCGGCCGCCTGCACGTCGTCGTGTGCGCGGCCCAGCGGGCGTAGACCGAGAGCAGCTGGGCGTTGTCGTAGAGCATCTTCTCGAAGTGCGGCACCACCCAGGCGCGGTCGACGCCGTAGCGCGCGAAGCCGCCGGCCAGCTGGTCGTGGATCCCACCGGCCGCCATCGCGGCGAGGGTCTTGCCCGCCATCCGCGTCGCGTGTCCGCCGCCGGCCCGGAGCAGGAAGTCGAGCACCATCGACGGCGGGAACTTCGGGGCGTTGCCGAAGCCGCCCCAGTCGGCGTCGAACTCGCGCTCCAGCGTCGACACGGCCGCGTCGAGCGCGGCGCGGTCGAAGGCGACACCGCCCGACAGCTCGACCGCCCGGCCGAGCGCCTCCCGGATCCGCGTCGGAGGCACGCGGCCACCTCGTCGGACCGGTTGGTCCACGCGTCGTCGATCGCCTCGAGCAGCTGCCGGAAGCTCGGCTGGCCGTGCCGCGGCTGGTCCGGGAAGTAGGTGCCGGCGAAGAACGGGCTGCCCTCGTGGTCGAGCACGCAGGTCATCGGCCAGCCACCCTGCCCGGTCATCGCGACCGTGGCCTGCATGTACACCGCGTCGACGTCGGGTCGCTCCTCACGATCGACCTTGATGTTCACGTAGTGCGAGTTCATGTACGCCGCGGTGTCGTCGTCCTCGAAGGACTCGTGCGCCATCACGTGGCACCAGTGGCACGCGGCGTACCCGACGCTCAGCAGGATCGGCACGTTGCGCTGCCGCGCCGTCTCGAACGCCTCGTCGCCCCACTCCCACCAGTCGACAGGGTTGTCCTGGTGCTGGAGGAGGTACGGCGAGGTGGCGTTCGCCAGGCGGTTGGGCATCGGGCGGGGCACTCCCAACGGTTCGCGGATGATGCCCCCACTGTGCCCGATGAATGCTCAGCCCAGCTCCTGGCCCGGGAACAGCACCGGCCCCACACCCGGCAGGGCGTGCTGCTCGGCCTGGGTGAGCAGTGACTCCCACGCCCGCCGGCTGCTCTGCATCGTCGTCGACATCCGGGCGGCCACCAGGCCCGCGACCAACGGGGCCGCGAACGAGGTCCCGCTCCAGGTGGCCATCCCGTCGAAGGCAATCTCCGGGTTCTGCTGGCCGTTCCACGTCGGCCGGTACTTGCCGGTCGCGAAGGCGTTGACCAGCAGGTCGCCGGGGGCGTAGACGTCGACGCTGCGTCCGAAGTTGCTCCAGTCCGCCCTCTGACGCCCCTCCTTGTCCAGCGCGCCGACCGAGACCACCCACGCGAACGACGCCGGCCAGTTCTTCCGTTCGTCTCCCTCGTTGCCGGCGGGACAGACGATGAGCAGCTCCTTGAGGTGCTGGATCACGCTGTCGTAGAGCGCGGCCAGGGCCACCGGCGGCGCACCGTTGCGCGTGGTGCCGGCGAAGTTGAGCACCATCACGTCGGGCACCTTGATCGGGTCGTCGCCCTTGTCGGCGACGAGGCGTCGGTGCAGCAGATCGGCCAGCTCGCTCTCGAAGACCGCACCGATCGCGTCCGTGCCGGGGTTCCTGCCCAGGAGCTGGCTGGCGTCCACGACGTGCACGTCGGCCTCCGGCGCCGTCACCCGCACATTGCCGGCGGTGAACGTGCCGTGACCGGCGTCCTGCCGGATCAGCTCGTCGGCCCCCAGCGGGTTCTCGATGTCCCCCGTGACGCCGTCCATCCAGGCGTGCCGCGCGGCCGCGTCCTCGAGCAGCCCGGTGTCGATGACCTCGACGCGCACCCCTTTGCCCTGGTTGCTCCCGGCGGCGGGCTGCTGGGGCGGCACCGGGTCCGAGTTCGGGTCGGCCTCCTCCGGCTCGATGGCCGCGCAGGAGTGCACGCAGACGTAGAACAGGTAGTTGAAGTCTGCGGCGTGGGGGCCTTCGGACTCCTCGATCAGGTCGAGCAGGTCGTGGATCGAGAAGGCAGCGTCCTTCTGGATCCCCAGACCCATCCGGGTGGCACCGGGGAGGGGAGACTCCGACGACCACCCCGCCCAGGCCGTCCTGCGAGCCCACGATCTCGCGCACGCGTTCCAGGTTGGCGTCCCGGACGATGATCGAGTCGGTGCTGTAGAGGTATTCAGCGCCCTGAGGTCTCGTCCTCGCCAGTCGTCGGGGAACGCGGCCACGTTCGCCACCGATGTCGAGGATCAGGCCGACCTGCACCTGCTCCCGGACCGATGCCCCGCCGTCGCCGTTGCCGTTCTCGTTCTGGTCTGCCTCGGTCATCATCGAACCTCCCTGTCGAGCCGTCGACTCGCGACGGCGCTCTCCCTAAGATCACTGGTGTGTCCGGGGAACCGCAGACGGCCGCGGCTGCTCCGGACCTGGAGGGCCTGCTGGCCCTCGCCCTGTCCCGGCCGCACCAGGCGCTCACGACTGCCCGGGGTCTCATCGCCGGCGGCGCCGACTTCCAGGTCGCCGCCGTCGCCCACCAGGCCGCGGGCATCGTGCTGCGCGACTTCGGCGACATCGACGAGGCGCTGGACGAGTTCCGCGCGGCCATCCGCTGCGCACGCCGGGCGGGGGACGTCGAGCGCGGCGCCGACGTCCGAGCGGCGTACGGCGTGGCCCTCGTGCTGGCCGGACGTCCACGCGCTGGCCTGGCGGAGATCGAGCGGGCCGCCGACGGCGCGGTCGGGGTGGCGGCCGGGCGGATCCAGATCCGTCTGGCGCATGCCCTGTGGCTGGTCGGCCGCAACACCGACATGCTCCGGGCCTCGCAGCGAGCCGTCGACCAGCTCAGCGGCACCGGTGATCTCGTCTGGGAGGGGCGCGCCCTCGGCCACCGCGCGAAGGCCTACCTCGCGCTCGGCGCCGTGGACCGGGCCGACGAGGACTACGCCCGCTCCGAGGAGCTGTTCGCCGCGGCGGGTCAACGGCTCGAGTACGCCTCCGCGCTCCAGGACCGCGGCGACGACGGCGTTCGCCCGTGGCGACCTGCCGGCCGCCCTCACCCTGCTCGACGACGCGCAGCACGTGGTCGACGAGCTCGACGTGTTCGAGCCGGAGATCGACGTGACCCGGGTGCAGGTGCTGCTCGCGGCCGAGCTGCACCGCGACGCGTTGCGAGTGGCTGACGAGGGGGTCCAGCGCAGCATCCGCCAGCACGGTTCGGCGGCTCGCCGTGCGGAGCTGCAGTTCACCGCGGCCCTGGCGGCGTCGGCCGCCGGTGACTCGTCCACCGCGGTGTCCCGCAGTGCCGAGGCGCTGCGGATGTTCCGTCGGCAGCAGCGCGCGTGGTTCGCGGCCCACGCCGAGCTGGTGCTGCTGGAGAGCCGCTTCGACACCGGCGACACCTCGGCCGCCCTGCTGCGTGCGGCCACTCGTCTGGCCGAGGCCCTCGAGGGGGTGGACACCGCGATCGTTCCCGAGGCCCGGCTGCTGTGCGGGCGACTGGCGCTGGCTCGTGGGCGCAGGTCCGTCGCCATCGATCACCTGCGGGACGCCAGCCACCCGACGGCCGCGCGACGTCCGGGCCCGATCGACCGCGTGGATGGCTCGCGCGATCCTGGCGGACGTGGAGGGCCGCCCCGGCGACATGCTCACCGCCTGCTCGCGCGGACTCGACCTGGTCGACGTCCACCTCGGCACGCTCGGCGCCACCGAGCTGCGCGCCCAGGCCACCTCGCGGGGCGACGACCTGGCCCGCCTCGCGCTGGGACACGTGGCGAGGACCGGAGACGCGACCAGGCTGCTGGTCTGGAGCGAGCGCTGGCGGGCCACCTCTCTGGCCGTCCCGCCGGTGCGCCTGGACGTCGAGCCCGAGATGACCCGGGACCTCGCCGCCCTGCGGGTCGTGGCGGCGCGACTCAACGACGACGACTCCCTTGGCCTCCCCGCGCTGCGGCGCGAGCAGCGGCGGCTGGAGGAGGCCGTACGTCGGCGCGCCCTGCACCGACCCGGCGCCGGCGCGGGGAGAACCCCGCCCCTCCGGGTCGCCGAGCTGCGCTCCCTGCTCGGTGACACCGACCTGGTGGAGCTCACCGAGGTCGGGGGCCAGCTGTTCGCCGTGATCGTGTCGGGCGCCCGATCGCCCGCCATGCACCACATCGGTCCGGTCGAGGTCGCCGAGCGCACCCTGGCCCACGCGTTGTTCGCGCTGCGCCGCGAGGGCAGTCGCCGTAGCACCACCCCGCTCGCGTTGCACACGATCGGGGATCGGCTCCAGCAGGCCCTGCTGGGCCCGGCCGTCGAGGAGCTCACCGCGCCCACCGTCGTCGTCGTTCCGACCGGGGAGCTCCACGCCGTTCCCTGGGCCCTGTTGCCTGCGCTGGCGGATCGCGCGGTCACCGTCGCACCCTCCGCCGCGATCTGGATGCGGGGACAGCGTGCCGCCTCCACGGACACCAGGCCGGTCGTGCTCGTCGGAGGACCGAACCTGTCCACCGGCGTCGCCGAGGTCCAGCAGCTCGCGAGGCACTACCCGGAGGCCGTCGTGCTGGCCGACGGCCAGGCCACCAGCGAGCGGGTGCTCGCCGCGATGGACGGGGCCTGGCTGGTGCACGTGGCCGCACACGGGACCTTCCGCTCCGACAGCCCGCTGCTCTCCGCGCTCGAGCTCGACGACGGCCCGTTGACCGTCTACGACCTCGAGCGACTCGGTCGAGCCCCACACCGGGTGGTGCTCTCGAGCTGCAACTCGGCGGTCGGTGCTCCCACCGGGGCCGACGAGCTGCTCGGTGTCGTCAGCGCCCTGATGTCTCTCGGCTCGGTGGGCATCGTCGCCAGCGTCGTGCCGGTCGACGACCCCAGCACCGTGCCCTTCATGCTGGCGCTGCACCAGCACCTGCACGACCTCCCGCTCGGGCGGGCCCTCGTCGAGGCCCGTCGGGCCGTCGCGGACGACCGGGCGGCGAGCATCGCCGCGGACTCGTTCATCGCGCTCGGCGCCTGAACCGGTCACAGGCGCACCCAGTCGGTGACCAGGCGGGTGGCCGGGGTCGTGCACCGGAACCGGATCACACCGGTCGGCACGGGCGTGATGACGAAGAAGCCGAGATCGTCGACGGGGACGGTGGTGACCACTCCCCCGTCACCCTCGACCTCGACCTCACCCGTGGACTGCGGCAGGAACTGGCCGACGACCCGGTCGGAGAGCACCTCGATCTCCACGGACTTCAAGTCGGCCGAGAACACCAGCACCCGGGCGTCGGCTCCCCGGGTCGTGGCCAGCCCGGCCTCCTGGCTGGAGTCGAACATGAGCTCCGCCGTCAGCAGGTCCTCGTCGATGGTCCGCCACGCGAACGCGCCCTTGGCGCGCCGGGCAGCCTCGTCGAGGTGCGGTCCGGCGTCGCGGAGGGCCTCGGCGAGCGCCTCGGCGATCGCCTGGTCGCTCTGGAACTCTTCGATCATGATCCATGCCTCTCACTCGGCTCGGCGCCGACGGTCGTGACGAGCTGCTGGACGGACGGCGTCCGGCGCAGCCGTTCCAGGGCTCGGGCCCTGGTCGGGCCGATGGCGCCGATGGGGATTCCCATCCGACGGCTGATCTCGGCGTACGGCACTGGCGGGTCCTCGGAGAGCAGGGTCAACAGCTCACGCTGGCGGGGACTCAGCGTGGCGAACCCGTCCAGCAACGCGGCGTGGCGCTCGGACCGCACCAGGTCGGCGTCCGGGTCGTCCTCGCTGACCAGCCGCTGCGTCCAGGTCTCGTCCTGGGGGTCGGTGGGCCGGATCCGGCTGGAGGCCGTCGCCGTCCTGAGGGCCTCACGCTTGGCCGTGGTGATCAGCCACATGGGTAGCGCCCGGGCCTCACGGATGTCGGAGAGGTGTTCGACGAGACGCAGCCACACGGTCTGCGAGACGTCCTGGAGCTCGGCCGAGGAGAGTCGGTATCGCAGCACCACGCTGACGACGAGTGGGGTGTAGCGGTCGACGATCTCGCCCCAGGCGCCCTCGTCTCCCTGCTCTGCTGCGGCCACGAGCAAGGTGATGTCGGCTGGGTCGTGCTCCACGCTCTGCCCCTTCCCTATGCAGCTCTTCCAATCCCCTGAGCAGGGCATTGGTCGGGCTGATACGTCGGCAGGCACGATTCCTGCCTCAAGTTGACCAGCCCGAGCGGACCAAGTCCTCAGCCGGTGGAAGGACACGACCCTCGCCCGAAGAGGGTGAGTCCTGCCGAAAGGAGAGACGGGACCCTCGACATCCACCAGTCCGATACCGGAGCCGAAGATGGTCGAGAACGAGCACGTCGAGGCCGACGTACGCCGGCTGCTCGCGCGCTGGTCGACCTGCTGCTGACGCTGGAGCTACGAGGGCACCTTCCAGAACGAGGAGCTGGTCCGCACGGTGGCGGCGCGCTACGGCCACACCGACGTGCAGGTCACCTTCCTGGCCGACGCCGCGATCCTCACCGTCGGTGAGACGACCGCTGTCCTTCGCCCGGCGCGCCGACCGTGCCGGCGCTCGACCAGGTCGCGCGGTTCAAGCAGCTGCTCGTGGACCTCGAGGGCCGGGACCTGACGCCGCGGCAGGTGCACGACCAGGATCGACGAGATCGCCCGTCGCCGCCGCGCTGGTCGCAGCCGATGCAGGTGCTCGGCCTGGTCCTGTTCGCCGTCGGGTTCGGGATCTCGGTGCAGGCGACCTGGCAGGAGGTCGGCGTCTCCGCCATCACCGGTCTGCTGGTCGGGCTGCTCGTGGTCGCGGGCCAGCGGTGGCCGCGCCTGGTGCTCGTCTCGCCGTTCCTGGCCTCGGTCGTGGTCTCCGCCGTCGTGCTCGAGCTGTTCGAGCACGACGTGCTCGACGGTGGGCCGATCCAGCTGATCGTGCCGGCCCTGTTCTTCTTCATCCCGGGCGACTCGATCACCGCCGCCGGGCTCGAGCTCAGCGTCGGCCGGATGACCGCGGGGTCAGCGCGGCTCGTCTACAGCCTGGTGACGCTGCTCGTCCTGGCCTTCGGCGCCCTCGTCGCCGCCGTGATCGTGCGGAGCACCGGTCAGCGACCTCTACGACGTCACCGTCGACGGCAACCTGGGCACAGCTGGCCGTGTGGGGCGGCTGGGTGGCCTTCGCCGTCGGCGTGATGCTCACCTTCCAGATGAGCGCCGCGCGACTTCCCCTGGGCGTCGGGCATGGTGCTGCTGACGGCGGCCACGGTGGAGCTCGGCGTGCGCGCGTTCGGCGATCCGCTCGGCACCTTCGTCGGCGCGGTCGTGATGACCGTGGTCTCGTTGCTGCTGGCGCGGCGACCGACGCGGCCGCCGGCGTACGTGATGTACCTCGGCGCGTTCTACGTGCTGACCCCCGGTTCGCACGGCCTGCGCGGACTGGAGAGCTGGATCGGCGGCGACCGGATCCAGGGCGTCTCCGGCATCGCCGACATGCTGAGCCTGCTCACCGCGATCGTCGTCGGCATCCTGGTCGGCGCCACCCTGGTACGCCGGCCGGCCGACGAGATCTGATCAGGGAGCCCAGTCGAGGACCGGGGCGAGCGAACGCGTGAACGACGAGGTCGGCAGGCACCGCAGGGTCAGGTCCCTGATCGCCGCCAGCGGCCGCGACGAGCTCTGCGCCACCGCGCCGATCCGGCGCGACCGCGTGAGGACCATCTGCGTGCGCTTGCGACGGAGCCGGTCGTACTCCGCAAGCGGCTCGCCGCGACCCGCCACGACGTCGGCGAGGACGACGGCGTCCTCGAGCGCCTGGCAGGCACCCTGACCCAGGTTGGGGGTCATCGCGTGCGCGGCGTCCCCGACGAGGGCCACCGAGCCCTGCACGTAGCTGTCCAGCAGTGGCAGGTCGGAGATCTCGTGGTGCAGCAGCGTGGCCTCGTCGGCAGCATCGACCAGCCGCGGGATCGGGTCGGCCCATCCCCGAACCGGCGCCGCAGACCCCCGACTCCCTCGGACGGTTCGCCCTCGGCGGCGTTGGCCACCGCGAAGCAGTAGACCCGGCCGTCCTGCAGCGGCACGTACCCGAAGCGCTCGCCGCGCCCCCAGCACTCGGCGCTGTCCGGCAGGTCGATCGGCGGTGTCACCCAGCGCCAGGCGGCGTACCCGGCGTACTTCGGCGCGATCGGTCCCCACAGCGAGTGCCGCACCGTGCTGCCGGCCCCGTCCGCTCCCACGACGACGTCGCCGCGAGACGTGCCGGCGGCATGCACGACGGTCCCGTCCGGCTGCACCCCGTCGACCGGGGTCCCCGGCCGCAGGACGTCGTCCGGCAGCGCGTCCCGCAGCACCTCCACGAAGTCGGCCCGGTGGATCATCGCCACCTCGCCGTAGCGGCTGCGGATCGCCTCGTTGTCGGTGCGCGTGAGCCATCGACCCCGTGAGTCCTTGATACCCGCCTGTCCCTCGAGCAGGGAGCGCGCCCGGACCTGGTCGGCGACCCCGAGCCGGTCCAGGGCACGCAGGGCGTTGGGCCACAGCGAGAGACCCGCACCGACCTCGCCGAACTCGGGTGCCTGCTCCAGCACCTCGACGTCCCAACCCAGCCGGTGGAACGCGAGTCCTGAGGCGAGGCCGCCGATCCCGCCACCGACGACGACGGCCCTGTGGTTCTCCATGGCGCCTCCTCAGCCCCTGGGGTCGCCCAGCCGGTGCAGCTCGGACCGGGACAGACCTTCCTCCCCCAGCGACGGACGCGCGCGGAGGCCGGCCAGCACGAGGTCGAGGTGCCGGTGCGCGAGGACGGTGTCCGCCTTGGGGTCGACGCCCGACGAGCGGCCGGGACAGGCGCACCAGCAGGGTGCCGAGGTCTCCGAAGCTGACCTCCGGCGCCAGGCTGCCGTCGTCGTGGGCGCCGTCGACGAGGCGCTCGACTGCGGCGGCCGAGGCCTCGCGTGCCTGCTCGAGGTCGGGGTCGTCGAGCCGGTCGAGAGCGAGCGGGATCACCGCGGAGACGCGCACGTCGAGCATGTCCCGCAGGTACGACGCGACGCCGTCCAGCCCGTCCTCCCGCGACTCCAGCGCGCGTTCGGCCGACGCGAGCGACTGTTCGAGCGCGTCGAGCAGGACCGCCTTGATCAACGCGTCCCGGTCACCGAACCGCCGGTAGAGCGTGCCGATGCCGACACCGGCGCGACGAGCCACCTCTTCGAGCGGGCAGTCGAGGCCGCGCTCGATGAACAGCTCGCGAGCCGCGTCGAGCACCTGCTGCTGGTTGCGCCGGGCGTCGGCCCGGAGCGTCTTCTCGCTGCTCACCGACCCAGCGTAGACCGAAGTGGAGATGGCCCCTCCAGTTGTCGAGCGGACTCAGATACCCCGCCACGTCGAGGTCGCCCGGCCCACGCGCTCGGAGAGGCCGGTGCCGACGAGCACGCCGGCCGAGATCGCGACGATCGAGAGCAGCGCGTTGAGGAAGTCGCCCAGTCCCTCGACGGCGTCCGCGCCGACGATCTGGGTCACGCCCTCGAGCCCGAGGGCACCCGGCACCAGCATCCAGAACGCCGGCAGGAAGGTGACCGGGACGGGTGGTCCGCTGCGGCGTTGCTGGACGGCGTAGGCGACCGGCGGCACCACGGCGCCGGCGACGAAGCTCGCACCCAGCGCACCCAGCACCAGTCCGCTCCCGGCCTGTGCGGCGTAGGCGGCGTAGAGCACCACGAGCAGCCAGCGCAAGGTGCCGCGCGGGGCCGACGAGGCGAGGTAGTGGCCCAGTCCGAACACCAGCACGCCGACCCACGGCGCCCAGGGCCCCAGCGGGCTCGGACACCTCACCCCCCGCGAGGCCGTTGGACAGGTCGACGCCCATCGCGATGCCGAAGGTCAGCAGCAGCAGGCGCTGCAGCCCGAAGACCAGGCGCGAGGAGCCGGAGATCATCGAACCCGCCGACAGCTCCACCGACGCCATGGTGAGCGCCGCGCCGGGCAGCAGCGTGACGAGGGACGGGGATCACGATGTCGAGCGGGGAGGCACCCATCACGGCGCGGCGACGGTCGAAGGCCACCCAGGTGACGGCGAAAGAGGTGGCGACCGGAAAGACCAGGTCGAGCGCCTGGTAGCGGTCGGCGAGGAGGCGAAGCACGCCGACCAGCAACCCCAGCAGAGAAAGGCAGGCAGTGCGGTCCTCGTCGGGTTGAGCATCAGACCGAGACCGATGGTGAGGATGCCGGTGCCCAGCACGATGGTGGCCTGTGCCGAACCGCGGGGGCGTGCGCACGAGCGCCTCGAGGCGATGCGGCGGCCTCGTCCACGGGGGGCCGCACCAGACGGATGTCGTCGATCAGCCGGTACAGCGCGTCGATCTGGTCGAGCCGCAACGGCTCGTTCCCGCCGGGCGCGAAGTCGACGCGGGTCGAGTGCCCGGCCTCGATGCGCACGAAGACCCCGGTCGGCAGCACGAAGAACGAGACCCCGTGCGCGGCGTACGACTGGGCGACGTCGTCGAGGATGACCGTGACGCGGTCGGCCGCGTCCCCCGCCCGGCACATGGCGACGCCGAGCTGGCGCAGGAAGTCCAGCACCGCCTCGGGGGGTTGCTCCACCACCGGGGCAGGAACCGGCACCGGCACCGGCTTCGGCAGGCGCTTCGCCGCCACGTCGCTGACCCGGGTCCAGAAGCGCTGGCGGCGGGAGTGCAGTCGCGCAGCCATCGCCCAGCGTGCGGGGCGACGGGCTCTCGGGCACTCGCCCGGAACGGGTGAAGGCGCTCCGTCGCGGCGTCCACCTAGCGTGACGGGCGAAGGGAGCCAGATGAGCGAGGTCGCGAAGCAGACGAGCCGGGCCGGGGGCGTGCTGGCCGCGACCTGCATCTCCACCCTGGTCGTCAACGCCAACACCTCGGCGGTGAGCATCCTGCTGCCGGCGATCAGCGATGACACCGGCATGTCGGTCGACACCCTCCAGTGGGCGGTGACCGGCTACTCCCTCGTCGGCGCGGCGGTGATCATCACCTCCGGCTCGCTGGGAGACGTGTTCGGCCGCAAACGGATCTTCCAGCTCGGCCTGCTGCTGTTCGTGGTCTCCTGCGTCCTGATCGCGCTGGCCCAGGGCGGCGAGCTCGTCATCGCCGGGCGTCTGATCCAGGGGGCGGCCGGAGCCACGATCCTGGCCTGCGGGCTGAGCCTGCTCACGGTCGCCACCAGCGACGAGGAACAGCTGCGGGCCGTCTCCCTGTGGGGCGCGGCGGCGGCCGTCGGGGCGGCGGCCGGGCCGCTGCTCGGTGGCGTGCTCGTCGAGGTCACCGGCTGGCAGGGCTTGTTCTGGATCGACGCCGGGGTCGCCGTCGGCGTGCATGGTGCTGACCTACGCGACGGTGGCCGAGTCGCGCGATCCCGACCGGCCGAGGTCGATCGACTACGCCGGCACCGTGCTGGTCGCGCTCACCCTGATGCCGCTGATCCTCGGGCGTCAGCAAGAGCGGCGACTGGGGCTGGATCTCCGTGGCGACCCTGGGCTGCTTCGCCATCTCGGTCGCGGCCGGCTTCGCCTTCGTCGCGGTCGAGCAGCGGGTGGCGGTCCCTCTGCTGGATCTCCAGCTGCTGCGCAACCGGATCCTGGTCGGCGCCACGCTCGCCATCCTGATCGGTGCCGGCACGATCAACGGGCTGATGTACCTGCTCAGCCTGTACTTCCAGGACCCCGCCACCCTCGACATGTCGCCCGCTCCAGGCCGGGCTCGCGACTCTGCCCGCGACGGTTGGCCTGGTCGTGGTGGCGCCGCTCGTGCCGAAGCTGGCCAAGCGTTTCGGCGGTCGTCAGACCATCGGCGCGGGCTTCGTCATCACCACCGCCGGCTTCGTGGCCATCGGCTTCGTCCAGGACTCGTGGCAGTACGCGGCTTTCCTCCTCCCACTGGTGGCCATCGCGGTCGGCATGGGCCTGTCGAACGGACCGTCGTCGTCGGCGGCAACGTCGTGCGTCGACGAGGAGCAGGTCGGCGAGGCGTCCGGGGTCTCGAACATGGCCCGGTACGTCGGGGCCGCTGTCGCCACGGCACTGGCTGCCACGGTCTACGGCTCCGTGATCGCCAACCAGACCGAGGACGGCGCCTCGGCTGCGGACGCACTCTCCTCCGGCCTCGCGGCCGCGTCGTGGGTGATGACCGTGATCAGCGCCCTGGGCATCCTGCTCGCCGTCGTCGCCATCCGGCGCCACCGCGCTGCCACCGGCACCCTCCAGGACGCTGCCGCCTCCGCAGCCGCGCACCTGCACACGCTGCCGACCACGTGCGTCGCCAGCATCCGCACAGCTGAGGAGAGCAGCGCCATGACCGAAACCCCCCACGCCACCGCGGTTCCCTTCACGAGCAGCGACTACGCCGCGCGGATGGCAGCGGGTGGTGGACTCCGGCAGTCGCGGCCGGGCTCGACGGCGTGCTGGTCACCCCGGGCCCCGACCTCGTCTGGCTCACGGCGTACCAGCCGACCGCCATCACCGAACGCATGAGCATGCTGTTCCTGACACCGGACCGGGAGCCGACGCTGCTGGTGCCGACCCTCGAGCGACCGGACGCCGAGGGTGCGGAGGGCAGCTCCGGCCTCACGCTGATGGACTGGCCGGACGGCGCCGACCCGTACGCCGCCGCGAGCGCGATTGCTGCGCCCGGACGGGCGTTACGGCGATCTCCGACTCCGCCTGGGCGATGCACCTGCTCGGCCTGCAGCGTCGCTCCCCGGACTCGCGCTACAGCTCGCTGACCCAGAGCCTGCCGATGCTGCGGGCGGTCAAGGACGACAACGAGCTGGCCCGGCTCGCGGCGGCCGGCGCGGCCGCTGACGCGACGTACGGCGAGATCGTCAAGGTGCGCTTCGCCGGCCGGCGGGAGACCGACGTGGCCGGCCGACCTGGCCGGCCTGCTGCGGCAGCTTCGGGCACGAGCAGGTCGACTTCACCGTCGTCGGCTCGGGGCCCAACGGCGCCAACCCGCACCACGAGGCCGGTGAGCGGATGATCGAGGAGGGCGACGCGATCGTGCTCGACTTCGGCGGGCTGATGTTCGGCTACGGCTCGGACACCAGCCGCACCGTGTGCGTCGGCGAACCGACGGCACAGATCCGCGAGGTCCACGAGATCGTGCGCCAGGCCCAGCAGGCAGGGGTCGAGGCGGTCCGGCCCGGCGTGGCCTGCCAGGAGATCGACCGCGCCGCCCGGCGCGGTGATCACCGAGGCGGGGTACGGCGAGCAGTTCATCCACCGCACCGGCCACGGCATCGGCGTCACCACCCACGAGCCGCCGTACATGATCGAGGGCGAGGAGCAGCCACTCGTGCCGGGCATGTGCTTCTCGGTCGAGCCGGGCATCTACCTGGCCGGGAAGTTCGGCGTGCGGATCGAGGACATCGTCGCGGTCACCGCCGACGGCGGACGGCGGCTCAACAACACCGCACGCGACCTGCACATCGTGGAGTGAACTCACCCATCTCGGGTGACGCCGACAGATGAGGCCCCGCAGTGAACATGGCGTGCAGGGGATCGTGTGCCACCGCCCTCCGAGGAGGCGCCGATGAGTGCCATGGACATGCCGGCGGACCGGCCGGTCGCCAAGTCGGCCGCGCGGGCAAGGGTGCCGGCCACCACCTGGATCTCCTGGGTCGCCCTGGCCATGATGACGACCAGCTCGGTGGCCAGCCTGCGGGCGTCGCCGACGATGGCGGTCTACGGGCTGGCCTGCGTGTTCCTCTACCTCGTCCCCGCGATCGTGTTCCTGCTGCCGACCTCGCTGGTCTCCGCGGAGCTCGCGTCGGGCTACGACGGCGGCATCTACAACTGGGTCTCGCAGGGCATCTCCAAGCCGATGGGCTTCCTCGCGGTCTGGTGCCAGTTCGCGATGACGATCTTCTACTACCCGAGCCTGCTCGGGTTCGTCGCGAGCACGCTCGCCTACGTGTTCAACCCGGAGCTGGCCTCGAGCGGGGTGTGGACGGCCGTGGTCATCGTGGTCGTCTACTGGACCGGCGTCTGGGTCTCGTCGCGAGGTACGTCGGGCGTCGCCGGCCTGGCCAGCATGGGCCTGATCATCGGCACGCTGATCCCCGGCGCGGTGCTGGTCATCCTCGGCGTCGTCTTCCTCGGCCAGGGCAACCCGTCGGCCGCGCCGATGAACGCCGACCACCTGCTGCCGGCGTGGGCCGGGCTGTCCAGCCTCGTGCTGATCGTCAACAACTTCCTGTCCTACTCGGGCATGGAGATGAACGCGGTGCACGTGTGCTCGCTGCAGAACCCGGGCAAGGAGTTCCCGAAGGCGATGTTCCTGGCGATGGGCCTGGTGCTGCTGATCTTCATCCTGCCCGCGCTGGCGATCAGCTGGGTGGTGCCGGCCGACGAGCTGTCCCTGACCGCCGGCGTGATGCAGGCCTTCGACGCGGTGTTCGCCGAGTTCGGCACGCAGTGGCTGACCCCGATCTTCGGCATCATGCTGGTCGCCGCCTCGCTCGGCGGCATGCTCACCTGGCTGGCCGGGCCGTCCAAGGGCCTGCTGCTGATCTCCCGCGAGGAGGGCTACCTGCCGCCGTACCTGCAGCAGCTGAACAAGAACGGCGTGCAGCAGAACATCCTCGTCGCGCAGGGCCTGCTCACCACGGTGATCGCCCTCGGCTACGCGCTGATCCCCGACGTCTCCAGCGCGTACTGGATCTTCTCGGTGATCACCACGCAGGTGTACCTGATCATGTACCTGCTGATGTTCGTCGCCGCCGTCAGACTGCGGCGCAACGACCCCGACCACCCGCGCGGCTATCGCGCGCCCGATGCTCGTCGGCCTGTGCGGCGTCGGCTTCGCCGCCTCGCTGGCCGCGCTGCTCGTCGGGTTCATCCCGCCGTCGCAGTTCGGTGGCGGCAGCGGCTGGCAGCTACTTCCTGATCGTCGGCGGCGGCGCGCTGGGCCTCGGCCTGCTGGTGCCGTTCCTGTTCTACCGGCTGCGCAAGCCGTCGTGGAAGCAGCCTGCCAACGCGGAGGTGAGCGAGTCATGAGCGACGTACACGCACGAGCCGGAGCACCACAACCGCTGGGTCTACTGGGGTGCCTGGATCCTGCTGGTCGTGCTTCATGGTGATCGGGCTGTTCACCTTCAGCGCGGCCAACGAGAGCCGGCAGGCCAGCGAGAAGGCCGACCAGCTGATCGCCGCCCTCGAGGACGCTGGGTGCGACGCAGCCTGCCGTCGAAGGACCAGATCGTCCGGGTGCTCGGCGACGACGGCGGCGCGATCTGCGACGACCCGAGCGAGCGCACTGCGCAAGGCGACGCTCTACTCGATGATGCAGCAACGGCGCCGCGGGCCCGGGCATGCGGCCGGTCGATCGCCGACACGCGAGCCGTCCAGGGCCAGCTGGCCGTGATCCAGGTCTACTGCCCCGACGAGCTCGAGGACTTCAAGAGCTACGTCAGCGACCTGAAGTACGACGACGTGGTGAACCGAGTGAGCGCGTGGACCTGCAGGAGCGCGTCGCCGACCTGATGCCGCGCGTGCGCGACGAGCTCGCCGAGCTGGTCGCGATCAAGTCGGTGGCCGACCCGCGGCAGTTCCCGCCGGAGGAGTGCGAGCGGGCCGCGCAGTGGGTGCTGGACGCCTTCCGCGCGGAGGGCTTCACCGACATCCGGCTGCACGAGACCGCGGACGGCAGCAAGGCCGTGGTGGGCAGCCGGCCGGGTCCGGGACCGGACGCGCCGACGGTGCTGCTCTACGCGCACTACGACGTGCAGCCGCCGCTGGACGACGACGCCTGGCGCACCCCGCCGTTCGAGCTGACCGAGGTCGACGGCCGCTGGTTCGGCCGCGGCGCCGCCGACTGCAAGGGCAACATCGTGATGCACCTGACCGCGCTGCGTGCCCTCGGCGACGACGTCCCGGTCAACCTCAAGCTGGTCGTCGAGGGCTCCGAGGAGCAGGGCACCGGCGGGCTCGAGGACTTCGTGCCCAAGAACGCCGACCTGCTCCGCGCCGACGCGATCCTGGTCTGCGACACCGGCAACGCCGCCGTCGGCACCCCGGCGGTGACCGTCAGCCTGCGCGGCATGGTCAACGTCGTCGTGCACGTCGAGGCGCTGCCCAGCGAGCTGCACTCCGGCATGTTCGGCGGCGCCGCCCCGGACGCGCTGGCGGCGCTGGTCGTCGATGCTGGCGACCCTGCGCGACGCGGCGGCGACACCACGGTCCGCGGCCTCGAGCAACGACCAGACGCTGGACCGGAGCGCCGTACGCCGCCGACGCGTTCCGGAGCGACGCCGGGCTGCACCGACGGTGGAGTCCTGCTCGGCGCCGGCTCGGTCTCGGACATGCTCTGGGCCCGGCCGGCGCTCACCATCCTCGGCATCGACTGCCCGCCGGTGGTCGGGTCGACGGCGGCGATCGTCCCGAAGGCGAGCGCCCGGCTGAACCTGCGGATCCCGCCGGGCACCGATCCGGAGCAGGCCGAGGCGGCGCTCACCGAGCACCTGCGCGTCGGCCGCGCCGTGGGGCGTCGAGGTCACCGTGGAGACCGAGGCGACCGGCAGCCCGTTCCGCGCCGACACCGACGGACCGGCGTACGACGCCATGCGCGGTGCGATGAGCGAGGCCTACGGCCGCGAGATGGTGCTGCTCGGGCAGGGCGGGTCGATCCCGCTGTGCAACGTCTTCGCCGAGACCTACCCCGACGCCGAGCTGCTCCTGATGGGCGTCGAGGAGCCGCTGGCGCTGATCCACGCGCCCAACGAGAGCGTCGACCCCAGCGAGATCGCGCGGCGTCGCCACGGCCGAGGCGCTCTTCCTGCAGCAGTACGCCGCCGCGCGCGGCTGACGCGCCACGAAAAAACGGAGGCAATTCCTCCATTTCTCTTGCGCTCTGCCCGGTGGCATGCCTAGATTGAAGCGGAGGAAATTCCTCCACTTCGTTCCAGGAGCACCCGATGAGCACCGCCACTCGCACCCCCACCGACACCCGTTGGCTCGCCCTCGTCGTGGTCGCCGTCGCCCAGCTGATGGTGGCCCTGGACGCGACGATCGTGAACATCGCACTGCCGTCGGCCCAGGCGGCGCTCGGCTTCGACGACGCGGACCGGACCTGGGTGGTCACCGCCTACACCTGCACCCTGGCCGGCCTGCTCCTCCTCGGCGGACGGGTGGCCGACCGGGTCGGTCGCAGGCGCGCGTTCCTGGGCGGGCTCGCCGGGTTCGCGGCCGCGTCGGCCCTGGCCGGCTTCGCGCCCAGCTTCGAGGTCCTGGTCGCGGGACGCGCCCTGCAGGGTGCCTTCGCCGCGGTGCTGACCCCGACGGCACTCTCGCTGGTCGCCACCACGTTCACCGACCCGAAGGAGCGGGCCAAGGCGTTCGGGGTGTACGGCGCGGTGGCCTCCAGCGGTGCGGCCGTCGGGCTGCTGGTGGGCGGCGTGCTGACCGAGTACGCCGGGTGGCGCTGGTGCCTGTTCGTCAACGTCGTCGTCGCGGTGGCCGCCTCCGTGGCCGGTCGCGCCGTACTTCCCCACGACCGCGGGTACCCCGAGTCGAAGATCGACCCGCTCTCCGGCGCTCTCGTCACCGGCGGCCTGATGGCCATCGTGCTCGGCTGCGCCCAGGCGGCGTCGCACGGCTGGACGTCCAGCCAGGTGCTCGTGCCCGGGCTGGTCGGCCTCGGCCTGCTCACGCTGTTCCTGGTGCGACAGGCGCGGATGTCGGCGCCGTTGCTGCCGTTGTGGCTGCTGCGCGACCGCAACCGGGCCGGTGCCTATGTCGCCGTGGCCGTTTCCGTGGTGGGCTCGTTCGGGATGTTCCTGATGCTGACCTACCACTTCCAGGTCGTGCTCGGCTGGTCGCCGGTGCGGGCCGGGCTGGCCTTCCTGCCCCTGTCCGTGGCGGTGTCGGCCAGCGCCTACGGCCTCGGCAGCCGCCTGCTCCCGCGCGTCGCGCCGCGCGCCCTGATGGCTCCCGGGCTCGCGATCGCCGCGGCCGGCCTGTTCCTGCTGACGACGCTCACGCCGACCAGCGACTACGTGTCCGTGATCCTGCCGGCCGAGGTACTCCTCGGCACCGGCATGGGACTGGTGTTCACACCGGCGATCAGCGTCGTCACGAGCGGGGTCGAGCCGAGGTACGCCGGCGTCGCCGCTGCCACCGCGAACACCGCCATGCAGGTCGGCGGCTCGGTGGGGACGGCCGTGCTGAACAGCCTCGCGGTCGCCGCCACCGCGTCGTACGCCGCCACGGCGACCGACCCCGGGACGCCCTCGTCCACGGCTACGCCACCGCCACCGGCTGGTCCGCGATCGCCCTCGCCGTCGTCGCGGTGCTGGTCGTGGTCCTCGTCCGCACCACCGCACAGAAGGAGAACTGAGATGTCCGTCCAGCTGAACCACACCATCGTCCACGCCCGCGACAAGCAGGAGACGGCCCGGCACCTCGTCGAGATCCTCGGCCTGCCGGAGCCCACCACCTTCGGGCCGTTCGTCGTCGTCCAGGTGAGCAACGGAGTCTCGCTCGACGTCGCTGACGACCACGGCGAGCCGCACTCGCAGCACTACGCGTTCCTGGTCTCCGAGGAGGAGTTCGACGCCATCCACGGACGCATCCAGGAGCGCGGCCTCGACTGGTGGGCCGACCCGTTCCACCGGCGCCCCGGCGAGGTCAACCACGACGACGGCGGTCGCGGGCTCTACTGGAACGACCCCAACGGGCACAGCCTGGAGATCCTCACCGTGCCCTACGGCGGGTGGGCGTGATGGCTGCGCGCCACGACGAGAGCACGGCAGCCCGGCTCTCCCGGCGCTCGCTCGTCGCGGCGGCCGCCGGGGTCCGGCTGGCTCAGCCGACGGGCTGAGGCTGCTCCTCGACCGCGCGGGCGTCGTCGGGGACCTGCAGGGCGGTGAGCGCCTCGCCCTCGACGTCGACGTTCGGGAGCAGGCGGTCCAGCCACCTCGGCAGCCACCAGGCGGCGTCGCCGAGCAGGTACATCACCGACGGGATCAGCACCATCCGGACCACGAAGGCGTCGAAGAACACCGCCGCCGCCAGGGCGAACCCGATCGACTGGATCAGCGCGTTGTCCTGCAGCATGAAGGCCGCGAAGACCGAGATCATGATGGTCGCGGCGGCCGTGACCACCCGGGCTCCGTGACGGAACCCGTCGACCACGGCCTCGCGCGCCGACGCCCCGTGCACGAAGGCCTCGCGCATGCGGGTCACCAGGAACACCTGGTAGTCCATCGCCAGGCCGAAGACGATCCCGATCACGATGATCGGCATGAAGCTCACCAGCGGTTGCCCCTCGACCAGGCCGAACAGACCCTCCTGGAAGACCAGGACCGTCGCGCCGAGCGTGGCCAGCACGGACAGCAGGAAGCCGAGGGTCGCCGTCAGCGGCACCAGGATCGAGCGGAACACCACCATCAGCAGCAGGAACGCCAGCCCGATGACCACCGCGAGGTAGGTCGGCAACGCGTCGGTCAGCCGGTCGGACACGTCGGTCTGGATCGCGGTGAGCCCGGTGACGCCGACGGTCGTGGCGGTGGCCTGCTCGATCGAGGCCTGGTCGGCGCGGAGGTCGTTGAGCAGGTCGACCGTCGACTGCGCGTCCGGTCCGCTCTTCGGGGTGATCAGGATCTGGGCGCCGGTGCCGGCCTCGTTCATGCCGACGATCTGGACGTTGGCCACGTCGGGCTTGGCGGCGGCCCAGGCCACGACGTCGTCGTACGCCGCACCGCGGTCCGCTGCGGCAGCGTCGCGACCGTCGACGACGAGGAGCAACGGCGCCTCGCGGCCGGGTCCGAACGCGTCGCTGATCAGGTCGGAGGCCTTGCGCTGCGTGGTGTCCACGGCTGCGGTGGAGTCGCTCGGCAGGGCGAGGTGCAGTCCCGAGATCGGGACCGCCAGCGCCCCGAGGCCGATGACGACCAGCATGGCCACGGCGACCGGCGCCTTGCCCAGCATGCGCGCCCAGCGGACGCCGCCGTTGAGGATCTGGCCGTCGTCGTCGCGGGTGACGCGCGTGCGGCGCACCGAGCCCCCGAAGGCCTTGGACTTCAGCACGCCGAGGATGGCGGGGAGCAGCGTCAGGGCCACCAGCACCGCCATGAACACCGTGCCGGCTGCGGCCAGACCCATGTTGGTCAGGAACGGGATGCCCACGATCGACAGCGCAGACAGGGCGATCAGCACCGTCAGCCCGGCGAAGACGACCGCCGACCCGGCCGTCCCGACCGCACGGCCGACGGCTTCCTCACGGTCGTCGGTGTGGTGCAGCTCGGTGCGGTAGCGCGACAGGATGAACAACGTGTAGTCGATGCCGACCGCCAGGCCGACCATGGTCGCCAGGATGGGCGTGGTCGTGCCGACCGTGGTGAACGCGGTGGCGATGCTGATGCCGAGGACGCCGAGTCCGACGCCCACCAGGGCGGCGAGGATCGGCAGCCCGGCCGCGACCAGCGAACCGAAGGTGATGATCAGCACGATGAGCGCGATGCCGATACCGATCAGCTCGCTCTTGCCGCCTGCCTCGACCATCGCCTGCATGCCGGAGCCGTTGGCCTCGACGGTCAGTCCGCCGTCGCGGGCGGTGTCGAGCGACGTCGATGAGCTTCGTCCTGCGTCGCCGGCTTCACGTCGGCGACCGAGCTTGACGTCGTAGGTCCAGGAGATCGTGCCGACCCGGCCGTCCTCGCTCGATCGGCAGCAGGGCCTTCGCGTCGGCCTCGGCGGTGGCGGTCGGCTTGCCCGACTTCGCGGCGGCCTCCATCGCCTGGGGGTACTGCGCGTCGGCGGCCTGCACCGGGTTGGCCAGCTGCACCTTCGGCATCTGCGGCAGGGCCTGGAGGTCGTCGACGAGCGCGTCGACCTGGTCGGCGTACGCCGGCTCGCGGAGGGTGTGGCCCTCGGGCGCGGCGACGACGACCGTCGCGCCCGCCTGGTCCTCGGCGTTCGCGGTGTCGGCGAAGAGCTCCTTCTGGAGGTCCTGCGCCTTCAGGGAGGGGATGCCGGGGATCGAGAAGGTGTCGACCATCGGCTTGGAGACCGTGCCGGCGAGGGCGGCGACGCCGATCAGGGCGACGAGCCAGGCCGCGATGAAGACGGGCCAGCGGCGGTAGGCGGTCTTGCCGAGGCGGTAGAGCAGGGTGGCCATGGTTTCTCCTGGAAGAAGGCGTGGGGTACCAGCGCCACGCCGGACGGCGTGGCGTTCGAAGGGGGTGTGGGGTCAGGTCAGGAGGTCTCGGGCGGTTCCGAGCGACTCGGTGAACAAGGTGGCGAGGTCGGACTCGACGTCGTCGTCGAGGTAGCGGTCCATCGCCAGGTGGAAGCACGCGATGACCAGGGCAAGAGCCACGTCGACGCGGGCGCGCACGAACGCCTCGCCCTCGCGCTTCTCGATGTGGACCATGCAGGACTCGACACACTCCTGCAGGCGCTGGTGGGCGAGGGCGATCAGCCGCGGGTTCGCGAGCATCACCTGACGGCCACGCGCGACGTCCTCGCGGGTCCCGGGGTCGTCCTCCAGGATCGCGAACACCACGGCAGCGAGGTCATCGACCAGGTTGCCGGTGGGTCCGCCGGCGCTGAAGTCGTCGAGCTGCTCCTCGCCGAGCACGGGCGGTCCACCGAGGATCGCGTCGTCCTTGCCCGGGAAGTAGTTGAACAGGGTGCGCCGCGAGACGCCCACCTGCTCGGCCAGCTGCTCCATCGTGAAGCCGTCGAGACCGTGCTCGAGCGCCAGCTGCTGGGCGGTGGTGGTGATCCGGTGTGCGGTCAGCTCCCGCTTGCCGGTGCGCAGGGCCCCGGCCGGCAACGCGCTGCTTGCACTTTCCTTCATAGAGTGCAGTTTTGCACCTTCCGAATCAAAGTGCAAATCGCAGGTCGGCGACGACCGTCACGGTCCCGGGCTCGACCTCGGTGAAGCCGCCGTCGGTGACCACGACCGGAGCGGTCGCCAGGAGCCGGTCCCAGTCGGCCTCCGTCGCGACGGCGACGTCGAGCGGCGCGCCCTCGGCGACCCAGGCCGTTGCGCGGGCCGGGGACAGGTCCTCGAGCACCAGCTGTGAGGCGTGCCCCACCTGGGCGGCAGCCTTGCCGGTCGTCAGGGTCACGTGCGGGTTCAGCCACAGCGTCACGTCGGCCCCGTCGTGCGTCGGCGTCGTCGGGGTCCTCGAGGGTGAGGCCACCGACCTGGAGCCGGGAGATCTCGTAGTCGACCTCGTCGACGGGTCCGGGCACGTGCACCGCCACGTCGACGCCGTAGAGCGTGGTGCCCGAAGACGCCGGGCACGGCGAGCTGGCGGGTCCAGCCCGGCGCCGCGGGCGCGTCGTACCACCTTGCGGATCGGGCCGGAGCGCCAGCTCTCGGTGCGCTCACGGACCTCCGGGTCGGCGTCGGGGCGGGTGAACGCGTGCGATGGCCAGCGCGACCGCGGAGGCCGCCGCCCGCAGCACGGCGGTGTGCGCGGCGGCGGATCCTTCTCGACGCGCACCACGATCTGCATCGCCCAGGGGACGGTCATCGCGGCGACATCACGCCGTCGGGGTCGATGCGCTCCAGCATCGGCGCCGGCGATCTCGGCAAGCTGGGCGACCTGCTTCGGCGTGAGCGCGTCGATCACGTTCTCGCGCACGGTCGTCGACGTGGCCGGGCGCCGTGTCGACGACCTTGGTCCAGCCCGCCTCGGTGAGCCGCGCGTTGGTGGCCCGGCCGTCCTCCGGACACGGGAAGCGCTCGACGAGACCGCGCTCCTCGAGGCGGCGTACGACGTGGGAGAGGCGGGGCAGGGTGGCGTTCGTCCGCAGCGCCAGAGCGGTCATCCGCAGGGTGCGCTGCGGAGCCTCGGAGAGCATCGCGAGCAGGAAGTACTCGAAGTGGGTGAGGTCGGCGTCGCGCCGCAGCTGCGTGTCGAGCACGCCGGGCAGCAGCTCGACCATCGCGATCAGGCGCACCCACGCGGCCTGCTGCTCGTCGTCCAGCCAGTCGGTCATGGGACGCAGTCTAGCGGATTAGTTGACGCTACAAGTTATTCGGCGTACGGTCTTAGTTGTAGGCACAACCAATCCCCCAGGAGCTTCTCATGGCAAGCATCAGCATCATCGGCACCGGCAACATGGGCCAGGCCATCGCGGCCATCGCCGGCAAGGGCGACAACACCGTCGAGCTGTTCAACACCTCCGACGCCGACCGCCAGGTCACCGGCGACATCGTCGTGCTGGCCGTCCCCTACCCCGCCGTCGCGGGCGTCCTCGCCGAGCGCGGCGCCAGCCTCGCGGGCAAGGTCGTCGTGGACATCACCAACCCGCTGAACTTCGAGACCTTCGACTCGCTCACCGTTCCCGCCGACAGCTCGGCCGCCGCCGAGATCGCCGCGGCGCTGCCCGAGTCGCGCGTCGTCAAGGCGTTCAACACCAACTTCGCCAGCACCCTCGCCTCGGGCGCCGTCGGCGACCTGACCACGACCGTGCTGATCGCCGGCGACGACGCCGACGCGAAGGCGCAGGTCTCCGAGGTCGTCGCGAGCGGCGGCCTGGAGGCGATCGACGCCGGCCCGCTGAGCCGTGCCCGCGAGCTCGAGGCGATCGGCTTCCTGCAGATCAAGCTCGCGTCGGCCGAGAAGGTCTCCTGGACCGGCGGCTTCGGCGATCGTTGCCTGAGTCTGTCCCGGCATTCGTCGTTGGCCGCCGCCGGAGCGGCGCACCATGGAGGAGCGCCCGCGCTCCGCGGGCCGGGGGAGGACGTCATGACGCTTTTCATCGTGGTCGCCGCGGTCGTGCTCCTGGTCGTGGCCATCGGCTACCGCTACGACCGCAAGCACCGGCGCCTCGGCGACTGCCGATCGCCAGCGCCGCGGATAGTCACCTGAGCGAGCATCCGTGACGCGCGGAGCATGCCGCAGGCTGAGCACGGCAACGTCGCCTGAAAAGTCTGCCGACCGAGCGATGGCGCACGGTGATCTGAGCGCCCGCTCCACGGGGCGGAGGGAGTCGCATGTCCCCGGTCCTCATCTCATCGTGGTCGTGCTCGTCGTGGCTGTCTTCGGCCCTGGCGATCAGGCGACGACCTGCGACACGGCGCCTCGGCGCGATGGGCCAGTCGCGCCAGATCCTCGCCGGCAAGAGAAACAGCCGTAGGACGCGGGCTGGCGAGAGCGGCAGTCCTGGGGACGCTCGGTCACTGGCGTCGACGGATGCGACTCGCTACCGCAGCACCGTCGCCGCGGTGACCTGATCACGCGGGGTAGGCGCGCGGTTCGGCGATTCTGGAGCGCACCCGAGCTGAGACCACAAGCTGCTCAGAGCACCCCGTCCAGCGAGTGGTCGCCGATGCTGGCCTTGGCGGCGAGGTAGCGGCCGTTCGACGGTGACAGGTGCACGCCTCGTCGGCACCCGCTCGGCGACGGTGACGCCGAGTCCGGTCGAGCTGCGCGGCCTTGTCCGGGTTGTTGCTGAGCAGGGCGACCTGCGACTCCCCCAGCGCCCGCAGCATCTGCGCGGCGGCGCTGTAGTCGCGCGCGTCGGCCTCGCAGCCGAGGGCGAGGTTGGCCTCGTAGGTGTCGAGGCCGTCGTCCTGGAGCAGGTAGGCGTCGAGCTTGCGGTAGAGCCCGATGCCGCGGCCCTCCTGGCGCAGGTAGAGCAGGTAGCCGCCGGCCTCGGTGATCCGCTCGACCGACTCGCGCAGCTGCGGCCCGCAGTCGCAGCGCTGGCTGCCGAACACGTCGCCGGTCAGGCACTCGCTGTGCAGCCGGACCAGGGGCGGCCGGTCGTCCCGGCTGGCGCAGTGCGCTGACCCGGTCGCCGAGGCCGAGCGCGAGGTGCTCCTGGCCGTCGACGAGGCCGTCGAAGGTGAACACGCGGGCGCGGGTGGCGAAGCCGTCGGCGAACTCGAGCGGTACGACGAGCTGGGTGCGGATCGTCGCGACGGGCAGGGTCGCTGGTCATGCGCTCTCCTCGGTCAGGTCCAGGCAGAAGCGGGACGACAGCGCGTAGCGGAGCAGCACGACGTCCCCGATCGGACGCACCTCCGCCAGCCGCGCCCGTCGGCCGGGGTTGAAGGGGAACCGTCCGTCGCCGACGAACCGGCTGGCCCGCGAGTCGCCGACGAAGAACGGCGCGACCACCAGCTGCAGCTCGTCGGCCAGGTCGGCGGTGAGGAACTGGGTGTGCACCGTGCCGCCGCCCTCGACCATCAGCCGGCGTACGCCGCGGCGGCGCAGGTCCTCGCTCATCCGGCGTACGTCGACCGGCTGGCCGCCGTCGACCACGGTGGCCACCTCGCCGAGCCGTCGCGGGCCGCGGGCGACGGCGTCGCTGGCGCAGTAGACGAGCTTCTCGCTGTCGCCGGTGGCGAAGAAGTCGGCGCACGGGTCGAGCTCGGCCCGGCGGGTGACGGTCACCTTGATCGGCGAACGACGCAGCCCGCGGGCCGCGCGTCGCTCGACCCGGGCCGGCTTGCGGACGAGCAGCCGCGGGTTGTCGTGGCGGATCGTCGCGGCGCCGACCATGATCGCGTCGCAGCCGGCGCGCACGTCGTCGACCCGGTCGAGGTCGGCCTCGTTGGAGAGGATCAGCCGGTCGCCGGTGCCGCGGTCGAGGTAGCCGTCGATCGAGATGCCGCAGCTCAGCAGGGTGTAGGGACGCTCACGCATGGGCGGGCCTCCGCACGCCCATCAGCAGTACGACGGCGCCGGGCAGGCTGGCCACGAGCACCATCACGCCGTAGACCACGGCGGTCGCGACACCCTGCGCCGGCACCGAGCCCGGCCGCGCCGAAGACCCACGCGGCCACGCCCTCGCGCGGACCCCAGCCCGCCACGTTGGCGGGGATGCCCATCGCGACCAGCACGAGCAGCGCGAGCGGCACCAGCTCGAGGGTCGAGGTGGTGGAGCCGGCGGTGCGCGCCGCGACCAGGAACGTGATCACGTGGCCGACGACGGCGAGCGCCGAGGCGAGCAGGATCACCGGCCAGGCACGCCGCG
Organism: uncultured Actinomycetota bacterium; assembly: GCA_963729015.1. Classification (GTDB taxonomy): domain Bacteria; phylum Actinomycetota; class Actinomycetes; order Propionibacteriales; family Nocardioidaceae; genus Marmoricola. Next base: position 28,327 of record CAVSMJ010000007.1, read on the forward strand.
CGAACACCCCGGTGCGGAGGTCGCTGACGACGGTGGCGAACCGCCCGCGACACCCGCGTCGCACCACCGCGAGCGAGCAGCGCCCGGACCCGAGGGCCAGCACGAGCACGACCGCGACGACCGGCGTCGCCACGACCGGGACCGACGAGCGCACCGGTGAGGGCAGCGCGAGCAGCACCAGCACCGCGAGCACGACCTGGACGACCTGGCCGGTGACGCGGTCCCACACCACGGCCCGAGCACCGCGAGGCAGGTCGCCGGCGTCACGGCCGTGGCGCACGGCGCGGTGGACGTCGCCCAGCACGCCGCCGGGCAGGGTGGAGTTGAGGAACTGCGAGCGGTAGTACGCCGCGACCGCCGTCGCGCAGCGGCAGGCCCACGCCCATCCCCCGCACCACCACGCTCCAGCGCCAGGCGCAGCACGCCGTCGTGCCCACCGCGATCAGCGGTGGCGACGAGCGAGCGCGCGGCCGTCGACCGTGCGCAGCCCGTCGAGGAACGGTCCGCTGCCCAGCCGCCAGACCAGCGACGAGCAGGATCGCCGCCCCTGCGACGAGGCGGACCCGGGCCCAGGTGCGCCGGCTCATCGGGCCACCTCCTCGAGCACCCGCGCGACCCGTTCGGCGGTGTCCGGCCAGCCGGCCAGCGTCGTACGACGCTCGCGGGCGGCCGCACGCAGTCGTGCCGGAGCGCCTCGTCGAGCAGCCAGCGGCGCAGCGACCGAGGCCATCGCGGCGCGTCGTCGGGCGGCACCAGCAGGCCGGGCGTCCCCCGGCGGCGGTGGACCCGAGCGCCTCGGGCAGCCCGCCGACCTCGGTCGCCAGCACCGGGAGCCCGCGCGCGAGCGACTCGGTGACCACCATCCCCCAGCTCTCGCGCGCGGGTGGCCAGCACCAGCACGTCGGCCGCGGCGTAGGCCTTGTCGAGCGCGCGCGCCGGCAGTGCGCCGGTCCAGGTGACCCGGTCGGCGATGCCGAGCTCGGCCGCATGGCCGCTGCAGCCGCGTCGACGAGCGCCCGGTCGCGGTCGAGCGAGCCGACGCAGGTCAGGTGCCAGGGCAGGTCGGCGACCTCGGCGAGCGCCGCCAGCAGCACGTCGTGGCCCTTGTCGGGCGTGACCGCGGCGACGCAGAGCAGCTCGCCACCCGCTCGCTTCCCGTCGGCCAGGTCGGCCGGGTCGACGCCCGGGCGCGGCGACGTGACACCCGCTCGGCGCGCAGCGCGTAGTGGTCGACGCACCCAGCGCCGGCTCCACTCGCTCGTGGTCACCACGGCGGTCGCGGCCGTCAGCACCCGGCCCTCGGCGACGCTGGCCTCGACGTCGCGCTCGCCGAACGGCATGTGCAGGAGTACGACGAGCCGCAGCCGGTCGGCCTCGGCGAGCACGGCCTGGGCCGAGCGACGGCGACCAGCCCGTCGACCAGCACGACCGCGTCGTCGGGCAGCGACGCCAGGACATCGGCCAGGACACCGGCCGGGGTGTCGGTGACCGGGTGCTCCCCCACCGACCACCCCGACCGGGTCAGCTCCTGGACGAGCGCGGCGGTCGTAGACGTTGCCGCCGCTGGGCCTGGTCGGGTCGTCGATCCCCTCGGGCACGACGACGTGCACCTGCGCCGTCGTCATGGCGCCCGCTCGTAGCTCGCCCACGCGACGTGGGACTCGTGCAGGGTCACCGCGACGGCCGTGATCCCGCGCGCACCCTCGCCGAGCGCGCCGGCGTGGATCCGGTCGCAGAGCCGGTCGGCGACGACGCGGGCGAGCACCTCGGTCGTGGTGTTGGTGCCCTCGAGCAGCGGCTCGTCGTCGAGGTTGCGGTAGGTCAGCTCGCCGAGCACCGTCGCGCAGCTCGTCGGTGGCCCGGCCGATGTCGACCACGATGCCGTCGTCGTCGAGGTCGGGGCGGCGGAAGGTCGCGTCGACGACGAAGGTCGCGCCGTGCAGTCGCTGCGCCGGTCCGAAGACCTCGCCCGGACAGGCTGTGCGCCACCATCATGTGGTCGCGGACGGTCACGCTGAACACGTCAGCTCCCTCCGTCGTAGGTGATCGTGTGGCACAGCGCGGCGAGCTTGCCGGAGGCGAGCTGCGGCATCACGTCGGGCAGCTCCTCGAACCGCGAGGTCCCGGTCAGCAGCGCGTCGAACGCCGGGTCGCGCAGCAGGTCGAGGGCGAGCGCCATCCGCTCCGCCGTCGTACGACGCCCGCGGCGCGGCGTGGCCACCGTGCCGACCTGGCTCGACCGGATCGCGAGCCGGTCGGAGTGGAACGCGCCGCCGAGGGAGAGCTGCACCTCGCGCGTCGCCGTACCAGCTCAGGTCGAGCACCGTCGCCCTCCGGCACCAGCAGGTCGAGCGAGCGCTGCAGCCCGGCCGAGGTGGCGCTGGTGTGCACGACCAGGTCCTGGCCGGCCGCGCGCGTCGGCCGGGCAGGGCGAACTCGCACCCCGAGCGCCGTCGGCGACGTCGGCCCGAGAGGGGTCGACGTCGACGAGGGTCACCCGACCCCCGGGATCCGTGCGAGCAGGCGCGCCACGCAGCAGCCGACCATCCGGCGCCGACGACGGTGACGCGGTCGCCGACCAGCGGCCCGGCGTCCCACAGGGCGTTGACCGCCGTCTCGACGGTGCCGGCGAGCACCGCGCGCTCGGGCGGGACGTCGTCCGGGCACGACGTGCACCGCCTCGGCCGGGACCACGTAGCGCGTCTGGTGCGGGTGCAGGCAGAACACCGTGCGGCCGCGCAGGTCGGCCGGGCCCTCCTCGACGACGCCGACGTTGAGGTAGCCGTACTTCACCGGTCCCGGGAAGTCGCCCTCCTGGAACGGCGCCCGCATCGCGGCGTGCTGGCTCTCCGGCACGCGGCCGTCGAAGACCAGCGCCTCGGTGCCGCGGCTGACGCCCGGAGCGCACGCGTGCGGACGAGCACCTCGTCGCGGCCGCGGGTCGGGCGAGCGCGACCGGGCGGATCTCGCCGACGCCGGGCTCGCGCACCCAGAACGCGTGTGCCTCGATCGCCATCGATCCACCCCACTCGGCCCGTCATCGCGTGTTGAACCGGCCCACCGGTCTCGCCGTACCAACTCCTGTAACCACCTGAACGGAGACGGAGTGCCCACGGTTCAAAGCGATCGTGACGAAAAGGCTGGTGGCCTGCGCGTCGGGCCGGCCAATATCGTCACGTTCGTCCGCGGTGTCCTGTCTCGTGCGTCGTGGCCGGGCTGGTCGTCGAGTCGTTCTTCCGGCCCACCGAGGTCACGGCGCTCGTCGCGCTCAGCGCCGTCGCGCTGGTCCTCGACTGGGTCGACGGCCAGGTGGCGCGTCGTACGCACACGGAGTCGGCGTTCGGCGCGCGCTTCGACATGGAGGTCGACGCGTTCCTGATCCTCGTGCTCAGCGTGTACGTCGCCACGTCGGTCGGCGCGTGGGTGCTCGCGATCGGGCTGGCCCGCTACCTGCTCCTCGCCGCCGAGCGCGTGCTCCCGTGGCTGCGCCGACCGACCCCGACCGCGCTACTGGGGCAAGGTCGTCGCCGCGCTCCAGGGCATCGTGCTGACGGTCGCCGCGGCCGACGTGCTCCCCGCAGCCGCTGACCGAGCTCGCTCCTCGTGGTCGCGCTCGCGCTGCTCGCCGAGTCGTTCGGCCGCCAGGTCTGGTGGCTGTGGCGGACCCGGCACGGCGAGGTCGTCGACGCGAGGTTCACCGCGCCGCTGACGCTGCTCGCGGTGGTGCTGGTCTGGGTCGGCCTCACCCTGCCCAACCGGGTCGAGGACCTCGAGCCCGGCCGCGTTCGTGCGGCTGCCGCTCGAGGTGCTCGTGCTCGTCGCCCTGGCCGTCGCTGCTGCCGGCGCGGGCCCGCAACGTCACCGCCACCGTCGTCGGGGTCGTGCTGGCCCTGGTGATGATCGCGAAGACCCTCGACATGGGCTTCTACTTCGCGCTGAACCGCTCCTTCGACCCCGTCATCGACTGGACGTACGCCGGTTCGCTGGTCGGCCTGCTCCGCGACTCGTTCAGCACCACCGGCCGCGATCGTGCTGCTCTGACGCTGGCAGCCGTGCTCTTCGTCGCCCTGCTCGTGCTGACCCCGCTCGCCACTGCGCCGCCTGGGCGCGCTCGTCGCGCGGCACCGACGGGGTCACTTCGCGCCGCGACCGCCCTGGGCGCGGTCTGGGTCGTGACCGCGGCGCTCGGCCTCGGCTTCGCGCAGCCCTCGCTGCACACCGCGACCTCCGACGGCGCGGCGCCGTTCGCCTCGGCCAGCGCCGCCGCACTACGCCTACACCGAGGTCAGCCGGATCCCCGCCGGGCTGCAGGACCAGCGGGAGTTCGCGCAGGCCGCGGCGAACGACCCGATGCGCGACGTACCCGGCGACCAGCTGCTCACCCGGCTGCGCGGCAAGGACGTGATCTTCGCGTTCGTCGAGAGCTACGGCCGCTCCGCGGTCCAGGGCTCGTCGTTCTCCCGCGGCGTCGACCGGGTCCTCGACGACGGCACCCGGCGCCTGCGCGCCGCACGGGTTCGACTCCCGCAGCGCGTTCCTGACCTCCCCGACCTTCGGGGCGATCAGCTGGCTGGCCCACTCGACGTTCCAGTCCGGGCTGTGGGTCGACAGCCAGCAGCGCTACGACGCGCTGATGACCAGCCAGCGGCTGACCCTGAGCACGCTGTTCGAGCGGGCCGGCTGGCGCACCGTCGGCGACATCCCGGCCAACACCCACGACTGGCCGCAGGGCGAGTTCTACGGCTACGACCAGCTCTACGACTCGCGCAACGTCGGCTACCGGGGTCCGCGGTTCGGCTACCCGACGATGCCCGACCAGTACACCCTCGACGCCTTCCAGCGGCTCGAGCTGAGCACGACAGCACCGCCAGCCGGTGATGGCCGAGATCGACCTGGTCTCCAGCCACGCCCCGTGGTCGCGGACGCCGCACCTGATCGACCAGGCCGACGTCGGCGACGGGTCGGTGTTCGAGGGGATGCCCGAGCAGGCGCCGTCGAAGAAGGTCATCTGGCGCTCGGCCGACCGGGTGCGGGCGGCGTACGGCCAGTCGATCGAGTACTCGCTCGAGCTCGCTGATCTCGTTCGTGGAGCACTACGGCGACGACGACCTCGTGCTGGTGCTGCTCGGCGACCACCAGCCCGCCAACATCGTCTCGGGCCAGGACGCCGACCACGACGTGCCGATCACCGTCGTGACCCGCGACCCGGCCGTGCTCGACCGGATCGCCGGCTGGGACTGGCAGGCCGGGATGAACCCGTCGCCCGACGCGCCGGTCTGGCGGATGGACTCCTTCCGCGACCGCTTCCTCGGGGCGTTCGGCCCGTGACGACGTGAGACGGCACACTGAACCTCCGGGGCCCTGTCCCGTATCAGTGGTGGGGGAGGTGAGGCAGTCGAGGTGCGATGCCGGCGACGAGGTCGCGCTGATGCAGCAGCTGCACGACGAGCACGCCGCTGCGCTCTGGGGCTACTGCCTGCGCCTGACCGGCCACGACCGGGCCCGGGCGGAGGACGTCGTCCAGGAGACGCTGCTGCGCGCGTGGCGCAACCGCGACGTGCTGGACAACCCGCCTCCCGCCGTGCGCGGCTGGCTGTTCACCGTGGCCCGCAACATCGTCATCGACGAGTGGCGCAGCCGGCGGGCCCGCAGCGAGACACCGGTCGCCGACGTGCCCGAGAACGCCACCCAGGACGACAGCACCGACCAGCTGCTGCTCTCGTGGGTGGTCGCCGAGGCGATCACCCGACTTTCGGAGGAGCACCGCGCCGTGCTGCTCGAGTGCTACTACCGCGGTCGCCCGGTCTCCGAGGCGGCCAAGCGGCTCGGCATACCCGAGGGCACCGTGAAGTCCCGCACCCACTACGCGCTGCGCGCGCTGCGGCTCGCCCTCGAAGAGATGGGGGTGGGCGCCGCATGAGCACTGCGACTACGCCGAGTGGGACGGCTCCTACGTCCTCGGGGCCCTGTCGCCCGCCGAGCGCCAGGACTACGAGCAGCACCTGGCCACCTGCAAGGACTGCGCCCGCTCCGTGCGCGAGCTGGCCGGGCTGCCCGGGCTGCTCTCGCGCGTCGACCCGCGTCGTCCTGGAGCCCGCGCCGGCCGTGGAGCCGGTGCCCGAGACCTGCTGCCCTCGCTCGTGCGCGAGGTCAGCCGCAGCCGGCGTCGGCGCGTCTACGGCATGGCCGGTCTGGCCGCCGCGGCCGCGGTCGCCATCGGGCTGGTCGTCGTCCAGGGCGTCGCCGGGGACGACAACCCTCCGGCAGCGTCGCCTCCCGCGCCGCGAGCCCGAGCGCGACCGCCCCGGTCGGGCCAGGCGATGAGCCCGGTCGGCGACGCGCCGGTGACGGCGTCGGTCGCGTTCACGCCGGTCACGTGGGGCACCAAGCTCGACCTGACCTGCAGCTACGAGCCCACGCCGGGCGAGTACCAGCTGCCGCGACGGGTGACCTACGGGCTGTTCGTGGTCAACCGCGACGGCAGCGCGGAGCAGGTCGGCACCTGGCAGCGCGCTCGACGGCCGGACCATGCGGCTGGCGGCGCGCGACGGCCGCCCGCCGAGCCGACATCGCCTCAGTGGAGGTGCGCACCACCGACGGACGACCCGTCCTGCAAGCTGGTGGCGTGACCTCAGCGGGTTGTCCGCGAGGAGCAGCAGCGGCTCCGGAGCACGATCGCGGCCGCCTCGGAGATCGCGGCCGCCCACACGTAGCCGCCGACCCAGCGCTCGTGCACGTCGAAGAAGCCCGACGGCAGCGTCGAGATGATGAAGGCGCCGAGCGTCGAGACGCCGAAGCCCAGGGTCAGGAACGCCGGGATCCAGTGCTTCCACGCCACCAGCAGCACGGCGATCACGACGCCGGCGACGGCGTTGAGCAGGAAGGCCGGCCCGACGACGTCGAGGTCCTTCATCCCGTCGTTCCACAGGTGGTAGTGCACGTACGCCGAGACCAGGACGGCGATCGCCGCCAGCCACCGGGCATACCTCAGGTTGTCCGTCATGGTGTCCTCCGTAGTCCGCGAGGTCCTCGACGATCGAGGCCTCCTAGGAAAGACGGATTCGGACGGCGTGCGGTTCAGGCGCGGGTCAGCCAGAGCGCCTGGTACGGCGGCAGGTGGAGGGCGTCGGGGTAGCCGTCGGGCCGGCGCCCGGTGATCCGGTCGACCACGTGCCCGGGATCGAGGCCGAGGTCGCGCAGCACCTGGTACGGCAGCACCCGGTCGGTGTCGGTGACGTTGTAGGCGCCGAGCATCGCGCCCAGCGGGTGCCGCCGGGCGACGAGCAGCACGCCGGGGTCCTGGGGATCGAGCACCTCGGCGGCGACGGCGGCGTGCAGGTGCGGCAGGCGCCTTGCGGGCGTCGATCAGGGCGCGCAGCGCGGCCCGCACGCCGTGGGTGTCCTCGGGCGGCGGCCACGGCATCGCGGGGCGGTGCGCCCAGCGGTTGTCGTCGGCGTGCTCGGGGATCGACTGCCAGTCGGGGTCGTTGAGCAGGCCGAGCTCGTCGCCCATCCAGATCACCGGCACGCCGCCGAAGCCCAGCACGATGGCGTGCACCAGCCGGATCCGGTCGAGCGCCAGCGGGTCGCCGGCCTCGAGCCCGGCCAGCGAGGCGAGGCTCCCGGAGATGCGCCGGTCGTGGGTCACCGGGTTCTCCTGGAACACCAGCCCGCGCGCCCACGACCCCGGGAAGTCGCCGGAGTAGAAGTCGGAGAGGAACTTCCGGTGGCCGTAGCCGCTGACCCCGACCGCGGCAGCGCAGTCGTCGTCGATGGCCCAGCCGATGTCGTCGTGGCAGCGGGCGTAGGTGATCCAGGCGGTGGTGCTCGGCGGCGTCGGCGAGCTGCTGCAGGGAGTACGCCGCGAGGCCGGCGTCGCGGCTGGCCAGCATCGACCAGATCTGCACCATCAGGCTGTTGTGGTAGGCGAGGTCGCTGACCTTGCCGTGGTGCTCGCCCTGTCCGAGGTAGGCCAGCAGGTCCTGCGGGCCGACGATCGCCTCGGCCTTGAACAGCGTCGCCGGGGCGGCGATCCGCGTCGACCGTGCGGAGCGCCTGGGTCAGCGCGTGCACCTCGGGCTGGTTCTGGCAGGCGGTGCCCATCCGCTTCCAGATGAACGCGATCGCGTCGAGCCGGAGCACCTCGACGCCGTGGTTGGCCAGGTTGAGGATGATCTCGGCGTACTCGCAGAGCACGTCGGGGTTCGACCAGTTGACGTCCCACTGGTAGTCGTTGAACGTCGTCCAGACCCAGCCGTCCAGCTCGTCGTCCCAGGTGAAGTTGCCGGGCGCGAAGTCGGGGAACACCTCGGGCAGGGTGCGTTCGTACTCGTCCGGAGTGGTGCGGTCGTCGTACACGTGGAAGTAGGCGCGGTAGCGCGGGTCGCCCTGCCTGGCCCGCTCGGCCCACGCGTGCTCGCGCGCGACGTGGTTGAGCACCAGGTCGAGGCACAGGCTGATGCCGTGCTCGCGCAGCACCCTGGTCAGGTCGCGCAGGTCGTCCATGGTGCCGAGGTCGGGGCGCACGCTGTCGTAGTCCTGCACCGCGTAGCCGCCGTCGTTCGGTCCCTCGCGCGGCGTGAGCAGCGGCATCAGGTGCAGGTAGGTGACGCCGAGGTCGGCGAGGTAGGCGGTCCGCTCGGCCACGCCCTGGAGCGTGCCGGCGAAGCGGTCGGCGTACGCCGCGTAGCCCACCATGTCCTCGCGCTGGAACCAGTCCGGCGCCAGCGACCGCTTCAGGTCGAGCGCGTGCAGCTCCTCGGGACGTGCGGCGAACGCCTTCGCCGCGATCTGGACGAGCCGTTGTCGGACCTCGGCGGGGTCGTCGAAGAGCGGGGCGAGCGCCGCCTCGAGGTCGGGGAGCCAGCGCTCGAGCCGAGCCTGGAACAGCTCCTCGGCACCGGTCATCGAGTCAGGACAGGCAGTCGTGGATGGCGCGGACGTAGACCTCGGAGCGGTCCGAGCCGATGATCCCCGGCGCCATCCGGTTCATCATGTAGCTGATCGTCGTCCCCGAGTCGACCTCGCAGATGATGACCGAGCCGCCCCAGCCGCCCCAGTAGCAGGTCTTTCCCGCCACGTAGGGCAGCGTCTGCGTCTCCGGCAGCGCGAAGCCGATGCCGAAGCGCAGGTTCACGCCCAGCACCAGGTCGGGGCCGTGGCTCTGCTCGTCGAAGATCAGGTCGATGGTGTCCGGCGAGACCAGCCGTACGCCGTCCACCGTGCCCCCGAGCGACAGCGCCTTGAGCATCCGCGCCACCGAGCGGGCGTTGCCGTGGCCGTTGAGCGCGCCGAGGTCGGCCCCGCGCCAGCCGGGCGTGTTCGCCGCGTCGGCGGAGGCGGCCGGCCCGGTGAACGTCTTGAACATCGGGCTCTCCGGGTCGAGGCTCCCGAGGTCGATCGGCAGCGGCGGCGGCGGTACGACGGGCGCGATCCGGTCCCAGTCCGACTCGACCGCGCCGATCTGGAAGTCGGCACCCAGCGGGCCGGCGATCTCCTCGGCCACGAACTGCTTGAGGGGCTTGCCGCTGACCCGCCGGATCACCTCGCCGACCAGGTGCCCCTGGTTCTGCGCGTGGTACCCCGACGCCGTACCCGGCTCCCACCACGGCGCCTGCTCGGCCAGCCGGGCCGTGGACTTGTCCCAGTCGTACATGTCCTCGACCACGAACGGCTGGTCCCACCCGGAGACGCCGGAGGTGTGGCTCATCAGGTGCCGCACCTCGATCTGGTCCTTGCCGTTCTCGGCGAACTCCGGCCAGTAGGTCGCGACCTTCTCGTAGGGGTCCAGCTGCCCGCGGTCGACCAGCATCAGCGCGGCCAGGCTGGTCACCGTCTTGGTGGTCGACCAGACGTTCACGATCGTGTCCTCGTCCCACGGCGTCGTCCGCTCCTCGTCGCGCCAGCCGCCCCAGATGTCGAGCAGCGTCTCGCCGCCGACGTCGACCACGATGCTCGCGCCCAGCTCCTCGCCGTGCTCGAGCTGCTCGGCCAGCGCCTCCCGGACCGGCTCGAGCCTCGCGTCCGCCGTACCGTGCACCTCGGCCATGTCGTCTCCCTCGTCAGCGTGGTCGTCGCACCATGGCGCGAACCGGTCCCCGAGGGCAAGACCCGACCCCGCGAGCCGAGCGATCAGCCCGGTGGCCGCCCCGACGTGATCAGCGTGCCCGTCTCGTCGTCGGCCTCCACCCAGGATCCCGCCATGGCGATCACCGCGATGGCGGAGGTCGGCATCTCGACCTCGGCCCCCGTCAGTCGCCGGACCAGGTCCTCGACGCCGGGGTTGTGACCGACGAGGACCACGGCCGACAGGTCGTCGGAGAGCCCGCGCACCACGGCGAGCAGGCTCGGGCAGTGGCGGCGTAGAGCCGGTCGTCGATGCGGGACGGCGGGGGTGAGTCGAGCTCTGCGGCGACCAGGTCCCACGTGCTCCGGGTCCGTTGCGCGGAGGACACGAGGGCGAGATCGATCGCGTCCAGTTGGCGTTCAGCCACTGGCCGGCCTCGGGAGCCTGGCGCCGCCCACGAGGCGCGAGCGGACGGTCGACGTCGGTCTCGTCGCCGGACCAGTCCGACTTCGCGTGCCGGAGGACGATCAGGCGGCGCCGATGAGGTCAGGCGACATGACCCCCACGCTAGGGGATCTCGAGCTTCATGCTGAGCGTGACCGCCTTGACCGACGAGAGGCCCGCGGCGTACAGGACGGCTCCCACGGTGATCATCACGTAGCCGAGCCACTCGAGGCCTCGCGCCTCGAGGAGCAGCCCGCCGGCGCGCGCCACCACGAAGCCGGGCGTCATCGCCACGGCACCCAGCGCCCAGCCGGTGACCCAGCGCTGCACCGTCTGCACCGGCCCGAAGTGGGTACGACGGATGCCGATGACCCACGCCGGCAGCACGACCAGGGCCGTGAGCATGATCCCGTACATGCCTCCCAGGAAGCCGTAGTAGACCCACTCCGGCTCCACCCGGGGGATCACGGCGAAGCCGAGGGTGACCACGACGCCCATCAGGAATGCCGGCCGCGACGATCCTGCGCCGGAAGGCCGCGTCTGCCGGATCGCACGCATGATCTGGGGTCGTTCGTGCGTGATGGCGAAGCCGAAGACGCTGTTGCACCAGAGCGCCGCGACGCCCGCGAGGGACGCCGCCCCGACGGCCACCAGGACCTCCGTGAGCGCTGGGGTCACCCAGCGGCACGTTGCGGAGCTTCTGGCGGTGGAGGTCCCACATCACCAGCCAGACCCAGATCGCCGGGACCAGCTCGAGCAGCAGCAGCCGCCAGTTCGAGAGCAACAGCTTGAGGCCTCGCACGACCAGCACGAGCATCCCCGCGACCCAGGCGACAGGGGCGAGGTAGCGGCGCGACGAGCCCAGCCGCCGGGCCGTGGTCTCGATCTGCACCGGGTCGGCGTCTGCGACGGCGCGCACCAGCCCGACGAGACGCGTCCTGGCACTCGTCAGGCGTGGCTCGGACCGGCCACCCGCTTCTGTCACTCCACAAGGATGACGTGCAGGTTCCGCGGACCGTGCACACCCTCGACGCGATCCAGCTCGATGTCGCTGGTGGCCGACGGGCCGCTGATCCAGGTGTGCGGTTCCTGGGGGTCGAGCGCGGCGACGGCGTCCTGTACGTCGGCGACCACCTGGTCGGCCCGGACGATGCACACGTGCCGGTCGGGCACGAGCGTGAGCGCGCGACGACCCTGGCCGGGCCCGTGGCTCGAGCACGATCGTGCCGGTCTCGGCGATCGCGACGGAGGCCTCGGTGACGACGGTGTCGATCCGGTCGAGCTCGTGCGGCGGTGAATCCTTCGTCGACCACGGCGCCCTCCACCGAGAGGGCCAGCCCGGCCGGCACGACGACGCGACCCGAGACGGCCGCCGCGACGCGACCGGCCAGCTCGTCCGGCGTACACCTCTCGACGACGGCGCGGTAGTCCGCACACCGCTCGGCGAACAGGTCGACCGACGGCGGACCGGACGGATTCAACGAGGGTCGCGGAGGGGCGACGACACCGGCGGTGGCATCGCGTACGCGGGAGAGGATCTCGTCGCGGGCGCTCATGAGCGTCCCCCGTCCGTGCGCTTCCACCACGCGCGGAACGACTCCCGCGCGGGCACCGGCAGGTCGCGCGCCTGGGTCCAGGCCGACCCGCCCGGCGGCCGACTCTCCCGGCGCAGCGCCCGGCCCACGAGGCCGGCGACCCGCTCGCCGAACGCCAGCCGACGGGGCGAGCCGAACGCGGCACCGGTCGCCTTCATGGCCAGCGACTCGGCCTTGGGCCGGCGGTCGCCGCGGTGGGCGTCGACGACCTGGGCGCGCAGGTCGACCAGCACCTCGGGGATGTCGATGCGCACCGGGCAGACCTCGAAGCAGGCGCCGCACAGCGAGGAGGCGTAGGGCAGCGAGTCGGTCTGCGCGTCCTGACCGACGCCGTTGAGCAGCGGGTTGAGGATCGCGCCGATCGGGCCCGGGTAGACCGAGCCGTAGGCGTGGCCGCCCACCCGCTCGTAGACCGGGCAGACGTTGAGGCAGGCCGAGCAGCGGATGCACCGCAGCGCCTGGCGTCCGACCTCGTCGGCGAGCGCGTTGGTGCGCCCGTTGTCGAGGAGTACGACGTGGATCTCCTGCGGCCCGTCGCCGGGAGTGACGCCGGTCCACGTCGAGGTGTAGGGGTTCATCCGCTCGCCGGTCGAGGAGCGCGGCAGCAGCCGGAGGAACACGTCGAGGTCCTGCCAGGTCGGCACCACCTTCTCGATGCCGACCACGGAGATCAGCACCTCCGGCAGGGTCAGGCACATCCGGCCGTTGCCCTCGGACTCGACGACCACGAGCGTCCCGGTCTCGGCGACGGCGAAGTTGGCGCCGGAGACCGCCACCTTGGCGCGCAGGAACTTCTCGCGCAGGTGCAGCCGCGCCGCCCCCGCGAGCTCCGCCGGGTTGTCGGTGAGGTCGTCCGGAGCCGGCTTGCCCGCCGCCGCCATGTGGTCGAGGAAGATCTGCCGGATCTCCGCGCGGTTGCGGTGGATCGCGGGCACCAGGATGTGGCTGGGCAGGTCGTCGCCGAGCTGCACGATCAGCTCGGCCAGGTCGGTCTCCCAGGCGGCGATGCCCTCCTCGGCCAGCGCCTCGTTGAGCCCGATCTCCTGGGTCACCATCGACTTGACCTTGACGACCTCGTCGGCGTCGTGCGACTTGGCGATCTCGGCGACGATCCGGTTGGCCTCGTCACCGTCGCGCGCCCAGTGCACCGTGCCGCCGGCGGCAGTGATCGCGGACTCGAGCCGGACCAGGTGCTGCTCGAGGTCGGCCAGCGTCGCGTCCTTGATCGCGGCCCCGGCCACGCGCAGGTCCTCCCAGTCCGGGACCTCAGCGACCACCCGGGCGCGCTTGTCGCGGATCGTGGTGGTGGCGTGCGCGAGGTTGTGGCGCAGCTGGGTGTCGGCGAGCGCGGCGCGCGCCGCCTCGGGAAAGGCGGGCATCCCGACGAAGGTGGCGTGAGTCGGTGAGGTCATGTCGACGCCAGCACCTCCGCCAGGTGCATCGTGCGTACGCCGGCCCGCTGGCGCGTGAGCAGCCCGCCCATGTGCATCAGGCAGGAGCTGTCACCGGCCACCAGCACCTCGGCGCCGGTCTCGCGCACGTGGCGCACCTTGTCCGAACCCATCGCGATCGAGGTGTCGGCGTTCTTCACCGCGAAGGTGCCACCGAACCCGCAGCACTGATCGGCGCCCGGCAGGTCGACGAGCCGGATCCCCCGCACCGCCTCGAGCAGGCGGGTCGGCCGGTCCCCCACGCCGAGCGCGCGCAGCGAGTGGCAGGTCGGGTGGTAGGTGACCGTGTGCGGGAAGGAGGCTCCGACGTCGGTCACGCCCAGCACGTCGACGAGGAACTCCGAGAGCTCGAAGACCCGCGGCTCGAGGCGCGACACCCGCTCCTGCAGCCGGGTGTCGCCCGACCGCTTCGCGACGATCCGCTGCTGGTGGCGCGCCGATCCGGCGCAGGATCCCGACGGGGTCACCACGGCGTCGTACGACTCGAAGGCGTCGACGAAGTTGCGGACCGCCGGCACCGCCTCGTCGAGGTAGCCGGTGTTGACCATCGGCTGTCCGCAGCAGGTCTGCTGCTCGGGGAACTCCACGTCGACCCCGAGCCGTCGCAGCAGGGTCACCACCGCCTTGCCGGCGTCGGGGAACATCGCGTCGTTCAGACAGGTGACCTGGAGTGCGACTCGCATCCGGCTCAGCCCAGCCGCTTCTCGGCCGCGTCCCAGTCACCCGAGACGTCCGACGGTTCGTACCTGCTCAGCTCCAGCGTGCGACGCAGCAGGTCGCGCATCGCGGCCAGGTCGGGGAGGTCCTCGCCGAGCGCGCGGGCCTGCACCAGCACGTTGCCCAGCGCGGCCGCCTCGGTGGGGCCGGCCACGACCGGCAGCCCGCACGCGTCCGCGGTCAGCTGGCAGAGCAGCTCGTTCTTCGAGCCACCACCCACGATGTGGACGACTTCGGGACGCACACCCGCGACCCTAGACGCGGTGCGGACCGTACGCCGGTACGCGAGCGCCAGGCTGTCCAGCACCATCCGGGTCATCGCGGCCTCGGTGCCGGGCACCGGCTCCCCCGCCGCCTCCGCGAGCGCCCGCAGTCGACCCGGCATGTCGCCGGGCGGAAGCAGGCTCGGGTCGTCGACGTCGACCACGCTGACGAGCGCCGGCTCCTCGGCCGCCTCGCGCGAGCAGCTCCGCGAGATCGACGTTCCACTCGCGCACGCACTCCGAGAGGACCCAGAGGCCCATCACGTTCTTCAGGAAGCGCACGGTGCCGTCGACACCGCCCTCGTTGGTGAAGTCGGCGCGGCGCGCGTCCTCGCTCAGGATCGGGCCCGGGCAGCTCCAGGCCCGACGAGCGACCAGGTGCCCGAGGAGACGTACGCCGAAGGGCCGGTCCTCCGCTCGGGACCCCGACCACGGCCGACGCCGTGTCGTGCGAGCCGACGGCGATCACCGGCGTGCTCTCGGGAAGGCCGACCTCGGCCGCGACCTCGGGCGAGCAGCTCGCCGATGACCTCGCCGGGCTCGACCAGCGGCGGCAGCAGGTCGGTGCGCAGGCCGAGGCCCTCGAGCAGCGGCAGCGCCCACTCGCGCGTCGTGGCGTCGTAGAACTGCGTGGTCGAGGCGTTGGTGCGCTCGGCCACCCGGTTGCCGGTCAGCCAGAACGCGAGCAGGTCGGGCAGCAGCAGCAGCGTCGCCGGCGTCCGCGTAGTCGGCCGAGTCCCGGGCCGCCACGAGCTGGTAGAGCGTGTTGAACGGCAGCTGCTGGATCCCCGTCACGTCGTACAACGCTGACTCGCCGAGCTCGGCCGACGACCTTCTCGCGGACGCCGTCGGTGCGCCCGTCGCGGTGGGAGTACGGCGCCCCGAGCAGCCGGCCGTCCTCGTCGACCAGGCCGTAGTCGATCGCCCACGAGTCGATGCCGATGCTGTCCACCGGGCCGGACGCGGCCGCCGCCCGCAGCCCGACGAGCAGCTCGCGGTGGATCCGCTCGATGTCCCAGCGCAGCGACCCGTCGTCGTGACGGACACCGCCGTTGGGGAAGCGGTGCACCTCCTCGAGCCGCAGCTCGTCGGCCCCGACCTCGGCCACCATCACGCGTCCCGAGGTGGCGCCGAGGTCGAAGGCGACGCAGCGCTCTCATCGCAGGAACGCCGCCGCCACGCCCGCGTCCACCGGGATGTGCAGCCCGGTCGTGTGCGTCATGTTCGGTCCGCAGAGCGCGAAGACCGCGTTGGCGCAGTGCTCGGGCAGCACCTCGCGCTTGAGCAGGGTGCGCTGGGCGTAGAACTTGCCGAGGTCCTTCTCCTCCACGCCGTAGACCTCCGCGCGCTTGGCGCCCCAGCCGCCGGCGAAGATGCCGGAGCCCTGGACGACGCCGTCGGGGTTCACGCCGTTGACCTTGATGCCGTACTCGCCGAGCTCGGCCGCCAGCAGCCGCACCTGGTGGGCCTGGTCGGCCTTCACCGCGGAGTAGGCGATGTTGTTCGGCCCGGCGAAGACCGAGTTCTTCGAGGAGATGTAGACGATGTCGCCGCCCAGCTCCTGCTCGATCAGCACCTTCGCCGCGGCCCGCGAGACCAGGAACGAGCCCTTGGCCATCACGTCGTGCTGGAGGTCCCAGTCCTGCACCGTGGTCTCGAGCAGCGGCTTGGACAGGCTGAGCCCGGCGTTGTTGACGACCAGGTCGAGCCCGCCGAAGGCCAGCACGGTCGCGTCGACCATCGCCTGCACGGCGTCCTCGTCGCTCACGTCGACCTGCACGCCGACGGCCACGTCGCTGTTGCCGATCGCCTCGGCCGCCGACCTGCGCCTTGCTCGAGGTCGAGGTCGGCGATCACGACACAGGCACCCTCGGCCGCGAGCTTCTCGGCGATCGCCTTGCCGATGCCGCTGGCGGCACCGGTGACCAGGGCGATCCGCGTCGCGAGGGGCTTGGGCGCCGGCATCCGCTGGAGCTTGGCCTCCTCGAGGGCCCAGTACTCGATGCGGAACTTCTCCGACTCGTCGATCGGCGCGTACGTCGAGACGCCCTCGGCGCCGCGCATCACGTTGATCGCGTTGACGTAGAACTCCCCCGCCACGCGGGCGGTCTGCTTGTCCTTGCCGAAGCTGAACATCCCGACGCCGGGCACCAGCACGATCAGCGGGTCGGCCCCGCGGATGGCCGGGGAGTCCTCGCTGGAGTTGCGGTCGTAGTAGCCCTGGTAGTCCTCGCGGTAGGGCTCGTGCAGCTCCTTGAGCCGCGCGACCATCTCCTCGACGCGAGGCGGTGCCGGGCAGGTCGAGCACCATCGGCTTGACCTTGGTGCGCAGGAAGTGGTCGGGGCAGCTGGTGCCGAGCTCGGCCAGCCGCGGGTGCTCGGCGGAGGCGAGGAAGTCGAGCACCACGTCGGAGTCGGTGAAGTGGCCCGACCATCGGCCGGTCCTGCGAGGCGATCGAGCGGATCGTCGGCGCGATGGCGGCGGCCTTCGCGCGGCGCTCCTCGACCGGCAGGGCGGCGTACCCCTCCAGGGCGGGGCCGAACGGCTCGTCCACGCTGTTGGCGGCGATGTAGTCGGCCGCGGTGTCGATGATCTTCAGCGAGTTGGCCTCGCACTCCTCGCTGGTGTCGCCCCACGCGGTGACGCCGTGGCCACCGAGGATGCAGCCGATCGCCTGCGGGTTCTGCGCCTTGATCTCGGCGATGTCGAGGCCGAGCTGGAAGCCGGGACGACGCCACGGCACCCAGACCACGGTGTCGCCGAAGATCTTGTGGGTCAGCTGCTCGCCGTCGGCCGCGGTCGCGATCGCGATGCCGGAGTCGGGGTGCAGGTGGTCGACGTGCGCGGAGTCGACGAGACCGTGCATGGCGGTGTCGATCGACGGCGCCGCGCCGCCCTTGCCGTGCAGGCAGTAGTCGAAGGCCGCGACCATCTCGTCCTCGCGCTCGACGCCCGGGTAGACGTCCACCAGCGCGCGCATCCGGTCGAGCCGCAGGGCCGCGAGACCCGACGCCTTCAGCGTGCCGAGGTCTCCGCCGGAGCCCTTCACCCAGACCAGCTCGACGTCCTCGTTGGTGACGGGGTCGGTCTCGACGCCCTTGGCGGAGGTGTTGCCGCCGGCGTAGTTGGTGTTCTTCGGGTCCGCACCGAGCCGGTTCGACCGCTCGATCAGAGCGGCCACCGTCGGGTTGTGCGTCAGTCACGTCAGTTCCATCCTGCCTGGGCCCCGCCTACGCGGTCGGCCTCGATCTGTTCCTGGTACCCACTCGCGAGATAGGCCCGCATCGGGTCGGCCGGCAGTCCGCGCTCCTCGCGCCAGCCGGCCAGGTCACGTCGTACGTCGGTGTAGAACGCGTCCATGAAGATCTCGTTGGCGGCCAGCACGTCGCCGGACGCGCGGGCCGCGTCGAGGGCGGGCAGGTCGAGGAGCAGCGCGCGCGCCGTCATCTCCTGCACGTTGAGCACCGACCGGATCTGGCCGGGGATCTTCGCCTCGATGTTGTGGCACTGGTCGAGCATCAGCGCGACGTCCGAGCCCGCGCCGTAGCCGCCGCCGCGGATCACCTCGACCATGATGCGGAAGAGCTGGTACGGGTCGGCCGCCCCGACGATCAGGTCGTCGTCGGCGTAGAAGCGGCTGTTGAAGTCGAACGAGCCGAGCTTCCCGAGCCGCAGCAGCTGGGCCACGATGAACTCGATGTTGGTGCCGGGCGCGTGGTGGCCGGTGTCGAGGCACACCAACGCGCGGTCCCCGAGCGCCGCCACCTGGACGTACGACGTGCCCCAGTCCGGCACGTCGGTGTGGTAGAACGCCGGCTCGAAGAACTTGTACTCCAGCACCAGCCGCTGGTCCTCCCCGATGTGGGAGTAGATCTCGGCCAGCCCCTCGGCCAGCCAGTCCTGGCGGGTGCGCATGTCGGCCTGGCCCGGGTAGTTGGTGCCGTCGGCCAGCCAGATCTTCAGGTCGCGCGACCCGGTCTGGTTCATCACCTCGATGCAGTCGAGGTTGTGCTGCACCGCCTTGGCGCGCACCTTCGGGGTCGGCGTTGGTCAGGCTGCCGAGCTTGTAGTCGTCGTCCTGGAAGGTGTTGCTGTTGATCGTGCCGAGCCGCACACCCAGGTCCTCGGCGTACGCCGCGAGCTTGCCGTAGTCGTCGACGAGGTCCCACGGGATGTGCAGGGCCACGCTCGGAGCCAGCCCGGTGTAGCGGTGCACCTCGGCGGCGTCGGCGATCTTCTCCTCCACGCTGCGGGGCGTGCCGGCCGAGCCGAACACCTTGAACCGCGTGCCGGAGTTGCCGTAGGCCCAGGAGGGGACCTCGATCGCGAGCTCGGCGAGCCGGCCGCTGATGTCGGTGAAGCTGGTCATTCGTCTGGTCCTTCTCGGTCTAGCTGGTCCTCGAGGTGGAAGATCTCCGCGAGCTGGGTGAAGCCGGTGTCGGGGCGTGCGTCGCCGAGGTCGGCGAAGAACTCGGCCATCTCCGCCTGCCAGCGGGCGTTGACGTCCGTCGCCTCCATCCCGGCGAGGGCGGCCTGGAGATCGGGAGTCTCGAAGTACCCGATCAGCAGGCCGTCCTCACGCAGGAACAGCGAGTAGTTGTGCCAGCCGGTCGACGACAGTGCGCGGAGCATGTCCGGCCACACGGCGGCGTGCCGCCGGGTGTACTCCTCGAGGCGGTCAGGCCTCACCTGGAGCTGGAAGCACACCCGTTGCAGCTCCGGGCACTGTCGTCGACCCGCTCGCTCAGAACTTGAACTGGTCGATGTTGCTCGGCGTTGAACTTGAACGGGTCGCCCAGCAGGACGACGCTGTCCGCGCCGACGGTGAAGTCGCCGAGCTTGCCGGCCTTGAACTTGTCGCCCTCCTTGCCGGTGATGTCGCCCTTGACCAGCGCGTCCGCGGCGTACGCCGCAAGGAAGCCGAGGTCCTCGGGGTTCCACAGCGCGAACTCCTTGACGGTGCCGTCCTTGACGTACTTGCGCATCAGGTCCGGGGTGCCGAGCCCGGTCAGCATGACCTTGCCCTTGGAGGACGAGGTCGACAGGTAGCGAGCCGCAGCCGCGATGCCGACCGTGGTCGGCGAGATGATCCCCTTCAGGTTGGGGTGCTTCTGCAGCAGCGCCGCGGTCTTGTCGAACGACTTCTGGTCGTCGTCGTCGCCGTACGCCGTCTCGACGAGCTTGATCTTCGGGTGGTTCGCGAGCTCCTTCTTCATCACGTCGATCCAGGCGTTCTGGTTGGTCGCGTTGGCGGTGGCCGAGAGGATCGCGATCTCGCCGGCGTCACCGATCTGGTCGGCGATCATGTCGACCTGGACCTTGCCGATGCCCTCGGTGTTGGCCGGGCTGATGAAGACGTCGCGGCAGGTCGGGTCGGTGTCGGAGTCGAAGGTGACGACCTTGGTGCCGGCGTCCTTGGCCTGGTTGAGCGAGTCGCACAGGGCCTTCGGGTCGTTGGCGGAGACCACGATCGCGCTGGTGTGCTTCTGGGCCTCGGTGTCGATGTACTGCGCCTGCGCGTCGGGGCTGCCCCTCCTGCGGGCCGACCTCGGAGTACTTGCCGCCGAGCTCCTCGACGGCCTTCTTGCCGCCGGCGTCGCTGGTGTCGAAGTAGGGGTTGCCGAGGTTCTTCGGGATGAAGGTGATCGACGCCTCCTTGGAGCCGCTGCCGCTGCTCGCCGCTGTCGCCGCTGTCGCCGCTCCCCTTGCCGCAACCGCTGACGGCCAGCGCCAGCGCCAGGGATGCGGCCGCAAAGCCGGCGATCCTCTTTCTGCTGATCAACATGTTCGTTACCTCTCCTGGTTTCCAACGCCCGCTGGCGTGAGCTGGGGACCGGACGAGGTCGCCCGGTCCCGGTTGTGGCGCCTGGCAGTGGCGTCGGAGATCCACGCCAGGACACTGGTGGACATCACCGAGGCGACGAGCAGCAGCCCGATGATGATGTTGACGATGTTCACGGTCACGCCCTGCAGTCGCAGCGCGCTGGACAGCACCCCGATCAGGAGCACGCCCGCGATGACGCCGACGACCTTGCCGCGGCCCCCGAAGATGGAGACGCCGCCGAGCAGGACCGCCGCGATCACCTGGAGCTCGAGTCCGGTCGCGTTGTCGCCGCGCGCGGTCGTGAACCGCAGCGTGAAGTAGATCCCGGCGAGTGGCCGAGACCAGGCCGGAGAACAGGAACAGCGTGAACTTGGTGCGGGCGACCGGCACTCCGGTGAACTGCGCCGCCTCCGTGTTCAGGCCGATGTCGTAGACGCCGCGGCCGAACGGCGGAGAAGTGCAGCAGCCAGGTGAACAGGACCGCGAGCACCGACGAAGACCGCGACGATGAGCGGGATGCCGGTGCCGCCGATCTCCTGCTTGGCGAGGTCGCTCCACTTGTCGGGGAACTCGGTGACGGCCTTGGTGCCGAGCACGCCGACGGCGATGCCTCGGAAGAGGGCCAGCGTGCCGATGGTGACGGCGAGCGACGGGAGTCCGACGTACGCCACCAGGAAGCCGTTGAGCGCACCGCAGGCCAGGCCGACCAGCAGCGCAGCGAGCGCGGCGACCGGCACCGAGCTGCCGTGGTCGACGAGCGTGCCGAGCATGACGCTGCTCAGTCCCACCACGCTGGCGACGGAGAGGTCGATCTCCCCGGTCACGATGATCAGCGTCATCGGCAGCGCGATCAGCAGGATCGGCGCGATGTCGAGGAACAGGTAGGTCATCGTCAGCTGGCTGGCGAAGTAGGACACGAAGTTGATCGCCCACACCAGCACCACGACGAGCAGCGCGATCACCGCCGCCTCGCGGGAGACCAGCAGCCGCCGCCAGAGGGGCTGGGCGTGGAAGGGGTAGGTGCGGCTCACTTCGGGTGACGTCATGACTCGTCCCTCGCCTCGATCAGCTGTCGTTCGCGTCGCAGGCTGAGCACCCGGTCGAGCGCGATCGCGCTGAGGATCAGGGCGCCGACGAGCGCCTGCTGCCAGAAGTCGGGGATGCCGAGGATCGGCAGCACCCGGTTGATGGTGACCAGGAGGATCGCGCCGATCGCCGCGCCCCAGACGGTGCCGCTGCCGCCGAAGATCGCGACGCCGCCGACCACCACGGCCGCGACGGCCTGGAGCTCGATGCCGGTGCCGGCGCCCGAGCTGACGCTGCCGTAGCGGGCGGCGAAGACGACGCCGGCGAGACCGGCGAGCGCGCCGCTGAGCACGAACGCGCCGATCACGCGGCGACGGACGTTCAGTCCGTAGAGGACCGCCGCGTCCGGGTCGGAGCCGATCGCGTAGAGCTCACGACCGCCGCGTGCGGTGTGCAGGTAGTAGCCGACCACGCAGACGACCACCATCGCCACGATGAACAGCACCGGGATCGACAGGATCGTCTTGGTGCCGAGGTTGCCGAAGGAGTCGGGCAGGTCCGAGGCGTTGATCCGGTTGCTGCCGGCCCAGCTGAGCACGACGCCGCGGTAGATGTAGAGCGTGCCGAGCGTGATCACCAGCGCGGGCACCTGGCCGTAGCCGACGAGCAGGCCGTTGATCAGTCCGAGCACGGCGCCCGGCGAGCACGCCGGCGAGGATCACCGCGACGATCGGGCAGCCCGGTGTCGATGAACAGCCGCCCGGTGAGGTACGCCGTGAGGCCGAGCACCGAGCCCACCGAGAGGTCCACGTTGCGCGTGATGATGACGACGCACTGGCCGGCCGCGAGGAGCAGCAGCACCGACGGGGTGAGCAGCAGGTCGCGCCAGCTGTTGGAGCTGAACAGGAAGCTCGGGCTCTTGATCGTCGCCGCGGCGATGACCAGCACGAGCACCAGCAGGATCGAGGCCTCGCGGGAACGGACGAGCGGTCTCGAAGGCGCGGCGTCCCGGCGACAGCTGCGCTCGGGGCGACCAGCTCGGCGTGGGCGTGCTCGGTCGTCGACTCGGCTCTCGGTCTGCTTGTCGGTGTCGATCACGCCCGCACCTCCCTCGTCTGGGTGGCAGCGCGCATCACGTTCTCCGGGGTGGCGTCGTCGCGGTCGATGTCGGCGGTGAGTCGGCCCTCGCTGACGACGAGGACCCGGTCGGCCATCCCGAGGACCTCGGGGAGCTCGGAGGAGATCATCAGGATCGCCATGCCCTGGCCGGCCAGCTCGGAGAGCAGCCGGTGCACCTCGGCCTTGGTGCCGACGTCGATGCCGCGCGTCGGCTCGTCGATGATCAGCAGGCGCGGTTCGGTGGCCAGCCACTTGGCGATGACGACCTTCTGCTGGTTGCCGCCGCTCATGGTGGTGGCGTTCATGTCGAGGGCGTTGGTCTTCACCTCGAGGCGTCGAGGCCCACGGGCCCGACGCCTGGTTCTCCGCACGCTGGGTGAGGATCCCGGCCCTGGACAGTCGACCGCGGATCACACCGGCCACGTTGCGCGAGACCGACGCGTCGATGACCAGCCCCTGCTTGCGGCGGTCCTCGGGGATGAACGCCATCCCGGCCCGGATCGCGGCGCGCGGGCTGCGCGGCGGCACCGGCTTGCCCAGGAGGGTCACCGATCCCGGTGTCGTAGCCGTCGACGCCGAACACGGCCCGGGCGATCTCGCTGCGCCCCGCGCCGACCAGGCCCGCCAGCCCGACGATCTCGCCGGCGCGGACCTCGAAGCTCACGTCGTGGAAGACGCCCGACGGAGCCGAGGTGGCTCACGGCCGAGGACCGGCTCGCCCACCGAGGCAGGGGTCTTCGGGAACAGGTCGCCGACCTCGCGGCCGACCATCAGGGCGACCAGCCGGTCGATGTCGGTGTCCGCGACCGCGGAGCGTGTCGACGTACTCGCCGTCGCGCATCACCGTCACGGTGTCGCACAGCTCGAAGACCTCGTCGAACCGGTGCGAGATGAACACCAGCGCGCGGCCCTCGTCGCGCAGGCGGCGGGCGACGGCGAAGAGCCGCTCGACCTCGACGCCGCTGAGCGCCGCCGTCGGCTCGTCCATGATCAGCACCCGGGCGTCGAGCGAGATGGCCTTGGCGATCTCGATGATCTGCTGGTCGGCGATCGACAGGCCGAGCGCCGGGCGACGCGGGTCGATGTGCACGCCCAGCCCGGCGAAGAGGCGCTCCGCCTCGGCGTACATCGCGCCGCGGTCGATCCGGCGGCCCGACGCCGAGGATCTGGCGGCCCATGAAGATGTTCTCGGTGACCGAGAGGTCGGGGAACAGCGTCGGCTCCTGGTAGATCACCGCGACGCCGGCGGCCTTGGACTCGGCGGTCGAGGAGAAGTCGACGCTCTCGCCGTCGAGCAGGAACTCGCCGCCGTCGCGGCGGTAGACCCCGGCCACGACCTTGACCAGCGTGGACTTGCCGGCGCCGTTCTCCCCCACCAGCGCGTGGATCGAGCCGGCCTCCACCCGGAGCGACCCCGAGCGCAGCGCCTGGACGGCGCCGAACGACTTGACGACGCCGCGCAGCTCCAGCGAGGCGGGGCGGGTCGGGGTGTCGACCATGCTGGTGGGTTCCGTTCGCCGATTGAAAGGTTTCAAAATCTGGGCTTGACGCTAGGTGACGGCCGTCACAGGTGTCAAGTACCGTTACCGAATCCACACTGAAAACGGCTGCTCCACGTCGAGCCGCTAGCATTTGCGACGTTTCAAGGCGAGCCCTCCCGGGCCGCGGAGCCCGGAGGTGAGCGACGACTCCCGGTCGGCGTCTCGGTCAAGGACGTCGCCGCCGCCGCCCAGGTCTCGCTCGGCACCGTCTCCAACGTGCTCAACCGCCCCGAGGTGGTCAGCACGGCCACCCGGGAGCGCGTCGAGCGCGCCATGGCCGACCTCGGCTTCGTGCGCAACGAGTTCGCGCGCCAGCTCCGGATGGGCACCAGCCGCACGCTCGCCTACGTGATGCTCGACGCCACCAACCCGTTCTTCACCGACGTCGCCCAGGGCATCGAGCTCGCGGCCGAGGGTGCCGACATGTCGGTGGTGATCTGCAACAGCAACAACCGCGCGGTCCGCGAGCAGGCCCACCTCGCCGCCCTGATGGAGCAGCGCGTCCTCGGCATCCTGCTGACGCCGATGGACGCCAACGCTCCCTGGCTCGACGCCGTCGCCGACCGCGGGGTCCCGCTGGTGATCGTCGACCGCACGCGCGACGACGACCGGTTCTGCTCGGTCGCGGTCGACGACGTCCTCGGCGGCCGCCTCGCGATCGAGCACCTCATCGACCAGGGCCACACCCGGGTGGCCTTCATCGGCGGCCCGAGCACGCTGGGCCAGGTCAGGGAGCGTCACGCCGGGGCGCGCGAGGCCTGGAGCGAGGCCGGTCTGCCCGACGAGGACCTGATCGAGCTGCCCATCGCGTCGCTGTCCGTGGCCGAGGGACGCGGCGCCGGCGAGCGGCTGGCCGGCCTGCCCGCGTCACGGCGCCCGACGGCGGCGTTCTGCGCCAACGACATCACCGCACTGGGCCTGCTCCAGGCGGCCATCGGCGCCGGCTGGCGGGTGCCCTCCGACCTCGCCATCGTGGGGTACGACGACATCGAGTTCGCCTCGGCCGCAGCGGTCCCGCTCACCTCGGTCCGGCAGCCCCGTGGCGAGCTCGGCCGCACCGCCGCCCAGCTGCTCCTCTCGGAGACCAGCGACGAGGCGCACCTGCACCAGCGGGTCGTGTTCCGCCCCGAGCTCGTGGCGCGGGCCTCGACGCTGGCCGGGCCGTCGGCCTAGCAGACCAGCTCGGGTTCGCGCTCGCGCTCGATCTCCTTCAACGACTTGCCCTGCGTGTGCGGAGCCCAGATCGCTCCGACGACGAGCGCGACCAGCAGCGAGCCGAGCAGGATCGTCCCCACGAACGGCACGCCCTGGTGGGTGAGCAGCGTCGGGAACACGTAGCTCAGGCCACCGACCGCGCACCGGGCCGCGAAGAACAGCAGCCCTGGGCGGTCGCCCGGTAGCGCGTCGCGAACAGCTCGCTGGTCCACACGCTGTAGAAGGCCTGGGCGCCGATCCCTGCGGAGATCCCCCAGATCACCGCGAAGCCGAGGAGCACGGGCACGCTCGACCCGGCGTACGAGATCAGCGCCCAGGCGCACATGCCCATGACGGCACCGACGACGTAGAGCGTAGCGTCGCTCCACCCGGTCGGCGAGCCGCATGAACACGAAGAAGGTCGAGAGCGAGGTGCAGCCCCACACCAGCACCTGGAGGCCGTTCTGACCGGCCTCGCTCGAGAGCCCCGCGGCGTCGTACACCCGGGGCATGAAGATGCCGGCCTGGCCCGCCACCAGGTTCCAGAAGCCGTAGACCCCGAACAGGAACAGCAGCGCGGTCACGTTGGTGCGCTGGGAGACCAGCTCGCGGACGCGGCTCATCCCCGGGGCGCCGCCCGACTCCTCCTGCTCCTCGGTCCACGCCCGCGACTCGCTCAGCCCCTGGCGGAGCCACCACGTCACGAACGCGACCACGAACAGGTGCGCGAAGATCAGCCGGCTCCCGAGCAGGCCGAGCGGCACCACCGCGATGGCCAGGGCGAACCCGACCATCGGACCGATCGACCAGGCGAGCTGGGCCGTGCCGACGTGGCGGGCTCGCTGTTCGGCCGGTGCCTCCTCGGCGATGAACGTCCACGAGGCGGGTACGCCGGCCCCGACGGCCAGACCGGTGATCACGAAGGCCGCCAGCAGCATTCCGTAGCTGACCGCGAACACCGCCATCGCGACGCCGAGCATGTAGACGAGCAGGTCGTAGGTGTAGATGAACTTGCGCCCGAACCGGTCACACAGCCAGCCCCCGATGAGGGCTCCGCCTGCCGCGCCGAAGGCGTTGGCGCTGAGCGCCGCGAGCAGTCCGACCGCGAAGTCGTCGAGCCCGAACTCCTTCTGCCACAGCGACAGGCTGACGGCGATCGCGATGATCGAGCCGGCCTCGATGTAGTTCGACATGGCGACCGAGACCGTCGCTCGCCATCCGGTCGTCTCCTTCGCACCGAGTTGCATGCCAGGTCCCGTACCCCGCCTTGAATCGTTTTAATCATCGGCGCCCTCCCCCGCCGGGCTGCCCGGGCGCGGGTGTCCTACGGTGTTCGGCATGCTTTTTTCCCGGATCGTCCGAGTTGCTGCCCCCGTCGCGGCCGTCTCCCTGCTCGTCCCCCTGGCCGGCTCGGTGCCCACCGCGTCCGCGTCGGAGAGCCACCCGACCAACGCCGCGAAGGTCTTCCGCTGGGGCAACGCGAGCGTGAAGGACGAGTTCAAGGCGCCGCTCGCGAAGCGCTGGAAGGTGAACAAGCCACGCCTCGTGCGCAACCAGCACGGCATGCTCACCCTCGACTCGACGCGGAGGAGCGGCACCGTCAGCGCCACCCTCACCGGTAGCCCCCGGCGCTACGGCCGGTGGGAGGCCCGCGTCCGCAGCCGGCAGTACGGCGGAGCCGGCACGCCGTTCCGCGCCATCTGGGAGCTGACCCCCACCAAGAGCAGCCACTGCGGCGCCCGGGGCGTCGTGCTCAGCGACTACCGGCTGAACGCGCACAGGTCACGGATGCACGCGCGCAACCTGCCGAACCATGACTTCACCAGCACCAAGCGGCTGGGGCTGAACGACAACCAGTTCCACACCTACGCCATCGAGATCACCCGCCACCACATCTCGTGGTTCGTCGACACCAAGGTGATCCGCACCGAACGCCGTCCAGCCGCACGCACCGCAGCGGCGTACAACATGCGCTTCCGGCTGCTGGGGAGGAGCGGCGCCACCATGCGGCAGGGACGGATGCAGATGGACTGGGCGCGGTACTACACGCTCGAGCGCCAGAGCGCGAAGTCGATCGCGGCCCCGAGGCTGCATCGCACGTCGTACGCCGGCGCCTGCTGAATCATCCGTCGCAGGTGATGCGCCCGGGTCGAAGGGCGCGTTCGGCTGGTGACATGGACATGAAGCTCGAGGTAGTCACCATTCCCGTCTCTGACGTCGACCGCGCCAAGGACTTCTACTCCCAGCTGGGATGGAGGCTCGACGAGACGCCGCCCTGGGTCGTGCAGTTCACGCCACCCGGCTCGGAGTGCTCGATCCACTTCGGCAAGGACCGCACCTCGGCCCCTCCCGGCTCCTTCGAGAACCTGTACCTGGTCGTCTCCGACATCGAGGCGGCCCGCGCCGAGCTGGTCGGCCGGGGCATCGAGGTCAGCGAGATCTTCCACCCCGGCGACGACGGACCGGTCGACGGACCGGACCCCGAGCGGCGTACCTACTCCTCGCTCGCCACCTTCAGCGACCCGGACGGCAACCGCTGGCTGCTGCAGGAGATCACCACGCGGCTCCCCGGTCGCGTGGAGGCGTCGGCCACGACGTTCAGCTCCACCAGCGACCTCGACGACGCGCTGCGTCGCGCGGCTGCCGCCCACGGCGAGCACGAGAAGCGCACCGGTGAGTACGACGAGCAGTGGGCCGACTGGTACGCCGACTACATGGTCCGCGAACGAGCCGGCCAGGAGCTCCCGCTCTGACCGGCCCGCTCGCTCAGGCCGCGTCGAGCACCGGCTCCGGCACGACGACGGGCAGGGGTTCCGCGTCCAGCTCGTCACGACGGATGAGCGTCAGGGCCGCGAGCAGTCCGACGGCGGCGAAGATCGCGCCGACGACGAACGCCGAGGAGAACCCGTCGACCAGGGCCACCGGCACGACCGACCCGGTGGCGAGGGAGTTCTCCGCCCCCGTCGTCGCGATCGTGGAGAGCGCCGCGATGCCGAGCGCGCCGCCGATCTGCTGCGAGGTGTTGATCAGCCCTGAGGCCAACCCGGCCTCGGACGCGTTCACCCCGGCCAGGGCCGCGATCGAGATCGGCACGAAGGAGAACCCGATGCCGAGACCGACCAGCAGGAAGCCGGGCAGCAGGTCGTTGACGTAGCTGCCGCCGACCGACACCTGGGTGAAGAACAGCAGTCCCGCGGTCAGTGCGGCCATCCCGACGACCAGCACCGGCTTCACCCCGATGCGCGTCACGAGCTGGGCCGCGACGGCCGACCAGATGATCGCCGTACCGGCCACCGCGAGGTAGGCGACGCCCGTCTTCATCGGGGAGTAGCCGAGCACCTGCTGCATGTAGAGCGTCAGCATCAGGAACATCGAGAACATCGCGGTGCCCATGATGAAGCCGGCGACGTTGGCGCCGCTGACCGTGCGGGTCCTCAGGATGCCGAAGCGCATCAGCGGGTCGTGGTGCCGCAGCTCCCACGCCACGAAGGCGACGAGCAGCGCGGCGGACACGGCGAACACGCTCACGGTCTCGGTCGCCAGCCAGCCGTCCTGGCCGGCCTGGGTGATCGCGTAGACCAGGGACGACAGCCCGCTCGTCACCAGGACGGCGCCGGGCAGGTCGAAGCTCTTGACCCGGGCGTCGCGGCTCTCCTGGAGGAGAAGCGGCGCCAGCACGAAGCCCGCGACACCGACCGGGACGTTGACGAAGAAGATCCATTCCCAGCTCAGCGCGTCGGTCAGGACGCCGCCGAGCAGTACGCCGGCCACGGCACCGAAGCCGCCGACCGCACCCCACGCCCCGAGCGCGATGTTGCGCTCACGGCCTTCGGGGAAGGTCACCGACAGGATCGACAGGGCGGCCGGCGTGATGATCGCCGCGCCCAGGCCCTGGAAGGCGCGGGCCGCGATCAGCGACGGCTCGGACCAGGCCAGACCTGCGAGCAGGGAGGCCGCGGTGAACACGACGACCCCGACGAGGAAGAGGCGACGGCGTCCCAGCATGTCGGCGGCCCGGCCACCGAGCAGCAGGAACCCGCCGAAGACCAGGGCGTAGGCGCTGATGACCCATTGGAGGTCGGCTTGGGAGAAGCCGAGGTCGCTCTTGATGGAGGGCAGAGCGACGTTCACGATCGCGATGTCGAGGACGACCATGAACTGGACGACGCAGAGGAGTGCGAGGGCCAGCCACGTGCCACGGCTCGTCACCGCTGCAGTTGCTTGCTTTTGTGAAGTCATGCTTGCGACCGTAACAGCGTCTACTTTAATTTTGCAAGCAGTTTCTTGTAGAATCAGAACCAGGTGGTACTCTTTCGGCATGGCGAAGCGTTACGAGCAGTACTGTCCGATGGCTCATGCGCTCGACCTGGTCGGGGACCGCTGGGCCCTGCTCGTCATCCGCGAGCTGATGCACGGACCCAAGCGCTACACCGACCTCGTCGACAGCTTGCCGGGCATCGGGACGAACATCCTGGCGGCCCGGCTTCGAGACCTCGAGGGCCACGGCATCGTCGCCAGGCGCACCCTCCCTCCCCCGGCGGCGTCGAAGGTCTACGACCTGACCGACTACGGGCGCGAGCTGCGTCCGGCCATGCGCGAGCTGGCCCTCTGGGGCGCCCGCTCGCTGGGCCCACCCACCGACAAGGACGAGCTCTTCGACGGCTGGCTGGCCAACGCCATGGACACCGTGATCGCCCGCCTCGCCCCCGCCGGCCGCTTCGAGTTCCGCGCCGGCACCGAGGTCGCCTCCCTCGTCGACGGCGAGGTCGTCAACGGCCCGATCGAGGACCCGAACGTCGTGGTCGAGGGCGACGCCGACGCCATCTACTCCCTCTTCGTGGAGCGCTGCTTCGACCTGGTGACCATCGACGGCGACCGCGAGCTCCTCGAGCAGCTCCTCGACGTGGCCCCCGAGCGGATCACCGAGCCCGCCGGATAGCCGGGCAAAAACCAGGCGCGGCCAGGCGCCACCCTGGTGTCTGATCGGCGCATGGGCCGTCACGCTGGGCACCCCAGGGTCACCGAGATGACTGAGGTCGTCGACGCGCTGCGCGAGTGGCAGTACGACGGGGCGCCGATGCAGCTGCACCCGGGAGACGTCGGCTGGTTCTGGCGCTTCGGTGCCGAAGCGACGGCCGCGGCGGTCCGGACGTGGAGCCGCGACGGACAGATCCTCGCCATCGGTCTGCAGGACGGACCCGCCCTGCTGCGGATGACGATCGCGCCGGACCACCACCACGACGAGGACCTGGCGCGCCGACTGGTGGCCGACCTCACCGATCCCGAGCGTGGCGTCCTGCCGCCCGGGAAGGCCAACGTCGAAGCGCCCGCAGGCGCACTGGTCGCACGACCTGCTGCTCGAGCACGGCTGGGGCACCGACGAGCCGTGGACGCCGCTGCGCCGTGATCTCACCGACCCGGTGGCGGAGCCCGGCGTCCGGATCGAGGTGACCGAGCCGGAGCAGGTGCACCTGCGCAGCGCCGTGCACCGGGCATCGTTCGACGGGTCGACGTTCAGCGACGAGCGCTGGCACGCGATGGCGGCCGGTCCGGCGTACGCCGACGCCCGGTGCCTGGTCGCGTACGACGACCAGGGCAACGCGGTCGCGGCAGTGACGGTGTGGTCCGCCGGCCCCGGGAGGCCGGGACTGCTCGAGCCGATGGGCGTGCACCGGGACCATCGCGGTCTCGGCCACGGCAGGGCCATCACCCTCGCCGCGGCCGCCGCCCTTCAGGAGCTGGGCTCCTCGAGCGCCATCGTCTGCACCCCGAGCTCGCTCGTCGGCGCCGTCGCGACGTACAAGGCGGCCGGCTTCCGGCCCCTCCCCGAGGTCCGGGACCGACGTCCGGGACGCCTGAACGCCCCTGCACACAACGGGAAACTCGGGTCGAGCCGGTGCGGAACAGCAGGTACCCGTCGGGTTCCGGGCATCTCGGATTCGTCCCGTTGCCGGCAGCGCAGGCAAGGCGTAGACCGGAAGGAAGCCCTCTCGGAGAGGAGCGGGTCATGGTCGATCTCGCCTGCTCGTCGCCGGACTCACCGCCGCCCTGGCCACCACCGTCGCAACAGCACCCGTTTCACCAACGGCGCGACGCGGCCGGCCGTCAGCCATCGCAGCCAGACACCTACGTGTCGGCCTGGGACGCCGTGGGGACGCAGGCCTTCACGGCCGCGGCACTCACCCCCGCCGAGGGCCACGTCATCTTCGGGTACGCCGGCATCGCGGTGTACGACGCCGTGATGGCGGTCCAGCGCACGTACGAACCCTTCGCCATCCGCACCCGCGCACCGCGTGGTTCGTCGCCCGAGGCCGCCGTGGTCGCGGCCGCCCATGCGATCTACGAGCACTACCTCCCGGGCCAGGAGGCCACGATCCTCGACCCGGCGTACGACACGTCCCTGGCCACCATCCCCGACGGCCAGGCGAAGGACGACGGTGTCGCCGTAGGTCGTCGCGTGGCCAACGCGTTCATCGCGCTGCGCGCGGACGACGGCTTCCGCGCCGACGTCGGCTACACCCCGCCGAGTCCGGCGGGTCCGGGCGACTGGGTCCCGACCACTCCCACTCCACCCATCGGGACGTACCTCGGGCAGATGGACACCTTCGCCCTCGAGTCCGCCGACCAGTTCCGGCCGGACGGACCTCCCTCGCTGGGGAGCCGACGCTGGGCTCGTGACTACAACGAGGTCAAGGAGATCGGCTCGCGGACGAGCACGACTCGCGAGGACTGGCAGACGACGGCGGCGCTGTTCTGGGCCGAGCCACCGGTCCAGCAGGCGCACCTCGCCCTGCGCGGGGTCATCACCCAGCACCAGCTGGACGTCGGCCAGGCCGCCCGGATGATGGCGATGGCGTCGGTGGCGTACGCCGACGGGATCATCGCCTGCTACGACGCCAAGTATCTCTACGAGTTCTGGCGGCCGGTGACCGCGATCCAGAAGGGCGACACCGACGGCAACGACGCCACCGTCGGCGACACGTCCTGGCTCCCTCTCCTGGCCGTGACTCCGAACCATCCCGACTACCCCAGCGCCCACTCGTGCGTCACGCCTGCTGGTGCCGAGGCGCTGGCGGCGTTCCTCGGAACCCGACGCATCGACCTGACGGTCCCGAGCCTGACCGGGTTGGGCGACCGCCACTTCGGCACGGTCAGGCAGCTGACCAGGGAGGTCGGCGAGGCGCGGATCTGGGGCGGCATCCACTTCCGCTCGGCCGTCGAGGACGGCATCAGGATCGCCAGGCAGACAGCGGACGAGGTGCTGGAGGGCAACTTCGAACCGACCGGGCGGCGCTGACCCGAGTCGCTGGTCGCCCGTCTTACCGTTGTCTTACGCATCCCCTGATCCGGCCGTACGCAGGGGACGCACGGCCCCGTGGTGAGGCACTCTGTGGAACGTGGCCGCTGCCCTCGAGACTTCGGGAGACGACCCAGCGCCTTCGAGGTCGGCTGGGGCGAAGAGGCCGTCCTGGTGGCCCCACTTCTCCAGCCCGCTGCGATCGACCGCGGTCACGGCTCGGCTCGGACGAGTCCTCGGCATCGGCTTCGCCATCTGCTTCGTCACCGGGATGCTGAGCCACTACCAGTACCAGCCGTGGTCCTGGCTCCCCGAACCCGCCAGCCCGAGGCAGCTCTACCGCTTCACCCAGGGCCTGCACATCGCCACGGGAGTGGCCTGCATCCCACTGCTCCTGGTCAAGCTGTGGTCGGTCTACCCGAACCTCTTCCGCTGGCCGCCGCTTCGATCTGTCAAGCATGCGGTGGAGCGACTGTCGGTGTTCGTGCTGGTGGCCTCGGCCCTGGTGCAGCTGACCACCGGGTTCCTCAACACCCTCGACTGGTACCCGTGGCCGTGGTCCTTCCCCTCCACCCACCGCTACCTGGCGTACGTCGTGATCGGCTCCGTGCTGATCCACATCGGGGTGAAGCTCCCGGACATCAAGTACGGGCTGCAGGCGCGACTCTCCGAGGCCGACGTGCTCACGGAGATCCCCTGGAGCGAGAACCCGAAGGCGCACAGCAACGCGGGCGTCGTACCGCTCGAGCCGATGCCTGCCCTCGACCGGCGCGGTCTCTTCGTCGCGGTCGGTTCCGGCATCGGGGCCATCGTGCTCACCACGGTCGGGCAGACGTTGACGCCCCTGTCCCGCGTGGGCCTGCTGGCCACCAGGCAGGCCTCGAAGGGACCGCAGGAAGTGCCGGTGAACAAGACGGCCGCGCAGGCCGACGTCCTCGAGCTGGCTCGTTCGGCCGACTGGGCTCTGGAGGTGTCCGGCCCGGCTCCGTTCCGGCTGACCCTGTCCGAGCTCGAGTCGATGGCGAAGAAGGCGCGTCGCTTCCCGATCAGCTGCGTGGAGGGATGGAGCGTCGGTGCGGACTGGCTGGGCGTCCCACTCATCGACGTCGTACGGCGGGCCGGCGGCGACGAGTCCTCGCACGTGCGGCTGGTCTCGCTCCAGCCGCACGGCGCGTACAACCACAGCACCGTCGAAGGTCCGCAGGTCAGCGCCGCGCTGCTGGCCACCCACCTCAACGGCGAGCGGCTCGACATCGACCACGGCTACCCGCTGCGCCTGATCGCGCCCAACCGTGCCGGCGTCCTGAACACCAAGTGGCTGACCCGGGTGGAGGTGACCTGACATGCGTCCCTACCGGATCGGCCTGTGCGCAGCCGGCGGCCTGCTCCTCGCGTTCGGCGCCTTCCGCCTGCTGACCGAGCTCCCCGCGAGTGACCTCGTGGCGTTGGCGCTCTGGCTGGTGGCGGCCGTCGCCCTGCACGACGGCCTGATCGCACCACTCACGGTGGGCGTGGGCGTCACCCTGACGCGGTTGCCGGCGCGTGCACGGCGCTACGTCCAGGGAGCCCTTGTCGTCGGCGCCTTGATCACCGTCGTGGCGATCCCACTGATAGATCGCCGTGACACACAACCAGCGGTCAAGGCCATCCTGCTGCGCAACTACGCGGGCAACCTGGCCCTGCTCCTCGGACTCACCGCGGCGGTCGCGCTGGTGCTCTACGCCTGCGAGTCGTCCGCGACCGCGCCGAGTAGGGAGCTGCCGGGGCCACCGCGAGCAGGACGCGCAGGTCGGGCTGCTTGAACGGGACCGAGGAGAAGTCGCCTGCGTAGTAGCCGTTGTGCGGGTGTACGCGACGGTCTGTGTAGGTGCCGCTCTCGATGATCCGGTCCATTGCCTTGCCTCTCGCTGCGTTTGGAGATGGCTCCAGCACACGCCATTTCGTGTCTCCCGGCGATGGGGCCAAGCGCCCGGCCGTTGGCGGTGACCGACCGGTTCGGGGTGCCTCCCGTGCGGTCAGCACGACCTCCGGGGTGGGGTCATCCCCTGGCGACCGGAAGACGTCAGCGCAACGCCAGCGAACCCGAGACGTCGGGCTCCCACGGCAGGCTGGACTGAGCGGCGATCTGCTGGTCCAGGTCGGCCGCGACATCCTCGGGCCACGGAGCCGTGCGCCGGGTCTCCATGTCGATGTGCAGCAGGATCTCCTCCATCACGAAGCTCAGCCGCTGGTGTGAGTCGTCGAGCAGGTACACCAACGCGTGCGCGGCCCGCTCCGAGCGCCCGAGCAGCCGCACCCGCGAGGAGATCCGGTCGCCGGTCAGCAGCTCGGCCAGGTAGGTCAGATGGTGCTCCGCGGAGAAGCAGGCATGCCCCTGGGCCGGCCAGTTCTGCGGGATCCCCACGTCGACCAGGGACTCGTCGAGGCCCTCACTGGCGATCCCGGTGTAGTGGCGGACGTTGAGGTGACCGTTGGCGTCCTCGAAGGGCACCGGGACCGGCTGCTCGGTGTACGCCGGCAGGACGACGAGCTGCTCGTACGTGGGATGGGTTGGGCTCACGCATCGTGACGCTACAGGGATCGGTCGACTGGCTACGCTCAGGCCGTGCCCCTGCTCGAGCGCCCTGACACTGCCCGCATCTCGTGGGAGACCGACGGTCCCGACGACGCCCCGGCCGTCCTGCTCATCATGGGGTTGGCCTACCCGGCAGCGATGTGGTTCCGCCTGCTGCCCTCGCTCACCGAGCGCTACCGCGTGATCCGGGTCGACAACCGCGGCGCCGGTCTCACCGGCGACGTGCCGGGAGCGCCGTACACCGTCGAGACGATGGCCGCGGACTGCCTGGCTGTCCTGGACGCAGCCGACGTGCGGACCGCCCACGTCATGGGCATCTCCATGGGTGGCCTGATGGCCCAGGAGATCGCCCTCACCGCGCCGGAGCGGGTTCGTTCGCTGTGCCTGCTCGCGACGCATCCCGGGATCACGCATGCCGTCATGAACCCCGACGCCATGGCGATCCTGGGGAAGCGAGGAGAGCTGACGCCTGAACAGGCGGCCAAGGCGTCCATCCCGTTCAACTACGCCCCCTCGACCCCGCGCGAGCGCATCGAGGAGGACTGGGCGGTGCGGTTGCCCCTGGCCGCCACGAACGCGGGCTACCTCGCCCAGGCCGCCGGCACGTCGTTCTGGGACCGGTACGACCGCCTCGACCAGATCACGGCCCCGACCCTGGTCGTGCACGGAGAGCTCGACGCGCTCGTCCCGCCGGAGAACGGCCGCATCCTCGCCGACCGCATTCCCGGAGCTGTGCTCGTGACCGTCCCGCAGGCCAACCACCTCCTCGGCACCGACCAGCCGGAGCAGGTCTCCGCGGCGCTGGTCAGCTGGCTGGACCGCCACCGCTGAGACCAGCTCAGCGAGCACCCGGGAGTCGACCGAAGGTGCGCAGCACGTGCTCGAGCGTGGACGCGATCACTTCCTGCGTGGACTCGCGTGTGGCCTCCCCGCGCAGCCAGCGACGCGTGGCGGCCCGGTTCAGTCCGGTCCAGCACTCCAGGGCGTGCTGCAGACGCGGCGAGTCCTGGGCGATGTCGGCGTGAAAGGTCGCGAGCAGCGCGACGGCGCGACTCACCAGGTCGGCGACCACCCGCCTCACGTCGGGATCGACGATGTCCTCACCGGGGGCGATCGTGCCGAGGTACATGGTCCGGTTCGCCTCGGTCCAGTCCAACCAACGTGACACCGAGTCGGCCACGCGGTCCCGGGCGGTCCGGCCATCGGGCGGCCTCAGCAGCTCCTCGCGAAGCCCTCCGACCCGCTCGAGCAGGGCGAGGTAGACCTCCTTGCGACCGCCGAAGTAGTGGTGCACGAGTCCGCGAGCGACACCCGCGCCCTTGGCGATGTCGTCGATCGTGACCACGTCGTAGCCGCGCTCCGCGAACAGCTCGTTGGCGGCGTCGAGGATCTGCCCGCGCCGCGTCGCGGGGTCGAGCCTCTGGTACTTGCGCGGCGGCGTGGTCACCGACGTCACTCTACAGAGAGTTGGCACTTCGTCAACAAGGCTGTTAGCATTCCGCCAACAACGACCTCGGGCTCGCTCACAGATTTCCGCTCCTGTCGCGAGGGGGGTCAACAGGAGTGGATCGGATGGTGGCGGTCTCGGGGCCGTCGCCTTTCCCCTTCCTCCGCGCACGCCCCCTGGGGGAATCGACGGGCCAGGACTACGCTGCTCGACATGGATGGCGGCTCGGACCTCGCCGACTTCGCGCACCTGGTGCCGTCCGATCATGGGCTGTGCGTCGTCGTGACGCGTCGATCCGACCTGACGCCGCACACCTCCGTGGTGAACGCGGGGGTCGTGCGCCACCCGTCCACCGGCCTCGAGTCCGTCGCCTTCGTCTCGGTCAGCTCGACACGCAAACTGATCAACCTGCGCCGGGACCCCACGATCGCCGTGGTGATCCGTGCCGGCTGGCAGTGGGTCTCCGTCGAGGGTCAGGCCGCACTGGTGGGGCCTGACGACCCCGAGCCCGGCGTGAGCGACGAGCAGCTGCGTCTCCTGCGCCGAGAGATCTTCAGTGCAGCAGGCGGCGAGCACGACAACTGGGCGGAGTTCGACGAGACCATGGAGTTGGAGCGACGTACTGCTGTGTTCGTCGCCCCGCAGAGGGTGGTCTCCCAACTGGGCTGACGGGAGCGCATCGTGAAGCTCGAGCCCTTTCCCCTTCTTCGCCCACTCGACTGAGTTGAGCCCGCCGCATAGCCTCGATCCATGCCCACGATCGAACTCACCGCGGAGAACTTCGAGGAGAGCGTGCAGGACAACGAGATCCTGTTCGTCGACTTCTGGGCGAGCTGGTGCGGTCCGTGTCGCCAGTTCGCGCCGACCTACGAGGCCGCCTCGGAGGCCAACCCTGACCTGACCTTCGGGTCGGTGAACACCGAGGAGCAGCACCAGCTCTCGAGCGCGGCGCAGGTGTCCTCGATCCCCACGCTGATGGCGTTCCGCGACGGCATCCTGGTGTTCTCCCAGCCGGGCGCGCTGCCTCCCGCGGCGCTCGACCAGCTGATCAAGGCGGTGCGGGACCTCGACATGGACGACGTACGACGCCAGATCGCCGCCCAGGACCCGGCCCAGCAGCCTGCGAACGACTGAGCCGGAGCGACATGGACGCCGCCGCCTGGGACGAGAGGTACGCCGCCACGGCGCTCGTGTGGTCGGCCGGCCCCAACCAGTTCGTCGAGTCCGAGCTGTCCGACCTTCCGCCCGGCCGGGCGCTCGACCTCGCCTGCGGGGAGGGGCGCAATGCCCGCTGGCTGGCCGAACGGGGCTGGCAGGTCACCGCGATCGACTGGTCGAGCGTGGCCGTCGAGAAGGGCCGCCAGGTCAACGACGCGGTGGACTGGCAGGTCGGTGACGCCCTCACCGCTCCCCTGCCGACCGAGCTCGACCTCGTCGTGCTGGCCTACTTCCAGGTGAGCGACCACGCCCGTCGCACCGCAGTCCAGCGAGTCGTTCGACGCCCTGAGGCGGGGAGGCACCCTCTTCGTCGTCGCCCACGACTCCACCAACCTCACCGATGGCACAGGCGGGCCGCAGGACCCGAGCGTGCTCTACACCGCGGAGGACGTGCTCGACGACCTCGCCGGCGCCGCCCTCGACGTCGCACGGGCCGAGCGGGTGCCGCGGGTGGTCGAGGCCGGCACGGCCTGGGACGCCCTCGCCCGCGTGGTCCGCAGGTGACCCCCACCCAGCTGCGCGCCTTCGCGTGCGTGGTCCGTCGCGGCTCGGTGAAGGCCGCGGCCGTGGAGCTCGGCACGACCGAGTCGGCGGTGTCGATGAACCTCAAGCAGCTGCGCACCGAGCTCGACGACCCCCTCTTCACCCGCACGCCGTCCGGCCTGGCGTTCACTCCGGGCGGGCTGCGACTGGCCAGCCGCGCCATGGAGATCCTCGACCTGCAGAGCCGGACGGTGCTCGAGGTCAGCGAGGCCGGAGCCGGACGACGGATGCTGCGGCTCGCCTCGTCGGGCCTCTTCGCCGAGCACGCCGCACCCGGGCTGATCAGCCTGTTCACCAGCCGGGCGCGCGACCTCGACGTCGAGCTCAGTGTCCACCCGGTCACGGACTTCGCCGACCTGCTGGCCTCCCGCGCCGTCGACGTGGCCCTCGGGCCGGCCGCGCAGCAGACCCGACGCGGCCTGGTGCAGCAGACGTTCCTCGACTACGAGGTCGTCGTGGTCGCCGCGCCCGAGCACCCGGTCGCGGTGGGCTCGGTGGGCCTCGACCAGCTCGGCCACCAGGTCTGGCACCTCGGACCCGGGGCCACCGAACCGGCCGGCGAGACCTCGACCGTGCTCGGCCGGCTGAAGGTGCCCGAGAAGCGGCAACGCATCTTCCAGAGCGACGCCGCTGCCCTCGGCGAGACCCGACGCGGCATGGGACTCGGCATCGCGGTCGGCTTCACGGTGCGTGACGACCTCCGCGCCGGCCGGCTGGTGCGCATCGACTCACCGCAGCTGACCAGCCGCGGATCCTGGGCGACCTGGTCCCTGCCGGGCGACCAGCAGATCTCGGCCGCGGCCGAGCTGGTCCGCTTCGTCGCCACTCCCCGGGCCACGCAGGCGATGCTCCGCGGCGAGGCGGCCGGCGTCGGCCGGTTCCGCCCGGCCGTGCACGTCACCTTGTGGAGCTGACCGCGGCGAAGACCTCGGGCAGGGCCGAGACCGAGTGCGCCGGCAGGAACGCGTCGCAGAACGGCAGCGCCGCCGCCATCGACCCGACCAGCGGCTCGAACCCCGCTGCGGCGGCCCGCGGGTTCAGCCACACCAGCCGCCGGACCCGTCGCCGCAGCCGCGCCATCACGACGGTCAGCTCCTCGGGAGGATCGGTGTCCCACCCGTCCGAGGCGATCACGAGCACACCGCCGCGCAGGGTCGACCCGTGGCGCGACGCGAGCAGGTCGCGCAGTGACCGCGCGAGGTGCGTCCCGCCGTACCGGTCGACGACGCGCTCCTCCGCGAGCGCCAGCGCGGTGTCGGCCGACCGGTGCACCAACGCCGGCGTCAGCCGGGTCAGCGACGTGGAGAACGCGAACGTCTCGGCGCGACCGGTGCGGGCGAACGCACGCATCAGGTGGAGGTACGCCGCCGAGTAGGACTGCATCGACGCGCTCACGTCGGTCACCAGGGTGAGCGGGCGCGGCCGCTGCACCCGCCTCTGCCGACGCAGGTCGAGCAGCGGCTCGAACCCTGCCCGTCCCGAGGCGGCCATGGTGGCGCGCATCGCGATCGACTCACCCCGCCTCCCCGCACGCGTACGACGGCTCCGGCGCATCGGCCACCGCGGAGCAGCCCGCTCCAGCCAGCGCCCGAGCACCGCCAGCTGCACGGCGTCGAACTCGTCGAAGGGGGTGTCGGCCATCCCGGTGAGCGAGCTCGGCAGCAGGTCGGGCAGGAAGAACGTCTCCTCCTCGCTCTCCTCCGACGCCGACGTGGAGCGCGGCAGGGTGTGCCACGGGAGCCCACCCTCCTCCGGCTCGCGGTCGCCGCGACCGGGCACGGAGACCAGCTCCTCGCTCGGCTGCGGCGGCTGGTCCCAGTTGACCCCTCGGCGTCGGGCGTGCGGGTCACCACCGAGATCGCTCTCCCGGAAGGCAGCGGTGAAGACGCGGTCGAACGCCGGCAGGTCGGTGTGGCGGCGGACCAGGGTCACCCGCATCTGCCAGTACAGCTGGTCGAGCTCGTCCGGCGGCTCGGCCCCCAGCGCCTCGCACAGGTCGGCCAGCCCCGTGGTCGGGACGCCGACCCCCGCTCGCCGCAGCCGGTCGCCGAACGCAGCAGCCAGCGCGGCCCGGTCGACGCCGGGCAGCAGCACGGCCGGCGCGTCACCCATCGAGGCTGTTCAGCACCACGTCGCGGTCGTCGACGGTCTTGACGACGGCCCCCAGCGTCGCGACGACGGTGTCGCGACCGAGCTCGGTCGCACCGAGCGCGGAGAGCGCGGCCACCCAGTTGATCGCCTCCGCCAGGCCCGGCGGCTTGTCCACCTCCAGGGTGCGCACCCGACCGACGAACTGCGCCGCGGAGGAGATCAGGTCCTCGTTGGCCTCCGGCACCGTGCGGCGCAGGATGGCGCAGACCCGCTCGGGCTCGGGGTACTCCAGCCAGTGGTAGAGGCAGCGCCGCCGCAACGCGTCGTGCAGGTCGCGGCTGCGGTTGGAGGTGAGTACGACGATCGGCGGGCGCGTCGCTGTGAAGGTGCCGATCTCGGGCACGGTCACCGATCCCTCGCCGAGCACCTCGAGCAGCAGCGCCTCGAACTCGTCGTCGGCCCGGTCGATCTCGTCGACGAGGAGCACCGGCGGCTGCGGGCCGTCGTACCGCACGCAGCGCAGCACGGGCCGCTCGATGAGGTACTCCTCGCTGAACAGGTCGGCCTCGGTGAGCTTCTCGCCGCGCGACTCGGCCAGCCGGATCGCGAGCAGCTGGCGCTGGTAGTTCCAGTCGTAGAGCGCCTCCGCGGCACTCAGTCCCTCGTAGCACTGCAACCGCACCAGCGGTACGTCGAGACAGCGGGCCAGCACGTGCGCAGCGGCCGTCTTGCCGACCCCCGGTTCACCCTCGAGGAGCAGCGGCATCCCCAGCCGCAGCGCGAGGAACACCGCGGTCGACATGCCCTCGTCGGCGAGGTAGTCGCACTCGTCGAAACGCTCCCGGACCTCGCCGGCCGACGACAGGCTCACGACGACTCCGCGCGCATCGCCTCGTAGTCGTCCCAGGTGTCGATGTCGCGGGGCACCGGCCCGGGGATCCGGACCCGCACGACGTCGGGGCCCGCGTCCACGAGCTTCCACACCGCCTTGTCGCCATGCATCTTCTCGAGCTCACCGAACATCTTCCGATCGAACCACAACGGGTGGCCGAGGCCGTCGTCGTACTGGCAGACCCCGACCGCGTGACCGTGGGCCGCCGCCTCCAGCTCCTGCACCGTCTCGACGCTGACGCGGGGCTGGTCACCGAGGAGCAGCACGATCCCGCTGGTCTCGCGCGGCAGCTCGCCGATCGCCGTACGGATCGACGTGGCGCAGCCCTCGCCGTAGTCACGGTTCTCGACCACGTGCACCCCGGTCAGGTCGACCTCCTCGCGGACGCGGTCGGCGGCACCCCCGATGACCACCACGACGGGCGCGCAGGCGGAGTCGCGGGCGACGGTCAGGGTGACGTCGAGGACGGTGGCGCCGTCGAGCGCGAGCAGCTGCTTGGGCTGGCCGAGCCGCCGTGAGGCGCCGGCCGCGAGGACGACGGCCGCGACGGTCACGAAGCCTGGCTCGCGATGAAGGTGTCGCGGCATCCCGGGTTGCAGAACCAGTGGTCGGTGCCGTCGACGACCGCGTGGATGGTCTCGGGCCCGACCGTCACGGTCATGCCGCAGACCGGGTCGACCGCCTGGAGCGGGCGCGGAGCGGGTCGTTCACCGGGAGCCGCCGTGAGTCCCTCCAGTCGGATGCCCTTGACGATCGCCGCGAGGATCGACAGCGCGATCTCGGGCGCCGTACGGGCGCCGATCTCGACGCCGACGTGCGGGTGCACCCGACTCCGCTCGTCGTCGGTCAGGCCGAGCTCGGCCAGCACCGCCTCGCCACGGGTGTGACTGGAGACCAGGCCGACGAAACCCACGCCGGCGTCGAGGGCTGCCCGGATCGAGGCGGGCTCGTCGCCGCCATGGCTCGAGATCACCACGGCGACGGCGCCGTCCAGCCGGGCACCCTCAGCTGCCCGGTCCACGACGAAGCCGAGCGTGGGCGCCAGCGTGGCGACCGCTTCGGCGGTCGGCGAGGTGCCGACGAGGTACAACGCCGGCGACGGGAGCAGCGGCTCGAGGTAGATCTCCAACGCCCCTCCTGACAGGCACGGGTTCACCACGATGCTCGCACCCGGGGTCTGCGGGAACGAGTCGTCGCTGTCCGGCAGCACCCTCAGGAGTACGCCGACCCCCGACTCCAGCGCGCCGAGCGCCGCCGTCCGCACCGAACCCGCAGCGCACTGACCGCCGACGAACCCCTCGATGGTGCCGTCGGACAGCACGATCGCGCGGTCGCCCGCGTGGGCCGAGCTCGGCTCCTGGGCGCGCACGACCGTCGCCTGCACGAACGGGACGCGCGAGCGGGTGAGCTGGTCGATGCGTTCGGAGAGCTGGGTCGTCACAAGTCCTCTTCCACTCCTGGATGGGCGGGGTCTAGATCGGCGGGGTCGGGTGGCCCTGCATGGCGTCCCACACCCGCGACGGCGTCAGCGGCATGTCGGCGTGCCGGATGCCGTAGGGCTTGAGGGCGTCGATGACGGCGTTGACGATGGCCGGCGGCGAACCGACCGTGGCCGACTCCCCCACCCCCTTGGCGCCGATCGGGTGGTGCGGTGACGGGGTGACCGTGTGGCCGGTCTCCCAGTGAGGTGTCTCGAGGGCGGTCGGGATCAGGTAGTCCATCAGCGACCCGGCGATGCAGTTGCCCTCCTCGTCGAAGGAGATCATCTCCATCAGGGCCATGCCGACGCCGTCGGTGAGGCCACCGTGCACCTGGCCCTCGATGATCATCGGGTTGATCCTCGTCCCGCAGTCGTCGACAGCGATGAAGCGGCGTACCTTCACCTCCGCCGTGCCCGGGTCGACGTCGACCACGCAGATGTAGGCGCCGAACGGGTAGGTCAGGTTCGACGGGTTGTAGCAGATCTGCGCCTCGAGGGCGCCCTCCACTCCGTCCGGCAGGTCGCCGGCCCCGTGCGCCCGCATCGCGATGTCCTGGATGGTCACCGACCGGCCAGGGTCGCCCTTCACCTGGAAGGAGCCCTTCTGCCACTCCAGGTCGGCGACCGAGACCTCGAGCATCCCCGACGCGATGATCTGCGCCTTGTCGCGGACCTTGCGCGCGACCAGTGCGGCCGCCGCGCCGGAGACCGGCGTCGACCGGCTGCCGTAGGTGCCGAGCCCGAACGGCGTCTGGTCGGTGTCGCCGTTGATCACCTGGATGTCGTCGGGCGGGATGCCGATCTCCTCGGCCACGATCTGGGCGAACGTGGTCTCGTGGCCCTGCCCCTGGCTCATGCACGAGACGCGGAGCACGGCCTTGCCGGTCGGGTGCACCCGGAGCTCGCTGCCGTCGGCCATGCCGAGGCCGAGGATGTCCATGTCCTTGCGGGGACCGGCTCCGACCGCCTCGGTGAAGAAGGCCACGCCGATGCCCATCAGCTCGCCGCGGCCGCGCTTCTCCTCCTGCTCACGACGCAGCTCGTCGTACCCCGCCATCTCGAGCGCGAGGTTCATCGCCTTCTCGTAGTCGCCGGAGTCGTAGACCCAGCCGGTCTTGGTCGTGTACGGGAACTGCTCGGGCTGGATGAAGTTCTTCATCCGCAGCTCGACGGGGTCCATCTTCAGCTCGTAGGCCAGACAGTCCACGATCCGCTCGACGAGGTAGACCGCCTCGGTGATCCGGAACGAGCACGCGTAGGCCACACCGCCTGGTGCCTTGTTGGTGTAGACGGCCGTCATCGAGCAGTACGCCGCCTCGAGGTCGTAGCTGCCGGTGAAGACGCCGAAGAACCCGGCGGGGTACTTGATCGGCGCGGCCGTCCCGTTGAAGGCACCGTGGTCGGCCAGCACGTGGGTGC
This sequence comes from uncultured Actinomycetota bacterium, assembly GCA_963729015.1. Classification (GTDB taxonomy): domain Bacteria; phylum Actinomycetota; class Actinomycetes; order Propionibacteriales; family Nocardioidaceae; genus Marmoricola. The sequence goes on from CAVSMJ010000007.1 coordinate 72,530, forward strand.
GGATCGCCAGGATCTTGCCCTCCTTGGTCGCCGCGATCTCGCCCTGCATCACGTAGTCGCGGGCGAAGCCGGTGCTGACCAGGTTCTCGGTGCGGTCCTCCATCCACTTGACCGGCTTGCCGATGACCAACGACGCGACGATCGCGCAGACGTAGCCGGGGTAGATCGGCACCTTGTTGCCGAAGCCGCCGCCGATGTCGGGCGCGATGACCCGGATCTTGTGCTCGGGCAGTCCGGAGACGAGCGCGTAGACCGTGCGGTGGGCGTGCGGTGCCTGGCTCGTCGTCCAGAGCGTCAGCTGCCCGCCGACGCGCTCGTAGTCGGCCACGCAGCCACAGGTCTCCATGGGCGCGGGGTGCACGCGGGGATAGACGATGTCCTGCTTGACCACGACGTCGGCGTTGGCGAAGACGGCCTCGGTGGCGTCCTTGTCGCCGGTCTCCCAGTCGAAGCAGTGGTTGTCCTTCTTGCCTTCCAGGTCGGTGCGGATGACCTCCGCATCGGGCGCGAGGGCCTGGCGTACGTCGATCACGGGTGGCAGCACGTCGTACTCCACGTCGATCAGCTCGAGGGCGTCTCGGGCCGAGTAGCGGTCCTCGGCCACCACGAAGGCCACCTCCTGGCCCTGGAACCGGACCCGGTCGGTCGCGAGCACGGCCTGCACGTCGTTGGACAGCGTCGGCATCCACGCGAGTCCTTGCGCGGCGAGGTCGGCGCCGGTGATCACGGCCTTCACCTTCGGATGGGCCTGGGCGGCGCTGACGTCGATGCTGACGATGTTGGCGTGCGCGACCGGTGAGCGCAGGATCGCGAGGTGCAGCATCCCCTTGAGCTGCAGGTCGTCGACGTACCTCCCCATGCCCCGGATGAAGCGCGGGTCCTCCTTGCGCAGCATCCGGCCGTGGCCCAGCGGCTTCTGGTCGTTGTCGGCGTTCTCGAGGTCCTCGGGCTTCGCGGCTACTTCGGTCATGACGCGCTCCCGGCGGTCTCGGTCACAGGATGCTCGGCCGCCCACAGGATCGAGCGCACGATGGTGGTGTAGCCGGTGCAGCGGCAGATCTGCCCGGAGATCGCCTCGCGGATCTCTGCTTCGGTCGGGTGGGGGTTGCGGTCGAGCAGCGCCCGTGCCGTCATCAGCATCCCCGGCGTGCAGAACCCGCACTGCAGCCCGTGGCAACGCATGAAACCTTCCTGCACAGGGTCGAGGACCCCGTCCCTCTCGAGGCCCTCGACCGTGCGTACCTCTCGGCCACCGGCCATGGCGGCCAGGACCGTGCAGCTCTTGACGGGTTCGTCGTCCATCCAGGTCACGCAGGTGCCGCAGTTGCTGGTGTCGCACCCCCAGTGGGTGCCGGTGAGCCCGAGCTCGTCGCGCAGGAAGTGGACGAGCAGCATCCGTCCCTCGACCTCGCGGGTCACGCTCTCGCCGTTGACCGTCATGGTGACCTGCATCAGCTGTTTCCCCTCTGGTCGCCGGCGAGGCCGGCTTCGATCCGTCGTACGGCGGTGCGCAGCGTGCGGCGGGTGAGCTCGTCGGCGAGGTGCCGCTTGTACTCGACCGTGCCCCGGTTGTCGGTCGACGGTGAGCAGTTCGCCGCGGCCAGCTCGCCGGCCTGCTCGTAGAGCTCCTCGCTCGGTTGCTGGCCCGCCATCAGCTCCGAGATCGCCGGGATGCCGGCTGTGTTCGGCCCGACAGCGGCGAGCCCGACGCGGGCGTTGGTGATCGTGCCGTCGTCCATCCACACCGCCGCACCGGCCGACGTCACGGCCCAGTCGCCGGCCCGGCGCTCGACCTTGGCGTAGGCACTGGAACCGCCGGGTCGGACGGGCAGCCGGATCTCGGTGAGGATCTCCGCCTGCCCGACCGCCGTCTCGTAGGGACCACGATGGAACTCCTCCATCGAGACCACCCGCTCGCCCGACGAGCCCCGGATGACGCAGCTGGCATCCAGGGCGGTGCAGACGGCGGTGAGGTCCTCCGAGGGGTCGGCCTGGCACAGCGAGCCGCCGATGGTCCCGCGGTTGCGCACCACGGGGTCGGCGATCACCTGCTCGGCGTCGGCGAAGATCGGGAACACCGCGGCCAGCTCGGGTGACTCCAGCAGCTCGCGGTGCCGCGTCATCGCACCGATCCGGACCTCGTCGACCCCGACCCGCACGTAGCCGAGCTCGTCGTGCAGGTCGTTGATGTCGATGAGGTACTCGAGGCCGGTCAGCCGCAGCTTCATCATCGGGATCAGGCTGTGGCCGCCGGCCACCAGTCGTGCCTCCTCGCCGAGCCTCTCCAGGAGGCTGATCGCGTTGTCAACGCTCGTGGCGCGCTCGTAGTCGAAAGGTGCGGGTACCTGCACTGGGACCTCCGTGTGGCCTGGGTCACACGACTATCGGTCCGCCGGGCAGGCCCCGTCAACGGCACCTAAGCGAACCCTTAACTAGGTCAGCGAGACGTCGAAGAAGTCCTCCAGAGCCGGCACTCGGCGGAGCACGAACCGGTCCAGCAGGAGTACGACGAGCAGGCTGATCCCGAACATCGGGAGGAACACCCCCAGACCCACCAGACCGACCGCCAGCAGGGGTGACCCGCCCACCGGCAACCGGCCGCGCGGAGCCCCGAGGCGGCCGCCCCGGGGCCGACGGCGCCACCACATCAACGGGCCGCTCACGCACAGGAAGATCACCGCGAGGCAGAACAGCGCCGATCCGACCATGTTGGCCAGCCCCAGGCTGCGTCCCTCGTGCAGGCCGATGCCCTGCGAGACCACCTTCGCGAGCAGCGGGTAGTCGTCGTACCCGTAGGTCGCGCGCACCTTGCCGCCGTACCGGTCGACGTGCACGGTCCGCTCGTCACTCGGCTGGTCGAACGCGTAGCCGATCGCGGAGAAGGTGCCCTGGTCGTCGGCGGGCAGGGCGACCGTCATCGGGTGCCGCAGGCCCTCGCGCTCGCCGACCACGATCGCGGTGTCGACGTTCGCCACGGACACCTCGTCGCCCGGCTTCGCGCCCTCGGGCACCCCGGACTTCTGCAGGGCCCAGGGCAGCTCGGCGTGGCTGTGCGGCAGCGACTCGTCCAGGGTCGATGCCGGCTTGGACTCGGCCCCGTGGTCGAGGCTCCAGAACGACGTGCCGGAGGCGGTCGCGATCTTCTGCACCTGGGCGCCCCACAGGCCGGTCCACGGCAGTCCGGTCACGACCATCCCGAGCAGGCCGACGCCGACGAAGACGCCGACCAGACCGTGGCTGGAACGCATCCTCGCGCCGTTCCGGGCGGCCTTCCGGTTCCGTCGCCGGCTCCGGAACCCGCGCAGGAACAGGTAGTAGCCGGTCAGCGCCATCACCAGTGCCCAGCAGATGCCGAGCTCCATGAACCGGTCGCCGACGACCCCGGACATCAGGTCGGCGTGCAGCCGGATCGCGGTGCCGCTGAGCGTCGCGTCGGGGTCGAGGTCGCCGAGGACCTCGGTGGTCCACGGATCGACGTAGACGTCGCGCGCCGAGCCGTCGGGCTGGGTGGTCGAGAAGACGGTGCTGCGCCCGGCGTCGCGAGGCTCGGCCATCGAGGCGACCTCGGCGTCGGGGTAGGCCTTCTCGACGGCGGCCAGCTGGCCGGCGTACGGCTGCATGACGGCGGTGCCGGCCGGTTGCTCCACCTTCATGAGGTCGGCGTGCATCAGGGGTTCGAACTGGAAGCGGAACAGGTAGATCAGCCCGGTGACGGACAGGACGAGCAGCACCGGGATCACGATGAAGCTGGCGTAGAAGTGCCATCGCCAGAAGGCGCGGAACCAGTTGGGGGGTCGTGTGGGTGGTGTGGACATGGGTGTACTCCGGAGGAGAAGAGGGGAACGCACGCAGCGCCGCCGTCTCGAGGACGCGCGGCGTGCGGTGCGAAGTGGGCTGAGGTCGGGTCAGCCGAGGGGTGGGCCGCGCCGGGAGACGCTCCGGCTGCGGACCTGGGACTGCGGCAGCGGAGCAGCCACCGCGGCGACCAGGACGAGCGGCTCGACGCCCAGCGCGGTCGCGGTGACGGCGCGCGCGGCAGTGAGGCAGCGCTCGAGAGCGGGCGCCACGATGTCGGCCCAGCCACGGGCGGCCAGCTCCAGCAGGCGCCACAGGGCCCGCTCCCCCATCGCCAGCCACCAGCCGCACGCGGCGGCGGCGACCAGGTGGGCCAGGGCCATCGTGGGATGGGCGGTGACGTCGGTGAACGCGTGCAGGACCGGCGCAGGCACGCTCAACCCGCCGCCGGACTGGTCACCCACGCGCGAGGCGTAGGCGACCTCCATGAACGAGCCGGTGCGCGAACCCGTGCCGACCGGCACCGGCGCCCGCTCGACAGCACGAGCGACCGGGTCACCACGGTGACCGGCCGTCACCGCGAGCGCCATGTGTACGACGGACTGCCCGGCCACCAGCAGCAGCACGATGCGACGCGTCGAGCCCGGTCGGCGCAGCAGCGGCGCACTCGCGAGCGTGCCGAACGCGACGAGGGCGACCAGCACTGCCGGCGCGGGCAGCAATCCGTCGGCCTGCACGTGCGCAGCGGCGCCGGCCGTCAGCGCGACCGCGGACAGGAGCGCGGCTCGTCCCCACCACAGCGCACCGGTGGCGACAGGGGCAGGGGTCATCGGTCAGTCGTTCAGGAGGTGTGCGGCCGCGGCTCGTCGCTCTGGTCGAAGACACCCTTGTCGACGTTGTCGCGCACCTTGCGGAGGTGCTTGGTCAGGCTGTAGCCGAGGAAGGCGACCGCGAGAGCCAGGGCGATGAACACACCGAACGCGACCCAGCCGGCCTTCACGTCGTTCGGGTCCGGGGCCTTGTCGACCCAGACCACGAAGAGTGGCGCCAGGGACATCAGGGTGGTCATGACCCCATTGTCTCAGGTGTCCAGGTCGGCGCGACCGCGGATCCCTGCGAAGAGATCGTCCTCGGGCAGGTCGGTGTCGACGTCGGACCGGACCAGCTCGAACTCCTCGGTCGGCCACACCCGCTTCTGCAGCTCCAGCGGCGCCTGGAAGAAGAACCCGTCGGGGTCGATCTGGGTGGCGTGGGCGATCAGGGCCCGGTCGCGGACCTCGAAGTAGTCGCCGCACGGCACCCGCGTGGTGATCCGCGCGTCGTGGGCCGGGTCGGGCTTCCACTCCTCGAGCCGCTCGGCGAACGGCGACTCGATGCCCTCGGCCACCATCGCCTCGTGGAGCGCGACCATGCGCGGCCGGTTGAAGCCGTGCTGGTAGTACACCTTCAGCACCCGCCACGGCTCCCCTGCGTCCGGGAAACGAGCCGGGTCGGCCGCCGCCTCGAGCGCCGCCATCGACACGTTGTGGCACATGATGTGGTCGGGGTGCGGGTAGCCGCCGTTCTCGTCGTACGTCGTGAGCACGTGGGGCCGGAAGCTGCGGATCAGGCGCACGAGCGGCTCGGCCGCGACCTCCGGGTCCATCAGCCCGAAGCAGCCCTCCGGCAGCGGCGGCTTCGGGTCGCCCTCGGGCCAGCCGGAGTCGACGAACCCGAGCCAGTCCTGGCGTACGCCGAGGATCTCGCGCGCGGCATCCATCTCCTGCCGCCGGATCTCGGTGATGTTCTCCAGCACGTCGGGCCGGTCCATCTTCGGGTTCAGGATCGACCCCCGCTCCCCGCCGGTACAGGTGACGACGTGCACGTCGACACCTTCCTTGACGTATCTCACTGTGGAGGCGGCGCCCTTGCTCGACTCATCGTCGGGGTGGGCGTGCACATGCATGAGGCGGAGCATGCCGACCATCCTAGGGATGGGTGCGAGTGCGAGAATCCGTCAGGTGAGCGACCTGATGTCCGAGCGGTACGGCGCAGCCAGTCCGGCGCGCCGGAGGACGGTCATCGTGGTCTCCGGCGTCGTGGGCGTCGTCGCCCTCGGGTGGCTGGTGTGGGTGATGTGGTTCCAGAGCAACCCCGACATCCGCTCCTCGCTGCGCAGCTTCGAGGTGGTCGACGAGCACCAGGTCGAGGCCACGGTGGAGCTGAGGGTCAGCGACAAGGACGTCGACGCCAACTGCCTGGTCCGCGCGACGGGTGTCGACCGGTCCGTCGTCGGGGAGCTGAACTTCAAGGTCTCCGGGATCAGCGGCACCGTGCACCGCGATGTGACCCTTCGCACGGAGCGCGAGGCGACCTCGGTCGAGATGGTCGGCTGCACCACCAAGGACCAGTCGCGCCCCCGCTGACCTTCGCGTTGAGACGATTCTGCGTCCAGCGCGCCCGTTGGTAATATCGCCTACTTGCCCACGTGGTTCTTTCGATCTACAGGAGTTTCCCCATGAGCGAGCCGACCCAGAGCACCGTCATCTGGCTGACCCAGGCCAAGTACGACGAGCTCAAGGCCGAACTCGAGGAGCTGCGCGGTCCCACCCGCGGGGCGCTCGTGAAGCGGGTGAGCGACGCCCGCGACGAGGGCGACCTCAAGGAGAACGCCGGCTACCACGCCGCTCGCGACGAGCTCGGCAAGCTCGACGGCCGCGTCCAGCAGCTCGTCGACATGCTCGAGCGCGCCGAGGTCGGCGAGACCCCGGCCGACGACGGCGTCGTCGAGCCCGGCATGAAGGTGACCGTCAAGCTCGTGGGGCTCGACTTCACCGAGACGTTCCTCTTCGGCGCCCGCGAGATGGCCGGCGACGACATCAAGGTCTACTCGCCGCAGTCCCCGCTGGGCCAGGCGATCGACGGCGCCAAGCGCGGCGAGACCGTCACCTACACGCTGCCGAACGGCAAGGACCAGAAGGCCGAGATCGTCGAGGCCGTGCCCTACGTGGGCTGATTCACTCGTCCGACACGTGGTAGCCGTGGTTCCGCAGCCGGTTGACCACTTCCGCGGCGTGGTCGGGGCCCTTGGTCTCGAGCTGCAGCCGCACCTCCACCTCGCCCACGTTGAGCGAGATCGAGGTGCGCTCGTGCGCGACCTCGAGCACGTTGGCACCCGAGTCGGCGAGCTCGGCCAGCAGGTGCGCCAGCCCGCCCGGACGGTCGGGGATCACGCAGCGCAGGTTGAGGTAGCGGCCGGCCGATGCCATGCCGTGCCGGATCAGGTTGCCCAGCAGGAGCGGGTCGACGTTGCCGCCTGAGAGCACGGCCACGATCGGCGTACGGAAGTGTTCGGGTTGGTCCAGCACCGCCGCGACCGCGGCCGCACCCGACGGCTCGACGACCATCTTCGCCCGCTCGAGCAGCAGCACCAGTGCGCGCGACATGGACTCCTCGGAGACCGTGACGACCTCGTCGACGTGCTCCTGGATCGCCGCGAACGGCACGTCCCCCGGGCACGCGACCGCGATCCCGTCGGCCATGGTGGTCATCTTGTCCAGCGCCACCGGTGAGCCGGTGCGCAGCGACTCGGGGTAGGCAGCGGCTTCTTCGGCCTGTACGCCGACCAGGTGCACGTCGGGACGCTTCGACTTGATCGCCAGCGCGACGCCGGCCAGCAACCCACCCCCACCGGTCGGGACCAGCACGGTGGCCGCCTCGGGCGCCTGCTCGAGGATCTCCAGCCCGACCGTCCCCTGGCCCGCGACGATGTCGGTGTGGTCGAAGGGGTGGATGAACACCGCCCCGGTCTCGTCGGAGAAGTCCTTCGCCGCGACGAGTGCCTGCGTCAGGTACTCGCCCTCGAAGCGCACCTCGGCGCCGTACCCCTTGGTGGCGTTGACCTTCGGGATCGGCGCCCCCATCGGCATGAACACGGTCGCCTTGATGCCCAGGATCTGTGCCGCCAGCGCCACCCCCTGCGCGTGGTTGCCCGCCGACGCCGCCACGACGCCACGCGCCCGTTCCTCCTCGGTCAGCCGCGAGAGGCGCACATAGGCGCCGCGGATCTTGAACGACCCCGTGCGCTGCAGGTTCTCCGCCTTGAGCAGCACCGGCCCGCCCACGATCGTCTGGAGCCACCGCGACTCCTCCATCGAGGTGCGGATCGCAACTTCGTCGACCAGATCGACGACGGCCTCGATGTCGGCGAGGGTGACGGTCATGGCCACCACCCTAGGGGCCGAGGTGTGGTCGGGCGGTCAGTCGAGACCACGGCCGCTCGCCGACAGACCACCGTCCCCACCGCTGGTTGAGCCTGTCGAAACCACCTGGGGCCGTGCGCCGGGCGCGACCGAGACCACCGGTGGTCGAGCGGCGAGCGAAGCGAGCGGTCAGTCGAGACTCGGTCGTTCCCGCGACCCCGTCCGGTACCTGCGCACTCACCGTCGCCTGGCTACAGATCCTGTGGTGGCGGCTCAGACAGGGTCCACAATGAGTTATCCACATTCTCGAATATACTATCGAAACTGTCGGTGGTCGCATCTAGAGTTTCTTCATGGAGACCACTTCGACCCTCGGGACCCTCACCGCTGCTGAGGTGATCGACGGTGTCCGCGCGGCCCGCGAGGACGAGCATGCCGCAGCCGTACGTCAGACTCCAGCTGGCCGTGCAGTGGGCGCTGCTGCACCCCTGCTCCGAGGACTCCTACCCCGCCGGCTGGGGCTGGACCACCCTCCACGAGGACGGCGTCATCCCCCTCGCCGGACCCGGAACACCCCTGGTCGACCACTTCGCCCCCGCCTCCCTGGGCGCCGCCCTCGGCATCACGCCTGGATGCCGCGAGGCAGCTGATCGCCGACGCCCTGGAGCTGACCTACCGACTCCCCCGCCTCTGGGCCCTCGTGGTCGCCGGGCTGGTGCCGGTCTGGTTGGCCCGGACCATCTCCCGGGAGACCCACGACCTCTCCGTCGAGGCCGTCGCGTTCGCCGACCGACTCATCTCCGCGACCCCAGCCAAGGTCCGCCAGGTCAACGCCGCCCGGCTCGTCGACGAAGCCCGGCTCTGGTTCGACCCCGACCGGGCTGCCGAAGAAGAACGCCACCAACTCACCAAACGAGGCGTCTGGCACCACCCCGGCCGAACCCCCGCGACCACCGATGTGTTCATGACCCTGGACACCCCCGACGCCGAGCTCTTCGACCAGACCCTCAGCCGCATCGCCGGCGAGCTCGGCGCCCTCGGCGACACCGACACCCTCGACATCCGCCGAGCCCGAGCCGTCGGGATCCTCGCCGACCCCCAGCACGCCCTCGACCTCCTCTCCGGCATAGAAGGCGCCCAGCCGAGCACCACCGGTGGAACCGCGAACCTCTACGTCCACCTCACCCCCGACAGACCTCGAACCGCACGCCACCGGTGCGGTGGCGATCGAGAAGCTCGGCGCCGCCACCACCGACCTCCTGGCCGACTGGCTGGCCCGCCACACCGCGGTCGGCGGCAAGGTCACCGTCCGCCCGGTCCTCGACCTCGGCTTCCGAGCAGGCGGTCGACCAGCACGACCCACCCGAGGCGATGCGCGAACACGTCATCCTGCGCGACAGCCACTGCGTCTTCCCCGGCTGCCGACGCGACTCCCGCGGCCTGCGACCTCGACCACATCACCCCCTACATCCCGATGGACGAAGGTGGACCACCCGGTCAAACACATCCTTCGAATCTCGCACCGCTGTGTCGAAGCCACCACCGCATCAAGACCTTCACCGCCTGGGACTACAAGACGACTCGACCAGGACAACGGGCACGGCACCTACGTCTGGACCGCACCCACCGGACACCAGTACGAGGTCGCACCCGACCTCACGGCGTCCACCACCACGAAGAACCTGACGCCCCGCCACCCCGGCCCACCCCAGCCGGGGCTATCGACGCGCCCAGCCACCGTCAAGCCGTGACGGGACCGCCCTCCCCGCCTCGGCCACCGCAACCACAACGGTCGAGAGGCACCACAGTGAGCCAGACGTTGGCGTCGGGAACGCCAGCGCAACCACACACCCACGACGACCACGACCCCCGTCAACCCACACCGACCCACCAGACCAGTTTTGGTTTCGACAAGCTCAACCAGCGGTGGCGTAGGACCGAAGCCTGGCTCACCGACGTGGTCTCGGCTGACCGCTCGCTGCTCGACCACCCGGTGGTGATGGCGTGTCAGGTCTTCGGCGGGGGGTCGTCGTAGTCGGCGATCTCCTCGGCCGTGGCGTCGGCGGGGACCATCACGTCGCCGGGTTCGTCCTCGGAGGCTTCGTCGGGGGGTTCGCCGACCTCGGTGTAGTCGGCGAGGTGTTGGACGACGGCGTTGATGGAGGCTGCGAGGGGTACGGCGATCAGGGCGCCGGGGATGCCGGCCACGATCACGCCGAGGGCGATCGCGACGATCACGCCGAGGGGGTGCACCGAGACGAAGCGGCCCATCAGGAACGGCTGGAGCACGTGGGCCTCGAGCTGCTGCACGCCGACGACGACGCCGAACATGATCAGCGCGGTGACCGGGCCCTGCGCGACGAGTGCGACCAGGACGGCGACGGTGCCGGAGACGAACGCACCGATCAGCGGCACGAAGGCGCCGAGGAACACCAGCACACCGATCGCGCTCACGAACGGCACCTGCAGGATCGCGGCACCGATCATGATGCCGATCGCATCGGTGCCGGCGACGAGCACCGTGGCCCGCACGAACTGGGTCAGCGACCTCCAGGCCACGCGACCCGACGAGTCGGCCCGGAGCCGGCCGGCGCGCGGGAACAGGCGGACCACCCAGGCCCAGATGAGGTGGCCGTCGGCGAGGAAGAAGTACGTCGCGAACAGCACGATGAAGACGCCGGCGACGACGTGCCCGACCGCCGCACCGACCTCACCGACCTTGCCGACCGCGTCGTTGCCGAACTCGGAGATCTTGTCCTGGGCCTGGTCGAGCGCCTCGCCGAGCTCCTTGTCGGTGAGGTGCAACGGACCGTCGCGCAGCCAGTCGCGGATCTGGTCGATGCCGTCGGTCACCTGCTTGGAGAGGTCGCCGACGCCCGAGGCGACCTGGTTGCTCACGAACGTCACCAGCAGCGCGATGAACCCGATGCCGAAGATGACCACGAGCAGCGCTGCGATCTTTCGCGGGATCCCGAGCCGCTGGCCCCACACCACCAGCGGGCTCGCGAGGGCCGCGATCAGCAGCGCGACCACGAGCGGCAGCACCACGACGAGGAAGAAGTTGAGCAGCCACAGGATGATCGCGCCCGCCGCGCAGATCACGAGGAAGCGCCAGGACCAGGCCGCGGCCAGGTCGACTCCGTAGGGCACCTGGGCGGGCTTGAGGTTCGAGGGTCCGCCGGCGATCTCCGGCTCGGCCTCCGCCGCACGGCGGGTGGCCCGCACCTCCGCCCACTGCTGGGCGATCCGGGCGCGCAGCTGTTCGTCGTTGGCCTCCGCGCGCGACCTCGAGCGCGCGCGGTAGTCGCTGATCAGCTGCCGGGGGTCTCCTCGCACGTCGTCAGGCTACGTGCCAGCGCCGACGCCGCTGCGGGACGCCGCTCCGACAGCAGGCCGACCGCCGCGAGGACGTAGTCGCGGTCGACGACGACCCGTGGTCGCTCCGGCAGCTGCCACCCCTCGGGCGAGACGCCGGTGAGGGCGTCGAGGATGCGGTCCGGATGGGGCGAGTGCCGGAGGACGCCACCCGAGCCCACGAGCAGGACCACCTCGCGCAGGTCCTTGCCGGTGCGTTCCACGACGCGGCCGTCCGGGCCCACCACCACATGGGACCGTCCGGCGTGGCGGCGCAGCGCGAGCGTGGCCGCGGCCGCGGCGATCTGCTCGTCCTCTTCGCGTTCAGCAGGAGTGGTCGGGAGGAAGGAGGGGTCGCTGGCACGAAGCTCGGCCGCGGCACGCAGGTCCGGCTGCAGCTGCGCCGCCTCCCAAGTGCTGAGCGCGCTCCAGCGCATGCCGAGGTCACCCTCGACCGTGCGCGTCACCGGCGTCGTGGCGACGACCTCGCGCGACAGGCCGGCGTCCTCCGGATCGAGTCGTACGACGGAGTGCACGTCGGTCGTCGCTCCCCCGATGTCGACCACCACGACGTCGGCCGCCCGTCTCCGCCGCGAGCACCTCGACCCCGGTGAGCACGAGGTCGGGCGTCGCACCGCGCACCATCGCGGTGAAGTCGGCGCGCGAGCTGAGACCCTTGCCGCCGATCACGTGCTCGAGGAACATCTCGCGGATGGCGCGGCGCGCCGGCTCGGGAGTGAGTACGCCGATCCGCGGCACCACGTTGTCCGTGACCACGACCGGCCAACCCTCCAACAGGGACTGCGACCGCCGACCGAGCCGCCACGTTGCCGGCCACGACGACCGGCCCCCGCCACCCACTCGCCGAGAGCCGTTGCGCACCGAGCAGGATCCCCTCCTCGTCGCCACCGTCGGTGCCACCGGTCAGCAGCACCACGTCGGGGCGGGACTCGGCGACCAGGTCGAGGAAAGCGGCCTCCGACGACACTCGACTCAGCACGGCGACGACCTTGCCCCCGCTGGAGAGAGCGACCCGTCGGCCGGCCTCGGCCGTGACCAGCTCCTCGTTGCCGACCACCGCGATGCGCAGGCCGCCGCCGGCCGACGAGCACGCGAGCACCTCGGCGTCCGCGGCCGACGGTTCACGAGAAAGGAGCACAGAGCGGCACGCGTCGATCCCGTCGAGCACGTCGGTGTCGAGGGTGGTCCGGTGGCTGGCGGTGGCGAGCAGCGAACCGTCCTCGGAGACGAGCGCCGCCTTGGTGAAGGTGGAGCCGACGTCGATGCAGACCACCGCCGGAGCGGGCATGTTCAACCCGCCTGCGTGATGACGTACACGGCCGCCAGGATCAGCGAGAGCAGCACCGCCACGCTGACCAGGTGGGCTGCCGACCCGCTGCCGATCGGTCGCCCCTCGCGGAGTGCACGATCGACCTGGCGGTAGCGCAGGTACCCACCCACCGCCGCGAACGCGCCCGTCGCCAGCAGCACGAGCGCCATCACGACCACCAGCAGGTCGTCACCGAAGAAGTGACCGATCGCGATCGCCGCCGCCATCAGACCGATCGCCGAGCGCTGGTAGGCCAGCAGGGTGCGCTCGTTCGCCAGGGTGAACCTGGCGTCCGGGGTCAGGTCCTCAGCCAAGGGCCCGGTCCAGGTCCGCCAGCAGGTCGTCGGCCGTCTCGATCCCGACGCTGAGCCGGATCAGGTCGTCGGGCACCTCGAGGTCGGTACCGGCCACACTCGCGTGGGTCATCCGGCCCGGGTGCTCGATCAGGGACTCGACCCCGCCCAGCGACTCCCCCAGGGTGAACACCTCGGCCTTCCCGCACACGTCGAGGGCATGCTGCTCCCCACCGTTGACGCGGAAGGAGACGATCCCGCCGTACCTCTTCATCTGCCGGCTGGCGACCTCGTGCCCCGGGTGCTCCGGCAGTCCCGGGTAGAAGACCTGGCTCACCGCCGAGTGCCCGCCGAGGAACTCGACGACCCGCTCCGCGTTGTCGCAGTGCCGGTCCATCCGCACGCCGAGGGTCTTCAGCCCGCGCAGCGTCAGCCACGCGTCGAACGGCCCGGCGACGGCACCGATGGCGTTCTGGTGGTACTCGACCTTCTCGGCGAGCTCGAGGTCGCGTACGACGATCGCGCCGCCGACGACGTCGGAGTGGCCGCCGCAGTACTTCGTGGTCGAGTGCACGACGACGTCCGCGCCGAGGGTCAACGGCTGCTGGAGGTACGGCGAGGCGAAGGTGTTGTCGACCACCAGCAGCGCACCCGCCTCGTGCGCGACCGCGGCCAGCGCCTCGATGTCGCCGATGTTGAGCAGCGGGTTGGTCGGCGTCTCCACCCAGACCACCTTGGTGCGCCCGGGTTCGATCGCCGCCCGGACGACATCGACGTCACTGACCGGCGCGGTCGAGTGCTCGAGCCCCCAGCGGGTCAGCACCTTGTCGAAGAGCCGGTGCGTCCCGCCGTACGCGTCGTCGGGGATCACCACGTGGTCCCCCGGCTGGCACACGGCGTGCAACAGCGTGTCCTCGGCCGCGAGTCCGGAGGCGAAAGCGAAGCCGCGCTCCCCCTCCTCGAGCGCCGCGATGTTGCCCTCGAGCGCGGTGCGGGTCGGGTTGGCGGAGCGGCTGTACTCGTAGCCGCCGCGCAAACCGCCGACGCCGTCCTGCTTGTAGGTCGAGGTCGCGTAGATCGGTGGGATCACGGAGCCGGTCATCTCGTCGGGCTCGTACCCCGCATGGATGGCGCGGGTCTCGAAGCCGGACTTGTGTCGGTGCTGCTGGGTCACCCGACGAGGCTACTCGTGGGCGTAGCCCGGTGCGGAGATGCCTCGTTGCCGTGGCATGAGCCTCCTGCGACTCACCGTCCTCGCCTGCTCAACGGCCCTCGCGGCCGCGCTGTCGGTCGTCCCGGCGTACGCCGGCCCGCTCGACCCGGTGATCGGAGTGCTGCCCGCCGTACCCGTCCCGCACACGCCGTACGACGGACCGGTGTGTGCCGACGGCGACCCCACCTGCATCGACGACGTGATCGCCGAGATGGAGGACCGGCTCGCCCCGCTGGCGCAGTCGTGCGACCACGACTCGATCTTCTCGCTCGCCTACCTGCGCGTGACCCAGAACGTGAAGGCGGCGGCCGACTCCGGCTACTTCGCCGACCGCACCTGGCTGACCCAGCTCGACGCCGTGTTCGCGGACCTGTACTTCCGCACCATGGACACCTGGAACGCCGGCAGGAAGAACGAGGTCCCGAAGGCCTGGCGGATCGCCCTGAGCGCCAGCGACGACCGCTCGATGACCGGCCTCGGTGACTTCCTGCTCAACATGAACGCCCACATCAACAACGACTTCCCGCACGCGCTCGCGACGGTCGGCCTCACCGCCGCCGACGGCAGCACCCACAAGCCCGACCACAACGCCTACAACCAGCGCCTCGACTCTCTCTACATCCCGGTGTTCCGCGAGGAGGCCGAGCGCTTCGACCCGACCTTCGACGACTACGACGTCGGGCCGCTCGACGACCAGGGCGTCGGCGCGATCATGCGCGGCTGGCGCGAGATGGTCTGGCGTCACGCCGAGAACCTCGTCACGGCCAGGACACCGGCGCAGACAGGCCCTCGCCGAGCACGCGATCGAGGAGTACGCCGCCGGCCAGGCCGCCCTGATCCGGCAGACGTTCGCGTCGGGAGACGAGTCCACCTCCCGCGACGCCTATTGCCACGCCCACGGCTGAGGGACACTGGGCCAGGACTCGGGAACGACTTCGGCCCCTCGCGTGTTGAAGAGGGTGCATCCAGAAGAAAGGTCACAGATGTTCCTGCGCAGCAAGACCACGATCCCCTCCGCCGACGAGGCCCTGGCGGGTCGCACCGAACGTCCGTTCCACCTCTCCGAGCGCCACAAGGCCCTCGACGCTCCCCTCGTGACCGACGAGATCCCCGAGGGATACGAGGTCGCCGTGTTCGGGCTCGGCTGCTTCTGGGGTGCCGAGGAGATCTTCTGGCAGGTGCCCGGCGTCTGGTCGACGTCGGTCGGGTACGCCGGCGGCACCACCCCCCACCCGTCGTACGAAGAGGTCTGCAGCGGCCGCACCGGCCACACCGAGGCCGTCCGCGTCGTCTACGACCCGAAGAAGGTCAACTACGCCGACCTCGTCGCCACGTTCTACGAGGTGCACGACCCGACCCAGGGCATGCGCCAGGGCAACGACATGGGTACCCAGTACCGCTCCGCGATCTACTACTCGACCCCCGAGCAGGAGCTGATCGCCCAGCGGGTCACCGAGAAGTACCAGCCCGAGCTGACCAAGCGTGGCTACGGCACCATCACCACCGAGATCAAGCCGGCCAGTGAGACGCCGTACTACTACGCCGAGGACCACCACCAGCAGTACCTGCTGAAGAACCCCTTCGGCTACCGCTGCCACTCGGCCACGGGCATCAAGGTCCCGAGCTGACCGCTCGCTGAGACATTCGCCACAGGGCTGCCGCCCATCAGGCGGCAGCCCTCAGGTCGTCCTCAGACCGCTCGTGCACACTGGGGCGCATGAGTGAGCAGAACCCGCCATCAGGCCAGCCCACCCCTCCGCCCGGTGAGCCCGACGAGCCCACCCAGCCCGTGCAGGCAGTGGACAGGACGAGGGCCCGGTTGCCGACGACGCCGCCGCGCCGCCGCCTCCCCCGGACGAGACGACCGGTTTCGGTAGACCCCGCCTCCGCCCGGAGCCGCCCGCCAAGAGCTCGCGCAAGCCGTGGATCATCGGTGTCGCCGCGGTGCTGGTGGTGGTGCTCGTCGCCGGTGCGGCAGCCGTCATCCTGAGCCTCACGGGTGAGGACAAGCACTCCATCACGATCACCTCGAGCGCCGGCGGGATGAAGCGCGACAAGGACGGCGAGGAGAAGCTCAAGCAGCAGCTCGACGCCACCGCCAAGCAGTTCCAGACCCAGTTCAAGGGCACCGGCATCAAGCGCGCCCTCTACAACCAGGACGACACCGACCGCGGCCCGAAGGGCCAGCTGCTCTTCCTCGGGTTCAAGTTCAAGACGCCCTCGGAGAAGAACCCCGACGAAGTTCGTGTCGCAGCTGAACAAGATCGCCGCGTCCAACGAGCTCAAGGTGACCAAGGTCGCGACGGGCGACGCCGGCGGCAAGGCCGTCTGCATCGGCACCGCCGCTGAACGCGCCGCAGAAGAACTCGAGCTGCCTCTGGGTCACGCGCGACACCGCCGGAGCGCTCTTCCCGAGCGTCGGTGGCTACGACTCCGCGCACCTCTCCAAGATCATGACCGACCTGCGTGAGGACGTCGAGACGACCGACTAGGTGCTGACTCGGTGGGGTCGCGCTCTCGATCGCGACCATCCCCTCCCCGAGTACCCACGCCCCCAGCTCGTCCGGGGCGCGTGGGTCAACCTCAACGGGGTGTGGGAGCACGCCTTCACCGAGACACCGGAGCGGCCTTCGGCGTACGACGGACCGATCGTGGTCCCGTTCTCACCCGAGGCCGAGCTCTCCGGGGTCGATCGACAGCTCCAGCCCGACGAATGGCTGTGGTACCGCCGCAGCTTCACAGCACCCGATCTCCCACCGGGAGGTCGGGTGCTGCTGCACTTCGGCGCGGTCGACCAGTCCTGCACCGTCTGGGTGAACGGGCACGAGGTGGGCTCGCACACCGGCGGCTACCTCCCCTTCACCCTCGACGTCACCGACGCCCTGCAGTCGAGCGAGAAGGCCTCCTCGAGGTGCGCGTGCGCGACCTCTCGGACACGTCGTTCCACGCCCGCGGGAAGCAGCGGCTCGACCGCGGGGAGATCTGGTACACCGCCCAGTCGGGCATCTGGCAGACCGTCTGGATCGAGGCGGTCCCTGCGTCGTACGTCGCGAGGCTGGTGCTGACCCCGCACCTCGAGACCGGCGAGCTCGAGGTCACGGTGATCGCCGCGCGGCGAGCCGTTCGAGGGACCGGCCCGCGTGGTGGTGTCGACGAGCACGGTGAACATCCCGGCCGGCGTCCCGGTGCGCATCCCGATCAGCGACGTACGCCCGTGGTCGCCGGCCGACCCACACCTCTACGACGTCGAGGTGACGCTCGGCGACGACCGGGTCACGTCGTACGCCGCGATGCGGTCGTTCGGCGTCGGCCCCGACGACGAAGGGCATCCCCGCCTGCTGCTCAACGGCGAGCCCTACGCCCACGTCGGCGTGCTCGACCAGGGGTACTGGCCCGACGGCCTGCTCACCCCGCCCAGCGACGAGGCGATGGTCCACGACATCGAGGCGATGAAGTCGCTCGGCTTCACGATGCTGCGCAAGCACGCCAAGATCGAGCCCCTGCGCTGGTACGCCCACTGCGACCGGCTCGGCATGCTCGTCTGGCAGGACCTCGTCAACGGCGGTCGCCGCTACCGGCCGGTGGTCGTCTCGCGCCCGGCCCGCCACCCGATGTGGATCCCCGACCGGCTGCACCGGCTCTTCGGGCGGCAGGACGCT
>CAVSMJ010000008.1:0-181568 GCA_963729015.1 uncultured Actinomycetota bacterium
GCCGCGGTGACCCCTGGACGGCGCCGCCGCCGGTTCTGGGACGACCAGCCCGGGCCTACGGGTCAGGACTCAGCGGACGGATGACGGGCGCACAGGATCCGTTCAGGGTCGACGGTTACCGTTCGGGGTCTGTCTTCCATCGGAAGGTCCGAACCTGTGCTTCGACGACTCCGTCACCCTGCGGCCGCGCTGATCGCCGCCCTCCTGGTCGTCCCCGCGCTCGCGGCGTGCGGGAGCAGTTCCGAGAAGGACCGAGGCCACGCACGACGAAGGGCTGTCGGCTGTCTCCTTCACGGGCGACGTGGGCAAGAGCCTCAAGGCGAAGTGGCACACGAAGGTCGCCCAGCCGAAGGCGACCAAGGTCACCACGCTGGTCAAGGGCAAGGGCGCGAAGATCGCCGACGGTGACACGGTGAGCGCCTACCTCTGGATCGGCAACGGCACCACGAAGAAGGACGCCTACAGCGACTACGACAACGGCGCTCCCGAGTCGATCCCGAACAACGGGCAGGTCGGCGCCGTGTTCGACAAGCTGTTCGAGGGCGCGACGTACGGCTCCCGAGTCGCCGCGGTGACCACCGCGACCGAGCTGCTCGGCTCCTCCTCCGGCAACCCGCAGCTCGGCATCGGCGCCAACGACAACCTCGTGGTCGTCGCCGACCTGGTGAAGAAGGCGGCGGTCTCGCCCACGCCGTCGGACGACAAGGCCCACGACGCGCCGGCCAGCAAGCTGCCGAAGGTCGTCGTGAAGAAGGGCAAGCCGGCGGCGCTGGACTGGGCCGGCATCGCCAAGCCGTCGCTGACCACCCCGGTGCAGCGGGTCGTCCTCAAGAAGGGCACCGGCGCGACCGTCAAGGCGTCGGACACCGTCACGGTCAACTACCTGGGCGAGACCTACAAGGCGAAGAGCCCCTTCGAGTCGAGCTACGGCAAGCAGGCCTTGACCCAGCCGCTGAGCGGCCTGGTCCCGGGCTGGAAGATCGGCCTGACCGGAGTCAAGGTCGGCAGCCGCGTCCTGCTGCAGATCCCGCCCGCCTACGGGTACGGCGCGGAGGGCAGCGGTGCCAAGATCCCCGGCAACGCGACGCTGTGGTTCGTGATCGACGTGGTGAAGGCGAAGTAGGGATTGCCCACTCAGTCGAGGCAGAACTCGTTGCCCTCGACGTCCTGCATGACGAGGCACGACTCGTTGTCCTCATCGGCCAGCAGCAGTCGAACGCGTGCGGCGCCGAGCGGGACCAGTCGTGCGCACTCGGCCTCGAGTGCGGCCAGGCGCTCCTCACCGACGAGCCCGGTGCCGACGCGGACGTCGAGGTGCACCCGGTTCTTGACGACCTTGCCCTCGGGAACACGCTGGAAGAACAGTCGCGGGCCGACTCCCGAGGGATCGACGCAGGCGAACGCGGAACCCTGCTCTCTGACGTACCCGAGCACCTCGCACCAGAAACGAGCGACGCGCTCGGGCTCCGCGCAGTCGAAGGTGACCTGGAACTGCTTGACCGATGCCATCGGCCCACCCTAGGGACACGACCCCGTCGTGCGACAGATTTTCCGGACGGTGTCGTATCTGCGGGCTGCCGTTCGTGGTGTGGGTAGAGGTGGTCATCGGGACCACCTGGACCGGGAGGAGACTCAGATGTCGAAGCTCGTCGCCATCATGTCCATGTTGCTCGACGGGTACGTTGCCGACCCGGACGACGGCGTGGCCGAGGTGTTCGACTGGTACTCGTCGGGAGACGTCGAGTTCTACACCGGCGGGTCGGACCCGATGACCTTCAGGGTGTCCGAGCCGAGCGCCGAGCACCTCCGGGTCTCGCGTCCGAGCTCGGTGCCATGCTCACCGGTCGGCGCACGTTCGACGTCGCGGGAGGCTGGGGCGGGAACCACGCCTGGGGACCGGCCTTCGTCCTCACCCATCAGGTCCCGAAGGATGGCCGCGACCCGACTCGACGGTCCACTTCGTGACCGACGGCGTCGAGAGCGCCGTCAGCCAGGCCAGGGCCGCCGCCGACGGCAAGTCGGTCGGCGTGCACGGCGCCGACACCATCCAGCAGTGCCTGAACGCCGGACTCCTCGACGAGATCCACGACGATATCGCGGCGGTGCTCCTCGGGTCCGGAGTGCGACTCTTCGACCATCTCACCGGCACTCCCGCCAACCTGGGCGACCCGACGGTCACACCGGGCGTCTGGGTGACACACCTGCGTTACCCGGTACGCAAACCTAGTCCCTACCCACCTCTACCTCGTGCCAGTCCGGGGATCTAGGGTCGTCAGCGTGAGCGAGCTCCCGGTCCTCGACGCCACCGACCAGCGCATCCTCGGCAGCCTGCTGGAGAAGCAGGGTGAACGCGCCCGCGTCGTCCCCCTCACCGCGAATGCGCTGCGATCTGCCTGCAACCAGACGAGCAGTCGCGAACCCGTCGTCGACTTCGACCAGCAGACCGTCGAGGAGACGGCCCGCGAGCTCAAGAACCGCGGTCTGTTGCGGATCGTCTGGGCCGACACCGGACGGCGCACGCTGAAGTACCACCAGGTCCTCACCGAGCTCCTGGCCCTCGAGCCCGACGAGAATGCGCTCCTCACGGTGTTGTTGCTCCGGGGTGCCCAGGCCCCGGGCGAGCTTCGGACCCGCACAGAACGGTTGTACGCGTTCGGCGAGACGGCAGAGGCCGAGGCCTGCCTGCTCCGGATGTCGGAACGTCCTCAACCGCTGGTCCGCGAGCTGGAACGGCGACCCGGGCAGCAGGACCCTCGCTGGGTTCACCTCCTCGGGCCGGCGCCTGAGCAGACCGCCGCGGTGGGGAGCGCCCCGTCTGCCCGATCGTTGGAGGAAGCACTGCTGACGAGAGCCTCCGAGGACTGGATGTCGGCGGCCGACGTCGTCGAGATCGTACGGGGCTCGGGATTGAAGGACCCGGGTGACCTGCGTGACCTGGCCCTGGGCCTGGTCGCCCGCTTGATAGCCACCGACGAGCTGGTCCCGGGCGAGCGTGACGGGTCGACCCATCGGCCGTGGGAGGGCAGCCCGGCGGAGGCGATCGCACGCATCGTGGGGGACTGGGGTGCTCGATCCGATCCTCTCGTTGCACCCGGCGAGGTCGTCTGGCTACGCGCGACAGGCGCAGTTCAGGGCCAGGGAGACGGCGGGCTGGGTCGACCGTCCGGCTGAGGCAGGGCCGGCCGCCTGATTATGTCGCGGTGGGGCGGGTACGACGTAGGCAATGGCGGGCCAACGATCCTTGGTTGCGGAGGCACCTGTGAAGACCGTGCGCGACATCATGACGGCGAGGCCCGAGTGTGCGCAGGCAAGCGACACACTGGTCGACGTCGCCAGGAAGATGAAGGACCTGAACGTGGGCTCGCTGCCCATCTGCGGGGACGACGAGCGCCTTCGGGGCATGATCACCGACCGCGACATCGTGGTCGGCTGCGTGGCCGCCGGCTGCGATCCCTACGGGATCAAGGTCGAGGAGTACGTCTCCCTGGAGCCCGTGACGATCGGCGCCGACGACACGATCGAGGAAACGCTGCGCACCATGGCTCGGCACGGCCTGCGTCGCCTGCCGGTCATCGACGGCCACGAGCTGGTCGGCATCGTGAGCCAGGCCGACGTCGCCAAGAACCTGTCGGTCGAGAGCATCGGTCACCTCGTCGAGGCGATCTCCAACGCGCCGGCCAACTGACTCCCGACGTGTCGACCCCGACCTGACGGGTACTTCAAATCGTCGATCTCAGAGAAGGGACGAGCCATGCCGAGCAAGTCAGCGAACGTCAAGAACGAGAAGCAGTACGAGAAGCTCAAGGACAAGGGCATGTCGAAGGAGCGCGCCGCGAAGATCGCCAACTCGCCGGACGCCTCCAAGCACGGCGGCAAGCAGAGCGGCAAGGGCGGCGACAGCTCGCAGGGCGGCACCACCGCGCAGAAGAAGAAGGCCGGCCGCAAAGGTGGCAAGGCGTCCAAGAGCTAGCACGGACGTCCGTCCCGGCGGCATCTTCGCCACTGCGGGACTAGGCCATCATGGCGTCGAGGGTCTTCTTCAGCGCCTTGGGCTGTGAGGGACGGGTGGGCGCCTTCTTGCGCGCCTCGATCATCTCCGCCCCGAGATCCTGGAGCTGCTTGCGTCCCAGGCCCTCACGGACCTTGGGGAACCACTCCTTCTCCTCCTCGTCGATGTGGTGCTCGACGTTCTCGATGAGGACGGTGGTCTTGGCGGTGAACCGTTCGTCGGTCGGCTTCATCGCGGACAGCTCGATCACGAGTACGTCGGCCACGTGGTGCTCTTCATAGGACTCCAGCACGTCGTCCTCGACCTCCGGGAGGAGCTTGCGAACGCGCGGGTACATGATCTCGTTCTCGATGTAGGTGTGCGCGGTGAGCAGCTCGATGATCCGGTCCACGGCCTTGCCCTTGGCGGCGTGGGCGTTCTCGCCGGCCTTCTCGAAGGTGCGGAAGGCCTTCTTGATCTGCTTGTGCTCGTCCTTGAGCAGGACGATGGCGTCGTTGGACATGGGCCCTCCTGGAGCTCGGTGGTGAGTTCGAGTACCCCCACCGCCGTCGGGCATGCCAGCAGCAGCCTCAGTCGCCTGTGCGCCGGCCCTGGGCAGTGCGAGGGGCGGTTGGGGCGGAGCCGCGGGAGGAGCGACGACCACGACCTGGCCGACGTACGGGGCGTTCGAAGTGCCAACCCAGCAGGACAAACCCGCAGAAAGCAAAGGCGGTCAACATGATCAGGATTTGGCCCATGCACGTCGACGCTAGGGCGGAGACTCGAACTCTGGGCCCAGATCTGTTGGAGATACCACGCAGTGGACGTGACGATGGCCGCAGTTTGTGATGCCCTCCCGTGGGCACGCGACGATCTCAGTTGAGGTCGGGCCAGTCGGGGCAGGGCGGGAGCTGCGCGCTGATCTCGGTCTCCTGAAGCGCTTCGATGAACGCGTTGACCGATCCCGCGTCGACCTCCTGGCCGACCTCTCCACTGCTCACCGTGGTCTCCTCACAGAAACGTGCCGTCACAGGTGCCAACGCCCACGAGCTGCTCGGGGTCACGGCCCGTCTCGCGAGTCGAACCGGCTGGTCTCACGCGTCCCGGTGCGGCAACAGCTCCTGGGCCTTGGTCTTGAGCCCTTCCTTGATGACCTGCCAGCGGCCGGTGTCGCCCTTGGCGAGAGCCTCGGCCAGGTCCTTCATCTGCTCCAGGGTGGAGTGCGGTGGGATGGGTGGGACCTCGGGATCGCAGTGGACATCCAGCACGTACGGACGGCCGGCGCTGAGTGCCTCCTGCCAGGCGGGTGCGAGCTGGTCGGGCTCGGTGATGGTGAGGGCGCCGAGTCCGATTGAGTGGGCGAAGTCGGCGTACGACATGTCCGGCAGCGCCTGGGACTCCACGAACTTCGGTGTCCCGCCCATCGAACGCAGCTCCCACGTCACCTGGTTGAGGTCGTTGTTGTGCAGGACCGCCACGACCAGCCGCGGGTCGGACCACTCCGACCAGTAGCGAGCGATGGTGAGCAGCTCGGCCAGCCCGTTCATCTGCATGGCGCCGTCGCCCTCGAAGGCGATGGCGGGGAGCTCGGGATGCGCGAACTTCGCGCCGATGGCATACGGCACCGCCGGTCCCATCGTGGCCAGTGTCCCTGAGAGCGAGCCGCGCATGTGGCCACGGAACCTGACGTGCCGGGCGTACCAGTCGGCGGCCGATCCGCTGTCGGCGGCCACGATGCAGTCGTCGGGCGCCTGGGCGGAGAACTCGCTGAAGATCCGCATCGGGTTGACGGGGTCCGCCTCGACCTTCGCCTCGGCGTCCATCACCTTCCACCAGCGCTCGACCTGGCCGACGATGTCCTCCTGCCAGGAGCGGTCGTCCTTGCGCTGGAGCAGGGGGATCAGCTGCTGGAGAGTCGTCCTGGAGTCGCCGACGATGTTGACCTCGTTGGGGTAGCGCATGCCGATCAACGAACCGTCGATGTCGATCTGTACGGCGCGCGCCTGGTCGAGCTCGGGCATGAACTGGGTGTAGGGGAAGTTCGAGCCGATGGTCAGCAACGTGTCGCAGTCCATCATCATCTCGTAGCTCGGGCGGGTGCCGAGCAGGCCGATGGAGCCCGTCACCCACGGCAGCTCGTCGCTCAGCACGTCCTTGCCGAGGAGTGCCTTGGCGACGCCGGCCCCGAGGAGGTCGACGACCTCGCTGATCTCCTGGTCGGCACCACGTGCCCCCTGGCCGACGAGCAGGGCGACCTTCGTGCCGGCGTTCAGGATCTCGGCGGCGCGTCGTACGGCGTCCTCGTCGGGGGCCACCTTCGGCCAGCTGATGCCCAGGCTGCCGGGCACCATCTTGAAGGCGTGAGCGGGTGGGGAGTACTCGAGCTCCTGCACGTCGTTGGGCACGATGATCGCGGTGGGCGCGCGCCGGCTCATCGCGACCCGGATCGCCCGGTCGAGGACGTTGGGCAGCTGTTCGGGCACGTTGACCACGTGCACGTAGTCGCTGGCGACGTCCTTGAACAGGCTCAGCAGGTCGACCTCCTGCTGGTAGCTGCCGCCGATGGCGGTGCGGTTGGTCTGGCCGACGATGGCGACGACCGGGACGTGGTCGAGCTTGGCGTCGTACAGGCCGTTGAGCAGGTGGATCGCGCCGGGACCTGACGTGGCCAGGCAGACGCCCGGTCGGCCGCTGAACTTGGCGTAGCCGACCGCCTCGAAGGCCGCCATCTCCTCGTGCCGCGCCTGGATGAAACGCGGGTCGTCGTCGGCCCGCGAGAACGCGCCGAGGATGCCGTTGATCCCGTCCCCGGGATAGCCGAAGACGTGGGTGACGTCCCGGCCCGCAGGCGCTCGAGCAGGTAGTCCGCGACGGTGGCCAAGGTCTTCTCCTTCGAGGGGCGAACAGGGAGGGTGCAGCGCTAGGAGGTCGGTGGGAAGGGCTGCGTCTTCAGGAGCTGGGCGAGGTGCAGCACGTTGGTGGCGGCCGTCGCCGTCGTGCCGGCCGTCTTCTCGGGGGTCTTGTCGAGGTCGTTGTAGTCGTCGGACTGCATGGCTTCCCCGACCCAGTAGGTGCTGGCGTTCGTAGCGATGCTGAAGCCCACGTCGTTGAGGGCCTGGAGGATCTCGGCCGTGCTGTGGTGGGCGCCGTCCTCGTTGCCGACCACGGCGACGGCGGCGCACTTGCCGTACGTCGACATGCGGCCCTCGTCGTCGGTCTCGGACAGCTCGGCGTCGAGTCGCTCGAGGGTCATCTTGCACACCGATGCCGGCTGACCCATCCAGATCAGCATGGCCATCACCAGGATGTCGGCCTCCAGCATCTTGCTCCGATGGCGGGCCAACCGTCGCCGTCACCCTCGTCGGTGCTCACGCCGAACTTCACGTCGCGGTCGACCACGCGGACGACCTTGCCCGAGACGTCGATCCCGGCGTCCCTGCCGGCCGACTCGAGTGCTTCGAGGAGCTGGCTGCCCAACAGCTCGGAGCTCGAGGGCGCGGGCGAGGGCTTGAGGGAGCAGGCGAGCACGAGGGTGCGCAGTGAACTCATGGGTCGGCTGTGCCCGTCGTGGGCGGTCTCATGCCGTGCCGGCGTCCTCCGACTCCGACGGATTCAGCCAGGAGTCGAGGGGTACCGAGACTCGCATCAATTCCCGCGCAGCGTGAGGACGTCACTGGACATGTCGGAGGATGCAGACCGTGTCGACAGAATCGCCGAGCTCGTAGCCGATCGCGAGCTCACGGTGGCCACGGCCGAGTCGCTGACCAGTGGCACGATCGCCAAGACCCTCGGTGCGGGACCGAACGCGTCCGACTGGTTCCGTGGCGGAGTCGTGGCCTACGGCGAAGAGGTCAAGTTCCACGTCCTGGGCGTCGACGAAGGACCGGTCGTCACTGCCCAGTGCGCTCGACAAATGGCGGAGGGTGCCCGACGCCTGCTGGACGCCGACCTGGTGGTGGCTGCCACCGGTGTCGGTGGTCCCGATCCGAGCGAGGGGGAGCCACCGGGGACGGTCTTCGTGGCCGTGGCCGGCCCCTCCGGGACAGAGACCGAGAAGCTGAGCCTGGACGGCGACCCGGACGACGTGCTCGCCGGAACGGTGTCGGCAAGTCTCGCGAGGCTCGAGGAGTACCTGTCGCGCACCTGACCGAGCTCGCCCGAGCAAACGACCGCTGACCGGGGGATGCCGGTTGCCGGTAGGACATCGACCGGGTTCTGGCCAACCAGATTCCCCCGCTCGCCGAACTCGAGGCAACCAAGATCCCCCTCTCGGCGTGCTGGGGGAGCGCTTGCTCGCACTGGTTCGTGATCGGCGACTGTCATACCGTGGGAGCCAGCGCGGGGTCCTGGCGCTGGCACCACGTCGGGGGCGTCACGTCCCCGGGCGGCCCGGTCGCCCGCGGTTTGGATGGCCGGGGCCTCGAGTCGTCAGACCTGCTAGCCGGCGACGTCCCGTAGGAACACGGTACCCGCCACCACGGATCCATGCAGGCGGACAGCGTTGTGCTGGCGAGTGGACTGGGTACCCCCGGATGATGACCGAGGATCGGCTGTCCGGCTATCGCAACAAGCGCGACACCAAGGAGTCCGGCGAACCGACGGGTGGCCGGCGGAGCTCCGGCGATCCGGTGTTCGTCGTTCAACGGCACGACGCGTCGAGGTTGCACTTCGACTTCCGTCTCGAGGTGGGCGGCGTGCTCGCGTCGTGGGCGGTCCCGAAGGGGCCGTCGCTGGACCCGCGGGACAAGCGCCTCGCCGTGCGGGTGGAGGACCACCAGCTCGACTATGCGGAGTTCGAGGGACGCATCGGTGAGGGGTACGGCGAGGGCACCGTGATCATGTGGGACACCGGTACCTTCGAGAACCTCACCCAGAAGGACGGCGACCCGGTCGATGCCGCTGCGGCCATCGAGGCGGGGCACGTCAAGGTCGTGCTGCACGGGGAGAAGCTGTCTGGTGCCTACGCGTTGACCCACACCAGGATGGGCGGCGACGAGAAGAACTGGATGCTGGTCAAGGTCGACGACGAGGGTGCTGACCGCCGTCGCAAGCCCACGTCGACCCAGAACGAGTCGGTCGTCAGCGGACACACCAACGAGGACTTCGAGGACGAGGACTCGTAGCGACGGTCAGAGCCGCTTCCGGGCCTTCGACAGTCCTTGCGCGTGCCGGCGCATCCCCGCCCACGGGTCGTCCTTCGTGGCCAACCTGCGGCGCAGCGAGCCCATCGTGACCTGGGCCGGCTTCACGCGCGACAGCTCCGACCAGTCGATCGGCGTCGAGACCGGCGCTCGGCCCGGGCCCGCACCGCGTACGGCGGCACCGCGGTCTGGCCGTAGCCGTTGCGCATGACGTCGACGAGTACGCGGTCGCCTCGTTTGTCCTTGCGGGCCTCGATGGTGAGCAGGTCAGGGGCTCGATCGACCAGCCGCTCGGCCGCGGACCGGGCCAGGTCGCGCACCTCGTCGAAGGTCTCGCCCGGCCGCAGCGGCACCACGACGTGGTAGCCGCGGGAGCCGGTGGTCTTCAGGTACGACGTCAGCCCGAGGTCGTCGAGCAGGTCGCCCACCAGCCGCGTGGCGCGCCGTACCTTGGCCAGGTCGTCGTCCGAGGGGTCGAGGTCGAAGATCAGCTGGTCCGGGTGCTCGAGGTCCTTCTCGGTGCTGAGCCACGTGTGCGGGGTGATGCAGGCCTGCTGCGCGAGGTACACGAGCGAGCGGGTGTTGTTCACGACCACCTGCTTCTGGGTGCCGTCGGCAGTGTGCACGTCGACGTGGTCCACCCAGTCCGGGAAGTGCGACGGCAGCTTCTTCTCGTAGAACGACGAGCTGGCGATGCCGTCGGGGAAACGCTGCATGTTGATGGGGCGACCGGCCAGGTGGGGGAGCATCAGGTCGGCCACGTCGGCGTAGTGCTGGGCGACGTCGGCCTTGGTGAACCCGTCGTCGGGGAAGAGCACCTTGTCGGGCTTGGAGATCTCGACTCCGGCGATCTCGGTCATTCGCGCACCACGTCGTCCGCCTTCTTGTCGGTCCGGAGCCCCAGGTAGCGGGGGTGCCTCAGCTGGCCGGCCCTCGTCCACTCCGTGAAGGCGACCTCGGCGACGAGCTCCGGCTCGGCCCAGTGCACTCCCTTGGTGGGCAGCTGGCCCTTGGTGCAGGGAGAGCTGTCGCGCTCCACGTCGCTCAGCCTGCGGTGCAGGTCGCGCAGCACGTCCTGGGAGAATCCGGTGCCCACCTTGCCGGCGTACACCAGGTCGTCGCCGTCGTGGTAGCCGAGCAGCAGCGCGCCCAGGGCGACACGGGACCCTTCAGGATCGGTCCAGCCGACGACCACCAGCTCCTGGCCCGCCTCGCACTTGAACTTCAGCCAGCGGTCGGTCCGCCCGGTGGCGTACGACGCGTCGGCGCGCTTGGCGATGAGGCCCTCCCAGCCCTTGCGGCAGACCTCGCCGAACCATTCCTCGCCGCCCGTGACCCGGTGCGGCGTGTAGCGGATCGGGACCCGACCAGGTGAGCAGCTGCCTGAGCCGACGCTTGCGGTCGAGCAGCGGCTCGTCGCGCACGTCGGTCCCGTCGATGCTCAGCACGTCGAAGACGTAGAAGTAGACCGCCACGCCACTCCGGCGCGCCTTCTCCGCGCTGTTGACGTGGATGCGCGGCTGGAGGCGCGCGAAGCTGGTGCGCGATCCCTCGAACGCGACCACCTCGCCGTCGACGACGAAGTCGTCCGCGGCCTGCTGCTCCAGCGCCTCGGCGATCTCGGGGAACGCTGTCGTCACGTCGCGACCGGAGCGCGAGTACAGCTTGGTGCCGTGTTCCGTCCGCACCGCGAGGCACCGTTGGCCGTCGAGCTTGCGCTCGTAGATCCAGCCGTCCTCCCAGAAGCGCTCGTGGGACAGCGTCGCCAGCGCCGGCTGTGGAAGGTTCGGGGTGGGCATCGACGTCGACGTACCCCTCCGCTGTGGACCCATTCCCGCCACACGGCCGGAAGGCGATCTTCGTGACGCCTGTCGTGTTTTCGAGGTGGGCGCTGGTTTGCTGGGGAGGTGACGTCGATCCGCACCTGGGCATGCGTGGCCGGCGTCGTACTGCTGGTGGGTCTGCTCGGCTCGTGCGACGACACCTCGGCGCACGACGACCGCACCCCAGAACCGGCAGCCCGTGAGCTGGATGCGTCGGCCGGCCAGTTCCGCTACGACGAGGGCACGGACCACGTCCGCACGGGGATCACCAACAACAGCTCGAAGCCGATCACGGTGACGACCGCGACCATCAGCTGGGACGGGTTCCGGTGGACGCCCACCAAGCTGCCCGGTGAGCCGGTGCCGCCCCAGCAGACCGCCGCGTTCCTGAGCCGTTTCGGACGGGCGAACTGCACGGCAGCACCGACCGAGCCCAGGCTGATCGCGGTGATCAACGGCGTACGCCGCGACCTGCCGCTGCACCTCGATGACCCGGGACTGTTCACGCGGCTCCGGGCGAGCGCCTGCGCCGGGCAGCACCTGGCTGACAACGCCAGCGTGACGCTGTCGATCGGCACATCGGTCGTGCACAGCCAGGGGGTCCCGGCCTACGCCGGCACCGTCACGCTGAGGCGGCCCGGGGCGTCGGGTGAAGCAGTCACCGTCGAGGACCTCGGCGGAAGCGTCCTCTTCGACGTGCTCCCGCGCGAGGGCCGGCGCCTGCGTCCGGTGCGGCTCGCGCCGGACGCCCGGTCAGTGACGATCCCGATCCGGGTCGGCCCGACGCAGCGCTGCGACGCGCACACGCGCGGGAACGCCTCGCAGCCGTTCCTGTTCAGCGTCTACAGCCACACGGCCGGCGACCCGGTGCACCGCACCATCCGGATCCCGGACGCAGCGACCCAGCGACGCTTGCTCGGCCTGCTGGACCGCTACTGCGACCAGCAGTCAGGCTGACCCACGGAGCAGTGGCATCACGCCTGCTGCAGCAGCGTCCGGATGATCTCGGGCAGGCGTGACGCCTTCATCTTCGAGACGCAGGCGGCGATCCCGATGGCGCGTGCCTTGGCCTCGACGACCTCGTCGAGGTGGGCGCTGAAGAGGACGATCATCTGGTGGGGGTGCTTGGCCAGCATCCGCTCGGCCACCTCGAGTCCGGTGAGGCCGGGCATCCGGTTGTCGAGGAGGACGATCGCCGGGACCGGCGGGGGATTGAGCTCGTAGAACCGCTCGAGTGCCTGCGGACCGTCCTCGGCCTCGGTCACGACGTTGAAACCACCGCGCTCGAGGAAGACCCGGGCGAGCATCCGCATCTCCGGCTCGTCGTCCACGACGAAGACGCTGGGTGCGACGGGAGCCTGAACGCTGACTGTCATGGTGGCAATCTAGTTCGTCACGAGGCTCTCGCACGGCAGTTCGACGATGAACCTCGTCGACTGACCCGGGGTGCTCTCCGCCCATATGCGGCCTTCGTGGGCATCCACGATCCTCCGCGAGATGTAGAGGCCCAGTCCGGTCCCGGTGACGGCCCCCGCGCGGCCGCGCACGAACTTGTCGAAGATGCGCTCGAGCTGGTCCGGATCGATGCCGGGTCCGTGGTCCTCGACGACCAGACGGGCCGTGTGGTCGGTCTGCTCCAGGGTGATCGCGATGGGGACGTCCGGGGG
This sequence comes from uncultured Actinomycetota bacterium, assembly GCA_963729015.1. Classification (GTDB taxonomy): domain Bacteria; phylum Actinomycetota; class Actinomycetes; order Propionibacteriales; family Nocardioidaceae; genus Marmoricola. The sequence continues at coordinate 12,620 of CAVSMJ010000008.1, forward strand.
TGCGTTCTTGCGGGCGTTGTCGAGGAGGTTCGCGAGCACCTGCTGGATGCGGTCGGGGTCGCCGTCCATCATCACCGGGGTGCCCGGCACGGTGAGGACCGCACCGTTGGCCATGCCGGTGCTGAACGCATCCACGGCCGTGCGGACCTCGTCGGCCAGGTCCATCTGGTGCCGGACGTAGCCGAAACGACCCGACTCGATGCTCTCGGTGTCGAGGACGTCGCGGGTCATCGCCTGAAGGCGGCGCGCGTTGGTGAAGGCACGGCGTACGGCGCTGTGCCGGTCCTCGTCACTCATGACCTCCCAGTGGTCGAGGCTCGTCTGGAGGAAGCCGAGCACCCCGGACACCGGTGTGCGCAGCTCGTGGGAGACGACCGAGATGAACTCGTCCTGGGAGCGGTTGAGCTCGAGCAGGCGGGCCTCCTGCTCGCGAGACTGCTTCAGCCGCCGCGCGAGCATGACCGTCAGGGTGAGGCCGACGGCGAGCAGCAGCAGGACGAGAATGAGTCCGGCCGTCTGCAGGGGCCCGGCCAGGGGCTCGACGAACTCCGACCGGTTCTGGGTGAACACGACGTGCCACCCGACGACGGGAACGTCGGCGGCAACGACGAGCTGGTCACCGACCTGGTGCAGCCCCTCGGACAGCGAGCGCAGGCGCTGGTCCGGCACCGGTGCTCCCAGACCGGTGCTCAGGGTGGAGGCGACGACGGCTCCGTTGCTGTCCAGGAACCGCCAGGTGGCCGTGGAGTTCCGGTCGCCGGCGAGTCCACGAATCTCCTGGTTGAAGGATGAGTCGGTGGTCAGCGCCTGCTCGAAGACGAAGGCACCCCGCACGCTGCTGGGCGTCTTGCCCCTGATCGCCACGGCGAAGGCATAGCTGGGCAGCTCGGTCGTCACACCGGAGCTGGCCACGGGGAGGACGACGGCCGGCGAGGTGGCAAGCTCCGCCTTGGCCTTCGCCCACCCGGCCGGGTCGAACTTCGAGCCGAGCATGCCCGGGCGCAGGAGCACGCCGTTGGTCACGGTGTCGTTGGCGTCGACGAGGAAGGTCCCGGACAGCGCGTCGGGGTCGATCGCGAACGTCTTGAGGGTGGCCTGGTCGGCGGCACTGCGCAGGGTCAGCTCCCAGGGCCGGGCGCCCAGGCCACCGAGCGAGGTGATGCTGGACTCCACCCGCGCGTTGAAGCTGTCCGCGGTGGTGCCGACCTGCGCGACCTTGGCCTTCTCCAGCGCCTCGGTGCCGTCGCTCGCGGCGGAACGCAGCAACGCGATCACCATCAGGGCGACCAGGAGCACCGCGCCCCCCGCTGCGGCGGGGACGAAACGATCACGGATGTGCATCAGCTGCTCCTTCGACGAGCGCTCCGGGAGAACTGGCCAGGGGGTAGGAGACGACGAAGCGCGCGCCTCCACCTTCGGCCGAGGTCACCGACACCTGACCTCCCATGGTGGCCGCGAACTCGCTGACGATCGCGAGGCCCAGACCAGCGCCGCGAGTGGCGACCACCGAGTCACCGCGCCCCCGGAAGAAGCGGGTGAAGACCTGTTCGCGCTCGGCGGGCGGGACCCCGGGACCCTCGTCGTCGACCGTCAGCTCGACGCGTCCCCGGTGCTCCGAGACCGAGACGCGGATGAGAGTGCCGGAGGGGGAGTACTTCGCCGCGTTGCCCACCAGGTTGGACACCACGCGCTCCAGGGCCTGCACGGAGCCGGCGACGCTGAGGCCCGGGACGGCATGGAGCTGGACGCCGTGGTCGGGGGCCAGGTCGGGCTGCTCGTCGAGGATGCGGGTCACGACCTCGCCGAGGTCCAGGACCGAGTCGGTGGTGACCAGGCCGGCTCCGCGCTCGAGCCGGGAGAAGTCCAGCAGGTCCTCGACCAGAGCGCCGAGACGCTGGGCGTTGCTGTCCACCTGCTCGGCATAGGTGCGGGCCTCCTCTGAGCTGAGGCTGTCCCAGCTGGTGGCCAGCAGCTGTGCGTAGCCGGTGATGGCGCTGACCGGCGTACGCAGCTCGTGCGAGGCGGTCGCCAGGAACACCGTCTTCAGCTCGTCCACCGACCTCATCCGCTCCAGCAGGTCGCGTTGCTGGGCGAAGGTCTCCGCGTTCACCAGGGCCGAGGTCAGGACGTCGGTGGCGGCGCCGAGCGCGCTCAGGTCGTGGCCGTCCATGTGACGCCCGGCGACCACCCTCAGCCGGGCCACCGTCCGGCCGCCCCGGCCGAGGATCATGCACAGCGTCTCGCCGGCCGGCAGCTCGGCAGGGAGCATCGCCGAGGCGGTTACGTCGGCCGGGGCGACACCCCAGGCGAAGAACTGCCGCTCGCCGGTCGGGGTCGGCGTCCCCAATGACAGTCCCTGGAGGCCCAGGGCGACCGCGAGCTCGTTGGTCAGCGCCGGCAGCAGGTCGGCGAGGTCCAGGCTGTGCTGGGCCACGGTGGCCAGGGCAGCCGTCGTGGCGCTCGACTCCTGCAGCCGCACCAGCTCCTGCTGGCTACGCCGGGCCCGGTCGTCGCGACGAAGAAGCCAGCCTGCGGCCGCCGCGCCGGCGACGAGGATCCCGAGGGCGATCAGCCAGGCCAGCGTGGGTATCGGGGGAGAGGCCGTCCACAGCGTCAGCGTCCACACCTGCACGGGTCCGGGCTGCAGCTTCACGGCGTACGACGGCTGGTCCGACGGACGCGGACCGGGCAGGGACTGGATGGTCTGCTCGGGCCCGGCGAGGGAGATCCCGCCGCGGGCAGGCCGCAGCGCACTCAGCGTCGGCACCAGGTCGAGGTTCGCCACCCGGAGGCCGGTCGCGTGCGCGCGGCGCTCCTCGACCGTGGCCGGTGGGGACGCTGTGTCGTAGGTCGCGACCACCACGAGCCCTTCGCCCGAGTCTTCCAGCACCGGGTCTCCCGTGTCGCGGGCGCGGGTCGCGACGTCGCTGGAGACGCCGACGGTCGTGCTGTCCGCGACCGCGACCTGCTTCGTCCCGGGCACCGTTCCGGAGGCGGCATCACTCAGCGCATCGCGCATCGCATCGCCGACGGGGACGACGGCGTTGGCGGCGGCCGCGCGGGCCTCACGTTGTGCCTGCTGCTTCGCGTCCTCGCGGGCGAAGAGGAGTACGGCGACCGCGGCGAGCAGCGCGACCACCACGATGGCGGCCGGCCCCAGCCACCTCCGGTGGACCCGCTGCTGGGTGCTCACGGCTGGAGCACCGCTGCCCTGAGCGCGCGGAGGTTTCCCTTCGCGAGGAACGGCACGCCGATCCTCGCGGCCCGGGCCCGCAGCTCCACGCGCTGGTAGTTGCTGTAGATCACGACTCGCAGGTCCGGGTCGTCGGCGACGAGCCGCTCGGCGAGCTCCAGCCCGGTGATGCCGGGAGGCATCCGGTAGTCCAGGACCACCGCGTCGGGGGAGACCCGGCCCACGAGGACCTCGGCGTCCGCGGCATCGAGGGCCCCGAACACCTCGTGCCCTTCCAGCTGGAGGTCGGTCAGGGCGAGATCCAGTGCGTCGAGATCGTTGTCCGCTACGACGATGCGAGCCATGCCCACCTCCCGCGCCCTCCGGCTTCAGGCCCTCCCACCCGGTCATCGAACACGCAATCGCAGGCGCGTGGGTCGAAATCGCGGGAAGTCGGAACGTGTCGTGGCGGTCATCAACTCGACGGTGCTGGACGAAGTCGACATACGGCCGAAAACGGTCGGTGACCGACCTCGAGGAACCCGGATCGGCCGAGAATGGCCCGGTGCCACTCACTCATCGCGTCGCGACTCCCGGGGACCTGGCGGCGCTGTCGGTGGTGATGGACGACGCCATCGGCGCGCTCCAGGAGGGCTTTCTGACGCCGGAGCAGATCGAGTCGAGCCGCGCGATCATGGGCATCGACACCCAGCTGGTCAGGGACGGGACCTACTTCGTGGTCGAGTGCGACGGACAGGTCGCGGGCTGCGGCGGCTGGAGCAGACGCGCGACGCTGTACGGCGGAGACCAGACCCCCGGTCGCGATCCCGAGCTGCTGGACCCGATGGTCGACCCGGCACGCGTGCGGGCGATGTACACGAACCCTGCCTTCGTGCGCCGTGGCGTCGGCCGCCTGATCCTGGCGCTGTGCGAGCAGGCGGCCGCCGCGGAAGGGTTCACGAGACTGGAGCTGATGGGCACGATGGCGGGCGAGCCGCTCTACCGGGCGTACGGGTTCGTGCCGGTCGAGCGCCTCACCGACGATCGCGGCGGCGCCGCCGTACCCCTGGTGAAGATGGCGAAGGACATCTCCGTCTAGGAGGGGAAGGCTCCTCGATGGGTACGACGGCCCCGTGACTCCTGGTGCTCTCCTGGCCCTGACCTCTGCCGTGTCGTTCGGGATCTGCGACTTCGTGGCGGGGGTGGCCGCTCGCCGGCTGAGCTTCTGGTGGGTCACGTTGCTGGGCCTGGTGGCGTCCTCGACCGCGGTCTGGGTGATCGTCGCCGCGAGCCACGACGCGCCGACCCGGACCGCACTGCTCTGGAGCACGGCGGCGGGGTTGGGCGCTGCCACCGGCGCGACGGCGCTCTACCGCGGGTACGGGCATGGTCAGATGGCGGTGGCCGGTCCACTGTCCGCCGTCGGGGGCCGCAGCGCTGCCAGCCGTCGTCGGCGCCTTCCTCGGCGACCGCCTTCCCACGCTGGGAGTCATCGGTGCGGTCATCGCACTGCCGGCCATCTGGCTGATGTCCAGCACGTCGGAAGCCAGTGCCGGACGGCGTGCCGGCACGGCCGACGGTCTGCTCTCCGGAGCCGGCTTCGCCCTGGAGTTCGTGGGCCTGGAGCGGGCGGGAGATGCGTCGGGCCTCTGGCCGGTGGCGGTCTCCCAGACGACGGCCCTCGTCCTGGTCGCCCTGCTCGTGGCGGTCCGGCGACCGGTGTGGCGGCCGCAGCGGGGAGCCGTCGTGCTGGCGGCGATCGCGGGCCTGCTCAGCCTGCTGGCCACCGCGCTCTACTTCGTCGCCGCTCACGCGGGGATGCTGACCGTGGCCGCCGTGCTGGCCTCCCTCTACCCCGGGGTGACCGTCGTGCTCGCCGCTGCCTTCCTGCAGGAACGACCCGACTCGCGCCAGGTCACCGGCCTGGTGCTCGGGGCGGTGGCGGTGACGCTGATCGTCGCCACCTGATCACTCGAGTCCGGCCTGCTCGTCCCTGCGCTGGGCCGACATGTCCCTCAGGTCGCGCTCGATCCGGGTGGCACGCTTTCGCTCGAAGAGCAGGATGAAGATCGCCACGCCCACGAGGACGACGATCGTGAGCACCAGCCCGAAGGCATTCATCGATGTACCTCCGGCGACTAGGGCGTGTCGATGTCCGGCTCGGTGGCGGGGTCGCCCGGCTCGCTGGGGGCATTCGGGTCGGGCGCCGGGATCGGGTTGACGTCCGGGTCGCCGGAAGGCACGACCTCGGGGTCCTGGACGGGTTCGTTCGGTGTCGTGGTCATGACCGTCTCGGTACCCGATTCGACGGCGTGCACAGCCCCCGGATCCCGAGCACACGGTCCGGAGCGGCCGCGTGACCGCTTGATCCGGCGGTGCGTCGTACGCCGCTCTTCCTTCCCGCGTGGGCAGCGCGAAGGAAGCGCGGGGGAAGGGCGGGTTGCGAACCTCCTTGGATCACCACCGATGCACCCAGGAGGACCCGTGCTCACCGACCCCGCACCGATGTGGACCGACCACGTCGACGTGACCATCGCCGGCGGCCAGGTGGCCGCTCTGCGGCCGCTGCACCACGACGAGACGGCGCCGCTGCTCGCCGTGTTCGACGGGATGTCCGTGCTGTCCCGTGCGCGCCGCTACCTGACCGGGATCCCGCACCTGCCGCCGCGCATGCTCCGGACGCTCACCGACGTGGGACGTCGGGACCACGTCGCCTGGCTCGCCACGATCGACGGAGAGCCCGTCGGCGTCGGTCGCTACGTCGCGGTCACCGACACCTGGCGGAGGTGGCCTTCGAGGTCGTGGACCGCCACCACCACCGAGGCCTCGGGGGCGCCCTCCTCGACGCCGTCGCGACCGTCGCCTGGGCCAACGGGTTCACCTCGGTCGCGGCGACCGTGCACCCCTCGAACCGCGCCTCGGTGAAGCTGGTGAACCGGCTCGGCCTGAGGCTGCACCGTGCGACGGGCTGCTCGAGGGCGAAGGCCTGCTGCGGCTGCCCGACGTGCCGCGCGTCGACCGCGCCGCGGTGCTCCGGGTGGCGGGGATGCCCGCGTCTGGTCTGAACCACACCCGCGCATCGTCGCTGTGCTCGACACAATGAGCAGCGGAGGTCCCATGCTCGTTCGCGTCCTGGGCGACGTGTCGCTCACGTCCGGCAACGGCACCGACGTCGCGCTCCCGGGAGCGCGGCAGCCGGCGCTGCTGGCCGCGCTGGTGGCGCGGGCAGGCCACGTCGTGTCCGTGGACCGCCTGGTGGACCTGCTCTGGGAACAGCCTCCGGAGAACCCGACGGCGGCGCTGCACAGTGCCGTCTTCAAGCTGCGCGCCAGCCTGGCCAGGGCCGGTGGCCGCGAGATGCTGCTCACCCGCGAACCCGGCTACCTCCTGGACCTCCGGCCGGGGGAGCTCGATGCCGAGGTCTTCGAGTCGCTCGTGCAGCGAGCGCGGGACGAGCAGCCGGCCGAGGCCGCGGACACCCTGACCGAGGCACTTCGACTCTGGCGAGGCCGACCGTACGGCGACTTCGGCGACTCGGAGGCGGCCAGGGCGGAGGCGCTCCGGCTCGACGAGATGCACCAGGTCGCCGTCGAGCGGTGCGGGGCAGCGCTGCTCGAGTCGGGCCGTGCGGACGACGCCGTCGCCCTGATGCAGCCGTTCGTCAACGAGCACGGACTCCGCGACAAGGCGCGGATCGTGCTGATCCAGGCGCTGCACGCGGAGGGGCGCACCGCCGAGGCCCTCGACCAGTACCAGGAGCACCGGCGGATGCTCGCCGACGAGCTGGGCCTGGAGCCGTCATCGGCACTCGTGGCGGCGCAGCTGGCGGTGCTCAGGGGCCCGGCCCCGTCAGGCTCCGGCGCGACCCCCGCTGCGGGTCCCCGCCACCCCGGACTGGTCGGGATGCCGGTGAAGTACCTGCGGACCGAGGCGGGCCACATCCTCGCCTACGGGACCTCCGGGACCGGTCCGAAGCTGGTCGTGATCCTGGGCTGGATCTCCAGCCTCGACGTGCTCGCCTCGGGTCGCGACCCGCGGTCCTCGCTGCTCGACCGGCTCACCGGCGACCTGTCGCTGACACTCTTCGACCGCGCGGGCAGTGGCCTCTCGCCGGGGCCGGTGGCGGACTACGGGCTTGCGGCGAGCGTGGCCGAGCTCGCTGACGTCGTTCGCGCCGATCGGCCCTCCTGTGTCGCTGCTGGCGACCTCCGCGGCCGGGCCCATCGCCCTCACGCTGGCACACGAGAAGCCGGACTGGATCAGCTCCCTGGTCTTCTTCGGCACCTTCGCCAACGGGCCGAAGACCTTCAAGGACGAGAGGCTGCGCGAGCAGGTGGTCGACATCGCGCGGTCGCACTGGGGCGTCGGCTCCAAGATGCTGGCCGACTTCTACCGGCCCGGTATCAGCGACGAGGCGGCCTGGCACCTGGCCAAGGTGTTCCGCGACTCTGCCTCGGCCGAGGTGGCCGCGGCGTACCTCGAGACCCTCTACCCGCAGGACGTCAGCGCGCTGCTGCCGGAGATCGAGGCGCCCTCGCTGGTGCTGCACTACCGCGGCGACCGGCTGATCGACTTCAGTGGCGGGCAGGACCTCGCTGCCGGGCTGCCGCGCGCGACCATGCTCGCCCTGGACGGCCGCGTCCACCTCCCGGACGCAGCCGACCTCGACGTCATCGAGAAGGCGATCGTCGAGCACGTGCTCGCGAACTCCTGATCAGCAGACCGTCGTACGACGGGGGCTCCACCGCGCGACCGCTCGGAAGAACCGGCGCACGCGCACTGCCAGCACCCGTCCTCTTGATGGGCCGTCCGACATCGGGCGTCGACGAGGCAGGCCCCTGGCCTCGTGCAGAAGGCGTGCCGCCTGGGCCGCCCGAAGCAGGTCGGCCTGTCGTTCGTGGGCCAGTGCGCGACCGACCTCGGGGTGGATCAACATGAGTCGCTCCTGGGAATCCTCGGAAGTGGATACCCGGAACGCTAGGCAGCATCGGCGATCGGGAGATGGGGAGCGAGTCCCCATCTTCCGTCGCCGGTGTACCTACCTACGCACTCATCCCGCCTCGGTGGCCGGCATGGTCGCCGGCGGGATGTGGTGTTTGCCGCCCTGATGGCGGCGACGGTGGTGCCTCAGGCAGCGCGCGCCTGACCCGACCTCGTGGTCAGCGACCCTTCCACACCGGCGGACGCTTCTCGGCGAAGGCGCGGAAGCCCTCCATGTTGTCCTCGGACCCGTAGAGCGCGTCGACCGTCGGGAGCGAGCGTCCCGTGACCTGGTCGAGCACCTCCTGGAAGGGTGCGCCCTCGGCCGCGCGGGCGGTCTCCTTGATCGCGGCGAACACCAACGGGGGCCCCGACTCGAGCAGCCGCGCGACCTCCCACACCCGTGCCATCAGCGCGTCGTGGTCGGGCAGCACCTCGTTGACCAGGCCCCAGCGATGGGCCTCGTTGACCTCCATCCAGCGTCCGGTCAGCAGCAGCTCCATCGCGACGTGGTACGGCATCCGCTTCGGGAGCTTGATCGTCGCCGCGTCGGCGAGAGTGCCGGCGTTGATCTCCGGAAGCCCGAAGCGCACCCCGGCCGAGGCGTAGACCAGGTCGCAGGAGAGCGCGATCTCGAACCCGCCGCCCACGGCCATCCCGTGCACGGCTGCGATCACCGGCTTGTTCAGGTCGGGCAGCTCCTGCAGCCCGCCGAAGCCGCCGACGCCGTAGTCACCGTCGACGGCGTCACCGCCAGCTGCCGCCTTGAGGTCGAAGCCGGCGCTGAAGAACTTGTCCCCGGCCGTCTGGAGCACGGCGACCCGCAGGTCCGGGTCGTCGCGGAACCCCGCGAACACCTCGCCCATCAGGCGGCTGGTGGCGAGGTCGATGGCGTTGGCCTTGGGCCGGTCGAGGGTGACCTCGAGGATCCGCGCCCTCGCGCCGGGTCTGCACCACGTCGGACATCAGGACCCCAGCGGCCGCAGCAACGCCCGCGAGATGATGTGCCGCTGGATCTCCGAGGTGCCGTCCCAGATGCGCTCGATGCGGGCGTCGCGCCAGATCCGCTCCAGCGGCAGCTCGTCCATCAGGCCCATCCCGCCGTGGATCTGGATCGCCTCGTCGGCCACCATCGCGAGCATCTCGCTCGCCTTGAGCTTGGCCATCGCGATGTCGGAGTCGGTGGCGGTGCCTTCGTCGTACTTCCAGGCCGCCCACAACGTCAGCGCCTCCGCCGCCTTCAGCTCCAGTGCCATGTCGGCCAGCTTGAAGGAGATGCCCTGGAACCGGCCGATCGTCTGGCCGAACTGCTCGCGCTCCGCGGCATGGCGTACGGCGAGCTCCAGCGCGCGTTCGGCCCGGCCGAGACAGCTGGCCGCCACCTGGAGGCGAGTGCTGCCGAGCCAGGTGCCGGCCAGGTCGAAGCCCTTGCCCTCCTCGCCGAGCAACGCGTCCTCGGGCACCCAGCAGTCGAAGTCGATGATCGAGTTGGTGTAGCCGCGGTGCGACACGTTGCGGTAGCCGTCGTGCACCTCGACACCCGGGATGTCGAAGTCGACCAGGAACGTGGAGATCGCCTTGCCATCGGTCGAGTCGTCGGTCCGGGCGTACATGATCACGAAGTCGGACTCGTCGGCGTGGCTGATGAAGTGCTTGGTGCCCTTGATCCGCCACCCGCTCTGCCCGTCGCTCTCCTCGCGAGTGGCCCTGGTGCGCATCCCACGAAGGTCGGATCCCGCGCCCGGCTCGGTCATGGCCATGCAGTCGACCCGCTCGCCGCGGACGCAGGGGTACAGATACCTCTCCTTCTGCGCCTCGGTGCCGCCCAGCAGGATGTTGGAGGGCCGCCCGACGGTGTACTGCAGCGCGTAGCTGGCCTTCCCGAGCTCCTTCTCGTAGAGCACCCAGGTCACGGTGTCGAGACCGGCACCGCCGACCTCCTCCGGCATGTTGGCGGCGTAGAGCCCCGACCGAATCGCCTTCTGCGCGATCTCGTCGCGAAGCTCGGGCCGGAGCACGCCGGTGCGTTCGACCTCTTCCTCGTGCGGGTACAGCTCTCGCTCGACGAACGCCCTCGTCGTGGCGACGATCGCGCGCTGCTCGTCGCTCAGCCCGAAGTCCATCAGGACACCCCTTCCAGTGCTGCGCGCGCGGCCGCCCGTCCGGTGCGCACCGCGCCCTCCATGTAGCCGGCGACCCACTGGTCGGAGCCGCACACGTAGAACGGCGGCTCGTGGGTGCCGTGCAGCGGCCCGACGCCCTCCACGTCGCCGGGTCGCCAGTTCGTGACGTAACCCTGGGTCCAGGGGTCCGTGCCCCAGAGGCGGGTCCAGGTCTGCATCGGGCTCAGCGCGTGGTCACCGTAGAGTCCGGCGATCTGGGCCAGCGCCTCGCGCGTGCGGGTCTCTGGGTCGGTGGCCAGGAAGGCGGCGTACCGCTCGGGTGGGACCAGCGCGGAGAGCACGCCCTCCTGCTGCGGCCACGTCGAGCCGATCACGCCTTCGCTCTCGGACAGGGCGTTCTGCCCGCTGTCGCGCCAGAACGGCCGGTCGTAGGCCGCGACGAACTTGGCCGCCCACGCGTGCCGCTGTCGTCGCAACGAGGTGAGGCGCTCGTCGCTGACGCCGGTGATGTCGATGTCTCGCGCCGGTCCGGAGGGTACGGCGAGCACGACTGCGTCGGCCCGGATCTCCTCGCCGGCGGTGGTGGTGACGGCGCAGCCCCGGGTGCTGATCGCGATCCGCGAGACCGGCGTGGAGAGGCGTACGTCGGAGAGCCCGGCCGCCATGGTCGAGCGCGACCGTCGCCGAACCCTCGGCAACCCGCTGGTTCTCCCACTCCACCACGTCGTAGGCGGCGGTGCCGCCGCCGACGGCCTGCTTGCGCGCGTAGGCGAACGTGCTCTGCCGTTCGATCGAGCCGTCGGACAGGCTCAGGTGGACCAGGTCGAAGGCACGGAGCACTGCGGGGGTGGCGCCGTTCTCGCGCAGGAAGTCGCCGAAGCTGAGCTGGTCGAGCCGGTGCAGGTCCGGGTGACTGAACGGGTCGGCGGGGTCGATGCTGCGCACGACCTTCTCGAGGGCCGCCTCGACCGTCTCGTGGGAGGCGATGTCGGACTCGGCGAACCACGAGGGCCACGGGCCGATGTCGACCGACTCGGGCACCTGCCGGGTGATCTCACCGGGCTCCGCGACGTACGACGGGACGAGGGTCAGTCCGAGCTCCGCCACCAGCCCGAGGTAGGAGGTGTGCGCGTTGCCGACCACCTCGCCGCCCAGCTGCACGCGCCGTCCGTCGGGCAGCTCGACCTGCTCGACCCGGCCGCCGGCCCGCTCGCGTGCCTCGAGCACGGTCACGGTGGCTCCGCCGGCGGCCAGGTCGCGAGCAGCGCTGAGACCGGCGAGGCCGGCCCCGACGACCACGACATCGGTCATCGCAGCAGCACCGTGTGCTCGGGCAGCCACCCGATCTGCACCCGCGAGCCGGGCGTCCAGCGGTCGCCGGTGCTCATCCGCGGGAGGTTCTGCTCGAGCACGGTGAGGGTGACGTCGGGAGCGACGTCGACGAGGTACTGGGTCGTGGCCCCGTGGTAGCTCGACGCGACGACCGTGCCCGGCACCTGCACCATGGCCGGGGTGAGCTCGCTGAGCCAGATCTTCTCCGGCCGGATCGCGACGCTGACCTGCTCGCCGCCGGTCAGGCCGTGCCCGTCGAGCAGGGGGACGCGCAGCTCGGGGCAGACCTGCACGACACCGTTGGCGAAGGTGCCGGGCATCAGGTTGCTGGTGCCGATGAACCCGGCCGCGAACACCGAGGTGGGGTTCTCGTAGATGTGCTCCGGCGTGCCGCACTGCTCGATGACACCGCTGTTCATGATGGCGATGCGGTCGCTCATGCTCAGCGCCTCGTCCTGGTCGTGGGTGACGAACAGGAAGGTGATGCCGACCTCGCGCTGGATCGACTTCAGCTCCAGCTGCATGGCCCGGCGGAGCTTGAGGTCGAGGGCGGCGAGCGGCTCGTCGAGCAGCAGCACCTGCGGACGGTTGATCAGCGCCCGGGCGAGGGCGACCCGTTGGCGCTGCCCACCCGAGAGCTGGGCCGGACGGTCGGCGGCCCGGTCGGCGAGCTGCACCAGCTCGAGGGCTTCGCCGACGCGCTGGTCGATGGTGTGGCGGTCGATGCCCTTGCGGCGCAGGCCGAATCCGACGTTGCGGCGTACGTCGAGGTGCTCGAAGAGGGCGTAGCTCTGGAAGACCGTGTTGACGTCACGCTTCTGGGGCGGGGTGGAGGTGACGTCCTCGCCGCCGACCATCACCGTCCCCGCGCTCGGGTCGGTGAAGCCGGCGATCATCCGCAGGGTGGTGGTCTTGCCGCACCCGGAGGGACCGAGCAGCGAGAAGAACTCCCCGGACGCGATGTCGAGGTCGAGGTCGTCGACCACCGTCTCCTTGCCGAACAGCTTGGTCAGGCCACGGAGCCTGACGGCCGGTGCGTCGTCGGTGGCCGGGTCCCGGGTGAGCTGGGTGTCGGTGCTGGTCATGGGCGTTCGCCTCCGGCGATGAGGTCCAGGGTGGAGGTCTTGCGGTTGAACAGGCGCGGCAGCAGCAGCGCGAGCACGATCAGGAACGCGGAGAACGCGAGCATCAGGGTGCCGACCGCGTTGATGGCCGGCGAGACGCCGAACCGGATGGAGGAGTAGATCCGCACCGGGAGCGGCTGGGGGTCGACGCCGGTGGTGAAGAAGGCCAGCACGAAGTCGTCGAAGACCAGCGCGAAGACGAGCAGTCCCGAGCCGAGCAGCGCGGGCACCAGCGTCGGCAGGATCACCTGGCGCAGCGCCTGCCAGGGCGTGCAGCCGAGGTCGCGGGCGGCCTCCTCGACCTCGGGCGACATCGACGTCAGCCGCCCCCGGACGATCACGGTGACGTAGGCGATCGAGAAGGTGATCTCGGCCAGGGTGACGGTGACCAGCGACAGCTTCATGCCGAGGCCGGTGAAGAACAGCAGGGCCGCGACGCCGGTGACGATCTCCGGGGTCACCAGCGGCAGCAGGGTGACGGCGCCGATGGCTCGGCCGCTGCGGGACCGGATGCGTTCCAGGCCGAGGGCGAGCATGGTGCCCAGGATCAGCGATCCGACGGCCGCGATGCTGGCGATGACGAGGCTGGCGGACAGCGAGGTGATCAGCGAGCTGTCGTGGAAGAAGTCGGAGTACCAGCGGGTGCTGAAGCCCTGGAACGTGGCGAGCGACTTCACGCTGTTGAAGCTGAACAGCACGACCGCGAGGATCGGCAGGTAGAGCCACGCGAAGAACAGCACGGTGACGGTCACGGCGAACGCCGGACGACGTTCCAGCCGGCGCGTCATTTCGGGGTCCCTGCGGCGTTGTTCGGAGGAGCGCAGCGGGGGAGAAGAACGTCGTGGGGTGATTTCATGACAGCTCCCGGGCACGGGTCGAGGTGGCCCGCAGGTAGAACACCATCAGCAGGGTCAGCGCGACCATCATCGCCACCGTCATCGCCGAGCCGAGCGGCCAGTTCTGGCCCTCCAGGAACTGCTGCTGGATCAGGTTGCCGATCATGTAGGTCTTCGGTCCACCCAGCAGCTGCGCGCTCACGAAGTCGCCGAGGGCCGGGAGGAAGACCAGCAGCATGCCGCCGAACAGGCCGGCGCGCGTGGCCGGCAGGGTCACGGAGAGGAACGTGCGCAGCGGCCCGTGGTAGAGGTCCTTGCCCGCCTCGATCAGGGAGGTGTCCATCCGTTCGAGGGAGGCGTACACCGGCAGGATCATGAACACGACATAGCCGTAGACCAGCCCCCCGATGACGGCGTACGGCGTGTTCAGGAACTGGATCCCGTCGGTGAGGCCGGTCTTGCGCAGGCCGCTGTTGACGACGCCGTCGTCGGAGAGCAGCGCCGACCAGGCGTACATCCGGATCAGGTAGCTGGCGAAGAACGGCACCACGATCGCCGCGATCAGCACGCTCTTGAAACGCCCGCCGTAGAGCGCGATCGCGTAGGCGACCGGGAAGGCGATCAGCGCGCAGATGAGCGTCGTGGCCACGGCGTAGCCGAGCGAGCGCAGGAAGAGCCGGAGGTAGACCTCGTTCCACAGCGCGTCGTAGTTGGCCAGTCGGGTGCCGAAGACGGGGCGGCCGTCGCGCTGGGTGCGGCCGAACGAGAGCAGCACCACGATGACCATGCTCGAGACGAAGAAGCCCGACGATCCACGCCGTCGGCAGCGCGAGCAACGTGCCCCAGAGCCGCGTGCGCTGCCCGGACTTCCGGTCCTTCACCGCGGGGCTCGGTCGGGTGACCTGTTGGGTGGCCACGGTCAGCTCGCCTTCACTTCGGTCCACGCGGCCGCGCGTCGCTGCACCTCGTCGGCGTCGAGGAGGCGGAACACGTCGGGGTTCTCGAGGTCCTTGACGTCGACCATGGCGGCCGGGGTGTCCTTGACCAGCGCCTCGAACTCCGGCAGGGCGTCGCGCACGGGGAACGGGTAGTAGAGGTAGGCCTGGTTCTTCTTCGCGACCTCCGGCCGGAGCAGGTAGTCGATGAAGAGCATCGCGGTGCCGGGGTGCTTGGCGTTGGTGGGGATGCAGTAGGCGTCGGAGTTGATCGGGGTGCCTTCCTTCGGCGCCTCGAAGTCGTAGTTCTCGGGCTTCTCGACCACACCGTTGCGCAGGTAGGCGAAGTCGCCGCTCCACATGTGGTGGATCCAGGCGTCGCCGCGGGCCATGTTGTTGACGTCGTCGGAGGAGTACGCGCGGAGGTACTTCTTCTGGCTGACCAGCAGCTTCTTGATCTCGTCGAGCTGCTTGGGCTTGGCGGTGTTCACGTCGTAGCCGAGGAGCAGGGCGGCCATCGCCAGCGCCTCGTCCTGGTCGTCGAGGGTGAAGATGCGCTTGGCCGCCTGCGGGTTCCACAGGTCGTTCCAGCTGCCGGTCATCGAGTCGACCTTGTCGGTGCGCCAGCCGATGCCGGTCTTGTAGACGGTGAACGGCACCGAGACGGCCGACTTGTCGTCGTACCAGGGGTCGTTGTAGTAGGAGCCGGAGTAGAAGACCTGGTCGGCGTTGGTGAGCTGGCCGTGGTCGATGGCGCGGACCTTGCCCTCGCCGCGCAGCTTCTGCACCCACTTGGCGATCGGGAAGATGATGTCGTACTGGTTGCCGGCCTGGAGCTTGGCGTACATCCCCTCCATCGAGTCGAAGTTCGACTGGATGATCTTGACGCCGTACTCCCTCTGGAAGCCCTTGAAGGTGCTGGGGTCGAGGTAGTCGGCCCAGTTGAAGTAGATGAGGTCGCCGTCGATCTCGGCCTTCGCCGACTTCGGCAGCTTCACCTGCGCCTTGGTCTCGCTGGGGATGTACGCACAGCCCGACGCCAGGCCCGCCGTCGCACCGAGCGCCAGCCCTCCCTTGAGGAGGGAACGACGGGAGACGAAGGGCGTCGGGCTCATGCAGTGGCCTCTTGGAAGGTGACGTCGGGGCGGGGGAGCGGACCGTCATGTCCCACGAGTCGTCCGACGGCGTTCGCCACCATGCTCCTTGCCTGGTCCAAGGACAGGTCGGGGCCGGGGGCCACGACGCGCGCACCCACGCCGTCGCACAGGGCGACGGCGGTCTCGGCGACCGACCGGGCGTCGGCCGGGTCGAGGTCGAAGTCGCCGGACTCGATGCCGGCGGTGATGATGTCGGCCACGGTCGCGTAGATGGTCTCGTAGACGTCGGTGCCGACCTTGGCCAGCGCGGGCTGTCGCAGGCAGAGCAGGTCGAGCTCCTGCCACAGCCGCCAGTCGTGCGTGAGCAGGTCATCGCTGGGCAGGCACCGGTCGAGGAACGCGGAGAGTCGTTGCACCGGCTTGGTCCCCGCGCGCTCGAGCGCCTGCTCGGTGAGCGCGTTGGAGACCGCGCTGGAGTGGCTCAGCACCTCGGTGAAGAGCTGTTCCTTGGTGGCGAAGTGGTAGTGCACCAGGCCGGAGGAGACCCCGGCGGCCTTGGCGATGCCGGCCATCCGCACGTTGACGAGACCGTCGCGCACGATGCAGTCGGCGGCGGCGACGAGGATCCTGTTGCGCGCTTCCTCAGCGGCCAGGTCGCGGCGGTTGGGCTCCTTCACGCAGTGCCCCCAATCGGGTGACTGTTGTTTGACTGCTCAGTCAGTCAGTGATGCTAGGCTCGCCCCCGTGACGCGTCAAGGGTCACCAGGAAGCGCGCCATCCGCCACTGTGGCCGCCGCTCTGACCGCCCTGTTCGACCCCCGGTCGGTGGCGGTCGTCGGCGCGAGCAGCGACCCGTCCAAGTGGGGTCACATCCTCAGTCGGCGTGCGCTCGCCTCAGGCGCGAGACGTCCGGTGGCGCTGGTGAACCGCGGCGGCACCGAGGTGCTCGGCCGGGCGACGTACCCCTCCCTGGCCGCGGCTGCCGCTGGTCTAGGGGAGCCGGTGGACCTCGTCGTGGTGTGCGTCCCCGCGACCGCGTTCGTCGCCACCGTGGGAGAGGCGGTCGCGGCCGGCGCCCGCGCTGTCGTGGCCATCACCGCCGGCCTCTCCGAGCTCGGCGCCGAGGGCGCTCGCGCCGAGGCCGAGGCGGTGGCGATGGCGCGCGCGGCCGGAGCCGTGCTGGTCGGCCCCAACTGCCTGGGCATCGCGGACACCGGCGCCGACCTCCAGCTCAGCCACGCCGTGCTCCCCGCCGGAGAGGTGGCGGTGCTCAGCCAGAGCGGGAATCTGGTGCTCGACCTGGCGGCGCTGCTCGCCGAGCGCGGCCTGGGGATCTCGCGGTTCGTCTCGCTCGGCAACCAGGCCGACCTCACCGTCGTCGACCTGATGCACGCGTGCGTGGACCACGACGGCACCCGCGCGGTCGCGATCTACGCCGAGGACGTCGTCGACGGCCGTGCCTTCGTGTCGGCGGCCCGCGCTCTGGTGCGTGCGGGGAAGCCGGTCGTCCTGCTCTCGCCGGGGCGGTCCGACGCCGCGGTGCGGAGCGCCGTGTCCCACACCGGCTCGATGACGAGCCCCTCGCAGGTGGTCGACGCTGCGTGCGCGGCCGGGGGAGTACGACGGGTCGACCATCCCGCGCAGATGGCCGAGCTCCTCGAGGGGCTGCTCGGACCTCGCCGGATGCCGGGTCGCTCGGTGGCCGTGCTCACCGACGGAGGCGGCCACGGTGCCGTCGCGGCGGACGCGCTCACCATCGCCGGACTGGAGACCCCACTCCTCGGAGATCCCGTCACGCGAGCGACTCCGCGGTCTGCTGTGGGCCAGCTCGACCGTGACCAACCCGGTCGACCTCGCCGGCGCGGGCGACCGTGACCCGATGAGCTACGCGCGGGCGGTCGAGGCCCTGCTCGCGGGCGAGGAGGTCGACGGGGTGCTGATGACGGGCTACTTCGGTGGCTACTCGACCGAGCCCGGGGGACTCCACGAGGTCGAGCTGGCGGCCGGCCAGGCGATCGCCGCGGCGGCGCAGGCGCAGCACAAGCCGGTCGTCGTACACACGATCTTTCCGAACAGCCCGACGGCCGTCGGGCTCCGGTCGTCCGGGATCCCGGTGCACCGGGACGTCGACCGGGCCAGTGCCGTGCTGGCCGGGCTGCAGGAGCACCTGCTCCCGCCGTACGGCGAGCTGCCGGAGGCCGCGCCGGCGATCGCCGACCCGTCGTACGACGTCGCGAGGGGGCTGTTCGCCGACGCGGGCATCGCCTTCCCCGCGGCCCGCACCGTCGCGAGTCGGGCCGCGCTCGTCGAGGCCTTCGCCGAGACCGGGTTCCCGCTGGTGCTCAAGGCGCTCGGGTCAGGTGCACAAGTCCGACGCCGGCGGTGTGGTGCTCGGCCTCGCCGACGAGCACGCCGCCCTCGCGGCGTACGACGACCTGGTCGCCCGGCTCGCCCCACCGGCGGTCTCCGTCGAGTCGATGGCCGACCTCTCCGGAGGAGTGGAGCTGATCGTCGGCTGCGTCCGCGACCACACCTTCGGGCCGGTCGTCATGGTCGGGCTCGGCGGCATCCACGCCGAGGTGCTGGCCGACACGGCGCGCGCGCTCGCGCCCATCGACGTCGAGCAGGCCCGGCGGCTGGTGCTCTCGCTGCGCGGGGCGACTCTGCTGAGCGGAGCGCGAGGCAGGACGCCCGTCGACATCGACGCGCTGGCCGGGGTGATCAGCACCGTCTCGTGCGTGGCGGCCCGGCACCCCGAGCTGGCCGAGCTGGAGATCAACCCGGTGCTGGCTCTGCCCGATGGTGCCCTCGCGCTCGACGCCCGGGTCGTCCTCGGTCAGCCCTCGTAGCCCTCGACGTCACGCCGGTAGCGCTCGTCGAACTCGAAGACCCAGCCGTCCTTGGCCGGGAACACTCCGTGGTCGAAGACCCGCGAGGTGACGCCACGCTGCACGCGCTCGCAGGCCTCGTTGTCCTGCCGGGTCACCAGCTCGTTGAACTCGACGAACGGCGTCGCGTCGAAGTCCGGGTCTTCCAGGGCCTCGGGGCTGAACAGGTACTCGGTCACGAGCTTGCAGCTCTGCGGTCCGGTCGGGAAGACCGCCGTGGCCAGACAGGTCGAGCCGTCGACGTCGAGGAACATCGTCGGGTAGACCATGGCGCCGTAGTAGGACTCCGGATCGCCCTGCTGCTTCTTGAAGCCCGGCAGCAACGGCAGCCGTAGCCGTGCGTCGCTGACCACCGCCGTACGTCCGTCGGCCAGGGACACCCCGCCGTCGGCGCGGCCGTCCTCGAAGATGAAGCCCTTCTTGTACGCCGGGACGACCGCCACCAGCTCGGGGTGGATCGTCGGGCAGTGCAGGCACTCGTTGTAGTTCTCCAGGACGATCTTCCAGTTGGCCTGCACCTCCATCGTGGAGATGTGCCCGATCCGCAGCTCGGCGAGACCGAACCTGGCCAGGTGCAAGGGGTGGTCCTGCTGGTCCTCGAGGTGCTCGACGAGCGGGCGTGGCTCCTCGCGGGAGAGGTTGACGAAGACGAACCCCTCCCAGACGTCGGTGTGCACCGGCCAGAGAGAGGTCGACGGTCGGTCGATCTCCTCCTTGTCGATCATCGGCGTGGTGACCAGCGTGCCGTCGAGGGCGTAGCCCCAGGCGTGGTACGGACAGCGGATGTGGCTGCGGGAGTAGCCCTGCTCGTCGTCGCACAGCCGCGAACCGCGGTGGCGGCAGACGTTGTAGAAGCCGCGGATCTGGTCGTCCTTGCCGCGCACGATCAGGAGGCTCTCGCCGCCGAGCTCGACCCGCATCCAGGAGCCGGGTCGCTCGAGCCGTTCGGCTCGTCCGACGTAGATCCAGTTGCGGTAGAAGACCCGCTCCTGGTCGAGGCGGTACGCCTCCTCCGAGTGGTACGACGGGCCGGGCAGTGTCTTCCGGATCGGCTCGGTGATGGTCATCGTGACTCCTTCGGGGGCAACCCTCGTTCGCTAACTGTACAGTCAGTCAGCCGTCTGGGAAGGCCCAGTCGGAGCCGGCCGTGGTCAGCCCTGGTCGGCGGAGTCGTCGTCGTAGGACGACTCGCGCTCGACGTCCTCGAGATGCGCCTGCAGCAGGAACTGGGCGAACTCGGCCTCCGAGACGCCTGCCTGGACCGCGGCGCGACTGATCCGTTCCCCGGCCACGTCGACGCTGAGATCCATCACCTCGGCCACCAGCCCCTTGGCGAGGTTCACGTCACCGCTGTCGGACAGACGGCCGGGTGTCGCGGCTGCCCGGACCCGGCTGTGGAACCCGAGGTCGGCATTGGTGACGCCGCCTTCCGCCCAGGCGCCGCAGGCTTCGGCCAGCATCTCGTGGCGGCCGTCGAAGGTGTCCGAGGTGGCGCCGTACAGGTTGACGCCACCGATGACGCGCTGGTCACGCAGGATCGGGAGCGACAGGGTGCTCGAGATCCCGGCCAGCGCCTCCGCTCGGGCGAACATCTGCCACTGGCCCTCGTCCAGGGGCAGGTCGGCAGTGTGGCCGACCTCCTTCTCCTCGACCGCCCGCAGGCAGGGTCCGCCATCCAGGTACTGCACCGCATCGAGGAGTGAGGCACCGGGCCGGTCGGTCTGCACGGTGAAGGTGACGTCGCCGTCCACCATGGAGAGGCTCATCGCCACGCAGTCCGGCGCGATCTCGCGCACCTGGCGCGACATCCGCATCATCGACTTCTCGATGTTGGCGTCCCCGAAGGCGCCGAGCCAGTCGAAGGCCTCCCGGGTCTCGGCCACGGGCTCGAAGTTTCTCGCGTCCTGCGAACCGCTCATGCCGTGTCATACCCAACGAGGCAGCAGGCATGCCTGCGGGTGGCGTCGGCTCGCCCGGACCGGCCCTGTCTATGACTTCGCATTGGCCTGCTCGACGACATTGCGTGCCACCTCCCGGACCTTGGTGTTGCTGCGCGTCGACACCTGCAGCAGGTAGTCGAGCGCCCGCGTCTCGTCCAGGCCGTGGCGCTCCATGATGATGCCGATGGCCTGGCCGATCATCTGGCGGAGGCGGCCAACAGGTCGGCTGTGTGCTCCACGCAGCACTGGCCCTCGACCGGAGCCTGCGAGGCAGGGACCGTCGCCGACCTGGTACTGCAGTCGGTCGAGGGCCAGGACGAAGTCGTCGGTCGCGGCCGCCGTCTCCAAGGTGCCGTCACTGTGCGCGAAGGTGATGCCGACGTGGTCGATGCCGGGCAGCGACCGCGCAGCGGCGTCGACGATCGTCTGCAGGGTGGCGTCGAGGCCGCGCGGGGCATTGATCTCTCGAGCCACCTGGGCCAGGGAGTCCGCGAGGTCAGGGCGGGCGCCGAAGGTCATGGCATCCTGTCGATCCAGATCGAGATCCGAAGTGATCTCGGAATGGTGTCGAGCCTACGCCTGCGGCGGCGGATGTGTGGTCGGCGACGTCAGCTGTCGTTGTCGGAGACGCCGTGTCGCTCCTGGGTGGAACGGGTCACCAGGTCGTCGAAGGCGGAGACCTCCTGGCGCAGCGACTGGAAGTCCGCCCGGGGGAAGGCCAGCGCCGTGACGTCGCCGCGGGTGGTCACGCGGGCGTTGCGCAGCTTGCGGTCGACCAGGCCCATCTCGCCGGCGAAGTCGCCCGGGCCGATGTCGGCCAGGTGCTCGCCGTCGCTGTCGACCTGCATGGTGCCCTCGAGGACGAGGTAGGCCTCGTCGGCGGGCTCCTTGTCGTGGATGGCGGACCAGCTCCCGGGGATGTGCACGATGCGGCCGACCTCCAGCACTCGGTCACGCTCGGAGTCCTCGAGCGACTCGAGTCCGGGGAGGTCGGCGGCCGGTGCAGCCGGCTTGAAGAACTTCATCTGGGTCCTCTCGTCGATGCCGGGTCGGCAGAGTCTCCGTCGTACCCGACGAAGACACAACGACGCGCCCCGCGAGGGGTTCCGCTCGAGAGTCAGGCGACCTCGGTGGCGGAGCCCGCTTCGGCCACGTCGGCGTCCATGGCCGCCACGAAGTCGCGCTTGACCTTGCGCCAGTCCTCGTCGGTCATGTCACGCCGCCAGTAGGGCGAGCAGGACATGTCCTGCCGCGACAGGCCGCGCTCGGCGAGCAGGTGGCGACGGATCTCGCGGATCTCCGTGGCCTCACCGTGGATGAAGGCATGCACGCGTCCACGCAGGAACGGCACGTCACGCACGGCCTCCGCGAGCAGCTCGCCGTCGCGCCCGTCGCCGAGGCGGTGCACCCAGGCGACGGCGAGGTTGCCCTCGCAGGTCAGCTCGACCTCGTGGTCGGGCCCGTCGCAGAGCAGGCGTACGACGGCCAGCGTGCCGGGCGGAACCGCCTCGAGCGAGGCGGCGATGGCGGGCAGGGCGGACTCGTCGCCGACCATCAACAGCCAGTCGGCCTCGGGGTCGGGTCGGTAGCCGCCCGCAGGGCCCTCGAACACCAGCGGGTCCCCGGAGCGGGCCCGCCGAGCCCACGCGCCGGCCACGCCGACGTCGCCGTGGACGACGAAGTCGATCGTCAGCTCGCCGGCGGCAGCATCCCAGGAACGCACGGTGTAGCGCCGGCGGGCCGGCCACCACTCCTTCGGCTGCTCCTCGCGGACGGTGGCCGGGTCGAAGACGTCGCCGTACGGCGCCCCGGCCGGCGCGAAGGCGAGGTTGACGTAGGCGTCGGTCGAGTCGACCATCGCGATCTCGTCGAGGTCGCCCCCACCGAGGACGACCCTGACCAGCGTGGGTGTCAGCCACCGCGTCTCCACCACTCGACCGTGCATGTCGGCACCCTCCTCACGTGTGACCGGAACGAACTTAGGCCACCCTAACTTGTTCGGCCACAGGCTGCCCGCGTGGCCTGAGCCTTCGGCGGGAAGTTGCGTGGTTTCCTGACGAGGTGACCTCGGACGGCCTCGAAGGCAGGCGCTCCCAGCGTCGCGTGGCCGCGGGGGAGAACCGCTTGCCACCGGCGGCCGCGATCGCCGTCGCGCTGGTCGTCTACGCGCTGCTCCCCGGGTCGCTGCTCTTCACCGCCCGGCTGGTGATCCCGGCAGTGGAGGTGCTGCTGCTGATCGCGCTGGTGGTGACCAACCCGCGTCGGATGACCCGTCAGACGCGCTGGTCCCGGTGGGCCTCGATCGCCCTCGCCATGGTCGTGATCGGCTCCAACCTGGTCTCCCTCGGGCTGCTCATCGCGGCGCTCTCCGACCAGGGCCAGAGCGGGGAGAACCTGCTGCTCGGCGCGATGCAGATCTGGGTCACGAACGTCATCGGCTTCGCCCTCCTCTACTGGGAGCTCGACCGCGGAGGTCCCGTTGCTCGCCACCGGAGCCTGCGCAGTCGAGATGCCCGACGCGGAGTGGCGCTTCTCCCAGGACGAGACCGACGACGCCGTCGTCGAGGTCGCGCGCACCTCCAGCCGAGACCTCGGACTGGATCCCGCTGTTCGTCGACTACCTCTACCTCTCCGTCACGAACTCGAGCGCCTTCAGCCCGACCGACACCATGCCGTTGTCCAGCCGGGCCAAGGTGTTGATGGGCATCCAGGCCACCGCCGCGCTGCTGATCTCGCTGCTCGTCGTGGCCAAGGCGGTCGGATCGCTGGGCGGCTGACCGGCCTCAGCGCGGCGAGGTCGCGGTGGCCGTGATCAGGCCCAGCAGACCGTCGACCTCGTCGATCGTCGGCTTGGGCAGCAGCGAGGAGCCGTGGGCGAAGCCGATCCCGGCGTAGACGAGCACGCCGGCGGCCGACCGGGCATCGGTCGGCGGGAGACCGAGCTCGAGCAGCGCCCCTTCGACCACGGAGAAGACGAACAGGTCGGACTCGGCGATCACGTCGGCGACGTCCTGGTCGGTCCGGGCCCACTCGCGCAGGGCCCGCTCCACTGACCAGGACGTGTCCTCGATCAGGCGCAACGTCATCACGCGCAGGCGCTCGCGCGGGGGGAGTCGGTCGAGGTCGGAGAGGGCCTGGAGCGCAGTCCGTGTCTCGGCGCACCAGCGCGCGGCGATCGCGGCCTTGAGGGCGTCGAGGTCGGCGAAGTGCCAGTAGAAGCTGCCCCGGGTGACGCCGAACTCCGCGCACAGCCGGTTGATCTGCACGGCGGCGATCCCCTCGGCCGTGAGCACCTCGAGGGAGCGCGAGGCCCAGTCGTCGGCGGACATGCGGGGCGTACGGGACATGGACCAACCATACACATGTGTACGGAAGTGAGGTACGGTGAGGAACCGCATGTCGCAACTGCCCCTGCACATATCGAACGCCGCCACTCGAACAGCCAGCACGGAGACTCCATGACCGAGGAAGCCACCATCGACGTCGACCTCGACGCCGTCGCCCCCGAGGGGGAGCACGGCCGCTGCCCGTCCGCGTTCCGCTACTGGGAGGCGCGGGACCTCCCGGAGTGGCGCAAGCGGCGCGAGCTGTTCCGCAAGGTCACCGGCAAGGACCTGTTCCCGACCGACGAGCAGGCGCAGATGCTGTGCGAGGACCTGTTCGCGGGCGACCCGGTCGCCGAGCGCTTCGTCGGCGAGGTGTTCTTCGGCGAGATCGGCCACAAGAAGGGCCGCGAGATGCTGCAGCAGGCGCTGGACCACGGGATCGACTCGGTGCCCGACGCCCCGGACTCGATGCGCGAGCTGTTCGAGGAGTTCGAGACCGTCCCCGACTGGGTCGACCGTGACCTGGTCGAGCTCGGCGCCTCCGTCTGGCGGCGCTGGGGGACGATGCTGTTCAGCGTCGCCGGCGTGATCACGCTCGAGATCTACACCGAGGGTGCCGTCGCGATGCCGCTGTCGCTGGCCGGCGGGTACGCCGGCGACAACGCGCTGCGGCGCTTCCTCGAGACCTCCCGCTTCTGGATCGACACCTCGACGCCGGGCGCGCTCTTCGAGCAGGGCGGCGCCGGTCGCGCGACGGCCATGCAGGTGCGGGTCATGCACGTGGCGGTCCGCAAGCGGGTCGGCGACCACGAGGAGTGGGACGCCGAGGCCTGGGGGCTGCCGATCAGCCAGACCTACGAGCAGATGACGCAGATCGGCGGGAGCACGGTGCCGGCGCTGTCGCTGTGGCTGCTCGGCTACCAGACCACGCCCCGGGAGATGCGGGCGCTGATCCACTTCAACCGCTACATGGGTCACCTGCTCGGCGTACAACCGCGCTGGGCGCCGACCACGATCCTCGAGACCTTGCAGACCGTGATGATGACGACCGCGGCTCGCTCCTACGACTCCGGACGCTCCGGCAAGGAGCTGATCGAGTCGTTCCCGGCGGCCTTCGCGCCGCGTGAGGGGCAGCGCGGGCTCAAGCGGCTGCGGGCGGCGTACAACCACCGGATCTACTCGGCCTACTGCGCGATCTGGATGGCTCCGGACACCCGCAAGATGTACGACATGCCGCCGGCGTTCCCGTGGATCCTGATCCTGCTGGCGCGCTGGCCGGTGGTCACGATCACCGAGCTGCTGCGTCGCCTTCCGGGCCTGCGGAAGCTGCACGTCAAGGCGATGGACAAGCACCGCGAGGGCTGGTGGCAGGCCCAGATGGAAGGCCGCCAGGCCGAGTTCGACGCCAGCAGCGCCCTACGTCGCTGACCCCACCTTCCCTCGAACCCAGGAGACCCCATGCCCATCACCGCCGTCGAAGGCTGGAACGGACCCGGCAGCAAGGACGCCGACCTGACCCAGGTCGCCGCGAGCGACAACGGACTGCACCCGCACGACAGCAAGTGGGCCTTCGAGCACTGGTACTTCGACGCCCGCCTCGACTCCGGCCACACCGTCGTCGCGTTCCTGCAGAAGCGTCGTCCCGAAGAACGCCCCGGTAGCAAGCCGGTCGTCGAGCTGCTCGTCTACTACCCCGACGGCACCCGCAAGCAGGTGATCCAGCACTACCCGAAGGCCGCCTTCGAGGCGTCGGTGGAGAGCTGCGAGGTCCGGATCGGGCCGAACCGCGCCCACGCCGACCTCAGTGGTGACCTCCCGGTGCACCACCTGCACGCCGTCGAGGGCGACCTCGCCCTCGACCTGACCTTCACCAACGAGACACCGTCGTGGATGCCGGGCAACGGCACCACGGAGTACGGCGAGACCGACTTCTTCGGCTGGGTCGTCCCCGCCCCGCGAGCCGCGGTCACCGGCCGGATCACCCTGGACGGCGAGACCGTCGAGGTGACCGGTCGCGGCTACCACGACCACAACTGGGGCGTCGGCAACATGCCGCGCATCATCGAGCGCTGGCACTGGGGCCGTCTCTACACCGACGACTTCTCGCTGCTCTTCGCGAGCGTGCGGACGCAGGCGAAGTACGACCACCACGAGTCGCGGCCGCTGATGCTCGCGCGGGGCTCCGAGATCGTGCTCAGCACCGGGGAGGTGTCGTTGACCGAGGGCCCGATGGTCTATCACCCCGAGGCGCGACGGTCCTACCCCGAGTGGATCCGGCTGCAGGTCGAGGACGCGGTCGACCTGACCCTCAACATCCAGACGGTCGTGCACGCCCACGACCTGCTCGACGACGTGCCCGTCGTGCGGACCCGGCTGGTGAAGCCGATCGTGAACAAGCTGGTGGGTCACCCGGGGTACTTCCGGTTCATCTCCGACTTCGAGCTCACCGTCGTCGTGGACGGCGAGAAGTTCGAGCGGTCCGGGTGCGACGCTGCACGAGCTGGTCGCGCTCTCGTAGGGGGACGAGGTTTCCCCGGGCGCCCGGGGAAACTGCGGCCGGGCGGGCAATACATCGCCCGCCAGCCCGCAGAATTGCCCGCCGGCCCGGTCCGCTTTGTCCGGCGCCAGGTGTGCGGCCCCATCCGTGGACACGGCGTACCCATCCTCACGGCGTGTCCGTATAGCATGACGAGCGTTACGTATTTCGGGACGCGTATGGCGTCGGCGACACGGAGGACGAGGCTTCGATGGTGTACTACCGGGCCCTGGGCGCGCTGCCGCAGAAGCGGCACGTGGCCTTCTCGCTGCCCGACGGCCGGCCCTGCTTCGAGGAGTTCATCGGCGAGGAGGGGTTCTCGAGCTCGGGATCGCTGCTCTACCACCTCAACGTCCCGTCGAGCCTGGTCGGCGCCCGGTCCTGGGAGCCGGGCGACCTGTCGACCTGCCAGAACGCGCCGTTGCTGCCGCGCCACTTCCGCCTGCCCGACCTGTACGACGACCCCGAGGACCAACCCGGCGGCGGACGCGACGTCGTACGCCATCGGCGACTGGTCCTCGGCAACTCCGACGTCCGGCTCAGCTACGTCGTCGCCGACTCGCCGTCGCCGCTGTACAGCAACGGGATCGGTGACGAGGTCGTCTTCATCGAGAGCGGCGCGGCGATCCTGGAGAGCATCTTCGGCCGGATCGAGGTCAAGCAGGGCGACAACGTCGTCGTCCCACGGGTGACCATCCACCGCTGGATCCCCGTCGACGTCGAGCAGAACGGCCCGCTGCGCGCCCTGTGCGTCGAGGGGGCGGGGCACATCCAGCCGCCGTCGAAGCACCGGTCGAGGTTCGGGCAGTTCCTCGAGGGCTCGCCGATCACCGAGCGCGACCTGCGCGTCCCGGCCGAGCCGCTGGTCGTGACGGGCGAGGAGGCGAGCCAGGACACCGAGGTCTACGTCAAGCACCGCAGCTCCACGGGTGTGAGCGGCTCGGTGATGATCTACGGCCACCACCCGTTCGACGTCGTCGGCTGGGACGGCCACCTCTACCCCTACGCCTTCAACTACCGCGACTTCTCGCCGGTCGTGGGGGAGCGGCTGCAACCGCCGCCGACCTACCAGGTGTTCGAGGGCCAGGGCTTCGTGATCTGCAACTTCGTGCCGCGTCCGCTGGAGTACGGCGAGGGCTCGATCAAGGTGCCGTACTACCACTCCAACGTCGACTCCGACGAGGTGATGTTCTACTTCGCCGGCGAGACCGCGGCCCGCGAGGGCTCGGGGATCATCACCGGCTCGGTGTCGCTGCACCCGGCGGCGTACACCCACGGTCCGCGGCGCGAGGCCTACCTGTCCTCGCCGGAGCACACCAAGCCGACCGAGATGGCCTTCATGGTCGACACGTTCAAGCCGCTCGAGATCGGCGAGGCCGGCAACGCGAGCGTCGAGCCGTCGTACGCCTGGACCTGGTCGGGTCGAGGCCCGGTCTCCCACCCCGCATGAGCATCGACCTGGGGGAGGACTTCCAGCGGGTCGCGCTGGTGCTGCACAGCGAGGCGGCCCCCGCCGTACGCGAGACCTACGGGTTCACGGGCAGCCAGGGCGTCGTACTCGAAGGACAGCTGCTGCGTCCCGCCGGCGACGACCCCGAGGGCAGGACGGTCTTCGTGTTCATGCACCCGACCTCGACCCTCAACCTGTTGCCGATGCCGACCGCGCTGGCCGCGCGCGGGCACCACGTGCTGTGTGCGTCGAGCCGGTACCCGAAGAACGACTCCGCGCTGATCATGGAGAAGGTCGTGCTCGACCTGGCGGCGTGGGTGCGGTGGGCGCGTGAGGAGGCGGGGTACGCCAAGGTCGTGCTCGTCGGCTGGTCGGGCGGGGGATCGTTGTCCCTGCTCTACCAGGCCGAGGCCGAGCAGCCGAGCATCACCGAGACGCCGGCGGGAGATCCGGTCGACGTCGTGGGCGCGAAGCCGCCACGGGCCGACGGGGTGGTGTTCATCGCCGCGCACCTGTCGCGGGCCGAGACGCTGACGGAGTGGATGGACCCGTCGGTCATCGACGAGACGCGGCCCGACCGACGCCGTCCGGAGCTGGACATCTACAGCCCGGACTCTCCGCACCAGCCGCCGTTCGACCCCGAGTTCGTGGTGAAGTTCCGCGCTGCCCAACGCGAGCGCAACCGGCGGATCAGCCACTGGGCCCTCGGTGAGCTCGACCGGCTGCGCTACTCGGACGGACCCGAGCAGGAGCTGCCGTTCCTGGTGCACCGCACGATGTGCGACGTGCGCTGGATCGACGCGACGGTCGACCCCAACGACCGCGAGCCCGACCACTGCTACCTCGGCGACCCGCGTACGGCGAACGTCGGGCCGGTGGGCCTGGCGCGGTACACGACCCTGCGCTCCTGGTTGAGCCAGTGGAGCATCGACCACTCGCCGGCCAGCGGGGCCGCGAACGCCGCCCGGATCCGGGAGACCCCGGTGCTCCAGATCGAGAACTCCGCCGACGACGCCGTACCCGCCACCCACAACGCCACCGTGCGCGCCGCGCTCGGGACCGACGACGCGACGTACCACCTCGTCAAGGGCGCCACCCACTACTACGTGGGCCAGCCCGACCATCTCGCCGAGTGTCTCTCGACCATCGAGACGTGGTGCCGCGAAAGGTCGTTCCTCCCGTGACGATGACGCCGACGGGCCCGTCGGCTCCGCTAGGGTCGAACCCACCCCAGCTCGGGAAGGAGCCAGCGTTGCCACGATCGGCCCCGCGCGACACCTCCCAGACACTCGGTCGCGGGCTCAACGTCCTCGAGCTCGTCGCCGCCTCACCCGAGGGACTCACCCCCGCACAGGTCGCCGCCGAGCTCGGCCTGAGCCGGACCATCGTCTACCGGCTGATCGGCACGCTGGTCGACCACCGCCTGATCCGCCGCGGCACCGACGGCGTCCTGACCGCCGGCTTCGGCACCCTCAAGCTCAGCCAGAACCTCCAGTCCACGCTGCGCGAGGACACCCGCGACGTGCTGGAGAAGCTGGCCGAGGACCTCGCCGCGACGGCGCACCTCGTCATTGCCGAGGGCGACGAGGCCCTCGCGGTCTCGGTGGTCGAGCCACGCAACACCACCTTCCACGTCGCCTACCGCACCGGCAGCCGCACGCCGCTCAACCAGGGGGCGCTCGGCCAGGCGCTGACGGCGGCCAGGCGAGGGGAGTCGGGGGTCTTCGAGAGCGAGGGGCAGCTGATCCCCGGCGCCAAGGGCATCGTCGCCGCCCTCCCGGGCCTCGCCGGCCTGCCCTGTGGCATCGGGGTGGTCACGCTGAGTCCCACCGACACCGCCACCTGGCCGCAACGAGTGCAGCAGGCGGCCGACGAGCTGATGGCGAGCTTCCTCGACTCCTGACGAGTGCTGCTAGCGCTACGACTTGAGTGTGGCCGAGGCCGACCCGCCGAAGTTGCTGCGCACGGAGATCTGCCGCGGGTTGTCGATGAAGCCGCGCTGGTCGGCGTAGCGGCCGCCGCCCTTGTTGGTGAGGTCGAACATGAAGTTGCCCGCGCTCGAGTAGACGCTGAGGATCGCGTTCGGGTTGGTGCTGGTCGCCTCGATCGTGAGCAGCCCCTGACTTCCAGGTGGCCTTGGTGATCCTCACGATGTCGGCGGCCGGCGGCGTACCCGGGCTTCACGGTGATGGTCGTCGTACGGGTGACGCCGAACCAGCGGGCCGTGATCGTGACGTTCGTGGGCGTGCTGGTGGCCGAGGTCGCCAGGTTGAAGGTGCTGGTCGAGGTGTTGGCGCTGACGACGGTCTCCTGCGGGACGCGGGCGATCGCCGGGTTGCTGCTGGACAGCTGTACGACGGCACCCTGCTTCATCGCCCCGGAGAACCGCACCGTGCCGGTCGCGTTCTGGCCCGCGACGATCGAGGTGGGGACGAAGGAGACCGACGACAGCGACGGGCCGGCCGGGGTCGCGGCGTTCACCGAGAGGTTGTGGGTGCGCGAGATGTTGTCCGGGGTGGCGCCCATGATCTGGACGATGGTCGGCGGCCGCCGATGCGCTCGACGTGATGGTGAAGGTGCCGGTGGTCTGGCCGGCCGGGATGGTGATCGACGTCGGCACCTGGGCCGCGGACGGGTCGCTGGAGAAGAAGCGCACCACCGTGGGTGCGGCGTCCGGGAAGCCGAGGTCCACCGTTCCCGTCGTCGACTCGCCGGCCCGGACGGAGTCGGGGTTGATGGACAGCGAGCCGATGCTGCCCGAGGCCATCGCACTGGTCGGGAGCAGGGTCAGCGCGCCGAGGACGATCCCGCCCAGGGCGAGGACCACCCAGCGCAGCGGACGGTGACGGGGCTGGGTCGGTCGGTCCATCGGGATCCCCTTGCAGGTGAGCGTGTCCAACGAACTCACACTCCGCCCATCGGACTCCTGGCGACAGTGTCCAAAGGTCCTAGGACCCGGCTAGGGCGTGGAGGCGAGCAGGATGCTGACGCTGACACCGCGGCTGCTCGACGAGTTGGCGGTGGCCGTCTTCTGGCCGGTGGCGCCGGCGGGGACCGCGCCGTTGCTGTCGGTGAGCAGCGCCGAGATGTGGCCGGCGGCGGTGCCGAACGTCCTCGCGCGGACGCTCTGACCGGCGGGTGCCGTCCAGGCCGTGGTGGAGGCGGACTTGTCGGCCCAGTACGTCACCAGCCAGCTGGTGCTCCCGGTCGCGGTGAGTGCCGGGCTGACGTGCGCGGCGCCGGTGACGTTGTCGACCTTCGAGGCGGAGGCGGCGATCGGGTTGGTCCGGTTGGTGTTCCGGTAGGCGACCACGCTGAGGTCGGACTTCGCGTACGACGAGGAGGTCACCTTGACCGAGCTCCCGGCATCGGTCGCGGTGGCGACCTTGCGGTAGGCGCGCACGACGGTGCCGTCGCCGTTCCTGCTCTGGACGAGCGTCCAGCCTGCGGGGTTGGTGTACGTCGGGCTCGTCGAGTTGGCTGTGAAGAACAGCAGCAGTGCATCGCCGGCTCGCACGCCGGCCGGGACGGTCACGGTGTGGCTGGTGCGGTTGCCGTTGGTGGCGGCCGCGGCGACGAGGCTGATCGGGGTGGCCGCGGGAGGAGTGGTCGTGGTGGCCAGGACGGTGTCGGTGTCGGAGCCGGAGTGGTCGTCGGTGACGGTCAGCGTCACCGTCCGTGCGGCCCCGGTCGCGTAGGTGTGCGACGTACTGACTCCTGAGCCGGGGGCGCTGCCGTCGCCGAAGTCCCAGGCGTAGCTCAGCGGTCCGTTCTCCGGATCAGTCGAGTCCGCCGCGCTGAACGTGCAGCCGAGGCCGGCGCAGGTCGCCGTGGCGTGCGCGACCGGCGGCTGGTCGATCACCGGGTCGCTGGTGAGGGTGGCGATCTCGTCGGTGTCGGAGTTGCCGTGGTCGTCGGTGACGGTGAGCGTCACGGTGCGTTCGGCGCCGGTCGCGTAGTTGTGCGACGTGGTCACACCGGAGCCCGGGTCGGTGCCGTCGCCGAAGTCCCAGGCGTAGGTGAGGGGTTCGTTCTCCGGGTCGGTCGAGC
This sequence comes from uncultured Actinomycetota bacterium, assembly GCA_963729015.1. Lineage (GTDB taxonomy): Bacteria > Actinomycetota > Actinomycetes > Propionibacteriales > Nocardioidaceae > Marmoricola. Next base: position 44,409 of record CAVSMJ010000008.1, read on the forward strand.
CGGCGGCCGAGAAGGAGCAGTCCAGATCCGTGCAGGTCGCCGCAGCGTGCGCGACCGGTGGCTCGTCGACCTCCGGGTCAACGGGGGGTGGGTCGGGCGGCCCGGTGGGATCGGTCGTGGTGGCGACGACGGTGTCGGTGTCGGAGTTGCCGTGGTCGTCGGTGACGGTGAGCGTCACGGTGCGTTCGGCGCCGGTCGCGTAGGTGTGGGTCGGGCTCACGCCCGCGCCGGGGTCGGCGCCGTCGGCGAAGTCCCACGCGTAGGTCAGCGGATCGCTGTCGGCGTCCGTCGAGTCCGCGCCGTTGAAGGAGCACTCCAGATCCGTGCAGGTCGCCGACGCACGGGCTTCCGGCGGCTGGTTCGGCGGCGGCGGGGGAGGGATCCGGCTGACCCACACGTTCGCCACCGCCCCGTTGAACTGGTCGGTCGCGCTGGAGACGACGACACCCGAGGGACTGACCTTGCCGCCGATGGAGGCGGGTTCCGTGGCCGGGAAGGTCAGCGTGCCCGACGTACCGTTCGCGACCGCGCTCACGGGCGCGACGGTGCCGCCGTAGGGAGCGACCTGCACGGTGACGCGTGAGCCGACCCGGGAGCAGGTCGCGCGGTACCACTTGTCGGCGGTGACCTTGAGTGGCGAGCTCGCGAAGACCTGCCCGGCCGAACCCCGCACCAGGCAGGACGGATAGCCGTGGTCGAGCTGCAGCTTGAACTGCGACGGTTCCTCGTAGAGCCCTCGCTGGAGCAGGTTGTCGCCGTTGTCGATCGTGCGCCCCGACGAGGTCGCGTTCAGCCGGAACACCGCGCCGTACTCGAAGTCGGAGGCGCCCGGTGACAGCGCGGCGCCCGAGGTCGGCGTCGCCGTGACGACCGCGCGTGGGTAGGTCCCGGACTTCACGTACGACGGGAACTCGATCGCCCTGGTCGCCGCGTCGGGCCCGGCCACCACCTTGGGGTTGCCGCTGCTGATCCGGGAGACGGCGATCCTCACCGGGGTGTCGCCACCGACGCTGAACTGGCCAGGGCCGGTCACGATCGTGCCCGGCGTACCCACGGCCGACATCGTCAGACTGCTCGGTGCCACGTCAGCGAGGGCGGCGCCGGCCCAGCCGACACCGAGAAGCGTGAGCGAGAGCAGGACAGCCAGACCGCGTGCCCCACGCCTCATGCCACGTTCTCCAGGTCGTCACGATCCCCGTTGCCTCCAGCAGATTACGAGAAATCAAAGGCAGGATGACCGCGCCGCCAAATGCTGGAGTTAATTGATTGTTTCCGGCGGTTCTTTTGGACTGAATTCGGCCGGGAAATGCGCACTCAGGTATTCCAGCTGGGCCACTCCTGGTCCACCGAAGGTCTGCATCCGGTGCAGCGCGTCGTCCAGCTCCGGCGAACCGCCGTGCTCGGGTGGGATCCGCGCCGGGTTGAGGGCGACCCGGTTCGACCAGTCCAAGATGTCGGGCTCGGAGCCGAAGGCGGCGGAGTTCCGTGAGCCGAGGACGTTCATCCGCGCCCAGTCAGCCAGGGTGTTGCCGAACGACGACGGTCCGCACAACCGGTTCTTCTCGGCGTCGTCCGATCGGGTCGCCTCGACGTACCCGGTGATCGCCGCGCCGAAGCAGGGGAACCCCGCCCTGACCGGTTGCACGGTGATCGCCTCCGGCTGCCAGATCGGCACCAGGGGAGGCATCTTCAGACCGTCGGCGGCGCAGTTCACGACCAGCGCGTCGTCGGCGACGGCGACCGAACCCTCCGCGAGGGTGATCCGCCCGCGGCTGACCGAGTCGATGTGGCCGCGGCGTACGACGTTCTCGATGGTGCGCAGCAGCTCGAGCTCCCAGGTGCCGAGGGTGGGGGCCTTGGCCATCGTCGGCGTGACCGAGCGATCGACGCGCATCATGATGCCGGCGTCCTCGAGCCCGAGGAACAGCTCGTCGAGAGACGGCGCCGCCCCCGCGACCCGCAACATGTCGGCCACCATGCCGAGGTAGATCGCGGGATCCGGCTGGATCAACGCCCGGTTCAGCATCCACGGGTCGCGTGGGCGTACCCAGCAGATCGCGTCGGGGTCCACGCCGCGCCCGAGCAACCAGATGCAGGCGTCGGTCGCGGTCTTGCCGGAGCCCACGATCACGTACTGGCTCGGCCCATCGTCCACGCGCACGAGGTCGTTGACCGGGATCACCCGGGCGCCGTCGCCCACGGCGAAGCGTGGTGGTGTCTCGGCCGGGATGTCGGGTGACAGGTAGCGGGCGTCGACGATCCGGCACTGCTCCGACACCTCGAACCGCTGGCCCGTCGTACGCGACACGAAGCCGCGGTCGCCGGTGTAGTCGCACCCGGGGAAGAACTCGACGCGGCCCGAGCCGAGCATGCGGTGCTCGAGCAGGTCGTCGTAGTAGGCGCAGATCGTCGGCTGGTCGGCGCGCTCGTGGAGCCCGGCCTCGGGCCCGTCCTGCTGGATGCGACCGCCGCCGAGCAGCGTCGACGCGGCGCCGTAGAAGGTCGATGACTGGTGCAGGCGCACGAACGGGTAGGCCTCGAGCCAGTGTCCCCCGACGCCTTCGCGACGGTCGACGAGTGCCACGCGCACGTCGGCATGGTCGATCAGCGCGTCCGTGAACGCCATCCCGGTGGCTCCGGCCCCGACCACGAGGTAGTCGGCCTCGACTGCGCGCGTCACGGTTGAACCCAAGCACGCGGCCCGAAACCACGTCCAACCGACCCGTTGTTGCACGAGGTGCCCAAGGCGCACACTGTGTGGTGGGAGGGAGTCGGATGGTGGGCAACCAGCAGCTACGCGAGTTGCACGACACCTACACGTGGGAAGTCAACGCCGCGGTCGGCGAAGGACGTCTCGACATCGTCTGGCAGCTGGCCGACGAGTACCTCGACAAGGCCCTGGTCCTGATGACCGCAGGCGAGTCACCCGGCTGTGGACGAGACGACTGCGTCGTGTGCCTCCGCCCCCGCCCGACCCGACCCGCACCCCGCCGCCGCTGGTGGTCGCGCCTCCGCGCGAGCTGACAGCTCGCGCACCGCAACCACGCCGTAAGCCGAAACGCCCTCCTGGGCCACCGCTGGTTGTGTGGTTTCGACAAGCTCAACCACCGTGGGGTCGGGGTTGCCTGAGACCCCCGGCCGTACGACGACAGGTCTCCTTGAGCACCGCTGGTTGAGCTTGTCGAAACCAAAGGGGCCGTACGACGCATGCGGACCGGAACCCCACGGTGGGCGGTCAGGTCGAGACCACGTGCCGTGACGCGCTCAGGACGTCCGGTCTGCGTGGTTTCGACAAGCTCAACCACCGTGGGGTCGGGGTTGCCTGAGACCCCCGGCCGTACGACGACAGGTCTCCTTGAGCACCGCTGGTTGAGCTTGTCGAAACCAAGGGGCGTACGACGCATGCGGACCGGCTCCCCACGGTGGGCGGTCAGTCGAGACCACGTCCGTGGGTCAGCGTCGGTTGTGTGGTTTCGACAAGCTCAACCACCGTGGGGTCGGGGTTGCCTGAGACCCCCGGGCGTACGACGACAGGTCTCCTTGAGCACCGCTGGTTGACCTTGTCGAAACCGAAGGGGCGTACGACGCACGCGGCCGTCACCCCACGGTGGTTTCGACAAGCTCAACCACCGTGGGGTCGGGGTTGCCTGACACCACGGCCGTACGCCGGAACTGGAACCATGGGGACGAGGCGCCGACGCGACTCCCGCGGGCGCGGAGAGGAACGCATGGAACCGAGCACCATCATCTGGATCATCGCCATCGTGATCGTGGGCGCGATCGCGTTGAGGGTGTTCGGCAAGCGCTGAGCCCGTACGACGGATGCTGTCAGTCCGGGCCTCCGCCGTAGCCGATCTCGTTGCCGTCCGGGTCGCGGTAGATGACCTTGCGGACCCCGTTGTCGTACGTCTCCTGCTCCGCGGGCTCGATCCCTCGGGCGGAGATGGCCTCGACCCGGTCGTCGAGGTCCTCGACGAAGAGGGTGTGCATGGCATGCCCGGCGTGCTCGGGGCGCACCTCGATGAACAGCCACTGGTGCTCGCCGAGGCCCCAGACCGCCTCGGTGTCGTTCGGCAGGAAGCTGGGCTCGGAGCCCAGCAGGCGTTCGTACCAGGCGAGCGCTGGGGCGTAGTCGGCGACGGGGATGCCTGCGAAGAGGTCGACGGCCATGGTCCGACCCTAGATCCGGGAAACGGGGCGTCCGATAATCGGGATCGCAATATCGCAGAGCGGTAATAGTGGCTAGGGTGACCCAGACAGTCATCGCCTCGCCCAGGAGACCCGGATGCCCTCACCGACCATGCCCTCCCGTGACCTCTTCATCGGCGGTGAATGGCGACCGGCCAGCGGGGGAGCGACGTACACCAGCCTGAACCCGGTCGACGGCTCGCCGATCACCGACGTCGCCGACGCGACGCCCGAGGATGTCGACGCGGCGGTGAAGGCCGCCCAGGAGGCGTTCGACCACAGCGGCTGGGTGGAGATGGGCGGCGCCGAGCGGGGCCGGATCCTGTACGCCGCCGCCGAGGCGATCGCGGCCGACGCGGAGAACATCGCCGCGCTGGAGACGCTCGAGGTCGGCAAGCTCTACCGCGACGGGCTGATGGGCGACCTGCCGGCGACGCTGGCGACCTTCCGCTACTACGCGGGCGCGGCCGACAAGCTGCTCGGCAGCACCGTGCAGCTGCCCGACTACGCCGGCCGGCACCGGCTCAACTACACCCTGCGCGAGCCGCTGGGCGTGGTCGGCGCGATCACGCCGTGGAACAACCCGATCGTGGTCGCCGGCTGGAAGATCGCTCCGGCCCTGGCCGCGGGCAACTCCATCGTGGTCAAGCCGCCGGAGGACGCCGCGCTCTCGCTGCTGCGGCTGGCCGAGATCCTCACCGAGGTGGGCGTCCCGCCGGGTGTCTTCAACGTCGTGCCCGGCATCGGTGAGGTCGCCGGTGCCGCGCTCGCCCAGCACCCGGGCCTGGCCAAGCTGTCCTTCACCGGCAGCCCCGAGGTCGGCGCCACCATGAGCAACCACGCGGGCGGGCAGTTCCGCAAGGTCACGCTCGAGCTCGGCGGCAAGAACCCGCAGATCGTCTTCCCCGACGCCGACCTCGACGGCGCGATGCCGTTCATCGCGGTCGGCAACTTCCTCCACCAGGGCCAGGTGTGTGCGGCCGGCACGCGCGTCTACGCCCACGAGAGCCTCGTCGACGAGGTCATCGACCGGCTGGCCGACCACGCCAAGCAGATCGTGCTGGGTGACCCGTTCGACGAGAACGTCGGCATGGGCCCGGTCATCAACGAGGCGGCGTTGACCAAGATCATGGGGTACGTCGAGTCGGGATCCAGCGAGGGTGCCTCCCTGGTCACCGGAGGCCACCGTGCCGACCGGGATGGCTGGTTCGTCGAGCCGACAGTCTTCGTCGGCAAGCAGGAGCAGCGGATCGCCCGCGAGGAGATCTTCGGCCCGGTCGCGACGGTCATCCCGTTCAGCAAGACCGAGGAGGCGTTCGCGCTCGCGAACGACACCCACTTCGGGCTGAACGCGATCGTCTACACCGAGAGCCTCCACCTCGCGCAGCGGGCCGCGCGTGAGCTCAAGGTCGGCAACGTGTGGATCAACGCCTTCGGCATCCCGGACATGACCACGCCCTGGGGCGGTCGCGCCGGCAGCGGTCTCGGTCGCGAGCTCGGGGCGGCCGGTATCGAGTCGTACACCGAGGAGAAGACCGTCCAGATGATGTTCTGACGGAGGCTGTTACTTCACCTGCGCGCAGGTCAGCCGGCGATCTGCTGGACAGGCTCGATCAGCATGACGACCCGCTCCTCGTCGCGGGGGTACGGGCTGCCGATGTACTTCTGGGCGATCCGGTCGACGACCTCCCAGGCCGCGTCGCCCTCGAGCCACTCGACGACGGTGCCGCGGACGATCACCGGCCGGAAAGGGTTGTCCTCACGCGTCAGCGAGATCGCCACCCGCGGGTCGCGCCGGAGGTTGCGCGCCTTGCGGGAGCCGGGTCCGGTGAGGATCGCGATGTGGTCGCCCTCGGTGTCGGCCCAGACCGGCACGGAGTGCGGGCTGCCGTCGGGAAGGACGGTGGCGAGGTGTGCGATGGAGGTGCCGTCCAGCACCTGGCGTACGTCGGAGTCGAGCATCGTGACCACCCAATCTGAGTTTCTTGAAGAGACGCCACGACCGTAGCATTCAAAGTTCCTTGAGGGAACCCCAAGTGCTAGGGTTGGTTCCATGCAACGCACGAACTTCGGCGAGATGGCCTGCTCGATCGCCCGCACGCTCGACGTGATCGGGGAGCCGTGGTCACCGCTGGTGCTGCGCGACGTGTACGTCGGGATCCGCCGGTTCGACGAGCTCCAGGCCGAGCTCGGCATCTCGCGCAAGGTGCTCACCGAACGGCTGAACCACCTGGTGGACCACGGGGTCCTCGAGCGCCGCCCCTACGACAACCGGCCGCGACACGAGTACCACCTCACCCAGATGGGCACCGAGCTCGTCGACGTGCTGATGGTGATGGTCGGCTGGGGTGACAAGTGGCTCGCCGGCAAGGCAGGGCCGCCGGTGCTCTACCGCCACCACGCGTGCGGCGAGGTCAGCAGCGTCGACCTGCGCTGCGCCGGCTGCGGCGAGCCGATGCACGCGAATGACGTCGACGTCCTGGCAGGACCGGGCGCGGCCGCCTGACCAGTCGACGGACGAGAGCGACCGTCACATCGGCGTGATGTCGTCGACCTTCCAGCTGTGGCCGACCTGCACGAGCCGCACGAGCACGCGGTTCTGGCCGACCTTCACCGGCTTCTTGCCGCCGGCCAGGTCCTTGCTCGAGACGAGCACCTGGTCGACGTACACCAGGCAGGTGACGCGCTTGCCGGAGCGATCGACCAGACCCGCCGCCCGGACCTTGGCCTGGGTGACCGCCTTCTCCTTGAGAGCCAGGGGTCGCACGGTCGCGTCGAAGGTCGCACGGAACTCGTCGGCGAAGTCCGGCGTCATCTTCGAGGTCGCCGCAGCGAGGGTCCGCTCGGGCGACTGGAAGTCGTAGGACAGCGCGAGAGGCAGGGCCTCGACGGCGGCGCGTACGGCGCCCCGCTCCGGCACCGTGCCCACGCGGTAGTCCCCGGCGTCGCTCATGGACGGGCGCACCGCCGTCGGTTCGGTCTGCGGTCGCAGCGACCAGGTCAGCAGCCCGGCCGCGACCACGAGTACGGCGAGCACGGCGGTGAGCACAAGACGAGGGCGCGTCATCCGACCTGCTCCAGTCCCGAGACCAGCCACGTCGAGTCGACCTTGGAGAGGACCACCCGGATCCGGTAGGAGCCCTTCTCGCTGCGGCCGTTCGCCGTCGCCGTGGTGGTGTCGACGGCGACCAGGACCTGCGAACGAGTCGGGGAGAAGAACTCCATCGCCGTGCCGTTCGACGGCACTCGAGCGGTGACCGAGAGCTGCTTGCTCTGCACCTGCTTCTCCAGGGTGGTCCGTTGCTTGGCGTAGTCGGACTTGAACCGGCCGGTGCTCATCCTCAGCAGTCGGTCGATGTTGGCCGAGGCGTCGTCGTGGTCGAGGCTGAAGAAGGTGACCGCGGCCGTGCGCGCCTTGGTCGAGGCCGAGCCGCGACCGTCGTCTCCACGGTCGCCCCACCAGAACCACGCCGAGGTGGCGAGCAGCGCGACGAGGACCACCCCGAGGAGCAGGGGTAGGCCGATGGGCAGCAGGCGTGTCTTCATGGTCAGTCCGTCAGGTTCTGGGTCATCAGCCAGCCGAGGTCGGCACTGCCGTCGTCGGGCAGCGGGGACGACTGGCTGGTCAGCTGGATGGGCAGGCCGCCGGGGGTGACGACCACGCCGCTGTCGGGGTTCATCATCGCCAGCCCCCACGTCGGCGCGACGCGGTTGCTCGAGGAGCGACCGCCGAGGTTCTGGAACCCGCGCACGTTCGGAGTGTTCGGGTCCGTGGGTGAAGCGGCGCAGTGCGCCTTGAGGTTGGGCTGCGCGTCCTCGGCCTGCCTGGGGCCCTGGCCGTCGGCGGGCTGGCCGTTGGCGAGGTAGCGCTTGGTGGACTCGTACCCGCGCGTGCAGGTGTTGTACGGCGCCGCGCCGCGCGCCTTGTAGACGTCGGCCACGTGCGCGCTCCAGATGGGCTTGCCCTGCTCGTCGTAGTGGCAGGTGCCCTTGACCGGTTCGCCCGTGCGCGCGTTGACCTTGTCGCAGTAGCGCAGCGCCTGGGCGTTGTACTCGACCGTCCAGGGGAAGACGACCAGGCTCTTCTTGATGCCGGCGAGATGGCTGGTCGCCGAGGTTGGTCAGGCTGACCAGGTTGTTCAGCAGCACCGGCAGCGCGTCCTGGTTGTCGCGCAACAGGCCGGTCACCTGCTGGCCGGTGGCGACGCCGCGCACGAAGACCTCGTCGAAGGTCGGGTCGAGCCTGCGCAGCTCGGTGGTCAGGCCGGCGAGGCTCGCGGCGTACGCCTTGGTCTGGGGGCCGAGCTCGACCTGCGTGTCCAGCACCGTCTGCGCGCTCTGGATCAGCGAGATCAGGTCGTCGGAGTTGCGCAGCGCGCTCCTGGACAGCTGGTCGGAGTTCTCCAGCACGCGGCCGAGCGTGTTCGGCAGTCCCTGGAGGGCGAGCGAGCCCTCGTGCAGCGTCGTGCGTACGTCGCCCAGCGGCACCGACCCGACGAGCGAGTCGACGTGCCCGATGAGCTCGCCGAGATCGGGAGGCGAGGTGGTGCTCTCGAGCGGGATCGTGTCGCCGTCGTCGAGCGTGCTGCCGCCCGAGGAGCGCGGGCGTCAGCAGGACGTACTGCTCGCCGATCGCGGACTTCGACGACACCGTCGCCCGCACGTCCTGCGGGGACCTTGGCGTCGGAGTCGAGCTCCATCACCACGGTGGAGGCGGGACCGGGACCCGGCTCCACCTCGCGCACCGAGCCGATGTGCACGCCGAGCTGGTCGACGTCGGCGAGCGGGTAGAGACCCTGCGGGTCGGCGAACACGGCCTTCACCACGTGGGGACGCTGCACCACGCGCTGCACGCGCAGCAGCTCCACGAGCCCGTAGGTCAGGGCCATCGCGCCGATCAGCGCGAAGGCGATCAGCTTCAGCTTCGTCGATCCGGTCAGCATCAGGGCCCCACCAACAGCTCGGCCAGCGTCTGGGGCTGCACGGGGATACCGAACCCGGCACGGAGGTGCCGAGGCCCAGCGACGGTGCGGTGAGGCCGGGCAGACCGGGAACACCCGGAAGAGAGGGCAGCCCGGGAAGCCCCGGCAGCCCCGGCAGTCCGGGGAGTCCGGGTGTGCCGCCGGGGGCGCCGGTGCCCTGGTCGAGCAGGTCGCCGAGCAGCTTGTTGACCGAGTCGAGGTCGATGTTCGCCTCCACGTAGGCGCCGGAGTAGTCGCCCTGGATCGTGTACGCGGTGTTGCCGTTGAACGGGAAGGAGGTGAGCCGTTCGAGCGAGAGCGCGAGCTCGTCACCGGCGTTGGCCAGCTCGGTCAGCACCGGCCTGAGGTGCTGGAGGTCGGCGACCATGTTGGCCTTGCTGCGCTGGACGAGGGGGACCACCGTGCCCGAGAGCCTGGTCAGTCGCTGCAGCGCCCGGGTGAGCTTCGGTCGCTGCCGGTCGAGGACGGCCAGGCCGTCGGGCACCTCGTCGAGCGTCTGGCCGATGACGGAGCGCTGTCGGGCCAGGGTGCCGGAGAAGCGGTCGAGCGCGTCCAGGGTGTCGAGCAGGTTCTGGCGGTTGTCGTTGAAGCTCTTCAGCGTGCTGGCAAGGCGTTGGGCGGCACGGCGTGCGGTGTCCGTGCGTCCGTCGAGAGCGGTGATCAGCTCGCGGGAGATCGTCGCGATGCTGCCCAGCGAGCCACCGTTGAGCACCTGGGAGAGCGCGCCGAGCACGATCTCGGTGTCCGGGTGTACGACGGTCCTGCTGGCCGGGATCGTCGTCCCGGGGGCGAGCCGGCCGGCAGGCTGAACGCCCGGCTGCACGTCGAGGCCGACGAACCGCTCGCCGAGCAGGCTGGTCTCCCGCAGCGTCGCGACCACGTTGGCCGGGATGTGCACGGAGTTCTTGATGCGGCACACCACGCGGGCATGGAGATCGTCGTCGAGCTCGACGGAGACCACGCTGCCGACCACGGTGTCGTTGGTGCGGCAGGTCTCCTTCGGCACCAGGTTGGTGGCGTCGGTGAAGGTCACGGTGACCGTGTAGGTGTCCTTGCCGCCGACGGCGCCGGGCAGCGGCAGGCTGTCCGCGCCGTCGTAGCCGCAGCCCGCGACGGCCGCGAGTGCGAGCGCGACCGCGGTCACCCGGGCCCTCATCGGCCGCCTCGGTTCTGGATCGCGAGGCTGCGCAGCCGCGCGAGGAACTGCGCGCCGGTGAGCTTCGGTGTGCCGCCGCTCGTGTTGCCCTGCGGGAGCCCGCCGTTGTTGGCCACCTCGGAGAGCAGCAGGCCGAGGTCGTTGCCGGCGGCTGAGAGGGCGGTGCAGAGCGGGGCCAGCGCCGTGGCCTGGGCGCTGCCCGACGGTCTCGCAGACCGACACGAGCGCGGAGGAGAGCTGGGAGCCGAGGTTGGTGGTGAAGACACCGCGCTGCGCGAACGAGGTGGTGCGCCCCGGCAGCGTGGTGCCACCCGGACCGCCGAGCTGGTAGTTGGTCGGGACGTTGATGTTCATCGCGTCCACGAAGCCGACCGGAGCAAGGGTGAGCAGGTCGTCGAGGTCACCGATGCGGCGGTTGAGCGCCGTCGTGACGTCGCGCAGGCCGGCGACGCTGCCCTTGATCCGGCCACGGTTGTTCCTGGTGAACCTCGCGACGTCGTCGAGGGCGCTGGACAGCCCGGTCGAGGCCTGCCGGATGTCCTGGCGCTGGCCGTTGAGGGTCGCGGTCACCCGGGCGAGGGAGAGCACGAGGCGACGTACGGTCTTGTCGTTGGCCTGCAGCGTGCGGGTGAGCTTGCCGGTCTGGTCGACGGTGTGCTGGTAGTTCCCGTCGACGGCCGAGAGGGTGTCGAGGGCGGCGGCGAAGTCGCCGAGGGACTGCTGGAACTGGCGCCCGTTGCCCTTCAGCGCGCCGGACGAGGCCTTCACCAGCCGCGACAGCGCGCCCTTCTTGTTCGCCCCCTGGGGGCCGAGGGCCGTGGCCAGCCCGTCGAGCTCGCGGTAGGTGTCGTCGAGCTCGAGCGGCACCTCCGTGCGCGACAACCCGATCGTGGCCCCGTCGGCCAGCGTGGCACCGCTCTTGAACGCCGGGGCCAGCTGCACGAACCGGTCGCCCACGATGGACGGCGGCACGATCAGTGCGTGCACGTCCTTGGGCAGGTCGACGTCGGAGTAGGTCATCTCCACCTTCACCGACGTGCCGACGACCTTGACCGAGGTCACCTTGCCGACGGCGACCCCGAGCACCTTGACCTTGGCGCCCTGGTAGAGGTTGACCGTGCTCGGGAACACTGCCGTGACCCGGCGCTCGTCGGAGCCCCAGGACCGGCCGACCACGAGAGCGGCGCCGACGAGCACGAGCAGTGCCACGGCGACGGCGGCAACCCGGTGGCTGCGAGAAGTCATCATCCGCCGCGCCTTTCCACTGGCCGGCCCGAACGGCAGACAGGGTGCGCTGTCGCCGTTCACCGCCTGGTTGAGCCCGCTGAGGATCGGGTCGAGCAGCGGCGACAGCGTGCTCTTCTCCGTCGACGTGCAGAGCGCGAGCCCGCGGGGTGCGGTGATGGAGCCGTCGAAGAAGCGGCCCGAGCCGCCGACGGCGGAGAACTCCCGGCCGTAGAGCGACGGTCAGCTGGAGGCTCTCGTCGAGGTTGGCGCGGTTCTTGCGCAGCACGCCGAGGACGCGGTTGAGCTTGTCGAGCGCGGGCGAGATGGCCTTGCGGTTGTCGGCCACCAGCCCGCGGAGCTGGGCCGAGAGCTGGACGGTCTCCTGGATGATCCGGCTGATCACCTCGCGCCGCTCGTCGAGGACCTGCAGCACCTGCTGGCTGTTGCCGAGCAGCTTGGCGATGTCGCGGTCGCGGGCGGAGACGGTCCTGGTCACGGAGTCGGCGCTGGCGAACAGCTCGCGCAGCTGTTCGTCGCGGGACGCGACGACCTGGGAGAGGCGGCTCAGCCCGGTCAGCGTGCCGCGCACCTCGGGCGCGCTGGTCTCCAGCACCTCGGAGACCGAGTCGAAGGCGCGCGCCACCTGGGTGGTGTCGATGTCCTGGGTGTCGCGGGTGAGCTGCTGGAAGGCGGGTACGACGTTCAGCGGGGTCGTGGTCCGCGAGCGCGGGATCGTCGTACCGGAGTCGAGCCGTCCGGAACCGAGCGGCGTCACGCTGAGGTAGTGCTGGCCGAGGAGCGTCTTGACCTCGATCGAGGCGGTCGTCGAGCGCCCCAGGCGGATCTTGTGCACGTCGAAGGTGACGAAGACCTGGTCCTTCTCGACGCGGATGTCGCGGACCAGGCCCACCTTCAGGCCGGCGATGCGCACCTCCTCGCCCTTCTGGAGCCCGCTGGCGTCGGAGAAGGCGGCGCGGTACTCGGTGCCGGTGAAGAACGGCAGCCGGCTGGCGTTGAGGGCGGTCAGCAGCAGCACCAGCATCAGCACGAGGCCCTGGAGCGCCAGCAGTGCCGGCCGTCGGCGGCCGAACTCGACGAGGCTCATCCGCCGGCCCCCTTCGCGCACACGGTGTCCTTCTCGTTGGCCGCGAGGTTGGGGGTCTGGAGCAGGTAGGCACTGCCGAGCAGGCGCACGTTCAGCGAGATGCCGCAGAGGTAGAAGTTGAAGTTCGACGCGTAGGAACCGGTGCGGGCGAGCTGACGCATGTGCTTGGGCATCCGCTTCAGCGAGGTGTCGAGCTTGCCCTTGTCGCGGTCGAGGAACCCGGCGACGGCGTCGAGCTGCTGGACGTCGCCGGCCAGCGGGCCGCGCACGTCGCGGACGAGCCCGGTGGAGACCCCGAGCAGGTCGGCGAGCCCGGGCAGGCTGGTCGAGATGGCGCCCCGGTCGGTGGCCAGGCCGGCCATCAGCCGGCGGAAGGTGATGATCAGAGAGGTCAGCTGCTTGTCGCGCTGGTCGACGGTCCCGAGCACCGCGCCGAGGTTGTCGACCACTCGGCCGATGACGGCGTCGCGGTCGGCGATCGTGTTGGTCAGCTGGGCCGTCGTACGCAGCAGGGTCTGGTACGTCGTCCCCTCGCCCTGGAGGGTCTCCACGATCAGGTAGGACAGGCGGTTGACCTTCGATGGCTCGAGGGCGCGGAAGAGCGGCTGGAACCCGTTGAACAGCACGGTCAGGCTGAGCGCCGGCGTGGTCTGGCTCAGCGGGAACGTGGCCCCGGCGGGCATCGCGGACTTGCCGTCCGGGTCCTCGCGGATCTCGAGGTAGCGCTGCCCGACGATGTTCTCGTAGCGCAGCAGCAGGTCGGCGGAGCGGAAGACCGGCACGCCTTCGTCCACCTCGAAGCTGACGCGCGCGACCTGCTGGTCGTCCTTCTCCACGATCTCGGTGCCGGTGACCCGACCGACCTCGACCCCGGACAGCCGCACCCGGTCGCCGGACGCCACGCCGGTGGCGTCGGTGAAGTAGGCGTGGAAGGCGCGGTTGGGCGTGAAGGACACGTTGCCGATCAGGGTGGCGAGGACGCCGAGGAGCGTGAGGGTGATGACGGCGAAGGTGATGACCTTGTACGCCGAGGAGGGGATCGGCGCGCGTTGCCGGACGTTCGCGCTCATGGCACCGACACCGTCCCGTCGTACGCGAACGGCTCGATCATCAGACCGGCCAGTGCGATCCGCGGTGAGTCAGAGGCTGTCCTCCGGGAGCCCGCGCGCATCAGGTTGGCGGCGAGCGAGCGGGACAGCAGCTGGTCACCGCGAGCGGTGTCTCCCCGGGTGGTGAAGGAGCTGTTGTTCGCCGAGCCGCGCGAGCGGAACGGCCCCAGCTCGGGCAGCGAGAAGGGAGCGGCGTCCTCGACCTGGAGCGTGAGCTTGCTGAACTTCGGGCAGTGCGGTGCCCAGCCCGGCACGCCCTTGGGCAGGTTGGCGTTGTTGGCGTCGCTCTGGGGTGAGCTCACGGCGTCGCGCGGGTAGACGTAGGGATCGCCCTGCACGATGTAGTCGACGTTGAGGTGGGTGAACGGCCCGCGGGCACCGGTGACCTGGTTGCCGAGCTTGTCCAGCAGGTGCAGCCCGCGCAGCGAGCAGGGGAGCACCGAGGAGTAGGTGTCGAGCAGGGCGAGCAGCGGGCGGGCGCGGCCGGTGAGCTCGACGACGTTCTCGCCGTTCTCCTCGAGCACCTCGGTGGTCAGGTCGGAGGTGGAGATGACGGTGTCGAGGAGCTTCTCGAGCCGCTTCTCCGCCGGGACGAGCAGGTCCTTGCTGATGGCGGTCGCGTTGCTCAGGGTGCGGAGCAGGTCGGGGGCGGCAGCGCCGTACACCTGGAGGGTGCGGGCCAGCTGGTGCAGGTCGGCCTGGAGGGTGTCGAGGTGCGGGTCGAGCTTGCCGAGGAACGCGTCGACCTGGGTGATGATCCGGCCGAGCTGCTGCCCGCGGCCGTCGAGCGCTCCGGCGAGCCCGTTGAGCACGGTCGAGAGCTCGGCCGGGTCGACGGCGCGCAGCAGGGGGACCAGGCGGGCGTAGACGTCGCCCAGCTCCACCGCGGTGCGGGACTGGCGGATGACGTCGCCGGCGCGGATCGACGACGATGACGCGTCGGCGGGCGGGAGCAGGTCGACGAACTTCTCGCCGAACAGGGTCTTCGGCATGATCGCCGCGTCGACGTTGCGGGGGATCGAGGTGGGCGTCGCCGCGGTTCAGCGAGAGGTGGATGACGGCGTGCGCGCCGTCGGACTCGATCCGGTCGACGCGACCGATCAGCCGGCTGCGCAGCTTCACGTCGGAGTTGGGGTTGAGCTCGAGGCCGGGGTTGTCCGTGTGCACCGTGACCGCGACCGCGCGCTGCCAGGGCAGCGCCTTGTCGTAGGCGAGCACGCAGATGCCCATCAACAGGCCGAGGATGACGACGTAGACCAGTCCGAGCAGGACGGGACGGTGCGGGCTGAGGGGTGAGGGTGAGGGCACGGTCAACCAGCGATCCGCACCGTGGTCGTGGAGCCCCAGAGCGCGAGGCTCAGGAAGAAGTCGGCGATGATCACCATCACCGTGGCGAGGCGTACGGCGCGGCCGACGGCGACGCCGACTCCCGCCGGACCGCCGCTCGGCGCGGTAGCCGTAGTAGCAGCAGATCAGGGTCAGCATCACCGAGAAGACCAGGACCTTGCCGAAGGAGTAGAGGATGTCGATCGGCGGCAGGAACAGCCGGAAGTAGTGGTCGTAGGTGCCGTCGGTGAGGCCGTAGTAGTAGACCGACACCGCCTGCGTCGAGGCGTAGGTGCCGATCAGCGCGATCGCGTAGAGCGGGATCACCGCGATGAACGACGCGATCATCCGGGTGGTCACCAGGAACGGGACCGACTTGATCGCCATCGTCTCGAGGGCGTCGATCTCCTCGCTGATCCGCATCGCACCCAGCTGGGCGGTGAAGCCCGCGCCGACCGTGGCGATCAGGGCGTTGCCCGCGACCAGTGGCGCGACCTCGCGGGTGTTGAAGTAGGCCGACAGGAACCCGACGTACGGCTGGATGCCGACCTGCTTCAGGCCTTGGTAGCCGACCAGCCCCACGACGCTGCCGACGGCGACGACCTCGAAGATCAGGATGCCGACGGTGCCGGCGACCAGGACCATGGCGCCGCGGCCGAGGGTGATCTCGGCGAGCACGCGGAGGATCTCGCGGCGGTAGCTGGTCAGGCCGCCGGGATGCCGCCGATCGCGCGGCCGTAGAAGCTGACCTGGTCGCCGAGCTCCGCGAGGGTCGAGTAGGTGCCGGTCCAGGCCGCGCGCGGCGCGCTGCGTAGCCGGCTCGCGGCTGGAGCGCTGGTCGGTCGTCGGGGCGGTGCTCATCACAGCCCCTTCGGCGGGACGAGCTGGTAGTAGACGGCGGTCAGCACGGCGTTGGCGACGAAGAGCAGCACGAACGAGACGATCACCGACTGGTTCACGCCGTTGCCGACCCCCGACGGGACCGCCCTTGGCGTTGACTCCCTGGTAGGTCGCGACGATGCCGGCCAGCAGGCCGAAGACCAGTGCCTTGAGCTCGCCGACGTAGAGGTCGGGCAGCTGCGCGAGGGCGGTGAAGGAGTGCACGTAGGCACCGGGGGAGCCACCCTGGACACCGACGTTGAACGCGTAGCCGCCCATCGTGCCGACCGCGGTGGTGACCGCGTTGAGCAGGCAGGCGACGACGGCCATGGCCAGCACGCGGGGTACGACGAGCCGGTGGATCACCGAGATGCCGAGCACCTCGAGCGCGTCGAGCTCCTCGCGGATCTTGCGGGAGCCGAGGTCGGCGGCCACCGCCGTGCCGGCGGCTCCCGCCACGATCACGACCGTCGCGATGGGGGCCGCCTGCTGGACGATGCCGACCACCGCGACCGCCCCGGTGAAGGAGCGCGCGCCGAGCTGGTTGAACAGCGAGCCGATCTGGAGCGCGAGCACCGCCCCGAACGGCACGGTGATCGCGCAGGCGGGGAGCAGGGAGACACGCGTGACGAACCAGGCCTGGTCGAAGAACTCACGCACCTGGAACGGGCGCCGGAACAGGCCCGCCAGGACCTCGAGTGCGAAGGTGAACAGGGTTCCGACCGGCACCAGCGGGCGCGCGAGGGCGCCGGGGTTCGCTGCCGCCATGGTTCTCCCTGGTTGAGACGCGGATTTGCAATAATCGCAACTCTAGTCGCGAATATGGAGAATGTACGTGGACCTCTCTGTCTCAGCAACGAGCGCGCCGCCCTATGGACACTGCCGGTTTGGTCACGTTCGTGACGGTGGCCGATGACCTCGGCCGTCGTCGTCGGCAGCGGGCCCAACGGGCTGGCCGCCGCCGTCACGCTGGCCGCCGCCGGGGTGTCCGTCACCGTGCTGGAGGCCGCGGAACGGCCCGGCGGTGGCACCCGCAGCGCCGAGCTGACCCTGCCCGGCCTGGTGCACGACGAGTGCTCGGCCTTCCACCCGCTGGCACTGGAGACCGCGTTCACCCGCGAGTTCGACCTCGGCCGAGCACGGCCTGGAGTGGTGCTGGCCGGAGGTGCAGTACGCCCACCCGCTCGACGGCGGCGCGCGGTGCCTCGGCCTGGCAGTCGGTGGAGCACCACCGCCGCGGCCCTGGGCGCCGACGGGCGGGCCTGGCAGGCGGTCTTCGGCAAGCTGGCCGAGCGGTTCGACGGCATCGCCGAGGACTTCTTCCAGCCGATGATGCGGGTGCCGGGCCACCCGCTCGGGATGGCCCGCTTCGGCGCCTACTCGTCGATGCCGATCTCGGTCCTCGCCCGCAGGTGGCGTACACCGGAGGCCCGGGCGCTCTTCGCTGGAGTGGCGGCCCACGGGTTCCGCCAGTTCTCCGCCCCGATGTCCTCGGCGATCGGGGTCGCGCTCGGCAGCGCCGGACACCGCTGGGGCTGGCCGGCCGCACGCGGTGGCTCGGCCGCGATCAGCGACGCGATGATCGCGCTGCTGGCCGACCACGACGGGTTCGTCGAGACCGGCGTCAGAGTCACCTCGCTCGAGCAGCTCGGGAGTCCCGACATCGTGATGCTCGACCTCGCCCCGGGCGCGGCGGCCGACGTGGCCGGTTCGCGGTTGCCCGGCCGTGTGGGTCGGGCGCTGCGTCGCTACCGCCACGGACCGGGCAGCTTCAAGGTCGACTTCGCCGTCGCCGAGGGCGTGCCGTGGACCTACGAGCCGGCGCGGTCGGCCGGCACCATCCACGCGGTGGGCGGGTACGACGAGGTCGCGGAGGCGGAGCGCGCGATCAACCGCGGCCGGATGCCGGAACGGCCGTTCGTCCTGGTCGGGCAGCAGTACGTCGCCGACCCGACCCGGTCGCGGGACGGCGTACACCCGGTCTACGCGTACGCGCACGTCCCGTCGGGGTGGACCGGCGACGTGACCGAGGCGCTGACCGCGCAGATCGAGCGGTTCGCGCCCGGCTTCCGCGAGCGGATCCTCGCCACCCACGTGCGCAGCGTCCCCGACATGGAGGCGCACAACGCCAACTACATCGGCGGCGACGTGGTCACCGGCGCGAACACCCCGCGGCAGCTCGTCGCGCGACCGCGGCTGGCGCCCGACCCGTACTGGCTCGGCGCCGACGGGCTCTACCTCTGCTCGGCCGCGACGCCTCCCGGTGGAGGTGCCCACGGCATGTGCGGGTTCAACGCGGCGAACGCGGCCCTGCGGCGGCTCGAGCGCGGCTGACCCAACTGTCGGTCCCGATGTCCCCGGCCGTCGGGACCTTCGGCCCTGCCCCGGTTCCGGCCGGCCCGGAAGTCTGGTGCCATGAAGGTGCCCGGACCCGTCAACCGTCTCGTGCTCAGGCTGCTCAGCGGCCGCCACCTCGGGACCGACCGTGTGTTCGTCGGACTGGCCATCCGCGGCCGGCGCTCCGGGAAGGTGTTCCGCTTTCCCGTGCAGTACGTCGAGGACGGAACCGACCTCGTCGTCTCACCGGGCCACGCGAGCAGCAAGACCTGGTGGCGCAACCTGCGCGGCGGGCCGGCCGACCTCGACGTGCTGCTCGGCGGTCGCTGGCAGCACGCGCGAGGAGAGGTGGTCCGCCCCGGCGACGCGGACTACGACCGGCTGCGCGCGTCGTACGTCGAGCGTTGGCCGAAGGCGAGTGCGTACGGCGAGCCCGTCGTACGCATCCAGGTGGACCGGGCCGGTGTCGAAGCAGGAGGTGGACGGCCATGAAGGACGTCGAGGAGCTGACCTACGCGCAGTGCCGAAGCCTGTTGGCCGGAGGCGTGTTCGGGCGCGTCGCGATCTGTACGCCGTCCGGCCCGCACATCCTGCCGGTCAACTACAGCGTCGTCGGTGAGGCCGTGGTCTTCCGCACCTCGGCCTACGGCGTGATTGCCACGCGCGACTGGGACTCCCCGATGGCCTTCGAGGTGGATCACGTCGACTACACCGACCAGAAGGGCTGGAGCGTGGTGGCGACCGGACGGGGTGAGCGCGTCGAGGACCCCGAGGTGCTGGAGCAGATCAAGCGGACCTGGGACCCACGCCCCTGGGCCGCCGGCAACCGACCGTTGTACGTACGGCTCCACTGGACGGGACTCACCGGCCGCCGGCTGGGACAGGGATGGACCCACGAGAACGAGCTCCCCGTGCGCCGGCAGCTCTGACGCCGATGTGCCAGGCCGGGCCCCGGAATGGGGTGCCGGCCTTGTCCTTGCGTCCCGGCCGTGGAGGCGATCACGCGTCAGGTGACGAGGACGTCGTCGAGTGGGCGACGAGGCGTGCGGGGCAGGGTGGTGCGGGCGATCTCCTGCCAGCCGATCCGCACCAGGAGCTGCGGTCGGGCCAGGTCGGCGAAGACGTCGTGGTGGAGGGCGTGCCGGGTCTCCGGGACCTCGACCACCTGGCTGAGCGGCACGATCGAGAGGCCCGCCGCCGTGGCCGAGAGCCACATGGCGCTGAGAGTCTGGCCCGAGCGGAGCCAGGAGCGCTGGTCGTCGTGAGCCGTGCAGATCGCGATCAGCCCGTCGGGGCTCTCCACGAGACGGTGACGTCTCGTCCGGTCGAGGCCGGGCCTTGGTGCGAAGCGGTTGGGCCGCTCCAAGCGTCTCGAGACGGGCGGAGCTGCGCTGGACAGCGGGACTCCGTCGCTGCTGGTGTGGTCGATCCAGTCGGACTGCTCGGCCTCGAAGCGCGGGTCGGCCGCCTGCAGTGCGATCGCCCGGTCCACCAGGAGCTCGGCCCGGAAGCGGGCCGTGACGTCGGTGACCGGCACCGCGTGGGCACCCCAGCCGTCAGCGGTCTCGGCGAGCTCGTGCAGTTTCTCGTCGGGGATCGGCCACGACGTGAAGCGACGTCGGTCGGTGCACCGCCGCTCCAGGGTGGTCAGACGCTCTGCAGCGTCGGGCGGCGGGCGGCCGGGGGAGAGTCGGACCCTCGCCAGGAGATCGAGGTCGTCCGGGTCGGGTTCGAGATCGACCTCGGCTGCCAGTCCCAGTGCCCGCGCGGACTCGACGAGGTGGTGCACGGCGGCACCGCAGCTGATGGCCAGGTTGCGGCCGTCGGGGTCGGCGACGGCCAGCTGGCGGGCGCGGTCGGCGTACAGCTCGATCGGTCGGGCCGGCGATGCGCCAGCGCCAGGGCTGGGTGTTGTGGACGCTCGGGGCGCGGCAGGCGAGCTCGACGCACCTCGCGCAGCCGGGCGTGCGTCGCGGTCCTCATCCTGTGCTCACCGCCTCGTTGGTGTCGGGCTCAGTGCCTCCAGCCTGCCCGTGGTCGCGGCTCGCGAGGCAGGGACCAAAGTCCCGACCAGAGGGGACGATGAGCCATCGACCGCCGTGCTGCGGCAACGGTAGATTTCAAGGCATGTCCCAGGAAC
This sequence comes from uncultured Actinomycetota bacterium, assembly GCA_963729015.1. GTDB lineage: Bacteria > Actinomycetota > Actinomycetes > Propionibacteriales > Nocardioidaceae > Marmoricola. The sequence continues at coordinate 64,858 of CAVSMJ010000008.1, forward strand.
CCACGCAGGCGGCCGAGCCGATTCGCGTGTACCTGCTCGACGACCACGAGATCGTCCGGCGCGGCATCAGGGACCTCCTCGAGAGCGCCGGTGACATCGTCGTCGTGGGGGAGTCAGGGTTGGCGGCCGAGGCGGCTCGGCACATCCCGGCGCTGCGACCGGACGTGGCGATTCTCGACGGCCGGCTGCCGGACGGATCGGGCATCGACGTGTGCCGCGAGGTCCGGTCGAAGGACCCGGGCATCGCAGCGCTGATCCTCACGTCGTACGACGACGACGAGGCGCTGTTCTCGGCGATCATGGCCGGGGCCGCCGGCTACATCCTCAAGCAGGTGGGCGGCAACGACTTCATGGAGACGGTCCGCCGGGTCGCCGCCGGTCAGTCGATGCTCGACCCGGCCGTGACCGCGCAGGTCCTGGAACGCGTGCGCAACGGCCCCAAGGCGGACCCGGCGCTGGAGCAGCTGACCGACCAGGAGCTGCGCATCCTGGACCTGATCGGTCAGGGCATGACGAACCGCCAGATGGCCGAGGCGATGTTCCTCGCCGAGAAGACGGTCAAGAACTACGTCTCGTCGATGCTGGCCAAGCTGGGGCTGGAGAGCAGGACCCAGGCGGCGATCTTCTCCCTGAGGCACCCGCAGGAATGAGCCCGGTCGAGGACGCTGAGTTCGAGGACCTGCTGCGCGAGGTGCTCGCCCGGGTCAACGGCGCGTTGGACGAGCAGGCGCGGCTGCGGCTGCTGCTCGACGCCGTCGTCTCGATGGCCGCCGACCTGACCCTCGACGGCGTACTGGCGCGGATCGTCGAGATCGCCGGGCACCTCACCGGGGCGCGCTACGTGGCCCTGGGCGTGCTTGCCTCCGGCCCGGACAAGCGGCTGCGCACGTTCCTGCACCACGGGATGACGCCCGTCCAGGTCGAGGAGATCGGCGACCTGCCCACCGGCCACGGGATCCTCGGCCTGCTGATCGACCGGCCCGAGCCACTCCGGCTGCACGAGATCGCGGCCCACCCTGCGTCGTACGGCTTCCCTCCGGGGCATCCGCCGATGCGCTCGTTCCTCGGGGTTCCGGTCCGGATCCGCGACCAGGTCTTCGGCAACCTCTACCTCACCGAGAAGGACGGCGACGGCGACTTCACCCAGCAGGACGAGGACATCGTCGTCGCGTTGGCCGCCGCCGCGGGCGTCGCGATCGAGAACGCCCGGCTCTACGAGGAGGCCGGGCGACGCGAGGAGTGGCTGGCGGCCACCGCCGAGATCACCGGGCTGCTGTCCGGGTCGGGCGCCCTCGAGGACGCCCTGCAGCTGGTGGCCGACCGGGCCCGTCGACTCGCCGCGGCGGACGTCGCCTGGCTCGCGGTGGGCAACCAGGAGCACCTCGAGCTGCGCGCCGTCTCGGGCACGGCGGCGGACCTGGGCGAGCTGCGGGCGCTCTCGCTGGACTCCTCGCTCTCCAGCGAGGTGGTGACCACCGGGGAGCCGATTTCCACCGAGGACATCACCCAGGACGCCCGCGCCGTCACGATGGACCACGTCCGCGGGTGGCCGAGGTGGGGCCGGCGATCGTGGTGCCGCTGCGGGCCGGCGGGGAGACCGTGGGCGCGCTGGCGCTGGGCTGGTCGCCCACGCGCGTGGAGCAGTACCACGCGATCGACCCGCGACTGCCGGCCAGCTTCGCGGAGCAGGCGGCCCTGGCCCTGCAGGTGATTCGCTCCCGGGAGGCGCGAGCGGCAGGTCGCGCTCCTCGAGGACCGCGACCGCATCGGTCGGGACCTCCACGACCTCGTCATCCAGCGGCTGTTCGCGGTCGGCCTGAGCCTGCAGAGCGTGAGCCGGATGACCGATGTGCCCCAGGTGATCGAACGCATCGAGACCGCGGTCGAGGATCTCGACGCCACCATCAGGGACATCCGGCGCTCGATCTTCGCGCTCGGCTCCGTCGAGGCGGCCGCGGACATCCAGACCGAGCTGACCCGCCTGGTCGACCGGGCGGCGGCCACCTTGAAGTTCCGCCCGCGTCTGGACCTGCAAGGGCCGGTGCGGTCGATGGTGAGCGACGACCTGGCGCCCCACCTGCTGGCGGTGCTCGGAGAGGCGCTCTCCAACGCGGCTCGTCATGCCGGCGCCTCCCGGGTCGACGTACACGTGCAGGCCGGGGACGGCCTCGTGCTCGTCGTGGCCGACAACGGCGGCGGGCTCCCTGAGGACGTGCAGGAGAGCGGCCTGAAGAACATCCGCGACCGAGCCGTGCAGCTCGGCGGCCGGTTCGTGGTCGACTCCTCGGTCGAGGGGACCACCCTGACCTGGTCGGTGCCGTTCAGCCGGACGTGAGACCGACCGTGTGCCGCCTGAACGCCTGGGCGAGGTCGAGGCCCCAGGAGAGCGCTCGATCCGTCTCGCCGTCGAGGAGCGGACCCGTGACGTCGTCGACCAGGAACCCCGTGGGCCGCTCGACCAGGGTGAATCCGTAGGTGCCCCAGCACACGCCGCGCCCGGGAGGCCGCGGCCTTGAGGTGGCGCACCTTGCGGACGCGGGTGTCGAAGACGGCCGCGAGCCGCGTGCTGCCGCGGGGTGGGGCCTGGCCGGCCGCGAGCCACTCCCGTACGCCGACCCGGGCGCGGTCGGGCTCGCCCCTTGTCGTACGGCGTCGTCGCGCGTGCTCGGGCGACTGAGTGAGAAGGCGTGCGTGGGCGCGCCGACGACCAACAGGTCAGCGTCGATCGTGTCGAGCGGCGGCGCGCTCGCGACGTTGACGACCGTGACTCTCATGCCGCCGAGCTCCAGGCCCTGTGCGATTGCTTCGGCCACGTGCGCGGTGTTGTCGAACATGGACTCGAAGACCACCAGGGCGGTGTCCTCGGTCGAGGACGTGCTCATGACGGGTCCTTCGCGGTCTCGTGGCCCAGGGGGACGATCGCCACGGGGCAGGTGGCCTGCTCCACGACCTCGACCGAGACGGAGCCGAAGATCGTGCGGCGCGTCCGGCTGCCGTGATGGGTGCCGGTGACGACCAGGTCCATCCGCTCGCCGAGCCTCACGAGGACCTCGTCCGGGTCGCCCTTCCCCACGCGGGTGGTCACATGCACGTCGGGATACTTCTCCGACATCCCGGCCAACGCCGTGGAGAGCGCGAGCCGCTCCTCATCGATGTCGAGCACGTAGTTCAGGCAGTGCACGACGGTCAGCGGCAGCCCGTGCAGCGAGGCCTGCCGGTAGGCGAACTCCAGGACCGGCTGCGCCGGCTCGGTCGTGTCGACCCCGACCGCCACCCCGTTGCGGACCTTGCCGGCGTTGCCGGGACGGACGACCACGACCGGGCAGTGCGCGTGGCGTACGACGGCCACGCTGACCGACCCGAGCAACAGGGTCCGGAGCTTCCCGCGGCCCCGCGATCCCGACGATCACCATCGCTGCGCCCTCGCTGAGCTGGAGCAGCACGTCCCTGCGGGTCGGCGAGGTCGAGCACCTCGTGCACCTCGATCTCGGGGTCGGCCCACTCGACCACGTCGCGTGCCTCGGCCAGGATCCGTCGCCCCTCGGCCTCCAAGGCGGTCCGTGCCTCCCCGGCGTCGGCGATCGCGGCGTCGGTGTAGGCGGGGGTGACGGAGTGGATCGCGTGCACCAGCGTCAGCGGGACGGTGCTCGGCGGTTGCCTGACGAACCGCCCAGTGCAGCGCACGGATCGAGGACTGCGAGCCGTCGATGCCGACGACGACGGTGCCGGGGATGGTGTTCATGACGTCTCCTCGATGGCGTCGGCGTGGTCAGCGCAGGACCGGGTAGCGCTCGACAGCCTCGGTCCGGGACCACCAGCGGCCCAGGCCCCAGGTGTCGCCGGCGTTGGCCAGGGCGAGGCGACGACGGTGATGGCGCCGAGGATGTGGTCGTCGATGACCGGGTTGTTCTCGGGGGGCAGCACCACGGTCCACATCAGCAGGTAGAGCACGGCGCCACCCGCGGCGGCGAGGCGCATGCCGACTCCGAAGGTGAGCGCGAGACCGATGCCGAGCAGGCCGATCATGAACAGCCAGTCGGCCCAGGCGGCGCCGGCGATCGAGTGGTAGAAGCTGTCGAACGGGCCGTCGGCGCCAAAGGCGAGGAAACCCTTGGTCGGACTCCCGCCGTGGATCCAGGCCGCGTCACCGAACCGGTCGACGGTGCCGTTCTCGGCGCGGCCGGTGGAGAACCCGAGGGCCAGGAGCTTGTCGAGGAAGGCCCACAGGAAGGTGAGGCCGAAGGCGATGCGCAGCACCGCCAGGGCCTGCCGCGCCGCGGTGGTGAGCCGGGCGGAGCCGGTCTGCGGCCTCCGTCGTGGCGCCGTGTCCCGCGTGTGCGGGTGGGGCAGGTCCAGGTGGTCCATGGGGCTGTGTCCGACGGGCATGGCCGTTACCTCCGTGAGGGTTCGGGATGGTTGTGCTTGCCCTTCAAGACTCGCGTTGCGGGAGGTGGGCGGTCAGAGGACATCGTCACGACCCGGGGAGGCCAAGGTCCCGAGCATGCCGGGTCTGGGCCAGACCAGCACCCGACGCGCAGGACTAGGCTTTTCGGCACCCTTCGACGACATGAGGTGGGCCATGGCCGACACCGACAACCCGACGAGAAAGTGTCCGTACTGCAAGGAGGAGATCCATCGGGATGCACTGCGGTGCAAGCACTGCCATGCCGACATCGCACCCGGGTTCGGGTCCGCGCTCGGCACCCAGAAGGCCGTGCCCCACGGCACCCGCCTCGCGGACGCGGTCGGCGGCGGCGAGACCCTGGACCTGCGGGTCTTCGGGGTCGAGCGGCTGAAGGCCGACACCGGCCAGTGCCCACCACTGGACAGCGACGATGTCGGCATCTGGGTGTTCGTCGCCGAGAACGAGACCGACTGCTTCTACGAGCTCGTCGTCGAGTGGCACCCGAGTCCGTACGGCGTCTTCCGTGACGTGAGGTTCGTGGGGCCCAGCTGATCCGTGCTGACGCTTGGGGCTAGCCCTCGGGGTGCCAGGTCTCGTCGTGCGCCCGGTGGGCGTCGGTGAGGCCACCGCGGAAGAACTTCTCGTAGTAGGCGTCCTCGACGTGGTGGACCTGGAGCCAAGCGCCGGGGACGTGGATCGCCTCGGCGTGCGCGGGGAACCGGCCGTGGGTGTCGTAGATGTAGTTGCAGATGTCGCGGGTGCAGGCGATCACGTCGCGGGCGTAGTCGCTGGCCTCGGCGAGGTAGCGGTCACCGAACTCCCCGTTGTAGATCCGCCCGAACAGCGCCTCGTCGGTGTAGATGCCGTCCGGGCCGAACTTGTCGGCGAGCACGGCGTCCACGGCGTCGTCCATGGTCGGGTAGTTGGGCGGGCAGGCGCAGGTGATCAGCGACTCGCCGAGCCGGCGCAGGCCGACCGCGTTGGCGCGGATGTCGGCACGCCAGGGCGGCAGGATGCCCCAGCGGAGGATGTCGACGGGCTTCCACTTCGGGATGACCCAGTCGAAGCCGAGCATGGCGCCGTACCGCTTGGAGAACTTCGGGTCGCCCAGCAGGACGGGCGGCGAGATCGAGGCATGGATCCAGGCTCCGAGGCCCATCGAGTCCGCCGTCAGCATCAGGTTCTGGAGCAGCAGGTCGGCCTCGATCTGCGTGCGCATCGCACCGAGGTTGCCCAGCGGCAGCTTGATCTTCTCGTTGAGGAACCCGTTGCGGACCCACTTGCGTACGCCGGCGGGCAGGTAGAAGTTGCGGTCGTCGACGATGGTCGGCCGGGCGCCCTCCGGCTGGGTGAGGAGGTACATGATCGCGTTGATGTACTGACGCGACAGGTCGACCACCGGGAGCAGGATCGTGGTGCCCGGGAGGTTCGACAGGAACCGGTTGGAGTCGAGGTACGCCGGGAAGTCGCGGTTGCCGTCGGGTACGTCGATGCGCCGGTCCATCAGCTTGACCTTGGCCTGCGCGGCCCGCGCGAGCAGCGCGTCCGGGTCGAGCACCGAGCCGCCGGACTCGTCGGGCGGCAGCTTGCGCAGGTAGTACGTGCCGGTGTCGTTGATCATCAGGAAGTGCGTGCCCTGCGCGTTGTCCGGGCTGCCGGCGGTGCGTCCGACCATGTTCAGGTTGGGCTTGGCCATGATCGGCTCGTGGTTGCGCGGGTCCGTCAGCGGCCGGTCGGGCATGGTCAGCCCGGTGCAGCCGGTGACCGCGATCAGCATCGCCTCCTCGAGGTCGGTCAGCGGTGTCCTCGGCTCCTTCGAGGTCCAGCTCAGGGAACCGGCCTCGAGCGAGCTGCCTCGGCTGACCCGGTGCGTACGACGACCCCAGAGCGACCTGACCAGCGGACGCTGGGCCAGCGCGTCGAGGCCCGGATGCCCCTGCGTCTCCTGGCTGTTCATCGCGGCACCTTCACCCGCCAGGGCGCGAACGCGCTCTGGCCTCGGGGGATCGCGGACGCCACCTCGGGACAGTGCCGCAGGATGATGCTGGTCATCGAGTTCTGCGCGATCCAGTCCATCCCGAACGGCGAGTAGATCTCCGGACGGAAGTCGACGGTGAGGAACCGGTCGCTCTGCAGCCGCCGCGAGGCCATCAGGATGAAGATCCGGAACGCGGTGTCGGAGAACCCGAACCCGGCGGGTGGCGCCTCGGCGAACAGGCCGACCATCGTGTCCACGTCGTCGACCGTCTTGTAGAGCTCGCGCATCCGGCGTACGGACACCGGGTCGCTGGACAGCTCCTCGAAGTCCCGCAGCCGAGGCTTGTGCAGGCCCGCACGGAAGTCGTTGTAGCGCGGGACGCCACGACGACGCGTGCGCACCAGGTCGACCACCGACAGGTCGATGTGCTCGCCGTTGCGCTCGAAGTCGCGCAGCGCGTCGGGGAAGTTGTGCAGCGTGATGGCGCCCGGGTGGGCCGTGCCGAAGGAGTAGAGCAGGTTCGCCAGCCCCAGGGAGTGCAGCTGCTCGTCGGCGTCGGTCCCGGAGATCTCGTCGAAGGTGCGGGTGCCCAGCAAGCGTCCGTCGGCGTGGTCGACGAACCGGTAGTCGTCGGGGATCAGCGGGTGCAGCCGGTAGACGGTGACGAAGTCCTCGGTCAGGGAGTACGGCGTGCCGTGGTGGTCGGGCTTGGTCAGTGGGATGCCGACGCTCGCGTGGGTGTCCATCAGCCAGATGCCGAGCCGGGTGAGCCAGTCGTCGGCCGGCGGGCCGTTCCAGTTGGCCTTGAGCCCGAGGTCGATCGCCTCGGTGGCCAGGATCGCCGGCGTCCACTCGACGGTGTGGATCTTGGCGATCAGCGCGGCCACGATCAGGCGCGCGGTCTGGTAGACGCGTTCGTCGCTCCACCCGCGGTAGTGGCCCCGCAGCTCGACGCACAGCACGTTGTGCTCGCGGGCGAACAGCGTGTGCAGCCCGGACAGGCCGAGCCACCAGCTCTCGTTGAAGCCGGTGACCTCCATGCCCGACACGTCCTCGGGGAGGTAGCCGTCGTCGAGCCGGATCTTCGCGCCCTCGCGCAGGGAGGTGGCCTTCGCCCGGTCGGCACCGTAGACCTCGCTCGCGTCCCACCAGTGCGAGGCGGCGTCGGCGAACAGGCGCTGGGTCCCGTCGGGGTCGGTGGCGAGCGCCTGGTTGCCGGCGATCCGCATCAGGTTCTCCGGCTTCCCGTCGTGGGTGCTGCGCCACTTCTGCCCGCCGGGCATCGGGACCACCACGTCGTCCACGCCGAGCGGGTGGCGCGCGTGGTTGACCCAGTCGTGGACCTGGAACTGGATCCAGGCCGCGGCGAGCAGGTTCAGCGACGTGGCCGGGATGAAGTGGTCGCGGGCCAGCAGCTGCTGGCTGACGAGCACCGGGTTGGGGTGGTCGAAGGTCTCGGGCCGGTAGTCCGGCGGCCAGGTTGCGGCCGAAGGCGGCGCCGACGGCCCCCATCTCCGGTGCGGACAGGTCGTTGTCGCGTCCGTCGTACGTGCGGGCGGAGCGGGCCTCCTCCGTCGGCGGCGCCGGCACCGGCCGTGGGCGCGGTGGCGCCTCGCGGACCTCGGTGTCGATCAGGTTCTGCCGGCGCAGCACGTGCCGGAAGGCCTCGAGGTTGAGCACGCGAGGTCCGCACCGGCAGCTGGTACCAGGGCACCACCCGGTTCACGGCCGAGAACCCCGCCCGGGCAGCGGCGCCGAGCGACCACGTTGCGCTTCGGGATCTCGGCGTGCCAGCGGGTGCCGCCGCGGACGGCCGCGCTGGCGTCGTAGACCGCCTTGCGGGCCCGGTTGAGGTTGCCGAGCGGCCGGAACGCGTCGGTGGTGTTCCACGGGTTGAAGGCGAGGGCCTCGATCGCCCGGGCGGTGTGCTGCGCCTCGGGCGTGGTGCACGTCGCGCTGGGTGATGGTGAGGACCGCGACCGGCTCCGGTGGCGAGACCCGCTCGGTCCACTCGATGCTGGTGTCCTCGATCGGCGTGGACCCGCGCGTCGCGGTACCGCTGGACGCACAGCTCCATGCGCACGTCGCCGCTGCGGAGCCGGGTGGCCGCCTCCGTGGACAGGTAGGCCGGGTCGGTCTTCGAGGGTGTCGTCCGGGGGCTGCCCGGCGCCGGGCGCAGCAGGTAGCGCACCGCGATCGTCGGGTCCCCAGGTCAGGGCACCGCGGCTCCAGTACGTCTCCGTGGCCACGCTGCCGGGCTGGTTGCGCCGCCCCGTCGAGGACGTTCCTGAACATGTGCACGGTCTCGCGCAGGCCGAAGCGGCGTAGCGAGCGCGAGCACGCCGAGCAGCTGGGAGACGGCGCCGCCCGCCGTGGCGCGGGCGAACTCGACGAAGTGGCGGGCGTCGCGGGCGTGCGACACGGGGAAGTTGGTCATCAGCAGGTCGTGCGCGACGCCCTCGTCCACGACGACGCGCAGCGCGACCCCGCGCAGGTCCTTCTCGGTGTCGGGCTGGGGCACGCCGCTCGCGTTGGAGAACCTCACGACGGTGCGGTACGCCGCGCCGGGCTGGGCGAACTCGTGCCGCAGGTCCTCCGGCAGGTCGTCGAGGAACCTCAGCTCGGCGTCGTCGACGGCCAGGGTCGACTTGGCGTGCAGCGTCCTCGCGGCGCGTGCGGGACGCCGTGGCGGCTGGCCTTCTTCTGCGCCTTGGCCTGGGCCTCCATGATCCCGGTGGCGAGCTGCTCGAACTCCGCGCGCTCGGCCTCGGGGCTGCCGCCGGCGTACTGCTCGAGCCAGCCGCTCGCCGCGCGTCGTCGTGCTGTTGGGTCATCGGCTCTGGAGCCTTTCCTCGACCGTCTTCACCAGCCCGGCGATGAGGCCGTCCGGCGACGGGCTGAAGTGGGGGATCGCCCAGCGGGTGATGCGGGCGTCGATGACCGAGGGCCGACCGGACGCGAGGGCCGCGTCGAAGGCGACCTCGAACTCCTCGAGCGTCTCGCAGGTGTAGCCGTCGGCACCGCAGGCCTGGGCGTAGAGCGCGTAGTTGGGGTTCTGGAACTCCACGAGCCCGGTCTCCCGGTACGCCGCGAGCTGGTAGATCTTGATCAGCTTGAACTCCTGGTCGTCGAAGATCACCCAGATCACCGGCAGGTCGTGCTCGACCGCGGTCATCAGCTCGAAGCCGGACAGGTTGTAGCAGCCGTCGCCGCAGCCCACGACCACCGTCCGGTCGGGGTTGGCCACCTTGACCCCGAGGGCGCCGTTGGTGTGGCCGGCCATCGGCCCGAACGACCCGGCCTTGCGGAAGTGCTGACCCTCCTCGAGCTCGACGTAGTAGCCGAGCCAGCCGAGGTGCGCGCCCGCGTCCGCGAGCAGCACCGCGCCCGGAGGGAGCTTGCGCCCGATCACCTGCGCGAGCTCGCCGGGGTGCAGCTCGTCGGTCAGCCGGGGGACCTCGCGGCGCTCCCAGTCCTGCCCGTCGACGTAGACGGTGTCGACCGGCCCGACCTTCGCGTCGAGCGCGGCGTACAGCGCCTGCATCGCCGTGCGGGCGTCGGAGACCAGCGCGTGGTCGGCCTTGTAGACCTTGTCGATCTCGGTCGCGGAGATGTTGACGTGGATCAGGGTCTTGTCGACGAACAAGGACTCGTCGTAGCTGAAGGTCGCGTGCTGGTTGAACGCGTTGCCGACGGCGAGCACGAGGTCGGCCTGCCGGAACGCCTTCCAGGCGCTGGTGTGCCCGCTGTCGCTGAACACCCCGACGCACAGCGGATGGCCCTCGGCCACGACGCCCTTGCCGTCGAGCGTGGTCAGCACCGGCACCTGGAACCGCTCGACGAAGCGCTTGACCTCGGCCTCGGCATGGCTGCGGATCGCGCCGAACCCGGCCAGCAGCGACGACCTTCTCGCCGCGCTGCAGGGCGGCGGCCAGGGCGTCCGCCGCGGCCTCGACGTCGGCCGGGTCGGCCGCGACCGGCTGCACGTCGAGCACCGGGTCGCGGTAGTTGTCCACGCTCACGCCCGGGTGGGTGAGGTTCTCCGGCACGGTGATGTGCACCGGCCCGGGGCGACCCTCGAAGGCCAGGTTGACCGCTTCCTCGAGCACGTCGCAGGTGTCGCCGATGCGGGTGATCAGGAACGAGCCCTTCGTGCAGGCGTCGAACATCTCGAGCGAGTCGGGGGTCCGGTTCCAGCCGGAGGTCTCGTTGAGCGAGCCGCGGCCCTTCCACTCCATCGCGGCGTAGCCCGAGATGCCCAGCACGGGGTAGGAGTCGGACATCGCCACGGCCAGCCCGGAGAACAGGTTGAACGCACCCGGTCCCGCGGTGGCGAAGCAGACCCCGAGCTCGTCGGTGTACATCGCGTGCCCGCAGGCCATGAACGACGCCGCCTGCTCGTGGCGGGTGATGATCGGCCGGATCGTGGGGGAGTGGTCCAGCGCCAGCATCAGCCCGGCGGCGTTCTCCCCGGCACCGCCGTACGCCGCCCGGACGCCGACGCTCTCCAGTCCCTTGACGATGGCTTCGTAGACTCGCATGGGTGCCCACCCCGGATCGCGGCTCACACCGAGCGAGCCTGTCGCTTTCAGGCTAGGGGTGCCGGGCAGCCGCTGGCGGGGTCGGGCTAGACCGGGAAACGCGGTCGAACGAGGGGGTTTGGACCGGAAGGTCCGGGCACCTCGCGTTGCGCATCACGCAGCCGTTGACACCCTGCGCAACCGGGGAGAATCGTCCCCGACGAGCGGGGCCACTGGGTGCCGCCCGGCGTTGGGAGCCCGCGAATGCGCACGACCCGAACTCTCGCTCTCGTGGGTGCAACGGTGCTGGCCACGACCATGGCGCTGGTCGCCCCGACCGGCACGGCCAGTGCGAGCAAGCCGAAGCCGACGCCGGCGAACCGCGTGGTGATCGTGCTGTTCGACCAGATGCTGCCGCAGTACGCCGACCAGTTCCGGATGCCCAACTACCGCCGACTCCGTGACCAGGGGGTCAACTACAAGAACGCCTACCTCGGCTACATGGCGTCGGAGACCGTGATCGCTCACAACGTGATCCCGTCCGGGCTGCTGCCGAAGAACATGGGCTACACCGACGAGGCCTACCGCGACACGACAACGTGTTCGGCAAGGCACCTGCACCCCGCCGGGCAGCGACAATGCGACGAGATGCACATCACCGGCGACCTCAGCCTCGCCGACTTCACCACCATCCAGAAGAACCACGGCCAGCCCTACCCGAAGCTGGCCGACTACCTGCACACGGCGCAGCCCGACTCGAAGTTCATCACCGTGGGGGAGAAGTCCTACGCGGTCGAGACCGCCACGGCTGGGAGTGGTGACAGCGACATCGCGGTGCGCCTGTCCGGCCGCAAGACCAACTACACCAGCGACCCGGCCCACGGAGGCTGCAGCAACCTCGCGATCCCCGGCTTCCCCGACTACAAGGCCTGGCGTGGGCCGCAGGGCAAGAACGTTCCCGACTACCTCACCGCGCCGGACCCCGACGACCCGACGCTGTGCGGGCGGTTCTACATCAACTCCGACTCCAACAACCACTACGGCACCAAGGACGCGTTCCCGTCGTGGCTCTACCCGTCCGACGGCAACCGCTACTGGCCGGGCAACGACCCGAAGCACCTCGGTGGTGACACCTGGGTCGCCGACGCCGCGACCGCGATGATGAAGAACGAGAACTGGTCCGGCATGTTCGTCACCATGGGTGCCATCGACAAGGCCGCCCACATGTGGGGTGCCCAGGCCGACGTCGCGCCCAAGCACTGCACGACGCTGGCGGAGCAGACGCACGTGAAGTGCGCGGCGGAGAACGCCGACGTCCAGCTCGGCAAGCTGGTGGCGGCGGCCAAGAAGGTCGACCAGGCGAAGGGCGGCAAGACGCTGTTCGTGCTGACCGCCGACCACGGTGCGACGTACGCCAAGAACTTCCACGGCAAGACGACGTCAGGTGCCGGCGACAGCAACTGGTACTACGCGCCGCCGGAGCTCGGCGTCTGGGACGCGGGGTCGGCTCCCACCGCGCCGGACAAGGTCACCTACTCCAACCCGTCCGACGCCGTCAGGGACATCCTCAACGCCGACGGCAACGTGCAGTTCTCCTACCAGTCGACCGCGATCGAGTCCTGGCTGATCGACCACTCGACGTCGAAGAAGCGGGCGGGTGCGAGGACCATGCTCCACATGCCGGGCGTGATCGCGTCGTACTGGCATGACGGGAACCGGTTCCGGCTCTACGGCACCAACTCGATGACCGGCTCCGAGAAGTCGTGGTGGAAGGCCCACGGCCAGGAGATCGTCGACACCATGGCGGCCGACGACGGGCCCGACGTGATCGGTCTGCTGCACGACAAGACCAGCTACGGCGTGTACGGCGACCACGGTGGCGCGCAGGAGAGCGTCCAGCGGGTGCCGATGGTGTTCTGGTCACCGGGGATCAAGGGCGAGACGGACCGGGGAGAGCTTCCGGACCCCCGACGTGATGCCGACCATCCTGCGCGCGATGGGCATCCCGCTCACCGCGCCGGTCGACGGCAAGGCGCACACGCTGGGTCGCTGAGGGTCAGGCGGCCGGCAGGGCGTCGTGCACGTGGTGGATGCGCTCCGCGTTCTCGCCGGGTGCCAGCTCGTAGCCGCAGACAGCGGGAACGCGATCCGGGTGCGCAGGGAGTTCCAGCACGCCTCGAGCTCGAGGGCCAGGTGGTCGTCGCCGCGTCGCCAGTAGAGGTCGACGATCTCGCCGAAGACCCGGACCTTCTGCCACCGGCTGGTGACCTGCTCCACCGTCGCGCCGACGAGCACCTCGAACCGCTCGCGGTCGATGTGACCCTGCCGCTCGAGGTCGTGGTGGAGCCGGTCGGCGTCGAGCGGGACGTACTGACCGGACACCGTGGCCGCGACCGGGTCGATGCCGAGCTCCTCCAGGGCCGACTCCAGCAGCAGGTGGTGGGCCGGGCGTCGCCGTGACCACCACTGCCTCTCCGGCCACGAGCCCGTGGGCCACGTAGTCGAGGAGGCCGTCCAGCAGCTTCTCGTCGGTGTGCCACAGGACGACCGAGTGGCCGGCCGCAGCCGCGTCGGGGCCCAGCTCGCGCTGTCGCGACGGGGACCGCGGGGAACGATGCGGTGAACCGGGTCCCGTTGGTGCCGTCGTACTCGACGCTCCCGCCCATCGCCTCGCACAGCTGGCGCACGATCAGCAGCCCGAGGCCGCTGCCGCCCAGCGTGTGCGACGTCCTCGCCGCGCGCGTAGGCGCGGAACAGGGTCGCGACGCAGCTCGTCGGGGACCCCGTCACCGTCGTCGGCGACCGTGAGGCGGAGGTAGGCGTCCTCGCGCCGGGCGCTGATGTGGACGTTGGGCCCCCCGTAGCGCAGCGCGTTGGTCACCAGGTTGTCGAGCACCTGGGTGAGCCGCATCCGGTCGGCGAGCACGAGCAGGCCCTCGGCGACGTCGACCGTGATCTGCCCGCCGATCGCGGGCTGACGCTCGGCCACGATCTCGGTGCAGATCTCGGACAGGGACACCGACTCCTGGCACAGGTCGAGCTCGCCGCGCTCGGCGAGGTGGGAGACCGACAGGTCCGCCAGCAGGCGCACCAGCATGCCGCTGCGGCGGGCCAGCATCTCGCACAGGTGGTCCACCACACCGGGGGGCAGCGTCTGCCGGTTGTCGTTGAGCTGTGACGCGGCCTCACGCAGCACCATCGCGGTGTTCTGCATGTCGTGGATCAGCTGAGCCTCGACGTTCTTCACTGCCCCAAAACCCCCTCGAATCCCATCACCGGGCGCCTGGCGGGGTCAGGGCGCTGGCGCGCGTGCGTGATGAGTAAGACGCCAACCTATACCGAAACGAGCAGAGTGCGACCCCACGAAATACACAAATCTCCGCCGAGTCGGGCGAACGAGTGGTCAGACCGGCTCCGCCAGCTGGAACGTGAAGGTGACGCGTCGCCAGGCCCCCGGTCCGGCGGCGGCGGGCGCGCCGTCCGGGGGCGGCCCGTCCTGGGTCGCGAACGGCACGATGAGCGCTGGCTTGACGCCGAAGACCGTGTCCGCGTCGAGGTAGTCGCCGCCCTCCACGAAGAGCTGGGTCACCAGCGTGTGCCGGCCCGGCGCAGCGATCATGAAGTGCAGGTGCGGCGCGCGCATGGGGTGCCGCCCGGTGGCCCCGAGCAGCTGGCCGACGGGTCCGTCGTCGGGGATGGGGTACGTCGCCGGCAGGATCGTCCAGAAGTCCAGGTGACCCTGCTCGTCGGTCCTCAGGCGGCCGCGGAGCACCGGTCCCTCCAGGTCGGGCAGCTGTACGTCGTAGAAGCCGTCGGTGTCGGACTGCCACACGTCCACGACGGCGCCGGCGATCGGCTGACCGGCGGTGTCGGTCACCGTGATGTCGGCGTACACCGGGTCGCCGGGCAGCCCGCCACCGGAGATGTCGGTGCCGGCGTCCATCTCCGGTGGCCCCTCGACGTAGAACGGGCCCAGCACGGCCGACGGAGTCGAGTCGGGCGTGCGGGAGTTGGTCAGGATGTCGACCAGGCTGGAGACGCCGAGGGTGTCGGAGAGCAGGATGAACTCCTGGCGCACGTCGCTCGTGATGTGACCGGCGCGGGTGAGGAAGTCGATCGCGAGCTTCCACTCGTCCTCGGTCAGGTCGTTCTCCATGACGAACGCGTGCAGGTGTGACGACCAGGCTCTGCGTGAGCGTCCGCAAGCGGTCGGGTGCCTGGTCGAAGCTGGCGACGACCTCGCGCGTGAGGGCGGCGGTCGCGTCGCGGGTCTCGGGCGGAATGGTCATCGACCCCTCCAGGTCAGCGCTCGTGGGAGTGGTCGCCGTGCTCGCCGTGCTCGTGGTCGCCGGCGCCGGTGTGGCAGTGCTCGCCGTCGGCCTTCATCGACGGCGGGACGTCGATCGAGGGGTTCTGGTCGAAGAACCCGAACGGCTTGAGCCAGAACGCGATCGTGTCGACGGGCATGATCGGCCAGTCCTCGACCCGGGTGACGTGGTGGATGCCGAAGACGTACCAGAGCACCACGTCGGTGTTCTCCAGCGGCTCGTCGTCGGAGATCCAGCGCGTCATGCCGTCGTCGTCGGTCGACTGCGTCGGGTAGGCGCCCGCCGGCCAGCGCTCGTCGTCGTGGTGCCGGGTCACCCAGAGCGTGTGGCCGATCACCGGCGCCCGCCGGTACTGCGGGGCGTCGGGATCCATCATCGGCGGGATGGACGCGGTCGGCACCAGCTTGTAGGCCGGGTTCGTGCCGACCGCGTTGGTCCGTCGGGGTTGACCACCTTCCACGACCGCTGGGTCGCCCAGTTGAAGTCGCGCGCGGCCTCCGCCTCCGAGGTGACCGGGGTGGCCTCGGTGACGACGGCCAGGCCGTAGGGGTTGTCGTCGGAGACCGGCAGCGCCCGCGAGTCGACCTCCATCACGGTGTTCGTGTCGCCGTCGACGTCGAGGTCGAGCCGGGCCACCAGGAAGTGCTGGTGGAAGGGGGCGTAGGTGCGCTGGTCGACGACGGTGCCGGTCGGTGGCGGGCCGGCCTCCTCGTCGTACGGCGTGGTGACCATCAGGCCGGTCGCCCGCACCTCGCACTCGATGTTGCCGTCCTGGTAGAAGCGCCAGTAGACGAGGTACTCGTAGTTCGCGACGGTCGCGTGGCACGACACCACCAGCCGGCGCGCCCGCCGGACCTCGGCGCCGTGGTCGTGGTCGACGTGCTTCCAGAGGACGGCGTTGTCCTCCTCGTGCAGGCAGATCGCGTTGGTGATCGTGTAGGGCTCGCCCTTGGTGTCGTGCAGCGTCGCGTCGAGGTAGCGGATCTCGCCGAGGCAGTCGCAGCCGAGCTCGAGCGAGGTGGTCATGAAGCCCAGACCCCACTCGCCGATGTCGAAGGCCGTGCGCCGGTAGTGGTCGAAGGACGCGTCGCGGTAGGGGACCACCATCTCGGAGAACGACAGCCGGTAGGCGACCTCGCGCTCGGTGCCGTGGTCGTCGTAGGTGACCTGGTAGATGACCGGGCCCTCGCGGTAGTTGAACCCCAGCCGCATGGTCCAGTTCTGCCACTTCAGCTCGGTGCCCTCGACGGTGAACGAGACACCCTCCGGCTGGGTGATCTCCAGCGGCGCGATCTCGCGCTGCTCCCCGGTCCACGGTCCCGGGACGTACTCCGCGTCGACCTCGGGCTGGCCGTGGTCGTGGTCGTTCTCGATCTCGAGCAGCTCCAGCGTGTTCACGTCGACGACGACCTTGAGCCCGGAGACGGGGTGGGCGTAGAGGTTGCCCTCCGGCGTCTCGCGGTACCAGATGTCGCACCAGCCCAGGCGCCGGTCGCGCCACTGCTCCGGCATCAGCGCCTTGCCGTAGGTCCACACCTCGATGGCCACCAGGGACATGTCGGTGATGCCGCGCTCGGCCAGCGCGGCGATCACGTCGGGGTGGGCGCGCATCGCCTCGTCGACCTCGTGGTACTCGTCGACGGTGAAGTGCGGGGTGACGCCCGGGACGTGCGTCCACGAGACGACCGTGTCGCCGGTCAGGTCGACGACGCCCTCGTAGGTCTGGTTGTCCGTCCGGTTCCACAGCACCGCGAACGCCGTACGACGCACCGGGTCGCCGCTGCGCCACGCCTTCACCTCGGCCTTGGGAGGTTCGAGGAGCTCGATCGAGGCGAACCGCCAGGCCTCCGACAGCGACTGCTCGCGCCGGAGAATCGCCACGGTAAGCCGGAATTCCTCCTCGTCGAGGGGTTCGAGGGGATGCTGAGCCATCGGCTTCTCCTGCCTCCGAAGGGACGCCCCCGCGGGCGCCCTCCAGCACTATCCCACGACGGTGCGACCCCCTAGATTGGCAGGACGGGAGCGCCAGAACGCCGACGACGGAGACCGAGGGCACACCATGCACGGCGACCACGACCCGCACCACCAGGTGGAGGCAGACCTCCAGGACAAGGGACTGTCCGCCGGCGAGGTCGGCCTGTTCGGCGGCACCATCCTCGGCATCTCCTCGGTGGCGCCGGCGTACGCGCTGACCGCGACGATCGGCATCCTGGTCGCCGAGGCGGGCACCAAGATGCCGGTCATCATGATCGCCGGCTTCCTGCCGATGTTCTTCGCGGCGTACGCCTATCGCGAGCTGAACAAGGTCGCCCCCGACTGCGGCACGTCCTTCACCTGGACGACCAAGGCCTTCGGTCCCTACATCGGGTGGCTCGGGGGCTGGGCCGCGATCCTCGCCACGGTCATCGTGCTCTCGAACCTCGCCGGTGTCGCCGTGCAGTTCTTCTACCAGTTCCTCGGCGACGCCCTGGACACGGCCGCGATCAGCGACCTCTGGGAGAACCGGCCGGTCAACGTCCTGACCTGCCTGGTCTTCATCGCGATCGCGACCTGGATCGCCTACCGCGGCATCTCCACCACCGAGCGGGTGCAGATCGTCCTCGTCGTGTTCCAGCTGGTCGTGCTGGGCACCTTCGCGATCGCCGCCTTCGTCAAGGCCGGTGAGTCCGAGACCGGGATCGACTTCGCCCTCGACTGGTTCAGCCCGTCCGGCCTCACCCTGTCGGCGTTCATCGCGGGGCTGTCGGGGTCGATCTTCGCCTTCTGGGGCTGGGACACCGCGCTCACGGTCAACGAGGAGTCCACGGACTCCGACAAGACGCCGGGCCGGGCCGCGCTGCTGTGCGTGACCTCGATCCTGCTCACCTACCTGCTGGTGGCCGTCGCCCTGCAGATGCACTCCGGCGTCGGCGAGGAGGGGCTCGGCCTGGGCAACGAGGACATCGCCGACAACGTCTTCGGTGCCCTCGCCCGACCGGTGCTCGGGCAGCCGCTCGACCTGGTGCTGTTCCTGGCGGTGCTCGCCTCCAGCGCCGCGAGCCTGATCACGACGTTCCTGCCGACCTCGCGCACGATGCTGGCGATGGGCACCTACCGGGCGTTCCCGCGGAAGTTCGCGACGATCCACCCGGTGCACAAGACCCCGTCGTACGCCACGGTCGCCGCCGGCATCGGCGCAGCGGTGTTCTACTCCGTGCTCACCTTCGTCAGCGAGCGCGTGCTCACCGACACGATCTACTCGCTCGGCATCATGATCTGCTTCTACTACGGGCTGACGGCGTTCGGCTGCATCTGGTACTTCCGTCACGAGCTCTTCCGCGACCTCTACAGCGTCGTGTTCAAGCTGGTCTTCCCGCTGCTGGGCGGCCTCGGCTTGACCTGGGTGTTCGTGGTGACCCTGCGCGACAGCGCCTCGCCCGACTACGGGAGCGGCGCCGCGATCGGCGGCGTCGGCCTGGTGCTGATCCTGGGCCTCGGCCTGATCGTCGTCGGGATCGTGTTCATGCTCGTCCAGCGCGCCCGGGATCCTGCCTACTTCCGCGGCGAGACCCTGGTCCAGGACACGCCCGGCGTTGGTGCTCGACGAGCCCTAGGTGCTGCTGTCCGACGCCACGGACGTCATGACGTATCCGTACCGATGGCAGGTCGAGATCGGGTCCAACAGACTCGGCGCATGGAAACTCCCACACCCGCACGGCGAGGAGACACGGCGAATGCGTTCGTTCAGCTGCCCAGGTCGGCTCTCGAATGTTCGTGTGGCCAGCGCCCTCGCTCACACATGCTGGTCGCCGATCCTTCTGAACTGCCGGGCGACCCGGGCGCCGAGGCGCTTCCTCGCTCTCGGGACCCTGTTCCTGAGGACCTCTGCCTTCACCGCTACGCCAGGTAGCAGATCCGCAGATCGGCCTCAGCGAGAATGACCACGTGTTCTCCCGAGGCTGGCGAGTCGGGCGTCGGCGGCGATGGCGGAGAGCAGTGGCAGGAACTCCTCCGGTGGATCTCCGGCGAAGAGCCCGGAAGCGTGGAGTCGAAGTCCTCGCGTCGTGAAGCGAGCACTCGCGGATGCCGGTAGTCCGATGCACTCGACCCAGTCGAGCTGCCAGAAGGCGGCGATCCGCATCCGGCCTCATACGTGTCGGGCAGGTAGTCGCACCGCCGCGACGAGGGCTGAGCGGCGACGGTGGAGCTCGAGCACGAGCGTCGCAAGCCCCTCAGGCCGCCGATCTGGCCACACCGGGACCGCGGGGCCTCAGCGATGGCGAGGGAGTCTCGGGGAGAGGCGGGTGTCAGTGGAGCTTCTTCGTCATCGCGGGCATCGTCCTGGTCGCTGGCTCGTCCTGGTCGACGGCCGTGAAGTCGTCGACTAACCGGCGGCTGCCGGCGGCTCAGACACGGCAGCAGCGGCCGCTCGATGGGCGAGGACCGCGGCGGCCCGCACAGACCGCTCGTAGGGACTCGACGACAAGGAGCGCCGCATGAAGTGGGGCGGAGACTAGGGCGAGGCTCAGTCCACGTCGCGGGCGCTGAGGTCCGCCCACGTCTCCCGTCGTACGACGAGCCGGGCCGCGCCGTCGCTCGCGAAGACGACCGGGAGGCGGCGGTTGCCGTTGTAGTTGTTCGCCATCGTGAAGCAGTAGGCGCCCGTCGCGGGCACGGCGAGCAGGTCGCCCACCTCGGGGGCGGAGAGGTCGATGCCGTCGACGAGGACGTCGCCGCTCTCGCAGTGGCGGCCGACCACCGTGACCCGCTCCTGGTCGCGGCCGTCGAAGCGACCGACGATGCCGGCCTCGAAGCGCTGCTCGAACAGCGCCACCTCGAGGTTGTCGCCCATGCCGCCGTCGACGGCGACGAAGGTGAACGCGCCGCGCTTGACCGTGGTGACGCGGTAGATCGTGGTCGCCGACTCGCAGACCATGCTGCGCCCCGGCTCGATGATCACCTGCGCCTCGGCGGGCAGGTGCTCGCGGCGCGGCGCCGATGAGGGCGTCGAGGTAGGCGGCCACGGTGGGAGGTTCGTCGGCCCAGGTGTAGCGGGACCCCAGGCCGCCACCGAGGTCGTAGACGGGGAACTCGCCGAGGGCCGCGACCGGCGCCACCGACTGCGCGAACGGCTCGACGTCGAGGATCTGCGAGCCGACGTGCACGTGCAGGCCCCGCATCCGGAGTCGGCGGCTGTGCTCGATGCGCGTGATCAGCGGCGCCGCTGCTGCGGGGGAGAGGCCGAACTTCGAGCCCTCGTGGCCGGTCAGCACGTGCGCGTGGGTGTCGGCGGTGACGCCCGGGATGATCCGCACGAGGACGTCCTGGATGCTTCCCTCGAAGGCACCGTGGCCTCGAGCCGGTCGACGTCGTCGCTGTTGTCGACCACGACCAGACCGATCCCGTGGTCGACGGCCATCGCGATCTCCTCGTCGCTCTTGGCGTTGCCGTGCAGCACGACCAGGGCGGGGTCGACGCCGGCCTTGAGCGCGGTGAGGATCTCGCCGCCACCGGCCACGTCGAGGCCGAGGCCCTCCTCGACCATCACCCGCTGTACGGCGGTGCACGGGAACGCCTTGGACGCGAACACCACCCGTGAGTTCGGCCATCGCGTCGACAGCTCGTCGGCGTACTCCCGGGCCCGGGCCCGCAACGCCTGCTCGGCCACGACCAGGACCGGGGTGCCGAACTCCTCGGCGAGGTCGTCGGCCCGGCAGCCACCGACGATGACGGTCCCGTCCTCCGCGAGGGTGCTGCCGCGCGGGGAACAGCGAGAGCAGGTCGGCCATCGACGCTCGCCTACTCGGTCCGGGCCAGGACCTCGCGCACGAGGTCCATGCTGGTGCCGGGGTGCAGGAACGCGAACCGGCCGACCGTCTCGCCGTCCCACTTGCTCGGCGGGATGAACGCGACGCCCTCGTCGTGCAGCTGCGCGGCCCAGCGGTCGTAGTCCTCGGCCTGCCATCCCACGCCGGCGGAAGAGCACCACGCCGAGGTCCGGCTCGCGGATCAGCTCCAGGTGCGGCGCCTGCTTGACCAGGTCGGCGGTCTCGCGGGCCAGCCAGACCGCTGCCTCGATGGCGTCGCGGTAGGCCTCGACGCCGTAGACCGCGAGCGAGAACCACAGCGGCAGGCCACGGGCCCGACGGGTCAGGTGGTAGGCGTAGTCGGTCGGGTTCCACTCGCCGTCGGAGACGTGGATGACGTCGAGGTACGACGCGTCCTGGGTGTGTACGGCGCGCGCGAGCTCGGGCTCCCGGTAGATCACGGCACAGCAGTCGAACGGCGCGAACAGCCACTTGTGCGGGTCGAGGATGAAGGAGTCGGCCAGCTCGATGCCGGCGTACTTGGGCTTGAGGGAGTTGGCGAAGATGCCCGGACCCGCCGTACGCCCCGTCGACGTGGAACCACCAGCCGTGCTCCTTGGCCACGGCGCCGACGCCCGCGAGGTCGTCGACGATGCCGGCGTTGGTGGTGCCGGACGTGCACACGACGGCTGCCACGTCGGAGACGTCGGGGTCGGCCTCGATCGCCGCCGCGGACGGCCTCGCCGGTCAGCCGGTGGTCGGGCGTCTCCACCTCGAGGGCGTCCATCTCCAGCAGGCGCAGCGTGTTCACGATCGAGGAGTGCGCGTCGGTGCTGACCACGACGCGCAGCCGCCGTCCCTTGCCCGGCGTCGCCGAGCCGCTTCTTCGCGGTCTCGCGCGCCACGGCCAGCGTGGAGAGGTTGCCCGCGGACCCGCCCGGAGACGAAGCAGCCGCCGGCGCTCGCCGGCAGCCCGGCCTCGTCGGAGATCAGCCGCAGCACGGTGTTCTCGGCCGCGATCGCGCCCGACGCCTCGAGCCACGAGATGCCCTGGATCGACGCGCAGGACACGAGCATGTCGAACAGCAGGCTGGCCTTGGTCGGCGCGGCCGGGATGAAGCCCGAGGAAGCGGGTGCTGTCGGCGGAGATGATGCTCGGCGCGATCACCGAGGAGTAGACGCCGAGCACCTCGTCGGGATGCCGGGCCGAGTCGCGGATCAGCCCGGCCAGCCGCGCGTAGAGCTGGTCGGCGGGCAGGGTGCCGATGTCGAGGGGCACGGGGTCCATCCGGAGCCGGTTCTCGGCGTACGCCAGCACGCTGCGCACCATCTGGTCGGTGGTCTGGTCGATGTCATGCATGGGCCAGAGTCTCCGCCCTGCCGCGAGGTACGACGAAGACGGGGACCGGTGAGTGCCGCAGGATCTTGGTCGCCCGGGACCCGAGGAAGACCTGCGCGACCGGTCCGAGGTCGCTGGAGCCGACCACCAGCACGTCGCCCTCCTCCCAGCCGATGTCGTCGATGGCCTCGCCCCAGCCCGTGCCGCGACCGATCACGGTCTCCACGGGAGGCGGCTCGCTGAGGCCCTCGACCGCCTCGACGGCCTCGTGCGCGGCGCGGGCCATCGTCGTCGTCCACTCGGCGAAC
Organism: uncultured Actinomycetota bacterium; assembly: GCA_963729015.1. Classification (GTDB taxonomy): domain Bacteria; phylum Actinomycetota; class Actinomycetes; order Propionibacteriales; family Nocardioidaceae; genus Marmoricola. The sequence continues at coordinate 87,522 of CAVSMJ010000008.1, forward strand.
ACGTCGTCCTCGGAGTCGGTGCCGAGGCGGGTCGTGTACGCCGGACGCGCCCAGACCGCGAAGGACGCGATGCGCAGAGCTCGCGCCGTTGGCGGCGGCCACGTTCGCTGCGGCGAGCACCAGCTCGTCGGCGCCCGCCGACCCGCCGTACGCCGCTGTCGCGCGGGTCACCTTCAGGTCCGGCCGGCAGCGGAAGCCACGGGGCGCGAACGCCAGCGTCACCGGCGAGCTGTGCACGAGCCGGTCGGTGACGCTGCCCAGGGCGACGTGGCCGAAGGAGCCGTGCGAGGAGGACCCGAGCACGATCACCTTGGCCTGGTGCTCCTCCGCCAGCTCGAGGAGGCCGACCGCTGCCGACCGGGCGCTGTGCCGCACGTAGGTCGCGGACACGCCGGCGGGCATGCGCTCCCGGGCCCGGTCGAGGGCCTCGCCGGCGGTCTCGTCGAGGTACTCGCGGTACTCCGCGTCGACCTTGGCCACGCCGGGGATCCACGGTGCCGGTACGACGGCCGCGACCACGAGGTCGTCGCCGGCCGAGCGGGCCAGCAGGCCCGCCAGGTGCAGGGCAGCCTTGCCGCGCTCGTCGGGCCCGTAGCCCACGATCATGGTCATCGCAGGGCCTCCTACGTGTCCTCGTCGTGGATCAGGCCGACGTGCTCGTGGCGGCCCAGGTGCGAGTGCTTGAACCCGTAGTACGCGTACCAGAGGAACGCGACCGAGACCCAGATCAGGAACACCCAGATCGTGACGGCCCGCAGGTCCTTGATGATCCAGAGGCAGCCGAGGATCGACAGGACGGGCGTCACGGGATAGCCGGGGACCTTGAACCCGCGCGGCAGCTCCGGATGGGTGGACCGGAGCACCATCACGCCGACGGAGACGACCAGGAACGCCACCAGCGTGCCGATGCTGGTCATCTCGGCCAGGAAGTTGATCGGGATCAGCCCGGCCAGCAGCGCGATGACCACGGCGACGATGATCGTGTTCGGCACCGGGGTCAGCGTGCGCGGGTTCACCCGGTGGAAGATCTCCGGCAGCATGCCGTCGCGCGCCATCGCGAACAGGATGCGGGTCTGGCCGTAGAGCACCACCAGGGTCACGCTGAAGATCGAGATGATCGCCCCCGCCGCCAGCACGGTCGCCGGCCAGGTCGACCCGGTCACGTTCTCGAGGATCGTGGCGAGCCCTGCCTCCTGGCCCTCGAAGTCGCTGGTACGGCTGGGCGCGCCAGCGCGACCACCGTGACCAGGATGTAGAGCCCGGTCACCACGACCAGCGAGATCAGGATCGCGAGCGGCATGTTCCGTCTCGGGTTCTTCACCTCCTCGCCCGCGGTCGAGACGGCATCGAGGCCGATGTAGGAGAAGAAGATGATGCCGGCCGCGCCGGTGATGCCGCTGGATGCCCGAACGGGGAGAAGTCCGAGAAGTGGTCGGAGTTCCAGCCCTGGATCCCGATCACGATGAACAGCAGCAGCACCCCGATCTTGATCATCACCATGACCGCGTTGACCTTCGCCGACTCGCTGGCGCCGCGGATCAGCAGCAGCGCGCACAGCACGATCAGGACGACGGCCGGCAGGTTGAACAGCCCGTCCTGCTCGGGCGCCTGTGACAGGTTCTCGGGGATGGTGAAGCCGAAGACGTTGTCGAGGAACTCGTTGAGGTACTGCGACCAGCCGACGGCCACGGCCGCCGCGGAGACGCCGTACTCCAGCAGCAGGCAGGCCGCGACGCCCATCGCGGGCAGCTCGCCCAGGGTGGCGTAGGCGTAGGAGTACGACGAGCCGGAGACCGGCACCGCGCTGGCCAGCTCGGCGTAGCAGACGGCCGTGAGCCCGGCGACCGTGCCGGCGATCACGAACGACCAGATCACCGCCGGGCCGGCCTCCGGGCACCGCCTGCGGTGAGCACGAAGAAGATGCCGGTGCCGATGGTGGCGCCGATGCCGAACATGGAGAGCTGGAAGAGCCCGATGGTCCGGGCCAGCTCGCTGCTCGTCGGTGTCGGCTCCGGTCTCGGCGGTCATCTCCGGGACCGGCTTCTTGCGGAACAGCTTCTGTGTCAACGACGACGCCATGACTGCCTCCCCAGGCGAACGGACGCCTGAACGAGTGAGGAGGCGCCTCTGCCTTCTTTTCCGGAGTCTGGCACTCCGCGACCGGGCGCTGGGAAGGTCAGGAGTCCGCGTTGCCGGGCTTGTCCGGGAGTGCGCTCGCGATCGGCCAGCAGCGGCACGGACGGGTCCCAGCTGGTGCCGTCGCGCTCGTCCGGCGCCTCCGCGCGATGGCCGACAGGGACTCGAGGACGACCCGGTTGCCCAGCGCTGCGGTGATGTCCGCGTGGTCGTACGGCGGCGCCACCTCGACGACGTCGACGCCCACGACGGGCAGCTCGAGGCAGATCCGGCGTACGGCGTCGAGCAGCTCGCGCGCCGAGAGACCACCCGGCTCGGGGGTGCCCGTGCCCGGGTGCGTGGCCCGGGTCGCAGACGTCGACGTCGACGGAGAGGAAGACGCCGTCGCAGTCGTCCATCGCGATCACGAACGCCTCGCTCAGGCACTCGTTGAGGCCGCGGTGCACGATCTCGGTCATCTCGTAGGACCGCATCTTCTGGCCGGCCATCCAGTCCAGCGTGTCCGGCGGCGGCCAGTAGCCGCGCAGCCCGACCTGGAGGAACCGGTCGCCGCGCAGCGCGCCGGACTCGATCAGCCGCCGCATCGGCTGGCCGTGGCCCCACAGCGAGCCGAACTCGATGTCGCCGGTGTCGGCGTGGGCGTCGAAGTGGATCATCGAGATCCGGCCGTGGCCGAGCACGTTGGCGACGCCCTTCGCGTCGGGGAAGGTCACCGAGTGGTCGCCGCCGAGGATGACCGGGATCGCCCCGGACCGGGTCACCTTCTCGACCGCGGCCTCGAGGGCGGGCAGCGCGGTCTCGATGTCGCCGGAGTACATCTCGACGTCGCCGGCGTCGACCACGGCGAGGTCGACCAGGCCGTCGGTGCGCAGCGCCAGGCTCGGCCGCGAGCCGTCGTGGGCGAGGTAGTCGCGCATCCGGATCGCCATCGGACCGAACCGCGCGCCCGAGCGGGCGGAGGTGCCGCCGTCGAACGGTGCCCCGAGGATGACCACCTGCGCGTCGGCGTACGTCGAGGGATCGTCGAGGTCGCACATCGGGACGCCGAGGAAGGTGAAGTCAGGGCCGAACTGCTGGCCGTAGCGGCTCATTCCCGGAGTCTGGCACTGCGCGCGACGCTTGTCAAGCGCGCCGCCGATCGCGCCGAAGGTGCGCAAGCGTGTCGATCAGGTGGGCGCTGTTCTGGGCATCGGGCCACGACGAGAGCTTCACGCCGACCGTGCGGGTCGTCGGGTTGACGTAGACCATCTGGCCGTGGATCCCCAGGCAGACCAGGGCGTCGCCGTGCGGGCCGGGGACGAACCAGAACTGGCTGCGGTACCAGCCGCCGGTGAGCACCTCTTCGTTGTCGGTGTTCGCGAACGCCTGGCGTACGGCGGGCGTCGGGTGCCACGCGTCGGCCAGCCAGGCCGACGGGACCACCTCGAGGCCGTCGACGTGACCGTCGTCGAGCAGCAGCTGGCCGAACCGCGCCAGGTCGCGCGCCGTCGCGGACATGCCGCCGTCGTGGATCGCCGAGCCGACCCGGTCGCAGGTGATGTCGGCGTCGTGCTCGGCCCCGATCGGCACCCAGAGCAGGCTCGAGACGAGGTCGGCCATCCGGCGGCCGCTCGCGCGCTCGACCACCCAGCCGAGCATGTCGGTGTCGGCCGAGCGGTAGGTGAAGTCGCCGCCGTGCGGGCCGGAGGTGCCGAGGCGTGGTCAGGTACTCGTACATGCCCGCCGGGTCGCCCTCGAGCGACGGGCGCCAGCCCATCGAGCGCTCCATCACCCGGACCTCGGCGTCGGGCTCGAGGTAGGTCTCGCGGAACGCCACCCCGGTGCGCATGTCGAGCAGGTGGCGGACCGTGGCGCCGTCGTACCCGCGAGCCCTCGACCTCGGGCACGTAGGTCGAGATCGGGGCCTCGGGGTCGAGGACACCCTGCCCGGCGAGGATCCCGGCCACGCAGCCGACGACCGACTTGGTCACCGACATCAGCAGGTGCGGCGTCGTGGGGGTCATCGGGTCGACGTAGCGCTCCTCGACGAGCACGCCGTCGTGGAGGACCAGGACGGCGTCGGTCCAGGTGTCGGCGAAGACGTCGTCGGCCGTGGCGACCTGACCGTCGAGCCGGGTCACCGGCGTCGTCGCCGACCGCCGGGTCGAGGCTCGTCACCAGCGGGTCGGGGCTCGGGAGCGGCCGGCGATCTCCTGGGTCGGGATGATCTCGCGCATGTGCTGGAAGGCCCACCGCACGTTGGGGGAGTCCTGCCAGGTGGCGAGGGTGACCAGGGTGTCGTCCGCCGGGGGGAACCCGATCATCCGGTCCGGGGATCGCCCGGGAGCTCGCTCTGCACGCGCGTCACGCTACCCCGAGGGCGATGTCTACGATTCACCCATGCTGACGTCCGGCGAGCCCCTCCGCCGGGACCCCTCGGCATCGGCGGAGAACTGGCAGGAGCCGCCCGTCAACCGGTGGTCGTTCTGGCACGTGCGCGAGCTGCTCCCGACCCATCCGGTCCCGCGCGGCGACGGTCCGGTGCGGCCGCTGCCGGACCACCCGGGGGACCAGGACGTGCTCGCCGTCGAGGTGACCCGGGTCGACGGCTCCCGGGCCACGGTCGGCGACGTCCTCGACCGACACCTGGACCGACGCGTACGCCGTGCTGCAGGACGGTCACCTCGTCGCCGAGGACTACGTCGCCGACCGGCGGGCCGCAGCGGACCCACGCGGTTCTGTCGGTCACCAAGTCGGTGGTCGGCTGCGTGGCCGGGATCCTGGTCGACCGCGGGCTGCTCGACCCCGACGAGCGAGGTGACCGAGCACGTGCCGGAGCTCGCCGCGAGCGGGTACGCCGGCGCGACCGTGCAGCACCTGCTCGACATGCGCAGCGGGGTGCGGTTCCGCGAGGACTACACCGACCCGGACGCCGAGGTCCGTCAGCTCGACCGGTGGATCGCGGAGCGGCGGGCTCTACCCGTTCCTGGAGACGCTGCGTGCAGGAGGCGCCGCACGGGAGCCGGTTCCTCTACCGGTCCGCGGAGACCGACGTGCTCGGCTGGGTGTGCGAGCGGGCCGGTGGCGCCCGGATGGCCGACCTGCTCTCCGACCTGGTCTGGGCGCCGATGGGCGCCGAGCAGGACGCCGAGATCATCTGCGACGCGGCTCGGCACCGCGGTGCACGACGGCGGGCTGGCGGCGACGGCCCGGGACCTGCTGCGGTTCGGCCAGATGCTGCTCGACGGGGGAGCGGTGCCGGACGGCGACGAGCGGTGCGCGCAGCGTCGTACCGCCCGAGTGGCTGCGGCGCGCCTGGGCCGTCGACGCGGAGGGACGGTCGCTGTTCCTCGAGTCGCCGGCCGAGGTGTCCTTCCCGGGCGGGTGGTACCGCAACCAGTTCTGGTTCCGGCCCGGGCGAGCACGGCGACGTGCTGCTCTGCCTCGGCATCCACGGCCAGATGGTGCACGTCAGCCGCCGCACCGGCACGGTGTGCGTGAAGCTGTCCAGCTGGCCCGATCCCACCAACCCGGCGTACCTCCAGGACACGCTGCGCGCCTTCGACGCCGTCGGCGGCGCGATGCTGAACCGCGCCTCCACGGGCGGGACGCACCGGCTTGCCCGGAGTCGTCTCCGGCCTGCGGAGGAGCCGGACGTGCTGCACCGGTCGACGGGGACCCGGTTCCGCCCTAGCCTGAGCGGATGGTCCAGCATCTCAACGGCATCTCGGAGATCCGGACGTTCTTCCGGACCAACACGCAGCCGATCTACTTCGTGGGCCCGACGGCGTTCAACCTGCTCGGGATCGACCGTTGGGTGCGCAACTTCCAGTACCTCGTCTACTACGACTCCTGGGACGGCGCGCACCCGCGCGTGTTCGCGCCGAAGAACCAGCCCTACGTCGAGTTCGAGTCCAGCGAGCAGATCAACAACTACCTGCTGCGCGACCCCGAGGTGCAGGCCTACCTGAAGAAGCGCGGCGGCGACCCGAAGATCGTGATGGTCTTCTTCGACGCGGAGACCGAGGAGATCTGCGAGGAGCTCGGCTACGACCTGATCATGCCGTCGGACGAGCTGCGCCGCCGGCTCGACTCCAAGATCGTCACCACCCAGCTCGGCAACGAGGCCGGTGCCCGTCGGTGCCCAACGTGCTCGGCACCGCCGGACTCGTGGGAGGAGCTGCAGAAGCTGGCGGTCGACCACGGCCTCGGCACCGACCTGGTCGTGCAGACGCCGTACGGCGACTCCGGCAAGACCACGTTCTTCATCAAGTCCGAGGCCGACTACGACACCGTGCTCCGACGACCTCGAGGGCGAGCAGCTCAAGGTGATGAAGCGCATCGACAACAAGGCGGCGGCCGTCGAGGCGTGCATCACCAGCCACGGCACCATCGTCGGGCCGTTCATGACCGACCTCACCGGCTACCCGGAGCTGACGCCGTACAAGGGTGGGTGGTGCGGCAACGACGTGTTCCCCGAGTCGCTCACCCTCGAGCAACGGGCCACCGCGATCGACCACGTGCGCAGGCTCGGCGACCGGCTCGCGCAGGAGGGCTACCAGGGCTTCCTCGAGATCGACGTGCTCGTGGACCTCGCCACCGACGACGTCTACCTCGGCGAGCTGAACCCGCGCATCTCCGGGGTCTCGTCGATGACCAACGTGACCGCGGGGGCGTACGCCGACGTGCCGCTCTTCCTGTTCCACCTGCTCGAGTTCATGGACGTCGAGTACACCGTCGACGTCGAGGAGATCAACGAGCGCTGGCGCCAGCTCGCCGCGGTCGACGTGTGGTCGCAGCTGATCATGAAGGAGCCCACCGACTCGGTCGAGCGGATCCTCGAGGCGCCGAAGACCGGCACCTGGCACCTCGACGACGACGGCAACCTGACCTACGCCGGTGGCAGCCACGACTGGCACGACGTGACCCACGAGGACGAGGCGTTCTTCCTGCGCGTCTACGCGCCGGGCGACTTCCGCTTCAAGGGCGCCGACCTCGGGATCCTGGTCACCAAGGGCCGGATGCAGACCAACGAGGGCCTGACGCCGCGGTGCCACCACTACATCGACGGCATCCGCGCGCAGTACGTCTCCGAGACAGCTGCCCGAGACGCCAGCCGTCGTGCCGATCGCCTACGTGAAGTGAAGGTCGGCGCCGAGCACGAACTCCTTGAAGAGCTCGGCCGAGGGGAGTAGCCGGCGGCTCTCCGACCAGGCCACGCCCACGTCGCGGTGGGCGCCGTCGTCGGTGAGGCGGACGAGGCGCTCGCCGTGCACGCGGCTCCCTGCCGCCTCGGCGTCGGTCGCCGGGACGACGGCCACGCCCAGCCCTGCGGCCACGAAACCCGCGCACGACGGCGAGGTCGTCACCCTCGAAGGCGACGCTGGGGGTCGAACCCGGCGGCAGCGCACAGCTCGTCGGTGAGGGTGCGCAGCGTCCAGGCGGACGGAGCATCACGAAGTCGATGTCGGCGGCGTCGCTCAGCGACACCTCGTCTCGGCGGCCGGCGAGCGCGTGGCGTGGAGGGACGGCGAGCACCAGTGGCTGGGAGAAGAGGGGCTGCCAGTGGAGCTCGGGGTCGGTCGGGCGGCTGGCCGTGAACTCGAGGTCGGTCCGGCCACGCCGAGACCAGTGAGGAGCCGAGGGCGTCCTCGGACTCCGAGAGCCCGAACTGCACGCGCGGGTGCGTCTCCCGGAACGCGGCTGATCAGGCCGGGGACCAGCCAGGTGCCGAGCGAGAGCTGGAAGGTCAGGGTCACGGTGCCCGTCTCCGGGTCCACCAGCTCGTTGATGGCGGCGTACCCGTCGTCGAGGGAGTGGAGCATCGCGTCGACATGTCGTTTGAACACGCGAGCCGGCCCGGGTCGGGCGCAGCAGCCGCCCGCTGCGCTGCAGCAAGGGGGTGCCCATCTCGCGGTCGAGACGGGCCAGCGCGCGCGAGACGCCGGGTTGGCTGACCCGGTCGATCTCGGCCACCTCGGTCACGGTCATCCCGTCGGCGACCTGGGCGAACCAGCGCAGTACCTCGGTCTCCATATCCATGACGCTAGCGCATGGATAACTGCGAATCAATAACATTGGACGTATGGATCGCCGAGCGCCGACGATTGACGTCATGAACACCACCACCACGCACCTCTCCACCGTCGCGAACGCGCTCGCGCCAGCTCCTGTCCGAGGTCCGCGACGAGCTGCGTGAGCGCCGCGAGGCCCGCGCGCAGCCGCCGCTCGCTCCAGCGCGAGCTCGCCGCCTACTCCACCCGGGCCGAGGTCGACGACCTGCTCGCCGACCATCGACGGCGACGACAGCGCCGAGGCGCAGGAGATCCGCCACATCCTGGCCGTGAACCTCAGCCGTCGGCACGCCTTCACGATGGCTGCCTGAGCCTCTTCCTAGAGCCTCTCGAGCGAGCCGGCCGAGCTCCGGGTTGTCGACGTCGCTCGCCAGCAGGCGGGCGGCGTCGGCGTCGCCGGGCTGACCCAGCGCTGCTCCGTGGAGCAGGGACCGCACGGTGAGCTCGCGCATCCCGGTGCGTGAGGCCAGCTCGCGCAGCGACTGCGACCCAGGCCGGCGTGTCCGGGTGCTGGTGCGCGAGGCCCAGCTCGCACTGCGCGTCGAGGATGTAGCCGTCCAGCCACAGGTAGGGGTCGTTGAGCCGGTTGGTTCGTGACCGGGCGTCGGCGAGCACCTCGAACGCGCGCTCGCTGTCGCCCTGCGCCGCGGCGACCAGGGCCAGCCCCCGGGCCGACAGCCCTTCCCAGCACGGGTCGCCGAGCCGGCAGGCGCGGGCGAAGGACTGCTCCATCAGCGAGGCGGCCGAGTCCACGTCGCCACGCGCCAGCTCGACCTCGCCCCGCAGCGACTGCGGCCACGGCGTGAACGCCAGCCAGTGGTCCTGCTCGACCAGGTGCCAGCGACTCGTCGAGGTGCTGCGCCGCGAGGTCGAGGTCCCGGCGGAGCAGGTGGATCCGTCCGGTCATCGACGAGGCGTAGGCGGCCCGTCGCAGGTCGCCCGCGCTCCGGGCGAGACGGTTCGCCTCGGCCGAGATGGGCGAGGGCCGACTCGTAGTGCCCCTGGTCGCTCTCGACCGAGCCGAGGTAGGTCGTCGCCTTGGCGGTGACCAGCTGCGGCGCCGTCGGCGTACTCCAGGGACTGGTCGAGCCACACCCGCGCGCGGTCGTAGCGGCCGCGCAGGAAGTCGACGTAGCCGAGCTCGGCGCGCGCCTCCGCCACCGACGGCGCGGTCGCCGTCGGCGAGGGCGATGTCGTCGGCGCCCTGCAGCGCCGCCATGCCCTCCTCGTCGAGCCCACCGAGCGCGTGGACCAGCGCCTCGGCCAGCGACCAGCCGCGTGCGCACCTGCAGCCGGGGCTCGAGCCACGCTGTCGGCGCCGCGCACCGCGGTCCGCAGCGAGTCGGCGCCGGTCTCGATCGCGCCGGCGGACACCGCCGCGCGACCGGCCTCGAGCGTGGCCTCGACCGTGGCGAGGTCCGTCGGCGCACCGCGTGGGTCGCGGCGGGTCTCGCGCAGGGCCGAGCGCACCACGGCCCCGGGCCGCGACCCCGAGCTCGCGCTCGAGGATCTCGGTGCAGGTGGCGAGCTGGCGCTGCGCCGCGGCGTCGTCGCCGGCCAGACGGTAGAGCCGGATCAGCAGGGCGTGGTGGTTCTCCTCCAGCGGGGTCGTCGTCCACCAGGCGTACGGCGTAGGCGATCGCGTCGTCCAGGGCGTCGCGGGACAGCGACGCCAACGCGGCCTCGTGCAGGATCTCCTCGGACGCGGCCAGCACCCGTCGTTGCGCCGAGAGCAGCCACGACTCGAACGCGGCCGCACCCCTGGTCGGGTGGTCCGCGAGCAGCTCCGAGCCCAGACCGGGCAGCGCGATGGCTTCCTCCCACGACCCGCCGAGCACGACGCGCGCGTCGACCACGGTGCCGGGCGGCAGCCGCAGCACGACGGGATCGCCCTCCACGACGGCGCCGGGGCCCAGGGCGCGGCGCAGCTCGGCCAGCCCCCAGCGCAGCGCCGCGAGCGGGTCGTCCGCCTCGTCGAACAGCAGCGCGGCGAGCTGGCTGCGGGTCGGCGGGCGTTCGCCGAGGAGCAGGTAGGCGAGCAGCGCCCAGCTCTTGCGGCTCCGGATCCGGTAGCCCCCTGGGCGCCCCTCGATGTGGGGGCGGCCCAGGAGGTGAACCACGGGTGTCATCACGCCAGAGGATGCCACGCCGTGCTCGGGTCCGGTGCCCGGTCTACGCGTGCTCCACCACCGGGTAGATCTCGTCGGCCACCAGGCCGTGCGCCTCGCGGTGCACCGTGTTCGCGGCGTCGGCGTCAGGCGCGTCGACCAGGCAGAAGATCTTGCCGGCGGACTCGTCCACCCAGTAGCGCAGGTAGCTGACCCCGTAGGGACCCTGCGTGGCCAGGTCGGCCGAGTGGGCGGAGGCGACGTCGGCCGCCGCGACTCCGCCCTCGATGGTGTGAACGTCCATGAACAAGGACATGTGAACTCCTCGGGTTGTTGGTGGCCCGGCTCGGTACCGGACCCTCGAGAGGAGCACACACGGTACGGCGTGTGACGCCGCGTGTGAAGGAACGGCTACTCGTCGACGTCTTCCTCGAACACCATCGGCTCGGGCACACCCGCGGTGATCTTGGTGCCGTCGGCGCGGGTGCCGCCGGTCTTGGGCTTCTCGCCGAGGAGGCCGTCGATGCGCGGGCCCTGGTGCGCGAGCGGGACCCGCAGCGGCTGGTCACGGGTGACGACGTGCAGGGTGCCGCGGACGCGCACGTGCACGTCGGGCTCACCGTCCTCGACGATGCTGATCGAGAGGGCGTCCTGCGTCACCTCGACGAGCAACCGCGACCCGCGCCACGCGACGCGGAAGCGGAGGCACGGCCAACCCACGGGGAGGCGGGGGTCGAAGGCGAGCCGACCGTTGCGGTCGCCCATGCCGGCGAACCCGAAGACCAGGGCGCTCCACACGCCGCCCGCCGAGGCGACGTGCAGTCCGTCGACGGTGTTCTCGTGGAGGTCGGCGAGGTCGACGTACAACGCCTGGCGGAAGTAGTCCATCGCCGCCTCGTGGTAGCCCACCTCGGCGGCGATGATCGACTGCACGACGGCCGACAGCGTGGAGTCGCCGGTCGTGATCGGGTCGTAGTACTCGAAGTTGGCCTTCTTCTGCTCGGGCGTGAACCGGTCGCCGTGGAGGAACATCGCCAGCACGACGTCGGCCTGCTTGAGCACCTGGAAGCGGTAGATGACCAACGGGTGGTAGTGCAGGAGCAGGGGCCGCAGCTCGGTGGGCGTGCGGGAGAGGTCCCACACCTCGCGGTCGAGGAAGAAGTCGTCCTGGGGGTGGATGCCGAGTCCCTCGTCGAACGGGATCTCCATGCCGTCGGCGCACCGCCGCCACTCGACGACCTCGTCCTCGGTGACGTCGAGACGGTGCACGAGCTTGTCGAAGTCCGTGGGGTGGTCCGCCTTGATCCGCTCGACGACCAGCGCCGCCTTCTCCAGGTTGTAGCGGGCCATCACGTTGGTGAACAGGTTGTTGTTCACGACGGTCGTGTACTCGTCGGGACCGGTGACGCCGTGGATGTGGAACGTCGAGGAGTCGCCGTTGCTGCGCCAGAAGCCGAGCTCGGCCCACATCCGCGCGGTCTCGACGAGCAGGTCGACGCCGTCGCGCACGAGGAACCCGATGTCGTTCGTCGCGCCGACGTACTGCATCAGCGCGTAGGCGATGTCGGCGTTGATGTGCATCTGGGCGCTGCCCGCCGCGTAGTACGCCGAGGCCTCCTCGCCGTTGATCGTGCGCCAGGGGAAGAGCGCCCCGCTCTGTGCCATCTCGCGGGCGCGGGTCCGCGCCGCCGGGAGCATCCGGTTGCGGAAGTGGAGCAGGTTGCGGGCGACGTGCGGCTGGGTGAACGTCAGGAACGGGACGACGTAGATCTCCGCGTCCCAGAAGTAGTGGCCCTCGTAGCCGGAGCCCGTGACTCCCTTGGCGGGCACGCCCTGGCGATCGGCGCGGGCGCTGTTCTGGGCCAGGGAGAAGATGTTGTAGCGGATCGCCTGCTGCATCTCCTCGTCGTCCACCTCGACGTCGCTGGCGGCCCAGAACTCGTCGTACCAGGCGCGCTGCTCGGCGAGGTAGTCCTCGGTCGAGTGCCGCTCGGCGCGGTCGAGCGTCCGGTCGCAGCGGTCGGAGAGCTCGCGGACCGGTACGCCGCGCGAGGTGTGGTAGGTCACCAGCTTCTGCAGCCGGACCTTGTTGCCCTGCTTGGCCTCGACGCGGAAGACCATCTTGCCGAGGTCCTCCTCGCTGTGCAGGATCGTCTCCCGCTCGTCGACGGTCTCGAGGTGGTGGTCGGCCGCCACCGCGATCGTCATCCGGGACTGGGCGCACATGTAGGCCAGCAGCATCCGGTCCTCGCGCACGTAGTGGGCCCGCGGGACCAGCACCCGCTCGTCGAAGGCCGCCGCCTTGCGCGGGTCGGTGCCCTCGCCCATGGCCTCGTAGGGCACGTAGTACTCGTCCTGACCGTCCTGGCGGTTGAGGAGCTGCGAGGAGATCACGATGGGGGCGTCGCCGTTGAGCATCGTCACGTCGAGGGTGAGCACCGCCAGGTGGCGCTGGGTCATCGAGATCATCCGGGTGGACTCGACGAGGACCTGCTTGCCCGACGGAGTGCGCCAGACCAGGCTGCGCCGGAGCACGCCGTCGCGGAAGTCGAGGCTGCGTTCGTAGCTCTCCAGCTCCGAGGTGCCGAGGATCAGCGGCTCGTCGTCGACGTACAGCTTCATCAGCTTGGCGTCGGGGACGTTGACGATCGTCTGGCCGGTGCGCGCGAAGCCGAACGCCGCCTCGGCGTGCCGGATCGGCCAGGTCTCGTGGAAGCCGTTGATGAAGGTGCCGTGCGCGATCGCGTCGCGGCCCTCCTCGGGGTTGCCGCGCATCCCGAGGTAGCCGTTGGCCACGGTGAACAGCGTCTCGGTCGGTGCCGAGGTCGTCCTCCCGGTAGACCGACTCGACCAGACGCCACGGGTCGAGCGGGAACCGGCCGCGGTCGAGCGGGTGGGCGAGCTTCGCGCGCCGGCTCACGAGGCACCCTCCGGGACCAGGTCGCCGAGGTCGTCGACGACGAGGTCGGCACCGGCCTCCTCGAGCACGGCCTCGCCCGCGCCCCGGTCCACGCCGATGACGAGACCGAAGTGGCCGGCCGCACCGGCGCGTACGCCGGAGACGGCGTCCTCGAGGACCACCGCCTCGTGCACGGGTACGCCGAGCACGTCGGCCGCGTGGACGAACGTGTCCGGGGCCGGCTTGCCGGGCAGTCCGAGCTCGCCGGCCACCCGTCCGTCGACGACCGTCGCGAACCGGTCGGCGAGACCGGCCGCGTCGAGGACCGCGGGTGCGTTGGCCGACGAGGAGACCACGCCGAGCGGCGTACCGAGGTCGCGCAGGTGGTCGAGCAGCCGGACCGAACCGGCGTAGGCGGTGACGCCGTCGCGCTCGAGCACGGCGTTGAACGCGTCGTTCTTCCGGTTGCCGAGCCCGCGCACGGTCATGGTGCTCGGCGAGTCGTCGGAGGAGCCCTCCGGCAGGTCGATCCCGCGCGAGAGCAGGAAGTCCCGCACACCGTCGTACCGCGGCTTGCCGTCGACGTGGGCGAAGTAGTCAGCGTCGGTGTACGGAGAGAGATCTGCCTCTCCGTCCACCGACGCTGCCTCACTGCTCAGGAACGCGTTGAACATCTCCGCCCAGGCCCGCATGTGCACCTCAGCGGTCGGGGTGACGACTCCGTCGAGATCGAAGAGCACCGCGGCGTACGCGTTCCAGTCGACTGGTTCCACGCATCGAGGCTACGGCTTGGGGCGGCTCACGAAGCCGCGAACACCGACGATTAACCGGACCGTCACATTGCGCGGGGCACCTCAGTATCGGCGCGGACTTGTTCAGCGCGGTGAACGCGTTCTGCTTGGTGGCCAGGCCCCGGCAGGGGTCGAACTGGTCTATTTTCCCCGGCTGCGGCCGCAGGTGGAGGTGCCAGCCGGCGTAGGCGAAGGCGCCGACGGGGATCGGCAGCCAGTAGGAGACCAGGCGGTAGAGCAGGGTGGCGAGCACGGCCTGGTCGCTGCCCACGCCGGCCAGCACGAGGATCGTGGTCAGCCCCGCTTCCACGAAGCCGAGGCCGCCCGGCGTGATCGGCACCAGCGCGAGCCCGAGGGAGATCACGTAGGCCAGCAGCACCATCGAGGGACGGGCACGGGCGCCGACTGCGTAGAGCGAGGCCACCAGGGCCGCGTAGTCGAGCATCCGGTTGGCCGCGGCGTACCCCAGCGAGCGGCCCCAGCGACCCGCGAAGGCGGCCGCCACGACGTCGCGCTGGGCGACGACCTTGTCGGTGACCGCCGAGACCGAGACGCGCCGCCGGACGAGGTGCACCAGCTGTCCGGCCGTCCGGCCGACCCAGCCGCACGAAGCCGTCCCAGGTGAGCAGCGCGAGGCCGAGCAGCACCAGCACCAGCGCGACGACGAGCGAGACGACCAGCCCGAGCTGGAGCTGGCGGGCCGGCGGAGTCCGGATGATCACCGCCGGGATGGTCAGCACCGGCAGCGCGAGCAGCATCCCGGTCGTGAGCAACCCGATGCTGCCCATCGAGGCAGCGACGTCGCCCGTCGGCTGGCCGGCGCGCACGAGCATGCTGGCCTGGACGACGCTGCCGGTCGCGTTGCCTCCCGGGAGCACCCGACCGGCCGCGCCTCCGGCGAGCTGGGAGCTGGCGGCCACCGACCAGCTGGTGCCGGGCAGGGTGATGCGCACCAGGAACCAGAGCGCGGCGAAGCTCCCGGCCTCGAGGACGACGAGGATGACGAACCACCACGGCCGCACGGTCTCCAGCTGTGGCCACTGGTCGAACAGCGCCACCACCCCGGGTGCGACGACGTAGAGCCCGATCCCGGTCACCGTCAGACCGATCACCCGCCAGCCCCAGCGGCGGACCAGCCCGGGCCGGGCCCCGCTCTCGTCGGTGGTCACAGCATCCGGATCCCTGCCACGACCGCCAGGGCGCCGTACCCGAACAACCAGACGGCGGCGACGACGACGAGCACGCCGAGCGAGACCTCGGGGTTGACCAGCAGGTAGCTGCCGGCAAGCAGGCTGACCAGGCCCATGGCCAGGCGCCAGACCCGGTGCGGAGCCGGGGTCATCATCGCGGCGAGCATGTCGATGACGCCGCTGACGGCCCACCAGGCGCCGAGCAGCAGTCCGATCACGAGCAGCGTCTGCATGGGGGATCGCAGACAGAGCAGCCCGACGAGGAGGGACAGCACACCGGCGAGCGCATGGAGGGTACGGGCGCCCCCGTCGCTGCTGCTCGCGGCGAAGGCGCTGACGACCTGGAAGATCCCGTTGACGAGCAGCTGGACCGCGAGGAGCACGGCGACGACGACGAGCGAGGCGCCCGGGCGGGCGACCAGGACCACTCCGAGCGCGATCGTGACCGCGCCGTACCCGACCAGGAGGAGCCAGTGGTCCCCGAGACGCGCCAGGCCCGGCGCCACAGCGGTGCGCTCGGCGTCGGTCATGCCGGGCAGCTCAGAGCAGGTGGAGCTTGCGGGCGATCGCCAGCGCGTCACTCCGGCGGCCGACCGAGAGCTTCGAGTAGAGGCTGGAGATGTGCGTCTTCACGGTGTTCTCGCTGACGAACAGGTTCGACGCGATGTCGGAGTACGTCGCCCCGCGGGCCAGCTCGCCGAGCACTTCGTACTCGCGCGGGCTGAGCGTCGGGGTCACCGCGGGCTCGACGACGCTGCCGAGCTCGCGCGGCGTGGCGACGAGGGGCCGGAAGATCTGGGTGACTCCCGGCAGCTCGGCGAAGGTGCCGCGCAGCTCCTGACCCCAGGGTGAGGCCGTCGCCTCGGGCTGGTCCTGGAGGAGCAGGCCGACACGGACGCCGTGGGGGCTCCAGCCGAGGAAGGGCAGCGCGTTGCGCCGTGACTCGGTGGCGGTCACCGCCTCCAGCAGCAGGTCGTTCGCCGGAGCCGCTGCGCCGAGGTACTCGTGGAGCTGGGCTGCGCCCACCAGGCCGAGGGCCACGGTGGGCGGCTGCGCGCGCGAGCCGGACCGGCCCGCGCGGAGGTAGAGGTCGGCGGCGCGACGGAGGTCGCCGTCCAGGTCGGCCAGGGCGCCCTCGGTCCAGTCCCGCTCGCCCTCGGCGTCGAGCTCCTCGAGGCGGTCGGCGCAGGTCCGCAGCCCCTCGCGGTTGCCCATGGTGAGGGCGTGGAGGGCGCGCTCCACGAGGAGGCTGACCTCGAGGTGGGGCGTCAGCGCCGGCATCTCGAAGGGCAGCTCCAGGTAGTGCACGGCATCCGAGACGGCGCCGGACACCAGGGCGAGCCGCGCGAGGAGGATCCGGTGCCAGAACCTCCCGGCCAGGTCGTCCGGGGCCATCGGCACCACGTTGTCGGTGCGGTCGCTCTTCTGCCCCGGCCACGGTGCCGACTGCACGCGGGCGAGACTCATCGCCACGTCCGCTCGGGCCCGGGTGGACGCCGGGATCATCGGATCGGTGTCGCACAGGCTCAGCGCCTGGCCGGCCAGGTCGACGCAGACGCCCTCGCGGCCGGACATGAACTGCGTCAGCGCCAGGTGGGAGAGGGCCTCGGCAGTCACGACGTGGAACTGCTCGCTCCGGCTCACCATGACGGCCTCGCCGAGGTGGTGCTCACTCGCGGCGAAGTCACCCAGCCAGTTCTCGGCGACCCCGAGCTCGAGGAGCACCATCGTCAGGAACGGGTCGTCGGCCAGCTGTGCCTGGTCGGTCTCGAGCACCGCCCTGGTGGCCTCGACGGCCTCCTGCACGGGTTCGACACCGGCACGGGCGCGACGCAGGCGCGTGCACAGGACCTGGCCGGCCGGCACCGAGCCCGGTTGCGCGGCCTCCTGGTGGAGCAGGCGGGAGGCCCAGTGGGCCGCCCCGCGGAGGTCGCCGGAGATCCAGCGGGCCCAGGCGATGGCTCCCCAGGTGGCCGGATACCTGTCGAGCACCGTCCCGGCCCGCCGGACCAGCTCTTCCACGTGGGTCGCGTCGCCGTCGACGATCAGGCGCGGCCCGTGGGCGGCGAGGACGTCGCGCCGCCGCGTCGTACTCGCCGAGGGAGACGAGGCGCCGGAAGGCGTCGGCGACCTCGCCGCGGGCGAGGTCGAGCCGGACCGCCCGCAGCACCGTCCCGTGGGCCTGCTGCACGTCGACACCCGCCGGCGTTGAGACGACGCCGGGCCACCTCGAGCATCAGGGGGTGGATGCGGAACTGCACGTCGGAACCGTCGGTGTCGGGGGCGCCCGTCGTCCGTCGGCCGTTGCCCTCGCGGCTCACCAGGAGACCGGTCGACTCCAGCGCACCGAGCACCTCACCCGCGCGGGGGTCACGGGTGAGATGGACGGCGGTCTCGGTGGTGAGCACAGGTTCGCCGGCGGTGCAGAGCAGGAGGTGCCGGTCGCGTGACGGCAGCGAGACGAAGACCTCGCCGGCGACGAGGTCGGCCACGCCGAGCCCGACGTCCTGGCACCGTCGGATGAACTCGTCGTGCGAGGTCGCGGCAGCGCTGGCGCGGGCGGCGAGGACGACGGCGGCGCACCAGCCCTGGGCGCGGGCGATGATCGCGTCGTGCACGGCCGGCGCGTCGGTGCGCGCGTGCTCGGCGATCAGCTGGCGTGCTTCCGGGTCGCTGAGCTTGAGCACGTCGCCGCGGATCACGCTCAGGTGCCCGAGCAGCTCCGGGACGAGCCGGCTGAGCGCGAGGTCCCAGCGCGTGAGCAGCACCAGCCGGACGCCGTCCGGGTCCTCGCTGAGCTCACGGTCGAGGAGGCTGATGCAGGCGGAGGGCAGCTGGTGGGCGTCGTCGATCACCACGATCCGGGGCTGGTCCGCATCGCGTCGCGCCTCGCGCAGGGCGTTCTCCAGCCGTCGCAGGCTGACCATGTTGTTGCCGGAGATCCAGGTCGCGTCCTGGCCGAGGGGGGAGTGCCGAAGCCATCCCGCGACGCCCAGGGTCTTGCCGGCGCCGGCGGGGGCCACCAGCATCGTGACCGCTCGCTGGGTCGACGCGTCGAGCCGCTCCCACAGCAGCTCGCGTCGTACGTAGCCGCGCGGCAGCCACGGGGCTCCGGGGAGCGGGACGGCCGGCGCGTCGGCATCCCACCGCTGGGCCGGGACCGGCCTCGAGGAAGGTGAGGCGGGCGTGTCGGCCTGACGTCCGACCTCGGCTGGTACGTCGCGAGTGGTCATGCCGTCACCCCCTGTCGGACTCCGGTTCCTGCGGGCGTGCATCGACGCCCGAGTGTCTTGAGGCGTCTCTTGTGACGCTAGGGGACGCGTGAGGTCGTCGGCCTCACCCGTGGGGGGTGAGAAAAAAGCCCCCAAACCCGGACGCACCAGTCCGAGCTGGCCGGTCAGTCAGCGAACACCTCGCGCAGGGCGTCCTCCTGCTCGCCGCTGAGGTTGGTGAAGAGCAGCTCCGAGGGCTGATGGCCGGCGAACGCGTCCTTCACCTTGTCCATCACGGCGTCCGAGGTCATCACGAAGAGCGCCGAGGTGCCGGGCGTGATCTGGTCGCGCGTGCGGTTGATGAAGGCGTCGTCGATGCCCACGTCGGTCAGCGACCCCGAGAGTGCGCCGGTGGCGGCACCGATCGCCGCCCCGAGCAGCGGCACGAAGAAGATCAGCCCGAACAGCAGTCCCCAGAAGGCACCCCCGAGCGCGCCCGCGCCGGCGAGGTTCGAGAGCTGTCGCGTCTTCGGCTTCTTCTTGTCCTGCTCCCACGTCACCGTGGCCGCGTCGTGGATCACGATGATCTCCTCGCGGGCCAGCTCCTCGAGGGTCTTGGCCGCTGCGTCGGCACCTTCGGCGGTGTCGAACTTCCAGACGGTGAGTGTGGCCATGGATGCTCCTTGAGTACGCCGGTGCGCTGCCCGGAGATCCACGATCAGCCGATCCGCGGACGCGGGCCTCCCCCGATGCGGGTGAGCGGACGCGACCGTGCTCAGGCCGGCTGGCGTTCGCGCCCGCGACCCGAGGTGCGGTGCTGGACGACCCGTCCCAGGATGGCCAGTAGCCCCCACGCGACGGCCAGCAGCACCGACTCGGCACCGTCGTCCGGGTGGCGGAACAGGTCCAGGTTGTCGCCACCGAGCACTGCCACGCCGGAGAGCACGAGCGCCGCGCCCGCGAGGGCCGTGGCCCACTCCATGAAGCGGCGCTGGAACCGTCCGGCCAGGAAGCCGGAGAGCAGCGCGACGCTGGGGACGAAGACAAGGGCCAGCAGCCAGCTCGAGTCCGTGTCGGCGAGCACGACGTACAGCTTGGCCCCGATCAGGGTGCCGACGATGCACCCGGCGATGAAGATGACGATCTTCGACATCACCAGGGTGAGCACGAACGCGGCGGCGGCGCTGGCGAGCGCGACCACGAAGCCGGTGAGCAGCGATGCGCCGAACACGTCGGCGAGCAGCCACCCGGTGCCGAAGCCGGCCGCCAGGACGGCCAGCCGGACCGATCGGGCACCGGCGAGGCACAGCACCAGTCCGACCAGGACGAGCACGGTGCCGGACATCAGGGACTCCGCCGAGATTGGGGGTGGTCGTCATGGCACCACCTTGCGCGCGACCGGGAGAGCCACGTTCCCCCGAATCCGGTGAGGGGAGGTCACCCGCCGGGACCTACGGTCGGATGCGCGGGGGTCCACGCCGGGTGGAAGGAGGGCTCTGGATGACCAGAGTGCGGATCAGCCTTGATGCGGAGCTCACGGACGACCTGCTCTCCGCGTTCCCTCAGCTCACCACGGTCGGCAAGCGCACCCAGACGACCTTGACGGGCGACGTGGTGGACCAGGAAGAGCTTCAGGGAGTGCTCAACCACCTCAGCATGATGGGCATCACCATCATCGACGTGATCACGATCCCGGACCAGGACGCGGGCTAGGCCCAGCGCCACCGGGATCCTCCGTGGCACCGCGCCGACGGGCCTCGAAGCGCTCGCGCGCGGCCTCGCGGATCCGCGCCGACAACAAGGTGGCCGCCGCCGCCACGAAGACGACGTTGAACACCATCTGCACCAGCACGAGCGCCCGCGCGGTCTGGCCGGTGGCGTGGATGTCGCCGTAGCCCACGGTGGTCAGGGTCGTCATCGTGAAGTAGAGCGCGTCCAGGCGGGTGTGCAGCCCCGCGACCTGTGCCGGGTTGCGCTCCGTGAGCATGAAGAAGGCGAGCGCGAAGGCCACGACGACGGCCACCACCGACATCACCAACCCGTCGATCCGACGGTCCATGCCCTCGTCGATCTGGAGCCGGAGCTGGCGTACGACCAGGACGGCCAGGAGCGCCAGCATCACGATGCACAGGACGAGCCGCGCGACCACGGCACTGTTCGGGATGTGCGGCGTCGCCGGGACCACGAAGTAGAAGACGATCAAGGTGCCGCAGAGCAGGAGCAGCCGGAGCCAGCGGCGAAGCCGTGCCATGTGACCTCCTCGTGCGCGCCCTCACACGGTCGTCCGCCCGCCTCGCGAACTCCTCACCCGCAACGGGTGAGGACTCGCGCCGCTGCCGGGTGGAGTCTCGGGCCGCTCGGGTCCTTCAGCGCAGTCCATCGGAGGTGTCGTGGGGCCGCTCGACGTGCTTGCGCCGGCAGCAGTGGAGCCGGGTTGGGCCACGTCGCTGCCCGCGATCCTGGGTGCGCTGGTGGTGGTGCTGGAGATCGCGGTCGTGGTCGCGGCGCTGGGAGTCATTCCCGGGAACCGTCGTCCGTCGACCGGGATGGCCTGGCTGATCCTCGTGCTCGCCGTGCCGTTGTTCGGACTGCTGGCCTTCCTGATGTTCGGCAGCGCCCGCGTCGAACGCCGACGGCGGCACACCCAGGAGAGGGTCAACCAGGAGATCCACACGGCGTACGGCGCAGATCGCCGGGCTGACCGAGGTGGCACCCAACCTGGCCTACGTGTCCTCGGTGGCCCACCTCAACCGGGAGCTGGGTGCCCTTCCCGCCGTCGCCGGCAACTCGGCCCAGCTGTTCCCCGACTACGACGAGTCGATCGCCGCGATGGCAGCGGCCGTGGACACCGCCGAGCGGTTCGTGCACGTGCAGTTCTACATCACCGCCTGGGACGAGACGACCGACGGTTTCTTCGCTGCGCTGGTCCGCGCCACCGAACGAGGAGTGCCGGTGCGGATGCTGTTCGACCATCTCGGCTCGCGCGGGATCCCGGCGTACAAGCAGACCTTGGCGCGGCTGCGCGAGACGAAGATCGACTGGCACCTGATGCTGCCGATCGCCCCGTTGCAGGGGAAGATCCGCCGCCTCGACCTGCGCAACCACCGCAAGATCCTGGTCGTCGACGGCAGCGTCGCGTTCGCCGGCTCGCAGAACATGATCGAGGCGACCTACGACAAGCCCAAGAACCGGAAGGCCGGCCGCGCGTGGGTCGAGCTGACCACCCGGGTCGAGGGCCCGGTCGTCGCGGCGCTCAACGCGGTCTTCGCCACCGACTGGTTCAGCGAGACCGACGAGGTGCTGGGGGACACGCTGGGCGGTGTGCCGGCGGCCGAGGCCGGCACGGGGATCACCGCGCAGGTGGTGCCGAGCGGCCCGGGGTTCGCCACCGAGAACAACCTGCGGATGTTCACCACGCTGCTCTACTCGGCGCAGCGCAGGATCTCGATCACCAGCCCGTACTTCGTGCCCGACGAGTCCCTGCTCTACGCCGTGACCACGGCCGCGCAGCGCGGGGTCGACGTCGAGCTGTTCGTCAGCGCGGTGGGGGACCAGTTCATGGTCCATCACGCGCAGCGCTCCTACTACCAGGCGCTGCTCGAGGCGGGGGTGCGGATCTACCTCTACCCCGCGCCGTACGTCCTGCACTCCAAGCACTTCACGATCGACGACGACGTCGCCGTGATCGGGTCGAGCAACATGGACCTGCGGTCGTTCGCGCTCAACTACGAGGTCAGCCTGATGATGCTCGGGCGCGGACATCGTCGGGCGCATGCGCGAGGTCGAGGACGGCTACCGAGGACTGTCGCGCGAGCTCACCGCCGAGGAGTGGGCGGGCCGCTCGCGGGGGTCCCGGTACGTCGACAACGTGATGCGGCTGACCTCGGCGCTGCAGTAGCGGACTAATCCGGACGACACGGTCGACATGTCTCATATTGCGGACCCACCCGTTCTGAATCAGAATCAGGGCAGCCTCGGCATCCAGCACGAGCACGACGACAGGTGAGCCCATTGCCATCGCCACCCGGATCGCTCCGGGGCAAGACGGCCCGGCGCCCGAGCCGCTCCCGGGACCTGGGTCCGCCGCGCCCGCTCGCTCCGGTGGTGGCACGCGAGCGGCTCATCGCCAGGCTCGACCGGCTGACGACCGCCCAGGTCACCGAGGTGCTCGGCCCCGTGGGAGCCGGGAAGTCGAGCCTCGTGGCGAGCTGGGTCGCCGACGACGAGGTCGTGTGGTTGGCCGCGGGGCGGTCACCATCGCCTGCTCGAGGAGCTGCTCGACCACCACGGCATCGCCGGGAGTGCGGCCGAGGACGACGCCGTGGCGGCGCTCCAGGACCTTGCCGGCGACCGGGCGACCGCCGTGGTGGTGCTCGACGACGCGCACTTCCTGCCGACGGAGGTGGCCCGGGCGGTCGTCAGGCTGGCGACGCAGGCCCCGCACGCCGCGCGCTTCGTCGTGATCGGTCGTGAGGCGGTGCCGTTCCCGCAGCTGCCTCTCGACGTGGCGGTCTCGACCCTGCCGGGCAGCGACCTGCGGTTCACCGACGACGAGGCCGCGGCGTTGGTGCTGGCCCTGGCTCCGGCGGCCGAGGACGAGTCGCTGAACCGCATCGTGCGCGAAGGGCCGTGGGTGGGCGGCCGCGCTCGTCGTGGGTGCCCGCACCGTCGGCGACGACGCCGAGCTGCTGGCACACCCGCCGGCGAGCGCTCGGCTCTCCGCGCAGGTGCTCGCGGCGTTGCCCGCCCCCGTGAGCACTCTCATCCTCGCCACCTGTGACGAGGAGACCTTCGACGTCGCCACTGCGCTGTCCCTCACCGGTGACCCCGACACGCCACGGCTGCTCGCGGATCTCGCCGACGACGGCCTGCTGCTCGAGCGCGGGGCCCACCGTCGCGCGCCAGCCGCGAGTCGTTCCGGGTCAACCCGGTGCTGCGTCGGGCGCTGCGGGAGTCCTCGGAGCTGGGCGATCCCGGGCACGAGACCCGGGTACGGGCTCATCTGCGCGCGGCGACGACGCTGGTGCGCAACCAGGCCGAGCTCGATCTCGCCGTACGCCACGCGATCCTGGCCGAGGACCCGGAGGTGCTGCTGCGTGTCCTGCGCGTGCACGGTCACGGCCTGCTCGAGGGCGGCGGCAAGGAGCTGCTCGCCCGGGCCCTGGACGCCCTTCCGCGTGAGGCGCGGTCCAACGATCCGGCCGTGCTCGTGCTCGAGTCGCTGCTGTGCCGGATGACGCTGCGGTACGACGAGGCCGCCGACCTGTCCCTCGCAGCCGAGCGCGCCTGCGAGGCCGATCCGTCCCACGGGACCGCCGAGGGTGACGATCTCACCCTGGACATGATCGCCCTGATGAGGCTCTGGCGGAGCAGGTGCGGCTGGGCGGACCCCGTGACCGCGGTGGCCGCGGCCCGTGAACGGATGGGCTGCCGGCACGACGTCTCGCGAGGGACCCACCGGCTGGTCCCGGGGCGCTCCCTGGCGTGGACCACCTGGCTGATGGGCGAGCTCGCGACGGTCGAGATCCGGGTCGGCGACGTCGACGAGGCCGGGGTGCACCTGCGCGAGCTGATCCACAGCGGCCACATCCTGGGTCACGACCGGATGCTGGCCGTCGGCCTCGCCCACCGGGGCCTGCTGGAGATGCTCGACGGGTCGTTCCAGACCGCTGCGACGACGGCCGACAGCAGCCTGGAGTACGCCGATCGCGCCGGCCTGCGCAGCCGACCGCACATGGCACTGGCCCACCTCGTCTCGGGCTGGGGTGCGCTGCACCGCCTCGACCTGACCGGTTGCGAGGGGCACCTGGTCGCTGCCGAGGACGAGGTCGCCGTCGAGGTGGACCTGCTGGTGAGCGAGCTGGCCCGACTCCTCCGGGCGCGGCTGCTGGCCGAGCAGGGCCAGGTCGACGCGGCCTCGAGACTGCTGGCCGAGCACCGGTCCACGGAGTGGGCGATCCCGGCCTTCGCCCGCCGGCTGTCGCTGATCGTGGAGGCCCAGACCGCGGCCCTGGTCAACGACGTGGCCACCGTCCGCGACCGGAGCCTGGCGCTCGCCGACCTGGGGCACGACTCCGAGGCCGAGCTGTTCGCCGCTGTCGCGGACGCCGGCGACGGTCACGTCGAGCAGGCACTGGGGCGCATCGGCGCCGTGCTCGACCAGCCGCGCCTCGACACCGCGACCGGTGCGGTCGCCGCGGCCGTCAACGTGGGCCTGATGCTGCGTCTCGGTGACACCGTCAGTGCAGCGGAACGGATGCCGGACCTGCTGAACCGGGTCGCCTCGCAGCGACTGCTCCAGATCCTCACCATCGGCTTCGTCGGCGGGGACGGCTTCGCGGACCTGCTGGCAGGGCAGGCGAGGCACTCCGAGGGACACCCGTTCGCGGCCGAGGCGCTCGACAGCCTCGCCAGCTACGTGTCCGTCCCGGGCCAGGGGTCACCGCGGATGTGGGCGGTGGGCACGGCGCTGCGTTCGGTCGCGGAGGACGTGGCACCCGCGAACGGGACACCGGGCGGCGGTGTGCTGACCCGCCGCGAGCGCGAGGTGCTGGCAGAGCTCGCCAACGGCGGGTCCTACTACGACATCGCCCAGGCGCTCTTCGTCAGCGAGAACACCGTCAAGACCCACCTCGCGTCGGTCTACCGCAAGCTCGGCGTCGACCGGCGCGGTGACGCCCTCAGGATCGCGCGGACGCAGCACCTGATCTGAGGTCCTGCAGCACGCGCTCGCTGGCCAGCTTGCCGGGAGAGCCGATCACGCAGCCGCCCGGGTGGGTGCCCGAGCCGCACTGGTAGTAGCCGTCGATCGGGGTGCGGTACTGGCTCCAGCCGGGGGCCGGCCGGAAGAAGTACATCTGCGGCGCGAGGAACTCCCCGGCGAAGATGTTGCCCTCGGTCAGGCCGGTGACGCGCTCGATGTCGACCGGGGTCACCACCTCGCGGTGGAGCACGAGGTCACCGAACCCGGGGAAGTGTGACTCGAGGACGGCCTGCGCCTTGTCACCGAAGTTGTCCCGCTCGGTCTCCCAGTCGCTGCCCCTCAGCTCGTACGGCGCGTACTGCACGAAGCACGACATCACGTGCTTGCCGGGCGGAGCCATGTCCGGGTCGACGACGGACTGGATCGCCGCGTCGATGAAGGGACGCTCGCTGTACCAGCCGTACTTGGCCGCATCGAAGGCGCGCTCGACGTACTCGATGGTCGGACCGATGTTCAGGAACCCGCCGTAGTGGTCGACGGTGTCTGGAAGCGCGGGGAAGACGGGCAGCCCGTCGAGGGCGAAGTTGACCTTGGCGGAGACGCCGCGGAACTTCATCCGCTCGATGTTGTCGACCAGGTCGGCCGGCAGCTCGCGCGGCTCGACGAGGTCGAGGAAGGTACGCCGCGGGTCCAGGGCCGAGACCACCACCGGGGCACGGAACTCGGTGCCGTCCTCCAGCGCGACGCCGACGGTGCGACCCTCCTGCGTCAGCACCGAGGTCACCGGCGACGCGAGCCGGATCTCGGCGCCGAACGCCTCGGCCGCCCGCGCGAGCACCTGGGTGAAGCCGCCGTTGCCGCCCTTGTGGAACGCCCACGAGCCGAGGTGGCCGTCGTGCTCGCCCATCTTGTGGAACAGCAGCACGAGACCCGAGCCGGGGGACATCGGGCCGACCTTCGAGCCGATGATGCTCGAGGAGGCGTGGAAGCCCTTGACGGCCTCGTGCTCGAAGTAGTCCTCCAGCCAGTCGGAGGCGCTGCCGGTGAGCAGGCGGACCACGTCGTGCATCACCTTCTGCTCGACCCCGCCGAGGTGGTCGAGCAGCCAGGCGACGTCGGC
Organism: uncultured Actinomycetota bacterium; assembly: GCA_963729015.1. Classification (GTDB taxonomy): domain Bacteria; phylum Actinomycetota; class Actinomycetes; order Propionibacteriales; family Nocardioidaceae; genus Marmoricola. The sequence continues at coordinate 113,734 of CAVSMJ010000008.1, forward strand.
CTGGTCCTCGGGGTCCTTGCCGAAGATGTTCGGCGGCGCGTGGTCGAACAGTGGCCGGATCGCCTGCACGACGCGGTCGAGGTCGTGGTGGTAGCGGTCGTAGGCGTCGGCGTCGTGCGGGGAGTGCCGCCGGATCTCCTGGAGGTTCTGGTCGTGGTCGTCGCCGAGGAGCAGGTAGCCGCCGTCGCCGGTGGGGTGGAAGGACGACGGCATCATCAGCGGCATGAAGCCGTGCTGCACGAGGTCGAGGTCCTGGATGATGTCGGGCCGCAGCAGGCTCAGCGCGTAGGAGAACGTGGTGAACGAGAACCCCGGGAGCAGCTCCTCGGTGATCGCGGCGCCACCGACGAGGTCGCGCTTCTCCAGCACCAGCGTGCGCAGTCCGGCCTTGGCGAGGTACCCGGCGTTGACCAGACCGTTGTGGCCCCCGCCGACCACGATCGCGTCGTACGCAGACGTACTCATGCCTTGCCCGTCTTTCTCGGTGGGTTGAACAGCGGTGCCCGGGCCGTCCGGGCGAGCACCGTGGTGTTCGAGTGGTTGATGGCCAGCTCCATGTGCACCTCGGTGCCCGGGGCCGCGAGGTCGGGCCGCACCCGGGCGAGGCCGATGTGGCGCTGGAGCACGGGGGAGTACATGAAGCTCGTGACGTAGCCGACCTGGGAGCCTCCAGCCGTCGTGGGACGGTCGTGCAGCACCGACTCGTAGGGGAGCGGGTGCTCGTCCTTGGGTGGCAGCAGGCCGGCGTCGCGGAACAGCGAGTCCCAGGCCTCCCAGTCGACGACGATCGCGACGGAGGCCCACCGGGACGACTTCTCGCTGAGCTCGCGCCTGATCGCGCGGCCACCCATGAACGCCCGGTCGTCGTCGGCCACGCCGCGCAGCATCCAGCCCATGCCCAGCTCGGTGGGCGTGACCCGCTGGTGGTCGGTGAACGCGGTGCGGCTGTTGCGCCACTCCACGTCGACGAGCGGCAGCCCGGCCTCGATGCGGAGCATCATCAGCGCTTCCTCGCCGAAGGGACGGATGCCGTGGTCGCGGCCTGCGTCGAGGATCGCGTCGAGCACGTCGACGGCGTGGTCGGCCTCGACGGTCACCTCGAAGCCGAGGTCACCGGTGTAGCCGGTGCGGGAGAGGGTCACGGGCGCGGAGCCGAGCTTGGTGTCGGCCAGGCCGAAGAACGGCAGCGACTCGGCCTCCGGCGCCAGCGTGGAGAGCACGGTGCGCGACCGCGGCCCCTGGACCGCGAGGATGCCGTAGTTCTCCGAGACGTCCTCGAGGTCGACCCGCAGGCGGCCGCGGAGGTCGCTGAACCAGCCGAGGTTGGGACGCGCGGCGGTCAGCAGGAAGTCGGTCTCGGAGTGCCGGAAGACGACGCCGTCCTCCATCACGAACCCACGGTCGTCACACCACAGGGTGTACTGCGCGGAGCCGGGGCGGCAGGCGCGGATGTCGCGGACGAGCACGCCGGCGAGGAACTTCTCGGCGTCGGGGCCCTGCACGCGGTACTTGAACAGCGGCGAGGTGTCGAAGACGCCGACGGAGTTGCGGACCGCGAAGTACTCGTGCTTCGGCGCATCGGTGTAGCGCAGGGGTGACAGCTGTCCCTGCCAGTGCGTGTAGAGGCCCTGGGAGTTCAGCTCGCTGAGCCGCGGGTGGAAGGGCGTGGTCCTGATCATGGTGGTCCGACGTTATCCCTTACTGACTCGCAAGTCAGTAGCCGACAGCTGGTCGAGCACCCACGCGTAGACCTCGGCCTCGTAGTCGAGACGGGCGTAGCGACCCGACGGGCCCCAGTGGGCGCCGGCGCCGGTCTCGACCCGGAAGACGCAGCGCGACGACCACTCCGGGTCGGAGTCACGCAGGGCGGCCACCCACTTGGCCGGCTCGTGGACCAGCACCCGCGGGTCGTGCAGGGCACCCGTGATCAAGCGCGTCGGGTCGGCCGCCGGCCGGTGGGACGTGGTCGTACGGCGAGTACGCGAGCATCCAGTCGAAGTCCTCCCGGCGCCGCGGGTCACCCCACTCGTCCCACTCGTTGACGGTCAGGGGGATGGTGGCGTCCAGCATCGAGGTGACCACGTCGACGAACGGGCACTCGGCGACGACCGCCCGCCACCGGTCCGGGCCGCTGGCTCAGCACGGCGCCCTGGAGGAGGCCACCCGCGCTGAGCCCACGGGTGCCGATGCGGCTCCCGTCGACCAGTCCCGCGACTCCGTCCGCCACCGCGATGTGGTCGCTGAAGGTGTTCTGCTTGTGCTCGAGGTGGCCCTCGATCCACCAGCGCCGGCCGCCCTCGCCGCCACCCCGGATGTGCGCGTGGACGAACACCACGCCGCGGTCGAGCAGGCTCGGCAGCGCGGGGTCCCACTCCGGGTCGTCGACGGCCTCGTAGGCGCCGTAGCCGTAGAGAAGTGCCGGTGCCGTGCCGTCGAGCGGGGTGTCGCGGTGCCGCACGAGGGTGGCGGGCACGGGCGTCCCGTCCGGCGCGGGGAACGTGCGCGTCTCCACGACGTAGTCCGAGGGGTCGTGCTGCGGCGCCTCCTGCCGCAGCCGCTCGGTGCGCTCGCCGGTGCGGAGGTCGAGGTCGGACCACACCACCGGGTGCACGTAGGACTCGTCGGCGACCGTGACGGAGGTGGCGGCGAAGTGCTCGTTGTGCGTCTGGGTCGACCGTGCCCGCACTCGAACAGCGGGTCGACCACGATGCCGGGGGAGTCGAGCGCGTCGACGGGGAGGACGCGCAGCCGGTGCCGGACCCGCGAGCGGAAGGTGAGCACCGCGTGGGTCGCGAAGGCGTCCACGCGTTCGAGGCGCTCGTCGGGGTCCTCGGGGCGCACCGGCTCCCACGCGAGGTGGTCCTGGTCGGCGTCGCGGGGGACCGGGCAACGGGCCAGCCGGAACTCCTGGGCGTCGTCGTTGGTCACGAGGAGGAGCGTGTCGGTGCCGTCGGCCAGGACGGCGTGCTCGGCGTGGTACTCGACACCCGGGCGTCGTCCGCCCACCGACCGGGGTGGGTCCAGGGGCCGGTGCGCGTCGAGCACCCAGACCTCGCGGGTGTCCCGGTTCTCCGACCAGATCACGACCAGCCCGCCGCTGCGGGTCGCGCGGACATTCAGCTCGAAGCGCTCGTCCGGCTCGTCGAGCACGACCACGTCCTCGGCGTACGACGTCCCGATCGCGTGCCGCCAGACCTGGAAGGGGCGGTAGGCCTCGTCGTGCACCGTGTAGAAGAAGTACGCCGAGTCGGCACTCCACGCGCCGCCGTAGTAGCTGCGGGCCACCGAGTCGGCCAGGTCCTCGCCGCTGTCGAGGTCGCGGAAGCGGAGCTCGTAGACCTCGTCGCCGGTCCGGTCCACCGAGTAGGCGAGCAGGCGCTCGTCCGGGCTGACCATCGTCAGACCGAGCTCGAGGTAGCCGGAATCGTCGGTCAGGAGGTTGGCATCGAGCAGCAGCTGGCCTGCACCGGTCTGTTCCGGCAGGTCGAAATCACGCAACAGTTGTGTGTACTCCCTTCCCGCCGGGAGGAGCGTGTAGTAGTAACGACTCTGATGTCGCCAACTGACTGACCGATCAGTAGCCGGCACCCTGCTCTTCATCTCGGACCGCAGTGCGTCTATGAGGGGGCTCAGATGTCCGGTGGCAGTTTCGTACCAGCGACGTTCGTTCGTGAGGTACGCCAGAAGCTCGGGCGACTCGTGGTCGCGCATCCAGTGGTAGGGGTCCGGTCGCCGGACTCCGTGCTCGGTGTGCTCGTGCGGCACCCGCGCGGCTCGAGGAGGGGACGTCGTCACAGCGGGCACCGTACTCTCACCCGGCTCGTCGTGGCCCTGGGACTGATCTTCGGTTTCCTGGCCCTCGTCCCTGCGCCGGCGGGTGCCGCGGACGGCGACAAGGTCACCTTCACCGTCGGGCTGAAGAACGAGGTCGACTCGTTCAACCCGTTCCTCGGGATCGAGGCGCCGTCGTACGAGATGTGGGCGCTGACCTACGACTTCATGGTCGGCTACTCGATGGACGACATGTCGCCGGTGCCGGCGCTGGCGAAGTCGTGGAAGACCAGCGAGGACGGCCTGACCTGGACCTTCGACATCCGCGAGGGCGTGAAGTGGTCCGACGGCCAGCCGTTCACCGCCGCGGACATCGCCTACACCTACAACCGGATCATCGACGGCAGGTCCCGAGGCGACCACCTGGGAGTCCTACCTGAGCCAGGTCAAGACCGTGACCGCCCCGGACGACAAGACCGTGGTGCTGACGCTGTCGAAGCCGAACGCGGTGCTGCCGCTGCTGCCGATCCCGATCATCCCCGAGCACGTCTGGAAGAACGTCAGCGAGAAGGCGGTCAAGACCTACCGCGCGGAGCCGACCGCCGACCAGCCGGTCGTCGGGACCGGGCCCTTCCGCCTGGTCGAGGGCAAGGCCGGCGGCTCGACGTACCGCTTCGAGAAGAACCCCGACTACTGGGGCGGGGAGCCGCACGTCGACGAGGTGGTCTTCCGCGTGTTCAAGGCCGAGGACCCGATGGTCCAGGCCCTGATCAAGGGCGAGGTCGACTTCATCCACGACATCAGCCCCGATCCAGGTCAAGGCGCTCAAGGGGCGTGACGGGATCACCGCGATCAACGGGCAATCGCCGTACTTCGACGAGATCGCCTTCAACACCGGGGCGGTCGACACCGAGACGGACAAGCCGATCGGTGACGGCAACCCGGCGCTGAAGGACCCGAAGTTCCGGCACGCCCTCGGCTACGCCATCGACATGGACCGGCTGATGAAGGGCGCCTACCAGGGTGCGGCCAAGCCCGGTGACGTCGATCGTGCCGCCGTCGTACGCCCAGTTCCGGTACGACGTGCCCGAGGACGACGCGTTCAAGTTCGACCTCGACCGGGCCGGCGCAGCTGCTCGACGAGGCGGGCTACAAGAAGGGTGGCGACGGCTTCCGCACGATGCCCGACGGCAAGCCGATCGGGACGCTGCGGCTGTTCGCCCGGCCGGAGGAGAAGCGGTCGATCACGACGATGGACTTCTTCAGCGAGTGGCTCAAGGACATCGGCATCAAGTCCGAGGTGGTCGTCCAGGAGAGCAACAAGCTGACCAACACGATCCTCGACGGGGACTACGACCTGTTCCACTGGGGCTGGTACATGGACCCCGACCCCGACTCGATCCTCGACGTCTTCACCTGCGCGCAGCGCGGCGGCTGGTCCGACTCCTGGTACTGCAACCCGGAGTACGACGCGCTGATGAAGCAGCAGAAGTCGGAGATCGACGACACCAAGCGGATCGACGAGATCAAGCAGATGCAGCAGATCCTGTTCGAGGACTCGCCGTACCTCGTGCTCGCCTACACCACCGACGGCCAGGCCTACCGCAGCGACCGGTTCGCCTGCTTCGTGCCGCAGCCGAAGCCGGACGGCAACCTGCTGATCCAGTACGGCGGCTACAACTACCACATGCTGCGCCCGGTCAAGGACGCCGGCGACTGTGACGGTGTGGCCCGCGCGGTCGGGGCCAACGCGTCCTCGTCGTCCTCCTCCTCGGGCTCGGAGAGCGACGGCGGGAACACCATGCTGATCGGCGGTGCTGCCGTGCTCGTGGTGCTCCTGGGTGGCGGCGGGTTCCTGGCGTTCCGGCGCCGTGCCTCGGCGGCCGAGCGCGAGTGATCCTGGCGTGAGCTTGATCAACGCGGCCGGCGCCCAGCCGGTCGTCAAGAGGCGCAGCTACGTCAGGTACGTCGGTGCGAAGATCCTGGGCGCGCTCGCCAGCCTGTTCTTCGTCCTGGTGGTGAACTTCTTCCTCTTCCGGGTCATCCCCGGAGACCCGGCCCGGACCCTGGGTCGCGGTCGCTTCCGCACCCCGGAGCAGCTGGCCGAGTTCAAGAAGACCTACGGGCTCGACCAGAGCCTGCCCGAGCAGTTCCTGACCTTCCTGAAGAACACCTTCACCGGCGAGCTCGGCGTCTCGCTGCGCTACCGCGTGCCGGTGGCCGACCTGATCTCCGACCGGTTCATGCCCACGCTGCTGCTGGTCGGCACCTCGACGCTCCTGGCGATCGTCATCGGCGTCTACCTCGGCATCGTCAGCGGGTGGAACCGTGGCAAGCGGGTGGACAAGATCAGCACCAGCAGCGCGCTGACGCTCTACTCGATGCCGGAGTGGTGGCTGGGTCTGCTGTTCATCGCGGCGTTCGCGGTGGGGATCGGGGGGATGGAGGGCATCTTCCCCACCGGGGGGCTGCACTCGGTCGACGCCGAGGAGGGCACGTTCTCCTACGTCATGGACACGATCTGGCACCTGACCCTGCCCGTCATCACCCTGACGCTCGCCTATCTGGCGGACTACGCGTTGATCATGCGGTCGTCCCTGCTCGACGAGCTCGGCGAGGACTACCTCGTGACCGCGCGCGCCAAGGGGCTGCGTGACGTCGACGTGCGCCGCAAGCACGCCGTACGCAACGCGCTGCTGCCGACCACCACCGTCGTCGCGATCAGCATCGGCTCGGTGGTCGGGGGAGCGATCACCATCGAGACGATCTTCTCGATCCCGGGGCTCGGGCTGCTGGCGAGCGAGGCGCTCATCCTTCCCGACTACTGGGTGCTGCAGGGCGTCTTCCTGGTGGTCTCGGCCGCGAGTGATCTTCGCCAACCTCGCCGCGAACCTCGTCTACGGCCTGCTCGACCCCCGGGTGCGGTCATGACCGAGTCCACGGCCGGACGCGCCGGCACGCCGACCGCGCGTCAGCTGGCCCGGCGCAGGCGCGCCGAGGCCTGGCGCCGCAACTGGCGCCTCTACCGCGCCCACCGGAGCGGGATGGTCGGGCTGGTCGTCCTGCTGGTCTTCATCGCGATCGCCCTCTTCGCTCCGCTGCTGGCCAGCCCGGACAGCATCGAGGTCACCAAGGCGACCGGCGGTGTGCTCGAGCCGCCGTCGAGCGAGTACTGGCTCGGCACCGACGAGTCAGGGCGCTCGGTGCTGGCCCTCGTGATCTGGGGTGCGCGGATCTCGTTGTTCGTCGGGCTCTGCGCCACGATCATCGCGATGGTCATCGGCACCACGGTCGGGTTGATGTCGGGGTTCTTCGAGGGCTGGCCCGCGCGCGTGCTCTACCGCCTGACCGAGTGGGTGCTGGTGATCCCGTTCCTGGTCCTGGCGATCGTGATGTCCGCGATCCTGGGCCGTTCACTGACCAACATCGTGCTGGTCATCGGGATCACCAGCTGGCCGGGCACGGCGCTGATCATCCGCAGCCAGACCCTCTCGATCAAGGAACGGCCCTACCTCGAGCGGGCCAAGGTCCTGGGCGCCGGCCGGTGGCACCAGATGACGCGGCACATCCTGCCCAACGTGATGCCGATGGTCTTCGCGAACACCACGCTGACCGTGTCGATCGCGATCCTCACCGAGACCACCCTGAGCTTCCTGGGGCTCGGCGACCCGACACGGGTCTCGTGGGGCTCGATGCTCGAGGACGCCTTCGACGTCGGCGCGATGACGACCGGCGCGTGGTGGTACATCATCCCGCCGGGCCTCTGCGTCGTGGCGGTGGTGCTGTCGGTCAACCTGGTCGGCCAGGCGCTGGAGGAGATCTTCAACCCGCGGCTGCGGAGGCGTTGAGATGACCGAGGCAGTGACCCAGAGCCTGCTCGACGTCCGGGGCCTCGCGGTGGCCTACGCGACGTCCGAGGGTCCGCTTCCCGCCGTGCGCGGCATCGACCTCGTCGTGCGAGCCGGCGAGGTCGTCGGCGTCGCCGGCGAGTCCGGGTGCGGGAAGTCGACCATCGTGAGCACGGTGCTGCAGGCTCCAGCCCAAGGACGCCACCGTGTCCGGCGAGGTCCTCGTCTCCGGTGAGGACGTCCTGACCATGAAGTGGGGACAGCTGCGCGCCGTGCGCTGGGCCGAGGCCTCGATCGTCTTCCAGGGCGCGCTGCACTCGCTCAACCCGGTCAAGCGCATCGAGCACCAGATCGCGGAGCCGATCCGCCTGCACCAACCCGGGTTGGCCGACGACGCTGGTCCTCGAGCGGGTGGGGGAGCTCCTCGAGCAGGTCGGGCTGCCGCGGGCGCGCAGCCGTGCCTACCCCCACCAGCTCTCCGGTGGGCAGAAGCAGCGCGTGATGATCGCGATGGCGCTGGCCTGCCAGCCCGTCGCTGATCATCGCGGACGAGCCCACCACGGCGCTGGACGTGATGGTCCAGGCGCAGATCCTCGACCTGCTCTCCGGCCTGGTGCGCGAGCTCGGCGTCGGCATGATGATCATCAGCCACGACCTGTCGGTGCTGGCCGAGCTGTGCGACCGCGTCGTGGTGATGTACGCCGGGCGCGTGGTCGAGACCGGCACCGCGAAGCAGATCTTCTCCGACCCGCAACACCCCTACACGCGGGCGCTGTCGGCGGCCTTCCCGCGCATCGGCGACCGGGCCGCCCGGTTCGCACCCAGCCGGGCTGGCCGGTGACCCTCCCGACCCGCGCGAGCTGCCGCCGGGCTGCTCGTTCGCGCCCCGGTGCCCGCGCGCCGCGGACGTCTGCCTCCACGCGGAGCCGCCCCTGATCGAGCTCGAGGGCCAACGGGCCGCCGCCTGCGTCAGAGTGGGGGAGCCGTGACCGACGACGCCGTGATGATCCGCTGATCGAGGCCCGCGAGGTCGTGGTCGAGTTCGTCACCCGCGGCGGCCGGATCGCGCGTGCGCTCGACGGCGCCGACCTGTCCGTGGCGCCCGGCGAGATCGTCGCCCTGGTGGGGGAGTCCGGGTCGGGCAAGACGACCCTCGCCCGCACCCTGATGGGACTCCAGCTGCCCTCGGCCGGCGAGGTGCGGTTCGAGGGGAAGCCCCTCGACTACTCGATCCGCGGACTGCGCCGCTTCCGCAGCCAGGTGCAGATGGTCCTGCAGGACGCGGCGGGGTCGCTGAACCCCCGGCAGACCGTCTACGAGTCGGTGGCCGAGGGGATCCGGCTGCACAAGCGAGCCGCGTCGGACGCCGACGGCCGCACCGAGGTCGAGCTGGTCTCCGCTGCCCTGGCCGAGGCGGGCCTGCGTCCGCCGGAGCGGCTGTTCCTGCGCTACCCGCACGAGCTCTCCGGCGGACAGAAGCAGCGCGTGCTCATCGCCGGTGCGCTCGCGCTGCGTCCGCAGCTGCTCATCGCCGACGAGCCGGTGTCCTCACTGGACGCGTCGATCCGCGGCGAGATCCTGGCCCTGCTGCTCAAGCTGCGTGAGGACCTGGGGGTCGGCATCGTCGTGGTCACCCACGACCTCGGCCTGGCGTGGAACATCGCCGACCGGATCGCGGTGATGTACCTCGGCCGGATCGTCGAGTGCGGCACCACCGAGGAGGTGCTGGAGTCTCCGCGCCACCCGTACACGCAGGCGCTGCTGTCCGTCGTACCGGAGATGGAGCAGCTTGGAGCCCGTCGTACTCACGGGCGAGATCCCCGACCCGACCCGCATTCCCGCCGGCTGCCGGTTCCACCCGCGGTGTCCCGCAGTCGCCGACGGGCGCGCAGCACGCGCGGGTGTCGAGGACCAGTGCCGGTCCGAACCGTTGGACACCCTTCCCGCGACCGGTGACCACCGCGTCGCCTGCCACCTCGACGCTGCCCTGCGCGCCACCACCACCTAGGTCAGCGCGGGATCTGGAAGTAGGTCCGGAAGGCCGGTTCCCAGGTGCCTGTCGAGGGTCATTTCGGGTGATGGACACCAGGAGTTGGTGCCCGCCATGATCAGTGCTGCGGGGGCCGACCTAGGTGGAGTGACGATGGCAGCTGAGACCTACCCGACGATTGTTCTGGTTCACGGCGCGTTCGCGGATGCGTCGGGGTGGTCGGACGTCATCCAACGACTCTCCGCACTCGGCTACAGCTGCTATGCGCCGCCAAATCCGTTGCGTGGAGTCATCGGTGACGGCGACTCCGTCCGCACCTTCGTCTCCACGATCGACGGACCGGTCGTGCTCGTTGGACACTCCTACGGCGGGTCGGTCATCACCAACGCCAGCGCGGGTGCACCGAACGTGGTCGCCTTGGTCTACATCGCGGCGTACGTTCCCGACGAGGGTGAGCCGCTCGGCGCGGCCGGTGCGCTCGACGGGGCCTCCAACGACTTTTCCGAGCACCTCGTGGTACGTCCGTATGCGGGCCAGCCGGAGGGTGACGGCGACGCCTACGTCAACCCTGAGGTCTTCCACGAGAAGTTCTGCGCTGATCTCCCCGCCGACACAGCGGCTGTGATGGCGGTGAGCCAACGACCCATCACGCTTCAGTGCTTCGGGACGCCGTCGGGCCCGGCTGGCTGGAAGAGCCTTCCGAGCTGGTACATGGTCGCCAGTCAGGACCACGCGATCCCGCCCGTCGCCGAGCGAGCCATGGCGGCGCGGGCCGGCTCGCACACCGTCGAGGTCGACAGCTCGCACGTGGCGTTCATCAGCCATCCACAGGAGACGGTCGACCTGATCGTTGCCGCCGTTCAGGGAGCTTGACGGCCGAAGGCCCGAGCCTCACGCCCGTGGCGCCCCACGTGCCCTCAGTCGTCGATACAGGGCACCGCCCAGGCGCCGCCGCCGGCGCCGAGACCGATCAGAACGCTGTACACCACCGACAGTAGGAGGACATAGGCCTCTAGCCAGACGTCTTCCCCCTGCGGGTCAGGACCTGTGTAGGTACTGACCGTGCTCCAGAGTGTGCTCCAGAGGGTTGCGACGACCACCGAGGCCATGGCCCACCCCCAAGCGCCCTTCCAGCCAAGGGCCGCCCCCCACGCCACCGTCAAGACGAGCGCTGCGGGTTGCCAGACCTCCTCGAACGCGGATGGCTCGTCCGGCCAGCGCGCCAACAGCCATTCATTCACGAGCAGAACGCCGAGCCAGAGCCCTCCGCCGACCCACATGCCTGGAGTCCGCTTCACGACCGCATCCCCCACAGGTTTCTGGTCAGCTTGCGGCCAGCCAGGTAGAAGGGACCGTCGCCTTGCCAGACCGGGGCCACCAATGTTCGGAGTAGTCCGGCCTTTCCCATCGGCTTCTCGCCCACGTCAGGGAACCAAATCGGTGTCGCGAGGAAGAAAACCCTGCAAGCGATTTCTCTCCCGCCGCCCCTTCATCCTCCTCGCGATACCGATTCGACGCCATGACGAGTAACCCGTTATCCCCACTTGCCCGACATCCCGCTTGGCATGGTCGAGAATCCCGATCTCGGCATGCCCGAGCGGATCGCGGCATGTGCGGACGGGTCTCTCGCTCGAGCGCGTCGTCACAGGAGGGCTGGCAGAACCTCCGGCGCGCAGCCCTGGTGTGACAACCATGACGCGCCATGCATCGCGCGCGTCGCGACGGGAGCAGATGGTGGCGGCGTTAGTCCGAAGCTAGTCCGGCGCTGCGGCTTGGCGACGCCCGCCAGCATCCTCATTCGTCGGAGAGCTCGGGTGGCCCGGCGAGGGTGGCCAGGACCGGGGTGCCGATCTGCACTGTCCGGCCGACCGTGCAGAGCCGATCGTTGGACCGCTGCACCGCCATCGGCAGGACGATGCGGGCGGCGTCACCCCCCGCACCCTCGGGGTAGCGCAGGTCGAGAATGACCTTGAGGTCGACGAGGTGGTTGCCTGCTTCGTCGTTGACCTTGCGAGCGCTGGAGCTGAGCCAGCCCGACTCGGCCTCGGCCCGTTTGCCGACGATGTAGTCGACATCCATCGCGGTGCATGCAGCGAGGGCGGTGAGCAGGAGCTCGACCGGCGTGAAGGCAGCGTCGTCGCCCTCGCCGACCTCGATGGACCCGCCTCGGCGGTTGGTCGCGACGTAACGGGCTTTACGTTGGCGGGTGAGCTCGACGTACCTCAATGTTTCAGGGTTGGTGGCCTCGGTCGGGTACACAGTCATGGATCGAGCCTAAGAGGCTGTTGCATTGAGCGAACCAGTCGCACTCGTGGCGCTCCGGTCCGCTTCACGCCGCGCGAGAGGATCAGGTTGTCGAGGGACGTGGGACCGCCCCCGACCAGTGGTGGATCTGGCGCGTTCACGTGTCGCCGTGTCACGATGCTCCTACTGACTGATGAGTCAGTAAGCGCACAGGAGGTCGAATTGGCACCGGGCTCCCTCGAGGCGGCACTGCCGCGCGAGATGTACGTCGACGAGCAGACCTGGCTCGGCGAACGCGAGACCGCGCTGTTCGGCCAGTGGTTCTGCGTCGGCCGCCTCGATGACCTCGGCCTGGCAGCGCCGTCGCAGGTGCTCGTCGTGGACGTCGTGGGGGAGTCGGTGCTCGTCACCAGCGATGCCGACGGCCGTCTGCATGCGGCGTACAACGTCTGCCGCCACCGCGGCTCGCAGATCCTCCCCGTGCTCGAGCAGTCGACCTCGCCGGTCGCCTGCCCGGCCGCGGCGCTGCGCTGTCCCTACCACTCGTGGACCTACGGGCTCGACGGCCGGCTGCTGCGTGCGCCGCACGCGGACCTCGCCGAGGAGGACCTCGACGGCTTCCGGCTCAACGAGGTGATGGTGGAGACGCTGGGGCGGGTTCGTCTTCGTGCACCTCACGCCCGACACCGCCGCTCCGCTCGGCGACTCGGTGAGCCGGGCCGCGACGACGCTGGCCAACTACGGCATCGCCGGCCTGGTCACCGGCGCGACGATGACCTACGAGGTGGCCGCCAACTACAAGGTGCTGCTGGAGAACTACAACGAGTGCTACCACTGCGGACCGGTGCACCCCGAGCTGTGCCGGATCGTCCCGTCGTTCGCCGGCGGCGGCGAGGGCCTCGACTGGGACGAGGGCGTCCCGCACCGCGAGGGAGCCTGGACCTTCACGATGTCCGGGACGACGTCGCGTGCGCCACTGCCCGGTCTCACCGAGGAGGAACGCACCCGGCACAAGGGCGACCTCGTCTTCCCGAACCTGCTGCTCTCGGCGTCGGCGGACCACGTCGCGGCGTTCGTGCTGCTGCCGCGGTCGGTCGACCGGACCGACGTCGTGTGCTCGCTCCTCTTCGGCGCCGACGAGGTGGGCAGCGCCGAGTTCCAGCCGGGTGACGCCGCCGAGCTGTGGGACCTCGTCAACCGGCAGGACTGGGCGGTCTGCGAGTCGGTGCAGCGAGGCATGTCGTCGCGGAGCTACCGCCACGGCTGGTTCGCGCCGATGGAGGACGACAGCCTCGACATCCGCCGCTGGCTGCTGCCGTTGATCGGGGGAGAGCGATGACCCGAGTGGACAGGCACGTCGACTACGTGGTGATCGGGCTGGGCGCCCTCGGCAGCGCCACGGCCATGGAGCTGGCGAGGAGCGGCCACGAGGTGGTCGGGCTGGAGCGGTTCGGGCTCGGCCACTCCTGGGGCGCCAGCCACGACACCAGCCGGATCCTGCGGCACAGCTACCACACGCCCGACTACGTCCGGCTGACCCAGGAGGCGTACGCCGACTGGGCCCGGCTCGAGCGTGATGCCGGGACCACCCTCGTCGACGTGGTGGGCGGGCTCGACCTGTTCCCACCGGAGCCGGCGATCAGCCCCGTCGACTACACGGAGTCCCTCGACGCCGTGGGCATCAGCTATGACCTGCTCGACGCGGCCGCCGTGATGCGCCGGTGGCCGCAGTTCCAGCTGCCCGACGGGCTGGTGGCGTTGCACCAGGCCGACGCCGCGATCGTGCCGGCGGCGCGCGGCACCCGGGTGATGCAGGACCAGGCCCGGCGGCACGGTGCCGACCTGCGCGAGCTGACTCCCGTGCTCGACGTACGCGACCTGGGTGGGCGCGGGGTCGAGGTCGAGACCGCCCACGGCGTGCTCCGCTGCGGCGGCCTCGTGGTCTGCGCCGACGCCTGGGTCAACGACATCCTCGCGGGCCTCGGCCAGCGGATCCCGGTCGAGGTGACGCTCGAGCAGGTGACCTACTTCCAGCCCCCCGAGCCCGCCGACTTCGCCCAGGGCCGGCTGCCCCTCTGGATCTGGATGGACGACCCGTCCTACTACGGCTTCCCGTCGTACGGCGAGCCGACCGTGAAGGCGGCCCAGGACTGCGGCGGACCGACCGTCGACCCGGACCGTCGAGGGTCGGAGACCGACTGAGGCATGCAGGCACGCCTGGCCGAACACATGGCGCGGATGCTCCCGGGCAGCGGGGCGCCGGTGCGCTCGCTGCGCTGCCAGTACACGCTCACCCCCGATCGCGACTTCGTCATCTCGCCCGTTCCCGGGCACGAGTCGGTCGTCGTCGGGATGGGGGCGGCGCACGCGTTCAAGTTCGCACCGACCTTCGGCCGTCATCTGGCCGACCTCGTCGTCGAGGGGACCACCTCGACCGACCTGACGCCGTTCCGGATGGACCGTCCCGCGCTGACGGACCCGGCCTACCGCGCGCACTGGCTGGTGTGACGTGACGACGAAGCAGTGCTCAGGCCAGCGCGTCGGCGTCGATGCCCAGCTCGCGCGCGACGGCCTCGGCCACCCACTCGCGCAGCTGGGCCCGGGTCACCGACCGGTAGACGAGCGTCGCGACGGAGAGGCCGTCGAGCAGCGCGGACACCCGGGCGACGGACGCCTCGGGGTCGGGGCAGGTGAACGAGCCGTCGGCCACGCCGGCCGCCACGACCTCCTGCAGCGACGTCGTCCAGCGCTGGTCGAGCCGGCGCAGCACCTTGCGGATCACCGGCTCGCGCTGGGCCAGGGCCCAGGCGTCGATCCAGATCCGCCACCCGACCGCGGTGCCGGTGGGTCCGTAGAGCCGCAGCACCCGGCGCAGCCGGTCGAGCGGGTCGGCGCCCTTGGCCGTGGCCTGGTCGAGGCGGCTGAGGTCGCGGTCGACGGCGTGCGCGAACGCCTCGGCGACGAGGGTGTCCTTGGTGCCGAAGTGGTAGAAGACCAGGCTCGGGCTGATGCCGAGCTCCTCGGCCACGTCGGCCACGCGGATCGCCTGCAGCCCGATGCGGTCGAGCAGGTCCGTCGTCGCGGTCAGGATCTCCTCGCGGCGTACCTCCACGGCGCGACGGCCCCGGCGAGTCATCCCACGGCTCCCATGGCGCGCAGCATAGGCCCACGGAAGGAGGCACGATGACCGCACACGTCGACCCGCTGGAGACCGTACGACGAGCGGCCCGTCCCGACGGCGAGCCGGAACGGATGCTGCCGGCCGAGGCCTACACCTCCGACGCGGTCCTCGCCTGGGAGCAGCGCCACCTGTTCGCCGGCAGCTGGACCTGCCTGGGCCGCGTCGACGACCTGTTCCCGGCCGGCGAGGGGGCCGTCACCCAGCGAGCCGTGTGCGTGGGCGACGTGTCGGCGCTGGTGCGTGCGCGATGCCGACGGCGTGCGGATGTTCGCGAACACCTGCCGCCACCGCGGTCACGAGCTGCTGCCGCGGGACGGCACGTCGCAGCGGCGCAGCATCGTGTGCCCCTACCACGCGTGGACCTACGACCTCGGCGGAACGCTGGTCGGCGCCCGCGGCTTCCGTGAGGACGAGACGCTTCCGCACCGACGAGCACGGCCTGGTCGAGCTGCCGGTGCAGGTCTGGCAGGGCTGGGTCTTCGGCGCACGCGCTGCACGCGAAGGGCGACCGAGCAGGTGCCGTCGTTCGACGAGCACCTCGGTGACCTGGCCCCGATCCTGGCGCCGTACGCCTGCGACGGGCTGGTGCTCGGCGACCGGCACTCCTACGAGGTCGCGGCGAACTGGAAGGTGATCGCCGAGAACTACCACGAGTGCTACCACTGCCCGCTGATCCACCCGGAGCTGTGCCAGATCACGCCCGCCCGACTCCGGCGACAACTACCACCTGCCGGGCGCCGTGGATCGGCGGCTCGATGGACCTGCGCGACGGGATGGCGACGATGTCGCTGACCGGTGAGCTCGCCGGTACGCCGCTGCCGGGCGTGGACCCCGCCCGGGTGGAGTACGTCCACCTGCTTCCGAACCTGCTGGTCTCGGCCCACCCCGACTACGTGATGGCGCACCGGATGGTGCCGCTGGCCCCGGACCGCACCTGGGTCGAGTGCTCGTGGTTCGTCGTACCCGGGTCGGACGGTTCGGCGCCGAAGGTGCGCGGCGCCGTGGAGTTCTGGGACATCACCAACAAGCAGGACTGGGCCGCGTGCGAGTCGGTGCAGCGTGGGCTCGGCAGCCCGCACTTCAGCCCGGGGCCCTTCGCGCCGAAGGAGGACGCGGTCGCGGACCTCGTCGCCACGATCAGCCGGGCCTACGAGAGACGGGCGGTTCGAGCCGTGAGGCCCGGGCCCGCTGGCGTGCTGAGCGCCGTGGTGGTGCTCGCCTGCGCGCTCGCCGGGCTCTCCGTCACCACGCCCGCGGAGGCGGCGTCCGCGAAACCGAAGGCGGGCCCAAGGCAGGCACGGTCAAGGTCGGGTCGGTGACCCTGCGTCCGTGCGACGTGATGCCCGGGCGCTGTGCGGGTCGATCACGCGTCCGTGGGCGCCGTCGAAGCCCAACGGCGGCCGCGTGAAGGTGGGCTTCGCGTTCGTGCCCGCGCCAAGCGCGGCCCGGCCCTGGGCACGATGGTGCCGCACGAGGGAGGCCCCGGCTACAGCACCACCAGCAGCGCCTACTACTGGGGCCCGATGTACGCCGGCGCTGCTGAACCGGCGCAACCTGCTGATGGTCGACCAGCGCGGCACCGGCCGCTCGCAGGCGCTGAACTGCCCGGCGCTCCAGGACCTGAAGATCGCCTACTTCGTGGCCGCGGCCCGCTGCGGCCGGTCGCTCGGGGCCCGCGCCGACGACTACTCGACCGCGCTGTCGGCCGACGACCTCAACGCCGTCCTGATCTGCGGCTCGGGCTCGGTCCGATCGACCTCTACGGCGACTCCTACGGCACCTTCTTCGCGCAGGTCTTCGCCGGCCGCCACCCGACCAAGGTGCGCAGCGTGATCCTGGACGGCGCCTACCCGACGTACGGCGAGGCCGCGTGGTACCCGACCCAGACGCCCGACGATGCAGCAGCGCCTTCGACCTCGTCTGCAGCCGCTACGCCGCGTGCCGCAACGGCGGCGCGCGCCTTCCTGCCGACCCTGCGGGCGCGTGCTGGCCAAGGTGCGCGCGAACCCCTGGCGCGGCGTCTCGCACGACGCCGACGGGCAGGCGCGCCCGCGTGACGGTCAACGGCGCCACCCTGGTCTCGGTGGCGTTCGGGGCGACGTACGGCCCGGCCTTCTACCGCGAGATGACCGCGGCCATGCGCTCCGGCCTGCGTGGTGACCGGGCGCCGCTGCTGCGACTGGTCGCGGAGGCGATCGGTGGCGGCACCGACGCGGGCGACCCGGTGGAGTACAGCGAGGGTCTCGACGCCGCCGTCGCCTGCCACGACTACCCGCAGCTCTACGACATGAAGGCCGCGCCCACCGTGCGCCGCAAGCAGTACGCCGCGGCGCTGGCCGCAACGGATCCGCACCCGTCCGGCCACCTACGGGCCGTTCACGATCCGCGAGTACGCCCGCTCCGACTGGCAGTCGCTCGACTGGTGCACCGGCTGGCCGTCCGCGCCGGCCGAGCAACCCGGCCGGCCCGCCGACGCCACCCTCGGGCAGCTACCCGTCGGTGCCCGTGCTGGTGCTCAGCGGTGAGATGGACAGCATCACCACGCCGGCCGAGGGCGCGATGATCACCGACGCAGTTCCCGAACAGCCAGCAGGTCGTCGTGCGCAACAGCTTCCACGTCACCGCCATGGGCGACATCGACGACTGTGCCCAGCGACTGGTGCGTGCCTTCGTGCGCACTCCCGGCCCGCTGAGCCCGACGCTGCGCGCCTGCGCCGACCGGGTCGAGCCGGTGCGGACGCTCGGCGGCTTCCCGCGGCGCCTCGCCGAGGTGCCCGCCGCCAGTGCCACCGGCAACGTGTCGCTCCGCCTCCGCAAGGCCGGGCCGGCGGCCGCGCTGACGGTGGCCGACCTGCTCGACCGGTGGTCGAACAACTACTCCGGCGAGGGCTTCGGCCTGCGCGGTGGCCACTGGACCTACGGCGGCGACCACGTCACCACCTTCCGGCTCAACCGGGTGCGACTGGTGCCGGGAGTGGCCGTCAGCGGCACAGGCCGTCTGGAGCCGCTACGGCCGGCGGATGAAGGTCGACCTGCGGCTGCAGGGAGCCGGTCCGCACGGACGGCTGCACGGCAGCTGGCGCACGCGTGCAGGTGGACGCCACGGCCGTCCTCGTCGGGCCGGCTCGACGGACATCGGGTGAGGCTGAGCTTCCGCGCCCCCTGACCCCGATAGCCTCGGCCGCGTGACGACGCCTTCCTTCGAGCTGGACCCGGACCACCTCGAGCTGCGCGCCTGGCTGCACGAGTTCGCCGCGGAGGTGATCCGTCCGGCGGCGGCCGAGTGGGACGAGAAGGAGGAGTTCCCGTGGCCGGTCCTCGAGGAGGCCGCCAAGATCGGGCTCTACTCGCTCGACTTCTGGGCCACCCAGAGCTTCGACGAGACCGGGCTCGGCATCCCGGTCACCATGGAGGAGATCTTCTGGGGTGACGCCGGCATCGGCCTGTCCATCGTCGGTACGACGCTCGCGGCAGCGGCCGTCCGCGGCAACGGCACCGACGAGCAGGCGATGGAGTGGATCCCGGAGATGTTCGGCAGCCCGGGGGACCTCAAGCTCGGCGGCGTTCTGCTCCTCCGAGCCCGACGCCGGCTCCGACGTCGGCGCCATGCGCACCCGGGCGACGTACGACGAGAAGACCGACGAGTGGGTCCTCAACGGCACCAAGACCTGGGCGACCAACGGCGGGATCGCGGACGTGCACGTCGTCACCGCCGTCGTCGACCCCGAGCTGCGCACCCGCGGGCAGGCCAGCTTCGTGGTGCCTCCCGGGACCGAAGGGCCTCAGCCAGGGGCAGAAGTTCCACAAGCACGGCATCCGCGCCTCGCACACCGCCGAGGTCGTCCTCGAGAACTGCCGCATCCCCGGCCGCTGCCTGCTGGGCGGCAAGGAGAAGCTCGATGCCCGGCTCGCGAAGGCCCGCGAGGGTGGCTCCGTCCGCGCGGCAACGCGTCGATGGCGACCTTCGAGCGCACCCGCCCGGGAGTCGGTGCCCAGGCGATCGGGATCGCGCGGGCGGCGTACGAGGTGGCCCTGGACTACGCGAAGACGCGCGAGCAGTTCGGCAAGCCGATCATCGAGAACCAGGCGATCGCGTTCGCGCTGGCCGACATGAAGACCTCGATCGACGCCTCGCGGCTGCTGGTCTGGCGCGCGGCCTGGATGGCCCGGCAGGGCAAGCGGTTCGAGGCGGCCGAGGGCTCGATGTCGAAGCTGTTCGCGGGCGAGACCGCGGTGCGGGTCACCGAGAAGGCGATCCAGATCCTCGGCGGCAACGGCTACACGCGCGAGTACCCCGTCGAGCGGATGGCCCGCGACGCGAAGATCTACACCATCTTCGAGGGCACCTCCGAGATCCAGCGGCTGGTGATCGCGCGCGCGATCTCGGGGGCACCGATCCGCTGAGCCGCCGACAGACAGGAGGGAGCATGCGCGCCAACCGGATCACGCCCAACCTGCCGGTGTCCGACCTCGACGAGGCCAAGGGCTTCTACACCGGCTTCCTCGGGCTGAGCACCGAGGAGTTCAACCTGGGCTGGGTGGCCCGCTACACCTCTCCCGACACCGGGGCGCACGTCCAGCTCGTCACCGGCGACGCGGTCGCTCCCGAGGACTCGGTCATCTCGGTGCACGCCGAGGACGTCGACGCGGCCTACGAGGAGGCGCTGTCGCTCGGCTACGAGATCGTGCACCCGCTCGACGACCGAGACCTGGGGCGTACGCCGGTTCCTCGTCCGTGCGCCGGACGGCAACGTCGTCAACGTCGTCCAGCACCGGAGCTGACTCAGCGCGGGATGTGCTCGCTCCAGGTGCGGTGCGAGACGCGCTCGCTCTCCTCGAACGCGTCGGCCTCGATGGTGACGTCGTAGCCCTCGGCGGTCACGTCGACGCGCATGGTCGACGAGACCGAGACGTCGACACCCGGCCAGGTGAGCCGGTAGGTGCAGTCGGCCCACGCGTGCTGGGCGAAGGTACGACGGTCCACGGTCACCTCGCCGGCGTACTGCTCGGAGGCCCAGCCGTCGTTCGGCACGTCGTACTCCGCGCCGTGGCGCACCGCGCAGGTCGTCGTACGACGGAGCACGTCGCGGGTCACCGTCCAGGTGATGTCACCCGGGTCCTCCGACGATGACGGTGCGCCGTCGACGAACGTCGGCGCCGGCCCGCCGTCGGTCCCGCGCAGCGGCAGCTCGAGCGAGCCGTCGTGGACGGTGATCGTCACCGGGGCCGGGGGAGCGACCGTGTTGGGCCAGTCGGCGCCGGCGATCGAGAGGCGCAGCTGCTGGCCGGGGGCGAGCTCGTAGGCGCAGGCGTCGAGGACCACCTCCACGTCGTACTCCTGCCCGGGGACCAGCGGCGTCGGCTCGACCGGCGCGTGCACGCCCTCGCGGTAGGCGAGGTCGAGGCTGCCGCGCGTGACCAGCGCCGAGGTGCCGTCGGGGAAGACGTCGCACAGCTTCACCGAGAGCGACGCGAGGGGCGCGTCGACGCTGATCCGCAGCCGCACGTGCGGGTGCCCGACCACCTGCTCCGACTTGCCCGGACCACTCCCACACCAGCGAGCGGGCGTCGTCCTCGCGCTGGTCGACCGACAGGCCCCACGGCAGGTGGCCCGGCGCAGTCGATCCACGCGGCGGTCCCGACGTCGGGGTCGACCGCGAGCACGCGCGGGCCCGGCAGCGGTCGGGTGTGCCAGGACACCGACGGCGACGGCCAGACGTCCGAGGTCCAGCGCCCCTCGTGCAGCTCGAGGTCGGGCTCGGGCCTGGTCGAGGTCCGCACGAAGACGTCGACCCGGTCCTCGTGCTGGGTCTCGGCGCGCCCGCGCAGCCAGCGGTCCCACCACGCCGCCATCTCGGTGGTCAGGTCGATGCGCGGACCCGGGTAGGCGGTGGTCGCGTCGGCGTGCACCCACGGACCCGCGAGCAGGCGGTGCGGCACCCCGGCCTGCTTCAGCGCCTCGACGGTGCGGAAGGAGTTGTTGCGGTAGCCGTCGGCCCAGCCCGGCCACGATCATCACCGCGCAGTCGATGCGGTCGTAGCCGTCGCCGTCCCCGTCGACGCGCACCGACCCGTGCCGCCAGTACGGGACCGTCGCGGTTCTCGCGCAGCCACGTCAGCACCCAGGGCTCCTGGGTGGCCAGCCGCGTGCAGCCACTCGTCGCGCCAGTCCGTCAGCCCCACACCGCCGGCACGGGCGGCAGCATCGACATCGGCGTCATGTAGTGGCAGTAGTCGACGAGGTCGACGAGCCGCAGCGCCCCGCCGCGCCAGTGGACGTCGTCGGTCCAGCGGTCGTCGCTGGCGTAGATCGCGCAGATCGCCTTCAGCGCGGGCGGCCGCTCGCAGGCGATCTGCAGCGAGTTGAAGCCGGAGTACGACGTGCCCCACATGCCGACGTTCCCGTCGCACCAGGGCTGGTCGGCGAGCCAGGCGATCACCTCGACGAGGTCGGGCTGCTCGGCCTCCGGGTACTCGTCGGTGGCGTCGCCCTCGGAGGACCCGGTGCCGCGCAGGTCGACCCGGCAGACGGCGTACCCGTGCTCGTCGCGCAGCTGCACGTAGGACTCGGCGTACGACGAGGTCAGGTCGTCCTTGCGGTAGGGGAGCGCCTCGAGCAGGCAGGGCTGGGGGTCAGGGAGGTCGGGCAGGTAGAGGGTCGCGGCGAGCCGGACGCCGTCGCGCATCGGGATGCGGACCTCGCGCTCAGTGCCCGGCACGTCCGTGCTCCTGAAGAAGCCGCTGGACCAGCGCCGGGTCGAGGCCCTCGATCGTGTTGCCGTCGCGACCGGTGGTCGTGGCCGCGCCGAGCATCGAGTTGAGCACCGCCTCCTCGGCGGCGTCGACCACGCCCTCGAAGAGGTCGTCGAGTCCCCGGCCGGCGACGCGTGGTCCGTCCTCCGGTCCGCCGTCGCGGTCGATGCGGCAGGTCGTGGAGGCCGCCAGGAAGATCTCGCCGCTGCCGTGGTGGCCGGTCGAGCCCGTGCGCGCCAGGCCGAGCCCGATCCGGCGCGCGAGCCGGGCGCAGTCGCTGCCGGAGACCGGCGCGTCGGTGACGGCGACGCCGATGCACGAACCGGCCGGTGTGCTCGGGGCCGTCGGCGCCGGGCACCAGGGATCCGACCGGGACCCCGTCGACGGTCAGCCGCTTGCGCTCCCCGAAGTTGGTGAGCAGCAGCACCGCGACCGTGTGCCCCGCGGGAGTCACGCGCGACGCCGTGCCGATGCCGCCCTTGAAGCCGAGGCAGGACATGCCCGGTGCCGGCCCCGACCGCGCCTTCGGCGGGCGGGGTCGACCGGCCCCGCGACTCGAGCGCCTCCGCGTGCGCGGCGAACACGTCGGCGGTCTCGACCTGCATCGCGCGGCAGTCGTTGAGGAAGGAGTCGTCGCACTCGCCGACCACGGGGATCACCACCTCGCCGGCCACCTCCGGGTGCTGCGCGAGGGCGATCTGGCAGGCGGCGTCGTACACCCGGCCGAGCTGCATCGTCGAGGTCAGGTAGACCGGCGTCTCGATCGCGCCCCACTCCTGCGCGGTGAGGAACCCGGTGCACTCGCCGGCGCCGTTGAGCACGGCCCCGCCGGCCGCGAGCGGCCGTGCGTGAGGCGTCCTCGGCGAGCACCAGCGCGGTGACGCCCGTCCGCGCGGTGCCGCGGCCCTCCGGAGGGGCCGGCTCGTCGCGGACCAGCGTCGTGTGCCCGAGACCGACGCCGGCGACGTCGAGGACGGAGTTGGTCGGGCCGGTCGGCAGCACGCCGACGCGGATCCCGACCTCTCGGGAGCGGGGCATGCCGCCATCTTGCCCGAACCCGGCGGGGACGTGGTGGGATACTGACTCATGGATCAGTACGCCGCTCCGGTCGTGTGGTCACCCACCACGCGCGACCACGATCCGCGCCACGAGGTCTGGGTCGGCGTGGCCACCGACGGCACCGAGGTCGCCGAGCGGGTCGACGTGATCCTCGAGGCGCTGCGAGCAGCCGGACACCCGCTCGTCGAGGCCACCGCTCACCCTGACGACATCCTCGCCAGGGTGCACGATCCGGAGCTGCTCGCCTTCCTCGCCACGGCAGCGGACCGCTGGCGCGAGGGGCCGTACGCCGACCTGGTCGGCCAGGACCGCGTGGTGCCCTACCTCTTCCCGACTCCGGCGATGACCGGCGGCCTGCCCGCCCGCCCAGCCGTGGCCGTGCACGCCGACGCCGGCCGGTTCGCCTACGACACGATGACGCTCGTCGGCCCCGGCACCTGGCCCGCCGTGCGAGCGGCGGCGGACTGCGCCCTCACGGCCGCCGACCTGGTCGCCGCGGGGCGAGCGGCTGGCCTACGCGCTGTGCCGGCCTCCCGGGCCACCACGCGACGCGGGCCGGGTTCGGTGGTTCCTGCTACCTGAACAACGCGGCCGTCGCGGCCGAGGCGCTTGCGGGCCCACGGGTTCGAGCGGGTCGCCGATCATCGACGTCGACGCCCACCAGGGCAACGGCACGGCGGCGATCTTCTACGACCGGGCGGACGTGCTCTACGGGTCCGTGCACGTCGACCCGGCGGCGGGCTGGTTCCCGCACGTCGTGGGCCACGCCGACGAGGTGGGCAGCGGTGCAGGGGAGGGAGCGACCAGGAACATCCCGCTCGCCGAGGGCACCGCCGACGAGGGCTGGCTCGAGGCGGTGCAGGAGCTCACCGCATGGGCGGCGGCCGCGGGGTGCACGGCCCTGGTGGTCTCGCTCGGGGTCGACGCTGCGAAGGACGACCCGGAGAGCCCGCTGCTGGTGTCGGCCGAGGGCTACCGGCGAGCCGGCGCGCTGCTCGGCGGGACCGGTCTCCCGGCCGTGGCCGTGCAGGAGGGCGGGTACCACCTGCCGACGCTGGGCGGGCTGGTGGCGGCCTACCTGGAGGGGCACGCCCGCGCCGGCGACTGATGTTCTTTTGTCGACATCTGGCGAAACTCTGTCGATGTCGTGGCAGTATCCGGGCATGGCGCACGTGCTGTCCGGCCGGGCCGAGACGCCCACGCAGTCCCGGATCCTGACCTACGTCCGCGACGAGGGTCCGCTCTCCCGGATGGACCTCGCCGAGCCGTCTGAACGTCTCGCGCACGACCGTGGCGGCCGAGGTCGGACGGCTGGTCGAGCTCGGGCTGGCCGAGGACGGCGGCCCGGCCGCGTCCCGAGGCGGACGGCGCTCGACGCTGGTCGACCTCGACGCCGGGCTGCGCTTCGTCGGCATCGAGCTCGGCGCGACCTCGATGCGGATCGCGATGACCGACGGACGGCTCGGCGTGATCGCCCGCGAGTGGGCGCCGAAGGCCGACATCCGCCGCGGGCCGGAGGCGGTGCTCGGCGAGGCGATCGGACTGGTGCGCAAGCTGCTGGCCGACCACGGCGTCGAACGCCCGGCGGGCATCGGCATCGGCGTTCCCGGGCCCGTCGACTTCCAGTCCGGCGTGCCGGTGTCGCCGCCGATCATGCCGGGCTGGGACGGCTACCCGGTCCGCGACGCACTGTCCCGCGAGTTCGGCACCCCGGTGCTGCTGGACAACGACGTGAACGTGATGGCGCTGGGGGAGCAGCACAACGGCGTGGCCCGCTCGGCCTCGGACTTCCTGTTCGTCAAGATCGGCACCGGCATCGGGTGCGGCATCGTCGTGCAGCGCCACCTCTACCGCGGCGCCGACGGCTGCGCCGGCGACATCGGGCACATCCGGCTCGACCAGAACGGGCCGGTCTGCGCGTGCGGCAACCACGGCTGCCTCGAGGCGTTCTTCGGGGGCGCGGCGCTGGCCCGCGACGCCACGGCGGCGGCCCGGTCGGGTCGCTCCGACGTGCTCGCGCAGCTGCTCGAGGAGCACGGCGAGCTCACCGCCGAGCACGTCGGCATGGCCATCGCCCAGGGTGACGCGATCGCGCTCCAGCTCGCCCGCGACGGCGGCCGGCGCGTCGGCTCGGTGCTGGCCAACCTGGTGTCGTTCTTCAACCCCGGCCTGATCGTCATCGGCGGCGGGGTGGCCGGGCTCGGGCACGCCCTGCTCGCCGAGATCCGCAGCGTGATCTACCGGCAGTCGCTGCCGCTGGCGACCGGCAACATGCCGGTCGTGCTCAGCGAGCTCGGCGGCGACGCCGGCGTCATCGGCGCGGCCCGGCTGATCAGCGACGCGGTCTACGCCGCGGGCTAGACGTCGCGACACTTTCGAAAGAAACTTTCGAAATAGTCTTGCTCTCTTTCGTTTTGCTCCGTAGGTTTCCAGCCAGCAGCGCGTGACGGCCGTCACACGCCCGGCGGCGGAGGAGACCAGGTGAGCGAGACGCCCGACCAGCCACTGCTGCAGATGCGCGGCATCGTCAAGACGTTCCCGGGCGTCCGCGCCCTCGACGGCGTCGACCTGGTCGTCCGACCCGGCGAGGTGCACTGCCTGCTCGGCCAGAACGGCGCCGGCAAGTCCACGCTGATCAAGGTCCTGGCCGGGGCGCACCGGCCCGACGAGGGCGAGATCCGCTGGCAGGGCGAGGAGGTCTCGCTGGCCAACCCGGACGCCGCCATCACCCTCGGCATCTCCACGATCTACCAGGAGCTCGACCTCGTCGCCGGGCTCACCGTGGCCGAGAACATCTTCCTCGGGCCACGAGAAGTCCCGCGGCGGGCTGGTCAAGCGCGCCGAGACCCGCAAGGCCGCCCGCTTCCTGCTGGCCCGGCTCGGCCACGCGGAGATCCGCGCCGACCGCGAGGTCGGCACGCTGCCCGCGTCGGGCCAGCAGATCGTCAGCATGGCCCGCGCGCTCTCCCACGACACCCGCCTGATCGTGATGGACGAGCCGTCGGCGGCGCTCGACCAGCAGGAGGTGCAGACCCTCTTCCGGGTGATCCGCGACCTCACCGCCCAGGGCGTCGCCGTCGTCTACATCTCCCACCGCCTCGAGGAGATCCGCCAGGTCGGCGACCGGGTGACCGTGCTCAAGGACGGCCGCACGGTCGCCACCGACCTGCCCGCCAAGACCACGCGACCTCGGAGCTGATCCGGCTGATGACCGGCCGCGACATCGAGTACGTCTTCCCGGACCGGCCCACTCCCGACGACTCGGCGCCGACCGTGCTCGAGGTCTCCGACCTCAGCCTGGCGAAGGTGTTCGCCGACGTGAGCTTCAAGGTCGCCGCCGGCGAGATCGTCGGCCTGGCCGGCCTGGTCGGCTCGGGCCGCTCGGAGATCCTCGAGGCGGTGTACGGCGCCCGCAAGCCGTCCGGCGGCACCGTGACGGTCGACGGCAAGCGGCTGCGAGCGGGCTCCGTCGGTGCCGCGGTCAAGGCCGGCATCGGCCTGGCGCCGGAGGAGCGCAAGAGCCAGGGCCTGCTGCTCGACCAGTCGATCTACCAGAACATCACCGTCTCGAGCCTGGGCCGGTTCGCCCGCGCCGGCTTCCTCAACGGGTCGGCCGAGCGCGCCTCCGCGCTGGAGTGGACCCGGTCGCTCGACGTCCGCCCGCCCGGCGTCGACGCGTCCGGTCCGCACCCTGTCCGGCGGCAACCAGCAGAAGGTCGTGCTGGCCCGCTGGCTGCTGCGCGACTGCCGGGTGCTGCTGCTCGACGAGCCGACCCGCGGCGTCGACGTCGGCGCGCGCAGCGAGATCTACGCCCTGATCCGCTCGCTGGCCGAGCGAGGCCTCGCCGTGGTCGTCGTGTCCAGCGAGGTCGAGGAGGTCCTCGGCCTGGCCGACCGCGTCCTCGTCGTCCGCGAGGGGCGCGTCGTGCACGACGGACCGGCAACCGAGATCGACGAGCACCGGGTCCTCGACCTGGTGATGGAAGGAAGCGCGGCGTGACACAGGAACGCGAAGCACCCGCTGGGGCACCGACCGACAGCGAGCAGGTCCAGGAGTCCCTGGCCGGCACCGGCCAGGAGCGCGGCGGCGTCATGGGAGTGCTGCTGGGCTCGTCGGTCGGGCGCAACCTCGGCCTGGTCGTCGCGCTGCTCATCCTCTGCATCGTCGGCATCGCCACGGCGGGCGAGCAGTTCGCCAGCGTCGACAACGCGCTGACCATCCTGCGGCTCGCCTCGGTCATCGGCGTGGTCTCGATCGGCATGACGTTCGTGATCACCGGCGGCGGCATCGACCTGTCCGTCGGCGCGATCGTGGCCCTGTCCTCGGTCTGGGCGACCACCCTGGCCACCCAGTCCCTGGCCGAGGCAACCACTGGACCGTGATGGTGCTCGTCGCCCTGCTCGTCGGGCTGGGCTGCGGCCTGGTCAACGGCCTGCTCGTCGCCTACGGCAGGGTGGTGCCCTTCATCGCGACCCTGGCCATGCTGGCCGCCGCCCGAGGACTGGCCGAGATCATCGCCCAGCGGCGGACCCAGATCGTCGAACGTGCCGGGCTTCACCGACTTCTTCCGCCACGACGTCCTCGGCATCCCGCTGCTCGTCATCATCTTCGCGCTGGTGGCGGTCATCGGCTGGGTGGTGCTCAACCGCACCACCTTCGGGCGCCGTACCTTCGCGGTCGGCGGCAACCCCGAGGCCGCCCGCCTGGCCGGCATCAACGTCAAGCGGCACACCGTCGCCCTCTACGTCATCGTCGGGCTGTGCTGCGGCATCGCCGCGGTGATGATCGTGGCGCGCACGACGACCGGGTCGTCGACCCACGGCATCCTCTACGAGCTCGACGCGATCGCTGCCGTCGTCATCGGCGGCACCCTGCTCTCCGGCGGCCGCGGCACCATCGTCGGCACCGTCCTCGGCGTGCTGATCTTCACGACGCTCTCGAACGTCTTCACGCAGAACAACCTGTCCAGCTCGGCGCAGCCGGTGGCCAAGGGACTCATCATCGTCGTCGCGGTCCTGCTCCAGCAGCGGCTGGCGGCGCGCAGCAACAGCGGGAGCCCCTAGACCTCGGGCCCGTCCCCCGCACGTCCTCATCCATCGCCAACACCCAACTCTCGGACCCACCGAAGGAGCAGCCATGTCTCGCACCACTCACCGCCGCCGGCTGGCGCTGGCGACCGGAACAGCCCTGGCCGGGGTGCTGTTCCTGTCCGCCTGCAGCACCGACACCGACGACTCCGACGACAGCGGCAGCAGCGAACACCGAGGCGAAGGCCGCGTCCGCCAACGACGACCCGGGCGACAAGGTCATGATCGGCTTCTCCGGCCCGGCCGCCGACCACGGCTGGCTCGCCGCCATCAACAGCTCGGCCATGGCGGAGGCCAAGAAGTACGACGACGTCGAGCTCAAGACCGCCGAGGGCACCAACGACGCCAACCAGCAGATCAGCCAGGTCGAGACCTTCATCAACGACAAGGTCGACGCGATCGTGCTGCTGCCGACCGACGGCGCCGCGCTGACCGACGTCGCCACCAAGGCGATGGAGGCCGGCATCCCGGTCGTCAACGTCGACCGCGAGTTCTCCACGCCGTTCGCCGCGCGCACCACGATCCTCGGCGACAACTACGGCATGGGTGTCTCGGCCGGCACCTACGCCTGCCAGGTGATCGAGGACAAGGGCATCAAGGACGCCGTCGTCGCGGAGATCGCCGGCATCGACGCCCTGCCGCTGACCCAGGACCGCTCGAAGGGCTTCAAGGACGCGCTCAAGGCCTGCGGCCAGAACGTCGACAACCGGGTCGCGGCGGAGTTCACGGTCGAGTCCGGCGAGAAGGCAGCGTCCAACCTGCTCCAGGCCGCTCCGAAGATCGACATCATCTGGAACCACGACGACGACCAGGGTGTCGGCGTCAAGGCCGCGTTCGACAACGCCGGCCGCGACGAGTTCACCTTCATCGGCGGCGCCGGCTCGTGCAACGCGATGGACTGGATCAAGGACGGCGAGATGGGGGCCACCGTCATCTACCCGCCGACCCAGGCCGCCGACGGCATCAAGCTGGCCCGGCTGATCGCCCAGGACAAGAGCATGTCCGACCTGGTGCAGGTCGAGGTCCCCAAGCGGATCGTGCTGAACGCTCCCGTCGTCACCAAGGACAACGTCGACGAGTACAAGGACCTCTGCTTCGAGTCCTGACGGTGCGGGGGTGACCGGACAACTCGGGTCCGGCCACCCCCGACACCACCCCGCACGTCTCCGACAGCGAAGGACATCGCATGGATCCGCACGCCCCCGACCCGGCCGTCACTCGGCGTCGGCATGGTCGGATACGCCTTCATGGGCGCCGCCCACTCCCAGGCCTGGCGCACCGCGCCGCGCTTCTTCGACCTGCCGCTCCACCCCCGGATGCGCGCGCTGTGCGGCCGGGACGCCACCCGGGTGGCCGAGGCCGCCGACCGGCTCGGCTGGGAGTCCACCGAGACCGACTGGACCCGGCTGGTCGCCCGCGACGACATCGACCTCGTCGACATCTGCACGCCCGGTGACACCCACGCCGAGATCGCCATCGCGGCGCTCGACGCCGGCAAGCACGTGCTCTGCGAGAAGCCGCTCGCCAACACGGTCGCCGAGGCCGAGGCGATGGCCGCGGCCGCCGAGAGGGCCGCCCAGCGCGGCGTCCGGTCCATGGTCGGGTTCACCTACCGCCGCGTGCCCGCCATCGCGCTGGCACGCCAGCTGGTGGAGGAGGGACGCATCGGCGAGGTCCGGCACGTGCGGGCGCAGTACCTCCAGGACTGGCTCGCCGACCCCTCGGTGCCGATGAGCTGGCGGCTGGAGAAGGACAAGGCCGGCTCGGGCGCGCTCGGCGACATCGGCGCGCACATCGTCGACCTCACCCAGCACATCACCGGCGACCGGATCGTCACCGTCAACGGCCTGCTCGAGACCTTCGTCCACGAGCGACCGGTCGCCGCAGCGGGCTCCGGGGCCCTGCTCGGTGGCGGCGCGAACGGTGCCGCGCAGGAGACCGGTCAGGTGACCGTCGACGACACGGCGGCGTTCCTCGCCCGCTTCGGCGGCGGCGCCGTCGGGGTGTTCGAGGCGACCCGCTTCGCGACCGGCCGCAAGAACGCCATCCGGATCGAGATCAACGGCTCGGCCGGCAGCCTCGCCTTCGACTTCGAGGACATGAACGTCCTGGAGCTCTTCGACGCGGAGGAGCCGGCGGAGACCGCCGGCTTCCGCCGCATCCTGGTGACCGAGCCGGGTCACCCGTACGTCGGGCAGTGGTGGCCACCCGGCCACGGCCTCGGCTACGAGCACGGCTTCACCCACCAGGTGGTCGACCTGGTGACGGCGATCGGCCGGGGCGAGCAGCCGCTGCCCTCCTTCGCCGACGGCCTGCAGGTGCAGCGCGTCCTCGACGCCGTGACACGCAGCGCGTCCGCCGGGTCGTGGCACTCCACGTCGACCGGCGACGAGCACCTCCTCGGCGCACACTGAGCACGACCGAAAGGAACCCACGATGACCCGACCACTCACCCTGTTCACCGGTCAGTGGGCCGACCTGCCCTTCGAGGAGGTCTGCCGACTCGCCTCCGGCTGGGGGTACGACGGACTGGAGATCGCCTGCTGGGGCGACCACCTCGACGTCTGGGCCGCGGCCGAGGACGACGCCTACCTCGCCGGCAAGCAGGAGGTGCTCGCGAAGTACGACCTGAAGGTGTGGACGATCTCCAACCACCTCACCGGCCAGGCCGTCTGCGACGACCCGATCGACGAGCGGCACCACGGCATCCTCTCGTCGCGCATCTGGGGCGACGGCGACGCCGAGGGGGTGCGCGGTCGCGCCGCCGAGGAGATGAAGATGACGGCCCGCGCGGCACGCCGCCTCGGCGTCGACACCGTCGTCGGGTTCACCGGCTCCGCCATCTGGAAGTACGTCGCGATGTTCCCGCCGGCCACCCAGGAGATGGTCGACGCCGGCTACCAGGACTTCGCCGACCGCTGGAACCCGATCCTCGACGTCTTCGAGTCCGAGGGCGTGCGCTTCGCCCACGAGGTGCACCCCTCCGAGATCGCCTACGACTACTGGACCACCGTGCGCACCCTCGAGGCGATCGGCCACCGGGAGGCGTTCGGGCTGAACTGGGACCCGTCCCACTTCGTCTGGCAGGACCTCGACCCGGTGTCGTTCCTCTGGGACTTCAAGGACCGGATCTACCACGTCGACTGCAAGGACACGAAGCTCCAGGTCGGCAACGGCCGCAACGGCCGCCTCGGATCGCACCTCGCGTGGGCCGACCCGCGCCGGGGCTGGGACTTCGTCTCGACCGGTCACGGGGACGTGCCCTGGGAGCGGTGCTTCCGGATGCTCAACACCATCGGCTACGACGGCCCGATCTCGGTCGAGTGGGAGGACGCCGGCATGGACCGGCTGCGCGGTGCCCCCGAGGCGCTGGAGTTCGTCCGGTCGCTGGCCTTCGACCCGCCCGAGGCGGCGTTCGACGCGGCGTTCTCCTCCGGCGACTGAGCTCACCGACCACCTGACAGAGTGGGTCGCATGGCTGACGCGACCATTCCGACGTACACGCTGAACGACGGCAACACCCTGCCCGCCGTCGGTTTCGGCACCTACCCGCTCACGGGTGAGGACGGCATCGCCGCCATGGTGAGCGCCCTCGAGGCCGGCTACCGGCTGCTCGACACCGCGGTGAACTACGAGAACGAGACCGAGGTGGGCGAGGCACTCAGGCGCTCGGGCCTGGCGCGCGAGGACTACCAGGTGGCGAGCAAGCTGCCCGGCCGCCACCACGGGTACGACGACGCGGTCGCTTCGGTGCGCGGCTCGCTCGAGCGGATCGGCGTCGACTACATCGACCTGCACCTCATCCACTGGCCCAACCCGAGCGTGGACAAGTACGTCGAGGCCTGGCGTGCCCTGGTCGACCTGCAGCGCGAGGGGCTGGTCCGCTCGATCGGGGTCTCCAACTTCACCGAGGCGCATCTGACGCGGATCATCGACGACTCGGGCGTGACGCCCGCGGTCAACCAGGTGGAGCTGCACCCGCGCTTCCCGCAGGAGGAGATGCGCGCCGTCCACGAGCGGCTCGGCATCCGCACCGAGGCGTGGAGCCCGATGGGCAAGCGCAACGCGCCGCTGTCGGAGGACCCCGTCACCACGGCAGCAGCCGAGCACGGCGTCTCGCCCGGCCAGGTGATCCTGCGCTGGCACGTGCAGCTGGGCTCGCTGCCGATCCCCAAGTCGGGGAACCCCGATCGGCAGAGGCAGAACCTCGACGTCTTCGGCTTCGAGCTCAGCGACGACGAGATGGCCGCCGTCTCCGCACTGGCGGAGCCGGACGGACGACTGTTCGGCGGCGACCCGAACACGCACGAGGAGATGTGACCGCTCGGCCCTAGTCCTCCTCGAGGTCCTCGTTGGTGCGGCCGGTGAGCACCGACTGGTTCTCGGTCGAGGCCGGGTCGCGCCGGCGGTCGGCGCTCTCGTCGTCGACCTTGACCAGCAACCAGTTGGCCTCGTCGCCACCCATCCTCGTGTGGGTGAGAGCGAAGGCGCCGGTGAGCTTCTGTCCGTGCAGCACGACCTTGATGTGACCCGCGTCGAGTGCCTCGGCGGCCGAGAGGTGCCGGCCCTTCCTCGTCGTGACGTTCTCGAACGGCCCGATGTCCCAGACGATGACGGTGCGCGGACCGTGTCCCTCGCGGTGTCGTCCCTCGAAGTCGATGTAGTCGAGGTCGTGGTCTCCGACGCGGTGCGCGAGCCGCTTGACCGCGGGGTCCAGCGAGGGACCCTTCGGGACGGCCCAGGAGACCAGCACCCCGTCGACCTCGAGCCGGAAGTCGAAGTGCAGGTTGGTGGCGGCGTGGCGCTGCACCACGAAGCGTGGCAGCCCGTCGGTGGCCGGCGCGTCGTCGCTCATGCGTCCATGAGTACCCCATGAAGCCGTTCGGCCTCTGGAAGCCGTCGGCGGAGCACCATGTGCACGAGGACGAGCACGGACGTGCACGCCGCGAACACGCACCACAGCGAGACGAACGCCTGGTCGTAGACGACCACCACCACCGTGAGCCCGACCAGGTTGACCCAGCCGAAGGCGACCAGGGAGCGGTAGCCGGACATCACCAGGGGCCCGGTCACGGCCACGATGTAGAGCACCGCCCACCAGTTGCCCGCGGGGATGGCGGTGTCGTACTCGATCGCGTGCGGGTGCACGATCACGGAGAAGGGCTCGGCGAGCAGCGCCCAGCCGAGGTAGGCCGTGACCACCAGCCCGAGGACGGCGAACGGCGCCACGCGCCTGCGGGCTCCCTGCGGTTCGAGGAGCAGGACCGCCACCGGCATCAGGGTGGGCAGCACCGGGAGGGCGAACAGGAGGTACGCCAGCGCCGCCGCGTGCTGCACCCCCGGGGAGACCTGGCCCTCCTCACCGGCCCACACGAGCGCCTCGACGAACTGGTGGAGCGCGAACAACAACGGCAGCGCCGCGAACGGCACCTCGCGCACGTGCCGCACCTCGCGCAGGGAGGCGACGGCGACCGGGAGGATGAGCAGTCCCACGGCGACGTCGGCCTCGACGGAGAAGCACATGGGGGAGCCCTCGGTTCCGTGGACGCGCGGTGGCGGTGGCCTGCACGCTACGCGCCCCGGCGGATCCCACGTCAGGTGCTGGGATCCACTGTTGCCCCGCGGCATCGAGGAGCGCATCGTGGAGGTAGCAGGCGGACGGAGGTGCGCAGTGCGCGCGAACGTGGGTGACCAGCTGGTCATCGAGAGCAACAAGGTGGACTCACCGCGCAAGGTCGGCGAGATCCTCGAGGTGCAGGGCGACGACGGCGCTCCGCCGTACGTCGTGAAGTGGGCGGACGGTCACGAGGGCGTGATGTACCCCGGAGCCGACGCCCACGTCGTACCCCGGTAACGCGGCTGGGCGGGACACGAAAACTTTCCGGTGACTCGTTCGGTTTGGTACCGCCCTGCGCGCTTTTGGTCCCGTTGCTGCCCCGAAGAGGCGGGTCTAGCCTCGAAATTCGATCAAAGGGGCGGTCATGGCCGACACATCCAAGCGCAGCGCTGCGAAGAAGAGCACGTCACGATCCAGGAACACGAAGGGCTCGGACAATCCCGAGCTCCAGGCCTCCGACGAGGTCCGTACCGCGATCATCACCGGCGTCACGTTCGGCACGCAGGCCGTGCAGTACGCCGTGATCGACGGCCGCGCGATCTTCGAGGGCGACATCGACCTCGGCAGCGTCGAGGACCTCGAGAAGAGCAACGACGCGATGCGCGGGATCGCGGGCGAGGAGTCCGTGATCATCACGGGCAGCCAGTTCCGGTGGCCCGGCGGCGTGGTGGGCTACGAGATCGATCCGGCCATGCCCGACCAGCAACGGGTGCACGACGCGATCGCGCACTGGGAGCAGCACACCGTGATCCGGTTCGTGCTGCGCAACGCGGCCAACGCCGGGAGCCACCCGAACTGGGTGCGCTTCATCCACGGCGGCGGCTGCTCCTCGGCGGTCGGCATGCAGGGCAACGGCCGGCAGGACATCTCGCTGGGCACCGGCTGCGACGCCGGCCGCGGGATCCACGAGATCGGCCACGCGGTCGGGCTGTGGCACGAGCAGAGCCGGCAGGACCGCGACCTGTTCGTCACCATCCAGTGGGCAGAACATCCAGGCCGGCAAGGAGCACAACTTCAACCAGCACATCGCCGACGGCGATGACGTCGGGGCCTACGACTACGGCTCGATCATGCACTACGAGCGCACGGCCTTCACCAAGAACGGTCAGGAGACGGTCACCCCGATCAACCCGGCGAACGCCCAGATCGGGCAGCGGGTCGCGCTGAGCGCGGGCGACCTCGCCGCCGTCGCCAGCATGTACGGCAGCCCGCCCGTGACGTTCAAGAAGGTGGCCGACGACGGCGGCACGGTCAACGTCAAGAAGTTCTCGGACGACGGACCGCTGGTGCTGAAGAAGCCCAACGACGACCCGCCGCAGTTCAAGAAGCGCCTGGACGACCCACCGATCACGATCAAGAAGGTGCGCGACGACGCCCCGCCGGTGAAGAAGCCCTTCGACGACCCGCCCGGTGGGTTCAAGAAGATCAACGACGACGGCCCGCTCGTCGGGGTGAAGAAGATCCGCGACGACGTCGTCGTCACCCGCCCCCCGTTCCCGCCGATCGGACCCGGACCGCTCCGCCCGGGCGGCGGACTCTCGCCCTTCCTGCTGGCATCGGGCCACCACGCGGCGATCGCCGGCGGCGCCGACCCGGGCGCGGCCGACTTCGAGGCAGCAGCGGGGGCCGCGCTCGCCGAGGCTTCGGCGGCGGTGGAGGAGGCCCGGCGCAACGTGGTCGCTCTCCAGACCTCGCTGACCTGGGCGATCTCGCAGCTGACCAAGGCGCAGGAGAACTACGACGCCCTCGCGGCGTCACTGCAGGGGTGACCGCGTGATCCTGCTCGTCTCCCACGTGGGCGACGACCACCTCGCCCCGGTCCTGGCCGAGCTCGGCCGGATCGGGAGCGAGTCGGTCGTCGTGGACACCTCGCGGATCCCGTCGACCATGGCGGTCTCCGCGGCGCACACAGCCGCCGGCGACTCATGGCGGCTGCGCACCGACGACGGCTGGCTCGACCTGTCCCGCTGCCGCTCAGGGTGGTGGCGGCGCGCGCTGCCCCCGGGTCCGGACGCCCGGATCACCGATCCGGTGCAGGCGGGGTGGGCGGCGAACGAGACCTACGAGGCGATGAGCGGGTTCTGGGACGCGCTGCCGATCACCTGGGTGAGTCCGCCGCGGGCGATCGAGACCTCGATGATGAAGACCTGGCAGCTGCCCGCTGCGCGCGCGGCCGGGCTGGTCGTCCCCGAGACGCTCGTGACCAGCGATCCGGACGAGGCGCGCGCGTTCATCGACCGGTTCGGGCTCGGGCGGGTGATCTGCAAGGCCTTCTCCGCGACGCTGGAGAACTGGCGAGAGACGCGGATGATCGGCGAGACCGAGTACGCCCTGCTCGACCAGGTCGCGGTCGCGCCCGTGATCTTCCAGGAGTTCGTGCCGGCCGAGGTCGACCTGCGCATCACGGTCGTGGGCGAGGAGCTGTTCGTCGGCGAGATCCACTCGCAGGAGCTCGACTACCCGCTCGACTTCCGCCTCTTCCTCGAGACGGGGCCCGGCGTCCGGATGACTTCGGGCAGCGTGCCGGCCGAGGTCGAGGACGGGTTGCTGCGGCTGCTCAAGTCGGTCGGGCTGCGCTACGGGGCGATCGACATGCGTCGTACGCCGGACGGGCGGCATGTTTTCCTCGAGGTGAACCCCGCGGGACAATGGCGCTTCGTCGAGGAGGTCACGGGTCAGCCGATCACGGCCGCGATGGCGCGGCTGCTGACCGACCTCGACCGGCCGTAGGAGGGAGCAGTCGGATGGCGCGGGTCTCCGTGCAGATCGAGTGGCCACCGGGCCTGACCAGCCTTCCTCCGGACGCCAGGGCGCACGTCACGGTCGAGGACGCGACCCGCGCCGACGCCTCGTCGGTCGTGATCGCCGAGACGGTGCTCGCCGACCTCGACGTCACCACACCGGCGGTCGCTTCGCTCGACGTCGGCACGGTGGACCCGCGGCCAGCCTGCTGGTGAGGGTGCAGGTCAGCCCCGGGAGTCGTCGCGCGCTCGGGGTGGAGGTCGGGGACCTGATCACCACCCAGTCCCACCCGGTGCTCACACGCGGGTACGGCGACTCGGTCGTCGTACCCCTGACGAAGGTGGAGCGGATGAGCGATCGGGTGCCGGAGCCCGGCGACGGCAACGAGCGTGACCTGCTGCTCGGCTGGCTGGCCTTCCACCGCAACGCGCTCGAGGCGAAGTGCGACGGCCTCACCGACGACCAGCTGGTGGAGCGGTCCGCATCCCCGTCGCCGCTCAGCCTGCTCGGGCTGGTGCGGCACCTGGCGGAGATGGAGCGCGTCTACGGCGTCTGGGCGAACGGTTGCGCGAGCGACCTCGTCTGGGTCTGGGGCTCCTACGACGAGGGCGGTCCCGACCACGACTTCGACTGCGACGCCTCGCAGGTGACCGTCTCGATGCGCGCCTGGCGCGACGAGAAGGCGAGCACCGACGGCGTCATCCGCGGTCTGGCGCTGGAGGACTCTGACGGTGCCAACGGGCGCAGCCTGCGGTGGAACCTGCAGAAGCTGGTCGGCGAGTACGCGCGCCACAACGGGCACGCCGACCTGCTCCGGGAGCGGATCGACGGGGCAACGGGGGAGTAGGGCGCCATGTTCGGGCGAGTCGGCGTCGTGCGTGCGGCCCTCGTGGCGGCGGGGACGCTCCTGACAACCGCCTGGGTCCTCGAACCGCAGGGCGCTCCCGCCGAGGCGACCGACTCGCGGTGCTACGGCCGCAAGGTGACCGTGCTCGGAACTGCCGGGGACGACGTCGTCCGGGGAACACGCTCGCCGGGACGTGATCGCCACGCTCGACGGGAACGACCGCGTGACCGGCCTGCGCGGGCGAGGACACCGTGTGCACGGGAACCGGCAACGACACGGTCACCGACGTGAGCAGCTGCTGTGTCGCGATCAAGCTGGGTCGGGGCGACGACCGGCTCGAGGCGCGGGAGTTCGCCTGGTTCTTTGCCGGGCGCGGCAACGACGTTGTCATCATCGACTCGCCCGACAACGTGGAGCTGATCGTGAATCTCGGCCCAGGTGATGACCGGGTCGTGGCCTCCGAGCCACAGGGCCGTCGAGCTCGATTCATGGAATCCGGGAGCGTGTGCGTGTCGTTCGCGTTCGCGCGGCACCCGACGCCGGTCGATCTCGACCGCGGTGTCGCACAGGGTCAGGGACACGACCGGTTCCGCCGTGTGCGCTGCGTCTACGGGAGCCCGCACCGGGACCACGTCGCTCGGGTCGCGCGAGGAGCGACTACATCCAGGACGGCGGAGGACCACTGCGGGTCGAGGCCAGGGGAGGGTCCGACTTCGTGAACGGGAGCCGCGACGATGACCTCATCGCGCTCGGGCCATGGCGACGACAGCTACAACGGCGGAGCAGGCGCCGACCGGGCCTACGGTGGTCCGGGCAACGACCAGCTGAGCGGGGACGAAGGCGTGGACTCGCTGTACGGCGGTCGAGGTGATGACGAGGTCAGGGGCGCCTACCACTGCTACTCGAACTCGGAGCGGTTCCCGTGTCCGACGGCAGTCCGAACGAGCTGTTCGGCGGCCCCGGCGACGACTTCCTGATCGGCGACGTGGGCACTGACCTGCTGGACGGTGGACCCGGTCACGACCGGGGCTTCGGCCAGGACGACGGACTCCTCGACACGCTGATCTCCATCGAGGAGCCGACCTACTGCTGAACGCGACCGGCAGTTCGCTTCCTGCGTCGGCGTCGGCGAGCGTGGAGAGTCACCCTTCCGGCCCCGACTGCCAGTCCATCTGACTCTGGGTACCGTCGACCCATGACCACGAACCCCACCGTCGCCCTGCTCGGCACCGGCATCATGGGCGTCGGCATGACCCGCAACATCGCGAAGGCCGGCCTGCCGATCCGGGTGTGGAACCGCACCCGCGAGCGGGCCGAACCCCTCGCCGACGTCGCCACCGTGACCGACACCGTGGCGGAGGCGGTCGAGGGCGCCGACGTCGTCATCACCATGCTGTACGACGCCGACAGCGTCGCCGACGACGATGGACCAGGCCCGCGGCCACCTCCGTGACGACGCGATCTGGCTGCAGCAGAGCACCGTCGGGGTGGCCGGGACCGACCGGCTGATCAGCCTGGCCGACGACCTCGGCGTCACCTTCGTCGACGCCCCGGTGCTCGGCACCAAGAAGCCCGCCGAGGACGGCCTGCTCGTGATCCTCGCGTCCGGCCCGGAGACGACCCAGCAGACACTGGCTCCGGTCTTCGACGCCATCGGCAGCCGGAGCATGTGGGTCGGCGACGCCGGGCGCCGGCACGAAGCTCAAGCTGGTGGCCAACTCGTGGGTCGCCACGGTGCTCGAGGGCATCGCCGAGTCGCTCGCGTTCGCCCGCGACCTCGGCCTCGACCCGGCGCTGTTCCTCGACGCCGTCAGCGGCGGGGCGATGGACGCGCCGTACGTCCAGCTCAAGGGCAAGAACATGCTGGCCGGCAACTACGACCCCGCGTTCACGCTCGCGGGCTGCCTCAAGGACGTCGACCTGATCCTCGCCGCGGCCGAGGACTCCGGCACCGACCTCGGGCTGATCCCCGGGGCCCGCGCCCACATCGCCCGCGCGGTCGAGGCCGGGCACGGCGAGCTCGACATGGCGGCGACGTACCTGGAGCACTGAGCCTGCCCGAGTTCTGCCCGAGTGCGTCTTGGGCGGTGTGCTGCGGTCGCGTCCCGCTCCTAGGGTGGGAACAGGAGGTACCGTGATGGCAACGCTGCCGACGACGATGCGCGCCAACGTCCTGGTGCGCCAGGGCCTGATGGAGATGCAGGAGCGTCCGGTGCCGCGGCCCGGCCCCGACGAGGTGCTGGTGCAGGTCCGCTCGGTGGGGGTGTGCGGGTCGGACGTGCACTACTACAAGAGAGGGCCGCATCGGTGACTACGTCGTCACCGAGCCGCTCGTCCTGGGCCACGAGGTCTCCGGGGTCGTGGTCGACGTCGGGGCCGACGTGGACGAGAGCCGGGTGGGTGAACGGGTGGCGGTCGAGCCCCAGGTCCCGTGCCGTCGCTGTCGCCACTGCAAGACCGGCCGGCAGAACCTCTGCGCCGAGATGCGCTTCTACGCGACACCTCCTGTCGACGGCACCTTCTGCGACTACGTCACGGCGCCGGCCGACTTCGCCCACCGCGTTCCCGACGCGCTGTCCGACCACGCGGCCGCCCTCCTCGAGCCGTTCTCGGTCGGCATCTGGGCGTGCACGAAGGCCGGGATCGAGCCGGGGTCGCGGGTCTTCGTCACCGGTGCAGGGCCGATCGGCGCCCTCGTCTCGCTCGCGGCCCGTTCGTACGGCGCCAGCGAGGTCGTGGTCAGCGACCTGGTGGAGTCGCGCCGCAAGCGCATCCACGACTTCGGCGCCACCGACACGTTCGACCCGCGTGACGACGACTTCGACCCGTCGTCGCTCGAGGTCGACGCGTTCATCGAGTGCTCCGGGGCGACGCCGGCGGTGCTCCAGGGACTGGAGAGCCTGCGCGGCGGCGGGACCGCTGTGCTCGTCGGCCTGGGCGCCGAGACGCATGGCGATCCCGGTCCAGCACATCGCGATGAAGGAGATCTCGCTGACGGGGGTGTTCAGGTACGTCGACACCTGGCCCAAGGCGATCGCGGCGGCGATGCAGCCCGGCACGGACCTCGACGCCCTGGTGACGGCCGAGTTCGACCTCGAGGACGCCGAGGCCGCGCTGAACGCCGACTCCGACCCGGCGAGCATGAAGTCCGTCGTGGTGGTCTCGCGGCCATGAGCGTCCTCGACACCTTCTCCCTGGCCGGCCGGACCGCGCTGGTGACCGGTGGCTACCGGGGACTCGGCCTGGCGTTCGCCCGCGGTCTCGCCGAGGCCGGTGCCGACGTGGTCCTCGGCGGTCGCGACGAGTCGGCGAGCGAGCAGGCGGCGTCCGCCCTGGCCGCGGAGACCGGGCCGCACGGTCGTCGGGGTCGCCCTCGACGTCACCGACGCGGCGTCGGCGGACCGTGCCGTCGACCGCGCGATCGACGCCACCGGACGACTCGACGTCGTGGTCAACAACGCCGGCATCTGCTACCACAAGCCGGCCCTCGAGATCGGGCCCGACGAGTGGCGCGACGTCTTCTCCACCAACGTCGACGGGCTGTGGCTGATGAGCCAGACGGCTGCCCGGCACTTCGCGACGGAGGGCCGCGGCAACATCGTCAACATCGGCTCGATCTCGGCGCAGATCGTCAACCGGCCCCAGTGGCAGCCGGCGTACAACGCCTCCAAGGCAGCGGTGCACCAGCTCACCAAGTCACTGGCGGCGGAGTGGGCGCCGCTCGGCATCCGGGTCAACGCCGTGGCGCCGGGCTACGTCAAGACGGAGATGGCGCCGGTCGACGAGCCGCAGTACCGCGCGCGCTGGATCGAGGACGTGCCCGATGCAGCGCTACGCGACGCCCGAGGAGATCGCGCCCACCGTCGTCTACCTCGCCTCGGAGGCGTCCAGCTTCATGACCGGCTCCGTGGTGGTCATCGACGGTGGCTACACGCTCTTCTAGTCGAGGAGGTCGAGGCCGGTCCGCTCGCGCAGCTCGTCCACGGTGGCGCCGTACGTCGACCGCACCTGGACGCCGTCGTCGGTGATCTCGAAGACGCCGTGGTCGGTGTAGACGCGGCTGACGCACGCGACGCCGGTCAGCGGGTAGGTGCACTCGGGGACCAGCTTCGAGGACCCGTCCTTCCCGAACAGCGTCATCATCACGTAGACGTCCTTGGCGCCGATGGCGAGGTCCATCGCGCCACCCACGGCGGGGATCGCGTCCTTCGCGCCGGTGTGCCAGTTGGCCAGGTCGCCGGCGACCGACACCTGGAAGGCGCCGAGCACGCAGACGTCGAGGTGGCCGCCGCGCATCATCGCGAACGAGTCGGCGTGGTGGAAGTACGACGCCCCGGGCGTCTCGACCACCGGCACCTTGCCGGCGTTGATCAGGTCGGGATCGACCTCGTCGCCCTCGGCGGCGCGGCCCATGCCGAGCATGCCGTTCTCGGTGTGCAGCACCACGCCCCGCTCGAGGTCGAGGTGGTCGGCGACGAGCGTCGGCTGGCCGATGCCGAGGTTGACGAACGACCCGGTCGGGATGTCGTCGGCGATCAGCTTCGCGATCTCGTCCTTCGACAAGGGCTGCGCTCATGAGGTCACCACCACCCGGTCCACGAAGATGCTCGGCGTCACGATGACCTCCGGGTCGAGCTTGCCGGTGTCCACGACGTCGACGTCACCTGCGCGATCGTCGTGGCCGCGGCGGTGGCCATCACCGGCCCGAAGTTGCGGGCCGTCTTGCGGTAGACGAGGTTGCCCATCCGGTCGGCCGTGTGGGCCTTGATCAGCGCGTAGTCGCCGCGCAACGGGTACTCCAGCACGTAGTCGCGCCCGTCGATGGTCCGCTGCTCCTTGCCCTCGGCCAGCGGAGTGCCGACCCCGGTCGGGCCGAAGAAGGCGCCGATGCCGGCGCCCGCCGCGCGCATCCGCTCGGCGAGGTTGCCCTGCGGCACCACCTCGAGCTCGATGCGACCGGCGCGGTAGAGGTCGTCGAAGACCCACGAGTCGCTCTGCCGCGGGAACGAGCAGATGATCTTGCGGACGTTGCCGGTCTTGAGCAGCGCCGCGAGCCCGTGGTCGCCGTTGCCGGCGTTGTTGTTCACCACGGTCAGGTCGCTCGCGCCGTGCCGTCGCAGGGCGTCGATCAGCTCCGTGGGCTGGCCGGCCACACCGAAGCCGCCGATCAGCACGGTGGCGCCGTCGGGGATGTCGGCGACGGCCCGGTCGGCGGCGTCGGTCCCTTCGAGTACGTCGGTCACGCGACGTTCTCCAGCACCACGGCGAGGCCCTGGCCGACACCGATGCAGATGGCGGCCACCCCCCACCGGTGGCCGTCCACCTGCATCACTTTGGCGAGGGTTCCCAGAATTCGACCTCCTGAAGCACCCAGGGGGTGACCAACTGCGATCGCGCCTCCGCGCGTGTTCACGATCTCGGGGTCGATGCCCCAGGTGTCCACGCAGACGAGCGACTGGACGGCGAAGGCCTCGTTGAGCTCGACCGCGCCGACGTCCGACCAGCCGATGCCGGCGCGGGCCAGCGCCTTCTCGGCGGCCTCGACCGGCGCGTAGCCGAACCGGTGCGGCTCGAGCGCGTGCGCGGCCCGGCCGGCGATGCGGGCGACGGGGGAGCGGCCGAGGGAGTCGGCCACCTTGTCCGAACCGAGCAGCACGGCCGAGGCGCCGTCGCTCAGGGGCGAGGCGTTGCCGGCGGTGATGGTGCCGTCCTTGCGGAAGGAGGGCTTGAGCTTCGCGAGCGACTCGACGCTCGACCCGGGACGCACCGACTCGTCACGGGTGACGTCGGTGTCGGGCACGGCCACCACGAGGTCGTCGTAGAACCCGTCGGTCCAGGCCTGGTCGGCGAGGTTGTGCGAGCGGGCGGCGAAGGCGTCCTGCCGCTCGCGGGAGACGTCGTACTTCTCCTGGAGCTGCTCGTTGGCCTCGCCGAGGGAGACCGTCCACTCGGCCGGCATGTTCGGGTTGACCAGGCGCCAGCCCAGCGTCGTGGACACGGCCTCGAGGTTGCCGGCGGGGAAGGCGCGCGAGGGCTTGGGCAGCACCCAGGGCGCGCGCGTCATCGACTCCACGCCACCGGTCAGCACGACGTCGGCGTCGCCGGTCTCGATCATCCGCGAGCCGGCCATGGCCGCGTCGAGCGACGAGCCGCAGAGGCGGTTGACGGTCGAGCCGGGCACCGACACCGGGAAGCCGGCCAGCAGGCCGGCCATCCGGGCGACGTTGCGGTTCTCCTCGCCGGCGCCGTTGGCGTTGCCGAGGATCACCTCGTCGACCGACTCGGGGTCCAGCTCCGGCGTGCGGTCGCGTACGGCGCCGAGGACGACGGCCGCCAGGTCGTCAGGGCGTACGCCGGCCAGGCCGCCGTTGAACTTGCCGAACGGGGTGCGGACTGCGTCGTAGACGAACGCGTCAGTCATGAGTCTCCTTCTCGGTCCAGCTCGTCCAGCACGCCCTGGGCGATCCGGAACGCGGTGTTCGCGTCCGGCACGCCGCAGTAGATCGCGCACTGCAGGATGAGCTCCTTGATCTCGTCGTTGGTCAGGCCGTTGGTGCGCGCGGCCCGCAGGTGCATGGCGAGCTCCTCGTGGTGCCCGCGCGCGATCAGGGCGGTGAGGGTGATCATCGAGCGGCTGCGGCGGTCGAGGCCGGGCCGGGTCCAGATGCCACCCCAGGCGTACTCGGTGATGAACTCCTGGAACTCGCGGGTCAGGTCGGTGGCGTTGGCCGTGGCCCGGTCGACGTGGG
Source organism: uncultured Actinomycetota bacterium (assembly GCA_963729015.1). Lineage (GTDB taxonomy): Bacteria > Actinomycetota > Actinomycetes > Propionibacteriales > Nocardioidaceae > Marmoricola. The sequence goes on from CAVSMJ010000008.1 coordinate 157,623, forward strand.
CGTCGCCGAGCACCTCGCGGCGTACGGCCATGCCGGGCGACATGCGGGCCGGTGTCCGGGGGCGCCTCGCCCAGCACGTGCTGGCGGATCAGCGCCGCGACCTCGCCGGGCGCCTCGGCGGGAGCGAGGTGCGCGACCCCCTCGAGCTCGACGTAGCGACCGTCCTTCACCTGCTCGGCGATCTCGCGCAGGTTCTCGGGCGGGGTCGGGACGTCGGCGGAGCCGGCGACGGCCAGCACCGGTGTCTGGATCTCCCCGAGTCGGTCGCGGACGTCGAAGTCGGCCAGCGCCTGGCAGACCTGGATGTAGCCCTGGTCGTCGGCGTCCTGGAGCGCGTGCAGCAGTGCCGAGGCCGTGCCCTGCTGCCGCTCGAGGAAGCCGGGTCCGAACCAGCGCTCGGCGGAGCCAGAGACCATCACCGAGGTGCCCGAGACGCTGACCTGGCCGATCCGGCCGGCCCACATCGACGGGTCGCCGATCTGGGCGCCGGTGCACAGCAGCACCGCCGAGGTGACCCGGTCGGGCTGGTCGAGCAGCAGCTGGAGCCCGACCGAGCCACCGACCGAGTCGCCGGCGTAGGCGAAGGTGCCGCCGGCACTGGTCGCGCTGCTCGAGGATCTCGTCGACGACCCGCAGCACGCCCTGGGCCAGCTCGGCCATCGTGAACGGCTCGTCGGGCACCGCGTGGTTGTGGCCGTGGCCGGGGAGGTCCCAGGCGACGACGTCGAAGCGCGTCGGTCAGGCCTGCGGCGCAGTCGGCTCCACAGCGTGGCCGCCGAGGTGCCGAGCGACGGGCCGAGCACGAGCAGGGGCAGCTCGGCCCGGTGGGCCGCGCCGGTCAGTCCGGACGGCGGTGATCGAGGGGACGGTCACGGGGTCTCCTGGTCGTGGGCACGCGCGAGGATCTGGTCGATGAAGGCGCTGGTCGCGCCGAGGTAGTGGCCGGCGTCGAAGTCGGCCTCGCGCTCCGTCTCCGACAGGGACGCCAGGCTGCGGTGCTCGGCGAGGAGCGACGACGTCTGCTGCTTGACCACGGCGGCCATCCTGCCGGTGTCGACGTGCAGCCCCTCGAGGAGCTCGGCGGTCTGCGAGGCGGCCACCAGCGACCGACGGGAGAGCGTGGCCAGGGTCGACCACTCGATGTGCCAGCCGCCGTCGGCTCGCTCGTCGACCATCTCGGTGGCCGACAGGTGCAGCTGCGCCGCAAGACCCGGGGCCGCGAGCGCGGCCCGGCGGATCAGCACGGAGAGCACCGGGATTGGCCTTCTGCGGCATCGTCGAGGACCCGCCTCGTCCTTCGACGGCCGGCTCGGCGAGCTCGGCGATCTCGGGCCGGGCCAGCACGAGCACGTCGTTGGCGACATGGGCCATCGCGTCGGTGGCCCGGACCAGCGCGTCGGCGTACCGGGTGAAGGGGGCGCGGTTGGTGTGCCAGGGCACCACGTGTCGAGGCCGAGTCGGCGGGCCACGTCGGCCGCCAGGAACTGGGCGGCGTCGGGATCCCCGGCGAGCTCGCTGAGCGCCGACAGCGTGCCGGCGGCGCCGCCGATCTGCACCGGGAAGGCCAGGGCACGCAGGTCGTCGCGGGCGTCGAGCACGCCCTGCAGCCACTGCGCCGCCTTCAGCCCGAACGTGATCGGTACGGCGTGCTGGGTCAGCGTGCGTCCGGCCATCAGGTGGTCGCGGTGCCGGTCGGCCAGCCGCGACAGCGACTCCACCTGCGCGTCGAGCCGCGTGAGCAGGCGGTCCCGCGTGTCGCGGGCGTTCATCACCAGCGCCGTGTCCAGCACGTCCTGGCTGGTCAGCCCGCGGTGCAGCCAGCGGGCTGCCTCGGCGTTGGTGTCACGGAGCCGCTCGCGCAGCAGCGAGACCAGGGGTACGACGGGGTTGCCGCTGGCCTCGGCACCCAGCGCGACCTGCTCGAGGTCGCGCCGGCTGGCGAGCCGGTGCACGTCGGCCCGGCGCCGTGGCGGGAGCGACGCCGCCGTCGACGAGGGTGGCCAGCCACTCCTCCTCGACCTTCACCAGCGCGCTGAACACGCTCAGCGGAGCGAAGATCTGCTCGGCGCGTTCGTCGCCGGGCCAGAACAGGTCGGCCATCAGGATCCCGGGAAGCCGAGGAAGACGGTCTCGCCGTCGCCCTGCAGCCGGATGTCGAAGACGTAGCCGTCGGTGTCGCTGCTCCGCGACCAGCGTGGCGCGACGCTCCTCGGGCAGTGACGTCAGGAGCCTGTCGTCGGACAGCGCGCGCTCGTCGTCGGGCAGGTAGGCGCGGGTGAACAACCGGTTCAGCAGTCCGCGGGCGAACACGGTCACGGCGAAGAAGGGCGCGGCGCCGTCCTCGGTCGGACCGGGGCGCACGGTGGTGAACGAGTAGTGCCCGGTGCCGTCGACGGCAGCCCGGCCGAAGCCGGTGAAGGTCCAGCCGTTGCGGGCCAGCGATCCCTCGGTCTGCACGACGTCGCCGTTCTCGTCGGCCTGCCAGATCTCGATGAGCGCGTCCGGGACCGGAGCGCCGGCTCCGTCGTACACCGTGCCGTGCAGCCGGATGGCGTCGCGGTGCCCTGGCGGCACCAGCTCGTCGTCGCCGGGGTAGGGGAGCGCGTAGCCGTAGAAGGGACCGATGGTCTGGCCCGGAGTCGCGGTGAGGATGGCCTGGTGGCTCATGAGTGGTCCTCCTCTTCCAGGGGCGTGCGGTGCGAGCCGGTCAGGACAATGTCCCACCGATAGCCCGTCGCCCACTCGTGCTGCGTCACGTCGTGGTCGTACGACGCCACCAGGCGCTCGCGGGCCTTCGGGTCGACGATCGACTGGTAGATCGGGTCGAGCGCGAACAACGGGTCGCCCGGGAAGTACATCTGCGTGATCATCCGCTGCGTGAACTCCTGCCCGAACAGGGAGAAGTGGATGTGCGCCGGCCGCCACGCGTTGTGGTGGTTCTTCCACGGGTAGGGGCCGGGCTTGATCGTGGTGAAGGTGTAGTTGCCGTCGCCGTCGGTGAGGGTCCGGCCGACGCCGGTGAAGTGGGGGTCGATCGGCGCCGGGTGCTGGTCGCGCTTGTGGATGTAGCGCCCCGACGCGTTGGCCTGCCAGATCTCGACCAGCTGGTGGCGCACCGGCCGTCCGTCGCCGTCGACGATCCGCCCGGTGACCACGATGCGCTCGCCGATCGGCTCGCCGTTGTGCTGGATGGTCAGGTCGGACTCGAGGGCTGCGACGTCACGCTGCCCGAAGACCGGCGCGAACAGCTCGATCGTCTCGGGGTCCGCGTGGTGCAGGTCCTTGGTCGGGTGGCGCAGCAGGCTGCTCCGGTAGGGCGGGTAGTCCAGCCGCGGCTGGGTCTCCTCGGCGCCGGCGCGCTGGTAGTCGTCCCGGATCGTGGCGATCTCGTGGTCGATCGTCGACTGGGAGTCGGCGGCCGAGTCGGAGTCCCGGTGGTGCTGGCGGTGGTGTCGGTCACGGGAGGAAAGGTACGCCGGGACCGGGCCGGCCGTGCGAGTCCGATTTCACTGAGCGGAATGTGGGGGTGGAGGTCGCCCGCTCCGGCTGCGACGGTGCTGGGCATCCATCTCGGAACGGAGCGCACGTCATGTCCACTTCCATCACCCGTCAATCGGGCTTCTGGCCCGTGCTGCTGTGTTGGCTCGCGGTCGCCCTCGAGGGCTACGACCTCGTCGTCATCGGCACCGTCATCCCGACCCTGTCCAAGACCGGCGACCTCGGCTTCACCGACGCCTCGCTCACGACGGCCTCCACGGTGGGCCTGATCGGCGTCGGCATCGGAGCCGTCACGGTCGGGCCGCTGACGGACCGCTTCGGCCGGCGGCTGACGGTGATCGGCTGCGTCGCGCTCTTCTCCGTGCTCACCATCGCGGTGGCGTTCTCCCAGAACGTCACCCAGTTCACCGTGCTCCGCTTCCTGGCCGGCCTCGGCCTCGGTGCGGTGATGCCGACCGCGCTGGCGTTCATGTCCGAGCACGCTCCGCGTGAGCGCGCCAGCTCCGCCGTCACCCGCACGATGACCGGCTACCACGTCGGCGCCGTACTCACCGCCCTGCTCGCGCTCAAGCTGATCGAGCCCTACGGCTGGGAGTCGATGTTCATCGTCGGCGGTGTCGCCGGGCTGCTCGCCCTGCCGCTGATGTGGGCCAAGCTGCCCGAGTCGGAGACCTACCTCCGGGCCGTCGAGGCCCGCGAGCGCGGCGAGACGCCGGTGGTCGTGCGCAGCGCCGACGTCGTCAAGGGCCGCTACCTCCGGGTCAGCATCGGTCTCTGGGTCGCGTCGTTCATGGGGCTGCTGCTCGTCTACGGCCTGAACATCTGGCTGCCGAAGATCATGGGGGAGGCCGGGTACTCCATCAAGGCCGGCACCACCCTGCTGCTCGTGCTCAACGTCGGCGCCGTCATCGGCCTGCTGGTGGCCGGCGCGATCTCCGACTCGCGCGGCAACAAGCCGACGGTGCTGGTCTGGTTCGGCCTGGCCGCGCTGTTCCTCGCGCTGCTGTCGATCAAGCTCGAGCACGAGCTGCTCGTGTACGTCGCCGTGCTGCTCACCGGCATCTTCGTGTTCAGCGCCCAGGTGCTCGTCTACGCCTTCGTCGGCCACCTCTACCCGCCGGAGATCCGCGGCACCGCCCTCGGCCTGGCCTCGGGTGTCGGCCGCGTCGGCGCCATCGTCGGCCCCTCCCTCGGCGGCGCCCTGGTGACCGCCGGCATCTCCTACCCGGGCGGCTTCTACGCCTTCACCCTCGCCGCCCTGATCGCGATGGCCGCCCTCGCGACGGTGCCCGCCCACATGCACCAGCACGAGCGGGCGCTTGCAGATCTCGGTGGTTGAGGAGCGAGCGCAGCGAGCGTCTCGAAACCACCAGCTCAGTGGTCGTCGGTCGGCTCGCTGCGCCTGCGCCAGGAGAGGCCGGGCAGCCGATCGAACTCGCCACGGATGAGGGCTTCGCGCTTGGCTCGGCGCCAACCCTGCACTTGCTTCTCGAAGGCGAACGCCGCCGCAATCGACTCGAACTCGCCTGCCCAGACGAGCCTCACCGGGCGACGGTGTCGGGTGTAGGCGGCTCCGTGCGGACCGTGCTGGTGCTGCCACAGTCGCGCCTCGAGGTTGGTGGTGCTTCCGACGTAGTAGGTGCCATCGGCGCACTCGAGGATGTAGACGTAGCCCATCTCTGCAGCCTGACGCGGTTGAGGCGAACGTGCTGGCGGAGTGACGGCGTCTGTGGACGAGCACCGTCGACGGTGACCTGTGTGGTTTCGAGACGCTCGCTGTCGCTCGCTCCTCAACCACCGTTCTGCAGCGGAGGTCTGGCATCGACTTCCGGCCAGTGGAACGATGGGCGCCATGGCGGGCAACGTCTCCACCCCGGGCACGAGCGTCACGAGTCGGGCGCTGGCGCTGGTGGGCGCCTTCGACGAGGAGCACCGGCGGCTCTCGCTGTCCGAGCTGGCCGACCGGGCGGGGCTGCCCGTCCCGACGGCGCACCGGCTGGTCGGTGAGCTGGTCGGCTGGGGTGCGCTGAGCCGCACGGCGGCGGGGGAGTACGTCGTGGGCCGGCGACTGTGGGACGTCGGGCTGCTCGCTCCCGTGCAGACCGGGCTGCGGCAGCTGGCCTCGCCGTACCTCCACGACCTGTACGGCGCCACCCTCGCCACGGTGCACCTGGCCGTGCGCGACGGCACCCAGGTGCTCTACCTCGACCGGCTCTCCGGGCACGCCTCGGTGCCGGTGGTGAGCACGATCGGCTCGCGGCTGCCGATGCACGCCACCGGCGTCGGCAAGGTGCTGCTCGCCCATGCGCCGGCCGCGGTGCAGGCCGAGGTGCTCGCGAACCTGACCCGCGTCACGCCGTACACCATCATCCAGCCGGGCACCCTGCGCCGCCAGCTCGCGCGCGTGCTCAAGGACGACTACGCCACCACCGTGGAGGAGATGAGCCTCGGCGCCTGCTCGGTGGCGGTGCCGATCCGCGCCCGGGCCGACGTGGTGGCCGCGCTCGGCATCGTGCGTGCCCAGCCTGAGGAAGGACCGGGCGCGAGCTGGTCGCCGCGATGCAGGTGGCGGCGCGCGGGATCGGCCGCGCCCTGGTCGCTCCGTCGAGCTCGGCCGACCGCTTCCACTGAACGGAAGCGCGCGGATGGTGGCAGGCGTACGGCGACCGGCAGACTCCGACCCCATGCCCGCCGATGTCATCCGCACGCCCGTCGGCATCGTCGGCGGCGGACCCGCCGGGCTGATGCTGTCCCACCTGCTCGCCCGTGGCGGGCATCGACTCGGTCGTGGTCGAGCATCCGCACCCGCGAGGAGATCGAGCAGACCCACCGGGCCGGGATCCTCGAGCAGGACAGCGTCGAGCTGCTCGTCGAGACCGGGGTCTCCGACCGGGTGCTGCGCGACGGCTACCGGCACGAGGGCATCGAGCTCGGCTTCGGCGGCGAGCTGCACCGCATCGACTTCGAGGACCTGGTCGGCGCGGCGGTGCAGCTCTACCCGCAGACCGACGTGTTCATCGACCTCGCCGACGCCCGCGAGCGCGACGGCGGCGACGTGCGGTTCGGCGTCAGCGACGTCTCGGTCGTCGACGTGACCAGCGACCAGCCCGGCGATCCGGTTCACCGACGCCGACGGCCAGGCCCACGAGATCCGCTGCGACTACCTCGTCGGGGCCGACGGCTCGCGGAGCATCTGCCGCCAGGCGTTCCCGGAGTCGATGCGCCGCCAGTACTTCCGCGAGTACCCGTTCGCCTGGTTCGGCATCCTCTGCGAGGCGCCGCCGAGCGCGCCGGAGCTGATCTACAACCACTCCGAGCGCGGCTTCGCGCTGATCAGCCAGCGCACCGAGACCCTGCAGCGGATGTACTTCCAGTGCGACCCCGGCGAGGACGTCGACGACTGGTCCGACGACCGGATCTGGGAGGAGCTCCAGGCCCGCGTCGGCGCCAACGGGCACACCCTGAAGGAGGGGCCGATCACCTCGAAGACGGTGCTGCCGTTCCGCAGCTTCGTCCAGGAGCCGATGCGCCACGGCAACCTGCTGCTGGCCGGCGACGCCGCCCACACGGTCCCGCCGACCGGCGCCAAGGGCCTCAACCTCGCGCTCGCCGACGTGCGGGTGCTGGCCGAGGAGCTCGAGCGGGCGATCGCCAAGCAGCGACGGGTCGCTGCTCGACGACTACACGCGCGCGCGCGCTGGACCGGGTGTGGAGGGCGCAGCACTTCTCCTACTGGATGACCACGATGCTGCACCGGCTGCCGAGGACGCCAGCCCCTTCGACGTACGACGCCAGGTCGGCGAGCTCTCCAGCGTGGTCGGCTCGACCGCCGGGCTCGACCTACCTCGCCGAGGCCTACACCGGCTGGCCCGGCCGCGATCGGCGATCCGGGTAACGGTCCGGTCACCGGCGTCTCGAATTTGACAGGAAATCCTGCTTCAAACGAGCCTGCACGCGGGGCATGCTGGCACCGTGGACACGTCTGGAGCAGGTGCTCGAGGCCGCGCGCCGCAGGGCGGCCGCCCTGGCGAGCGGTGACGCCGCAGGCGCTGCGCAGCCTGCTCCACCCCGACTTCCGCTGGGTCTCGCACACCGGCGAGCGGTTCGACCGCGAGTCCTACATCGCGTCCAACACCGGCGGCGCCACCCGCTGGGCCGCCAGGAGCTCACCGACGTCGACGTGGTCGCCCACGAGCAGCACCGCGGTGCTGCGCTGCCAGGTGGTCGACGAGGTCGACCGGGGCGACGGCCTCGAGGAGTTCCGGATGCCGATGACCCAGGTGTGGGTCCGCCACGAGGACCGCTGGGTGTGCCTGGCCGGGCACGCCGGGCCGGTGCTCGCTCCCACCGCCTGACAAGCCCTCGGGCCAAATCCGCCCGAACTGGTCCAGACCGGACGCCGCCGTCGAGTGGGCTATACCGAGTCAAAATCCATAGTCCGTTCGGACTATTTGTGCGTTTGGCGCGTCAGGACAATACGGACAGGGCGTCTCATGGTACAGGAGCACCAAGGGGGATTCCGATGATTGCGACAGAAGCGGCCTTGTACGGGCCGACCACCGCCAGTGGATCTGGCGTGACCACCCTGCTCGTGTGCGGCTGCGGGCAGGAGATCGGCACCACCAAGCGCCGTCACTGCCCGCGATGCGGCTGCTGCCTGAGCTGAACCTGACCGCCGATAGGGTGACCTCCGACGATCGTCAGGAGGCACACTGTGGCTCGGCAGCCAGGGGTTGCGCGCACCTCCGCGGTGTGGACGCTCCCCAACATCATCAGCATGGTGCGGTTGGCCGGCGTTCCTCTCTTCCTCTGGCTCGTGATCGGCCCCGAGGCCGACGTCTGGGCCCTCGTCGTCCTGATGATCACCGGCTTCACCGACTGGCTCGACGGCTACCTCGCCCGGCGGCTGGACCAGATGTCCAAGCTCGGCGAGATCCTCGACCCGGTCGCCGACCGGCTCTACATCCTGGCCGCCATCGATCGGGCTGCTCTACCGCGACATCATCCCGTGGTGGGTCGCGATCATGCTGCCCGCTGCGCGACGCCTTCCTGTGGTGCCTGGTCCCGTTCCTGCGCACCCGCGGCTACTCCGCGCTGCCGGTGCACTACCTCGGCAAGGCCGCCACGGCCGCCCTGCTCTACTCCTTCCCGCTGCTGTTCCTCGGTGACGGCGAGGGCGTCGTCGCCACGCTGGCCGAGGTGTTCGGCTGGGCGTTCGCGATCTGGGGGATCGGCCTCTACTGGTGGGCGGGCCTGCTCTACGCCTGGCAGGTCCGCAAGCTGATGGCCGACCGCGAGCGACGCGCGCCCCCACCTCGCAGGACGGCTGAGCGTGGCCGACGACCTGACGACCGACGAGAGGCGCCCGCGAGCCCGCCCGGCTGCCGCCCCAGGCGACGATGGGCCTGCTCGACTACCTCACCACCCACGCGATGGACGAGGACTACGCGTTCGTCTCCGAGCGCAAGGAGACCGCCGAGGACCGCCGAGCCGCGAGCGCCCCGCGCCGGCGCATCGGCGCTCGTCGGCGCGCTGGTGATGGCGCTGTTCGCCGTCCTGGTGGTGACCGCCGCCGTGCAGACCTCGCGCAACTCGGTCAGCGACGAGCGCGAGCGGCGCGAGCTGGCCGGCCAGGTCGACGCAGGCGCGCAGCCAGCTCGACGGCGACCGCGCGCGGCTGGCTGCCGCTGCAGCGCGAGGTACGCCGGCTGCAGGCCCGCCAGCTCGCGCAGCGACACCTCCGCCCAGGGCCTGCTCGCCCGGATCGAGCTGCTCGGCATGCGCGCCGGCACCATCGCCCGTGCGCGGGCCGGGCGTCCGGGTGGTGGCCGACGACGCCCCGGGTGCCGACAGCGCCCGCAACGAGGTGCTCGACTCCGACCTGCAGAAGCTGGTCAACGGCCTCTGGGAGGCCGGCGCCGAGGCGATCTCGATCAACGGCCAGCGGCTGACCAACCTGAGCACCATCCGCCTGGCCGGCGGCGCCATCACGGTCAACGCCCGTCGCTGCGGCCGCCCGTACGTCGTCTCGGCGATCGGCAACAAGGACACGCTGCCGGCACGTTTCGCGGAAACCTCCAGCGGTCAGGCATGGTTGGACCTGCAGCGCGAGGTCGGGCTGCAGCTGAAGATCACGCCGGTGTCCTCGCTCCGGCTCCCCGCCGCGGAGGTCTCGCTGCGCTACGCCAACCAGAAGGACACCAGGAGGCGCGTCGTGATCGCGATCATCGGGCTCGTGGTCGGCGTCGTCCTCGGGCCTGTTCCTCACTCCCGACGTGCCGCTGTCGATGGAGCCCTACCTGCCGATCGCCGTGGTGGCCGCGCTCGACGCCGTCTTCGGCGCCTTCCGCGCCTTCCTCGACGGGATCTTCGACGACAAGGTCTTCGTCATCTCCTTCATCAGCAACGTGCTGATCGCGGCGATGATCGTGTTCCTCGGCGACAAGCTCGGGGTCGGCGCCCAGCTCTCCACCGGCGTCGTCGTCGTCCTCGGCATCCGGATCTTCTCCAACGTCGCCGCGATCCGCCGGCACATCTTCCACGCATGAGCCCCGCCCGACGACTGAGCAGCCGCCACCCCGACCAAGCGCACCGGCGTCGACCGCCTGCGGCGCTCGTTCTTCCGGCCCTCCCGCGGGCAGGCCGTCGTGGCCGTGCTCGTCGGCGTGCTCGCCTTCGCGGCCGTGACCCAGGTGCGGCTCGCCGGCCAGGACGACACCTACGCCGGCCTGCGCGAGGCCGAGCTGATCCAGGCGCTCAACGGGCTCCAGGCCGCCTCGCGCAAGGCCGAGCGCGACATCGCCGACCTCGAGGAGACCCGCGACCAGCTGCGCAGCAGCACCCAGCGGCGTACGACGGCCCTGGAGCAGGCGCAGAAGGAGGTCGCAGACCCTCGGCGTGCTCGCCGGCACCGTGCCCGCGAGCGGTCCGGGCATCCGGATCACCGTCAAGGACCCGAAGGGCGACCTCAGCCTCAACCACCTGCTCGACGGGATCGAGGAGCTGCGCAACGCCGGCGTCGAGGCGATCGAGATCAACGACCGGGTGCGGGTGATCGCCCAGACCTCCTTCGAGGACGACCCGGACGGGGTCCGCGTCGACGGCGTGCTGCCTCAAGCCGCCGTACGTCATCGACGCGATCGGCAGACGCCGACACCCTGGCCGGGGCGCTGCAGTTCCAGGGCGGCTTCACCGACGACGTGGAGATGGACCACGGGTCGGTGTCGATCAAGAAGGCCGACCGCGTCAACGTCACGGTCACCCGGACCCCGGTCAAGCCCCGCTACGCCGAAGCCGTCCCCGGGCAGTAGCCTGCCGAGTGGCCACAGGTGCTCGACCACGACGACGAGGAGCAGCGTGTTTCCTGAAGACCTGAAGTACACCTCCGAGCACGAGTGGCTGCGCGAGCCCGGCCAGGCCGAGGGATCGGTGCGCGTCGGCATCACCGACTACGCCCAGGACGCGCTCGGCGACATCGTCTTCGTCCAGCTCCCCGAGGTCGGCGAGACGGTCACGTCCGGTGCGGTCGTCGGCGAGCTGGAGTCGACCAAGTCGGTGAGCGAGGTCTACGCGCCGCTCGGCGGTGAGGTCGTCGCCCGCAACGAGGCCCTGGACGCGACGCCCGAGCTGGTCAACACCGACCCCTACGGCGACGGCTGGCTCTTCGAGATCGTCGCCCGACAACAGCGGCTCGGCCGACCTGATGGACGCCGCGACCTACGAGGCCGGCCTCGAGGCCTGACACTCCGTTCAGGGTGGTCCGTCCGGGTTGTCGCTGCGCTGATAGGTTGACGCGCCAGAACCCTGAACCTCCACTGGCGGTTCAGGGTTTGCACCTCGACGTCGACGGGAGATCCACGACATGCCCTTCTGCTCGCAGTGCGGGAGCCAGAACTCCGACAACGCGCGGTTCTGCTCGCAATGTGGCACCCCGCTGGCCCCGCCGACCGAGCCGGACCTCGAGCAGGCGCCCGACGACGCCACCGCGACCATCACCTTCGGCGCCCCGCCGAAGACCGAGGCCGACGAGCGCACCTCGCTCAACGCGGCCGACGCGGCCGCGGTCGACGCGCTTCCCGCGGGCAGCGCCCTGCTGGTCGTCCAGCGCGGGCCCGGCGCCGGCAGCCGCTACCTGCTCGACACCGACCTCTCCACGGTCGGCCGTCACCCCGAGAGCGACATCTTCCTCGACGACATCACCGTCTCCCGGCGCCACGTCGAGTTCCGCCGCGAGGGCGAGAGCTTCCGCGTCCACGACGTCGGCAGCCTCAACGGCACCTACCTCAACGGCGACCGGGTCGACGACGCGGAGCTGCAGAACGGCGACGAGGTGCGCATCGGCAAGTTCCGGCTGATCTTCTTCGCCAGTGACGCGAAGGGCATCTGACCGGTGCGCCAGCCGGCCCGCATCACCATCGGGCAGGCGGTCGCCGACCTCAAGGCGGAGTTCCCGGACGTCGACATCAAGGAGTCGAAGATCCGGCACCTGGAGAACGAAGGGCTCGTCGAGCCCGAGCGGACTCCGTCGGGCTACCGCAAGTACTCCGTGCAGGACATGGAGAAGCTGCGCTACATCATCCGGGCGCAGCGCGAGCACTACCTGCCGCTGAAGGTGATCCGCGAGCACCTCGACGCCCTCGACCGGGGGCTCGAGCCGCCGGCGCTGAGCGGGTGGCCCCAGCATCCCCGGGTCGCTGATGGCCAACCCGGCTCCCGGGGCCGAGTCGCTGCTCTCGCACTCACCCGACGTGCGCATCTCCCGGCGCGAGCTGGTCAAGACGGCCGAGATCACCGAGGAGCTGCTCGAGCAGCTGGAGAACTTCGGCCTGGTCCGCACGCGCGCCGGCTCCAAGCACTACGACGCCGACGCGCTGGTGATCGCCAAGGTGGCCGGCGAGCTCGCGGCGTACGGCCTCGAGCCGCGGCACCTGCGCGCGTTCCGCACCGTCGGCCGAGCGCGAGGTGGGCCTGGTCGAGCAGGTGGTCTCGCCGATCCGCCGCAGCCGCGAGGACGGCGCCGAGGGTCGCGCGGCCCAGACGATGGACGAGATGGCGGTGCTCTCGATCCGCCTGCACGCAGCCCTGGTCAAGGCCGGGCTGCGCTCGCTGCGCTGACCCGGAGCCTCAGTGGGCTCCGTGCAGGTTGAGCACGACCACGCCGACGATGATCAGCGTGAGCGCCACCACCTTGGTCAGCGTCCCAGTGCTCGCCGAGGGCGACCACGCCGACCACGGCGATCGCGGCCGTGCCGAGCCCGGCCCAGATCGCGTAGGCGACCGAGACGGGGAGCTCGCGCACCACGAGGGCGAGCAGCCAGATGGACACGGCGTACCCGACCAGCACGACCGCGGTCCAGAAGGGGTCGTGGAACCCGTCGGCGCGGGGGAGTGCTGCGGTCGCCCCGACCTCGATGCCGATCGCCACCATGCAGCAGCGCCAGCGCCAGACCCATGTCCGTCCACTCCTTCGCAAGTCTATCGTGTAGCGAGTGCTACACATCCTAATGTAGCACTCGCTACACTGACGGTCCGTGAGCGATCGTCGACAGGTCCTGGCCGAGGCGGCCACCGACTACGTGCTCGAGCACGGGCTGATCGACCTCAGCCTGCGCCCGCTGGCGGCCGCCCTGGGCACCAGCGACCGGATGCTGCTCTACCACTTCAAGGACAAGAACGACCTGGTCGCGACCGTGCTGCGCGTCTCGAACGACCGGTCGGTGCGGGAGATCCGCGCGCTGCGCGCCGTCGCGCGACGTGCGCGCAGGCGGTGCATCGACCTGTGGGGGGCGGTGAGCACGCCCGAGCAGGCGCGCTGCGGGCGGCTGTACGTCGAGGCCGCGGCGCTCGGAGTGCTGGGCGCGGAGCCGTTCGCCCGGTCGTCGGGGAGGCCAACGAGATCTGGCTCGCGGCGCTCGCGGACCACCTCGTCGCCTCGGGCATGCGGGCCGCCGACGCCGGCCGGGCGGCCCGTCTCGTGGAGGCGGCGTTCATGGGTTTCCAGCTCGACGAGACCGCTCGAGCCGAGCCCGATCCAGATCAGGCGCAGCATCGGCGATCTTGCCGACGCGGTGGCGGCTCGTCTGCGGCCGAGTAGGCTGGCGACATGCGCGAGGTCGAGGTCGTCGGAGTCCGGGTGGAGATGCCCTCCAACCAGCCCATCGTGCTGCTGCGGGAGCTGATGGGGGAGCGCTACCTGCCGATCTGGATCGGGGCCGTCGAGGCGACCGCGATCGCCTTCGCCCAGCAGGGCGTGGTGCCGCCGCGACCGCTGACCCACGACCTCCTGCGCGACGTCCTGGAGGCCACCGGCAACGAGGTCTCGGAGATCCGGATCACCGAGATGCGCGACAACGTCTTCTACGCCTCGCTGGTGCTCGCCTCCGGCGTCGAGGTCAGTGCGCGGCCCTCGGACTCGATCGCGCTGGCGCTGCGCACCGGCTCGCGGATCGTCTGCTCCGAGGAGCTGCTCGAGGACGCCGGGATCGTCGTACCCGACGAGCAGGAGGACGAGGTGGAGCGGTTCCGCGAGTTCCTCGACCACGTCTCGCCCGAGGACTTCGACGAGGGCCAGAAGTAGCTCCTCGCGCTGAAGCTTGACCTTCAAGTCGAACTTTAAGGTTGAGCGACACGCCGCGGAGGGCTTTGCCAACCTTCAAGCGAAGGTCTACCTTCGAACTGTCTTCGCTGTAACTCCACGGCTGGGATTACGTGTCTCGTTCCAGGTCACGGAGCCGCCCGCCACCCTTCCCGGGGGTTACGCTCAGTGGAGCAGACTTCGGAGGTAGCAGTGGCCACCAAGAACGAGCCGCACGACGAGCAGGCCGTGCTGGACGCAGCACTGGACGCCGACGAGCAGGGACTGCTCTTCGACGACGACGTCTCCCCGCTCCCCAACGACCTCGGCTACCGCGGCCCGACCGCGTGCAACGCCGCCGGCATCACCTACCGCCAGCTCGACTACTGGGCCCGCACCGGCCTGGTCGAGCCGACCGTGCGCGGGGCCACCGGGTCGGGCACCCAGCGCCTCTACAGCTTCCGCGACATCCTGCTGCTCAAGGTGATCAAGCGTCTGCTCGACGCCGGCATCTCGCTGCAGCAGATCCGCTCCGCCGTCGCCTTCCTCCGGCAGCGCGGCACCGACGACCTGACCCGCGTGACGCTGATGAGCGACGGCGCCACCGTCTACGAGTGCACCAGCAACGACGAGGTCATCGACCTGCTCCAGGGCGGCCAGGGTGTCTTCGGCATCGCCATCGGCGGCGTCTGGCGCGAGATCGAGGGATCGCTCGCCGACCTGCCCTCCGAGCGGACCGCCGAGGCCGAGGCCGCAGCACGAGAGCGACGAGCTCGCGGCGCGTCGCAAGGCGCGGCTGCACCGGCTGAGGCTGGTAGTTTTGTCCTGCTGACAAATCCTGTGCGGGAGAGTTCCCGGGCCGCTGTGCACGTTCGTGGTCCGGGGCGCCGAAGGGGCAACTCCTCCCACCAACCTCTCAGGCTCACGGACCGCACTGGCTGGCACTCAGGAGCAACGACGACGTTGTGACTGAGGGGAGGCGTACTCACCGACTCGACCGGTAGCTCGCCTCACGACCAGGAGCGACATGTCAGACCAGAATCTCGCGGACTCCCTGCGAGCCGCGTCCCTTCAGCGAGCGGCACATCGGGCCCGACGACCACCAGGTCACCGAGATGCTCAAGACGCTCGGCGTGAGCAGCCTCGAGGCGCTGATGGACGACGCCGTGCCCGGCCGGATCCGTTCCGACGGGCTCGCGCTGCCTCCCGCCGCCACGGAGCGCGCGGCGGCCGCCGAGCTGCGCGCGATCGCCGAGCTGAACAACCCGCTCGCCGCGATGATCGGGCTCGGCTACCACGGCACGATCACCCCGCCCGTCGTACGACGCAACGTGCTCGAGGACCCGTCCTGGTACACCGCCTACACGCCGTACCAGCCCGAGATCAGCCAGGGCCGGCTCGAGGCGCTGCTCAACTTCCAGACGATGGTCGCCGACCTCACCGGGCTGTCGACCTCCAACGCCTCGCTGCTCGACGAGGGCACCGCGGCCGCCGAGGCGATGACGCTCGTGCGCCGCGCGAAGAAGAAGGACGGGGCCGTTCGTCGTCGACGCCGACGCGCTGCCGCAGACGATCGAGGTGGTGCGCACCCGCGCCGAGGCCATGGGCATCGAGGTGGTCGTCGCCGACCTGGCCGACGGTCTGCCCGAGGGAGACCTCTCCGGAGTGCTCGTGCAGTACCCCGGCGCCTCGGGCCGGATCCTCGACCCGCGACCGGTCATCGAGGAGGTCCACGAGCGCGGCGGGCTGGCGGTCGTGGCCGCCGACCTGCTGGCGCTGACGCTGCTCGAGTCGCCCGGCACGCTCGGTGCCGACGTCGCGGTCGGCTCCTCCCAGCGCTTCGGGGTGCCGCTGTTCTACGGCGGTCCGCACGCCGGCTTCATGGCGGTGCGCTCCGGTCTCGAGCGACACCTGCCCGGGTCGGCTGGTGGGGGTCTCGGTCGACTCGGCCGGGCGGCCGGCGTACCGACTCTCGCTGCAGACCCGCGAGCAGCACATCCGTCGCGACCGGGCGACCTCCAACATCTGCACCGCGCAGGTGCTGCTGGCCGTGGTCGCCTCGATGTACGCCGTCTACCACGGTCCCGACGGGCTCCGGCAGATCGCCGGGGCCGCGCACCACCACGCCCACCGTCTCGCCGCGCTGCTGCGGGGTGGGGGAGTCGAGGTCGTGCACGAGGACTTCTTCGACACCGTGCTCGCCCGGGTGCCGGGGCGCGCGGCCGAGGTGGTGGCCGCGGCCCGCGAGGCGGGCGTCCACCTGCGCCTCGTCGACGACGACCACGTCGGGCGTGAGCACCTCGGAGACCACCGACCGTGAGCTCGTCGACACGGTGGCGGGTGCGTTCGGGGTTTCGACAGGCTCGACCGACGAGGTGACGACGTCTCCGTCGACGGGTCGATCCCCGACGGCGCTGCGTCGTACGACGGACTACCTGACCCACGAGGTCTTCAACACCCATCGCTCGGAGACCTCGATGCTGCGCTACCTGCGCCGGCTCTCCGCGCGCGACTACGCCCTCGACCGCGGGATGATCCCGCTCGGCTCGTGCACCATGAAGCTCAACGCGACCACCGAGATGGAGCCGGTCAGCCTGCCCGGCTTCGCCGACCTGCACCCGTTCGCGCCGGCGGAGGACGCGCTCGGCTACCGCAAGCTGATCGACCAGCTGGAGTCGTGGCTGGCGGACGTGACCGGCTACGACCGGGTCTCGATCCAGCCCAACGCCGGGTCGCAGGGCGAGCTCGCCGGGCTGCTGGCGATCCGGGCCTACCACCAGGCCAACGGCGAGGGGGAGCGACGGGTCTGCCTGATCCCGTCGTCGGCGCACGGCACCAACGCGGCATCCGCGGTGATGGCCGGGATGAAGGTCGTCGTGGTGAAGTCCGCCGCCGACGGCTCGGTCGACATGGACGACCTGAAGAAGCAGTGCGACGAGCACCGCGACGACCTCGCCGCGATCATGGTCACCTACCCGTCGACCCACGGCGCCTACGAGGACACCATCTCCGACCTCTGCGAGCTGGTGCACGCCGCCGGCGGCCAGGTCTACGTCGACGGGGCGAACCTCAACGCGCTGCTCGGCTACGCGAAGCCCGGCGAGTTCGGCGGCGACGTGTCGCACCTCAACCTGCACAAGACGTTCTGCATCCCGCACGGTGGCGGCGGCCCCGGCGTGGGTCCGGTCGGCGTGCGCGAGCACCTGGCGCCGTACCTGCCCTCGCACGGGATGCACCCCGAGCCCGAGAAGCGCACCGGCATCGGCCCGATCAGCGCTGCGCCGTACGGCTCGGCCGGGATCCTGCCGATCTCGTGGGCGTTCGTGCGGCTGATGGGGCCCGAAGGGCTCACCGACGCGACGGCCGTGGCCGTGCTCGCGGCCAACTACGTGGCCGAGCGGCTGCACGAGCACTACCCGGTGCTCTACCGCGGCCACCACGACCGGGTCGCGCACGAGTGCATCCTCGACCTGCGCGGGCTGACCAAGTCGAGCGGCGTGACCGTCGACGACGTCGCCAAGCGGCTGATCGACTACGGCTTCCACGCGCCGACGATGAGCTTCCCGGTCGCCGGCACGCTGATGGTCGAGCCGACCGAGAGCGAGGACCTCGGCGAGCTCGACCGGTTCTGCGACGCGATGATCGCGATCCGCGAGGAGATCCGCCGGGTGGAGGCGGGGGAGTGGACCCCCGAGAACTCGCCCCTGCGCGGTGCTCCGCACACGGCGGCGTCGGTGATCACCGGCACCGAGGAGCGCGCCTACTCCGCCGAGGTGGCGGTGTTCCCCGCCGGTCCCGACCCCGACAAGTACTGGCCGCCCGTGGGCCGCATCGACCAGGCGTACGGCGACCGCAACCTGGTCTGCGCCTGCCCGCCGCCCGAGGCCTTTGCGTGAGGAGCGCCGAGCACTTCCAGAGGGTCCTCGACCGCTACCAGTCCGACCGGCGGCTGCCGTCGGTCGTCGCCGGCGTGCTCGACGGGGCCGAGCTCGGCTGGTCGGGCACTGCGGGTGCCGAGACCTCGACCGACACGCAGTACCGGATCGGCTCGATCACCAAGACCATGACCGCGCTGCTCGTGCTGCAGTGCCGCGACGACGGCCTGCTCGACCTCGACGACCCGATCGGCAAGCACGTGCCCGAGACCGGCTACGGCGGCGCGACGGTGCGCTCGTTGCTGGCGCACGTCTCGGGGATGCAGAGCGAGCCGGTCGGGCCGTGGTGGGAGCGCTCACCGGGCGGCCCGATCGAAGACCTGCTCGCGGCGAACGACGGGTCCGGTGCCGTGTTCGGACCGGGGGAGCACTACCACTACAGCAACCTCGGCTTCGCGCTGCTCGGCGAGGCGGTCTCCCGCCTGCGGCGCGAGGAGTGGTTCGACGCTCGTGACCGAGCGGATCCTCGACCCGCTGGGGATGACGCGCACGTCGTACCACCCGGTCGAGCCGTACGCCCGCGGCCTCAGCGTGCACCACCTCGCCAACACGCTGACCCCCGAGCCGATGCACGACACCGGGGCGATGGCCCCGGCCGGGCAGCTGTGGAGCACGGTCGAGGACCTGGCGCGCTACGCGGCGTTCCTCTCCCTGGGCAACCCCACGGTGCTGGCCGACGAGACCCTGGTCGAGATGCGCCAGCCGGTGCCGCCCGCCGTCGACTACGGGCTCGGCGTCCGCCTGCTGCCGTACGCCGCCGGGGTGCTCTCCGGCCACACCGGCTCGATGCCGGGCTTCCAGGCCACGCTGTTCGTCGACCCGCTCAGCCACGTCGGCGTGGTCGCGCTCACCAACGCGACCACGGGGTTCTCCGGCACCGAGCTCTCCCTGGCGCTCCTCGGCGAGCACACGCCGGCCGCCGTCACGCCCTGGGTGCCGGCCGAGTCGGTGCCGGACTGGGCACGCGAGCTCCTCGGCTACTGGCACTGGGGGAACACGGCCTTCGAGGCGCGCTGGCAGGGCGACCTGCTGGAGCTCCGCGACCTCTCGGCCGGCGGCGTCGTGGACGAGCAGTTCGACCGGTCCGGCGACCGGATCGTCGGGGTCGCGGGCTACCACCACGGCGAGACCCTGCACGTCGTACGCCGTGACGACGGGTCGGTCGACCACCTCGAGTGCGCGACCTTCGTCTACACCCGCGAGCCGTACCCCGACGGGCCGTGAGGCCCTAGCTGGTCGGTGCCGTCGGGGGCTGGGCCTGCTCGGCCTGCTCCCGGGCGGTGCGGGCCGTGCGTTCGGCGAGGGCACTGCCGACGATGACCCGGAGCTGTTCGGGCAGGGCCTGGACGCGACCGTCCTTGTGGATGTAGCCGTTGGCTCCCAGGCCCATCGCGCGCTGCGGCATCCCGCTGGCATCGCCGAGCGCCGAGAGCATCACCACGATGGCCTCCGGACACTCGGCGCGGATCAGCGGGAGCGCCTGGATGCCGTCCATGACGGGCATCAGGATGTCGAGCAGCACCAGGTCGGGTTTCGCTGCGCCGACCGCGGCCACGCCCTGCTTGCCGTCGGCGGCCTCGCCGACGACCCGGAACTGCCCGGTGCGCTCGAGCGCACCACGCACGAGGAAGAGCAGGTCCTCGCTGTCGTCGATCAGGACGACGCTGATCGGGGCAGCGGGGGACTGGCTGGTGAGAGGCATGGGCGGGGTCCTACTTCGCGGGGGCTCCTCACCACGCTAACCCCGGCGGCGCCTCCATGGGGCGGTTCGGCCCGGCTCACAGGGCCTGGCTCACCGAGCTCATGTTGAAGTCGGGGATGCGCAGCGCCGGTGTGGCCGTGCGCGAGAACTCGTCCTCGCCCCACTCGCGCGAGAAGCTGAGCACCGTCTCGGAGGCGTGGGTGTAGCGGCGGAGCAGGTCGATCGGGCTCTCGTTGAAGCGGAAGTTGTTGACCGCCCCGGTGATCTCGCCGCCCTCGACCCGGTAGACGCCGTCACGGGTGAGGCCGGTGAGCAGCAGCGTCTGCGGGTCGACCTCGCGGATGTACCACAGGCAGGTCAGCAGCAGTCCGTCGTCGAGACCCGCCACGAGGTCGGCCTCGGTGCCCGTGCCCTGCTCGATGTCGAGCACCAGGTTGTCGATGCCCGGAGTCGTCGGCTGGCCGGTGATGTCGGCGGTGTGCCGGGTCTGGATCAGCGAGGCCAGCCGGCCGTCGTCGATCCAGTCGGTCGCGCTGATCGGCAGGCCGTTGTCGTAGACGCTGCTGCGGTCCGACGAGCCTCCGGCGAGCACGAACGGTGCGCACTCGATGCCGGCGTACGACGGGTCGGAGTAGAGGTGCACTCCCTTGTTGACGATGTCCTCGCCGATGCGGGTGCCGCCGCCGGGCTTGGCGAACACGGTGCGACCGTCGTACGCGTTGCGCGCGCCGGCCTCCCAGTACGCGTAGATCAGCATGTCGGAGACGGCGCTCGGCGGCAGCACCGTGTCGTAGCGGCCGGCGGGCAGGTCGATCCGGCGCTCGCCCCATCCGAGACGGGTGGCCAGGTCGGTGGCCATCCGGGAGGCGTCGACGTCGGCGAAGTCACGCGTGGCGCCACCGACCCAGGCACTGTTGGTGAGCTCGGCGTTCTTGCCGGTGCAGCCGTAGTGGCCGGTCGGCTGCACGTGCCGCAGCCGCAGGCCGGTGGAGGAGCCGAGGTACGTCGTGGCCACCTCGTGGTAGACGAACCCGTAGAGGACGCGGCGCTCGGCGTCGGCCTGCCCGAACGCCTCCCCGAGCTGCCTGGCGAACGCGTCGAAGACCTGGATGGAGGTCTCCCCGGGCCCCTCCGCCCAGTCGGAGGCGGCATCGCCGGCGACCAGCTCGGCGCGGTCCTCGGCGGGGTCGGCCACCGCGGCGGCGCGATCGGCCGACTCGACCAGGGCAGTGACCTGCTCGAGCGAGGCCGCCGTGCCGCTGACCGACGCGTTTCCGCTGCCCTGGAAGGCGATCACGGTGACGTCGAGCGCGCGCATCACGCCGTTGGTGGTGAGCGTGTTGTTGGCCCACCGCAGGTTGGCGCTGGTGGTGTCGTGGACGATCGCGATGCACTGCTCGGAGGTGGAGGTCTCCAGGGCGTGCTCGACGAGACGCTGCGGGCCGTGCCGCATCAGCTGACCGGCCATCAGACCGTGCCCTCCTCGGTCGTGTTGAGTATCCGGATGCCGCGGAACAGGGCCGACGGACAGCCGTGGCTGACGGCGGCGACCTGCCCGGGCTGTGCCTTGCCGCAGTTCATGGCACCGCCGAGCTCGTAGGTCTGCGGCCCGCCGACGGCCTCCATCGCACCCCAGAAGTCGGTGGTCGTGGCCTGGTAGGCGAAGTCGCGCACCTGTCCCTTCAGCTCGCCGTCCTCGATCGCGTACGCGCGCTGGCCGGTGAACTGGAAGTTGTAGCGCTGCATGTCGATCGACCACGACTTGTCGCCGAGGATGTGGATGCCGCGCTCGACCTGGCTGATCAGGCCGTCGACGTCGGGCCCGTCGGGTGCTGGTTGCAGCGAGACGTTGGCCATCCGCTGGATCGGGATGTGGCCCGGGGAGTCGGCGTACGCGCAGCCGTTGGAGCGGCCGCCGTTGAGCTCGGCTCCGTAGGTGTGCGCCATCGGCCGGTCGAGCTGGTAGCCGACCAGGACGCCGTCCTTGACGATGTCCCACTGCTGGGTCTCGACGCCCTCGTCGTCGTACCCGACCGTGGAGAGGCCGTGCTCGACGGTGCGGTCACCGGTGACGTGCATGACCGGGGAGCCGTACTGCAGCTTGTTGAGCTGGTCGTAGGTCGCGAAGGACGTGCCGGCGTAGTTGGCCTCGTAGCCCAGGGCCCGGTCGAGCTCGGTGGCGTGGCCGATCGACTCGTGGATGGTCAGCCACAGGTTGGAGGGGTGGATCACCAGGTCATAGGTGCCGGCCTCGATGCTCGGCGCCGCGAGCTTCTCGCGCAGCAGCTCGGGGAGCCGGGCCCGCTCGGTCGCGAAGTCGAAGGTGTCGCCGCTGAGGTACTCCCAGCCGCGGCCGACCGGCGGGGCCAGGGTGCGCATCGAGTCGAACGCGCCGGTCGAAGGATCGGCTCCGTGGACCTCGACGCTCGGCTCGATGCGGATCCGCTGCTGGGTGATCGAGGAGCCCGCGAGATCGGCGTAGTACTTGTTCTCGTGGACCTGCTGGAGGGTGCCGGTCGCGTGGTCCACGCCGTCGGCACCGAGCAGCTCACGGGTCCAGCCGGCGAACAGGCCGGTCTTCTCCGCGAGGGGGACCTCGAACGGGTTGACGTCGTACGCCGAGACCCAGGTGACGTCGTCGTGGACCGGCTCGGGAGCCAGCTCGACCGGACGGCTGGTCATCTTGGCCGCGACCTGGGCCACCGTGACCGCGGTCTCCGCGACGGTGACCGCCTCGGACTCCGTCAGGGCCACCCCGGAGGCGAAACCCCACGCCCCGTCGAGGATCACCCGCACGGCGAAGCCGAGGTCCTCGGCGTCCTGGGCGCCCTCGAGGACGCCGTCGCGCACGGAGAAGAACTGGTAGCGGTTGCGCTCGAACCGGAAGTCCGCGTGACTGACCCCGAAGTCACGCGCCCGCTCCAGCGCGACCTGGCCGAGCCGCCGGTAGGGCAGCGCCAGGAACGTCGGGTCGATCTCGTTCTGTGCCATGAAACGACCCTAGTGGGAGGCGACCAACGCTTGGAGGGTGGAGCCGCGGCGCGCCTTGCGGACCTCCAGCTGGGACGGCACCCGGTTGCGCAGCTCGGCCACGTGACTGACCAGGCCGACGACGCGCCCGCCGTCGCGGAGCGCGTCGAGGGTGTCCATCACCCCGTCGAGCGTGGTGGCGTCGAGGGCACCGAAGCCCTCGTCGATGAACAGCGTGTCCAGCTGGGTGCCACCGGCCTCGTGGCTGACGGTGTCGGCCAGTCCGAGCGCCAGGGCGAGGGACACGATGAAGGTCTCGCCACCGGACAGGGTGGCCGGGTCGCGCTGCCGACCGCTCCACTCGTCGCGCACCCGGAGGCTCAGCCCGCCGCGCTGCTCGCCGGCGCCGCGCTCGTCGGCCTGCTCGAGGGTGAACCGCTGGTCGGTCATCGTGCCGAGCCGTTCGTTGGCCGCGGCGACGACCTGGCGCAGCCGCTCGGAGAGGACGTACGCCGAGAGCCTCATCTTGAGCTGGTTGTCGGCGCTCTTGCCCTCGACCAGCGCGGCCAGGCCGGCCGTCAGCTCGTGGTCGCGGCGCACGGGTACCCAGTCCTCGAGCGCCGTGCCGAGCTCGTCGACCAGCGCCTCCAGCCGGCGTGCTCGAAGGTTGGCCTGCTCGTGAGCGGCGTGCCGTTCGTCGCGCACCCGACCGGACTCGGCGAGTCGTGCGGTGAGGCCCGCCAGGTCGGGAGCCTCGTCCTGGAGCGCCGCGATCACCGACTCCTCGGCCAGCACGGCCTCGGCGCCGGCACGGGCGGCACGACGTGCGTCGAGCTGCGTCGCTCGGGTGGCGGCCTCGCTGTTGGGCAGGTGGGCCGCCAGCGCCTCGGTCAGCGAGGCGAACCCGGTCTCGGTCGCAGCGGCTTCGGCCGCCTTGGTGGCCTGGTCGAGCTCGTGGGCGGCGCGTTCGTAGCTGGTCAGCGCCGAGCGGGCCTCCTCGAGCTCGCTGACGGCCCTGCGGTGACCGGCCACGAGGCCGGAGACCGTGGTCGTCCCCGGATGGCCCGCCAGCAGGTGGTCGAGCTCGGCGACCAACCGGTCGAGCCGCACCCGTGCTCCGGCCTGCTCGCGAGTGCGCTCCTCGAGCGACACGCGCCGCGAGGCGAGCTCGGTGACGACGGTCTGCTCCTCGCTCTCGAGCTCGCCCAGCTCGGTGCGCAGCCGGGCGGACTCGCGCTCGGCCGCGCCTGACTCGCTCGCCGCCGCGG
>CAVSMJ010000009.1:0-431888 GCA_963729015.1 uncultured Actinomycetota bacterium
GGGTCTCGACCTCGAACCGTGCGTTGGCCAAGTCCTCGTCCTCGATGATCGCGGGCGCGTTCAGGTGCCCGGAGATGTCGACGGCGTCCGGGACGGTGACGGTGACCTCGTTGCCGTTCCCGGGGTCAATGTCGACGGGCACGAAGACCTTGGAGGCATACCGGGCTCCCGTGTAGACGGAGGCGCCGACCCTGCACTTCGGTTGGGCGCCCGTGCCGGTGGCAGTCGGCACGCCCCACAACGGTGCACTGCCCGGCCCGGTCGTCCACCCGCGTGAGGTGGACACCATCGTCCAGACGATGTCGATCTCCCCGGTCTCGTCCCATTCGTCGAGGACTGGCCGCTCCTCCCGGGAGGTGCAGTACATCTCGGTGGGGGCCGTTTGGGGGGTGTCGTCACCGGTGCGCTCCACGTTCACGTGCACCGGGTAGGCGGGCGCGTTCACGTCCAAGGTGGTGGTGTCCGGAGTCACCTGGAACGGGCCGCGCTTCATCTCCAGAGTGGTGTACGTGCCGTCGGCCACCACCCTGATCGAGACGTCCACGTAGTACTCGCCCTCCTCGACGCTCACCTGGTAGGTGCCGTTCTGGGAGATGGCCGAGTAAGCGAAGCTGCCGTGGTCGGGGTCCGTGCCGCGGAAGTACAGGTAGCCGGCGTTGCCGCTGGTCGGTTCGGTCACACCGGCCGGTGTGAGGACCGAGCCGGTCACGTTGACCTGTGCCGCCTGTGCGGGCACCGCTACCACCAGCGCGGTGAGCGCCATTGCGACGGTGGTGAGCACCGCGATCAGGGCGCGCTTCGTTGAGGACTTGGACATCTGAACCTCCCAGGGTTCTCGCCCGAGACGACCGCCGCCCGGGCAGGTTAGATCGCACCGCCGATGGGCGGGAAGGCAACCTGTCCACTGGCTGGATCAGGTCTCTCCAGCCTGACCTGCACGTTCTGATCTTCACCAACGCCACCAACAACCACCATCCACCAGCCTCTTGAACCAGAGCCTCCCCAGGCACGTGCCTGGGCAGGCTCTGGTGTTCTTTGTCTACTTCTCGATCACTGCGACCCGTTGGGCGATCCCAGCCGTGACCAGGTCGCGCACGCCTTCCGGGGTGAAGCCGAGGTCGCGCAGGATCTGCGCGGCGAGGCTGTCCTCGCTGCGATCAGGCCGAGCAGCGTGTGTTCGGTGCCGACCCAGTCGTGGCCGAGGTCGGACGACGCGCGGAGTGCCTGCTCGATGGCCTCCTTGCTGTCGGCCCGAAGGCGATGTGGCCCAGCAGCGTCTCTCCCGGCGGCGGCATCGCGTCTCGATCGCGCCGCGGATGGCCTGTTCCGATCGGCTTGCGCGATCAGGACCTCGTAGGCGAGGCCACGCGGTTCGTCGAGCAGGCCGAGCAGGAGGTGTTCGCTGCCGATGAGCTCGTGCTGGTGCGTTCGCGCGGCCTCCTGGGCCAGCACGATGCTGTGCCGGTTCAGGTCGGTGAACCGGCTGAATGCATGGGGCGCGTGCCGTTGCCGGGCGGTCTGCTGGTCCCCCCGAGGGCGTCGCTGATCTCGTTCCACGACGCGCCGCCCAGCTTGGCCTCGCTGACGTAGTGGTCGACGAGCCGGTCACCGAGATCGGCCAGGGCCTGGGCGCGGCGTCGCGCCTCACTGATCCGGGCCAGGTCGTCGCCGTCAGGGAGGTCGTCGTACAGCCGGGCGATCAGGTCAGCGAGGCTGATGTCGAGGTCGGTGGAGGGGTCATGGTGTCGTCCTGTCCTCTGAGAAGGGCAACGAGAGAAGTGATGACCTCGCGGGCCGAGGCGGTGCCGGCCTCGACGTCGCGCCAGTACGACAGCACCTCGTCCGCAGCCGACTCCGGGCTGGAAGCCCCGAGGATCGCCGCGATGCGGGGAGCGGCACGCCGGCCGAGCGGAGCCGCGCCACGAGACGGGCCTGCTCGACCTGTTCCGGGGCGTAGTAGCGGTAGCCGTTGCTCGGGTCCACCTCGGCAGGCGTCAGCAGCTCGAGCTCGTCGTACAGGCGCAGCGCCTTGGCAGTCAGCCCGCTCGCGCGTGCGAACTCGCCGATGGTCAACACGCGGGTCATCCTCTCGCCTTCGGCGCCGGGTGCGCCTGCAGCGACCCTGCGCACTTGCCCCAGGGGGAAGGTCAAGCGCAAGGTCATGCGGCTCAGCTGGGAAGTCGGATCGGGCTCATCCCGCCGTCGACCCCGAGCAGGGTGCCGGTGGTGGAGGCGCTGAGCGGGCTGGCGAGGTAGACGATCGCGTGGGCGACCTCGTCGGCCTCGACCAGCCGGCCGATGGGTTGCCGCGCGCGCAGTGCCTCGGCGGCCGCGTCCGGGTCGTCGGCCTGGTCGAGGAGGCGACCGATCCAGGGGGTGGCCGCGGTGCCGGGGAGCACCGCGTTGACCCGGATGCCCTCGCGCACGTGGTCGGCGGCCATCGCCATCGTCAGCGCAGCCACGGCGCCCTTGCTGGCGGAGTACAACGCGCGCTGGGGTACGCCGACCGCGGCGACGACCGAGCTGACGTTGACGATCGCGGCGTGCTCGGACGCGCGCAGGTGGGGGAGGGCGGCGGCCGAGACCCGGGCCATGCCGACGACGTTCACGTCGAGGAGGTGCGCCCACTCGGCGTCGTCGTTCTCGGACACGTCGCCGATCGCGCCGATGCCGGCGTTGTTGACGAGTACGTCGATGCCGCCGAGGGCCTCCGCCGCCTCCGCCACGCTCGCGTCGACGGCGGCCCGGTCGGTGATGTCGCACGACAGCTCGAGCAGCCCGCTGTCACCGGAGACGGCGCGGTCGATGATCGCGACCTGCGCGCCTCGCGCGGCGAGCAGCCGGGCGGTCGCGGCGCCGATGCCGCTGGCGCCACCGGTCACGAGGGCGGTCAGTCCGTCGAAGTCACTCATGTCATCTCCTGGAGTCGTGGGTCGACGTGGATCTTGGGGGCGGAGGTCGCGTCGTCGGGTCGCCATCCGGCCAGCGCGTCGTGGGCCCGGTCCAGGGCCACGACGGCGGCGACCAGCGGGCTCGGGTCGACCGCGCCGGAGGCGTACGCCGAGATGGTGCCCGGCAACCCGGCGGAGGCGCCGAGGATGCCGACCGCGGTCACGTCCTTGAGCGCGATCTCGCGGGAGTCGACGAGGCTGGGCTCGGCGGAGAGGCCGATGAAGACCACCCGCCGTCCGGGCTCGACCAGGTGCACCACCCGGGCGGGGACCGTCCTGGCGTTGGACGCGTCGATGACCGCGTCGAAGGGCACGTCGGGCAGGTCGTCGAGCGTGGAGGTGTCACCGAAGCCACACGCGCGCGCGAACTCCAGACCCGGCCCCGCGACCCCGGCGAGATGGACCTCGGACGCCCTCGGCGCGGGCGAACTGGGCGGCCAGCAGGCCGATCGTGCCGGTGCCGACGACGAGCAGCCGCTCGCCGGACGTGACGGCGGCGGCCTCGGACGGCGCGCAGCGCGTTGCCACCGGGTTCGACCATGGCGCCCGCGGTGTCATCGACGTCGTCGGGCAGGCCAGGAGCGCGCGGGCCGGGACACGGAGCTTCTCGGCGAGCGCGCCGGGGTAGCTGCCGCGGATGCCGATCTCGGACCGGTTCTCGCACACGTGGTGACGCCCGCTGGCGGCAGCGTCGGCACGCGCCGCAGCCGAGCATGGTGTCGCCCGTGACGCGGCGGCCGATCCAGCTGTCCGGCACGTTGGCGCCGACGGCCGTGACGGTGCCGCACCACTCGTGGCCGGGGGTCAGCGGGATAGGTGGTGTGTCCCTGTCTCAGGTACTCCATCTCGCCGCTGAAGAGCTCGGCGTCGGTGCCACAGATGCCGACGCGCGCCACGTCGACGACGACGTCGTCCGGCCCGGGCTCCGGGTCGGGAACCTCCTGCACTTCGGACCGGCCGGGGCCGGTCAGGACGAGGGCGTGCACCTCAGCGTGGCGCGATCACGGTCTGGCGCTGGGTGCCGAGGCCGTCGATGCCCAGCTCGATGACGTCACCCGGGGCGAGCCAGACCTGGCGGGTCGAGGCCCATGCCCGACGCCGGGCGGGGTGCCGGTGTCGATCAGGTCGCCCGGCTCCAGCACCATGAACTGGCTGAGGTGGTGGACGATGAAGTAGGGGTCGAAGACCATGGTCGCGGTGGACCCGCGCTGGCGGCTGACGCCGTTGACGTCGAGCCACATGCCCAGCGCCAGCACGTCGTCGATCTCGTCCGGCGTGACGAGCCAGGGGCCGGTCGGGTTGAAGGTCTCGGCGGACTTGCCCTTCGACCACTGGCCGCTGCGCTCCATCTGGAAGGCGCGCTCGCTGACGTCGTTGACGAGCACGAAGCCGGCGATCGCGTCCCGGGCCTCCTCGACCGAGTCGAGGTACGACGTACGCCGGCCGATCACGATCCCGAGCTCGACCTCCCAGTCGGTCTTCGTCGAGCCGCGGGGGATCCGCACGTCGTCGTACGGGCCGACGATCGTGTTGGGCGACTTGGTGAACAGGATCGGCTCGTCCGGGACGGTCTGCCCGGTCTCGGCGGCGTGGTCGCTGTAGTTGAGGCCGATGCAGAGGATCTGGTGCGGCCGGGCGATGGGTGCGCCGATGCGCTCGTCGCCGAAGGACTGCACCTGGCCGCTTCGCCGTACGCTCCGCGACCAGCGTGCGCAGCGTGTCCAGGCCGCCGGAGCCGAAGAAGGCCTCGTCGTAGTCGGTGACGGCGTCGGAGACGTCGACGTACGTCGTGTCGTCGATGCGGACGACGGGGCGTTCGGCGCCGACGGGGCCGAGGCGCATCAGCTTCACGGTGTCTCCTGCGGGGTGAGGTGTCCGGACCACGGATGGGTGGCCAGGCCGGTGCAGCCGGGGCGGGCGAGGAACAGGCTCCCCGACAGCGGGAACTCCTCCTGCTCGGCCGGCGAGAGCTCGCCGCGAGCGGTGGTGATCAGCAGCTGGTCGAGCTCGGGGCCGACGAAGGCCAGGCTCGTCGTGTGCGGGGCCGGCAGCTCGATGACGTCGAGCAGGTCACCGGCGGGGGAGTAGCAGCGCACCTGGCCCTGGCCCCACGCAGCCAGCCAGAGGTTGCCCGACGCGTCGACGCACAGGCCGTCGGGCACCGCGTCCGTGAGCTCGAGCGCCAGGCGTCGTGGGCCGACGGCTCCGCTGGTCTGGTCGTAGTCGCGCACCCAGACCCGACGGCCAGGGACGCTGTCGACGCTGTAGAAGCAGGGAGTCGTCGGGGGAGAACGCCATGCCGTTGGCGAGGCCGAGGTCGTCGTCGAGCACCGTGGTCGTGTCGCCGTCGGTGCGGAGCAGGCGCTGGGAGTGCCGGGCTCCCGTCAGCGACGCGGTGCCGACCAGGAAGCGTCCTGCGCGCATCGCACACCCCGTCGTTCCACCGGTCGTCCGGATGGTCGGTGAACAGGTCGGGTCCCGACGTCCGCGAGCCGTCGGGTGCGACGCGCGTGAGCCGGTGGTGCTCGGCCACGACGAGGGTCCCGTCGGCCGCGACCGCTGTCGCCCCGACGTAGGAGTCGAACTGGTGCTGCTTCTCGACCTCGACCGAGCCGGACCGGAGTCGCCCCTCGAGGACGAGGCCCTGGAGGATGTCGACCCAGAGGACGCGCTCGCGCGGCGCGTCCCAGACGGGTCCCTCGGCGAGCTCGTAGAGGGGATCGGTGACCTGCTCGGCGGTGGTCACGCGCGACGAGGTCTCGCGGTAGCGTCGGTCACGATTCCGGATGCTAGACCGGAGTTTCGAGAAGTGGAACCGATGACCTCACCGCGCAGCAGCCAGTGGTACGCCGGGACCGACCGCAACGCCTACATCCACCGGGCCTGGATGCGGCGCGGGCTGCCGGCGCACGCGTTCGACGGCCGGCCCCACATCGCGATCGCGAACACCGCGTCCGACCTCACGCCGTGCAACGCCCATCTCAACGAGGTCGCCGAGAGCGTGAAGCAGGGCGTCTACGAGGCCGGCGGCATCCCGCTCAACCTGCCGGTCGTGTCGCTCGGGGAGACCTTGGTCCGCCCGACCGCGATGCTGTGGCGCAACATGGCGGCGATGGCGACCGAGGAGATGCTCCGCGCCAACCCCGTCGACGGTGTCGTGCTCCTCGGCGGGTGTGACAAGACGATCCCCTCGCTGCTGATGGCGGCGGCGTCGGTCGACATCCCGGCGCTCGTCGTACCCGGCGGACCGATGCTGACCGGCACCTTCCGGGGCACGCCGCTGGGCTGTGGCACCGACGTGTGGCGGCTCAGCGAGGAGGTCCGTGCGGGCACGCTCTCCGAGGACGACTTCATGAAGTCGGAGTCGTCGATGATCCGCAGCCGCGGGCACTGCAACACGATGGGCACCGCCTCGACGATGGCGATGGTCGCCGAGGCGCTCGGTGCCACGATCCCGGGGATGGCCGGCACCCCGGCGCCGGACAGCCGTCTGCTCGAGGGCTCCCACGAGGCCGGCCGGCTGGCGGTCGAGATGGTCGCGGCCGAGCGGCGACCGAGCGAGGTCTTCAGCCGGGGCTCGTTCCTCAACGCGATCGTCGCGCTGGCCGCGGTCGGCGGCTCCACGAACGCCGTGGTCCACCTGCTCGCGATCGCCGGTCGGCTCGGCGTCGAGCTGAGCCAGGACGACTTCGACCGGACCGGCGCCGACGTCCCCCTGCTGGTGAACCTGCAGCCTGCGGGCACGTTCCTGATGGAGGACTTCCACCGGGCCGGCGGACTGCTGGCCGTGCTCCGCCAGGTCGAGGACCTCCTCGATCCCGAGGCGATCACCGTCACCGGTCGGCCGCTTGGTGAGCTACGTCGGCGAGGCCGAGATCTGGGACCGGGAGGTCATCCGCCCGCGCGCCGAGCCGTTCCAGCCGCACGCCGGCATCGCCGTGCTGCGCGGCAACCTGGCGCCGACCGGCGCGGTCATCAAGCCGGCGGCAGCGACGCCCGCGTTGCTCCAGCACCGAGGGCGGGCGGTGGTCTTCGACTCGATCGAGGACCTGCACGCGCGCATCGACGATCCGGACCTGGACGTGGATGCCGACTCCGTGCTCGTGCTCCGAGGATGCGGCCCGCGCGGCTACCCCGGCATGCCCGAGGTCGCCAACCTGCCGCTGCCCAAGAAGCTGCTCGAGGCCGGCGTCCGCGACATGGTGCGGATCTGCGACGGCCGGATGAGCGGCACGGCGTACGGCACGGTCGTCCTGCACGTCTCGCCCGAGGCGGCGGCCGGCGGACCGCTCGGCCTGATCCGCACGGGCGACGTCATCGTCCTCGACGTCGCGGGCCGACGACTCGACGTCGAGCTGTCCGACGAGGAGCTCGCGGCGCGCACTCCTGCCGAGGCCGCGACCGCACGCGTTCGCGGCGCCGAAGCGCGGCTGGGAGCGCCTCTACGTCGACAGCGTGCTCCAGGCCGACACCGGCGCGGACCTCGACTTCCTCGTCGGGTCCAGCGGCGACGCCGTCTCCCGGGAGTCGCACTGAGGCCTCGCTCAGGGTGCGGGCGCAGTGGAGGCACGTACGACGAGCTCGGTGGCGAGCTCGACGTGGTTGGAGTCGATCTTCTCGCCGGCGACCAGGCGCAGGACCGTGCGCAGCGCGACCGCGCCCATCTCCTGCAGCGGCTGGCGCACCGTGGTCAGCGGGGGCGATGCGATGCGCGCGATCTCGGTGTCGTCGAAGCCGACGATGCTGAGGTCGTCGGGAACCGACAGGCCGACCGAGAGCGCCGCCTCGATGACACCTCGGGCGAGCTCGTCACTGGCTGCGAAGATCGCGGACGGCCGCTGCGCGAGCGACAGCAGCTGGGGAGCCCCCTGGAGCCCGTCCTCGTAGTGGAAGTCCTCGGTGTGGTGCACGTACTCCTCCGGCAGGCTGACGCCGGCCTCCTCCAGCGCGGAGCGGAAGCCGCCCAGGCGCGCCTGGCTGCACTCCGCCGACGCGCGTCCGCCCAGATAGGCGATGCGCCGGTGCCCCAGCTCGACGAGGTGCCGGGCCGCGGCCTGGCCGCCCCGGAAGTTGGTCGACCCCACGCTGACCATGTCGCGTGTCGGCACGTTCATCGGGTCGATCACGACGAGCGGCAGTCGCATGCGGGCGAGCGCGGCGATCTCGTGGTGTCCGAGCTCGTCGGTCACCGCGATCACGGCCTGGCGACCGTTGACGGCGAGGTTGCGCGCCCACGTGGTCGCCTCGAGACTCGCCGAGGGTCGCTGGTCGACCGACTTCACGCCGATCGTCACGGCCACACCGAGCTCGGCGGCCTCGGCAGCGACGCCCTGGACGATCTCGGACGGAGTAGCAGCCGATCTTGCCGCGGAAGGTCAGCTCGATGGTCGGGTGCCGCTCGATCGTCTTCAGCCGGCCGCCGTAGTCGTGGGCCCGGAGCATCTCCTGCACGCGGGCGCGGGTCGACGGGGCGACGTCGCGCCGTCCGTTGAGCACCTTCGAGACCGTGGCGATCGAGACACCCGCGGACGCAGCCACCGTGGCCAGCGTCGTGCGGGGTTCCGTCGTCGACATGTCGGTCCTCCTGCAGCCGAGGCCTAGTGTGTCGCGGGGCCCTGGACCCGCACCGGTGTGTCCAGACGACGGTCGTGGCCGACGACGCGGGTGGCGCCGGTGAGCTGGACGGAGACCAGCGCACCTTCGTCCGCAGCCGAGGTCCCGACGATCAGCTGCACCTCGCCGGCCTCGACGATCCGGTCAAGGCCGGGGTCGGTGTAGGCGGTGCGGTCCGCATGGACGTCGAACACGAGCTCGGCCGTCGCCACCTGGTTCGAGGTGGACCCGGGCGAAGCCGATCAGCTGCTTCACGGGCCGAGCCACCCGGGCCACCGGGTCGTGCAGGTACAGCTGGACGACCTCGTCACCTGCGCGTTCGCCGGTGTTCGTCACCACCACGCTCAGCTCCAGCGCCTCGTCCGTGCCGATCTCCTCGGCGCTGGCGCGCACCTCGCCCAGCTCGAAGGAGGTGTAGGAGGCGCCGTACCCGAAGGGATAGAGCGGGCTGGAGTCGACCGTGGTGATGCCGGCGCTCTCGATGCCGCCGAGCGGCGGCTGCAGGTAGGTGCTGGGTTGCCCGCCGGCCCGACGCGGGACCTGGACCGGAAGCTTCCCTCCGGGGCACAGCCGACCCGAGAGCACGCCGGCGATCGCGGACCCGCCCTCCTCCCCGGGGAAGAAGGACTGCACCAGCCCGGCGAGACGACCGTCGAACCGTCCCAGGGCGTAGGGGCGGCCCGAGACGACGACCAGCACGACAGGAGTGCCCGGTGGCCAGCAGCTCCTCCACCAGGTCGGCCTGTACTCCCGGCAGCCGCAGGTCCTCGGCATCGCATCCCTCTCCCGAGGAGCCGTGGCCGAACAGCCCGGCGAGGTCGCCGACGAAGGCCACGCAGAGATCCGCGTCGCGCGCGGCCGCGACCGCCGCCGGGAAGCCAGTGCGGTCCTCGCCCATGACGGCGCACCCGGTCTCGTGGACCACGTCGACCTCGGCCAGCTCGGCGCGTAACGCATCGAGAGCCGTGGGGACCTCGATGCCCAGGCCCGCCCGCGGGTGGCGGGGGAGCACGTGGGTCGGGAACGCGTAGCAGCCCATGAACGTCAGGGGGTCGTCGGCCGTGGGTCCGACCACCGCCACCCGCTGTGGCAGCGGCCGATGCTCGCTCCGGATCGGCAGCGCGGTGCCGGCGTCGAGCAGCACGACCGATCGCTCGGCGATCTCGCGCGCGAGGTCCCGGTTGGCCGGTGAGTCGAGGTCGACCTCGGCGGCGTGCGAGACCGATGCCTCGGGGGTCCACTCGGCGTCGAGCAGGCCGAGCCGTGCCTTGGCGAGCAGCGCTCGGCGTGCGGCGCGGTCCACGAGTCCCTCGTCGAGGGCGCCCGCACGGACCAGCTCGACGAGTCCGTCGCCGTACCCGAGGGTGTCGGGCAGCTCGACGTCGATGCCGGCCTCGAGAGCCAGCGCGCCGGCCTCGGCATAGCCGGGCGCGACGCGGTGCATGGTGGCGAGGAAGGGCACCGCCCAGTAGTCCGAGACCACCGTGCCCTCGAAGCCCCACTCGTCGCGGAGCACGTCGGTGAGCAGCCAGGAGCTGGCACCGGCCGGGACACCGTCGACGTCGGAGTAGGAGTTCATCACCGAGCCCACCCCGCCGAGCGCGACCGCCATCTCGAACGAGGGGAGGATGACGTCACGCAGCTCCCGCGGGCCCATCGACACCGGCCCGTGGTTGCGGGCTGCGCGCGACGCGGAGTAGCCGGCGAAGTGCTTCAGGGTCGCGACCACGCCGGCGGACTGGAGGCCCTGCACGTAGGCCGTGCCGAGCATCGAGACGAGGTAGGGGTCCTCGCCCATGGTCTCCTCGACCCGCCCCCACCGGTAGTCACGCACGACGTCGAGCACCGGCGAGAGTCCCTGGTGCACCCCGAGCGCAGCCATGTCGCGCCCGATCGCTGCGGACATCCGGCGCACCAGGTCGGGGTCCCACGTCGCGGCCCAGGCGATGGCGGCCGGGTAGACCGTGGCGCCGTACGCCGTGAAGCCGGTCAGGCACTCCTCGTGCACGAGGGCGGGGATGTCGAACCGGGAGCACTCCATGACGATGCGTTGCTGGTGGACGAGCTCCTCGGCACCCTCGGTCACCGTGACCGGCTCGCTGCCGTAGACCCGGGTGAGGTGTCCGAGCCCGTGTCGGCTCGCCTCGGCCAGGGGCACCGTTCCCGATGCTGTGAACACGTCCTGCATCGGCGCCACCTGGAGGTCGCTGCCCTCGACACCGGGCTCGCCCGCCAGGTTGTTGCCGACCCAGCGGCTGCCGAGCTGGCCGACCTTCTCCTCCAGCGTCAGCTCCGCGAGGAGCAGGTCGACCCGCTCCGGCAAGGGGCGCGTCGCGTCCTGCCACGCCCGTTCGGTCTGGATGTCGGGCTGCTGGGTCACGAGTCCTCCTGACGGTCGGTCGGCACCCCTGCAGGATCGAAAAGAGTTTCGGTCAACCCGAGGAGCACAGGCGAGGCAGAGGCGACGCAGAGGCACAGTACCGCCCGTTCGCCCCGTTGGGAACGGTTGCGCCGGGTGAAGATCCACGCTCAGATCACGAGTGAGAAAACGTTTGCATGTGACGCTTGACACTCTCCGGGCGCAGGCTTAGCCTCCCTTCAACTTGACCTAGCGCGGACCGAAACATTTTTCGACCCGTGTTGTCGCCGAGTAGGTCGCCTGCGGACGGGCGACGAGTCGCACAGTGACGAGCCGTGGTGGTCGCGGTCGTCGACGTGGAGGTAGAGATGGAACCGATGAACGCGTCCCGCCGCAGATTCCTGCAACTCGTCGGGCTCGGCGTCCCGGCGAGCGTGGCCCTCGCGGCGTGCGGAAGTGAACCGAGCAAGACCGGCGCCGGAGGCGGGTCCGGCGGCGACAAGGGTGTCGCGTCCTACTGGACGCTCTCGGGCAAGCCGCAGGAGGAGATCCGCAAGGACGTGGTCGCGCGCTTCAACAAGGCCAACCCGAAGTCGACGATCGACGTCACCCTGTTCGCCAACGACGCCTACAAGCAGAAGGTGAAGACCGCCATCGGCGCCGGCAAGGGCCCCACGCTGATCTGGGGCTGGGGAGGCGGTGGCCTGAAGAGCTACGTCGACGCCGGGCAGGTCGACGACATGAGCGACTTCTTCGCCGAGAACCCCGACCTCAAGGACAAGATCTTCCCGTCTGCCTTCGGGGCGGCCACGGTGGACGGCAAGCTCTACGCGATGCCCATCGAGACCGTGGCGCCGATCGTGCTGTTCTGGAACAAGAAGGTCTTCGACGACGTCGGCGTGGAGCCTCCGCAGTCGTGGGGCGAGATCATGGACCTGGTCCCCAAGTTCAACAAGGCCGGCGTCGCGCCGTTCTCCCTCGCCGGCCAGTCGCTGTGGACCAACATGATGTGGCTGGAGTTCCTGTTCGACCGCATCGGCGGTCCCGAGGTCTTCCAGGCCGTCTTCGAGGGCGAGAAGAACGCGTGGTCGAACCCTGCTTCGATCCAGGCGCTGGGCGAGGCGCAGAAGCTGGTCAAGGCCGACGGCTTCCAGAAGGGGTTCCAGTCCACGGTCGCCGACCAGAACGCCGACCAGGCGCTGCTCTACACCGGCAAGGCCGCCATGATGCTGCACGGGGCATGGACCTATGGGTCCATGAAGGACCAGGGCGGTGACTTCGTCACGGGTGGCAACCTGGGCTACTCGAACTTCCCCGGGGTCGATGGCGGAAAGGGTGATCCCACGGACACCGTCGGCAACCCTGGTCAGTACGTGTCGATCTCGTCGAAGGCGTCCAAGGAGGCCAAGGACGCCGCGAAGAAGATGCTCTCGACCACGATGCTCGACGAGACCGAGGTCAAGCAGTGGATCGACGTCGGCAGCATCCCGGTGGCCAAGTCCGCCGGTGACCAGATCGGGTCGGTCAGCGACGAGAACGACAAGGCGTGGCTGCAGTTCGTCTTCGACACCTCGAGCAAGGCCTCGGTCTTCGCCCAGTCGTGGGACCAGGCGCTGCCGCCCTCCCAGGCCACGCCGCTGCTGGACAACATCGGCAAGCTCTTCCAGACGAGCATCTCGCCCCAGCAGTTCGCCGACAACATGAACCAGACCATCGGCACATGACGGCCCCGGCTGCCCCGCTCGCTCAACGACCCTCGCCTGCGCGTGGCGAGCGGGCGGGGCAGCACGGACCCGTGGCCTGGATGGCGATTCCCGCCCTGGCGGTCTTCGTGGGCTTCGCTGTACTCCCGCTCCTGGGCGTCCTGGCGCTGAGCTTCACCCAGTGGGACGGGCTCGGCGCGATCCATCCGATCGGCATCGGCAACTGGGGCTCGGTGCTCAGTGACCCCGGACTGCTCCATTCCCTCTGGGTGACCTTCGAGGTGATGCTCTACTCCTGGCTGGTGCAGACGCCGATCGCCTTGCTGCTCGGTGTGTTCATGGCCGGCGAGCACCGCTACCGCGCCGTTCTCGCGGTGTTCTTCTTCATCCCGCTGCTGCTCAGCGCAGCCGCCATCGCGGTGACGTTCAAGGCGCTGCTGGACCCGAACTTCGGCCTCGGACCAGGGCTCCACTCGGACCTGCTGACGCAGAACTGGCTGGGCGACCCGGTGCTCGCGATGGGCGTGATCATCTTCATCGTGTCCTGGCAGTTCATCCCGTTCCACGCGCTCATCTACCAAGGCGCCGTGCGCCAGATCCCGCGGTCGATGTACGAGGCCGCCGCTCTCGACGGTGCCGGGCGGGTGCGCACCTTCTTCAGCATCACCCTGCCGCAGCTGAAGTACACGATCATCACCTCCTCGACGCTGATGGTCGTGGGTTCACTGACGTTCTTCGACCTGATCTTCGTGCTCACCGGTGGCGGGCCGGGCGACTCCACGAGGGTGCTCGCCCTGGACATGTACCGGCGTGGTTTCGGGGCCAACCAGATGGGCCCCGCCAGCGTGATCGCGGTGATCCTCGTCCTCGTGGGCCTGGCCATCGCCCTCGGTCTGCGCCGGCTCGGCGGCGACAACGACGAGAGCCAGATGGAGGGGATCTGAGGTGACAGCTCTTCTCGGTGCGCCGGTCGACGAGCAGGCCGAGCAGGCCAGGCCCAAGCCATCGCGGCCACGCGGCCGCGGGTGGGGCGGGCGCAACTGGCTGGCCGGGCTGGCCGGGTGGTTCTGGTTGGCCGTGGTGCTGATCCCGCTCTACTGGATCGTGATCACCAGCTTCAAGGCGCAGAGCGACTACTACCAGGCCAACGCGTTCGCGCCTCCGACCGACCCGACGCTGGCCAACTACCGCCTGGTGCTCGAGAACGACTTCGTCCGCTACTTCATCAACAGCGTCGTGGTGGCGGTCGGCACCACCGTCCCGACCGTGGTGCTGGCCCTGATGGCGGCGTACGCGATCGTGCGCGGAGCGCACAACAAGTGGCTCAGGCGGATCCAGGGTCTTTTCCTGATGGGACTGGCCATCCCGCTGCAGGCGGCGATCATCCCCGTCTACCTGGTGATCATCAAGCTGGGTCTGTACGACAGCCTGGCCGCCATCGCGGTCCCGTCGGTCGCCTTCGCCATCCCGCTCGCGGTGCTGGTGCTGACCAACTTCCTGCGCGATGTCCCCCGCGACCTCTTCGAGTCGATGCGGCTCGACGGGGCCAACGAGTGGACCATGCTCTGGCGCCTCGCCTTTCCCCTGACGCGGCCGGCGATGGTCACGGTGGGCATCTACACCGGCGTCACGGTGTGGAACGGGTTCCTGCTGCCGCTCGTCCTGACGCAGAGCCCCGACGAGCGGACGATGCCGTTGGCCGTGTGGAGCTTCCAGGGCCAGTTCCAGGTCAACGTCCCGGCCGTGCTCGCCTCCGTCGTGCTCAGCACCGTTCCCATCGTGGTGCTCTACACGATCGGCCGGCGCCAGCTGGTCAGCGGGCTGAGCGAGGGCTTCACCAAGTGACCCGGGGCTAGCAGGCCCCGGGCCGGGCGGGTCAGTCTCCGCGCTGCCGGATCAGGTCGGCGAACCAGTGGTAGGAGCGCTTCGGCGTACGACGCAAGGTGGCGCGGTCCACGCTGACCAGCCCGAACGTCTTGTCGTACCCGTGGGACCACTCGAAGTTGTCCATCAGGGTCCACACCAGCCAGCCACGTACGTCGGCGCCGGCACTGCGGGCGGCGTCGATGGCCGCCAGGTGTGAGCGCAGGTACTCGATCCGGTCGCTGTCGTCGACGCTGCCGTCGGGCAGCAGCGTCGTGTCGGCGAACGCCGCGCCGTTCTCGGTGACGACCAGCGGCAGCCCGGTGCGGCGGTAGGTGTCGACGAGCAGGTTCTCGAAGCTGTCGGCATCGATCTCCCAGTCCATGTCCGTGCGCGGGTGGCGAGGCGCGAACCGGAAGTCAGGGACTCCCGGGAAGGCAGTGAGGTCGGCTTCGCTCGCAGGGTCGGTCGTTGCCTCGTCGGTCTTCTCGGCCACTCGTTCGGGGGTGTAGTAGTTCACGCCCAGCCAGTCGGCCGAGGCGCGGACCAGGTCGAGGTCGCCGGGCCGCACCAGCTCGGGATCCGACAGGACGGGGGCGACACGGAGCGTTCCTTCGTCGTACTCCCCATCGACCAGCGGTCCCAGCCACAGCCGGTTGCGGAGCGCGTCGACGCCGTCGGCGGCGATGGCCGCGCCCTCGGTCTCCGGCAGCACCGGCGTCAGGTTGAGTACGACGCCGACCCCGTCGGCCCCGGCCTCGTGCATCCGCGCGGCCGCGAGCCCGTGTCCGAGCAGCAGGTGGTGGGCCGCCCGGTGCGCCTCGGCTCCGAGCTTCTTGCCCGGCGCGTGCCGGCCGGACGAGTAGCCGAGGTAGGCCGAGCACCAGGGCTCGTTCATGGTCGCCCAGAGCCGGACGCGGTCGGCCAGCCGGTCGTGGACCGCCATCGCGTAGTCGGCGAACCGCTCGGCGGTCTCGCGCACCAACCAGCCCCCGCGGTCCTCGAGCGCCTGGGGCAGGTCCCAGTGGTACAGCGTGGCCATCGGCACGACGTCACGCTCGAGCAGTCCGTCGACGAGGCGCTCGTAGTAGTCGAACCCGCGCTTGTTCACCTCGACCCCGCCGTCGGGCACGATCCGCGGCCACGACACGGAGAAGCGGTACCAGCGCGCGCCGAGGCCGGTCACGAGGTCGATGTCAGGTCCGGGGTCGGGGTAGGACCCGCAGGCCACTGAACCGTCGGAACCGTCGTCGATCGCGCCGGGCACCCGGGTCAGGGTGTCCCAGATCGACGGCCCCTTGCCGTCGGCCAGGGGGGCGCCCTCGATCTGGTACGACGCCGTCGCCACCCCGAACTCGAGGCGGGAGCCGTCCGGAAGCGATGTGCTCATCGGTTGCCCTCACTGCGGGTCTCGTCGTACACGTGCAGATGCGTAAGCGTTTACGCATCTGGGTCGAGACTAGCAGCCCAGATGGTCCGTCAGCCACCCCGCTCATCGGCAGATCCGGATAGTCCGATGCACTCGGACCCCGTGTGAGTAGCCACGGGGGTCGATCTGCATCGGACTATCGCGTTGGTCCAGGTAGTCCCGACCGAACGGACCCCTTCAGGGTCGGCGGGTGGGTCCGTTCACGCGGGACTATCCGGCACCACGCAATCGCCTCCGCCAGAAGCCGCCCCGCCCGCACCTCGTCGCATGAGTGCACATCGGCTGCACGCTCCACCGGGACACGCCCAGCGAGGGCGTCGACGCTGCAAGATGTCTCCATGGAGTACGACGAGTCGACCGCCGTGGTGTCGTTCACGCAGATGAAGGACGGGACCGCCGAGGACTACGAGCTGCTCGGCCGGATCGAGGCCGAGGAGATGAAGTCCTTCCCCGACCGGGTGCTGGGCTGGCTGCTCACGATGGAGGACTCGGCCGGCTACCAGATCAGTCGTCTCGAGCACTGCCTCCAGGCCGCGACCCGGGCCCACCGCGCCGGCGAGGACGAGGAGACGGTCGTGTGCGTGCTGCTCCACGACATCGGCGACCACCTCGCGCCGGCGAACCACTCGGAGGTCGCGGCGGCCCTGCTGCGGCCCTACGTCAGCGAGAAGAACTACTGGGTCGTCAAGCACCACGGCGTCTTCCAGGGCTACTACTACTTCCAGCACGTCGGCCTGGACCCGAACGCGCGGGACCGGTGGCGCGACCACCCGTACTTCCAGGCGACGGTCGACTTCTGCGAGCACTATGACCAGAACTCGTTCGACCCGGCGTACGACTCCGAGCCGTTGAGCTTCTTCGAGCCGATGGTGCGCCGGGTGCTCGACGACAGCCGTCGCGGATCCTGGGCCTGAGCATCAGGTCAGGGTCATCACGCCGTCGAGGACCAGGAACACCCCGATGAGCAGTCCCGCCACGGCGCCCATCTCCGGCCCGGCAGCGACAACTCGATCCCGGACCGCGTTCAGCTGCGCCTGCGCGTTGCCCGGGTGCCGGGCGTAGTAGAGGAACATCAACCCCACGGTGGCCGTCGACGCGACGGTGAACAGCACGAAGGCGATGGCCACCACCGGGGCTTCGGTGTGGTGGTTGACGACGATCAGGGCGGCCGCGGTGGTGATCGCCCACGGCTGCTTGAGCACGCCCACGACGAACGCTCCTCGGGGACGCAGGCTGTTCATGCTTCCCGCCAGCCGCCCGGCCCCGAAGGTCGACGAGCCGACCGGTACCGCGTCCCGGCGGCGCCACAGTCGTGCGGCGACCACGAGCAGGAACACCCCGAGCAGGGTCTCGAGCACCGCCACCACGGTGTGGCTCTCGTCGCGCTGGCCGGCTCCGGAGGACGCGAGGGCGTAGCTGCCCGCGAACACGAGGGTCAGGGACAGCCCCCAGCCGACCAGGAACGCCATCCCGTTCACGCTGGCGCGCGTCGTCCCCAGGACCAGGACGAACACGACGATCGTTGCCGGCGACAGGCTCGCCATCAGGCCGAGGAACAGGATCGGGAGCACCAGGCTCATCGCGGCGCCTGCTGCCCTCTTTGTGCCAACATGCTCCCCACCTGTCAGACCGGCCGGGCACTACGCCGGTGGCGTCTCCCACCACGGTGCCTGCGCACGGGTGCGGGTGCCTCACCTGATGTAGGTGAGGCCGCCGCGGCTGTGTCCGCCCTACCTTGGGCGCCATGTCGTCGCCGCCGCAGCCTGTCGGCCCGGCTGCACCCCAGGGGACGGACGTCGTCACCACCGCGGCGCTGCCGAGGACCGTGACGGTGATGGTGGGCGTCATCGGGGCGGTGGTGCTCGGCTTCGGCATCAGCGCCGCAGCCGGGATCGTCGCGCCGACGATGCTCGCCCTGGTGCTCACGCTCGCGGTGCTCCCCGTGGGTGCGTGGGCCCGACGTCACGGCTGGCCGGGGTGGCTCGCCACGTTGGCCGCCCTGGTCGCGGCGTACGCCATCCTGCTCGTGCTCCTGATCGGCACGATCGTCTGCCTGGTCAAGCTGGTCGACCTGCTCCCGACGTACACCGACGACGCCCAGAACCTCACCGACAAGGTGAGCACCTGGTTGGCCGGGATGGGACTGAGCAACGACACCACCACTGCTGCCCTGGCGAAGGCCGACCCCGCCAAGTTCGCCGAGGTGCTGGCCGACACCCTGCTCACGCTTCTCAGTGCCCTCGGTGGCCTGTTCTTCCTGGTGACGGTGATGTTCTTCTTCGTCGTGGCCGTCTCGGGGTTCCGGGCCCGCATCGCGGCACTCGAGCGGTCCAAGCCGACGCTCGCAGCCTCGCTCGCCAAGTTCGTCAACGGCACCCAGCGCTACCTCGTCATGACAGCACTCTTCGGTGCGATCGTGGCGGTGCTGGACGCCGGTGCCCTGTGGCTGCTCGCGGTCCCGCTGCCTCTGGTGTGGGGGTTCTTCTCGTTCATCACGAACTTCATCCCGAACATCGGGTTCGTGATCGGCATCATCCCGCCCGCACTGCTCGCCGCCCTGGAGTCGGGGTGGCAGGGCGTGGTCGAGGTGATCATCGCCTACAGCGTGCTGAACGTGACGATCCAGACCTTCATCCAGCCGAGGTACGTCGGCAACACGGTCGGGCTCAGCGCAGAGATGACCTACATGTCCCTCGTCGTCTGGACGTTCCTGCTCGGCCCGCTGGGTGCCCTGCTCGCCGTACCGATGACCCTGCTCGTGCGGGCCTTCTTCATCGATCCCGACAAGCGAGCGGCCTGGATCGCACCGCTGATCGACGCCCAGGTCGAGGATCCCGAACCCGCCGCAGAGCCCGAGCCCGAGCCGGCTGCCACCTAGCTCTGCCCAACCGTCCGGTGGTCGTCGGCAACGTCCCGATGACCCCGGGATGGCCCGTTTCCGGCCGGTTGTCAGGGCATCCACGCAAGAGCAGAATCGGGCGCACCCTCGCGATCCGGGAAGCCGAGGCATGACTGTCGTCGACCTGCAGCTGCTCATGGAGCCGCGGACCTCAGCGTCCGCCGTCGCCGCACGTCGAACTGCACTGGGTCGTGACCTCATCGGTGTGCGGAGACGTCGAAGACGAGTGGGCGCATGTGCCTCGAACTCGGGGGAGGGAGGGGACATGCGAGGACGAGGCAGGAGGCGTCAGCGCGCATGGGTGACGCCTCGGTGACCGCTCTGTAGCGGTCCGCACAGGTTCCGAGGCTCTGCTCCTCGGGCGACCTGGGGTTCCGGCACGCGCAGGATCGCCGTGCCCGGGCGGGCTCCCATGCCCGCACCACGCCGGGCCCTGGACCGACGAACGGTTGGACGGGGTTGTGCGCGCGGGGGAGAGATGGCCGGGTCATCATCTCGCGGCCGGCCCACCCACCACGTCCGGGAGATCCGGGACTCCCGATGTGTCGTGAGGGGTGGTGCCAGGGCCGGGCCTTCAGCCTGCTCGGCGACCTGCTCGCGGCGTTCGACGCGGGGACCACGGCCGAGGACGGGTTCTGCACCAGTCTGGCGGAGGCCTTCGAGGCGCCTGCCGTCCTCTACGTGCGTGCCGACGTCGCGAACCGACGGCTCACCTTCGCCACGTGGCCGGCCGCCCACGCTGCCGGTTCGCTCCCCGTCGTCGTCGAGCACCTGTGGAACGTCGTACCGACCCTCTTCGACCGCATTGCACGGGAGCACGTCCCCACCCATGTCACCCGGGGCCCCAACCCGAGCCGTTGGCGCGGCTCGGTCGCTGATCTCCTCATGTGGGAGCTGGGCAGGTACTGCGACGTGGCCCAGCTTCCGCTGCACGTCTCCGACTCCGAGCTCAGGCTCGTGGCCTTGTTCCGCCGACGCTCGTTCAGCGAGCGGGACATGCACCTGTTGCGCGCCGTTCACGGCCCGCTCGCGGCCCTGGACCACGTGATCGACCCAGGCCTGTACGCCGGACCCGACGGGACCCTCGCGGGTGGTGACGGTGTCGGCCCGCACCTCACGCCGCGCGAGCTCGAGGTGCTGGGCATGGTGGCCGAGGGCCTGCTGGCCCGGTCGATCGCCGCGCGTCTGGAGGTCTCCACCCGTACCGTGCACAAGCACCTCGGGAACGTCTACCGAAAGCTGGAGGCGCACGACCGGCTCATGGCCGTGACTCGGGCCCAGTCGATGGGGCTGATCCCGACGCAGCGCGACCCGCGTGCCCGGCGCTGA
This sequence comes from uncultured Actinomycetota bacterium, assembly GCA_963729015.1. Classification (GTDB taxonomy): domain Bacteria; phylum Actinomycetota; class Actinomycetes; order Propionibacteriales; family Nocardioidaceae; genus Marmoricola. The sequence continues at coordinate 20,147 of CAVSMJ010000009.1, forward strand.
TCGACGCGCGTCCTGGCGGGGGTGGTGGTACTTCTACGCATGGCGCGCCCCGGACCGCCTTCCTACGTTGTGAATCAAGCGATTGACGACGGCGAGACCGAACCTCGCGGCACCAGCCGAGGCGATGGGCCCGCAGTGTGGAGGCTCGGACGATGGATCTGCTGTCAGCGGTCCCCGGCCTCGCCGAGCTGCGATCCCGGACCCTCGGTGACCCGTCCGTCCGCGTCGCCGTCCTCGACGGGCCGGTCGACCTGGCGCACCCCTGCTTCGACGGTGCCGACCTCCACCAGTCCGTGTCGCTGGTGCCAGGACCGGTCGAACCCGGGCGGATGTCTCGCCACGGCACCCACGTCGCGAGCCTGCTGTTCGGCCAGCCGGGCAGCCCCGTCGCGGGGCTGGCGCCGCGGACCACCGGCATCCTGGTGCCGATCTTCCGGGAGACCGAGGACGCCTACGTGCCGCAGCTGGACCTCGCCCGCGCCCTCGAGCAGGCGGTCATCGAGGGAGCGCACGTCGTGAACATCAGTGGCGGCGAGCCGTCGGCGTCGGCCGAGGCCGACCTGATCCTCGAGCGAGTGCTCCGCTCCTGCGAGCAGCAGAACGTGCTCGTGGTTGCGGCCGCCGGCAACGACGGGTGTGCGTGCCTGCACGTCCCGGCCGCGGTGCCGACCGTGCTGGCCGTCGGCGCACAGGGGCGTGACGGCAGCCCGCTGCCGAGCAGCAACTGGGGCGAGGGCTATCGGTCCCACGGGGTGCTCACCCTGGGACAGTCCGTCGAAGGGGCCGCGCCCGGTGGCGGGACCCAACGCATGAGTGGCACCAGCATCGCCACGCCCGTGGTGGCGGGCGTCGCGGCCCTGCTCCTCAGCGTGCAGCGAGCCACGCAGGGACGCATCGACCCGGCCGCCGTCCGTGACGCGATCCTGGCAACCGCACGGCCGTGCCCGCCCGGCCAACCGAGGGGAGTCCGGCTGTCTCGCCGGGATCCTCGACGTGGCCGCGGCGTACCGGCACCTGCTCGAGCAGCACGACCTCGACGCCCACGCCCTGACGGGGAGCACCTCCGTCGGTGTGCGTGCGGCCGGCCTGGAACCCGCGGACGACGCGGCCAGTCCAGCCGGCACTCCCTCGGACATCGCGGCGGAGGGACGGACCGAATCCGGTGAACCAGAACAGGGAGGAGCAATGACTGTGCACCACGAATCTGCCGACTCGCACGAGAGCGCGAGCGTACCGGCCGACGCATCGGCGACGACGGTATCGCCGGGAGTACAAGCAGCTGCAGAAGAGACCGTGTCCGAGCCCGGTCCCCCCACCGGCGTGACCCCCGCCTGCGCAGACGAGCTGACGCGCGCCGTGAAGCCTGCAGGTGACTGCGGGTGCGGAGGACTGAAGGCGTCCGGTGACGAACCACCGCCTGCTGCGGCTGCTGCGGCCACCGCAGTCGCCGTTGCGGCCGTCACCCCCTCCTACGTCTACGGCCTCGGTACCGTCGGCGTCGACTTCGGGACCGAGGCCAGGCGGGACACGTTCCGGCAGCTGATGCCCGACGTGCAACGAGAAGTGGACGGGAAGCCCGTGTCGGTCTCTCCGAACCCGTACGACGTCTTCCAGCTGTCCGACTACCTGAACGGCCGACCCTCCGAGTCCACGAAGCTGATCTGGACGCTCAACCTCGATCTCACCCCGATCTACGCGCTCGAGGCCGAGGTCGCCTACCCCGAGGAGGTCTACAGCACCTTGCGCGACGCCCTCGCCCGGCAGGCGGTGCCGGAGGACGATCTGGACCACGTGTCCAGGGTGTCCATCCCCGGCGTCCTGACCAACCGGACGGTGCGGCTGTTCTCAGGGCAGCTGCTGCCGGTCGTCGTCGTGCAGCCGCGTGGACTGTTCGAGTGGAACATCCGCGTGCTGATCGACCAGGTGATCGATGCGGTCCGAGGACGGCCGGAGAACATCGACAACCCCGACTTCGACGAGGCGCGCGTGCGGAGACTGATCAAGATCTTCCTGGACAAGGTCTACTTCGAGTGCCGGAACCTGGGGGCGGCCCCGCCGGACCGGGCGCTGAACTTCGCGGCCACCAACGCCTTCCAGTTCGCGTCCGGGATCTCGCAGGGCCTGGTCGCCGGCGAGATCATCCCGAGCGCCGACAACTCGCTCTACAGCCTGGACTCCATCGAGGTGCGGAAGAGCCCGTACTGCCGGATGGACTCCGACTGCTGGGACGTCCTGATCACGTGGTTCGACCCGGAGAACGACCGCCGCGCGAAGTCGATCTTCCAGTTCACGATCGACGTCAGCGACGAGCTCCCGGTGAGCCTGGCCCCGGCGCACCAGTACCTCGCCACCTAGTCACACCGCTCCACAGACGGAGCGCAATCCACCCAGTCAGAAGGAGGTGAAACTCCGATGAAGCTCCCGGCTCAGAGCCCCCCGGTCGGCCGCATCACGTGGGACGGCAGCGGTGGCGGCCGGCACGACGGGGCCGGCGTCCAGGCCTCGCAGACCTCCTGCGACGGGTTGACGGGACTGGCGCAGCAGATGTGCTACGCCGTCGGCTACGGCGTCACCTAGCCGGTTGCCGAACCGTCGACACGGGGGGACCGATGCGCACACACCGCGTGCATCGAACCTGTAGGAACAAACCTTGAATTGGAGGAACGATGAGTGAGTTTTCTCAGCTGCGGCTCCCGATGCAGGCAGCTCCGGTCGAACGGCGTCCCGCACCTGCGAGCCTGAACGGCTCCGGGATGGAGGCGACCGGATGGTTCGACGACATCGTGAGTGTCGCCGGTCCTCTGCTGAAGCAAGCCGCACCGGTCCTCGCCGGAATGATCTGAGGACAACGTCGCTGCATCGGGCGGCCCGCCCGATGCAGCGTCTCCCATCACGCTGACGATCGACGCTGGGACGGATCACCGTGGCTGAATCGAAGAAGAAGGCGGCGAAACGAAAGGGCGCGACCAAGAAGGCCGCCGCCGCGAAGAAGGGGTCGCGCAAGGCGATCGACCCGCGCGGCCCGAGGAGGTGGTCGCCGACGTCATGGTCGGACTGGCCGGATCGGCGCCGGCACTCGCCCTGGAGGTGGGCTCGAAGATGCCCTTCTGCGGTGGCATCAGTCTCCCGTGGTGCCCAGGTGACCGCTGCGCCGGCGGTCTCGGCTTCGGTCGCCGACCCCGTGCGCGCGCCGATCAACCGGGCCATCCCGCCCGACGTGTTCACGATCGACAGGCCCGTCCGGAACCCGGAGACCGGCGAAGTCCTGATCGTCCTCCGCCGCCCGCTGGGCTTCCCATCGGGCTCACTGCCCGCTGACCCGGGTGCGTTCTCACCCCTGGCACAAGGGATGTACGGCGTCTGCCACGTGCTCGCCCCGGCCGCGGCGCTGCGCTGCGCCACGTGGGGACGGTATGGCTGAGGCGTCGCCCTCCGTCGTCAGGTCGGCGATCCGCGCGACGTTCAACGCGTCGGCGCCGTACTTCGACGCGGAGCCGCTCTTCTTCTGGGACGTCGTCGGCCGACGGACCGTCGAGCTCGCCGACATCGCGGTGGGCAGCCGCGTGCTCGACGTCTGTTGCGGCACGGGGGCCTCGGCGATTCCCGCCGCCACCGAGGTCGGACCCACGGGCAGTGTCCTCGGCGTGGATCTCGCGGACCGGCTGCTGGCCCGCGCCCGGGCCAAGGCCCACGCCCTGCGCCTCGCCAACGTCGAGTTCGTCCCCGGAGACATGGAGTATCTCGACCTGCCCGATGCCGGCTTCGACGTCGTCGTCTGCGTGCTCGGTCTCTACTACGCCCAGGATCCCGTGCGTGCGCTCGCCGAGCTGTGGCGGGTGCTGAGGCCGGGCGGCACCCTGGCCGTCACGGTGTGGGGCGAGCGCTCCCTCGAACCCGCCCAGACGCAGTTCTTGCGTGCGGTGGCCGACGAACAGCCGGACGCTCGGGAGCCGGACCACGCTCGACGAGCCGTCTCGGCAACCCGGCACCTTGGCGGCAGCGTTCCGTCGCGGCGGCGCGGGCGAGCCCGACGATCAGGTCCAGGAGACGATCGTGCACCCCTGCACGACCGACGAGTTCTGGAGGATCGTGCTCGGCTCGGGCTACCGGATCTCGCTCGACGCCATGGGCCCTGACGCCTCGGCCAGGGTGCGTCGCACCCTCCGAACCCGCATGGAGAGAGACGGCGTCGACCGGGTCACCTCGGACGTGCTCTACGCGCGGGCGTGCAAGGGCTGAGTCACCCGGTCGCCGCGCTCCTCGAGCGGTGCGCCGGGATCACTCGGAGGCGGCGATCCGCTCGGTCCGGATCGCCTCGGTGAAGGCGGCGAAGTCACGCTCGTTCTGCGCGGCGTACCGCTTCGCGAAGTCGGTGACCGCGACGTCGAAGGTGTCGTCCTGCCCGAGGTACGCCGTGATCGCGACCGGGTCCCCGGAGCGGGCGTGCGCGCGCGCGAGGGTCCAGCCGCACAGCCGGCCGTAGAAGCGCGAGCCCGGCCGGGGTGAGCTCCTCGACGACCACCGATCCCTTCATGTCGCGCAGCTGGCGCCAGTAGAAGTAGCGATCGGCCTCGTAGCCCTTCGTCGAGCCGAGGAAGATGTCGCTGGAGGCCTGCATCATCCGCTGGCCGTTGACGATGCGCTCGCCGGGCTGGCGGAAGCGGCTCTTCGGCAGGTGACCCTCCAGGACCGACGCGGAGGCCTCCTTGGCCTGGAGGAACAGCGGGTCGTGCTCGTCGCGTCCTTGCAGCAGCGCGATGAAGGAACGGGTCCCGATGCTGCCGACGCCGACGACCTTGCGGGCCCAGTCCACGACCTCGTAACGGTCGAGCAGCTCGCGGTGGTGGGGCTGCAGGTTGGTGCGGTAGCGGGTGAGCATCGTGTGCAGCATCTCGTCGACCTGCTCGATGGAGGCGCCGTACGCCTCACGGAGCTCGCGCGACGGCACGACCGTCGGCGGGTCGCTGACGATCCGGTAGCGGCCGTCGACCTGCTCGGCCAGCTTGGACAGCGCCTGCATGCTGTCGCGGCGGCGAGCCTTCTCCAGGGCCTTGCGCATCTTCTTCTCGACCGTCTTGGCCAGCTTGCCCCCGGCGTCCTTGTCCTTGCCCTTCTTCTTGCCCTTGCCCTTCTTGCCCGAGCGCAGGTCGGCGCGGATCAGCGGCAGGGCCTCGTCGAGCTGGCCCTCGGCGACGTGGGCGTACCAGACCTCGAGGGTGCTCATCGACGCGAACTGCGCCATCGCCTCGCGGTAGACGCGGATGCATCCGGTCGCGACGCCTCGAGCCTCCGCTCCGCGGAGGCCGTTGTTCCGGGCTGCCACGACCAGGCTGGCCGCCAGCCGCTTGACGTCGTACTCGAAGGGTCCGGGCAGCGTCTCGTCGAAGTCGTTGATGTCGAAGACGAGGCGTCGTTCGGGCGAGCCGTAGATGCCGAAGTTCGACAGGTGGGCGTCACCGCAGAGCTGCACGTTCAGCCCGGCGGTCGGGGTGGAGGCGAGGTCGTCGGCCATCGTCTTCGCCGCGCCGCGGTAGAAGGTGAACGGCGTCGCCGCCATCCGCGCATGGCGAAGCGGCACGAGGTCGGGGTCGCGTCGTGCGTTCTGCTCGTCGATCAGCGCGACGGGATCGAAACGGTCGTCGTCCGCCGTCCCACCCGGCGTGGCTGTCGGGGGGAACCCGGTCGCGTGCCTGCTCACCGCGCGCGGTGCGCTCGGCGAGGGTCGGGGGTGCCGTCTTGGGCTCATGGTGGCCCTCCTGCCAGTTGGACGAGTGCCTGCATCGAGTCCTCGATCAGACCACGTTGGGTGTCGAGCCGGTGCTGCTCCCGGTCCGGGATCTCGACGCGTACGGCGATGTCGGTCTCCTCGCCGTCCGGGCTGAGCTCGCCAGGTGTAGACGAGGTCCGAGACCAGGCAGGAGATGGTCACCCGACCGGGCGCCGCCGCGATCCGCTGGTCCATCGGGAAGTCGGGGTAGCCGTCCGGCCAGATCGTGTAGACGTCATCGGGCCCGCGTCGCACGGTCTCGATGCCCTCCCACCACTCCGGGAAGCGGGAGGGGTCGTGCAGCAGCTTCCACACCTCCTCGACGGGCGCGGCGGCGTGGGCGGTGAGGGCGAACGTCGGCATCGCGACTCACGGCCTTCGCGGCGGGTCGAGAGGCAGGGTGACGAGCGCACGCTCGTCGATCCGGGCCAGCTCACGCGCAGGCTCGACCAGCCCGATCGACCGGGGGCCGGCCCAGGTCGACCAGGTTGGCCAGGTAGCCGTCCGCCGGCTGGCCGCGTCGGTCGTCGCCGAGCACCCGGTGCCAGGCGTCGGCGGACTCGTCGAGCCGCCGGCGGGCCACGGCCGGTGTCGCCGCTGGCCGAGCGCGATCAGCGCCTGCACGAAGGCGACCCGCGGCACCAGCGACCAGGGCTGGTCGGCCCGGCCCGACCGGCTCGAGCACCGCGGCTCGCAGCTGCCGCGGTGGCGTCGTCGGGGTCGCCGGACAGGGCGAGCGCCTCGGCCCGAGCCGGAGCCCCGCGGTGGCGCCGGCTGACCGCGGCGCCCGCGGCCGAGCGCGTCGGCCGAGCAGGTCGGCCGCCTCGGCGTACCGGCCGGCCGCGAGCGCGACGCAGACCGCGCGTCGTGGGCTCGCGGTGGCGGCCAGGTCCGGGTCGTCGAGCCGCTCGGCCCAGCTCCTGGAGCCGCTCGACGGCCTCGGCGGCCTCGTCGTGCCGGCCCGAGCCGGGCCAGGATCTGCGCCCGCGCCGCCAGGCCTGCCGATGCAGCAGGCCGGGGACCGCGCGCGTCGCCGCGAGGGCCCGGTCCGACGAGCTCGAGCGCCCCTCGTCGTCGCCGAGCGCAGGTCAGCGCGCAGGCGGCGTTCGACGAGGATGGCGTAGGCCCGGTCGGGCAGCCGACCGCCGACACCGGTCGTCGGGCCGCGCCGAGCAGCGACCGACCGCCTCGGCGAAGCGGCCCTGCCGGATCAGCGCCCTGCATCCGGATCTCCAGCGATGTCGGCGCGGTCAGCGCGTCCGGCGACTCGCGGCAGCAGCCCCTCGGCCTCCGCGAGCAGCTCGCTCGCAGTCTCGCGCCGTCGCCGGCGACCGCGTCGCCCCAGGCCAGCCCGATCAGCGCCTCGGCGCGCATCGGCGGGTCGGCGTCGGCGTCGAGCAGGTCCGCGGCGGTGCCGGTAGGCCCGCAGCGACTCCTCCGGGATGGCAGATGACGGTGCGGAACTGCCGGCCGCGGCGGCACCAGGCCGCCGGCGAGCTCCTCAGCCGGCAGCAGCACCACGCGCCGTCGGTCCCAGGCGGCCTCCATCTCCGCGCTGGCGGTGCGACCAGGCGCAGCACCTCCTCCAGCTCGAGCCAGAGCGCGCCGTCCTCCGGAGCGCGGCTCGGCGGCCGCGCGGTGAGGAAGGTCGGCCGCCTCTTCGCAGCGCACCCACCGCCCGGGCGTGCGCGGCGGCCGCCGCCCAGGCGTCGGCGCCGCTTCGGGCTCGCGCCCGGCCGGCCGCCAGGTGGTGGGCCACGCTCGACCTGCTCGTCCGGATCGAGCGCCGACGCCAGCCGGTCGTGCAGGCCGGCCGGGTCGCCAGATCCGGCGTAGACGGCCTCCCGCAGCAGCTCGTGCCGGAAGCCGAGCCGCCCGTCGCGCCGGACCAGCAGCCCCTCGGCGCCGGCCGCGTCCTCGGCGTCGTCGAGCTCGGCCACCCCAGCCGGTCCAGCTCCCGGGCGCAGCGGGCGTCCGGCCGACGGCCAGCAGCTCGACCAGGTCGCCGGGTCGCGGCGGGCAGCCGGCCCGGCGGTGGCGCCGCACGGCGGTCCGCAGGTTGGGCGGCGGACCCGGTCGCTGCCGGCGACGAGGGTCCGGGTCGGCCTCGACCGCGAGCAGCGGGTTGCCCTCGGCGGCCGCGACCACCCTGTCGAGCGCGTCGTCGTCGAGCCGGTGCAGCGACGCGGCCAGCGCCGCGACCTCCGGTCGCTGATCGGGGCGAGCTCGACCTGGGTGACCGGGCACGCCGAGCCCGGCCAGGTCGGCCAGCAGCGCGTCGAGCTCGGGCCGGCGCACGCCGTCGCGCCGGGTGAGCACGAGCAGCAGCGGCAGCCGGGCGAGCCGTCGGCCGACGTACGCCGGTCAGCCGCAGGCTCGCCCGGTCGGCCCGGTGGGCGTCGTCGATCGCGATCACGGTCGGCCGGTCGGCGCAGGACCACTCGACCAGCCGCAGCACGGCCTCGAAGACGCGCAGCCGCTCCAGCTCCGGGCGCCGTCGACGGCGGGCGGCGGATCCCGGATGGCCCGAGCCGGGCGCCGAGGCCGGCGGACAGCCGGTTGAGCTCCACCGGCCAGGTCGCCGGCGCGGCACCGGCGCGGACGCCGGCGACCAGGCCCGGGCACAGGTCCAGCCAGGCGGCGAACGGGGTCTCGCCGGCGACGTCGATACCGGCCGCCATGGCGGTGCGGCCACCGGCGAGCGTCGACCCGGCGGACCAGCTCGGCCGAGCAGGCGTGGTCTTGCCGATCCCGGCCTCGCCCGATGAGCACCACGACCTGCCCGGCGCCGTCGGCGGCCGCCCGCCAGCCGATCGGCCAGCGCCGCGATCTCGGTGGCTCGGCCGAACAGCGGCGGTCCGGCCGGCGCCGGCCCGCCGGCCCGTCGCACCTGGGCGTGGACGGCGCGGGTCGCCGGCGACGGGCGCACGCCGAGCTCGGCGCGCAGCCGCTCGCTGAACTCCCGGGCGGCGACGACCGCGGTCGGCCCGGTCGCCGGCGCGCAGCAGCCGCTGCAGCAGTGCCCGGTGCGCGTCCTTCGTCGTAGCGGCGACTGACGGCACACCTGCTGCGACCACCTGACCGCCGTCGGCCAGATCGCCTTCCTGCTCAGCGGTCTGCGCCCGCGCCGCGAGCTGACGGACGACGACGTCGCGATGCTCCGCGCGTGCCGTGGCTGCCCAGTCGTCGTCGAGCCCCGGCAGCAGCTCGTCGTCGTTCCAGCGCGGATCGGGTCGTCGCGACGTCGACCGAACGTCGCCTCGACCAGCCCGATCGCCGTCCGGGTCGTCTCCAGGTGCGCTGCGTGCCGGCCCCCAGGCCTGGTGCACCGCCCACACCGCGGTACGCAGGTTGGCCCGCGCCCGGTCGGGTGCGGCGTCCGGCCAGAGGTCGGCCGCCACCTTGCTCCGCGCGTGTGGCTCCCGGGTGCAGCGCGAGCCAGCCGATCAGGGCGCGGGCGCGCTCACTGGTCGGGCAACGCGACCGGGAGGCCGTCGAGCTCGGCCGCCATCCGGCCGCAGAACCTGCAGCCGAAGCATGGACCTCAGCGTAGACCTGCGTTCGGGGGCGTTGACGCTGCTTTGACGGTGGCGACGACGGGCCCTCGGAGTCTGGTGCGACCACCACCTCACAGATCGGACAGCACCATGACCGACACCATCGACAGCACCCACCGACCCGGCCGCGAGGTCGACCCCGACCGGCTCGACGCCTTCCTCGGCCAGGTCATCGGCGACCTCGGCGCCACGGTCAGCGCCGGCCTCGTCGTCATCGGCGACCGGCTCGGGCTCTACCGCGCCCTCGGCCGACGGGGAGCCGGTGACCGCCGACCAGCTCGGCCGACGCACCGGCACCTCGGCCGCCTACCTCGCGCCGTGGCTGGCCAACCAGGCCGCCGGCGGCTACGTGGAGTACGACGCCGGCACCGCCACGTGGTCGATGACACCCGGAGCAGGCGGTCGCGCTCGGCCGACCCCGACAGCCCGGCCTTCTTCCCCGGGAGCATGCAGCTCGCGCTCGGCGTCCTGCGCGACGTTCCCGCAGATCGAGGAGCGGTTCCGCACCGGCGCCGGTTTCGGCTGGCACGAGCACGACGGCGACCTGTTCGCGGGCACCGAGCGTTCTTCCGGCCCGGCTACGTCGCGAACCTCGTCTCCGACCTGGCTGCCCGCGCTCGACGGCGTGGTCGACAAGCTCGAGGCCGGCGCCGAGGTCGCCGACGTCGGCTGCGGCCACGGCGCCTCGACGATCCTGATGGCCCAGGCGTTCCCGACGTCCCGGTTCGTCGGGATCGACTACCACGAGGCCTCGATCGTCGTGGCCCGCCGCCGGGCCGAGCGAGGCCGGCGTCGCCGACCGGGTCACCTTCGAGGTCGCCGACGCCGGCGACCTGCCCGCGGGCCAGGCCGACCTGGTCACGATGTTCGACTGCCTGCACGACATGGGCGACCCCGACGCCGCGGCTCGCGCCGCACGTCGCGCGCTCGCCGACGGACGGCACGTTCATGGTCGTCGAACCGATGGCCGGCGACCGCGTCGAGGACAACCTCAACCCGCTCGGCCGCGTCTTCTACGGCGCCTCGACGCTCGTCTGCACGCCGTCGCTCGCTGGCCCAGCCCGGTCAGCGCGCGCTCGGCCCGCAGGCCGGCCCCGCCGTACTCACCTCGCTGCTCCGCGACGCCGGCTTCGGCCGCGTCCGGGTCGCCACCACCTCGCCCGTCAACCTCGTCCTCGAAGCCCGACCCTGAACGGAGAACCACGTCATGACCACCACCGACACCACCAGCACCGCCATCGACACGGCCGCCCTGGCCCACGCCATCGAGGCCCGCGACGCCGAGACCGTCACCGCCCTGTACGCCGAGGACGCCGACCCTCACCATGCTCGACCGCGACCACCCGCCGTCGCACCCGCAGGTGTTCACGCGGCCGTGAGGAGATCGGCACCTACTACCGGGAGATCTGCGGCCGCAACATCGACCACCAGGTCCAGCGACGCCGTCAGCACCGCCACCGGTCTGGGCTTCACCCAGCACTGCCGCTACCCCGACGGCACCCGCGTGGTCTGCACGGCCGTGGCCACGGTGCGTGACGGCCGCATCGTCAGCCAGACCGGGGTCCAGGTCTGGGAGTGAACCCGGACCGTTCGACGCACGACAGCAGCGCGGCCGCCGCCGCGCTGTTGCCGCGCGTCTAAACCTCGGCTCGCCGTTTCCGCAAGAAGTGGCCCTACTGGTTTGGACCAGTCAGGGGACCTTGCTGACAAATCGGACGCAGTGGTTTTCATCGGTCGGTCCCGGGACTAAAACCACAGAACCGGGCGTACGGGATCGGATCGTGCGCATTCTGCTTCGGGGGCTACATGCGCGGATCGCGACCATGGGGACTGCTGGCGATGCTCGTCGGCTGCTTCGCCGCGACCCTGCTGTCGGCCGGCCCGGCGGCGGCCGACGTCAACTGTGCCGACCTCCGGACCCAGGGGGTCGCGCAGTCCTACTTCGACGGACGCGCCGGTGATCCCGACCGTCTCGACGGCGACGCCGACGGGACGCGCCTGTGAGTCGCAACGACCCTCAGCAGCACGGTGACTGGTTGCTCGTCCTTCTCGGCGTGCTGATGGCCGGCGGTCTCGTGCGGTACGCCGTCGACGCCGACCGCCAGGCCCGCAGACGTCCGGTCCCCGCGCCGGTCACGCTCGTTCCCGTGCAGGTCTCCCCCGTGCCGAGCACGTGCCCGATGGCGGCCTCGTCGCCGTCCCGACCCAGAAGCAGGTAGTCGTGTCCCATGCCTCCACCGGCTCGATCACCGAGCTGGCCCGCGCCCTCCGGCTGGTGCCGTACGCCGGGCGGATGAAGCTCCTCGAGGAGCATGCCCGGGCCCACGGCTCGGAGCCGCAGGACGTGCTCGACGCCCTGGCCGAGCAGACCACCGACCTCGAGCTGCAGGGCTGGGCCCTCGCCGGCTACGACCCGCCCTGGTTCGTGCGCCCGATGCACTGCGACTGCGTCGACGGGCTGCGCAACTACCGCCTCCAGAAGAGCTCCGACGGCACCCGCTTCTGGGCCTGCTCGTCCTGCCACCAGCCGGTGCACACCACGACCTGACGGCCGCGTCGAGCGACTCGGTCAGGCGGCTTCGGCCGTCACGACCTCGCGTGCTTCCTCGCGACGACGCACCACCGGGATGGTCGCCGCGATGGCGCCACCGACGAAGGCGGCGGCCGCGCCGACGATGAAGCAGAGCTGGAAGGCGCCCTGGGTGGGCAGCTCGAAGGAGCCGATCCGCGTCGTCGAGCTGGTCAGCAGCGCGGCCATCACGGCGGCGGCCACGCTGGTGCCGACCGATCGCATCAGTCCGTTGATGCCCGACGGCCGAGCCGGCCTCGTTCGGGGGCACCGCGTCGAGGATCAGGGTCGGCATCGCGGCGTACCCGATCCCGACGCCGGCCGACGCGACGCACGAGGCGACCAGCAGCTGCCACGGCGCGTCCATCAGCCCGTAGCCGACGAGGTAGCCGACGCCGAGCACCCCGGCGCCGATCATCAGCGTGCGCTTGGGCCCGATGCGCGTCATCAGCCCGCTGGACACCGGGGCGAACAGCAGCATCATCAGACCGCCGGGCGCCATCCAGAGCCCGGCCTCGAGCATGGTCTGCCCGAGTCCGTAGCCGGTGGCGGTCGGCATCTGCAGCAGCTGGGGTACGACGACGGCCTGGGCCATCATGCCGAAGCCGATCGCGACGGCCGCGAGGTTGGTCAGCAGCACCGGACCCTGCGCCATCACGCGGAGGTCGCACAGCGGGTCGCGCTGGCGCAGCTCGTAGAAGGCCCACGCCACGAGCACGACGCACGCCGCCGACGAGCAGCCCGATCGTGCGGCCGTGGCCCCAGCCCCACTCGTTGCCCTTGGAGATCGCGACCAGCGCGCCGAGCAGGCCGACGGCCAGCCCGACGCGCACCGACGACGTCGAAGCGGCCGCCGTGCGGCGTCGTGCACGTGGGGGACCAGGACCGCGACGGTCAGCACCATCACGGAGGCCAGGCCGACCGACATCCAGAACAGCGCGTGCCAGTCGAAGCTCTCGGCCACCCAGGCCGACAGCGGCAGGCCGATGGCGCCGCCGACGCCGAGGGTGGCGCTCATCGACGCGATCGCGGTGTTGGTCATCGCGGGCGGCGTGACCTCGCGCATCAGCGAGATGCCCACCGGGATGAAGCCCATGGCCAGGCCCTGCAGCACCCGGCCGGTCAGCATCGGCAGCAGCGAGTCGGACAGCGCGCAGACCAGGGAGCCGGCGACCAGCAGGAGCGAGCTGCCCACGAGCACGCGCTGCTTGCCGAACATGTCCGCGAGCCGGCCGGCGATGGGCATCGCGACGGCGCCGCCGAGCAGCGTGGCGGTGATGACCCACGAGGCGTTGGCGGGGGTGGTGTTCAGCAGCTGCGGCAGGTCGGTCTGGATCGGGATCATCAGCGTCTGCATCAGGGCGGCGCTCATGCCGCCGAAGCAGAGGACGACGACGGTCAGGAGGGCAGACGCGGGAGCCTGGGTCTCCGCGGTCTGGGGTCGAGGTCAAGGTCGGGCCTCTCGAAGGACGGGAAAATCGTTGACGTGGTCAACCATATGGGATGACCCGAGACCGCGCGACGGGTTCGCGGTGTGACGTGCGCCGCAGCGCGTGCGCGGCCCGTCACGTGGGTACGGCAGGTCCGACGGCACACCGGAACCCAGGAGGACCCCATGCGCATCGGCTACTTCCTCTCCACCGAGGAGTACGGCCCCGCCGAGCTGGTCGAGCAGGCCCGGGCCGCCGAACGGGCCGGCTTCGAGGGGCTCTGGATCAGCGACCACTTCCACCCGTGGAACAACGAGCAGGGCAACAGCCCCTTCGTCTGGAGCGTCATCGGCGCGATCAGCCAGGCCTGCGACCTGCCCGTGACCACGGCGGTCACCTGCCCGATGATCCGGACGCACCCGGCGATCATCGCCCAGGCGGCCGCCACCAGTGCCGAGATGCTCGACGGGAAGTTCACCCTCGGCGTGGGCTCCGGCGAGGCCCTCAACGAGCACATCCTCGGCACGGTCTGGCCCTCGGCCGACGTACGCCTGGAGATGCTCGAGGAGGCGGTCGCCCTGATCCGCGAGCTGTGGACCGGGGAGGTCGTGACCACCGAGGGCAAGCACTACCGGGTCGACCACGCCCGGATCTACAACCTGCCCGGAGACCCCGCCCGACATCTACATCTCGGGGTTCGGCCCGAAGGCCACCGACCTCGCGGCCCGCATCGGCGACGGCTACATCAACACCGCCCCGGACGACGAGCTGCTCAGCGTCTTCAAGGAGAAGTCCGGCGGCAAGCCGGCCCAGGCCGGCGCCAAGGTCGCCTACGCGCCGACCGCCGAGGAGGGCTGGGAGCACGCGCACCGGCTCTGGCCCAACGCGGGACTGCCCGGGGAGATGGCCCAGGTGCTGCCCACGCCGGAGCACTTCGAGCAGGCCACCGAGCTGGTCACCATGGACTCCACCCGCGAGTCCGTCGTGGCCGGCAACGACCCGGCCCAGCACGTCGAGCAGATCCAGAAGTACGCCGAGGCGGGGTACGACGAGCTCTACGTCGCCAACATGGGCCCGCACTTCGCCGACATGATCGCCTTCTACGGCGACAAGGTCCTGCCCGAGGTGCGCTGAGCCCGGCCTCGCGATTGGCGCCGGGGGAGTGCGGGTACTGCTGCTGACATGGCGCTTCGACGCAAGTCACCGCTGGCCGACATCGACGAGAACGAGCATCCACGTCGGGCGACCGCAAGAAGGTCGCAGTCGGGGTGCCCGGCATCGCCGTGGCGATGAAGCGCTCGCTGGAGAGCATGGGGCGTCGCTCGGACCGCGCGCACGCTGCTCAAGCTCAACCAGACCGACGGCTTCGACTGCCAGGGTTGCGCGTGGCCCGACCCGGACCCCGACCACCGGCACACGGCCGAGTTCTGCGAGAACGGCGCCAAGGCGGTGGCCGAGGAGGCGACCACCGACCACTGCGAGCCGTCGTTCTTCGCCGAGCACAGCCTCGAGGACCTGCGCGAGCACACCGACTACTGGCTGGGCCACCAGGGCCGGCTCGTGCACCCGATGGTGCGCCGACGCGACGGCACCCACTACGAGCCGATCAGCTGGGACGAGGCCTTCGAGCTGATCGGGGAGACCCTGCGCGGGCTGGAGCACCCCGACCAGGCGATCTTCTACACGTCCGGCAAGACCTCCAACGAGGCGGCGTACACCTATCAGCTGTTCGCCCGCGCCTTCGGCACCAACAACCTGCCCGGACTGCTCCAACATGTGCCACGAGTCGACCTCGATCGCCCTGGCCGAGGCGATCGGGATCGGCAAGGCGACCGTGCCACCTGCAGGACGTGTACGACGCCGACCTGATCGTGATCAGCGGCCAGAACCCCGGCACCAACCACCCGCGGATGCTGACCGCCCTGGAGAAGGCGAAGAAGAACGGCGCCAAGATCCTCGCGATCAACCCGCTCCCCGAGGCCGGGCTGCTGCGGTTCCGCAACCCGCAGACGCCGCGCGGGCTGAGCGGCATCGGCACCCAGCTCGCCGACCTGCACCTGCCCATCCGGATCAACGGCGACCTCGCGCTCTGGCAGGCGTTCGGCGCGCATGCTGCTCGAGGCCGAGGAGGCGGCGGGCGACGACGGCAGCGTGCTGGACCGCGACTTCATCGAACGGCACACCAGCGGCTTCGAGGAGTGGCAGCGGGAGATCAAGAACCTCGACTGGGACCGAGTGGTCGAGGCGACCGGCCTGACCCGGCAGCAGATCCGGGAGGCCGGCAGAGATGCTCGCTGGCCTCGAAGGGGACCGTGCACTGCTGGGCGATGGGCATCACCCAGCACCGCAACGCCGTCGCCACGATCAAGGAGTTCGTCAACGTCTCGCTGCTGCAGGGAGGCATCGGCCGGCCCGGCGCCGGGCTGTTCCCCGTGCGCGGCCACTCCAACGTCCAGGGCGACCGGACGATGGGCATCTGGGAGAAGGTGCCCGACCACTTCCTCGACAAGCTCGAGGAGGAGTACGGCATCGAGCCGCCCCGCGAGCACGGCCTCGACACCGTCGACTCGATCCGCGCCCTGCGCGACGGCAAGGCGCGGTTCTTCATGGGCATGGGCGGCAACTTCGTCTCGGCGGCGCCGGACACGATCGTCACCGAGGAGGCGATGGAGCAGGCCGAGATGACGGTGATGGTCTCGACCAAGCTGAACCGCTCGCACGTGCGTTGCGGCCGAACCGCGCTGATCCTCCCGGCGCTCGGACGCAGCGAGCGCGACCTCACCGGCGGCACCGACCAGCGGGTCACCGTCGAGGACTCGCTGTGCTCGGTGCACGCGTCGCGCGGGCCGCTCAAGCCGGCCAGCAAGGAGCTGCGCTCGGAGGTCGACATCGTCTGCCGCATGGCGGAGGCGACCCTCGGCACCGACGGCCCGATCCCGTGGTCGGAGTACCGCTCCGACTACGCGACGATCCGGCGCGCGATCTCCCACGTCGTGCCCGGCTGTGCGTCGTACGACGAGAAGGTCGAGCCAGCCCGGTGGGTTCGTGCTGCCCCACCCGCCCCGGGACAACCGCGAGTTCCCGACCGAGACCGGCAAGGCGATCTTCACCGCCAGCCCGATGGACGTGCTCCAGCGTGCCCGAGGGGCGGCTGCTCCTGCAGGGGCTGCGCAGCCACGACCAGTTCAACACCACGATCTACGGCCTCGACGACCGCTACCGCGGCATCTCGAACGGCCGTCGGGTGGTCTTCGTGCACCCCGACGACATCCGCGCCGCGGGGTTCGCCGACGGCGACGTCGTCGACCTGGTCAGCGAGTGGGAGGACGGCACCGAGCGGCTCGGTCCCCTCGTTCCGGATCGTCGCCTACGACACGCCGCGCGGCTGCGCCGCGGCGTACTACCCCGAGGTGAACCCGCTGGTCCCGCTCGACTCGACGGCCACGGGGCAGCAACTGCCCGACCTCGAAGTCGGTGGTCATCCGGCTGCAGCGGGAGTCGCGAGCGGCGAGGCGCACGTCGACCGGCAAGGGTGCGCCCGGTCGGCTCGGACCGCGGCCACAAGTCCGACGTGCAGCCCGAGCACCTGAGCTGAACCGGCGCTCCCGGCGTCGCTGCGTCGCTAGATTGACCGCATGTTCGGCTACCTCGTGGCCGGCCTCGTCGTCGGCGGCCTGATGCGGGCCCTGCGGCACGAGCCCGGAGATCCACCCCTCTTCGTGCAGCTCTGCGTCGGGCTGATCGCTGGCGGCCTCGCCGGCCTGGTCGTCAACCTCCTCCTCGACGAGGACTTCCTCGCCCTGGACCCGTGGGGCTTCACGGCTGCGTCGATCGCCGCCCTGGTCGCTCTCGTGTTCGTGCAGTCGCGGGCGCGGCGCGACGTCGACGAACCATCGATGGCTGACTGCCTGTTCTGCTCGATCGCGGCGGGGGAGACCGACGCCGGGGTCGTGTGGCGCGACGACGACTTCGTCGCGTTCCTCGACATCCGGCCCTTGTTCAAGGGGCACACCCTGCTCATCCCGCGTGAGCACGTGGCGACGCTGCCCGACCTGCCCGACGCGCTGCGCGACCCGTTCCTGGCCGCCGCCCAGCGGCTGGCGGCCGCGATGGTGGACGCGCTCGGCGCCCAGGGGTCCTTCGTCGCGATGAACAACGTGGTCTCGCAGTCGGTGCCCCACCTGCACTGCCACGTGGTGCCGCGCACCAAGGGCGACGGGCTGCGCGGCTTCTTCTGGCCGCGCACCAAGTACGACGATGTCGCCGACCGGGACGCCTGGGCAGCGCGCATCTCGGCCCATCTAGAGTGACCGGCGGACTTCGGCCACGAGCACCAGAGAGAGGACGAGGACGACATGGGTCGTTTCGACGGACGGGTGGCCATCGTCACCGGTGCAGCACGAGGCATCGGTGCGGGCATCGCCAAGCGCTTCGCCGAGGAGGGTGCCGCGGTCGCCGTGCTCGACCTCGACGAGAAGCAGGCGCAGGCCACGGCCGAGGGCCTGGGCGGCACCGCCCCGGCGATCGGCATCGGCTGCAACGTCTCCGACGGCGCCTCGGTCGAGGCCGCCGTCGCCCGCGTCCTCGAGGAGCTCGGCGGGGTGCACATCCTGGTCAACAACGCCGGGATCACCCGCGACAACCTGCTCTTCAAGCTGAGCGAGGACGACTGGGACTCGGTCATGGACGTCCACCTCAAGGGTGCGTTCCTGATGAGCAAGGCGGTGCAGAAGACCTTCGTCGACCAGAAGTACGGCAAGATCCTCGGCCTCTCCAGCGTCTCGGCCAACGGCAACCGCGGCCAGGCCAACTACTCCGCCGCGAAGGCGGGCGTGCAGGGCTTCACCCGCACCCTCGCCCTCGAGCTCGGCAAGTTCGGCGTCAACGCCAACGCGATCGCGCCGGGGTTCATCGCCACCGAGATGACCGACGACACCGCGCGCCGGCTGGGCGTCGAGGTCGAGGAGTTCCGGAAGATGAACGCGGAGGCCAACCCGGTCAAGCGGGTGGGCCACCCCGAGGACATCGCGGCGGCCGCTGCGTTCCTGTGCAGCGACGAGGCGTCGTACATCACCGGCCAGACGCTCTACGTCGACGGCGGCGCGAAGATCTGACCGGGTCCAGGATCATCTGATAACACACTGAATTACTCGTCAACATGGGCGGGCCTTGCCGGAAAGGCAAGGCCCGCTTTGTCATGCTGGGCCGCATGCCGAAGCAGCTCGCCGTCGCCCGCGGATCGCGCCCCCGGTCCACTCGACTCCTCGCCGTGGCCGTGGCGGCCGCGCTGAGCCTCACGCTCGCCGCGTGCGGGGGCGATGACAAGGAGAGCTCGAAGAAGCCCGACTCCCAGCCGATCGAGGGTGGCGCCAAGCTCGCCGCGCTGTGGCCGCTGACGGGCCAGCCGGTCCAGGGCAGTACGCCGAACCGCCCGGTCCTGGTCACCAAGATCGACAACACGGCCAACAGCCAGCCCGCAGCTCGGCCTGAAGAAGGCCGACCTGATCACCGAGGAGCTGGTCGAGGGCGGCATGACCCGGCTGGCCGTGTTCTTCTACCAGCAGCTGCCCGACGTGGCCGGTCCGGTGCGCTCGATGCGCGCCTCCGACATCGGCATCGTCAAGCCCGCCCACGGGGTGATCGTGGCGAGTGGTGCCGCCCCGCCGACGATCGGCCGGCTCAAGGCCGCCAACGTCCCCTTCTTCACCGAGGGCGGCCCGGGCTACTTCCGCGAGGGCAGCCGCCATGCGCCGTACAACCTGATGGTGCACCTGAACCAGACGGCGAAGGCCGCGAAGAAGAAGGCCGTCGTTCCCGCGAGCTACCTGCCGTGGGGCAAGGAGTCCGACTTCAGCGGCAGCCAGCCGGCGAGCCACATCGACGCGATCTTCAGCCGCGGCCACACCACGTCGTGGCAGTACCAGGGCGGCAAGTACAAGAACCTGAACAGCAACGCCGCCGCCGGCGACCAGTTCGTGCCCGACAGCATCCTGGCCATCCGGGTGAAGCAGACCGACGCCGGCTACCTCGACCCCGCCGGCAACCACGTGCCGGAGACGATCTACTCGGGCACCGGCAAGTTCCAGCTGTTCCACAAGGGGCAGGTCGTCAACGGCACCTGGAAGAAGAAGTCGAAGAGCACGCCGGTCCAGCTGACCACCGCCGCCGGTCCGCTGAAGGTCCCGGCCGGCCACGTCTGGATCGAGCTGGTCCCGACCGACAAGGACGGCGGCAAGGTGGCCTTCCGCAAGTAGCGGCCGCACTATCCTCGGCCACGTGCCGTCCGCACCCCTGGCTCGTCACCTGCTGCGTGTCCGCGACCTGATGGATCGCGCCTACGCGGCCGACCTGGACGTGCCGGCACTGGCCCGGAGCGCACACGTGTCCCAGGCGCACTTCAGCCGGTCGTTCAAGGCCACCTTCGGCGAGACTCCGCACCGCTACCTGCTCAGCCGGCGGATGGAGCGGGCCAAGGCACTCCTGCGGGCCCAGGAGCTCTCGGTCACCGAGGTCTGCCTCGCCGTCGGCTTCACCAGCCTGGGCTCGTTCAGCAGCCAGTTCCGCCGCTTCGTCGGCGAGAGCCCGAGCGACTACCGCGCGCGGACCGGACCCGATGACCTGGCGCTGCTCCCGGGTTGCCTGGTCAGGCGCCACACGCGCCCTGTCGGGACAGCAGTTCTGGAGAAGCCAACGCCGGGTGCCGCCACCTAGGGTCCCGGTCATGGAGAAGGTGACCTCGGCCGACGGAACGATCATCGCGTTCGACCAGCTCGGCTCCGGGAGGCCGCTCGTCCTCGTGGCGGGTGCCTCGTGCGACCGCGGGGCGGACGCGCGGATCGCGGACGCGCTCGCGGGTGGCTTCACGGTGCTCAACTACGACCGGCGCGGGAGAGGTGACAGCACCGACACCCCGCCGTACGCCGTGGAGCGCGAGGTCGAGGACCTCGCCGTGCTCCTGGACGCCGCCGGCGGCAGCGCTGTCGTCGTCGGTCTGTCGTCGGGAGGCGCCCTCGCCGCGCACGCCGCCGCCAGCGGGTTGCCGGTCGGGCACCTCGTCCTGTGGGAGCCGCCGTTCCGGCTCGACGCCGAGGGACAGCGCGCCGCAGGAGAGTACGCCGAGCAGCTGGGCGAGCTCCTGGGCGCGGACCGTCACGGCGACGCGATGGAGCTGTTCATGAGGATGGTCGGGGTGCCCGAGGAGATGATCAGTGGCATGCGCAGCTCGCCGTACTGGGCCGCCGGCGAACGGCTGGCCCCGACCCTGGCGTACGACGCAGCGGTGATGGGCGACAGCTCCGTCCCGGTCCAGCGGTACGCCGGCATCGGCGCGCCCTCGCTCGTGCTCGCAGGGGGCGCCGGCCCGGACTGGCTGCGCGAGTCGGCCGAGGCAGCCTCGGCCGCCATCCCGCGCGCGGCCTTCCGGGTGCTGGACGGGCAGACCCACGACGTCGATGCGGCCGTGCTCGCCTCGGCCGTGCAGGACTTCCTCACAGAGAGCGGGAACAGATGATCACGGGATTTGCGCTGGTGTGCCTCAACGTCCTCGACCTCGACGAGGCCAAGGAGTTCTACGTCGACACGCTCGGTCTCGAGCTCGGTGTCGACCAGGAGATGGACGGGTTCCGGTGGCTCACGGTGCACCCACCCGGTCAGCCGACCCAGCCGCTGATGCTCGTCGTACCTGCTCCGCCGGCGGTCGACGAGCAGACCGCCGACCAGATGAGGAGCCTGGTCAGCAGCGGCCACCTGGGCATCGGGGCGCTGGCCACCGATGACTGCTGGGCGACCTACGAGACCCTGCGGGCGAGGGGAGTGGAGTTCACCGAAGCGCCCGAGGTGCGCTTCTACGGGATCGACGCGTCCTTCCGCGACCCGTTCGGCAACCCGTGGCGGCTGACCCAGCCGCGCAACCTCGACGACGTACGCACCAACCTGGCCGAGGCCGCGGGACAGGAACCCCAGTAGGTCCGGTCAGTCCGGGAGCTCGGCCGCCGGGTCGGTGAGGGTGATGCCCTGCTCGGCGAGCGAGCGGATGCCCTCGAGGATGAACAGGATCGCCGCCTCGATGCGCGCGACCGCCTGCTTGGGGTCCTCGGCGGTCGACACGCTCTCGCCGGCCGCCGACATGGCGCCGAAGAAGATCCGGCTGAAGGTCTGCTTCATCGGGTCGTCGAGCTCGTAGGTGGAGGCCTCGAGCACCGAGCCGACGATGTCCTGGACGATGCCGTAGCTGGAGCGCTCCTCCTGCTCACGGAACCGCTCGTAGCCGAGGATCGCGGGGCCGTCCTGGATGACCACGCGCTGGTAGACCGGGTCCTGCACGATCTCGAGGAACTCCCGCAGCCCGGCGCGCGCCTTCTCCCACGGGTCGTTGGCGCCGCGCAGCGCCGACTTGATCTTCTTCGACGCGTCGTCCTCCACGGAGGCGAAGACCGCCTCGAAGACGCCCTGCTTCCCGCTGAAGTGGTGGTAGAGCGCTCCCTTGGTCACGCGTGCCCCGGCCACGATGGTGTCGAGGCTGGTGCCGCCGTAGCCGTGCTCGCTGAACTGGGTCGTCGCCACGTCGATGAGGGCCCGCTTGGTCGAGGCCGAGAACTGCTGGCGTCGCGACGCTCCCGGGACCTTGGGGAGGCTGGTGAGCAGCTTCTCGGCGTGCGAACGCGGCATCCCACCACTCTATGGCGGCTCAGGTGCCCGTGTGGGTGAGGTCACGTCGTGTGGTGTTGGTGTCCGGTCGACGGCGAACATACTCTGAGTACGTACTAGCGGTATGTGAACCATTCCCCGAAAGGTGCCAGACCATGAGTTGGACTGCCTTCCACAGTCGTGGGGAGACCCTCCACGCTGTCGTTGACGCCGCGAACACCGCCCAGGACGGGATCCTGCCCCTGCAGGTGCCCGGCGTGGCCGAGAACTTCACCGACGAGGTCGACCTGGTCGGCGCGCTGCTGCTGAAGTGGCACGCCCGCCTGTCCGGCAACATCGAGCGCGCCCTGATGCGCGAGCCGATGGACCTCGAGTCCGCCGTGTCCAGCGCGTGGCGGGCGACGGCCGAGCAGCTGCCCGGCGTACGCCTCGTCGTCGACCGGTGCACGCTGCTCCCCGAGACCACCGAGATGGCCGAGGCCATGGAACGCGCCCGCGAGCGCGAGTGGGTCCGCCTGGCCATGGCTTCCGGCCTGGCCAACGCGGCCGGCCCGCGAGCCGTGGAGGCCGGACGCCGCGTCGAGGAGCAGGCCCGTGAGGGCCTCGACCTCGAGCCGGTGCTGGAGTCCGCGGCCGAGGCCCAGACCACCACCACGCCCACCACCGAGCTCGCGGACAGCGACACGCCGACCGCTGAGCACACGACCGACGAGGCGTCGACCGAGTCGTTCGTGGACCGGATCAAGGCGGTCCTCGCCGCCTGATCCCCCTGACTGACGAACCCCAGGCCCCGGGGCGTGTGGCCCTCCCTCCGCACCCTCCCTCCCACCCGGCCTGGGGTTCGTCACGTCCGGGACCTGGCCGCGGGGACGTTAGGATGCCTCGGTGAACAGCCAACAGACTGCGGGGTTCGGGACCCGTGTCGCGGAAGACACGAGGCTCGACGAACGCACCCAGACCACCGACAACGGTGACCACGAACGGCTCTCCCACTACGTCCCCAAGGACAAGCTGACCGAGGCCATGGTCAACGGAACTCCGGTCGTGGCTCTCTGTGGGAAGGTGTGGGTTCCCAGCCGGGACCCGCAGAAGTTCCCGGTCTGCCCCGAGTGCAAGGAGATCTGGGAAAACATGCGTGAAGGGAACGACGAGTGAGGCTGTTCCAGCGAGCGACCACCATCGTGCTGGCCGTCGCGGTTGCCGGCCTGTCCGGGGCCTCCGCCGCGCCCGCCCTGGCCGCACCGTCGGCCACGGACGGCTCCGGCTTCGGCGCCTCGGCCGCGAGGCTGGCGGCCTGTCTGACCACCTCGTCGGCGCGGAGCAGCCAGGGGCGCCAGCTGCCCGGCCTCCACCAGCGCGGCGACACCTCCGACGTCACCCCCGAGGACCTCCAGGCCCTGCCGATCGAGCAGACCCGCACGGCCTACGTGAACCGCGAGGTCCGCCCGCGGCTCGCTGCGCGCGTCAACATCCCGGTCTACGTGCACGTCATCAGAGGGCACGCACAAGGGCGAGCGCAACCCGGCCGGCCGCAAGAAGGTCGTCGGGGCGATCAAGACCCTCAACCGGGGGATGGCGGGACTGCAGAGCTCCTTCAGCGCGCCGCTGCGCTACCGCTTCCAGCTCAAGAAGATCGACTACACCAAGAACGACGGCTGGTACCACGCCTACCTCTTCGGTCCCCGTGACCAGCAGGCCAAGCGCAAGCTGCACCGCGGCAACGCCCGCACGCTCAACCTGTTCATCAACGGCGGCGGCCCGAAGGGCACCCCGGTGCTGGGCTGGGCGCGCTTCCCGTGGCAGTACCAGAGCACCCCGGCGCTCGACAGCGTGTCGGTCAACGTGGCCGGCCTGCGCGGTGGCTCTGCTCGCGGCTACAACCTGAACGACACGGTGATCCACGAGACCGGCCACTGGCTCGGGCTCTACCACACCTTCCAGGGTGGCTGCAGCGCCCAGGGCGACCTGGTCGCCGACACGCCCTCCGAGGCGGACCCGAGCTTCGGGTGCGACCGAAGGCGCGACACCTGCACGGCCGACCCCGGGTTCGACCCGGTCAGCAACTTCATGGACTACTCGCTCGACCTCTGCATGAACCGGTTCAGCGCCGGCCAGGTGCAGCGGATCGACGCGGCCTTCGTGAAATGGCGGCAGTAGCGGTTGGCTGACGGACACTCCCACCGTTCACCGCAGACCGACCTCGTCACCTCCGCAGCGCTCGACCTCCCACCGGCCTATCCCGACCGGGCCGCGTGGGGTACGGCGACGAGCCTGCGCGCGTGGCAGTCGGCTGCGCTGACGGCGTACTTCGACCGCGACCCGCGGGACTTCCTCGCGGTCGCCACCCCCGGCGCCGGCAAGACGACGTTCGCGCTGACCGTGGCCGCCGAGCTGCTGGCGCGGCGCGTCATCGACCGGATCACCGTGGTCGCGCCCACCGAGCACCTCAAGACCCAGTGGGCCGAGGCCGCCGCCAAGGTCGGCATCCCGCTGGACCCGAGCTACTCGGCCAAGGGGCGCAGCAGCAGCGACTTCGTCGGCGTCGCGATGACGTACGCCGGGGTCGCCGCCAACCCGCTCGCGCACCGGATCCGCACCGAGCGCTTCAACACGCTGGTCATCCTCGACGAGGTGCACCACTCCGGCGACGCGCTCTCGTGGGGCGAGGCGGTGCGGGAAGCCTTCGAGCCGGCGCGGCGACGCCTGGCCCTGACCGGCACGCCGTTCCGGTCCGACGTGAACCCGATCCCGTTCGTCACCTACGCGCCCGACGACGACGGGGTGCCGCGGTCGGTCGCCGACTTCACCTACGGCTACGCGCACGCCCTCGCCGACCACGTCGTGCGGCCGGTGCTGTTCATGGCCTACAGCGGCGCAGATGCAGTGGCGCACCCGCGCCGGTGACGAGGTGGCCGCCCGGCTGGGCGAGCCGCTGACCAAGGACATGACCGCGCACGCCCTGCGCACGGCGCTCGACCCGAAGGGCGCCTGGATCCCGTCGGTGCTCCAGGCCGCCGACCGCCGGCTCTCGGAGGTACGCCGGCACGTGCCCGACGCCGGGGGACTGGTGATCGCGACCGACCAGGAGTCGGCCCGCGCCTACGCCCAGGTCCTCGCGCAGATCTCCGGCGAGAAGCCGACGGTCGTGCTCTCCGACGAGAAGGCCGCCTCGAAGAAGATCGCCACGTTCACCGACGACGGGTCGCGCTGGATGGTGGCGGTGCGGATGGTCTCCGAGGGCGTCGACGTCCCGCGCCTGGCCGTCGGCGTCTACGCGACCACGACGTCGACCCCGTTGTTCTTCGCCCAGGCGATCGGCCGCTTCGTGCGCGCCCGCAAGCGGGGCGAGACCGCGTCGATCTTCGTGCCCGTCGGTGCCGCTGCTGCTGGCGCACGCCTCCGAGATGGAGGTCGAGCGCGACCACGTGCTGGGCCGCAAGATCACCGACGAGGACGACATCTTCGCCGCCGAGGACGACCTGCTCGCGCAGGCGCAGGCCGGCGAGGGCGCGAGCGACGAGGAGCTCGGCAAGTTCGAGGCGATGGGCTCCGAGGCGCGCTTCGACCGGGTGCTGTACGACGGCGGCGAGTTCGGCCACGAGGGCGAGGTGCACGTCGGGTCGGAGGAGGAGATGGACTTCCTCGGGATCCCGGGTCTGCTCGAGCCCGACCAGGTGCGCGACCTGCTCCGTCACAAGCAGAGCGAGCGGGCCCGTCGTACGACCTCGAAGCCGGCGGCGCCCCGCGAGGCGACCACCCACGAGCAGCTGGCCGTGATGCGCCGGGAGCTCAACGGTCTCGTCGCGGCGTGGTACCACCGCACCGGCCAGCCGCACGGCATCACCCACGCCGCCCTGCGCAAGGAGTGCGGCGGCCCGGCGGCGGCCGCGGCCAACGCCGTCCAGCTCGAGAAGCGGATCGAGCTGCTGCGCGACTGGGCGACGCGAGGCTCCTGAGACCTAGTCGAAGATGCCGGAGTAGGCGTTCAGCGCGGGCTGTCCGCCGAGGTGGGCGTAGAGGACCGTGGAGTCACGGCCGATCTCGCCGCTGCTGACGAGGTCGACCAGCCCGGCCATCGACTTCCCCTCGTAGACGGGGTCGATGATCATCCCCTCGAGCCGGCCGCTGAGCCGGATGGCGTCGACGGTCGACTCGACCGGGATCCCGTAGAGGTCGCCGGCCCAGCCCTCCAGCACGGTGATCTCGTCGTCGCGGAGGTCGCGGCCCAGCTCGATCAGCTCGGCGGTGTGGCGGGCGATCCGCGCCACCTGGTCGCGGGTCTTCTCCAGCGTCGCGGAGGCGTCGATGCCGAGGACGCGGCGTGGTCGGCCGGTCACCTCCTCGAGGGCGGCGAAGCCCGCGATCATCCCGGCGTGCGTCGAGCCGGTCACCGTGCACACGACGATCGTGTCGAAGAAGACGCCCAGCTGCTCCTCCTGCGCGGCCACCTCGAAGGCCCAGTTGGCGAAGCCGAGTCCGCCGAGCGGGTGCTCCGAGGCGCCGGCCGGGATGGCGTACGGCTTGCCGCCGGAGGCCTCGACCTCGTCGATCGCCTCCTGCCAGGACTGCCGGATGCCGATGTCGAAGCCGGACTGGTCGAGGCGTACGTCGGCCCCCATGATCCGTGAGAGCAGGATGTTGCCGACCTTGTCGTTGACCGGGTCGTCCCAGTCGACCCACTTCTCCTGGACCAGCCGGCACTTCAGGCCGAGATGGGCGGCGACGGCGGCCACCTGCCGGGTGTGGTTGGACTGGAAGCCCCCGATCGAGACGAGCGTGTCCGCGCCCTGCGCGAGCACGTCGGGGACGATGTACTCCAGCTTGCGGGTCTTGTTGCCGCCGTACGCGAGACCCGAGCTGCAGTCCTCGCGCTTGGCCCACACCGCCGCGCCGCCGAGATGGCTGGTCAGCCGATCGAGCCGATGGACCGGGCTGGGCCCGAAGGTGAGCGGGTGCCGGGGGAACTCCTGGAGCCTCATGGGCTCAGCGTGTCACCCGGCGACCACGGTGCCCAGCAGCGGGAGGACGCGGTGGGGGACCTGCGTCTCCAGGGCGATCACCGTCGAGCAGCGGGTGATGCCGTCGTGGCCGAGCACGCGGTCGATGACGCGCTGCAGGTCGGTGTTGGAACGCGCCACCACCCGGCACCACATGTCGCCGGGGCCGGTGATCGTGCACGCCTCGAGCAGCTCCGGGATCGTCGCGAGGTGCCGGCCGACCGCGGCGTGCCCGCCCAGGCCGCCCGGCCCCTGCCGGATCTCGAGGGTGAGGAAGGCGGTGACCGGGTGGTCGAGCGCGGCGGGCTCGAGCTCGGGACCCCAGCCCGAGACGATGCCGCGGGACTGGAGCCGGTCGAGCCGGGCCTGCACGGTGCCGCGGGCCACCCCGAGCCGACGCGAGGCCTCCAGGACCCCGACGCGGGGTTCGGCGGCGAACAGTTCGATCAGTGTGCGGTCGAGCTGGTCCATCAGAGGCCTCCCGGCTGTGCAATCTGTCCAGTGTGTCTCGCGCGCGTTGCGCACATTGTCTCCTACGGCGATCCTTGGCGCATGAGTTCGCTGACCCCCGAAGAGATTCGCGCCGACCTGACCCTCGACCAGCTCCAGCAGCTGGTCGGCCTCGTGGAGTACGACGAGGAGCGTGACGTCTTCCCGGTGACCGGGTGGGACTCGATCGTCTTCGTCGTGGGCAACGCGACCCAGACCGCGCACTACTACCAGTCCGCCTGGGGCATGCAGCTCGAGGCGTACTCCGGCCCGGAGAACGGCAACCGCGACCACAAGTCGTTCGTGCTCCGCTCCGGCTCGATCCGCTTCGTGATCAACGGCGCGGTCGATCCCGACAGCGAGCTGGCCGACCACCACCGCCGTCACGGCGACGGCGTGGTCGACATCGCCCTCGAGGTGCCCGACGTCGACCGGTGCATCGCCCAGGCCCGCAAGGCCGGCGCGACCGTCGTACGCGAGGCCGAGGACATCACCGACGAGCACGGCACCATCCGGATCGCCGCCATCGCGACGTACGGCGAGACCCGCCACACGCTCGTCGACCGCAGCCGCTACGACGGCCCCTACCTGCCCGGGTACGTCGCGAGGCAGAGCACCTGGGTCAAGCGCGACGGGGAGCCGAAGCGTCTCTTCCAGGCGCTCGACCACATCGTCGGCAACGTCGAGCTCGGCCACATGGACGAGTGGGTCGACTTCTACAACCGCGTCATGGGCTTCACCAACATGGCGGAGTTCATCGGCGACGACATCGCCACCGACTACTCGGCGCTGATGAGCAAGGTCGTCGCGAACGGCAACCACCGGGTGAAGTTCCCGCTCAACGAGCCTGCGATCGCGAAGAAGAAGTCGCAGATCGACGAGTACCTCGACTTCTACCGCGGCGCCGGCGCCCAGCACCTGGCCGTCGCGACCAACGACATCCTCGCCTCCGTCGACGCCCTGCGCGCCAACGGTGTGGAGTTCCTGAGCACGCCGGACTCCTACTACGAGGACCCCGAGCTGCGCGAGCGCATCGGCAACGTGCGCGCCCCGATCGAGGAGCTGCAGAAGCGCGGGATCCTGGTCGACCGCGACGAGGACGGCTACCTGCTCCAGATCTTCACCAAGCCGCTCGGCGACCGCCCGACGGTGTTCTTCGAGCTGATCGAGCGCCACGGCTCCCTCGGCTTCGGCAAGGGCAACTTCAAGGCCCTCTTCGAGGCCATCGAGCGCGAGCAGGACGCGCGCGGGAACCTCTGACCCCGGAACCGGGTAGTCCAGTACGAAAAGCCGCTTCATCCACGTGATGGAGCGGCTTTTCGTTCTGGACTACCCGGGACTCGGCTGACCGGATAGTCCCGAGTGAATGGACCCTCGGCAACGCCAGCTCAGGGTCCGAACGCTCGGGACTATCCGTTTCTTGGGCCGATCACCCACACCCACCGTCCGGTTTGTCTGACAATGGCGCCATGACGGAGCAGCCGGAGACCTTCGAGGAGTGGAGCGAACGGACCAGGCCGTCGGGAGGGTTCTGGTCCGGAGACCGGGGCGAGCTGGTGGTGCTCTCGGTCCTCGCCGTCACCGCCCTGGTGGTCGCAGACGACCTGGCGGGCACGCTCATTGGTGTGATGCTGGCGTTGCTCGCCCTGGAGTGCGCGCTGGGCGTCTTCGCCGTACGACGCGGGATCTCGCCGGAGAGCGAGTGGCTCGTCGTCGTACGCGGGCTCTGCCTCGCCGCGATGGTGCCGCTGATCTTCGTGTACGCCGTCGTGGGTGAGCCGTGGCTCGGGATCGTGCTCGTGGGCGCCGTGGTGATGCGCGACCTCACCCACGCGCCGAGCCTCCTGCGCCGGCTGTTCCGCCGCCGACGCGCAGATGGTCCCTGACCAGATCGTCAGGGACCACCCGCTGCTGCGCCTCAGTCGCCGGCCGGGTCGGGGCCCAGGGTCAGTGCGACCTTGGACCCCATCGGCAGCGCCTGGACCAGCCGCAGCTGGGCCAGCGCCGGGTGCTCGTCGAGCAGCTTGGCGCCGTTGGCCATCGACCGCAGCGCGGCCGTCTCGGCCCGCGCGGCCTCCAGCTGCGCCTGACCACGCGTGCGCGCGGTCGCCAGCTCGGCGTACGCCGAACGCAGCTCTGGCGGCAGGATCACGTCCTTGACCACCACCTCGAGCACGTCGATGCCGACGGACTCACCCGTGGCCTGCGCCGCCTCGGTGAGCGCGACGCCGACCGGACCACGCGCCTGGCGCACGACGCCCATCGCGTCGTACTCCGCCAGCGCCTCGCGCAGGGCGACCTGCACGGCCAGGTAGACGACCGCGGCCGGGTCGTGCGCGACCTCGACGAAGACACGCGGGTCACCGACGGCCCATCGGATCGCGGCCGTGGCCCGGACGCTGACCCCCTCGGAGGTCAGCACGTCCTGCGGCGACAGGGTCTCGATCCGCGCCGGCAGGTAGACCCAGCGGTGCAGGGTGCGCTTCTCGTGGCCACGGCGGTGCTGACCCGGGCCGAGGACGCGGGTGAAGCTGCCGTCGACGTACTCGACGACGCGCTGCTCGGGACCGACGCGGATGGTGCGGAAGATGGACATGGCTGACCTCCTCTCTGGTTGCTGGTGAGCCTGTCCGGCGGAACTTCTGTGTGGAGTTGTGGGTCCCGACCGGCGACCTGCTCCCGGGTGCGGGGCCCGGGTCGTCGTGCTGACCGACCCGGGCCACAGGGCACCCGGCAGCGTCCGGCCGCCGGCCGGAACCGTGGAATGGAGGAGTCGAACCCCGGGCATTGGACAGTGCCTTCACCAGGGGAGGTACAACGCGCGGAACCGGTCCTGGCACACCAGGCCGACCGCTGATCTCCGTGGAGAAGAGTAGGGAAACGTACGACGCCCCCGCCACGGGTTTTCCGTGACGGGGGCGTCTGGTTCTCCGGGCAGAGAACCGTCCGAGAACGTGTGGTCAGCCGGCGTCGCCGACCGCGACCAGCTCGCCCTCCTCGACGCTGTGGCCGGGCGGGGGAGTGGCGGCACCCTCGACGAAGCGGCGGCCGATCATCAGGATCGCGACCCCGACGAACACCGCAGTCGCGCCCATCCAGAACGGCGCGTGGATCGAGACGTTCTCACCGAGCTTGCCCGCGGCGTACGGCGCGACGGCGCCGCCGGAGAAGCGCACGAAGCTGTACGCCGCCGAGGCGACCGGGCGCTCGACCGGAGCGGCACCCATGACTGCCTCGGTGATCACGGTGTTGTTGACGCCGAGGAACGCGCCTGCGATGACCACGCCGGCGACGAGGGCTGCTTTGTTGTCGGTGAACACGGCCATGGCCGCGAGGTCGAGCCCGAACAGCGTCAGCGAGACCAGCACGGTGGTGACCGACCCGAAGCGGCGCTGCAGCACCGGTGCGACCCAGACGGAGGTGATCGCGAGCAGGATGCCCCAGCCGAAGAAGACCCAGCCGACCTGCGACGCGGTCATGTCGAGGGGGAACGGCGTGAACGCGAGCAGGGTGAAGAAGCCCATGTTGTAGAAGAGGGCCGTCAGCGCGATGGTCAGCAGGCCCGGGTACTTGCAGCGCCCGGAACGGATCCAGCAGTGACGTACGACGCCCGGCCGGTGGGGTCGACGGGAGGAAGAACGCCGTCGCCACCAGGGCGATGCCCATCAGCACGGCCACCCCGAAGAACGGCGCGCGCCACGAGATCGAGCCGAGCTGGCCGCCGACGATCGGGCCCATCGCGATGCCGATGCCGAGGGCCGCCTCGAAGAGGATGATCGCCTGGGCGACCGAGCCGCTGGCCGAGACCACGATGGTGGAGAGGGCCGTGGCGATGAAGAGCGCGTTGCCCAGGCCCCAGCCGGCGCGGAAGCCGACGATGGCGCCGACGGTGTCCGAGGCACCCGCAAGGGCGGAGAAGACGATGATCAGCACGAGCCCGAGGAGCAGTGTCCGCTTGGCGCCGATGCGCGAGGACACCACGCCGGTGATCAGCATCGCCACGCCCATGACGGCCATGTAGCTGGTGAACAGCAGCGAGACCTGGCTGGGGGAGGCGCCGAGCTCGTCGGCGATCGGCTTGAGGATGGGGTCGACGAGGCCGATCCCCATGAACGCGATGACACACGCGAAGGCGACGGCCCACACGGCACGCGGTTGCTTGAGCATGCTGCTCCTTCGAGACTTTCGGTTCGGCTCAGGGGTGCCTGAGCAGGTCGGACAGGACGGCCACCGCGGTGGCCAGCTCCTCGGGGGAGCGACCGGACGCCTCGATCCGCTCGGCCACGAGGGTGGCGTTGCGGTGGCGCACGGTGGTGAGCATCTGGCGACCCTCGGCGGTCATCGTGACCAGGGACGCGCGGGCGTCGTCGGGGTGCGGGTCGCGCTGCACCCAGCCCTTGTCGACCAGGCCGTTGACGAGGCCGGTCATGGTCGGCTGGCTGCAGCGGTCGGCCTGGGCGAGCGCGCCGACGGTGCTGGGTCCCAGCTCGTCGAGCAGGCTCATCAGGCGGGTGCTGGCGGCGGGGTAGTCGACGGTGTTGCGCCGGATCTCGCGCACCAGACGGGCGCTGAGCACGACCAGGTCGTTGCTCAGCTCGCGCACGGATTGGTTGCCCACGTCCACCACTTTACATAGGGAACCTATGCAATGTCGAGGTGAGCCGGCTCACTCCTTCAGAAGGGTGGCCGCCCCGTGCCGCTGATCCGGAAGCGTCCCCAGGGGTCGACGTCGGAGAGGCGGCCCTCGGCGGTGCCGTGCGGTGTCACCAGCGTGACCGTCGCGCCGGAGGACCGCTCCGCGTCGAGGCGGTCGTTGGCGGCGATCCGGCCCCACCAGTGGAACCGGCCGTCGATGGGCTCGAAGTGCCCGCGCAGGCGTACGTCGACCCCGGTGTCCGCGATCGTGGCCGGTCCGTCGTACTGCTCCTCGGGCTCGTGCGTGGTCATCACGAATCCTTCCCGCCGGCGACCAGGCTGAGCCGTCCGGTCGCGTCGATGCGGACGCCGTTCTCGCGGGCGATCCCCTCGAAGGCGTTCCAGATGAACGAGCTCAGGTGTCGGGAGACCGCAGCCTTGCTCATCGTGCGGCGACGCAGCCACCACTCGCCCGTGGAGAGCCCGAACCCGAGGACGCCGTACGCCCAGGGTTCGGCGCCCGAGGCGTCCACGCCGAGCTCGGTGAGCCCGTCGTGGAGCGTGCGTGCGAAGGCGGCCGCGATCATCTCCTTGCCGTCGGTGAACGGGTCCTGGTTGTTCGGGTGCTCCACCAGCAGGAAGAAGACGTTGGGGTGCCGCGAGATCAGCGTGAGGTAGTGGTGGCAGGCGCGGTCGACGCGCTCGCGGAGCGGCCGATCGCCGAGCAGCGTCGGCACGATCGCCTGCACGACCTGGTCGGCACCCCAGTGGCCGACCGCGCGGTAGAGGTCGTCCTTGTCGGAGAAGTAGCGGTAGAGCACCGGCTTGCTGACCCCGGCGGCCGCCGCGATCTGCGCGATGCTCGCCGACGCGCCGTGCTCGTCGATCGCGGCCACGGCGGCCTCGACCAGCTCGGCCCGACGGCTCTCGCGGTGGCCGTCCCAGCGGGTGTTGCGTCCGTCGTCGCGGGGTTCATCCTTCGGGCCGGGGTCCTTGACGAGTCGAGGCATGTGGCCCACAGTAGCCGATAAGCGTTACCTGAAGTAACAGTTACTGCCAGTCATCTCCCACCAGGAGGCCAGCATGACCGCGACTGCCCGCTCGGAGCCGGACGCCGTCGCCGAACGACTGCTCAGGTCCTCGGCGCGCCACTCCTACGACCCCGAGGTCGACATCGACTGGAGCGCGCCGATCGACCCGACGCTGTGGGGGATGCAGCCGGAGCGGACCTCGCTCTACGGCACGCCCCTGTGGGACTCGCTCAGCGAGGAGCAGCAGATCGAGCTGTCCAACCACGAGGTCGCCTCGATCGCCAGCGTCGGCCTCTGGTTCGAGCTGCTGCTCATGCAGATGATGCTGCGGGACCTGTACGACGACGACCCGACCGGCGCGCACATGCACTACGCCCTCACCGAGGTGGCCGACGAGTGCCGCCACTCGACGATGTTCGGCAAGTCGATCGCCCACTTCGGCGTCCCGGCGTACGGGCCACCGGCGAAGATCCACCGCCTCGGCCGGCTGTTCAACCACGTCGTGCGCGGGCCGAGTGCCTACGCCTCGATCCTGGTCGCCGAGGAGCTCCTCGACACCTGGCAGCGCGACCTGATGAAGGACGAACGCGTGCAGCCCGTCACCCGGATGGTCGCGCGGATCCACGTGCTCGAGGAGGCCCGCCACATGACCTTCGCCCGCGAGGAGGTCAAGCGCCAGATGGAGGGCCTCTCGAAGGCCCAGCTCGTCCTCCAGCAGACGCTCACCGCCCAGACCTGCCTGATGGTGGCGCGCTCGCTGGTGAACCCCGAGGTCTACCGCTCGGTCGGCATCGACCCGCGCGAGGGTCGTCGTACGGCGCTGGGCAACCCGCACTACCGCGCGACCATGCAGTGGATGGGCGAGAAGCCGCTCGCCTTCCTCCGCGAGAACCAGCTGCTGCCGAAGAGCCAGGAGCGGGTCTGGCGGGCGTCGTTGCTGCTGCGGTGAAGACCGACAGAGCCCGATTGCCCCCCTTTGACCCCGGTGGTCTGATGGGCCTGTGAGTGCCTGGCCGATCGTGGAGTACGTCGACGGATGGGTCGACGGCTGGACGCGGTCGCGGGAGACGGTTCGTCCCGAGCCGGTCGACGGTGGCTGGTACGTCGCGACGGGGACCGACGAGGAGCACGGGACGGTTCGTGCTCAGCGACCCGAGCCCCGAGCGGCTCGCCGCGATCCTCGAGGAGAGCCGGCCGCCCGGCACCTGCGTGAAGCTGCCCGGCGAGCCGAGCGAGTGGCTGCCGCGGTTCGGCGAGGGCTGGGAACCCATCCACGACGGCTGCTTCATGACCCGCGCGCTCGGCCAGCCCGCCGGGCCGGCGGCCTCCGAGGGGCTACCAGGTCAAGGTCGAGCCGGCGCCCACGCTGGTGATCGCGAGCGTGCTGGCGCCCGAGGGCAACGTCGTGTCGAGCGGCCGGATGGGCTTCGGGGAGACGTACGCCGTGGCCGACCAGATCGTCACCGACGACCGGCACCGCCGGCTCGGGCTCGGCACGGTCGTGATGGCCGAGCTCGAACGGCACGCGCTCGACGCCGGCCTGAAGCGGGCCGTGCTCGGCGCGACCGGCGACGGGCAGGCGCTCTACGACCGGCTCGGCTGGGACGTCGGCGCCACCCTGGCGGGTGCCGTCTACCGGGGCTGATCCGCAGGCAGGATCGTGCCGATCACCTCACCGAGCGTGATCCGCCCGCCGAGCGCCCCGGGTGCCGAGGCGCGCAGGGTGACGACGTCTCCGTCCTCGAGGAAGGTCCGCTCGCCGTCGAACGGCTCCTTCCCACCCCAGCTGAGCTCGAGGAACGACCCGCGCTGCCCACGCTCGTCGCCGCTGATGGTGCCGCTCGCGAACAGGTCGCCCGTGCGCAGCGACGCTCCGTTGACCGTCATGTGGGCGAGCATCTGGGCGGGCGACCAGTACATGGCGGCGTACGGCGGCCGGCTGACCACCTCGCCGTTGAGCACCACCTCGAAGTCGATGTCGTAGCCAGCGGGGCCGTCCACGGCCAGGTAGGGGAGCGGCTCCGGGTGACTGGCCCGGCAGGTCGACGCGCGCCGCGTCGAGTGCCGCGAGCGGGAGTGATCCACGGGCTGATCGACGTGGCGAACGACTTGCCGAGGAAGGGACCGAGTGGGACGTACTCCCAGGCCTGGATGTCGCGCGCCGACCAGTCGTTGAGGGGGGTCACGCCGAACACGTGCTCGGCGAAGGCCGACGTCGGCACCGAGGTCCCCTGCGGCGACGGAGTGCCGACCACGAAACCGAGCTCCGCCTCGATGTCGAGTCGGCGGCTCGGTCCGAAGGAGGGGGAGCCTCCGGGACTCCGGACGTTGCCCGCTCGGCCGGCGCACGTCGGTGCCGGACACCACGACCGTGCCCGCGCGACCGTGGTAGCCGATCGGCAGGTGCTTCCAGTTCGGCGTCAGCGCGTCGCCGTCCGGCCGGAAGATCTTCCCGACGTTGGTGGCGTGCTGCTCCGAGCAGTAGAAGTCGACGTAGTCCGCCACCTCGAACGGCAGGTGCAGCGTCGCCTCGGAGAGGGGAGTCGCCTCGGCCTCCTCGACCCGCTCGGTGAGCTGCTCGCGCACCTCGCGCCAGACCGATGGCCCGAGGGCGAGGAAGGCGTTCAGGTGGGGTACGCCGAGCTCCCGGCGTCCGGTCAGCCGTTCGGCGTCCACGACGGTGTCGCCGTACCGCACACCGACCCGCGGCTTCCCGCCGCCGACCGAGTAGACGCCGTACGGCAGGTGGTCGAGCCCGAAGCCGTCTTGGTGGTTGAGCTTGTCGAAACTCATGCGATCAGCCCCAGCTCGACCAGGTCCTCGTGCGCCTCGAGGACGCTGCACGACCCGAACGACCTGAACCAGCGCCTGGTACGCGTCGCCTGGTCGGGATCGCCGAGGATCCGTTCGGCCAGCGAGGCGCCGTTGGTCCGGTCGAGCACGTCGGCCACGTCGTCCGGTGCGCCGCCGTCGAGGCTGGTGCGGGTGGCGAGCAGGATGTTCAGGAACCCGTGGTGCTCGAAGCCCGTCTCCGGGTCCCGGTGACGTACGGCGTTGTGCAGGCCGGCCGTGCACTTGAAGGGCAGCTCACGGTCGAGGGCCGCCTCGATGCAGGTGGCGAGCCTGGCGGAGCTCGGGAACAGGTCGGCGGTGACGCCGCCGGTGCGGAACTTCAGGTGGATCTCGCGCGCCGCGAGCTCGTCGAGGGCCGCGAGCCAGCCGTGTGTCGGTTCGCCCTCGGGCACCGGCGGCTCGGCGAAGACGGTCACGTCGTCGAGCCGGTCCTCGAGGGAGTCGACGACCTGGATCAGTCGTTGCGCGTTGTGGGCGAGGTCCTCCTCGTCCCGCAGCGCGAACTCCACCGCACGCAGGGACATGCCCTCCGACCGCGACACCCAGGTCACCGCCGGCTCGATCGCGCCGGCGCCCCCGGTGACCACGAGGTTGACCTCTAGCTCGGCGGAGCCCGCGACGTCCGGGAGGCACCCGGCGAGGTCGGCGATCTTCAGGTCGCTGACCACGAAGCCGCCGACCAGGTCGGCGTACTCCTCGTCGCGGTGGTCCACGTGGTCGGCGACCGCCTGCTCGAGCGGGGCGTTGCCGGGCGGGAAGATCGCCGCGTCATCCACGAAGCTGTTCAGATAGGCAGGAATCGACACGGTTGCCACGCTAGATCACAAGGCGAGAGGGTGAACCCGTGGCTTACTACCGACACGTGGGGGACGTCCCGCGCACCCGGCACACCGCCTTCCGCGACGAGAAGGGTGCGCTCCGCTACGAGGAGCTGATGGGCGAGGAGGGGTTCTCCTCCGACTCCTCGCTGCTCTACCACCGCGGAGTCCCGTCGGCCGTCGTCGACAGCCAGGTGTGGGAGCTGCCCGACCTGGCGACCACGCCGAACCACCCGATCAAGCCCCGCCACCTCAAGCTGCACGACCTGCCCGCGGGCGGCGACCCGGTGACCGGTCGGCGACTGGTGATGGGCAACGGCGACGTGCGGATCAGCTACGTGGTCAGCGACGCGCCGTCGCCGTACTACCGCAACGCCGTCGGTGACGAGTGCGTGTACGTCGAGTCAGGGTCCGGCATCGTCGAGACGGTCTTCGGGGTGGTGCCCTACCGCACCGGCGACTACGTGATCCTGCCGCGGGCGACCACGCACCGCTGGCTGCCGAGCGACGTCGACGGCGAGGTCTCGCGGCTCTACGCGATCGAGGCGAACAGCCACATCGCGCCGCCGAAGCGGTACCTCTCCCGCTACGGCCAGCTCCTCGAGCACGCGCCGTACTGCGAGCGCGACCTGCACGCGCCGAGCGAGCCTCTCGTCCAGGACGGCACCGACGTCGAGGTACTGGTCAAGCACCGCGGCAACGGGCCGTCGGGCCTGGTCGGCACCCGCCTGACCTACGCGACCCACCCGCTCGACGTCGTCGGGTGGGACGGGTGTCTCTACGCCTACACGTTCAACGTCGAGGACTTCATGCCGATCACCGGCAAGGTCCACCAGCCGCCTCCGGTGCACCAGGTCTTCGAGGGCTACAACTTCGTGGTCTGCAACTTCTGCCCGCGCAAGGTCGACTACCACGAGCAGTCGATCCCGGTGCCGTACTACCACTCCAACGTCGACTCCGACGAGGTCATGTTCTACGTCGGTGGTGACTACGAGGCGCGCAAGGGCTCGGGGATCAACATCGGCTCGATCTCGATCCACCCCGGAGGGCACGCCCACGGTCCGCAGCCCAGCGCGATCGAGGCCTCGATCGGGGTGGAGTACTTCGACGAGCTCGCCGTCATGGTCGACACCTTCCGCCCGCTCGAGCTCGGTGAGGCCGGCCTCGAGGTCGAGGACCCGGCGTACGCCTGGACCTGGGCCGGCCGCGGACCCGACGACGACGGCGGTCCGGCCGTCTTCTCCAACAGCTGACCCCCTCCGAGAGGACCACCGTGGCCAACCCCGTCGTGCATGCCGAGATCATCGGCCGAGACCCCGAGCGGCTCCAGGCGTTCTACCGCGAGCTGTTCGGGTGGGAGGTCGACACGAGCGCGCCGATCGCGGCGGCCGTCTCCGAGGCGGGACGCTACGGCTTCGTCGACCTCGCGGGTGACCCGGTGCCGGTGGGGATCGGCGGCGGGGCGCAGCACTCACCCCACGTCGTCTTCTACGTCGGGGTCCCCGACGTCGAGGCCGGGTTGGCACGCGCGGCGGAGCTCGGTGGCACCCGCGTCCTCGGACCCGAGCGGGTGGAGGAGCGCGGCCTGGTCATCGGCCACCTGCTCGACCCCGAGGGCAACCTCGTCGGTGTCGCAGGACCGG
This sequence comes from uncultured Actinomycetota bacterium, assembly GCA_963729015.1. GTDB lineage: Bacteria > Actinomycetota > Actinomycetes > Propionibacteriales > Nocardioidaceae > Marmoricola. The sequence goes on from CAVSMJ010000009.1 coordinate 58,582, forward strand.
CGTAGGAACGCCGTGCCGACCTTCATCGCGTTCCTGCGCGCCGTCAACGTGGGCAAGCGCAAGTACCCCATGGCCGAGCTCCGCGAGGCCCTCTCCGCAGCCGGGTTCGAGGAGGTCGAGACCCACATCCAGACCGGCAACGTCATGTTCCGCACCAGCCTGCGGTCGAGGAAGAAGGTGATCGAGGCGCTGGAGAAGGCGATGCTCGAGGACCGCGGCTTCGAGGTTCCGGTCGTGCTGATGACGCGCCAGGAGCTGAGCGAGCTGTACGACGAGGCCTGCGACTTCGGTGGCGGCAAGACGCTGCAGGGGCACTACCTCAGCCTGCTGGCCGAGCCCCCCACGAAGGAGGGCACCAAGGCGCTCGAGGCGAGATCGGGTGACGGCGAGGAGGTGCGGGTCGGCGACCGGGCCGTGCACCTGATGCTGAGCACCCGGCCCTACCACGAGGCCACCACCGGCAACGCCGAGGTGGAGCGACATCTGGGTGTCGCCACCACCCGTAACCTGACCGTGATCACCAAGCTGACCGAGAAGTGGGGTTCATGACCGACAAGCCGCCGCCGCCTGGTGGCGCGACGCCGTCATCTACCAGATCTACCCGCGTTCCTGGGCGGACGCGAACGGGGACGGGATGGGCGACCTGCCCGGCATCACCGCCCGGCTCTCGCACCTCGCCGAGCTCGGCGTGGACGCCATCTGGCTCTCGCCGTTCTACACCTCGCCGCAGAACGACGCGGGGTACGACGTGGCCGACTACCGCGACGTCGACCCGCGCTTCGGATCGCTGGCCGACGCCGACGCGATGATCGCGCGCGCCCACGAGCTCGGCCTGCGCGTGCTGGTCGACCTGGTGCCGAACCACTCCTCGAGCGAGCACCCGTGGTTCCAGGAGGCGCTCGCGTCCGAGCCGGGGAGTGCCGCCCGCGCGCGCTACATCTTCCGCGACGGCCGCGGGGAGAACGGCGACGAGCCGCCGAACAACTGGCTGAGCGTCTTCGGCGGCCCCGGCTGGACCCGGGTCACCGAGGCCGACGGCAGCCCGGGCCAGTGGTACCTGCACATCTTCGACGTGACCCAGCCCGACTTCGACTGGACCAACCAGGAGGTGGCCGACGAGATGGAGTCGGTGCTGCGCTTCTGGCTGGACCGCGGGGTCGACGGCTTCCGCATCGACGTCGCCCACGGACTGGTCAAGGCCGAGGGGCTCCCCGACGCGACCATCGAGATGCACGAGGCCGAGCGCACCGACGACATGCCGATGTTCGACCAGCCGGGGGTGCACGAGATCTACCGGCGGTGGCGCCAGATCACCGACTCCTACGGCGTCGAGGGCGAGGACGCCGACCGCATCCTCTGCGCGGAGGCGTGGGTGCTGCCGATCGACCAGCTGGCCAAGTACGTCCGCGGCGACGAGCTGCACCAGTCGTTCAACTTCGGCTTCCTGATGGCCCCGTGGATCGCCAAGGAGATGCGGGCGGAGATCACCGACTCGCTGGCCGCCGTGGCGCCGTACGACGCTCCGCAGACCTGGGTCCTGTCCAACCACGACGTGGTCCGGCACGCCTCGCGGCTGGGCTTCGAGCCTCAGCCCGGGATGCTCCGGATGCCGGGCATCGGTGCGGACGACCCGCAGCCGGACGCCGAGCTCGGCCTGCGTCGGGCGAGGGCCGCGACCACCGTGATGCTCGCGCTGCCCGGGTCGGCCTACCTCTACCAGGGCGAGGAGCTCGGACTCCCGGAGGCGACCGAGCTGCCCGACGAGCTGCGCGAGGACCCGACGTGGGAGCGGTCCGGCCACACCAGCCGCGGCCGCGACGGGTGCCGGGTGCCGATCCCCTGGGAGGGCGGCGCTCCGTCGTACGGCTTCGGGCCCTCGGAGCAGTCCTGGCTGCCCCAGCCGGAGGTGTACGGCGAGCTCGCCGTCGACCGTCAGGTGGGGGTCCCGGGCTCGACGCTGGAGCTCTACCGGACGATCCTGAGGCTGCGGCGTGAGCTCGGCCTGGGGCGAGGCGAGCTCTCCTGGCTCGACCTCGGCGAGCCGTGCTGGCCTTCGACATCACCACGCCCGACGGAGTCGCCGTACGCGTGATCGCCAACGTGGGCGGGGAGTCCGTGCCGTTGCCCGAGGGGAGCGAGGTGCTCGTGTCGCAGCTCCGACGTCGACCTAGCGGCGGGGCTTCCGGCGGACTGCGCGGTCGTGGCTTCGCTGAGCTGGCGCCGTCCGGCGGGCGGGATCTCGCCCGAGCCCCGCTCGACCAGCGAGGTCGGCACGACGTCGACGGTGACGGGGGAGTCGTCACCGTCGAGCCGGGCGAGCAGCCGGTCGAAGGCACGGATGCCGATCTCGCGGGTGTCCTGTCGGACCACCGTGATGCGCGGCTGCACGAGCTCCGCGACCTCCACGTCGTCGAAGCCGATCAGCGCGACGCGGTCGGACAGGACCTGCCTGCTGGAGGGCGAGCACCGTCCCGGTGCAGATCACGTTGCGGGCCGCGAAGATCGCGGTCGGCGGATCCTCGAGCGCGAGCAGCTCGTGGGTCACCCGGGTGGCATCCTCCCGAGACCTGCACGTCCACCGCTCCAGCGCCGGGTCGCGGGTGATCCTGGAGGCGCGCAGCGCCATCCGGTAGCCGTCGCGACGCTCGACGGCGGTGGAGATGGTGGGGCTGTCGCCCAGGAACGCGATGCGGCGGTGCCCCAGCGCGATCAGGTCTCCCGACGGCCTCGGCACTCCCTCCCTGGTGGTCGGCGACGACCGCGTCGAGCTCCGTGGCCAGCGGCCGCCGGTCGACCGCGACGACGGCGAGGCCGGCAGCGCGGTCGTGGTCGAGGTAGTCCTGCTGCCGGCTGGCGGGCATCAGGATCAGGCCGTCGATCCGGCGCGTGGCCAGGATCTGTGCGGCCTCCCGCTCGCGGTCGGCGTCCTCGTCGATGCTGGTGGCGATGACGACGACGCCGCTCGCACGGGCACGGTCCTCGATCGCGCGCAGCACGGCGCTGCAGAAGTCGTTGCTCAGGTCCTGCACCAGCGACACCGATGGATGAGGTCCGCTGGCCACGCCGCAGGTGACTCGCCGCGAGGTTGTGCCGGTAGCCCAGCTCGTCGACGGCCGCGCTCACCTGTCGGGCGAGCTCCTCGGAGACGCCGGGCTCCTGCGTTGACCACGCGCGAGACGGATTTCAGGGAGACCCCCGCGATGTGCCGCGACGTCGCTCATGGTGGCGCGGCGACGATCTCGGCGGCCGTGGACGAGGAGGTCCGTCTGCTACCCATGTCGGGAATGCCCCTCTCGTCCGACGGCGGCCTAGACAACGTTGTCAAAGTTTCGCTGTGACCCTTGACACACGCCGAAGCAGCAAGCAATGTACTCCGAAGACAACGTTGTCATCGTGACATCACATCAGTCACGGGAGACACAGGACGTCGTCCGACTAGGATCACCGTCTGAGCTCGACGGAATCGGTGGTCCCGGTACGGCAACAAAACGGTCACGGACAGGCGTGCTTGGTTCCAGCCCGTTGCGCAGCGCGCTACAGCGGTACTACGTTCAACACGAGGTTGTGACCTAGGTAACACTCGTACTCCACAAGCCGTCCTGGTCGGGAGGAGACGAGCGCGTGAGTCGCACCGAGCACCACGCAAATCCAAGAAGGTGGTCGGCCTCGCTGTGCGCGGGCCTCGTTGCCACCACCACCTTGGTGGCCTGCGGGGACTCCGGCGAGCGGACCCGTCACCATCAACCTCTACGGCAGCGCCTCCGACGCGGACTTCGACAAGATCCTCGACCCGTGCAACGAGGCGGCCAAGGGCCGCTACAAGATCGTCGGCAACCTGATCCCCAGCGACGCCGACAGCCAGCGCGAGCAGTTCGTGCGCCGGCTCGCCGCCCACGACGACGGCATGGACATCCTCGGCATGGACGTCACCTGGACCGCCGAGTTCGCCGAGGCCGGCTGGATCCGCGAGCTGACCGGCGAGAAGAAGGCCGCGGCCACCGAGGACGTGCTCCAGCCGCCGATCGACACGGCGACGTGGAAGGACAAGCTCTACGGGATCCCGCGCAGCACCAACGTGCAGCTGCTCTGGTACCGCAAGTCGCTTGACCCCCGAGGCCCCGAAGACCTGGGACGACGTGATCGCGGCGAGCGAGAAGCTCAAGGGCGAGGACAAGCCCTACGTCATCGGCATCACCGCCGCGCAGTACGAGGGCTACGTCGTCGGCTTCAACACGATCCTCTCCTCGCTGGGCGGCACGCTCGTCAACGAGGACAGCACCAAGGTGACCGTCGACGACAAGACCGTGAAGGCGCTGTCGATCCTCAAGGACCTCGCCACCGACGGCCTGGCCAGCAAGTCGCTGTCGAACAGCCAGGAGCCCGAGGTCTTCGCGCAGATGCAGAGCAGCGAGGCCGCGTTCACCATGAACTGGCCCTACGTGCTGGGCGCCATGCGAGGGCGCCGACGAGAAGGTCGCCGACGACCTCGGCGTCACCAGGATCCCGGAGTTCGCGCCCGGCACGCCGTCGCGGGCGACCCTGGGTGGCATGAACTACGCGATCAGCAAGTACAGCAAGCACCCCGACCTGGCCTACGAGGCGGCCATGTGCCTGCGCAGCCCGGAGAGCCAGCTCAAGGGCGCGCTCAGCCCGGCCGGCAACGTGCCGGTCATCAAGAGCGTCTTCGAGCAGCCCGAGTTCGAGAAGGCCTACCCGATGAAGGACGACATCCTCGCCGAGCTGGAGACCGCCGTGCCGCGGCCGGTCACGCCGCTCTACCAGAACATCTCCACCATCGTGTCGAGCACGTTGTCGCCACCGGCCTCCATCGATCCGGAGAAGACGGCCGATGAGCTCAAGGACAAGATCCAACAGGCGATCGACGGAAAGGGGATCCTGCCGTGAGCCACCTCCATCGTTGAGGACGGACGAGGGCGTCCAGATCGCCAAGAAGCGCGCGAGCGAGGGCAAGCGGGCCGAGCAGCGTCTGGGCATGATGCTCTGCGCGCCGGCCGTCATCGTGATGCTGGCCGTCGCCGCCTACCCGATCATCTACGCGATCTACCTGTCGTTCTTCAAGGCCGACCTGCGCACGCCCGACGCCAACGAGTTCATCTGGTTCAGCAACTACGTCACGGTGCTGAGCAGCGCGATCTGGTGGGACGCGTTCGGCATCACGCTGTTCATCACGGTGATCAGCACGGCCTTCGAGCTGGTCTTCGGCATGATGCTGGCGATCGTCATGCACCGCACGATCTTCGGACGGGGCCTGGTGCGCACCTCGGCGCTGGTGCCCTACGCGATCGTGACCGTGGTGGCGGCGTTCTCGTGGCGCTTCGCCTGGACCCAGGGACTCGGCTGGCTGGCCGGCGACTCGGCTCCGCTGACCGAGAAGTGGCCGTCGCTGTGGATCATCATCCTGGCCGAGGTCTGGAAGACGGTGCCGTTCATGGCGCTGCTGCTGATGGCCGGCCTCGCGCTCGTGCCGGAGGACCTGCTCAAGGCGGCGTCGATGGACGGCGCCACGGCCTGGCAGCGGTTCTGGAGGATCACCGTGCCGCTGATCAAGCCGTCGATCCTCGTGGCGCTGCTGTTCCGCACCCTCGACGCCTTCCGAATATTCGACAACATCTACGTGCTGACGAGCGGGGCGAACGACACCGCATCGGTGTCGATCGTGGCCTACAACAACCTGATCCGAGGGCTCAACCTCGGCATCGGGTCGACCATGGCCGTGCTGATCTTCCTGACCACCGCGATCATCGCGTTCATCTTCGTCAAGCTCTTCGGCGCGGCAGCGCCGGGACAGGACTGACCCGATGGCTGCCATGACCGAGACCCCGCGCGCGAAGGTCGGATGGGGCGTCGCGAACGTCATCGTGCTGATCTACGCGTTCGTCCCGGTCATCTGGATCATCTCGCTGTCGCTCAAGCCGGACAGCACCCTCAACGACGGCAACTACATCGTCCGAGACCCCACGTCCAAGGCCTACTCGGACATCTTCCAGACCGACTCCTTCGTGCGGGCGCTGATCAACTCGATCGGCATCTGCCTGATCTCGACGTTCATCGCGCTCGTGCTGGGCACGATGGCGGCGTACGCGATCGCGCGGCTGGACTTCCCGGGCAAGCGGACCATCGTGGCGATGGCGCTGCTGGTCTCGATGTTCCCGCAGATCGCGCTCGTGACTCCGCTGTTCAAGATCGAGACCACGATCGGCATCTTCGACACCTGGCTCGGCCTGATCATCCCCTACATCACCTTCGCGCTGCCGCTGACGATCTACACCCTGTCGGCGTTCTTCCGCGAGATCCCGTGGGAGCTGGAGAAGGCAGCGAAGATGGACGGCGCGACGCCGTACCAGGCCTTCCGCAAGGTGATCACGCCGCTGGCCATGCCCGGCGTGTTCACCACCGCGATCCTGGCCTTCATCGCCTGCTGGAACGACTTCCTGTTCGCGATCTCGCTGACGTCCACCGACCGGGCGAGGACGGTGCCGGCGGCGATGTCGTACTTCACCGGCGCGACCACGTTCGAGAAGCCGACGGCCGCCATCGCGGCAGCCGCCGTCGTGATCACCATCCCCATCATCATCTTCGTCCTGTTCTTCCAGCGCCGGATCGTCGCTGGCCTCACATCGGGAGCGGTCAAGGGCTGAGGCCCTCGACCATCACAGAAGGAGCACCTCGTGGCAGAAATCGTTTTGGACCACGTCGTCAAGCGCTATCCCGACGGGGCGTTGGCAGTCGACGACTTCAACCTGACCATCGCCGACGGCGAGTTCATCATCCTGGTGGGCCCGTCCGGCTGCGGTAAGTCGACGACCCTCAACATGGTGGCCGGGCCTCGAGGACATCACCCAGGGTGACCTCAAGATCGACGGCCAGATCGTCAACGACAAGGCGCCCAAGGACCGCGACATCGCGATGGTGTTCCAGTCCTACGCGCTCTACCCGCACATGACGGTCGGCGAGAACATGGCCTTCCCGCTCGTGCTGGCCGGCGTGGACAAGGGGACCATCAAGTCCAAGGTCGACGAGGCAGCGCGAGATGCTGGAGCTGACCAACCACCTCGACCGCAAGCCGGCGAACCTCTCCGGTGGCCAGCGCCAGCGGGTCGCGATGGGCCGGGCCATCGTCCGCAGCCCCAAGGCGTTCCTGATGGACGAGCCGCTGTCGAACCTCGACGCCAAGCTCCGCGTGCAGATGCGCACCCAGGTCGCGCGGATCCAGAAGACGCTCGCCACGACCACGCTCTACGTGACCCACGACCAGACCGAGGCCATGACGCTCGGTGACCGGGTCGTGGTCATGCGTGGCGGACTCGTCCAGCAGGTCGGCTCGCCGACGGACCTCTACGAGACCCCGAACAACCTGTTCGTGGCCGGCTTCATCGGCAGCCCGTCGATGAACTTCCTGCCGGCGACGATCGAGGGCGACACGCTCAACAGCGGCCTCGGCAACATCCCGATGACCGACCGCATCGCGCCGTGCCGTCGAGAGGAGCAAGGGCAAGGAGGTCATCGTCGGCCTGCGTCCCGAGCACTTCGAGGACGCCGCGCTGGCCGGCGACGCTCCCGGCGCCAAGTTCACGGTGCCGATCGACCTCGTGGAGTCGATGGGTTCCGACATCTACGCCTACTTCACGCGTCCGCGGCGCGGCGCACGTCCGCGACCTCGACGACCTGGCCAAGGACATGGGCCAGGACATGCACGGCGAAGGCACCACACATCACCGCCCGGCTCGATGCCGCGGCGAACGTGCGTCCGGGCGAGCAGGCCGAGCTGTGGGTGAACACCTCGAAGATGCACGTCTTCGACGCCGAGAGCGGCGCGAACCTGACCGCGGGCGAGGCGGCCGGGGTCAGCGCCTGACGAGCTGGACGACTGCCGGGCGGTCGGTCACGCCGTGACCGAACCGCCGGCCGTCGGCCGACGCCGGGTGCGTGCCTTCTCCGCGACCAGCTTCATCACGTCGCGGTTCCAGTCGTGCTCGCGGATGAGGCGGTAGCGCTCGCCGGCGACCCGGATGTAGGCGTCCGCGCCGGTCTCGTCACGCCCGCGTACGCCGGCCTCGTCGATCATCTCGACGACCGGGGTGTACTCCTCGTCGAACCAGCGCTCCGCCATCGCCTGCCTTGTCGAAGTAGGCGCCCTCGTCGTGCATCAGGCGGCACGCCCAGGCCTCGATCATCTCGGCCAGCCGGTGGTAGTCGTGCGGGTCGGTGCAGTTGATCTCCGCGCGGCGCTCCCCGGTCAGCGGGCACCCGCTTGAGGAAGCGCAGACCCCAGTTCTTGCCCTCGAGGTCGCGCCGGCCGCCGATGCCCTCGGTGTCGAGGACCGTCTCGATCTCGGTGACGTGCGGCCTCGATGTCGGTGGCGCCCTGCGCCCGGGCGACCGAGACCCGGTGGTGGCCGTCGATCACGAAGTAGAGGTTGCCGAGCTTGTAGACGTCGATCGGCGGGAGGTACTCACCCATCCGGGTCTTCTCGGCCAGCCGCTGCCAGCGCTGGCGGCTGCGGTCGGAGGTCGGGCGGAAGCGCCGGTCGAAGTCCTTGACCTTGTCGACCGAACCGACGATCTGGTCGAGCGGGATCAGCTGGATGCCCAGGGAGTGCTCGCCGCGGCGGCCCAACGCGTCGACGACCTCGCTGAACGACAGCGTCTCGGTGAAGACGTCGGCGTCGCTGCGCATCCAGGTGGCGAGCTTGGACAGGGTCTGGTGGCGTCGTACGCGCAGGAAGTCGTACTCAGCGTCCACCCGAGGGGAACCGGTGTCTCTCACCATGGCTCCATTCTCCCTGCCTCAGGCCGGGTTTGCTGCCACCGCGGAGAGCTTGGGGGTGATGTCCAACACCTTCCAGGGGATCACGTTGCGGATCGTGGTGGGCCCGACCTGACGGTCGGGCATCGTCATGCCGTAGGGGTGGATGTGGCCGTGCAGGTGCCACGTGGGCTCGAGGCGTTCGAGCACTCCGTGGAGGGCCTCGATGCCGACGTGGGGTCCGTCCTCGCCGTCGCCGAGTCCCAGCGGGGGAGCGTGGGTCAGCAGGACGTCGACGGGGCCGGTCGAGCGCGCCCTGCGGAGCAGCTTCTTCGCCCGGCCGTGGTACTGGCGCTGGGTGTACTGGTGCGGTCCCTGGCGGTAGCGCACGCAGCCGCCGAGCCCGGCGATGCGGAGCCCGGCCGCCTCGACGACCCGCTGGTCGGCGTTGACCACGCCGTGGGGGCGGGGGGCGTCGCAGACGATGCCTCCGTCGGTCCAGGTGCCGTTGCGGCGCTGCCGGGCCGAGGTGATCTCCGGGTCGTGGTTGCCGGGGACGAACACCATGGGCGCGTCGACGCTGGAGGCGATCCACTCCAGGTAGCTCCAGGGCAGGTCGCCGGCGGCGAGCACGAGGTCGGGCGCGAGCTCCCGCAGGGTGCGTTCCTGCAGGTAGGACGCCTCCTCGTCGGCGATCACGAGCACGTTGACCATCCGTCGACACTAACGCGCACGGGAGGATCACGCACCCGACGTTGACAGTGAAACTGTCAACGTCTTGGATGGCTCCATGTTCCCCGGCACCTGGGCCCAGCGCACCCCCGACAAGGCGGCCCTCGTGATCGCCGAGACGGGTGCGACCACCACGTACGCCGAGCTCGACGAGCGCAGCCTCCGGCTGGCGCACGTGCTCGCCGACGCGGGGCTCCGGACCGGTGACGTCGTGGCGATGGTGAGCGACAACGCTCCCGAGGCCTACGAGGTCTACTGGGCCGCGCTGCGCTCCGGTCTCTACATCACCGCCGTCAACCACCACCTCTCGGCGTCGGAGGCGGCCTACATCGTCGAGGACTGCGGTGCCAAGGCGCTGGTCGTCTCCGCGGCGAAGTCCGACCTCGTGCAGGGGATGGCCGACCTCGTCGACGTGCCCGTTCCGGCTCGCCTTCGGCGGCGACGTCCCCGGCTGTGCGTCGTACGACGACGCGCTGGCCGCCGCCAGCACCGAGCCGCTGGCCGACCAGCCGCACGGCGACGACTTCCTCTACTCCTCGGGGACGACCGGGCGGCCGAAGGGGATCAAGCTGCCGCTGCTGCCGATCCAGGTCGACGAGGAGGGCTACCCCTACGTGATGATCTTCGGCGCGCTGTTCGGCTACGGGCCGGAGACCATCTACCTGTCCCCGGCGCCGGTCTACCACGCGGCCCCGTTGCGCTACACCGGCGTGATCCAGGCGCTCGGCGGCACGGTCGTGCTGATGCAGCGCTTCGAGCCGGAGGCGTTCCTCGAGGCGGTGCAGAAGTACGCCGTCACGGACACCCAGGTGGTCCCGACGATGTTCGTGCGGATGCTCAAGCTGCCCGAGGAGGTGCGGGCGTCGTACGACACCTCGAGCCTGAAGACCGTCGTGCACGCAGCGGCGCCGTGCCCGGTCGAGGTCAAGCAGCAGATGATCGAGTGGCTCGGCCCGATCGTGCACGAGTACTACGCCAGCACCGAGGCCAACGGCGCCACCTACGTCGGGCCGGAGGACTGGCTGGCGCACCCCGGCACCGTCGGCCGGTCGCTGCTCGGCACGCCGCGGATCTGCGACCCGGAGGGCAAGGAGCTGCCGGCGGGCGAGGTCGGCACGATCTACTTCGAGCGCGACGACGAGCCGTTCACCTACCACGGCGACGCGGACAAGACCGCGTCCACGCGTCACCCGGAGCACCCGTTCTGGTCGACGGTGGGCGACCTCGGCTACGTCGACGACGAGGGCTACCTCTTCCTGACCGACCGCAAGGCCTTCATGATCATCAGCGGCGGCGTGAACATCTACCCGCAGGAGATCGAGGACCTGTTCAGCCTGCACCCGGCGGTGCTCGACATCGCGGTGATCGGGGTTCCCGACGACGAGATGGGGGAGCGGGTGGTCGCGTTCGTCCAACCGACCGGCGAGGCCGACCTGGGCGATCTGGCGGCCGAGCTGACGTCGTACGCCCGGGAGCGGATCGCCCACTTCAAGGTGCCGCGGGAGTTCATCGTCACCGACGACCTGCCGCGTACGCCGACCGGGAAGCTGGTCAAGCAGAAGCTGCGCGACCGCTACGCCGGAGGGAGTTCGCGCATGAGCGACCTCGAGGTCCGTCTCGACGACGGCGCGCTGTGGCTGACCCTGAACCGGCCCGAGCAGTTCAACGCGCTCACCGGCGAGATGGTGATCGGGCTGATCGAGCAGCTCCGCGGCGCGACCTCGCGCGACGACGTACGCGTCGTGGTGCTGACCGGCACCGGTGGCGCGTTCTCGGCGGGCGCCGACCTGGGCGGCGAGAACGCGCAGGACAACTACGACGCCGGTTCGGTCGACGGCGCCAACCTGCTCATCCGGGCGATCATCGAGCTCGACAAGCCGGTGGTCTGCGGCCTCAACGGCATCGCGGCCGGGGTGGGGATGTCCAACGCGCTGGCGTGCGACCTGGTCGTCGCCACCGAGTCCGCCGCGCTGACCCTGGCCTTCACCAAGATCGGCCTGATGCCCGACGGCGGCGCGACGGCGACGGTGGCCGCCTCGGTCGGCCGGGCGAAGGCGATGCGGCTGGCGCTGCTCTCCGACCTGCTGACCGCGCGCGAGGCGTACGACGCCGGGCTGGTCTCGCACGTGTTCCCCGACGCCGAGTACGCCGAGCAGCTCGCCAAGATCGTGGGCCGCCTCTCCCGGGGTGCGCCGCTCGCGTTCGCGGCCACCAAGAAGGCCGTCAACGCCGCCACGCTCGGCAGCCTCGACGGCGCCTTCCAGCGCGAGCGGGCCGGCCAGTCACTGCTGCTGCGCACCGAGGACGTGGCCGAGGGGATGAAGGCCTTCAGCGAGAAGCGGCGGGCGGAGTTCAAGGGGCGGTAGGCCCACCGTCCTCAGGGCGTTCGGCGAGCCAGGCGTTCGCTCGGCTCCACGCGGTGTCGAGCGCCTCGAAGAAGACCGGGGTCTGCACCAGCAGGTTGTCCTCGCCGAGCCGGGTCGCGAGCCCGGTGCGACGGAAGTCGCCGAGCAGGGCCGGGTGGAGACCCGCGACGATCAACCGGCAGTCCCGCTCCTCGAGCGCCGCGCGGCGGCGGTCGAGCGCCCGGAGCAGGGTCGAGGACGGGACGTCGGGGAGGGCGCGCAGGTGCAGGATGACCACCGCGTGCTCGGTGTCGTGCTGCTCGGGCCAGGCCTCGTCGATCCGGGCCAGCTCGGCGAAGAAGGCCACGCCGTCGTAGTGCAGGACGGTGACCTCGCCGGCTGGGCAGCTGCCGAGGGACGTCCACGACGCGCCAGTGCCCGTCGTCCTGGCGAGCCAGTGCCTGGAGCCTGGTGTGGCGCTGGGCGCTGACGCAGTAGAGGAGCAGCGAGAGCGCGACGCCGACGAAGATCGCCTGCTGGAGCGGCAGCTGGGTGGTGGCGAGGAACGTGGTCACCATCGCCAGCACCGGCAGCAGCGCGGTGCGGGCGACGAAGACGATGTCGTCCATCCGCCCGACGATCAGCTCGGTCCCGATGACCAGGATCAGGCCGCCGATCACGGGCATCGGGATCTGCTCGGCCGCGCTGCCGGCGACGATCACGAGGACCGCGAGCGAGATGCCGGCGAAGATCCCGGCCCACCGGGTCCGGGCCCCGGCGCTGGTGGCCACTCCGGTGCGCGAGAGCGATCCACCGACCGGCAGCGCCCGGAAGAAGCCGCCGGCCAGGTTGGCCGCCCCCTGCGCGAGGAAGTCGCCCGAGACGTTGGTGCGCGAGCCGTCGGGGTTGGGCACTGCCGCGCCGATGCCGGCCGCCTGGGCCAGGGCGACCAGAGCCACCGCGACCGCGCCGAAGACCAGGTCGGGAGCGACCGAGAGGTCCGGCAGCACGGGTGCCGGGAAGGCGTTCGGGATGCTGCCGATGTCGCCGACCTTCTCCACGTCCAGGTCGAGCACGCCCACCCCGAGGCTGACGAGCAGCAGCGCGATCAGCGTCGCCATCGCCTGCAGCCGCGGTACGGCGTGGGCGGCCGCCCACACCCCGACCGTCGCGGCGGTCACCACGGTCGTGACCGCGTCCCAGTCGGGGAGGTGGATCAGGGTCTGGCCGATCTTCCCGATGGTGTTGTGCACGTCCGGCGCGTAGCCGGTGGCGTCGGAGGCCACGCCGGCGACGATCTGCAGGGCGATGCCCGTGGTGAACCCGGTCATCACCGCGTTGGACACGAAGCTCATCGCCGCGCCGAGCCGGAGCGCGCCGAAGACGACCATCACCACGCCGACCAGCAAGGTCAGGGTCGCCACGTTGTGCAGGTCGGTCGGGTCCAGCCCGGCGTCGGAGAGCACGCTCTGGCGACGTCAGGGCGATCGCGCTGGTCAGCGTCGTCGTCATCAGCACCGTGCGCGCGAACAGGGCTCCGACGGTCGTCGGCACCATGCCGGCGTACAGGCCGAGCACCGGGTTGAACCCGCCGATGCTGGCGTAGGCCATGCCCTCCGGGATGCTGAACAGGCCGACGACAAAGCCCGAGACAGCGTCCTGCCTGGTCGGCCGACCCAGCTTCAGGGACAACTGCTCAGGGAGTCACGACGGCGAACACCGCATCCGGGGTGTCGAGCAGACCCAGCAGGGTCTGCAGGACGCCGGCGTCGCCGGAGTGCTCGATCTCGCCCAGTGCCGTGGCCCGCCATCAGCCCGAGCAGCTGCACCTTCGTCAGGGTGAGCGTGAGGTCGACGTCGACGGCTCGCTGCGGGGGTTCGGGGTCTGGATCAGGGCGCCGTTGGACAGCGACAGGCGCACCTTGTCGTTGCCGTCGGTGAAGTTCCAGTCGATGACGCAGGGGTGCGCGGCCGCCTTGCGGCCCGTCGACCCGGATGGCGAGGGTGTCGAAGAGCTGCTCGACCGTCAGCGCGGCGGCCATGCCGGCTCCGAGGTCCGAGATCGTCAGGGGCTGGATGCCCGTTGCGCAGCTCCTCGGCCCCGGCCAGGTAGAAGGACCGCCAGGTCGCGTTCTCCGCGCCGTACCCGAGCTTCTCGTAGACCTCCGCCAGCGCGTTCTTGGCCGTCTCGTCGGACGGGTCGTCGAACACGGCGTGCTTGAGCAGCTCGGCGGCGAACCGGAGGTCACCGTCGTCGGCGTACGCCGCGGCCTTGCTGATGATCGCCTCGCGTGCCGCCGAACGCCTCGACGTACCGCGACGCCGCCGCGGCCGGTGGGTGCTGCCACAGCGAGGTCGGGTTGCCGTCGAACCACCCGAGGTAGCGCTGGTAGATGGCCTTGACGTTGTGGCTGACCGATCCGTAGTAGCCGCGGGTGTGCCACGCGGAGTCGAGGCCGTCGGGCAGCGGGAAGTCCTCGGCGATCTCCATCCCGGTCATCCCGTTGTTGAGCATCCGCAGCGGTCTGGTCGTGCAGGTAGGCGTAGAGGTCACGCTGCTCGCGCAGGAACCGGTCAGCTCCGTCGGTGCCCCAGGTCGGCCAGTGGTGCGAGGCGAAGACGACGTCGCTGTCCGCGGCGTACAGCTCGATCGCCTCGTCGAGGTAGCGCGCCCAGATCCGCGGGTCGCGGACCAGCGCGCCGCGCAGGGTCAGCAGGTTGTGCAGGTTGTGGGTCGCGTTCTCCGCCATGCAGAGGGCCCGGTGGTCGGGGAAGTGGAAGTTCATCTCCGCCGGCGCCTCGGTGCCCGGGCGTCATCTGGAAGACGATGCGCACGCCGTCGAGCACGTGCTCCTCCTCCGGTGTGGGTGATGTCCACCGTCGGCGCGAGCAGCCCGAGCGCACCCTCCGAGGTCGGCCAGCCCCAGGCCGGTGCTGACCTGGCCCGTGGCCGAACGCTCCAGGATCGCGCCGTACATGTAGGCGGCGCGCCGGTTCATCGCGACGCCGGCGTAGACGTTCTCCGAGACCGCGTGCTCCAGGAAGCCGACCGGGCGCGAGGATCGGCACGTCCCCGCGCGCCGTCGGGCAGGATGCCCTGGACGCCCCCGAAGTGGTCGGCGTGGGAGTGGGTGTAGATCACGGCCGTGACCGGGCGGTCGCCCCGGTTCTTGCGGTACAGCGCCAGGGCGGCCGCCGCCGTCTCGGCCGAGATCAGGGGGTCGATCGCGATGACGCCGGTGTCGCCCTCGACGAAGGTGATGTTCGAGAGGTCGAAGCCGCGGACCTGGTAGATGCCCTCGGTGACCTCGAAGAGCCCCTGGATCTTCAGCAGCTGCGCCTGCCGCCAGAGGCTCGGGTGCACGGTGTCGGGGCGCTCGCCGTCGAGGTAGGAGTACGCCTCGAGGTCCCAGACGACCTTCCCGTCGCTGTCCTTGATGATGCACGGGTCCAGCTTGTCGATCAGCCCCCGCTCCGCGTTCTCGAAGTCCGTCCTGTCTTCGTAGTCCAGCGGCATGCCCAGCTCCTCGGCGATCGGTGACACCAGCCCTCAGCGTCAGCCAGGCGCCGCACCGGAAGCCTCACCCGGTCCGGGTGAACACCGGCGGTCGGCTCAGGCGACGGTGACCCCGGCGCCCTTCATCTCGGCCAGCGCGCTCTCGGTCGTCTCGGGCGCGACGCCGGCGCACAGGTCGAGCAGCAGCCGGGTGGTGAAGCCGTTCTCGACCGCGTCGAGCACGGTCGCACGCACGCAGTGGTCGGTGGCGATGCCGCACACGTCGACGCGCTCCACCTCCTTGCCGCGCAGCCAGTCGGCGAGCGAGGTGCCGTCGCGGTCCTTGCCCTCGAAGCCGGAGTACGCGGCGGCGTGCTCGCCCTTGAGGAAGATCGCGTCGAACGGCTGCGGGTCGAGGTTGGGGTGGAACGCCTCGCCGTCGGTGCCGACCTTGCAGTGCACCGGCCAGGTGTCGACGAAGTCGGGGTCGCGCGACCAGTGCTTCCCGGGGTCGATGTGATGGTCCTTGGTGGCCACGACGACGTCGTACGACGGTGCCTTCGGATCCTGGCGGGTCCAGTGGTGCAGCAGGTCGGCGATGTCGCTCGCGACCTGCGCTCCGCCCGTGACGGGCAGGGAGCCGCCCTCGCAGAAGTCGTTCTGGACGTCGACGACGATCAGCGCCTGCTTCATGCTCGGAGGCTACTCACCGGCGACGGCGCTTGTCAGGACCGGCACGGTGGCGTCGTACGACGGCAGGGGACCGCCACCACCGTGTGGTCGCCGTCGTACGACGGCAGGCGAACCGCCACCACCGCTGGTTGAGCCTGTCGAAACCAAACCCTCGGACCACAGTTCG
Organism: uncultured Actinomycetota bacterium; assembly: GCA_963729015.1. Taxonomy (GTDB): domain Bacteria; phylum Actinomycetota; class Actinomycetes; order Propionibacteriales; family Nocardioidaceae; genus Marmoricola. The sequence continues at coordinate 74,781 of CAVSMJ010000009.1, forward strand.
TGGTTTCGACAAGCTCAACCACCGTGTGGTCGCCGTCGTACGACGGCAGCGGACCGCCACCACCGCTGGTTGAGCCTGTCGAAACCAAACCCTCGGACCGTTTCGACAAGCTCAACCACCGTGTGGTGCCGTCGTACGACGGCACGACCGCCACCACCGCTGGTTGAGCCTGTCGAAACCAACCTGGACCGCAGTCGTGTTTCGACAAGCTCAACCGCCTCGTACGACGGCAGGACGCCCCGCTGGTTGAGCTGTCGAAACCGAACCTCGGCCACAGCTGTGGTTTCGACAAGCTCAACCACCGTGTGGTCGCCGTCGTACGACGGCAGCGAACCGCCACCACCGCTGGTTGAGCCTGTCGAAACCAAACCCTCGGACCACAGCTCGTGGTTTCGACAAGCTCAACCACCGTGTGGTCGCCGTCGTACGACGGCAGCGAACCGCCACCACCGCGTGGGGGTCACCGCCGTACGACGCCGTTGGGTCACCGTCGTACGCCGCGGGTCAGTAGCCCTCGAAGCTCGTCTCGATGACCGGGTCGCCCTTGGAGAGCTGGCGGGCCACGAGGGGGAGCTCGGTGCGCGAGCGCACGTGGCGTTCGCGGGCGGCGTCGAGGGACTCGCGGCCGACCACGAGCCCGTCGCGGACCAGCGGCACCAGCAGGGGCCGGTCATCCCCGTCGTTCTCGACCGGCTGGCCGACGCCGATCACCTCGGCCTGGGCGGTGCCGTCGGGGGAGAGGCGGCGCAGGGCGTACTTGCGGCCCCCGACCGAGATCTTGTCCTTGCTCTTCTTCGCGACCCCGACCAGCTCACCCGTGGAGCCCTCGCGCGCGACCAGCTTGTAGACGAAGCCGCACGTCGGGTGGCCGCTCCCGGTGACCAGCTGGGTGCCGACGCCGTACCCGTCGACCGGAGCCGCGGAGAGGCCCGCGATGGCGAACTCGTCGAGGTCGGAGGTGACGATGATCCGGGTGTTCGTCGCACCGAGCTCGTCGAGCTGGGCCCGCACCCGGTAGGCGAGCAGCGCCAGGTCTCCGGAGTCGATGCGGACCGCGCCGAGGTCGGGTCCGGCGACCTCGACTCCCAGCCGGACGGCCTCGGCGATGTCGTAGGTGTCGACGAGCAACGTCGTGCCCTTGCCGAGTGAGTGCACCTGCGCGCGGAAGGCGTCGGCCTCGCTGTCGTGGAGCAGCGTGAAGGAGTGGGCGCTGGTGCCGGCCGTCGGGACGCCGTAGTCCAGACGGGCCCGGAGGTTGGAGCTCGCGGTGAAGCCGGCGACGTACGCCGCCCGCGCGGCCGCGACCGCGGCCCACTCGTGGGTGCGTCGCGAGCCCATCTCGATGACGGGTCGCTCGCCGGCCGCCCAGGTCATCCGGGAGGCGGCCGAGGCGATGGCGGAGTCGTGGTTGTAGATCGAGAGCAACACCGTCTCGAGCAGCACCGCCTCGGCGAAGCTGGCCTCCACGACCAGGAGCGGCGAGTACGGGAAGTAGGTCTCGCCCTCGGCGTAGCCCCAGATGTCGCCCTGGAAGCTGTACGCCGCGAGGTACTCGAGGGTGCGGTCGTCGACGATGCGCTGCTCGCGCAGCATCCCGATCTCCTCGTCGGTGAACCGGAACGACTCGATCGCGTCGAGAGCGCGCCCGACACCGGCGACCACGCCGTAGCGGCGTCCCGGCGGCAACCGGCGGGGGAAGAGCTCGAAGACCGAACGGCGGTGTGCGGCACCGGAGTCGATGGCCGACTGCAGCATCGTCAGCTCGTAGTGGTCGGTCAGCAGGGCGCTCGACGCGCCCGGAGAGGTGCTCACGACCTCACCCTAGAGCGACGTGCCCCTGTTCGCCTGACGGCCCTCGATGGGCACAATGGGGCCGTGTCCACCTCTCCGGTCGAGCTCGACGAGCCTGAGCTCGACGACGCCACGTTGCTGGCACGACCCTGGGTGACGATCGTGTGGAACGACCCGGTGAACCTGATGTCGTACGTGACCTTCGTGTTCCAGAAGTACTTCGGCTACTCCAAGTCGAAGGCGACGAAGCTGATGATGGAGGTGCACGTGGACGGTCGTTCGGTGGTCTCGACGGGGAGTCGCGAGGAGATGGAGCGCGACGTGCAGGCGATGCACGAGTACGGACTGTGGGCGACGATGCAGAAGGCTGACGCGTGATCGACTCATGAGCGGTTTCAAGCGGCACCGACGCAGCGGGGCCTGCGTGGCGACCTTCACCGCGTTCGAGGCCGACCTGCTCCGCTCGCTGGCCGGCCAGCTGATCGAGCTGCTGCGCAACGAGGCGGCCACCGGGCAGGAGCGCTCCGACCCGCTGGAGGACCTGCTCGACTTCTCGGGCCCGACGACCGCGCCCGACGACCCGGTCCTGGCGCGGCTGTTCCCCACGGCCTACCCCGACGACGAGGAGGCCGCCGGCGACTTCCGGCGCTTCACCGAGAGCACGCTCCGCGACGGCAAGGCCGGCGCCGCGGCGACGATCATCGACGCCCTCGAGGAGGCCGGCCTCCCGCCGGAGCCCGAGGACGGCCTGTTCATCGACGTCGAGCTCGACCAGGGGGCCGCGATGACCTGGATGCGCTCCTTCACCGACATGCGCCTGGCCATCGCCACCCGGCTCGGAGTGGAGGAGGGCGACGAGGACTACTGGGACTCCCTCGACGGCGACGACCCGCGCGCCCAGGTCCACGACATCTACAACTGGCTCGGCTACCTCCAGGAGACGCTGGTCGAGTCGGCGACCTGAGTGAGGGCAGCCGTCGTACGGCGGTGAACTCATGATCGCCCCGCGGCCGTCGTACGACGGCGAGCCCACGGTGGTTGAGCTTGTCGAAACCACGTGTTGTGGCTCGAGGGTTTGTTTCGACAGCTCACCGGCGGTGGTTCCGGTTCCTTGTCCTGTGACGGCTGGCGCCCCGCGGTGGTTGCGGTTCGCTGGCCGTCGTACGACGGCGACGCTCGCGGTGGTTGAGCGTCACCCGTGTTGTGGTTCGGGCGTGTGGCGTACGACGGCGTCCAGGCCGTGGTGGTTGGTTGTCCACAGGCTCGGCGACCGGTGGTTGCGGTGCGGCCGTCGTACGACGGCGACCCGACGGTGGTTGAGCTCGTCGAAGTGCACGTGTTCGTGGTTCGAGGGTTTGGTTTCGACAGGCTCAACCGGCGGTGGTTCCGGTTCCTTGTCCTCGTACGGCGGGCCATCCGATGGACGGGTGGGCGGGAGTCGACCGGGCCTCACTACCCTTGAGTCCGTGCTCACCATCTCCACGGCTGTCCGCGACGCGATCGTCGCGCACGCGAAGCGGGACCATCCCGACGAGGCGTGCGGGATCGTCGCCGGGCCCGAGGGCAGCGACCGCGCCGAGCGGGTCGTGGAGATGATCAACGCGGCCGGGTCGCCGACGTTCTACGAGTTCGACTCGATGCGAGCTGTTCAGGCTCTACAAGGAGATGGGCGAGCGCGACGAGGAGCCGGTGGTGATCTACCACTCACACACCGCCACCGAGGCCTACCCCAGCCGCACCGACATCGGCCTGGCGAGCGAGCCCGGCGCCCACTACGTGCTGGTCAGCACACGCGAGCACGGGAATAGTGAGGGACCGGTGGAGTTCAGGTCCTACAGAATCATCGACGGCGAGGTGACCGAGGAGGACGTCCGCGTGGCCGACTCCGTCACCGCCGAGTCCCCGACGAACGAGAGCGAGTAGTCCCATGGCCATCGAGGTCCGCATCCCCACCATCCTCCGCACCTACACGGGCGGCGAGAAGGCGGTCGAGGCATCGGGGTCGACGCTCAGCGAGCTCATCGACGACCTCGAGAACAACCACCCCGGCATCAAGGACCGCCTGATCGACGCCAAGGAAGACGGGCAGAGCGACCTGCGCCGGTTCGTGAACCTCTACGTCAACGACGAGGACGTCCGCTTCACCGGCGGTCTCGGCACCGAGCTGTCCGACGGCGACCAGGTCGTCGTGCTCCCGGCCGTGGCAGGCGGATGACCGCTACGACAACCTCCTCGACTCGGTCGGCAGCACCCCGCTGATCGGTCTGCCGAGCCTGTCGCCGTCGCCCGACGTACGCCTGTGGGCGAAGCTCGAGGACCGCAACCCGACCGGCTCCATCAAGGACCGGCCGGCGCTGAAGATGATCGAGCAGGCCGAGAAGGACGGCGTGCTCCGTCCGGGCTGCACCATCCTCGAGCCGACCAGCGGCAACACCGGCATCTCGCTGGCGATGGCGGCCACGCTCAAGGGCTACCGGCTGGTCTGCGTGATGCCCGAGAACACCTCGGAGGAGCGTCGTCAGCTGCTGCGGATGTGGGGCGCCGAGATCGTCTCCTCGCCCGCCGCCGGCGGCTCCAACGAGGCCGTACGACGGGCCAAGGAGATCGCCGCCGAGCACCCCGACTGGGTGATGCTCTACCAGTACGGCAACGAGGCCAACGCGCTCTCCCACGAGGAGGGCACCGGTCCCGAGATCCTCGCCGACCTGCCCGAGGTCACCCACTTCGTCGGCGGCCTCGGCACCACCGGCACCCTGATGGGCGTCAGCCGCTTCTTCCGCGCGCACAAGCCCGAGCGTGAAGATCGTGGCCGCCGAGCCCCGCTACGGCGAGCTGGTCTACGGGCTGCGCAACATGGACGAGGGCTTCGTCCCGGAGCTGTACGACGAGTCGCTGATCGACTCGCGCTTCTCGGTCGGTCCCCGTGACGCCGTACGCCGCGTCCGGGAGCTGCTCGAGCAGGAGGGCATCTTCGCCGGCATCTCGACCGGGGCGATCCTGCACGCCGCCCTCGGCCAGGCCGCCAAGGCGGTCAAGGCCGGCGAGCGGGCCGACATCGCCTTCGTGGTCTGCGACGGTGGCTGGAAGTACCTCTCCACCGGCGCCTACGAGGGCACCGTCGACGAGGCCGAGGACCGCCTCGAGGGCCAGCTCTGGGCCTGATCGAGAACCCATGATCCCGCTCCAGATCGCGCTCACCGCGGCGTGCCTGCTCAGCGCCGTGTGGCTGGTCGTGCTGATCGTGCGCGACCGCACGCCCGACCACGTGCTGCTCAACGTGCTCGCCGTGGTCGAGGTCGCCCTCGTCGTGCACCTCGTGCTCGGGATCGTGCGGGTGACGGGCGACGCCGGCGACGGTGTCTCGCAGTGGGAGTACATCGGCTACCTGATCGGCGTGCTCCTGGTCATCCCGGCCGGCGTGATCTGGTCGTCGGGGGAGCGCAGCCGCGGCGGCACCGCCGTACTCCTGGTCGCCGTGCTGATCGTGCCGTTCATGTTCGTGCGGCTCTCCGACATCTGGGCCGCCGGTGGCTGACCCAGCAACGGGCCCGGAGGCCGCTAGACCGGACGGGGCTTCGGCCGCGTCCTCGTCTTCGTCTACGGCGTCTTCGCCCTCGCGGCCACCGGTCGCTCCACGCTGCAGCTGGCGACCAAGGCGTCCGACGCGCCGGTGCCGTACCTGCTCAGCGCCGTCGCCGCCGTGATCTACATCGTGGCCACGTTCGCGCTCGCCACCAACCGCCGCCGGCTGGCGCTGGTCACGGTCGGCATCGAGCTGGTCGGCGTACTCACCGTCGGGACTGACCAGCGCTCTGGAGCCGCAGGACTTCCAGGACACCACCGTCTGGTCGGACTTCGGCGCCGGCTACGGCTACGTGCCGCTCGTGCTGCCGTTCGTCGGCCTGTGGTGGCTGTGGCGGCAGGGACGCGCCGGGAAGAAGTGACCCAAGAGTCATGGTGACCTCGGTCGCTAAAGGTCTCGGATCGAGGGTCGCTGCGTCTAGCCTGTGGGATTGTGACTGACGCGCCGATCGGGATCTTCGACTCGGGCTTCGGAGGACTGACCGTCGCCCGAGCCGTGATGGACCAGCTGCCCCACGAGGCAGTGGTCTACCTCGGCGACACCGCACGCCAGCCCTACGGGCCCAAGCCGATCGGCGAGGTCCGCGAGTACGCCCTCGAGTGCCTCGACCACCTCGTCGACCAGGGCGTCAAGGCGCTCGTGATCGCCTGCAACTCGGCCAGCGCGGCGATGCTCCGCGACGCCCGTGAGCGCTACGACGTACCCGTCGTCGAGGTGATCCTCCCCGCCACCCGCCGCGCCGTCGCCGCCACCCGCAGCGGGCGCATCGGCGTGATCTGCACCCACGCGACCGCGCAGTCCCTCGCCTACGACGACGCCTTCGCCGCCGCACCGCACGTCGAGCTGACCACCCAGGTCTGCCCCCGGTTCGTCGAGCTGGTCGAGCAGGGCGTCACCAGCGGGCCCGAGCTGCAGGCCGTGGCCCACGAGTACCTCGACCCGCTGACCGAGGCCGGCATCGACACCCTGATCCTGGGCTGCACCCACTACCCGCTGCTCACCGGCGTCATCTCCTACGTGATGGGCGACGAGGTGACCCTGGTCAGCAGCGCGGAGGAGTGCGCCAAGGACGTCTACCGCATGCTCGTCCAGCACGGCATCGAGCGCGAGCCCGCCGACCCGCCCGTGCACCGGTTCCTCACCACCGGTCAGCCCGAGGAGTTCGCGACGCACGGTCGCCGGTTCCTCGGTCCCGAGCTCGAGGCGGTCACCCAGTACGCCGGCGGCGCGTGGGTGATCTCCGCATGAAGCTCGACGGTCATCGGCAACTCCGGTTCCTACCCCGGTCCCGACTCCGTCGGCCAGCTGCTACCTGCTCGAGGCCGACGACGGGGCCCGCACGTGGCGGGTCCTGGTCGACCTCGGCAACGGCGCGCTCGGCTCGCTCCAGCGGTACGCCGACGCCTCCAACATCGACGGCGTCTTCCTCTCCCACCTGCACGCCGACCACTGCCTCGACCTCTGCGGCTACTACGTGATGCGCAAGTACCACCCCGACGGCGCCCTCCCGAGGATCCCGGTCTACGGCCCCACCGACACCGCCCGCCGGATGGCCAAGGCCTACGACCTCGACGAGGACCCGGGGATGAGCGAGGAGTTCGACTTCATCCCCTACGACGGCAAGGTCGTCGAGTTCGGGCCGTTCCGGGTCACGGCGCGCGAGGTGGTGCACCCGGTGACGGCGTTCGCCCTGCGCGTCGAGGCAGGGGGTCGCACGCTCGCCTACTCCGGCGACAGCGGCGTGTGCCCCGGCCTCGACGACACCGCGCGCGACGCCGACCTGTTCCTCTGCGAGGCGTCGTTCCTCGAGGGCGCGCCGAACCCGCCCGACCTGCACCTGACCGGTGCCGAGGCGGGCCGCACGGCCACCGGCGCGGGCGCGCATCGGCTGCTGCTGACGCACATCCCGCCGTGGCACGACCCGCAGGTGGTGCTCGGCGAGGCGGTCGGGGAGTACGACGGGAAGGTCGAGCTGGCCACGCCCGGCACGTCGTACGACGTCTGAGGCGACTGCACAAGATCTTCACAGGCCGGACGCATGCCGGTCCGGGAAACCGTTGGCCGCGTCCGGCATCATGGGCCGGGTGATCACGCTCGAGAACGTCACAAAACGCTACGGACAGTTCACCGCCGTCAACGATGTCTCCTTCACCGCCCAGCAGGGGAAGGTCACCGGGTTCCTCGGTCCCAACGGTGCCGGCAAGTCGACCAGCATGCGCATCATGGTCGGTCTCACGCCGCAGGACGGCGGACGCGCCCTGATCGGGGGGCACCTCTACTCGCAGATCCCGAACCCGGCGCGCCACGTGGGCGTGCTGCTCGACGCGTCGGCCCAGCACGCAGGCCGCACCGGTCGCGAGGTGCTGCGGCTGAGCGCCGAGACGATGGGGGTCGGCAGCGAGCGGGTCGAGGAGATGCTCAACCTGGTGGGGCTCTCCGGAGGCGAGGCGAAGCGGCGGGTGCGCAACTACTCGCTCGGCATGCGCCAGCGGCTCGGCATCGCCAACGCGCTGATGGGAGAGCCCTCGGTGCTCATCCTCGACGAGCCGGTCAACGGGCTCGACCCCGCCGGCATCCACTGGATGCGGGGCCTGCTCCGCAACTTCGCCGCGCAGGGTGGCACGGTGCTGCTGTCCTCGCACCTGCTCCACGAGGTGGAGATGATCGCCGACGAGATGGTGCTCATCGGGCGCGGCAGGATCGTCGCCCAGGGCACCAAGGCGGAGCTGCTCCAGACGGCCGGCACCTACGTGAAGCCGGAGGATCCCGAGGCGCTGCGCCAGGCCCTCGAGAGGTCCGGCATCACGGCCATGCCCTCGGGTGACGGTGGCTTCCGCACCGAGGCCGAGCCCATCGACATCGGTCGCGCGGCCGCCGCGGCGGGCGTGGTGCTCGTCGAGCTGAAGCCGGCCGAAGGCGCCGGCCTGGAGGAGATGTTCCTCCAGCTCACCGCCGACGATGCCCGCGAACAGGTGTCCGCCGTCGCACAGCAGGGAGGAACCCCCGCATGAGCACGACCGCCCCCACCATCGGTCCCGACCCTGGACATCTCCACCACCGCACCCGTGCCGTTCGCCCGGCTGGTCAAGGTCGAGCTGCGCAAGACCTACGACACCCGGGCCGGTATCTGGCTCCTCGGCATCACGGCGTTCCTGGCGGCGGCCGTCATGGTGGTCGCGCTGATCGTCGTGCTCGTGCAGGACGAGCCGATCAAGCTCGACGACTTCGTCGGGATCGCCAACTTCATCTCCGGCTTCCTGCTGCCGGTGCTCGGCATCATGCTGGTCACCAGCGAGTGGAGCCAGCGCACCGCGATGGTCACCTTCACCCTCGAGGCCCACCGCGGGCGCATCGTGGCCGCCAAGCTGGTGGCCGGCCTGTTGCTGGCCCTGATCGTCAGCCTGGTCGCCACGGCCTCGGCGTTCATCATCAACGGCATCTACGCCGTGGTCCACGGCGGCGGCGACTGGCACTTCGGCTTCCTCGAGCTCCTGGGCTTCCTGCTCACCCAGGTCATCGCGATGCTGACCGGGTTCGCCTTCGCGACGCTGCTGCTCAACACGGCGGCGGCGATCGTCGTCTACTTCGCCTACAGCTTCATCGTCCCGACGATCTTCGCCATCGCCGCGGAGTTCCTCGACTGGTTCAAGGACGTGCAGCCCTGGGTCGACTTCACGCAGACCCAACAGCCGCTGATCGACGCGAGCATGACCGGCAAGGACTGGGCCCAGCTGCTGGTGGCGGGATTCATCTGGCTGGTCATCCCGGTCGCGCTGGGTCTGTGGCGCATCCTGCGCGCCGAGGTCAAGTAGCCCCCGACGACCCGTCAGCGGCCGTCGGTAGGGTCGCGGCCATGACTTCGCAACGCGCTGACGGACGTGCCGACGACGAGCTCCGACCGGTCAAGCTGACCCGCCACTGGCAGGACCACCCGGCCGGGTCGGTGCTGGTCGAGTTCGGCCGCACCCGCGTGCTCTGCGCCGCATCGGCCTCCGAGGGCGTGCCGCGCTGGCGCAAGGGCTCCGGGCTCGGCTGGGTGACGGCCGAGTACGCCATGCTCCCGTCGGCCACCAACACCCGCTCCGACCGCGAGTCGGTCAAGGGCCGCATCGGCGGTCGCACCCACGAGATCTCGCGCCTGGTCGGGCGCTCGCTCCGTGCGGTGATCGACTACCAGGCCCTCGGCGAGAACACGATCGTGCTCGACTGCGACGTGCTCCAGGCCGACGGCGGCACCCGCACGGCTGCGATCACGGGGGCGTACGTCGCCCTGGCCGACGCCGTGGCCCACCTCAAGGGCCAGGGAGCCCTGAAGGGCGACCCGCTCACCGGCTCGGTGGCCGCGATCTCCGTGGGCATCATCGACGGCGCTGCCGCGGCTCGACCTGCCCTACGAGGAGGACGTCCGCGCCGAGACCGACATGAACGTCGTGATGACCGGCGCCGGCTCCTTCGTCGAGGTGCAGGGCACCGCCGAGGGGGCGGCCTTCGACCGCGCCGAGCTCGACGCCCTGCTCTCGCTCGCCGAGAAGGGATGCGCCGACCTCACCCGGATCCAGCAGGAAGCCCTCGCCGGTGGCTGAGGCAGCTCGGGTCTTCCTCGCGTCCCGCAACGCCAAGAAGATCGAGGAGATGCGCCGGATCCTCGACCTCTACCTCCCGGGCATCACCGTGCTCGGTCTCGACGACGTCGCGGCGTACGACGAGCCGGTGGAGGACGAGCCGACCTTCGACGGCAACGCCCTGCTCAAGGCGCGCGCGGGTCTGGCGGCCACCGGCCTCCCGTCGCTGGCCGACGACAGCGGGCTCTGCGTCGACGCGCTCAACGGCATGCCGGGCGTGCTCTCCGCGCGCTGGGCCGGCCAGGCCAAGGACGACCACGACAACAACCGGCTGCTGCTCGAGCAGCTCACCGACGTGCCCGACGAGCGACGGGGCGCCCAGTTCCGCTGCACGGTGGCGCTGTGCCACCCCTCGGGCGCCGAACGCCTCGCGCAGGGGGCGATGCCCGGCCGGGTGATCCGCGAGCTGCGGGGGAGCGGCGGCTTCGGCTACGACGTGCTCTTCGTCCCCGACGACCAGGACGGATCGCTCACCTCGGCCGAGATGACTCCCGAGGCCAAGGACCTGATCTCCCACCGGGGGCACTCGCTGCGCGCGATCGCCCCGGCCGTGGTGGAGCTCATCGGGTCCTGAGACTGCGTTCGCGTTGGTCGGTGGACAGGCGAGCGGGACGTCATCGGCCATCGCGGGTCGGCGCTGTTGTCACACCAACGCTCCTGTGACAACGGGGGTGCTGCGAGCGCTCCTGTGACACACGTCGCTGGCCATGCCGCGATCCGCACGCCCCTGCCGAACCGGATGTCCCTGCCGAACCGGATGTCCCTGCCGAACCGGATGTCCATGCCGAGACCGGTCGTCGGGCCACCGCGGTCGCGGCGTTGCGCTGGTCGGACGCTACGTAGATGGGTCAGGTGTCCCATCTACATAGCGGACGGCTTGCCCGCCTGTCACCAATGTCGGGGGTGCATGCGGAGCAGTACTGGAGTGGTCCACGTGTGCCTTCGACACAACGCCCGGCTCAGATCCTGACGACCACCTTGCCGCGCGGGTGGCCGTCCTGCGAGAGGCGGTGCGCGTCGGCAATCCGGTCGAGGTCGAAGGTCTCCGCGATGTTCACGCGGAGCCGGTCCTCGTCGACCAGCTGGGTGAGCGCGGCCAGACCGTCCCGGTCGGGCCGTACGAACACGTAGCGGCCGTCGAGCCCGAGCACGGTGTCGGGATCGATGATCGACGCGATCCGGGTGCCACCGCGCACCTGGCTCGGCGCATCCTCCAGGGCGTCCCCGCCGATCAGGTCGAGCACAGCGTCGACCTGGCCGCCCACCGACTCCAGCTGCTGGCTGATGGGGCCGGCGGTGTAGTCGAGAGCCGCGTCGGCCCCGAGCTCGCGCACGTAGTCGAGGTTGTCCGGCCCGGCCGTGCCGATCACGTGGGCACCCTGCGCCTTCGCGATCTGTACGGCGAGATGGCCGACCCCGCCGGAGGCCGCGTGGACCAGCACGCGCTCGTCCGGCTTGATCTCGAGCGCCTCGACGAGCGACTGGTAGGCCGTCAGCCCGGCCAGCGGCAGTGCGGCCGCCTCCTCGAACGACAAGGAAGCCGGCTTGGGTGCCACGGTTCGTTCGGGGGCCGGGACCAGCTCGGCGGCGGTGCCGAAGCACACGTCGTCACGGCGGACGTAGGCGAAGACCTCGTCGCCGGGCTTCACCCCTGTGCGCACCGCTGGACCGACCGCTTCGACCACGCCCGCGACGTCCCAGCCCGGGATGATCGGCAGGTGATGGGGGTAGGCGCCCTGGAGGTAGCCCTCGCGGATCTTCCAGTCGACGGGGTTGATGCTGGTCGCCCTGGCCCGGATCAGCACCGTGTCCGGGCCGAGGGGTGGATCGTCGACGTCACGCACCTGGAGCACCTCGGCGTCGCCGTACTGGTCGTAGATCGCTGCACGCATCGTTGTCCTCTCCGTTGTCCGGGCTTGCCCTACCCGTGCCCGAAGCGCGATCGGTGATGCGTGTTGCTGCCGTCAGGAGACGACGGAGGTCCGCACGCGGCGGGAGATGAACGAGCCCCAGATGCTCGCGAAGACGAACATGAAGATCGAGTACACCGCGGCCGGGATCGAGATCTCGGTCTCGTCGAGCACCTCGACCGCGACGAAGATGGCCAGCGTCGCGTTGTGCACGCCGATCTCCATCGACGAGGCGACCGCCTGCTCCTCCTTCACGCCCGCTGCCTTGGGTACGACGTACCCGACCACCAGGCTGATCGCGCAGAAGAGACCGGCGGCGAGGCCGATGTCGGCGAGGTAGTCGCCGACGTTCTCGCGCTGGTCGACCAGGATGCCGAGGACGAGCACCGCCAGGATCACCGCCGAGCCGATGCGCACCGGCCGGTCCATCCGGCCGGCGAACTGCGGAGACTTCGCGCGCACCAGCATCCCGATCGCGACCGGGACGAGCACGATGGCGAACACCGAGGCGACCTCGGAGAGCGGCAGGGAGACGTCGTCGCCGCGGTCGTAGTACTCGATCGCCAGACCGGTCACCAGCGGCAGCGTGAACAGTGCGATCACCGAGTTGATGGCCGTCAGCGTGATGTTGAGGGCGACGTCACCGCGGAAGAGGTGGCTGAACAGGTTGGCGCTGGTGCCGCCGGGCGACGCGGCGAGCAGCATCATGCCGATGCCGAGGAGCGGCGGCAGGTCGAGGAGCACGACGATGCCGAAGCAGATGGCCGGCAGCAGGATCAGCTGGCAGCCCAGCGCCACGGCCACCGCGCGCGGATGGCGCCCCACCCGCCGGAAGTCGTCGACGGTGAGCCCGAGCCCGAGACCGAACATGATGATCGCCAGGGCGATCGGCAACCCGACGGTGGTGAGCGCGGAGTCCATGACCGGACTGTAGTGACCCGACGCATCCCGGCGAGGACGTTCGTGACGCTGACCGGTGCTCGGAGGGGGGACTTGAACCCCCACGCCCGAAGGCACAGGTACCTAAAACCTGCTGTCTGCCGATTCCACCACTCCGACGGGTGCGGCCCCGAGTCTAGAGACCTCCGTGCGGGAAGTTCTGGTTGGCCAGAACGTGCCGACGCGGAGTTCTCAGTGGCGGGTCCCCAACATCCCCCGTCGGCGTACTCAGGCGTGCATAGTCCCGGTCGGCGAGGTTCAGGCGGCGGTGTCGAGGCCGAGGTCGCGGCGGAGCTTGGCGACGTGGCCGGTGGCCTTGACGTTGTACTGCGCGAGCGCCACCTTGCCGTCCTCGTCGACGACGATCGTGGAGCGGATGACGCCCTGGACGGTCTTCCCGTAGAGCTTCTTCTCCCCGAAGGCGCCGTACGACGTCATCACCGATCGGTCCTCGTCGGCGGCCAGCGTGATGGTGAGGTGGTCGCGCTCGCGGAACTTGGCCAGCTTGGCCGGCTTGTCGGGGGAGATGCCGATGACCTCGTAGCCGGCGCCCTTCAGCGAGTCGAGCGAGTCGGTGAAGTCGCAGGCCTGCGTGGTGCAGCCGGGGGTCATGGCGGCCGGGTAGAAGTACACGATCACCTTGCGGCCGCGCAGGCCGGACAGCGAGACCTCCTCGCCGGTGTCGGTGGGCAGCGTGAAGTCGGGGGCCTGGTCGCCGGAGGAGAGGCGGGCGGGACTGTCGGTCACGGTGGTTCACTCCTGTTCGTTCGGGCGGTTGTTGCGAACTACTTGCAGTAAGTAGTGTGTGGCGTATGCACGTTCCCGACGGCTTCCTGGACGCACCGACCTCGATCGCGACCGGAGTCGTCGCTGCCGGTGGTGTGGCCCTGGCGCTGCGTGGAGCGCGCCGCGAACTCGACGACCGTACCGCGCCCATGGCGGGGCTCGTCGCCACCTTCGTCTTCGCCGGCCAGATGATGAACTTCCCCGTCGCGGCCGGCACCAGCGGGCACCTGCTCGGCGGCGCGATGGCCGCGGTCCTGGTCGGTCCGTGGACCGCCGTCCTGTGCCTGACCACCGTGCTGCTCGTCCAGGGACTGTTCATGGCCGACGGCGGGATCACCGCGCTCGGCACGAACATCACCCTGATGGGGCTGGTCGGCGTCGGGGTCGGCTGGCTGGTCTTCGTGGGCGTTCGAGCGGTCCTGCCCAAGCGGCTCGGCTCGATCGCACCCGCTGCGGCGATCGGCGCGCTGGTCAGCGTCCCGGTGGCCGCGATGGCATTCACGCTGCTCTTCGCGATCGGTGGCACGGCCCCCGTCGCGACGGCCAAGGTCTTCACCGCGATGGTCTCGTGGCACACGATCATCGGTCTCGGCGAGGCGGTGATCACCGGGCTGGTGGTCGGCTCCGTGGTCGCCGTACGCCCCGACCTCGTGTACGGCGCGCGCGGAGTCCTGCGTGCTCGCAAGCTGGAGATCCGCGAGCCGGCCGCGAGCCAGCCCGCCGAGACCGAGGGGGCCGCATGAGCACGCGTCTGCGGAGCAACCGCCGCTTCTTCGCCGTCTTCCTGCTGTCCGCCCTGCTCATCGCGGGTGTCGCCAGCTACTACGCCAGCTCGCACCCCGACGGCCTCAACTTCGTGGCGGAGAAGACCGGCTTCATCGACCAGGAGAAGCAGTCGCCACCTCGGACGGCCCGCTGGCCGGCTACCAGACCAAGGGCGTCGACAACGACCGCCTCAGCGGCGGGGTCGCCGGCGTCGCCGGCTGCCTGCTGGTCCTCGCCATCGGCGGCGGGACTGTTCTGGGTGCTGCGCCGACGCGACCCCGACACCGACACGTCAGGAGCCTGACCCGTGGGCGCCGGACACGGCCACCGGCTGCACTACCACGGGCACAGCGTCGTCCACCGCGCTCCGGCGCACCTGAAGCTGCTCGCGCTGGTCGGCTTCATGCTCGTCGTGGTGGCCACCCCGCACCAGTGGTGGCCGGCCTTCGTGGTCTACCTGCTGCTCCTGCTCGGGCGTGGTCGCGCTGAGCCGGGTGCCACCGACCTACCTCGCCAAGCGGATGGTCATCGAGACCCCGTTCGTGCTGTTCGCGCTGCTGATCCCGTTCATCGCCGAGGGCCCGCGCATCGAGGTGCTCGGCCTGTCGGTCTCCGAGCCGGGGCTGGCCGCCGGTGCCACGCTGCTGGTCAAGGGCTCCCTCGGGGTGCTCGCGGCCCTCACCCTCGCCGCGACGACCGTGCCGCAGGACGTGCTGGTCGGACTGCGGCGGCTGCGGATGCCCGACCTGATCGTGCAGATCATGGGCTTCATGCTGCGCTACCTCGACGTCGTCACCGCCGAGCTGTGCCGGATGACGACGGCGATGAGGTCGCGCGGCTACGACCCCCGCTCGCCGCGCCACTGGCCGGTGCTGGCGCGGTCGCTCGGCGCGCTGTTCATCCGCTCCTACGAGCGCGGCGAGCGGGTGCACCTCGCCATGCTCGCCCGGGGGTACGACGGGACGATGCCGGCGCTCGAGCCCCCGGCACACAGGAGCCACCACTGATGGCCGCCCCTGTCCTCGACGTGCGCGGCCTGGCCCACGCCTACCCCGACGGCCACCAGGCGCTGTTCGGCGTCGACCTGCACGTGCACCAGGGGGAGCGGGTCGCCCTGCTCGGCCCCAACGGCGCCGGCAAGACCACGCTGGTGCTGCACCTCAACGGCATCCTCACCGCGGGGGCCGGCACCGTCGAGGTCTCCGGGATGCCGGTGGTCAAGCAGAACCTCCAGGAGATCCGCCGCCGGGTCGGCGTGGTCTTCCAGGACCCCGACGACCAGCTGTTCATGCCCACGGTGCGCCAGGACGTCGCCTTCGGGCCGGCCAACCTCGGTCTCCGCGGCGACGAGCTGGACGCCCGCGTGCACGACGCCCTCGAGCAGGTCGGCATGGCCGAGTTCGCCGACCGCCCGCCGCACCACCTCTCCTTCGGGCAGCGCCGACGGGTCGCGGTGGCCACCGTGCTGGTCATGCAGCCGGAGATCCTGGTGCTCGACGAGCCGTCGTCCAACCTCGACCCGGCGTCGCGACGCGAGCTGGCCGACATCCTGCGCTCGCTCGACGTGACCGTGCTGATGGTCACCCACGACCTGCCCTACGCGCTCGAGCTGTGCCCGCGGTCCGTCGTGCTCCATGACGGACAGGTGGTCGCCGACGGGGCGACGTACGACCTGCTGACCGACCACGAGCTGATGCGCCGTCACCGCCTCGAGCTGCCGTTCGGGTTCGATCCGGCGACCATCCCCGGCATTGGTAACCTTCGACACCTCAGCGCCCGACCCGCCGAATAGGCCCGGAGCGCGCCCGCGAACCCGACAGGAGCCAAGGACTGTGTCCGACCAGGTGTCGTCCCTCGAGCACGAGGTCGAGCGGACCCGTGAGCATCTCGGTGCCACGATCGACCAGCTGCTCTACCGCGCCAGTCCCAAGACGATCGTGCGCCGCGAGATCCGCTCGATCCGCGGCTTCTTCGTCGACCCGAGCGGCTCGCCTCGGACCGACAACATCCTCAAGGTGGGCGGCGGTGTCGTCGGCGCCATCGCCCTGTTCGTGATCGCGCGCAAGATCGTCTCGTGAGCAAGCGCAGCATCGCCGAGGTCACCGAGCCGACGGGCGAGAAGACCCCGATCCAGATGCTGCACGACCGGGTGCTCGTCGCCGTCGACCAGGACCCGGGGGAGCGCCGGTCCAGCGGCGGCATCCTGATCCCCGCCACGGCCGCCATGGGCGGCCGTCGGCTCTCCTGGTGCCGCGTGGTCGCGGTCGGTCCGCACGTACGCACGGTCGAGGTCGGTGACCGGGTGCTGTTCGACCCCGACGAGAAGGCCGAGGTGGAGGTCTCCGCAGAGCTCTACGTCGTGCTGCGCGAGCGCGACATCCACGCCCTGGCGGCCGAGCGACTGGGCGACAGCCAGACCGGTCTCTACCTCTGACGCTCTAGCGTCGCGCCTCGGCGGAGTCGTCATGGTGCTTCGGTGAGCGCGGCGAACGGCTCGGGTGCGTGGGGGCCTGGACCCGCGGCTGCGGCGGTGTGCGGTCCGTGGGTACGCCGCCCGGGGTGCCGACCAGCGGCACGCTGAACCAGAACGTCGTCCCGTCCCCGGGAGTCGACTCGAAGCTGATCTCGCCGTGGTGGGCCTCGGCGATGGAACGCACGATGTGCAGGCCGAGGCCGGTGCCCTGGATGGCGTGCTCGGTGGCCAGCGAGGACCGGAAGAACTTCTGGAAGAGCCGGCCCTGCTCCTCCAGCGGGATGCCCATGCCGGTGTCGCGGACGGTCAGCTCGGCCACCTCGCCGCTCACCCGCAGGCCGACCGCCACCTCGCCACCGACGCCGGTGAACTTGACCGCGTTGCTGACCAGGTTCAGCACCAGCCGCTCCAGATAGGCCGGGTCGCCCTCGAGCATGACCGGCTCGGTCGGCAGGTTGACGAGCAGCGCCACGCGCCCCTTGTGGGCCGAGTGGGCGACCTCGTCGGTGGCCACGCGGACGGCCTCGCGGAAGTCGGTCTCGACGCGGTCGAGGGAGAGGTTGCCGTCCTCGACGCGGGCCATCGTGAGCAGGTCCTCGACCAGGGTCAGCAGGCGTTCGCCGTTGCGGTCGATGCGCTCGACGAGCTCCTGCTGCTCGCCGGTCAGGTCGCCGGAGAGGTCGTCGGCGAGGAGCTCGGTGTAGCCGACGATGCTGGTCAGCGGCGTACGCAGCTCGTGGCTGACCGCCGAGACGAACTCGCCCTTGGCGCGGTCGAGGTCGAGCATCCGCTGGTTGGTCTCGCGCTCCTTGTCCAGGGCGAAGACCAGCGCCTGTTCGGCCGCCCGGCGGTCGGTCACGTCGCGGACGACGCTCAGGTAGCTCACCGGGGCGCCGTCGCTGTCGCGTACGGCGGTGACGCTCACCGAGACGGTCAACCGGCTGCCGTCCTTGCGGACGTAGGTCCAGTCGCGGGTGTCCTGGTCGGCGCCGCGGGAGACCGGGTGGGTCACCACGTCGTACCCGGGTGTGATCCGGAGCTTCTGGGCCCGCGAGAGGATCTCGCGGCTCTCGTGGAACGGCATCGGGCTGGTGCGTCCGACGATGTCGTGGGCGGCGTACCCCAGGAGCTGCTCGGCACCCGGGCTGAACCAGGTGATGATGCCCTCGAGGTCGGTCGCGATGAAGGCCGTTCCGCTGGCGGAGTCGAGCAGCTGTCCGAGCTGCACCTCGTTGTGCCGGATCTTCCGCAGCGAGTCGCGCAGGTGGATCATCGCCACCGAGAACGCCACCGACGTGACCGCGCTGATCGCGACGAAGGCCTGCGCGCTGGCCGCGATGTCGACCACCGACACCGGTCCGGTGATGTCGACGAAGGGACCACGTCCGGTGGAGGTCAGGGCACCGAGGCCCAGGGCCACGCCGAGCATCTCGATGTGCGCCCACCGGTGGCTGAAGCGCGCCGCGGACCACATCAGCAGCGGCAGCAGCAGGAAGGCCACCGGCTGCGAGGGGTCGGCCACCACGCAGGCCAGGGCCGCCAGCGACAGCAGTGCGAGGTGGCTGACCACCTCGACGAAGCGGACGTTGCCCCGGTGGCTCGGTTGACGCAGGAAGAAGGGGAGCAGCACCGCCAGGGCGCCGAAGTGCGTCAGCGCGACCCAGAGCATCGGCCGCCAGAGGTCCTGCTCACCGCTGAGGCCGATGGTGCCGGCGGTGATGACGCCCGCGGCCCAGCTGCCCAGGATGATCGCGGTCATCCAGCGGAAGAAGTCCGCCCACGATCGCAGCTCGGGGCGGTCGACCTCGAAGCCGGTCAGCCACCAGAGCACGATCACCGCCTCGACGACGTTCGCGACGATGAAGCCGACCGAGAAGACGACGCTGCGGCCGGCCGCCAGGCTCGGCGGCGAGCATCACGATGGCGACGAGGAGGAGCAGCCAGCGCGTCTGTCGACGGGGGGCGGAGACGAGCAGGCCGGTGGTGAGCGCGGTGGCCGGCCACCACCTCGCCACGAGCGCCGGGTCAGGGGTCTCACGCAGGGCATAGATCGCGACGGCGAGCGCGGACGCAGCAAGACCAGCGGTCAGCACGCCAGTTGCTCTCGAGCCGTGCACTGAGACACGTCCTTGTCGTTCGCCGTCAGGTTGAGGACAGGCAAGCCCGGCGGACCCCCCGTCAGTACCTGACGTTAGGGCAGATTCCCGGCCCGATGGGTAGAAATAACCTAATTCGGACGCCCGAGTTTTCCATCCTCGCCCGGGGTCGGCGACGGGTCACAGCGGCGCGAGCGCGCCGTACCCCTGCTCCTCGAAGGTGACGGTGAACGTCGCGCCGCCTCCGGGCGTGGATCGAGCACTGATCCGGGCGCCGTGCAGGTGGGCGATGCTGCGGGCGATCGAGAGGCCCAGACCGCTGCCGCTGACGGCCTCGGTCTGCGCGTGGGTGGTGCGGTAGAAGCGGTTGAACAGCAGGGAGCGCTCCTCCTCGGGGATGCCCACCCCGGTGTCCTGCACCTCGATCGCGTACATGGGTCCCTCGGCCCGCAGCCGCAGCGTGATGCGTCCGCCGTCGGGGGTGAACTTGACCGCGTTGGTGGCCAGGTTGGCGAGCATCCGCTCGAGGTGCACCTCGTCGCCGAGCACGACGGCCGGCTCGGGCGGCACCTCCACGTCGAGCTGGTGACCGCGCTCGGTCGCGTCGGTGTGCACCTTCTGGCTGGCCCGGTGGATCACCTCGCGCAGGTCGACCGGCTGCTTGGAGAGCTGGACGTCGAGCGACTCGAGGCTGGAGAGGGTGAGCAGGTTGTCGATCAGCTCGAGCAGCCGGTGGCTGTTGGCGTCGATCCGGCCGAGGGCCTCGTGCTGGGAGTCGCTGGTGTCGCCGTACGCGCCGTCGAGGAGCAGCTCGAGGTAGCCCACGATGTTGGTGATCGGAGTGCGCAGCTCGTGGCTCACGCTCGAGACGAACGCGTCCTTGGTGCGGTCGATCTCGGTGAGGTGCGCGACCGCGCGGCGCTCGGTCTGGAGCGCGGCCTCGAGCGCGCTCTGCGCGCGGACCCGCTCGGTGATGTCCTCGGCGGTGCTGAGGTAGCCGACGACCGTGCCGGTCTTGTCCCTCATCGGCGCGAGCGTCATCGACATCGTCCGGATCTGCCCGTCCTTGCGGACGTAGCGCCAGTCGCGCGGGCCGAGGGCAGGGTCGGTGCTGGCCAGGGAGACGTCCGCGAGGGTGGCGGGTACGCCGAGCAGCTCGGCCTGGCGGGCGATCTCGTCGGGGGCGTGGAACATGTCGGCGCGCCGGCCGAGCAGCTCCGCCTCGGTGTAGCCGAGCAGGAGCTCGGCGCCCGGGTTGAACAACGTGATGTGGCCGTGGTCGTCGGTCTCGATGATCGCCATGCCGCGCGCGCCGGCCACCACCCGCCGCAGCCGCTCGCGCTCGCTGACCACCTCGGCGGCGCTCTGCCGGGACCGGGAGACCGCCATCGCGAAGGGCAGGCAGACCAGCGCGCAGCCGAGCAGGAACGCCATCTGCGGTCCGGTCTCGAGCTCGGCCGGCCGGTCCCGGATCACCGCGAGTCCCTGGAACGGCCCCCGGCCGAACTGGATCAGGACGCTCGCGAGGGTGGCGACGACCAGGAGCTGCCACAGGGCCTCGCGCATGGGCGCACGGAGGGCGCCCCAACCGATCACCGGCAGCACGAAGAAGACGGCGCCGGGCGTCTGCGTGGGCACGAACGCGAGCAGGGTGACCAGCACGGTCACCGCCCAGCGGACCCACATCTCGGTCCGGCCGCTCTCGCCCGGGGTGGCGGAACTCCTGCATGAAGAAGGACAGCAGGATCAGCAGCGAGGCGAGGTGGCTGGTGAAGGCCATCACCGCGACGGCCCACCAGACACCGAAGTCGGTGACGGCCGAGGTGAGGCCGAACAGGACTCCGCCGACCGCCGCGCCGATCAGCGCCGACAGGGCGAACCGCGCCAGGTCCAGGTCGTCGTTGAGGCGGCGACCGTAGCCCCAGCGCACGGTCAGCACCTTGAGGGTCAGCAGGCCCTCGACGACGATCGCGACGGCGTAGCCGACCGAGACGTCGACGGGGTAGCCGCCGAGCACGAACGTGGCGAGCACGAGGACCAGCAGGGCGGCGGCCATGGGCGGCACCGACTGCCGTCCGACGTACACGAGCAGACCCGCGACCAGGCCCACCGGCCACAGCCCACCGATGTGGGTGCCGGCCGGCGCGGAGATGACCGCGCCGAGCCCGAGTACACCCGTGAGCAGCATCAGGCCCGCGATGCGCGCGTGCGGCGATGTCGCCACCGTGTCTCCTGTCCCTGGAAGAGCCCCCGAGAGTCGAGACTCAGAGCACTGCCGACACGAGCCATGACGGAATCGCGGGGGTGATGCGGCTCTTACTAGACCAGTTCTGGCCCGCGAATGCTGGCATTGTCCGAACATTCGTTTTTGCGGTGTCGCCCCGCCTGTTGAAACCATTCAGGCAGCGCGCGAACGGCCGGGCGCCCGCAGGCACCCGGCCGTCGTCAGCGGTCCGCGGGTCCGATCTCAGATCTGGTCGCGGCGCGCCCGCTCGGCGTCCCACTCGGGGTCGTCGGGAGGCGTCGTCTCGGGGCCCGGGCGGCACCGGGTTCGCCGGCCCGGCGACGTGCCGCTCCTGCGTCCGGGTGCCGGGCTCGGGCTCCGCGGCTGCGGCGCGGTGGGTCGGGCCGCCGTTGAGGTCGGGCTGGTACTCGGTCGACCGGTGGTCGACGTCCGGGTCGAGCCGGTCGGCCTCACGCACCCTGTCCTCCTGGTGGGCGCGGGTCATGTCGTACGACGTGCGCTGCTCCTCGGCGGTCGCCTCGAGGCGGTCGGCCTGGGCGCGAGCCCGGTCGGCCTCGGCCTGGGCCTCCCGGGCCCGGGCCTCCTGCACCTGGGTCGTCGCGGCGGTCGCCGCTGCGTCCGAGCGCAGCTCGCTCGCGCGCTCTCTCGCGACCTGGTGCTTCTTGCGCCTCATCGCGCTCGCGATCAGTGCGACCGCGAGAATCACGGCGAGCACGATCAGGATGATGACGAGCCACTTCATGTTTTCTCCCTCATTGCGGCGCCCGCACTGCACGGGCGCCTGTTCCCTCCGTCCCGAACCCGTACCCCGGGCACCGGCGGGCAAACAGGACAGACCGGCTGCCGGGCGTCGGCGGAGCCCGAACCAGCGCCCGCCCGCGTTCCTCCCGATTTGCGCTCTAGCGGCGCGCAGAACGGCGGTCCTAGGCTGATCAGCGGTGCCCAGGGCGGGGCATCACCCCGGAATCTCAGGGGAGGGCCCGTGGACCTTCCACTGCTGCTGGCCGGCCCGATCCTGCGCCGCGTGGAGCCGGGCCTGGTCTCGGTGTGGGTGGCGCTGAGCGAGCGCTGCGACGTACGCCTGCAGACCTGGGAGGGCCTGGTCAAGTCCGACTCCGGGGCGCCTCCCTTCGCCGAGAGCCTGAACCAGCCGATGCTGCGGGTGGGCGCGAAGCTCTTCGTCGGCGAGGTGACCCTCGAGCTGCCGGACACGACGGGGAAGTCCTTCCAGCCCGACACGCTGTACTCCTACGACCTCGAGATCACGCGCCCCTCGATCAACGGGCTGGAGAACCTGCTCACGCTCGGGATGCTGGCGGACCGCGTCGAGGACGACTTCGCGCGGCTGGCGCTCGGGTTCGAGAAGAACATGCTGCCGAGCTTCGCGCCGCCGCCGTCCAAGCTGGAGGAGCTCAACATCCTCTACGGCTCGTGCCGCCGGCCGCTGCACCGCGACCCCGATGCCCTGGCCATGGTCGACGACCTGATCTTCGGCCACGACGTCTACAAGGACCCGCACGCGCGACCCCACCAGCTCTTCCTCGGCGGCGACCAGATCTACGCCGACGACGTGTGCGGCCCTGCACATGCTGACGATCATGGAGGCCGGCGTCGACCTGATCGGCTCGACCGGTGACCCGATCCTGCCCGACCCGCTCGAGCGACTCCCGGTCGACGAGGCGCTGAAGCTCGAGGACGAGACCAAGGCCGTCGACCCGACGCCCGAGAAGGGCTACCAGCCGGAGCCCAGCGCGACAGACCGACGCCGACCCGTGGATCCCGGCCGACCGGAGGCACTGGCCCGAGGGACGACGGCTGCGGACCACGCTGGTCGACGCCCAGCTCACCAGCACCGACGGTGACAGCCACCTGCTCTCGCTCGGCGAGTTCGCCGCGACGTACCTCAGCGTGTGGAGCCCCGCCCTCTGGGGGCTGGACGTGATCGGTGCGCGGTGGGCGCCGCGACGCGACCAAGCCGCTGCAGAACCAGGCGTTGCACTGGGACCAGGTGCTGCCGCCGTACGTCGAGGACGTGGACGGCCGAGGACGAGGACCCTGCCGAGGGGGCGATCGTGATGCCGCCGGTGATGTTCCCGGAGCGGATCGCGGGCCACCTCTACGTCGCGCCCGAGGAGGAGCCCGAGGAGAAGAGCGACGAGGACCTGCGCAAGGAGCGACGCAAGCAGCAGAAGGGCCTGCGCCGCAGCTTCGCGATCCACGCCGAGTTCCGCAAGAACCTGCCGAAGGTGCAGCGAGCACTGGCCAACGTCTCGACGTACATGATCCTCGACGACCACGACGTCACCGACGACTTCTTCCTCAACCCGGTGTGGCGCCGCCGCGTGCTGGGCCGTCGGCTCGGTCGGGCGATGCTCGGCAACGCGATGATCGCCTACGCGCTGTTCCAGGACTGGGGCAACGACCCGGTCGCCTACCGGACCGGCCCCAAGTCGCAGCTGCTGCAGCACGTGCAGCGCCTGTTCCCCGAGGGAACCCCGGGGCCGGACCCGACCGCGTTCGCTGCGCTGTCCGACCTGTTCGGGCACTTCCAGGACGGAGGGCTCGTGCCGCTGCCGGGCGGGAGGACCGAGAGCGCGGAGCCGCCGCTGAAGTGGCACTTCTCGGTCGACGGGCCCAAGCACCGGGTGATCGCGCTCGACAACCGCACCCGGCGGCAGTTCGCGAGCGAGAACGGTCCACCGGGCAACGTGTCGCCGACGGCGATGGTCGACCAGATCCCGCTGCCACCGCTGCCGGCCGGTCGGGAGATCCTGATCGTGATCGCTCCGCTGCAGGTGATCGGACCGCCCGTGCTCGACGAGCTGGTCGCGCCGCTGTCCTACCGGATCTTCGACATGGTCCAGGCGAGCAAGGAGCACAGCGAGTTCAACAGCGAGGACTCCGGCATCCGCGGGATGCTCGGCACCGACCCCGACGCGATCGAGGCCTGGTCCTTCGACGTGGAGACCTTCGAGCACCTGCTGAGCCGGCTCGAGCCCTACGGCCAGGTGGTCCTGCTCTCCGGCGACGTGCACTACTCCTCGGGGACGCAGATGAGCTACTGGAAGGGCAACGCGACCCAGCCGGCGCGGTTCGCCCAGTTCACGTCCAGCGGCTTCAAGAACGTGATGCCCGCGTTCATCACGCTCGTCGACTCCAGCCTCGGGCTGGCCCAACAGCTGATCCGGCTCGGGCTGGGCACCGAGCGCATCGGCTGGGACCAGCCGGCCGACGACCTGCTGACGTTCCCGCCCGGCAAGGGACTCGCTGACCTGACGCCGGTGATGCGTTCCCGGCTGCGCAACGTCCCGGTCGCCGTACCGTCCTGGGGCTGGCCGGACCTCAACGACCCGGCCCATCCCGAGAACTTCGACGAGACCCTCGCGACGCGGCTGCGGAAGCCGCCGGACTGGCGCTGGCGCGTCAAGCCGCTCATCGACCTCCGACCCGACGACGAGCGTCCGGCCGGCATCCAGACCCTGGACCTGGAGCCGGAGGTGGAGGACCAGCTCGCCGACCCCGCGACCGTGTTCGCCGGCTACCAGAAGGTCGCGGCCCGGCACCAGAACTCCCTCAACCGGCTGCGCAACGCGCGGCAGATCCTGTTCCGCGCCAACGTGGGGCGCCTGCGCTTCCAGCCACTGGCCGACGGGAAGCTGGACGCGGTCCACGAGGTGTACACGACCTTCGCCGATCCCGACGACCCGGCACCGACGCCTCCCGAGCCGGAACCGTTCCTCGTCCAGGTAGCCCACCTGGGGCCGTCGAACGAGAAGCCTCCGACGCGACTCCGGCGCCAGGCCCTCCAGCCACCGGTGGAGGAGGAGCCCTGATGGCCGGGGACAAGGACCTCCTGCAGATCATCGGCCGCGAGATCGTCGACTTCCTGCAGTGGATGGGTCAGGCGCTCGGCGACGCGGGCTTCCGAGGCGCGCTGCTGGTCGACGCCGGCGCCATCCCGACGAGCACGGTGCCACCGGTCATCGGCCCGCCACAGGACGGCATCGACGCCGTCAACGCATGGCTCGACGCGTCGGATCCCTCCCTCGAGCAGACCTTCCAGGCGCTGGGCGACCTCGCGAGCACGATCGACGGGCTGCTGGCGGTGCTGGAGACGCTGACCGCGGACGGGTGACGTGGACGGCGAGGAGCTTGCGCACACGCTGCTGGAGCTCGGGGCCACCAACTACGTCCGGATCCGGTGTCCTCGGCTGTTCGTCGTGCTCCAGGCGGTCTCGACGATCGACGACATGACATCGACCTACGGCCCGGGCAACAACAACCCGGTCGCGTTCTTCAAGTCGATCGGCGCGCTGGCCGGTTACATCTGGCAGCCCGGCAAGTCGATCGAGCACGTGGTCGGGGGACCGGACGCCGACCCGCAGACCGCCGAGGCGGTGGTCGACCTGCTCGTGCGCCTGGCCGCGGTGACGCTGGCGGCCATCGACATGAAGAAGGAGATCGAGCCGCTCAAGGACGTGCTGACCGGCTGGGACGCTCCCGAGCTGAGCCCGGACTCGGACGACGTGCCGACGCGCGCCGACGTCGTGTCCTCCCGGATGACGTCGCTCTCGGTCTCGCACAACCGGGTCGTCCCGGGCGAGGCCACGGTGGAGGGGTTCCTCCAGCTCGACGACCGCGATGCTGCACGCGATCGAGGGCGGGCCCGGTGTCTTCGTGGCGGTCGGCGGCAACATGACGTTGCAGCAGAAGCTCGGGAAGTCGTGGACCTTCACGGTCAAGGCGCGCTCCGACGCCGCGGCCGCCGTCCTGTGGAAGCCCCCGGGCGACTTCGACGTCGACGGGGGAGGCGGGAACTTCGAGTTCAGCGTGGGGTACGCCGCACGGCCGGTGAAGAAGCCGGCGATCCCCGACGCCCCGACCGTCAAGGGAATCCCGATCCGGCTCACCTCGAACACCCGCATCGACATCGGCGAGTTCACCTTCGAGGTCTCGCTGACCAGCGAGGGGGCCGAGGCGCTGGTCAAGATCACCGAGTCGGCGCTGGTGCTCGACCCGAAGGACCACGACGGCTTCATGGCGCACCTGATCAAGGACGGGCCGGTGCGACTCCCGTTCGGGCTGGAGTTCGGTCCCTCCAGCAGTCGCGGCATGGTCGCCCGCTACGTGCCTCCCCGAGAGGGATCCGCCGAGCAGTCGGTCCCCGTCAGTGGCGAAGGCAGCACCGGGACCCCGGCCTTTGCGATCACGGTGCCGTTGGGCAAGGCGATCGGTCCGTTGACCGTGCACGAGATCGGTTTCCGGCTCTTCCGCGGCCCGGCGGAGCTGCCACCGCCCGAGCAGACCGTGAGCACCGCGGAGGTGGACCTCTCGTTCAGCGCCACGATCGGGCCGGTCTACCTGCGCATCGACCAGCTCGGCCTCCAGTTCTTCATCGACACCGGCAAGCCGCCGGAGGAGAGCAACCTGCGGGCGAT
This sequence comes from uncultured Actinomycetota bacterium, assembly GCA_963729015.1. Taxonomy (GTDB): domain Bacteria; phylum Actinomycetota; class Actinomycetes; order Propionibacteriales; family Nocardioidaceae; genus Marmoricola. Next base: position 101,429 of record CAVSMJ010000009.1, read on the forward strand.
CGACCTGCACTTCGGCACCAAGTTCCCGCGCGGTGTCGCGGTCAACATCGAGACCTCGCTCGTGGCCGGTGGCGGCGCGATCGTGCACGACCCGGACCAGGGCACCTACTTCGGCATCCTCGACATCGCCTTCCGGGGCGGCCTGACCGCCACGGCCATCTGCCTCGTCGCCACCAAGCAGACCGACGGCTCCAAGGGCTTCTCGATGATCGCGATCCTGACCATCGAGCTCGGCTCGCCCGTGGCCGCTCGGGATGGGCTTCCACCTCGACGGCTTCGGCGGGCTGCTCGCACTGCACCGGACCTTCGACGAGGTCGCGGTGCGCGCGGCCCTGCCGACCGGTCAGCTGCGCAACGTGCTCTTCCCGTCCGACCCGATCCACCACACCGCCGAGATCCTGCACGCGCTGCAGACGATGTTCCCGGCGAGGCAGGGCACCCACCTCTTCGGGCTGCTGGCGAAGTTCGGCTGGGCCTCGCCGACGCTGATCCACTTCGAGCTCGGCGTGCTCTACCAGTGGGGCACGCAGCACCGGCTGATCATCCTCGGCCGGGTCAGCGCGATCCTGCCGCGCACGGACCTCGCCATCCTCAAGCTCAACATGGACGCGGTCGGCGTACTCGACTTCGACGCGGGCACCTTCGCGCTCGACGCCGTGCTCTACGACTCCAAGATCTGCGACCGCTTCGTGCTGAGCGGCGCGATGGCGATGCGGATGGGCTGGAAGGACACCGGCCCCGGCTTCGCCCTGTCCGTCGGCGGCCTGCACCCGAAGTTCGCCACGCCGGCCGGGTTCCCGAGCGTCGCCCGACTCCAGCTCGCGCTGACCAACGGCAACAACCCGAAGCTGATCTGCCAGGCGTACTTCGCGGTCACCTCCAACACCGTGCAGTTCGGCGCCGACTGCTCGCTCTACGCGGCGGCGTACGGCTTCAGCATCAACGGCGACGTCGGCTTCGACGTGCTCATCCAGCTGCTGCCGTTCCACTTCCTCGCGGAGTTCCGGGCGAGCGTGCAGCTCAAGCGCGGCACCCACAACCTGTTCAAGGTCTCCGTCGCCGGGGCGCTCGAGGGGCCGCTGCCGCTGCGGGTCTCCGGCAAGGCGTCCTTCGAGATCCTCTGGTGCGACTTCTCGGTGCACGTCGACGCCACCCTCGTCGACGGGGGCACCCCGAACGACCTCGTGCTCGTCGACGTCCTGTCGGTGCTGGTCGACGCGCTCTCCGAGTCCCGCGCGTGGCAGGCCGAGCTGCCCCCCGCCGCCAGCGCCATGGTCGAGCCTGCGCCAGCCGGTCACCGACGGAGTGCTGGTGCACCCGCTCGGCAGCCTGACCGTCCGCCAGAACGTCGTGCCCCTCGGGCTCGACCGCGACATCGACCGGGTCGGGACGTCGACGCCCAGCGGTGACCGGCGCTTCACCGTGACCCGGGCCGCCCTCGGCGACCAGCAGCAGGACAAGGACAGCATCCGCGAGCTGTTCGCTCCCGGCCAGTTCTTCGAGCTCAGCGACGACGAGCGGCTGGCGGCGCCGTCGTTCGAGTCGATGGACGCCGGCGTGACGTTCGGCGAGGGCGGCTACACGATGGGTACGCCGCAGGCCTCGCCGTTCGACTACACCGACATCACCATCGACGAGCGCGGGGAGCCCGTCCTCGAGCCCGAGCCGCACCTCCAGGTGCTCGTGCTCGACCTGCTCCTGCTGGGTGCCGCCAGCCGCGCACCGGCCCGGCGCACCCTGAACCAGCGGTTCGCCAGTCCGGTCCGCGAGGGCGCACCGACCGTGAACGCCGCCGGGTACGCCGCCGTCGACGAGACCGGGCCGGCACCCGCCGAGGCGAACCTGACCTGGGTGGAGGCCGTCGCTCAGGCCGGGGACGGACGCGTCGTGGTGCCGCGCAGCGAGCTGGTGGGCTGATGGCCGAGACCGACGCCGACCTCGTCTTCTTCCCGTGGATCCGGCGGGGAGCCTCCGCTGCCCTCCTGACCCCGGACACCAACGGGGCCGACCTGCCGGGGCTGACCACGGCCACGGCCTCGGTCGAGATCAACGCGTCGCGAACCGCCTCGACGCCGATCACCGTGATGGGTCCCGGCAACGTCACCGGCCTCGACCGCCGACAGGTCGTCCGGACCGATCCCGCTCCCGGAGCGACCGCCTTCGAGTCCAACTACTTCCCGCTGATCGAGCTCGACGAGCCCTCGCTGCCGTGGTTGTTCACGCCGGCGGGTGCCAGCGCGGAGGGACATCTGCGGCCGTGGCTGTGCCTCGTGGTGGTGCGCCAGCAGGACGGCGTACGACTCGACCCGCCGCAGGCCGGGGGTCAGGCGGTGCTGCGCATCGCCGGGCCGGCCAAGCCCGGTGACGAGCTGCCCGACCTGACGAACAGCTGGGCGTGGGCCCACGGGCAGCTGACGGCCAAGACCAGTGACGACCTCGCCGCGATCATGGCCTCGGACCCGGCGCGCTCCGTGGCGCGGCTGGTCTGTCCCCGGGTGATGCAGCCGGACACGAGCCTACCTCGCGTGCGTCGTGCCCACCTTCGAGCTCGGCCGGAAGGCGGGGCTCGGCGACGACATCCTGCCGGCCGACGAGGCGAAGCTCGAGCCCGCGTGGACGCAGGGCGCGGACTCGGTGGAGCTGCCCGTCTACCACTCGTGGACCTTCACCACCGGCGCAGGCGGCGACTTCCAGTCGCTGGCGCTGCTGCTGCGCGCGCGGCCGCTGCCCGACGGGATCGGCGAGATCGAGGTCGACGTGGGGGAGAGCGGACTGCTCTCGGACGTCCCCTCGGGGACGAGGCTCCCGCTGCGCGGGGCCCTCCAGCCGGTCGGGACCGCGCCACGCAGCTGGGCGGACCCGGGCGTGCAGGCCGAGTGGGAGCAGGCGCTGCGGCCGGTGCTCAACGCGCCCGCCGAGGTCACCGCGGAGGAGGACCCGCTCCTCGCGCCTCCCGCTGTACGGCGCTGCGCAGGCGGGTCTGGACACCGTCGAGGCGGCGCAGCCCACGCCGCTGGTTCGAGCAGCTCAACCTCTCGCCGGTGCACCGCGCCGTCGCGCGCCTCGGCACCCGGGTCGTGCAGGAGCGGCAGGACGAGCTGATGGCCTCGGCGTGGGACCAGGCGGCCGAGCTCGCGCCGGGTCAACCAGCTCCTGCGCCAGTCGCAGCTCGGCGAGCGGGTCGCGACCAGCCTGCACGCGCGCCACATCGCGCCGATGGACCCGGAGGTCGGCCTGCAGGTGCTCGCGCCGGCACGGGCGCGGCTGAGCCGGACCTCGACGGCCCTGGCCGCGGCCTTCGCCGACACCGGCCTGACCACGACGGCGTTCTCGACCGCGCTGCGGAGGGTCGCCCGGCCCCGCGGCGGGCTGAACCGCCGGCTGCGCCGGGTCTCGTCGACGCCGATGAAGCTGACCACCTCCCTGCTGGTGCAGCTGCAGCCGCTGCGCGTGATCGCACGGCTCCTGCCCGGTGCGCCGGACACCGGACCGGTCACCTTCGAACGGGTCGCCGCCGGCTTCGGGTTCGACGTCAGCTTCACCAAGGCGACCGCGGCGGAGATCTCCGGCCAGCCGAAGCGGCCGTTCTTCGCGTTCGTGCCGATGGGCGAGCCGGTGCCGATGGGGCCCGGACCGGGCGAACCCCCGGACCCGCTGCCGCTGCCGACCGATCCGTTCCGACCACCCGGCGGAATCGGTGGCGTCCTCGGCGACCAACCCCGGCCCCAGCCGGGGGAGCCCGGACCGCCGGGACCGCCCGACCCGCCCGTCGACCCGACCCCGGACCCGGTCCACCCGACCCGTCCACGCCCGCGCCCCCGGCCTCGCGTCGACAGCGAGGCAGCGCTGCAGTTCCGCGAGCTCGCGGCCGAGCAGATGGAGCGGTTCAACCCGCCGCGCTCCATCGCGTCGGTGCACCTGCTCGACGGCGCGGTCGAGGCGGTCTTCCACGAGGCGCTGGCACGCACCGCCCCTCGTGAGACGTTCGGCCAGCGGTCCCGCGCGAGCTTCACGATCCCGGGGCCGACCCGGCAGGACGAGGTGGCGCTGGAGCCGGTCGGGCTGTCGCCGTACTTCCCCCAGCCGATGGTCGAGCCGCTCACCGAGGTGGCCCAGCGACTCGTCCTCCCCGGCCTCGACCTCGTGCCGCCCAACACGGTCGTGCCCCTGGAGACGAACACCACCTTCGTCGAGTCCTACCTGGTCGGCCTCAACACCGAGATGGGCCGCGAGCTGCTCTGGCGGGACTACCCCGCCGACCTGCGGGCGACGTACTTCGACCGCTTCTGGGACGCCTCCTCCTCGCCCGGTCGGGCCCCGGACATCGACGACCTCGCGTCGTGGGGCGCCCGTCAGCTCGGGGTCGCGGCGGCCGACGAGGACTTCGTGCTGCTGGTGCGCAGCGAGCTGCTGCGCCGCTACCCGGACGCGATCGTCTACGCGAGCAGGACGGGGGAGGAGAAGCACCCGATCTTCACCGGCGGCTTCGCCCCCGACGTGCGCTTCTTCGGCTTCGACATCGACGCCGCTGACATCGGCGACTGGAACATCGTCATCCAGGAGCACCCGTCGGCGCCGCGCTTCGGCATCGAGGTCGGCACCGACACCGGCACCGACACCCATGTCGCGCCGGCCGGGACGGACGCGGCCCTGACTGCTCAGGCCGTGCGCCAGCTGCCGGTGCGCATCACCATCCCCGCCACGGTCCTGATGAGGGAGGAGTGATGGCGGTCTCCGTGCCGGACCTCGGTCACATCCTCGACCACAGCGGCGACGGCCCTCCCGAGCTGGGCACCCCGGCCGGCGACTCCACCCATCCGCTCGCGCTCTTCCCGGTGCGTCTGGAGACCCGGTTCTTCGGCAACGAGCTGCGGATCCGCGTCTACCCCGACAAGGTCCACCTCGACTCGCACGACCCCGCGCTCACCGCCAACGAGCAGCTGTGGGGCCGGCGCTACTGGGAGCTGCAGTGGCAGGCCGACGCCGACGAGACCAAGCTGCGCGAAGCCTGGCGGATGCTCGCCGGCCGGCTCGGCCCCGAGCGCGCCGCGTGGGTGGTCCGTGCGCTCACGCCCACCAACCCCGGAGACCGGCCGGGCGGGACCCCGTCGTTCCCCGACCTCGGCGATCCGACGGCGGTCGCGCGCACGCCCCTGGTGCGGCTGCTCCCGGACCGCTGGGTCGCCACGGCGTACGCCGGTGGGCCTGCCGTGGCCGTGGGCATCGGACGTGACATCCAGCGAGACCTCGCGATCGGGCCCGACCTCGACGCCGACGTGACCATCGACGACGAGGTCCCCGGCCGTCGACGAGGGGATGCGCTGGATGGTCGACTTCGACCGCGCCGAGGAGGTCGGGATGGCCCTCCGGCTGAACCTCCCCACTCCCCAGGTGGACGTGCTGCTCGTGCTGGGGACCAGCGACGGTGACCGCTCCGACGACGTGGCCGCCCAGCTCGACGCGCACCACTTCGCCGACGGCCTGGCCTTCCTGCCCGCCGGGTCGCCGACCAACAACACCGAGGCCGGACGTACGCCGTACCAGGCGCCCGACCCGCAGCACGACCGCAGCTTCGACGAGGAGCTGCTCGCGGGCGACCCGGCCCCGGGGAGCTACGCCGCCAGGGCCGAGGCGGCCTTCGGGGTGCCCGCCTTCCGGCACGCGTCGGCAGCTGCCCAGCAGGACGAGCCGGCCGCCCGGGCGATGGCGCGGGCGCTGTGGCCGACGACGTGGGGCTACTTCCTCACCCAGATGATCGGCTTCGACGGCACCGGGCTCACCCCGGCGGGCCTGGAGTGGGCGCGGGACCACGCGACCGAGCACGTCCGGGCCGGCGGTCCGCTGCCCGTCCTCCGGATCGGTCGGCAGCCCTACGGCGTGCTGCCGGTGACCTCGCTCGACCGTTGGGTCGACGAGGGCGCCGTCGACTCGTTCCGCGACCTGCTCGTGCGGCTGCGCGACGCGGTGTGGCGACCGGCGACGTTCGTGGCGCCACGGGTCGGGCGCACCGACGACGCGAGCGTGGATCTCGCGACCGTGCTCGAGGCCCGAGGCGTCTCGTCGTCGTACCGCGTGCGCAACACGATGGGCCAGCACTTCCTCCAGCACCTGCGGCCCTTCCTCGGCGAGGACCTGCCGTTCTTCATCTGGCGCAACCTCGTCGAGCTGACCACGCAGCAGACGAGAAGGGTGGGCCTGCAGTTCGAGCCACGCCCTCGCCCATGCGGCCCACGAGGGGGTGGCCCGGCCGGTCATCGGCCCGCTCGTCGGTGAGCCGTCGTACGTCGCGGACCTGCTGGCCATCACCAGTCCCGAGACGCTGATCGGCCTCCCCGACCAGACCCAGCCCCTGCTGCAGGTGCTGCTGCGGCACAGCCTCCTGCGGGAGTACGCCGAGGCGAGCGCACGTGCCCTCGACGAAGCCAACCTGGCACTGCTCCGCGACGCCGAGCTCGTCGACCTCGTCCCGGGCACCCAGCCGACCCCGACCTGGTCGTGGACGCGGAGACAGCCGGTCGGGGGCGGCACCGCCGCCGACCTCGCCGGCAACGATCCGGCTCTCGCCGACTTCCGGGAGGCGCTGCGCACCCTGGCGACCGCCGACGCGCCGACCCTGGAGCGGCACCTCGCAGAGACCCTCGACGCGACCGCGCACCGACTGGACGCCTGGGTCACCTCGCTGGCGACCCGACGACTGGCCGACCTGCGTGAGGCGCAGCCGAACGGGCTGCGGGTCGGCGGCTACGGCTGGGTGGAGAACCTGCGTCCCGCGACCCCCGGACCGTCGGTCACCGACATCCCCGACGAGCCCGGCCCCCTGGTGGCGCCGGCCGACGACCCCGGGTTCATCCACGCCCCCTCGCTCAACCAGGCCAGCGCGGCCGCCCTGCTGCGCAACGCCCACCTCACCCACGGTGGCGAGGAGGACTCGCCGTACGCCATCGAGCTGACTTCGGCCCGGGTGCGGCTGGCCAAGCAGCTCTTCGAGGGAGTGCGGCAGGGGCAGCCGATCGGGGCGCTGCTCGGCTACACCTTCGAGCGCAACCTGCACGACGCCCAGCTCGACGACCTGATCGACGACTTCCGCGCGATCGCGCCGCTCCCGGGCGCGTCCACCCCGACCGGCGTGCGACGGCTCGTCGTCGACGGGCTCGCGCTCGCGAAGAAGTGGCAGGAGGACCCCGACGCCGTCCTGGCGCCGAGCGACCCGCGGCACGAGCGGGCGCGGAAGGTGCTCGACGCTCTCGAGGCCGCCGTCGACGCCGCCGCCGATGCCCTCAACGCCGAGGGAGCCTTCCAGATGGTGCGCGGCAACCTTGCGAGGGCAGCAACGTCGCTCGACGCGGTCTCGAGCGGGCAGGCGCCTCCGCCCGACCTCGGCTTCGTGCGTACGCCGCGCACCGGCACCGGCCTGACCCACCGGGTCGCCCTCTTCGTCGAGGTCGATGCCCCACCCAACCCTTCCGGGTGGGCGCCCCGGTCGTCCTCGCCGCGCGCCTCCGCCGACCCGGCCCTCGACGCGTGGGCGGGTGACCTGCTGGGTCCGGCCGACGGGATCGCCGCCCGGGTCGAGGAGCTCTCGGACCAAGGGGAGGTGGTCGCCGCGCACGACGTCAGCCTGGCCTCGCTGGGACTGACGCCGATCGACCTGGTCTGGGCGACCGGTGGTGTCGACGGGCCGCCGCCCGAGGTCGTGGCGCGGCTGCTCGCCGAGGCCGGGGTCACCGGGAGGGTGGACCTCTCCCGCGCCGCCGGCGGTCTGGGTGAGCTGGTCGAGGTCGCCACGCGGGCGCAGCGCCTGCTGGCCGGTGCGCGTCCGCTCGACGGTGCCGACCTGCTGCCGCCGCACGCGGAGCCGGTGCGTGGTCAGGACCTCGACGAGCTCGAGGCCAGGGTGGTGCAGGCCGAGGTGGCCCTCCGCGCCGCACGCGACGGACTCCGTGCGGCCCTCGACGCCGGCACCGACGTCCGCGCCGGGATGTTCGCCGCGGCTGCGTTCGGTGTCCCGGCCGCCGTGCCGCCGCCCGAGACCGGCACGGAGGCAGCTCAGGCCCGGGCCGTGCTGGCCGACCTGTCCCGCCGTCTCGACGGTGTGCCGCCGGAGGGAGACGCGCTCGCCCAGCTGCTCGGTCGGCTGCGTGCGGTCTTCGGCTCGGGGTTCCTCGCGTTGCCACGCTTCACGGCGGCCAACGCCGAGGAGGTCGCCGACTCGGTGGCCGACGTGGCGCTCGGCGGAGAGGACCGCCATGCGGCGTACACCTGGCTGCAGCGGATGGAACGCGTCCGGCCCCCACTCGCCCGGATGACCCGACCCCTGCGGCACTCCCAGATCCTCGGCCACACCCCGCTCGACCTGCGCATCGCGCAGGTGCCGCATGTGGCGGGGCAGCGCTGGGTCGCCCTCGATCTGCCCGAGGAGACCGATCCGGTCGACGGCGCTGCCTCGCTCGTGCTGCAGTCCGCGCCGAGGCAGTTCACCGGGGCGCTGTGCGGCGTGCTCGTCGACGAGTGGACCGAGCTGGTCCCGAGCCGCGAGGAGACGACCGGCATCGCCTTCCAGTACGACCCGCCCGACGCCTCTGCGCCGCAGGCGATCCTGCTCGCCGTCCCTCCGGTGGTGGGGGAGCCGTGGACCGTCGGCAGCCTCAACCGGGTGCTCCTCGAGACGCTCGACCTCACCCGGATGCGGGCGGTGGACCCGGCTGCCCTCGGCGACGTGGCCCACTTCCTGCCGGCGACGTACCTCGCCTTCAACGCGCGCGGCGACGCCGTCTCCTCCGACCTCAACCGGCTGACGCTGCCATGAACGGGGGAGCCTGATGCCGTCCATCACCACCTGGTCGCGGATCGAGCCGCAGACGTCGGGTCCGGATGCTGCCGACGTCGAGACCGGCTACTCCGCGCGCGTGCACGACCCGCTGTGGCTGCTCGCGCGGCAGTGGCAGGTCGGCGAGTTCCAGGGCGAGGACGCCGGCACGCCGATCGTCGCGCGCTGGCGGGCGCGGGTGAAGCCGATGACCAGGTTCGTGGCCGGGCCGATCCCGGTCAACACCCAGCTGGACGCACCGCGGTTCGACCCTGCGAGCGTGCCGCTCGAGACCCTGGTCGAGCGGCAGGTCGTCGCGGAGGACGGTCTGCGTCGCGCCGTCGAGGACGGGCTGCACTTCCTGCGGATCCTCGGCGCGCAACGGATGTTCAGCGATCCGTCGGACGCGTTCGTCAGCGACGTACGCCGTGCCGGAGATGGGCGACGACGACCGCGCCCTGCTCGACCCCGAGACGCTGGCGTACGCCGACCTCGTCGCCGGCCGTGCCCTCGACGCCCGCCGGCTTCGCGCCGCGCTGGGTGACCCGGCGAACCCGCGGCTCGAGGCGGCCCTCCAGATCGACCCCGGTGACCGGGCCGAGGTGATCGAGGCCTACCGCGCGTGGGTGACCTGGTCCGACACGCTGTTCAGCGAGCCGGGCGCGGGCGCTCCCCAGGACGGGCAGACCTGGCAGCCCGACCGGATGGAGCACACCTTCTCGCTCTCCACGCGCCTGGGCGACGACGTCTTCGGCGAGCGCACGCTGACCGCGCAGCAGTACGCCGACGGCACCCTCGACTGGTACTCCTTCGACCTCAACGGCGACATCAACATGGGCACCGGCCAGGACGCCCCCGGCGAGGTGACGACGCGCACGGTGATCCCCGCTCCGGTCACCTTCCACGGCATGCCGGCCCCACGGTTCTGGGAGCTCGAGGACGCCCGTATCGACCTCGGCGCGCTGCGTCCCGGCGCCACCGACCTGGCGCAGATGCTGCTGGTCGAGACGCTCACCGGCTACGGCAACGACTGGTACGTCATCCCGATCGGCCTGCCGGTCGGCTCCCTGGTCGAGTCGCGGTCGCTCGTGGTGACCGACACCTTCGGCGTGCAGTCGCTGATCCGGCCGACCGGTGATCGCAACCTCGCGTCGCGGGCGGGCTTCAGCATGTTCTCCCACGCGATGCCGGTGGAGCCCGGCGACGCCAACGGCGTGGCCATCACGAACCTGTTCTTCCTCGCGCCGACGATCCGGACGATCGACGGGCCGGTGCTCGAGGAGGTGATGCTGCTGCGCGACGAGCTGGCCAACCTCGGCTGGGCCGTCGAGCGTCGGCTCGAGAGCCCGCTGGAGGTCGGCATCGAGACCGCCCGGGACGTCGTCGACCTCGCGCCGGCTCCGGAGGCGCCGCGCGAGGTGCCGGTCTACCGGTTGGCCACGGCTGTGCCGTCCCACTGGGTGCCGCTGCTGCCCGTGCGGGTCTCCGCCGACAGCGCCGAGGTGCGGCTGGCCCGCGGCGCGGTGCTCGACCTGACCGGGGTGCCGAAGGTGGTCTCGTCGGAGGCGCGGGTGCTGGACCCGGGGGAGGGTCGGCTGCTGATCCGCGAGGAGGAGGTCCCGCGCGAAGGCGTCGTGGTCCGTCGTACCTATCAGGCAGCGCGGTGGTACGACGGGCGCCTGTTCGTCTGGGCCGGCAACAAGGCCTCGGTCGGGCAGTGGAGAAGCCTCCAGCGGGCTGGCCTTCGACGAGCTGGAGGGGTAGGACGATGAACGACTTCCTGGACCGCATGGTGCGGGCCATGAACTCCCACGACCCGCAGCGTTTCGCGGCCCTCTTCGCGGAGGACTACCGCAGCGCTCAGCCGGCGCATCCTGGTCGCGAGTTCACGGGACGGCCCCAGGTGCTGGAGAACTGGACCGCGGTGTTCGACGGCGTCCCCGACTTCTCCGCACGCCTCGTGTCGTGGACGCAGGACGGGGACACGGTGTGGAGCGAGTGGGACTGGCGCGGCACCCACACCGACGGCAGCCCGTTCGCGCTCTGCGGCGTCATCATCCTGGTGCTGCGTGACGGGCTGATCGCCGAGGGACGGCTCTACGTCGAGGCGATCGACGAGCAGGAGAGCAGCATCCACGAGTCCGTCCAGGAGCTCTACCAGCCGGGCGGGTCGGCCTAGCTCACTCGCCCTCGACGAGGTTGGCGAGCCGGGCGAGCGACTCGCGCCAGCCGAGCTCGTTGTCCGCCGGGTCGACGCCGCTGGGGAGGCCCTCGTGCAGGGCGTGCAGATCGGTGCCGCCGGCCGCTTCTGTCAGCGTGACGGTGATCGTCATGGCTCCCTGCAGGTCGGGGTCGGAGGTCTCGAACTCGTCGACCTCGACGACCTTCTCGCCGGGAACCAGCTCGACGAACCGGCCACGGTAGGTGTCGGTGTGCGCGCTGGTCTTCCCGGTGCGGTCCGGGGCGTCGTACGTCAGGGAGATGCGGTACGACGCGCCGTCGAACTCGTCCACGCTGGCGGTCATCCCGCTCGGCACCTTCCAGCGCACGATCGCGCCGGGGTCGATCAGCGCCTCGTAGACGCGCATCGGTGGAGCGTCGATGTGGCAGCGGGCCCGCGTCTCGGACATGGCTCCATGGTGGCCCACGCGTCGTCGTACGGCATCAGATCGGGGCTCGTTGCTCCGGAATCGGCCCAGCGGTCGGAGCCGCCGCCAGCGGCACGAGGCCGCCTTCGCGCGCCGCCAGCACCGCGCCCAGGCGGTCCGCCACGCCGAGCTTGCGGTAGATGTGCTCGAGATGCTTCTGGGCGGTCCTCGGGGAGATGTCCAGCCGCCGTCCGATGGCGTACGCCGTGCGACCCTCGCTGAGCAGGATCAGCACCGCCAGCTCGGTGGCCGTGAGCCCGGCGTGCGCGGCCGCGACGCAGGCGTCGGTCTGGGTCGGGATCTGCTCGACGAGGGAGCTGTGCAGGTAGATGCCGCGGATCAGGTGCTGGAGCTTCCGGGCGAGGGCGAGGTCGTCGTCGGAGAACTCGTCGTCCGGACGACCGAGGACGAACGCGCGATAGCTCTGGCCGCTGATCAGGTAGGGGATCGACAGCTGCTGGTCCGACGCCGATGGGTCCGTAGGTAGGTGGCGATGAGCTCCGCTGTCGTGCTTCGAGGCGATGGCTCGAGGCACGCGACCGATGGACTGCGGCGACGGGTCCTGGGTGGTGACGAACCACGGACGAGCGGGTGCCGCCGGATGATGTGGTCCTGGTGCCAGTACGGCAGGTCGGCCACGGGAGAGACGTCGATCCACGGGCCAGGTCTCGGACCCGGAGTGTCCTTCGCCGTCACGCCAGTCCCAGGAGACGGCGAGCACGTCGAAGGTGCGGGTCAGCTGCCAGCCGATCTGTGCGCGCGGGAACTCGGGAAGGGGCAGCTGCAGGAAGTCGGCGGTCAGGTCGAGCCACTCGATCAGCCGGCGGTCCTCGTTCATGACGCCTCCCCGCGCAGGATCGTGCTCGAGCGGGAAGGCCTGTCAACGTTACGCCCCGTACGCAGATCTGCGTATGGCTCACCGGCCCGGACCGGCTGACACTCCGAGAAGGAACTACCTGAGGAGCTGGTCCCCATGTCACGTCCCCGTCGCGTCATCGCCGCCGTACTGCTCGTGTTCGCGCTCGCCCTCAGCACCGCCGCTCCCGCCTCGGCGTTCACCGTCGAGCAGGCGCAGGCGTTCTTCCTCGCCCAGGTCTGCGCGCCCAATGCCGCGATCGACCAGCTCAACAACGCCGTGTTCCGCGGCAACCAGGCCTTCCGGCCCAGGAAGATGCACGGCAAGCGGCTCCGGCAGACCCGCCGCGCCCTGGTCAGGCTGGCGCGGATAGAGCGCGCCGTGGGGCTCAGGCTGATCGACCCGCCGTCCTCCTGGCCCAGCCCCGAGTCCGCGGCGGCCACCGACGCCCTGGGTCGCGCCCTCGTCATCGACGCCAGGATCCTGAACAAGCTGCGGGCGCAGGGCCGGTGTCCGCTTCGTCAGGTACTGGAACAACGTGATGCTGCCGCACAACGATGTCACCTTGCTCGCCCTCGAGGAGGACGGCCGGTGACGCACTCGGCGTCGCGCCCGACGCCACCTGCTGAATGACCCGGGGTCGCGACGCCGGTCGGGTCCGCTCAGAGGGCCTGACCGACGTCGCGGATGTTGGACTTCGCCTGACCCCAGGCCTCCGCGACGTCCCCGCTGAAGACCAGCTTCGCCGTCGTGAGGGCGAAGCCGCGCACCTCCTCGAGCGTCGTGTGCGGAGGTACGGCGAGCGCCCGCGGGTCGGTCACGAAGTCGATCAGGGCCGGCCCGGGATGGGAGAACGCCCGCTCGATCGCCGGGCGGATGTCGACCGCCTTCTCCACACGCTCGCCGTGGATCCCCGCCGCCGTGGCCAGGGCGCCGAAGTCCGGGTTCTTCACGTCGGTGCCCCACGGCTGGTAGCCGACCACCATCATCTCGGCCCGGACCATGCCCAGCGTGGAGTTGTTGAACACCATCAGCTTCACGGGGATGTCGAGCCCGGCCGCCGTGAGCAGCTCGCCCATCAGCATCGAGAAGCCGCCGTCCCCGCACAGGGCGACGACCTGGCGATCCGGCGAGCCGACGGCCGCACCGATCGCCTGTGGCATCGAGTTCGCCATCGAGCCGTGGCTGAACGAGGCGAGGATGCGTCGACCCGGGCTTCATCTCCAGGTAGCGGGCTCCCCAGACGTTGCACATCCCGGTGTCGACGGTGAAGACGGCGTCGTCCTCGGCGAGGTCGCTGAGCGCCGTCGCCACCATCTCCGGACGCAGGCCCTCGCCACTGCCCTCGTGGTCGACGTACGTCTGGATCTCCTTGACCATCCGGTGGTGGTGCTTGACCACCTTGTCGAGGAACGAGGAGTCGGTGCGGGGCGTCGAGGCGGGGGATCAGGGCCCGGATGCGTCTCTCCCACGTCTCCGACCAGACCGAGGTCGACGGCGGCGCGGCGGCCCAGGTGCAGTGGCTTGTCGTCGACCTGGATGATCGTCTTCCCGTCCGGGAGGAACGCGTGGTACGGGAAGTCGGTGCCCAGCATCAGCAGCAGGTCGCAGTCGGCCAGCGCCCCCGTGGCTCCGCCCCAGCCGAGCAGCCCGGTCATGCCCACCGCTGACGGGTTGTCGGCCTCGAGCACGTCCTTGCCGCGGTAGGCGTAGGACACGGGCGCCTTGAGCACGTCCGAGAGACGCAGCACCTCCTCGCGCGCCTGACGGGTGCCTTCTCCGCCATGGATCGCGATCTTGCCGGCGCCGGCGATCAGCTGCACGGCCTTGTCGAGCGCGGCGTCGTCCGGCCGGATCACCGGCCGGTCGGTGAGGACCGGGTGGCGCAGCATGGGATGGTCCACCGTCTGGGCGGCGACGTCGCCGGGCACGATGACCATGCCCACCCCGCGTTCGAGGATGGCCGCCTGCAACGCGAGCTCGGAGACCCGTGGCATCTGCCCGGCCGAGGACACCAGCGCGCAGTAGTGGGTGCAGCCCGAGAAGATCTGCTCGGGGTTCGTCTCCTGGAAGTAGTCGCTGCCGATCTCGGTGCTGGGGATGTGGGTCGCGATCGCGAACACGGGAGCCCCGTTGCGCTGGCAGTCGTACAACCCGTTGACGAGGTGGAGGCTCCCGGGTCCGGACGACCCGAGCACCGCGGTCGGACGGCCGGAGACCTGCGCGTCCGCACCCGCTGCGAACGCCCCGGCCTCCTCGTTGCGGACGTGCACGAACTCGATGTCCGCCTCGTGCCGGCGCAGTGCGTCGACGATCGGGTTGGCCGAGTCGCCGACGATGCCGTACACCTTCCGGATCCCGACCTCGACCATCTGGTCGACCAGGATCTCTGCCACGGTCTGGGCCATGCTCACTCCTGTGTTGGGCTCTAGCGCGTGATCGGGAGGTACTCCGGCGTCCACATCGCCTCGTGGACCGCCTCGATCGGGTCGTCGACCTCGACCCGGGCGATGCCCGCGGCGGTCGCGGTGTTGATCACGTCGACCGCGACGGTGGCCGAGACCTCGCGGAGCCGGGAGATGTCGGGCAACAGGCCCTTGGCCGGGTCGGCGGGGTCCGCGAGCTTCGCGAGAGCACGGGCGGCGGCGATGAACAACGACGGCGGCATGGTCGCGGCCCGGCACACGATCACGCCCAGGCCCAGGCCCGGGAACATCAGCGCGTTGTTGGCCTGGCCGATGCGGTACGTCGTGCCCTCCCGCTCGACCGGTCCGAACGGGCTGCCGGTGGCGACGAGCGCGGCGCCGTCGGTCCACGCGAGCAGGTTCTCCGGAGTCTGCTCGGCCAGCACCGTGGGGTTGGACATCGGCAGGATGATCGGCCGCGGGCAGCTGTCGTGCATCGAGCGGATCACCTTCTCCCCGAAGGCGCCGGTGACGCCCGAGGTGCCGACGAGCATGGTCGGGTGCAGGTTCTCGACGACCTCCTGGAGGCCGAGGGTCCCGTCGGCCGCGCGCCACCCGGCCACGGCGGCCGGGTCCTTGGCGTAGGGCTGCTGGTAGTCGTACAGGTCGGACATGTCGTTGGTCAGCAGGCCCGGTCGGTCCAGCAGGTAGATGCGACCCGCCGCCTCCTCGGGGCTCAGCCCGTCCTCGGTCATGGCCAGAGCGATCAGGTCGGCGATCCCGACGCCGGCCGAGCCTGCCCCGAAGACGACGATCTGCTGGTCGATGAGCCGTCCGCCCGAGACCCGCACTCCCGCCAGGGCGCAGGCGAGACCGACCGCAGCAGTGCCCTGGATGTCGTCGTCGAAGGTGCAGAGCGTGTCGCCGTACCGGTCGAGGATCCCGCGGGCCGGCGGGCCGGAGAAGTCCTCCCAGTGCAGGATCGCGTTCGGGAACCGCTTCGAGGCGCGCGGCGACGTAGGCGTCGATGAAGGCGTCGTAGGCCTCACCGCGCACTCGCGACCGCCGCAGTCCCAGGTAGCGCGGGTCGTTGAGCAGCTGCTCCCGGTTGGTGCCGACGTCGAGCCCGACCGCGAGGACCCGGTCGGGATCGATACCCGCGGCGACGGTGTAGACGGCGAGCTTGCCGATCGAGATGTCGATCCCGCCGACGCCCCAGTCGCCGATGCCCAGGATCGCCTCGGCGTCCGACGCGACGATGAGGTCGACGTCGTCGGCTCCGAGCCCGGTCTCGTCCAGAGCCCTCTCGATGCCGTCCAGGTCCTCGATGTCGAGGAAGACACCGCGCGGGCGTCGGAACAGGTGGCTGAACTCCTCGATCGCCGTACCCACGGTGGGCGTGTAGACGATCGGCAGCATCTCGTGCACGTGCTCGCCGACGAGCCTGTAGAACAAGACCTCGTTGCTGTCGTGGAGCTGGGTGAGGAAGACCCACTTCTCCACGTCGGACCGCTTGGAGTTGAACTGCTCGTAGCAACGATCCACCTGCTGCTCGATCGTCTCGACGCCGGAGGGCAGCAGCCCGCGCAGGCCGAGGAAGTCGCGTTCCTCCATCGTGAAGGCAGTTCCGCGGTTGAGCATCGGGTCGTCGAGGACGGCCAGCCCACGCACGTGGATCTCCAGGGACGGTGGTCCGTCGGATGTGTGGACCTGAGTGGCCTTGGTCGCTGTCGCCATGCTGTTCGATCCCTCCACGGGTAGCTGCCGACCCGCCGGCGCCGAGCACAGGACGGCGCGGGCGATCTGGCGTGGCCAACTCGTTCTACACCGGCAACCGGAGGCCAAACCTCATCCACGCAGGGTGAAGCGCCCCATGGAGGGGTGCTGCCTACGCTGCGTCGGTGAGCGACAGACCCGCTCCGGCAGGTCGTGTCGACTCGCGACTCGTGTCTCGGTCGCCCACCTTGAAGGGACCAGTTTCGCCATGATCGACCTCGCCACGTACGAACCCATGGGTGACAAGAAGAACTCGGACTTCTTCGAGGAGTACCTGCCCCGGGTGTACGAGCGACGGCGGAAGTCGGGGCTCGACGAGATCGTCGGGAGCATGGCCGCGCTCGTGGTCCAGGTGGAGCACGGCGACGGCGTGGACTACATGGCGGAGCTCGCGGCGATGGGCCCCTACCGGTTCCAGCAGGCCCGGCTCACCGACACCCACAAGGTCTACGTCCTGCAGTCACAGCCGGAGTTCCCGCGGCTGGTCGTCCTCGAGCCGCTCACAACGAGCTACGAGGACGCGGTGACGCGGTGGAACCTGCTCTACCCCCTGGCCAAGAAGAAGCCGAACGCGCGCTACATCGGCGAGGTGTACGCCGCGGAGTCGACCAAGGCCGTCCGGGAGGCGCTCGAGCCGCAGAACATCCGCTTCGCCTACCCGGGCGACACGGTCAACGGCTTCTACGCCATGGAGCACCTCAACTTCACGTTCATGTCCGACTTCACCTACAACCGCGTCGGATACGTCGACGTCGACCTCGACGACCTCGATGAGCTCGGGCTCGGGGAGACCGATCAGCCTGACCGCAGCGGAGCAGGGCAAGCTCGACCGCGCCGACGCCCTGCAGGCCGAGCACGGCATCAAGGGCCTGGTGCTGGGCGTGGACCACGCCGCGACGCGGATCCTGGCCGGCGACCGGGAGCACGCGCTGCTGGAGTACCTCACCGTCGTCCCGTACTACTTCTGGGGCGCCTACAACATCCACGAGATGAACTCCTCGACGAACGTGACGCGGCACCCCGACCTCGACGACGAGAAGAAGTCACCGGCCCGGGTGTTCACCGCCAACAACACGCCCTCGATCGTCAACTCGTTCGACAACCTGCCGATGCCGACCGAGGACTTCGTGCGCAACTTCGGTCGACGGATGCATCACATGGCGATGGCCGTGATCGACGGTCACATCGCCGACGAGAAGAACGTCGACTACGTCGTCCGTCAGCTGGCCGAGATGGGTACGCCGTTCCTGGCCCACGTGGTGGGGGAGTGCAAGGACGACCCCAACCTCAAGCAGATCTTCTCCAAGAGCTCGCCGTACTCGCTGCTGATCACCGAGTACATCGAGCGCTGCCACCACTACGAGGGCTTCTTCACCCGCGACAACGTCGCTGCCCTCACTGCCGCCGCCGGCGCCGACGAGCGCTACGAGCACGGCCATGTCTTCGACTGAGCGCGGCGTCCCGCCTGCCGTCCGAGCAAGGAGCACCGTCATGATCGAGCGCATCCGCACCAAGGCACTCTGGGCGGTCATCGTCCTCGCGATCCTGGTGGTGCCCCTCGCCGTGATCGTCAGCCCGTGGTGGTGGCTGCTCGAGATCCTGTTCGTTCCACTCGTCCTGCTGGGCATCTACGACTACTTCCAGCCCCGGCACAGCATCCTGCGCAACTACCCGCTGGCGGGACGGATGCGGTTCCTGCTCGAGGGGATGGGACCCGAGCTGCACCAGTACCTCGTGGAGAACGACACCGACGGCCGGCCGTTCGACCGGGACACCCGGTCGGTGATCTACGAGCGGGCCAAGAACGTCGGTGACAAGAAGCCCTTCGGCACCGAGCTCGACGTGTACGACGCCGGCTACAGCTGGCTGAACCACTCGATCGCACCGCGGCCGATGGTCGCCGATCCCGAGGCCGACCTGCGCGTCATCATCGGTGGCGAGCAGTGCTCCCAGCCGTACTCCGCCTCGGTGCTGAACATCTCCGCGATGAGCTTCGGGGCACTGGGGCAGGCTGCGGTCCGGGCGATGAACCAGGGAGCGCTGGCCGGCGGGTTCGCCCACGACACCGGCGAGGGCGGTCTCTCGAGGTACCACAAGGAGGCCGGCGGCGACCTGATCTGGCAGATCGGGACCGGCTACTTCGGGTGCCGCGACGCCAACGGCGACTTCGACCCGGAGGCGTTCCGGACGAACGCCAACCTGCCGCAGGTGAAGATGATCGAGATCAAGGTCTCCCAGGGCGCCAAGCCCGGCCACGGCGGCATCCTCCCGGCGGCCAAGGTGACCGCGGAGATCGCCGAGGCCAGGCTGGTGCCCGCAGGGCAAGGACGTCTTCTCCCCGACGTACCACAAGGCCTTCTCGACGCCGCTGGAGATGGTGGCCTTCATCGCCCAGCTCCGTGAGCTCAGCGGGGGCAAGCCGGTCGGGTTCAAGATCTGCATCGGGGACCCGCGGGAGTTCATGGCGATCATCAAGGCGATGATCCAGACCGGCATCTACGCCGACTTCATCGTCGTCGACGGCGGCGAGGGCGGCACGGGCGCGGCGCCGCTGGAGTTCTCCGACTCCCTCGGGTGCTCCGCTGAACGAGGGGCTCCTGGTCGTGCGGAACACCCTCGTCGGCGCCGGCGTCCGGCACCGCTTCAAGGTCGGGCGCCAGCGGCAAGATGGTCACGGCGTCGGCGATGGCCCGCTCGATGGCCCTGGGCGCCGACTGGTGCAACTCGGCGCGGGCGTTCATGTTCGCCGTCGGCTGCATCCAGTCCCAGCGCTGCCACACCAACCAGTGCCCGGTGGGAGTCACCACCCAGGACCCCAAGCTGCAGCGCGCGCTGATCGTCGCCGGACAAGTCGGAGCGGGTGCACAACTACCACCGCAACACCGTGCACGCGCTGGCCGAGATGATCGCGGCGATGGGGCTCGACCACACCAGCGAGCTCGAGCCCGCACCACGCCGTACGACGGGTCAGCCAGTTCCAGGCCCTGGCCCTCGACGAGATCTACGACCTGGTGCAGCCGGGCGAGCTCCTGGCCGGGACCGCGCTGCCACGGTTCCAGGGGTTCTGGGACCAGGCCTCGGCCGAGTCGTTCCGGCCCTGGTCCGCGGCCGCGCAGGCTCACACCGGCTGATGACCGACGTGGCCCCGCACCGGGTGGTGATCGTCGGAGGCGGCTTCGGAGGGCTGTTCGCTGCGAAGTTCCTGCGGCGGGCGCCGGTGCAGGTGACGCTGGTCGACCAGCAGGAACCACCACCTGTTCCAGCCGCTGCTCTACCAGCTGGCGACCGGGATCCTGTCCGAGGGCGAGGTGGCGCCGCCGATCCGGGAGGTCCTGCGCCACCACCGCAACGTGACGGTGGAGCTGGCCACGGTCACCGGGCTCGACCTGTCGGCGCGCACCGTGACCGCCGTGCGGCCCGACGAGACCGTCCGCACCTACGAGCTACGACAGCCTGATCGTCGGCCGGCGGCGCCGCCCAGTCCTACTTCGGGCACGACGAGTTCTCCCGCTACGCGCCGGGCATGAAGACGATCGACGACGCCCTCGAGCTGCGCGGCCGCATCTTCGGCGCCTTCGAGATGGCCGAGAACGAGGAGGATCCCGACGTCCGCCGCGCGTGGCTCACCTTCGTGGTGGTCGGCGGCGGGCCGACCGGCGTCGAGATCGCCGGGCAGATCGCCGAGCTGTCCCGGTCGGGGCTCAGGAGCAACTTCCGCCGGATCGACCCGACCGAGGCCCAGGTGGTGCTCGTCGACGGAGGCCCGGAGATCCTCGCGACGTTCGGCGACCGGCTCTCCCGCAAGGCGCGCGCGCCAGCTGCGAGCGCCTCGGGGTGACGATCCGGACGGGTTCGGTGGTCACCGGGGTCGACGCCTTCGGGGTCGACGTGAAGGCGGCGGACGGATCGGTCGGAGCGGGTCAGCGCGCGCACCAAGATCTGGGCGGCCGGCGTGCAGGCGTCGCCGCTCGCGGGTCTGCTCGCCCAGGCGAGCGGGGCCACGTGCGACCGGGCCGGCCGGATCGCCGTACTCCCTGACTGCAGCCTGCCGGGCCATCCGGAGGTCTTCGCGATCGGCGACATGATGGCGCTCGACGACCTGCCCGGAGTCGCCGAGGTCGCGATGCAGTCGGGGATCCACGCGGCGAACACGATCAAGCGTCGGCTCCACGGCAAGGAACCGGCCGCGTTCACCTACCGCGACCTCGGCAGCATGGCCACCATCTCGCGCTTCCACGCCGTCGTGAGCTTCAAGGGCCTCCGGCTCTCCGGGTTCCTCGGGCTGGTTGATGTGGCTGTTCGTGCACATCACCTTCCTGACCGGGTTCCGGAACCGGCTCGCCGCGCTCTTCCACTGGACCGGCACCTTCCTGATCGGCACCCGTGCCGAGCGCACGATCACGATTCGCCAGGTGACCGACCGGGTCGCGCTCGACGAGGCCGGCGGCGAGGCTCACCCGGCACCTGATGCCGCACCCGAGCCGTGATGGTCGACGACGATGATGCGTGCACGACGTCGACGGCCGCCTCGCGGTCGACCCGGTGCCGTGGGCGCGTTCGCAGATGGCCTTCACCCTCGCGTTCCACATCATCCTGGTGCCGCTGGGGGTGTCGTGGTCGGTGATGACGCTGATCGCCAACTACCGCGGCGATCAAGCACGGCGACAAGGACGCGATGCTGCTGGCCCAGCGCTGGTCGAAGTACATGGCGGTGACGTTCGCCGTCGGCGCCGTGACCGGGACGGTGCTCTCCTTCGAGTTCGGGCTGCTCTGGCCGAAGTTCATGGGGCAGTGGGGTGCGGCCTTCGGGGTGCCGTTCGCGTTCGAGGGCATCTTCTTCTTCACCGAGGCGATCTTCATCTCGATCTACATCTTCGGCTGGCGCCGGCTGAAGCCCTGGCTGCACTTCTGGGCCGGCGTGCCCGATCGCCGTGGCCGGGATCTTCGGCAGCATCTCGGTGGTCGCGGCGAACGCGTGGATGAACGCGCCCGAGGGCGTCACGCTCGACTCCGCGGGCAAGGTCGTCGACGTCGACCCGATGGGCGTGATCTTCAACAGCGCGATGCCGCTGATGGCGGCGCACATGGTCGTCGCGGCGTACCTCGTCGGCGGCTTCATGGTCGCCTCGGTCTACGCGATCGGGATGCTGCGCGGTCGCCGCGACCGCTACCACCGGGTCGGCTTCCTGATCGGGTTCACCGTCGCCGCGATCGCGACGCCGGTCCAGATGGGGGTGGGCGACGCCCTGGCCCGTTGGGTCTTCGTCGAGCAGCCGGCGAAGTTCGCCTCGATCGAGATGGTGCCCGAGACCAGCAGCGACGTGCCCGAGGTGCTGTTCGGCCACCTGAACTCCGAGGGAGAGGTGGTCGGGGGACTCGCCGATCCCCGGGCTCGCCTCGATCCTGTCGGACCCCAGCGACGGGCACCTCCACCGTCGTCAAGGGACTCAACGCGATCCCGGCGGAGGACCGGCCGACCACGCACGAGGTGAACGTCACCCACCTCGGCCTGGGACCTGATGGTCGGCCTCGGGCACGCTGCTGTTCCTGCTGACGCTCTGGTACTGGGCGTCGTGGATCTTCCGAAGAGACATGCCGCGCAGCAGGTGGTTCCTGCGGTCCGCGGCGGCCTCCGGTGTCCTCTCGGTGATCACGCTCGAGGCGGGCTGGACCGTGAGCGAGGTCGGCCGGCAGCCGTGGATCGTCTACGAGAAGATGAAGGTGGAGGACGCCGCCACCGCCAACACCGGCATCTGGATCACGTTCATCGGCGTGGTGATCCTCTACATCGGGCTGGGCGTCACCACGATCCTGGTGCTGCGTGGCATGAGCCGCCGCTTCCGGCGCACCGACGCAGGCTTCGACGAGGCCGACGTGCCCTACGGGCCGAGCGAGCCGGCCGGACGAGCTCGAAGGTGCCGCAGCCATGAGCGACGCCGCCGCGGTCGTCCTGTTCGTCGCGGTCACGATGTACGCCGTCTTCGGCGGTGCCGACTTCGGTGCCGGGTTCTGGGACCTGATCGCCGGGGGCGCGAAGCGGGGGGAGCGGCCCCGCGAGGTCATCGACCACTCGATCGCCCCGGTCTGGGAGGCGAACCACGTCTGGCTGATCTTCGTGTTCGTGGTGCTGTGGACCTGCTTCCCGGAGGCCTACGCCTCGATCACGCTGACCCTGTTCGTCCCGCTGACCCTGGCCGCCTTCGGCATCGTGCTCCGCGGCGCGTCCTTCGCGTTCCGCAAGTCGGTGTTCCGGACGCGCGACCGGCGCAACTTCGGCGCTGCCTTCGCGCTCTCGTCGGTGCTGGTGCCGTACTTCCTCGGCGCCGTGGTCGGCGGCATCGCCTCCGGGCGGGTCCCGTCAGGAGGCAAGGCGGGCGACCCCGTCGGACAGCTGGGTCAACCCGACGTCCATCCTCGGCGGGGTGCTCGCCGTGTGCGTCGCGGCCTACCTGGCCGCCTTCTTCCTGGTCCGCGACGCGGGCCGGCTCTCGGACGAGGCGATGGTGGAGTACTTCCGCCGCCGGGCCGCGCGCGGCCGGCGTGGCCGCCGGGCTCGTGTCGCTCGTGGGGATCTTCGTGCTCTCCAACGACGCGGACTACCTCTTCGACGGGCTCACCTCGCGTGCCCTCCCGCTCGTGATCCTCTCCGCGATCAGCGGCCTCGGCGCGCTCGTGCTGCTCGCGCGGCGCGTGCGGCTCGGCGCCCGCGCGGCGGCCGTGGTCGCGGTGGGCAGCGTCGTCGTGGCGTGGGGAGTGGCGCAGTGGGACTACCTGCTGCCCACGTCCCTGACCGTCTCGGAGGCCGCCGCGCCGTCCGGCACCATCACGGCCGTGCTGGTGGCCACCGGGCTCGCCGTGCTCCTGCTCGGCCCGTCGTTCGTGCTCCTCTACGTGCTCGACCAGAAGACGCTGCTGCCCGAGGAGGGGGCGCCAGAACCGGCTCCCGGTGGAGGGGACCACGATTCACCCAGTGAGGGTGACGGTCGGCCCGGGCGAATATCGCGGCGTGGTGCCTGGGGGCGCGCGGGCAACTAGTCCAGTGTCCGTTCCTGGGGCCGCAATGTGCGCTCGTACGGCAGGAAAATGCCCCCAGAGGGGACCACTTTCGAGCGCGACCACTTGTCCACCCATGAAGCGACTCCGACGACCTATGCTCCGAAGGCAACGCCAGACCGCCTTCGCTTTCGGTTCCATGCCCGAGAAGGAACCTGGCAGCGGACGCCCACCGCAGCACGTCGAGGAAGGTCGTCATGTCGTTCGAACCACGGGGGGACGAGTTGCTGACGCCTGCAGAGGTGGCGGCGCTTCTGTACGTCGATCCCAAGACTGTCACGCGCTGGTCGATCGCAGGCAAGCTGGACTCGATCCGGACGCCGGGAGGTCACCGGCGCTACCTGAAGTCCGACGTCCTGGCGATCGCGAACGGTGTCGACCGGGACCCGGCCTACATTCCCGCCCCGCGTTTCGAGGACGAGATGGTCGTGGCCGTGCCGGACGACGTCGCGAAGATCTCGACGGCTGCTCGCCAGACCGCTGCTGCAGCCGCCGAGGCCGCGGACGTCGCCGCGACGGCTGCCGCCCGGACTCGAAAGGCCCGTGCGAGGGCCGCCGAGCAGGCCGCCAAGGCCGTGGCAAGAGAAGCGGTCCGCACCGCCAGGCGCGTCCAGATCCGCGCGGACATGGCAGCGGCTCAGGTGGAACAGGCCGCGGTGATGGCCGAGCAAGCGCTTCCCGCCGACGGGCACCGCGACGGAAGCGCGGCCGCTCTCATGGCGGACACCGTGGAGGCGGCCGCCCAGGCGACAGCCCAGGAAACGGCCCTGGCTGCGAGGATCGTCGCCAGCGCCGTGACGGCCGCGGCCGCCCAGGTGGCGCGGGTGGTGCTGGCCTCGGACGAGGCCTTCGCGCTCGAGGTCGCCAGGGCAGCGGAAGCGCTCCAGGACCTGACCACCCTGACTGCCGCGCAGGTTGCCACCGAGACTCAGGCGCCTGCGGACTCCGGACTTGTCACCGGGGTCCCTGCGGCAAGAAAATGCCCCTGACAGCGAATCCGCCGACAGGGGCTGCTTCGGTGCGCCATCAGGGACTCGAACCCCGAACCCGCTGATTAAGAGTCAGCTGCTCTGCCAATTGAGCTAATGGCGCGAGCGCGTTGAAGCGACTGGAACCTTAGCAGTCAGCGAGGGGCGGACGAAATCGAGATCGAGTGGCCTGGGGCACACGTCGAGCGAGGGAGTTCGGCTTGCGGTGAGTGCGTCTCGACCGACCGCTCGCTGCGCTCACTTCGACAGGCTGAGGGAGGGCGGGATGTGCTCGGTTCCGCATGTGCTGGTCGAGGTCCGCGGGGTCGTTCCACTCCTCGACGGTGACGAAGGTCCCGGGAGCCGTCGACGACTCGGACAGGCTGTAGGAGATGCAGCCGTCCTCGCCCCTGGTGGGCTCGACGAGGCCCTGCATGGCAGCGCGTACGGCGTCCTCCGAACCGGGCTTCGCGGTGATGACGGCGACGACGTGCAGACTCATGGATCCTCCGGTGAGTTGACTGGTGTCGAACCTAGCCGCCTCGTCCCCGAAATATTGAAATTTCAACTAGTGTTGCAGGTGCATACTCGAAACCACCGGAGGTGCGCGATGCCCGCTGTGACTGTTGACGACCTGACCGTCCTGGACCGGCTGAAGACGCCGGGGCTCGGTGACACGGTGCGTCCCGTGAAGCAGCTGATCGAGGCGCCGAAGGGCTACGAGGGCGAGGGCTTCCCGGTACGACGCGCCTTCGCCGGCGTCGACATGCGCGACCTCGACCCGTTCGTGCACATGGACCAGATGGGTGAGGTCGACTACGCGCCGGGCGAGCCCAAGGGCACCCCGTGGCACCCGCACCGCGGCTTCGAGACCGTCACCTACATCATCGACGGCGTCTTCGACCACCACGACAGCCACGGCGGCGGCGGCACCATCACCAACGGCGACACCCAGTGGATGACCGCCGGCAGTGGACTCCTGCACATCGAGGCCCCGCCGGAGTGGCTCGTCCAGAAGGGTGGCCTCTTCCACGGCATCCAGCTCTGGGTGAACCTGCCGCGCGACGCCAAGTGGAACGCGCCGAAGTACCAGGACATCCGCAGCGCCCAGGTCGGCCTGGCCACCTCGGCCGACGCGGGTGCGCTGGTCCGGGTGATCGCCGGGTCCGTCGGTGCGACCGAGGGTCCCGGGTCGACGTACACCCCGATGACGATGGTCCACGCGACGATCGAGCCGGGTGCGCGTCTCGACCTGCCCTGGGAGGTCGACTACAACGCGCTCGTCTACGTGCTCGCAGGTGAGGGCACCGTGGGCGACGAGCGGGCCGCCGTACGCACGGGCAACCTCGCGGTCCTCGGTGCGGGTGACTTCGTGACCGTGCAGGCCTCCGGCAAGCAGGACAGCCACACGCCGGCCATGGACGTGCTGGTCATCGGTGGCCGGCCGATCCGCGAGCCGGTCGCGTGGGCCGGGCCGTTCGTGATGAACACCAAGGCCGAGGTGATGGAGGCCTTCGAGGACTTCCAGAAGGGTCGCCTCGGCACCATCCCCAGCGTGCACAACGCGCCGACCACCCTCACCACGACCGAGGACTGAGCACTCGGTACGCAGCTCTCGGCTGGTTTCGCACCGCGCAGCGCAGGGAACAAGTGCTCCACCGCACTCGCGACCTGGGGGAACCATGCTGAAGAAGATCGCACTAGCTCTCGTACTCGCCGCCTCGGCGCTGATCGGCGTCCCGGGTTCGGCGTCGGCTGCTGCGTACGAGGTCTCGGTGGTGAAGTCCAACACCTACGGCTGGTACACCTGCCGCATCGTGGTGGCGAACAACCGCCAGTACCTCGACTACTACTGCACCGTGCGCGACGACGAGTGCGACGACCACGGCGTCTACGTCTCGATCAAGGTGGACCTCGGTGACCGCGTCGTCGACGAAGGGGCCTGGGACCGCAAGACCAACAACGCCGGTGGATGCAGCCACAGCTCCAGCAAGAACGGACGCATCGACTCCGGCATCGGGTCCCGAGACATCAACCGGGTCCACTTCGTGCTCACCCGCGACGACCGACCGGGCTACGACGACTACTACTCGAACACCGAGGTCACCAAGAACATCCCCTACGCGTAGCCCAGTGGCTCGGTGTCAACGCAGACGACGGCCCTCCCCGGGACTGGAGAGGGCCGCCTGCATGGAGCGGTCTGTGTCAGCTGCCGTAGACCGAGCGCACGCCCTGCCCGTCGTAGGTGGTGAAGCTCAGGTCGTCCGAGGTCCCGTTGCACTGCGGGTAGTGCATGATCGAGGCCGAGTCGTACGGCGTCAGCGGTCGCCAGTTGTTGTCCTCGAAGCAGGCGCCGGCCTCGGGCCGCGTGTGCTCGTGGCGGAAGCCGAGCGAGTGCCCGAGCTCGTGGCCGAGGATGTTGCCCGGAGTCCACGAACCGGAGTTCATCAGCGACGAGGCGTTGACCAGCACGTTGCGCTCGGCGTCCGAGCTGCTCGGGAAGAACGCCCGGGCGATGTACTCCGTGGTGGTCGTCGGTTCGACCGAGAACAGCACCGCGTTGTTGCTCGTGCGGCAGTTGGAGTTCGCCGACGGCACGTAGGTGAAGTCGACGCCCGAGGACGCGTTCTCCCACAGGGCGGAGCCGGCCGCCATCGCGTTGATCACGTTGGTCTGCTGCGAGCCGAACGCAGTGCTGA
Source organism: uncultured Actinomycetota bacterium (assembly GCA_963729015.1). GTDB lineage: Bacteria > Actinomycetota > Actinomycetes > Propionibacteriales > Nocardioidaceae > Marmoricola. The sequence continues at coordinate 128,640 of CAVSMJ010000009.1, forward strand.
CGCAGTAGGTCAGGTTCTGCGCCTGGGAGGCACCCCAGATGTCGTCGGTGCCGAACGCCTGGTTCACGACGAGACTGTTCGTGTGGTCGGCGTTGTCGTTGGAGCTGACCATCCGGTCGTAGTACTTCTTCAGCTCTTGGCGGTTCTTGATCGGCTCGTCACCGTTGACGATGTACTGCCGGTCGAAGTCGCGATACGTGGACGCCGCGAACTCGCGGAATGTCGGGACGTCGGAGCGGTCGCCGTTGCTGCTGGAAGCTGCCCCGGCCGGCGTGGCGGCCACACCGGCCGCAAGCACGCAGGTGGCGGCCACCGCCAGCTGGGCGAGTCGACTGCGCTTCATCTGATTCCTCCATTCGGCTCGGCGCCGGCGATCTGCCCGCGCCTGGGCACCGGGGCCGGGTACGACGCCCGGGGCCCGCATGTGCTCCTCGAGGCGAAACCCGAGAACGCCCGAGGGGAGTAGCACATGAGCCGAAAGACTTGTCGCGATAGGTCGAGGAGTACAGAAAATCTGCCGTTCAGGTAGGTGTATTGCACAGATCCGCAGGCCCTCGCCGCCTGCGGACCTGTCACCGCGCCGTGCCACGATGCGGCCATGAAGATCACCCGGACGATCGTCGTGCTCGACGCCGCGGACATCGACGCGGTGAGCGCCTTCTGGTCAGGAGTGCTCGGGGGCAAGGTCGAGCGGGACGACGACTGGCACGAGGTCTACGACGCCGATGGCAACCACCGCATCGACATACAGCTCGCGCCCGACCACGTCCGACCCCAGTGGCCCGATGGCGTCCAGCAGCAGGTGCACATGGACCTCTACGTCGAGGACCTCGCCGCCGCGCACGAGCACGTCATGGCGCTGGGCGCGGAGCTGCTTCAGGCGGCCGCGGACCGAGGCACGCCCGAGGGCTTCCAGGTGTACGCCGATCCGGCCGGCCACCCGTTCTGCCTCTGCGGGGGCTGACCGCTCAACCGGTCAGGTCGACCGGGGCGTCGCCCACGTCGCGGGGATGTCGGCCCCGCCCTCCTCGGAGACCCGGCGACCCATCTGCACGTACGACGGGTGCGCGAGGATCTTGCCCGCCACGAGTGCCTGGCCCATCCGGAACGACGTCGCGCCGGACATCAGGCCGGGCGGGACGAACGAGAACAGCGCCGCCAGGTCGGCCACGTCGGCCTGCGAGTTCATCCGCATCATCACCAGGTTGTCGCACTGCGAGACGACGTTCTCGTGCACCTTGTGCGGACGCTGCGTCGAGGTCAGCAGGTAGAGCCCGTACTTGCGTCCCTCGGCCGCGATCTGCACCGCCCGCTCGGAGGAGAGGCTGGTCATCGGGTCAGGGGGATCGGCCGGGCAGATGTTGTGCGCCTCGTCGACCACGATGAGCGTCGGTCGCCGGGTGAGCCGTGACTCCCACAGCGTCGACAGGGTGGCCTCTGCGACGACGCGCTGCTCCTGCATCGTGTGCAGCGACCCGAGGTCGATCACCGTGCAGCGTGCGGTGGGCTCGCGCAGCTCCTCGACGAGGGACGGGGACGCCGGGTCCCAGATGTCCCAACCGAGCACACCGAGGTTCGACGCCCGCTGGCCGAGCTGCAGGGTGGCCGGGTCCTTGGCCTCCAGGAGCTGCTCGGCTCCGATGACCAGGGGCCGGCCTTTCTCCTGCCGCTCCAGGAGATCGATGAGCACGGCGTACTCGTCCCGGTCCCGGACCGGGTCGAGGCCGAGCACCGCCGCCTGGCTGGCCGGAGCGAGGTCGGCGAACTTCAGCCGCAGGGGATGCGCGGCGCCAGGATCGTTGGACCAGACCGCCACGTCGGCGGGGACGTCGGCGTACCGCGCGGCCAGGTCGGCGTCGGCGTCGTCGCGGACGTGCGCCAGCCGGACGTGGTCGGAGTTGGGGTCCAGGATGACCACGCGCAGGCTGGTCTCGGCGAGCACCCGCTCGAGCAGGAGCCCGAGGGAGTAGGTCTTGCCGGAGCCGGACTGGCCACACATGAAGGTGTGCCGTGCCAGACCGCCGCTGTCGAGGGTCGCCGGGACACCGGGGGCGAGCAGGTGCTCGCCGATCGTGAGCCCTGCCCGCTGGGTCGGCGGGCCGGCCACGGTCGCGGCGACCTCGTCGGGCCGGGCCGGACGGATGGTCGAGTCGTGGAACGGCGAACCGTCCCGCTCCAGCACCAGGCCGGAGCCGATGGCCCGCCGGATCCGCACCGAGGAGCCGCGGTCCTCGAACCCCTGGGCCGACACGACGTCGGAGTCCATCCCGATCTCGGTGATCTGCCCGAGCTGCGGCCCCGCCTGCGCCTCGAGGATGACGTAGCCGCCGAGACGGAGCTCCAGGTCGTGCAGCGACGCCTGGAACGTGAACGAGCGACCGTCCACCGAGGTGGCCAGCGGCAGCAGGCTGCGCTCGACCTGTTCTCGTCGTACGCGGAAGGCGACCAGCTGCTCGGAGACGGTCGACGACTCGTCGTTGGTCATGGGTGCACGCTCCTGACGGGGACCTACGACCCCGCCCTCTGGACTATCGGTGTGCGAACACCGCGGCAAACACCCGATCCGGGTGAACGGCCCCCGACGTCGGGAGGAGACCGCGACCAGCCGCCGGTCGAGCTTGTCGAAAGCCAGCGTCGTACGCAGGGAGGGGACCGCAACCGGACGCTGGTTGAGCTTGTCGAAACCAGACGGCGTATGCCGGAAGCGGACCGTAACCAGCCGCCGGTTGAGCTTGTCGAAAGCCAGCGTCGTACGCAGGGAGGGGACCGCAACCGGACGCTGGTTGAGCTTGTCGAAACCAGACGGCGTATGCCGGAAGCGGACCGTAACCAGCCGCCGGTTGAGCTTGTCGAAACCCGGTACTGGGCCCGGCCATGGTTTCGACAGGCTCAACCACCGTGGTCGGGGTTTGCCTTCGTCGTACGGCGGGCCGGGCGAGCTGCGGCTCTGCTCTTGGGGTGAGTAACGGGACTTGAACCCGCGACATCCGCCACCACGTTGGGCAGAGTCTCGGCCCGGGACACAGAAACCGCAGGCCGGACGCGGTCCGGCCTGCGGTTCTTCTTCTTGGGGTGAGTAACGGGACTTGAACCCGCGACATCCGCCACCACAAGGCGGCGCTCTACCAGCTGAGCTATACCCACCATGGCTCCCTCGAGGGGGAGATCCGGAGGAGAGTCTAACGGGTCATTCGGGATGCTCCGAACCGGGTTTGGTCCCGCTCAGGGAGCCCTGGTGCAGGGCGGCGATCCGCTTGGAAGTGGCGGAGTCGGGACCGGGCGGGGCGACGAAGACGGCGTCCCGGTAGTAGCGCAGCTCCTCGATGCTCTCGCGGATGTCGGCGAGCGCCCGGTGGTTGCCGCCCTTGGCAGGAGCGTTGTAGTAGGCGCGCGGGAACCAACGCCGCGAGAGCTCCTTGATCGAGGAGACGTCGACGATCCGGTAGTGCAGGAACTGCTCGAGCGTCGGCATGTCGCGAGCCAGGAACGAGCGGTCGGTCGCGACGGTGTTGCCCGCGAGCGGTGGTCGGCTGCCCTCGGGGCAGTGTTCCCGGACGTAGGCGAGGACCTGGGCCTCGGCATCCTCGAGGGTGGTCCCGTTGTCGAGCTCCTCGAGGAGGCCAGACGTCTTGTGCATCTGGTCGACGAACTCCACCATCTGGTCGAGCGATTCGCGAGGTGGCTTGATGACGATGTCGACGCCGTCGCCGAGCACGTTCAGGTCGAAGTCGGTCACCAGGGCCGCCACCTCGATGAGGGCATCGGCCTCGAGGTCCAGGCCCGTCATCTCGCAGTCGATCCACACCAGTCGCTCAGTCACATCGAGGGAGCCTACTCGGGGAACTCTCAGGACCCGCTCCTACAGTTGTTCGCATGCTGCGATGGGTGGGCCTCGGCGCGCGCCTGATCGTCGGCGGGGTGTGGCTCTGGGCGGGTCTGCTCAAGGTGGGCGAGCCCGAGTCGAGCGTGACCGCGGTCCGCGCCTACCAGCTGCTGCCGCCTGGTCTCGCCGACAGTGTCGGTCGCGCACTGCCCATGGTCGAGATCGTGGTCGGCGCCTGCTTGGTCCTCGGTCTGCTGACCCGGGTGGCCGGCGCAGTGTCCGCCCTGTTGCAGGTGGCCTTCATCATCGGGATCGCCTCGGTCTGGGCCCGCGGCATCTCCATCAACTGCGGCTGCTTCGGCGACGGCGGGCCCGACCCCGATGCGATCGGCACCTACCCCTGGGAGATCGCCCGCGACGTCGGTCTGCTGCTGCTCTCACTGCTCGTCGTCTGGGTACGCCGGACCCCGTTCGCCCTGGACAACCTCCTGTACGCCGCCACACCGGAAGGCCGTGATGTCGAAGAAGCAACGTGAAGTCGAGCCGCACCGAGCGCGCGGCCGCCGTACGCAAGGAGCAGGCGAGCCCACGAGCGACGACGCCGGGTGCTGATCACCGTCGGGGTGCTGGTCGTCCTCGCCGTCGTCGTCGCGGTGGGAGTGCTCCTCGGCGGGGGCAAGGACACCCCGTCGACCCCCGACACGAAGGTCCCCGCCGCCGCCGAGGGTCAGGCACTGGCCATCGGCAGCGACCCGAAGGCCACCAAGGTCGTCGTCTACGAGGACTTCCTGTGCCCGTACTGCCGCGAGTTCGAGTCGGCCTCGCGCACGACCCTGCGCGACGCAGCCGCGCGCGGTGACGCCTATCGTGGAGTACCGCCCGTTCCACCTGCTCCAGGACGACTACTCCACGCTCGCCCTCACGGCCTGGGCCGCCGTGCTCGAGCACGGGACCCCGCAGCAGGCCCTGAAGTTCCACGACCTGCTCTACGAGAACCAGCCCTACGAGGACGACACCGACAAGCCCGGGATCAAGGACCTGGTCGCCCTCGCCAAGAAGGCCGGCGTGACGGATCCCGAGGTCCTCAAGGAGATGGCCAAGCCGGACCAGTCGTTCGTCGACGCCGCGACCACGGCCGCGACCGAGGCGGGTGTCCAGGGGACTCCCACCGTGACGGTCGACGGCAAGCCGCTCGTGGGGTCTCCCAGCCAGCTCGCCGACTCCCTCAAGGAGCGCCTCGCGAAGTGAGCGACGAGACGCCCGCCGAGCGCAACAACGTGCTGCTCATCGTGGTCGGGGTGCTCGCCGCCCTGTCCGTGGTCATCGCTGCACTGGTGATCTTCTCCAGCGGCGAGGCCCCCGCCGAGAAGCCCGAGGCGGCGGCTCCGGTGAAGCCGGGGGAGCACTCGCTGACCGTCGGCCAGCAGGACGCACGGACGAAAGTCGTCGTCTACGAGGACTTCGCGGACCCCGCCAGCCGCGAGCTCGAGATGGCGTCACGCGACTTCCTGCGGATCGAGGCTGCTCGGGGGACGGTCCAGGTCGACTACCGGCCGTTCGCCGCCGATGCGGACTACGCGCGCGGTGCCTTGGCGGCGTGGTTGGCAGTGCTGCAGGCGGGTACGCCGCGCCAGGCCCTCGCCTTCCACGACGTGCTGTTCGACCGCCAGCCGGAGCCGGGATCGACGCCGGAGACGCCCTTCGCGTCCTGGGCCAAGAGTGCGGGCATCAAGGACCAGGCCGTGACCGAGGCACTGGGCAGTCCCGACGCGGGGCCGGTCGAGACGGCCAACCAGGCCGTCACGAACGCGGGCGTCACGCGTGCGCCCGTCGTACTCGTGGACGGCCGGCCGCTGACCGCCGCGTCACCCACCGAGCTCGCCGACAAGCTGCAACGGCTGGTGCTCGCGAGGGACTGACGCGCGTGCGGCATGCTGGCGCCATGCCGTCCGACCTCACCGGGTTCATCTCCCGCCTGCCCAAGGCCGAGCTGCACGTGCACCACGTCGGCTCGGCGTCACCGCGCATCGTCTCCGAGCTCGCGACGCGCCATCCCGGGCCCGTGCCGGCCGATCCCGACGAGCTGACCAAGTTCTTCGCCTTCCGCGACTTCCCGCACTTCATCGAGGTCTACCTGGCCGTCGTCGACCTGATCCGCACGCCCGAGGACGTCCGGCTGCTCACCTACGAGATCGCCCGCGAGATGGCCGAGGTGCAGCAGGTGCGGTACGCCGAGCTCACCTGCACGCCGTACACCTCGGTGGCCGTCGGTGTCCCGATCGAGGGGTACACCGAGGCGATCGAGGACGCACGCGTCGCCGCCGAACGGGACCTCGGCATCGTGCTGCGCTGGATCTACGACATCCCCGGCGAGAGCGGGATCCCCGCCGCCGACGCGACGCTCGACTTCGCCCTGAACCATCCTCCCGACGGGCTGGTCGGCTTCGGGCTCGGCGGTCCGGAGGTCGGCGTACCCCGGCCGCAGTTCAAGCCCCACTTCGACGCCGCCCGGGCTGCGGGACTCCGCAGCGTGCCGCACGCGGGGGAGACCACCGGACCCGAGACGGTGTGGGACGCGCTGCGCGTCCTGGGGGCCGAGCGCATCGGGCACGGCACGTCCTCGGCGCAGGACCCGGCGTTGCTCACGCACCTCGCCGAGCACCGGATCCCCCTGGAGGTCTGCCCCTCCTCCAACCTCGCCACCCGGGCCGTCGCGACCCTCGAGGAACATCCCCTGCAGGCCTTCGTCGACGCCGGGGTCGTGGTGACGATCAACAGCGACGACCCGCCGATGTTCGGGACCACGCTCAACCAGGAGTACGCCATCGCCGCCGACCTGCTCGCCCTCGACGAGGTCGGCCTCGCGGACCTGGCGCGCACAGCGGTGCGGGTCTCCTTCGCCCCCGACGACGTGAAGGAGCGGGTGCTGGGGGAGATCGACGCAGCCACCGACGAATCGGTTGAGCCGCCTGGCCGACCAAAGATTCAGGCCCTGGAAGCTCATACCTTCCAGGGCCGAGTCCTTTGTACGACGGGCGCGGCCCGCGTCCCGGCACCGACACGCGCTCTAGGGTCGGGGGATGAGCTCACGCCCGGCAGCCCTGGACCTGTGGCACCGCATCGCCGAGAGCCGTGACCCGGTGCTGCTGGACGACCTCCTGGACGAGCGGTGCGTCTTCCGGTCACCGGCGGTGCACACCCCGCAGGAGGGCAAGGCGATCACGACCGCCTACCTCGCGGCCGCGCTGGTCGTGCTCGGCCCGACGCTGGCCTACCACCACGAGTGGTGGGACGAACGCTCGGCCGTCCTGGAGTTCGAGGCCGACCTCGACGGGATCGCCGTGCACGGCGTCGACATGCTGCGCTGGGGGGCCGACGACCGGCTGACCGAGTTCACCGTGATGGTCCGTCCGTTCAAGGGCCTGACCACGTTGATGGAGCGGATGGCGGCGCAGCTGGCCGCTCAGGGCTGACGGAGGCCGCCCGCAGCCAGGTCGGAGGGTGGCCGCGGGCGGCAACGATTCCCGGGTCGTGGGGGTCGGGTCCCGAGAACCTCTCCTCCTCGCATCGTCACCCCGCGCGAGCCCAAACGCGAGTGTCTCTTTTGCCCGGTCTAGCCATCCTGAGAGGGTTGGAGACGGTCCGTGGGGGGTACGTGACCCTTCACCAACGTTCAAGGGAGGGACGCATGGCGTTCATTTTGTGGATCATCGCCGTCATCTTGGTCATCAGCGGGATCGTCACGCTGGTCCGTGGGCAGGTGCTGTTCGGCATCCTGCTCATCGTGGTCGGCCTGCTGGTCGGCCCGGGAGGCGTGAGCATCTTCGCCTAGCAACGCAGCGCCGGGGCAGGGTCACACCGGAGTGGTCCGGTTTGCCTCTTGCCCCGGTCGCTGGGGCGGAGCAGGTTGGGAAGCGTGCCCGAGGAGCCGCCATGTCCGACCTGACTGACCAGACCGCCACCACCACCTTTTCGGGGACGACGTTGCGTGCGTCCGACGCGGCGTACGACGAAGCCCGCTCGGTCTTCAACGCGATGATCGACCGCCGGCCCGACCGCATCATGCGATGTCACTCGGCCCAGGACGTGGTCGCAGCCCTGGCGACGTCCCGTCTGGAGAGCCTGCCCGTCTCGGTCTACGGAGGCGGCCACAGCGTCACCGGGTCGGCCCTCGTCGACGGCGGGGTGTGCATCGACCTGCGCGGGATCAACGAGGTCGAGGTCGACCCGAAGGCGAGGACGGCCCGGGTCGGCGGCGGAGCCACCTGGGGCGCCATCGACGCGGCCACCCAGGAGCACGGGCTCGCCGTGACCGGCGGCCGGGTCTCGAGCACCGGCATCGGCGGTCTCGCGCTCGGCTCGGGCAGCGGGTGGCTCGAGCGCGCGCTCGGCTACACCTGCGACAACGTGCTCAGCGCGCAGGTCGTCACCGCCGACGGACGCATCCTCACCGCGTCGCCGGACGAGCACCCGGACCTCTTCTGGGCGCTGCGCGGCGGTGGTGGCAACTTCGGCATCGTCACCGAGTTCACCCTGCAGCTGCACGCCTGTCGGGCCCATCGTGCTGGGCGGTCTGCTGATGTACCCCGCGGAGATGGCCGCGGACCTGCTGCGCTTCTGGCGTGACTACATGGTCGACGCACCCGACGAGGTCGGGAGCGGGGTCGCGTTCATCACCGCACCGCCGGCGGACTTCGTGCCCGAGCCGGTCCGCGGCCACCCGGTCGTGGGCGTGGTCCTCTGCTACGCCGGTGACCCGGAGGAAGGTGCCCGGGTGCTCGCCCCGCTGCTCGAGTTCGGTCCGCCGGCGATCAACATGGTGCAGCCGATGCCCTACGTCGCGGTGCAGCGCCTGATCGACGAGGCCAATCCGAAGGGCGTGCGCAACTACTGGTCGGCCGACAACTTCTCCGGCCTGCCGGACGAGGCCATCGACACGCTCGTGCCGCTGGCGAGCAGTCCCCGGTCGCCGATGACCCAGACGATCGTCGTCGCGGGTGGGGGAGCCATCGCCCGCGTGCCCGACGACGCGACCGCGTGCGGGCACCGCTCGGCCCCGTTCAACATCCACTACCTGACGATGTGGACCGACGTGGCGGACGACGACGCCAACATCTCCTTCACCCGGGAGCTGTCGACTGCGATGAAGCCGTGGACCACGGGCCGCGTCTACGTGAACTTCCTCGGCGAGGAGGGACCCGGTCGGGTCGAGGCGGCGTACGGGCCGGCGACGTACTCGCGCCTGCAGAAGATCAAGCGCGTCTGGGACCCCCACAACGTGTTCCGGAACAACCAGAACATCCCGCCCGGACTGGTGTCCCAGCGCCAGGGTTGACCCGATGTGGCGGAAAACACGCCTGTCCAATTTGTCCATTTTGTGGACATGTTGTCCAGATCGGGGTTCCATGTTCGTGCCAGTCCTCGTCGAGAAAACGCGCGGGGCAGGGTCGGCGCTCGGGTCTCCAACCGCCGTCCCGTGGGACCGATGACCGGCACTCACCGTCACGCGGTCTCACAGGGGGACGAACATGCCGCTCACCTCATCGGTCCATGCGCGCCGACGCCGCGCCCGGAGCCTCCTCGCCGCAGGGCTGGGACTGACCGTGGCGACGAGCTCGCTGGCCCTGGTCGGCGCCGCGACGCCGGCCTCGGCGGCGCCGGCGGCGAAGCGGGTGGTGACCAAGTACGCGTTCTCCTCGACCGGCTTCGGCACCAAGGTCACGGCCACCGACGCGTCGCTGCGGTCCGGGATGACGGCGTACTCCCTGATCGGCTGCACCAAGGCCGCCGGCGTGCACAACGCCAACCACGTCTCCTCCAGCAACCTCAACGACCAGGTCCGCGTCGGCTCCGTGACCACCGACCAGAAGTCGCTCGTGACCAAGGCCGGCAGCTCGATGGTCCAGTCGATCACCAAGGTCTCGAGCATCCAGATCGGCGACAGCTCGCTGGGCTTCCGGATCACCAACCTCCAGGGCGTCTCCCGGGCCTACGCGACCAAGAGGGGCAAGTTCAACGCGGCCTCGACGTTCACCTTCGGCTCGCTCACGCCGCTCGGCGGCACCTCCCTGCCGCCACCGCTGAACCAGCCGGCTGACGTGATCATCAAGCAGCTCACCGCCAACGGGCCGGTGACCATCCCCGGTCTCGGAGTCGTGAAGATCGGTCGTGTGGCGAGGGCCGTGAGCCGGCTCGCGGCGCAGTCCGGCTCGATCGGCATGCAGATCCACCTGTTCGGCCAGGACCAGGCCAACGGTGGCGGCGACGACTCCGACGTACTCATCGGACGCAGCTACGCCCGCATCAACAGGTCCGCCACGCACGGCGTCTTCTCGGGCGGCTCCTGGGGCCTCGAGGGCAAACAGCTGAACGGCACGGTCTCGCTCGGCCGCAACCCGTACTCGCCCATGCAGTGCGAGGGCACCCGGGGCAAGATCCGCTCGACGGTCGCCTCCAGCCTCGACCTCGCCAACCTCAACCAGCTCCTCGTGGGCTCGGTGCAGAACCGGGTCTTCGGCGTCCAGAACCGCCCGCGGGGTGGAGCCACCGGCTGGACCGAGAGCTCGACCTCGGGGATGAACTTCAGCGGCGGTCAGCTGCAGATGACGGGCATCGTGGCGCGGGCGAAGGTGATCCGCTCGTCGAGCCACCGCTTCTACCCGACCGCGGTGCAGCGCATCGGCTCGATCAAGGCCAACGGCCAGACGCAGCCCGTCCCCGGCCCCGGCCAGTCGCTCACCATCCCGGGCGTGGCCAGGATCGAGGTGCCCCGTCCGGTCAAGACCGCACACGGCATCCTGGTCATCGGTGCCCGGGTCACGCTGCTCGGTGGCAGCGCCGCCAATACCGTGATCAACGTCGCGAGTGCGAAGATCGAGATGAGGGCCTTCTGATCGGCTCTCACCCCGCCTCAAGCTGAGGCCCGTGAACGCGATGGGCAAGGCCACTGTCCCGAGCTGTGGCTTTGCCCATCGTCTTGCCCGGCTACGGCTCACCGTTCGACTGGCAGTTCGTGTCCTGCCCGAGTGCGCACACGTTCGCGGGCGGCTGGTCAGCCCCGAACTGCCAGTCCATCTGGTCGCGAGCTGCGGCGAAAATCTTGTTCCGCAGACCGCGTCATGAAAGCTCGGCTGCTCCGTTTCATGCGTGTCCGCGAGGCGTTCGGCACCTGTGCCGGCCACTCGAGGAAATCGTCCGAGCGCGGGGGTGCATCGGGCGATCTGCGCGGCGTCATCACCACGGCTGACGCCGCGCAGGCATCCCCTGGGTGGGCCGCGCCCATCGGCGCCACGCACGCCGTCGGACGCGCTGCCAGCGCCCCTGGCAGGAGTCGAACCTGCGACCTAGAGATTAGAAGGCTCTTGCTCTATCCAGCTGAGCTACAGGGGCTGGGGGTCGGAAGTCACACGGACTGAGCATCGGAAATGATGCTGTCGTTCGACGCCCTCCGGGCCAACCGGTGCTGATTATGGCATCGGGCCGGAGCCCTGGAGCAGAGGTATCCACCGAGAGGCGCTCGGTCGCAGGCCCGGCTCGGGCCCCGCTCACCGGAAACGGGCGAAGCAGCTCACGGCACCAGCGGTGAGCATGAGCGAGGACGGAAGGACCGACTGTGACGACCAAGAACGACTTCACCGAGGACGAGTGGGCCCGAGTCGTGCGGGCACCGATGGTGGCCGGCATGGCGATCTCGCTGGCCGACCCCGGTGGGCCCATCGAGGCCACGAAGGAAACGATGGCGACGGTCCGCACGGCCACCAACCCTCCCAGCCGCGAGCAGCTGCTGGCCGAGGTGGCACTCGAGCTCCAGGCCGCGCTGCAGCAGCACCACAACCCGCTCAAGGGGTTCAAGCCATCCGGCGCCGGGAAGAGTCCGGGCGAGCTGGTGCTCGACGAGCTGCGGGCCGTGGGTGGCATCGTCTCCTCGAAGGCCACGGCCGAGGAGGCCGCGGCGTTCGGGACGTGGTTGGTGGCAGCGGCGCAAGCCGCCGCGGACGCGGCCAAGGAGGGCGGCTTCATGGGCTTCCACGCCGAGCGGGTCAGCGAGCGCGAACAGGCAATGCTCGATCAGATCCGTGGCGCCGTGGCCGGGTGACCGGTCGCCGTTGCCCGAGCGAGAACTCTGGTGTGGCGCACCCGGGTTGAGCTGGAGTTGGACTAGCGCACCCCCACCGTCACGTAGTGCGTGGTCCCGTCGTCGAGCCGGACCCCGATCCGGTACAGGTACCCGGACGCAAGCCCCTTCGTCGACCAGTCGAAGTGCCAGACCCCGCTGCGCAGCACGAACGTCGAGCCGGAGGTGCCCTTCACGTTCGAGACCGCCTCGTTCACCGCCGCCGTCGTACGCACACCCCGCACCGGAGACACCCATACCGGCTTGCTCACCGGGGAGACCGTCGTCCCGTTGCTGCGCTTGAGCGTGAACGCGACCGGGACCGTCGAACCGGCCTTGAAGATGCTGACCGGCGGCCCCGGATCGTTGACCGGCTGAGCGAACCCGTCGAACCGGTAGACGACCCGATAGCTCGCCGTGGCCGCACGCATGTTCCCGGCCTTGTCGGTCACCGACGTCGCATACGTGAACGACCCGACTCCCGCGGAGTTCCCGCCCGCCTTCACGCCCCTGCACGGCGCCGCCAGTCCCGAGAGCGCGTCGGACGCGGTGCAGGCGGGGGTCGGCACGTTCCCGAGCGTGTACGTCGCTCCGTTGCTGATGCCGGCCACCGACAGGTGCGGTGCTGTCTTGTCGATCTTCAACCCGGCCAGGGTGCCGCGGCCGCAGTTCGGCGTCGGCGTCACCTTGTCGCACACCAGGGGCGACGTCGCCGTCACGTTGCCGCCCTCGGTGGAGACCGTCGTGTCCGGTGGCTGGGTCTTGACTCCGGACGGGTCGGTCGCGGACCAGTCGACCGCACGTTGCCGCGGTACCACCCAGCGCCGTTCGGACGCGTCGTCGCACGTCCGGTCACCGTCGGTGCTGTCGTGTCCCCGGTCGCGGCCACCTTCGCGAACCCGCCGGGGTCGCTGATCTGGCCGTTCACGACGCCGTCGTCGTCGCCGATGCCGCCGTCGGTCAGGGTGATGTCGATGTGGTCGTCGACCACCTGGACCCGGTCCGCGGGCAGCTTGCGTCCAGGCGCCGGTGTCCGGGGCGTACTTCGCGTACCCGTTGACCCCTCGACCGACCCCATCCAGACCGACACCGTCTGCGTCGACCCGGGTCGTGATGTCGGTCAGTGTGAACGACGTCAGCCCGTTCGGCAGCGTCACCCCGGCCGGAGGCGGAGTCGTCGCAGCTGGCCGGGTCCATCGTGGTGACCCCGACCATCTTCGACCCGCTCGGCCCGGCGACGGTCACGTAGTTCACCCCGTCCCCACGTCCCGAGGCGCCGTTCGCGGGCAGCGAGGTCACGTTCGCCTGCTGGAAGTCCGGGATCGTGTCCCGGTTCCCGTCCCCGAAGTACGGGGCGCCGGCTTCGACGATGTCCTCGACTCCGTCAGGGTCGTTGCTGGCGTGGTACCCGCCGGCGAACAGCGGACCTTCGGGAGCGATGAGGGTGAACTCGTCGTGCCGGTCGCCGGCCAAGGTCACCGGGTTCCCGGAGAACCAGTACCGAGCGTCGCCATCCTCGTCTCCGATCCACGCCAGGCGGCACGTCGGCCACTCCGCCGACGCAGGCACCCCGTCCACTGTGACCTGCCCGGTCCCGTACGCCGGGGAGACCAGCAGACTGTCCGGGAACTGCGTGCCGTTCGGGTTGGCTCTCCTCGCACGTGATCTCCGCGCCCCCGCCGACCGGGTCCCCGTTCACGTCAACGAGGTTCACCTTCACCGGGACGGTGTCGATGGACGCGTCCACGGTCATGTCCTGGCCGGCGGCGACGACCACGCCCCGCTTGCGCAGCCGCATCGATTGGGTCCGGGTCTCCTCGGCGGAGCTCACCGAGAAGTCAAGCGTGTAGGTGCCTGGCGAGAGCAGCATCGTGTAGTCGCCGTCAGTGACGAACTGCTCCGCTGACCGCAGCTGTCGACCTTCGGCGTCGACGGCGTCGACAAAGGCGCCGAACGTGCTTCCGTCGGGTGTGGAGATGTGCCCCCTGACGGTGACCGGGTCCGGGACCGTCACGGTCATCTCGTTCGGCTCACTGGCTGACAGGTCTACGTCGATGTAGCGGTAGGTACCCCGCGCGGGGTAGACGACCAGCTCGCAGCCATCGCGCCACTCGGGGTGCTCCGGGTTCTTCGCGACGTCGAACCCGTGCACGACGAGGTCACCGGTGCCCTCGGCGAAGTCGTCCATGCGTCGTACGACCTCGTACGGATCGTCCTGGTCACCTCGGACCGGCCAGTCGTCGACGGTGAGCTGGCAGCTCAGCGACACGTGCCCCGAGATCGGGTCACCTTGGGGGTCGACCAGGTGCACGGTGAGCGCAGGCTCGTCGTCGAAGACGTTCAATACCATGTCGTCGCTCACCTGGACGTCGCGTCGCGTCGTGTGCACCGACGGGATCTGGTACCGGTCGATCCCGTCCTCGGCGTACGCGGTGAACTGGAAGTTGTAGGTGCCTTCGGGCAGGTCGAGGCTGTAGGAGCCGTCGGGGCCGAGCAGCACGCCGTTCACGTAATCGCCGTCGTGGTCCCAGGCGTTGACCGCGCTGTAATCCGCCTTGAACGGCGAGGTCAGGTTCGTGGTGAAGATTCCGGAGACGGTGTAGGTGGGTTCCTCGTCGTCGGCCCACGCCGCCGCAGACGGGACGAGGGCGATCGCCGTGACCACCAGGGCGACCAGAAGCGCGCGGGCGCGTTGACGTCGAGACATGAGGGACCTCCAACCCATCTCCCGAGACCTGCCGCTCCGAGTGACCGTAGAGCGAAGCGCGGGGGTCGGGCGGCAACGAGGTCAACACGCGAGACCAGAACCGCATTGGTCTAGTTGCCTCGCCGATCAGTCCATAGCGCCCTGCTGTCCAATTCGGGCAGAGCCCGGGCACGTTCGCAGCCTTGACCGGGCATGGAGAACAGCGGGTCCGTGGGGAAGATGGATGACGTCCGTAGTCGCCGGGAGGTGTCGGATGAGCCCTGACGAGGGACAGCGATACAGGCGCTGGTCACCGTGACACCCACGACGATGCGCGCCTCGGTCTTGCACGGTGCCGGGAAGCTGACGGTCGAGGAACGCCCCGTGCCGGTTCCCGGACCCCACGAGGTCTTGGTGCGGGTCTCCTCGGTCGGCGTGTGCGGTTCCGACGTCCACTACTACGAGCACGGACGCATCGGCAGCTTTGCGGTGACCGATCCGTTGGTCCTCGGCCACGAGGCATCGGGCGTCGTCGAGGCCACCGGTTCGGCGGTGACGCGACTGAGTGCTGGTGACCGGGTCTCTCTCGAGCCTGGGGTCCCCGACCTGTCCTGTCCTGAGTGTCTGGTCGGCCGGTACAACCTGTGCGAGGACATGAGGTTCCACGCGACCCCGCCGTACGACGGCTCGTTCGCGGAGTACGTCGCACACCACGAGCTGTTCGCCCACCAGGTCTCCGATCGCATCAGCGACGACGCGGCTGCCCTGCTCGAACCTGTCTCGGTCGCGCTCTGGGCCTGCCAGAAGGGCGGAGTGAGCGCCGGGTCCCGGGTGCTGGTCACCGGCGTCGGACCCGTCGGCCTGCTGGTCGTCCAGGTTGCCCGCGCCCTCGGGGCCGCCGAGGTGACGGCCAGTGACGTCAACGAGCAGCGACTCAGGCTCGCGCAGACGATGGGCGCCACGCACGTCCTGGACCCGACGGCCGACACGCCGCGGCGCACGACTCGACCCGATGTGCTGATCGACTGCTCAGGCAACCCGGGCGCGATCCGCGCCGCGATCGACCTGGTCGCGCCCGCCGGACGGGTGGTGCTCGTGGGCATGGGCGGCGCGGAGTACCCGATGCCGATGAGCACCGTGCAGGAACGAGAGCTGGTGGTGACGGGGACCTTCCGCTACGCGCACACCTGGCCGACCGCGATCGCACTGGCGGAGTCAGGAGCCCTGGTGCTCGACCAGCTCGTGACGAGCCACCACGGCATCGAGCAGGTCGCGGAGGCTCTCTCCGCTGCCCGGCGTGATCCCACGGCGATCAAGCCGATCGTGCATCCGGGAGTCACGACGGCGTGACCGGGTCGAGGTCCAGCCGCTCGAGCGCGCTCACTGCCTCGGCGTACTGCGCGTAGCGCAGGTTGAGCTGCGCGTGCCGATCGGGATCGGGAAGGTGGTGACGCGCGACGCGCGACCGTGGACGCAACGGCATGCTCGATGCCGTCGAACGCGCCGACCCCCACGCCGGCCAGCAGCGCGGCACCCAGGGCACTGACCTCCTGGGACCCGGTCACCTCGAGCTCCACCCCCAAGGCGTCGCAGAGCAGCTGGGTCCACCACTCGCTGCGAGCGCCCCCGCCGCCGACCCGGAACGGTGACGGCAGCGGCATCCGTGATCCCAGCGCGTCCAGGTGAGAACGATGGCTGAAGGTGACGCCCTCCATCACGGCGTACAACATCGAAGCGCGCGTGTGTTCGCTGCGCAGCCCCAGCCAGCTGCCACCGACCGGATAGCCGGCTGGGCCGCCGTGGACGAAGGGCAGGAAGAACGGCTGCTCCGTCGGGGCGACGGTCTGGCCCTCGGCCACCGCGGCGGCCGGGTCCGGGAGCGCCCAGGGCATTGCGTGGTCCCAGTCGAGAGGCGGCCCAGTCCAGGCACCCTGCGCCGGCCGGGCTCGTCGACATGTGCAGCCATCGGCCCGCAGTCACGAACGGTCGCGTCTGCCATCGCGGATCACAGATCGGGGTCTCGCCGAGAACCTGGTTGATGGCGTAGGTGCCCAGCAGCATGCTCACCGTGCCGGTGGTGACCGCGCCCATGCCGACCGCACCGGTGTCGACGTCATGAGCGCCGGCCACCACGGCTGTCCCGGCGGGGATCCCGGTCGCTCGCGCGACCTCGACGGTGACGCGACCTGCGATCGCGGTGCTGTCCATCATCGGTGGGAACTTCGCGAGGAGATCGTCGAGGTCGCACAGCTCCAGAGCCTCGAGGCTCCAGCCGGGCGACTCGAGGGACACGAAGGCCGCGGCCGCCATCGTGGGATCGGTCGCGGCGGTCCCCGTCAGCCTCAGCCTCAGCCAGTCCGTGCTGGACATCAGCCATCGGGCTCGGGTGAGTGCCTCGGGTTCGTGCTCGCGCAACCACCGCAAGAGCACGCTGGGTGTGGCAGCCATGGGGAGCTGCCCGGTGAGCTCGAGCAGCCGACCACCCCGGGTGCCCGCGCCCAGCTCCGCGGCGTGTCGTCGGGCGCGAGCGTCCGTGGCCAGGATCGCCGGCCGCACCGCCTGCCCGTCCTCGTCGAGGAGATACAGGCCGTCGCTGTGGCCGCTGACTCCCACCCCGACGATGCGCACGCCATCGCCCGCGGAACCCAGTGCGGTCCGCACCGTGGAGCACGTCCTGTGCCAAGCGCTGTCGAGCTCTCGCTCTGCCCAGAACGGTTGGGCGTGGTCGGCTTCGGTCGAGTCGATGGCCACGCCGAGCTCGCAACCCGCCAGGTCGAAGACGACGGCCTTCGTCCCGGTCTGACCGATGTCGATGCCCAACAGTGCGTCCGTCATACCCACAACCATCATCAGTCTGTTGTGCTCTCGGTGATGCCGGCGAGCATCGCACATTGAACTGCCCAGGTCCGCCAGGCGGACGGGCTCTCGGGGCGGGGCGGCGGTGGGATCGTCAGCCCGGGGGAGCGGCCTGGGACGGAAACATGGCGCGCGAGCCCCAGCCGGTGCCTGCGGTCAGCGCCAGGTTGGTGCCGTGACGGCGGCATGGGCCGCGGGAGGGGCCGTACGTCGCGGCGTCGAACGTCATCCTCGACATCGAGCCGTCGTTGTTGACCTCGCAGAGGACTCGATGCGCGGAACAGTGGAAATCTGAGCTGGACCGGAGGGTGACGCCGGGACGGTCAAGGGGCTGGTGCACCCAGTAGCTGGGGCACCAGCCTCCTTTTCCCCCTCGCGTTCCCCCCGTGAGTCTGTGGTGCTCAGTGCGCCGTGATGGCGCGAGTCCTGACCGACGTCGCGAGGACCCTGCTGCCGCTGCGGGTCGCCGTGACGCGGACGCTGATGCGCTTGCGGACGTCCACCTTCTTCAGTCGGTAGGCCGACGAGTGGGCACCGCGGATCGCGTGGCCGTTGCGCAGCCACTGGTAGCGAACAGTCGTGGGGCGGTAGGTGAAGCGGCCCGAGGTGGTACGCAGCAGGGCGCCCTTCCGGGTCGTCCCGCGTACGACGGGTGAGTGCGTGGCCCGGAACTTGGTGGCTGTCGCGGGCTGCTTGGCCGGGGGAGTCACGACAGAGGAGGACGAGCCGATCGGCAGGACGATGTCCTGGCCGGTGTGGGTCTCGCCCGGCAGCGGGTTCAGGTACCAGTTCGGTTCACTGCCGTCGCCGCCCGGGGTCTGGGCATCGGGGCCGAGCCATGTCTGGACCCCGTCGTTGTCGACGCCGAGGATGCCGTCCTCGTACCAGCTGCCACCGGCGCGGGCCGGGAGGTACACCTGGTACTCACCGTCGTCGCCGACCTGGATCGGCGCAGAGGCGACCGGCAGGCTGGCGCCGCTGGTGTTGGCCGTGGGGATCACCGCACCGGCGACCGGACGGCCACCCCGGTCGAGGAGTCGGCCGGAGTACGACACGGGCACGGGCACCTCGAGGTCGACATCGGGAACGGTCTCCCCGGCCGCGGCCGCAACCGGGGTCGCCGCCGACTCGTCGAACACGTCGCCGTACCAGTAGCCGTACGTCGGCGCGCCGAAGCTCACGCGCAGCTTGACCTGCGTGTCGGCCGGCACCTGGGCGCTGTAGCTCCCGTTGGGCGCGATCGTGGTCCGCAGGGTCTGGTCCTCGGTGTAGGTGCCCTCGGAGTTCTCGGTGAAGACCTGGAGGGTCCGTACGGGAGAGGTCTCGTGGAAGGCAACCGTGCCGGTGATCACGCCGCCGGCAGCTGCCGAGGCGGACGTGGCCGGCAGACCGGCGATGACGATGCCGAGCGTCATCATGGTGAGGAGGAGCCATCGCAGAGGACGAATCATGCGAGGTGCGGGGGATTGCGACATATTGGGAGAGTAGGAGCAATAACGGACGCTGACGAACGTCGCGAAACACCGCTCTAGTCCGGTTCTACGACAAAGGCTTCAACCCTCGCAAAATGGGGAAAAGTGCGCTAGCCCGTCTCGGAATGGGCCCTCAGCCGCGGAGCGATTCCATCCACGACTCGACCTCGTCGGGGTCGCGCGGGAGCGCCTCGGAGAGGTTGCGGAACGCCGTCGGAGGTGACCACCACGTCGTCCTCGATCCGGATGCCGGTCCCGCGCAGCTCCTCGGGCACGAGCAGGTCGTCCTCCTGGAAGTAGAGCCCCGGCTCGACGGTCAGGACCATGCCCTCCTCGAGGTCGCCGCCGGGGTAGATGCTCGTGTCGGCCACCGCACAGTCGTGGACGTCGAGGCCGAGCATGTGGCTGGTGCCGTGCAGAGTCCACCGGGCGTGGACCCGGCTGTCGGCCGAGAGCGACTCCTCCACCGACACGGGCAGCAGGCCGAGGTCGGCCAGGCCCTGGGCCAGGACCGCCATGGCGGCCTCGTGCGGCGCCCGGAACGCGGCTCCGGGACGTACGGCGTCCAGGCCGGCCTGCTGGGCGGCGAGCACGAGCGAGTAGAGGTCGCGCTGCACCGCGCTGAAGGTCCCGTTCACCGGCAGGGTGCGGGTCACGTCGGCGGTGTAGAGCGAGGTCGCCTCGGCCCCCATGTCGAGGAGCACGAGCTGACCCGGGGTGATCGGTCCGGTGTTGTCGGTCCAGTGCAGCGTCGCGGCGTGCGACCCGCCGCCGACGATCGAGTCGTAGCCGATGTCGTTGCCCATCGTCCGGGCACGGCGGAAGAAGGTGCCCTCGATCCAGCGCTCGCCGTACTCCAGGACCCGGTCCCACTCGCGCACGGAGTCCTCGAACCCCAGCGTGGTGATGTCGCAGGCGGTCTGGAGCTCGCCGAGCTCCCACTCGTCCTTGATCAGCCGGGCCTCGGAGAGGACCCGGCCGAAGTCGTGGTCGCGGCCCGTCGTCGCCGGCGACCAGGGCGTCCACGCGGCTGTCGGCCCCGCGCAGCACCCGCGTCTTGGCCGACGTGCCGAGGCGCTCGCCGAGCTCGTCGATGTGGCGCGCCTCGAGGCCGAGGGAGGCGGAGATCTCCTTGAGCGTGGGACGTCGGCCGGCCCAGAACTCGCCGTACTGGCGGTCCCGGAAGAACTCGTCGGTGTCGCGTGAGCTGCGCGGCCGCGCGTAGAGGACGGCCTCGCCGCCCTCGATCACGAGCACGGCGTCGCTGGTCTGGTTGCCGCAGAGGTAGGTGTGCGCGGTCTCGGCCCGGAACCGGTAGTCGGTGTCGTTGGCCCGCACCTTGAACCCGCCTGCCGGGATCACCAGCCGCTCGCCGGGGAACTGCTCGCTCAGCCGCTGGCGGCGGGCCTGGGCCCACGGCGTGATCGGGTGCGGCGGCACGTCGAGCTCGCTCTCGCCCCAGCCGGTGCGCATGAAGGTCGCGTAGGCCTCGGGCACCGGCGGGTCGTGGCTCTCGGTGACCGGTTCGTGAGACGTCGGTCCCGCCTCCGGGGCGGTGTTCTCGTCGGGCTGCAGCTCAGCGTCCAAGGCGTCATCCACGGTGTCACTCTACGTGTGGGGTCTCGTTACGCTACGCGCATGCAGAGACGCCGCAGCTATGCCGCTTTCACCATCGTGGTCTCGGTGGTGATGTTCATCGGCGCTGCGGTCATGGGCCTCGTCCTGCTGCTCTCCGGTGCCCCTGGCGCACTCGTCATCGGGCTGGTCCTGGCCTCGATCCCGGTCGCTCCGCTGATCGCCGTCTACATGTGGCTGGACCGCTACGAGCCCGAGCCACGCTCGCTGCTGGCGCTCGGGCTCGGCTGGGGTGCCTTCGTGGCGACCTCGATCGCGCTGGTGCTCCAGCTCTTCGACAGCTTCATCTTCGAGAACACCGACGCGTTCACGGCCACGGTGGTCGCCCCGGTCACCGAGGAAGCGGCCAAGGGGCTGTTCATCCTGCTGCTGCTGATCTACCGCCGCCACGAGCTCGACGGCGTCCTCGACGGTCTGGTGTACGCCGGGATGGTCGGCATCGGGTTCGCCTTCACCGAGAACATCCTCTACCTGACCTCGGCGTACATGGGTCAGGACGGCCAGGCCGGCGGGCTCGACCGACGCCGTGGGCCTGTTCATCGTGCGCTGCGTCTTCGCGCCGTTCGCGCACCCCTTCTTCACGGCGTTCATCGGCATCGGCATCGGCATCGCCGTGGGCTCGCGCAGCCGCGGCGGTCCGCGTGGCGGCCCCGTTGATCGGCTACGTCGTCGCCGTCGGCGCGCACTCGGCCTGGAACGGCTCGCTGCTGCTCGACGACGGACGCAACGCCTTCACCACCTACTTCTTCCTGATGGTCCCCGCGTTCCTGCTGCTCAGCGGGTTCGCGATCTGGTCGCGTCGCCGCGAGGGAGGGGTGCTCACGGCGGCCCTCAGCGACTGCGCGCAGCGCGGCTTCCTCGACCCGGCCGAGATCCCGTGGCTCTCGCGGATCCCGGCGCGCCGCTTCGCCCGGAGGTACGCCGAGAAGGTCGGTGGGCCCGCAGGCGCGGCGCACGATGGTCGCCTACCAGAACGAGGCGGTGGAGCTCGGCTTCCTGCACAGCCGCTACCTCCGCGGGGTCGCCCCGCCCGACTTCGCGGCGCTCGGCCAGGAGCACGTCGACCGGATGCGCGCCCTGCGACCCGGACCTCGTCTGGCCACAGCGCACGCAGACCCCGGTGTGCCCGGCGGCGCTGCCCTCGCTCCCCGGTAGCGGAGCCACCCGGTGACGCACGCCGGGCACTCGTCGGGAGAGCCGCCCGGTCGGTCGCGCTGGAGTGCGGGCTCCACCCAGATGCTGACCACGCTGACGCACCTGCGGACCGCGCTGCAGCGCGTCCGCCTGCCCCTCGAGATCCCCGGGCGCAGCCGACAGCCGGGCACAGCGCACCGAGATGGTCGACCAGCTCGAGGACTACGTGCTGCCGCGGCTGCTCAAGATCGACGCGCCGCTCCTGACGGTCGTGGGCGGGTCCACGGGCGCGGGCAAGTCGACGCTGGTGAACTCGCTCGTGGGGGAGCGGGTCAGCGAGACCGGCGTGCTCCGGCCGACCACGCGCTCGCCCGTGCTCGTCCACCACCCCGACGACGCCGACTGGTTCGACCAGCAGCGGATCCTGCCCGACCTCGAGCGCACCAAGCGCGCCACCGCCGACCCCGGCGCGCTCCAGCTGGTCGCCTCCGAGGCCATGCCGCAGGGGCTCGCGCTGCTCGACGCACCCGACATCGACTCGGTCGTGGAGCAGAACCGCAGCCTCGCCGCCCAGCTCCTCGCAGCCGCGGACCTCTGGCTGTTCGTCACCTCGGCGGCGCGCTACGCCGACCAGGTGCCGTGGGGCTTCCTCAAGCAGGCCGCCGACCGCAGTGCGGCGGTCGCGATCGTGCTCGACCGCACGCCGCCGGCGCGCCGTCCAGGAGGTGAGCGGCCACCTCGCGCGGATGCTCACCCAGCGCGGCCTCAAGGACTCCCCGCTGTTCACGGTCGCCGAAGGCGCCCTCGACGAGCGCGGCCTCCTGCCCGCGACCGAGGTCGAGGACATCCGCGGCTGGCTGCACGAGCTCGGTGCCGACGTCGAGGCCCGCAACGGCGTGGTCCGCCAGACCCTCGACGGTGCCGTGAAGTCGATCGCGCGGCACACCTACGACCTCGCCGACGCGTGCCAGGCCCAGCTCGACGCGCGCACGCGGCTCAAGCGCGACGTCGACACGTCCTACGACCTGGCCGTCAGCGAGCTCGACCACGCCTCGGCCGACGGCACCCTGCTCCGCGGCGAGGTGCTGGCCCGCTGGCAGGAGTTCGTCGGCACCGGCGAGCTGCTGCGGAGCCTGGAGTCCAAGGTCAGCTGGCTGCGCGACCGCATCACCAACGTCGTCAAGGGCAAGCCGCAGCAGGCCGAGCGGGTGACGGTGGCCGTCGAGTCCGGTCTCCAGACCCTGCTCCTCGAGCACGCCGAGGCCGCCGCCGAACGGGTGGACGCCTCGTGGCGCTCGGTGTCCGCCGGCGCGCAGGTGCTCGACGAGGCCGGCGTCGACCTGTCGCGCGCCTCGCGCGACTTCCGTGCCCGGGCCGAGCGGATGGTCCGCGACTGGCAGAACGGAGTGCTCGAGCTGGTCCGCACCGAGGGCGGCGACAAGCGCACGACCGCTCGCTTCCTGGCCTTCGGGGTCAACGGGCTCTCGGTGGCGCTGATGGTGGTCGTGTTCGCGTCGACCGGCGGGGTCACCGGCGCCGAGGTCGGCATCGCCGGTGGCTCGGCGGTCGTCGGCCAGAAGGTGCTCGAGGCCGTCTTCGGCGACCAGGCCGTACGCCGCCTGGCCAGCAACGCCCGCAAGGACCTGAACCAGCGGGTCGAGGTGCTGCTGGACCAGGAACGCCGGCGCTACCTCGACCTCCTCGACGACCTCGAGCTCCCGGCCGACGTCCGCCGAGCAGCTGCGCGTACTCGCCCGCCAGGTCGACGACCTGCGCTTCGCCCCGAGGTCGGCGTCGTGAGCGGGCTGGTGGCCGGGGCGCGCAAGATCCTCGGTCGGGGCGCGCCGCTCGACGCCCGCCTCGACGGGCTGGAGCAGGCCGTCGGTGCGGCGCGCGGGCGGCTCGACGACGCCCTGGTCGACCAGGCCGCGACGGTCGTGGACCGTGCGGGGGCCCGGTTGCGGCTCTCGGCCGAGCACACCGTGGTGGCGCTGGCCGGCGCCACCGGTTCCGGCAAGTCGTCGACCTTCAACGCCCTGGCGGGTCTCGATCTGGCGGCCGTCGGCGTACGACGCCCGACGACGTCGTACGCCACCGCGTGCGTCTGGGGCGAGGACCCCGCCGCGGAGCTGCTGGAGTGGCTGGAGATCCCGCCGCGCCACCGGGTCGTCCGCGACTCGATGCTCGACGGCAGCTCACCACGACAAGGGCCTCGACGGGCTGGTGCTGCTCGACCTGCCCGACCACGACTCGACCGAGGTCAGCCACCACCTCGAGGTGCAACGACTGGTCGGCCTGACCGACCTGATGGTCTGGGTGCTCGACCCGCAGAAGTACGCCGACGCGGCCGTCCACCAGCGCTTCCTCGCCCCTCTCGCCACTCACCGCGACGTGATGCTCGTGGTCCTCAACCACATCGACGAGGTCGCCGCCGACGGTCGCGCAGCCGATGCTCGCCGACGTGCGCCGCCTGCTCGCGGCCGACGGCCTCGGCGACGTGCCCGTGCTCGCGACCTCCGCCCGCACCGGCGAGGGCATCGACGAGCTGCGCCGCGTGATCGGCAAGCGGGTCGCCGACAAGGCCGCCACGCGCACCCGACTCGCCGGCGACATCGCCGACGCGGCGGCTCGCCTGTCCGCTCAGAACGGCGACGCCGAGCCGCGCGACCTCGGCCCGAAGGACCGGCGCGAGCTGGTCGACGCGCTCGCGGACTCCGCCGGGGTGCCGATCGTCGTCGACGCGGTGCAGCGGGCCAGCACGCTGCGCGCCCGTCGCGCCACCGGCTGGCCGCTGACCGCGTGGGTCTCCCGGCTGCGGCCCGACCCGCTGCGGCGGCTGCACCTCGACCGCGGGACCAGCGGGAGGGACGTGATCGCCGCGGCCAGGTCGTCGATGCCTCCGGCCGACTACGTGCAGAAGGCGCGGGTGGAGACGACCGTGCGGTCCATGTGCGACGACGCGTCGAAGGGTCTGGCCCAGCCGTGGGTCCGCTCCGTGCGGCAGGCCTCGACCTCGCGCTTCGCCGACCTCGAGGACCGCCTCGACCGGGCCGTCTCCACCACCGAGCTCGGTGTGTCCGGCACGCCGGCCTGGTGCCGAGTGGTGCGGGTGCTCCAGTGGGTGCTGTTCCTCGGCGGCACTCGCCGGTGCCGCCTGGCTGGCGGTGCTGGCCGTGCATGGGCTACCTGCAGATGCCGGCCCCGGAGACTCCCGACTACCGCGGCTTCCCGGTGCCCACGCTGCTGCTGGTGCTGGGGGTGGTCGCCGGCGTGGTGCTCGCCCTGCTCTCCCGGGTGCTGATCGCGGTCGGCGCCCGCTCGCGAGCGCGCAAGGCCGAGAAGCGACTGCGGGACGCCGTCTCCGAGGTCTGCGAGGAGCTCGTCGTCGAGCCCGTGGCGGCCGAGCTGGCGGCGTACCGCGCGACGTGGGAAGGCCTGCGCACGGCGCGGGGTTGACCGGTTCGCGTCCACAGCCCCCGTTCCGAGGCACCTCGTCCACAGGCCGTCGTACGCCGCTGCCGTCCTGACGTCGCTCGGCGCTGGACTGTCCTGCACACGAGCTGATCAGGAGGCAATCCACATGAACGAGTCGTACGTGACGCTGCAGGGCTGGGTCGGGGGAGACGGTGGACATCCGCGACGTGGGGGACACCAAGTGTGCGTCGTTCCGGGTCGGGTCGACGCCGCGCTACCTGCGCAACGGCAGCTGGGTCGACGGCCAGACGTCGTGGTACACCGTCAACTGCTGGCGCGGTCTGGGCACCAACGTCCACGAGAGCATCAAGCGTGGCGACGCGGTCGTGGTGCACGGCCGGGTGCGGGTCGACGTCTGGGAGCGCGAGGACCAGCCCAACTCGGTGACCTGGGTCGTCGACGCCACCTTCGTCGGGCACGACCTCACCAAGGGCACCAGCAGCTTCGTCGAAGACGGCCCGGGCCAACCGCGACCCGCGGGAGAACGAGGCGGTGCGCGAGATGGTGCACGCCTACGAGCCCGACGGTCCCCAGCTCGACGCGGCGGGCGATCCGGTCGCACCGGCGGAGTCACCGGCGGAGTCGCCGGCCGCCTGACCCGTTTCGGTCCGAGCGGGGGTCACGCGTTTAGGCTGGCCGGACCATGGCTGAATACGTCTACACGCTCCGCAACGTCCGCAAGGCTCACGGCGACAAGGTCGTCCTCGACAACGTCACGCTGTCCTTCCTGCACGGCGCCAAGATCGGCGTCGTCGGGCCCAACGGCACCGGCAAGTCGACCCTGCTGAAGATCATGGCGGGGCTCGAGAAGGCCAACAACGGCGACGCGATCCTCGACCCCGGCGCCACGGTCGGGATGCTCCAGCAGGAGCCGCCGCTGACCGAGGGCAAGACGGTGCTCGAGAACGTCGAGGAGGCCGTCCACGAGATCAAGGGCAAGCTCGACCGCTACAACCAGATCTCCGAGGAGCTCGCGGACCCCGACGCGGACTACGACACGCTGCTCGCCGAGATGGGTGACCTGCAGACCGACCTCGACCACGCCAACGCGTGGGACCTCGACAGCCGGCTCGACCAGGCGATGGACGCGCTGCGCTGCCCGCCGCCGGACGCGCTGGTCGACAACCTCTCCGGTGGTGAGCGTCGCCGGGTGGCGCTGTGCAAGCTGCTGCTCCAGCAGCCGACCCTGCTCCTGCTCGACGAGCCCACCAACCACCTCGACGCCGAGTCGGTGCAGTGGCTCGAGGGCCACCTCGCCGCCTACCCGGGCGCCGTCCTGGCCGTCACCCACGACCGGTACTTCCTCGACAACGTGGCCAGCTGGATCCTCGAGCTCGACCGGGGCAAGACGCACCCCTACGAGGGCAACTACTCCACCTACCTGGAGACCAAGAAGGACCGCCTCAAGATCGAGGGCCAGAAGGACGCCAAGCGGGCCAAGATGCTCGAGCGCGAGCTGGAGTGGGTCCGGTCCAACGCCAAGGCCCGGCAGACCAAGAGCAGGTCGCGTCTGGCGCGCTACGAGGAGATGGCGGCCGAGGCCGACCGGATGCGCAAGATCGACACCTCCGAGATCAACATCCCGGCCGGTCCGCGCCTCGGCGACGTCGTCCTCGAGGCCCACGACCTCGACAAGGGCTTCGACGGCCGCACCCTGATCCACGACCTGTCCTTCACCCTGCCGCGCGCCGGCATCGTCGGCGTGATCGGTCCCAACGGCGTCGGCAAGACCACGCTGTTCCGGATGATCACCGGCGAGGAGAAGCCCGACGAGGGCGAGCTCAAGGTCGGCCAGACGGTGAAGATCTCCTACGTCGACCAGAGCCGTGGAGGACTCGACCCCACCAAGAACGTCTGGGAGGTCGTCTCCGACGGTCTCGACTTCATCAAGGTGGCCAACTTCGAGATGAACTCGCGGGCCTACGTCGCCTCGTTCGGCTTCAAGGGGCCCGACCAGCAGAAGAAGGCCGGCGTGCTCTCCGGTGGAGAGCGCAACCGGCTCAACCTGGCGCTCACCCTGAAGATGGGCGGCAACATGCTGCTGCTCGACGAGCCGACCAACGACCTCGACGTCGAGACCCTGTCCTCGCTCGAGGACGCGCTGCTCGAGTACCCCGGCTGTGCCGTGGTCACCTCGCACGACCGGTGGTTCCTCGACCGCGTCGCGACCCACATCCTCGCCTGGGAGGGCGACGACGAGGACGACGCGAAGTGGTTCTGGTTCGAGGGCAACTTCGCGTCGTACGAGGAGAACAAGATCGAGCGCCTCGGTGCCGAGGCCGCTCGTCCGCACCGCGTGACCCACCGCCGCCTGACCCGCGACTGAGCGCGCGAGAGCCGGCGTCCTAGCGGATGTCGGCCTCTTCGGGCTTGTCGGTCAGCAGCCGCTCGCTGACCTCGTCGAAGATCCGCCCGAGGGCGGCGAAGTCCGTCTTCGAGGCGAGGTCGACGAGGTGCTCGCGCACGCCGCGCACGTGGGTGGGCGCCGCCTCGGTCAGCACGCGTCGCCCCTCGGCGGTCATCACCGCCTCGACGCCGCGGCCGTCGGCCCGGGACGCCTCGCGCGACGACGAGCTCGGCTCGCTCCATCCGGGCGATGGTGTGGGTCACCCGGCTCCGGGAGTGGGACATCGCGTCGGCGAGGATCGCCATCCGCATGCGGCCGCCCTCGGCCTCGGAGAGCCGGACGAGGATCTCGTACTCGCTGAAGGAGATGTCGTGCTCCTCGCGCAGCTCACGGTCGAGCTGATGGTTCAACAGCTCGGTGCCCATGATGTAGGCGCGCCACGCCTTCTGCTGGTCGCTGGTCAGCCAGCGAACGTCGTTCCGAGATGCCATGGCGGGAGTGTAGGACCGACGGTTCGAAAAAGGTCGAGTCGGCGGGAATACTGCCGCAAACGCCGTAGTTGAAGCTTCTACTACCGGCGATGCGAGACACGCACCGCACCCAGAACGTGAGGACTGATACGCATGACCGTCACAGTTGACACCACCTTCGGCACCGACATCACCGCCGGATCGTGGACGATCGACCCGAGCCACTCCGAGGTCGGCTTCACCGTGCGTCACCTGATGAGCAAGGTCCGGGGCCAGTTCGAGAAGTTCGAGGGCCAGCTCACCACCGGTGACTCGCTCGAGGACACCCGCGCCACCGCGACCATCGACCTGAACTCCGTCAACACCCGCGACGAGCAGCGCGACGGCCACCTGCGCTCCGCTGACTTCTTCGACGTGGAGAAGTTCGGCCAGATGACCTTCACCGCCACCTCCTTCGACGGCACCACCGCCGTCGGCGACCTGACCCTCAAGGGCGTCACCAAGCCGGTCGAGCTCGAGGTCGAGTTCCTCGGCATCGGCCAGGACCCGTGGGGCGGCGAGCGTCTCGGCTTCGAGGCCAACGGCGTCATCAACCGCAAGGACTTCGGCGTGGACTTCAACGTCCCGCTCGACGGCGGCCGCGTCCTCGTCGGCGACAAGGTGAACATCCACCTCGCCGTGGAGGCCGTGCGCGAGCAGGCCTGACCCACCCAGTACGACGCGAGAGGGCGCATCCGGACGACCGGATGCGCCCTCTCGGCGTGCTCAGGGCGCGTCAGGAGAGGCGCTCCAGGATCATCGCCATGCCCTGGCCGCCACCGACGCACATGGTGATCAGGCCGGTGGACTTGTCGTGCCACTTCAGCGAGTTGAGCATCGTGTTCTGCAGCCGGGCGCCGGTCATGCCGAACGGGTGGCCGACGGCGATCGAGCCGCCGTTGATGTTCAGCCGGTCGAGGTCGATGCCGAGGTCCTGGTACGACGGCACCACCTGGGCCGCGAACGCCTCGTTGATCTCGACCAGGTCGATGTCGTCGATCGTCATGTCGGCGTTCTTCAGCGCCTGCCTGGTCGCCTCGACCGGGCCGAGGCCCATGATCTCGGGGGAGAGGCCGGTGACGCCGGTGGAGACGATCCGGGCCAGCGGCGTGATGCCGAGCTCCTTGGCCTTGGTGTCCGACATGACGATGACCGCGGCGGCGCCGTCGTTGAGCGGGCAGCAGTTGCCCGCCGTCACGACGCCGTCGGGACGGAACACCGGCTTGAGCTGGGAGATCGCGTCGTAGGTGACGCCGGCGCGCGGGCCGTCGTCGCTGGCGACCATGGTGCCGTCGGGGGCGGCGACCGGGGTGATCTCGTTGGCCCAGAAGCCGTCGTTGATCGCCTTCTCGGCGAGGTTCTGGCTGCGGACGCCGAACTCGTCGAGCTCCTTGCGGTCGAGGCCGCGCATCCGGGCGACGTTCTCGGCCGTCTGGCCCATGGCGATGTAGATGTCGGGGAGCTTCCCGTCGTCGCGCGGGTCGTGCCAGTCCTGGCCGCCCTGCGCGTACTCCTCGGTGCGGCCGGTCGCCTCCTCGAACCGCGGGTTGCGGGTGTCGGGGATGTGGTCGGAGGTGCCCTTCGCGAAGCGGGAGACCGTCTCGACGCCGGCGGAGATGAAGGCGTCGCCCTCGCCGGCCTTGATCGCGTGGAAGGCCATCCGGGAGGTCTGCACCGAGGAGGAGCAGTAGCGGGTGATCGTGGTGCCGGGGATCTCGTCGTACCCGAGCAGGGTGGCCACGACGCGGCCCATGTTGTTGCCGGCCTCGCCGCCGGGGAGGCCGCAGCCGAGCATCAGGTCGTTGATCGTCGTGGGGTCCAGCTCCGGCACCTTGTCCAGCGCGGCCTTGATGATCAGCGCACTCAGGTCGTCGGGCCGGAAGTCCTTGAGCGAACCCTTGTTGGCGCGGCCGATGGGGGAGCGGGCCGCAGAAACGATCACTGCCTCGGGCATGTGGTCTCCTGCTCGTGTGGGTGAGCGACGCGCGGGCGCCGCAGGGCACCCGCCAGCCTAGGACACGTTCTAGTCGGGTGGCGGTGTGCTCTTGCCCACTAGGGCTGACATCAGCAGCTCGAGGCTGTCGCGCAGGAACCGGGCCCGGTCCTTCGGGTCCTCGCGCACGGCGCGCAGCAGCACGCCGTCGATGGCGGCCAACAGGGTCCGGGCGCGTGCCGGGCTGTGCTTCTTGCCCGTCGTCTCCATCGCGTGCTCGACGAGGTCGCACCAGCTGGACCCACTGCACCTGGAGGATCTCGGCGATCTCGGGCTGGCGCGAACCCTCGATGGTCAGCTCCATCCGGACCAGCAGCAGGTCGGGATCGTGCCAGCCAGGAGCGCAACATCGCGACGGTCTCTTGTACGACGTACCCGTCCTCGCCCGCGTGCTCCTCGATCCGGTGGGTGCAGGTCGGCGATGTCGTGCGCGAACTGCGAGGTGACGTACTCGGTCAGCTGGGTGAGCAGCGCCAGCCGCGTGCGCATTACGCCGAGCAGCTGCCCTCGGGGAGTCCCGCCTCTGCGTCCACGGCCCGGTGGGTCAGCCCGCGCAGGCCGCTGCGGGCCACCACGTGGACGGCGCCGGTGAGCAGCCGTTCCTGTCGCGCGGTGAAACGTATCTCCGGCACGCCCGTCGTGCTCCTCTCCGTGGATCCCAGCGTGACGCAGGACCCTACCCCCCGCCTTGCCCAGGCGTCTCTACAGTTGTAGATTCTACAGATGTAGAGACCAATGAAAGGAAAGTCACCATGACCTTCGACCTCCCGAACCTGACTCCCTTCGTGATCGTCTTCTTCGCTGTGGCCGCCGTCGCCGTCGTCCTGGCTGTCGGCGCTCTCGTCACGTTCTTCGCGCAGAACCGCACCCCTCGGGTGCGTCGCCAACGAGAGCGTCGTCCAGCTACTACGGCCACCTCGTGCTGGGTCGCTGAACCGGACTGAGATTGTCTTTGGGACGATCTGCGCGTGCCGCACACCTACGAGTGCCCCATGCGCTGGGCCGACATGGACCTGCTCGGCCACGTCAACAACGTGACCTACCTCGAGTACGTCGCCGAGGCGCGGGAAGACCTGTTCCAGGGGACCGGCGTGGACCCGAAGGCGGTGAGCGGCCACCAGGTCGAGTTCGCCTCGCCGCTGGTGTTCCGGCGTCAGCCCGTGCACGTCGACACCTGGTTCACCGAGGTGACTGACGACGAGCGTCACGCTGGCCCACGAGATCTACGACCCTCCGGCGGAGCCGGACGGCGAGCGCACGCTCTACCTCCGGGCCTCGAGCGTGCTGGCGGCGCCACTCCCGCCGATGGCGCACGAGCGTCGCCGAGGCGCTGGCCGGCCCCGCCCACGAGTGGCGACCCCTGGCCGACGGAGAGCCGTCCGGCGGCGACGTCTACGAGCTCACCGTGCGGCGGGCCGACGTCGACGAGCGCGGTCTGGTGCGCGACGTCGCGTTCTTCGAGTTCCTCCAGGAGGCCCGCATCAAGTTCCTGATGGGCCTGCACACCCGCGGTCAGCACTGGAGCCACCACGTCGTCGCGCGCACCGACCTCGACTACCTGGCGCCGATGCCCTACCGCCGGGAGCCGTACGCCGTCCGCTCGTGGATCGGCCATGTCGGGACGAGGTCGTTCACGATCAGGGCGGAGGTGCTCGACGGCGACACCGTGCTCGCCCGGGCCGCCGTGGTGATGGTGATCTTCGACATGGAGACCCAGCGGCCCGACGGACATGGCCGAGTCGCAGCGTGCGCGGCTCCTCCAGGAGCTCGGCGGGTAGGAGCGGATCAGCCTCCGGGACGCTCCTGGAGGTCCTCCATCGTGTTGATCATGAACTGGGCCGCGTGCGTGACGTACTCCCAGAACTGCGCGTCCTGCTCGGGCGTCAGGTCGGCCTCGTCGAGGGCTGCGCGGAAGTGGTGCAGCCAGTGGTCGCGCGCGGTCGGGGTCACCGCGAACGGTGCGTGCCGCATCCGCAGCCGCGGGTGGCCGCGCTGGTCGGAGTACGTCGTCGGGCCGCCCCAGTACTGCTCGAGGAACATCGCGAACCGCTCCTCGGCCGCGGACGAGGTCCTCCTCGGGGTACAGCGGCCGGAGCACCTCGTCGGTGGCGACTCCCTCGTAGAAGCGCTTGACGATGCCGCGGATCGTCGGGCTGCCGCCGATCTCGTCGTAGAACGTGGCGCTGGACGGGGTGGTCATGCCGCCATTGTGCCGACCGGCCCTCAGCGGAGGGCGGCCAGGTAGCGACCCGCGGTCTCCAGGTTGCGACGGCGGGCCTCCCAGGTGACGCCCACGATGAGCAGCGCGACGCCGACCCCGCCGAGCGAGATCCAGCGCGGCACGGCGTCGGCGTACGGCTCCAGGTGGCGTACGGCGAGGATCCCGGTGGTCAGCGCCCCGAGGACGAACGGGGCGGCCAGCCGCTGCTGGACCCCGGCGCCGAGCGTCAGCACGCCGGCGAGCGCCGATCAGGGCGCCGCGCAGCGAGACCGGCTCGTCGAGGGCGAGCAGCAGGCTCGGCAGCAGGGCGAGGGTGAGCCCGCTGCCCAGGACCAGGAAGCTGTTGGCCCCGGGTCGGTCCGCAGCCGCCAGACGCCGGCGGCGATCAGCAGCGCCGCCGCGGGGAGGGTGTAGAGCTCGGGAGCCTGGACGTCGAGGGCCACCCGCAGCACCGTCGCGACCCCGAGCACGCAGGGCGCCGAGCCAGCTCGCGGCGGCCCGGTCCCGGTTCGCGACCGCGACCAGGCAGATCGCGCTGCCGACGATGGTCAGGGCCATCGCGCTGGTGCGGTCGTCGGTGGAGTAGGCGGTGGCCAGCACCGCCGAGCAGCAGGGCGGTGCCCTCGAAGGTCATCGCGGCAGGTCGCACGACGCGTGACCGGCGCGGCGAGGACACCGACCAGCGCGGCGTACACCGCCAGGGCGATCGCGCGGGCCGTCTCGTCGGCCTCGAGCCGCACGCCCCAGGACACCAGAGCCCAACCGCCGAGCAGGACGGCCAGGCCGCCGGCGACCGCCGCGGGGACGTCGTGCGCCGGCCCGCTCGCGCAGGGCGAAGCCGATCGGCGAGCACCAGCGCGAAGGTCGACGTGGTCAGCGCGACCAGCAGGTCGTTGGCGGCAGCCAGGTAGAGCGTGACGCCGGCCAGGTAGGCGGTCGCGACGCAGCCGGCCACTCCGGCGGCCGTCTCGTCGCGGACCCACCAGGCGGCACCGGCTGCGATGAAGGTGGCGAGGGCGGCGGCCAGGATGGCGGCCCACAGACCGCGGCTCGAGGTCGAGGACCACGACGAGTCCGCCGAGGGCCAGGACCGCCGGCGCCACGGCACCGACGACCTGGCCGGCGACGATGCGGTGCTGGTCGGGCACCCGACGCAGCATCAGGACGAGGGTCGCGGCGACGACGGCGGCCGAGCAGCCCGCTGGTCCAGGCGGCGGCACCCGGGCTGACGTCCACGAGCCGCAGGTCGATGGCGCTCGAGCCGTCGGGGTCGAGCCCGCTGAGGAGGTCGCTGGGTGCGACGGCGAGCAGCAGGGCCGCGACCCGAGCACGCCGAGCGCGGCCAGCGGCGGTGGCCCCGAGGGCCCAGGCGCGCGGGGCGAACGCGGCCAGCCAGGCCGAGAGCGAGGAGGACGGCGCTGCCCACGACGACCGGTCGCGGGTCTCGGCGAAGTCGGTCGTCGGCGCGGTGGCCAGCAGGACCAGGCTGAAGAGCGAGAGAGCCGCGGCGACCGGGCGGACCGGTCTCGGGCACCTTCGGCAGGTGCACGACCGCCGCGGCGAAGCAGCGGCCGCCACGAGCAGCGGCCAGCCGCGGAGGTCGGACCACCACTCGCCGGGTCCGGCCGTCTCGAGGGCGCGGTCCCAGCCCGTGACGAGGAGTCCGAGCCACGAGGCGAGCGCCAGCCCGCCCATGCCGTACGCCGCGACAGGGAGCTCGCGACGCAGGGCCACGAACAACCCGGCGAGCACCGGGACGGCGATCGCGCACGCGACGGCCGGGTTCTCGGCGCCCCAGACGTTGGTCGCGCAGATGAGGAGCGCGCCGACCACGGCGACCGCCTCGGCGCCGTACAGCCGGCCGACCCGCTGGCCGCGCGCCCAGGCCGCGACGCCGAGGCCCAGGGCGGTCAACGAGGCGCCCACCAGAGCGGCGGTGCCGCGCCAGTCCAGCGCGTCGAGACCGGCCAGACCGGCCGACTGCGCCCCGAGCAGGTCGACGACGAGCATCCCCGCGACGATCAGCCAGAAGGTCTCGGCGGCTCCGCGCAGGTCCTTGCGGGTGAGCACGACCGCGACGAACGCCAGGGCGGACGGTGATGCCGAGCAGCACCAGGGTGCGGCCGGTGAGGCCGAGCAGGCTCCACGTCACCGCGACGAAGACGACCGCGGCCACGAGCAGGCAGAGCGCGCCGAGCGACAGCAGCACCACCGGGACCGACGCGGCGGGCAGCTGCCGGGTCTGTACCGGCGCCGGTGCGGTGGCCGGGAACGAGGGGAGCGAGCCCGTCGGTCGGCGCTGCAGCGGCGGGGGCGGCGCGCGGGGGCGGGAGCCGGGCCGGACAGCGCGCGGAGCTGCTCGACGATCCGGTCGGCGTCGACCATCAGTCGCCAGAGGTCCGAGGCGAGGGAGCCGGTGAGCCGCAGCCCGCAGTCGGGGCAGGTCGCCGAGGTGTCCAGCGTGGCGCGGCAGTCGGGGCACAGGGTGGGGTCGACGAGTCTGCTCATGTCGACGATCGTCCTGCCCGGAGGCCCCCCGACCGCGTCAGGCTCGCGACTCAACTGGTGGTGAGTACCCCTACTCAGGCCTCGTCGGGAGCCGGCGTCTGCTGGCCCGGACCCGGCTGCCAGAAGAGGCGCTGGGGGACCTGCATGGAGATGCCCTCGTGGTCGAAGCGGGCCTTGATCCGCTCGCGCATCTCGCGGGCCACGCCCCACTGCTTCAGCGGGGCGGTCTTGAGGGTGACGCGCACCGTGACCCAGTCGGGGGTGAGGGCCTGGACGCCCCAGACCTCGGGCTCCTCGAGGATCACGTCCTGGTAGTCCTCGTCGTCCCACAGCCCGTGGGCGACTTCCTGGAGCACCTCGCGCACCTTGCGGAGGTCCTGGTCGTAGCTGACGTTGACGTCGAGCACCGTGCGCGCCCAGTTCTGGCTGGCGTTGCCGACACGCAGGATCTCGCCGTTGCGGACGTACCAGACGGTGCCGTCGACGTCGCGAACGCGGGTCACGCGCAGGGCGACGTGCTCGACGGTGCCGATCGCCTCGCCGAGGTCGACCTCGTCGCCCACGCCGTACTGGTCCTCGACCATCATCATCACGCCGGACAGGAAGTCCTTGACGAGGTTCTGGGCGCCGAAGCCGATGGCCAGACCGAGGACGCCGGCGCTGGCCAGGATCGGCGCGACGTTGAGCCCGAGCTCGGAGAGCACCATCACGAACGCGATGCCGAAGACCACCGTGGTGGTGACGCTCTTGAGCAGCGAGCCGAGGCTCCTCGCGCGCTGGGCGCGCCGGTTGTAGGCGTGCGCCTTGCCCGGGAGCGGGGCGTTCTCGGCGCGTCGTACGACCCGGTCGATCGCCTTCGAGGCGAGCCAGCGGACCACCACGGCGCCGACGATGATGACCAGGATCGCGAGGGGCTTGCCGATCACCCAGGTCGCTCCGCGGGCCAGCGTCTCGTTGCCGGTCCAGTCGTAGACGGCCGCACAGGTCCAGCTGTCGTTCTGCTCGCAGGCGGCCGGGACGTCGAACAGGGCGTCGGGGATGAGCCAGGGCACAAGCGTCTGCGAAAGCATGTGAGGGAGGCTACGAGGAGTGGGCGAGCCTGACCAAGCCAGGAATCGCTATCCTGCCTGTGTGTTCACTCACGACTCGGTCCGCCGCCTGCTCCGCCCGCTCCTGCTGCTCGCCGGGGCGGTGTGGTTCGTGCTCGGCGCGCTGGTCGCGCCCGCTGTCGCCGACACGCCCGCGGGTTGGGAAGAGGCCCCGGATGTCTCACCCCTTGGATTCCTGATGGTGCTGCTGATCCTGCCCCTGGGCGCAGCCGCGGTGATCTCGCTCCTCGCGGTGCTGCCCACGCTCGGCGGCGACGGCTACCAGCCGGGCCAGGCGTGGCGAGGTGACACCGAGTGGTTCGGTGGCCCGACCAAGGGTGTGAAGGCCGCCGACGCGGTCACCCCCGAGCAGATCGAGCAGAGCTCGACGGACGCAGGAGGCACCAGTGGCCGTTGGTGACTTCTCCAGCGCCCAGGAGGCGGAGATCGACCGCGCGATCCGCGGGGCCGAGACCGTCTGCCGGTTCGAGTTCTCGGTGTTCGTCGGGCCGACGCCCGGCGACTCGCGTGTCTACGCGCAACGGCTGCACGCCGCCCTCGCCTCGCCGGCCCGCAGCGTCCTGATCCTGGTCGACCCGGCCGCCCACGCGCTCGAGGTCGTCACCGGGGCCGTCGTACGCCGCTCGCTGAGTGACGACGCCGTCCGCCTCGCCGTCGCGGGCATGGAGTCCGCCTTCTCCGGCGGCGACCTCGTCGGCGGCATCAAGCACGGCGTCGGTCAGCTCGCCGAGGCCGCCCGGAAGCCCGCACGCTGCACGAGTAGGGGAGTGTCGGTTTCCCCGAGCGCCCGGTGTGAAACTGACGGGCTGGCGGGCAATACTTCGCCTGCCAGCCACCAGGATTGCCTGCCAACCCTGTCCGATCTGTCCGCGAGCAGTCAGCTGTCGCTCGCGTCCTTCGCCTGGCCGGCCAGGTAGCGCTCCACGTCGGCGGCACCCTCGTGCACGTAGCGCTTCGCGGCGGGGTTGGCCGGTGACTCCTGCAGCCAGGTGCCGACCCGGTCGAGCAGCTCGCGCGAGGCCAGCGGACGGGGGAAGAGGAACTCCAGGGCGGTCGAGGCGCGCTGGGTGCCCTTCTCCTCCCACAGGGTCTCGGCCTTCGTCGAGGTACTGCTCGACGTAGGGCTGCAGCAGCTCGTCCTGGCCGGGCTGCATGAAGGAGAGCACGACGCTGCGCTGCGTCTCGTTGGGTACGTCGTCGCGGACGACGGCGATCTCCCACGCCTCGGCCTTCGCCTCCGGCCGTGGGCCGCGACGCCCGCGCCGCCGCCGCGCGCTCGCGGCCGGAGATGGTGTTGTCGCGGTGCAGCTCGGCGTCGATCCGGTCGCCGTCGGCGCGGCCCGCGCGGGCCAGCCCGCCGAGCAGGGTCCACCGCAGGTCGGTGTCGACCACCAGCCCGTCGATCTCCCTGGAGCCGTCGAGCAGCCCCTCGAGCTCGTCGAGGACGGGGTCGCTGTGCGCGGCCGCGGCGAGCGAGCGCACGAAGGTGAGCTGGTGGTCGCTGCCGGGCTCGGCCTCGTCGAGCAGCCGGCGCACGCCCGCCTCCCAGGTCGCACGGAGGGCGGCCCGGTTGGCGGGTGCGGAGAAGTTGTTGGCGGCCTGGGCGGCGTACGCCGGGATCCGCGAGGAGCCGAACGCGTCGGTCTCGACCGCGATGTTGCCCAGCACGAGCTGCACGAAGTCGGTGGCGCTCATCTCGGCGTCGCGGGTCATGTCCCACGCCGCACCCCAGCACAGGGCGCGCGCGAGGGAGTCGTCGAGCCGCGCGAGGCCGGAGACCACGGTCTCGAGCGAGCGCTCGTCGAGGCGGATCTTGGCGTAGGTCAGGTCACCGTCGTTGAGCAGCAGCAGGTCCGGCTGGCGTACGCCGACGAGCTCGGCGATCGCGGTCGTCTCGCCCTCGACATCCACCTCCACGTTGGTACGACGGACCAGGTGGCCGTCGACCGCGTCGTACAGGCCGATCCCGATGCGGTGACGGCGCAGGGTGGGGTGCTCGACGGTGGCGGACTGCAGCACCGAGAAGGAGGCGTAGCTGCCGTCGCGCGTCGACCTCGAACTGCGGGGTCAGCGTGTTCACGCCGCTGGTCTGCAGCCACTCCTTCGCCCACGAGTCGAGCTCACGCCCGGAGGCCTCCTCGAGCGCGCTGAGCAGGTCGCTGAACTCGGAGTTGGCGAAGGCGTGCTTCTTGAAGTAGGCCCGCAGCCCGACCAGGAAGTTGTCCAGCCCGACCCACGCGACCAGCTGCTTGAGCACCGACGCGCCCTTGGCGTAGGTGATGCCGTCGAAGTTGACCTCGACGGCCTGCAGGTCGTAGTTGTCGGCCGCGATCGGGTGCGTGCTGGGCAGCTGGTCCTGGCGCAGCGCCCAGTTCTTGCGGGCGTTGGTGAAGCCGGTCCAGGACTCGTCGAACTCGGTGGCCTCGACGGCCGCGTGGTAGCAGGCCCACTCGGCGAACGACTCGTTGAGCCAGAGGTCGTCCCACCACTTCATGGTGACGAGGTCGCCGAACCACATGTGCGCCATCTCGTGGAGGATCACCGAGCAGCGGAACTCGTAGAACGAGGCGTCCTGGCGGCTGCGGGGGAGGTACTCGTCGCGGAGCGTGACGGCGCCCGCGTTCTCCATCGCGCCCATGTTGTACTCCGGCACGTAGAGCTGGTCGTACTTGTGGAACGGGTAGGGGAAGTCGAAGGCGTCCTCGAAGAACTCGAAGCCCTCGCGGGTCAGCTTGACCAGCGCGTCGGTGTCCATGTGGGCGACCAGCGACTGCCGGCAGTAGTGACCGAGGGGGATCTCGCCGAACTTGCCCTCGTAGGTCGCGAACTCGGCGTGGTACTCGCCGGCGATCAGCGCGGTGATGTACGTCGACATGCGCTCGGTCGGCGGGAACTCCCAGACCGCCTTGCCCGTCGCCGATGGGTCGAGGGTCGGGCGTGGGCGCGTTCGAGACGACCGCCCAGTCCTCCGGCGCCGTCACCCGGAAGGTGAAGACGCTCTTCAGGTCAGGCTGCTCGAAGGTCGCGAACACGCGGCGTGCGTCGGGCACCTCGAACTGGGTGTAGGTGTAGACCCGGTCGTCGACGGGGTCGACGAAGCGGTGCAGGCCCTCGCCCGTGCGGGAGTAGGGGCAGTCCGCGCGTACGACGAGCTCGTTGCGCTCCTGGAGGTCGCTGAGCCGGATCCGGTTGTCGTCGTAGACCTCGGCGGGGTCCAGCGCGGTGCCGTTGAGGGTGACCTCGTGGATGGTGGCGCCGACCAGGTCGGCGAAGCTCTCGGCGCCCACCTCGGTGCAGGTGAACGCGATCGTGGTGGTGGTGGCGAAGGTCGTCTCGCTGGTCGTCAGGTCGAGCTCCACGGTGTAGGAGTCGACACCGAGCAACCGGGCACGGGTCTGTGCCTCGTCGCGGGTCAGGTTGGTTCCAGGCATGCTCGGCATCATTGCACCGAAGTCGGGCAGCGGCCCAACGCGGACCGGGGCCGGTTTGTTGACTGCGACAACGGGAATGATCTGACCCACCATCGAGGTTTGGGTAGATATGACGAC
Organism: uncultured Actinomycetota bacterium; assembly: GCA_963729015.1. Lineage (GTDB taxonomy): Bacteria > Actinomycetota > Actinomycetes > Propionibacteriales > Nocardioidaceae > Marmoricola. Next base: position 168,068 of record CAVSMJ010000009.1, read on the forward strand.
TCCGCATGCAGACTTCTGGTTCGACCCGCGTTGCCCCTTCGCCTGGATCACCTCACGGTGGGTCCTCGAGGTGGAGAAGGTGCGCGACATCGAGGTGCACTGGCACGTGATGAGCCTCGCGTACCTCAACCAGGACCGCGACATCCCCGACTACTACCGCGCCAAGCTCGCCGACGCGTGGGGTCCGGTCCGGGTCCTGATCGCCGCCGAGGAGAAGTACGGCAACGAGGTGCTGGCCCCGCTCTACACGGCGATGGGCACCAAGATCCACATCGAGAAGCGCGCCAGCGATCGCGCCATGATCGAGGAGGCGCTGGAGGAGAACGGCCTCGACGTCGCACTCGCCGACGCGATGGACGACACCTTCCTCGACGAGGCCGTCATCAAGTCCCACCACGAGGGCATGGACGCCGTCGGCGACGACGTCGGCACCCCCACCATCCACTTCAACGGGACGGCCTTCTTCGGCCCGGTGATGTCCAAGGCACCGCGTGGCGAGGAGGCCGGGCGAGCTGTGGGACGCGTGCGTGACGCTCGCGGCGTACCCGCAGTTCTTCGAGCTCAAGCGCACCCGCACCGGCGACCTCGACTTCAGCTGAGGCCCGCGTCGGCGTAGGTTGCCGGACATGTCCGGCGACGCAGCGCTCTCGGTCCTGACCCGCTCCCTCGACCAGCTCGAGGGTCTGCTGGCGCACGTCAGTCCCGACCTGCTGGACGGGTCGACCCCGTGCTCGGGCTGGAGCCTCGGGCAGCTGGCGGACCACGTCGTCGCGGCACCGGCGAACTTCGCGGTGATGATGCGTGGCGAGCAGCCTGACTGGTCCGCGGGTCCTCCACACCTCGGGAGCGGCTGGGCGCCCGCCTTCCGTTCCGCAGCGGACGACCTGATGGGCCTCTGGAACCAGGCACGCTGCCCGAGGGCAGCGACCCGGACTGGCAGATCGCCGAGTTCGCGGTGCACTCGTGGGACCTCGCCCACGCCCTCGGCCGCTCGACCGGCGAGCTCGACCCCGCGGTGGCCGAGCAGGGGCTGGGGTTCATGAAGGCCAACCTCCGCGCGGAGATACGTGGGGAGGCCTTCGGCCCCGAGCAACCGGCTCCGGCCGGCGGGGACGCCTACGACGTGATCGCGGCGTTCGCGGGGCGCACCGTCTCAGCCTGAGGTGGCGGCCGCGCTCGCTGTGGCGGCGACGGTCGCTGCTGCCACGGCAGCCTGGGCCGCGGCGATCGCGTCCTTCACGGCCTTGGCTGCCCAGTCGCCGTCGGCGACCTCCTTGGCCCGCGACTTCAGCTGACGGGCCGGGAGGCCTTCGCGGTCGACGACCTTGTGCGCGAGGTCCATGGCGGAGAGGACGGCGACCAGGGCGGCGACGCGGGGCTCCGGCTCGAGCCCGCGGACCAGGCGTCGCCGAGCCGCCGGCGCAGGTCGGCCTCGTGGCGGCTGTCGGCCGCGGGCCAGCGCCGGCGCGGGAACAGGCCCATCACGCGTGTCCTCCTGGCGCCGCAGGATCCCGGCGGCCTCGAGCCGCTCGAGCAGTGGGTCGCGCCGACGCTTGCCGAGGCGTCCCACCAGGTCCTGGGCGGTCCGGTCGCTGCTGCGCCGACCACGGCCAGCGCGTCGGCGAGCACCGGGTCGGACGGGGCGGGTGCACTCGTCACGTGCACCTTCGCGCGGGCCCACAGGCCCTGGCCCTTGACCACCTCGACGTGCGATCCGAGCGCCAGCTCGACGAGCAGCGCTCCGCCGATGCCCGCGTCGAGGTAGGTGGAGTGGTGCAGCTTGCCCGAGTCGTCGTCGAGCAGCAGGAGCAGCAGTTCCTCCGCGATGAGCATGAGGTCGAGAGTGGATCGTGCGCCCGGTGAAACCCCGTCGATGCTTCCGTCCGCCCGGACAATAGGCTTCCCCGCATGAGCAGAGTCCTGTCCGCCGTCGCCTGGCCGTACGCCAACGGCCCGCGCCACATCGGCCACGTGGCCGGTTTCGGCGTGCCCTCCGACGTGTTCAGCCGCTACATGCGGATGGCGGGCCACGACGTGCTGATGGTGTCGGGCACCGACGAGCACGGGACGCCCGATCCTGATCGCGGCCGACGAGGCCGGGGTGACCCCGCAGGAGCTCGCCGACCAGAACCACCGGCTGATCGCGGAGGACCTGGTCGTCGCTGGGGGTCTCCTACGACCTCTACACGCGTACGACGACCCGCAACCACACCGCCGTCGTGCAGGAGCTGTTCACCGGCGTCTACGACAACGGCTACTTCATCGAGAAGACGACCTACGGCGCGATCAGCCCGTCGACCGGTCGCACCCTGCCCGACCGCTACATCGAGGGCACCTGCCCGATCTGCGACTACCCGAGCGCGCGCGGCGACCAGTGCGACAACTGCGGCAACCAGCTCGACCCGGCCGACCTGATCAACCCGCGGTCGCGGATCAACGGCGAGGTGCCCGAGTTCGTCGAGACCCAGCACTTCTTCCTCGACCTGCCCGCGCTGGCCGACGCGCTCAAGGTGTGGCTCGACGAGCGCGAGGCCACCGGGCTGTGGCGGCCGAACGTGATCCGGTTCAGCCAGAACATCCTCGAGGACATCCGTCCGCGCGCGATGACCCGCGACATCGACTGGGGCATCCCGGTGCCGCTCGACGGCTGGCGCGACAACCCGACCAAGCGGCTCTACGTGTGGTTCGACGCGGTCATCGGCTATCTCTCGGCGAGCATCGAGTGGGCCCGTCGTACGGGTGATCGAGGACCGCTGGCGCGAGTGGTGGAACGACCCCGAGGCGCTGTCCTACTACTTCATGGGCAAGGACAACATCACCTTCCACAGCCAGATCTGGCCGGCCGAGCTGCTGGCGTACTCCGGCAAGGGCGACCGCAACGGCAAGCCGGGGGAGTACGGCGAGCTGAACCTGCCGACCGAGGTCGTCTCCTCGGAGTTCCTGACCATGGAGGGCAAGAAGTTCTCGTCCTCGCAGCGCGTGGTGATCTACGTGCGCGACCTGCTCAGCCGCTACCAGCCCGACGCGTTCCGCTACTTCGTGGCTGCCGCCGGACCGGAGAACCAGGACTCCGACTTCACCTGGAGCGAGTTCGTCCGGCGTACCAACGACGAGCTGGTCGCCGGCTGGGGCAACCTGGTCAACCGCACGGCGAACATGATCGCCAAGAGCTTCGGCGAGATCCCGGCGGCCGGTGAGCTGACGCCCGAGGACCAGGCGCTGCTCGACCACGTCGACGGCGGCGTTCGGCGTGGTGGGTGACCTGATCGGCCGGCACCGGCAGAAGGCCGCGATCGGCGAGGCGATGCGGGCGGTCGCCGAGGTGAACAAGTACGTCTCCGACTCCGAGCCCTGGAAGCTCAAGGGCGACGACGAGCGCGAGCGGCTCGGCACGATCCTGCACGTCGTGGCGCAGTGCGTCGCCGACCTCAACACGATCCTCTCGCCGTTCCTGCCGTTCTCGGCCAACGCCGTGGACGCCGTGCTCGGCGGCACGGGCGAGGTGCAGCCGATGCCTCGGCTCGAGGAGGTCGACGACCTCGACGGCGGTGCCGGCTACCCGGTCATCACCGGTGACTACTCCGGCGCCGCCCGCTGGGAGCGCAGTCCCGATCACGGTCGGCACGCCGGTCGAGCAAGCCGGCCCCGGTGTTCACCAAGCTCGACCCGGCCGTCGTCGACGAGGAACTCGCGCGCCTGACGTCATGACCGCTGCGATGTACGTGCCCCGCTTCTTCGTCCGGCAGCACGCTGACCATGATGGTCAACCGCTACGAGGTCAGCGAGGCCAACCCCGACGGCTCGCCGGGGCGCTTGCTGGCGCTGGCCCAGCAGAAGCGGATGGCGTTCAAGGAACAGGTCACCTTCTACGCCGACGACGGCGCGCACCCAGCCCGGTGTTCTCGTTCCAGGCCCGGCAGGTGATGGACCTCAATGCCGGGTACGACGTCCGCGACGCCGCCGGCAACCCGATCGGCAGCTTCCGCAAGGACTTCGGCAAGAGCCTGCTGCGGTCGACGTACACCCTCAGCGGGCCGGGTCTCGAGGCCTCGGGCCAGGAGCGCAACCAGGCGGTCGCCCTCCTGCGCCGGTTCGTCGACCTCCCGTTCAGCTTCCACTTCGACTTCACCGACCGGGCCACCGGTGGGCTGGTGATGAGCTCGGAGCGGCAGATGTCGCTGCGTGACCGCTACGACGTCCACGTCCCCGACGACCGCCTCGACTTCCGCCTCGCCGCCGCGATGGCCGTCGGCCTCGACGCCCTGATGACCCGTTAGTCGCCGACCGTCGAGGAGGTGACCTGCGCGGCGAGGGCGGCCCGGGAGGAGACGCCGAGCTTCCCGAAGGCCTTGGAGAGGTGCGACTCGACGGTCTTCTCGCTCAGGAACAGGCGGGCGGCGATCTCGCGGTTGGTGAGCCCCCGGGCGACGAGGTCGGCGATCTCCCGTTCGCGGGTGCTGAGGGCGTCCACGCCGAGGCGGCTGGAGGACCGCGAGCCGCCCACGCCGACGCGTCGACCGAGCCGGCGCAGCTCGCGGGTCGCCTCGTCGGCCGTACGACGGGAGCCCCGCCGGTGGGCCAGCCGGTAGCGCCTGCGTCAGGTGCGCGACCGCTGCCTCCTTGTCGAGCACGGCGAGTGCCCGGCCGGCCAGCAGATGGGCCTGGCGCGGCGTCGAGCTCGGCGCCGATGGACTCGGCCTGCGGCCACCGATGACTGGCCAGCTCCGCGGCCGCGGCGGACTCTCCGCGCGCGCGAGGACCATCGCCCCGGCCCGTTGCGCCGCAGCGACGGCACCGGCCAGCCCGGTGCCGTCGGCGAGTGCGGTGGCCCGGTCCGGCCGCGGCCGCGGCACCGTCGAGGTCACCGAGGGCGATCCGGGCCTCGACCAGGCGGGCGGCCCAACGGCAGACCCAGCCCGGCTCGACGTCGTACGCCGCGATCAGGGGCTCCGCCTCCTCCGGCCGACCGGAGGCCAGCAGGACCGAGCCCAGCACCGCGTTGGCGATCGTGACGAGAGCCGACTGCGTCGAGGCTCCGCGCCAGCGCGACGCTCTCCTCCGCCCCACGAAGGGCCGCGTCGAGGTCGCCGTGCTCGAGCAGCACCCACGCCCGCATCCACAGCGCCCACTGCACCGACTGGTCGTTCCGGGTCAGCCGCGCCTCCACCTCGGCGCGGTCGGACGACCTCGGCCGCCTCCTCGGTGCGCCCCAGCAGCCCGAGGGTGAGCACCTCGGCGAGCAGCAGCGGCACCGCGGCAGCACCGTTGCCCGCCCGCAGCGCGGCGCCGGACGCGCGCCTGCTCACGAGCAGCGCGTCGTCGAGGTGCTCGACGGCGACGAGCGACCACGCGGTCGCGATCATCAGCTCGGCGTGCACGGCCAGCTCGTCGTCGGTCGCGTCCCGTACGGCGGCCACAGCAACGGCCGACTCCGACTCCGGCCTCGTCGATGCGTCCGGCGAAGCGGTGGCCCAGCGCCACCATCGATGACGCCGCCGCCCCGACCAGTCCGTCGCCACGGCGCGCGGCCTCGGCCCACGACGCCAGCTCGTCGTAATCGCCCCGCTCGTAGGCCGAGAGGGCCAGGGCAGCCGCGACCTCGGCGGCGAGCGACTCCGTGACCGACGGCTCGTCGACGGCACGGACCAGCCGCCGGCGGGCAGCCTCGTGGCGGCCGAGCAGCCGCTCCACCGACGCGGCGGCCAGGACGAGCCGGACGCGATCCCCGGCCGACCCCTCGCCGAAGAGCAGACCCTCCTCGGCGACGGCCAGGGCCTCGTCGAGCCGACCCGACTGGACGAGCACCTCCGCGAGGTCGGAGAACGACGACAGCTCGGCGGGTGGCGCCGCACGCTTCGCCGCCAGCATCCAGTCCGCCGCGATCGACGGCGCATGCCCACGGACCAGCCGCGCCGCCTCGCGCAGTGCCGCGGCGCTCTCCACGTCGCCGGGCTCGGCGACGTGCGCGAGGTGGCGCGCCCGGCTCGGCAGGGGAGCGCCGAGGGAGTCGAGTGCCGCCGCGGCCCGCGCGTGCGCTCGCTGCCGTACGACGACCGGCTGGCTCTCGTAGACCGCCGTGCGGATCACCGGGTGCCGGAAGGTGAGCTGCTTGGCCCCGCTCGGACGCACCAGCCCACGCGCCAGGAGATCGTCGACCGCCGCCCGGCCGGTCGGCGGGGTCAGCTCGGCCGTGACCGCGGCGAGGTCGGAGTCGAACGGGTCGCCCAGCACCGAACCCGCGCGGACCAGGGCGAGCGCGTCGTCGCCGAGGTCGGCCAGCTCGGCGGACACTGCCGCGACGATGCCGCTGGGTACGGCGCCGGCGTCGCCCTTGGCCAGCTCCTCCAGCAGCAGCGGGTTGCCGCCCGAGCTCTCGAAGATCCGGGCGCGGTCCTCGGCCGGGCGGTCGGGGCCGATCAGCAGGTCGGCCGCGGAGCGGTCCAGTGGCTTGAGGTCCAGCAGGGTGAGTGACCGAGCAGCCGAGCGCGCGGCCGCCAGCACCGCCTCGGCGGCGGGCCCGGGACGCACGGCCACCATCAGCAGGTGGGGGCCGCGCGGCGGTCGCCGGACCAGCGACTCGAGGAGCTCCCGCGAGAGCGGGTCGGCCCAGTGCGACGTCGTCCAGCACGAGCGCGCGCGGCCGAGGGCCCGTCAACGACTCGGCCACGCCGCGGAACAGCTGCCACCGCGCCTCCGGGTCCTCCGGCCTGATCGGCACGAGGTCGGGCAGGGCCTCGCGGAACACGGCCAGCGGGATGTCGGACTCCAGCTCGGTGGCCCGGCCGGTGAGCACCTCGAACCGGCGCGACGTCGCCTGCTCGAGCCACGACCTGCAGCAGCCGCGTCTTGCCGATGCCGGCCTCGCCGCGGAGCACCACGAGCCGGCGTTCGCCCGACGCGACGGCGTCCAGCGCGGCGGCGAGCTCCGCCGTCTCCCGCTCCCGGCCCACCAGGTCCACCCCGCGAGCATCGCACCCGGAGGTTCCAGGGACAGGGATTCCCCCGATGTTCGGGACCGGCGCAGCGGGCAGCGTCGTACCCGACAAGCCCACCGACCCGATCCACGGAGGACGACATGACCACCACCACCGCCACCCCCGACCTGGCCACCGCCCGGGCCCGCAACGAGGCGACCTGGCGAGCAGCAGCCGTCGCGCTCTACGCCGGCGACATCGAGGAGTTCCTCGCCCACTGGACCGCCGAGCCGCGCTACTCCGTGGCCTACCCGGTCGACGGCATCCCGCCGACCGTCGAGGGTCGCGACCAGTTCCGGGCCCTGTTCGGCGGCTTCGGCGCCGCGACGACCCACATCGAGGTCCACGACGTGCGCTTCCACCAGACCGACGACCCCGACGTCGCCCTCGTCGAGGAGCGGATGGTCGCGGACCTCGTCGGACGGAGGGCGGTACGAGAACCTCATGGCCATCCGGGTCACCTTCCGCGACGGACTGATCGCGGACATGTACGAGTACTACGGCCAGGTCGCCCACCAGGCCCTGGTCGCAGCCTCGGCGGCGGGCAGTGAGCACCGAGCTGACCGGCACGGCCCCGGGCGTGCTGTTCGGGCCGGGCCTGACCGACGTCCGGATGATGACCGTCGCGCACACGAGCTTCCGCCGCGAGCTCAGGCTGGCCGTTCCCGCCGTACGACGGGTGCGGGCGGGGGACCGGCGGCGAGCCACGGTGGTCGCCGACCACGTCGAGCTCTGGACCGGCCTGGTCGAGCACCACCACACGATCGAGGACGAGCTGCTCTGGGACCGGCTCGTCCAGCGAGTGCCGGACGAGCTCGCCCCCCTCGTCCAGCTGATGGAGGACCAGCACGAGGGCGTCCACCGGCTCCTCGAGGGCTGCCCGCCGCTCGTCTCGGCCTGGCGCGACTCGGCCTCGGTCGAGGACGCGACGAGGCTCGCCGACCACCTCGCCGAGCTCGTCACGGCACTGTGCGAGCACCTCGACGCCGAGGAGACGCGCGTGCTGCCGCTGATGGCCCGGCACGTCACGCCGGAGGAGTGGGAGGAGTTCACCGAGCGCGGGATGGAGTCGATTCCCAAGGGCATGCTGCTCACCGGTTTCGGGATGATGCTCTACGAGGGTGACCCCGAGGCCATCGCGCTGGAGATCGCCAAGCTGCCGGCGCCGTTGCGGCCGATCCTCCCGGCCCTCGGCCGGCGGGCCTTTCGCCGCTACGCGCGTCGGCTGCACGGGACTCCCACTCCGCCGCGGGCCGCCGACGGTCTGGAAGGATCGGGCCCATGCGCGTCCACCTGGGATCCGACCACGCAGGCCTCGAGCTCAAGGACCACCTCGTCGGCTGGTTGCGCGAGCAGGGGTACGAGCCGGTCGACCACGGCCCCTTCGTCTACGACGCGCAGGACGACTACCCGGTGTTCTGCCTGCGGGCGGCCGAGGCCGTCGTGGCCGACGAGGGCAGTCTCGGGGTGGTGATCGGCGGGTCCGGGAACGGCGAGCAGATCGCCGCCAACAAGGTCGAGGGCGTCCGTGCGGCGCTGGCGTGGAGCGACGAGACGGCGGCGCTCGGCCGCCAGCACAACGACGCCAACGTGGTCTCGGTCGGCGGCCGGATGCACACCCTCGCGGAGATGACGCGGTTCATCGGCATCTTCCTGCGCACCGACTTCACCGGCGAGTCGAGGCACGTACGCCGCATCGGGATGCTCGCCGACTACGAGACGACCGGCGACCTGCCACCGCTGCCGGACTCCGCCATCGGCCAGAACCCGGCCAAGAATCCGGCCAGGATCCGGCCCAGAATCCGGCGATGCCTGAGGGCCACACCCTCCGTCGGCTGGCCGACGAGCTCGACACCGCCTTCACCGGGCGACGGGTCCGGGTGAGCAGCCCGCAGGGCAGGTTCGCGGCGGACGCCGCCGTCCTCGACGGCGAGACCGTGCTCGGCGCCGACTCGGCCGGCAAGCACCTCTTCGTGGAGTTCGCCGGCGACCGCTTCATCCACGTGCACCTCGGGCTGATCGGCAAGTTCGACGTGCACCCCGGTCCGGCCGGCCCACCGGTGGGCCAGGTGAGGCTGCGTCTGCAGAGCGAGACGGCGTACGCCGACCTCCGCGGCGCCATCCTGTGCGACCTGGTCGGTCGCACGAAGCACGACCTGGTGATCTCCGGGCTCGGTCCCGACCCGCTCCGGCCGGACGCCGACCCGATGGTCGCCTGGGCCAGGATCCGCAAGAGCCACCGACCGATCGGCGACCTGCTCCTCGACCAGGCGGTGCTCGCAGGGGTCGGCAACGTCTACCGCGCCGAGCTCCTCTTCCGGCACCGCATCCATCCGCTGCGGCCCGGAAAGACCTTGCGCGTAGGGCAGTTCCGCGCCATGTGGGACGACCTCGTCGAGCTGATGCAGGAGGGAGTGCGCACCGGCCGGATCGACACGGTCCACTCCCAGCACACCCCCGAGGCCATGGGTCGCCCGCCGCGTGTGGACGACCACGGCGGCGAGGTCTACGTCTACCGGCGGACCGGACAACCCTGCCTGGTCTGCGGTGCACGGGTGCGGACCGCCGAGCAGTCTGGGCGAAATCTGTTCTGGTGTCCGCGTTGCCAGCCCGTGTTCCGTTCGCGGGCCGTACCCTAGGGCGACCACATTTCGGACACCTTGGGGGAGAGCAGACCGTGGCCTCGCGTGCCCAGCCCTGGCGCGGCTTCTCCCTGCGCGTGCGGCGGGAGATGTCGGTCTCGGACCGCCCGGCCCTCGTCTTCCTCGTGCTGCTCACCCTGGCCGGCACCCTCGGCGAGCATCGCCTACCCCGACTACATCCCGTCGACCGTGCTGCTGCTGCCGATGTTCATCGGCAGCCTCTGGCTCGGCCCGCGCTCGCTGCCGTGGTTCGTCGTCTTCGTCTGCGCCTGCTTCTGCGTGCTGCTCGTCGACCAGCCGACCGTCAGCCTGCGGTCGATCGGCCGCGCAGCCGTGACCTTCGCCATCGCGCTGCTGATCATGGTGACGTCGTTCCGCCGCAGCCGCCTCGGCGTCTCCGGCCCGCTCGGTGAGTCGATGTTCGTCGACCTGCGCGACCGCATCTCCAAGCAGGGCAACCTGCCGCAGCTGCCCCACGAGTGGCTGGTCGAGTCGGTGGTGAAGTCGGCGGGGGGCACCGCGTTCGCCGGCGACTTCATCGTGGCCAGGCGGTCCTTCGACGACAAGTTCGACCTGGTCGTCGTCGACGTCTCCGGCAAGGGCGTCGAGGCCGGGTCGCGCTCGCTGTTCCTCTCCGGCGCCTTCAACGGCATCGTCTCCGCGCTGCCGGGTGAGCAGTTCCTCCCGGCGGCCAACGACTACCTGCTGGGCCAGAACTGGGGCGAGGGCTTCGCCACCGCCATCCACCTGCACCTCGACCTGCCCAGCGGCGACTTCGAGCTCCGCAAGGCCGGCCACCCGCCGGCGGTCTGGCTGCACGCCGGCTCGGGTCGCTGGTCGGTGCTCAACTCCGACGGCCCGGCGCTCGGCCTGATCGAGCAGCGCCGAGTTCGACGCCATCCGGGGCCACCTGGCTCCCGGCGACGGGCTGCTGCTGTTCACCGACGGGCTCGTCGAGACCGCCGACCGCGACATCTCCCTGGGGATGGACAAGCTCGCCGGTCTGGGGGAGCGGCTGGTGCAGGGCGGCTTCGACGGCGGCGCGAAGCTGCTGATCGACTCGATGGAACAGACCAACGACGACCGGGCTCTCGTGGTGGTGCACCGGCGCTACGGGGCCTCGAACGGTTCCTGACGCCGGTTCGTGACCTCGGGGTCCGCTGTGGCACGATGGTCCCCGCCCTCGCTGGAAACGGTCGAGGGGCATGCGCGGATGTAGCTCAATGGTAGAGCCTCAGTCTTCCAAACTGATGACGCGGGTTCGATTCCCGTCATCCGCTCTCAGGAGCCCCCGGCAGACTCAATGGGGGCCTTCTGGCGGGGCGTAGCGTAGTGGCTAGCGCGCCTGCTTTGGGAGCAGGAGACCGCAGGTTCGAGTCCTGTCGCCCCGACTGTGAGACCCGACTGTCGCCCGACCGTCACAGCCCGAACGCACCACCCGAACTGACCAAGGAGAAACCTGTGAAGAGCGCCGTCGAGACGCTGAGCCCGACCCGGGCCAAGATCACCGTCGAGGTGCCCTTCGAGGAGCTCAAGCCGAGCCTCGACGCGGCGTACCAGGCCATTGCCAAGCAGATCAACATCCCCGGCTTCCGCAAGGGCAAGGTCCCGCCGCCCGTGATCGACCGCCAGGTCGGCCGCGGCGCCGTCCTCGACGAGGCGATCAACGACGCGCTGCCCAAGCTCTACGTCGCAGGCGCTGCAGGAGAACGACCTCCAGCCGCTGGCCCAGCCGGAGATCGACGTCACCAAGCTCGAGGACAACTCGCTGCTCGAGTTCACCGCCGAGGTCGACGTGCGACCGACGATCGAGGTCCCGTCGTACGACGGCCTCAGCGTCCAGGTCGACGACGTGACCGTCTCCGACGACGACGTCGAGGAGCAGGTCGAGGTGCCTGCGCGAGCGCTTCGCCACCCTCAAGGACGTCGACCGCCCCGCCCAGGACGGCGACGTCACCACCATCGACCTGCAGGCCACCCGCGACGGCGAGCCCGTCGAGGGCGGCGAGGTCAGCGGCTACTCCTACAAGCTCGGCTCCGGCGACATGCTCGAGGGCATCGACGACGCCCTGCGCGGCCTGAGCGCCGGCGAGGAGAAGACCTTCACCTCCACGCTGCTCGGTGGCGACCTGTCCGGCGAGGACGTCGAGGTCACCGTCAAGCTGTCGGCGGTCAAGGAGCAGGAGCTGCCCGAGCTCGACGACGAGTTCGCCCAGACCGCCTCGGAGTTCGACACCGTCGAGGAGCTGCGCGAGGACGTCGCCACCCGGCTCGAGCGCGGCAAGCGCCTCGAGCAGGCCGCCGCCGCGCGTGACGCCGTGCTCGAGAAGCTGCTCGACTCCGCCGAGATCCCGCTCCCCGAGAGCGTCGTCACCGAGGAGCTCGCCGGCCGCAAGCAGGAGATCGAGCAGCAGCTGATGTACGCCGGCATGACCATGGAGCAGTACCTCGACAACGAGAAGCAGACCGTCGACGAGTTCGAGGCCGAGCTCGAGAAGCGCGTCCGCGACGCGATGGCCTCGCAGTTCCTCCTCGACGAGATCGCCAAGGCCGAGGAGATCGGTGTCGAGCAGGACGAGCTGTCCTCCCACCTGATGCGTCGCGCCCAGCAGTCGGGCCAGAACCCCGACGAGTTCATCAAGCACATGGTCGAGCACAACCACATCCCCGAGATGGTCTCCGAGGTCGTGCGCGGCAAGGCGCTCGCCCAGATCGTCGAGGGCGCGACCGTCACCGACGAGTCCGGCAACGCCGTCGACCTGAAGAACCTGCGTCCCGACGGCTCCATCGGCGACCCCGACGCCGAGGCAGCGGGGGAGAGCCCGACCGACGTCGTGGAGTCCGTCACCGAGCCCGTCGCCGAGGCGGCCGATGAGCCGGCCGAACGAGACTGCCGACGCGGACGAGACGAGCGACACGAAGGCCTGATGCCCGCGGGTCGTTGACCCGCCCTCGTGTTCAGTGAACACTTGTTCACTGTGAGACGGGATGACGCGAGCACCCTGGACGCCGCCGCGCTGGCGGCCGACTACGTCGAGGACCTGGTCATCGGCACCGTGCGCGAGGTGCACGGTGCCGTGGCCGGCCGGGTCCACGGGATCAACGACCGCCTCAACGGAGGCGGCCCCACTGTCGGGCACCGGCTGCACGACGGCATCGCCAAGGCCGTGTACGGCGGCATCCGCATCGGCTTCCGGGCCGGGTCCAGCGGGCTGCGTGCTGCGAGCCGGGCGGGCCTCGGCGCCGACATGGAGGCCACGTCGAAGGGCCGGTTCGTCCGGGCCGCCGTCACCGGCCTGATCGGCGACCGGCTGCGCGACGAGGGCTCGACCTTCCACTTCGACATGGGCGTGCGCGTCGACGGGCGCGACGTCGCACTCGACCGTGAGGGCCTCGCCGCGGCGTACCCCCACGCCGAGGGCCGGATCGTCGTCTTCGTCCACGGCCTCAGCGAGAACGAGGCCTACTGGAACCGCGCCGCCCGGCCGCGGACCGAGGCGCGGCGTGAGTCGCCGGACAAGGTCAGCTACGGGGAGCGGCTCGCCGGCGAGGGGTGGACCCCGGTCTACGTGCGCGTCAACACCGGCCTGCCGATCGCGGAGAACGGCGTCGCCATGGCGGCCCTGCTCGACCGGCTGGTGCAGGCCTGGCCGGTCGACGTACGACGCATCGCGCTCGTGGGCCACTCCATGGGCGGCCTGATCCTGCGCGCGGCCTGCGCCGTCTCCACCGACAGCGAGTCGCCCTGGACCGACCTGGTGACCGACGTGGTCTGCCTCGGGACCCCCCACCTCGGTGCGCCGCTCGAGCGCGTCGTCAACCGCGGGGTGGCCGCCCTGGGGCGACTGCCCGAGTCGGCGCCGTTCGGCCGGATCCTGGAGTACCGCTCCGTCGGCATCCTGGACCTGCGGCACGGGCTGGCCAGCGACGTGCAGAACCTGCCGAACGCGCGCTACCGGCTCGTGGCCGCGACCCTCACCCGCTCGCCGCGCTCGGTGACGGCCGGCACGATCGGCGACTACCTGGTGCCCTACGCCTCCGCGCTCGGTCGGCCGCGCCGGGGGGAGGAGATGTTCCCGGGGGCCGAGACCCTGCACGTCCCACTGGCCGACCACTTCGACCTGCTCAACCACGACGACATCTACGCTGCCCTGCGGGGGTGGCTCGCCAGTGACCCGGACGACCGCTCCGACCCGCCCACGCAGCAGGAGGCCCAGTACGCATGAGCGACCCGAAGACGATCTCGACCACGGTCGAGATCGAGGCCAGCCCCGACGAGGTCTGGCAGGTCGTCTCGGACCTCGGCCGGATGCCGGAGTTCAGCCCCGAGCTGCGCAAGGCGTTCGTGATCGGCAAGCCCGGCGTGGGCGCCAACATCATCGGCATCAACCGTCGCAAGGCCGTGGTCTGGCCGACCACCTCGAAGGTGGTGCGCTGGGAGCCGGGGCGGGCCGTCGCGTGGAAGACCCGCGAGAGCGGCGCCACCTGGGTCTACGAGCTCGAGCCGACGTCCACCGGCACGGCCGTGACCGGGCGCCGCGTGCTGCCGAAGTTCACGATCGGGACCTCGCTGCTCGGTCCCGTGATCGGTGGCGCCGAAGGTCACGACGCGGAGCTGGCCGACGGCATCCGCACCACCCTGGAGCGGATCCGGGCGACCGTCGAGGCGGGCGTCGCGGCGGGCTGAGTCTGCTGTGGGCGAACACGGGGTGATTCCCCGTGAACATGTCCGGGTCGCCGTCTAGGGTCGGACCCGTGACTGACAACTCCACCCCCGCGGACCAGGCCCTGCCGCAGATGAACGGCGGCGCGGCCGGCTACGGCCTCGACGACCACATCTACCAGCGACTGCTCCGTGAGCGCATCGTCTTCCTCGGCTCGGAGGTGCGCGACCAGAACGCCAACGCGATCTGCGCCCAGCTCCTCCTGCTGAGCGCCGAGGACCCCGAGGCCGACATCTTCCTGCACATCAACAGCCCGGGTGGCTCGGTCGACGCCGGCATGGCGATCTACGACACGATGAACTACATCACCAACGACGTCGCCACCGTCGGCATGGGCCTGGCAGCCTCGATGGGTCAGTTCCTCCTGTGCGCCGGCGCCAAGGGCAAGCGCTACGCCCTCCCGCACGCGCGGATCATGATGCACCAGCCCTCGGGCGGCATGGGCGGCTCGGCCTCGGACATCAAGATCCAGGCGCAGCAGTCGCTGCACATCAAGAAGGTGCTCTTCGAGCTGATCAGCGAGCACACCGGCCAGCCGCTCGAGCAGGTCGAGCAGGACGCCGACCGTGACCGCTGGTTCACCGCCGGCCAGGCCAAGGACTACGGCTTCATCGACCACGTGATCACCAGCGCCCGCGAGGCGGCCGACGCGGGCCGCCCCGCCCGCAGCAAGTGACCAGCCCACCTCTCGCCGCCGCGACCAGCCTGAAGAATCGAGCTCCCAGATGAACTACTACATCCCGCAGTGGGAAGAGCGCACCTCCTACGGCATCCGCCGGATCGACCCCTACGCCAAGCTCTTCGAGGACCGCATCATCTTCCTCGGCACCCCGATCAGCGACGACATCGCCAACGCGGTGATGGCCCAGCTGCTGTGCCTGGAGTCGATGGAGCCCTCGCGTGACATCCAGATCTACATCAACTCGCCCGGTGGCTCGTTCACGGCGATGACGGCCATCTACGACACGATGCAGTTCATCCAGCCCGACGTGCAGACCGTCTGCCTGGGCCAGGCGGCCTCGGCGGCGGCGGTCCTGCTCGCTGCGGGTGCTCCGGGCAAGCGGCTGGCGCTGCCCAACAGCCGGATCCTGATCCACCAGCCCTACACCGAGGGCACCTACGGGCAGTCCTCCGACATCGAGATCCAGGCCAACGAGATCCTGCGGATGCGCGAGCTGCTCGAGAAGCTGATCGCCGACCACTCCGGCAAGAGCCCCGAAGAGGTCAACCTCGACATCGAGCGCGACAAGATCCTGACGGCCGACGCGGCCCTGGAGTACGGCCTGATCGACTCGATCCTCGAGTCTCGGAAGGCAGCGACGGTCGGCTAGCGAGGCGGACCACTCCGGTCGTCGTGTCATCCCCCATGGAGCGCGATCTCGGAGTACGGTTTTGAAACTGGTCATGAGCAGCACGTCGGACTCGGATCCGACCTGAAGAATGAGGGACGGATGGCACGGATCGGTGACGGTGGCGACCTGCTGAAGTGTTCCTTCTGCGGAAAGAGCCAGAAGCAGGTCAAGAAGTTGATCGCAGGTCCAGGTGTCTACATCTGTGACGAGTGCATCGACCTCTGCAACGAGATCATCGAGGAGGA
Organism: uncultured Actinomycetota bacterium; assembly: GCA_963729015.1. Classification (GTDB taxonomy): domain Bacteria; phylum Actinomycetota; class Actinomycetes; order Propionibacteriales; family Nocardioidaceae; genus Marmoricola. Next base: position 184,005 of record CAVSMJ010000009.1, read on the forward strand.
GCTCAACGAGACGACCGAGGTCGGTCTCGACGAGCTGCCGAAGCCACGGGAGATCTTCGAGTTCCTCAACTCCTACGTGATCGGCCAGGAGACGGCGAAGAAGTCGCTGGCCGTCGCGGTCTACAACCACTACAAGCGGGTGCAGAGCGGCGCCACGAGCACGACCGCCAAGCACTCCAAGGACGACGTCGTCGAGGTGGCCAAGTCCAACATCCTGGTGATCGGCCCCACCGGCTGCGGCAAGACCTACCTCGCCCAGACGCTCGCCCGGATGCTCAACGTCCCGTTCGCGATCGCCGACGCCACCGCGCTGACGGAGGCCGGCTACGTCGGCGAGGACGTCGAGAACATCCTGCTCAAGCTGATCCAGGCCGCTGACTACGACGTCAAGAAGGCCGAGACCGGGATCATCTACATCGACGAGATCGACAAGGTGGCCCGCAAGGCCGAGAACCCCTCGATCACCCGCGACGTGTCGGGGGAGGGGGTCCAGCAGGCGCTGCTGAAGATCCTCGAGGGCACCACCGCCTCGGTCCCGCCGCAGGGGGGACGCAAGCACCCCCACCAGGAGTTCATCCAGATCGACACCACCAACATCCTGTTCGTCGTGGGTGGCGCGTTCGCCGGGCTCGAGCACATCGTCGAGCAGCGGGTCGGCAAGAAGACGCTCGGCTTCACCGCGGAGATGCGCTCCTCCAGCGAGACCGAGTCCGACGAGCTGTTCGCCCAGGTCCGGCCGGAAGACCTCGTGAAGTTCGGCCTGATCCCCGAGTTCATCGGCCGGCTGCCCCTGATCGCGAGCGTCAACAAGCTCGACCAGGCGGCGCTCGTCCAGATCCTCACCGAGCCGCGCAACGCGCTGATCAAGCAGTACCAGAAGCTCTTCGAGCTCGACGGCGTCGAGCTCGAGTTCACCGACGACGCCGTCGAGGCCATCGCCGACAAGGCGATGGAGCGCGGCACCGGCGCCCGTGGACTGCGCGCGATCATCGAGGAGGTCCTCCTCAACGTGATGTACGACGTCCCCTCCCGCGAGGACATCGGCAAGGTCGTCGTCACCGGCGAGGTCGTCTCCGACAACGTCAATCCGACCCTCGTCCCGCGTGAGGACGAGCCCAAGAAGAAGAAGTCCGCGTAGCTCTTCGGCACCCCGCGCCGGGCCTCTCAGGGGCGTACTAGACCAGTCGCCCCAAAAACTAGACCAGTCCGGCAAATGGGACGAATTCCCCGTAGCCTGTGACAGGACTTTTCGCGCGAAACATCGCGCTCACGTGGGGGAAATCAAACATGACCGCAGAGCACCGTCGGCCGTTCGCGGCCTTCATGCTGGTCCTCGCGTGCGCCTGCGCCGTGATGGCGACGGGTCTGCGCGAGCAGGTGGTCCAGGTGCTGGTGAGCTCCGGAGCGCCGCGCCCCCTGGTCAGCGCCGTGCTGCCCGACATCGTGCTCGGCCAGGACCTGCGTGACGCGCCGGCCGCGAAGCCGGACACCTCGGCCGCTGCCGAGGTCGAGCCGACCAGCGACGTGCCGCTCGACCCCCGAGCGCGAGGTCACCCTGGTCGCCGCGCAGCCCGCCGCGGCCGCCACCAAGCCGAAGCGTCCGCACCGGGGCACCAACGCGGTCCACCACGCAGCGCCGGCCAAGCCGAAGCCGGTCAAGGCGGCCGCACCGGCCCCGACGGCCCCGGTCTCCCTGCCGAGCAAGCCCGAGCACGCCGACGGCCCCGGTCGCGACACCCAGCAACCCGGTCCGTCCGAGCACCCCGAACCCCCCGCGGGGAGTCACCGGTGGTGGGGACACCGGCAAGGGCGGCGACAACGACAGCGACAAGGACGGCGACCACTGGGGCCACGACCACGGTCACGGTCAGGGCCACGACCGGGGTGACCGAGGCGACCGCGGCAACCGGGGTGACCGCGGCAACCGGGGTGACCACGGGGTCCGTCCCGCCAGCGTCTCCACCGGCAAGGGCGGAGACCGCAACGACCACAGCGACCACCGGGGCCACGACCGCGGAGACCGGGGAGACCGCGGCGACCGCGGCGACCGGAACCACGGCGACCGCGGTGGCTACGACCGCGGGAGACCACGGTGACCGGGGTGACCGTGGGAACCACGGCGACCGCGGCGGCTACGACCGGGGTGACCGGGGCAGCCACGGGTCCGGGGACCACGGCAGCCGCGGCAACCGCGGCGGCCGCACTGAGCGCTACCGCTTCGGCGGAGGCTCTCCCAGCACGGCCTCGACGACGACCTCGCTGTCCTCGGCCGCCACCAGGCGCAGCTCGCCGGTGATCGACCCGACCGCGCGCAGGTCGCGCTCGGCACTCCGGACCGCCTCCAGAGCGTCGGTCGGCCCCGTGATCGTCGCCTCGACGACCGGCGTGCGCATGCCCACCTTGGCGGTGGACTTGGCGCCGCGGACGCCGACGAGCACCGCGGCCACCGCGTCGAGCGCGGCGGGGTCGGACCCGGCGGCGTCACCGAGCTCCTCCTCGACCGGCCAGGTCTGCAGGTGCACCGACCCGGGCTGCCACCACGACCAGACCTCCTCGGTCGCGTAGGGCAGGAACGGCGCGAACAGGCGCAGCTGGACGTGCAGCGCGGTCGCGAGGGCGGCGCGGGCCGACTCGGTGGCCGCGTCTCCGGGGGCCGCGTCGTCCGAGCCGTACGCCCGCTCCTTGACCAGCTCGACGTAGTCGTCGCAGAAGTCCCAGAAGAACCGCTCGCTCGCCTCGAGGGCGGTCGTGTAGTCGTAGGCGTCGAACGCGCGGCTCGCCTCGCGCACGGTGCGGGCCAGCTTGCCGAGCAGGGCGCGGTCGACGGGCTCGGTGACCGCGGCCGGATCGGTGTTGGTGGCGCCGACGCTGCCGAGGACGAACTTGGAGACGTTGAGGATCTTCATCGCCAACCGGCGGCCGACCTTCATCTGCGACTCGTCGAAGGGGGAGTCCAGCCCCGGCCGGGCCATCGCGGCCCGCCAGCGGACGGCGTCGGCGCCGTACTTCTCCAGGATCTCCGTCGGGACGACCGCGTTGCCCTTCGACTTCGACATCTTCTTGCGGTCGGGGTCGACGATGAAGCCGGAGATCAGGGCGTGGCGTCCACGGCGCGGCGTGGTTCTCGAAGTGGGCGCGCACCACGCGGGAGAACAGCCAGGTGCGGATGATGTCGTGCGCGTGGGTGCACAGGTCCATCGGGAAGACCCGCTCGAAGAGGTCGGGGTCCTCCTCCCAGCCGCCGGCGATCTGCGGCGTCAGCGACGAGGTGGCCCAGGTGTCCATCACGTCGGGGTCGCCGATGAAGCCGCCGGCCTTGCCGCGCTGGTCCTCGGTGTAGCCCGAGGGCGCCTGCGTCGAGGGGTCGACCGGGAGCTCGGTCCTCGCGCGGGAGCAGGGGGTGGTCGTAGTCGGGCTCGCCCTCGGCGTCGAGGGGGTACCAGACCGGGAACGGGATCCCGAAGAACCGCTGCCGCGAGATCAGCCAGTCGCCGTTGAGGCCGCCGACCCAGTTGTCGTAGCGGTGCTTCATGTGGGCGGGGATCCACTCGATCTCCGCGCCGCGGGCGATCATCTCGGCGCGCAGCTCGGCGCCGCGGCCGCCGTTGGTGATGTACCACTGGCGGGTGGCGACGATCTCCAGCGGCTTGTCGCCCTTCTCGTAGAAGTTCGCCATCCGCTGGGTCGGCGTCGGCTCGCCCTCGAGGTCGCCGCTCTCGCGCAGCATCGCGACCATCGCCTCGCGGGCGCTGAAGGCGGTCTTGCCCTTGAGCTCCTCGTACGCCGCCGCGGCCGCGTCCGCTCGACGAGCCACTCGGGGGTCTCGCGCGACATCCGGCCGTCGCGACCGATCAGCGTGCGCACCGGCAGCTGCAGCTCGCGCCACCAGGTGACGTCGGTGAGGTCGCCGAAGGTGCAGCACATCGCGATGCCGGCGCCCTTGTCGGGCTCGGCCGCGGGGTGGGCGAGCACCGGGATCTCCACGCCGAAGACCGGCGAGGTGACGGTGGTGCCGAACAGCGGCTGGTAGCGCTCGTCGTCGGGGTGGGCGATCAGCGCGACCACCGAGGGGATCAGCTCGGGACGGGTCGTCTCGATCGGCACCGGGCCGTCGGCGCCGTGGAAGTGCACGCGGTGGTAGTGGCCGGCGTACTCCCGCGCCTCGAGCTCGGCCTGGGCGACCGCCGTCTGGAAGGTGACGTCCCAGAGGGTCGGCGCCTCCTGGAGGTAGGCCTCGCCGCGGGCGAAGTTGCGCAGGAACGCGCGCTGGCTGACCTTCTGCGCCTTCGGCCCGATCGTCGTGTAGTGCTGCGACCAGTCGACCGAGAGGCCGAGGGTGCGCCACAGGTCCTCGAAGACCTGCTCGTCCTGCTCGACGAGGCGCTCGCAGAGCTCGATGAAGTTGGGCCGGCTGATCGGGACCTGTCGCTTCGGGTCGGGCTTGTCGGGCGGCGTGAAGTCGGCGTCGTACGGCAGCGACGGGTCGCAGCGGACGCCGAAGTAGTTCTGCACCCGTCGCTCGGTCGGCAGGCCGTTGTCGTCCCAGCCCATCGGGTAGAAGACCATCTTGCCGCGCATCCGCTGGTAGCGCGCGACGAGGTCGGTGTGGGTGTAGGAGAAGACGTGACCGACGTGGAGCGAGCCCGAGACGGTCGGCGGGGGAGTGTCGATCGAGTAGATCTCCGCGCGCGAGCGGGTGCGGTCGAACGCGTAGGTGTCGTCGGCCTTCCACTTCGCCGACCAGGTGGCCTCGAGACCCTCGAGCGCGGCCTTGTCCGGTACGACGGCCGCAGGCGCTGCGGTCGTCTCTTCGGACAGGTCGGTGTGAGGGGCGTCAGTCATGGCCCGAATCCTACGGAGACCACCTCGTCCTGCCGAAAACGAGTTCCGGGTCCGCCGCGGAGCGTGGTCACGACCTAGACTCCACACGATGAACGAACCGACGCCCGTCTCGCCGAGACCTATGCCGAGGTCGAGGACGCGCTGCTCAGCCGGTGGCCCGAGACCAAGCTCGACCCCACGCTCGACCGGATCGAGGCGTTCATGGAGGTCCTCGGCGACCCCCAGCGCACCTACCCCTCGATCCACCTGACCGGCACCAACGGCAAGACCTCGACGGCGCGGATGATCGAGCGGCTGATCGTGACGCTGGGGCTGCGCACCGGCCGGTTCACCAGCCCGCACCTGGAGTCGATGACCGAGCGGATCAGCCTCGACGGCGAGCCGATGGACGAGGAGGCGTTCGTCCGGGCGTTCAACGACGTGGCGCCGTACACCCACCTCGTCGACGACGAGTACGACCACCCGCTCTCCTTCTTCGAGACCGTCGTCGGGATGGCGTACGCCGCCTTCGCGGATGCCCCGGTCGACGCCGCCGTCGTCGAGGTCGGCATGGGCGGTGCCTGGGACGCGACCAACGTGATCGACGCGGCCGTGGCGGTGCTGACCCCGATCGCCGTCGACCACGCGAAGTACCTCGGCGAGACACCGGCCGCGATCGCCCTGGAGAAGGTCGGCATCATCAAGCCGGGCGCCACCGTGATCAGCGCGGTCCAGTCCGAGGAGGTCGCCGCGCTCGTCGTCGAGCGGTGCGCCGAGGTCGGGGCGACGCTGGCCCGCGAGGGACTCGAGTTCGGCGTCACCAGCCGGACCCCGGCCGTCGGCGGCCAGGTGATCAGCCTCCAGGGACTGCGCGGCAGCTACGAGGACGTCTTCGTCCCGCTCTACGGCGCGCACCAGGCGCAGAACGCAGCGCTCGCCCTCGCCGCGGTCGAGGCGTTCGTCGGCGGGGAGGACGCCCTCGACGCCGACGTGGTCAACGAGGCCTTCGCCGAGGTCACCTCGCCGGGCCGGCTGGAGATCATCCGGCGCTCGCCGACGATCGTGCTCGACGCCGCCCACAACCCGCACGGCGCGGCGGCCACCGTCGTCGCCCTGGAGGACTCGTTCACCTTCTCGCCGCTGATCGGCGTGCTCGGCGTGATGGCCGACAAGGACTACGAGGGACTGCTCGCCGAGTTCGAGCCGGCGCTGGCGCACGTGGTGTGCACGCAGAACTCCAGCGACCGGTCGATGCCCGCCTCCGAGCTCGCCGAGGTGGCGCGCGGCATCTTCGGCCAGGACCGGGTCAGCGAGACGCCGTCGCTGGCCGACGCGATCGACCAGGCGGCGACGCTGGCCGAGGCGGGCGGGGTCTTCGGCGAGGCGATCGGCTCGGGCGGCGTGCTCGTCACCGGCTCGGTGGTCACGGTCGGGGAGGCGCGGGCGATGCTGCGCTCGCGCCGGGAGTTCTCCTGATGCAGCGCCGGCTCTGCGCGGCGATCCTCCTGCTCGAGGCGATCGCCTTCGGCCTGAGCACCCCGGTGCTCGCCTCGGTGGCCGGTGTCGGCACCGCGACCGCGCTCTGGGTCGGGCTCGGGCTGACCGTGGCGTGCCTGCTGGTGGCCGGGCTGCTCCGTTTCGGCTGGGCCTACTGGCTGGGCTGGGCGGTGCAGGTGGCGGCGATCGCGGTCGGCTTCGTGGTCGCGACGATGTTCTTCCTCGGCGCGGTGTTCCTGGTGCTCTGGGCCACGGCGTACTTCCTGGGCCGCAAGATCGAGACCGAGCGGGCCGAGTGGGAGGCCACGGGCAACTACCCCGGGAACCCCGGCCAGGTCGGTTCCTGAGCTCAGGCCAGTCCGCGCGCGATGTGGTCGAGCATCACGTCGAGCGTGGCGTTGCGCTCCTCGACCGGGGCCGAGGTGCGCGGCCCGTGCACGTGCAGGGTCGCGAACCCGTGGACGGCCGACCAGCAGACGATCTCCGCACCCGGCCGCAGCTCGGGGGAGACCGCGCCCGCCGCGACACCCTCGTCGAGCACCTGGGTGAGCAGGTCGTAGGGGTCGGTGTCCGCGTCGAGCCCGTCCTCGTCGGGGATGGCCGAGAAGGCCACGTCGAACAGGCCGGGCTGCGGCGATCGCGAAGTCGACGTAGGCCCGGCCGGTCGCGCGCAGCCGCGCCTCGGCCCTCGCCCTGTCGTCGGGGTGGTCCTCGGCCTCGGCGGCGTCGAGCTCGCGCTGCATGGCGGCCCGCAGCTCCCTCATGCCGAGCCTGGCGATCTCGGCCAGCAGCGCCTCCCGGTCGGCGAAGTGCCGGTAGGCCGCGTTGTGGGAGACGCCGGCCCGACGCGCGACCTCGCGCAGCACGACCCCGTCCGGGCCGTGCGCGCGGGCCAGCTCGACCCCGGTGTCGATCAGGCTCGCCCGCAGGTTGCCGTGGTGGTAGCTGCTCACGGCGCTCAGTCTACCGGCCGATGTTGACAGTGGTCACATTGCGTGCCACGCTCGATGTTGTCACTGTCCACATCGCACTCGCTGGAGGTTCCCATGAAGGGAAAGCTCGCCATCCTGATCACGGTCTGCGCGGCCGTGCTCGCGATCAACCTCGACACCACGATCGTCAACGTGGCCCTCCCGACGATCTCCGACGAGCTCGACGCCGGCACCCGCCAGCTGCAGTGGATCGTCGACGGCTACAACCTCGCGTTCGCCGGCCTGGTGCTGGCCGCGGGCAGCCTCTCCGACCGGTTCGGGCGCCGACCGGCGCTGATCGTCGGGCTGCTCGGCTTCGCCGCCGCCAGCGCGGTCGGCGCCCTGGTCACCGATGCCGGCGCCCTCGTCGCCGCGCGGTTCGGGATGGGCGCCTTCGCGGCGCTGATCTTCCCGACGACGCTCTCGATCATCAGCAACACCTTCCCCGAGCGCCGCGAGCGCGCCGCCGCGCTGGGCGTGTGGGGTGCGGTCGTCGGCATCGGCGTCGCGGCCGGTCCGGTCGTCGGCGGGCTGCTGCTGGAGCACTTCGCCTGGGGGAGCGTCTTCTGGGCGCTGGTCCCGCTCGCGCTGGTCACCGCGGTCGCCGCCTTCGTGCTGGTGCCGGAGTCGCGCGACCCCGGCGTCCCGCGGCTCGACCTGCCCGGGCTCGTGATCTCCGTGGTGATGCTCGGGACGCTCACCTGGACGATCATCGAGGCGCCCGAGCACGGCTGGACCTCGGCGGCCACGCTCACCGGCTTCGCCGTGAGCCTGCTGGCCCTGGCCGCCTTCGTGGTCCGCGAGCGTCGTACGTCGCACCCGATGCTGGACGTGTCCCTGTTCCGCGACCCGCGGTTCAGCGCGGCCAGCGGCGCGGTGACGATCACCTTCTTCGCGCTGTTCGGGTTCATCTTCCTGATCACGCAGTACTTCCAGTTCATCCGCGGCTACGGCACCCTCTCGACCGGTGCCCGGATCCTGCCGGTGGCGCTGAGCATCGCGGTGGCCTCGGTGGCCGGCGCCATGCTGGCCCCGCGGATCGGCACCAAGACCGTGGTGACCACCGGACTCGTGCTCTTCGGTACGGCGTTCTGGTGGATCTCGACGGTCGACGTCGACGCGTCGTACGCGACCGTGATCGTGCCGCAGATGGTGCTGATGGGCCTCGGCATGGGGCTGATCTCCACGCCGGCGACCGAGTCGATCCTGCTCGTGCTGCCGCCCGCTCGGGCGGGGGTCGGGTCGGCCGTCAACGACGCCACCCGTGAGCTGGGCGGCACGCTCGGGGTCGCCGTGGTCGGCTCCCTGTTCTCCTCGGTGTTCGCCAGCCACCTCTCCGACGGCGCCTTCGGTCGGCTGCCCGCGGCGGCCCTGGCCCAGGCCCAGGACTCGGTCGGCGCCGCGCTGGCGATGACCGGGCGCGACCCGGGGCTGCTCGCCGCGCTGCAGGACGCGTTCATGTCGGGGCTGAGCGTCTCGTGCATGGTCATCGGGACGCTGTGCCTCCTCGGCGCCGTGGGCGCGCTGGTCTTCCTCCCTGGTCGGGTGCGGCCCGAGCCCGAGGCCGACGAGGTCGTCGGTGACCCGGAGCCCGTGCTGGCCGCCTGAGCCTCTAGGGTTTGGCGCATGTCGCAGCGCACCCTGGTCATCTTCAAGCCCGACGCCGTCCGACGTGGACTCGTCGGCAACATCCTGTCGCGCTTCGAGTCCAAGGGGCTGGCCGTCGTGGCGCTCGAGCTGCGGCACATCGACGGCGAGCAGGCCGACGCCCACTACGCCGAGCACGTCGACCGCGACTTCTACCCGCCGCTGCGCGACTTCGTCACCAGCGGACCGCTGGTGGTCGCGGTGCTCGAGGGCGACGAGGCGATCGAGGTGGTCCGCGCGATCAACGGCGCCACCGACGGTCGCAAGGCCGCCCCGGGCACCATCCGCGGCGACCTGTCGCTGTCGAACCGCGAGAACCTCGTGCACGGCTCGGACGGCGAGGAGTCGGCCGCCCGCGAGATCGCGCTCTGGTTCCCCGGAGCTGTAGCCGCGCCCGACCGGCCGTGGCCCGGACTCCGGGCGCTGAAACGCCCGCGACCGGTCACCTGGTCACGCCGCGTGTCGTCGCGGGAACTGGACGTTTCGCTCCTAGTCTGCTTAGCGGGTAGGCCGCAATGCGTCGTACCTCTTCCCCCATCGATGCACCCTGCGAGGCGAAACGGATGGCCAACAGTCTCATCGGCCGCGACATGGCGGTGGATCTAGGTACGGCGAACACGCTGGTCTACGTGCGCGGCAAGGGCGTCCTCGTCGACGAGCCCTCCGTGGTCGCGATGAACGAGCAGACCCACGAGATCCTCGCGGTCGGCCACGAGGCCAAGCGGATGATCGGCCGCACGCCCGACGGCATCACCGCGATCCGGCCCCTCAAGGACGGCGTCATCGCCGACCTCGACGCCACCGAGCACATGCTGCGCCACTTCATCCAGCAGGTGCACCGGCGCCGCTACTTCGCCAAGCCGCGGATGATCATCTGCGTGCCGAGCGGGGTCACCGCCGTGGAGCAGCGCGCGGTGAAGGAGGCCGGCTACCAGGCCGGTGGCCGTCGGGTCTACATCATCGAGGAGCCGATGGCCGCCGCGATCGGCGCCGGGCTGCCGGTGCACGAGGCCACCGGCAACATGGTCGTCGACATCGGCGGCGGCACCACCGAGGTCGCCGTCATCTCGCTCGGCGGCCTGGTGACCACGCTGTCGGTCCGCACCGCCGGTGACGAGCTCGACCAGGCGATCGTCGGCGTGGATGAAGAAGGAGCACTCCCTGATGCTGGGGGAGCGCACCGCCGAGGAGATCAAGATGACCCTCGGCTCGGCCTTCCCGCTGCCCCAGGAGCGCCAGGCCGAGATCCGCGGCCGCGACATGGTCTCCGGCCTGCCGCGCACGGTCACCGTCTCCAGCCCCGAGATCCGGCGGGCGATCGAGGAGCAGCTGCACGCGATCGTCGACGCCGTACGCACCACGCTCGACCAGACCCCGCCCGAGCTGGCCGGCGACATCATGGACCGCGGCATCGTGCTCACCGGCGGTGGCGCGCTGCTCCTCGGCCTCGACGAGCGGATCCGCCACGAGACCGGGATGCCGGTCCACGTCGCCGCCGACCCGCTGACGTCGGTGGCCCTGGGCGCCGGCAAGTGCGTCGAGGAGTTCGAGGCGCTCCAGCAGGTGCTCGTCGCGGACCACAGGCGGTAGCCGGTGGCCAAGCAGCGCTTGCGCAACGTCAAGGGCCCTCCGCTGGGCCGCCCCGTGACCGACGACGGGGGCCGCACCGGCTTCGGCCGCGACCGCGGCGGCTCCGCCAAGGTCGTCGTCGGCTGCTGCTCGCTGGCCTCGCTCACCGTCATCACCGTCGACGCCGCGCAGCGGCGACTCCTCGCCGATCGACCCGGCCCGCGCCGCCGTCGGCAACGTCATCGGCCCGGTGCGAGTCGGCTACGGCCGACCGCCGTGCGCCCGCTGCGCGAGACCTTCGCCTACTTCAGCTCCAACGACCGCCTGCGCGACGACGTGGCCCGGCTCTCGGCGCAGAACTCCAAGCTGCGCTCGCAGGTCGAGCAGACGCCGCTGGACCGCAACCGGCTCGCCGAGCTCGACGGGCTGACCAACACCGCCAACCAGACCGGCTACGCGCTGGTCGCCGCGCGGGTGGTCGGCATGGGGCCGATGCAGTCGTTCTCGCGCACCGTCACCATCGACGCCGGCACCTCCTCCGGCGTGCACAAGGACATGACGGTGCTCAACAACGACGGACTGGTCGGCCGCGTCATCAGCGCGACCCGCTCCACCGCCAACGTGCTGCTGATCCTCGACACCGACTCGGTCGTCGGCGGCCGGCTCGGCTCCAACAACGAGATCGGCTTCCTGCGCGGGCGCGGCGTCACCAGCGACCGCGGCCGCCTCGACCTCGACCTCGTCGACAACTCGGTGACGCCCGCGCAAGGGCGACGTCGTGGTCACCTGGGGCAGCCAGAACGGCGTGCCCGTACGTCGCCGGCATCCCGATCGGGAAGGTCGAGTCGGTGTACTCCACCCCGCGCGAGCTGGCCAAGCACGCCGTGATCGACCCGTTCGTCGACTTCACCTCGCTCGACGTCGTCGGGGTCGTCGTACCCCGCAAGACCCAGGGCGACCGCCTCGTGATCAACGGACAGGGGGCGAAGCGATGAACGCTCTCGCGCACCGGCCTCGTCGCCGTCGCTCGTCGTCGCTCGCCGTGACCCTGCAGACGGCGGTGTTCAGCCTGTTCTCCGTCAACGGCGTGGTGCCCAACCTCGCCCTGATCGTCGTGGTGGCCGCCGCCATCGCCCGCGGGCCCGCCGTTCGGCGCCACCGTCGGCTTCGTCGCCGGCCTGCTGCTCGACCTCGCCCCGCCCGCCGACCACGTCGCCGGCCGCTGGGCGCTCGCGTTCGTGCTGGTCGCCGTGCTCGCCGGCCGGGTGCGCGCCGACGCCCGCCGCAGCCCGCTCGCCGGCCTGGCGACCGTCGCGGTCTGCTCGTTCGTGGCCACCTCGGTCTTCGCCGCTCAGCGGCGTCGTCCTCGGCGACCACGCCCTGCCGGCCGGCGAGATGATGCAGGTCATCTGCATCGCGCTGCTCTGGGACGTGGTGATGACGCCGCTGCTGCTGCCGGTGCTGATGCGCCTCTTCGAGCGGACCCGACCGGCCGAACTGGCCTACTGACATGGCCGCCGTCTTCATCCGGCCGAACGCGCTCGCAGAAGAGCCGCCTGCGGCTGTTCGTCGTGCAGGCGCTGGTGCTCGCGCTGTTCCTGACCCTGTTCGCGCGGCTCTGGTACATGCAGGTGCTCACCGGCGACGGCTACCGCGCCGCAGGCGGCCGAGCAGTCGGTGCGCGACGTCGTCGTGCAGCCGGCGCGTGGCCTGATCGTCGACGACATGGGCCGGCCCGCTGGTCGCCAACCGCAGCAGCTGGGTGGTCAGCGTCGACCGCACCCTGCTCGGCAAGCATGCCCGAGGCCAAGCGCGAGGCGACGCTGAAGAAGCTCGCCCGCGTGGTCGAGGTCCCCTACGCGAAGATCCACGCCCGCACGCTGCTGTGCGGCCAGCCGGGCTCGGTGGCCGGCACCTGCTGGAACGGCTCGCCGTACCAGCCGGTCCCGGTCGCGCGCGACGTCCCGCAGAAGGTCGCGGTCAAGGTGCTCGAGCAGTCCGAGGACTACCCGGGCGTGCTGGCGCAGCAGGAGAGCGTGCGCGCCTACCCCTCGCCGTTCGGCGTCAACGGCGGCGCACGTGCTCGGCTACCTCAGCCCGATCACCGAGGGCGAGCTCGACGAGGCCGAGAAGGACGACGACACGTCGGTCAACGGCGCCTCGGTCGTCGGCCGCGCCGGCGTCGAGAAGGCGTACGACGCGTGGCTGCGCGGCAAGCCCGGCTACAAGAAGGTGGCCGTCGACTCGATGGGCCGCGTGCTCGGCGACTCGGGCGAGATCAAGTCGACGCCCGGGCGACACCCTGGTCACCTCGATCGACGCCGAGGTGCAGGCCTACGTGGAGAAGCAGCTCCACCAGGCGATGATGACCGCGCGCGGCACCTTCGACAAGGTGACCGGCCGCAACTACGCCGCCGACAGCGGCGCCGCGGTCGTGATGGAGGCCAAGACCGGGCGGATCGTCGCGATGGCCAGCCAGCCGACGTACGACCCCACGGTCTGGTCCGGCGGCATCATCCAGCAAGGAGCTCAAGCAGCTCTACTCCAAGGGCGCCGGCAACCCGCTGCTCTCGCGCGCCAGCCAGGGCCAGTTCGCGCCCGGGCTCGACGTGGAAGCCGATCATGACGGTCGGCGCGCTCAACAACGGCTTCTCCGAGGGCACCCAGCTCGACTGCTCCGTCGGGCCTGCAGGTCGGCAACCGCTGGTTCAAGAACTACGAGTCGGCCGCCTACGGCTACATCAGCTTCGCCAAGGCGCTCGAGCTCTCCTGCGACACCTTCTTCTACCGCGTCGGCCTGAAGTTCTGGCAGCAGTACGGCAGCGACCCCGCCAACGTGAAGGCCAAGGACCCGCTGGTCGCGATGGCCAAGGAGTTCGGCTTCGGCTCAGACGACCGGGGGCGACGTCGCCGGCGAGGCCAGCGGCCGGATCGCCGACCGGAAGTGGAAGCTGGCCTACTGGAAGGCGATGAAGGGCTACTACTGCAAGGTCGACGGAAGAACACGACCGGGCAGCGCGACTTCCTGCACGTCTTCGCCCACGAGTTCTGCCTCGAGGGCTTCAACTACCGCGCCGGTGACGCGGTCAACTTCGTCATCGGCCAGGGCGACACGATGGTCACCCCGCTCCAGCTCGCCCGCGCCTACTCCGCGCTGTCCAACGGCGGCAAGCTGATGGCCCCGCGCGTGGCCAAGGCCGTGGTCAGCCCCGACGGCAAGCTGATCAAGGAGATCAAGCCGAAGGTCGCAGCGCCGGATCAAGTCCAAGAAGTCCGCGCTCGAGTACGTCGACAACGCGCTCAAGGGCACCCCCAAGGAGGGCACCCTGGCGTGGAAGTTCGGCGGCTTCCCGCTCGACAAGGTGCAGCTGCGCGGCAAGACCGGCTCGGCCGAGGTCTACGGCAAGCAGACGACCTCGTGGGTCGCGACGTACACCAAGGACTACGTCGTGATCATGATGATCACCCAGGGCGGCACCGGCTCCGGCACCTCCGGCCCGGCGGTCCGCAAGATCTGGGAGCACCTCTACGGCATCAAGGGCGAGAAGGTGAACCCGAAGAAGGCCGCCATCCCCGGCACCACGCCGCCCGCGCAGCTGCCGACCTTCGCCCGCGACGGGTCGATCCTGCCGCCGAGCATCGGGACTCGAGAAGGGAGACGACCGATGACCGTCCTGCCGATGAGGCGGCTCTCGATCGCCCGCAGCCGCGTCGCCGTACCCCGCCTCGACTGGGTGCTCTTCGGCGCCGCCGGCCTGATCCTCGCGGTCGGCACGCTGCTGGTCTGGTCGGCCACCTCGAGCAACGAGGTGCTGACCCACGGCGACTCGACGGCCTACCTCCACAAGCACCTCGTCAACATCATGATCGGCCTCGTGCTCGCCGCCTCGGTGATGGCGACCGACCACCGGTGGGTGCGCATCGTCACGCCGCTGGTCTACGCCGCCTCGGTCATCGGGCTGGTGCTGGTGCTGGTGATGGGCACGACGATCAACGGGTCGCGCTCGTGGCTGATGCTCGGCGGGCTCTCGATCCAGCCGGCCGAGTTCGCCAAGCTCGCCGTGGTCATCGGCATGGCGATGATCATCGCCGAGCGCGTCGAGAACTCCCGCCAGCGTCGCGGTCGGCCTCGTCGACGTCGCGCTGATGGGCGTGATCGCCGGCATCCCGGCGCTGCTGATCATCCTGCAGCCCGACCTCGGCACCATGCTGGTGCTCTCCGCCACGGTCTTCGGCGTGCTCGCGGTCGCCGGTGTGCCGCGCCGCTGGCTGGTCTCGCTGTTCGTCGCCGGCGTCACCGTGGCGACCCTCGCGGTGATGGCCGGGCTGCTGAAGCAGTACCAGATCAACCGCTTCATGGCCTTCACCGATCCCGGCCTCGACCCCGCGGGGCGCGGCTACAACACCACCCAGGCGCGGATCGCGATCGGCAACGGCGGGCTGTTCGGCCAGGGGCTGTTCGACGGCTCGCAGACCCGCTCGCGGTTCGTGCCCGAGCAGCACACCGACTTCATCTTCACCGTCGCCGGCGAGGAGCTCGGGCTGATCGGCGCCGGCGTGCTGATCCTGCTGTTCGCGGTGCTGCTGTGGCGGGCGCTGCACATCTCGCTGCACGCCGACGACATGTTCGGCCGGGTGGCCGCGGCCGGCATCGCCTGCTGGTTCGCCTTCCAGACCTTCCAGAACATCGGGATGTGCCTGGGATCATGCCGGTGACCGGCGTACCCCTCCCACTCGTGTCGTACGGCGGGTCCTCGATGTTCGCCTCGATGATGGCCGTCGGCCTGCTCCAGAACATCGCCATGCGCGGGAGCGCGGTCTCGCGGGCGGTCCGGCCCCGCTCGAGGTAGCTGCCGTCAGGCCTCGGGCAGGGTGAAGGTGAAGGTCGAGCCGCCCTCGGGGTTGCGGCTCGCCCGCATCTGAGCCTCCGTGCAGCGCGACGATGCGTCGGGTCAGCGCGAGGCCGAGCCCGGTGCCGGCGGAGCGTCCCTCCTGGGGGCCGCGGTGGAACTCCTCGAAGATCAGCTCCTCCTCGCCCTCGGGGATCCCGACGCCGTGGTCGGAGACCTCGACGCGGATCCAGCCCGGCTCGTCGTCGGGCTCGGAGCTGATCTGCACCCAGGGCTGCTGGTCGGGGGCGGTGTACTTGATCGCGTTGCCGACCAGGTTGTCGAGGAGCTGACGCAGCAGACCCGGGGTCGGCGAGCACGCTGTGCTCGAGGTTGAGGAAGAACTGCGGCTCGTCGTCGCCGGCCCAGTGCGCCCGGCGGCCGTCCACGATCTCGCAGGCGACGCCGTACAGCTTGATCGCCTCGGGCCGCAGCTGGCCGTTCTGGACGACGGTGTAGTTCAGCCAGTCCTCGATCACCTGGCGCATCCGGCGGCTGGACTCGCGGGCCTTGCGGAGCGGCGTCGTCGACGAGCGCGGCGTCCTCTGAGGGGTCGCCGTCCTCGACGACCTCGAGCCAGCCGTCGAGGACGGTCAGCGGGCCGCGGAGGTCGTGCGCCACCATCCCGGCGAAGTTGCTCAGCTCGCGCAGGCGGGCTCGCTGGGCGGTGACGTCGTGCAGCAGCACCATCGTCGAGCGCTCCTCGGCGGTCCCGATCGGCTGGGCGGACAGGTCCAGGATGCGTGCCGTGCCGTCGTGCCCGACCGTGCACCTGGAGCGTCTTGGAGCGGACGGGGTCGTCGGCGTCGACCCAGAGGGCCTCGCGGAGCGTGACGTCGTCGAGCTGGCGGCCGTCGGCGGCGGCCAGCCCGAAGTCCGCGGCCCAGGACGCCGGGGGTACCGGCGGGGATGGGGCGGCCGAGCAGCTGCCGCGCGGCGGCGTTGTACATCGAGACCCGGGCGTTGTCGACGATGACGACGCCGTCGCTCATCGAGTCGAAGACGGTCTCGAGCATCCGGCGCTGGTTCTCCGACTCGGCGCCCTTGCGGTCGAGCTCGGCGATCAGCGCGGCCGCGTTGCTCGCGCATCAGGGTCAGCAGCAGGAAGAACGCGGTGCAGGCGATCACGAGCAGGTCCATGATCGACGAGGCGGGAAGCAGTCCGTCGTACCCGAACTGGTTCTGCGGCAGGTAGGACATCGAGGCCGCCGCCAGGGCGAGGGTGAGTGCGAGGTAGCCCGGTGCCGCGGACGGTCAGGGTCAGGCCGCCCCAGACGCTCGGGATGATCAGCAGCCAGGACAGCGGCAGCGACGGGTCGTGGTAGCTGCCGTAGACGCAGACGAAGGCCGCGACCACGAGGCCGACGCGGTTGAGCCACGGGCTGGGCGGCAGCGCGCCGCGGCGACGGTCCGTAGAAGATGACCATGAAGGTCACGCCGCCGACGAAGCAGAACACCGTGTTGCGCAGCACCCACCACCAGAGCACCTCGGTGCCGTAGGCGCTGGGGTCCAGGGTGGGGAAGCCGCCGAGCAGGGCCAGGAGCAGCGAGGAGCCGACGGCGGCGAACAGCAGCGCCGCGACGTCGTGCGGGCTCTCCGGCGCCCACCCGGTGTGGCTCAGGCGCCGCCGGTAGAGCCAGGCCATCAGGACACGGCTGGCCGACCCCGACCAGCGCCATCCACAGCGCCGGCGCCAGGTCGTGCCACAGCAGCGCGCGCCGTGACGACGAAGACGAGCGACCATGAAGGCGAGCGTCAGCGAGATGGCGCGCTTGCCGGCGAACCAGATCGGTCGTGAGCAGCACGAAGCCGACGCCGCCGGGCGGCCACACCTCCGCGATCCGGGGGTCGACGTTGAAGCTGTCCAGCCCCAGGTACGGCGCCACCAGGTAGCAGGCGGCGGCGAAGGCGAAGAAGGGAGCGATCTCGCGTCGGGACATGAGAGTGCGCACGCCGTCGCGGCTTGTCGCGGGCGCGTCCTCGGATGGCTCGGCTATACGTCGCATTTGTCCCTTTTCCTTGGGTTCAGTCTAGGGACCGACGGGCGCCAGCGTCTCGACATTGAGGCGATTCGGGACACCGTGCCGAACAGGCGTGCGAACGGCGCTTCCCGGCGCCCGTCGCCGCTCACGCTCAGGGCTGCAGGGTGAGCACGAGGAATGCGGCCAGGATCACCAGGTGAACGCCTCCCTGGAGCCGCGTCGCCCGGCCCGGGACGACCGTCAGGACGCTCACCACCGCGGTCAGGGCCAGCAGCACCACGTGGGTCGCCGTCGAGCCCGAGGCGCAGCGGGCCCGTCGAGCCAGATGGAGGCGACCGCGATGGTCGGGATGGTCAGCCCGATGCTGGCCATCGCGGAGCCCAGCGCGAGGTTGAGGCTGATCTGGGTCCGCCCCCGGCGAGCGGCGTTGTACGCCGCGATCGACTCCGGCAGCAGCACCAGCAGGGCGATGATCACGCCGACGACCGCCTGGGGGAGCCCGAGCCTGGTCACGGCGTCCTCGATCGGGGACGACTCGACCTTGGCCAGGCCCGACCACCGCGACGAGCGAGATGAGCGAGCAGGCCGAGGCTGATCAGCGCCTGACGGTCGGACGGGCGCTCGGCGTGCTCCTCCTCGAGCAGGTCGCCCGCCGGAGGTCACCGGCAGGAAGAAGTCGCGGTGCCGCACCGTCTGGGTGACCACGAACAGCCCGTAGAGCAGCAGCGAGGCCACGGCCGCGAAGGCGAGCTGGCTCCCGGTGAACTCCGGTCCCGGGCGCGGTCGTGGTGAAGTTCGGGAGCACCAGGCAGGTCGTGGCCAGGGTGACCACGGTCGCCAGGGCGGCGCCGGTGCCCTCGGCGTTGAAGTGGGTGGTGCCGAACTTCACGGCGCCCGTGAACAGGCAGAGCCCGACGATGCCGTTGCAGGTGATCATCACCGCGGCGAAGACCGTGTCGCGGGCGAGCACCGAGGTGTCCTTCCCGCCGCTGACCATCAGCGTGAGGATCAGCGCGACCTCGATGACCGTGACGGCCACCGCGAGGACGAGCGAGCCGTAGGGCTCGCCGACCCGGGCGGCGACCACCTCGGCGTGGTGCACGGCCGCGAGCACGGCGGCGGCGAGCACCACGGCGACGATGCTCAGGCCCGACCACTCCCGGGTGCCGGCCCCACACCACGACCAGCGCCAGCAGCGCGATCGGCGGCACGACCTGGGTCCAGCTCAGGCGTCGGGAGTGGGGGTCGGCGCGCATGCGCGCAGCCTACTGAGGCGCCATCGCAGGCCGTGGGGCGCGGCCTGGTCAGCCGCGCGGGCAGGGTGACCGTGATCGTGGTGCCGGGCCCCTCGTTGCGCTGGGCGGTGATCAGGCCGCCGTGGCGTCGCACGATGCGCTTGCACAGCGCCAGGCCGAGGCCGGAGCCCTCGTAGGTGTCCTTCACGGTCGAGGCGCGCCGGAACGGCTCGAAGATCGCGGTCTCCTCGCCCTCGGGGATCCCGATGCCGGCGTCGACGACGTAGAGGCGGACCCAGCCACGGTCACCGCCGGAGAAGCTCCGGACCGTCACCGAGGGTCGCTCGCCGGGGAGGGTGTACTTCACCGCGTTGCCGACGAGGTTGACGAGCAGGTGCTGCAGCAGCGTCCGGTCGGCCATCACGGCGTCCGGCGTACGCACCACGAAGTCGACGTCGGGGTAGTTCTTGACCAGGGCGTCGAGGACCGGCTGCAGGTCGACGGACTCCGGCTGGAGCACGCCCTCCCGCGCGACGTTGTAGGTGAGCCAGTCCTCGATCTCCTGCGACATCCGGTCGGTGGCGTGCCGGCCGCGCTCGAGCGCCTGGGCGGCCATCGTGGGGTCGCTGTCCATCACGTCCTCGGCGACCTCGAGCCAGCCCTGGACCGCCGCGAGCGGGCTCTTCAGGTCGTGGGCCGCCACGGCGGCGAAGCTGGCGAGCTCCTCGATGCGGCGCTGCTCGGTGGTGACGTCGCGCACGATCGCGACCACGCCGTCGGAGCCGGCGTAGGTGACCCGGGCCAGCTGGACGGCCAGGATGCGCAGGCCGTCCTCGGACCCGTCGCGGTTGTAGCCGTAGGTGAACGACGGCGACTCGGCCAGCCGGCGCAGCCAGCGCGACGGCTCGGTGGTGAGCTTGTCGCGGCCCAGGATCTGCACCGCGGCCGCGTTGTGCAGCTGTACGACGCCCAGGGTGTCCATCAGGACCAGGGCCTCGTTGATCGACTCGAAGACCGTGCCGAGCAGGCCGGCCTGGTCCATCGCCTCCTGGCGCCGGCGGACGACCTCGTTGGCGAGGTAGGCGCGCTGGTCACGCACCAGCGACAGCAGCAGCACCACGAAGACGAACGCGGTCATCAGGCTGTCGAGCATCAAGATGTTGTCGAGCTGGTAGCCGCCGTCGCCGCTCATCACCGAGATCGTCTGGGCGAGGACCACGGCCAGCGTGCCGGTGAGGCTGTAGGCCGCCGAGGTCCAGGGGCCCATGGTCAGCCCGGCCCAGACGGCGGGCAGCAGCACGATCCAGGTCAGCGGGAGGTCGTTGAAGGCGAACACCGCACCCAGCGACGTGGCGGTCACCAGGAGCTGGACGTAGACGTCGAACAGCCGGGTGGGGATCGCCTCGGTGCGGGGTCGGCGCTGGACCAGCAGCATCACGCAGGCGCTGCCGACGAACATGTACGCCGTGCTCAGCGCCCCCCAGGCGAAGATGTCGAGGCCCGGGCTGGTCAGCCAGACACCCGGCGCCGGGCCGAGCGGCAGCGCGGCGAGGACGCCGACGACGCTGGCCTGGAACAGGGCGACGATGTCGCTCGGGCGGTGGGGGGTGAGGATGTCGTCGCCGATGCGCCAGCGGTAGAAGGCGAGCGTCACCACGGCCTGCACGACGGCCGCGGCGCCGAGCCGCGCCGACTCCAGCCACGCCGACGTCGAGCAGGAGGCCGGTGACGACGTAGCTGACGACGCGTGAGCGCGAGGGTGAGCGCCGACGATCAGGTTGCGCTGGGCGCGCACGGGCCACAGCCAGGCGAGGGTCAGCCACAGGAACACGATCAGCGCGCCGGCACGGATCCAGCTGAGGCCGTCGACGTGCCGACCCGTGACGACCTGGAGGACCAGCGCACCGGGAGTGAGCACCAGGCACACCAGCCACAGGATCCACATGGATCGGGTGGAGAGGCGTCGCGAAGGACGCCAGGACATGGCGATGTCGCGCACCCGACCCCCCTTGGACGCTCGGGCATGAGCAGCTCTTGAAGTGCTGGGCAGCACTCCGCGTTCTGGGCAAACACGTACCCTTGGTCTTCCCCCGATCCTGGAAGGTTCATGCATGCCCGTCTCAACTGGTGAGTCGATCTTCGCCAGCCTCGAGCCTCATCTGGCCGGGGTGAGCAAGCCCATCCAGTACGTCGGCGGCGAGCTGAACTCGGTCCAGAAACCGTGGTCCGACGCCGACGTCCGCTGGGTCTTGATGTATCCCGACGCCTATGAGGTGGGCCTGCCGAACCAGGGAGTCCAGATCCTCTACGAGATCCTCAACGAGCGCGAGGGGGTGCTCGCGGAGCGGACGTACTCGGTCTGGCCCGACATGGAGTCGGTGATGCGCGAGCACGGCATTCCGCAGTTCACCGTCGACAGCCACCGCGCGGTGCGCGACTTCGACGTCTTCGGGATCTCCTTCTCCACCGAGCTCGGCTACACCAACATGCTCAACGCGCTCGACCTCGCCGGGATCGCGCTGCACACGGTCGACCGGACCGAGGACGACCCGATCGTGCTCGCCGGGCGGGCACGCCGCCTTCAACCCCGAGCCGATCGCCGACTTCGTCGACGCGGTGGTGCTCGGTGACGGCGAGGAGATCGTGCTCGCCATCAGCGAGGTCGTCCGGGAGTGGAAGGCCGAGGGCTGCCCCGGAGGTCGCGACGGCGTCCTCCTGCGGCTCGCGGCGAGCGGTGGCGTCTACGTGCCGCGGTTCTACGACGTGGCGTACGACGACGCAGGGTGCCCTGGTCTCCGTGACGCCCAACCGGGCCGGCGTACCCGACCGCGTGCGCAAGCACACCCTGATGGACCTCGACTCCTGGCCCTACCCGCGCAACCCGCTGGTGCCGCTCGCCGAGACGGTGCACGAGCGGTTCAGCGTCGAGATCTTCCGGGGCTGCACCCGCGGCTGCCGGTTCTGCCAGGCGGGGATGATCACCCGCCCGGTGCGCGAGCGCTCGATCTCGACGATCGGCGACATGGTCGAGAACGGCATCCGCAAGACCGGCTTCGAGGAGGTCGGCCTGCTCTCGCTCTCCAGCGCCGACCACTCCGAGATCGGCGAGGTGGCCAAGGGGCTGGCCGACCGCTACGAGGGCTCCAACGTCTCGCTGTCGCTGCCGAGCACCCGGGTGGACGCGTTCAACATCACCCTGGCCAACGAGTTCTCGCGCAACGGCCGCCGCTCGGGGCTCACCTTCGCGCCCGAGGGCGGGTCGGAGCGGATGCGCAAGGTGATCAACAAGATGGTCACCGAGGAGGACCTGATCCGCACCGTCGCGGCGGCGTACTCCCACGGCTGGCGGCAGGTGAAGCTCTACTTCATGTGCGGCCTGCCGACCGAGACCGACGAGGACGTCCTCGCGATCGCCGACCTGGCCAAGAAGGTGATCGCCAAGGGCCGCGAGGTCGCCGGCCACAACGACATCCGCTGCACCGTCTCGATCGGCGGGTTCGTGCCCAAGCCGCACACGCCGTTCCAGTGGGCCTCGCAGCTCGACGTCGAGACCACCGACGAGCGGCTGCGCAAGCTGCGCGAGGAGGTGCGCTCGGACCGGCGCTACGGCCGCGCCATCGGCTTCCGCTACCACGACGGCAAGCCCGGGATCATCGAAGGACTGCTGTCGCGCGGCGACCGCCGCGTGGGGCGGGATCATCGAGGAGGTGTGGCGCGACGGCGGCCGGTTCGACGGCTGGAGCGAGCACTTCTCCTACGACCGCTGGGTCGGCGCGGCCGAGCGGGTGCTCGCCGAGACCGACGTCGACCTCGACTGGTTCACCACCCGGGAGCGCGACGTACGACGAGGTGCTGCCCTGGGACCACCTCGACTCCGGCCTCGACAAGGACTGGCTGTGGCAGGACTGGGAGGACGCCCTCGACCCCGACTCGGTCGACATCGAGGACTGCCGCTGGACCCCCTGCTACGACTGCGGCGTCTGCCCCGAGATGGGCACCGACATCCAGATCGGCCCCACCGGCCAGCAGCTGCTGCCGCTGTCGGTGGTGTGAGGGCTCAGGTTTCCCCGGGCGCCCGGGGAAACTGATGCCGGGGGGCCAATACTTCGCCCGTCCGCCCGCAGAATCCCCGGGCGCCCGGGGAAACCGCAGCCCCTCATCACCCCAACCCGCGTCAGGCCGAGGCCGGTCTCGAGCCGACGGGGAGCGCCTGCGCCGGAGCAGCCGGGTCGCGGCGACCGGGCGAGCAGGTGGCCCGCGATGCCGAAGGCGAACATCTCCGGGCAGCGCACCGCTGCCCATCGAGGTGAACATGCCCGATGACGATGGACAGCGGCAGGCTCAGCGCCAGCAGCCAGCCCGTCACGCGCGGCCGGTAGCCCCGACGGATCAAGGTGATGCCGAGCATCGTGGAGCCGATCACCGAGAGCAGCAGTCCTGGGATGTCCAGGAACACGAAGGCGAGGTCGAGCATCGTGGTCTCGTGCGTCCACTGGGTCCAGTAGGTGACGAGCACGGCGACGCAGGCCCAGGTGTAGCCGACCAGCGCGAGGCGCCAGGCGAACTTCTCGAAGCCGACGCGGCCGCCGGCGGCGGTAGAGCACGAAGCGCACAGGCGGTGAACGCGGCGAACACCGGGAACCAGATCTTCCCGTAGGTCAGGTAGACGGCGTCGGGGCTCGCCCAGTCGAGCAGAGGCTTGAGAACAGTCACGAGCGGGGTCGGACCAGACCCGCGTCGTCCACACCTCCAGGTCCTCCTTGCCGTCCACGGTCTGGTGCCGGGCCATCGCGTGGAACTGGCCGACGACCAGGCCCACCCAGGCCATCACCCAGGCCAGTCGTCCGATGCGTCGGTCGTTCATGTCGTCCTCCTCGATCGTGTGCCCGAGTGGCTCCTCCGACGCTAGGAATCGGCGGGCCCGGGTCGTCACCCCGCAGATGGGACCGATGTCCACCCGTGGGTGGACGGACAAAGGCCCGGGCCGCCCTAGCTCTTCGAAGATGGGGAAGCGACTCCCGACGTGGGCCTTCGACCTCGCCCTCGCGGGGTTGCTGTTCGTCGTCAGCGCCTTCGAGCTGGCGTGCTGCGCCCGGAGGGCTGGCAGGCGGCGGTCGTGATCAACGGCGTGGCCTGCGGGCTGCTGTCGGTACGCCGGCGCGCGCCCCTGGTCATCGGTACGGCGGCCCCCCTCGTGCTGCTGAGCACCACGCTCGTCGGGGGAAGGTCGACGACGCGGCGGCGCCGATCCTCGCTCTCGCGGTCTCGATCTACACCCTCGCCCGGTGGCGCAGCGACCTTCGCGGGCTGATCGGCCTCGGGGTGATCGCGCTGACGATCTTCACCGAGTACCGGAGCTTCGACCCCGCGGACCACGACATCAGCGACGTCTTCTTCGTCTCGGCGCATCCTCGTGCCGCCGTACGTCTTCGGCCGGGTGGTGCTGCGGCTGGCCGCCCAGAAGGCGCTGCTCGAGGAGCGCGAGGAGCTGGTCACCCGCGAGGCCGTCCGCGCCGAGCGGGACCGGATCGCGCGGGAGCTGCACGACGTCATCGCCCACTCGGTGAGCGCCATGGTCGTGCAGACCGCGGCCGCCCAGGACCTCGTGCGCACCGATCCCGATCGCGCCGAGGGCGTGCTGCGCGACGTCGCCGAGACCGGGTCGCCGAGCCCTGGTCGAGACCGGCCGGCTGCTGCACGTGATCCGCGACGACGCCGACGAGCTCGGTCTCAACCCGGCGCCCGGGCGTCGCCGACCTCGACCGACTCGTCCAGGAGTTCCGGGCCGAGGGGCTCGAGGTCGACCTGTCGGTCGACGAGGGGCTGGCGCCGCTTCCCGCGGGGATCGACGTCTCGGCCTACCGGATCGCGCAGGAGGCGCTCACCAACGCGCTGCGGTACGGCAGCGGGACCGCCACCCTGCAGGTGACCGGGCTCGGACAGCGGCGTGGCGATCAGCGCCACCAACCCGACGGGACCTGCGCGCCCCTCGATGGGGTCTGGCCTCGGGCTGCGTGGGCTCGCGGAGCGGGTCTCGCTGCTCGGCGGCACGCTCACGCACGGCAGCGCCGACGGCCACTTCGAGCTCGCCGCGACCCTGCCGGTGGAGCAGGCATGACCAGCGTGGTCATCGCCGACGACCAGGACCTGGTGCGGTCGGGACTGCGGATGGTGCTCGAGGCGCGCGGCATCGAGGTGCTCGGCGAGGCGGCGGACGGCCGGGCCGCGGTCGAGGCAGTGGCTGCGCTGCGTCCCGACGTCGTGCTGATGGACATCCGGATGCCGGTGCTCGACGGCATCGCCGCCACCCGCGAGATCGCGGCCGCGGGCTGGAGACCCGGGTCCTGGTGCTGACGACGTACGACGTGGACTCCTACGTCTACGGCGCGCTGCGTGCAGGGGCCGCCGGGTTCCTGCTCAAGGCGACCGCACCCGACCGGCTGGTCGCCGGCATCGAGACCGTGAGTGCGGGGGAGGCGCTGCTCGCGCCCTCGTTGACGCAGCGCCTGATCGAGGAGCACGTCCGTGGCCCTGCTCCCAGCACCGGCGTGCCCGGCGCCGCTCGTGCCGCTGACCGAGCGTGAGCGCGAGGTGCTCACGCTGGTCGCCCAGGGGCTGGCCAACGCGGAGATCGCCGCGGAGCTGGTGCTCTCGGAGGCCACCGTGAAGACCCACATGAACCGGTTGCTGGCCAAGCTGGGCATGCGATCGCGGGCCCAGCTCGTGGTGCTCGCCTACGAGACGGGTGGGTGCGCCCGGGTCAGCCGCGCGACCCGTGCGGCGGTCGAAACGGGCCGACCTGGCCCGGCTAGACCGCGACACGGACATTACGGAACGAGGGCAGACCGGATAGTTGACCCGTGGGTAGCGTCCCGGGGACATTCGGTGGCCGGGGGGGTCCCGGCCGCATCGGGATCGCTCGATGCGGCTCACATCCGGGGAGGACCCATGAGCCTGCGACGCAGGAAACTCGACCACCACCGTCGCCGTACTTTCGGCCGCAGCACTGACGCTCGGAGCGCCGGTGATGGCACCCGCATCGGCGGACAGCGCGCCGTCCGGTGCGCGCAAGCTGGACGGCGCGGCCTGGCGCCGTTCCAGGTCGCCGTCCGCGGCGGCACCGTCTGGTGGACCGACGGGTTCGCCGGGACGATCACGCGGCTGACCAGAACGGCGCAGAAGAAGGTCATCGCCAAGGTCAACGGCGAGATCGCCGGCGTCGCGGTGTCGGGCAACCAGCTCGCCTACACGAGCAGCCCGAACAAGTCCTTCCAGCGCCTCGACCATCCGCCGTCCCGGACGTGCGGCCGATCGTGGCGAACCTGAAGGCCTACGAGAACAACCACAACCCGGACGGCGGCCGCACCTACGGCATCATCAGCGGCGGCAACGCCTGTGCGCGGCAGTTCTTCCAGCAGGCGACGGGCGCGCCGGCGAGGTACACCGGCATCAAGGACTCGCACCCCTACCAGGTCGAGGCCCTGCCCGGCGGCTCGTGGGCGGTCGCCGAGGCGGCCGGCAACGCGATCCTGCGGGTGAACAAGCCTGGGCCGGATCTCCACGATCGCGGTGCTGCCGCGCCAGGCCGATCACCTTCACCCAGAAGATGGCCGACGCCCTGGGCGCTCCGGACTGCGTGGTCGGCGTCAAGTACGGCTTCGAGCCGGTGCCGACCGACGTCGAGCGTGACCGCCGCGGCAACCTGTGGGTCTCGCTGCTCCCCGGTGGTCCTGAGGACCCGAGCCTGGGTGCGCGCGGTGCCGTCTACAAGATCACCCCGCAAGGACGGGTGGTCCGGATGGCCAAGGGCTTCCTCGGTGCCACCAACCTGGCGGTGACCCCCGGCGGCAAGGTGTACGTCGCCGAGCTGTTCGGGGGCCGGATCTCCACCATCCGCAAGGGCAAGCATCGTGACCGTGCGCTCGATCAAGAGCCCGGCGTCGGTCGAGGTGACCAAGCGCAACCTCGTCGTCGGTCAGCTCGCCGACTCGGACAGCAGGGCCCCGTGCCCGGCACGGGTGGGATCTTCCGCTTCCCGCGCTGACCTCAACCGCCGGCGACGCGGTCCCGGACCCTGTCCGGGACCGGTCGAGCTCGTCCTCGACGTACGCCGGCCGCGACACGGCCAGCCCCAGCACCAGCTGCGGGATCGTGAGCACCATCAGCGCGATCAGCGGGACGGTCCAGTCGCCGGAGACGTCGCGGAGCAGGCCGATGCCGAACGGTCCGACGCCGGCGATCAGGTAGCCGGTCGACTGCGTGAAGCCCGAGAGCGCGGCCGTGCCCGCCGCCGTGCGGGCGCGCAGGCCGATCAGGGTCAGGATCATCGGGAACGTCGCCGTGCCGGCCCCGACCAGGAGTGCCCAGGCCCAGGCGGCCGAGGCCGGCGCGAAGATCAGGCCGAGGTAGCCGATCGGGTAGCACGCCATCACCACGCACATCACGGGCCTCTGGTCGTGCGTCCGGGCGACCAGCCAGGGGAGCAGGAACGACAGCGGGATGCTGACCCCGGTGATCACTCCGAGCAGCAGGCCGGCGGTGTGGGGCGAGAACCCCGCGTCCTGGTAGAGCTCGGCGAACCAGCCGAAGATCGAGTACGCCTGGAGCGACTGGAGACCGAAGAAGAGGGCCATCAGCCAGCCGAGCCGGGTGCGGGCCACGTCGAGCAGGCCGACGCGGCCCTCGACCTCCTCCGGTCGGCGGTCGTGGCTGACCAGGGCCAGCCACGGCAGCGCCGCGATCGCGGCGGTCAGGAACGACCACACCAGCAGACCCGACCGCCATCCGTCGTACGCCTCGCTGACCGGGACGGTGAGCACGGAGGCGGACGTCAGACCGATCGCCAGGGCCGTGGAGTAGATCGAGGTCATCAGCCCGATGTGGTTCGGGAAGTGCAGCTTGACCAGTGACGGCAGCACCACGTTGGCCGAGGCCATGCCGGCCAGGGCCAGCAGGGACAGCGCCAGGAACACCGGCACCGACGACACCGCCGCCCGTCCCGCGAGCCCGCCCACCACGCACAGCAGCGCCACGAGCGTGAGCCGGTGCAGGCCCACGACGCGGGCCAGCCGCGGTGCCAGCGCTCCGAAGACGGCGAACGCGAGCACCGGCAGCGAGGTGAGCACGCCGGTCTCGACGGTCGTCATGCCCAGCCCGTCGCTGACCTCGCCGAGCACGGGGCCGACGCTGACCGCGGCCGGGCGCAGGTTGAAGGCCAGTACGACGATCCCGAGGACCACCAACCCGCGCTGCACACGGCTGCTGCCCCCGGACGTCACTCCAGCATCGTGCCTGAGCGGCTCTGCGGCTGTCGGTCCCGGGTGCGAGGATCGCGCCATGCGGACGATCACCGACGACCAGCGTCGGGCGCGGCTGGCGACGCGACATGCCCTGGCCAAGCGGGTCGGGACCGTCGAGGAAGCCGTCGAGTCGGTCACCTGCCTGCACGCCACCGAGGCGCCGACGCGTCTACCTGTCGGTGGTCTCCCGCTCCGACGCGACCCGCGCCGACATCGACCGAGCCCTCTACACCGACCGCTCGGTCGTCAAGCAGCTCGCGATGCGCCGCACCCTGTTCACCTTCCCGCGCGACGTCCTGCCCGAGGTGTGGGGGAGCGCCTCGGACCGCGTGGCCCGGGCGCTGCACACGCGGATGGCCAAGGAGATCGAGGCGCACGGCATCGCCAAGCGCGGCGAGGTGTGGCTCAACCGGATGTACGCCACGATCCTGCGGACCCTGGCCGAGGCCGGGCCCTCCACCACCGCCGAGCTGCGCGAGGCGATCCCGCCGCTCGCACGACGCGTGGAGCTGGCGCCGGGCAAGGCCTACGGCGGCAGCTTCCCGATCGCGCCCCGCGTGCTCGGCACGCTCGGCCGCCCGCGGCGCCGTCCTCCGGGGCAGCAACGAGGGCGACTGGCGCACCTCGCGGCCGCGGTGGACGCTCACCGAGGAGTGGCTGGGGGAGCCGGTGACCAGGACGACCCCCGAGGCGGGTTACCTCGAGCTGGTGCGCCGCTGGCTGCGCAGCTTCGGGCCCGGCACCGAGGACGACCTCGTCTGGTGGCTGGGGGCGACCAAGGCCGCCGTACGCCGGGCGCTGGGCGAGCTCGGGGCCGTCGAGGTGGCCCTGTCGCACGCCACCGGCTACGTGCTGCCCGACGACGTCGACGACAGCCCCGAGCCGGAGCCGTGGGCCGCGCTCCTGCCCGTGCTCGACCCGACCACGATGGGCTGGAAGCATCGCGACTTCTACCTCGACCCCGAGGACCGGCCCTACCTGTTCGACACCAACGGCAACGGCGGCAGCACCGCCTGGTGGTGCGGGCGGGTCGTCGGCTGCTGGGTGCAGGACCCCGACGGGGTCGTGGTGGTCGTGCCGCGGGGCGATGTCGGTGCCGAGGCGATGGCTGCCCTCCGGGTCGAGGCGGAGCGCCTCACGACCTGGCTCGGCGGTGCCAAGGTCTCGACCGTCTACTCCTCCCTCCAGATGAAGTCGGCCACGCTGCCCTGACGGCCGCGTCGGTGTTCAGCCCGCGCGGATAGGGTCACCCATCGTGCGTGCACAGCCCGAGCAGCAACCACCACCGGTCCAGCGGCTCCGCATCCGCTACGCCAAGCGGGGTCGGCTGCGGTTCACCAGTCACCGGGACTTCAGCCGCGCCTTCGAGCGGGCGGTGTTCCGCGCCCGCATCCCGATGGCCTACTCGTCCGGCTTCAACCCCCATCCGAGGATCTCCTACGCCGGCGCCGCGCCGACCGGCTCGGCCAGCGAGGCGGAGTACCTCGAGATCGCGCTCGCCGAGGTGGTGGACCCGCGAGGGTCCACGCCGACCTCGACTCGGCGCTGCCCGAGGGTCTCGACGTCATCGAGGTCGTCCCGAGCGCAGGGGGGTCGCTGGCCGACCTGCTGGAGGTGTCCTGCGTGGCGCCTGACCATCGACGGGATCGAGCCCGAGGAGGCCGCCGCAGCGGTCGCCGCCCTGGTCGCGACCGACGAGGTGGTGGTCGAGCGGATGACCAAGAAAGGGCTGCGCACTTTCGACGCCCGGGCCGCGATCGTCGTCGGTGTCGCTGGCCGAGCGAGCCGGACGATTCGCTCCCGGGCCGAGGCCCGTGTGCGATACTCGACGTGGTCTTGCGACACGGTTCGCCGTCCGTGAGACCCGATGACGTTCTCGCCGCTCTCCATCAGGCCTCCGGACTCCGGGTCACCGCCGCCTTGCAGCAGCGACTGGCCCAGGGTCCTTGGGACGAGGGAGACGGCACGGTGGGTGATCCATTGACACCCGACCGCGACGCGGCTGGGCAGTGAAGGTGACAGCTTCATTGCGCTGAGGCAGCCCGGCGACCGCGGTTGGTGCGGTGGGCCACACAGTTGACGCGAATGCCGCGGAGGGTGTCGTCGCCGACCGAAGGCTTTTGTCGTACGCCGCCCGGGTCCGCCCGGCGCCGTACGCCGCGACCAGCACCGTCGCACGGGTGACAGCCGTGAGACGGGCAGAGGAGCTCACCAGTGCTCGACAACGACGACACCACCGGCACCAACGACAACGAACCCACCGACCGGCACCCGCCGCCTGACGCGCCCGACACGCCCGAGCCCGAGGCGGCTGCGCCGGTGAAGAAGGCGGCCGCCAAGCGGACCGCCAAGGCCCCGGCCAAGAAGGCCGCCGCGAAGAAGACCGCCGCCAAGAAGGCGACCAAGGCCGCCGGGCCGCCCGCGGCCCGCCGAGCCGCGGAGACCGACGGCGACACGCCGGTCGAGAAGCCGAAGAAGAAGGCCGCCTCGCGCAAGAAGGCGGTCGCCCCGCCGGAGCCCGCTGCGGAGTCCGGCGACGCGTCCGACGGTGACGCGGGTGACGCCGCCGCCGCGCCGATGGTGCTGTTCCAGGCACCCGAGAAGAAGACCGCGCCGCCCCGCAAGCGGGCAGCCGCCAAGAAGACCGCAGCCGCCGACGGCAGACGGTCAGCCACCGAGGACCGACGAGCCGGGGGAGACCAAGGCCCAGAGAAGAAAAGGGCGGCGGCAAGAAGAAGGCGGCCGCGAAGGCCGACCAGGACACCCCAGGACACGCCAGGAGGCTCCGGCCGACGACCGAGGAAGCCGCCGAGGGCGACGACTCGGACGACGGTGACTCCGGGGACGGCGAGGGCGGTCCCCGCCGGCGTCGTCGTCGCGGCGGACGCCGTCGTCGCCGCCCGTCCGACGGCAGCGGCGACGACTCCTCGGACGAGGGCGACGACTCCTCGGACGACGACTCCGACGACTCACGTGACTCCGACGCCGATGGTCAGGAGGGCGGCGAGGGCACCGGCGGCTCGCGTCGACGTCGTCGGCGTCGCCGCACCGGCGACGACTCCGGCGGTTCCTCCGACGACCCGGACAACACCGTCACGCGGGTGCGCAAGCCGCGCAATCCCGAGGACGAGATCACCAGCATCGGCGGCTCGACCCGCCTCGAGGCCAAGAAGCAGCGTCGTCGTGAGGGTCGTGAGGCCGGCCGCCGGCGCGCGCCGATCGTCAGCGAGGCCGAGTTCCTCGCCCGTCGCGAGGCCGTCGACCGCGTCATGGTCGTGCGTCAGAAGGACGACCTGACCCAGATCGGCGTCCTCGAGGACAAGGTGCTCGTCGAGCACTACGTCGCCCGCGAGTCGCAGACCTCGCTGATCGGCAACGTCTACCTCGGCCGGGTCCAGAACGTGCTGCCCTCGATGGAGGCGGCGTTCATCGACATCGGCAAGGGGCGCAACGCCGTCCTCTACGCCGGTGAGGTGAACTGGTCGGCCGTCGGCCACAAGGACGGCCAGCCGCGCAAGATCGAGTCGGTGCTCTCCTCGGGCCAGACGATCCTGGTGCAGGTCACCAAGGACCCGGTCGGCCACAAGGGCGCCCGCCTCACCGGGCAGGTCAGCCTGCCCGGCCGGTTCCTCGTCTACGTGCCCGAGGGCAACACCTCCGGCATCTCCCGCAAGCTCCCGGACACCGAGCGCAACCGGCTCAAGACCCTGCTCAAGGAGATCGTCCCCGAGACCGCCGGCGTGATCGTGCGCACCGCGGCCGAGGGCGCCTCCGAGGACGAGCTGACCCGCGACGTCGAGCGGCTCACCGCTCGCTGGAAGCGACATCGAGGAGAAGGTCAAGGCCGGCAAGTCGCCGCAGCTGCTGTACGGCGAGCCCGACCTGACCCTCAAGGTGGTCCGGGACCTGTTCACCGAGGACTTCGGCAAGCTGGTCGTCCAGGGCGACGACGCCTGGGACCTCGTCGAGGGCTACGTCTCGCACGTCGCGCCCGACCTCCAGGAGCGTCTCGAGCGCTTCGAGCCGGCCAGCGAGGGCAAGGACGCGGGCAAGGACCTGTTCGCGACGTACCGCGTCGACGAGCAGATCGCCAAGGGCCTCGACCGCAAGGTCTGGCTGCCCTCGGGTGGGTCGCTGATCATCGACCGCACCGAGGCGATGACCGTCGTCGACGTCAACACCGGCAAGTTCACCGGCTCCGGCGGCAACCTCGAGGAGACGGTCACCAAGAACAACCTCGAGGCGGCGGAGGAGATCGTCCGCCAGCTCCGGCTGCGCGACATCGGCGGCATCATCGTCGTCGACTTCATCGACATGGTCCTCGAGTCCAACCGCGACCTCGTGCTCCGGCGCCTGGTCGAGTGCCTGGGCCGTGACCGCACCCGCCACCAGGTCGCCGAGGTGACCTCGCTGGGCCTGGTGCAGATGACGCGCAAGCGCATCGGCACCGGACTGCTCGAGGCGTTCAGCCACGAGTGTGAGCACTGCAAGGGCCGCGGCGTGATCGTGCAGGACCAGCCCGTCGAGCCCGGCGGCAGCCGGTCCGACGACGACGAGCCGCGCGGGCGTCGCAGCCGCGGCGGTCGCAGCCGCGGTGGTCGGGGCGCCAGCGGCGGTGGCGGCGGCAACGGCAACGGCAACGGCAACGGCAACGGGGCCACCGCCGGTCAAGCCGTCGCCCGCCGATCTCGCCCGCTCCCGGCCGCCGGAGAAGTCGGCCGAGAGCCCGACGAGGGCGAGCACGAGCCGCAGGACGAGCGAGCCGCGACGCAGTCCGACCAGCCCGACGTGGCCGAGCCCGTGGCCGAGCAGAACGTCATCGGGACTCCCTCGGACACCCCGCCCGAGCCGGTCGACGTGCCCGTCCGACATCGAGCCGGAGTCCGCTCCCCGACGAGGGGCCCTCGGCCGAGCCCGCGGCGCCCGAGCCGCCCCGCCTGGTGACCAGCACCCGCCGCCGTACGGCGCGACGCCCGGCCGGCCCCCCGGCCGCCGTCACCGAAGCCATCTCGAACGCGGGTGCCGGCACCGAGGCGGCCCGTCGGCCGAGCCGGTCGACGTGCCCGTCGAGCCGGCCGGCACCCAGCGCCCGTCGGCCGACGAGACGGACCCCCGACAGCGACGAGGCCGACGAGCAGGACGGCGAGCAGGACGGCGACGAGGACAACGGCGGCTTCTCGCTGATGCACGTGCCGATCAAGCGCAAGGGGTCGCGCAAGCGCTGACCGAGGCTCGGTCGTTTTGACCCTGCCACCGGCCAACCAGTAAAGTTGATCCTCGGTGTGCTCGCGCACACCCGTCGTCTGCGCGGAGCGCGCCCCCTGTCACTCTGACTGGGTGGCTGTCGTGCCGTGGCAGGCCCAGAAGACCTTTCAGACGTTGTAGACCCGAGGAGAGTGAACCCGCCGTGTACGCAGTCGTGCGCGCTGGCAGCAAGCAGCAGAAGGTTGCCGTGGGCGACGTCATCGAGATCGACAAGGTCGAGACCGGTGTCGGCGAGTCGCTGACCCTCCCGGTGGTCATGGTCGTCGACGGCGACAAGGTCACCGCCTCCGGCCTCGACAAGGCCGGCGTGACGGTCGAGGTGCTCGGCGCCACCAAGGGCCCCAAGATCGTCATCCAGAAGTACAAGAACAAGACCGGCTACAAGAAGCGCCAGGGTCACCGCCAGAAGTACACCCAGGTCAAGGTCACCGACATCACCGTCTGACGCGAGTCAGCATCACCTCAAGGACAGCTCATGGCACACAAGAAGGGTGCGGCCTCCACCAAGAACGGCCGCGACTCCAACGCCCAGCGCCTCGGCGTGAAGCGCTACGGCGGTCAGCTCGTCAACGCGGGCGAGATCATCGTGCGCCAGCGCGGCACTCACTTCCACCCCGGCAGCGGCGTCGGCCGCGGCGGTGACGACACCCTGTTCGCGCTGGTCGCGGGCAACGTGGAGTTCGGCACCAAGCGGGGCCGTCGGGTCGTCAACATCGTCCCGGCCGGGGAGTGAACCTCCTCCGCTAGCACAGCACCACCACCCGAGGGCGTTCCTGAG
Organism: uncultured Actinomycetota bacterium; assembly: GCA_963729015.1. GTDB lineage: Bacteria > Actinomycetota > Actinomycetes > Propionibacteriales > Nocardioidaceae > Marmoricola. The sequence continues at coordinate 217,959 of CAVSMJ010000009.1, forward strand.
AGCATCAGGGGCGCCCTTCGTGGTTCCACCACGGCTCGACACGCTCACCAGAGGAAGCCCCATGGCCGTCCCGACCTTCGTCGACCGGGTGACGCTGCACGTCATCGCGGGGCGCGGCGGCAACGGCGTGGCCTCCGTGCACCGCGAGAAGTTCAAGCCCCTCGGCGGCCCCGACGGCGGCAACGGCGGCCCCGGGCGGCTCGATCATCCTGCGCGTCGACCCCGACGTGACCACGCTGATCGACTACCACCACAACGCCAAGCGGCAGGCGCGAGCACGGCGGCCACGGCGCCGGCGACCACAGCAACGGCACCCACGGGCACGACCTGGTCCTGCCGGTCCCCGACGGCACGGTCGTCACCGACGAGCGCGGCGCGGTGCTCGGCCGACCTGGTCGGTCCCGGCACCGAGATGGTCGTCGCCCAGGGCGGCCGCGGCGGCCTGGGCAACGCGGCGCTGGCCTCCTCGAAGCGCAAGGCCCCCGGGTTCGCGCTGCTCGGGCGAGCCCGGCGACGACCTGGTGGTCAACCTCGAGCTCAAGGTCGTGGCCGACATCGGCCTCGTCGGGCTTCCCCAGCGCCGGCAAGTCGAGCCTGATCGCGGCGCTGTCGCGTGCCCGGCCCAAGATCGCCGACTACCCGTTCACCACGCTGGTGCCCAACCTCGGCGTCGTGAAGGCAGGCGACACCACGTTCACGGTCGCCGACGTGCCCGGCCTGATCGAGGGCGCCAGCGAGGGCCGCGGACTCGGGCCACGACTTCCTGCGCCACATCGAGCGCTGCGCGGCGATCGTGCACGTCATCGACCTGGCCACCATGGAGCCCGGCCGCAACCCGGTCGAGCGACCTCGAGGTCATCGAGCAGGAGCTGCAGAAGTACGGCGGCCTCGAGGACCGTCCCCGTCTGGTGGCCCTGAACAAGATCGACGTGCCCGACGGCCGCGACATGGCCGACCTCGTCGCCGAGGACATCGCCGAGCGCGGCTGGCCGGTCTTCCCGGTCAGCGCCGCCAGCCACGAGGGCCTGCGCGAGCTGATGTTCGCGATGGCCGCGATCGTCGCGGCGCGGCGGGCGGAGACCCCGAAGGCCGAGACCACCCGCATCGTGATCCGGCCCCCGGCCGACTGGAGGCGGCGTCGAGTTCACCGTCAAGGAGACCGGCGAGGGCTGGCGCGTGCGCGGCGACAAGCCCGAGCGCTGGATCCGGCAGACCGACTTCAGCAACGACGAGGCCGTCGGCTTCCTCTCCGACCGGCTCAACCGGCTCGGCGTGGAGGCAGAAGCTGGTCGAGCTCGGCGCCGTCGAGGGCGACCCCGTGCTGATCGGTCACCCCGACAACGCCGTCGTCTTCGACTTCAAGCCCGGGATCGACGCGGGCGCGCAGATGCTCGGCCGCCGCGGCGAGGACCAGCGCTTCACCGAGTCGCGTCCGGCGGCCCAGCGCCGCCGCGCCATCGACGCGGCGATGCCCGACCGCTGCCGAGGGCGAGACCCGGGCCGACGTGGCCCGTCGCTACGACGAGGAGCACGGTCTGACCGACGTCGACTTCGGCGACGACTGGGACGAGGACGACCCGGGGGACGACGAGCGATGACCCGCGTCGTCGGTCGCCACGGCCCAGCGCGTCGTGGTCAAGGTGGGGTCGTCGTCGCTGACGACGGGCACGGGTGGCATCGACCCCGACCGGGTGCGCGACCTGGTCGACAGCCTGGCCGGCGTACGCAGCCGGGGAGCCGACCTCGTCCTGGTCTCGTCCGGCGCGATCGCCGCCGGCCTGTCGCCGCTGGCGTTCAAGCGCCGTCCCCGCGACCTGGCCCGCCAGCAGGCGGCGGCGTCGGTGGGGCAGGGGCTGCTGGTCCACCGCTACACCGAGGAGTTCGCCCGGCACGGCCAGGTGACCGGGCCAGGTGCTGCTCACCGTCGACGACGTCACCCGCCGCAGCCACTACCGCAACGCCCAGCGCACCTTCGACAAGCTGCTCGAGCTCGGTGTGGTCCCGATCGTCAACGAGAACGACACCGTGGCCACCTCCGAGATCCGGTTCGGCGACAACGACCGGCTGGCCGCGCTGGTGGCCCACCTGGTGCACGCCGACCTGCTGGTGCTGCTCTCCGACGTCGACGGGCTGTACGACGCGCCGCCCGCACGCGAGTCCGGGAGCCGGCTGATCCCGGAGGTCGCCAACGTGGACGAGCTCGGCGGCGTCACGCATCGGCCGCGCGCGGCAGCGACGGGCGTCGGCACCGGCGGCATGCAGACCAAGCTCGAGGCGGCCCGGATCGCCACCGGAGCGCGGCATCCCCGTCGTGCTCACCGACATGGCCCACGCCCGCGCCGCGCTCGAGGGCGCCGAGACCGGCACCCTGTTCCACCCCACCGGCCGGCGTCGCCCGACCCGGCTGCTCTGGCTGGCCCACGCCACCGAGCCCAAGGGACGGGTCGTGCTCGACGCCGGGGCGGTGCGCGCCGTGACCGAGCGACGCGCGTCGTTGCTGCCGGCCGGGATCACCGGGGTCGGCGGCACGTTCGTCGCCGGTGACCCGGTCGACCTCGTCGACGAGGCCGGTCGGGTCGTCGCCCGCGGGCTGGTCAACTACGACTCCGCCGAGCTGCCCGGCCTGCTCGGCCGCTCGACCCGCGAGCTGGCCCGCGAGCTGGGTGCGGCGTACGAGCGCGAGGTCGTGCACCGCGACGACCTCGTCGTGCTCTGAGCACACTCGTACACCCGAGAATGTTCACTCGATTTCGATGCACTCCGGCGCCTAAATCGGACAGACTGATGGGGCCGGGTGTCGTGCCCGGGGATGGGCAAGGGGGAGCTGTTGAACACTCTCGTGCGTCACTGGCACGTGACGTTGACCCTCGCGGGTGACCCCGTGGAGCCGCTGATCGTGCGCGCCGCCATGCAGCGGCTCAGCGAGCGAGCGCCCGTTCCTCGACTCGGTGCTCGTCGTCGAGCCGACTCCGCGGAGATCCAGTTCTGGGACGAGGGCGAGATCGATGCTCGACGTCGCCTCCCTGGCGCATGCGGCTGTGGAACGAGCACCGCGAGTCCGCCGAACCTGCCCCGGCTGGGAGGTCGTCGGCCTCGAGGTCCTGGAGAAGAACGTCCGCGACGGCCGGTCGCTGCCGGCGCAGCGCGCCTGAGCCGCTCACCGGACCGCGCACCGCGGCGTGCCTCCTGCTCGATACGCTGAAGCCATGCCCGACACCGCCGCGACCGGTGCGTTCAGTGCCGTCGCCGCTGCGCGCCCGTACGGCGGCCACGCAGCTGGCCCTGGCCACCCGGGACGTCAAGGACGCCGCACTCGTGGCGATGGCCGACGCCCTGGTCGCAGGCGCGCCGGCGATCCTCGAGGCCAACGCCGCCGACGTCGCAGGCCGCCGAGTCCGGCGGGACACCCGCGCACATGGTCGACCGGCTCCGGCTCGACGCCTCGCGTGTCGAGGGGATGGCCCAGGGACTGCGCGACGTGGCCGGGCTGCCCGACCCGGTCGGCGAGGTGGTGCGCGGCTCGACGCTGGCCAACGGCCTCCAGCTGCGCCAGGTCCGGGTGCCGTTCGGCGTCGTCGGGATCATCTACGAGGCCCGGCCCAACGTCACCGCCGACGCCGCCGGCATCTGCCTGAAGAGCGGCAACGCGGTGCTGCTGCGCGGCTCCTCGAGCGCGCGGCGCTCCAACGAGGCGATCGTCGCCGTCGCTGCGCGCGGCGGCTGGCGAGTCCGGCCTGCCCGAGGACGTCGTCCAGCTGGTGCCCGGGCGACGGCCACGACTCGGTCAAGGAGCTGATGCGGGCCCGCGGCCTGGTCGACGTGCTGATCCCGCGCGGCGGCGCCGGCCTGATCCGGTCCGTCGTCGAGGAGTCGACGGTGCCGGTGATCGAGACCGGGGTCGGCAACTGCCACGTCTACGTCGACGCCGCCGCCGACCTCGACATGGCCGAGCGCATCGTGCTCAACGCCAAGACCCACCGCACCTCGGTCTGCAACGCCGCCGAGTCGCTGCTGGTGCACCAGACGTCGCCGACGAGTTCGTGCCGCGGATCGTCGCGCGCGCTCCAGGACGCCGGGCGTCACCGTCCACGGGGACGAGTCGTTCGCCGCGCCAGGAGGGCGTCGAGCCGGCCACCGAGGAGGACTGGGCCACCGAGTACCTCGCCCTGGAGATCTCCGCCGGCCGTCGTACCCTCCCTCGACGCTGCCATCGAGCACATCCGCCGCTACTCCTCGGCCCACTCCGACGCGATCGTCACCGACTCGCAGTCCAGCGCCCAGCGGTTCGTGGCCGAGGTGGACTCGGCGGCGGTGCTCGTCAACGCCTCGACCCGGTTCACCGACGGCGGTGAGTTCGGCTTCGGCGCCGAGATCGGGATCTCGACCCAGAAGCTGCACGCCCGCGGCCCGATGGGCCTCCCCGAGATGACCTCGACGAAGTACGTCGTCACCGGGGACGGCCACATCCGGTGAAGCTGCTCCTGCTGACCTTCGGGTTCGGCGTCGCTTCGGCGATCATCCCGATCTTCAACATGGAGGCCTACATCTCGGTGGTGTACGCGAGCACCGACAACATCGTCCGCCCTGGCGCTCGCCTTCGTGGGCTCGCTGGGCCAGAACGTCGGCAAGCTGGTCTGGTTCTACGGCTCCCGCGGCGCCGTCGACATCCCGTGGCTCAAGCGACGGATGGCCTCGCCGAAGCGCCAGGCGCAGTTCGAGCGCTGGCGCGACTACGTCCACGGCCGGCCGGTGATGAGCGGGCTGCTCACGTTCGTCTCCGCGGCCATCGGGTTTCCGCCCTTCTTCGCGATGGCGATGGTGGCCGGGACGCTGCGGATGAACGTGGTCGTCTTCTTCGTCGCCGGGCTCATCGGCCGCACCCTGTTCTTCTGGGCGTGGCTCCTCGGCGTGGGCCTGATCTTCCACTGAGCGCCGCAGCTGCCTATAGGCTTTGCGCCATGCCGATCCTCCAGCTGCTGCCGCTGCACACCGAAGAGGGCGCCGGGATCGCGCCTTACCTCATCGGCGGCGGGATCCTGCTCCTCCTCTTCGCCTGCATGGCCGCGTTGCTGGCGTTCGGGAAGGGACGCGAGCACTCCTGAGCACCATCGCCCACCACTCGTCGCCGACGTGTCGGCGTGATGGGTGGCACCTTCGACCCGATCCACCACGGCCACCTCGTGGCTGCCAGTGAGGTCCAGTCGTGGTTCGACCTCGACGAGGTCGTCTTCGTCCCCACCGGCGAGCCCTGGCAGAAGTCCGAGCGGGTCGTCTCCCCGGCGGAGCACCGCTACCTGATGACCGTGATCGCCACGGCGTCCAACCCCCGGTTCAAGGTGTCCCGCGTCGACATCGACCGCGGTGGTCCGACGTACACCATCGACACGCTGCACGACCTCGCCCGAGGCGATGCCCGACGCGGACCTCTACTTCATCACCGGCGCCGACGCGCTGGCGGAGATCTTCACCTGGCGTGACGCCGACGAGCTGTTCGAGCTGGCGCGGTTCGTGGGGTGCACCCGGCCCGGCTACGAGATGGACCCCAGCACGCTGGGGGGGATCCCGAGCGACCGCGTCACCATCCTGGAGATCCCGGCGCTGGCGATCTCCTCCACCGAGTGCCGCGAGCGCCGGGCCAAGGGCGAGCCGGTCTGGTACCTCGTGCCCGACGGCGTCGTCCAGTACATCTCCAAGCACGACCTCTACGCGACCTCCTCCGCCTCCCAGAAAGACTTCGCATGACCGCCACCGAGCGCGCCATCGAGCTCGTGCACACCGCTGCCCGTGCGGCCTCGGACAAGCTGGCCGAGAACATCCTCGTCCTTCGACGTCAGCGAGCAGCTCGTGATCACCGACGCCTTCCTGCTCTGCTCGGCGACCAACGAGCGCCAGGTGAAGTCGATCGTCGACGAGATCGAGGACAAGCTCCGCGAGATCGGCGCCAAGCCCGTACGCCGCGAGGGCGAGCGCGACGGCCGCTGGGTGCTGATCGACTACGCCGACATCGTGGTGCACGTGCAGCACTCCGAGGAGCGCGAGTTCTACGCCCTCGAACGTCTCTGGCGCGACTGCCCGGTGATCCCGCTTCCCGCCGACGTCACCTCCGGCCGTGGCCGCTGAGCCGGCCGCGCCGGGCCGCCGGCTGATCCTCGCGCGGCACGGCCAGACGGCGTGGAACGCCGAGGGCCGGGCCCAGGGCCACGCCGACATCAGCCTCGACGACGGCGGGCGCCGCCAGGCCGAGGCGATGGCCGCCGCGCTGGCCGACCTCGACCCGGCCGTGCTCGTCAGCAGCGACCTCGCCCGCGCCCGGGAGACGGCGGCCTTCCTGGAGAAGGCCACCGGGCTGACGGCCGTGGAGGACCCGCGCCTGCGCGAGTACGACGTGGGGGAGCGCACCGGCCTGACCCGCGAGGAGTTCGCCGAGCGTCTCGGTGCCGACGCCGCGCTCGCCTGGGACGCGCACGCCCACGTGGAGGCGCCGGGTGCCGAGACCGTCGAGCAGGTCGCCGAACGGATCGTGCCCGGCCACGCGCGAGGTCCTCGACCGGCTCGGGCCGGGGGAGACGGCGGTCGTCGTGATGCACGGCGCCGCGCTCCGGATCGCCCTCGCCGGACTGCTCGGCTGGCCCCTCGCGGCCGCCGACACCCTCGAGGCGATGGCCAACTGCGGCTGGGCGGTGGTGGTCGAGCACGGCACCGGCCGGCTGCGGCTCTCGTCGTACAACATGACCGCGGGGGACCCGCCCCCCGATTGGCAATCGGTGGTGGCCGCCCGCTAAGATTCCCGGCGTTGCCCAGACACGGGCGACACCCGATCTGGGGCTGTGGCGCAGTTGGTAGCGCACTTGCATGGCATGCAAGGGGTCAGGGGTTCGAATCCCCTCAGCTCCACCAGATTGAGCTTGGAGAAGAGCCATCCGGCGGTGCGTCGGGTGGCTCTTCGGCCGTTCAGGGCGCAGTTGGTAGCGGCGGTGTCGTTCTTGGGCATGGCGGATCAGTCCGTGATGTCGACCCGACGGGTCGAGAACGTCGGCACCGGCTGGCCGTCCTCGTCCTGCCGCCAGTGGGCAGGGCTCAGCAGCCGCGCCCTGATCACGACGGTGTCGGCCCCGCTCACAGCGGTCGTGGCCGCGTTGCCGGTCAGCCGCTGTCCGGTGGCGTCGAATACAGCGGTCGCGGGGGTGATGAGCGCGACCCCGGCGCCGCCGATGAGTTGGGCGGCTTCGGTCGCCAGCGACTGCGGGACGTCGCACACGCCGTCGATCGATATCGGGAGATCCTCGCCGGTCAGACCATCCGCCGAGGCGGCGATGGTGGTGATGATCGCGTAGAACGCATTGCTGAAGGTCAGCGGCGGGTCGTCGACCAGCGCCAGCGCGGCGTCCTCCGGCGGGGCTGCGCACACCAACGGGCCACTGGGACCGCCGGGACCACCGGGACCGCCGGGACCGCCGCGCGCGACGATCGTCACGATCTCACAGCCCTGCGTGTTGGCCTCATCGGCCGGGTCGACCCAGCAGAGGTCGTGGCCCGGTCCGCCCTTGACAAGACGGTCCCGCCTGCCGTCGACGCTGTTCAGGTGGTCCGCGCCTCGTCCTCCACGAGCCGGTCCCGGCCGGATCCGCCGTAGAGACGATCATTGCCGGGTCCTCCCAGGGCCCGGTCCCCGCCGGATCCGCCGTAGAGACGATCATTGCCGGGTCCTCCCAGGGCCCGGTCCCCGCCGGATCCGCCGTAGAGACGATCATTGCCGGGTCCTCCAGGGCCCGGTCCCGCCGGATCCGCCGTAGAGACGATCATTGCCGCGTGCTCCCACGACCCGGTCCCCGCCGGGCCCGCCGTAGAGACGATCATTGCCACCGCGGCCGTTCATGCGGTCTTTGCTGCCGCGTGCCTTGATCACGTCGGCCTTCACGGTGCCCACGATCCTGTCGGCACCCGAGGTGCCTGAGATCCGCTTCGCCTGAGCGGGGCCCACCGAAGCAAGCAGCAGCGACGCAAGAGCGCCCACCACTACCACTGCGGTCGCTCGCCCCGCGCGGTCGTGAGGACCGCTGGACCTGGAACTCCATGAATTGCTCAGGCACCCCGGACCAGGACGATTGCTGGGGCTCAGTTCCCATACTCGTCACCGTTCCTACTTGACGGCCGCCGATCCCTCGAATGTAATCGGGCGGCGGTGCTTGTCAAGGCCAGAGGAACGCTCGGTGATGCCGGGCGTGGCCCCGCCCCACCCACAGGTTCTGTCAGGCTGAGCGTCATGGCGGACACCTCGGAGCGCAGCGGCTTCTGGAACCGGCCGGCGACGTGGAAGGCGTTCCTCCTCGTCGCGGGCTACCTCGTCTACTACGTGGCCGTCAGCCAGCTGATCGGGCTCCTCTTCGGGGACGAGATCGACGACGACAACGTGGTCGCGAACGCCACCAGCATGTTCTTCGCCCTGGTGCTGCCGATCGGCCTCGGGGCGATCGGTCTGCTGGTCTTCGCCGCGCGAGTGGGGTGGCTGCGTGACATCTTCGGCCCCCAGCCGATCCGGGGCAGCCGGTGGATGTGGATCGCCCCGGTGCTGGTCGTGGCCGCGATCGTGGGCCACGTCGGCGGGACCGACTGGTCGGACTGGACGGCCGGGGAGGTCGTCATGATGCCGGTCGCCGGGGTCTGCATCGGGGTCGCCGAGGAGCTCGCCACCCGCGGCCTCGCGGTGAAGATGCTCCGCGACGCCGGCCGCTCCGAACGCGTCGTCGCGGTCATCTCCTCGTTGCTCTTCGCCCTCATGCACACCATCAACCTGATCTCGGGGATGGCGCTGGGCACCGTGCTGGTCACCGTCGGGTACACGTTCTGCTTCGGCATGTGCATGTACCTCTCGATGCGGGTGACCGGCACCATCTGGGCCGCGATCATCCTGCACGGCCTGACCGACCCGACGACGTTCCTCTCCACGGGAGGGATCGACGAGGCCGTCAGCAACCAGGGCGCCGGCTGGGCGGCCTTCGCCTCGATCGCGACCATCGCCTTCATGCTCTTCGCGGTCGTGGCCGCCTTCCTCGTCAGAGGGAGGGTCGCCGAACCCCCGTAGCGCGGCCTGACCGGTCACGCCCTCAGCACGTCGGTCGTGGCAGTCGTGACGAGGCCCTCCACACGGCGGGCGAGATCGGTGTCCATGGTGACCAGCGCCTCGGCCTGGAGCTGGGTGAGGGCGACGTACTCGGCCTCGTAGGTCGAGGCGCAGCCGAGCTGGTCTGCCACCTTCCAGGCGGTCCGGCGAAGGACCGCGTCGCCGAGCAGCCGGATCTTGATGCGGCCGAACCGGTCGAGGCGTTCACGGGCCACCTGGGCGGTGAGCTCCCCGCCGTGGACGGCCTCGTGCAGGGTGGACAGCACCTGCGAACGGAGCAGCGTGGGGGCGAGCAGGTCGTGCTCGGGCGAGACCTGGACGTCCTCGCTCGCCAGGTGGAGGACGGCGCTCGTGTCGACGACGTATCTGGTCATCAGCTTCTCCCGGTCGGCTCGGGGCTCGAACGCTAGCGCCGGCCGCTGACAACCGTGCACTGTCAGTGCCTCGTTCTAGGGTGATCGAACACCGTGAACCACCTTCTCAGGGGGACCAGATGACCACTCTCGACGACCGACCCAACACCGCGCTGCTCGTCATCGACGTCCAGAACGGCGTCGTGGACGGCTCCCACAACCGCGACGAGGTCGTGGCCAACATCGCCACCCTGGTCGACAAGGCGCGCGCCGCCGACGTCGACGTCGTCTGGGTCGCGCACAACAGCGACGACCTGCCGCTCGACAGCGAGCAGTGGCAGTACGTTCCCGAGCTCGAGCGCGACGACGCCGAGCCGCTGGTCCACAAGACCTACGCCGACTCCTTCGAGGAGACCGACCTCGAGTCGGTGCTCGCGGGCAAGAGCGTCGGCCGGCTGGTGGTGGCCGGTGCGCAGACCGACGAGTGCATCCGTTCCACGCTCCACGGCGCCATCGTGCGGGGGTACGACGCGACGCTGGTCGGCGACGCCCACACGACCGAGGACCTCAGCGAGTACGGCGCTCCGACGCCCGACAAGGTCATCGCGCACACCAACCTCTACTGGAAGTTCCACACCGCGCCGGGCCGCACCGCCGGCACGGTCGCGACCGACGAGGTCGACTTCGCCGGCGGCGCGAGCGACTGAACCACGGTGACAGGAGAGGGGCCACCCTGCGCGAGCAAAGTGGCCCCGTCAGGGATCCCGTCAGGCCTCGATCGCCGTCCTTTCGCTCTCGGCGCCACCACTGATCTGGATCTTGCGCGGCTTGGCCTTCTCGGCGACCGGGACGGTCAGGCGCAGCACGCCGCTGTCGTAGGCGGCGTCGATCCGGTCGAGGTCGAGGTTGTCGCCGAGCACCAGCTGGCGGCTGAACCGGCCGCGGGGCCGCTCGGAGGCCAGCATCTCCCAGTCGCCGTTGCGGGCCACGCGCTCGGCGCTGACGGTCAGCACGTTGCGCTCGACGTCGAGGTCGATCGTCTGGGGGCTCACGCCGGGCAGGTCGAACTCGATGACGAACCGGTCACCCTCGCGCCAGGCGTCCATCGGCATCACGGCCGGCCGGTTCGTGGTGCCCAGGAGCTGCTGGGTCAGGCGGTCGAAGTCGCGGAACGGGTCGGTGTTTCGTAGCAACATGGCTCCTCCTGATCCTGGTCATTGGCAACGTGCTCGGGGTGCGCGCTGGCGATATGTATATTGGCTGTTACAGGTTTCTTATAGCCCATGAAACAGTCGAGTGCAAGACCATGAGCGATCGAGTCAGGAGTGAGTCATGGTCCACCGTGATCTCGGGGTCTACGCCATCTCGGTGGCCGCCGACCTGCTGTCCATGCAGGTGCAGAACCTGCGGGTCTACGAGCGGCACGGCCTGGTCGAGCCCGACCGCACGGCGGGCGGCACCCGGCTCTACAGCCAGGATGACCTGGACCGCCTGGCGCGCATCCGCGACCTGCTGGCCGACGGCCTCAACATGGCCGGCATCACGAGGGTGCTGGCCCTGGAGGCCGAGGTGGAGCGTCTCGAGGCGCGGGTCGCGGTCCTGAGGCGGGGTAACGACTACCTGCACCCTGACCGGCCGTCCGTTCAGCCGGGCCGGTCGATCCGCAGGAGCACGCCGCGGTCGCCGTACTCCCGGACCTCGCCGGCGATCAGGTCGCTGCGGTCGAGCAGGGCCACGACGGCGGCCACCTGCTCGGTCGTGCCCGAGCTGCAGCAGCGCGACGCCCGCCGGGAGCCAGGTGGTCGGTCGATCGCCGCGAGGCACTCGAGCGACGACGGTCATGCCGTCGTCACCCCCGTCGATCGCCAGCAGCGGGTCTTCCGGGAACCGACCGGTCTCGGCTGCGGGACCCACGGCGGGTCGGCGATGATCATGGCGAAGCGCTCGTCCGGCGTCGAGGACCTCGCCGATCAGTCCCTCGCGCATGCTGACCCGGGCCGGCCAGGCCCGCCGGCTCGGCGTTGCGAAGCGTGTAGTCGGCGGCGACCGGGTTGACGTCGACGCAGACGAGCCGGCGGTCCGACTCCGCCACGGCCAGCAGGCCGATCTGGCCGGCGCCCGAGCACAGCTCGAGGACGTCGCCGGCGGGCAGGTCGGGGAGCAGCGGCCGCTGCCCACCTCGACTGGGCCGTGGTCCAGGCGCGCGGCCGCAGCACGCGGTCGTCGAAGGCGATCTGCAGCCCCCGAAGTCCATGGTCTCGGCCGGGAGCCGTCTCGATGCTGGTCACGAGGCGTCCGCGGCCGCGGGGATCGCCTTGTGGGTGCTGTCGCACCAGGGCTTGCGGCCCGACTTGCCGCAGGCGCAGACGGCGACGACCGGCCGGGTGACCGGGTGCTCGGCGCCGTCCTCGTCGACGACGAGTCCGCGCCTCGCACGCAGCAGCGGGCCGCCCGGGCAGACGCCGGACGCTGACCTGCGTCGGCGCTCACGAGGCCGCCTCCATCTGCGGCTCGGTGCCCACGCGCTCGAGCAGCTCGGCCGCCGGACAGCGCGTCGAGGTGCAGGCAGCCGGCCGCCCCGAACAGCACGTCGTCGCGCAGCTCGGGCTCGTCGGCCACGAGGGCGCCGCAGATGTCGTGGATGGCGACCTGCTCGTGGACGGCGTCGGCCTCGACGTGCTCGTGGAAGTACGCCGCGACGGCGTCGGGCAGCCCGACCCGCTCGATGCCCGGCCGCGATCTTGCGCGACGGCACCGAGCTGGTCGCCTCGAACGCCGCGAGGTGGCCCATGGCCGCCCCGCGCAGCCGGCGGTTGAGCCCGAACAGCGACATCACGTTGGCGCAGGCCAGCGAGAGCGCGCGAGACCTCGTCGACGTAGGCGCCGTAGGTCGGGTCGAGCCCGGCAGCCGCGAGCGCGTCGGCGTAGAGCGTGGGTGCAGCCGCTCGGGCCGGCCGCCGCCGTACTCGTCGTACTGCAGCTCGGCGAGGGCGACCTTGGCCGCGTCCGTCGAGGCGCGGCAGCACGAAGGACTGCGGGTCGGACTCCTTGAGCTGCTGGACGCTGCGCTCCGCAGGAAGTCGAGCACCTGCTCCGCGGGTGGCGTCCGCGCTGCAGGAAGGCGCCGGGGACGGGCTGTCGTCGGCCATCGATCAGCGCGAGGAGCTGGTCGGCGACGTCGCCGTCATCGCCGAGCGGTCCGATCAGCGGCCGGGCGCCCTGCGCGCAGCTCGTGCTCGAACTGGCGCTCGAGGCCGGCCGCAGGTCCGAGCAGGCCGGGGTCCCACTCGCGGTCGTCGGGCACGTCGTCGAAGCCGCGGTAGTGGAGCTCGTAGAGGATCCACAGCGCCAGCTGGGCGTCCGCGTCGTCGGGCATCGCGGTCGGGCCGGTGCGATGGGTCGGCACCGGCCTCGCGGACGGCGAAGCGCTCGATGACGTGCCGGCTGATCGGCCCTCGTTCGAGGGGCAGCTGCATGGGGGAACCTCCGGTGAGTTGTCGGGGTGACTCCCTGTACCCCGGAAACGCAGCACGATCAGCGGTCGGAGTCTCGGCAGCGCGCGGTGCTCGTACGACGTACTCCGCCACGTCGGCCAGCTTGGTGTTGCTGTGGCTGGAGTAGCGGCGCAGCAGCTCGAAGGACTGGTCCATGCTCAGGTCGTAGATGTGCATCAGGATGCCCTGGGCGACCCCGATCATGTGGCGCGAGTGCAGGGCGGTGCGCAGGCCGCTCGAGATCCGGGCGGCGGTCAGCGCGTTGGTCGCGTGGGTGACGTAGATCTCCGCGATGTCGATGTCGTCGCGGGTGAAGGCGCCGGCCGTGCCGGCGTACAGGTTCAGCGCGCCGAGCACCTCGTCGTTGGTGGACAGCTGGATGCCGAGGAGCGCGTTGACGCCGATCTTCGCCGCGCGCGGACCCCAGCGGGGCCAGTCCTCGGAGTCCTCGAGGTGGTTGGACAGCCGGGGCTCACCGGTGATCGCGGCCTCGAGGCACGGGCCCTCCTCGAGGTCGTACTGCAGCTGGTCGGCCTGCCCGGGCGATGTCGGAGGAGGCGGCGACGGTCTCGGTGCGGTTGCGGCGGCGGCGCAGCGTGACGCTGGCCCAGTCGCAGGCGGGCACGACCTCGACAGCGCGCTCGACCACGGTCTGCAGCGTCGGCGCTCCTCGCCGATCTGCATCAGGTCCTGGCTCACCTGGGCGAAGAAGGACGCGGACGGAGGGGTCGTCTCCATGCGCGCGCCTTTCTCGATGGTCGGTGCTCCCAGCTAGGGGGCGCGGGCACTCGCAGTGGCCGACGGAACCGAGTCCGTCGCGCGAGGTCGCGGAAGATGCGGGAGAGCAGCCGCGAGACCTGCATCTGGGTCACGCCGATGTCCTCGGCGATCTCGCGCTGGGTGAGCCCCTCGTAGAACCGCAGCCGAGGATGTGGCGGTCACGTCGCGCTCAGGCGTGCGTACGACGGGGGCGAGCGTGACCCGTGCCTCCGCGGCCGCCTGGTCCGTCGTCCTCGACCCCGATCAGCTCGCCGAGCGACGCTCCCAGCTCGTCGCCGACCGGCCGGTCCAGGGACGTGGGCGTGAAGCAGCCCTGTCCGTCCAGCGCCTCGCGGACGTCGGCCGGGTCCTCATCGAGGTGCTGGGCCAGCTCGTCGGGCGTCGGCGGCCGTCCCAGCGTGGTCGTGAGGTCGCGTGCGCGCCGGGCGAGACGCTGCTGGAGCTCCTGGATCCGGCGTGGTGGACGCACCATCCAGCCCTTGTCGCGGAAGTAGCGGCGTACCTCGCCGCGGATGGTCGGCACGCAGAAGGACAGGAAGTCGTGCCCGGCGTCCGGGTCGAACCGGCGGGCCGCCTTGGTCAGCGCGAGGTAGGCCACCTGCTGGAGGTCCTCGGTGGCGACGCCACGGGCGCGGTAGCGCGACGACGACGGAGTCGGCGACCGGCATGTTCACCGCCGCGAGCTCGTTGGTCAGAGCGATGACGCTCGGCTCGTCCTGACACGCGGACAGCTGGGCGACGAGATCGCGGGTGCGATCGGCACGGCTGAGGACGAGACTTCTGGCGCGGCTCGGCGCAGAGGGGGCAGAAGCAGAGGGTGGAGGGGCTCATGGCTCACCGCTCGGGTCGACCTCGCGGAGACCCGCGAGCGATGGACCACCCGCCGTCTTTTCCAGCGGGCTCAACCCGAGGGACCTCGCCTCTGCTTCACGCGACCACCCGGAGAATCAATGTCGGATGAGCACTCAGCCCGACATTCCGACCGTACACCCCACAGAGCCGGGCACAACAGGCGCCGTCCGCCCGTGTCGGCCTGCCGATGCGGGGTACTGGGGTCGGCAGTCCCACGTGCACGCCAGCCCACGGAAGGACATAGATGAGCTCAGGCCACAGGACTCGGGAGACCTCGCCGGCGCCCTCGACGCCTACGAGACCGCGCCGGCGATCATGCTGGCCTGCGAAGGCGACGAGATGGTGCTGGCCAGCGCCAACGAGGCGGCGCGCGAGCCGTGCTCGGCGAGGCCGGTGCGAGTTCGGCCGACCGGTGCGCGAGATGGCGCCGGGCGTGGTCGACCAGCGCACCATGGAGCTCGGTGGACGACATGGTCGGCACGGTCCGTCGCGACCGGGCAGCCGGTCACCCGACCGGCCTACCGCGTGCGAGATGCAGGCACAGGACCGCGGGACCGTTCGAGGTGTTCTGGGACGTGACCGTCAGCCCGTGGTTCGCCGACGACGGCTCGGTGCGCGGCGTGCTCGCCCACGGCGTGGACGTCACCGACCGGACACGCGCTCGGCGGCTTCGGCGCAGCATGCTCGACGACGTGATCGCGTTGCAGGACGCCCTGCTGCCCGAGTGGCTGCCGGTGCTTCCCGGGGTCGAGATCGCCGGTCGCTACCTGCTCGCGCAGGCCGAGGAGTCGGCCGGCGGAGACTGGTACGACGCCGTCGGTCTCGGCCACGGGCGCGTCGCCCTGATGGTGGGCGACGTCGTCGGGCACGGCGTCGCGGCCTCGGCCGTCATGGGCCAGCTCCGCGCGGTCGTGCAGGAGCGACTGATCAGGGGCGACGGACCTGCACAGCGTGATGCTGTCGCTCGACCGGTTCGCGGCGCAGCGTGCCGGAGCGCGGTGCCGCCACGCTGTGCGTGATGGTGCTGGACACCGCCACCGGGAGGCTGGAGTACTGCACGGCCGGACACCCGCCGCCGCTCGTCGTACGCCCGGACGCCGGGCTGTCGCGCTACCTGCGCCACAGCGGGGCCGCGCCGCTCGCGACCACCGGGGAGATGACGGTGGCCGAGGACCACGTCGACTGCGGCGACCTCGTGGTCCTCTACACCAACGGCATCATGGCCCGGCCCGGCCGCAACCTCGCCAACAGCACGGTCGAGCTCGGCCAGGTCGCGGTAGACGCGCGCCAATCGGGGCCCGGCTCTATGGGCCGCGCCGACCGGGTGTGCGAGCAGGCGCTCTGGAGCTGACCACCGCCGGACGGGGTACGCCGACGACATCGCGCTCCTGGTCGCCGAGGTGACCGAGCCGCCCGCGCCGCTGCACCTGGACCTGCCGGCCGACGCGACGCGTGCCGGCGGTCCTCGAGGCCCTGGCGAGTGGCTGGAGTCCATGCGCGTTCGCGACCTCGACCACATCGTCGTGCAGCACGCCGTGGACGAGCTGGTCAGCAACGTCGTGGAGCACGCCTACGCGCATCGGCCACGGCGCGGGTCGGCTCACCGTGGACGCCGCGCTGCTCGAGCCGGCGACCTCGCGTCAGCTTCGCCGACACCGGGCGCTGGGCTGGAGCCTCGAGCGACGAGGGTCGGGCCGGGGGCTGCGCATGGTGCGCGGGATGGTCGACCGTCTGCGCGTGCGGGCAGCGACGGCCATGGCACGGTCGTGACGATCGAGCATCGCCTGAGCCGCCCGGCGCGGATGCTGACCGGTGTCACCACGGCCGCCGGACGGCGGGCGGAGAGGGCCGGCGACGGGGCGTTCTCGTGACCGCGGCGAGGGCGCGCGGTTGCGCTGTGTCGGTCGGCTCGACGCCGCCCACGTCGATGACCTGCGCGGGGCGCTGTCCGACGCGGTCGGAGTCGGACCGGGTCGTGGTCGACCTCACCGGGGTGAGCCTGCTCTCCAGCGCGGCCGTCCAGGCCCTGCACGGCGCCCGGAGGGGCGCCGCCGACCGCGGCCAGGACCTCGTGCTGCACGCGCCCGCCGGTACGACGGCCCAGCACGTGCTCGAGCTGGTCAGGCTGCCCTACGCGCTGACCGACGCCTCGAGTCAGGCGGTCTCGAAGTCGGCCGAGGTCGAGGTCGGCGCAGCGCTCCTGGTACTCCTTGACCTGGCCCGGCCAGTTCGTCGTGATCCGGCCGCCGTCCTCGTGGTACCAGTTGTGGCACGACGCCCACACGCTGTCCCGCAGGCGCTCCTGGATCTCGTCGTCGTAGCGCTCCTCCGCCTCGGGCCGTACCGCGACCGACCGGGCGCCCGCGCGCTCGGTGTGCCGCAGCAGGGTCGTGATCGCCCCGGACGCGGCCTCGAGCATGTTGATGATCGAGCTGCCGCCGAGGTTGGTGTTGGGGCCGTAGACCACGAACAGGTTCGGGAAGTCCGGCACGCACAGGCCGAGGTAGGCGCGGGCGCCGCCCTTCCACCGCTCGTGCAGGTCGGCGCCGTCGACGCCGGTGATCTGCATCGGCGCGAGGAACTCGGTCGCCGCGAAGCCGGTGCCGTAGATGATCACGTCGACCTCGTGCACGGCGCCGTCGGCGCTGCGGACGCCGTCGGGCAGCACCTCGACGACCGGCTCGGTGACCACGTCGACGTTGGGCTGGGCGAGAGCGGGGTACCAGTCGTTGGAGAACAGCACCCGCTTGCAGCCGAACTCGTAGTCGGGGATCAGCTTCGCGCGCAGCTCGGGGTCGCGGACCTGGCGCGTGCAGCTGGGCCTGCCAGCCGAGCTGACCGCCGCCTTCGAACGGGGTGTGCTCGATGAGCGCCTTGTTGAACTGCTCGGTGATCCGCCAGGTCAGCCCGCGGCCGAAGGCCTGGGTGCGCGGGAAGCGCTTGAACGCGCGGTTGTGGGTGCGCGGTGTACTCGCGGTCGGGCTTCGGGGCGACGTACGGCGCCGAGCGCTGGAAGACCGTCATCGTGGCCCGCGTCGGGCTGGATGCCGGCACGAACTGGATCGCGCTGGCGCCGGTGCCGAGCACGGCGATGCGCTTGCCGCGCAGGTCGACGTCGTGGTCCCACTCGGCGGAGTGGAAGGCCGGGCCGGTGAAGGTGCCGATGCCGGGGAGGTGCGGGATCGACGGCCGGGACAGCTGGCCGACCGCGGTGACCAGCACGTCGGTGTCGATGTGCTCGCCGGTCGCGGTCTCGAGGTGCCAGGGCGCGGTCGTCTCGTCGTACGCCGCCGAGGTGACCTCGACGCCGGTGCGGACGAGGTCGAGCACGCCCTGCTCCGGGCGGTGCGCTCGATGTAGGCGAGGATCTCGTCCTGGCGGGAGTAGCGGTGCGGCCACCCCGGGTTGGGCGCGAAGGACCAGGAGTAGAGCGACGACGGCACGTCGCACGCCGCGTTGGGGTAGGTGTTCTCGCGCCACACCCCGCCGACCCCGTCGGCCTTCTCGAGGACCGTGACGTCGCGGTAGCCGGCCTGCTTCAGCTCGACGGCCGTGCCCATGCCGCCGAAGCCGGCGCCGATGATCGTGATGGAGGGTTGACGCATGAGCGAAATCTAGTGCGGCGTCGCCCGTTGGGCGGGCGTCGTCTCAGGTGAGGGGACCGGTCGAGCCCTGCTCGTTCTGGGCGAGCAGCTGGCGGCCCTGCTCGGCGAACTTGTGCTCGACCAGCACCTCGTAGCGGGTCGCGACGACCTGCGTGACCGAGGTGAAGTCGCGCCGCCCGCGGGTGGCGAGCGTAGCCCGGCCATCGCCAAGACCAGGCCGAAGACGGCGCCGAAGAGCATCGTCGACACGATGATCGCGACAGGCGTTGCCCGTGCCGAACAGCGAGACGATCAGGCCGACGAACAGGCCCATCCAGAGGCCCGACAGCAGGCCTCCCGCCGCGACCTTGCCGTTGGTGAGCCGACCGGTGACGCGCTCGACCTGCTTGAGGTCGGTGCCGACGATCAGGCAGTTCTGCACCGGGAACTCGTTGTCGGAGAGGAAGTCGACGGCCTGCTGTGCCTGCTCGTACTTCTCGTAGACGCCGAGCGACAGCGGGAACTCGAGGGTGAGCGCCGAGGTGGGGATCCGGAAGTTCTGCTGCTGGCTCATGGGTCCAGTCTCGCAAACAACTGGTCGCCGATGAGTAGCCTGAGCGCGTGCTCGTCGCCGCCTGCGTCTTCGCCGCTCTCGCCGCCCTCGTGCACGTCTACATCTTCGTGCTGGAGTCGTTGCGCTGGACGGACCCCGCGACCCGGCGCGTGTTCGGTACGACGGAGGAGACGGCCGCGATCACCCAGCCCCTGGCCTACAACCAGGGCTTCTACAACCTGTTCCTCGCCATCGGGCGGTCGCCGGCGTCGGCATGGTCGGCAGCGACCGAGTCGGCGTCCGTGGCGCTGATCGTGCTTCGGCACCGGCTCGATGCTCACGGCCGCGCTGGTCCTGGTCACCTCCGACAGGTCGAAGCTGCGCGCCGCCGTCGTCCAGGGCCTGCTCCCGGCCCTGGCGTTGCTCTGCCTGCTGGTCTGGGCGCTCTAGCGCGTCGGCGTCCGTCGCGCCGAAACCGGCGTGCCAGGCCAGGGCCGGTCACGTGTCCCGGCCCAAACGCGCGCAGTGTCTACCGGGTGGTCGAGCAGCGAGCGCGAGCGAGTCGGTCAGTCGAGACCACGTCGGTGAGGCGGGGTTCGGAGCGCGGTTGCGTGCACGGCTGGCGGTCGGCCGGGAGCAGCGAGCGGAGCGAGCGGTCAGTCGAGGCGCACGTGCTCCGTGGAGGTGTGCGCTGGCTCGGACCACCGCTGGGTTGAGTTGTCGAAACCACTCGATCGGGCCATGGGCGTGCCGAGTGGCCCCGGCTGGGGTGGGCCGGGGTGGCGGGGCATCAGGTTCTTCGTGGTGGTGGGCGCCGTGAGACCGGGGCGACCTGGTACTGGTGACCGGTGGGTGCGGTCCAGAGTAGATGCCCTGGTTCGTCGTGGTCGAGGCGTTTGTAGTCCCAGGCGGTGTAGGTCTTGATCCGGTGGTGGCTCCGGCACAGGGGTGCGAGGTTCGTGGGTGGTCTGGCCGGGTGGTCCACCTTCGTCCATCGGGATGTAGGGGGTGATGTGGTCGAGGTCGCAGGTGCGGGAGTCGCGGCGGCAGCCGGGGAAGACGCAGTGGCTGTCGCGCAGGATGACCTGTTCGCGCATCGCCTCGGGTGGGTCGTGCTGGTCGACCGCGGTCTCGTCGCGCGAGGTCGAGCACCGGGCGGACGTTCACCTGGCCGCCGGCACCGCGGTGTGCCGGGCCAGCCAGTCGGTCAGCAGGTCGGTGGTGGCGGCGCCGAGCTTCTCGATCGACACCGCACCCGTCCCGTCCAGGTCGTCCGGGGTGAGGTGGACGTAGAGGTTCGCGGTCCCACCGCTGGTGGTCGGGCTTGGCGCCCTCGACGGCCGGAGAGCAGGTCGAGGGCGTACTGGGGGTCGGCGAGGATCCCGACGGCTCTGGCTCGGCGGATGTCGAGGGTGTCGGTGTCGCCGAGGGCGCCGAGCTCGCCGGCGATGCGGCTGATGGTCTGGTCGAAGAGCTCGGCGTCGGGGGTGTCCAGGGTCATGAACACATCGGTGGTCGCGGGTGCGCCACCGGGTGGTGCCAGACGCCTCGTTTGGTGAGTTGGTGGCGTTCGTCTTCGGCGGCTCGGTCGGGGTCGAAGCACAGCCGGGCTTCGTCGACGAGCCGGGCGGCGTTGACCTGGCGGACCTTGTCGGGGGTCGCGGAGATGAGCCGGTCGGCGAACGCGACGGCCTCGACGGACAGGTCGTGGGTCTCCCGGGAGATGGTCCGGGCCAGCCAGACCGGGACCAGCCCGGCGACGACGAGGGCCCAGAGGCGGGGGAGTCGGTAGGTCAGTTCCAGGGCGTCGGCGATCAGCTGCCTCGCGGCATCCAGGCTGATCCCGAGGGCGGCGCCCAGGGAGGCGGGGGCGAACTGGTCGACCAGCGGGTGTGCCGGGTCCGGCCAGCGGGATGACGCCGTCGTCGTTGAGCGTGGTCCAGCCCCAGCCGGCGGGGTAGGAGTCCTCGGAGCAGGGGTGCAGCAGCGCCCACTGCACGGCCAGCTGGAGTTCTGACGGACCGCTGCGGCATGCTCGTCGTCGACGGGCGGCGCGGACGCCGTCGATCACCTCAGCAGCGGTGAGGGTCGAGAGTGGTGTCCATGAAGAAATGCTAGGTGTCGACCACCGACAGTTTCGATAGCATATTCGAGAATGTGGATAACTCATTTGAACCCGTCTGAACCGCCACCACAGGATCTGTAGCCAGGCGACGGTGAGCCGACCGAAGGGGTCGGGGAACACCACCGCAACCCCACGCCTACGACGACCACGACCCCGTCAACTCGGAGCACCTGCCAGACCCAGGGGTGGTTTCGACAAGCTCAACCAGCGGTGGGGACGGCTGGTCTGTCGGCTCGACGGACGTGGTCTCGACTGACCGCTCGCTCCGCTCGCTGCTCGACCACCGGTGGTCACGGTCGCGTTCGGCGTACGGCTCTGGTTTCGACAGCTCAACCAGCGGTGGATGCGGTGGTCATTCTTCGAGCGGCCGTGGTCTCGACTGACCGCTCGATGCTCGACCAGCGGTGGGAACGGCGCTCAGGATCTACCATCTGCGCATGCAGGAGACGCTCGAGGACCAACGCACCGCCACGCCCGGCGGGGTCCGTCGGGTGCGTGACCTCACGCTGCTCTCGGCGGCGTTCCTCGTGGTCCAGCTGTCGTTGACCAGCTCCGGCCCCGGGTACGACGGAGCAGGTGCGGGCTGGCTGCTGGTCGGTCTCGTGCTGCTGTGGTTGGTCTATCGCAAGCGCAGCCGGGTGGCACGAGGGCTGGTGATCATCTCGTCGTGGGTCGGCGTGGTGGTCTTCGTCATCGCAGCGTTGTCCTGGCCGATCGACTGGCGCGCCGTACTCCTCGTCCTGGCGTACGCCGGCCAGGCGGTACCCCTGATGCTGCAGCCGGTGCGACGCCACGTCGGCACCGTCAGGTGATCGTCATCCCGCCGTCGACCGGGAGCGTCTGGCCGGTGATGTAGCCGGCGGCGGGGGAGGCGAGGAAGACGGCCGTCGCTGCGAGCTCCTGGGGGTCGCCCTTGCGACCGACGGGGATGCGGGGGCCTTGTGACTCGAGGTAGCCGTCGGGGTACTGGTCCGTCATCTCGGACTCGAAGAAGCCCGGCGCGATCGCGTTCACGCGGATGCCCTTGCGGCCGGTCCACTGCTGGGCGAGGTCGCGGGTCAGGCCGATCAGGCCGGCCTTCGACGCGGCGTACGCCGCCTGCGGCAACCCGGCCGTGGTCAGGCCGAGCACCGAGGAGATGTTGATGATCGACGAGCCCGGCTGCATCACGCGACCGCACGCCTGGGCCATCCAGTAGCAGCCGTTGAGGTTCACGTCGATCACCTGGCGGAACTGCTCGGGCGTCTCGCGGGTGGCGGGTACGGCGGTGCCGATCCCCGCGTTGTTGATGAGTACGTCGACCCGGCCGAACGTGTCCATCGCCGAGTCGACCAGCGCCTGGCACGCCTCGGGGGAGGCGACGTCGGTCGCGACGGCGATCGCGCGGCGGCCGGCCTTCTCGACGAGGGACGCGGTGTCGGCGAGCTTGTCGGTGCGGCGGGCGCCCAGGACGACGTCGGCGCCGGCCTCGGCGAACCCCTGGGCGAACGCGACCCCGAGACCGGACGACGCGCCGGTCACGATGGCCACCTTGCCGTCGAGCGAGAACAGGTCGGTGAGGGAGGTCATGTCCCGATCATGGCAGGGGTTTCGACAGGCTCAACGGCGGTGGCCGAGCGCCGGCCTGCCAGGCCGAGCGGACCATGTCCTCGAGGTCGTGGCGCATCTGCCAGTCGAGGTCGCGGGCGGCGGCCTCGCCGGTCGCGACGATGCGGGCCGGGTCACCGGCGCGACGCGGGCCGACGTCGGGGGTGAAGTCGATGCCGGTGACCGTCCGGATCGCGTTCATGATCTCCGCGACCGAGGCGCCGGTGCCGCTGCCGAGGTTGTAGACCGGCAGCAGCTCCTCGCCGGCGGAGAGCCGTTGGGCGGCCGCGACGTGGGAGATGGCGAGGTCGGCGACGTGCACGTAGTCGCGCACGCAGGTGCCGTCGGGGGTGTCGTAGTCGTCGCCGTTGATCCTCGGCGTCTCACCGGCCAGCAGCTTGTCGAAGACGATCGGGAACAGGTTGTGCGGGCTGGTGTCGTAGAGGTCGTCCGCGCCCGAGCCGACGACGTTGAAGTAGCGCAGCGAGGTGTGCCGGAGCCCGGTCGCGACGGCCTGGTCGCGGATCAGCCACTCACCGATCAGCTTGCTCTCGCCGTACGGCGACTCGGGGTGCGTCTCGGTCTCCTCGGTCACCAGGTCGACGTCGGGCGTGCCGAACGTGGCGGCGCTCGAGGAGAACACCATCTTGTCCGCGCCGGTGCGCTCCATCGCCTCGAGCAGGTTGACCGTGCCGGTGACGTTCTGGACGTAGGTGTGCAGCGGGCGACTGACCGAGACGCCGGCGTACTTGAACCCCGCGAGGTGTACGACGCCCTCGACGTCGTGCTCCTTCATGGCCCGTTCCATCAGGTCGGTGTCGACGATGCTGCCCTCGACGAACGGGACGTCGTCGCGCACGAACTCCCGGTGACCGCTCGACAGGTCGTCGACCACGACCACGTCGAGACCGACCTCCTCGAACGCCCGCACCACGTGGGCGCCGATGTAGCCGGCTCCTCCGGTCACCATCCAGGACATGCCATTCCTCCAGGTCAACGCGTCGATCGAGGGGCAACGGGGTACAGGGTCCGACGAGGAGTAACGTGCCTCACGGTCCGATCAGATCCCGGGAGGTTCGATGGTACTGGCAGCCGATCTTCGACTGGATGCGAACTGGGTCGACTACCTGCTGGTGGCGATCTACTTCGGCTTCGTCATCGGCATCGGCATCCTGGCCCGACGCTCGGTGTCCAGCAGCCTCGACTTCTTCCTCTCCGGCCGTTCGCTGCCGGCCTGGGTCACCGGACTGGCGTTCATCTCCGCCAACCTCGGGGCCGTCGAGATCATGGGCATGTCGGCCAACGGCGCGCAGTACGGCATCCCGACGGTGCACTACTTCTGGGTCGGCGCCGTCCCGGCGATGCTGTTCCTCGGCGTCGTGATGATGCCGTTCTACTACGGCTCCAAGGTGCGCTCGGTCCCCGAGTTCATGCGCAAGCGGTTCGGCACCGGCGCCCACCTGGTCAACGCGCTCAGCTTCGCGATCGCCCAGCTGCTGATCGCGGGCATCAACCTGTTCCTGCTGGCCAAGATCGTCAACCTCCTGCTGGGCTGGAACCTCTACGTCTCGCTGCTCGTCGCGGCGGCCATCGTGCTCTCCTACATCACCCTCGGCGGCCTCTCGGCGGCGATCTACAACGAGGTGCTCCAGTTCTTCGTGATCGTGGCGGCCCTGGTCCCGCTCACGATCGTCGGCCTGCACCGCGTCGGCGGGTACGGCGGCCTCAAGGACAAGATCACTGCGGCCGGTGACGGCGCGGCCCAGCTCAACTCGTGGCCGGGCACCAACCTGACCGGCATCAACGACCCCTTCTGGTCGGTCGTCGGCATCATCTTCGGCCTCGGCTTCGTGCTCTCCTTCGGCTACTGGACGACCAACTTCGTCGAGGTGCAGCGCGCGATGGCCTCGAGCTCGATGTCGGCCGCCCAGCGGTCCCCGATCATCGGCTCGTTCCCGAAGATGTTCGTGCCGTTCATGGTGATCTTCCCGGGCATGATCGCCGCGGTCCTGGTCTCGGACGTGGCCGAGGCCAAGGCCAGCGGCAGCACGAGCTTCGACTTCAACAACTCGTTGCTCTACCTGATCAACGACCTGCTGCCCAACGGCATGCTCGGAGTCGCGATCGCCGGTCTGCTGGCGTCGTTCATGGCCGGCATGGCGGCCAACATCTCCGCCTTCAACACGGTGTTCTCCTACGACCTGTGGGAGACCTACGTGGTGAAGGGGCGCAGCGACGACTACTACCTGCGCATCGGTCGCGTGGCGACGGTGGCGGCCACCGTGATCGCGATCGGCACGGCGCTGTTCGCCCGCAACTACCAGAACATCATGACCTACCTGCAGACCCTGTTCGGGTTCTTCAACGCACCGCTCTTCGCGACCTTCATCCTCGGTATGTTCTGGAAGCGGATGACCGCCACGGCCGGTTGGGCCGGCCTGGTCAGCGGTACGGCGGCCGCCGTGCTGATCGGCGATCCTGAGCCAGGACGCGCTCGGGAGCCTGTCGACCGGTGCCATCGAGCTCAAGAGCCAGGGTGCGGCGTTCGCGGCGGCGGGCGCTGCCTTCATCGTGGACATCCTGGTCAGCATCCTGGTGACGATGCGGACGCAACCGAAACCGGAGGCCGAGCTGCGCGGCCTCGTCTGGTCGATGACGCCGCGGAGCGACTTCCACGACGCCAACGAGGGCACACTGGCGTGGTGGCAGCAGCCGAACAAGCTGGCGGCGGTTGCCGGCGTCATGGTCATCGCCCTCAACATCATCTTCTGGTAGGAGCCCGACATGACTGAGAACACCGGCGAGAAGAGCACCCACAAGGCGGGGCTGTTCGACATCCGCTTCATGATCAGCGCGCTCATGGGTGTCTACGGCCTCATCCTCCTGATCACGGGGTTCTTCACCAGTGACAGCCAGCTCGACCGGGCCGACGGCTTCAACGTCAACATCGTCGGCGGGATCGGCATGATCGTGACGGCGGCGCTCTTCGCCCTCTGGGCACAGCTGCGGCCGATCATCGTGCCCGACCACGTCGAGCACGCCGACGACGACGACCGACCAGAGGGTCACTGAGCTGACCGACCGGCTGCCTCCTGCCCGACGGCGCCTGGTCATCGTCGTCGTCGGGATCGTGGTTCTTGCGGCAGTCGCCGTCGCGGCCGTCCTGGTCGGACGGAGCCTCGTCCGACGGTCCGGTCGACCAGGCCACGCCCGGTCCGGTGATCGTGGTGCCCGGCTACGGCGGCAACACGAGCGACCTCGACCCGCTCGTCGAACAGCTGCGCGGCGACGGTCGCGAGGTGGTCGTGTTCCGGCCGACCGAGGGCGGTCGGGGGGACCTGCGCGTGCAGGCACGCCGGCTGGCGGACCTGGCGCAGCGCACCCTGGACGACAGCGGGGCGGAGTCCGTCGACGTGATCGGCTACTCGGCCGGGGGAGTGATCGCGCGGCTGTTCGTGAAGGACGAGGGCGGGGAGTCCGTCGTACGCCGGGTGCTGACACTGGGGTCTCCGCACCACGGCACCGACGTCGCCGCGCTCGCGGAGGAGGTGGCCGGTGGCTGTCCGACGGCGTGCGAGCAGCTGGCCACCGGCAGCGACCTGCTGCGCCGGCTCGACGCGGGCGACGAGACCCCGGCCGGCCCGCGGTGGGTCACGGTGCGCACCGACTCCGACCAGACGGTGACGCCCACCGACTCGGCCGAGCTCGAGGGCGCGCTGAACATCGACGTGCAGGAGGTCTGCACCGGTTCGACCACGTCGCACGGCCAGCTGCCGGGCGACCCGGTGGTGCTGGCCACCCTGGGCAGCGCGCTCGGTGCCGGAGCGCCGAAGGCCCCGGTGGGCGTTACTTGTTGACGTCCTTGGAGGCGAAGTTGGCCCAGGCCGCCCCGGCGAAGACGACGAGGTACGCCAGCTGTGCGAGCACGCCGTGGACCAGGTCGGGCCACCGGATCGGGTCGCGGAACAGGTCCACGAAGGCGAGCCAGTACCTCGTCAGCAGGTAGGGCCGCAGCGAGTCGGCGGCGTCCAGCCCGAGCAGGACGGTGGAGGCGACCAGGAAGCCGATGGTGCCGAGCGCGGCGGCCACGGCCGAGTCGGTCATCGTGCTCAGGAACAGCGCGATGCTGGCGACCCCGAGCATCGCCAGGACGACGTAGGCGAAGGCGAGCAGGGTCCGCTCCAGCATCTCCGTCTGGGTGAGTGTGGTGCCCGAGATGCTGACCACGCCGGTGGCGGGTGCGTCGCCGAGGAACAGCGTGCCCTCGACGTACGCGACCGCGGCGACGGCGAGCGTCGCGACCACCACGAACGCGATCACGCTGACCAGCTTGGCGACCAGCAACCTCAGCCGGGAGACCGGCCGCACGAGCAGGTAGCGCAGCGTGTCGGTCTGGGCCTCGCCCGCGATCGCGTCGCCGCCGACGACCGCGACCGCCACCGGCAGGAACAGCGGCAGCACGATCCCGAGGGCGGCCAGCGGGAAGAGGGTGCCGTCGGTGAGCACCGCGGAGAGGAACGGCGGTCCGGTGCCCGGCCGTGGCCCGAGGTCGGTGAGCGCGAGCAGCACCGCGACCAGGGTGGGCAGTGCGTTGAGCGCGGCGATGGTCACCCACGTCCGCGGGCGGCGCAGCAGCTTGACCAGCTCGACCCGGATCATGGCTCCGTCGCCTCCAGCACCACTTGCTCCAGGGTGCGGCGCACCGGCTCGAGCCCGGTCACCCGGACCCCGGCGGCCACCAGCCGGGCGTTGAGGTCGGCGGTGTCGTCGGCCCGCACGATCACCTCGGCTGCGCCCTGGTGCTGGACCCGCCCGTCGAGCAGCGCGATCGCGGCGCCGACGTCGGGGGTCTGCACCCGCACCAGACCGGTCGCGGCGCGGATGGCGGACATGTCCTGCTGGAGGACCAGGCGTCCGCGGTCCAGCACGCCGACACGGGTGGACATCTGCTCGATCTCCGCGAGCAGGTGGCTGGACAGGAAGATGGTGGTCCCGTCGCGGTGCAGACCGAGCAGCAGCTCGCGGATGTCACGGATCCCCTGCGGGTCCAGTCCGTTGGTGGGCTCGTCGAGCACGAGCAGCGGGGGGCGGCGCATCAGGGCGGCGGCCAGCCCGAGTCGCTGCCGCATGCCCATCGAGTACGTCTTCACCGGGCGGCGGTCACCCGGGTCGAGGCCGACCTGCTCGAGCACCTCGCCGATGCGTCGCCTGCGGGCGCTCCGGCTGACGCGCGGACCGGCGGCCGCGTCGAACAGCGCGAGGTTGGCCGAGCCGTTCAGGTGTGGATAGGCGCCGGGACCCTCGACCAGCGCGCCGACGCGGGGGAGGACCGAGGCCGAGGACCGCGGCATCTGCTCACCGAAGATCTGCACCTCGCCCGGCGTTGGCCAGCACCAGCCCGAGCAGCATCCGCACGGTCGTCGTCTTCCCCGAGCCGTTGGCGCCGAGGAAGCCGTAGACGTCGCCCTCGCGCACGTCGAGGTCGACGGCGTCGACGGCGCGCAGGCCGCGGTAGGCCTTGGTGAGACCGCTGGTGCGGATGATCGAGCCGCTCACCGGGTGCGCACCGCCCCGCGCTCGAGATCGATCGCCGCCTGCTGCAACGCCGCCGGGCGTCACGGTGCCGGTGAGCAGGAAGTTGCCGCCGTCGCGCAGCCGCGGGTTGGGGTACGCCGGGAGACCCTCCACCAGCAGCACCGACAGGGGACCGACCTCCAGGGCCACGCTGTGCCTGGTCTCCCGCGCGCTGCGGCTGCGCGCGAGCTGCTCGTGCAGCCCTTCGGCGGTGGAGTCACGCAGCGGGAAGCGCCAGCAGCGCTGTCGGCCCGCGGCCGTAGACGCCCACGGCGCCCAGGGCGGCCAGGTCGCCGCGACGAGCCAGCCCGATCACCTTCATGGGCAGCAGGAACGGCGCGAACGCGTTCGCCTGGGCGACGTCGTCCAGCGTCGACCCGTGGACGGCCTTCACGCCCGGTGCGAGACGGAAGCCGACCTCGCTGTTCGTGGGGTCACCGACGTGGAGGCGGGTCGATCTCGCTGGTGAGGGTCGGGGTGAGCGGTGTCGTCCTCGCCGTACACCTCGACGCGCAGCGGCAGCCCGGACGCCTCGTCGGCCCAGACGTCGACGCGCGCGATCGTCGAGGCCGGGTCGGCGGGCACCAGTCGCAGTCCGGCCGCGCTCCGGCCGGCCACCCGCCGGGCGGGCAGCCGGGACAGCTCGTCGCTGCTGCGCTCCGTCGAGCAGGCGTGCGGCGAGCGCCGGCGGCACGATGTCGTTGTCGTCCGGAAGGCGGATCGGCGAGTACGCCGCGAAGCGCGCCCGGCCCTCCTCGTAGCTCCACCGGACCGACAGCCCGCCGTTGCGGGCGATGTCCGACTCGCCGGTGGTCCGCAGCCGGTCGATCCGCCAGGTGTCCGCGTCGCGCCACCAGACGCGCAGGTCGCTGTGCTCGCCGAGCAGCCGCGCGATCCCACCGAACGAGGAGGAGTCCAGAGGCACGTCGAGCGAGCCCTGCGTGCGGACCTCGCCGGACCAGCCGGTGGCCGTCGACGCCTGCGACCTGCTCGGCGAGCCGCGGCGGCGCCGCGTCGCGGACGTCGGAGGCGGGCCGGAGGCGCAGCAGCGTCGGCGGCGCGGCGACGGCCAGCGCGAGCAGCGCCACCACGAGCCAGCGCGCCGCGGGGACCATCTTCACAACGTACGACGGCACGCCGAACGCGCCGCATCGGACAATGGGGCTACGACCAGCGGGCCGAGCGCTTGTACGATGACCGCATGAGTCAGGTCCTGCTCCTTCCGTAGCCGCGTCGCCACCACGACGCGGCCGCCCCTCTGCGCGAGGGGCTTTTTCGTGCCCAGAGCACGAACCGTGACCACAGGACCCGAGAAGGATGATGGCGAGATGACTGAGCAGGACCACACGCAGGACGACACCCGGCACTACGACGTGCACGCGACCGAGGCCAAGTGGCAGCCGGTGTGGGAGAAGCTCGACCCCTTCCGGGCGGACGACGACAGCCCGCGGGAGAAGCGCTACGCCCTGACGATGTTCCCGTACCCGAGCGGCGACCTGCACATGGGCCACGCCGAGGTCACGGCGCTGCACGACGTGATCGCGCGCTACTGGTGGCAGCGGGGCTACGAGGTGCTCAACCCGATCGGCTGGGACTCCTTCGGCCTGCCCGCCGAGAACGCCGCGATCCAGCGCAACGAGCACCCGGCGACCTACACCTACGCCAACATCGAGACCCAGGCCGCGTCGTTCAAGAAGTACGCCGTGTCCTTCGACTGGTCCCGCCGGCTGCACACCAGCGACCCGGAGTACTACCGCTGGACCCAGTGGCTGTTCCTGAAGCTGCGCGAGCGCGGGCTGGCCTACCGCAAGTCCAGCCCGGTGAACTGGTGTCCCAACGACCAGACCGTGCTGGCCAACGAGCAGGTCGTCGACGGGTTCTGCGAGCGGTGCGGCGCCGAGGTCACCAAGCGCGAGCTGACCCAGTGGTACTTCAAGGTCACCGACTACGCCCAGCGGCTGCTGGACGACATGGACGGCCTGGACTGGCCCGACCGGGTGCTGACCCTGCAGCGCAACTGGATCGGGCGCTCCGAGGGTGCGCACGTCGACTTCGAGGTCGCCACCGACGGCGGCGGCACCGTGACGGTGCCCGTCTACACGACCCGTCCCGACACCCTGTTCGGCGCCACGTTCATGGTGGTCGCCGCCGACGCGAAGCTGGCGGGGGAGATCGTCAGCGACGAGCAGCGGGCGGCGTACGAGGACTACCTGACGGAGACGCGCAAGGCCTCCGACATCGACCGCATGTCGACCGAGCGGCCCAAGACCGGGGTGTTCCTGGGCGCCCACGCCGTCAACCCGGTCAACGGCGAGAGCGTGCCGGTGTACGCCGCCGAGTACGTCCTGGCCGACTACGGCACCGGCGCGATCATGGCCGTGCCCGGGCAGGACCAGCGCGACTGGGACTTCGCGAAGGTCCACGACCTGCCGATCATCCGCACGGTGCAGCCGCCCGAGGGCTGGGAGGGCGAGGCGTTCACCGGCAACGGGCCGGCGATCAACTCCGCCAACGACACGGTCTCGCTGGACGGCCTGGAGATCGACGAGGCCAAGCGCACGATCATCGACTACCTGGAGCAGCAGGGCAGCGGTCGGGGCGCGGTCAACTTCCGGCTGCGTGACTGGCTGCTGTCGCGGCAGCGGTTCTGGGGCTGCCCGATCCCGGTCGATCCACTGCCCGGTCGACGGCGAGGTGGACGTCCCCGAGGACCAGCTGCCCGTCGTACTGCCGGAGCTGAAGGGTGCCGACCTGAAGCCGAAGGGGGTCTCGCCACTGGCCGCGGCCGAGGACTGGGTCAACGTCGAGTGCCCGAAGTGCGGCGGCCCCGCCAAGCGCGACTCCGACACGATGGACACCTTCGTCGACTCGAGCTGGTACTTCCTGCGCTACTGCTCGCCGCACGACGACACCCAGGCGTTCGACCAGGACCTGGTGCGCGCGTGGATGCCCGCCGAGCAGTACGTCGGCGGCGTGGAGCACGCGGTGCTGCACCTGATGTACAGCCGGTTCTTCACCAAGGTCCTGTTCGACATGGGCCTGGTCGACTTCACCGAGCCGTTCACCGCCCTGCTGAACCAGGGCGTGGTCATCAACCAGGGCAAGAAGATGAGCAAGTCGCTGGGCAACGGCGTCAGTCTGGGGGACCAACTTGCGGAGTTCGGAGTGGACGCGGTCCGGCTGACCCTGGTCTTCGCCGGGCCGCCCGAGGACAACATCGACTGGGCCGACATGTCGCCCGCGGGTTCGCTGCGGTTCCTGCAGCGCGCCTGGCGGCTGTCCGGCGACGTCGACCTCGGCGCCCGGCACCTCGCCCGAGGGCGGTGACGTCGCGCTGCGCAAGGTCACCCACCACACGCTGCACGACGCGGCCGAGCTGGTCGAGTCCCACCGGTTCAACGTGATGGTCGCGCGCACGATGGAGCTGGTGAACGCCACCCGCAAGGCGATCGACTCCGGCTGCGGCCCGGCCGACCCGGCCGTGCGCGAGGCGACCGAGGCGGTGGCGATCCTGCTGTCCCTGGTCGCGCCGTACACCGCCGAGGAGATGTGGGAGCGGCTGGGACACCAGCCGACCGTCGCCCGGGCCGGGCTGGCCCGCCGTCGACGAGGCGCTGCTGGTCGAGGACTCCGTGACCGCGGTGGTTCAGGTGCAGGGCAAGCTGAAGGCGCGCCTGGAGGTGTCGCCCGACATCAGCGAGGCCGACCTGGAGGCCGCCGCGCTGGCCGACGAGGCCGTGCAGCGGGCGCTGGAGGGCAAGCAGGTGCGCAAGGTGATCGTGCGCGCGCCCAAGCTGGTCAACATCGTCGCGAGGCTGACCTTGGACTGGCGACGGGTGCTCGAGCCTCCGTGACCTGAACCGCACGCTCCTGCTGCGACAACACCTCCTGGAGCGGTCGACCCGTGCCTGCCCTGGAGATGGTCGAGCACCTGATCGGGCTGCAGGCGCAGGAGAACCTGCCGCCCTACCTCTCGCTCGCCGCGCGCATCGAGGGCTTCGACCCGCACGAGCTGTCCGACGCGCTGGAGGAGAAGCGGCGCCGTGCGGTTCCTGACGATGCGCGGCACCATCCACGTGCTCACGCCGGACGACGCGCTGGCGCTGCGCCCCTGGGTGCAGCGCGCGCTCGACCAGCAGAGCGCGTCGAACCAGATGAGCCGCCCGGCGCGCGGCGTGCCGGTCGAGGACCTGGTGGCGACCGTGCGACGCGCTCCTCGAGCCGGGCCCGCTGCCCGTCAAGCAGCTCGGTGAGCAGCTGGCGCGAGGTCTTCCCCGAGGTGCCCGGCCGGCGCCCTGGCGCACATGGCTCGCGAGCGGGCGCCGATGGTGCA
This sequence comes from uncultured Actinomycetota bacterium, assembly GCA_963729015.1. Taxonomy (GTDB): domain Bacteria; phylum Actinomycetota; class Actinomycetes; order Propionibacteriales; family Nocardioidaceae; genus Marmoricola. The sequence continues at coordinate 250,315 of CAVSMJ010000009.1, forward strand.
GGTGCCGCCACGAGGCCTGTGGAAGCGGTCCGGGCGGCGTGGTCTACCAGACCGTGGAGAACTACCTCGGGCCGGCCGGCGACGGACGATCGACGTGCCGCGAGCTGGTCCGGCGCTACCTGCGGGCGTTCGGCCCGGCCTCGGCGGCCGACATGACCGCGTGGTCGCGGGTGACGCGGCTCGGGTCCGGTGTTCGCGTCGATGAGGGACGAGCTGGTCGAGGTCGAGTGCGAGGACGGCAAGATGCGCTACGACGTGCCCGGGGCGCCGTACGCCGACGGGGACGCGCCGGCCCGGTGCGCCTGCTCGGCAGCCTACGACAACGTGTGGCTCTCGCACGCCAACCGCGACCACATCGTGCCGGTGGAGATGCGTCGCGCTGGGCCGGCATCAACGGGGGAGTCGGCAACACGATCTTCGTCGACGGCTTCATGGCCGGCCTGTGGTGGTGGCGCGACGGCCGGGTGGTGCTGGATGTGTTCCGGCGGCTCGCGCGGGCCGAGCAGGCCGACCTGGACGCCGAGGTGGCGCGCGGTGCAGGCGCTGCTGGCCGGCTGACGCGTCGGGTCATCAGAGCTTGGCGATCGCCTCGGCGATCCGGACGTCGCCGTTGAGCAGGTCGAAGGTCTTGCCGACGGTGTTGTCGGCCTCGAGCGCCTCGGCGAGCACGTGCGCCACGTCGCCGCGCGTCACCGAGCCACCGCTCGAGCTGGCCGACCTGGACGAGGCCGGTGGGCACGTCGTCGGTGAGGCGCCCGGGCCGTACGACGGTCCAGTCGAGGTCGCGCGAGCGGACGTAGTCGTCGGCGGCCTGCTTGGCGCGCAGGTAGACCTGGAAGACGTCGTCGGAGTCGGGGTCGGCGTTCTCGGTGCCCATGGCCGAGACCATCAGGTAGCGGCGTACACCCGCGGCCTCGGCGGCGTCGGCCAGCATGATCGCGGCACCCTTGTCGACGGTCTCCTTGCGCGCGGCGTTGCCGTCCGGCCCTCCACCGGCGGCGAACACGACGGCGTCCGCGCCGCGCACGACCTCGGTCATCTCCTGCACGCTGGTGTCCTCGAGGTCGATCATGGCCGGCGTCACCCCGTCGGCCTGGAGGTCGGGCACGTGCTCGGGCTTGCGGACCATGCCGACGGCGTCGTGCCCGGCCTGCGACGACGAGGCGGCCGAACTGACGGGCGATCTGACCATGGGCTCCTGCGATGACGATGCGCATGTCTCGACCGTAGCGAGCGGCGGTAAAGGTGGCCGTGCACCGGGTCAGCGCCGGACTGCTCGCTAGCCTGTGCGCCATGTCCGTCGCCCTGGTCACCGACTCGACCGCGAGCCTGCCCGCCGAGGTGGTCGCCGAGCGGTGCATCGCGGTGGTCCCGCTGCAGGTGGTCATCGGGGCCACGGCGTACGACGAGGGGGTCGACACCGGCGACGGGGCGGGGTGACTCCGCAGATGCTCGCCGACGCGCTCAAGGAGTGGACCCCGGTGAGCACGTCGCGGCCCAACCCGGACGCGCTCCTCGAGGTCTACGAGAAGCTGGCCGCCGAGGGTGCCGACGAGATCGTCTCGGTGCACATCTCGGCGGAGCTGAGCGGCACCTTCGAGTCGGCCCAGCTGGCCGCCCGCCGCTGCTCGGTCCCGGTGACGCCGGTCGACTCGCGCCAGGTGGGGATGGGCACCGGGTTCGCCGTACTCGCTGCGGCGGACGCCGCGACGGCGGTGCCGACGCCGCGGCCGCGGCCGTGGCCGCGAGGACCCGGGCGGCGAACACGTCGTCGCTGTTCTACGTCGACACGCTGGAGTACCTCCGTCGCGGTGGCCGGATGGGTGCCGCCGCTGCCCTCGTCGGGTCCGCACTGGCGGTGAAGCCGATCCTGCGGGTCGACGACGGCCGGGTCGGCCCGTTCGAGAAGGTGCGCACCTCGGCGAAGGCGCTGAGCCGGCTCGAGGAGCTCGCCGTCGAGGCGGCAGGGGACGCCGAGGTCGACGTCGCGGTCGCCCACCTGGCCAGCCCCGACCGCGCCACGCAGCTGGCCGAGCGCCTGGGTGAGCGCCTCGGCAAGGGGCTGCAGGACCGCGAGGTGTGGCTCGGCGAGATCGGCGCCGTCCTCGGCGCCCACGTCGGGCCCGGCATGGTGGCGGTCGCGGTCGCCCGCCGCTCCTGAGCGTCCACAGCTCGCCGCGTGGGCCGAGGTTCTCCACAGGCGCCGAACTCGCGCTTCCGGGTCGCTCCGCTGCTTCCTAGCGTCGTGGCATGCACAGGCAGTCACAGGAGGAGGTCGCTGCGGCCGCGCGACGCCGGCTCGAGCTGCTGGGGCGGGAGCTCGAGCAGGCGGGGCTGCGCCGGGTGGACGAGCCCGACGACGGAGTCCGACGCCCGCGCTTCCTGATCCCGCGCCCGTGCCGCCCGCGGGGCGACACCTGCGGCCGCCCCGGCCCGGGCCGGCGCCGGACGGCTCGCCGGCTGGGTGGGCGACCAGGTGCCCGACACCCTGCGCGGTCGCACCGGGCTCGACGCTCGGGCCGGTGCTGCTCGTGGTGGCCCTGGTGTCGCTGGCCGTGGCCGGGACCGTCGTCGTGGTGCTGCGGATGGGGGGCGACAGCGAGCCCGTGCCGCTGCGCGCGACCACCCCGTCGTCGGCGGGCGCGGCTCCGCTGGTGACCGGCGCGCTCGCCCTCGGCCAGCGCCGCCGCGACGGCCGGCAGCGGCGTGACCGTCGACGTGGCCGGCAAGGTGCGCCGCCCGGGCGTGGCCACGCTGCCGGCCGGCTCGCGCGTCGTCGACGCGCTGCGCAAGGCGGGCGGCGCGCGGGGCGGCGTCGACCTGAGCTCGCTGAACCTGGCCCGGGTGCTGGTCGACGGGGAGCAGATCCTCGTCGGCCGGGCGGTGCCGGCGCGGTGGCATCGCGGCCGGCGCGAGCACGGCCGCGCCCGACCCGGTGCGGGCCCTGGTCAACCTCAACACCGCCCCGGCCGAGCAGCTCGACACCCTGCCCGGCGTGGGGCCGGTGACCGCGCAGAAGATCCTGCGAGTGGCGCTCCGCCCACGGGGCCTTCTCGGCCGTCGACGAGCTGCTCGAGGTGGACGGCATCGGCGACAAGACGCTGGCCGACCTGGCTCCGCACGTCACGTTGTGACCGACGCCGGCGTCGCCCGGTCCGACCTCCGGGCGCCGGTGCTCGGCTGCGCGTCGCGTGGCTCGCGGCCGTGGCCGCGCTCCGCGCTCCGGCCTGGGTCGCTCGGTCGCTGGCCCTGGTCGCTGGCCGCTCGCTGCCGTCGTGCACCGCTGGCGCGCGCGGGCGCGAGGTGCTCAGCCGGCTCGCCTGGCTGGTGGCCGGGTGCGGGGTCGCGGCGTCGGCGCTGCTGCGGGCCGAAGCGGTGCAGGCGCACCCCGGTCGCGGCCTCGCGCGGCAGCGGGCCTCCGTCGAGGCGCACGCTGGTGGTGACCTCCGACCCGGTGCTCCGCCGCGGGCGGTTCGAGCCGACTACGTCGTCTTCCGCGGCCCGCGACCGAGACGGTGGTCGGGCGCGGGCGACGCGACGCCGGTCCGGGCGCCGGTCCTGGTCATCGCCGACGAGCGCTGGGCCGAGCTCGCGCTCGGCTCGACGGCTGCGCGTCGCGCGGGCGGCTGCAGCCGGCCACGCACCCGCGACCTCGCCGGCGTGCTCGGCACGCGCGGGCCGCCGGAGGTGCTGCGCCGGCCCGGCGCGCTGCTGCGCGGTGCCGACCGGCTGCGCGACTCGATCCGGGAGGCGGTCGGCCCCCGGCCCGAGGGTCCACGAGCGCTGGTGCCCGCGCTCGTCGACGGTGACGACGCGCGGATGCCGGAGCGAGCTGGCCGAGGACTTCCGGACCTCCGGGCTCACCCACCTGCTGGCGGTCTCCGGCACCAACCTCACGCTGGTGGTGGGCTCCCTGCTGCTGCTGGCCCGCTGGGTCGGCGTCCGTGCCCGCGGACTGCTCGTGGTCGGCGTGCTCGGGCGTGCGTCGGGTTCGTGCTGCTCGCCCGCCCCGAGCCGAGCGTGCTGCGGGCCGCGGTGATGGGCTCGGTGGCGCTGGTCGGCATGGGCACCCACGGTCGCGCGGCGCGGCACCTCGGGCGCTCGGCGCCGCGGTGCTGCTCCTGCTGCTGGTCGACCCGTGGCTGGCGGTGTCGCCCGGGTTCGCGCTCTCGGCGCTGGCCACGGCGGGCATCCTCTGGCTCGCGCCGGGCTGGCGCGACCGGATGGCGCGCTGGCTGCCGCGCTGGGTGGCCGAGGCGGTCGTCGGTGCCGCTGGCGGCGCAGATGGCGTGCACGCCGCTGGTCGCGGCGATCTCCGGCCAGGTGAGCCTGGTGGCGGTGGTGGCCAACCTGCTCGTCGGCACCGGCCGTCGGCCCGGCCACCGTGCTCGGGCTGGCGGCGGCTCGTCGGGCTGGTCCGGCGCCGCTCGGGCGGTGGGTCGCGCTGCCCGCGGCCTGGTGCGCGGCGTGGATCATCGCGGTCGCCGAGCAGGGCGGCCGACCTGCCGGTGGCCGCGGTCGGCTGGTCGTCGGGGCCGCTCGGCATCGCGCGTGCTGACGCGTGCTGTGCGTCGTGGCTGGCGCTGGTCGCCGGCGCGCGTCCTGGCCCGGCGGTTCGCCACGCTGGCGCTTCGGGTCGGTGATGGTCGGTCGCGCTGCTGGTGCCGCTGCCCGACGCCCGGCTGGCCGCCGCGCGGCTGGGTGATGGTCGCCTGCGACGTCGGCCAGGGCGACGGGCTGGTCCTGCACGCCGGGCCGGCAGCCGCGCGTGGTGGTCGACACCGGCCCCGACCCGGCGGCGATGGACGGCTGCCTGCGCCGGCTCGGCGTGCAGCAGGTGCCCGCTGCGTCGTGCTGACCCACTTCCACGCCGACCACGTCGACGGGCTGGCCGGCGTGCTGCGCGGCCGCTCGGTCGGGGGCGATCGAGGTGACCTCGCTGGCCGACCCGCCCTCGGGCGTCCGGCTGGTGCAGCGGGCTGGCGGCCCGGGCGGGAGTGCCGGTCCAGCGTGGCGTCGTACGGCGAGACGGGGCGGGTGGGCCCGCTGAGCTGGCAGGTGCTCGCGCCGTCGCACCCGCCCTCGCCGGGCTCGGAGTCGCCGCCCAACGACGCCAGCGTGGTGCTGCTCGTCGAGACCCGCGGCATCCGGATCCTGATGATGGGCGACGAGGAGGACGGCTCGCAGGCGCAGCTGATGCGCGACACCGGGGGAGTGCGCGCCGACGTGCTCAAGGTGGCCCACCACGGCAGCGCCCGGCAGGACCCGGACCTGGTCCGCGGCCACCGGTGCCGCGGCTGGCGGTGATCTCGGTCGGGGCGGACAACGACTACGGCCACCCGGCGCCGTCGCTGCTCGCCCTGCTGCGCGACGCGCGGATGCGCGTGGCCCGCACCGACCGGGACGGCGACGTGGCGGTCGTGGTCGTCGACGGGGGGCTGCGGGTCGTGCCGGCGGTGCCGGCCGGTGACAGGCTGGGCGCGATGGCGACGTACTCCTTCTCCCAGGTCGACGTGTTCGGCAGCGGCCCGCTCCAGGGCAACCCGGTCGCGGTGGTGCACGACGCGACCGGCCTCGACGACGACGCGATGGCGGCGTTCGCGCGCTGGACCAACCTCTCCGAGACGACGTTCCTGCTGCCGCCCGAGGATGCGGGCGGCCGACTACCGGCTGCGGATCTTCACGCCGGGCGAGGAGCTGCCGTTCGCCGGTCACCCGACGCTGGGCAGCGCCCACGCCTGGCTCGAGGCCGGGGGAGCACCCGGCGAGCGCGGGCCCGTCCAGGAGTGCGGGGTCGGACTCGTGGAGCTGCGCCGCGACGGCGACGCGCTGGCCTTCCGGGCGCCCGACTTCCTGCGCACGGGGCCGGTCGACGAGGACACGCTGGGCCGGGTGATCGGCGCCCTGGGCGTCGAGGCGCGGGCAGCTGGTCGACGCCTGGTGGATCGACAACGGGACCGGGCTGGCTCGGCCTCCAGCTCGACAGCGCCGCGGCCGTGCTCTCCTGCGACCCGACTTCGCCGACCTCGAGGTGGACACCGGGGTGATCGGGCCGTTCGACCGACGAGGAGCGGCGCGCCTGGGGGCCGACGTCGAGGTGCGCGCCTTCTGCCCCGGCATGGGCATCAACGAGGACCCGGTGACCGGCAGCCTGAACGCCGGGTTCGCGATGTGGCTGACCCGCAACGGCACGCTGCCGCGCGTCGTACGTCGCGCGACAGGGCACCGTCCTGGGCCGCGACGGACGCGTGCAGCATCAGCACCGACGACGCCGGTGACCTCTGGGTCGGAGGTGCCAGCCGCACCGTCGTGCGCGGCACGGTGGACCTCTGACGCCTTGTCGGAGACGCGTGAGAGGCTGCCGCCATGCCCACCCCGCAAGGACGTGCTCGGTCGCCTCACCCTGGTGACCGGGCCGGAGGAGTTCCTCGGTGAGCGCGCCATCGCGGAGGTTCGCGCGGCGGTCCGGTCCCACGACGCCGAGGCCGAGTTCTCGGAGACCAGGGCGGCGGCCTGACGATGGCCGAGCTCGGCGACCTGGCCTCTCCGTCGCTGTTCTCGACGACCCGCTGCGTCGTGGTCCGCGGCCTGGAGGAGCTTCCCGAGGAGTCCGCGCCCGGTCTGCTCGACTACGCCGCCTCGCCGGCCGAGGACGTCGCGCTGGTGCTGGCCCACGGCGGTGGCCCCAAGGGCAGCGGCCTGCTGACCAAGCTGCGCAAGGTCGGCAGCGTGACCGAGGTGAAGTCGGCGCCGCTCACGGCCCGGGAGTTCCCCGGGTTCGTCGTCAACGAGCTGCGGGCCCGCCAGGTGCGCATCGACCCCGACGCGGCCGACTTCCTGATCCAGGCGGTCGGCCAGGACCTGCGCGCGCTCTCGGCCGCCGCCAGCCAGCTGGCCAACGACTTCGAGGGCCAGCCGCTGAGCGTCGAGATGGTCAAGAAGTACTTCGGCGGCCGGGCCGAGGCCAAGTCGTTCGCGGTGGCCGACCACACGCTCTACGGGCAGACCGCCAAGGCGCTCGAGGAGCTGCGCTGGGCGCTCGACCGCGGCACCCCGCCGGTGCTGGTGACCAGCGCGATGGCCGGCGGCCTGCGCAGCCTGGCCAAGTTCATGACCGCACCCCGGGGGATGCGCAACAACGACCTGATGCGTGAGGTCGGCGTGCCGAGCTGGAAGCTGGACACCCTGCGGCGCCAGTCCCACGGCTGGGACGTCGACGGGGTGGGCCGGGCGATCCGCACGGTCGCGCGGGCCGATGCCGACATCAAGGGCCAGGCCAGCGATGCGTCGTACGCGCTGGAGAAGATGGTGCTCGACGTCGTGCGCGCCCGGCCCCGGCGCGCTAGGCGCTCCGGGCAATGCAAAAGGCGCCGTCCCGACGGGACGACGCCTCAGCTGAGCGGCTGCCTCAGAGCGAGGCGGCCTTCTTCTGCATGGCCGACTTGCGGTTGGCGGCCTGGTTCTTGTGGATGACGCCCTTGGAGGCGGCCTTGTCGAGCTGCTTGCTCGCGTCGTGCGCCGCGGCCTTGGCCTCGTCGCCGTTGCCGGCCTCGGCGGCCTCGCGGAACTTGCGCACAGCCGTCTTCAGCGCGGACTTCACGGCCTTGTTGCGCTCGTGCGCAGCGTCGTTCTGCCGGTTGCGCTTGATCTGGGACTTGATGTTCGCCACGTCAGGCTCGCCTCGTTCGATGTCTGGTGCAGGTTTGGGGGGTCCGGACAGGTCCAGACACGAAGGGAAACGATATCAGCGGCGGTGGGAGCGCCCAAATCGGCGCGGCGCTCAGCAGCCGCGGTCGCGGCGCCAGAGTCAGTGCTGGGCCGCCCAGCGGGTGATCTCGGCCGCCGACACGGTCGATGCGCCCGACCGGCGGCACCTTGGCCAGGTGGAGCATCGCGAGCGCGATGTCCTCGGCCCGGGTCGGTCGGAACCGGCCCAGCACTGGGGCGAGCGCGCGCATCACGACCAGTCCGGCCTGCTCGCCCGGCCGCGACTCGGGGCGGTCACCGTCGATGATGGAGGGCCGGAAGGCGACCGTGGTCGGCGATCCCGACGGCCGCCACGTCGCGCTCCGTCTGACCCTTCACCCGGTTGTAGAAGACCCGCGAGCGGCATTCGCGCCCATCGCGGTCACGTGCAGGAACGACTGGGCGCCGGCCTGCTTCGCGGCCTCGGCGACCGCGACGACGGCGTCGTGGTCGATCGCGGAGAACGCCTCCTGGCTGCCCGCCTTCTTGATGGTGGTGCCCAGGGCGCAGAAGACGTCGTCGACGTGCGGGCAGGTCGGGGACGTCGGGGAGCGCGGTGACGACCTGCTCGAGCTTGGCATGGCGTACGTCGGCCTCCCGCCGGCCGATGCTGACCACGCGGTCCCAGGTGTCGTCATCGAGCAGGTGACGCAGGAGATGTCCGCCGACGAGTCCGGTGGCTCCGGCGAGAAGGGCTGTGCGCATCGCGTCAGCCTACGGAAACGGGTTGAGGCCCGGGCACGTCGATCGCCAGACTTCGGGCATGGCCGAGCTGATCCGTCCCGACACCCGGTGGCGTGCCTCGTTCCTGGCGGCGATGGAGGAGTTCCGCGACGAGGGCCGCGCCGGCGACGACTCGATGATCGGCTGGGACTTCGCCCGGTTCGGTGAGACCTGGGGGACCGAGGAGGGCTTCGCGGCGTACGTCCGGGAGACGCTCGAGGAGGCCCATCGCCCCCGTGCGGAGGGCTTCGTGTGCCAGACGAACTGGTGGTGGACCGACGGGGAGGAGTACGTCGGCCGGATCTCGCTGCGCCACGAGCTGAACGACCGGCTCCGGGAGTGGGGCGGCCACATCGGCTACGACGTACGCCGCAGCCGGCGTCGCGAGGGCCACGCCACCGCGATGCTCGCCGCCGTGCTCGTGCAGGCCGGCGAGCGGGGCATCGACCAGGCGCTGCTCACCTGCGACGTCGACAACCTGGCCTCGCAGAAGGTGATCGTCGCCAACGGGGGAGTGCTGGAGGACCAGCGCGGCCCCAAGCTGCGCTTCTGGGTGCCCACCTCGTCGTAGCGCCGGTGTTCGAACCGCCACCTCCTGCGTGGGAGGATGGGCGCTCGCCGAAACCGTCCCCTCTGGAAAGCAGTCCGTGTCCCCGAACGCCGCCGCGCCCGTCCCCGGCGCGACCGACCCCGCGATCATCCGGAACTTCTGCATCATCGCGCACATCGACCACGGCAAGTCGACGCTGGCCGACCGGATGCTCCAGCTGACCGGTGTGGTCGACGAGCGCGCCGCGCGGGCGCAGTACCTCGACCGGATGGACATCGAGCGCGAGCGCGGCATCACCATCAAGAGCCAGGCCGTGCGGATGCCGTGGACCGTGCAGGACGACAACGACGCCGCCGCCGAGCCCGGCACCTACGTGCTGAACATGATCGACACCCCGGGCCACGTCGACTTCACCTACGAGGTGTCGCGGTCGCTCGAGGCGTGCGAGACGGCGGTGCTGCTGGTCGACGCCGCGCAGGGGATCGAGGCCCAGACGCTGGCCAACCTCTACCTCGCGCTCGGCGCCGACCTGCACATCATCCCGGTGCTGAACAAGATCGACCTGCCGTCCGCCCAGCCCGAGAAGTACGCCGCGGAGCTGGCCGGGATCATCGGCTGCGACCCCTCCGACGTGCTCCAGGTCTCCGCGAAGACCGGCATGGGCGTGGAGCACCTGCTCAACGAGATCGTCGCCCAGACCTCGGCTCCCGTCGGTGACGCCGATGCGCCGCCCCGGGCGCTGATCTTCGACTCGGTCTACGACACCTACCGCGGAGTGGTCACCTACGTCCGTGTGATCGACGGCAAGCTCAGCCACCGCGACCGCATCAAGATGATGTCGACGGGCGTGGTGCACGAGATGCTCGAGGTCGGCGTGATCAGCCCCGAGCCGGTGAAGGCCGGTGACCTCGGCGTCGGTGAGGTGGGCTACCTGATCACCGGCGTGAAGGACGTCCGCCAGTCCCGCGTCGGTGACACCGTGACCAGCCAGCACCACGGCGCGACCACGCCGCTCGGCGGCTACAAGCACCCCAACCCGATGGTGTACTCCGGGCTCTACCCGATCGACGGCGACGACTACCCGACGCTGCGCGACGCCCTCGAGCGGCTGCAGCTCAACGACGCGGCGCTCGCCTACGAGCCCGAGACCTCCGGTGCGCTCGGCTTCGGCTTCCGCTGCGGCTTCCTCGGCCTGCTGCACATGGAGATCGTGCGCGAGCGGCTCGAGCGGGAGTTCGACCTCGAGCTGATCTCGACCGCACCCAACGTGGTCTACAAGGTGGTGATGGAGGACGGCTCGGAGTCGCAGGTCACCAACCCCAGCGAGTACCCCAACGCCGGCAAGATCGCCGAGGTCCGCGAGCCCGTCGTCAAGGCGACGATCCTGAGCCCGAGCGACTTCATCGGCGTGATCATGGAGCTCTGCCAGTCCAAGCGCGGGCAGCTCGAGGGGATGGACTACATCTCCGCCGACCGCGTCGAGATGCGCTACACCCTGCCGATGGGCGAGATCGTCTTCGACTTCTTCGACCAGCTGAAGTCCCGGACCAAGGGCTACGCCTCGCTCGACTACGAGCCCACGGGCGAGCAGGCGGCCGACCTGGTCAAGGTCGACATCCTGCTCCAGGGCGAGACGGTGGACGCGTTCAGCGCGATCGTGCACCGCGACGCGGCGTACTCCTACGGCGTGATGCTCGCCGGCAAGCTGCGCGAGCTGATCCCGAGGCAGCAGTTCGAGGTCCCGATCCAGGCCGCCATCGGCGCCCGGGTCATCGCCCGGGAGACCATCCGCGCGATCCGCAAGGACGTGCTCGCGAAGTGCTACGGCGGCGACATCACCCGCAAGCGCAAGCTGCTCGAGAAGCAGAAGGAGGGCAAGAAGCGGATGAAGATGGTCGGCCGCGTCGAGGTCCCCCAGGAGGCGTTCATCGCCGCGCTCTCCACGAGCGGTCCCGCCGAGAAGGGCAAGAAGTAGCCGGCGGATCGGGGGCCCGGATGGACTTGCCCGACGGGGTCCTCGGCATGGCCCGTCGCGGTCCGGAGTGGGCCGCCTGGGTCGACCGGCTGCCCGCCCTCGTCGAGGGTCTCCTCGAGGAGTGGCAGCTGAGCACCGACGGCTGGATGATGCACGGCTTCGTGGCCCTCGTCGTCCCGGTGCGTACGACGTCGGGCCGGCCCGCCGTGCTCAAGGTGTCCTTCCCCGACGAGGAGTCCGAGCACGAGCACCTCGCGCTGCAGCACTGGCAGGGCCGAGGCGCGGCCCGGTTGCTGCGCGCGGACCCGCACCGCTGGGCGATGCTGCTCGAACGGCTCCAGCCCGAGCGGCTGACCGAGCTCTGGGACCTCGAGGCGTGCGAGGTCGTGGCCGGTCTCTACGCCCAGCTGCACGTCCCGGCGATCCCGCAGCTCCGCCTGCTCACCGAGTACGTCGACCGCTGGGCCGGGGAGCTGGCCGCCCTGCCGCGCAACGCCCCGCTGCCGCGCCGGATGGTCGAGCAGGCGGTCTCCCTGTCACGCGACTTCGTCGCCGACCCCGCGAGCACCGGCACGCTGATCCACGCCGACCTGCACTACGAGAACGTGATGGCCGCGGACCGCCAGCCCTGGCTGGCCATCGACCCCAAGCCGGTGAACGGTGACCCCCACTACGAGCTCGCGCCGATGCTGTGGAACCGGTTCGAGGAGCTGGACGGCGACGTCAGGCGGGGGGTCCGGGCGCGGTTCCACGCCCTGGTCGACCACGCCGGTCTCGACGAGGACCGGGCCCGCGACTGGGTCGTCGTACGGATGCTGAACAACGCGTGCTGGCGGCTCCAGGACGAGCCGGGAGCGGAGCGGATCACGCCCACCGACGAGTACCTCACGATGTGCATCGCGATCGCCAAGGCGGTCCAGGACTAGCGGTGGGGCAGGGCGTCACGCCGCCCGCTCAGGAACGACTCCTCGGCCGGGTTGCCGGCCAGCTCGATCGCCGCGTCGTACGCCGCGCGCGCTTCGTCGTACCTCCCGAGCCGGCGCAGCAGGTCGGCCCGGGTCGCGTGCCAGGCGTGGTACGTCGAGAGCGCGAGCGGGTCGACCAGGGCGAGAGCCACCTCGGGCCCGTCTACCTCGGCGACCGCCACGGCCCGGTTGAGGGCGACCACCGGGCCGGGGGAGAGGACCATCAGCTGGTCGAAGAGCGCCACCACCTGCGACCAGTCGGTCATGGAGACGTCGAGGGCGTCGGTGTGCACCGCGTTGATGGCCGCCTGCACCTGGTAGGGGCCGGGGCGGTTGAGGGCCAGGCAGCCGCGCACCAGCCGGTGGCCCTCGTCGATCAGGGCCGCGTCCCACAGGGTCCGGTCCTGCTCGTCGAGGGGGACCAGGGTCCCGTCGTGCACGCGGGCCCGGGCTCTGGACTCGGTCAGCAGCATCAGCGCCAGCAGGCCGTCGATCTCGGGCTGGGGTCCGAGCGCCGGCGTCCCGGAGACCATCTCGCGCAGCTGGCGGGCCAGGCGGATCGCCTCGGAGGTCAGGTCCGAGCGGAGTGCCTGTCCCGAGGTGCCGAGGTAGCCCTCGTTGAAGACGAGGTAGATCACGGCGAGCACGGCACCGAGACGCGCGGGCAGGTCCTCGGCCAGCGGGATCCGGTAGGGGATGCCGGCGGCCTTGATCTTCTGCTTCGACCGGGTGATCCGCTGGGCCATCGTCGTCTCCGGCACGAGGAAGGCCGAGGCGATCTCGGCAACGGTGAGGCCACCGAGCAGCCTCAGGGTCAGGGCCACGCGGTTCTCGGGTGCGAGAGCCGGGTGGCAGCAGGTGAAGACGAGCCGGAGCCGGTCGTCCTCCACGGGGCCCGTGGGCTCCTTCGGTGTGTCGTCGGTGAGCATGATCGCCTCGGCGTACTTGTCCTGGCGTCGCTTCTCGCGACGGATCCTGTCCAGCGCCTTGTTGCCCGCGACCGTGGTGAGCCACCCACCCGGGTTGGGCGGGACCCCCTCGGTGGGCCAGCGCTCCGCGGCGACCAGCAGGGCCTCGCCGGTGGCGTCCTCGGCCAGGTCGAGGTCGCCGAACCGGCGGGCCAGGCTGGCCACCACTCGTCCGTGCTCGGCGCGGAAGACCGACGCGAGCTCGGTGTCCGCCTCGGTGTCGGGCGCGTTCACTCGGCCTGGAACGGTCGCACCTCGACCGGCCCCATGCACGCGGCCGAGCCGCGGCGGGCGATCTCCAGCGCGGCGTCGCGGTCAGGGGCCTCGATGATCCAGAACCCGCCCATGTACTCCTTGGTCTCGGTGTACGGGCCGTCGGTGGTGATCACCTCCGAGCCGGTGGCGGTGACCACGCTCGCGGCCGTCGGCGGCTCGAGCCCACCGCCGAAGACCCAGCTGCCGTCGGCCATCAGCTCCTGGTTGAAGGCGTCCACCTGGGCGAAGACCTTCTCCATCGGGGTGTCGCCGAGGTCCGGGCCGTTCTCGTCGTGGTGGACGGAGAGGAGGTACTGCGTCATGACGTGCTCCTTGTTCGCTGTGCTGTCCGAGGGCGGTACGGCGTACCGCCCCATCATGTCGACTCCTCCACGAACGGGAACCGGCCGATACGACAGCCACCGCGAAGAAACCCGGAATTCGGGGCGGGCGGTGGCTGCTCTACTGGGCCGAGGCCGCCCTAGTCCGCCGTTTCCGGAGATGGCCTCCGGGTGGTCTAGGCGGGAGTGTCTCGCGCCGCGCAATTCGATACTTCTACGTACATAATCCACCGAGTGAGCACTCCCACCACGCAACCCCGGTCGCCGGGGTGGTACCCCGACCCGACGGGGAGCGACGGCATGCGCTGGTGGGACGGCGAGGACTGGACCGGCCGGCGTTTCCTGCCTCCGCGGCAGGCGGAGCTCGTCCCGCTCGGGCCGCGGTTCGCCCGGCTCGGTGACCTGCTCGGCCGACTCCTGCTCGCCAACACGGCGCTCGCGCTGGGGACCGTGGTCCTCGAGGCGATGGAGCACCACGAGGTCGTGGCCCGGGCACTGGCGCGTGGTGTCGCTGCTACTCGTGCTCGAGACTGCGGTGGTCTGGTGCGCCTGGCAGTGGCGGCTGGCCGTCTCGTCGCCCGACGAGCTGCGCCACGGCCCGCGCGGGCACCTGTGGGGCTGGTTCGTCCCGGTCCTCAACCTCTGGCTCCCGATCCAGAACCTGAACGACCTCTGGCACGCCTACGAACCGCACGACCCACGCGGGCGCGGGCAGGGGACCCATCTCGCCCTTCCCTGGTGGATCTGCTGGACCATCTCGGTGGTGCTGGGCGGGTTCGGCCTGCGTCAGCTGCTCAACGGTGACGCCCCGGACGCCTACCTCGGCGTCGCGTGGGCCCTCGCGGCGGTGCTCGCCTGGTTCGTCGTACGCCGGCTCAGCTGGCGGGCGCTCCTCTACCACGCCGGACTGGACCGACCGGACCCGTCGTTCGCTGGATCAGACCGGTAGTCCGTCCACCGGACCACTTTCCGGGATTCGTTGCCACGGATCACCCGGGGACGTACGTTCCCGACAACTTCAGGATCCGGGGGACCCGACGTGTCGCATGCCCGCACACGCCATCTGGCGGCAGCTGTCGCCCTGACGATGACGGCCGCGCTCCTCGTCGTACTCGCGTCCACGTCGCCGTCACGGGCGGCCGAGACCCCGGAGCAGATCCCGTCCACGGGTGAGACGGTCCCGGTGAACCACGCCAGCGACGCGATGGACGACCCGGCGATCTGGGTGCACCCGACGGATCCCTCGAAGTCACTGCTGATCGGCAACGACAAGGGCGGTGGCTTCGAGACCTACGACCTCGACGGCAACCTCGTGCAGCGGATGGGTGGCTCCTTCTTCGGCAACGTCGACGTCCGGCAGAACGTCACCGTCAACGGGATCACCCACGACCTGGTCGGCATCGTGCACCAGGGCGTCCGGTTCTACACCGTCGACCCGAACACCCGCCAGCTGTCCTCGATCACCGAGGGCGCAGCCTCGATCGGGAACAACGGCGAGGGCTTCTGCCTCTACCACAACCCGACCACCCAGAAGGTCTACGGCATCTCCATCACCATCGGGGGCACGGTCAACGAGTTCGAGCTCACCGACCCCGACGCCGACGGCCAGCTCTCGAGCACCACGGTGCGCACCTTCACGGTCGGCTCGGAGGCCGAGGGCTGCGTGGTCGACGACGAGACCGGCGCGCTCTACATCAGCGAGGAGAACGTCGCGCTCTGGCGCTACTCGGCCGATCCCGCTGGAGGCACGACGCGCACCGCGGTCGACGTCCGCACCAACGCCGGGGGTCACCTGATCAACGACATCGAGGGCGTCACGCTGGCGAGCCAGGCCGGGGGCAAGGGCTTCATCATCGTCTCGGCGCAGGGCAGCAGCGACCCGACGACGTCGTACTTCAGCGTCTACCGCCGCGAAGGCGCCAACGAGTTCGTGAAGACCTTCCGGGTCACCGACGGCGTCACCTCCGACGACTGCGACCACACCGACGGGGTCGCGGCCACGACGGCGAACCTCGGTACGGCGTACCCGCGGGGGATGTTCGTCTGCCAGGACAACAACAACGACGCCCCGGGTCTGACCGGCCACCAGGACCTCAAGATGGTGCCGCTGCAGGACATCGTGAACCTCGACGGTGGCGAGGAGCCGCCGCCGCCACCCCCGCCTCCGCCGCCGGCGACCTCGATCTCGTGGGTGGGGCAGGCGACGCGCAACGCCAACAGCACCGCGTTCACCGTGCAGGTGCCGGCGAACGTGCAGGCCAACGACCAGCTGCTCCTCTTCGCGTCCGCCAACAGCGACCGCGTGCTGACCAGCCCCGGCGCGGGCTGGGTCCAGGCCGGCCGCGTCGTGGACAGCAGCACGGCCACGACCGTGTGGCGCAGGACCGCGGTGCTCGGCGACGCCGGCTCGACGGTGCGCATCACCAGCGGCACGACGTTCACCAAGGTGGGGATGACGCTGGCTGCCTACCGCGGCGTCGACCCCACCAACCCGGTGCTCTCGATCAACGGCGTCGGCCGAGCCCGCGAGCACCGCCTCCCACGCCACGCCCACGGTGCCGAACTCGACCAACGGCGCCTGGCGGGTCTCGTACTGGTCCGACAAGTCCGGTGGCACCTCCTCCTGGGCGGCTCCGGCAGGCGAGTCGGTGCGCGCGACCACGTTCGGCTCGGGAGGCGGGCGGATCGGCACCCTGCTCACGGACCTGTCGTCCGGCCTGAACGCGGGGACTCCGGCGAGCACGGGCGGGCTGGTCGGCCGGGCCAACGCCAGCACGGCCACGGCGACCATGTGGACCGTGCTGCTCAAGCCCGCCGCTGACACGCCCCCGGGCAACCAGCCGCCGACGGCGAGGTTCACCCGCGACTGCACGGGCCTGACCTGCACCTTCGACGCGAGCACGTCCACCGACCCCGACGACGGCATCGACTCGTGGGCGTGGGACTTCGGCGACGGGGAGAGCAGCTCCGATCCGGTCGTCGAGCACACCTACGAGGCCGAGGACACCTACACCGTCGAAGCTGACGGTGACCGACGACAGCGACGCCACCGACGAGGCCGAGGAGACGTTCACCCTCGGGTCGCAGCCGCCGCCACCGCCGATCAGCTTCGTCGGTCAGGCAACTCGCAACGCCAACGCCACGGCCTTCACCGTCACGGTTCCGGCCGGGGTCCAGGCCGGCGACGGCCTGCTGCTGTTCGCCTCGCAGGCGGGCACGACCACGCTCACCGGCCCCGGCGCGGGCTGGACACAGATCGGCCGGGTGAGCGACGGCGAGATCACCACCGTCTGGCGCAAGGTCGCCACGGCAGCGATGCCGGGACCACCGTGCGGCTGGCCAGCGGGACGACCTACGTCAAGATGGCGATGACCCTCGCGGCGTACCGCGGGACCGACGCGACCAACCCGGTCGCCAGCATCGTCGGCGCCGCGGAGCCGGGGAGCAGCACCTCGCACACCACGCCGTCGGTGGCCAACGCCACCAACGGTGCCTGGCGGGTGTCGTACTGGTCGGACAAGAACAGCGCCACCTCGACCTGGACCGCACCGGGCGGGGGCGAGTCGTCGCGGGCCAGCACGGTCGGGAGCGGCGGTGGTCGGGTCAGCAGCCTGCTGACCGACTCCAACGCCGCCCTCACCGCCGGTGCTCCGGCCAGCACGGGCGCCCTCGTGGCCCGCGACCAACGCGGCGGCGAGCAACGCGACGGCGTGGACGATCCTGCTGCGCCCCGGCTCCTGATCTCGCGTTATCGGATGGACGGGCCTGAGAGGATCAGGCCATGGCACAGGTGATCTCCGTCAACGTCGGCACGCCACGGGAGGTGGAGTGGGCCGGCATCGGGCGCACCTCCATCGAGAAGCACCCCGTCGACGGCGCTGTCCCGGTGACTCGACTGGGCGTGCAGGGCGACCAGGTCTCCGACACCGTGCACCACGGCGGCGTCGACCAGGCTGTCTACGCCTACTCCCGCGAGGAGCTCGACTGGTGGGAGGGCGAGCTGGGCGGGGAGATCCGCAACGGCCAGTTCGCCGAGAACCTCACCACACAGGGCATCGACGTCAACGCGGCCGAGGTGGGGGAGCGCTGGCAGGTCGGCAGCACCCTGTTCGAGGTCGCGATGGTGCGGATCCCGTGCAACGACTTCAAGAACTGGCAGCGGATCAATGGGTACGACGACCGCGCCTGGGTGCGTCGCTTCGCCGAGCGCGGTCGGCCCGGTCCCTACCTGCGGGTGATCGAGGAGGGCGAGGTGCAGGCCGGCGACGAGCTGGTCGTCGTGCACCGTCCCGGCCACGGCGTCACGGTCTCGATGATGTTCCGGGCGCTGACCACCGACCGGTCCCTGTTGCCGGAGCTGGCGAAGGTCGAGAACCTCGCGCGGGTGGCCCGTCACCAGGTCGACATGTTCGTGGGCTGAGCCAGCTTCTGGATTAGGCACTAACTCGATAGACTTAGAGCATGAGCCGCCGCCCACCCGACTTCTTCCTGGTCGGGGCCCCCAAGGCCGGCACCAGCGCGCTGCACTCCGCGCTCGCCGCCCATCCGCACCTGTTCCTCAGCCGGGTCAAGGAACCGAAGTACTACATGTGCGGCGACTCCCCGCCGCCGTCGTACCGCGGCCCGGGCGACGCGCACTCCAACCAGGAGTGGATCTGGCAGCGCGACCGCTACCTGGCGCTCTTCGACGACGTGCCCGAGGGCGTGCTGCGCGGGGAGAGCACGCCGTTCTACCTCTACAACCGCGACGCGCGCCGGCGGATCGCGGCGGACAACCCGGACGCCAAGCTGATCGCGGTGCTGCGCGACCCCGTGGACCGCGCCTACTCGAACTGGATGCACCTCTGGATGGACGGCCTCGAGCCGCGCGCCGACATCGTCGAGGCGGTGTCGCACGAGCAGAAACGGATCGACGCCGGCTGGGCACCTTTCTGGCACTACCGCGGGCTGGGCATGTACGGCCGTCAGGTCAAGGACCTCTACGACCACTTCCCGAAGGAGCAGGTGCTCCTGCTCCGCTACAAGACGCTCGTCGACGAGCCCGACCGGGCCCTGAACCGCGTCTGCGACTTCCTCGGCGTCGAGGGGCAGGAGCTCGCCTCGATCCCGTCGGACAACTCCCGACCGTTCGTGCGCGACGGCGTCCGGGCGAGGACGGTGGGTCCGGTGATCCGTGCCGGCGCGACGGTGGGTCAGTTCCTGCCGCCGCAGGTCTGGCGCACGGTGAGCAAGCCGCTGATCAACCAGCTGCACAAGGGCGGGGACCCCTCGCGGCCCAGGCTGACACCGGAGCAGCGCGAGGTGCTGCTGGCCCCCCACCTCGAGGACATCGCGCTGCTCGAGGACCTCACCGGGGAGTCCTTCGAGCAGTGGAAGACCTACCGCGAGGGCAGCTCCTTCGAGAGTCGGCGGAGCGCCAAGGGGAGCGTCTCAGCGACGTGACAGCGTCGTGACCAGGTCGTGTGCGCCGTCGGGCCGGGCCAGCTCGAAGTAGAAGCGGACCGACCCGTCGGGCTGGTGCACCGCACTCGCGTAGCGCAGGGCGCCGTCGGAGTCCGGTGAGCGCAGCACGGGTGCATCGGCGTCGGCGTGGAGGACCCCGGTCGCGTCGGCCCGGGCGATCGAGGTGGTCTCGTGCCAGTTGTCCTCGGCGGTCGGGCGCCCGTCGTACAGCACCACCAGCGGGTCGTGGGAGAGCACGGTGGTGACGCGGGCGCCGCGTGCGTCCCAGCTGCCGGGGGTCGGCTCGAGCACGGTGCCGTGCCGCGTCCAGGCCAGGCCGTCACTGCTGGTGAGGTACGACGTGGTCATCCGGTCCTCGTGGCCGGGCTCGGTCAGCGGGTGCTCGCAGAGCCACATCTCCCACTGGCCGTCGCGCTCGGTGATGACCGGGTCCTTGACCGCGACGGTGTCGTCGCCGGGCAGCACGACCGTGCGCCGGCCGGTCGGCAGGTCCTCGGGCCGGTCGGCGTCCAGGGCCTCGATCCACCAGTGCTTGGAGTCGGGAGTGGCGCAGGAGAGGTAGAGCCGCCAGCCGCCGTCGGGACGTCGCAGCACGACCGGACGTTCGAAGGACTCGGCCCCGAACTCGTCGCGGTAGACCTCGCAGACCGGCTCGAACTCGATCCCGTCGGAGGACCGGACGACGACCGTGGCCACGCCTCGACCGTCGGGCAGCGGCCGGCGTACGCGATAGGCCAGGTAGGTCACCCCGTCGACCAGGACGGCCGACGCGGCCCCGGCCCAGTTGCCCGGACCTGCGCCCGGCGCTGGTACGACGACGCGAGGTTCGTCCAGCGTGGGCAGGGGAGTGTCGACCAGTTCCATGGACATAGTCTACTGATCAACTCGGGTTTTGTGGTGGTTGCCCCGATCCACCATGTCGCGCACCTGGGAGCCGAACCTTGACGCGGTGATCTAGGTTACTGCCAAGTCACCGCATCCCAGGTCCTCCACCGGGGCCTGTCCGAGCCCACCCAGGAGCACCCCCATGTCGCCCGTCAACACCGACACCTCGTTCATCGAGAACCGTGCCCCGAACGTCGCGGTGCAGTTCCGGGACCGCGTGCACAAGAGCCCCGGCCGGGTGGCCTACAGCTATCCCGTCGAGGACGGCCAGCCCTGGGTGGAGATCACCTGGAAGGAGACCGGTGACCGGGTCGAGAAGCTGGCGGCGGGCCTGATCGCCCTCGGTATCGGGCACGAGCTGCGCGTCGGCATCGCGTCGGGCACGCGCGTGGAGTGGATCCTGGCGGACCTCGCGGTGATGTGCGCCGCGGGTGCGACCACCACGGTCTACCCGTCCACCCACGCTGCTGACGTCGCCTACATCCTCTCCGACTCCGAGTGTCGGGTGGTCTTCGCCGAGGACGCCGAGCAGCTGGCCAAGCTCAAGGAGCACCGCTCCGAGCTGCCCCACCTCGACAAGGTGGTGCTCTTCGACGGGGCCGGTGACGGTGACTGGGTGATCGGCCTCGACGACCTCAGCGCGCTCGGTGAGAAGCACCTGGCCGGTGACGCCGACGCCGTGACCAAGGCCATCGACTCCATCGAGCCCGACCAGCTGGCGACGCTGATCTACACCTCGGGGACGACCGGCAAGCCCAAGGGCGTACGCCTGCGCCACTCGTCCTGGACCTACGAGGGTGCGGCCATCCAGGCCCAGCAGATCCTCAGCGAGGACGACGTGCAGTTCCTGTGGCTGCCGATGGCTCACTCGTTCGGCAAGGTGCTGCTCTCCACCCAGCTCGCCTGCGGTTTCGCGACGGCGGTGGACGGCCGCGTCGACAAGATCATCGACAACCTGGCCGTCGTGAAGCCGACCTTCATGGGTGCCGCACCGCGCATCTTCGAGAAGGCGCACGGCCGCATCGTCACGATGCAGGCGGCTGAGGGGGGTGCGAAGGAGAAGATCTTCAAGGCGGCGTTCGCCGTCGGGCCTGAAGGTCGACAAGCTCAAGCGCGAGGGCAAGTCCGTCCCGCTGCCGCTGAAGCTCCAGCACGCGCTGTTCGACCGGCTGGTCTTCTCCAAGATCCGTGACCGCTTCGGTGGACGGGTGCGCTTCTTCATCTCCGGTGCGGCCGCGCTCAACCGCGACATCGCCGAGTGGTTCCACGCGGCAGGCATCCTGATCCTCGAGGGCTACGGCCTCACGGAGTCCTCGGCCGGCTCGTTCGTGAACCACCCCGACGGCTACAAGTTCGGCACGGTCGGTCCCGTGGTCCCGGGTAGCCGCGTGCGCCTGGGCGAGGGCGACGAGATCCAGATCGCCGGTCCCGGTGTGATGGACGGTTACCACAACCTGCCCGACGCCACCGCGGAGACGCTGACCGAGGACGGCTGGCTGCGCACCGGCGACAAGGGCTCGCTCGACTCCGAGGGCTTCCTGACGATCACCGGCCGGATCAAGGAGCTGTTCAAGACCTCCGGCGGCAAGTACATCGCCCCGCCGGCGATCGAGGCGAAGTTCAAGGCCGTCTGTCCCTACGCCAGCCAGTTCATGGTCTTCGGCAACGAGCGCAACTACTGCGTCGCGCTGGTCACCCTCGACCCCGACGCGGTCGACGGCTGGGCCAAGGAGAACGGCGTCTCGGGCGACTACTCGGCGATCGTGGCCGACGCCAAGACCCGCGCGATGGTCCAGGGGTACGTCGACGAGCTGAACAACCAGCTCAACCGCTGGGAGACGATCAAGAAGTTCGAGCTGCTCGACCACGACCTCTCGGTCGAGTCGGGCGAGCTGACCCCGTCGATGAAGGTGAAGCGCAACGTCGTCGAGGACAACTACTCGGGCCTCATCGACAAGATGTACGCCTGACACAGGAAACACACAGACCCGCTTCCTAACGTCTGGGTCATGAAGACCTCACCCGGCCACGACGAGATCGAGGACCACGACCTCGGCCTGTCCCATGACCTGCCCAGGTTCGTCGAGCGCAGCGGGCTCGGCCGCCGCGGGCTCCTTGCCCTCTTCGGAGGGGTGGGCGCCGCGGCGGTCGCCGGCTGCGCGAGCGACGACTCCTCCAGCACCTCCGACGGCTCGTCCTCGTCCGGCTCCTCGTCAGGTCAGGACGGCGGCGGACCCGGACAGTCCCCAGGCGGCGGCAGCGACTCGAACGTGTCCGTGGCCGAGGGCGAGATCCCCGAGGAGACCGGCGGTCCCTTCCCGGGCGACGGCTCCAACGGACCCGACGTGCTCAGCGAGAGCGGTGTGGTCCGTCAGGACATCACCAGCAGCTTCGGCTCCGCCTCCGGGACGGCCGAGGGGGTGCCCCTGACCATCCGGATGAAGGTCTACGACCTGAACGGCGACGACGCCACCATCCTCGCGGGGGCAGCGGTGTACGCCTGGCACTGCGACCGCGAGGGCCGCTACTCGATGTACGACGACGAGATCTCCGACGAGAACTACCTGCGCGGCGTCCAGGAGGCCGACGACCAGGGCTGGGTGGAGTTCACGAGCATCTTCCCGGCGGCGTACTCCGGACGCTGGCCGCACGTCCACTTCGAGGTCTACCCGAGCCTGGACGACGCGACCAGCGCCTCGAACAAGCTGCGCACCTCACAGCTGGCGCTGCCGAAGGACGCGTGCGACGAGGTCTACGCGACCGACGGCTATGAGCAGAGCGTCGACAACATGGCGCAGACCTCGCTGGACTCCGACAACGTCTTCAGTGACGGCTACTCGCTGCAGCTGGCCAAGGTCACGGGCAGCGTCGACGAGGGGTACGTCGCGACGCTGAACGTGCCGGTCTGAGCGCCGACCTCAGCGGTGCACGCGGGTGATCCAGTACCTCGTCGTCGGCGTGGGTGTGGTGCCGAACCGCGCGTTGGGCAGGAAGAGGCTCACGCCCTTGCCGGCGATCGTCGTCGGCACGTTGAACGAGCGGGCCCGGATCGTCTTGACCAGCTTGCCGGCCTTGCCGTGCTTGCCGAGCTTGATCACGGCCACCTTGTTGTCCTGGTTCTGGGCGACGTACAGCAGACGTCCCTGGCGCAGCAGTCCGTCACCGTTGGCCAGCAGGTAGCCGCGCAGTCCGACACGCGTCGCGTGACCGGTGCTCGGGTTCACCCGGAACAGCTTCCCGGTGACCGACTGCACCACGAGCAGCGCGCGGCCGTCCGGCGTGGTGCTGATCCCGTTGGCGTTGAACTCGTTGGCCACCTGGCGCCAGGCACCGGTGAGGGCGACCTTGCGGACCTTCGCGTCGGCCGGCTTTCCCTGGACCGGCGAGACGCGGTAGAGGACGGCCCGCTGGGAGTCCGTGAACCAGGCGACGCGTCCGCGCAGCACCACGTCGTTGACGAACGACGGCACGGTGCTGGCTCCTACGAAGTCGTAGTGAGCGAGGCTGCGGCCGGTGCGCAGGTTGACCACCTTGGCGTCGCCGTCGCTGCCGCCCGCGACCCAGAGCCGGCCCTTGCGGTCGACCTTCATGCCGGTGGCGGGGGTGCCGTCGCCCTGGTGGATCCGGTGCCCGTTGCCGGTGGTCGTGCTGGCGGAGTAGATGTCGCCGTTGGCGAGCGAACCGGTGTAGGCGCGGTTGCCGGCGACGGCGATGCCCTCCGGCTGGAAGCCCGGGGCAGCTCGATGCGCGTGGGTTGTCGAGGCGAGGGGCCGGCGTCGGCCGGTGCAGCGACGAGGGCACTGGCGACGAGGCCCGTCGCGAGCGCCGGGGTGAGCAGGGTCCGGGTGAGGTTTCCGAGAGTCATCATGAGGTCCCTTCGACAGAGTCACCGTAACGCGGGTGTGAGACTGGTGCAGTGCCTGAAGTCCCGCCCGGCGTCCCGTTCGGCGTCTACGTGCACGTGCCGTTCTGTGCGGTGCGCTGCGGCTACTGCGACTTCAACACCTACACCGCGACCGAGCTCGGCGGGGGCGGGTCGCAGGCGGCGTACGCCGGTCACGCGGTCGCCGAGGTCGAGTATGGCAGCGCGTGCGCTGGGTCCGGACCGGCCTCCGGTCGAGACGGTCTTCTTCGGCGGCGGCACGCCCACGCTGATGCCGTCGCAGGACCTGACCCGGATCCTGCGCGCGATCGACACGCAGTTCGGGCTGGCCCCGGGCGCCGAGGTGACCACGGAGGCCAACCCCGACAGCGTCACGCCGGAGAGCCTCGCCGCGCTGCGCGCAGGCGGGTTCACCCGAGTCTCGTTCGGGATGCAGTCGGCCGTCCCGCACGTGCTCCGGGTGCTCGACCGGACCCACGACCCGGCGCGCGTCTCGCAGGCCGTGCGCTGGGCGCGCGAGGCGGGCTTCGAGCAGGTGAGCCTCGACCTGATCTACGGGACGCCGGGGGAGAGCATCGCCGACTGGCAGGCCTCGATCGATGCCGCCCTGGCCTGCGAGCCGGACCACGTGTCGGCGTACTCCCTGATCGTGGAGGACGGCACCCGGCTGGCCCGCCAGGTGCGCAGCGGGGTGATCCCCGCGCCGGACGACGACGACCTGGCCGACAAGTACGCGCTGGCCGACGACGCCTTCTCGGCGGCCGGTCTCGAGTGGTACGAGGTCTCCAACTGGGCCGCGGACGAGGCCGCGCGCTGCCGGCACAACGAGCTCTACTGGACGAGCGCGAGCTGGTGGGGCATCGGCCCCGGCGCGCACTCGCACGTCGCGGGGGAGCGGTGGTGGAACGTCAAGCACCCCAGCGCGTACGCCGCCCGGATCACCGCCGGCGAGTCCCCGGCCCAGGACGGCGAGGTGCTCGACGAGCCGACCCGTGCGATGGAGCGGGTGCTGCTCGAGGTCCGCCTCCGCGACGGCCTCCCGCTCACCCTCGTCTCGCCTGACCTGGTCGACGGTGTGGTCGACCGGGGGCTCGCCGTACGCCACCGCGACCGCCTCGTGCTCACCCGCCGGGGTCGGCTGCTCGGCGATGCGGTGGTGCGGGAGCTGGTGGGGTAGCGGTGCCGGTTTCCCCGGACGTCCGGGGAAACCGGGGGCTGGCAGCCGAAGCATCACCCGCCAGCCACGGAATTGCCTGCCAGCCTCGTCCGTTTTGCGCTCTGTCAACGCAGGTTGACATCACCGAGTCGTCAACCTACATTGACACCATGACCACCGTCGTCGGATCTCGCCACGGCCGCCAGCGCGTCGGACCCGCGGGTCGGGCTGCGCGCCGTACGAGCGCTGCGGCGGCTGCTCGAGGAGCTCGAGCGGACGCAGGTACGACGGGCCCGGGCGCAGGGCTGGTCCTGGGCCGAGATCGGGGACGCGCTGGAGGTCAGCCGGCAGGCCGTGCACAAGAAGCACGGCAAGGACTGAGGGGAGTCACGCGATGATGGAGCGGTTCACGACGAGGGCTCGGGAGCTCGTCAAGCGCGCAGAGGCGATCGCGAGCGAGTCGCGGGCCAGCCAGGTCCGCCCGGAGCACCTGCTGGCCGCGCTGCTCTGGGACGACGAGTCCCTCGCCGTACGCGTCCTCCTCGAGCAGGGGGCCACGTCCGACCGGCTGCACGCCGAGCTCGACCGTCGCCGGGCGCGCTACGTCGACGGGCTCGACGACGAGGACGCGGCCGCGCTCGCGAGCATCGGGATCGACCTGGCAGAGGTGGTGAGCCGGATCGACGACGGTGGTCGGGAGCGACGCCGGCGCCGTCCGCGGTTCTCGAGGCCCTCCAAGAAGGTGCTCGAGCTCGCGCTCCGCGAGGCGATCGCGATGAAGCACAACTACATCGGCACCGAGCACATCCTGCTGGGGATGGTGCGGGAGGGCGACGTCATCGTTCGCGACACGTTGCAGGACGCGGGCGTGGACACGACGAACCTGCGCCACGCGGTCCAGGAGGCCGTACGACGCGCCAGCTAGCGCGAACCCTCCTGCGTCACGAAGTCGATCAGCTCCTCGACCCGGCCGAGCAGCGCCGGATCGAGGTCCTGGAACCCACGCACCCCGCCGAGGATGTGCTTCCACGCGCGGGCGATGTCGGCCTGGTCGCGATGGGGCCATCCCCACTGCTGGCAGACGCCCTTCTTCCACTCGACGTTGCGCGGCACCTTCGGCCACTCCTTCTTGCCCAGCCGCTCCGGCCGTACGGCGGCCCAGATGTCGATGAACGGGTGGCCCACGATCAGCACGTGCTTGCCGATCGGTGACTTCGCCACCGACTGGGCGATCCGGCTCTCCTTGGAGCCCGGCACCAGGTGGTCCACCAGCACGCCGACCCGCCGCTCGGGCCCGGGCTGGAAGTCGCGGAGCTTCTCGCCGAGGTCGTCGACTCCGTCGAGGTACTCCACGACGACGCCCTCGATCCGCAGGTCGTCGCCCCACACCTTCTCGACCAGCTCGGCGTCGTGCCGACCCTCGACGAGGATCCGGCTCGCCCGCGCGACCCGCGCCTTGACCCCCTGGACGGCGACCGACCCGGACGCCGTACGCGTCGGAGCCTGCGGACCCTTGCGGGTCGGGGCGACGAGCACGACCGGTCGGCCCTCGAGCAGGAAGCCCGGGCCGAGGGGGAAGGTGCGCTGCTTGCGGCGGCGGTCCTCGAGGGTGACCGTGCCGAGGTCGCGCTCGACGCGCACGATCTCGCCGCACCAGTCGGTGGTCACCTCCTCGACCACGAGGCCGAGATCGGCGTCGATCTCGGTGGCGCGGCCGTTCTTCGGCCGCGCCAGTCGGTCGCGAGGACGTCGGACCCGTACCGGTCGAGCGGTCGGTCGTGTGGGGGAAGGGGCACCCGGCCAACGCTAGGCAACGGCGCCGCTCCGAGGCGCGGACGGCGCGCCCGTTCGGAAGAAGGACTTGCGTGAGAGACCATCGCGATATATCGTCAACATATCGAGACAGTGTCGCGAGGTTCCGTGAACAAGTCCGGACCCCGACACCGCACGAAAGGAGATCTCGATCATGAACCGCAACATGTGGAGTGAAGAATTCGAACCGTCCCGTCGCCAGCGTGGTGGCGGGCGAGGCCGTGGTCGACACGGCCATGGACAGCACGGCGGCGGCTGGGGCGGCCCCTGGGGCGGCCCGATGGGCGGACCCCCGCCCTGGGTCGCGCAGATGTTCGGCCCCGACTACGTCGGCGGACCGGGCGGACGCGGCAACCGCCGGCCGAGGGTACGACGCGGCGACGTCCGCTCCGCGATCCTCGACGTGCTCGCCACCAGCCCGGAGCCGATCAACGGCTACCAGGTCATCCAGCAGATCGCCGAGCGCACGGACGGCGTCTGGAAGCCGAGCCCCGGCTCGGTGTACCCGACGATCGCCCAGCTCCAGGACGAGGCCCTCGTCGAGGACTCCCCGTCGGGCCGCAAGGCGATCCAGCTGACCGCCGAGGGCCGCGCGTACGTCGCGGAGCACCCCGACGAGCTGGCCGCCGTCTGGGCGCCGTTCGCCGAGCAGGTGGACGACGACGAGGCGGTCAACTTCAAGCAGGTCATCGGCCAGACGGTCGGCGCCATCGTCCAGGTGGCCACGACCGGATCACCCGACCAGCGCGAGAAGGCCATCGAGATCCTCGGCGACACCCGCCGTCGTCTCTACGGCCTGCTGGCCGAGGGCCCGGAGAACACCGAGGACGAGTCACTCGAGGAGGAGTGATGGACCAGCTGCGCATCAGCGACGCCGACCGCGAGGCGGCCGTGGACCTGCTCGGCGAGCAGTACGCCGTCGGCCGGCTCACGCGGGAAGAGTTCGACGAGCGCAGCGATGCGGTGTGGTCGGCGAAGACCCAGGGCGACCTCGCCCCGGTCTTCGCCGACCTCCCGGTCCCGTCGTCCGGCTCCGGCTGGCCAGGGCGGGCACCCGCACGGATACCAGCGGGGGCGCCACACCGCCCCCGCTGGTGGCCGTTGCCGTTGGCGCCGGTGCTGGTCGCGCTGGTCCTCCTGACGGTGCTGACGCATCTCCCTTTCGTCCTTCTCCTCGTGGTGCTGTTCTTCGCCTTCGGCCGGTGCCACACCGCGTCGTGGGGGTACCGCCGCTAGCGGGCAGACCCCCCGCGCCCTAGGTTGTCGTGGGTCACCTCCTCGGGAAGGGAGACCCCATGGCGAACGCCACCACCACCGATGTCCAGGAACGCGGGCTCGCGAGATTCGCCCAACGCCTCGCCGGATGGACCGAGAAGTGGTTCCCGGACGCCTACGTCTTCGCCCTGATCGGTGTCGTCGTGGTCACTTGGCCGCGCTGGTCAACGGCTCCAGTCCGAAGGAGGTCGCCGAGGCCTTCGGCGGCGGGTTCTGGGACCTCGCCACGTTCACCCTCCAGATGGCGATGGTGGTGCTCACCGGCTACATCGTGGCCACCTCGCCGCCCGTCGCCCGCTCATCGACCGGATCGCCACGGTGCCGAACACGGCCCGTGGCGCTGTTGCGTTCGTGGCGCTGATCTCCTGCCTGGTCTCGATGCTCAACTGGGGCCTGAGCCTGGTCTTCAGCGGGCTGCTCGCCCGCGCCATCGCGCGACGACCCGACCTCCGAGCGGACTACCGCGCGCTCGGCGCCGCGGCGTACATGGGCCTCGGCGCCGTCTGGGCGCTCGGGCTTCTCCTCCTCGGCCGCGCAGCTCCAGGCGACCGCCGAGTCGCTGCCGCCGGAGCTGTTGAAGATCACCGGCGTGCTCGACTTCGGCGACACCATCCTGACCTGGCAGTCGCTCACCATGGCGGCCGTTCTGATCGTGCTGTCGGTGGTGATCGCGTACGCCTCCGCGCCGCAGGGCCAGGCGATCCGCACCGCGCGAGGACATGGACGTCGACCTCGACGACACCGTCGACCCGCCACCGGCGCGCACCAGCCCGGGGGAGTGGCTCGAACGCTCCGCGATCCTCCCGACCTTCGTCGGACTGCTCTCGCTGCTCTGGCTGGTCTACCAGTTCATCGACCTCCCGTTCCTCACCGTGATCAGCAGCCTGGACACCTACCTGCTCGTGTTCGTCGTGCTCGGTCTGGTGCTGCACAAGACGCCGCGAGGCTTCCTCGACGCGACGGCCAAGGCGGTGCCGACGACGGCGGGGGTGCTGGTGCAGTACCCGCTGTACGCCGGCATGGCCGCGGTCATCACCCAGGCCACCGGACGTGGCGGGGTCTCGGTCTCCGAGCACCTCGCGAACCTGTTCACCGACCTCGGCGGTACTGGCGGGTTCGCCGTGGTCATCGCGCATCTACACGGCGTTCCTGGGGATCCTGGTGCCCTCGGGCGGTGGCAAGTGGCTGGTCGAGGCGCCGTACGTGATGCAGTCCGCCACCGACGTGAACATGAACCTCGGCTGGACCGTGCAGATCTACAACGCCGCCGAGGCGCTGCCCAACCTGGTCAACCCGTTCTTCATGCTGCCGCTGCTCGCCGTCCTCGGCCTGCGGGCGCGCGACCTGATCGGGTTCACCTTCCTGCAGTTCATGTTCCACCTGCCGGTGGTGCTGGTGCTGCTCTGGTTGTTCGGGCTGACGTTCGACTTCGTGGAGCCGCAGCAACCCTAGGAGCGCGACTCCCAGCGCTCGCGGGGCAGCCGGTGCAGGACGGCCTGGCGCAGCGGGTGGCCGGCCGGGAAGTGCTCCTGCTCGAAGTCGTCGGCCGGGTCGCGGGTCATCCCCAGCCGCCGCATCACCGCCTGCGAGCGCAGGTTGCCCGCTGTCGTGATCGACACGACCTCGTCGAGGCCCAGGACGTCCGAAGGCGAAGTCGAGCGCCGCGCGCCCGCCCTCGGTGGCGTACCCGTGCCCCCACGCCTCGCGTGCGAGGCGCCAGCCCACCTCGACGGAGGGGTTGAACGGCGCCTCGAAGGTCTGGTGGGCGAGCCCGACGAAACCGACGAAGGTGCCTGACTCGCGCACCTCGACGGCCCACAGCCCGTAGCCGTCGGTCTCGAGGCGCTCCTCGATGCGCGCCGCGAAGGCGTCGCTCTGGGCCTGCGTCATCGGCTCCCGGATGTGACGCATCACCTCGGGATCGGCGTTCAGCTCGGCGAAGGGCTCGAGGTCGGAGGACTTCCACTGGCGGAGCAGGAGCCGCTCGGTCGTGAGGGGAGGCGGGCTCATGCGAGCGGCAGCCGCTTCGACTCGCGGGGGAGCTGCTCGTAGCCACGTCGTACGGCGTCGACGAGGTGCTCGCGCGGGTAGGGCCACTCGGTCGACTCCAGCGCCTGGCCCATCGGCACTCCGCGTGCCGCGAGGTCGCGGACCGTCTGGGCGACCACGCCGATCGCGGAACGCTGGTCCTGCACGAAGTCGCGCCCGACCGGTGCGCCGTGACCCGGGACGACGACGGTGTCCGGCCCGACGAGCTCGAGCACCAGGTCGAGCGACCACGGCCACTCCAGTGGCCAGCAGTCGGTGCCGTACGCCGGCATCCCGGACTCCTCGACCAGGTCTCCGGCGAGCAGGACGTCCACGTCACCGATGCGTACGACGAGGTCGCCGCCGGTGTGGCCGCGACCCGGGTGCACCAGCTCGACGGCCCGGTCGCCGAGGTCGATCGCCGTGACCGAGGAGAACGTCCGGTCCGCCGGGACGATCGGCGTGTCCACGATCTCCTGCCCGCGCGGGTCGAGGCGGGTCCGCTCGGAGGCCTTGGTCTCCTCGCCGGTGGCGACGGTCGTCTCGGCCGTGGACTCGTGGGCCGTGATCGGGATCTCGCCGTACTCCTCACGGAACACGGCGTTGCCGAAGGTGTGGTCGAAGTGGTCGTGGGTGTTGACCAGCCCGATCACCGGCCGCGACGAGACCCGGCGCACGTCGGCGACGACCTCCCTGGCCGCCCGGCTCGAGGAGTGGGTGTCCACGACCAGCAGCCCGGCCTCGCCCTCGACCAGGGTGACGTTGACGTCGTACCACTCGTAGCGGGCGACCCAGACGCGGTCGCCGACCTCCGTGAACCTCAGACACGTCGGCGAGCCTACGTATCCCTAGTATCCTTGGCACTCTGGACAAGCGAGTGCCAAGAGGCCCGAGACGACCGTGAGGAGGCGACATGCAGGAGGACCGCAGGCTCGCCGTGCTCCGGGCGATCGTCGAGGACTACGTCTCCACCCGTGAGCCCGTCGGCAGCAAGGCCCTGGTCGAGCGACACCGGCTCGGGGTCTCGCCGGCCACGGTCCGCAACGACATGGCCGCGCTCGAGGAGGAGGGGCTGATCGCCCAGCCGCACACGAGTGCGGGGCGCATCCCCACCGACAAGGGCTACCGGTTCTTCGTCGACCGGCTCACCCAGATCAAGCCGATGACGGCCGCCGAGCGGCGCGCGATCGCGACCTTCCTCGAGGGCGCGCACGACCTCGACGACGTGATCGGGCGGTCGGTGCGCGTGCTCGCGCAGCTGACCCAGCAGGTCGCGATCGTGCAGTACCCCACGCTGGCGCGCTCCACGGTGCGCCACATCGAGCTGGTCGCGCTGAGCCCGCAGCGGCTGCTGATCGTGCTGATCCTGTCCACCGGCCGGGTCGAGCAGCGCGTCGTCGAGATGGCCGGCGAGCTCGCCACCGACACCCTGGCCGACCTCCGCGCCCGCATCCTCACCGCCGTCGTGGGGCAGCGGATCACCGACGCCGCCCTGGCGCTCGGCCAGCTCACCGAGCAGGTGGCCCACGACGACCGCACCCAGATGGCCGTGATCGCGGCGGCGCTGGTCGAGGCGATGTCCAACGAGCGCAACGACGAGCGCGTGGTGGTCGGCGGCACCGCCAACCTGGCCCGGTTCGGCGACGGGTTCGACCAGTCGATCAAGCCGATGCTCGAGGCGCTCGAGGAGCACGTCGTGCTGCTCAAGCTGCTCGGCGAGGCGACCTCGCCCGACTCGATCACCGTGCGCATCGGCCACGAGGGCCCCTACCAGGAGCTGGCCACGACCTCCGTGGTCGCCACCGGCTACGGCCCGGGTGAGGAGGCCGTGGGTTCGCTTGGCATCGTGGGACCCACCCGCATGGACTACCCGGGCTCGATGGCCGCCGTCCGCGCGGTCGCCCGCTACGTCTCCACCATCCTCGACCAAGCCTGATCGACGACAGCCCGAACAAGCACACCCGAACAACGACAGCCTGAGTGCAGGAGCGAAAGACACCACGTGAGCCAGGACCCCTACGAGATCCTCGGCGTCTCCCGCGACGCCGACGCCGACGAGATCAAGAAGGCCTACCGCCGGCTTGCCCGTCAGCTGCACCCGGACGTCAACCCTGACCCCGAGACCCAGGAGCGGTTCAAGGAGGTCTCGGCGGCCTACGAGGTGCTCTCGGACCCCGAGAAGCGGCGGATGTACGACCTCGGCGGCGACCCGTTCGGCCGCACCGGCGCCGGCGGCCAGGGGGCGGGCTTCTCCTTCACCGACATCATGGACGCGTTCTTCGGCGGCCAGGCCGGCGCGCAGGGCCGTGGGCCACGCCCGCGCACCCGTCGCGGCCAGGACGCCCTGGTGCGGCTCGAGATCGAGCTCGCCGAGGCCGCGTTCGGCATCACCCGCGAGCTGAAGGTCGACACCGCGGTGCTGTGCACCGTCTGCCACGGCAGCGGCGCCGCCGAGGGGTCGCGCCCGGTCACCTGCGAGACCTGCCACGGCCGGGGCGAGGTGCAGCACGTCCAGCGCTCGTTCCTCGGCGAGATCCGCACCCTGCGCCCGTGCAACGCCTGCCGCGGCTACGGCGAGATCATCCCCGACCCCTGCCGGGAGTGCTCCGGCGACGGCCGCGTGCGCTCGCGCCGCTCGATCACGGTCAAGATCCCGGCCGGGGTCGACACCGGCACCCGCGTCCAGCTCGCGCACGAGGGCGAGGTGGGCCCGGGCGGCGGTCCGGCCGGTGACCTGTACGTCGAGATCCACGTCGCGCCGCACCCGGTCTTCAACCGCGAGAGCACCGACCTGCGCTGTCACGTCACCATCCCGATGACGGCGGCGGCGCTCGGTACGACGATCAAGCTGCCCCTGCTCGAGGCCGACGTCGCCGACGCCGAGTCCGACATGGAGCTGTGGGTCGATCTGGAGATCAAGCCCGGCACCCAGTCCGGCACCGAGCAGATCCTGCGCGGACGCGGCGTACCCCACCTCCGCTCGCAGGTCCGCGGCGACATCGTCGTCACCATCGACGTCGAGACACCCTCGCGCATCGACGACCGCCAGCAGGAGCTGCTGCGCGAGCTCGCGGTGCTGCGCAACGAGGAGTCGCCCGACGGGAAGATCCAGTCACCGCACAAGTCGGTGTTCGGCCGGCTGCGCGACGCCTTCAACCCGCGCTGACGTGTCCCTCCCGGTCTTCCTCGGCCCGGTGACGGGCGTGGCCGCCGGCGACACGGTGGTCGTGGAGGGCGACGAGGCACGGCACGCGGTCGTCGTACGCCGCACCCGGGTCGGCGAGGAGATCGTGCTCGTCGACGGCTCCGGCACCTCGGCGACGTGCGTCGTCACGGAAACCTCGAAGTCGTCGCTCACGGCCGCGGTCTCCTCGGTCGAGGTTGCGCCCGCGCCCTCGCCGTCGGTGACCGTGGTCCAGGCGATCCCCAAGGGGGACCGGGCCGAGCTCGCGGTCGAGGTGCTCACGGAGATCGGGGCCGACCGCATCGTCCCGTGGGCGGCGGCGCGCTGCGTCGGGGTGTGGCGTGGCGAACGGGCGGAGAAGTCGCTGGCCAAGTGGCGCACCACCGCTCGCGAGGCGGGCAAGCAGTCGCGGCGGTCGTGGCTGCCCGAGGTGACCGAGATGGCCTCGACCGCCGAGGTCGTCGGGCTGGTCGGCGCGGCCGACCTGGCGGTGGTGCTGCACGAAGTCGGCGACCACGCCGCTGGGCTCGCTGTCGCTCGAAGGGGTGGCGTCGATCGTCGTCGTCGTCGGTCCTGAGGGCGGCATCACCGACGAGGAGCTGTCCGCCCTCGCGACCGGTCACGTCGTCCGGATGGGGGAGCCGGTGCTGCGCACGTCGACGGCCGGCGTTGCCGCAGTCGCCGCACTGCTCTCACGCACCGTCCGCTGGGACTGAGCCCTCCAGGAAGGCGAGCACCTTGTCGGCCGGCATCTCGCACGGCTTGAGCACGTCCTCGCCGTCGAGCCGGTAGAGGTTGGCGCTGACCAGGTCGGCCCCGCCCAGCTCCTCGGCGAGGACCGACTCGCTGCGTCCCGTCGGCGTGCACGGTGCGGGTGACGGCGTACCGGCGGCCGTCGTACTCCACGACCGACCAGCCCTCCGGGACACGCGCGAACAGGGCGCTGAGGTCATTCACCTCCCCATCCTCTCGCTGGCACTAGCGTGAGCGCCGTGAGCGATCAGTCACCGCGGCTGGAGTCGCAGTACGTCGCCGACACCGTCGGTCGGCTGGAGGCCCGCATCCGGGCGCGCTTCCCGCGAGCGCCGGCTCGGTGACGTCGCGCGCGACCTGCAGACCACGGTCCCGCAGATCCACGACGGGTTCGAGCGCTCCAAGGAGCGTCGCGGGCACGTGCGTCTGTTCTCGCGGGTGACCAGCGTGCTGATCCTGGTGGGCACGGTGGGCGCGCTCGTGGTGGCGCTGTGGGATCCCCTCACCAAGGGCACCGACAGCTCCTTCGACTGGGCGACGATCGTGGAGAGCACGGTCAACGACGTGGTGTTCGCCTCGATCGCGGTGTTCTTCCTGTGGGCGATGCCCGAGCGCCTGGAGCGTCGTACCCTCCTCGACCTGCTGCACCGGCTCCGCTCGCTCGCCCACGTGGTCGACATGCACCAGCTCGACAAGGACCCCGAGCAGGCGCGGCCGGACTACCACCCGACCTCGGTCAGCCCCGAGCGGCGGATCATGAACGCCGAGGAGCTGCACCACTACTTCGACTACTGCAGCGAGCTGGTCTCCCTGATCGCGAAGACCGCGGCGCTCTGCGCCGAGCGCACCTCCGACCCCGTCGTCCTCGGCACGGTCAGCAACCTCGAGACCCTGGCCGCCCAGATGAGCCAGAAGATCTGGCAGAAGATCTCGCTGCTGCCGGAGCACTGACTCGGCGTACTAAGGACAAAGCGGTTGGGGCGGCGGGCAGTTCTTGTGGCGGACGGGCAAAGCACTGCCTGTCCGGCTGCAGTTTCCCCGGGCGCCCGGGGAAACCAACGCCCCCTACTCGACGGTGATGTCCTTCGTGTCCTGGCTGGTCCCGACACCCTCGCCGTCGGACTCGTCGGTGTCGTGCACGACGAGGGTGTAGTCGCCCGGAGGGGCGGTCACCGTGAAGGAGTACGGCGAGAGGGTGCAGCACTCCTGCGCGGTGGTGAAGCCGTTGCGCACGGTGGTGTCGCCCCGCTTGAGCTCCCAGACCACGTTGGCCTCGAACGTCGCGGCCCGGCCCTCGACCTTGAACTGCGTCGGGACGGTCGCGCCCTGCGCCGGGCTGGAGATCAGCACCGGTGAGACCACGGAGTCCTCGCTGGCTCGCTGGACGGGCTCGGCGGTGTTGACGCCGTACACGTTGTCGACCGGCTGACCGGCGACCGTGAACCGCACCGGCTGCTGGCTCTTCGTCGCGCTCTGGGCCGTCCAGACCAGCGACTGCACGGCCATCTCGGCGCGGTCGTTCGCCATGTTCACCGTGGCTCCGGGTTCACCGGAGAAGTCGATGGTGATCGTGGATCCGTCGGTGGTCGCCTTGGCGGTCGCCTGTTCGCCGGGGAAGCCCGGCGAGTAGTCGGGGTCCTCCGGCTGGCCCTTGAGCGCCTCGTCGACCGCCACCTGCAGCTCGGTCGCGGTCGTGTCGGTGACGTGGCGCATCTCCGGGAACAGCCGCGCGCCGCTGGCGGTGTCGCCGACGTAGTAGACGGTCGTGTCCACGGTGCGCGCCGGCTCGGCCGGCGCCTGGGACTCCTGCTGCTGCGGGGCGCTCGGCCCGGCGGCGGGCGGGCTGGAGGACTGGTGCTGGGCCAGCCAGGCGCCACCGCCGATGACCGCGGCGGTCGCCGCAGCGGCGGCGACCGTGATCGGGACCCACCGGCGCGCCGACGGGCGCCTGGCGCGGGCGCGGATGTGCTCCGGCCCGCCCTCGGGGTGTACGTCGGAGACGGCGTCGTCCAGCAGGCGGCGCAGGTCTGAGTCGGTCATGAGGTCTCCTCCATCAGTGGGGACAGGGAACGTCGCAGGGCATCGGCGCCGCGCGACGCGTGACTCTTCACCGCGCCGGGACTGATCCCCAGCGTCTCGGCGATCTCGCGCTCGGACAGGTCGAGGTAGTACCGCAGCGCCAGCACCTCGCGCTGCCGGCGCGGCAGCCGCGCCATCGCGTCGATCACGGCGCGTCGCTGCGCGCCCCGGAGCACGTCGTGGTCCGCGCCGGGTTCGTCGACGGGCCGGTGTGGCGGGTGCTTCGGCGACGACCGCGAGGTGGCGGAGCACCGACCGCGACCGGTTGACCACGGTCGTGCGGAGGTACGCCGGGACGTTGTCGACCGACAGCCGGTCCCAGTCGCGGTAGATCGCCACGAAGGAGTCCTGCACGACCTCC
Organism: uncultured Actinomycetota bacterium; assembly: GCA_963729015.1. GTDB lineage: Bacteria > Actinomycetota > Actinomycetes > Propionibacteriales > Nocardioidaceae > Marmoricola. The sequence goes on from CAVSMJ010000009.1 coordinate 286,717, forward strand.
TCGGCACGGCCCGCGTCACCGAGCAGGAGCACGGCAAGCCGGACCAGCCGCACGTAGTGCGCGTCGTACAGCCGCTCCAGGGCAACATCGGCATCGGTGTCGATGGACACCCCCTCGATCAGTTGACTCGTCACGTTAGTAGGACGTTCCGGTCATCCCGGGGGTTTACACGCCGGTTTCGGTTTCTGAGGCATGCTGGGCCCATGACTGACGGGGCCAAGGATCCTGACTGCCTGTTCTGCAAGATCGTCGCGGGCGACATCGACGCCGACGTGGTGCACGAGTCGGAGACGACCGTCGCCTTCCGCGACCTGAACCCGCAGGCGCCCACCCACGTGCTGGTCATCCCGCGCAGCCACTACCCGAACGCCGCGACCCTCGCGGCCGGGGAGCCCGGCGACGTCCGCTGACCTCTTCGAGGCTGCCGGCGCCATCGCGGACGCCGAGGGCCTCGGCGAGGGCTACCGGCTCGTGTTCAACACCGGCGCGCAGGCCCACCAGACCGTCTTCCACGCCCACATGCACGTGCTCGGCGGCCGTGCCATGACCTGGCCACCGGGATGAGCACCTCGCCGTACGACGGCCGCCGTCCTCGTCTCCGTCCTGGCCCTGGTGCTCGCAGCGTGTGGCACCAGCAGCAGCGACCACGACGAGCACGGCGACTCCGCGCCGAAGGCGGAGGCGACCACCGAGGCGCCCCACGACGACGGACACGCCGCCGAGGCCGCGCCGGTGCGGCACAAGCCGCTGCGGCCGGGGGAGCGGCGCGTCACCGTGCGGATGCCGGAGACCTACACGCCCTCGGCGCCCACGGGCGTCGGCACCGACGACTACCGCTGCTTCCTGCTCGACCCGAAGCTGACCAGCGACCAGATGATCACCGGCTTCAACGTGCTGCCGGGCAACCCCGACGTCGTGCACCACGTGATCCTGTTCCGCATCCCGGCCGACCTCGTCGCCGAGGCCGAGCAGAAGGACGCCTCGACACCCGGGCCAGGGGTGGACCTGCTTCGGCAACTCGGGGCTGCGCAGCAGCGGTGCCGAGATCGACGACGCACCGTGGCTCGGCGCCTGGGCCCCCGGCGGCAGCGAGCAGGTCTACGGCAAGGGCTTCGGCGAGGAGCTCGGCAAGGGCTCGCGGGTGGTCATGCAGGTGCACTACAACCTGCTGGCCGGCCAGGAGCCCGACCGGAGCGCCGCCGAGCTCCGCCTCGCCCCGGCGAGCGACAAGATCCAGGCCCTCCAGACCCAGCTGCTGCCGGGCCCGGTCGAGCTGCCCTGCCGGCCCGAGCACGCCGACGGCCCGCTCTGCGTCGCGCACCGCGGCGCTGGCCGACGTGAAGAAGCGCTTCGGGGACGGCCCGGGATCGACCGCCGACCTGCTGCACTTCCTCTGCGGCCCGGTCCAGCGCGGGCGCGGTGCAGTCGTGCTCCCGGCCGATCAACCAGACCGAGACGGTCCGCGGCGTCGCCGGCCACATGCACCTGCTCGGCAAGTCGATCAAGGTGGAGGTCAACGCCGGGCAGCCCGACCAGCGCACCCTGCTGGACATCCCCGTGTGGGACTTCGACAACCAGGGCAGCAAGCCGATGAAACCGGTCAACCTCGGGCCCGGCGACACGGTCACGGTCACCTGCCGGCACAGCCAGGAGCTGCGCGACCGGCTGCCGTCGTTCGAGGGGCAGCCGGACAAGTACGTCGTCTGGGGCGAGGGCACCACCGACGAGATGTGCCTCGCGATCCTGCTGGTCACCCGTCCCTGAGCGTCCGGGACGAAACGGCGAGGCGGTCACAGGGGCCTCTCCCGTAGCATTGTCTGGTCAGCACGTACCGACGAGAAGGGCCGCCCCCCGACGGGGCATCCATGACTGAGACCAGCAAGACGGGCACCCTGGCCACGGGAGCCACCCGGCGCGAGCCACAGGACGAGACCCTGCACACCGTCGTGGTGCCCAACAGCATCAACATGGTCGCCCTGCTCGGCCCGCGCGACGAGCACCTCAAGATGATGGAGACGGCGTTCGAGGCCGACATCCACGTCCGCGGCAACCAGGTGACACTGCGCGGCGAGCCCGCCGAGGTGGCGCTGGCCGAGCGCGCCCTCGACGAGCTGGTGACGATCATCCGCACCGGCCAGGGGATCAGCCCCGAGACCGTCGAGCGCGTGATCGCGATGCTCCGTGCGGAGACCACCGAGCGGCCGGCCGACGTACTCAGCCTCAACATCCTGTCCAACCGCGGCCGCACCATCCGGCCCAAGACGCTGAACCAGAAGCGCTACGTCGACGCGATCGACAAGCACACCATCGTCTTCGGCATCGGCCCCGCGGGCACGGGCAAGACCTACCTGGCGATGGCCAAGGCCGTGCAGGCGCTGCAGGCCAAGAAGGTCAACCGGATCATCCTGACCCGACCGGCGGTCGAGGCCGGCGAGCGGCTCGGCTTCCTGCCCGGCACGCTCAGCGAGAAGATCGACCCCTACCTGCGCCCGCTGTACGACGCCCTGCACGACATGCTCGACCCCGAGACGATCCCCAAGCTGCTCGCGGCCGGGACCATCGAGGTCGCGCCGCTGGCCTACATGCGCGGCCGCAGCCTCAACGACGCGTTCATCATCCTCGACGAGGCGCAGAACACCTCGCCCGAGCAGATGAAGATGTTCCTGACGCGGCTGGGCTTCGGCTCCAAGATCGTGGTCACCGGCGACGTCACCCAGGTCGACCTGCCCAGCGGCATCAAGAGCGGCCTGCGCGTGGTCGAGGAGATCCTCGACGGCGTCGAGGACCTGAGCTTCAACCGGCTCACCGCCCACGACGTCGTCCGGCACCGCCTCGTCGGCAAGATCGTCGAGGCCTACGACGCCTTCGACTCCCGGCAGCACAGTGACGCCCGGCGCGACCAGCGCGAGGGGCGCGAGCGCCGACCATGACCATCGAGGTGCAGAACGAGTCCGGGGTCGAGATCGACGAGCTCCGCACCCAGCGCCTGGCCCGGTTCGTGATGGACCGGATGCGCGTGCATCCGCTGGCCGAGCTGTGCGTCACGGCGGTCGACGAGGGCACCATCGCCGAGCTGAACCAGCGCTGGATGGAGAAGGACGGGCCCACCGACGTGCTCGCCTTCCCGATGGACGAGCTGCGGCCCGGCCTGGTCAACGAGGAGCCCGAGGAGGGCGTGCTCGGCGACCTGGTGCTGTGCCCGAGCGTCGCCGCGGCGCAGGCGAGGACCGCCGGCCACTCCACCGCGTCGGAGCTCGACCTGCTGACCGTGCACGGCATCCTGCACCTGCTCGGCTACGACCACGCCGAGCCCGACGAGCACAAGGAGATGTTCGGTCTCCAGGACCAGCTGCTCGGCGAGTGGGTCGCCCACGAGGCGGATCGCGCCTCCGAACGAGCGTGACGGTGACGCAGAGATGAGCGGAGACAGTCCGGGCCTGATCCTGCTGGTCATCGCCCTGGTCGTGCTCGCGGCCGCTGCTGACCACCGTCGAGGCCGCGCTCTCGTCGTTCTCCCGTGCCCGGGCGCTCGAGCTGGCCCACGAGCACCGCCCGGGAGCCGATCCGCCTGCTCCGGCTGCTCGACGACTCGGCCCACAACCTCAACGCCGTCCTCGTGCTGCGCCTGCTCACCGAGACCTCGGCGGTGGTGCTGGCCACCGCCATGGTGCTCGACCTGCTCGGTCCCGACCGCTGGACCTCGGTGCTCGCCGCCGTCGGCCTGATGTTCGTGGTGCTGTTCGTCGTCGTCGGGGTCGGGCCGCGCACCATCGGCCGCCAGCGCGCCGAGTCGATCTCGCTGGCGACGGCCGGCGCCGTGCTCGTATCTCGGCAGGGTGCTCGGTCCGCTGGCGCGGCTGCTGATCCTGATCGGCAACGCGCTGACCCCCGGCAAGGGCTTCTCCGAGGGGCCGTTCTCCTCGGAGGCCGAGCTGCGCGAGATGGTCGACCTCGCCGAGGCCTCGAGCGTGATCGAGTCCGACGAGAGCAAGATGATCCACTCGGTCTTCGAGCTCGGCGACACCTCGGTCCGCGAGGTGATGGTGCCGCGCACCGACGTCGTCTACATCGAGCGCACCAAGACCCTGCGCCAGGCGATGTCGCTGTTCCTGCGCAGCGGGTTCTCGCGCATCCCGGTGGCGGGGGAGGACCTCGACGAGGTCATCGGCTTCGTCTACCTCAAGGACGTCAGCAAGCGCGTCTTCGACCGCCAGGCGGCCGAGACGACCGAGCACGTCGACTCGGTGATGCGCCCGGTCTTCCACGTGCCCGACTCCAAGCCCGTCGACGACCTGCTGCGCGAGATGCAGGCGCTGCGCCGGCACATCGCCGTGGTCGTGGACGAGTACGGCGGCACCGCCGGCATCGTCACCATCGAGGACATCCTCGAGGAGATCGTCGGCGAGATCACCGACGAGTTCGACACCGAGGAGGCCAGCGTCGAGGAGCTCCCCGACGGCTCCAAGCGGGTCTCCGCGCGGTTCCCGGTCGACGACCTCGACGAGATCCTCGGCGGCTCCTTCGAGGACGACGAGGTCGACTCGGTCGGTGGCCTGATGGCCAAGCACCTCGGCAAGGTGCCGATCCCCGGCTCGACGGTGGAGGTCCAGGGCTGGCTGTTCCTGGCCGAGGAGGTCAAGGGCCGCCGCAACCGCATCGGCACCGTGCTGATCACGCCCGGTCGTCCGGTCGGAGGAGCCCTGGGAGCCGGTGCTCGACAAGGGCGACCGCGCGCTGCCGCAGAAGAAGCTGCAGCACTAGGGTTCTCGGGTGAGCTCACTCCCGCCCGAGGACAACAAGCTCGTCGTGCTCGCCAAGGCGACCCGCGCGCGCACCGGTGCGGCCGAGGGGGCCGCGCTGCGCGACCTGGACGGGCGCACCTACGCCGGCGCGACCGTCGACCTGCCCTCGCTCCAGGTCTCCGCCGTCGGGCGTCGTGATCGCGATGGCGGTGGCCAGCGGGGCCAAGGGGGCCGAGGCGGTCGTGGTGCTCACCGACGCCGACGTGTCCCAGGGCGACCTCGACGCGCTGCGCGACTTCGCCGGCAGCGGAATCCCTGTGGTGAGGGGCACACCCGACGGGACAGGTCCAGAACACCCTGAATACCTAGGCGACTCTGTCCGCGGCGAGTGGCAGGATCGTGGCTGACCGCATCGGGGACTATGGTTGTCGATAACAACCAGCAGTGGAGGTGGACGCCGGCTTGACCGTCACCGTGACCGGGACGACCCAGCACCAGGAAGCGGTGCGACGGCTGCGTGCGTCGTACGACGCGATCGCGCCGGGCTCACCCGTGCGGCTCGCCAAGCGCACCTCCAACCTGTTCCGCCCGCGCAGCGCCACCGACGCTCCCGGCCTCGACGTCTCGGGGCTCGACGGCGTGATCAGCGTCGACCCGGTCGGCCGCACGGCCGACGTGCAGGGCATGTGCACCTACGAGGACCTCGTCGACGCGACCCTGCCCCACGGGCTGATCCCGTTCGTGGTGCCGCAGCTGCGCACGATCACCCTCGGCGGCGCGGTCACCGGGCTCGGCATCGAGTCGACCTCGTTCCGCAACGGCCTGCCGCACGAGTCGGTGCTGGAGATGGACGTCTTCACCGGCGCCGGCGAGGTGCTCACCTGCACGCCCGACAACGAGCACGCCGACCTGTTCGCGACCTTCCCCAACTCCTACGGCTCGCTCGGCTACGCCACCCGGCTGCGCATCGAGCTCGAGCCGGTCGCCTCCCACGTCGCGCTGCGCCACGTGCGGTTCACCGACACCGCGGCGCTGCAGGACGCGATCGCGACGATCACCGAGACGCGCGAGTGGCACGGCGAGCGGGTCGACGCCCTCGACGGCACCGCGATCGAGCCGGGGGAGTACTACCTCACCCTCGGCCGCTGGACCGACGACGAGCGGGCCGAGCAGCGACTACGCCGGCCAGCAGATCTACTGGCGCTCGATCCAGCAGCGCGAGATCGACCTGCTCACCACCTACGACTACCTGTGGCGCTGGGACACCGACTGGTTCTGGTGCTCGCGCGCGTTCGGCGTGCAGAACCCCCTCGTGCGCCGCTTCTGGCCGCGGCGGTTCAAGCGCTCCGACGTCTACCACAAGCTGGTCGGGCTCGACCTGCGCTTCGGCATCGCCGACCGGCTCGACCGCCGGGCCGGGCGGCCGAGGCGCGAGCGGGTGATCCAGGACATCGAGGTGCCCGTCGAGCGGCTCGGCGAGTTCCTCGACTGGTTCGACGAGGCGGTCGGCATGCGGCCGGTGTGGCTGTGCCCGCTCCGCCTCCGCGGCGAGACCTCGCTGGCCGTCGTACCCGCTGGTGCCGGGACGCACCTACGTCAACGTCGGCTTCTGGGGCGCGGTCGCGCGTCGGCGACGACGCGCCGAACAGCCCGCTCAACCGGGCGATCGAGGCCAAGGTCTCCGAGCTCGAGGGGCACAAGTCGCTCTACTCCGAGTCGTTCTACGACCCCGACGACCTTCGACCGTCTCTACGACGGACCCAATCTCGCTGCCGTCAAGCAGCGGTACGACCCCGACGACCGGCTGACCAGCCTCTACGACAAGGCGGTGCGACAACGATGACCCAGACCAACGACCTGACCCAGAGCCGGACCGGCGCCAAGCTCACCCTCGCCGAGGTGTTCGAGTCGCTGCTCAAGCGACCCGTCCCGATCCGCTTCACGGCGTACGACGGCAGCGCCTACGGGCCCGAGGACGCCCCCATCTGGCTCGAGCTGAAGAACGAGCGCGGCCTCGCCTACCTCGTCACCGCGCCCGGCGACCTGGGCATGGCCCGCGCCTACGTCTCCGGCGACCTCGACATCCACGGCATCCACCCCGGCGACCCCTACGAGGGCATGGTCCTGCTGCTGCGCGCGATGCGCTTCCGCCGGCCCTCGCCGGCCCAGGTGGTGCAGCTGCTGCGCTCGATCGGCCTGAGCCACATGGTGCCGCCGCCCCCGCCGCCGCAGGAGCACCTGCCCGCGCTGGCGCCGGCTGGTCGAGGGCTTCCGCCACAGCCCGGAGCGCGACGGCAAGGTGATCCAGCACCACTACGACGTGTCCAACCGCTTCTACGAGATGGTCCTCGGCCCGTCGATGACCTACACCTGCGCGGTCTACGAGACCGAGGACGCCACCCTCGAGGAGGCCCAGCACGCCAAGTACGACCTCGTCGCCCGCAAGCTCGACCTCCAGCAGGGCCAGCGGCTGCTCGACGTCGGCTGCGGCTGGGGCGGCATGGTGCGCCACGCGGCCCGCGAGTACGGCGTCCGCGCCCTCGGCGTGACCCTGTCGCGCGAGCAGGCCGAGTGGGCCCAGCACAAGATCAAGGAGGAGAGCCTCGACCACCTCGCCGAGGTCCGCCACCTCGACTACCGCGACGTCCCGGAGACCGGCTTCGACGCGGTCAGCTCGATCGGCCTGACCGAGCACATCGGCGTCGACAACTACCCGGCGTACTTCGGCTTCCTGCGCGACAAGCTGCTCCCGCACGGCCGGCTGCTGAACCACTGCATCACCCGGCCCGACAACCAGCCGACCCAGACCGGCGCGTTCATCGACCGCTACGTGTTCCCCGACGGCGAGCTGACCGGCTCCGGGAAGATCATCACCGAGGCCCAGAACGCCGGCCTCGAGGTGCACCACGAGGAGAACCTGCGCGTGCACTACGCGAAGACGCTCGCCGGCTGGTGCGCACAACCTCGAGGCCAACTGGGACGAGTGCGTCGCCGAGGTCGGCGAGGGCACGGCCCGGGTCTGGGGCCTCTACATGGCCGGGCTCGCGGATGGGCTTCGAGCGCAACGAGATCCAGCTCCACCAGGTGCTGGCGACGCGCACCGACGACGACGGGGTGAGCGGCTACCCGCTGCGGCCACACCTGCTGAGTGGCGGTTGCGGTCCTGAGACGATTCGGCGGTTCGCCGTACGCGAGGCGGTCGCCCGGGGGATAGTGCCCGGAGCCATCGAGCCTCCCGGGAGCCCGCCGCATGTCTGCTGTGTCCGCTGCACGCACGCCGCCTCCTGGCGATCGTGCTCGCGACCCTGGCGGTCGGACTCCTGTCGGCTCCCGGCACCGCCCGCGATGCGTCGGCCGGCGCCCGTCGGCAGCGACAAGTTCTCGGTGCCGCAGCCCTACCGGGGCGACTTCCCCGACCCGACCGTGCTGCGCGTCGGGCGGGTCTACTACGCCTACTCCACCACCATCGCGGGGCTGAACCTGCCGGTGATGACCTCGCGCGACCTGATCCACTGGCGCGCCCGCGGCGAGGGGCTGGCCAGGGTGGCGTCGTGGGCGGCGTGGCGTTCCACCGGCACCGGGACACACGCGACCACCTGGGCGCCGACCGTGGCGAGGTTCGGCAAGACGTTCGTGCACGCCTACGCCACCCCGGTGCGCGGCATCCGGCCGCGCAAGATGTGCATCTCCACGTCGAGGTCCGCCTCGCCCCTGGGTGGCTTCGTCGACCGCCGGCGTACGCCGCTGATCTGCCCCAAGGCCCGCGGCGCGATCGACCCGGCGTTCTTCACGGGCGTGACCGGCGGGCGCTACCTGCTCTGGAAGCGCGAGCAGCGCCCCGGCTCGCCGAGCCACGTCTTCATCAGCCGGCTCTCCGGCGACGGCCAGCGGGTGATCGGCACGCCCACGCACCTGTTGACCACCAAGGACACCTGGGAGTCCCCGTTGATCGAGAACCCGGCGATGGTCCGCTACCGCTCGCGCTACTACCTCTTCTACTCCGGCGGCTCCTACGCCGACGACTCCTACGGCACCGGCTACGCGGTCTGCCGCACGGCGACCGGTCCGTGCACCCGGGCGAGCTCCCGGCCGCTGCTGGCGACGGGTGGACGTGTCTCCGGCCCGGGCGGCGCGATGCCGTTCGTCGACCGCAGCCGCCGGCTGCGGCTGGCGTACGCCGCATGGGACCTCGGCAACACCGGCTACCCGAAGTCGCCCGCGTGCCGACGCACGGCCGCCGGGTGCCCGCAGCGCAAGCTGCACCTCGCGACACTCGGGGTGACGGCGGACGGGACGTTGAGGGTGGCGTTCCGTGGCTAGGCAGTTCGTGGCCAGGCGGGGCCTGGTCGCCGCCCTGCTGCTCGCGCTGCTGGCCTCCGGGACGGCTGCCGCGTTCGGCAGCGGTGCCCGGCCCGCGCCGGTCGGGAGCGACCCGTTCCGTTCGGGGACGGCGTACTCCGGCGACTTCCCGGACCCGACGATCATGCGGGTCGGCAGCACCTTCTACGCCTACTCCACGACGGTCGCCGCGCTGAACCTGCCGGCGATGACGTCGACCGACCTGCGCCGCTGGATGCCGCGTCCGTCGTACGACCCGGGCAAGCCGTTCCAGAACGACGCCATGCCGGCCGGAGCCTCGTGGGCGCAGACGAAGGCGACGCCCAAGGGGAAGGTGTTCTGGCCGACCTGGGCCCCGTCGGTGGCGCGCATCGGCGCGGGGCGCTTCGTGGCGGCGTACGCCGTCCCGCGCAAGGGCGACGGTCGCCACTGCATCTCGGTCGCGCGGAGCAGCTCGCCGCTGGGGCCGTTCGTCGACAGCACCACGCGCCCGCTCACCTGCCTGGGCACGAACGGCGCCATCGACCCGCAGGTCTTCCGCGACCGTGGCGCGGTGTGGCTGCTCTACAAGGCGGAGGGCTCGCCCGACCGGCTGATGGTGCGCCGCCTGACCGCGTCGGGCACCGCGTTCGGGCCGACGAGCCGCAACTACCCGCTCCTCGCGCCGCGGACGGCCTGGGAGGGGTCGGTCGTCGAGAACCCCGCGATGATCCGGTTCAACCGGCGGCTCTACCTGTTCTACTCGGCCAACGGCTACAAGTCGGCGCGCTACGCGACCGGCTACGCCGTGTGCAAGGCCGTCACCGGGCCGTGCACCCGGATGGGCCGGCTGCTCTCGACCGGCCCCTACCTGGCCGGTCCGGGCGGTGCGACGCCGTTCCTCGACCTGGCCGGCAGGCTGCGCCTGATCTACCACGCGTGGCGGACCGGGCAGGTCGGCTACCCGAGCACGGACAGCTGCCTGAAGAGCTCGGCGGGCTGCGCCCAGCGACGGATGTACATCGCCATCCTCGCCGCCGGCAAGGACGGCAAGCTCGTCATACGCCGTCGCTACTGACGTCCTGGCCCCCGATAGCCTGCACGGGTGACCTCCCGGACTCCCTTCGACGCCGTCGTGCGCGCACGCAGCGTGCTCAGCGAGCACCTGGTGCGGCTGGTGCTGGAGGCGCCCGAGGGCTTCGAGACGACGGGGGTGCCCGACGAGTGGCTGGCGCTGACGGTGCCGGGGCAGTTCCAGACCCGCTACTACACGGTGCGCTCCCTGGTCGACGGGCTGCTGACCCTCGACGTCGTCGTCCACGAGGCGGGGCTGGTCACCGAGTGGGCGCAGACCGACTGCGTGGGCGACGTGGTCGGGCTCTCCGCGCCGAAGGGCTCCTTCCAGCTGCCGCCGGATGCCGAGTGGGTGGTCCTGGCCGGCGACCTGACGGGACTGCCGGCGATGGCGCGGATCGCCGAGAGCGTCACCCTGCCTCTCGCGATCCATGCCGAGATCCCCGACGCACCGCTGCCGTCGTACGTCGCCGCGCCGGTCGAGTGGCACCACGCCGAGTCCGGCACCAGCGAGCTGGCCGCGATCGTGCGCGGGCTCGCGTGGCCCGAGGGGCCGGGATACTTCTGGATGGGTGGCGAGTCCGCACAGATGCGCGAGATCCGGCGGCACCTGCGCCACGACCTCGGGCGGGACACCCGGCACTACGACGTGATGGGCTACTGGAGCGGCAGTCGGGGTCGCCAGACACGCAAGGTCGATCCGGGACCGATCTACGCCGCGGGCCGGGCCGCGGGGAAGTCCGACGACGAGATCTGGGCCGACTACGACGAGGCGCGCAACGCATGACCACTCCAGAGCACCGCTCGGGCTTCGTCTCCTTCGTGGGACGCCCCAACGCCGGCAAGTCGACCCTGACGAACGCGATGGTCGGCACCAAGGTGGCGATCACGTCGTCCAAGCCACAGACCACGCGGACCGTCGTGCGCGGGATCGTGCACCGTCCGGACGCCCAGCTGATCCTGGTCGACACCCCCGGGCTGCACCGTCCCCGCACGCTGCTCGGCGAGCGGCTCAACGACCTGGTCACCACGACCTGGGCCGAGGTCGACGTGGTCGCGGTGTGCTTCCCGGCGAACGAGAAGCCGGGTCCCGGCGACCGGTTCCTGGTCAACGAGCTGGCCAAGGTCCGTCGTACGACGAAGGTGGCCGTGGCCACCAAGACCGACCTCGTCACCAACGAGGCGCTGGGGCAGCACCTGCTCGCGATCCAGGCACTCGGCGAGGAGACCGGCACCGACTGGGCCGAGATCGTGCCGGTCTCGGCGAAGAACGGCGACCAGGTCGGCCTGCTCACCGACCTGCTGGTGCGCTCGACTGCCCGAGGGACCGGCGCTCTACCCCGACGGCGAGCTGACCGACGCCCCGGAGGAGACGATCGTCGCGGAGCTGATCCGCGAGGCGGCCCTCGAGGGCGTGCGCGACGAGCTGCCGCACTCGATCGCGGTCGTGGTCGAGGAGATGGGCCTGCGCGAGGGCCGGCCCGAGGACAAGCCGCTGCTCGACGTGCACGCCAACCTCTACGTCGAGCGCTCCTCGCAGAAGGGCATCGTGATCGGCCACAAGGGCGCCCGCCTCCGCGAGGTCGGTACCGCCGCCCGCCAGCAGATCCAGGCCATGCTCGGCACCCCGGTCTACCTCGACCTGCACGTCAAGATCGCCAAGGACTGGCAGCGCGACCCCCGCCAGCTCCGCAAGCTCGGCTTCTAGTCTCGCCGAGCGGGCACTGGACGTACGCCGTAGCGCATCGACCGGGCAAAGGATGTACGCCGCAGCGCATCGACTGGGCAAAGGATGCACACCCGGCCGTGCATCGAGTGCCCTCTCGGCGTTCTGGAGCGTGCACCGAGTGCCCGCTCGGCGTTCTGGAACGTGCATCGAGTGCCCGGTCGGCGGACTGCCTGACAGATGTCACGGGTGGGACGTGACGGGTGATCTGCGGGCGGGGGAGCGATCGCCGCGATGCTGGTCGCATGACGACCGAGAGCACTCCCGCCGTACGGCTGACCGGGGTGACCAAGGACTTCGGCAGCGTCCGGGCGGTGCGGGGCATCGACCTCGAGATCGAGCCGGGCGAGATGGTCGCGTTCCTCGGGCCCAACGGCGCCGGCAAGACCACCACCATCGACATGATCCTCGGGCTGTCCCGCCCCACCACGGGCGACGTCGAGGTGCTCGGGATGCAGCCCCGGCAGGCCATCGCCCGGGGCCTGGTCGCCGCGGTGATGCAGACCGGCGGCCTGCTCAAGGACCTGACCGTCCGCGAGACGGTGCAGTACACCGCCAGCCTGTTCGCCGACACCAAGCCGGTCGACGAGGTGCTCGAGAGCGCCGGCATCACCGGCATCGCCGACCGCCGGGTCGCGAAGTGCTCCGGCGGTGAGCAGCAGCGGCTGCGCTTCGCGATGGCGTTGCTGTCCGACCCCGCGCTGCTGCTCCTCGACGAGCCGACCACCGGCATGGACGTCGAGGGGCGCCGGTCGTTCTGGTCCGCGATCCGCGAGGACGCGCAGCAGGGCCGTTCGGTGCTGTTCGCGACGCACTACCTCGAGGAGGCCGACCAGTACGCCGACCGGATCATCCTGATCAGCAACGGCCTCATCGTCGCCGACGGGACCGGCAGCGAGATCAAGGCGCTGGCGAGCGGGCGCACCGTCCGGGCCACCCTGCCCGACGCCGATGCGGACGCCCTGCACCGGCTCGGTGGCGTCGACAGCGTCGAGATCCGCGGCGACCAGGTCTACGTGCACGCCAAGGACAGCGACGCCGTGGCGCGCTACCTGCTCACCGAGACCGCGCGCCCGCGACCTCGAGATCACCGCCCACGGCCTCGAGGACGCCTTCCTCAGCCTGACCGGGCGGACCGACGCCGAGCTCCAGACCGCTGACGCCGGACCACCGCAAGACATGCCAGCAGACAGACCAGCAACGACAGAAGGAGCCTCCGATGAGCGCGATCCAGGGCATCGACCCGACCACCCGCCGGGTGCCGCCGATGGGCGGGTTCAACCTCACCCTGCTCTCCATCGAGCTGCGCCGGATGCTGCGCAACCGCCGCACGATCATCTTCGCGCTGGTCTTCCCGGCGGTGATGTTCCTCGTCTTCGGCTCCGGCAACCAGGGCGCCGAGAAGGTCGGCGACGGCAACGTCTCGGCGTACGTCATGGTCTCGATGGCGCTGTACGGCGGTGCGCTGATCGCCGCCGCCACCGGTGCCGGCGTCGCGGTCGAGCGCGCCCTCGGCTGGTCGCGCCAGCTGCGGCTGACCCCGCTGCACCCGACCGTCTACATCCTGATCAAGGCCTTCGTCGCACTGGTGATGGGTGCCGTCGCGATCGCCGCCGTCAACGTCGTCGGCCTGATCAAGGGCAAGCCCGAGATGCCGACCGCCACCTGGATCTAGTGCGCGCTGCTCACCTGGCTGCGTGATGACCTTCGCCGCGCTCGGCGTCTTCGCCGGCTACGTCGTCCCGGGGGAGAACGTGATGCAGATCCTCGGCCCCGGCCTGGCGCTGCTGTCCTTCCTCGGCGGCCTGTTCATCCCGCTGAGCCAGTACAGCGGGACCGTCCGCGACATCGCCTACTGGACGCCGATGTACGGCGTCGCCGAGGTCGCCCGCGCACCGCTGACCCACGAGCTGCCGTGGTACGCCGTCGTCAACGCGGTCGGCTGGCTGGCGATCTTCGTCCTCGGCGCCGCGTGGCGGATGAGCAAGGACACCGCACGCGTGTGAGTGCCACTACCGTGACCGGCATGGCACAGACACGGCCCGTGCCGGGGCAGCTGGACAACCAGCTCTCCCGGCGCGGGCCGCTGTTCGCCGCCATCTGGCTGTTCTTCCTGATCGAGCCCGCTGCGCGACGGGTGGGCGAACCGCGACACCGTCGAGCGGCGATCCTCGGCATGCGTCGCGACCATCGCCTTCGGCGCCGTCTACATGCTGTCGTGGCTCCGCCTGCGCCGCGATCGGCAGCAGCTGGTCGCGCGGCCACCGGTGCAGCAGGCGTTCGTCTGGCTGCTCGGCGCTGGTCGCGCTCGGCGTGGTGATGGTGCTGTGCCTCGGTCAGGACGGCACCGCCTCCGCGGTGTACATCGCGGTGCTCGGCCGTGATGCTGTTCCCACCGCGGGTGGCCGCTGGTCCTGGTGCTCGCCGACGCGGCGCTGATCGTCGTGCTGGGCGAGGTGGTGTCGGGCTGGACGAGCGGGGTCGGGCTCGCGTTCGCGCTGTTGGCGGCGGCGGTGGCGATGTACGGCATCCAGCAGATGATGCTGCGCAACCTGGCCCTGATCTCGGCCCACGCGGAGAACGCCGAGCTGGCCGTGGAGAACGAGCGCAACCGGTTCGCCCGCGACCTGCACGACATCCTGGGCCACTCGCTCACGGTGATCACGGTCAAGGCCGAGCTCGCCCAGAAGCTGATGGACGTCGACACCGACCGAGCCCGCGCCGAGCTGGCCGACCTCGAGCGACTCTCGCGCGACGCGCTGGCCGACGTACGCCGCGCCGTGGAGGGGTACCGCGAGCTGAGCCTCCCCGGCGAGCTCGCCCGGGCCCGGACCGCCCTCGCCGCCGCGCGAGATCGAGGCGGTGCTGCCGAACTCCACCGAGGACGTGCCCTCCGAGCGGCGCGAGCTGTTCGCGTGGACGATCCGTGAAGGGCGTCACCAACGTGATCCGCCACAGCCGGCGCCCGGCACTGCCGGGTCGTGCTGCACGAGGACCGGGTCGAGATCGTCGACGACGGTGTCGGCCCGCGTGAGCACGGCGCCGGCCACGGCCTGACCGGGCTGCGCGAGCGCGCCAGCGTGCTCAACGGCACGGTGGTGACGCGCACCCTCGACCCCGGCTTCTCGCTCACGGTCGTGCTGCCGTGACGGACACCCCCATCCGGCTGCTGCTCGCCGACGACCAGGCGCTCGTCCGCGGCGCCCTCTCCGCCCTGCTCGGCCTCGAGCGCGACCTCGAGGTGGTCGCCGAGGTGTCCTCCGGTGACCAGGTGGTCGCGGCCGTGCGTGAGCACCACCCCGACGTGGCGCTGCTCGACGTGGAGATGCCCGGCCTCGACGGGATCGAGGCCACCGCGGCGCTGCGCGCGGAGTTCCCCGACGTGCGCGTGCTGATCGTGACGACCTTCGGCCGGCCCGGCTTCCTCCGTCGCGCGATGCAGGCGGGTGCCTCGGGGTTCGTCGTGAAGGACACGCCGGCGGCCCAGCTCGCCGACGCCGTACGACGGGTGCACGCGGGCCTGCGCGTCGTCGACCCCGAGCTCGCGACCGAGAGCCTCTTCGCCGGTGAGTCGCCCCTGACCGCGCGGGAGACCGACGTGCTGCGCGCGGCCCGGGGAGGGGCGGCCGTCTCGTCGATCGCCCGCGCGCTGTTCCTCTCCGAGGGCACCGTGCGCAACCACCTCTCCGCGGCGATCGGCAAGACCGGGGCGGGCAACCGGGCCGAGGCGGTCACCATCGCCGAGGGCAACGGCTGGCTCTGACGCTCGCGCGACCGACTAGCCTGACGGCGTGAGCTGGGAGGACCTCTACGACGACGCCGCGCGCGAGCGCCTCGTCGAGGAGCCGGCCAAGCGGGTCGAGGCGCCCGGTGCGCACGCCCTTCGAGCGCGACCGGGCCCGGGTCGTCCACTCGGCCTCGCTGCGCCGGCTCGCGGCCAAGACCCAGGTGCTCGGTCCGCAGGCCGACGACTTCGTCCGCAACCGCCTCACCCACAGCCTCGAGGTCGCCCAGGTCGCCCGCGACCTCGCCCACCCGCTGGGCTGCCACCCCGACCTCGCCGAGACCGCGGCGCTCGCGCACGACATGGGCCACCCGCCGTTCGGGCACAACGGCGAGGTGGCGCTCGACGAGCTGGCCGCCGACTGCGGGGGCTTCGAGGGCAACGCCCAGACGCTGCGCATCCTGACCCGGCTCGAGGCGAAGACCGCCGACGCGCACGGGTCGCTCGGTCGGGCTCAACCTCACCCGGGCCACTCTCGACGCGTGCACCAAGTACCCCTGGCCGCGGGCCGACCCGGGCGCCAAGTTCGGCGTCTACGCGGACGACGAGCAGGTCTTCGCCTGGCTGCGCCGCGGGGTCGACGGCCCGCGCCGCTGCGTCGAGGCGCAGGTGATGGACTTCGCCGACGACGTCGCCTACTCGGTGCACGACCTCGAGGACGGCATCGTCGGCGGCCGGATCGACCTCGAGGCGCTGGACCGTCGCGAGGAGCGCCAGGCGACCTGGGCGGCGGTGCGCGACTGGTACCTCCCCGAGGCGACCGACGACGACCTCGAGGAGACGTTCCGCCGGCTGCGTGCGGTGGGCTCCTGGCCCGGTTCGTCGTACGACGGGAGCAGGCGTGCCCTGGCCTCGCTGAAGAACCTCACCAGCGACCTGATCGGCATCTTCTGCGGCAGCGTCCACCGGGCCACCGAGGCCGCCCACGGCGCGGGCCCGCTCGTGCGCCATCGCGGCGACGTGGTCGTGCCCGACGAGACCGCACAGGAGATCGCCGTGCTCAAGGGCATCGCGGCCCACTACGTGATGCGGGCCCAGGACCGGCTCGACCTGATGGAGCGCCAGCGGACGCTGCTCCACGAGCTGTTCGAGGCGATCTGGAAGCGGGGGAGCGACGGGCTCGACCACTGCGCTCCGGCAGGACTTCGACGACGCCACCGACGACGCCGCCCGCACCCGCGTGGTGATCGACCAGATCGCCAGCCTCACCGACGCCTCGGCGGTGACCCGGCACGCCGACCTCGTGTCCGGCGGCCGGGGGTGGCGAGAGAGGCTGGGTCCATGACGTCTCGGAACGACCCCCTGGTCTGGCTGCCGTTCGACCCCGAGCTGCTCGGCGAGGTGCCCGACAACCTGCGCCTCGAGCAGATCGACCCCGACCACCTGCCGGCGAGCGCCGACGAGGTCGAGTTCTACGTGCTCGCCTACCGCTTCCGTCCCGCAGGACGGCGAGGCACTGGCGACCCTGCCGAAGCTGCGGGTCGTGCAGACGCTGACGGCCGGGGTGGAGCACATCCGGGGCTACGTGCCCGAGGGCGTGCTGCTGTGCAACGGGCGCGGCATCCACGACACCTCGACCGCCGAGCTCGCGGTCGGGCTGACCGTCTCCAGCCTGCGCGGCATCCCCGACTTCGTGCGCGCCCAGGAGCGCGCCGAGTGGGCGCCCGACACGCGGCCGTCGCTGGCCGACAAGCAGGTGCTGATCGTGGGCTACGGCCAGATCGGCGAGGCGATCGAGGCGCGGATCCGCCCGTTCGAGGCCGACGTCGTCCGGGTCGCGCGACGGGCCCGGGACGGCGTACACGCCATCGGGGAGCTGCCCGACCTGCTGCCGGACGCCGACGTCGTCGTACTCATCGTCCCGGGCACCGACGAGACCACCGGTCTCTTCGACGCCGAGATGCTCGCGCGGATGAAGGACGGCGCGCTGCTCGTCAACGTCTCCCGCGGACCGGTCGTCGTCACCGACGCGCTGCTCGCCGAGCTCGAGAGCCGACGCCTCCACGCCGCCCTCGACGTGGTCGACCCGGAGCCGCTTCCGGCGGACCACCCGCTGTGGCAGGCGCCCAACCTGCTGCTGGTGCCGCACGTCGGCGGCAACAGCACCGCGATGGAGCCGCGCGCCCACCGGCTCGTGCGCGAGCAGCTCCAGCGCTTCGCCGCGGGGGAGCCGGTCGCCAACGTGATGGGCGGCGACTACTGACGATCGCTCAGGGCAGGTCGCCCTGCGGGCCGGTCTGGTCGGTCAGCTTGAGCCGATCGGGGTTGAGCTCGTCGGTCGACTCGTCCGATCCACTCGTCGCGGCCTTCACCTTCTCGGTCGCGGCACCCGCGGCCTCGGTGACCTTGTCCTTGACGACCGGCGCCTGCTCCTTGGCCAGGTCGACGGCCTGCTGGGTCTTCTCCTGCACCCGCGGGTCGTTCTTGACCTTGTCGAACTGCGACTTGAGCTGGTCGTAGCGCTCGCGACCGGCCTTGGCCCCGAGCACGTAGCCGATGCCACCGGCGATGAGCAGGGGCAGCCTCTTGATGATCATGACTTCTCCTTCTGAGAGTCCTTCGACTCGTCGTGGTCCGCGCCGTTCGCCTTCGCCTGACGGCGGATGCGGCGACCGAGCGCGACGTCCTTGTCCCGCTTCTTGCGAGCCTTCTTGATGTTGCGGGTGTCGCGGGCCGGGAGCTGGATCTCCTCCTCGGCAGCGATCCCCGCCTGCAGCTGTCGTCCGCGCTCGAGCTCGGCGTCGAGCTCGCCCCCGAACAGCAGCGCCAGGTTGGTGATCCACAGGAACAGCAGGGTGACGATGACGCCCGCCAGCGATCCGTAGGTCTTGTTGTAGCTGGAGAAGTTCCCCACGTAGAACGCGAAGCCGACCGAGGCCAGCACCCACACGAGGATCGCGACGCCGGCCCCCACCGAGATCCAGCGGAACTTCGGCTGCTGCACGTTGGGCGTCGCGTAGTAGAGCAGCGCCACGACCAGGATGACGATCACGGCCAGGACCGGCCACTTGGCGATCGACCAGACGGTGAGTGCGGTGTCGCCGAGGCCGATCACGTTGCCGATGGACTCGGCGACCGGGCCGGACACGATCAGCAGCAGCAGGGCGATCGCGGCCAGCGTCACCGCGATCAGGGTCAGGAGCAGCATGATCGGGCGCAGCTTCCAGAACGGCCGACCCTCGTCGATCTCGTAGATCCGGTTCATCGCCCGGCCGAACGCGCCGACGTACCCCGAGGCCGACCAGAGGGCCACCAGGATGCCGACGATCAGCGCCACCCCGGCGCCCTGCGAGTCGGCCACCTGGTCGAGCGCCTTGCTGACGAGCTCGAGAGTCTGGGTCGACAGGAGGGGTCGCAGGGTGTCCTCGACCGTCTGCACGGCCTTCGGCGCCTGTCCGAGGACGCCGAGCACGGAGATCAGCGCCAGCATGGCGGGGAAGATCGAGAGGACCGCGTAGTACGTCAGCGCCGCGGCGAGGTCGGTGCACTGGTCCTCGCTGAACTCGTGCAAGGTCTTGCGCAGCACGTAGAACCAGGACCGCTTGGTCAGGTCACCGGGGTCCTCCGGCTTGCGCGGGTCGTCCGGGGCCGGGGTCGTGGGCTCGGTGCGGTCCTCGCCCTGGACCTGCTCGGTGTGGCTCATGATCGTCGGCGCAGCCAGATGACGAGTCCCAGACCGAGCACGACGGCAGCGGCCACGCCGAGCACCTCGGGTCGCGGCTTGCCGTCGTCGGTGGTGGCTCGGTCGCGGACGTCGGCCACCTTCGCCTTGGTCTGGGCCTTCACGTCGAGCTTGTGCGTCAGCTCGTCGACGGTGCGGCCGAGCTGCTCGCGCTGGCGCTCGATGTCGGCCTGGATCTCCTCGGGCGTGCTCATGAACGCTGTCCCTTCACGGTGGCGATGTCTTCCTTGACGCCGGCGACGGCACGCTCGGGCACGGGTGGCGCGGCTTCCTCGACCTGGTTCTTGCCCATGAGCGCGAGGACGCCGGCCACCGGCGAACAGCACCACCGCGACGATCAGGGCGGCCAGCCAGCCGTCCATGGCCAGGGACAGCGCGAGGACGGCCATGGCGATCAGGGTCGCCAGCGCCGAAGAAGGCGAGCAGGCCGGCCGCGCTGAACATCCCGATGCCGATACCCGGCACGCTTGCCCTTCTCGGCCACCTCGGCCTGGGCGAGCCGGATCTCGGAGCGGATCAGTTCGGGGACCTGGGTCGTCAGGTCGTGGACGAGCGCCCCGAGCGTCGGGTCGGCCCCGCTGGGGGTGTGGCTCACGGTGGGTTCGGTCATACGAGACGGGTAGCCATTCCCGGGTGTTTGAAACCCTGTCCACGGCCCCGCCGGCCCGTCGTACCCGACCCGTAGACTCCGCACCGTGGCGGGCAGGATCCGGGAAGACGACATCGCAGAGGTGCGCGAGAAGGCACGCATCGACGACGTCGTCTCCTCCTACGTGACGCTCCGCAACGCCGGCGGCGGCTCGATGAAGGGCCTGTGCCCGTTCCACGACGAGAAGTCCCCGTCGTTCCACGTCACACCGTCGCGAGGCTTCTACCACTGCTTCGGGTGCCAGGCCGGCGGCGACGTGATCAAGTTCGTGATGGAGATCGACGGGCTCGGGTTCACCGAGACCGTGGAGCGGCTGGCGGAGAAGTACGGCGTGCAGCTGCGCTACGAGGAGGGCGGCGCTCCTCGACCGCGCACCGGCGGAGCGCAGCGACCGCGGCTCATCGACGCCCACCGCGTCACGGCCGAGTGGTACGCCGAGCAGCTGGCCACCCCCGAGGCCCTCACCGCCCGCCAGTTCCTCGACTCGCGCGGCTTCGACGCCGACGCCGCGTCGCACTTCGGGGTCGGGTTCTCGCCCCGTGGGGGAGAGGTCCTCCTCAAGCACCTGCGCCAGAAGGGCTTCACCGACGAGGAGCTGGTCGCCTCCGGCCTCATCGGCCAGGGCCGCGGGCTCTACGACCGGTTCCGCGGGCGGCTGATGTGGCCGATCCGCGACAGCAGCGGCGACACGATCGGCTTCGGGGCGCGGCGGATCTTCGACGACGACACCATCGAGGCGAAGTACCTCAACACCCCCGAGACCGCGATCTACAAGAAGAGCCACGTGCTCTACGGCATCGACCTGGCCCGCCGCGAGATCGCGCGAGCCAGCCAGGCCGTGATCGTCGAGGGCTACACCGACGTGATGGCCTGCCACGTCGCCGGCGTGAAGACGGCGGTC
Organism: uncultured Actinomycetota bacterium; assembly: GCA_963729015.1. Classification (GTDB taxonomy): domain Bacteria; phylum Actinomycetota; class Actinomycetes; order Propionibacteriales; family Nocardioidaceae; genus Marmoricola. Next base: position 307,592 of record CAVSMJ010000009.1, read on the forward strand.
GCGACCTGCGGCACCGCCTTCGGCGACGACCACGCGCGGGTGATCCGCCGCCTGCTGCACGACCACGACGAGTTCCGCGGCGAGGTGATCTTCACCTTCGACGGCGACGAGGCGGGGCAGAAGGCCGCGCTGCGAGCCTTCGAGGGCGACCAGATCTTCGCCGGCCAGACCTACGTCGCGGTCGAGCCGAGCGGCCTCGACCCGTGCGACCTCCGCCTCAAGCAGGGCGACGCCGAGGTGCGCGAGCTGGTGGCCCGTCGGGTCCCGCTCTACCGGTTCGTGCTCGCCAACGTCGTCCAGCGCTACGACCTCGACCGGGCCGACGGCCGCATCGACGCCATGCGCGAGGCGGCCAAGCTGGTGACCAGCATCCGCGACCGGTCGAAGGTCGACGCGTTCGCGCGCGAGCTGGCCGGCATGCTCGGCATCGAGCCGATGGACGTGCAGCGCGAGGTACGCCGCGCCGCCGCCCGCGCCACCCCCGCTCCCGCTGTGCACGGGGGCGCAACGTCCTGCGGCCGAGCTGCCCGACCCGCGCGATCCTCGCCTGATGCTCGAGCGCGAGACGCTCAAGCTGGTCGTCCAGCACCCCTCCGTCGTCGGTCGCACCGCCCGCGAGGTCGACGCCGACGACTTCACCCACGGCGCCTACCGCGCGCTCTGGGCGACCGTCCAGACCGCCGGCGGCCCGACCGCGGCCGACGCGCAGTGGGCCTCGACGCTGCGCGACGCCCTGAGCGACGTACGGCTCCAGTCGCTGGTCAGCGCGCTGGCCGTCGAACCGCTGCACTCCGCCAAGGACCCCGACGACGCCTACGTCAGCCAGCACGTCCTCCGGCTGCGCGAGCTCACCGTCATGCGCCGGATCGCCGACCTGAAGTCGCGGCTCCAGCGCACCAACCCGGTCGACCAGGCGACGGAGTACAACCGGATGTTCGGCGAGCTCGTCGCCCTCGAGCAGCACCGCGCGCAGCCTGCGCGAGAAGGCGTTGGAGAGCCAGTGAAGCTGTTCTCCCGCGGCGTCCCTGACGACGTCCTGGGTCGTGCCCGCCTGCCCCGAGGCGAGAAGGTCCTCGCGTCGGCCGAGTCCGTCGACGGCACCTGGCTGCTCGGCACGCCGGGTGCGCCTCGTGGTGGTCGACTCCTCCGAGGTGGTCTCGATGCCGTGGGAGCGGGTCGAGGACGCCGGCTGGGACCAGGACGAGTCGCTGCTCCGGATCACCGGGATCGGGGAGTACGGCCAGCCGCGTCCGTCGTACTCCCTCACCATGGAGGACCCCGCCCTGCCTCCTCCAGCTCCTCCGCGAGCGCGTCACCGCCAGCATCGTGCTCCAGCGACGCGTCCCCGTCCGCGGCTCGCTCGGCCTGGTCGTCATCGGCCGCCGCAGCCCCGTCGGCGGCCCGGTCAGCTGGATGCACGCCTACGACGCCGGCCTCGACCCCGACGACCCCGAGGTGGTGGCCGTCGCCGACCTGGCCCTGCCGCAGGCGCAAGGCCGAGGTCGGCGACCCCCCGGCGTAGGGAGGGTCACGACGCCCGCGGTCCGCCACCGCTGCTGAGTACGACCGCTCGCGGTCGCGACCCCCGGTGGTCGAGCAGCGAGCGAAGCGAGCGGTCAGTCGAGACCAGGCCGTGAGGTTGGCGCCACCGCCTGGTTGGCCTGTCGAAACCATCATGGGTCCGATGGTGTGGCCTCAGTTGATCGATTAGTGTGGTTGCCGTCGGCGGTGGTTGCGGTGGTGTTCCCGACGCCCTTCGTCCGGCTCACCGGCGGTGCCTCTCGAGATCCTGTGGCTTGCGGTTCTCTCGGTGGTTCGGAATGAGAGTTATTCCACAGATTCGAACACACGCTCGAAACTGTCGGTATGACGGCTCTAAAATTGGGGCATGACCAGCCAGCTCGAGGACCGCTCCCACCCCGTGGTGGAGTTCGCGCACGCACTGACCGAGCGGCTCGAGAAGCTCGCCTCGGTGCCCGCTTGGTCGATGAGCCCCGAGGAGCACCGCGAGGTCGCTCCGCGAGCTCGCCCGGGCGCGAGGCACAGCTCGCCGCACTGAAGCTGCGGGTGCTCGCCGAGGCCGAGCGTCCGGTGCCGGTGCCGAGCGTGGTGCGGCGTCGGCGGCGGACTGGGTGGCGATCGAGACCCGCCAGACCCGGATCACCGCGCGCTCGGACCTCAAGCTCGCCCAGGCGCTGGAGAGCTACCCGATGCTGGCGCTGCGCTCGACGCCGGTGCGCGTGAACGTCGCGCAGGCGCGGGTGATCGTGACGGCGCTCGACCGGCTCCCGACGCAGTGGTGAGTTCGCGGTCGACGCCGACCAACGTGCAGCAGGCTGAGCAGCACCTGGTCGACCTCGCGCGGCGCACTACGACGCGAAGGCGTTGGCGGTGCTGGGCCGCAAGCTGTTCGAGGTGATCGCCCCGGACCTGGCCGAGGCCTACGAGGCCAAGGTGCTGGCCGACCAGGAAGCAGCCGCAGCGAAGCGGGTCACCTTCACGCATGCGTGAGGACGACGCCGGCACCGTCCACGGCCGGTTCCGGATCCCGTCCTTCCACGGCCAGGCGCTGGACAAGATGCTGATGGCCCTGATCGCTCACCCGGTCCGGTCACACCGCCACCGACATCGACGAGAACCTCCCGACCGAGGTGCGGCACGGGCAGGCGTTCTGCCAGCTGATCGAGGCCATCCCCGGCAAGTCCCTGCCCAAGGCCGGCGGCTGCGGCGCCACCATCGTGGTCACCATGACGCTCGAGCAGCTGCTGGCCGACCTCGAGGCGGCCGGGGTCTGCACCCTGGACACCGGCGGCCACCTCACCGCCGCCGAGGCCCGACGCCTCGCCTGTGCCGCCGGGATCATCCCCGCCGTCCTCGGCGGCAGGTCCCAGCCCCTCGACCTCGGCCGCCGACGCCGCCTGCACACCGAAGCCCAACGCCTCGCCATGGGCACTCCGCGACAACGGCTGCACCACCGCAAGGCTGCGAGCGACCACCAGCGATGTGCCACGCCCACCACGACACCCCCTGGAGCCAAGGCGGCACACACCGACCTCACCACCGGCCGACTGCTCTGCGGCCACCACCACCGCCGCATCCACGACCCCCACTACGACCCACGAACACCTACCCAACGGCAAGGTCACCTTCCACCGACGCCCCTGAGGAGACGGGCACGAGCGACCACGCGTGCCCGAACCCGATTTAGCCAACCCCGCCCTCCTTGCTAGTGTTTGCGGGCGCGATCCCCTGTAGCTCAATTGGCAGAGCATTCGGCTGTTAACCGGAGGGTTGTTGGTTCGAGTCCAACCGGGGGAGCCAGAGCCCGATCAAGGGCACGTCGGGGAGTCAGCCCAGTGGCTGACTCCCCGTTCTTCGTCCCGGCGGACGCTCGGGCTCCCCGTAGCGGGTTTCGGTCATCGAGCTCGTCGAGCCGAATGCCCGGCCCCTCGCCGGGTAGTGCACGGTCATGACCGCACGCATCGCGCAGCTCACCCTCGACGTCCGGTCGACCTCGACGCCCAGGCGCGGTTCTGGTCCGAGGCGCTCGGGATGACCGTGAAGGCGTACGACGACGGCGTGACCAAGCTCCACCCGGCAGGACGATGGCCCGACGATCTGGCTGCAGCCCGTGACCGAGCTCAAGCAGGAGAAGCTGCGCCTGCACCTCGACCTGCGGCCCGAGAGCGGGGACGTGGAGGCCGAGGTGCAGCGGTTGCAGGTGCTCGGCGCCACCCGCGCCGACGTCGGGCAGACCGGCGAGGAGGGGTTCACCGTGCTCGCGGACCCGGAGGGCAACGAGTTCTGCGTGCTGCACGGAGACCCGAGCTAGTCGCCCCAGCCCATCGGGAACACCTCGAACGGCGCGGCGAACGCGGACCCGAGCCGCTGGCCGGTGCCGCGGGCCATGCCCTCGAGGAACTCGCGCGGGTCCCAGTTCTCCCAGCCGAGGCCCTCGATGTACGCCGAGTGCGCCTTCAGCGACTCCACGCCCGCGTCGAAGGTGTCGGTCGTGTCGACGCCGTGGGTCGAGCTGGGGGAGCCGAACGCCCACACCTCGCGTACGCCGCCCCAGGGCTCGAGCTCGCCCTCGAGCTGCTCGGGGAAGACCCACCGGTTGCCGGCGTCGCGCACCGCGTCGACGACCGCCCTGCCCACGGCGATGTGGTCGGCCTGGTTGAGGTTGCGGCCGCCCCAGGTGTCGCGGAAGTTGCCGGTGATCACGATGTCGGGACGGTGCCGGCGGACCTCCGCGGTGAGCAGGCGCCGCATCGGTACGCCGTACTCCAGGATGCCGTCGGGCTGCCGCAGGAAGTCGACCGTCTCGACGCCGACGACGCGGGCCGACGCGATCTGCTCGGCCTCACGTACGACGCGGCACTCGTCGGGCGACATCCCGTCGATGCCGGCCTCGCCGCTGGTGACCATGGTGTAGCCGACCCACTTGCCCTGGCCGGTCCAGCGCGCGACCGCGGCCGCGGCGCCGAACTCCATGTCGTCGGGGTGCGCGACGATGCACAGCGCGCGCTCCCAGGTCTCGTCGAGCGGCTCGAGCGGTGGGGGCACAGGGGCGTCCATGCGCCCGAACCTACGCCTCGCCGCGAGGGCGGCCGCCGGGGAGGGTCAGCGGGGGAGGGTGAAGCAGAACCGGCTGCCGGGGCCGCGCGGGTTGGGGTCGACCCAGATCGTGCCGCCGTGGCGCTCGACGATCTGGCGGCAGGCCGCGAGGCCGATGCCGTGGCCGGGTCCGTCGCCCTCCATCCGGGCGAACATCGAGAACACCGACTCCCGGTGCTCGGCCGGGATGCCCACGGCGTTGTCGGTGACGGTGACCAGCCAGTCGGCGTCCCGCTCCTGCACGACCACCTCGCAGTGAGGGGTTCGGTCGGGATGGCGGTACTTGAGCGCGTTCTGGATCAGGTTCTGCAGCACCTGGCGCAGCCGTGACCGGTCGGCCACCACCATCGGGCTGTCGGGGTCGATCACGATCTCGGCCTCCGCCGACGTGACGAGCTCCCCGAGGTCTTCGTGGACCTCCTTGACCAGCTCGACCACCGAGACGTCCTCACGCACCTGGCTGCCGCCGATGCGGGAGAAGTCGAGCAGGGAGTTGACCAGCTCCGACATCCGCGCGGCCGCCTCGCTGACCCGCCCCACCCACTCGGTGGCGCGCTCGTCGAAGACGTCGGCGTACGTCGTCTCGATCAGCTCCATGTAGCCGCGGATCGTGGCCAGCGGCGCCTGGAGGTCATGGCTGGCCAGCATCGCGAACGCCTCGAGGTCGGAGTTGGACCGCTCCAGCAGTGCCTTCTGCGGCTCGCAGCTGGCGGTTGAACTCCTGGATCTGGGCGGCCGCCTTGACCTCGTCGGTCAGGTCGGCGACGTGAGAGACGAAGTGCAGCGGCGTACCGCTCGGGTCCCGCACCATCGAGACGGAGAGGTCGGCCCACACGTGATGCCCGTCGGCGTGCAGGTAGCGCTTGCGCAGCCGGTAGCTCGTGATCTCGCCGGCCACGAGCTGGTCGAGCAGGTCCAGGTCGGCGCCGAGGTCGTCGGGGTGGGTGAGCTGCTGGAAGTCGAGCTTGTGCAGCTCTTCGGGGGTGTGGCCGAGGATGCGGCACAGGGCCTCGTTGACGCGCATGAACTGGCCCTCGAGGCTCACCAGCGCGATGCCGACGGGGGCGTTGTCGATGGTGAGCCGCCAGCGCTCTTCTGCGTCGGCGAGTTCGGGCACGCGACCACTGTAGGGGCGGGTCTGGGACTGTCGTGCTTATCCGCATTTGCCCGGGTGACGTACGGTGACTGCGTCTCGAATAGGGCCTGACGCGCCGCGGCACTACCCTTGGTCGGTGAGTGAGAGCAGTACGACGACAGCCCCGACGTTCGACGAGCTGGGACTGGACCCCAGGGTCGAGAAGGTCCTCCGGGAGGTCGGCTACGAGAGCCCCTCACCGATCCAGGCGGAGGCGATCCCGCCGCTGCTCGCCGGCCAGCACGTCGTCGGCCTCGCCCAGACCGGCACCGGCAAGACCGCGGCCTTCGCGCTGCCGATCCTCTCGCGCATCGACCTCTCCCAGTCCTCGCCGCAGGTGCTCGTGCTCGCGCCGACCCGCGAGCTGGCGCTGCAGGTCTCCGAGGCGTTCGGCCGCTACGCCGCCCACCTCAAGGGCCTGCACGTGCTTCCCGTGTACGGCGGCCAGGGGTACGGCGTCCAGCTCTCGGCGCTGCGTCGCGGCGTGCACGTCGTGGTCGGTACGCCGGGCCGCGTCATGGACCACCTCGAGAAGGGCACCCTCGACCTGAGCGGGCTGCGCTTCGTCGTGCTCGACGAGGCCGACGAGATGCTCAACATGGGCTTCGCCGAGGACGTCGAGACGATCCTGGCCGGCACCCCCGAGGACAAGCAGCTGGCCCTGTTCAGCGCGACGATCCCGCCGCAGATCCGCCGGATCATCAAGAAGTACGCACCCGGTGCCACCGAGATCAGCGTCAAGTCCACCTCGAGCACGGCGACCAACGTCACGCCAGCGCTACCTCAAGGTGGCCCACCCGCAGAAGCTGGACGCCCTCACCCGCATCCTCGAGGTCGAGAACTTCGACGGGATGATCATCTTCGTCCGCACCAAGCACGCCACCGAGGAGCTCGCCGAGCGGCTCCGGGCGCGCGGGTTCTCCGCGGCCGCCATCAACGGCGACGTGGTGCAGGCGCAGCGCGAACGCACCATCGACCAGCTGCGCAAGGGCAAGCTCGACATCCTCGTGGCCACCGACGTGGCGGCGCGCGGCCTCGACGTCGAGCGGATCAGCCACGTGATCAACCACGACATCCCCACCGACACCGAGTCCTACGTGCACCGCATCGGCCGCACCGGCCGGGCCGGCCGCAGCGGGCAGGCGATCTCGTTCGTCACGCCGCGCGAGAACTACCTGCTGCGCGCGATCGAGAAGGCCAACCGCACCACGCTCGAGCAGATGAGCCTGCCGACGGTCGAGGACGTGAACGCCTTCCGCGTCGCCAAGTTCACCGAGGCGATCACCCAGGCGCTGGGCGACGCGCAGCTCGGGATCTTCCGCGAGCTGGTGCAGTCCTACGAGCAGGAGCACGACGTGCCGGCGGCCGACATCGCGGCCGCGATCGCCGTACTCGCGCAGGACGGGGAGCCGCTCTTCCTCGAGGAGATGCCCGAGCCGCGCACGCCCGAGCGTCGGGAGCGTCGCGAGCTCGGCGAGCGGCCTCGTCCGGTGGCGGATCTCGGTCGGCAAGCGCCACCGGGTCGAGCCGCGCCAGATCGTCGGCGCGCTCGCCAACGAGGGCGGCCTGAAGCGCGCCGACTTCGGCCGCATCGACATCAAGCCGAACTTCTCGCTCGTCGAGCTGCCGCCCGACCTCTCCCAGGAGACGCTGGACAAGCTCGCCGACACCCGCATCTCCGGGATCCTGATCGACCTGCAGCGCGACAAGGGCCCGGCCCCGCGGTCCGGGCCGCCCAAGCGGTTCAACGACGGTCAGCGTCCGGAGCGAGCCCCGGCAGCAAGAAGCCGCGGCACAAGAAGGGCTGACGAGCTGGCGACCGCCTAGTCGACGGTCGCGATGAACATCCGCGACCCGGGCGGAGCGATCTGCCCGTAGTCCTGGCCGGTCGCCTTGCCCTCGTCGCTCGCCGAGCGCCTCCTGCAGCGACGGCATGTCCTCGAACCAGAGCTCGGCGATGCGGTGGTAGGTCAGCTCGCCACGGTCGGCGGCCGCGTCGAACCGGGCACCCTCCCAGCGCAGCAGGCCGGGCACCGCTTCCACCAGCGGCCCGTGCACGGCGAGGTAGTGCTCGTCGAACGCCTCCGGGTCGTCGGGCTGGGTGTAGAGGACCACGAGCTTCACTGTCATGTGGCCACCGTAGGCCGCGGCACCTTTCCGCGGCGGGCTCGTTGGGACTCCAGACACCCCACCAGGAGGACCCGTGCGCCGTGCGCTCATCGCCCTGCTCGCCCTGACCAGCGCCGTCGCGGGCCGGGCTCGCCGCCGCGCCGGCGTCGTCGGCCGCCGACCAGTACCCGGTCAGCTACAACTTCCTGAGCAGTGCCGTCCTCGCCGGCACCAGGATCGACGCCGACGCGCCCGGCGTCGAACCTCTGGGACTGCAAGCCGACCGCGCGGCACCCGCGCCCGGTCGTGCTGGTGCACGGGACCGCCGGCAACAAGAACACCAACTGGCAGACCTACGCGCCGCTGCTGGCCAACAACGGCTACTGCGTGTTCGCGCTGACCTACGGCGTCGCGGCCGGTACGCCGACCGGCCTCGACCAGTTCGGTGGCCTCGACGCGATCGAGACGAGCGCCCAGCAGCTCAAGGACGTTCGTCGCCAAGGTGCGCGCGGCCACCGGTGCCCGCCAGGTCGACATCGTCGGTCACTCGCAGGGCACCCTGATGCCGAACTACTACGCGAAGTTCCTCGGCGGGGCGCCGTACATCCACAGCTACGTCTCGCTCGCCCCGCTCTGGCACGGCACCAACCTCGGCTCCGCCGGCCAGATGAACCAGTCGATGAACGTCTACGCGCCGTCCGCGAACGAGACGCCCGGCTGCGCGGCGTGCAGCCAGATGGGCACCGGCTCGGAGTTCATGACAGAAGATGCGCGCCGGGGGAGTGGCGGTGAAGGGCATCACCTACACCAACATCGTCACGAAGTACGACGAGCTCGTCTCGCCGTACACCAGCGGCATCGAGCCCGGCATGCGCAACATCACCGTCCAGGACGGCTGCGCCACCGACTACACCGAGCACTTCGAGATCGCCGCCGACCCGGTGGCCGCCGGCTACGTGCTGAACGCCCTCGACCCCGCCCACCCGCGCCCGGTCCCGTGCACCGTGGTGCTCCCGTTCGAGGGGCCCGTCGCCTGATCGGTGGGCGCCTGATCGGTAGGCTCGGCCGCCGAAGGGCGGTAGCTCAGTCGGTTAGAGCAGAGGACTCATAATCCTTGGGTCGTGGGTTCGAGCCCCACCCGCCCTACAAGGGTCGAATTTTCCCGGCTAGCGGATGGTCAGCCGCCTCGTGATCACCACGGTTGGTGCTGTCGGTGGCCGGGATCCGGAACTTGTAGATCCGTGTGCCCGGGCGCAGGCCGGTCAGCGTGGCGCTGCGCGGCGCCGCCCCGGATCGGGACCACGCGGACGAGCTTGCCGCCCGTGCGGACCTGGACCCGGTCGTTGACGCCCGGACAGCCCGGCGGCGCGCATGGTGACCCGGAGGGTCAGGCGCTGGGCGCCGGGAATCGTCGACATCCGGACCGTGGGGGTCGTCCGGACGAACGGCGTCCACGAGGTGCGCAGCACCATCTGGCGGTAGCCCGGCCGGTTCACGAGCACGACGGCGCGCATGCGGTGCCCGAGGTCCGCATTGGTGAGCCGGTACGTCGACGCCTTCGCGCCGGGGATCCGTGTCTTGCCGCGCATCCAGCGGATCGAGCTGGTCGCGCCGGCCGGGACGGCCGCCGCTCCGACCTGGAGCGTGGCGCCGCGGGAGGTCTGGCCGGTCAGGTTCGGCGGCGCAGTCGGTGCCATCACCCCGAGCGCGACCGGCTGGGTGGCGGCCGAGCGCGCCTGGACCGCGGTGTAGCCGGTCTTGCGTGGCGGTGACCTCGACGCTCGATCTTCTTGCCGGCCAGGGCAGGTGCGAGGGCCAGGGTGGAGGCGGTCGCTCCCGGCACGGCAGCGCCGTCGGCCAGCCACTGGTAGCTCACCTGGGGCGAGCCCGGGTCCCACGAGCCGGGCTGGGCGCTCAGCGTCTGGTCGACCTGCGGCTCGCCGCTGACCGTCGGGGGAGCGGTGCTGCTGAGCACGCCGGGCGCCACGGCCGCGGTCGCGGCGGAGATGGCGTACGTCGTCGGCGTAGCCCCGCATGGCGACGGTCACCTTGACGCTCAGCTGCTTGCCCTTCAGCGCCTGGGTGGGCGTGAGGGTGCTGCTGGTCGCGCCACTCACCGGGGCGCCGTTGGCCAGCCACTGGTAGGAGTACGTCGCTCCGCTCACGCTCCACGCGCCGGGGGAGGCGGTCAGCCTGGTGCCGACCTTCGGCGACCCGGTCACCGCGGGCAGCGTCTTGTTGGCGAGCTTCACGTCGTTGAAGTGGACGAACCCGCTGGGCCAGCCGCGGCTGGCGCGCGTGATCCTCGCCCAGGAGAAGTCGCCGCGCCAGCTGTCCATCGACACGATGATCTCGTCGGCGGAGACCACCTTCTCGACGTACGCCACGTGCCCGGCGGAGCCGGCCGGGTAGACGCCGGCCTTCCACCACGCGACCGAGCCGACGGTCGGGGTGCCGTTGGTCTTCGAGGCCATCGAGGTGCCCCAGCGGGTGGCGTTTCCGCCGCCGGTCCAGGGCCGCGAGTTGGCCAGGCCGCTCTTCACCATGCGGTACGCCGCGTAGTTGGTGCAGTTGTGGCCGGAGTACATCCGCCAGTACATCGTCCCGCTCGCCTTGGAGTAGCCGGCGTCGGACATGCCGAGCTTGGCGCAGCCGGTGTAGCCGACGCACAGGGTGGTCACGGTGGCGGAAGCCGGGGCAGCGGTCGTCGCGAGTCCGCCTGTCACGAGGAGCGCGGTGAACAGGCCGGCGCCGAGACGTCTGGGGAAGGAAGTCACCCGTGGGAGTGTAGGGACAAAAGTGAACTTGAGTGACAGAAATGACCAACAGTCAAGACGACACGCCGAACCACCACTGTGAGATTACACCGGTGTAACTCACCGCCTCGATCCGTGGAAGCATGCCTGCCATGGAGAACGTGCGGCCGATCGAGACCTGGCTCACCGACATGGACGGCGTCCTCGTGCACGAGGAGGACCCGATCGCGGGAGCCACCGAGTTCATCGAGGCGCTGAAGACCTCGGGCAAGAAGTTCCTGGTGCTCACCAACAACTCGATCTACACCCCACGCGACCTGCGCGCGCGGCTGATCGGCAGCGGGATCGACGTACCCGAGGAGGCGATCTGGACCTCGGCCCTCGCGACGGCCGACTTCCTCGCCGACCAGAGGCCGCACGGCACGGCGTACGTCGTCGGGGAGGCGGGCCTGACCACCGCGATGCACGACATCGGCTACGTGATGACCGACCGCAACCCCGACTACGTGGTCCTCGGCGAGACCCGGACCTACTCGTTCGAGGCCATCACCCGTGCGATCCGCCTCATCGACGCCGGTGCCCGGTTCATCGCCACCAACCCCGACGCGAGCGGCCCGAGCATCGCCGGCAAGCTGCCCGCGTGCGGCTCGGTCGCCGCGTTGATCAGTACGGCGACCGGCCGGCAGCCCTACTTCGTGGGCAAGCCCAACCCGTTGATGATGCGCAGCGCACTCAACCGGCTGGAGGCCCACTCGGAGACCACCGTGATGGTCGGGGACCGGATGGACACCGACGTGATCAGCGGTCTCGAGGCCGGACTGCGCACCGTCCTCGTCACGACCGGCTCGACGCCTCCGGACAAGATCGACACGTTCCCCTACCGGCCGACCCGGGTGGTCGACTCGATCGCCGACCTCGTCGAGCTGGCCGGTCGCCGCGACGGCGAGATGTGACGGCCAAGGGTGAGTCAGGTCCTCGTGTCCTCGACGACCTTCTCGAGCAGCAGCGTCGGGGAGGCCGCGAAGTAGGGCGTCACCGCGCCCTCGAGCGCCGCTTCGCCCTGGCTCGGGGTCAGGTCCGAAGGGATCACGACCAGGCACAGCTTGCGCCGGTCGGAGGTCGTCAGGACGACCAGGTGGTTGTCCTCGCGCGGAAGCGTGCCGGCCTCGATGTACCCGCGCTTGGTCGTGACGCGCGTCGGCGAGTCCTCCCAGTCGGCGGGGCAGTAGACCGCGCGGACGATCCGGCCTCGGTCGGCCGGGAAGTGGTCGACGAGGTCGCCCAGCTCGATGGCCAGGGCGGCGGACTGGGGCCACCAGCCACCGTCGAGCGGGTGGGGACGCTCCGGGTCGGAGAGGCGTAGCCGGAGCGGAGACCGAGCCGTCGGAGCGGAGGACTGGTCGGTCATGGTCATGGTGCGCCTCTCGGCCGGCCCGAAGGGGCTCCACGCTGGAGGCAGCTTCTCGAACGGTCTGTGTACGAACCTACCCCGCATGACCGCGAATGCCGCGTGCCGGGTCGTCGAGCGGGCCTAGCATCACCGGGTGATCAAGTACCTCGGGTCGAAGCGGGTGCTGGTGCCCGTGCTCGGGGAGATCGCGCACGCGGCGGGCGCGCGCACGGCCGTCGACCTGTTCACCGGCACGACCCGGGTGGCCCAGGAGTTCAAGCGCCGCGGGATCGAGGTCACGGCGACCGACCTGGCGTCGTACAGCGAGGTGCTGAGCGACTGCTACATCGCCACCGACGCCGACCAGGTCGACCGCGCCGCCCTGGTCGCCGAGCTGGCGCGGCTCAACGGGCTGCCGGGGGAGCCGGGCTACGTGACCCGGACGTTCTGCGAGCAGGCGCGCTTCTTCCAGCCGCACAACGGGGTCCGCATCGACGCGATCCGCGCGGCGATCGAGCGCGACCACCCGACGGGCCCGCTCCGGCCGATCCTGCTCACCGCGCTGCATGCTCGCCGCCGACCGGGTGGACTCGACGACCGGGCTGCAGATGGCCTACCTCAAGCGCTGGTCGGACCGCTCGCACCGCGACCTCGAGCTGGTCGTGCCCGAGCTGCTGCCCGGGCCGGGGCACACCGTCCGCGGTGACGCGATGCAGACGATCGACGAGTTGCCGCCGGTGGACCTGATGTACCTCGACCCGCCGTACAACCAGCACCGCTACTTCACCAACTACCACGTCTGGGAGACCCTCGTGCGCTGGGACGACCCGGCGCACTACGGCATCGCCTGCAAGCGGGTGGACGCCCGCGACGACCAGGCCACCCGCAGCGTGTTCAACAGCAAGCAGGACATGCCGGCCGCGATGGCCGACCTGCTCGCCCGCGCCCGCGCCGAGGTGGTCGTCGTGTCCTACAACGACGAGTCCTGGATCAGCCCCGAGGACATGACCGCTGCGCTGCGCGACACCGGGCGGGAGCGCGTCGAGGTGGTCGCCTTCGACTCCAAGCGGTACGTCGGGGCGCAGATCGGCGTCCACGGGCCCACCGGGGAGAAGGTGGGCGAGGTCAAGCGCCTCCGCAACGTGGAGTACCTGTTCCTCGCCGGCGAGGCCGACCGGGTGGCCGCCGCCGCGGCCTCGATCGCGACACGCGGGGAGCGACGGGCCAACGCGTGACCCGACCGGGTCGAATTAGTAGATCGTTACCGCAGCACCCCACGACAACTACAAACTGGACCCCTATGACGGTGCAGGCCGCGGCCTTCGAGCTGACTGACGATCCCGCGAGCCCCGACAGATGGAAGCAGTTCATCTGGCTGGCGCTCGGCGCTCTCGCCTACTTCGCGCTCGGCATCCTGGGCCGCACCACGATCCCCGAGGGACAGGTCCTGAGCCTGGTCTGGCCTGCCGCGGGCGTCTCGATGCTCCTGTTCGGGCTCTCGCCGCAGCGGCTGTGGTGGCTGGTGTCGCTGCTGATCGCCGTCGCGACCGTCGCCCTGAACATGCTGACCGGCGCCACCGGCGACGCAGGCCGGCATCTTCGTCGTCTCCAACATCGCCCAGGCGATCTGCGCCGTGCTGATCATCCGTCGCTTCGCCCCGCGCCTGTGGGGTGCCGGAGGCGACCAGGCCATGGAGGAGCTCAGCGACTTCTGGCCGGTGCTGGCCGGCTCCGTCCTCGGCTCCCTGGTGGGCGCCGGGCGTCGGCGTGCTCGGCCGGGGCATGTTCCTGGACAGCTGGTCCTGGACCGACCTCCTGGTCTGGTGGGGGCGCAACGCCACCGGTTGCGTCGTCATCTTCACCACCGTGGTGCTCGGTGCCGCGGTCTGGAAGGTCGTCCAGCGCCCCGGCGGAGGTGCGGCGCTGCGGGCGGACCTGGAGGCCCGGGCGACGGAGGCGACCCTGCTGGTCGTCTTCACGGCCGCCATCTACATCGGGGTCTTCGGGACCTTCTCGTCGCTGCCGGTCGCCTTCCCCTCCTCGTGCCGACCGTCTGGGCGGGGCTCCGGTTCAGTGCGTTCGGGGTCGCCCTGCACAGCCTGGCCGTGTGCACGACTGTCGTCGTCTTCACCCTCCAGGACCGCGGTGCCTTCGCGGCCGTCGGCACCTGGAGCGAGAAGGTCCTGGTCTCCCAGCTCTTCATCGGCCTGGTGTTCTGCCTCGGCATCCTGCTGGCGCTCGGCCGCGGTGAGCGGCTCTCGCTGACCGCGACCCTGTCGCGGTCCCAGGCCGTCTCGGAGAGCCAGGCGGAGGTGCTCTCGGCGATCATCGACTCGATGCACGACGGCCTGACGGTGATCGACGAGACCGGACAGGTGCTGCGGCGCAACCCGGCCGGTGCCGAGATGGTGCGCACCGAGCCGGACCGCCTGAACAACCTCCGGGACTCGAAGTTCACGATCATGACGACCGACGGGCGGGTGATGCGCCACGAGGACTACCCGTGGGCCCGGGCGATCGCGGGCGAGAACGTCGTCAACCAGGACATCGTCCTCGTCTTCGACGACGGCTCGCCGAGCCGCACGCTGGCCGTCAGCGCCCGCCGCCTCCCCACGAGCGACGCGCGCGGGATGCACCAGGCGGTCGTGATCTACCACGACGTCACCACGGACCGGGCCCAGCGCACCGCGCTCGAGTCGTTCGCCGGTGTCGTCGCCCACGACCTGCGCGGTCCGCTCAGCGTCATCGACGGCTGGGCCGAGCTGCTGGTCCACGACCTGGAGACGCGCGACTCGCTCGAGCCCGACGACGTGCGGCCGAAGCTGGAGCGGATCCAGTCCGCCGCCCAGGGCATGCACCGGCTGATCGACGACCTGCTCGACTCCTCGATCTCGCGCGAGCAGCAGCTGCGCTCCGGCGTGGTCGACCTGTCGGCCGTGGGTCGCTCGGTGGCCGAGCAGCGCACCTCGGTCACGACCGGTCCCGCACCGCGCATCGAGGTCGACGAGATGCCCGACGCGTACGCCGACGCCGCCCTCGTCCGTCAGCTGCTCGACAACCTGATCGCCAACGCGGTGAAGTACGTCGTCCCGGGACAGATCCCTCGCGTCCGGGTCACCGGCCGCGAGCTCGGCGACCGGGTGGAGGTCACCGTGGCCGACGAGGGCATCGGCATCCCCGCCTCCGAGCGCGACCAGATCTTCGAGGCCTTCCACCGGGCCCACGACGCCGAGCAGTACGACGGCCACGGGATCGGGCTGGCCGTCTGCAAGAAGATCGTCGAACGCACGGAGGACGCATCGCCGCCCGGCCCCCGTGGGCGCTGACCGGCACCCGCATCGTGTTCACGCTGCCCGCGGTTCGAGGCCTCTGATCACGAGGTCTGCAGGACGTAACCTTCGTCACACTCGGCGGTTGACCCCGATGACGGAAAGGGGTCGACATGGCTGAGCAGACACCCACTTCGCGTGGGATCTCCGGCGCCATCCTGTGGCGCTGAATCGGCCCGGGGGACAGCGGATCCGAACTCCGCGAAATCTGTCCGAAAAAACCTATTCACTAAGAATGTGTAGAAGGCCCTCTTTAGGTACCTTTGGCACGTCGAGGAGCCCGCGGGGGCTCCTCGGCACCCAAGCCCGGCCGGGGGGCCCTCCTACCACGGCGCTGGTCCCTCGGCCGGGTCCCCCGCATCCGTCGCTCCGTCCTCGTCAGTCGCCTCAGTGGCCCTCGGCATGGGCGGCGTCGCGGATCTCGCCGACCAGCTCCTCGATGACGTCCTCGAGGGTGACCACGCCGACGACGGCCCCGGTGTCGTCGATGACGGTGGCCATGTGGGCGCCCTTGGCCTGGAGCGTCTGGAGCGCGCTCACCAGGGTGTCGGAGAGGCGCACCGTGGCGAACTGCCGGATCCACTTGTCCTCGACCACCCGCGCGCGGCCGTGGGGGTCGGCCTGGATCACGTCCTTGATGTGCAGGTAGCCGACCAGCTCGCCGCCGTCGCCGACGACCGGGAACCGGGAGTAGCCGGTCTGCCCGCAGGCAGCCTCGACGTCGGTGGCCCGCGCGCCCTTCGGCACCGTCTCGAGCTGGTCGAGCGGCAGGAGCACGCCCTCGACCGTCCGCGAGGTGAAGCCGAGAGCGCCGGCCAGGCGCACGTACTCGCTCTCGTCGAGCAGCCCCTCGTCGTGCGACTCGTCGACCATCGCCTCCACCTCCTCGACGGTGAAGGTGGAGATGACCTCGGTGCGCGGCTCGACCTTGAGCAGCCGGACGACGCCGTTCGCCACGGCGTCCAGCCCGTAGACGATGGGCTTGAGCACCGTGACGATCGCGACCATCGGCGGGCCCAGCACCATCGCGGCCCGCTCGGGACCGGCCAGCGCGAGGTTCTTCGGGACCATCTCGCCCAGCACGACGTGGAGATAGACCACGCAGGCCAGCGCGAGGGTGAACGCGACCGGGTGCAGCCAGGCCTCGGGCAGGTTCACGGCCTCGGCGACGGGCTCGATCAGGTGCGCGAGGGCCGGCTCCGCGATGGCGCCGAGCCCCAGCGAGCACACGGTGATGCCGAACTGCGCCGCCGCGATCATCTGGGAGAGGCCCTCCATGGCGCGCAGGGTGGTGCGCGCGACCCGGGAGCCCGCGGCCGCCTTCGGCTCGACCTTCGTACGACGGGCCGACACGAGCGCGAACTCCGCGCCGACGAAGAAGGCGTTGCCGAGCAGCAGGACCAGCCCGAGCCAGATCGCCGCCTGGGTGCTCATGAGCTCTCCCCGTCCTCGGGATCAGGCAGCGGGCTCGGGAGTCAGCCGCATGATCGAGAGCCGGTCGACCCGCAGGCCGTCCATCCTCTCGACGCGCAGCAGCGCGAAGTCCTGGATCGGGCTCCTCGTCGTCGTCCTCGGGGATCACCACCGGCAGCGGCACCCGCACCTCGTCGCCCCGTCGGGCGATCCGGCCGAGCTCGCGGACGAGCAGGCCGGCGACGGTGTCGTAGGTCTCGTCCTCGGGCAGGGCGAGACCGGTCGCGTCGGCCACCTCGTCGGGCCGCAGGAGACCCGAGATGATCCAGGACCCGTCGGGCCGCTGGCGCAGTCGGGAGCCGTAGCGGTCGTGCTCGTCGGCGATGTCGCCGACGATCTCCTCGACGACGTCCTCGAGCGTGACCACGCCCGCCGTGCCGCCGTACTCGTCGGAGACGATCGCCATCTGGAAGCCCTCGCCCCGCAGCAGCGACAGCAGCGGGTCGAGCCGCAGCGACTCGGGCACGACGGTGGCGTCGACCATCACCTCGCGCACGAGGGTGTGGGAGCGCTCGGACCGCGGGACCGCCACGGCCTGCTTGACGTGCACCGAGCCGACCACGTTGTCGGAGGAGCCCTTGATCACCGGGAACTTCGAGAAGCCGGTCTCCTGGGAGAGCTCGATGACCAGGCTGACCGGGTCGGTGGCGTCGACGCAGGCCATCTGCACGCGGGGCGTCATGATCTCGCCGGCGGTGCGCGGTCCGAACGCCACCGAGCGCTGCACGAGGTGGGCGGTCTCGGTGTCGAGCGTGCCCTCGCTCGCCGACCGGTTGGCCAGCGAGGCGAGCTCGTCGGAGGACCGCGCCGAGCGCAGCTCCTCCTGCGGCTCCACGCCGAGCATCCGCACGAGCGCGTTGGCCGAGCCGTTGAGCAGCCGGATCGGCCAGGTCATCACGGTCGTGAAGCCGCGCATGAAGCCCTGGGTCCGCCGGGCGATCGTGAAGGGGATGGCGATGCCGAGCTTCTTCGGCACCAGCTCGCCGAAGATCATCGTGGCGATGGTGGCGAGCACCAGGCCGAGGGTGACGGAGATGCCCGGCACCGCGCCCTCGGGCACGCCGAGCGACGTCAGCGGGGTCTCGAGCAGGCTGGCGATGGCCGGCTCGGCCAGGAAGCCGATCACCAGGTTGGTCAGGGTCACGCCGACCTGGGCGCCGGAGAGCTGGGTGGACAGGCTGCGCAGCGCCGTACGCACGCCCTGGGCCTGGCGGTCGCCCTCGGCAGCGGCCTTCTCGACGGCGGCCCGGTCGACGGCGACGAAGCTGTACTCGGCGGCCCCGAACACCCCGCACGCCAGGACCAGGCACACGGAGATCCCGAGCAGCAGCCATTCCATGCGCCCATTGTTGCGGGTCGGTCTCTGCCGACCGCGGGACACCCGGCGCGGGAACCGTGAGATGGTCGGAAGTCGTTGGACCAGTGAGGGGGTGACGCCGGTGCTGCGGTTGTCCGGAGTTGCGCTGAGCCACGTGGGCCTCGTGCGTGCCGGCAACGAGGACTCGGGGTTCGTCAGCCCGACCTGCATGCTCGTGGCCGACGGTGTCGGTGGCGCCGCTGCCGGCGAGGTCGCGTCCGCGACAGCGGCGTACGTCGTCTCCGCGATGTCGATGGCCGAGGCCGAGACCGACCCGTTCGCCCTGCTGCGTTCGGGGGTCCGTCTCGCGCAGGAGCAGATCAACGTCGGTGTGCTCCGCGACCCCGCCCGCGACGGGATGGCCACGACGCTGAGCGCGATCGCCACCGACGGGGAGCGGTTCGCGCTCGCGCACGTCGGCGACTCGCGCGGCTACCTGTTCCGGGACGGCACGCTCACCCGGGTCACGCACGACCACACCGTCGTGCAGCGCCTCGTCGACGAGGGCTCGCTCGACGAGCGAGACGTTCCCTACCACCCGTGGCGCAGCGTGGTCACCCGCAGCGTCAACGGGACGCTCACGGAGCTGGGTGACCTCACCGAGCTCCACCTCGTCCCCGGTGACCGGGTGCTGCTCGCGAGCGACGGGCTCACCGACCTGGTGCCCGACCCCGACATCGAGCGGATCCTCGGCGAGCACCACGACGACGCCGCGGCCGAGGCGCTGGTCGAGGCCGCGCTCGCGGCCGGTGGTCGCGACAACGTGACCGTGCTGCTGGCCAGCGTGATCGAGGGCCAGCCGGTGCACGCCGACGGTGTCCTCGTCGGCGCGGTGCGCGACCCGCGCAACATCGTGGACGCGGCGGCGGTCCGGATGCCGCACAGTGCCTGAGCCCCCGCGCTCGGCTGCGTGCGAGAATCCGCCGCATGATCACCCCACGGACTTCTGCGAGGAGCTCGCTCCGCTCGCGCGCGGCACAACTCCGCGGGGACCCCGATGAGTGAGCTCGATCGCCCGCGGCTCGAGGGTTCGGTGGCCGTACGCGGTGGCCGACGGCTCTCCTTCGCCGAGTTCGGCGACCCCCGTGGCGCCGCCATCGTGTGGATGCACGGCACTCCCGGCGCCCGCCGCCAGATCCCGCTCGAGGCGCGGGCCTTCGCCGAGGAGCACGACGTGCGCCTCATCGGCGTCGACCGGCCGGGCATCGGCTGGTCGACCCCGCACCTCTACGACGACATCCTCGACTGGACCGGCGACCTGGTCGAGCTGTGCGACGTGCTCGACATCGACACGCTGCGCGTGATCGGCCTCTCCGGCGGTGGTCCCTACGCGCTGGCGGCCGGCGCGGCGATGCCCGAGCGCGTGCACGGCGTCGGCGTGCTCGGGGGAGTGGCCCCGACCAAGGGACCGGACGCGATCTCCAGCGGCCTGATGACGCTCGCCGAGTACGCCGCGCCGGTGCTGTCCGCTGCGCGGCTGCCGCTCGGGTTCGTGCTGTCCCGGGCCATCCGGCTCGTGCGTCCGTTCGCGGGGACCTTCCTGGACAGCTACGCCGCGGTCCAGCCGCGCGGCGACAAGGAGCTGCTGGCGCGTCCGGAGTTCCGGGCGATGTTCCTCGACGACCTGCTCAACGGGTCCCGCTCGCACTTCGGCGCGGTGCTCTCCGACATCATCCTGTTCACCCGCCCCTGGGGCTTCGAGGCCGCCGACGTCGAGGTGCCGGTGCACTGGTGGCACGGCGACTCCGACCACATCGTCCCGCACGCGCACGGCGTACACCTGTCCGAGCGGCTGCCGCACGCCCGCTTCACCACCATCGACGGCGAGTCGCACCTCGGCGGGCTGGGCGTGGCGACCGAGGTGCTCGGGGCGCTGATGGAGCTCGGTCCGCGCTCCACAGCCCGGTCATCCGCGACATAACAGACACGCCGAAACGTCCGAAGTCAGCCGTTTGGCTGGCGTGGAGCCCCTGCGTCGGTCACAATGGACTCACAAGTTCACACGCGCATCATCAGGTCACCACGACCGCTCGTTGTTCCACCTCTCGAGACCGCTGGGGAAGGCGTATCTCGACGCCGGAGCAAGAGGAGGTCCGTCGTGACTCGAACAGCGACTCGTGGAGTGCTCTACGTCCACTCGGCGCCGTCCGCGTTGTGCCCGCACATCGAGTGGGCCACCGGAGGCGTTCTCGGCGTGTCCCCACAGATGGAGTGGACCCCCCAGCCCGCCCAGTCCGGCAGCTACCGCACGGAGTACTCCTGGTCGGGCGACCCCGGCACCGCCGCCGCCATCACCTCGGCCCTGCGCGGCTGGAACCACCTGCGCTTCGAGGTGACCGAGGAGTCGACGACCGGCACCGAGGGCGCGCGCTTCTCCGCCACCCCCGACCTCGGCGTCTTCCACGCCGTGACCGGGCTGCACGGCGACATCATGATCCCCGAGGACCGGCTCAAGGCCGCCGTCGTGAAGGCGGCGCTCGGCGAGACGACCCTGCAGCTGGAGATCGACAAGCTGCTCGGCAAGCCGTGGGACGACGAGCTGGAGACCTTCCGGCACGCCGGCGACGGCGTCGCCGTACGTTGGCTGCACCAGGTGGTCTGAGACCGTCTCGAGACCGGCTAGCTGAGCCGGGCCGTCAGGTAGTCGACCAGGTCGCGCACCCGCACGAAGTACTTCGCGTCCTCGTCCTCGATGCGTACGCCGAAGTGCTGCGCCGAGCCCTCGAGGATCTCCACCATCGCCAGCGAGTCGATGCGCAGCTCGTCGACGAACGTGCGCTCGAGCCGCACGTCCTCGACCGGTCGGCCGGTCACCAGGTGGACGATCTCGGCGAGCCGCGCGAGCACGTCGGCGGAGCTCGTGGCGGGCCCGTCAGCCTGCACAGACATGCCCAGAGGGTAGCCCCAGAGACCTCAACAGCCCCATTTCATGGGGGAGTTCGCGATTTTCCGCGGCTTGCGTGACCACATGTCGGTGGGGAGTAGTCAAAAGTGGAACCAGTTCTGGTTGACTGCTGCCACTGGCGCCCCTGACCCCGGCCCGAGGAGATCGAGTGGAGCACGTCCGAGGCACTGACCCAGAGCTCCAGCGCATCACGATCCACGGCCACGAGCGGGCCTTCGTGAAGATGGGCCAGGGCCCGGCGCTGTTGCTGCTGCACGGGCTCGGCTGCGACCACACCACCTGGATCCCGGTGATCCACGACCTGGCGCGCCACTACACGGTGATCGCCCCCGACCTGCTGGGCCACGGCGTCAGCGCCAAGCCACGCGCCGACTACTCGGTCGGCGGCTACGCCAACGGCATGCGTGACCTGCTGACCGTGCTCAACATCGACAAGGTCACCGTCGTCGGGCACAGCTTCGGCGGCGGCATCGCGATGCAGTTCGCCTACCAGTTCCCCGAGCGCACCGAGCGGATGATCCTGGTCGCGCCCGGCGGGCTCGGCCCCGAGGTGTCGCCGTTCATCCGTGCGGTCACGCTGCCGGGCTTCCACCAGGCGATGGGCGTGGCCACCCTGCCGGGTCTCCGCCACGCCGGGAAGGCCGGCCTGCGGGCGCTCTCGAGGTCCGGCGTCACCTCGGCGCGCGACCTCGCACGAGGTCGCCGAGATCTTCGAGTCCTTCAAGGACCCCAACGCCCGCGCGGCGATCCGGCACGTCGTCCGCGCCGTGGTCGACATGAAGGGCCAGATCGTCACCATGGTCGACCGGGCCTACCTGACCCAGGCGATGCCGATGCTCGTGGTGTGGGGCAGCGACGACGTGGTCATCCCCGTCAAGCACGCCGAGAACGCCGCCCGGATCGCCCCCGGCGCGGTGGTCGAGGTGCTGCCGAACAGCGGCCACTTCCCCCACAAGGACCACCCCGACCGCTTCGTGAAGATCGTCGAGACCTTCATCCGGGCGACCCAGCCGGCGTCGTACCACCGCGGGCGCTGGCGCCAGCTGCTCCGCAACGGCCCCACCGAGCCCCTCAACCGCGCCGAGGCCGGCGAGCCCCGGTCGCCCCGGTGTCGCGGCTGCCGCGGCGGCGGGGCGCTCAGGCGGGCTGACGGTTTCACCGGTTAACCGGTGACAACCGATCGCATCGCTCAGACCCGCGGCCCGACTCCGCTTCTCCTCGGCCGACAGCGTCCGGCCCGTGGCGAGCACGATGATCAGCCCGAGCACGACGAGGATCACGCCGAGTCCGCGCAGCAGCGGGTCGAGGTCCTCGATCGCGGGCACGGCCGCCACCAGGCAGACGATGCCGAGGACGATCGGGATCGCCCCGCGGCGCAGCGCCGTACGCCAGGCAGGGGTCACTACGCGTCGCCGCCTTCCTGCTTGACGTCGGCGACGGCGGTCGGGTCGTCGATGCGGTACTTGGTGAACGCCTCGGCCACCACCTCGGGCTTGACCTCGCCGCGCTCGGCGAGCGCCCGCAGGGTCGCGACCACGACGCTCTCCGCGTCGACCTGGAAGAAGCGCCGCGCGGCCGGCCGGGTGTCGGCGAAGCCGAACCCGTCGGTGCCCAGCACGTGGTAGTCGCCGGGGACCCAGTGCGCGATCTGCAGGGGTACGGCGCGCATGTAGTCGCTCACCGCCACGATCGGGCCGGCCGCGTCCTCCAGCGTGCTGGTGACGAACGGGACCTTCGCGTCCTGGTCGGGGTGGTTGAGCGTCCACTTCTCGGCCTCGACGGCGTCGCGGGCGAGCTCGTTCCAGGAGGTGACCGACCACAGGTCGGCCGCCACGCCCCAGTCGTCGGCGAGCAGCTGCTGGGCCTTCTGGATCCACGGGAAGCCGACGCCGGAGGCGAGCAGCTGGACCCGCGGAGTGTCCCCGTTGCCGACCTCGGGAGCGTCGGCGTAGTGGTAGATGCCCTTGAGCACGCTCGCGACGTCGAGGTTCTCGGGCTCCTTGGGCATCACGATCGGCTCGTTGTAGACCGTGATGTAGAAGATGACGTTCTCGCCCTGGGGGTGTTCCTCGCTCGTCGTGTACATCCGGCGCAGACCGTCCTGCATGATGTGCGCGACCTCGTGGGCGAACGCCGGGTCGTAGTGCACGACCGCCGGGTTGGTCGCCGCGAGCAGCGGCGAGTGACCGTCGGCGTGCTGCAGCCCCTCACCGGTCAGCGTGGTGCGACCGGCGGTGGCGCCGATCAGGAAGCCGCGCGCGAGCTGGTCGGCCATCGCCCAGATCGAGTCACCGGTGCGCTGGAACCCGAACATCGAGTAGAAGATGTAGAACGGGATCATCACCTCGCCGTGGGTGGAGTACGCCGACCCGGCAGCCGTCGCCGACGCCATCGCGCCCGCCTCGGAGATGCCCTCGTGGAGCAGCTGGCCGGCCTTGTCCTCACGCCACTTCAGCAGCAGCTTGCGGTCGACCGACTCGTAGACCTGCCCGCCCGGGTTGTAGACCTTGGCGCTCGGGAACATCGAGTCCATGCCGAAGGTGCGGTACTCGTCGGGGGCGATCGGCACGATGCGCGTGCCGATCTCCTTGTCCTTCATCCAGTCGCGGAGCTGGCGTACGACGGCCATGGTGGTGGCGATCTTCGCCTTGCCCGAACCCTGCTTGAGCTCGGCGTACATCTCGTCGCCGGGCACCTTCAGCGGCTTGGCCCGGACCACCCGCTTGGGCAGCGAGCCGCCGAGCTGCTCGCGGCGCGCCATCATGTACTCGATCTCGGGGGAGTCCTTGCCGGGGTGGAAGAACGGCGCGGTCCCGGAGCTCTCGTAGGCCTCGTCGATGTCGCGGTCGCTCATCGGCAGGTAGAGCCGGTCGCGGAACTTCTTGAGGTCGTCCTTCTTCAGCTTCTTCATCTGGTGGGTGGCGTTCTTGCCCTCGAGGGCCTCGATCGTCCAGCCCTTGATGGTGTGCGCCAGGATCACCGTCGGCTGCCCGACGTGCTTGGACGCGGCGTCGAAGGCGGCGTACACCTTGCGGTAGTCGTGGCCGCCGCGCGGCAGCTTCTCGATCTGCCGGTCGCTCATGTGCTCGACCATCTTGCGCAGGCGCGGGTCGGCGCCGAAGAAGTGCTCGCGGTTGTAGGCGCCGTCCTCCACCGAGTAGGTCTGGAAGGCGCCGTCGGGGGTGCTGTTCATCTGGTTGACCAGGACGCCGTCGACGTCGCGGGCGAGCAGCTCGTCCCACTCGCGGCCCCAGATCACCTTGATCACGTTCCAGCCGGCACCGCGGAAGTTGGCCTCGAGCTCCTGGATGATCTTGCCGTTGCCGGTGACCGGGCCGTCGAGCTGCTGGAGGTTGCAGTTGATGACCCAGGTGAGGTTGTCGAGCTCCTCGCGGGCGGCGATCCGGATCGCGCCCAGCGACTCCGGCTCGGCCATCTCGCCGTCGCCGAGGAACGCCCACACGTGCTGCTGCGAGGTGTCCTTGATGCTGCGGTTCTGCAGGTAGCGGTTGAACCGGGCCTGGTAGATCGAGTTGATCGCCGTCAGGCCCATCGAGACCGTGGGGAACTCCCAGAACTCCGGCATCAGCCGCGGGTGGGGGTACGACGGCAGGCCCTTCCCGACGCCGTGCTGCACCTCCTGGCGGAAGCGCATCAGCTGCTCCTCGGTCAGCCGGCCCTCGAGGTAGGCGCGGGCGTAGATGCCGGGGGAGCCGTGGCCCTGGATGTAGATCTGGTCGCCGCCGCCGGGGTGGTCCTTGCCGCGGAAGAAGTGGTTGAAGCCGACCTCGTAGAGGCTGGCCGCGGACTGGTACGTCGCGATGTGGCCGCCGACCTCGAGGCCCGGCCGGTTGGCGTCGGAGACCATCACCGCGGCGTTCCAGCGGATGAACGCGCGGATGCGGCGCTCGACCTCCTCGTCGCCGGGGAACCACGGCTCGCGCTCGGGAGGGATGGTGTTGATGTAGTCGGTGCTGCGCAGCGCCGGCACGCCCACCGCCTGCTCACGGGCTCGTTCGAGCAGGCGCAGCATCAGGTAGCGGGCGCGGTCGCGGCCCCGGTCCTTGACCAGCGCGTCGAACGACGCGAGCCAGTCCTCGGTCTCGTCGGGGTCGATGTCGGGGAGCTGGGTCGGCAGGCCCTCGTGGATCACGGACGCGCGCGGGGTCGCCGCGGGGGTCCCAGAAGAAGTCCGGGTGGTGTCTTCGGAGTCAGTCACTGCTCAATCGTGTCACTTCTCGGAAGCGGTGGAAATCTACCGATGAGTACATGGGCGCCGGCGCTCGCTTGTGGGACACGAGACGCGTGGGGTTGCGCCTGAGTGCGAAACCCAGTGGACTACGTTGCACCGGGGCCCGGGTGAACCGCGGGCACCGATTCGTTGAACGAACCGAGTGGAGGCACAAAAGTTGAGCCCGAGCGCAGGCGGCGCGGACGTCCAGCTGGGCGACCGGCTGGGTCTGAAGCCCGGAATGGTCGTGCAGGAGCTCGGCTGGGACGAGGATGTCGACGACTCCGTCCGCGAGATGATCGAGAACGCGATCGACTCCGACCTGGTGGACGGTGACCACGGTGACGTCGTCGACCTCGTGCTCCTCTGGTGGCGTGACGACGACGGTGACCTGGTGGACGCGCTCGTGGACTCCCTGACCGACCTGGTGCGGGGCGGCGCGATCTGGCTGCTGACCCCGAAGGTGGGCCGGCCGGGCGCCGTGGACGCCTCCGACGTCGCGGAAGCGGCCCCCATCGCGGGACTTTCCACGACGACGACCGTTGCAGTGGGTAAGGAATGGACCGCGACACGTCTCGTCGCGCCCAAGAACATCTGACCCGCCGCTCCAGGAGGCTCTCACCGCATGTTGGAACAGCTCGGCAAGCAAGCCCTGCGTCAAGCCCGGATGGTCAAGGTGATGACGACCTCGGGCGTGATCCGGCCCTACGGCCCCCTCACCCTCCTGGGCGTCGGCAAGACCATCCTGCAACGGGGCATCGGGTTCGCCGGTGGCATCGGAGCCCTGGCGATCCGCTCCCCGAAGGAGATCGGCCTGGTCGACGAGCTCGGTGAGCTCACCTGGGGCGAGATCGACGAGCGCTCCACGCGCCTCGCGCACGGTCTCGAGGACCTCGGCGTCTCGGAGGGCGACAGCGTCGCCGTGCTGTGTCGCAACCACCGCTACTTCCTCGACGTCTCGACGGCCCTGTCCAAGCTCGGCGTCGACATCCTCTACCTGAACACCGCCTTCTCCGGCACCCAGCTCGGCGAGGTCTGCAAGCGCGAGAAGCCGGCCGCCATCGTGTACGACGAGGAGTTCACCGAGCTCGTCGACAAGTCCGGGATCGACCTGCCCAGGGTGATCGCCTGGCACGACGGCGAGGTCGGCGACGTACCCCTCGTCGAGGAGCTCATCGAGAAGGGCTCCACCGACAAGCACCCCGTCCCGGAGCACACCACGCGGCCGGTGATCCTGACCTCGGGCACCACCGGCACGCCGAAGGGAGCGCCGCGGGGCGAGTCCGGCCTCGACGGCGCGGTCGCCCTGCTCTCGAAGATGCCCTTCCACACCGGCGGGACCACCTACATCGTCGCGCCGCTGTTCCACACCTGGGGCTGGGCGCACCTGAACATGGCGATGCTGCTCGGCTCGAAGATCGTGCTGCGCCGCAAGTTCGACCCCCAGGACTGCCTGGAGACCATCAAGGAGCACGACGCCGACGCCCTGATCGTCATCCCGGTGATGATGCAGCGGATCATGAAGCTCTCCGAGGACGAGCGCTCCGGCGACTGGTCGAACCTGCGCGTGGTCGCGGCCTCCGGCTCGGCCCTGCCCGGTGACCTCGCCACCGACTGGATGGACGCCTTCGGCGACAACCTCTACAACACCTACGGCTCGACCGAGGTCGCGTGGGCCACCATCGCCCAGCCCCGGGACATGCGCGAGGCGCCCGGGACGGCCGGCAAGGCGCCGTACAACACCGTGGTCCGGATCTACGACAACGACGGCAAGCCGGTCGAGGACGGTGAGTCGGGCCGCATCTTCGTCGGCAACACGATGCTCTTCGGCGGCTACACCGGCGACGAGGCGGAGAGCAAGGAGATGATCGACGGCCTGATGTCGAGCGGCGACGTCGGCAAGCTCGACGAGGAGGGCCGCCTGTTCGTCGAGGGCCGCGACGACGAGATGATCGTCTCCGGTGGCGAGAACGTCTTCCCCAAGGAGGTCGAGGACTGCCTCCAGCGCCACGAGAACGTCCAGGACGTCGCCGCGATCGGCGTCGACGACGACGACTACGGCAAGCGGCTGCGGGCCTTCGTGGTCAAGGACGGCGACGTCAGACGAGGACACCCTGAAGAAGCACGTCAAGGACAACCTGGCCCGCTACAAGGTGCCGCGCGAGATCATCTTCCTCGACGAGCTGCCTCGCAACGCGACCGGCAAGGTGCTCAAGAAGGACCTCAAGGACTATGACGAGGGTGGGGACGACGAGGGGAACCCGGGGGACTCGTGACGGGTCTCGCTCGCGCGGCTGGCACGATGGCCGCATGACGTTGTCGATCGGCGACACGGCCCCGGACTTCACCCTGAAGGACCAGCACGGCCAGGACATCACGCTGTCGTCGTACGCCCGGGGCAAGGCGGCCCTGATCGTGTTCTACCCGTTCGCCCTCAGCGGCGTCTGCACCGGCGAGCTCACCGGCCTCCGCGACCGGCTCGGGGACTTCGAGACCGACCACTCCACCCTGCTCGCGGTGAGCTGCGACCCGATGTACACGCAGCGTGCCGTCGCCGACCGCGACGGCATCTTCTTCCCCCTGCTCAGCGACTTCTGGCCCCACGGCGAGACGGCCCAGGCCTACGGCGTCTTCGACGAGATCTCGGGTGGTCCGAAGCGGTCCTCGTTCGCGCTCGACAAGGACGGAATTGTCCGTTGGACGGTGCACAACGCCCGCGGCGAGGGACGCGATCTGGACGCCCACGCGAAGGCGCTCGGGGATCTGGTCTAGTCATTCCAGACCATTTTCCGACATTCGCTTGGAAGCCGGTCTTCGGTGGGGCACTCTTTGGTTGTCGCGCCGCTGGTGACCCGAGACGCCAGCGGCGCGACTTCGCGTTTCCGCACCTCTCGGGCACCTGATCCTTCGCTCCCGTAGTCTGTGCGCGCCCCGAAATGTCCGCTCGACATCGTGGGGCCCCAGGGGCGTATAGCTCAGCGGTAGAGCACCTCGCTTACAACGAGGTGGTCGCAGGTTCGATCCCTGCTGCGCCCACTCACTCCGGTCCAAACCACGGGCTTCGATCGATCGCTCCGGCGCTGCCGGAAAGGAGTTCGGCGTGTCCAGTGCCCTCTATCTCGTGGCGGGCCTGGCCATCCTCCTGGCGGCGGTGCTGCCGTCGGTGCTGAGCCGGTTCGCCCTGTCGCCGCCCATCGTGCTGCTGGCGGCCGGCATGGCCATGGGACTCCTCCCGGTCGGGGACGAGGAGCTGCTCGATCCCGTCACCCACCGCGTCCTGGTCGAGCAGGTGACCCAGTTCGCCGTACTGCTGGCGCTGATGGGCGTGGGGCTCGCGCTGGACCGTCCACTTCGGCTGCGTCATCCCCGCGACTGGCGACGGTGGTCGGCGACCTGGCGGCTGCTGTTCGCGGCGATGCCGCTGACCATCCTGGGCGTGTGGTTGCTGGGCTGGTGGGGCCTCGGGCTGGCACCGGCGACGGCGTTGCTGCTGGGGGCGGTGCTGGCACCCACCGACCCTGTCCTGGCCGGTGACGTGCAGGTGGGCGGCCCCGACGTGGCCACCCAGGAGGCGGACGAGAGCGACGAGCGCCACGAGGTGCGCTTCGCGCTGACCTCGGAAGCGGGTCTCAACGACGGCCTCGCGTTCCCGTTCGTCTACGCGTCGATCTTCCTGCTGGAGCAGGGCAGCCCCTCCTCGTGGCTGGCGGGCTGGTTCGCGTGGGAGCTCGTCGGCAAGGTGCTCGTGGGCTTCCTGGTCGGCGCGTTCGTGGGCTGGCTGCTGGCCAAGCTGGCTTTCCGCGCGCGGAAGGTCTCGCTGCGCCTGGCCGAGCAGGGGGAGCCGTTGCTGGCGCTCGCGGCGCTGGCGACCTCGTTCGGTGCGGCCGAGCTGGTCGGCGGCTACGGGTTCATCGCGGTGTTCACCTGCGGCATGGCGATGCGCAACGCCGAGCGGAGCCACGACTACCAGGAGGCGATGCACGGGGTGGTCGAGCGGCTGGAGCGGTTGCTCACCCTGCTGGTGCTGCTGTGCCTGGGCATCGCCATGACCCGGGGGCTGCTGGACGCGCTGGACTGGCGGGGCGTCGCTCGCCGGGGTGGCGCTGGTGCTGCTGCTCCGCCCGATCAGCGGCCTGGTCAGCCTGATGCCCTTCGCGCGGCGAGGCCACGGGATGGGCAAGCGGGAGCGCCTGGTGACCGCGTTCTTCGGGGTCCGGGGCGTGGGGTCGCTGTTCTACCTCGCCTACGCCGCCGCCCACGACTTCGAGGACGTGCGCTGGCTGTGGTCCACCGTCGCGTTCACGATCGCCCTGTCGGTGCTCGTGCACGGCGTGCTCGCGAAGCCCGCCATGGCCTGGCTGGAGCGGGCCGAGGAGCGCCTGGCCCGCAGCCGGGAGATCGAACCGGATGGCTCGTGAGCGCCGCGCTCAGGTGGTGGGGACGTCGAGGCGGAAGCGCGAGCCCGTGCTCTCGCCCGCCGAGTAGCTGATCCGGCAGCCGTTGGCCTGGGCCAGCCGCCCCACGATGTAGAGGCCGAAGCCGCTGCCCGAGGGGCGGCCCGCGCTCGCGTCCGGGCGGGTGAACCGCTCGAAGAGGTGCGGGACGTACTCCTCGGGTACGCCGGCCCCGTGGTCGACCACCTCGATGGTCGAGGTGTCGTCGTCGGCGGCCGTCACGGTGACCACGACCGGGTGGTGCGCCGTACCGCAGGGCGTTGGTGACCAGGTTGGCCACCATCTGGCGCAGGTGGAACGGGTCGACGAACCCGACGGGGTCACCGGACCGGCGTACCTCCACGTCGGTCCCGCCCTGGATGCCGGCCAGCGCATCGGTGACCACCTCGGCCAGGGAGACCTGCATCGGGCGGGTGGCGATGTCGCCCGACTCGAAGTTGGCCATCGCGAGGATGTCGTCGAGGAGGACCGAGAGCCGACGGGCGGCCCCGAGCGCCTTCTCGACCCGGGCCGCGTTGGCCTCGTCCGACGACTCCTGCCAGGTCTCGCCGAGCATCTCGAGGTGTCCGAGGACCAGCGCGAGGGGCTGCCGGGCGTCGTGGCCGACCACGCCGAGGACGTCGGCGTTGAGCTGGTTGACCTGCTGCAGCTCGTCGTTGGCCCGACCGAGATCGCGGGCCAGCCGGTTGGACGACGTGATGTCCTGGAGCACACCGGTCAGCCGGCTGACGGCACCGTCGTCCCCGCGCTCCGTGCGGACGCGGCTGTGGACCTCGCGGACCTGCCCGTCCGGGCGGATCGACCTGGTAGGAGAGCTCGTACCCGTGCCCGCTCGCCCGGGCCTCCTCGCTCGCGCTGCACCACGCGGTCGCGGTCGTCCGGATGCACCTGCGGGAGAAGGGACTCGGCCTCGTGGGGTGAACGTGTCGCGGGTCCCGGCCCAGGATCCGGTACATCTCGCTGGACCAGGTGATCAGCCGGTCGCGGGGACCAGCGTCCAGCTGCCCACCTCGGCGAGCTCCTGCGCGTCGTTGAGCTGGCGCTCCGCCTCCACCCGCGCGGTGACGTCGGTGACGAGCACGAAGAGCCCGACGACCTCGCCACTCGACGGTGTCGGGGACGTAGGAGACCTGGGAGTGCCGGGTGCGACCGGACGGGTCGACCAGGGTCCGCTGGAACTCCTGCTCCTCGCCGGCGAGGGCGCGGGTCATGAACGGGCAGGTTCTGCTCGTAGATCGGCGTCGCCGACGATGTCGCGGATGTGCATGCCCCGCATCTGCCCGGGAGAGATGCCGAACCACTCGACGTACGCCTCGTTGGCGACGACGTTGCGCAGGTCCCGGTCCCAGTAGCCGATGAGCGCGGGCAGGCCGTCGAACAGCACCCGCAGCCTCCGGGCCTCAGCCCTCGGGTCCTGCTCGTCGAGGAGGCCGGGCTCGGGCTGAGTCACAGGGGACATTGTGCTGTGGTCACGGCTCCCGCACCAAGGATTGGCCACACCGGCGGCCGCCCGAGTCGTGAACCGACGCGGTTCCGGCGACGTGCTGGTCGTGGCTAGGGTGAACGAATCCGACCGTGAGGGGAGCCACACCCGTGATCGTCCCGTTCTCTGCCGCCGACTTCCTCGACCGTGCGCTGGCGGTGTACGCCGAGCGCATCGGCATCGTCGACGAGCCCGACCAGCCCGCCGAGTCGCTGGGCGACCTGACCTATGCCCGCGTGGGTGAGCTCGCCCGGGCGCAGGCGGCGAAGCTCGACGAGCTCGGGATCGGCGTCGGCGACCGCGTGGCCTACGTGTCGCACAACAGCGCCCGGCTCTACACCGCCTTCTTCGGCGTGACCGGCTACGGCCGGGTGCTGGTGCCGATCAACTTCCGGCTCTCCGCCGACGAGGTGGCCTACATCGTCGAGCACTCCGGTGCGCGGGTGCTGTACGTCGACCCGGAGCTCGAGGACGCGCTCAAGGGCGTCGAGTGCGAGCACAAGTTCATCATCGGCAACGACGACGAGATGTACGCCGAGGGCAAGGAACCCGAGCCCTGGGAGCACGAGGAGAACGCCACCGCGACGATCAACTACACCTCGGGCACGACCGCCCGGCCCAAGGGCGTGCAGATCACGCACCGCAACATCTGGACCAACGCGGTGACCTTCGCGCTGCACACCGGCGTCACCGACCGCGACGTCTACCTGCACACGCTGCCGATGTTCCACGCCAACGGGTGGGGGATGCCCTTCGCCATGACCGGGCTCGGCGTGAAGCAGGTGGTGATCCGCAAGATCGACGGCGCGGAGATCCTGCGCCGGGTCGAGAAGCACGGCGTCACCGTGATGTGCGCCGCGCCGGCCGTGGTCGCGTCCGTGCTCGAGGCGGCCGAGACCTGGGACGGCGAGATCCCCGGTCGCGACAAGGTGCGCATCATCGTCGCCGGTGCGCCGCCGCCCACGAAGACCGTCGCGCGGGTCGAGGCGGAGCTCGGCTGGGAGTTCATCCAGATCTACGGCCTCACCGAGACCTCGCCGCTGCTCACCATCAACCGTTCGCGCGCCGAGTGGGACGACCTGTCGCGGCGAGGACCGCGCCGCCAAGCTGGTGCGGGCGGGACAGCCCGCCATCGGCGTCACGCTGAAGATCTCCGACGAGCGACGAGGTCCTGGCCCGCTCCAACGTGGTCCTCGAGGGGTACTGGGAGCAGCCGGAGGAGACCGAGGCCGCGCTCGGCGACGGCTGGTTCCACACCGGTGACGGTGGCGTGCTCGGCGACGACGGCTACCTGACCATCCAGGACCGGAAGAAGGACGTGATCATCACCGGCGGCGAGAACGTCTCGTCGATCGAGGTCGAGGACGTGATCTTCTCCCACCCCGACGTGGCCGAGGTCGCCGTGATCGGCGTACCCAGCGACAAGTGGGGCGAGACCATCAAGGCGCTCGTGGTGAAGACCGAGGGCTCCGAGCTCACCGAGCAGGAGCTGATCGACTACTGCAAGTCGAAGGTCGCGCGCTTCAAGGCGCCGTCGTCGGTGGAGTTCCGCGACGTGCTGGCCCGCACGGCGACCGGCAAGCTGCAGAAGTTCAAGCTGCGCCAGCCCTACTGGGAGGGCCGCGAGCGGCAGGTCAACTGACGTTCGAGCAGATCTGGGCGCCGGACGAGCACTACGTAGACCTTCCACCCGGCAGGTCTACGTAGCATGCGAGCGTGAGCCTCACCTTCCTGCTGACGTCACTGGTCATCTGTGTCAGCCCGGGCACCGGTGCGCTGTACTCCATCGCCGCCGGCCTGACCCGCGGGCGCGGGCCGGCGTGCTCGCCGCGTTCGCCTGCACGCTGGGCGTGGTGCCGCACGCCGTCGCGGCGATCACCGGCCTCGCGGCCCTGCTGCACGCGAGCGGGGTGGCCTTCGCCGTGGTCAAGTACGCCGGCGTCGCCTATCTCGTCTACCTCGCGTGGGCCACCTGGCGCGACACCGGCGCGCTGGCCGATCGAGCGGCACCCCGGAGCGCCGCTCGGCGCGCCAGGTGATCGTCGTCGGGGATCACGCTGAACCTGCTCAACCCGAAGCTGACGATCTTCTTCTTCGCGTTCCTGCCGCAGTTCGTGCCCGCCGGCTCCCCGCACTCGCTCCTGCACATGGTCGGCCTGAGCGCGGTGTTCATGGCGATGACCTTCCTGACCTTCGTCGGCCTACGCGCTGCTCGCTGCCGCGACGCGCGAGCGGGTGCTGAGCCGTCCGCAGCTGCTCACCCGGATGCGCAAGGTGTTCGCCGCCTGTTTCCTCGCCCTCAGTGGCCGCCTGGCCCTCGAGAGTCGCTAGCCTCGCCCCATGCCGACCCTGGGTGAGGTCACCGCACTGCTCGACGAGTGGTTCCCGCCGCAGCACGCCGACGAGCTGGGACGCCGTCGGGCTGGTGCTGCGGCGATCCCGGCGGTCGACGTACGCCGGATCCTGCTGGCCGTCGACCCGGTGGCGGCCGTCGTCGACGAGGCCGTCCTGCACGACGCGGACCTGCTCGTCACCCACCACCCGCTGTTCCTCAAGGGCGTGCACGGCTTCGCCGCGACCGACCCCAAGGGGCGGGTGGCGCACCGGCTGCTGAGCAACGGCTGCGCGCTGTTCACCGCCCACACCAACGCCGACTCGCCCGCGGGCGGGGTCTCGGAGTCGCTCGCGCTGGCGCTGGGCCTCGAGCACGTGCGCCCGCTCGAGGCCGACCCGGCGCCGGCGCTCGACAAGATCGTCGTGTTCGTCCCGGTGGACGCGGCCGACCGGGTGCGGGCGGCGATGGCGGAGGCCGGGGCGGGACGGATCGGCGACTACGACCAGGCGTCGTTCACCTCGCCGGGCGAGGGCCGCTTCCGTCCGCTCGACGGCGCGCACCCGGCCATCGGCGAGGTCGGTCGCGCCGAGGTCGTCGACGAGGTGCGCATCGAGACGGTCTGCCCGCGCAGCCTGCGCGCGACGGCGGTGGCCGCGATGCTCGCGGCCCATCCCTACGAGGAGCCGGCGTACGACGTCGTCGAGCTGGCCGCCCTCGACGAGCCCGACCGCGGGTCGGGCCGGATCGGCCGGCTGCCGTCGCCGATGACGCTGCGGGAGTTCGCGGCCCACGTGTCGCGACGTGCTGCCGGAGACGGCGCACGGCGTCCGCGTCGCCGGCGACCCGGACCAGCGATCGTGGAGCCGGTCGGCCTGTGCGGCGGGGCCGGTGACTTCCTGCTCGACCGGGCTCGCGCGGCGGGCGTCGACGTCTACCTGACCTCCGACCTGCGGCACCATCCCGCCTCCGAGCTGCGCGAGCACGGCGATGCCCCGGCGCTCGTCGACGTCGCGCACTGGGCCGCGGAGAGCACCTGGCTGCCGGTCCTCCGGGATCGGCTGGTCTCGGCGCTGAGCGCGCGATGCGGGCGATACGGTGGAGGTGCGCGTCAGCACGACCAACACCGACCCGTGGACCTTCCGGTCCTGAGGCCCCGACAGACCAGGAGACCGTTCTGAAAGCCGACCCGTTCGTCCAGCTCAAGCTGCTCGACGTCCAGGAGCTCGACTCCCGGATCGACACGCTGACCCACCAGCTGAGCTCGATCCCGGAGGCCGCGCAGCTGCGTGAGCTCTCGGCTCGCCGCAAGACCCTCGACAACGCCCTGCGCGACCTGCGCGTGCAGGTCGACGACATCACCGCCGAGCAGAAGCGCGCCGACGCCGACGTCGAGCAGGTCAAGACGCGCAAGGTCCGCGACCAGGGGATGATCGACGCCGGCCAGATCGCCGACCCCAAGGCCCTCGAGCGGATGCTGGGGGAGCTGCAGTCGCTGCAACCGGCGGATCACCGACCTCGAGGACGTCGAGATCGAGGTGATGGAGCGGCTCGAGGAGGCGCAGCAGGCCCACGAGCGCTACACGGCCGACCTCGACGAGCTCGAGGTCGAGATCGCGACCGTCGAGGCGGCGTACGCGAAGACGCTCGGCCGACCTCGACGCCCAGCTCGCGGCCGTGAAGGCCGAGCGCGCCACGGCGGTCGTCGGGGATGCCGGAGGACCTGATCACGCTCTACGAGAAGCTGCGCGCGCAGAAGGGCGGCGTCGGTGCGGCGGCGCTGCGCCGTCGCGAGTGCGGCGGCTGCCGGCTGACCCTGAACGCCTCGGACCTCGGCATCATCGCCAAGAAGCCGAGCGACGAGGTCGTGCGCTGCGAGGAGTGCAACCGGATCCTGGTGCGGACCGGGGAGTCCGGCCTGTGAGCTACCGGTCACGTCATCGTCGAGGCCGACGGTGGGTCCCGGGGCAACCCCGGCCCGGCGGCGTACGGCGCCCTGCTGAAGGACGCCGAGACCGGTGAGCTGATCGCCGAGGTCGGGCGAGACGATCGGCACCGCGACCAACAACGTCGCCGAGTACCGCGGCCTGATCGCCGGGCTCGAGCTCGCCGCCGAGCACGCGCCGGAGGCCGAGATCGAGGTCCGGATGGACTCCAAGCTGGTCGTCGAGCAGATGGCCGGCAACTGGAAGATCAAGCACCCCTCGATGAAGCCGCTGGCCATCGAGGCCAACCGGCTCGCCCCGATCGGCACCACTTCACCTGGGTCCCGCGCGCCGAGAACGCCCACGCCGACCGGCTCGCCAACGAGGCGCTCGACGGCCTCCGCGACGCGAGCGGCCCGACCTCGGTGGTCGAGGAGCGAGCGTCAGCGAGCGCCTCGAAACCGCCGAGGACGAGCCCAAGCGCGGCTGGGGCCCACCCCAGGGCAAGCCCACCACGCTGGTCCTGGTGCGGCACGGCGTCACCGACGCGACCAAGGGCAAGCTGTTCTCCGGCGGGCTGGCCAGCAGCAACCCGCCGCTCAACGACGAGGGCCGCGCGCAGGCCCGGGCCACGGGGGAGTGGCTGGCTCCGCTGTCGGGCACCTTCGACGCGCTGGTCAGCTCCCCGGTCCGTCGTACGCGCGAGACGGCGGAGATCCTGTCGCAGTTCTTCGACCTCGAGGTCGAGGAGGAGCCGGGCATCGCCGAGATGGAGTTCGGCACCTGGGACGGGATGAGCTTCACCGAGGTGCACGAGAAGTGGCCCGACGAGCTCGGCTCCTGGCTCGGCGACCTCGAGTCCGCGCCGCACGGCGGTGAGTCGTTCCGGGCCGTGGAGAAGCGGGTGCTCGAGGGCCGCGACCGGATGGTGGCGTCGTACGCCGGCCAGACCGTGGTCGTGGTCAGCCACGTGACCCCGATCAAGACCCTCGTGGCGGACGCCCTCGGTGCGCCGCTCGAGGCGGTCTACCGGATGGAGCTCGCCCCCGCGCTCGGTCTCGGTCATCTCCTACTTCCGGGGCGGCCCCGACGCCGACATCCCGATGGCCAACCTGCGGCTCTACAACGCGCGGCCGACCGAGATCTTCGGATAGTCCGGTACGAACGGCCGGTCCGGCGACGGCCGCGGAGCGTGCGAATCGGTACCGGACTACCCGGTCTTGCGGCCCACCACGAACGGCGTCCCCGGACAGTCGGTGACCTGCCAGCCCGCGGCGGGGAGGCGGTCGGCGGCGAGCTCGCGGATCAGGTCGCCGGTGACCCAGGTGCCGGCGGGGCAGGCGACCACCCGGCCGGCCCGGTTGACCACGACGCAGCTCTCGTCGAGGTCGCCGCGCTCGTCGGCCAGCGCGAAGAGGTGCTGCTCGAACCAGCGCGCGAGCACGTCCACGCCGGCCACGCCGAGGAACCGGTCGCCGGAGGTGAGGGGGGCGGTGAAGGTGAGCGTGTACTGGTCGGTGCACAGGTAGTCGACGTACGGACCGGTGATGCCGCGCTCCCCGGTCTCCCGCGGCTCCACGAACCACGCCAGCTCGGTGTAGTCGCGGAACGTCACCGAGTCGGGGTTGACGTCGGCGGCCAGGCGGGTCGCGTCGCCCGGTGACTCGTCGGGACCGGCGAGCCACCACTCGAGCCAGTACGGCTCGTCGCTCAGCACGTACGGCGCGACCACGACTCCCGCGCCGGCCAGGGGAGGGTCGGCCGACGCGAGCAGCTTCAGGCAGTGGCGCTCGATGGCGAGCCCGGAGCGCCGGGGGACCGCGGCCGAGAGCGGGCCGGTCGCCAGCAACGAGATGCTGGCGACGTCGGAGAACCGCTCCTCGCAGAACGCCGTGACGCCCTCGGCGAGTGCCTGGGTCGGGTCGTTCATCGAGACCTCCTCGCCTCATGGTGCAACGGACGCAGCGCCTGCACGAGCTGGGCCACGTGCTTCTCCAGGATCGTGCGGGCCCGGGCCCCGTCGCCCTTCGCCACCGCTCGGGCCAGGCGCTCGTGCGAGGTCGCCGCGTCGACGTGGTCGTCGGCGTGGGCGTGCGCGAGCCAGAGCAGAGGACCGATCTCGGCCTGCAGCATGATCTCCTCGCGGGCGAGCCGCGCCGACTGTGCCGCGACGGCCAGCTCGAGGTGGAAGGTGCCCTCGGCCCGCAGCCAGTCGCTGGCGACCCGGCCGTCCCTCACGGTCGGGGCCAGCGTCGTGAGCCGCTCCACGTCGGCTGCGTCGGCCCGCTGCGAGGCGAGCACCGCGCAGGCGCCGCCGACGGCGGCGTAGTGGTCGCCGAGGTCACGCAGCTCGCCCTGCCCGAGCCCGCGCAGCCGGTCGAGCAGCGCCGCGCGCCCGCCGTCGGCGGGGGAGCACACGAACGACCCACCGCGTCGGCCGCGTCGGGTCCGGATCAGGCCCGGCGGTGCGCAGCGAACCCAGCGCCTCGCGCACGGTCACGGTGGCCACGCCGAGCTGGTCGGCCAGGTCGGTCTCGGAGGGGAGCAGCAGCCCGTCGGGCAGGACGCCGAGGCTGATCGCGTCGGAGAGGCGGCGGCGGATCGCCTCGGCGCGACCGGCGGCCTCGAGCGGCGCGAAGACGGCGGCGTAGGTGCCGATGCCCAGCGAGAGGTCCGCCAACGCCCACCTCCCTTCCGCCGGTCCGAGAAACGCCGCGACATTTCGGGCGTGTAAGACGCAGGCAACGATCTGGACAAGGGTCTTGCCGTCAAAACATATGGGGCCATAGGTTTTGATGCCAGAGCGACGGCGACGTAGGAGGCTCATGACCTCGGCACCGACGGGCACGACATCCGGGGGGACTTCGCCTGCCATCAGGCTCCAGGGCCTGCGCAAGGAGTTCACCGGCCGGCCGCCCGTGGTCGCGGTCGACGACGCCGATCTCAGCATCGAGTCGGGTGAGTTCTTCTCGATGCTGGGTCCGTCCGGGTCCGGCAAGACCACGGTGCTGCGGATGATCGCCGGCTTCGAGCAGCCCACGCGAGGGACCATCGAGCTCGCCGGCGAGGACGTGACCGGCCGTCCGCCGTACGCCCGCGACGTCAACACGGTCTTCCAGGACTACGCGATCTTCCCGCACATGAGCGTGCAGCAGAACGTGGAGTACGGCCTGCTGGTGAAGAAGGTCGGCAAGGCCGAGCGCCGCCAGCGTGCGCAGGAGGCGCTCGAGCAGGTGCAGCTCAGCGCGCTGGGCGACCGCCGGCCCACCCAGCTCTCCGGCGGACAGCGGCAGCGCGTCGCCCTGGCCCGCGCGCTGGTGAACCGGCCCAAGGTGCTGCTGCTCGACGAGCCG
Organism: uncultured Actinomycetota bacterium; assembly: GCA_963729015.1. Taxonomy (GTDB): domain Bacteria; phylum Actinomycetota; class Actinomycetes; order Propionibacteriales; family Nocardioidaceae; genus Marmoricola. The sequence goes on from CAVSMJ010000009.1 coordinate 346,441, forward strand.
CTGGGCGCCCTCGACCTGAAGCTGCGCGAGCAGATGCAGGTCGAGCTCAAGGAGATCCAGCGCGCGGTCGGCATCACCTTCCTGTTCGTCACCCACGACCAGGACGAGGCGCTCACGCTGAGCGACCGGATCGCGGTGTTCAACGAGGGCCGCATCGAGCAGGTCGGCACCGCCCGCGAGATCTACGAGCAGCCGGCGAACGCCTTCGTCGCCGGCTTCGTCGGCACCTCCAACCTGCTCCGCGGCGAGCAGGCCGAGCGCGCCACCGGCCGCGGCGGCACCTTCGGCATCCGTCCCGAGAAGCTCACCATCGTCACCCCGGGCGCGCAGCGCAGCGACAGCGACGGCTCCGCGTCCGGCACCCTCGCCGAGGTCGTGTACGCCGGCCCGGTGACCCGCTTCGTCGTCGACCTCGACGGCGGGGGGCGGCTGATCGCCCTCGAGGAGAACGGCCACCGGGCCAGCCACGACGAGCTGCGCCGGGGCGACCCCGTGGAGCTGCTGTGGCACCGCGAGCACCTGATCGAGATCCCCGACGCCACCGAGCACGACAGCACCACCGACGAAGAATCCATCGCACAAAGGAGTTCCAAGTGAGAACGACGATGAAGCTCGGCGCGGCGCTGGTCTGCGCCACCCTGGCCCTGGCGGGCTGCGGGTCCGACAGCGGCGACTCGGAGAAGACGGGGCGCAGGCGGATTCACGGCGCCCGACCTCAAGCCGCTCGACAAGCTCGGGACTCCGGAGGGCGAGGTCAGCGTGCTGGCGTGGCCCGGCTACGTCGAGGACGGCAGCAACGACCCCGAGGTCGACTGGGTCTCCGACTTCGAGAAGGAGTCCGGCTGCAAGGTCACCGTCAAGACCTTCGGCACCTCCGACGAGGCCGTCCAGCTGATGCGCACCGGGGAGTACGACGTGGTCTCCGCCTCCGGCGACGCGACGCCTGCGGATGATCGCCGCCGGTGACGTCGAGCCGATGAACACCGACCTGATCACCAACTACAAGGACATCTTCGACGAGCCTGAAGGACCAGCCGTGGAACTCGGTCGACGGGCAGATGTACGGCGTCCCGCACGGTCGTGGCGCCAACCTGCTGATGTACCGCACCGACCAGGTCAAGCCGGCCCCCGACTCGTGGTCGGCCGTCTTCGACGACGCCTCGAAGTACAAGGGCAAGGTCACGGCGTACGACTCGCCGATCTACATCGCCGACGCCGCGCGTCTACCTGATGGCGACCCAGCCCGACCTGGGGATCAAGGACCCCTACGCCCTCGACGAGAAGCAGCTCGACGCCGCGGTCGACCTGCTCAAGAAGCAGGGCGAGAACGTCGGTGAGTACTGGTCGGACTACCTCAAGGAGGTCCAGGCGTTCAAGAACGGCTCCAGCGTCGTCGGCACCACCTGGCAGGTGATCGCGAACCTCGCCCAGGGCGAGAAGGCCCCGGTCGAGTCCGTGCTGCCCAAGGAGGGCGCGACCGGTTGGTCGGACACCTGGATGGTGGGCGCGAAGAGCGAGCACAAGACCTGTGCCTACAAGCTGATCGACCACCTGGTCTCGCCGAAGACGAACGCCGCGATCGCGGAGTACTTCGGCGAGGCACCCGGCAACCGGCTGGCCTGCCAGGAGACCACCGACCCGAAGCACTGCGAGACGTTCCACGCCGACGGACGAGGACTACTTCTCGAAGGTCTACTACTGGAACACGCCGATCGCCGCGTGCCTGGACGGTCGCACCGACGTGAAGTGCACCGACTACGCGGAGTGGACCAAGAAGTGGTCGGAGATCCGCGGCTGACCGGATCGGCTGACTGACCGCACCGGCTGGACATCGAGGAGGACGAGTGAGGCAGCGGAGGACGCCGTTCGCGCTGCTCGCTGCGCCGATGGCGTGGCTGGTGGTCGCCTACCTCGGCGCGCTCGGCGTGTTCTTCGCGACGGCGTTCTTCACCACCGACCCGTTCACCAACAAGGTGGTCACGACGTTCACCATGGAGAACTTCGCCGAGCTGTTCTCGCCGACCTACCTGCGCATCATCGGGCGCACGCTGCTGATCGCCGCGCTCGTGACGGTGCTCTGCATGGTCATCGCGGTGCCGTTCGCGTTCTTCATGGCGCGAGTGGCACCGCGGCGGCTGCGGACGCTGCTGGTCGCGGCGGTGCTGGTGCCGCTGTGGGCGTCGTACCTCGTCAAGGCCTACGCCTGGCGCGCGATGCTCCAGCCCGAGGGAGTGATGGACTCGGTGTTCGGCAGCACGCCGGGCTACGGCCTGGTCGCGGTCGTGCTGACGCTGACCTACCTGTGGCTGCCGTACATGATCCTGCCGGTGTACGCCGGGTTCGAGCGGCTGCCCGAGGCCCACCTGGAGGCGTCGGCGGACCTCGGCGGCTCGGCGGGTACGACGTTCCGCCGGATCGTGCTGCCGTCGCTGACGCCGGCGATCGTCGCGGGGTCGATCTTCACCTTCTCGCTGAGCCTGGGCGACTACATCGCCGTCCAGATCGTCGGCGGCAAGCTCCAGGTGCTCGGCACCGCGGTGCGCCAGAACATCGTGCTCGACCTGCCGTTCGCGGCGGCGCTCGGCACGGCTCGGTCGTGATCATGGTCATCTACCTGACCCTGGCCGGCCGCACCGGCGCTCTGGACAACCTGTGAGGCGCCACGTCATGTCGGGGAGGGCACGCGATGAGGATCGGCAAGGGCGGCCGGATCGCGCTGTGGGTCTTCGCCGCCGCTGGTGCTCGCGTTCGTCTACGTGCCGCTGGCGGTCGTGACGCTGAACTCGTTCAACGCCGACCGGACGTTCGGCTGGCCACCGCCCTCGTTCACCACCGAGTGGTGGCAGATCGCGCGCGCACGCGCCGGGCCCGCGCGACGCGCTGTGGACCTCGGTGAAGGCCGGGCTCGGCGCGACCGCGATCGCGCTCGTGCTGGGCGCGCTGCTGGCGCTGGCGCTGACCCGCTTCGACTTCTTCGGCAAGCGGGTGATCAACCTGCTCGTGATCCTGCCGATCGCGCTGCCGGGCATCGTCACCGGTATCGCCCTGCAGTCGACGATCCAGGACTTCCTCCAGCCGGTCTTCGGGATCAGCGCCGGGCTGTTCATGATCATCGTCGGCCACGCGACGTTCTGCATCGTCGTGGTCTTCAACAACGTCGGCGCCCGGCTGCGGCGGATGGGCGGCTCGCTGGAGGCGGCCTCGGCCGACCTCGGCGCGCGGCCGATGCAGACGATGCGGCTGGTCACCTTCCCGCTGCTGCGGTCCTCCCTCGTGGCCGGTGCGCTGCTCGCCTTCGGGCTCAGCTTCGACGAGATCGTGGTGACCACCTTCACCGCCGGTCCGGGCACACCGACCCTGCCGATCTGGATCTTCGACAACCTGTTCCGCCCCAACCAGGCGCCCGTCGTCAACGTCGTCGCCGTGGTCCTGGTGGTCATCTCGATCCTGCCCGTCTGGGCCGCGCAGCAGCTCGGCGGCGAGGCGGCGGCGGAGAGCCGACTCTGACTTCCGGATAGTCCGATGCAGTCGGACCCGTCTTCAGGCGCTGAGAGGGTCCGGATGCATCGGACTATCCGGTTCTCAGAGCTCCTCCACGACCACGTCGAGCTGCTGGCCGTGCTTGCCGGGGTCGCCGAGCTCGACCTTCCAGCCGAGGTCGCGTGACCAGGTCGGCGAGGGCGGCCGGGGTGTTCGGGGTGGCGCCGTGCTCGAGCAGGGCGCGGACGAGGCGGCCCTTGGTGGCCTTGTTGAAGTGGCTGACCACGCTCCGGCGACCGCCCACCTCGTGCAGCACCCGGACGGTCGCGACCTTGCGCGCCAGGTCGGGCTCGGGGCGCCAGAAGGACGCGTAGGTGGTGGACCGGAGGTCGATGACCAGGCCGCGCCCGGCCTCCTCGGGGACCGCCGGCTCGAGCGCGCCGCGCCAGTGCGCGGAGACGACACCGAGGCCGGGGAGGTTCACCCCGCCGGCGAGGCGGTACGACGGGATCCGGTCGCCGGGTCGCACCAGCCCGAAGACCGACGAGGTGACCGCGATCCAGCGTGACGCACGGCGACGAGCGGCGGCGTCGAGGGAGGCGAGGTCGAGGGCCTCGTAGAGCACGCCCGTGTACATCGCGTCGGCCCGCGTCGTCGGTGCGGTGAGCAGGTCGCGCGTTGCGGCGTACGTCGTCGGCCTGGGTGGGTCCCAGCCCGAGCACCTGCATCGCCCGGTCGGGGTCGTCGCGGCACAGCGCGACCAGCGGCCGTCAGCACCTGTTCGCGCGCGGGCGTGAGCTCCGGCGAGCTCAGCCGGGCGAGGTCGAGGGGAGCGCCCCGGCGCGGCGCGGCCTTGCCCTCGGACGGGGGAAGCAGGATCAGCACGGTGGTCACCCTAGGCTGGCCGGAGGTCCCGGGGACGAGGAGGTACGGGTGGCGACTCGCGTGCTGCAGGCGAGGGATGCGGCGGCCCAGGAGCTCCGCACCGGGATCGCCGCCATCCAGCAGGAGCTGCACGTCGATCCGGACTTCCCCGCGGCCGTGCAGTCCGCGGCCGAGCAGGACGCGCTCCACCCGCGGCTGCCCGATCTGGACCTGACGCAGCTGGAGTTCGTCACCATCGACCCGGCAGGCGCCATGGACCTCGACCAGGCGATGCACCTGGCGGCCGACGGCGACGGCTACGTCGTGCACTACGCGATCGCCGACGTGATGGCGTTCGTGCAGCCGGGCGACCCCGTCGACGTCGAGTCACATGCGCGCGGCGAGTCGCTGTACGGCGCGGACAGCAAGATCCCGCTGCACCCGAAGGTCCTCAGCGAGGGCGCGGCGTCGCTGCTGCCCGACGAGGACCGGCCGGCGTTCGTGTGGACGATCACGCTCGACGCCGACGGTGACGTGACCGACGCCCGGGTGGAGCGGGCGCGGGTGCGGTCGCGGGCCAAGCTCGACTACGCCGGCGTGCAGCACCAGATCGCGCAGGCCGCCGAGGGGTCGACGCTGGCCCTGCTGAGGACGATCGGTGAGCTGCGGATCGCGAAGGAGGCCGAGCGCGGGGGAGTGTCGCTGCCGATGCCGGCCCAGGAGATCGACGTCGCCGACGACGAGGCCCGGCTGGAGTTCCGCGAGATGCTGCCGGTCGAGTCGTGGAACGCGCAGCTCTCCCTGCTGACCGGCTTCGCTGCGGCGTCGATCATGGTCAAGGGCAAGGTCGGCATCCTGCGGACGCTGCCTCCTGCCCCGGAGTACGCCGTGCGCCGGTTGCGTCGTACGGCGCGGGCGCTGGGGATCGACTGGCCCAACACGATGGGTCACCCCGAGTTCATCCGGGGGCTCGACCCGTCCAGGCCGGCCCAGGCCGCCATGGTGGTGGCGTGCACGACGCTGCTGCGGGGAGCCGGGTACGCCGCCTTCCGCGACCACCTTCCCGAGCTGACCGAGCACGCTGCACTGGCGTCGTCGTACGCCCATGTGACGGCGCCGCTGCGCCGGCTGGTCGACCGCTACGGGCTGGAGATCTGCACGGCGCTGTGTGCGGGTGAGGACGTGCCGGCGTGGGTCCTCGAGGGGATGGACGAGGTGCCGGACCTGATGAGGGACTCCGGGCGCAGGTCACACGCCTACGAGAACGCCGTGCTCAACCTGGTCGAGGCACTGACCCTGCGCAGCCGGGTGGGGGAACGGTTCGAGGGCGTGGTGCTCGAGGTGGAGCACGACGACGAGCGTGAGGGCACGGTGATGGTCCGCGAGCCCGCCGTCGAGGCTCCTGTGACCAGCACGTCGCCGCTGCCGGTGGGCGAGGACGTGAGCGTCACGCTGGCCGAGGCGGACCCGGCGACCCGGAAGGTCCGCTTCACCCTCGATTAGGCGTTGACCGACTGGGGCTCCTCCTCGCGGCCGGCCCTCCGCGCCCGCTGCCGCTTGGCGTGGGTCAGGTTCAGTGCCTCGACGGCGATGGCGAACGCGATCGGCCCGTAGATCAGGGGCTTGTCCACGTGGACGTCGAAGCCGTCCGCGACCAGGGTGGCGCCGATCAGCACCAGGAAGCTCAACGCCAGCATCTTCACCGTCGGGTGGGCGTTCACGAACGCGCTGATCCGGCTCGCGAGCACCATCATCAGGCCGATCGAGAGCATCACCGCGGCGATCATGATGTACAGCTGGTCGACCATGCCGACGGCCGTGATCACCGAGTCGAGCGAGAACACTGCGTCGACGAGGATGATCTGCACGATCACCGACCCGAAGGTCGCCTGCCCGCCGCCGCCCGCGCCGTGCTCGTCCTCGCCCTCCAGCTTGGCGTGGATCTCGGTGACCGCCTTGTAGATCAGGAACAGCCCGCCCACGATCAGGATCAGGTCGCGGCCGGAGAAGTGCAGCACGTCGGCGTCACCGATCGAGAACCACGGCTCCGTGAGCCCCACGATCCACGAGGCCACGAACAGCAGCATGATCCGCATCACCAGCGCCAGGGTCAGGCCGAGGATGCGGGCCCGCTGCTGCTGCGACGCCGGGTAGCCGGTTGGTCAGGATCGAGATGAACACGATGTTGTCGATCCCGAGCACGAGCTCGAGGGCGAAGAGGGTCAGGAAGGCGACCCAGAGGTCAGGGCTCGAGAAGAAGTCCACACTGGGCCAACGGTCAGCGGCGTACGACGGTTCCTGCCCGTGGTGTGACCTGGGTCAGGCAGAGACCCGGTCTTCCTGGCTTGACTCGACCGCGCCCGGCAGGGTCACCCGGAAGGTGCTCCCGACGCCACGCGCCGACTCGACGTCGATCCAGCCGCCGTGCCGCTCCACGATCCGCAGGACGATGGCGAGCCCGAGGCCGGTGCCGGGGAGCTCGACGGCCGCCGGGTTGGTGGAGCGGAAGAACTCCGTGAACAGCTGGTCCTGGTCCTCCGGGGAGATGCCGATGCCGGTGTCGTGGACCGTCAGGACGGCCCGGTCCTCGAGGTGCTCCGTGGTGATCTGCACCCAACCACCGGCCGGGGTGTACTTCACGGCGTTGCTGACCAGGTTGTGCACGACCTTGTCGAGCTCCTCGGGCTCGCCGAGCGCCAGGACGTGACGTCCCCTCGTCTCGACGTGGACCTGGAGCCCCTTGTCCGCGGCCGCGAGGGCGGTGAGTGCCACGGCGTCCCGGACCAGGCTGCCGAGGTCGACAGGGTCCAGGCGCAGCGGCTTGTGGGCGTCGCCGACCTTGCGGAGCAGCAACAGGTCCTCGATCACCCGGGTCATCCGGTCCGAGGCGCGGCCGATGGCCGCCAGGGAGGCACGGGCCTGCTCGCCGATGCGGATGGTGCCCGACTCGAGCATCTCGAGGTGACCGGCGACGGTGGTGAGCGGGCTCTTGAGCTCGTGGGAGACCGTCGCGATCAGCTGGCTCTTGTAGGTGTCCAGGGCCTGGAGCTCCGCGACCAGCGCGTGCTCGCGGTCGAACGTGCGCGCGTTGAGGGCCGCGCGTCCGAGGTCGTGGCCGATGTCGAGGAGGGCGGCACACTCGACGTCGGTCCACTCGCGGTCAGGGTCGCTGCGCATCAGCGCCAGGCTGCCCATGCATTCCGGGCCCGCGCCGAGCGGGACGAAGACCAGCGACGACATCGAGATGCCGCGCAGCAGGTCCACGATCTGCTGGAAGTGGTGGTCGTCCATCTCCGCCGGCACCGGATAGTTGGTCCCGACCTTCATGACGACCTGGTTGTGCCAGCAGTAGGCGGCAGCGCTCTCCGCGAAGTCCACGACGTCGGGCGGAAGGGCGAAGGAGATGTCGTCGGGCAGGTACTCGGTGGGCGTCTCGTCGTCGACCGCCACGGTCTTGATCCACAGTCGCTGCGCCGCGAACCCCTCGAGCAGGGTCTGCTGGCTGGCCTCGAGCAGGCCGGTGAGGCTGAGCTGGGCACTCGACGTGCGGACGATGGCCTTGACGGTGTCCGCCATGGCCACCTGCTCGGCCAGGGACTCGCGCTCGACCGAGGCGAGTACGGCGCGCGCGGCCAGGACGGCGAACTTCTCGAGCACCCGCCGGCGCTCGAGGTCGGGGAGCCGGCCGTCGAGGGGCTCGTCGATCGCCAGGGTCCCGCGCAGCACGCCCTGGCCGTCGTACAACGGAGCCACGAGCATGTCCATGGGGTGCCAGGCGTCCGGCTCGTCGGAGGCGACCACGCCGCGCGGCACGACCCAGGCGTCCGACGTGGTGTCGCCCACGCCGTGGGGGACGAACTGGAGCAGCCCCCAGTCCTCGGCCAGTGCCAGCTCGTCGAGCATCAGCTGCACCGGGATCCGGGTCCCGATCTCCTCGGGCAGGCCCGTGTCGACCACCAGCTCGAGGTCCTCGCCCCGCCGGATCCGGATCGCGGCCACGGCGAAGCCCGCCATGGCGACCACGCCATCGGCGATCAGCTGCAGGTTCTCGAGCAAGGTGTCGGGCGCGCGCCACCGCGGCCTCGGCACCCCTCCGGTGCCCGCGGCTTCGTGTTCGGTCAGTGTCATGTCTTTCCCCCGGGCGACAAGGTAGGTGAAGCCGCAAGCAGCCGGGGGTGAAATGTGCGGATTGGGGACGTCCCCAGTCCGGCAGGGCGCCGTCATCGATGTCCGGCCTCCGGCTGCCCTATCCTTGGGCGCGCGGATGGGCTGGCCGGGCGACCGCGTCACCTCGGGTTGATTCCCAGGGTGTCGAGGAAGGTCCGGGCTCCACAGGACGAGGTGGTGGGCAACACCCACCCGGGGCGACCCGCGGGATCAGTGCCACAGAGAACAGACCGCCTCCTCCTCGGGGAGGAGGTAAGGGTGAAACGGTGGTGCAAGAGACCACCAGCGCGGCGGGTGACCGCCGTGGCTAGGCAAACCCCACCTGGAGCAAGACCAGACAGCGAGCGTTCGAGGGCGGTCCGCCCGAGCTCGCGGGTAGGTCGCTGGAGGTTGTCGGCAACGGCAGCCGGAGATGGATGGTCGCCAACCGTGCCGTCGTGAGGCGGTACGGCGAACAGAACCCGGCCTATGAGCCAGCCCATCCGCATCGGGCTCCGGCCCGCGGGCTCCGCATGGAAAGGCCGCCCGCCGGGTTGAGTCGGCGGGCGGCCAGGCTTCGAGAGGCGTCTCGGGTCGCCGCTCGAAGTAGTGGAATCATCACTCACTGACTGTCCAGTTAGCCAACTGGTCCATTCGGTGGTCTAGGTTGACCGCGATGTCGTGTCGGCCGACCCATCCGCACCCGAGGTCATCGGCGGCCGGGCCGCTTCGTCTCCCCGGAGGCGTACTCCTGGTCCAGGTAGTCGACGAGCTGTTGCCACTGCTTCATGGTCAGCTTCACGCCGGACGGCCCGAGGAGCTGGGCCGCCAGCTTGATGGCGGGGTTCGCCGAGTAGCACAGGTCGCCCTCACACCCGGCGCGGGCGTCGGAGCCCTGGATCCCCATGACCACTGCGCCGCCGGTGTCGCTGTCGCCGATCTGGGCGTTCACCTTGCCCTCGCCGCCGATGGTCACGTTCGAGTCGTCGTAGGTGACGATGTCGTTGCGACCGTGGCTGCGGATCGAGACGTCGTCGTACCCGTCGGCGCCGACGGCGAAGGTGTCCCTCCCGGTCGCGGTCGTGGCGCCCTCGTCCGTGACGGTGCCGAAGGCCTGGCCCTTGGCCGGGCCGACACCGGCCTCCTCGCCCTCGTTCTCCTCCGCGTCGTCGGGATCCTGGGCGGTCGGCGGAGCCACGCGGGCGCCCGAGAGCCTGTTCTCGTCCATCGACGTAGCCGGTGAGGCGGCCTCCTCTGCCACCTCTTCTGCCGGTGACTCCGCTGCTTCGACGCCCTCGCTGTCGCCCGAGTTGCCGGCGCGCACGGTCGAGGCGCCGACGTCGACGGCGTTGAGCCCGCTGGAGTCGGTGTCCCCGGTGTTCGCGTTGATCTCTCCCTTGCGGTCGATGAAGACGTTGGAGTCGTCGTAGGTGACGATCTGGTCGTCTCCGAGGACGCTGACCGAGTGGTCCTCGAAACCGCTGAGTGCCGTGCCCCGGTGGCCCTTGGCTCCCTTGGCCCCCTTGGCCAGCTCCGCGAGGGTGGCGTTCTCGTGGCCGATCGTGCGTTGGCTCGACCGTGCGGCAGCGGGCTGCTGACGCGCTGCGGTGCCGCTGTCGGCCGAGCCGCCGCGGGCGGAGTCACCGGAGTTCAGCTTCGATCCCTGGACGCCCAGCGCGACAGTCCCACTGGACGTCGTGGGGCCGGTGTTGGCCGTCAGGCGGGCGTTGTCACCGACCAGGACGATCGCGCCCTTGGTCGCCATCACGACCCCGCGACCGACCTGACGGCGGGAGCCCGTGGCCCCGGGGAGCGAGGTGACATCGGTGGTCCTGGTGGGTTGTGACGCGGCGGGGGGCGTCCCCACGGCCGCGGTGCCGAGGCCGGGGTTCGTCGTGGAGGCGGTCGACGGGTTGACCGACGGGGTCACGGGCTCGACCTGCGCCACCGCCGAGGCGGGAGTCGTCTCGCTCGGAGGCTGCGTCGCGGTCGAGGCGGCGGCGGCCTCGTTCCGGTGCTCACTCATCGGGTTGACCGCGATCCACAGGGCGAGGATCGAGGCCCCGATGAGGGCGAGGGCCGCCGGGGACAGGCGGCGGATCACAGCGGGTTGCGTGACGGGACGAGCCGTCCTCCGTGGACTCCCCGGCGCATCGCGTGGGCGCACCATCAGCCGGCAGAGCACCAGCCAGAGGCCGAGGAGAGCCAGGGGGATGGCGGCGGTGCGCCAGGCGATCAGGTCCAGCCCGGCCAGCACCGCGTGCACCGCCACGGACGAGAGCAGTGACAAGAACACCCAGAGGCGCCTCCGCACGGCCGTGAGCGGCCGGGGAGGGGATCCGTCCATGGCGCGCCGGACGACCCAGGCGATGCCCAGGACGACAAGGACGGAGGTGCACAGGTCCGCCATGATTCGGATCGTAGGGTCGCAGTCGGGGCCTCTCCGGACGTCTGCGGTGTGTCGCCTGGGGAGTTATGGGGCGTGGAGGGACATAGGGGACTAGTAATCGGATTCCGCCTCCCCTGAACGGTGGAAACAGTTGTCCACATCATCCACAGGGTCATGCACAGCCGATATCAGCCACTATCACCACATATAGCGGGATGATCAGGACGCGGTGACGCTGCCGACGATCCGGCTGAGCTCGTTGAGGACGCGCGTCGCGCCGTCGCTCTTCTGCACGAAGGCGTGCGCGCCCAGCGCGGTCGCCTGCTTGGGCAGCCCCGACCTGTCGCCGAAGCTGGAGAGCACGACCACGACGGCCGACGGACACTCCTCGCGGATCAGCGTGAGTGCCTGGAGCCCGTCCATCACCGGCATCGCGATGTCCAGCAGCACCAGGTCGGGCTGCCACACCCGCGCGACCTCGACGCCCGCTCGACCATCACCTGCCTCGCCCACGAGCTCGAAGTCCGCCGACTGGTCCATCGCCAACCGCATCAGGAGGCGGAGGTCGGCGGAGTCGTCGATCAGGACGACACTCAGCGGACGTGTCGGTGTCACGCGGGGGTCACCTTTGGATGCTGGGCGGGCTGGTGCGAGCACACGCTAGTACGTACTCCGGTGGCGTGACCGCCGAGTCCCCACATCGCTCGCGGATTGGGCGCTCGAGGGTCGCCTGGTCTTGCCCGGTGCCGCGCCCGAGGTGAAGGGTGGCGGTCATGGCGTTCGACATCGATGCGTTGCTGGACCTCTGGGCGACCCCGTTCCCGGACTCCGACGAGGAGGCTGCCGAGCGGATCCGCACGATGTACACCGACCCGGTCACGATCAACGGCGTACCCATGACCGCACGCCAGCTGGCCGCGAGGGCCCGGATGGTGCAGGGCACCTTCGACGCCAGGGACAACGAGGTGCTCGACGTGGTCGAGGCAGGCGACAAGGTCGCGGTCGCGTTCCGGATGGGGGGTCAGCACGTCGGTCCGTTCCCGACGGCGCTGGGCGTCCTGCCCGGCACCGGCGAGCGCCTCGACGTACGCGTGATCGACATCCTCACCCTGACCGACGGGCGGATCAGCACCATCTGGATGTGCGCCGACGAGCTGGGGGCCCTGGTGTCGGCGGACGCCGTCAGGTGGAGCTGACGCTCACCCGGCCGACCGCGGCATCCGGCCGTGTACGACGGTCCCGGCCGGCGACGTGGTCACCTCGAGCTCTCAGCTCGAAAGCCGCTGGAGGAGACCACGCAGGCCGGCCGTCGACTCCTTGGACCGTCGGGCGGAGCGGACAGCCTCGCGGGCGCGCTGCTTCGCGCGGACACCGGCGACGGCTTCCTGGTCGATCGGGTAACCGTGCAGGCGTGGGACATCCATGGCAATCTCCTTCAAAGGGGCCGCGGGACTGGCGGCCGACTCATCGAGTCTCACGGCGACAGGGGGGCCGGCGACACCGTGCCAACCGGCCTTTTCGAGTGGGGCTGGCACCACTGCGAGTGGGTGGGTCAGCCCGCAACGAGATGTTGACCGCCGACCCGACTTCGCCGACGCTGCGGGGATGACAGCGTCCGAGTCGCCGATCGGTTGGATCCGCGAGGTCGTGCTCAACACGCCTGACCCGATGGCGCTGGCGTCCTTCTGGTCACGGCTCGTCGGTGGCACGCCGACCGAGTGGTACGACGGCTGGGTCACCCTCGAGCCACCGCCGCACGGCCAACGGCTGTCGTTCCAGCGCTCGGGGGTGCCGTCCGGAGCCAGCGAGGTCCATGTCGACGTGCTGGTGGACGACCTCGCGTCGGCCCACGAGAAGGTCGTCGGAGCCGGGGGAGTGTTCGTCGAGGAACGCTGGTCGCCCCGGCCGGGGCCGGACGGTCAGCCCGTGCCGTGGCGGGTGTACGCCGACCCTGCGGGTCACCGGTTCTGCCTGGTGGTCCGCTGACGGCGCCGTGGTCAGGCGGCGATCCAGCGGAGGAACCAGAAGATGCCCATCTCGTGGTCGCGCGAGGCGCGACGGGCGGCGCGGGCTTCTTCTCGGGCGGCCTGGCGGGCACGCTGCTGGGCACGAGCGTGGGCGACGGCCTGCTGGTCGATCGGGTCGCCGTGCAGTCGGGGGACGTACATGGTCTTCTCCTTGTCGTGCTCGGCCCGGGGGAGGCCGACGCAGAAGAAGGAGCCCGGAGGTCCCCGGTCAGATACGTGGCTGGCGACTGCGGACTACTGCAGGCGCGTCACCTGGACGTCGACGAACATCCGCGACGTACCGGTGCCGGAGAAGATCCCGGAGAGCGGCTTGACGTCGTTGTAGTCGCGACCGGTCGCGACGATGACGTGGCGGTCACCGGGCTCGGTGTCGTTGGTGGGGTCGAAGCCGCGCCAGCCGTCGTCCCACCACTCGACCCAGGCGTGCGACTCGCCCTTGGCGGGTACGCCGATCTCGGGCTCCTTCTTCGGGTGGAGGTAGCCGGAGACGTAGCGCGCCGGGATGCCGACCGATCGCAGCGCCCCGATGGCGATGTGGGCCATGTCCTGGCAGACCCCGGTGCGCTCGGTCCACGAGTGGGCGGCGAAGGCGTCGACGGTGGTGGAGCCGGAGACGTACTTGACCTCGTTGTAGACGAGCGCGCAGATCTCGCGGGCGGCGTCGCCGGGAGTGGCGCTCCTGTCCGCGATGGCCCGGGCCAGGGCGACGAGGTCGTCCTCGGGCCGCACCCGCTCGGGCAGGGTGAGGAACTCCGTGTGCAGGTCGGCGATCTCGTCGCTGCGGATCTCCTCCCAGCTCATCGTCGGCGCGCCGACGGGAGTGCGGTCGGTGTGCACGGTCGCGGACGCGGTGACTGTCAGCGAGGTGTGCGGGTCGAGGACCTCGAAAGCGGTGACCTGGGCGCCCCAGTAGTCGCGGTAGGTGTACACCCACGGCGTCGGGGAGACCTCGACGCGCGAGTGCACGACGATCTGGCCGGGCAGGGTCAGTGGCGTGAGGCGGGCCTCGTTGAAGGAGGTGTTCGCCTTGCCGTCGTACTCGAAGCCGGTCGTGTGCGCGATGCGCAATTGCATGCTCATCTCGGGGTCCCCTCGGAAGTGAGAGCGTCTCCGCCGCGTAGCGGCCTCTTGCGAGCAGTTGTCGTGGGGTGGGTTCATGCCCTCACCCCGTGCCACTCGGTAGCTTCCGCGCCGGCGAAGTAGCGCCGGGAGATCGCGTCGGTCGCCAACGCACAGGTGCGTTGCAGTCGCTCCATCTCGTTGGGCAGCTCGGCGACGACGTCGCTCAGCGAGCGGTACTCCAGCTCCGCGCGGGTGCGGCCGAGCAGCCGCTGCGCCTCGTTCTGGAAGCCGGCGCGAGTGCCCGACGACTGCAGCCGCTCCAGGCAGCGCTCGGCCTCGCTGAGCCCGAACACCACCGATCGCGGGAACAGCCGGTCGAGGAGCAGGAACTCCGCCGCGCCGCGCTCGGTCTCGAGTCCCTTGTAGGTGCGCAGGAACGCCTCGTAGGCGCCACACGCGCGTAGCGACGTACCCCAGGCGGAGCCCGAGGTCAGCGCCGCCGTGGCCACGAGGCGCGAGGTCATGTCGGCGCGCTCGATCGAGCGGCCGAGGACGAGGAACTGGTAGCCCTCGTCGCGGGTCATGGTGGCCTCCGCGATCCCGTTGATCTGGGCTGCCCGGTCACGTACCCATCGGAACGCGACGGGCGGGCGCATCGAGCGGAAGTGGCCGGAGGGTACGGCGCGGTAGGTCGTGTTCAGCGCCTCCCACATCGAGGTGGAGAGGGTCTCGCGCGCGCGACGAGCGCTCTCGCGAGCTGCCGCCAGGGTGGCCGCGATCGAGGCGGTCGAGCCCATGTCGTAGGCGAGCACGCGCATGACCTCGGCGGTGTCGAAGACTGCCGGGTTCTCCGGGTCCTCGTCGTCGACCTCGACGCCCATGATCGAGAGCAGGCTGCGACAGGTGGACTCCTCGTCGACGCCCGGGTCCTCGAGGATCAGCTGGGTCTGTACGTCGAGGATGCGGGCCGTGTCCTCGGCGCGCTCGACGTAGCGACCGATCCAGAACAGCGACTCGGCGATCCGGCTCAGCACGAGGCCACCTCCTCGCGCTCGGAGCGGCCTTGCTGTTGCTGTTGCTGCTGGTCCTGCGGGGCGGAGAAGGAGTCGAGGGCGGGGCCGACGTCCTGAGGCGTGGTGTGCAGGGTGATCCGCTCGGGCTCGACGCGGACCGAGTGGCGGCCGTGGCCGGCCAGCACCCAGGTGTCCTTGGAGCCGCCGCCGCGCGAGGAGTTCACGATCAGCTCGCCCTCGCCGAGCGCGACCCGGGTGAGACCGCCCGGCAGGACCCAGACGCGGTTGCCGTCGTTGACGGCGAACGGGCGGAGGTCGACGTGGCGGGGACGCATCATGCCGTTGACGTACGTCGGGACGGTGCTCAGCTGGATGACCGGCTGGGCGATCCACGAGCGCGGGTCGAGCATCACCTTCCCGCGCAGCTCGTCGAGCTCGGCCTTGCTCGCCTGCGGCCCGATCACGATGCCCTTGCCGCCAGACCCGTCGACCGGCTTGAGCACCAGCTCGTCGAGTCGGTCCATGACCTCCTCGCGGTGGTCGGCGTCGCCGAGACGCCAGGTGTCGACGTTCTGCAGGATCGGTTCCTCGTCGAGGTAGTAGCGCACCAGGTCGGGCAGGTAGGTGTAGATCAGCTTGTCGTCGGCGACCCCGTTGCCGACCGCGTTGGCGATCGTCACGTTGCCGGCCCGCGCGGCGTTGAGCAGGCCGGAGCAGCCGAGCAGCGAGTTGCTGTGGAAGTGCACCGGGTCGATGAACTCGTCGTCGACACGGCGGTAGATCACGTGCACCGGCTCGAGGCCCTGCGTCGTACGCATCATCACGCGGCCGCGTCGGCACTCGAGGTCTCGACCCTCGACCAGCTCGACGCCCATGGTGCGCGCGAGCAGCGCGTGCTCGAAGTAGGCGCCGTTGAAGACACCGGGGGTGAGCACGACGACGTTGGGGTCGGTGACACCGGCGGGCGCCGCGGCACGCAGGGCGGTGAGCAGCTTCTGGGGGTAGCCGGCGACCGGACGGATCCGGTGCTCGGCGAAGGTCTCGGGCAGCGCCGCGGCGATCGCGCGGCGGTTGGTCATCACGTAGGAGACGCCGGACGGCACCCGCACGTTGTCCTCGAGCACGCGGAACTCGCCGTCGTCGTCGCGGATCAGGTCGATGCCGCTGACGTGCACGCGCACGCCGTTGGGCGGCTCGATGCCGGCGGCGGCGCGGTGGAAGTGCGAGGAGGTGGTCACGACGCGGCGCGGGACGATGCCGTCCTGCAGCACGCGGCCGGCGTCGTACACGTCGTCGAGGAACTTCTCCAACGTGTGCACCCTCTGCTGGACCCCGGCCTCGACCTTGGCCCACTGGTCCATCTCGATGACCCGCGGCAGCACGTCGAGCGGGAAGGCCCGCTCCTCGCCACCGATGTCGAAGGTCACGCCCTGGTCGAGGTAGCTCGACTGCAGCGCCTCCACCCTCGACTGCAGCTCGGTCGAGCCCATCTCCTGCAGCGACGGCTGCAGCTGGCTGTACGGCGTGCGGAGAGCGCCGGCGTCGACTTCGTACATCTCGTCGTACGCCGCGCCCATCCCGGTCGCGTAGTCCTCGAACATGCTGGTCACCGAGCGACCATAGCGAGAACATGTTGCGGGTGCGTGCCCCGGTCTCAGCGCCGGTCTCAGGCCGAGGTCAGGGGAGCGTCAGGACCTCGGCACCGTCGTCGGTGACGAGCAGGGTGTGCTCGAACTGCGCACTCGGCATCCCGTCCCGCGTGACGACGGTCCAGTTGTCGGACCACATGTTCCACTCGTGGGTGCCGAGGTTGAGCATCGGCTCGATGGTGAAGGTCATGCCGGGCTGGATGAGGTCGCTGTAGTGCTGGTCGTCGAAGTGCGGGATGACCAGGCCGGAGTGGAACGACGTGCCGATCCCGTGGCCGGTGAACTCGCGTACGACGCCGTACCCGAACCGCTTGGCGTAGGACTCGATCACCCGACCGATCACGTTGATCTGCCGACCGGGCTTGACCGCGTTGATCGCGCGCCGCAGCGCCTCGCGGGTCCGGTCGACCAGGTCGCGTACCTCCGGTGAGACGCCCGGCGTGAGGAAGGTGGCGTTGGTGTCGCCGTGCACGCCGTTGAGGAACGCGGTGATGTCGATGTTGACGATGTCGCCGTCCTGCACGACGTAGCTGTCCGGGATGCCGTGGCAGACGACCTCGTTGACCGAGGAGCACAGCGACTTGGGGAAGTTCTTGTAGCCCAGCGTCGAGGGGTAGGCGCCGTGGTCGCAGAGGAACTCGTGGCCGATGCGGTCGAGCTCGTCGGTGGTGATGCCGGGCGCGACGTGCGAGCCGACCAGGTCGCGCGCCTCGGCGGCGAGCTTGCCCGCGATGCGCATCCGCTCGATGGTGTCGGAGTCCTTGACCTCCGAGCCGGTGAACGGCGCGGGCGACGGCTTGTCGACGTACTCCGGCCGCGGGATGTGCGCGGGCACGGGACGGCGGGCGGAGATCCTTCCAGGGGCCATGGTGGTCACGACGACGAGTGTAGTTTCGAGACGCGTCGCTCGGTCAGCCGCTCCGCGTCTGCCAGAGCCGACGCTCCTCAACCTTCCGCGCTCGATCCGCGTCCTCGCGAGCTCGGCCGCGGGCGCGTAAGTTTCGAATCATGAGCGACTACTGGTACTGCCTCAAGCACCATCAGGTCGAGCACGAGAACCTGTGCAACTACGCCGACCGGCTCGGGCCCTACCCCTCCGAGGCCGAGGCCTCCCGGGCGCTGGAGAAGGTCAAGGAGCGCAACGAGGCGTGGGACAACGACCCGAAGTGGAACGACAAGGACTGAGGGCCCTCAGCCCAGGAAGCTGCCCGTCAGCGGCTGGCCACGCCCGTCGACGTGCTGGCTGTCGACGTTGCCGTAGGTCCAGCGGAAGCCGTGCGAGCGCCAGATCCTCACCACCGGGTGCGAGCCCGACCGCCACGCGTACCTCGGGTGGCTGTGCGACGCCCACCACGAGTTCGGCACCAGTCCGGTGGCGGACCGGTAGGGGTTCTCCCAGGTGTTGATGTCGACGGCCCGTCCGCGGGCGTGCGGTGAGAGCACCGACGGCTTGTTCACCACGCTGCGGCAGTTGAACGCCGAGGTGTTGTCGGCCCGCATCGAGGCGTAGTCGTTGGCTCCGTGGAGCCGCTGGCTCCAGCCGAAGCGGTCGACGCGGTACATCCGGCGGATCGGGTAGCGGCCGGCGTACATGTCCGTCAGCGCTCCCGCCGCGCGGCGTGCGACGGCCGAGCTGAGCACCATCTCGCCGCGGTAGCGGTAGCCGTCGAAGCCCCAGTAGTTGATCCGCAACAGCTTCAGTCCCGACCGTCCGACGGGGCACCCGGCGTGCCAGGTGCGGCCCGTCATGCTGCGCCAGGTCGCTGCGGGGATGGCGGTGATGACCGCGTTGGCCCCGGCCCCCTTGGCGCGCGCCTGTGCCTTGGTCGCGACGGGACGCGGCGCTGCCTTCGGGTACGACGCCGGCGCGATCGGTGGGACGTTGTCGACCGAGACCACCGGCGAGGCGTCGGCGAGCCACCAGGCGGCGGTCGTCCCGATCGCACGCCACTGCGAGTCCACGCGCGGCGCCACGGGGATGGTGGCGCGACCGTTGCTCGCCGTACGCACCCTGCCGGAGGACGGACCAAGCGCCCGACCCGAGCTTGCGGTGGATCGTCACGATGCCGCTGATCGGTGATCCGTCGGAGGCCCTCCAGAGCACGTTGAGGTTGACCGCGCGCTCGTCGACCACTCGCTTGGGGGCGGTGAGCTGCACGGTGGTCGCGTAGCGACGACCCACGACGGTGACCACCGGTGAGACGTCGGCCGCGTGCACGGTGTCGCCGGCGTACGTCGCCTGCCAGGTCGTGGTGCCGGCGGGAACGGCGGCGTTGATCACGACCGAGCCGCTGGCGCCCGTCGTACCCGTCCCGGCGTTCACCGGGGTCCCGCTGGTCCGTCGCAGGGTGATCGTCGCTCCGGCGATCGGCGCACCGACGTTGTCGACGAGCTTGGCCGTGAACGGCGCGGGCAGGCCGGCCTTGCCCGACGCAGGGGCGGTGAGCGTCAGCGTCGTGGGCGTGGGATCTGCCGCGCCGGCCGGCGCCGGAGCGCCGGCGAGGACCGTCGCGGCGACGGCGAGCGGCAGCGCCAACCGTCGGAACAGTGTGCTGGGGAAGTTCACAGTGCCTCCGAGAGCGTGGGCCCGCGCGTCGTCGGGACGGCATCAGGCTAGGGGACAGTTGGGGCGTCCCCTAGGGTTTCGCCCGTGGCGCGGCAGAAGGTGTCCCCGTGGGGGTTCGTGGGCATGGGCGGACTGGCGTGCGTCCTCTTCCTCGACCTCGGCACGGTCGGGCGTCGCGCCCTGGTGGGTGACGCTGCTGTTCCTGGTGCTGTGGCTGGTGCTGTTCGCCCTCGGCGCGCGCTGGTTCGTCACGCCACCCCGGCTGGGTGCCCTGGCTGCCGCTGGTCGGCTTCGCGGTCTGGATGCCGACCATCTACCTCGGCACCCGCCAGCTCGGCTGGAGCTGAGCCGTCAGGTCCTGGGACGGACGCGCAGCACCGCGTCGTGACCGTCGCCGTTGGAGGTCGTGACGAGCAGGTCGCCGTTGGCCAGGCTGGTCACCGAGCGCAGCCGGCCGAACTTCCGGAGCGGCGCCGGGGTGTGCATCCCCTTGTAGACGCCGTTGCCGTCGAAGCGCATGAACATCAGCCGCTCCGCCTTCAGGGCCGCGACCGCCAGGGTCCCGCGGTAGGCGCGCCACTTGTTGCCCTTCACCCAGGAGATGCCCGACGTCGCCAGGGTGGGGGCGCCCGACCGCCAGCGGGCGCCGAGCTGGGTGCCCGGCAGGCTCTGGTCGGTCATCGGCACGGACTCGTTGTAGCCGGGCACGGGGTTCCAGCCGTAGTCGCCGCCGACCCTGAGCCGGTTGACCTCGTCGTCGCGGTCGGGTCCGTGCTCGGCGGTCCACAGCGTCCCGTCGGGGCGCTGGGCGAGGCCCTGGACGTTGCGGTGGCCGAAGGTCATCACGTAGCGACGGGTGCGCGTCGGGAGAACTGATGAAGGGGTTCTGGTGCCAGGGCGCGCCGGTGAAGCCGGTTCAGGCGCAGGGTCTTGCCGCCGAGCGAGGAGAGGTTGCGCGGGTTCGTGCCCGGTGGCCGCGTCGCCGGTGCCGACGATCATGGCCCCGTTGCTGGCGATGAGCAGTCGGCAGCCGCCGTGTCGACCGCTGGTGGACGGGAGCCCGACCAGCAGTCGTCGTACGAGGGTGGCGCGCAGTGGCTTGGTGCGCGAACTTCCACGCCATCACCCGGACGTCGTGCCCACCGGCGGTGGTCGGGCTGCCCTGGCAGGTGTAGAAGCGGTGGTTCCTGGTGAACCTCGGGTCGACGGCGAGGCCCATCAGGCCCGGTCTCGCTGCCCGACCAGACCGTCGATGTGGGGAAGCGGACCCGGCTCAGGTGGCCGCCGGGCGACCACAGCAGCAGCCGCTTGCTGTCGCGCTCGGTGATCAGCAACCGGCCGCCCGGGATCGGCTTGACGTCCCACGGCAGGTTCAGCCCGCGCACCATCCGGGTCACCCGTAGACCGGGCACCGCGGGAGCCGCGGCCTTCTGCTGCACCGACGGGTGCGCTCGCGGGTGGAGCGGACTGCGCGGCAGGGCCAGGAAGGGAGAGGGAGGCGGCGCCGACGAGGCCGGCGGTGACGAGGACGATGCGTCGCATGGGCGACGGTAACCCGGTTCGGGCGCCAATCGACGGGTATGGCGCCGTATGTTCGCACTGCCCTTTTCCCGTGGTGCGCTCTTGCCCTTGGCACTAGTTTGACCGGGAGACCGCACGACCGTGGGTGCGCTCCGTTTCGTGGGAGGTCGCGGATGCAGGAACACCGCGCAGAGGGTGGAGCGGGCGCTGGGCTGCGCATTCTGTTCGCCGACGCCCTGCCGCAGAGCGCCGTCGACGAGCTCGAGTCGCGCGGCCACGAGTGCGTCGTCGACTCGAGCCTGGGCGGGTCGGACCTGCCGGACCACATCGCGGGGTACGACGTCCTCGTCGTCCGCAGCACCAAGGTGAACGCGCGCGTGTTCGCGGCCGCGGACCGGCTCGCGCTCGTGATCCGTGCCGGGGCCGGCACCAACACCATCGACACCGCGCCGCGGCTGCCTCGCGGGGCGTCCTCGTCGCCAACGTGCCCGGCCGCAACTCCGCCGCGGTCGCCGAGCTGACCATGGGTCTGCTGATCGCCGTCGACCGCCGGCTCGCCGGACAACGTCGCGGACCTGCGCGCGGGCAAGTGGAACAAGAAGGCCTACGGCAAGGCCACCGGGCTGCTCGGCTCGACCATGGGCATCATCGGCCTCGGCTCCATCGGGCTCGGCGTGGCCGAGCGGGCCGCGGCGTTCGGGATCAAGGTCCAGGCGGTGGCGAAGCCGCGCGAGGCGTACGTCGAGTCCAGGGCCGCCGAGCTCGGGATCGCCATGGTCGACTCGCTCGAGGAGCTGGTCGCCGAGCTCCGACATCATCTCGCTGCACGTGCCCGCCTCGAAGGAGACGAAGCAGCTGGTGGACAAGTCCTTCCTCCACCGGATGCGCCCGGGCGCGATCCTGCTGAACACCTCGCGCGGCGACGTCGTCGACGAGACCGCGCTGCTGGAGGCGCTCGACGCGGGGACGGTGCGCGCCGGGCTGGACGTCTACGCCGACGAACCCGGCAGCGGTCGCGCCGACTGGGAGTCCGCGGTCGCGCGGCACCCCGGTGTCGTCGGGACCCACCACATCGGCGCGTCCACGCAGCAGGCCCAGCTCGCCACGGCCGCCGGGGTCGTGGAGATCGTCGACGCGTTCACCGAGGGCCAGGCCCGCAACTGCGTGAACCTCGAGCCCAGCCGGCTCGGGTCGGTGACGCTGACCGTCCGGCACCTCGACCGACCGGGTGTGCTCGCTCGCGTCCTCGACGTGCTGAGCGAGGCGAGGCTGAACGTCGAGCACATGGAGAACCGGGTGTTCCGCGGGGGAGAGGCGGCCGTCGCCTCCATCGACGTCGCGGGATCGGTGTCCCACGATCTCCTCGCCGAGCTGGAGGCGATCGCCGACGTGCTGGGGGTGTCGGCGACGCGGTTCGACGGGGCTGACTCGTTGGCTGACGCTGTCGTTGAGCAGTCCGGCGGGCCCGGCGTCGTACGCCCCCTGACGGCGCGGCTCGTCCGCCAGGAGTTCGCCGAGCAGAACATCTCCCGGATGCTCGATGCGCTGCCCGCCTCCGAACGCTCCAAGGCGCGGAGGGCGATCGACCCGGCGGCGTACGACGAACCGAGTGCGGCCCTCTACGTCTACGGCCTACGACGCGGCGACGACGAGCACGTCGGTGTCGTCGGTGAGGTCAGCGTCGAGGCGTTCGTCGACGGGCAGGTGCGCGGCCACGAAGCAGTGCAGCCGCAGCGGGTCGACGGCCTGGTCGACTACTACGCCTCCGCGGGCGTGAGCTCCGAGCTGGTCGCACTGCTGCGCCCCAACGGCACCACGCGTCGAGGACGCGATCACCGAGAGCCGCAGCGGCGACCCGGTGATCCGCTTCACCGGACCCGACGGCTGGGAGCAGACCGTCTGGCGAGTGCCCGACGCGACCGCGCAGGCGCTGTCCGACGAGCTCAGCCGAGGAGTGCACTACATCGCCGACGGCCACCACCGCGTCGCCGCCGGCCTGAGCATGTGGCGCGACGCGGACCGGCCCTCGGGTGCCGGACTGATGTGCGTCATCTACCCGCCCGACGGCCTCCGCCTGCTGGCCTTCCACCGCCGTGTCGCCGGCCCGGTCGACGCCGACTCCCTGCTCGCGCAGCTGGCCGAAGCCTTCGAGGTCCGCGAGGTCTCCGACGCCGCCGAGGCGACCGGCTGCTTCGCGCTGTACGTCGCCGGCCGCTGGTACGACGCCACCTTCACCGGCGAACGCCCCGCCGGAGCGCGGGGCCTGAGCATCGCCATCCTCAACGAGCACGTCCTCGAGCCGCTCCTCGGCGACACCGGCGCGACCCGCGCTCGAGATCACCTCGGCCCTCTCACCCCTGGGCGAGCTGACCCGGGCCTGCGACGACGACGGCGGCGCGTTGTTCGCCCTCCGACCGCCGACCCTCGACCAGCTCACCGACGTCGCCGACCGCGGCGAGGTCATGCCCCCGAAGACGACGTACTTCGACCCGAAGCCGTACGCCGGGATCTTCCTGCGCTGAACGCTCTTCCGGTGCCGGAGCGCGCGACGCTCGCGTGCCACCGGATGGTCCGACATGAACGGACCCTGCTGGAGGTCCTCGAGGGGTCCGGGTGCATCGGACCGTCGGGCCGGTCGCGCCGTTGCGCCAGGCGGACGCTACGTAGATGGGTCAGGTGTCCCATCTGCGTAGCGCGGAGTGCCTGCGCGCGGTTTGTCTCGCAGGGGCAGGTCGTCGTGGACCGAAGCAACGGCGCGAACACCGACACCTTGCCCGGCGCTGACGGCTGGCGTCGAGGCTAGTCCCGCCCGACGTTCAACCCGACCTCGAGCACCTCGTCGAGCTGCACTCCGGCGGCCTTGCGCACTGCCACCTTGATCGGGATCAGGTAGACGCCGTCCTTGGGGAACAGCGCCGTACGGAACTCCACCTCGTTGATGCGTACGACGACAGGGACCTGGCCCCAGTACTCCACTCCCTTGGCGGCGAACTTGATGTCCGCGCTCTCCTCCTCGGGGATGCGCACGAAGTAGTAGGGCGCGGGACCTCGCCACTCGATGACCGGGCCTTCGAACTCGAAGTCCATGGGTTCCATGCCGGTGAGTATTGCCGGAAGGACTGACGCTGCGGCAAGCCTCAGGCCATGAACCCGAGCGGGTTGTAGGACAGTCCCGGGAAGAGTGACGTGACCGAGCGGTCCGGGAAGCGTCGGCTGACGATCTCGCCGAGCACGTTGCGGTAGTCGGTGGTGACCTTGAGGTCGCCGTCGCTGAGCGAGTTGGTGTCGAGGCCGGGCCAGCTGCCGTAGTACTGGCCGCCCTTCACGCCTGCGCCTGCGACGAGCATCATGTTGCCCCAGCCGTGGTCGAAGCCCTGGCTGCCGTTCTCGGCGACGCGGCGGCCGAACTCGGAGATGGTCACCACGGTCACCCGCGAGCGCAGCTCGCCGAGGTCGTCGAAGAAGGCCTTCAGCGACTGGGCGAGCCCGTCGACGTTGCTCTGCATCGAGCCCCAGCTGATGGTGCCGTAGCCGGTGTGCAGGTCCCAGTTGCCGGCGTCGATCGCGATGACGTCGGTGCCGAGGTTGGCCTTGACCAGCTTGGCGGCGTTCTCGAGCGGCTTGGCGAAGGGGCTGGCGTTCCAGACGGTCGGGTAGGCGACCTTGGGGGCCGGCATGGTCTTCAGCTGCCTGGCCGGGGCCCGTCGACAGGGCGACAGCTTCGTGGGCACCCGAGGCCAGCGGTCCGCTGGCTGCCCGCCAGGCGGTGTTGAGCGAGGCGTAGCGCTGGGTCGGGTAGCTGTCGGCGCCGGTGACCTGGAGACCGCTGAGGTCGTCGGTGGCGAGCACCGAGCGGGGCCCCATCATCGCGGTGGTCGGGAAGTTCATGCCGAGCTGTACGGCGTCGAGGGTGCCCTCGTTGGTGCCGAGCCCGATCATCCGGTTGATCCAGCCGGTGCGCACCGAGGAGCCGGGGTCGGCGTCCTCGACCTCCTCGATGGCGGCGAAGTGCGACCGGTTCGCGATCGGGAGGCCGGTGGCCTGGATGGCGGCGAGCTCCTTGCTGTCCCACAGCGAGGTCAGCGGCGCCATCATCGGGTGCAGCCCGAACATGGAGTCCGCGCAGATCAGCGAGGCCTTCTGCACGGCGGTCGAGGGGCGCGCCTTGTAGTAGCCCTGGTCGCCGTGCGGTACGACGACCCCGAGGCCGTCGATCCCGCCGCGCAGGCTGATCACCACCATCGTGTTGCCCCCGGGAGTGCCCGCGAAGGTGGCCTGCATCAGGGCGTCGCCGAACATCTGCGTCATCGCCATCGAGCCGCCGACGGCGCCGGCACCGGCGAGCAGCGAGCGCCGCGAGAGCTGCGAACGGGAGAACTCCCGGCAGCACGCGTGTGTCGTGCGAGGTGTGGTCGGTCATCGGTGCCTCACGTGGTCATGTGGTCGGGGGAGTCGATCAGGGCGGCCACGAGGCGCGGGAACTGCCAGCCCGCGACGGCGTGCTTGCTCGTGATCACCGTGCTGGCGGGCAGGCTCACGGCCTGTCGGGCGGCGAGCAGGAGCCGGTCGTCGCTCGGTCGGCCGAGCCAGGTCTTGCAGAGGTGGTCGACGTACTTGTCGAAGGTGATCGACTGCGCGGGCAGCCACGAGGCGGCCTTCCGGTACGTCGCTCCGTTGGGCCACCAGCCACCGGCGTGGTTCATGTGCATCTCCAACGACGCGAACACCCGCGACGCCGACGACCACATCCGTCCGGTGACCGGCGGGCCGTCCGGGCGTGGCCACGAGAACATCGGTGCGCTGCCGTGCGTCCAGTTGGCGTGGCGGGTGTAGGAGTTGTCGCCCGACGGTGCCTGCACGTCGACGTCGAGCACCCGGGCGGTGGCCACGAGGTCCGCGATCGGCGTACGCACCTTCAGGCCCTCGGAGGTCAGGAACTCCGGGTGCACCGACAGCGCCCGCAGCACCGCCTTGATGTCGGTGCCCGAGCCGAGGTAGGCGTCGGCCAGCGTGTCGACCAGCCCGGTCGGACGGGTCGTCGCGGACGAAGTAGGTGGCGATCTTGCGGGCCAGGTTCTTCGCGGTGGCGGGGTGGTTGGCGAGGTACTTGAGGTAGGCGAGCGTCGCGGCCTGTCCGTCGGCCGAGGCGTTCGGGTGCGTGAAGTCGAGCACCTGCACGGCGCCGGTGGTGTGCTTGTTCGGGTCGTAGGTCACCGCGAACGTCGTGCCCCAGTCGGCGGTGTAGCCCGAGAGCAGCTTGGCGGAGTCCTTGACCATCGCCTCGGTGTAGCCGGCGCCGCGACCGACCGTGTGCAGCTCGAGCAGCTCGCGACCCTGGTTCTCGTTGGGCTTGTTCTTCACCGACTTCCAGTTGTCGAGGTAGAACCGCATCGCCGGGTGCAGCGAGCAGGCGACCAGGAGGTCCTCGAACCGGCCGAGCGCGTTCTCGCGGATCGCCTTGTCGTAGTCGAAGCGGTGCGCCCAGGCCCGGTCGTGGCCGACCGGGATGTGCAGGTTGGTCGACCAGAAGTCGGTCATCGTCTCCAGCACGGAGCGCTCGGAGTAGATCCGACGCAGGATGCTCCAGTTGCCGAGGTCGTGGCCGTACTCCCACGCCGCCTTGGTCTTGGCCCGGTCGGTGTTGTACTTCTCCAGCGGCGTACGACGCAGGAAGTCGAACCAGCCGTCCACGGCGGCGACCTTGGCCGACTCGGTGACGGTCTGCGGGTGCCAGCTGCGCCTCGAGCCAGGCCTCCGGGGTGCCGGCGGCGCGCAGCTTGGCCAGCGCCGCGCTGGGTGAACCCGGTGCCGAACCGGTTCAGGTACAGCCGCTCGCGCTGGGTCGCGGCGATGCCGGCCGGTCTGGTAGGTCGTGGCGCCCGGGGTCGACCCCGGGCGTGGTCGCCGGGGGCGCCGGCTGGGTCGGCGGCTTCGGAGCGGGCTGCGGCGGCGGTGCCGGCTTGGGCTTCGGCTTCGGTTTCGGCTTGGGCTTCGGCTGCGGGACGCTTCTTGGAAACCGGGTGGCGACGCTTCTTCTTGCGCTTCTTGCGCTTGCGGAGGCTGATGATGGCCATCGGGGATCCCTGCCGAGAGGTCGGGTGGTCAGTGCACCCAAGTGTGGCGAGCAATCACCCCCAATGCTGCCGAAACGGCAGAAAACGACCAAAAAGGACGCCAATCTCGACGGTGGATCGGCGCAGGGGTCAGAAGGTGTGCTCCGGGCCGGGGAACGCGCCCGACCGGACCTCGTCGGCGTAGGCGCGCGCGCCTTCGAGGAGTACGCCGCGCACGTCGGCGTACTGCTTGACGAACCGGGCCATCCGCCCGCCGCGCAGCCCGAACGCGTCCTGCCAGACCAGCACCTGGGCGTCGCAGTCGACGCCCGCGCCGATGCCGATGGTGGGGATGGCCAGCTCGCTGGTGACCTTGCCGGCGACGTCGCCGGGGACCATCTCCATCACCACGGCGAACGCGCCGGCGGCCTCGACCGCCCGGGCGTCGGCCAGGATCCGCTCGGCGGTGTCGCCCCGGCCCTGCACGCGGTAGCCGCCGAGGGCGTGCTCGCTCTGCGGCGTGAACCCGATGTGCGCCATCACCGGCACGCCGCCACGGCTGAGCAGCTCGATCTGCGGGGCCATCTCGCGGCCGCCCTCGAGCTTGATCGCGTGGGCGCCGCCCTCCTTCATGAACCGGACGGCGGTGTCGTAGGCCTGCTCGGGCGAGCGCTGGTAGGAGCCGAACGGCAGGTCGCCGACCACGAGCGAGCGGGTCACCGAGCGCGAGACGGCGCGGGTCAGCGGGATCAGCTCGTCGACCGTGACGGGGATGCGAGGTGTCGTTGCCGTAGACGTTGTTCGACGCGCTGTCGCCGACGAGCAGGACCTCCACGCCGGCCTCGTCGAAGATCTGCGCGGTGTACATGTCGTAGGCGGTGAGCATCGAGAACCGCTCGCCGCGCTCCTTCATCTCGCGCAGGTGCTGGGTGCGGACCCGCTTCGCGGGGAGCTGCCGGCTTGGCTCCCGCTTGGCCGGGCGCCGGTGCCGTACGGCGCGGTCTCTTCGCTCATGCGATCCACGCTAGACCTGTCTGCGGCGTCGGGGCCTGTGTCGCTCGATCACTGTCCATCCCGGTACGGGTAGCGCGCTCGACCGTGGCGACCCGGACGGTGTAGTCGTCGTACCAGCTCGCGGCCGCGCTGCTGGGCCACGAGGTGCTCGGTGACCTGCTTCCAGGCGGCGGCGGCGTCCGCGTCGACCCAGTAGGAGACGTTGATGCCGCGGCGCTCGTCGCGGACCGCGTCGTGACCCAGGTAGCCGGGCTGCTGCACCACCAGCTCGACCATCCGGGCCAGCATCGTCGCGTAGCCGCGGTCGTCCTCCTGGCGGAGGCTGGTGAACACCACGGCGGTGTACGGCGGGTCGGGTGTCCGGGTCAGGGGTGGCGCGTCCATGCCGCCATTCTGCGCGATCTCCTCTGCCACACTGGAGACGTGGACTTCCCCTCGGCCTACGCGCACGGGTTCGCCCGGGTCGCGGCGTGCACGGTGCCGGTGAAGATCGCCGATCCGAGCACCAACGCCGCCACCGTGCTCGCCCAGGCGCGCGAGTGCCACGACGACGGCGTGGCCGTCGCGATCTTCCCCGAGCTCGGTCTCACCGGTTACTCGGTCGACGACCTGTTCCTGCAGGACACCCTCCTCGAGGCGGTCCAGGAGGCGCTCGGCGAGCTGGTCACGGCGAGCCGCGACCTGCGTCCCGTGCTCGTCGTGGGTGCGCCGATCCGCCAGGGCTTGCGCGTCTACAACTGCGCCGTGGTCATCCAGGGCGGGCGCGTGCTCGGCGTCGCGCCGAAGTCCTACCTGCCGACCTACCGCGAGTTCTACGAGGCCCGGTGGTTCGCCTCGGGCGCGGACCAGCGCGGCGGGTCCATCCGCGTGGCCGGCGCAGGACGTGCCGTTCGGGCCCGACCTGATCTTCCGGGCCACCGACGTCCCCGACCTCGCGCTGTTCGTCGAGGTCTGCGAGGACATGTGGGTGCCGGTGCCGCCGAGCGCGCACGCGGCCCTCGCCGGCGCCACGGTGCTGGCCAACATCTCCGGGCTCGCCGATCACCATCGCGCGCGCCGAGGACCGGCGCCAGCTGGTGCGCTCGGCGAGCTCGCGCTGCTCGCGGCGTACGTCTATGCCGCCGGCGGCGAGGGGGAGTCGAGCACCGACCTGTCCTGGGACGGCCAGACGATGGTCTACGAGTGCGGCCAGCTGCTCGGTGAGGGCGAGCGCTTCCCGTCGGGTCCGCAGCGCACCGTCGTCGATGTCGACCTCGAGCGCATCCGGCAGGAGCGGATGCGCCAGGGCACCTTCGACGACAACCGGAGCGCCGAGGCGATCGACCCGGTTCGTCGAGATCGGCGTTCACCCTCGACCCGCCGTCCGGCGACATCGGGCTGCGGCGCAAGGTCGACCGGTTCCCGTTCGTGCCCGACGACGTCGAGCGCCTCGCGCTGGACTGCTTCGAGGCCTACAACATCCAGGTCTCCGGTCTCGAGCAGCGGCTGCGCGCGATCGGTCAGCCGAAGGTCGTCATCGGCGTCTCCGGCGGGCTCGACTCCACCCACGCGCTGATCGTGGCCGCCAAGGCGATGGACCGGCTCGACCGTCCGCGCAGCGACATCCTCGCGCTTCACGCTGCCGGGCTTCGCTACGGGTGACACCACCAAGTCCTACGCGACGCGTCTCTCCAAGGCCCTGGGGGTGACCTTCGAGGAGATCGACATCAAGCCCGGCCGCGGCAGATGCTCGAGGACATGGGCCACCCCTTCGCCCAGGGCGAGGAGGTCTACGACGTCACCTTCGAGAACGTCCAGGCCGGGCTGCGCACCGACTACCTGTTCCGGATGGCCAACCAGCGCGGCGGAATCGTGCTCGGCACCGGTGACCTCTCCGAGCTGGCGCTGGGCTGGTGCACGTACGGCGTCGGCGACCAGATGTCGCACTACACCGTGAACTCCGGCGTGCCGAAGACCCTGATGCAGCACCTGATCCGCTGGGTGGTCGACAGCGAGCAGTTCGGACCGACGGGGCGACGAGATCGGCTCGCTGCTCACCGAGATCGTCGGGCAGGAGATCACCCCCGAGCTGGTCCCGACGCGCGAGGGCGAGAAGGCGCAGTCGACCGAGGGCTCCATCGGCCCCTACGCGCTGCACGACTTCACGCTGTTCTACGTGCTCCGGTTCGGGTTCCGACCCAGCAAGATCGCCTTCCTGGCCCAGCACGCCTGGACGGACGCGTCGGTCGGGGAGTGGCCGCCGAACTACCCGGAGGACAACCGGCCGGCGTACGCCCTGGCCGACATCCGCTCCTGGCTCGAGGTCTTCATCAAGCGCTTCTTCGCCAGCCAGTTCAAGCGCTCCGCCCTGCCCAACGGTCCGAAGGTCAGTGCCGGCGGGACCATGTCGCCCCGCGGCGACTGGCGGATGCCCAGCGACGCCGGCCCCGCCGCCTGGCTCGCCGAGCTGGAGAACGTCCCCCGCGACTGACGGTTCGTCACCCCGTGCCGCAACCCGACGCCGGTTGAGCCTGTCGAAACCCTCATCGGTGGTTTCGACGAAGCTCACTCGCGGTTGGTCCGCGGTTTGCTTGCGTCGTACGGCCGCGGTCACTTGCTCTGAGTCGATTACTTGATCTAGAGTAATCACGAGTCAGAGCAAGGAGGGAGCTCATGAAGCGACCGGCGAACGCGCTCGCGCTGGCGGTGCTGACCCTGCTCTACGAAAGCCGATGCACCCCTACGAGATGTCCGCGGACGCTGCGGCACCGCAGCAAGGAGGAGAGCATCCGGCTCAACTACGGGTCGTTGTACGCCGTGGTCGAGTCGCTGGCGCAAGAAGGGGCTCGTGCGGGCGGGCGAGACGCGGCGCGAGGGCAACCGGCCGGAGCGCACCACCTACGAGCTCACCGAGGCCGGCGAGGAGGCGATGCACGACTGGCTCGGCGGAGATGCTGCGCGACCCGACGCCGCAGTTCACCGACCTCGAGGCGGCGCTTCTCGTTGATGGGTGCGATGAACCCCGATGATCGTCGAGGACATGCTGCGCCACCGGCTGGAGACGCTGACCAAGCAGAGCGCGCAGTACGCCGGCCTCGCAGTCGATGATGCCCGAGAGCTTCCCCGAGATCTTCACCGTCGAGGGCGCCTACGCCCAGCGGATGCGGGAGGCGGAGACGGAGTTCGTCCGCGAGCTCGTCGACAAGCTCGCCAGCGGGCCGCCTCGGCGGCATCGAGGTCTGGCGCCGGATGCACGAGCTGCGCGACAGCGGCCACGACGGCGTGGAGATCCAGCACAAGCTCGCCGAGGAGTTCCCCGGCGTCATGGACTGGGAGCCCTGATCCCCGCCCAGCTCAACTGAAGACAAGTGGTCCCCGGCCGACTGCCATCGACCGGGGACCGGAAAACCCGAGTCGCTCGCGACCCCGGCTCACACCGCACAGGGTACGACGAGCGACTCCTCATCGAAGGAGTCACCATGTCCATCGCCACCCCTGTGCCCGTCGCGCGACGCGGGCTCGCCACAGGGATCCTCATCGTCGCCGCGTTCATGGACCTGGTCGACGTGACGATCGTCAACGTCGCCCTGCCGGCCATCCGCGGCGACCTGGACGCGACGCCGGCGCACCTCGAGTGGATCCTCAGCGGCTACACCCTCGCGTTCGCCGTGCTGCTGATCACCGGCGGTCGCCTCGGCGACAACCTCGGGCGCCGCACCATGTTCCTGGTCGGTGTCGCCGGCTTCACCGCTGCCTCGCTGGCCGCGTGCCTGTCCGGCAGCGGCGAGATGCTCGCTCGTCTGCCGGGTCGTGCAGGGCGCGTTCGCGGCGATGATGGTGCCGCAGATGCTGTCCAGCGTGCAGGTGCTCTACGCACCGCGAGAACGGGCCGCCGTGCTCGGCATCGTCGGCGCGGTCAGCGGCACGGCCGCGGTGATCGGGCCGCTGCTCGGCGGCTGGCTGGTCACCCACGACGCGTTCGGGATCGGCTGGCGCAGCATCTTCCTGATCAACGTGCCGATCGGCCTGGTGCTCTTCGTGCTGGCCGCGATGTTCGTGCCGAACACCAGGTCGGCGCGGGCGCAGCGGATCGACCTCCCGGGCGTGCTGCTGGCCAGCCTCGGGATGTTCCTGCTCGTCTACCCGCTGATCCAGGGCCAGTCGCACGGCTGGCCGACGTGGACCTGGGCGATGATCGCCGCCGCCGGTGTGGTGCTCGCCGTGTTCGTGGTGACCCAGCGCGCGACCGAGCGGCGTACGGGATCGTCGCTGCTGCCGATGCACCTCTTCGCCAACCGCGGGTTCAGCGCGGGCCTGGTGACCCAGGCCGTCTTCCAGGGCTCGCTCGCCGGCTTCTCGCTCGCGACGATCGTCTACGTGCAGGTGGGTCTCGGCTTCAGCGCGTTCGACGCGGGTCTGATGCTGCTGCCGTTCAGCCTCGGCGCGTTCGTCGGCACCGGGATCTCGGTGCCGCTCGGGCTCAAGGTCGGCAAGACCGTGTGCCTGGCGGGTGCACTGCTGCAGGCGGTCGGCGTCTGGTGGGTGATGGCGATCGTCGAGGACAAGGGCGACGCGCTGACCAAGTGGAGCGTCGCCGCGCCGATGGTCCTGGCCGGGATCGGGCTCGGGCTCCTGGTGGTGCCCCTGGTCGACATCGCACTCGCCACGGTCGACGAGTCGGACGCCGGCGCGGCGTCGGGGACCTACGGCACCTTCCAGCAGGTCGGCGCCGCCCTCGGCATCGCGATCATCGGGTCGGTCTTCTTCGACGCGGTGCACGCGTTCACTCCCGAGTCCCTGCTCGACGCCGAGCTGCGGGCCGGCTGGTGGGTCGTCGGCGGGTTCCTGCTGTGCGCCGCGTCGACGGTGTTCCTGCCCGACCGGCGAGCGGTCCACGAGCACGCTCGCGCGCAGGCCGAGCTGATGGAGGACGAGCCGGTGACGGTTTCGAGCTAGTCCGAGGCGTGGGCCGGGTCGGGGGAGAGGTGCTCGTGGACGCAGGTCCAGGTGTCGCCGTCGCGGCGGAGCACGATGGTCTCGCGCTCGAACACCTCGTCCTCCGCTCCCTCGATCCGGCGCACCGTGTGCACGTCGTGGGTGAAGACCGCCGTGTCGCCGTACTCCTGGACGCGCTGGTTGGTCGACTCGCACGCGAGCACCCGGAAGCCGGCGTCGCGCTCCCACTCCGCCCACATCTCCTCGTACGCCGCCCGCGACTCGATCCGGCCCGGGGTGTCGTGGAACAGGAAGGTGGCGTCGGGGTGGAAGTGCGCGAAGTACGACGCGGCGTCGCTCGCCCTGAAGGCACCGACCAACGACTCGGCGAAGGCCAGCGGAGTCATGACGCGCTCCTCGGGGCCATCGCGCTGAGCAGCTCGTAGGCGGTGTGCGAGGCCGCGATGCCGGTGATCTCGGCGTGGTCGTACGCCGGCGACACCTCGACGATGTCGGCCCCGACGATGTCGAGCCCGGCCAGCTGAGCGGAGCACGGCGAGCAGCTCGCGACTCGTCATGCCGCCCGCCTCGGGCGTGCCGGTGCCGGGCGCGAAGGCCGGGTCGAGGACGTCGATGTCGATCGAGATGTAGACGGGACGTTCGCCGACCCGGGCGCGGATCCGCTCGGCGACCCCGGTCGCGCCGATGGCGTCGATCTCCGTCGACGGCACGACAGCGAAGCCGAGCTCACGGTCGTCGACGAGGTCGCGTGCGCCGTAGAGCGGACCGCGGGTGCCGACGTGCACGCAGGCCGAGGTGTCGAGCAGCCCCTCCTCGGAGGCGCGGCGGAACGGCGTGCCGTGCGTGTACGCCGCACCGAAGTAGGTGTCCCACGTGTCGAGGTGCGCGTCGAAGTGGACCACGGCGATCGGCTCGTCGGTGGCCAGCGCTCGCAGCAGCGGCAGTGCGACCGTGTGGTCACCGCCGAGCACGAGCAGTCGGCCGGCGCGCTCGCGCAGCTCGCGGGCCGCGCGCTCGATCCCGTCGACCGCCTCCTCGAGCGAGAACGGGTTGGCCGCGATGTCGCCGGCGTCGGCGACCTGCTGCAGCGCGAACGGGGAGAGCTCCACGGCCGGGTTGTAGGGACGCAGCAGCTTGGACGAGGCACGGATGTGCGCCGGGCCGAAGCGAGCGCCCGGCCGGTAGGAGACGCCGGCGTCGAACGGGATCCCGACGACGGCGACGTCCACCGAGTCGACCTCGTCCATCCGGGGGAGCTGGGCGAACGTCGGCGGGCCGGCGAAGCGCGGCACCTGGGTGTTGTCGACCTGGCCGACGTGGTCGCCGTCGACGATGCGGGGAAGTGAGTCAGGCACCGGGCTGCCCCTCGGTGAGCTCCTCGACCGCTTCGGCGTCCATCTTGCGGTTGCGGATGATCTGGCGGTGGCTCGAGGCGTTCGGGTCCTCGACGACGGCGGGGATCTCGGCCTCCCGGCTCGGCACCCAGCGCGGTCCCTCCGGGCCGAAGACGTAGCGCGGCTCGGGTGCGATGAACAGCATCGCGAGGTAGATCACGGCAGCCAGGCCGATGGCCACCGGCAGGCTGATGTCCACGCCGCCGGCGGCGTTGCGGAACGGTCCTTCGATCAGCGGCGGGTAGTTGGCGAAGAGCAGTCCGGCGATCGCGGCCGGGATCCAGGCCGCCATGCCGCGCCAGTTGACGCCGTTGTCGAACCAGTAGGGACCACCGCGCATGCCCAGGTTGAACACCTGCAGGTCGACGGCGCTGTAGTGGCCGCGCCGGACGAGGTAGCCGATGGTCATGATGATCATCCACGGCGTCGTGCAGATGACGATGGCGCCGATGAACGCGTTGACGCTGTCGATCAGGTCGAAGGCGAGTCGCCCGACCAGGATGAAGAGGAACGCGAAGGCGCCGATGAACAGCGAGGCCTGGACGCGGCTGAAGCGGGGGAACACCGAGGAGAAGTCGAGGCCGGTGCCGTAGAGGGAGGTGATCCCGGTGGAGAGCCCGCCCAGGAACGCGACCGCGATCAGCAGCACGGCGTACCAGAGGGGCGAGGCGTTGATCAGCGCGACGATGTAGTCGGCCTCGCCGGCGACCAGCGTCGCGGTGATCACCCCGAAGAAGAACGGCACCAGGGTGGCCGCCTGGGCGGCGAGCGTGGCCAGCATCAGCGAGCTGGGCTTCGTCTTCTCGGGGATGTAGCGCGTCCAGTCGCCGAGGAAGGCGCCGAACGAGATCGGGTTGCCCATCACGATCAGCGCGGAGAGCACGAAGGTCGGCCAGAAGCTGCCCAGCGCGTAGGCGTCCGGGCCGGGGTTGTAGGAGAGGTCGATCTGGCCGGAGTAGGCGAGCACGCCCAGCAGGATCATCACGGTGTTGCCGACCACGACGATCTTGTTGACCAGCAGCATGAACACGTAGCCGTAGACGACCACGACGATCACCATCGCGCCGAGGATCGGCGTAGACGACGCCACGCAGCACGTCGGAGTCGGAGATGCCGAACAGCC
Organism: uncultured Actinomycetota bacterium; assembly: GCA_963729015.1. Lineage (GTDB taxonomy): Bacteria > Actinomycetota > Actinomycetes > Propionibacteriales > Nocardioidaceae > Marmoricola. The sequence goes on from CAVSMJ010000009.1 coordinate 381,677, forward strand.
GGATCAGGGCGCCGACGACGGCGTCGCCGCTGACCCAGACCGAGATCGAGTAGAACGCGATCGCGGTGAGCAGCGAGAGGAACGAGCCGAGCACGCGGCCGCGGACCCCGAAGTGGGCGCCGGAGGAGACGGCGTTGTTGGTGCCGGTCAGCGGGCCGAAGAGGCCCATCGGCATCAGGAACAGCGCCCCGACGAGTACGCCGACCACGGTCGCGGCCAGCGCCTGCCACAGCGACAGGCCGAGCAGGATCGGGAAGGTCCCGAGGATCACCGTGGCGAACGTGTTGGCGCCGCCGAACTGGATCCGGAACAGGTCGAAGGGCCGCGAGTGGCGGTGCTCCGGCGGGATGGTGTCGATGCCGTGCTGCTCGACCTCGGTGGCCTTGGGCCGGTAGATCGCCGTGGTGACGTCGGGACTGGTCATGGCTGGACGCTAGAGCAGAAGTTTACTGTCATGCAATAGTTGTTGCCCATGAGAGTTAAGAAGGTCATCGACCTGTCGGTGCCGGTCGACGCCGGGACGGTCGTCTACCCCGGTGACCCCACGCCGCGCTTCGAGGTGCACAGCACCATCGAGCGCGACGGGTTCAACCTGCTGTCGATCCACCTCGGTTCGCAGTCGGGCACTCACGTCGACGCGCCGTACCACTTCGAGGAGGACCGCCTGCGCATCGACGAGGTGCCGGTGGACCGGTTCGTCGGGCCGGGGGTGGTGGTCGACGCGACCGGCCTGGAGGCGCGCGGCGAGATCACCTGGGAGCACGTCGCGCCGGTCGAGGACCAGCTGGCTCCCGGTGTCGTGGTGCTGCTGCGCACGCGGGTGGAGCCGGCACTACGGCTCGCCGTCGTACTTCGAGCACCCCTTCCTGTCCGCTGACGCCTGCCGGCGGATGCTCGACCTCGGCGTGCGGACCTTCTGCATCGACGCGATCAACATCGACGAGACGCCCGACGACGATCACCCCGGCGTCGGCTTCCCGTGCCACCACCTGATCTCGCGGCTCGACGGGATCATCGGTGAGAACTTCCGGTTCGACGAGCTGCCGTCGGGCGACTTCCTCGTGGCCTGCACGCCCGTGCGTCTCACCGGAGCCGACGGCGGGCCGGTGCGGGCGGTTGCGATAGAACTGGCCCCATGACCAGCAGGAGGACCCGCCTGGCCGTCCCGGACCAGGAGCGTCCGGCCGTCCTCATCGGGAACCGGCTGCGCAGCGCCCGCAAGCTGCGCGGCCTCACCCTCGACCAGGTCGCCCAGTCCGCCGGGCTCACCAAGGGCTTCGTCAGCCGGCTGGAGCGCGACGACGTCTCGCCCTCGGTGGCCTCGCTGGTGGCGGTCTGCGAGACGCTCGGCCTGCGTGTCGGCGAGCTCTTCGACCCGCCCACGGACTTCGGTGATCCGGGCGGGCGAGGGACGACTGATCAACTTCGGCGGCGAGGGCGCCGTCGAGCGGCTGGTCACCGCCGGCCCCCAGTCCGCGCTCGAGGTCATCCACTCGGTCATCGAGCCGGGCGGCAACGGTGGCGAGGAGCTCTACGCGCTGGCGTGCGACGCCGAGTGCGCCTACGTGCTCAGCGGCACCGTCGAGGTCACGCTCGAGCACGGCTCGGAGACGCTGGCGGCCGGCGACGCGATGACCTTCCCCGGCACCTCCCCGCACACCTGGCGCAACCCCGGCCGCGAGCCCTGCGAGGTGCTCTGGATCCTGGCGCCGGCGCCATGAGTCGTGCCTCCCGACACGTGCTGGTCGTCCAGCACCAGGACGACTGCCCCCGGCGATGGTGGGGGACTGGCTGGTCGAGGCGGGCTGCGTCCTCGACGTACGACGCCCGTACGCCGGCGACCCGCTGCCCGAGCGACCTGGCCGGCCACGACGCGTTCGTCGTGCTGGGCGGGTCGATGGGGGCGAACGACGATGCCGACCACCCGTGGCTGGCACCGACCAAGGACCTGGTGCGCGACGCGGCCGAGCGTCGTACGCCGACCCTCGGGATCTGTCTCGGCCACCAGCTGGTCGCCGTCGCGCTGGGAGGGGCGGCGGCGCGCAACCCCCGCGGGCAGCAGCTCGGGCTGCTCGCGATGGGGTGGACCGACGACGCCGGGCACGACGACCTGATGAGCGGCCTCGTCGACACGAACGTCGCCGTCCAGTGGAACGACGACATCGTGACCGACGTGCCGGCCGGGACGGTGGTGCTCGCGCGCACCCCGGAAGGGGAGATCCAGGCGGCGCGCTTCGCCCCGCGGATGTGGGGCGTCCAGCTGCACCCCGAGGTCGACGACCGCATCCTCAAGGAGTGGGCGGACGAGGACCCGAACCGCTATGCCGAGGGAGTCATCGACGAGGTCCTCGCCCGGATCGCGGCGGCACGTGAAGACCTGGTGGCCGGTTGGCGACCGCTCGCACAGGCCCTCGCCTCTCTGCCCTAGGCTCGCCCCATGGGTAAGCAGGAAGACTTCGTTCTCCGCGCTCTCGAGGAGCGGGACGTGCGGTTCGTGCGGCTGTGGTTCACCGACGTGCTCGGCTACCTCAAGTCGGTGTCGGTGGCGCCGGCCGAGCTGGAGAACGCCTTCGACGAGGGCATCGGCTTCGACGGCTCCGCGATCGAGGGCTTCGCCCGGGTCACCGAGGCGGACATGCTCGCCCACCCCGACCCGGCGACCTTCCAGCTGCTGCCGTGGCGGGGCGAGGGCCCGTCGACGGCGCGCATGTTCTGCGACATCTCCATGCCCGACGGCTCCCCGTCGTACGCCGATCCGCGCTACGTGCTCAAGCGCACGCTGCAGACCGCCGCGGACAAGGGCTTCACCTTCTACACCCACCCCGAGATCGAGTTCTACCTCTTCCAGGGACGTCCCGGCATCGGCGAGGACCCGATCCCGGTCGACCGCAGCGGCTACTTCGACCACACCGCCCAGTCGCGCGGCTCGGACTTCCGCCGCGAGGCGATCAACATGCTCGAGTCGATGGGCATCTCGGTGGAGTTCAGCCACCACGAGGGCGGTCCCGGCCAGCAGGAGATCGACCTGCGGTACGCCGACGCGCTCTCCACGGCCGACAACATCATGACCTTCCGCACGGTCGTACGTGAGGTGGCGCTGAGCCAGGGCATCTGGGCCAGCTTCATGCCCAAGCCGTTCACCACCCACCCGGGCTCGGGGATGCACACCCACGTGTCGCTGTTCGAGGGCGACACCAACGCGTTCTTCGAGGCGGGTGCGGAGTACCAGCTCTCCAAGACCGGCCGGAACTTCATCGCCGGGATCCTGCACCACGCCAGCGAGATCACCTGCATCACCAACCAGTGGGTCAACTCCTACAAGCGGCTGATCGGCGGCGGCGAGGCTCCGTCGTACATCTCCTGGGGCCACAACAACCGCTCCGCGATGGTGCGGGTGCCGATGTACAAGCCCAACAAGGGCCAGTCGACGCGCATCGAGCTGCGCACGATCGACGCCGCCTGCAACCCCTACCTCGCCTACGCCGTCGTGCTCGCCGCGGGGATGAAGGGTCTCGAGGAGGAGTACGAGCTCCCGCGCGAGGCCGAGGACAACGTCTGGTCGCTCAACGACCGCGAGCGCAAGGCGCTCGGGCTCGAGCAGCTGCCCAAGAACCTGCACGACGCGATCAAGATCGCCGAGGACTCCGAGCTGCTCGCCGAGACCCTGGGCGAGCACGTCTACGAGTTCTTCCTCCGCAACAAGCGCGCGGAGTGGGAGGAGTACCGCGGCCAGGTCTCCGCCTTCGAGCGCGACCGGATGCTCCCGGTCATCTGACGCCACCGCACGTGGTTGATGAGGCTACGCAGCTCCCGTCTCGACCACCGCGGCTGAGTACTCACGTCCGATCTGAGTACCTGTACGGATACGACGCGTGCTCCCGGTCCGACGAAAGCCTTGGGCGGCATGCCAACCAAGCGCACTCCCTCCGATGCCTTCGGGCTGCCCGCGTCCCTCGTGGCTGACGTCCGGCTCGGCTGCGTACGGCGCCAGCGTCACCGTCCGGGGCGAGATCGACGTCCACACCGCGCCCGTGCTCCGGGCCCGCCTGGACGAGGTCATCGACCAGGGCGAGGAACACGTCGTCGTGCACCTCGACGCGGTCACCTTCATGGACTCCACCGGGCTCGGCGTGCTCGTCGGCGCCCACAAGGCCCAACGGCGCGGCCGGACGCACTCTCGAGCTGGTCTGCAGCGCTCCCCGCCTGCTGCGCATCCTGGAGATCACCGGCCTGCAGCGGGTCTTCACCATCCACGAAGGTGTCCCCGAGGCCCGGGCATGACTGCCCAGGTGCGGGTCTGGGCGCTCCGGGTGGCGGCCCTGGTCGTGCTGCTGGCGGGCGTGGCGGTCATCGGCGTCGGCGTCTGGTGGGCCACGTGGCCGCCGCCCGAGGACGGCGAGATCGATGACGTCGCCCTCCTCTTCGGCATCCTGGTCTGCGTCATCGGGCTGGTGGTGTCCTCCGTCGCTGGTGTCGTGCTGTTCCTCGCCCGGCGTCGGACCGTGGTGGCCGCGGTGGTCCTGTGCGTGTTCGGGGCCCTGGCGGCGCTGCTCGGCTGGTCGACCCTGGACGCGTTCGGGCTCTACCTCTCCGCGCCCCTGATCCTCGGCGGGCTGGCGGTCGGCGGAGTCGGATTCGGTGTCTGCCTCGGCGCGACGGGCGTGACGATAGATTCCCGGAGTGGCATCTCGAGGTGACTTCACCCAGGGCAAGCTGGTGCGTCTGGGCTTCCTCGACCCCGATCGCGCCGGCGTCCTGCTCGAGAAGCTCGGCGACGTCGCCGCCCCGATCGTCCCGCTGATCGGCCGCAGCGCCGACCCCGACCAGGCGCTGCCGCGCTGATCGCCCTCGCCGAGGCGGTCGACGACCGGGACCGGCTGCTCCAGGAGGTCGCCGACGACGAGGGCACGTCGATGCGGCTGCTGTCCGTCCTCGGGGCCAGCCAGGCGCTGGGCGAGCACCTCCGTCGTCATCCGGACCACTGGCACGAGCTGTGCGACCCGACGCTCGGGTCGACCCGCCCGCCGGCGTACGCGATGCGCGCCTCGCTGATGCGCTCCGTCGGCGCCGACCCCGACGATGCCCACGCCGACGGCGACGCTGCCGTTCCTCGAGGCCCAGGACGCGCTGCGCGTCGAGTACCGCCGGCTGCTGCTCCGGCTCGCCTCCCGCGACCTGACCCACCACCTCGGCGTCGACGACGCGGCGGCCGAGCTGGCCGACCTGGCCGCCGGGACGCTCGACGCGGCGCTGGCCGTGGCCCGCGCGAAGGTGGGGGAGAGCGCCGCATCCTGCCGCCTCGCGGTGATCGCGATGGGCAAGTGCGGTGGCCACGAGCTGAACTACGTCAGCGACGTCGACGTGATCTTCGTGGCGGAGCCCGCGGAGGAGTACGACGAGCAACCGGCCATGCGCGCCGCCACCCAGCTGGCCTCGACGATGATGCAGGTCTGCTCGGAGAACACCCGCGAGGGCACCATCTGGCCGGTCGACGCCAACCTCCGCCCCGAGGGCAAGTCGGGTCCGCTGGTGCGCACGCTCGCCAGCCACCGCGGCTACTACGAGCGGTGGGCGAAGACGTGGGAGTTCCAGGCGCTGCTCAAGGCGCGGCCGGTGGCCGGCGACATGGCTCTGGGCCGGGAGTACGACGAGGTGATCGGCCCGCTGGTGTGGTCGGCCGCCGAGCGCGACGGCTTCGTCGAGGAGGTGCAGGCGATGCGCCGCCGGGTGCTCGACCACATCCCGGCGACCCACGCCGAGCGGCAGCTCAAGCTCGGGTCCGGTGGCCTGCGCGACGTCGAGTTCGCCGTACAGCTGCTGCAGATGGTGCACGGCCGCACCGACGAGGAGGTGCGGCCGCCGACGACCCTGAGCGCGCTGGCGCGGCTCACCGAAAGGGGGTACGTCGGGCGCGAGGACGGACGGGCCCTGCACGACGCCTACTCCTACCTGCGCACCCTCGAGCACCGCATCCAGCTCTACCAGCTGCGACGGACCCACGTGGTGCCCGACGACGAGGCCTCGCTGCGACGACTGGGCCGCTCCCTCGGCTACACCAAGGACCCGGTGCGTGAGCTCGACAAGCAGTGGCACTTCCACCAGCGCGAGGTGCGTCGGCTGCACGAGAAGCTGTTCTACCGGCCGCTGCTCTCGGCGGTGGCCCGGATCAGCGGCGACGAGGCGCGGCTCAGCCCCGAGGCGGCGAAGGCCCGACTGGCCGCGCTCGGCTACCTCGACCCGAACGCCGCGCTGCGCCACCTCGAGGCGCTCACCGCCGGGGTCACCCGGACGGCCCAGATCCAGCGCACCCTGCTGCCGGCGATGCTCGAGTGGTTCGCCGACGCGCCTGATCCCGACGCCGGCCTGTTCGGCTTCCGTCGCATCTCCGAGGCGCTGGGGACGACGCCGTGGTACCTCCGTCTGCTCCGCGACGAGGGCGAGGTCGCCCAGCGGATGGCCCAGGTGCTCGCGACCAGCCGCTACGCCACCGACCTGCTCCTGCGCGAGCCGCAGAGCGTCGCGATCCTCGGCGAGCAGGAGCGCCTCGAGCCGCTGACCCGCGACGCCGTGCAGACCGAGATGACCTCGGCCGCCGAGCGTCGTGACGACTCCGAGGAGGCGGTGCTCGCGATCCGTGCGATTCGCCGCCGCGAGCTGTTGCGGATCAGCGTGGCCGACCTGTGCGTCCCGTTCGGCGTCGCCGAGGTCGGCTACGCGCTGACCGACGTCACCAGCGCGACCCTCGAGACCACCTTGGTCGCGGTGACGCACGCCGTGGAGAAGGCGCGCGGCGAGACGATGCCGACCCGGATGGCGATCGTGGCGATGGGGCGGTACGGCGGCTACGAGCTCGGCTACGGCAGCGACGCCGACGTCATGTTCGTGCACGAGCCGCTGCCCGATGCCGACCCGCAGCTCGCCTCGTCGATGGCCCAGGCGGTGGCCAACGACGTACGCCGGCTGCTGTCGATGCAGTCCAAGGACCCTGCGCTCGACGTCGACACCGGACTGCGTCCCGAGGGCAAGCAGGGACCGCTGGTGCGGACGCTCGACTCCTACGCGTCCTACTACGGCAAGTGGTCAGCCGTGTGGGAGGCGCAGGCGTTGCTCCGCGCGGCTCCGATCGTCGGTGACCCCGAGCTGCGGGCGAAGTTCACCGAGCTGATCGACCCGCTGCGGTTCCCGGAGACCGGGCTGACCCGCAACGACGTGGTCGAGGTACGCCGCATCAAGGCGCGCGTGGACTCCGAGCGGCTGCCCCGCGGCGCCGATCCGGCGACCCACTTCAAGCTCGGTCGGGGCGGGCTCTCCGACGTGGAGTGGACCGTCCAGATGCTGCAGATGGAGCACGCCGGTCGGGTCCCGGAGATGCGCACCACCAAGACCCTCGAGGCGCTGCAGGTGGCCGTCGAGCACGACCTGCTCGAACCGGCCGACGCCCTCGGCCTGGCCGAGGCGTGGCGGTTCGCGAGCCGGGCGCGCAACGCGACCGTGCAGGTGCGCGGGAAACCGTCCGACCAGCTGCCCCGTGACGCGCGGGAGCGCGCAGCCGTGGCGGCGATCCTCCAGTACCCGCCGGGGCACGTCGACGAGATGGTCAACGACTACCTGCGGGCCGCGCGGCGCGCGCGGGCGATCGTGGACCGGATCTTCTGGTCCTGAAGCAGAATCCTTCATCTGTACAGAAATAAGTTATGATCTTCAGATGATGGATGCCGCACACCCGGCGACACTGGCGACGTTGATCGGCGATGTCGTCCAGTCCCGCAACGCGGTCGACCGCTCGGTCCTGCACGAACAGCTGACCGGCGTGCTCGACGAGGCGAACGCGCGACTGCAGCCCACCGTACCCCTGCGGATCACCGTCGGCGACGAGTTCCAGGGGTGCTTCGCGACGGTCGGAGAGGCGGTGCACGCCTCGCTCTGGCTGCGCCTGCACCTCGCTCCGGAACAGCTGCGCCACGGGATCGGCTGGGGCTCGGTCGCCGTGCTGGCCGACGAGCCCCGGGTCGAGGACGGTCCGGCGTGGTGGGCCGCGCGCGAGGCGATCGAGGCGGTCAAGGCCGACGCCTCGAAGGCCGGCACCCGGCTGTCACGCACGGCGTACCGCCGCGCCCCGCAGACCGACGGGCCCGACCCCGGCGCGGTCAACGCTGCCCTGATCTGTCGGGACCAGATGATTGGCTCTGTCTCGGAGCGGTCGCTGCGGCTGCTCCGCGGCACGGTCGACGGGCGGTCGCAGGCCGAGCTCGCCGACGACGAGGGCATCTCCGCGTCCGCGGTCTCGCAGCGGATGCGCAACGACGGGCTGGTCGTGATCGTCGCGGCCGACGAACTGATGAAGGGCGTGGCATGAGCTGGATAGCGGTCCTGCTGATCGGCGTGGCCGTGGCCGACCTCGCCCACTCGATCCGTCCCGTGCCCCTGGTCAACGAGTGCACCGGCGCGGCCGTCGCGGTCTGGGTGGGGCTGCTGGCTGGGCTCACCGACTGGCCCGACCTGATCGCGCTCGCGTTCATCGCGGGGCTCGTCGTGCTCTGGGGTCAGACCGTGACCCGGGCCTTCTCCCGACGTCCGGTGTGGGGCCCGGAGTGGGTGCCGCTCCTGGTGCTGGGTGGTTCGTTGGTGGCAGGAGTGCTCTGCTCGGCGTGGGCCAGCCCCGCCGGTGGCCTGCTGGGCGACTGGCTCGACTCTGCCCAGGTGCCCGCGCTGCGGGGCGTGACTCCCGACCGGGTGCTGCTGCTGACGGGGACCTTCCTGGTGATGCTCTCGACCGGCAACGTCCTGGTGCGGCTCATCCTCTCGGCGACCGGCACCACCAACCCGGCCCTCCACCACACCTCCGAGGACCCGGAGCAGCGGCTCAAGGGTGGTCGCCTCCTCGGCCCGATGGAGCGCGTGCTGATCGTCGGCCTCGGGCTCGCGGGCCAGCTCACCGCCGCCAGCATCGTGATCGCGGCCAAGGGGCTGCTGCGATGGCCGGAGCTGCAGTCGAAGACCGAGCAGCAGTGGATCCACCGGCTGACCGAGTACTTCCTGGTCGGCAGCTTCGTCAGCTGGCTGGTGGCGCTGGGCTCGCTGGTGCTGCTCGCGCGCTAGCGTCCGCGACACGGGAGCCACGGGTCTCGTAGCCTGCGGGGATGGCCACCTTCATCCTGACGGTCATCGGTGATGACCGGCCCGGGCTCGTGTCAGCGATCTCGGCACCGATCAGCGCCCATGGCGCGAGCTGGGAGCGCAGCCAGATGTCCCGGCTGGCGGGGAAGTTCGCCGGCATCGTGCTGGTCGCCGTCCCCGACGCGAAGTTCGCCGCGCTCGTCGTCGACCTGGACGCGCTGGACGAGCAGGGTCTGCACGTGACGGTCGAGCGCACCGACGACCCGGACGAGCAGGCATCGCAGCGACTCCAGCTCGAGCTGCTGGGGGCCAACCACCCCGGGATCGTGGCCGAGATCTCGGCCTCCCTCGCCGAGCGTCACGTCAGCATCGAGGAGCTCAGCACCGACGTGGTGGACGCCCCGATGGCGGGCGGCACCCTCTTCGAGGCCCGCGCGGTGCTGAACGCCCCGCCGAGCGCCGACACGGATGCGCTGCGCTCGATGCTCGAGGGGCTCGCCAACGAGCTGATGGTCGAGATCCGGCTGTCGGACGACTGAGGGGCTGCGGCGTCGGGCGAGGCTCAGGACGTCATACGAATCGTGCCCTTGAGGCCACAATTCGTATGACGTCACGGCCGCGGCCTCCAGCCACAGGTACCCACGACCGCCTTCACGTACAGTCACGCCCTGTGACTCTGGGCCCCGAACTCGAGGCCGCGATCGCACTGGGCTACCAGCGGCGCGACCGGGCGAACATGGCCCCCACGATCGCCTACTTCGAGGACCTTCTGGCCCAGCATCCCGGCCACCCGGTCCTGACCTATGAGGTCGCCGGCGCCTATGACACCGCGGGGAGGGAGGCGGAGGCTCGGACCCGCTATGAGGAGGCGCTACGGCTCGGGCTGTCGGGTGAGAACCTGCGTCGCTGCCTGTGTCAGTACGGCAGCACGCTGCGCTGGCTCGGGGACTACGACGCCTCCCTCGCGGTGCTGGAACGCGGACTCCGTGAGTTTCCGGAGTCCGACTCCTTGCGCGTCTTTCGCGCGCTCACCCTCCACGAGGCCGGGCGCCACGATGAAGCCCTCGCAGAGATGCTGACCATCGTGACCGACCACGCCGAGGTCACCGACCTGGGTCGCTACTCGACGGGACTGGCCGGCCTCGCCAGCTGGTTCCGCGCCGGTCGGCCGGACTGAGCGTCGAGCTCAGCGACGCGCGAGCACGACCACGGGCAGGGGACGGTCGGTCATCTTCCGGTACGCCGCGAACTGGCCGCGGTTGGCCTTGTTGCAGATCGCGAAGAGGCGATCGTAGTCCGGGTCGTCGGGACGCAGCGCAGTCGCGGTCGCGGGCCAGCGGCGTACGCCGACCTGGACCTCGACATCAGGGTTCGCCTCCAGGTTGAGCAGCCAGGCGGGTGGCTTGTGGTGGCCGCCGTTGGAGGCGCACACGAGGAGCCGGTCGCCGTCCTTGCCGTAGACGAGCGCGTTGGTCCGGGTCTGGCCGGTCCGGCGCCCCGTCGTACGCAGCATCAGGGCGGGCATGCCGAGCAGGATCCGGTGACCGACGAGGCCGCGCGAGGTCTTCGTAGACGGCCTGGTGGACCTTGAGGGTCTGGACGAAGACCTGCTTGCTGCTGGGGAGCGACACCATGGCTCAGACGAACCTCGAGCTCGGCTCGCGGGGATCGTGCTTCTCCACCAGCCGGACCCAGGCATGAGGGGAGTGGACCGAACGCTCGTCGGCGGTGGTGATGTGCAGGCAGCCACTGCCGTCGATCGAGTAGCGCGCCCGGTCGTCGAACTCGGTCGTCTCCCCGGAAGCGAAATCGACGATGAAGGCCATGCTCGAGCCTCGCACGAGCGGCGCGAGAAGGTAAGCCTCGCGAGCGGTGGTCACGTCGGCTGGTAGCCCGGTCTCCCGGCGGCGGACCACTCCTCCCAGAGCTGGAAGAACTCGTGGCCGAACGGGTCCTCGCCGCGGTTGCGCATGGACGATCGCCGGATGCTGAAGTCCAGCGGAGCCAGCTCGACCGCCGCGTCGAAGTGGCGGCGGGCCGCCGCGTCGCGACCGTGCTGGTGCAGCCATCCGGCCAGCCGGCGCTCCGCTCGTGCGCGGCGCAGGCCCTCAGTCGGGCTCGTCCTCCGAGGCGCCGCTGTCGGGTACGACGCCCTCGCGGACCCACTGCCGCAACGCCTCGTGGTGCCGCTCGGCCTCGACCTCGGTGAAGTCCTTGAACTGGTCGTCGCCCGGCGCGATCGTCGGCGGCTTGGCCACCCGTCCCTCCTCGTCGAGCCACACCGTCGAGGGCACGTTGACCACCCCGAAGACGTCGGAGAGACGGTGGTCGGGATCGAGCACGGGCGGCAGGTCGGCCTTGCCGGTCCAGTGGCGCACCCGCTCCTCGTCGTCGTCCAGCGCGACGGCGACCAGGTCCAGGCCCAGCGGCTCGAGCTCGTCGGCCAACGCGTGCCAGGCGGGCAGCTCGTAGCGGCACCCGCACCAGGTGGACCACGCCACGACGACGGTGCGCCTGCCGCGGCGGGTCAGGTCGACGTCGCTGCCGTCGGCGTCGGTCAGCCTCAGCTCGGGAGCCAGGTCGCCGCGCCGGACGGTCATGCCGCCGGGCTCGCCGAGAACCGCCACCGAGTCGTCCCCGTCGACCTCCAGCGCGAGCGGACGTCCGAGCGCCTCGGCGAGCTCGGCCAGCGTGATGGTCGCGCCCAGGGTGGCGGGACGGCAGACGTCTCCGCGGCAGAGCCCGTGGTCCTTGACCTCCCACCCGGTCGCCGCGAGCACGGTGGGGCGGTCGAGGGACAGGCCGTCGCCCACCTCGATCTGGGTGGACGAGTCGCCGATGTGGAGGAGGAGCTGCACGGTCCGAGAATAGAACACGTTCTCGTTGGCCGGTCGGTGCCGACACAATGGCCCGGTGACTCGTCGCTCCTGCCCGGCCTGGGTGCCCATCGCCGTCCTCGCCCTGACCGTGGCCCAGCTCGGCGGTGGCCGAGTGGTGGCCCGGCATCGAGCGGTTCGCGGACAAGGCGTTCGGTGCCCGGCTGGTCGCCTACCCGTTGCTGATGCTGCTGGCGCCGGCGATCTGGTGGGTCGTCGTACGACGCCGGGACCGCAGCGCCGCGCCGCCGTACGGCGCCTTCACCCTGATCATGCTGCCGTTCCTCGTCGACGTGACCGGCAACAGCCTCGACCTCTACGACTCGGTGGTGTGGTGGGACGACTTCAACCACTGGATCAACTGGCTGCTCCTCCTGTGGGGCATCGGCCTGCTCATCGGCCGCGAGGTGCGACCGGACTGGGCGCTGGTCGTGCTCGTCGCCGGCCTCGGCGCGATCCTCGCGATCGGCTGGGAGCTGGGGGAGTGGTGGACCTTCATCCGCCACGGCACCGAGCTCGACACGGCCTACGAGGACACCCTCGGCGACCTCGTCGCTGGGCACGTTGGGTGCCCTGTGTGCGGGGTTCGTCCTGTTGGTGCTGCGCCGCGTAGGCGACCGACACGGCGACGAAACAACCGCGTGACACTGCTGATCTAACTTCGCCCAGTCCAGCAACGTCTCGGGACACGGGTGAGGGAGCTCCATGAGCGCGAACAAGGTCCGTCTGCAAGCCATCACGGACGTCGAGGCGTACGTGCCTCCGGCCGTGACGTTCGACCCGGGCGAGGAGCCGGGGGAGATCTTCGGCGAGAACGTCTTCAGCCTGACGGCGATGCAGAAGCGACTGCCCAAGGGCGTCTACAAGTCGATCCTCGCGACGATGGAGCGCAGCGCGCCCGCTCGACCCGGCCGTCGCCGACGCGGTCGCGTCGGCGATGAAGGACTGGGCGATGGAGAAGGGCGCGACGCACTACGCGCACGTCTTCTACCCGCTGACCGGCCTGACCGCGGAGAAGCACGACAGCTTCCTGGAGCCGACCGGTGACGGCACGGCGATCTCGGAGTTCGCCGGCAAGACGCTGGTCCAGGGCGAGCCGGACGCGTCCAGCTTCCCGAACGGCGGGCTGCGCAACACCTTCGAGGCGCGCGGCTACACCGGGTGGGACGTGATGAGTCCGGCGTACGTGCTGGAGAACCCGAACGGCAACACGCTGTGCATCCCCACCATCTTCATCTCGATGACGGGGGAGGCCCTCGACCACAAGACGCCGCTGCTGCGCTCGCAGCAGGCGATGGCGGCGCAGGCGGAGCGGGTGCTCACCCTGTTCGGTCACGAGCCCGACCACGTGGTGTCCTACTGCGGTCCCGAGCAGGAGTACTTCCTGGTCGACAGCCACTTCTTCCTGGCTCGCCCCGACCTGCTCAACGCCGGCCGCACGCTCTTCGGGGCCAAGCCGCCGAAGGGCCAGGAGTTCGACGACCACTACTTCGGCGCCATCCCCGAGCGCGTGCTCGGCTTCATGATGGACACCGAGCGAGAGCTGTTCAAGCTCGGCATCCCCGCCAAGACACGGCACAACGAGGTGGCTCCCGGCCAGTTCGAGATCGCGCCGATGTTCGAGCGGGCCAACGTCGCCTCCGACCACCAGCAGCTGCTGATGACCACCTTCAAGGCGGTGGCCAAGAAGCACGGCATGGAGTGCCTGTTCCACGAGAAGCCCTTCGACGGCGTCAACGGGTCGGGCAAGCACGTGAACTTCTCGATCGGCAACGCCAAGCAGGGCAACCTGCTGCTGCCCGGCGACACCCCGCACGACAACGCGCAGTTCCTGGTGTTCTGCTCGGCGGTCATCCGCGCGGTGCACAAGTACGGCGGGCTGCTGCGCAGCTCGGTCGCCTCGGCCAGCAACGACCACCGTCTCGGTGCCAACGAGGCGCCTCCCGCGATCATCTCGATCTTCCTCGGCGACCAGCTCGCGGACGTCTTCGACCAGATCGCCAAGGGCGGCGCCACCCGCTCGAAGGAGAAGGGCACCCTGATCATCGGGGTGGACACCATCCCCGACCTGACCAAGGACCCGGGCGACCGCAACCGGACCAGCCCGTTCGCCTTCACCGGCAACCGCTTCGAGTTCCGGGCCCCGGGGTCGTTGCAGACCGTGGCCGGTCCCATGGTCGTGCTGAACACGATCATGGCCGAGGCGCTCGACCACATCGCGACCACACTGGAGAAGGCCGTCGGCGAGGGCGTCGACTTCAACGAGGCCGTGCAGACCCTGCTCGCGGACATCATCGGTGAGCACGGCGCGGTGGTCTTCAACGGCAACGGCTACTCCGACGAATGGCCGATCGAGGCGGAGCAGCGGGGCCTGAAGAACCTTCGCACGACGGTGGACGCGCTGCCCGAGCTGATCGCGCCCGACGCGATCGAGCTGTTCTCGGCGTACGGCGTCTTCAGCGAGCGGGAGATGCACAGCCGCTACGAGATCGGGCTCGAGCAGTACCTGCTCACCATCGGGGTCGAGGCCAACCTGACCCTCGAGATCGGCACCACGACGATCCTCCCGTCGGCGATCCGGTACCAGACCGAGCTCGCCGGCAACGTCGCCGCGCTCCGGGCGGCCGGCGTGGAGGCGGACACCTCGACACTGGAGGCGGTCTCGGCGCCCCTGGCTGACCTGAGGAAGGGGCTCGCCGAGCTGGCAGCGGCCGTGTCGCAGGAGCACCCCGAGGACGGGCTCGAGGCAGCGACGTACTGCCGGGACACCGTGCTGCCCGCCATGGCAGCGGTGCGCACAGCGGCCGACGCCCTCGAGGGCCTGGTGGCCGACGACCTGTGGTCGCTGCCGACGTACCAGGAGATGCTCTACATCCTGTGAGCCTCGCGCTCATCACCTCGGGATGAGGTCACGCGCGGTGGTTCGTCACACCATGGGTCTTGTGACGCCGGTCGAGAGGACGGTCGGCCACGTAGGGGGTGTGCGGCCGGTGAGTGGTCCCACGAGACTCAGCGATGGGGGAACGCACGACGGCGGTCGAAGGCCGCGCGCGCACCTCTGGTGGTACCTGTGCCTGCACGCGACCGTGCTGGTGGGTCTGGTCTGCGCGGTGGAGCGTTGGGGCTGGCAGCTGTCGATGGCCGCTGCCCTGAGCGCCGGGTTCACCGCGATCATCGTGTGGCTGCCGTTCGTCGAGGGTGAGCTCCCGGCGACGAGGGCGTTCCTCGGCCGGGCCATGCTCGCGGGGGTATCGGTCACCGCGGCGGCCGGTCTGATCGCGCTGGGAGGCGTTGCCGGGGTCGTGGTGGTGCTGATGCTGGCGGGTGCCTCCCCGCACGCACGCCGGGTCGTTCACAGCGATCGCTGGCGATCCTGGCTCGACGTCGGTCCCGAGGTGACCACGGGGACGGCCCATCAAGGTGCCGACCCAGACTCCGTCCTGGTGGCGGTCACGGCCGAGCCACTGCCAGACCCCGTCGACCTCGACGACACGGAGCTCTGCCTGGCCTGGCGGCAGAGCTTCGTCAGGCTCGAGGACTGTGCATCCGGCCCGGCCCACCTCGACGTCGTACGACGGCGCGAGGCCTACCTCGACGAGCTCCAGCGCCGCAACCCCGAGGGCTTCGCCGCCTGGCTGGCCTCGGGGGCCCGGGCGGCCGGCAACCCCCTGCCCTTCCTGGGTACGCCGACGAGCTCGGCGCGGCCACCGAAGGAGGGCCCGCCCGCAGCACCTGAGCGAGGTTGACGGGCCGTGTCTCAGGCGACGGGATCGGGCACCGGTGCGTCGAACCGTCGCTCCCAGATGAGCAGCAAGGCTCCGATGAGGAAGGCCAGCGCTCCGAGGGCAGTGGTGGCGTTGGCGATCCGGGCGTCCAGCTGACTGTGCGTGGACGGGATCACGTAGGCGCCCAGCGCGCTCACGCCGAACGCCACGCACCCGAACAGGTTGACCGCGGCGATGGTCGCGTCGGCCCCGCGTGGTCGCCGGACGAGGCTCCCGACGACCACCACGTAGGCGAGTCACGCCGGAGACCAGGAAGCAGATCGAGCCGAACGCGTCGGGGCGCCAGACGAGCTGGTTGTAGGTCGGTGAGTCGATCGCGTTGCTCAGGCCGCGGAACGTGGTGACGTTGAAGAACAACGTGCCGACCCACTGCACCGCGCTGCTCCACCAGTCGGGGTTGTGCGGTTGCCAGACGGACCTCCAGCCCGGGTCGCCCTGTCCAGTCGGGCCGCGACCTGCGCGCACCGACTCCCTCAGCTGCAGCGTGGCCGCCGTCGTGAAGAAGAGCGAGCCGACGAAGAACACCACGCCATCGGCCTCCGGTCCCACGAGGTCCAGGAACGCAGGGATCGGGCCCGACGAGGAAGCACGTCGAGCCGATGGCGAACAGCACGGCCATCCACCACCACGCGTGGCGTGGGGAGAACAGTGTCGACCGTCGCTCGCGCACTCAGGTGCTCCGCACGGTGTCGGGTTCCACGACGGCATCGGGACGGTCCTCGCGCCGGTTCAGGGCCACGGCGATGCCCGGGAACACGATGACCGAGAGCACGCCGGCCCCGACCAGGGCGGCCGCGTTCTCCGGCAGCATGTGTCCGGTGCTCAAGCCGATCTCGGCGAGGGCGACCAGCAGGGGGAGTGCTGTCGCGGTGAGCAAGCGTCATCTGCAGCCGTTGCCGGAGCTCGAGGTCGCGTGCGGTAGATGAGCAGGGCCGGCAGTCCGCGCACGACCAGCAGGAGGACGAAGAAGACGAGCAGCCGGAGGGGGTTCTCCGCGATGGACTGGAGGTCCAGGGCCATCCCCGAGGTCACGAAGAAGACCGGGATGAAGAAGCCGTAGCCGACGGCGTCGAGCTTGCGCTCGAGGGAACGCACGTTGCCCGGCGCCCACCGACGGAGCACGACGCCCGCGAGGAAGGCGCCGAGCACGACGTCCAGGCCGAAGTCGCTCGCCACGACCAGCAGCGCGAAGAGCAACGCCATGGTCAGTCGGAGGGTCGTCTGGCGAGGTGTCGTCCTCGCCGGAGGTCGAGACACCCGAGAAGCGCGCCAGGACCTGGACCCGGGGGAGCAGGCTGAACAGCACGGCCACGAGGAACATCGCGGCCAGGGAGGCCAGGCCCAGGAACCGTCCGTTCGCGCTGAGGAAGACGGCGATGCCGACGATCGGCAGGAACTCGCCGACCGCACCGGCCGGCAGGATGTACCTCCCGAACCGGCCGCCCAGCATGTCGTGGTCGCGGAGGATCGGGAGCAGTGCGCCGAAGGCCGTGGTGGTGAGCCCGAGGGCCACCGGGCACGAAGGCGTGGATGAACCCGGCGTACGCCAGGAGGCCGGTGACCGTGATCGCGAGCACGGCGGTGACGAACCAGCCGATGATCGCGAGATGGCCGACCCGCTCCCTGAACAGCTGGAGGTCGAGCTCGTAGCCGGCGAGCAGGAACAGGAAGCCGAGGCCGACGTTGGCGATCAGCTCGAGGCTCGCCGGGTCGGCCAGGTCGAGGACCTCCGGCCCGACGACGACGCCGCCGACGATGAGCACCACGACCTGCGGCAGCCGGATGCGGTGGAGCAAGGCCGAGATGAAGGGAGCCATCGCCGAGACGATGGAGACCACGAGCAGGCTGACCAGCCCGGTCCGGACGTCCATCGGCTCACCTCCAGTGGCCATGGCGTGGCAGTTGCGAGCCTGTCATCCCCGGTGGTGGTCGCGCCATCGCCACTTCGGGTGGGAGGCACGGGCGATCAGACCAGCGATCCGGGTCGCGCTTCGGCGGACCGTCCGTCGCGTCCGGCGCCAGATGCTCGCCTTGGTCATGGCTGGGTCGCCATCGTGACCTCCGGGTCGCGTGAGCAGCTGCGGTCGGGCGTCGCCCTCGTGAAGTTAGGCGGGGGACAGAAGGGCGCACATCACCCTCTGCGTGTGAGGTGGCAGCACGTCGGTGCCAGAGCCGCTCCCCAGGGATGAGGCCGGGAGCGCGCGAGGCGGCTTCGATGGAGACTTCGGGGCCGGGCCCGGAGGGGGCGCCGGTCGACATCTACACCGGAGCAGGCATGGCTGGCGCAACCTACGAGGTCCGGGTGGCGGGTGCGGTGCCGTCCGCGCTCGTTCGTGAGCTGGGCGACGTGACGCTCGCGGAGCAGGAGCTGCGGACGGTGCTGGTCTGCGACGTGGCCGACCAGGCGGCCCTGCACGGGCTCCTGGCCCGGCTCAGGGCCTTCGGCCTGGAGCTGGTCGAGGTACGTGCCGTCACGCCGGCCGTCGCGTCACGTCGTCTGCGGTCGAGGAGGAGTGATCCGCGGTGGAGTCCGGCACCTACGAGCTGACGGTGGTCGGGACGGTCGGTCCCGTCCTGCGAGGCGCTCTTCCCGTACGCGAGCCGAGACGGTCGAGACCACCGTCATCCGTCTCGACGAGTCGGCCGCCCGGACCCTGGTCGACGTCCTCGCGATGCTGGAGGCCGCCGGAGTCCGGGTGCAGGCGGTCCACCGTCTCGGCGCGTCCGTGACCCGTACGACGGACCGGACCGGCCTCACCCGTTCCGGACGAGGTCCGGTCGGGGCCCGCGCGCGTAGCGTCCGGAGTTCCCGAGGTGTCCGTAGGAGGAACCGATGACTGACAACTCCGACCAGTCGAGTCCAGGCGTGGAGGAGATGGGACCGGTCGACTACCTGGTCCTCGAGTTCCCCGGCAACAAGATGACCGGCGAGGGACTGCCGCTCCTGGTCGATCTCGTCGACCGCGGCATCATCCGGATCCTCGACCTCGTCTTCGTGACCAGGGACGCCGACGGCACCGTCAGCGGGCTGGAGATCAAGGACTTCGACGCCGACGGCGAGCTCGACCTCGCGGTCTTCGAGGGTGCTTCGTCCGGCCTCCTCGACGAGGACGACCTGGCCGACGCCGGCAGCGTGATCGAGCCCGGCAGCTCCGCGGGCATCCTCGTCTACGAGAACACCTGGGCGGCGCCTCTCGCGGGCGCGCTGCGCCGCGGCGGCGCCCAGATGGTGGCCAGTGGCCGGATCCCGATCCCGGCACTCGTGGCCGCGCTCGACGCCGCAGAGGCCAGGCTCGGACGTCGGCGTCTCTTAGCCAGTCGCCGTCACTCAGTCACACCACCAGGAAGAGGTAACGCACATGCGGTCTCCTTCGCGGGGTCGCTCGCACCGCAGCGATCGCCGGCACGGCGACCGCCGTCTCCAACCGGGTCTCGCGCCGCCAGGCCAACCGCTGGGCCCAGCAGGAGCAGCCGCAGGCCTACGAGCAGCAGCAGGCCTACGAGCAGCCGCCGCCGGTCCCGCGCAGCCGGCGCCGCCCGGCCGACGACATGGACGCCAAGATCGCCCAGATCAAGCAGCTCGGCGAGCTCAAGGACCAGGGCCTGCTCACGCGAGGCGGAGTTCCAGGCGAAGAAGAGCCAGATCCTCGGGCTGTGACCGGCGCGGCTGCCCGTCAGACCGACGTGTCGGACAGCAGCCGCGAGCTCGCGGGCGCGGTGGACGGCCTCGCGGCGGCTGACCACGTCGAGCTTGCGGAAGATCCGCTTCAGGTGGGCCTTCACCGTGTTGACCGAGACGAAGAGCTCTGCGGCGATCTCGGCGTTGGTCATCATCGTGGGCAGGAACCGGAGCACGATCAGCTCGCGCTCGGTCAGCGACTCGGACAGGGACTCGGTCCGGACGCGCGCTCCGGCCAGGTGTGGCTGCAGCTCGCCCAGCAGCTCCTCGACGAAGCCGTCGGCGCCGGGATCGAGCTGCCTGACCAGGCCCAGCAGACGCGCGACGTGCTCCGGGTACAGCTCGACGAAGGGCCGTCGTACCCCCTCGGCGCGCGGCCAGCTCGACGGCGCCGGATCATCGCCTCGGTCGCGCGGTTGTCCTCGCGCAAGCCGGTCGGCCGCCAGCGCCGTGAGCAGCCAGACGTCGACGGCGACGCCGCGTCGACGCTGCGTCGCGGAGCGGCGCGAGCAGGTCGTCCGCCTGCCGTGGCTCTCCCCGGACCAGCAGGGCACGTCGCTGCGCAGACCGACTCTCGGCGCGGGTCGTGCGTGCCGACGTCGCGGTCCGCTCGATCAGCTGCGTGGCCGGCTCCGGGTCACCGGCCGCCAGGTCGATCTCGGCGTCGGCGAGCGGCGGCCAGCGACGCGAGGAAGGGAGGCAGCTGCCTGCCGTCGAGGTCGTCGGCGCAGGGAGGCCATCCGCGCCCGGGCGGCCGGCAGCCGGCCGAGCGGAGGCGTCGCATCCGCGGCCCCGGCGAGCGTGATGGCCCGCCGAGCGGTCGGCTCCCCGGCCGCTGCCGCCTCGCCCTGCTCGAGCAGCCGCTCGGGCGGCGGCGAGGTCGTTGCGGCGGTGGTGGATCGTCGCGCAGCGCGAGGTACGCCGTCGCCGCCTGCGCGAGCGGCGCCCAACCCCGCGCCTCGACGAGCTCGATCGCCTCGGTGGCGTAGTCGACGCCTGCGCCCAGCCGGCCGGTCGCGGTCGCGACGAGCGCGAGGTGCGCCAGCATGTTGATCCGCGACGCGTCCAGCCGGGTGCCCGCCGATGCGACCAGCCCCTCCGTGAGCCGCTGCTCCGCCTCGTCGAGGCGGCCCGACCACAGCAGGGCCGTGCCCAGGTTGCCCAGGGCGACGGCTCGGTACTCGCTGGCGGCCGGCAGCGACAGCGCCGGACCCGACAGCTCGTCCAGGGCCGTCGTCGCGGCTCGGCGTACGCCGTCCACGTCGCCGCGCGCGCGCAGCACGGCCATCGAGAGCAGGAGGCAGGTCACGTGCGTGCCGCTGTGCGCCTGCTGTCCGCGCCGCTGCAGCTCGGTCCTGGGCGCGCTCGAGGTGTGGCTGCCATGTCCTCGAAACGCCCCGTCGAGGAACAGCCGCGCGGCCGCGCAGACGAGCAGGTCCGGACCGTCGTCCAGCCGGTCACGGGGGATGCGGTGCAGTACGCGCTCGACGGCCGCGCGGTCCGCCGACACGACGAGCGCCGCTGCCGCGGGTGACGAAGATCCGGCCCAGCAGCGTGCCAGTCCTGCGGCGTCGGCGGCGTGCCGCATCGCCTCGATCGGGCGGCCGTTGCCGGCGAACCAGTGCGCGGCCCGTCGGTGCAGGTCCGGGAGCGCCCCGGATCCTCGACCCGCAACCGGTGCCGCAGCACCTCGCGCAGCAGCGCGTGGTAGCGGAACCACTCCCGGCCGGGTCCGAGCCCGACGACGAACGCGTTCGAGCTCTCCAGCGCCTCGAGGTGGTGCTGGCCTGTGCGACTCGTCGGTGAGGGCCTCGGCGAGCCCGCTGCTCAGCCGTTCCGCGATCGGAGGTCCGCAGCAGGAACCGCTGCATGTCGGGTGGTTGGCTGGCCAGCACCTCGCCGACCAGGTAGTCGGTGACGGCCTGGTCGTCGCCCGCGAAGCTCGCCGGGTCGCGTGGTCGGGTCGCGCGTCTGAGGAAGAGCGCCGCGAGCCGCATGCCCGCCGGCCATCCCTCCGTACGTCGCGAGCAGCAGCTCGACGTCGTCCGGCGGCGACGGCCACGTCGTCCGCGGCGAGCATGGCGGCCGCGTCGGCTGCGTCGAAGGCGAGGTCCCGGGACCGGATCTCGTAGAGCGTCGTCGGACATCCGCAACCGGTGCAGCGGGCAGCGCGGGATCGGAGCGGGTGAGCGATGACCAGCCGCAGCTGCTCGAGGCGGGTGCTGGAGCAGGGCCGCCACGCCGCCGAGCACCGCGGGTCGTCGATGACGTGGAAGTCGTCGAGCACGACGCACGACCGGGGTGCGGGAGCTGCTCGATGCCGGCCAGGAGGCGCTGGAGGCCCGGCCGCGTCGACTGCCCAGGCCCGGTGCGAGCTCGGCCATCGGGTTGCCGGCGGGCACGTCGAGGGCGCCTCCGCAGCGCCGAGACGAAGCAGGTCCAGAACGTGCGCGGCTCGTTGTCGCTGGCGTCCAGGGAGATCCAGGCGACAGGTCCGGCCTCGGGCCGGACGAGGCCCATGCCGTCGTGGCCAGGGTCTTGCCCCAGCCGGCGCCGGCGCTGACGAGAGTCAGCGGGCCGCTTGGTGCCCTGGTCCAGCAGCGCGTCGAGGTGGGGGCGCGTCACGTAGCTCGGCGGCACGCGCGGGCTGCGCGAACTTGGCGGCGAGACCCTCCAGGGGAGGTTGCCGTCGGCGCGCGGAACTGATCTCCCTGTGGCCTCAGCAGCTGCCATCTCGCGCCCCGTCGATCCCTCGCACGGCACGTGGACGGGAGCGGCCCGAGCGCTTCTTCACCGCGCATGTTCCTCCAGCACGCTACTCCGAAGGCTCTCCCGGCGCGCTTCGCGGCGGATTACCCGCAATTTGGGTGAGGTGCCGTGCCGCCGAGAAGCGGCATCGTGGGTGCTCAGCTGACGGGAGGGTCGTGCCGGTGCATGCCAAGGCGTTCGAGATCCATGTGCGCGGGTCGCTGAGTCCCGAGGCGCTCGAGGAGTTCGAGGACCTCCACGCGACCGTCGTGCCCGCCGAGACCGTGCTGACCGGGGTGGTGCCCGACCAGGCGGCGCTCTACGGCGTGCTCAACCGGCTGCAGGCCCTCGGGCTCGACCTCGTCGAGGTCAGACGGGTCCGCGAGGACCTGGCGAGCTGATGGCTGCCGGGTTCGCCGTCGAGATCACGGTCAAGGGTCGCGTCGGTGCCAGCGCCGAGGCGGCGGTCGGGGCGCTGGACATCGAGGTGGTGCCGCGGCACGACGTCGTCCTGGTCGCCTCCGGCGAGCTCGCCGACCTGCTGGCGTCCTGGACTGGCTGGAGCGACGCGGGATCGAGGTCGACCGGATCGGCCACCCGGGCGACTGCTGACCGAGGTGGACGCACATCCGCGGCACTGACGCGTGGCGCCTGACGACGGTCGCCGGTACGGCGCGCCGCGGGCTGATCGCCATCTGTGTGGCCAACGGCATCGAGTGGTACGACTTCGCCGTCTACGGTGCGCTGGCATCGGTGACCGTCGTGGTCCTGCTGCCACCGGGCGCCGACCGAGAGCCGCCTCGTGACGGTGTTCGCGGTCTCGGCGACATCGCTCGTCGCCCGTCCGCTGGGTGCCCTGCTCGTCGGCAGTCGAGCCGACCGGCTCGGACGACACCGCGCCATGGCGGCGATGGTTCTGCTGATGAGTGGTGCGACCGCGGCGATCGGTCTGCTCCCGACCTGGTCGGCGGCGGGCGCGGTCGCCGCCGGCGGGCCTGGTCGTGCTGCGGCTGGTCCAGGGCTTCGCCTCGGGCGGCGAGATCAGCGCCTCGATCCCGTTCCTGCTCGAGTCCGCGCCCACCGGGCGTTGGGGCTTCTACGGTGGCTGGCACACCGCGACGGTGGCGTTGGGCATCGCGTCCGGCATCGCCGTGGCCGGCGTACTGGCCGCGCTCCTGCCGACGGCGGCGATGGAGGCGTGGGGTTGGCGGGTCCCGTTCCTGCTCGCGCTACCGCTCGGAGCGGCCGGTCTCTACGTGCGACTGCGCCTCGGCGAGACCCCGGCATTCGCGGGCGAGGCCATCGAGCCACGTGCTCCGGTGGTGGGGGAGGTCTGGCGGGAGCACGGTACGTCGGTCCGGACGGGGTTCGTCCTGGTCGGCGTGCTCGCGGGCACCTTCAACATGTGGTTCGTCTTCCTGCCCGCCCACCTGGACACGGAGCACACCCATCGCCTCTCGGTGGGCCTGGGCTGCGCGGCGGCCGGGCTGGTCGTGGCCGCGGTGGCCGCTCCGCTGTGGGGGCACCTGTCCGACCGGGTCGGTCGAAGGCCACTGCTCCTCGCCGCGACGCTGGCCGAATGCCTGCTCGTCGTACCGCTGTTCCTCGCAGTGACGCATGGCCCCTGGGTGGTCCTGCTGGCGGCGGACGTGGTGGTCGGGACGATCCTCGGCGCCCTGGTGATCAGTGCCCACCTGGCCGAGAGCTTTCCCGTCGCGGTCAGGGCCACCGGTATAGCCCTGACGTACGGACTGGCCACCGCGCTGGTGGGTGGCACGGCACCCCTGGTCGGCAGCGTCCTCGCGCAGCGGGGCTGGCAGATCGGCATCCCGGTGTACCTGGCCGCGCTCAGCGCAGCGGCCTGGCTGGCGACCCTCGGGTCCGAGGTCCCGGTGGTCGACGTCGAGGAGGAGCCGGGTGAGCTGGGACGTACCCGCGGAGGGTGATGCCCGGTCTGACACCCCGGGGCCAACGTGTGGGGCATGACGTTGATGCTCCCGGGAGCCGAAGCTGGGGCAGGTCCTGACAATCTCGACAATCCGCTGGATGCGCTGCGGTTCGCCGCCCCCGCTCCACCGAAGCACCTCATCGAGCGTCCTCGCCTGATGGAGCTGTTGGACCGTGCGGCCGACGCACCCCTGGTGCTGGTGAGCGCGCCGGCCGGCAGCGGGAAGACCACGCTGCTCGCCTCATGGGCTTCTCGGCGGGCGATCGTCGGCGACACGGTGTGGCTCACCTTCGACCACCAGGGTGTCGTGCGGCCAGGTGCCTTCTGGACCGATGTGCTGCAGTGCGTGCGGAGCCACGTCGTCGGGCGCGAGCGCCCCGGCCCCCCACCGGGGGAGCGCCCGGACTCGGCGACCGAGCTCGCCGTCGAGCTGTCTCGTCTCGACCATCCGCTGACCCTGGTGCTCGACGGGTGCGACCTGCTGGACGAAGACCTCGCGGCCGACCTCGACTTCGTGCTGCGTCACAGCGGCGGGCTGCTGCACGTCGTACTGCTCAGCCGGGTCGATCCCGTGCTTCCGCTGCACCGCTACCGCCTCGAGGAGACGGTGGCCGAGGTGCGTCTCGCCGAGCTGGCCTTCACCGAGGAGGAGACACGGCAGCTGGTGGAGCTGAGCGGGGTCCGCCTGAGTGCCGCGTCGATCTCGGCCCTGAACACGCGGACCCGAGGGTGGGTCGCCGGACTCCGGTTCGCCACGATGGTGCTGACGCAGTGCGAGGACCCCGACGCCGCGGTCCGCGAGCTGGCGGGAGACCGCGGCAACATCGCGGAGTACCTCATGGCCGAGATCCTGCAGACGCAGACGGACGAGGTACGCGCCCTGCTCCTCCACACGAGCGTGGTGGACGTGCTGCAGCCGGGACTCATCGAGGAGCTCGGCGGACCCGGGGCTGCTCGGATGCTCGACTCGCTGGCGCGGGCGAACGTGCTGGTCGAGGTGGTCCCTGAGCACCCGGGCTGGTACCAGTACCACCCGTTCCTGCGCGACCTGCTGCGCGCCGAGCTGGCGTTCCACTCACCCACGCAACGCGTGCGCCTCCACCTCCGGGCCGCCCGGTGGTCCGCGCAACAGGGCTCGCTCGCCACGGCGGTCGGGCTCGCAGCCGAGGTCGGCGCCTGGACGAAGGCCGCTCGACTCGTCGTCGCCGAGCTCGCCGTCGGCAACCTTCTGGTGGGCGAGGAGTCCGACGAGCTCACCCGACTGCTGAGGAAGCTGCCGACCGACGTGCACGACCCCGACTCTGCGCTGGTGCGGGCCGCCCTGGCGGCGGCCGACGGTGACGTCGACGCGTGCGCCGACGAGCTGGCGAGCGCCCGCGCGGCGGTGTCGGACACGTCCTCGCACAGCCGCGCGGTCGAGCTGGCCGCTGACCTGGTCGACGCCGTCCGGGCGGCGCTGGCTGGCGAACCGACAGCGGCCGCACTCGCTGACCGAGCCCTGGATGATCTACGCGGCCACGCGGCCGGCGGGCTCGCCAGACATCTGGATCTGGCGGCGCTGCTCGAGATCGGCAAGGGTGAGTCGCTGCTGCGCCGTGGTGAGCTGGCCGAGGCAAGAGCGGCCCTCGCGTCAGGCCTCCGGGCCGCCCGGACGTCCGGTGTCGAGTGCCTGATCGTGCGGGCCCTGGCCCCGTTGGCCGTCATCGCGGCGCTCCACGGAGAGCTGCGGCGGGCAAGTGACCTGGCTTCCGAAGCGGTCACTCGCGCTGCCGGATCGACGGTGCCGGCGCAGGGCCGCGCGCCCCTGGGCGAGGCCGAGCTGGCGCTGGCCTGGGTGAGCGTCGAGCAGTACGCGCTGCCCGCCGCGGACGGCCACGTGCGCGCTGCCGCACGGTCCCGGCCGAGGTACGACGACCCGCTCCGCGCTGCCCTGTCCGCCCTGGTCGGGGGCCGTCTGCTCCGTGCGCGGGCCGACACCGGGAGTGCGATCGAGCTGCTCGACCGTTGTCGTGACCACCTGCCGAGCGGGTGGCTCCAGCACCGGCTCGCGGTCGAGGGGGTGGCGGTCCGGGTCGCCCGCGGCGATGCGGACACAGCGCCATGCGCCTTCGACGGGATGGGTCGCGACGACACGGTGGAGGGCGTTCTGGCGACCGGAGCCGCGCAGCTCGCACTCAGGGACGAGTCAGGACTGGGCGACTCGGTGACGTCGCTGGTGGACGGTCGCGAGGCGGCGTCGCTGTCGGTCCAGGTGCGCGGCGGGCTCCTCGAGGCGTCGTACGAGCTCGAGAGGCGGCAGCGCCAACGCGCCAAGGTCGTGCTGCTGCGGTGCCTGCGCACGGCCGCGCCGGAGAACCTCCGGCGACCGTTCCTCGAGGCGCCGGCCGCTGTCCGCGAGCTCCTGGCCCTCGACGCCGACCTGATCCAGCACGGCGCCTGGACTACGGGCGTCCGCAGGGACGAGGTCCCGAGTGGTGCCTCTGCAGCGGGTCGGATCGGTCTCGCGACGGTCGGAGGCACCGCCACCCGGCCAGGTCATCGAGTCCCTGACGGCCAAGGAGCTGGAGGTGCTCGGGCACCTGTCCGAGCTGCTCAGCACCGAGGAGATCGCCGACGCGATGTTCGTCTCCGTGAACACCGTCCGGACCCATGTGCGGAGCATCCTCCGCAAGCTCGCGGTGTCGCGCCGGAACGAGGCCGTACGCCGGGGACGCGCCCTCGGACTGGTCTCGGCCTAGCGGGTCGTGGCGGAGCAACCATGGGCGAGTGGGCGCTTCCCGTCATCGCCGTACTGCTCCTGGGTTACGGCGGCCGTCTCCTCGCGACTGCACACCACGCCCGATCACGCAGGCGATCGTGTTCGTCTCCCTGGGCTTGGTGGTGGGCAACCGGGTGCTGCACCTCGTCGACCTCGCGCACGCGAACCAGTTCGTCCTGCACCTGGCGGAGGCCACCCTCGCCCTGATGCTGTTCACCGACGCGGTGCGCGTGGACGTGGGTCGGCTCAGGAGGGAGGCCGCCGTCCCGGAACGGCTGCTCGGCATCGGGCTGCCCCTGACGATCATCGCCGGCACCGCTGTCGGCCTGGTGCTGTTCCCCGACCTCAACGTCTGGGTGGCCGCGGCGCTGGCCACGATGCTGGCTCCGACCGACGCCGCGCTGGGTCAACCGGTGGTCAGCAACCTGCGGCTCCCGTCGCGGATCCGGCAGGGACTCAACGTCGAGAGCGGCCTCAACGACGGGGTCTGCGTCCCGCTGCTGCTCATCTTCCTCGCGCTGGCGAAAGCGGACGAGGAGCACGAGCTCGCGCCGGTGCGCGTCGTCCTCGAGCAGATCGGGTACGGCGCGATCGCCGGTCTGGTCGCCGGGGCCCTCGGCGCATGGGTGCTGGCGACGTTCGCGCAACGGGGCTGGATCACCGGCACCTGGCAGCAGATCATCGGCGTGGTGACGCCGCTGCTGGCCTACACCGGGGCCGTGGCACTCGGAGGCAGCGGGTTCATCGCGGCGTTCGTGGCCGGGCTGGTCTTCGCCGCCGTGGCCGGCCGGCGTGCGGAGCCCGACGATCAGCTCTCGCGGAGCAGTCGGGCGAGCTGCTCAACGCGATGACCTTCCTGTTCTTCGGGGGAGTGCTGCTCGGTCCGGCGCTCGGTCGAGCTCGACTGGCGGATCGCGCTCTACGCGGTGCTGAGCCTGACCGTCGTGCGGATGCTGCCCGTCGCGATCGCCACGTGGGGGCTGGGAATGCGGGGCGTGACGGTCGCCTTCCTGGGCTGGTTCGGTCCTCGCGGACTGGCCTCGATCGTCTTCGGCCTGCTCGTGCTGGAGGAGAGCCAGCTGCCCGAGAGCCCGGAGCTGCTGACGATCGTGACGCTCACCGTGGCGCTGTCGGTGTTCGCCCACGGGCTGACCGCGTGGCCGGGCGCCAACAGGTACGCCGACTGGTACGACGCCGCGCACCAGCCCTCGATGCCGGAGAGCCGCGCCCGTGGCGGAGCGGCGTACGCGTGCGGGACTCGTGGGGCGTGTCGACCGCACCTGAACTGCCGCCAGATCTCGTCCGCTTCGGGTGATCCGCCGCGGCCCGCGGCGCAGTGGAGTGGAACGGTTCCGCTCGCCTCCGGGCGGCGCTTCGACCTGAGGAGGTCTGGCCATGAGCGACTACCCGACCCGCTACGAGGCTCCACCCGAGTCGCCCTTCTCCTGGGCGACGGGCTTCATCCTCTTCGCCGGCGTGATGATGGTGCTCTCCGGGGCGTTCCAGGCCTTCGCCGGCCTGGTCGGCGTCCTGCAGGACGACTTCTACGTCGGCGACGCGCAACTACGTCCTCCAGCTCGACGCGACCACGTGGGGCTGGATCCACCTGCTCGTGGGTCTGCTGGTCGTCGCCGCGGGCTTCGCCCTGCTGGCCGGCAACATGTTCGGCCGGATCGTCGGTGTCATCGATGGCGGCGCTCAGCGCCGCGACCAACTTCGCGTCGATCCCGTACTACCCGTTGTGGTCGCTGACGATCATCGCCCTCGACGTCTTCATCATCTGGGCGATCACGCACGCACGGCGGCGAGCTGCACGCCTAGCTGGGGACGTTCTCCCGAATACTCCCGTGCGGACGATGCCGGGACCTGTTCTCGCGCCTAGGTTCGGCACATCTCGGGACCACTCACGTGTCGTACGACGGAGGAACAGATGAGTCCCGACCAGCACGCACGCTCGATCCTGCCGATCCCCGACCGGCCCGCTGCCCGGTCTGACGACGTACGACGCCAAGGACCCGGACACGGCCTTCCCGCCGATCGAGCCGTTGCTCCCGCCCGAGGGGGCTCCCAACGTGCTGGTGATCCTGCTCGACGACGTGGGATTCGGCGCGTCGAGCGCGTTCGGCGGGCCGTGCAGCACGCCGACCGCCGAACGGCTGGCCGCCGGCGGGCTGCGCTACAACCGGTTCCACACGACAGCCCTGTGCGCGCCCACGCGCCAGGCCCTCCTCACCGGCAGGAACCACCACTCGGTGGGCATGGGCAGCATCACCGAGACCGCCACCTCGGCACCCGGCAACAGCTCCCTCCGGCCGAACACCAAGGCACCGCTCGCGGTGACCCTGAAGCTGAACGGCTACTCCACCGCGCAGTTCGGCAAGTGCCACGAGGTGCCGGTCTGGCAGTCCTCGCCCATGGGGCCGTTCGACGCCTGGCCCTCGGGCGGTGGTGGTTTCGAGACCTTCTACGGCTTCATCGGCGGCGAGAACAACCAGTGGGATCCCGCGCTGTACGACGGCACCACGCCGGTCGAGCCGCCGGCCACGGCCGAGGAGGGTTACCACCTGACCGACGACCTGACCGACCACGCGGTGGGCTGGATGCGCCAGCAGAAGGCGCTGATGCCGGACAAGCCGTTCTTCGTCTACTACGCGCCGGGGGCCACCCACGCGCCGCACCACGTGGCGCCGGAGTGGGTCGAGCCCTACCGCGGCAAGTTCGACGAGGGCTGGGACGTGCTGCGGGAGCAGACCTTCGCGCGGCAGAAGGAGCTGGGCGTGATCCCGGCCGACGCCGAGCTGACGACACGCCACGACGAGATCCCCGCCTGGGACGACATGCCCGACGAGCTCAAGCCGGTGCTGGCGCGGCAGATGGAGGTCTACGCCGGCTTCCTGGAGCACACCGACCACCACGTGGGCCGGCTGATCGACACCCTCGAGGACCTCGAGATCCTCGACGACACGATCGTCTACTACATCATCGGCGACAACGGTGCCTCGGCCGAGGGGACCGTGAACGGCGCGTTCAACGAGATGGCCAACTTCAACGGGATGGCCGCGCTCGAGACACCGGAGTTCATGCTCAGCAAGATGGACGAGTTCGGCACGCCGAGCTCCTACAACCACTACTCGGTGGGCTGGGCGTGGGCGATGTGCACGCCGTTCCAGTGGACCAAGCAGGTCGCCTCGCACTGGGGCGGCACGCGCAACGGCACGATCGTGCACTGGCCGCACGGGATCTCGGAGCGTGGTGGCCTGCGCTCGCAGTTCACCCACGTCATCGATGTCGCACCGACGATCCTCGAGGCCGCCGGTCTGCCCGAGCCGACGGTGGTGAACGGCGTGCTGCAGTCCCCGATCGAGGGCACGAGCATGGCGTACACCTTCAACGAGGAGACGGCACCGGAACGCCACGACCTCCAGTACTTCGAGATGTTCGGCAACCGGGGCATCTACCACCGTGGCTGGAGCGCGGTCACCAAGCACAAGACGCCGTGGCTGATCATGGACCCGAACGTGCTGCCGTTCGACGAGGACGTCTGGGAGCTGTACGACGGCAGCACCGACTACAGCCAGGCCCGCAACCTCGCCGCCGAGCAGCCTGAGCGGCTGGCCAAGCTGCAGCGCCTGTGGCTGATCGAGGCGGTGAAGTACAACGTGCTGCCGATGGACGACCGCACCGGTGAGCGGCTCAACCCCGACCTGGCCGGACGGCCGACGCTGATCCGGGGGAACTCACAGCTCTTCTTCCCCGGCATGGGGCGGCTGTCGGAGAACAGCGTGGTCAGCATCAAGAACAAGTCCTTCTCGGTCACGGCAGAGATCGACGTGCCCGAGGGCGGTGCGAACGGTGTGCTCATCGCGCAGGGCGGTCGGTTCGGTGGCTGGGCCCTCTACCTCAAGGACGGCCGCGCGAAGTTCGTCTACAACGTCCTCGGCATCCAGGAGTTCGCGACCGTGGCCGACGTGCCCGTGCCCGCGGGCCGGCACCAGGTGCGCGCGGAGTTCGCGTACGACGGTGAGGGCCTGGCCAAGGGCGGCGACGTGACGCTCTTCCACGACGGGGAACAGGTCGGCTCGGGCCGCGTCGGCGCCACCCAGCCGATGATCTTCTCCGCCGACGAGACCACCGACATCGGCTACGAGTCCGGCACCACCGTGACGCAGGACTACACGGCGCGGGACAGCCGCTTCACCGGCAAGCTGCACTGGGTCCAGCTCGACGTCGGCGACGACGACAACGACCACTTCATCTCCCCCGAGGAGCGGCTCCGGGTCGCGCTCTCGCGACAGTGAAGGCGGCGCGGACTCATCCGAATCGCGTGATGTGCCACGGATGAGCGGAGCGAAGGATCGTGTCCCATGAGTGAGACCCGCGAGATCATCGACGAGTCAGGCCCCGCAGACGGGAGCGGCGGCCGGGGAGCGACCCTCACGCGGACGTGCGGCGTCCGCGGTCGTCTGCCTGGTCCTGGCGGCCCTGCTCACCACACCGGCGGCCGTCGCCTACTGGGGCCAGCGCACCCTCAACGACACCCAGCGGTACGTCGACACCGTGCAACCTCTCGTGGACTCGCCCGAGGTGCAGGACGTCCTCGCCACCACCGTGACCGACGCGATCCAGAAGCAGGTGGACGTCGAGACCATCCTCAACAACGTGTTCGCCAGCGTGGTCCCCGACCGGCCACGGCTGCAGCAGCTCGTGGGTCCGCTGACGGCGGCGATCAACGGCCTGATCGAGCGGCAGGTCCGCGAGTTCTTCGCCTCTGACGCATTCGCCGACATCTGGACCCGCGCGAACACCCGCGCCCAGCAGACCCTGCACCGGCTCCTCGAGGGAGATGAGACGGGCGCGATCCAGCTCCAGGGCGACGAGGTCGTGCTCGACGTCTCCGAGGTCATCGACCAGGTCAAGGCGCGCCTGGTCGACCGTGGGCTCACCTTCGTCGCGAACGCGCCCATCCCCGACACCGACCGGCAGATCGTGCTGCTCCAGGCGCCGGAGCTGAGGCAGCTGCGCACGATCTACGCCTTCGGCAACCCGGTGGCCAAGTGGGCGCTGCCGTTCGTCGCGTTGCTGTACCTGCTCGTCGTTCGTCCTGGCCCGCCGCAAGGGCCGCATGACGGTGGCGATCGGCTGCGTGCTCGCGGCCAACGCGGTGTTCATCGCCATCGCGCTCTCGGTGGGCCGCACGCTGTTCGACAACCAGCTCTCGGGCACCGCGTTCGGGCCGGCCAGCAGTGTCTTCTACGAGACGATGCTCGCCTACCTCCAGCGCGGTCAGAAGGTCGTGCTCTTCCTGGGTCTCTTCCTCATCGTCGTGGGCTGGTTCGCCGGCGCCAACAGGTACGGCACGGCGGTGCGCATCGGCCCTCGTGAACGGTCTCGAACAGGCCGGCTCCGCGATGCCGGGCGAGCAGGTCGCCTCCGCGGGCCGGTGGGTCGCGGCGAACGTCCGCTGGCTGCGCCCCGTGGTCGGCATCCTGGGCGTGGTGATCCTGCTCTGGGGCAACGACGTCTCGGTCTCGCGCTGGTGGTGGTGCGTGTTCGGGGTGGTCTTCGTCCTGGCGCTGCTTCAGGTCCTGGTCGGGGCGGGACGCCGCCCGATGGCTGCCGCGCCGCCCCCGGCGACCACACCGGCACCCGGGGTCAGCGCGTGACCCGTTGCTCTGCGAGGTTCACTGCAGGGCCGCGGTCAGCCGCATCACGTTGTCGGCGTACGCCGAGCCGCGCGACCTGGCCAGCCAGTCCTCCAGCGTCAGCTCCTTGGACATCGACCGGTAGGTGTCCTCCACCGTGCGCACCTGCGCGACCACCTCAGGGTCGAGCACCATCAGCGACACCTCGTAGTTCAGCGCGAACGACCGCATGTCGAGGTTGCTGGAGCCGATGACGGCGACGTCGTCGTCGACGGTGAAGAACTTCGAGTGCAGCACGAACGGCGAGGGGTAGAGGTAGATCCGGACACCGGCCCGCAGCAGCGCCTCGTAGTAGGAGCGCTGCGCGTGGAAGACCATGAACTGGTCGCCGGCCTCGCTCACGAACAGCTCGACGTCGACGCCACGTTGGGCAGCGGTGGTGACGGCGTACAGCAGGACTCGTCGGGGACGAAGTAGGGGCTGGTGATCGAGAGCCGGTGCTGCGCCGAGTAGAGCAACGTCGTGAAGGCGCGCAGGTTGTTCTCGGTGGCGAACCCCGGACCGCTCGGGATCACCTGGGCCGCGACCTCGCCGGCCCGCGGGCTGTGCACCAGCACCTCCTCGGTCAGCTTCTGCCCCGTCTCGGAGTACCAGTCGGTCGCGAAGAGGAGGTTGAGCGCGCCCACGGTCGGGCCCTCGACCCGGGTCATCAGCTCGACCCACGTCGCGCCCCGCCTCGTGGTTCTTCGGCTTGTTGTAGCCGGGCTCGATCAGGTTCTGCGAGCCGGTGAAGGCGACCCGCCCGTCGACGACGAGGATCTTGCGGTGGTTGCGGAGGTCCGGACGTCGCCACTCGCCCTTGAACAGGTGGATCGACAGCATCGGGTGCCACTCGATCTCGGTGGCGTCCAGCTTCTTCCTGAAGTCCTTGTAGCCGGGGATGCCCCGGGATCCGAGGTGGTCGAAGAGCAGCCGGACGCGTCACGCCGCGCTCGGTCGCTCGCACCAGGGCGTCGAAGAACGGACTGGTCACGTCGTCCCAGGCGGTGATGTAGAACTCCACGTGCACCCACGACGTCGCCTGATCCACCTCGGCCGTCATGGCCGCGATCGACGCGCCGTAGTCCGGGAACAGGTCGATCCGGTTGCCGCCGAGGACAGGGCAGCGCCCCCAGGTTGCGGTTCAGGGTGGCCACGGACTCGAGGTACGCCGGCCCGGCCACGCCGTGGCTGAGCGCGGGCAACCCGGCGATCCGCTCGGCCACCAGGGCGTTGACCTCCGCCTGCTGGTGCCAGCGCTTGCGCTCCAGACGCGTCCGGCCGAGCAGCAGGAAGATCAGCAACCCGACGAACGGGATGATGAAGATCAGCAGCAACCAGGCCATCCCGCTCGAGGGTCGCCGGTTCTTCGGGACGAACCCCAGGGCCACCACCTTGATCGTCAGGTCGAGGAGGTACAGCGCGGTCGCGATCCAGCCAGCCATCCGGTCAGCCTGCCGTAGCAGTTGTCACTGGGCGTCACGCAGCGTGGATGAGGCGACCTGCGACCCGCGGATCCATGCTCCGAAGCTGCCGCGGTCGGTCGTGATCACGTGGCCCAGGACGGCGGCCGCCAGGAAGATCCACGCCACGACGTACAGCCAGGCGATGTAGGTGAAGGCCACGCCGATGGTGCCGTAGTGGTCGGCGCTCGACTCGAGTGCCTTGGGCAGCCAGAGGGCGGCGGCAGGACGCACCACGCACATCACGCCTGCGTAGATGAGCGCGCCGGTGAGCAGCAGCCGGGGTCGCACCTTGCTCTCCAGCAGCACCCACGGCACGAACACGGCCACCCCGAGGTCGCACGCCGCGGCCACGAGCAGTCGCCAGAGCCCGGGTGGGGGGAGCTCGGCGGCCGCCGCGACGAGCGCTCGCAGCGCGACCAGGGACAGCGCGAGCGTGACCACGACCGCGAGCCAGCGCCACGCGGAGTGGATCGAGTTCTTGGGTTTCGGGACGTCCCAGATGGTCGCGAAGGCGCGGGTGAAGGCCCGCGAGAGGCTGGTGGCGGAGATCAGCACCATCAGGGTGCCGACGATGCCGAACGCCCCGGTGCTCGTTCCCACGGCGTCCTCGAGCGCCTTGCGCGACTCGTCCGGCATGTTGAGCGCGTCGGCGAGCCTGTTGGTGTCGC
This sequence comes from uncultured Actinomycetota bacterium, assembly GCA_963729015.1. Classification (GTDB taxonomy): domain Bacteria; phylum Actinomycetota; class Actinomycetes; order Propionibacteriales; family Nocardioidaceae; genus Marmoricola. The sequence continues at coordinate 416,403 of CAVSMJ010000009.1, forward strand.
GTGAGCCCACCCAGGTGGCGGCCAGGATCAGGATGGGCAGGACCGAGGTGAAGAACTGGGCCGCCAGCGTCATCGAGCGGTCGAAGATGCCCAGGCGCATGCAGGAGGCCGCGCTCCGGAGGGCGACCCGGCCGGGCCACTGGGAGAGCAGCCAGGCCATCCGGTGCTGGAGCCCGGGCGGGAGACGGCGCAGCGCGAGCTCGGCCTTGGCCCGGGCCTCGGCCTCGGACGAACCCGAGGCACCACCGTCGCCCAGAGGGTCTGACACGGCCCGTCACCCCGACGCGTCGGGCACGGGTGACTCCGGCGGCGGGGCCGCCTCGGCCATGACCGGTTCGGCCTCGGGTTTCTCCGGCTTGCCCGCGATGAGCGGCAGGGCCCAACGGGTGCTCGGATCTGCCTCGACCAGCACCGCCCGTGTGAGCAGGGAGAGCGGCACCGCCAGGACGGCGCCGAGCGGTCCGATGATCCAGGTCCAGAACACCACGGACAGCATCGTGAGGGTGGGCGAGAAGCCGACGGCGTCGCCGACCACTCGTGGCTGGATGACCGACTGGATCACGAAGTTGATCACGGTGTAGACGACGATGACGGCGATCATCTTCTCGACGCCGCTGTCGAGCAGGGCCATGAACGCCGGCGGGATCACGCCGATGATGAAGCCGATGTTGGGGATGAAGTTCGTCACGAAGGCGAGCACGGCCCAGACGAAGGCGCCCGGGATGTCCATGAGGTACAGGACCACGCCGTCGATGACGGCCACGATCAGGCCGAAACCGGCCGAGACCCCCATGTAGCTGCGGGCGCCGTGGGCGAACGAGCCGAGGGCGGCGACCGGGCCGGGGTAGCGGTCGCCCACGGCGGCCAGGCCCCGTCGGGTGACGTTGGTGTCGAAGGTGATGAACAGCAGCATCAGGATCAGGAAGAGCAGGTTGCTGACCACCCCGAGCACGTCGGAGAGCACACCCATCGCGAGGTCGACGAGCTGGCCGGGGTCGATGGCCTTCACGACAGCGTTGATCTGTGCCTGCTCGACGCCGAGGCTGCTCAACGTGTCGCCGACGTTGGCGGCGTCCTTCTTGATCTCGTCGGCGTACTGCGGGATGAGCGCTGCGAGCTGGGCGACCGAGACGATCAGGGCCAGCGTGAGCAGGATGAGCAGCAGGTAGGCGCCGATCAGCATGATGACCGACGCCGCCCACTCGGGAAGCTTGCCCTTCTTCTCCAGCCAGGTGCGGATCGGGTGCAGGGTGACGGTGAGGACCAGCGCCAGGAAGATCGGTCCGATGATGCCGGCGATCGACTTCATCCCGGCCAGCGCGATCGTGGCCGCGGCCAGGAGCACGAGCGTCCTGGTCGCGAACGCGCGCGGACGATCGCCCGACGTCGATCCGCCCTCGCTGGCGCCGGTCATCGCCTAGGTGCTCGTTCAGCGGGTGATGTCGCGGCCGTGGACCGACAGCGCCCAGATGACGAACACGTCCAGGGTGATGATCGTCAGCGACCAGAACGGGTAGTACGGGAGGAACGCGAAGTTGGCGGCCGCGCTCAGCACGGCCAGGGTGATGCCCACGACCCGTCCCCAGGTCTTGCCGGACATGACGGCGAAGCCCGCGCAGAGCACGACGAGGCCCATCAGCAGGTGGATCCAGCCCCAGCTGGTGGAGTCGAACTGGAGCACGTACTTCGGGGTCGTCACGTAGAACTCGTCGTCGAAGATCGCCACCAGCCCTGCGAAGGCCTGGAACGATCCGGCGAGGATCATCATCACCGCCGGCGAAGATGATGAAGCCCTGGGCCGCAGCCGCTGGGCGGGCCTTCGTCGTAGCCGGCAGCGCGGTGGCTGCTTGTGGTCTCGGACATGGCCGAACCTCCTCTTGCTCTCGTTCCCGGCCGGGGCGCCGGGACCGACTCGGGCCGGATCTGACCCGGCTTGATCGAACCGCGTCCCGGGCGCGCCCGAATCACTCGTAATGGGTGAGTTGGCTCAGCGGGCACGGCCGGACGGTGTTGGCTCAGCAGGTGGTCCGGACGTCGGCCACGAAACCCTTGAATTCCGTGCCGAACCCCGACAAAGCGGTCTGTACGGCGCTCAGGGCCGCCAGCGACGGCGTGCTGGCCACCTCCTCGATGGCGGCACGCAGGGCGTCGAAGGAGGTGCCGACCCCCTTGAACTCGTCGGAGAACTCGTCCTGGGCGTCGCTGCGGACGTCCGTCAGGTCCTTGCGTACGGCGGCCAGAGCATCCTTGAGGTCGGCGAACCCGCCGGAGGACGTGAGGTCCACCTTCTGCAGTGCGCTGACGGAGTCGCTGAGGTCGTTGACGGACGTGCAGACGGCCGCGGGCTCGTCCCCACCTCCACACGCCGTGAGGGCCGCGCCCAGCACCAACGCGGCCAGGAACACCTGGAGAGAACGCATGCTGCCCCTCGCTCTCGACGGATGCACACGGGCCGTCGCGGCCCTGCGTCCTCATCGTGCGAGGCGCCGCTCGCTGCTGTCGTCATGCGCAGCGCAGACGTGTGCGGCAGGATCAGAGCGAGCGGGCGACCAGCATCCGGCGTACCTCCTCGGCGCGCTCACCCAGCCGCCGGCGTACGACGGGCGCGGCCGTGGTCGCCACCTCCTGCGCCCGGGCGATGAACTCCGCGTCGATGCCGTACGGCGGGAACAGCCGGCCGCTGTAGACCATCGCCGGGATCATCCCCCCGGCGTGCAGGTGGGGGAGCAGCTCGAGGTAGCGCTCGGCGTAGGGGCGCAGCAGCTCGACGTGGCCGGGCGCCCAGAACGCCGTGGCCACCTCGCCGACCGAGGAGATCGGCACGCTCCGCTCCACCGTCAGCGACTGCCAGACGGCCTCCTTGTCCTCCGCGGTCGGGGTGGCGGCGCGTACGGCGAGGGCGCGGACCCAGGACTCAGGGTCGGGGTCGCGGTCGACCAGACGACGGACCTGGTCCTCGTCGACGTCGCCGCCGAGCTCCGCCAGGCGGCGGAGCAGGCGCCACTGCAGGTCGATGTCGTCCTCGTCCTGCGCGAGCAGCTCGGGTGACCTCCTCGAGGCCGGCGGTGCGCGGCGAGCCCGCGCATCGCGACCTGGCGACGCGCGGGTGTCGTGGCCAGGTCGCGGCAGGCGTCGGCCACGAGGGCGGTCAGCTCGGCGCGCTCCTCGGCGGGCGACCAGAGGCTGGAGGCGGCGAGGGCGAGCCTCAGGTAGGGCTCGAGGCACGGGTCCGCGGTCTCTGCCCGCAGCACGCCCGGTGAGCGCCTGCACCACCTCGGCGGTCCGCGCCTCGCCGTTGGTGAGCATGTCCCAGACCGTCGCCACCGCGACCCCGCGCGAGATGGCCGTGGGCAGTGAGGGGGCGAGCTCGAAGAGCGCGTCGCGCGAGCCGGCGTCCGGGCGGGTGCGCGCGAAGGTCAGGTCGTCGTCGTTGACCAGGTAGAGGTCGGCGTCGAGCGGCAGGTCGACGGTGGTCCGCGGCCCGGCGACCTCGACGCTGGCGGACGCGACCCGCTCCAGGCCGGACGGCGTACGACGGTAGGCGCCGATGTCGAGCGCGTGCGGGCGACGCGGCGCTGCCTCGTCGGGCGGGACGGCCACCAGCTCGAACGCATCGGCACCTTCGCGGCGCTCGAGCTGGAACAGGTCGGTGCCGGCCGTCTCCGAGCCACGCCTCGCGCCAGGCGTCCAGGTCGCGACCACTGGCCTCGGCGAGCACGTCGATCAGGTCCTGCAGGGTGGTGTTCCCCCAGGCGTGGCGGGCGAAGTACGCCGCCATGCCGGCCTCGAAGACCGGCTCACCGACGTAGTGCATCAGCTGGCCGAGGACCGAGGCCCCCTTGGGATAGGTGATGGCGTCGAAGCTCGCAGCGGCCTGCGCCACGTCGGCGATCGGCTGGTGGATCGGGTGCGACATCGGTCCCTGGTCGGCGAGATAGGCCGACAGCTCGCCGACGGCGAGGTGCGTCGCCCACGCGTCGGTGTAGCGGGTGGCGCGGACCATCGCCCAGTTGCAGGCGAACTCCGCGAACGCCTCGTTGAGCCACAGGTCGTCCCACCAGCGCATCGTGACGATGTTGCCGAACCACATGTGCGCCATCTCGTGGAGCAGCACCCGGCGCCAGCTCGTCGAGCTCGGCGGGTGTGGGCGAGGTCCGGCTGAGGAACGCGTCGGACCACGCGACGCAGCCGTAGTTCTCCATGGCGCCGCCGAACTCGGGCAGGAAGACCTGGTCGTACTTGGTCTGCGGGAACGGCATCGCGAAGACCTCGCCGAAGAACGCCAGGCCCTGACCGGTGACGGTGAACAGCTCGTCGGCGTCGCGGTCGAGGAGCGCCGCCAGCGATCGCCGCGTGAGGAGGCCGAGGTCGTGGCCGTCGACCTCGCGCCGGATCTCGTGGAAGGGACCGGCCAGCACGACGGGGTTGTACGTCGAGAGCGGCGGCGTGTCGGGGAAGGTCCACCGGCGCGCCGGTGAGCCGTCCGGCGCCTGCGCCTCCTCGACGACCGGGTCGCCGGAGTTGCTCACCACCCGCCAGGTCTCCGGTGCGGTGACGGTGAACGCGTGCGGAGCCTTGAGGTCGGGCTGGTCGAAGCAGGCCCACACGTGGCGGGCCTCGTCGGGCTCGAAGGAGGTCCAGACGTAGACCTCCTTGTCGGCCGGGTCGACCGACCGGTGCACCCCCTCGCCGTCGGCCGTGTCCGGCTGGACGGTCTCCACGACGAGGGTGTTCTCGGCCGCCAGTCCCGTCAGGGCGATGCGGCCCTGCTCGGGCGGCGGCAGGTCGTCCCCGTTGAGCCGGGCGGAGACGACGGTGGCGGCACAGTCCACGAAGGTGGGCGTGCCGGGGTCGCGGCTGGTGAACGTGATCGTCGAGACGCACCGGATGTCCGTGCCGGTGAGCAGGTCGGTCAGGTCGACCGCGATGTCGTAGCGGCGTACCTCCAGCAGGGCGGCGCGTTCCTCCGCCTCCACCTGCGTCAGCCTGCGGTCCTCGGACGTCTCCTGCTCGCCCACGTGTGCTCCCTCCGCCGTCTGCGCCACGGGTCCCCAAGACTATGGGTGCCGAGCACCGGGAATCCCACTGGACTCTGGCACGCTCGTCCCGTGCTGGTTCCTGACCTGGTGGCCGCGCCGACTCCGGACTGGAGGCTGGCGGCAGTGCTGGTGACCCTGGTGCTGCTGGCCGTGGCGACGTCGTACGTCGGGCGCCTGGGTGTGGGTCGCGACGCCGTCACCGCTTCCGTCCGCGCCGCCGTGCAGCTCGCCGTCGTCTCGTTGCTGATCGCGGCGGCCCTGGACTCCGTGTGGTGGTCGTTCGCGGTGGTGCTCGTCATGCTGGGGGTGGCCGTCGGCACGGCTTCCCGGAGGGTCGACGTGGTGCGCTCGCAGGTGCCGTGGGTCGGGCTGGCCATCTTCTGTGGGGTGTTCCCGGTGCTCGTCCTGAGCCTCGGGTCGGGCGTGATCCCCTTCAACGGCGCCGGCATCGTGCCCATCGCCGGCATCGTCATCGGCGGCATGATGACCGCGGCCACCCTGACCGGACGCCGGGCGTCCGACGAGCTCGTCAGCCACTTCGGCTCCTACGAGGCGGGACTGGCGATCGGCTTGCCGCAGGACGAGGCGGCGTTCGAGGTCGTCCAGCCCTCCGCGCGCGAGGCCCTGCTGCCCGGGCTCGACCAGACCCGCACCGTCGGTCTGGTCACGCTCCCTGGGGCTTTTGTCGGCGTCCTGCTGGGCGGGGGTACGCCGCTGGAGGCGGCCGCGGCGCAGATCCTCGTGCTGATCGGGCTGCTGGCAGGTCAGGCAGTCACGACGGCTGTGCTGCTCCGGATGATCGCCCGCGGACTCGTCGTACGACGGGACCTGATGGGCGTCTACCCACGCTGAGGGTCCGGCGACCCGGACCAGCGATGGCGTGAGATTCTCGGGGCCATGACCCAACCCCGGACCGAGCCGCCTCGCGACCCTCACGGAGACGGCCCGACGCCGGGACCGTTCTCGGCCCTGCTCGGGTTTCGTTACATCAGCGTCGACGCCGCCGAGGCCGTCGTCGAGGCAGACCCCGCGCCGGGGCACTGCAACGGCGCCGGCATCGTGCACGGAGGCTTTCTCGCCTCGCTCCTCGACACGACCACCGGCTGGGCGGTGCACGCCCGGGTGCCCGAGGGGGTGGCTGCCCCGCACGTCCATCTCAGCGTCCAGTACGTCCGGGCGGCGGTGCCGGGCAGCCCGCTGGTCTGTCGCGCGCGCTGCATCTCCGTGGGCGGGCGCATCGGCTCGACGGAGGCCGAGATCACGCAGGGCGACCTGGTGGTGGCCCGGGCCGTCGGCACGCACGCGGTCCTCACCCGCTGAGCTCAGGTCGATGCCGGCGCAGGCTTGGAGAAGAACACGCGCTCGAAGCCGTGCTCGCTGCGACGCTCGGTCTCGCGCCAACCCAGCCGTGAGTAGAGCTCGATGTTCTCGAGCATCCCGCTGTGGGTGTAGAGCCTGAGCTCACCCACGCCGAGCAGCGCGGCCGTCCTGTCTGCGTGGTCGAGCAACGCGCGGCCCACACCCCGGCCCTGTGCGGTGGGCCGGACGGCGACGTTCTCCACGAGCAGGACGTCACCTTCGTCGACGAGGACGATCAGCCCCAGGACCTCGCCGTTGTCCTCGACGACTTCGACGAGCCCGTCGCGGACCTGCGCTGCGTAGTCGTCGTCCATGGGTCCGGGCCGCATGCCGATCCGTTCGATCCACGGCGAGTAGGCCTGGTCGACGATCTCGCGGACCACGCCGATCTCGTCCGCTCGGGCTTTCCGGACCTCCACCCGCAGAGCGTCTCAGATGGGGAGCCTGACGGCGTGCCTCGTCAGAGGACCACCTGGTCCATGGCGTCGAGAGGCACGAACAACGGGGTGCCGTCGGCCAGGCCCTCGTGGGTGGCAGCCGCGGCCAGCGGGTCGGCGGCGGCGTACACGGAGAAGTCGTAGCCCGTGGCGTCGGCCAGGTCCTGCACCGCGATCTGGAAGGTGCGGAAGGCGCCGAGGGTGAAGCCCTCGACGGCCTCGGTGCGCGAGCGCGCCTCCAGCAGGTCGCGGATCATGTCTCCCTGGCTGAGCAGGTACGCCGTCGCGTGCAGCTTGCCCGTCTCAGCGTTGACCATCGCTGCGACCTTCCAGAACTCCCGCGGCACCTGGAGTCCCGGCGCGAGGTCGGGGTCATCGTCGCGGAGGACCGGGCCGGTGAAGACGCAGAGCCGGAATCCCTTCGTGCGGACGCTCTCGAGGAGATAGTTCTCGAGTCCCTGCCACAGCTGTGCGCCCTGGTTCAGGTTCGAGGCCTGCAGCGCCGCGTTGACGTAGTGGAACGTGTCGTCGTTCGCCAGCTGCGCCGTGGCGCTCTCCGGACCGTTCTGGCCTTGTACGACGTCGTCGCCCCAGTTGGGGTCCTCGCGACGCACCATGTGCCCTCGGTCGATCTCGGGATCGTCGTAGTCGTCCTGGTCGAGCTGGACCGACAAGGGGATGCGCGAGTCGAGGAACCACTTGTCGCGGCCGCGCTTGATGCGGACGTTGCGCACCCCGTCGATGTTGACCGCGGTCATCAATGGCTGACGGCGACCGGAGTGGTACTTGACGCCGAAGTGGGTGTAGCGGAGCTCGTGCTGGTTGTCGTCGGTGTCGTCGCTCGGCACCGCCAGCTCCTGCTCCACGGCCGCGGGCAGCCTCGGCCACGGTGCATCGAGGTCGTCGGCCAGGAAGGAGGTGTCGTAGCCGGCCCGGCCGGCGAAGAAGCCCGCCTCGTGCGTCCCGTCCGAGGTGCCTTCCGTTGGCGTCGTCGCCGTGGGTGAACGGCAACGGCTCCTTCCCCTCGAGGAGCTGGCGCAGGGTGGTGACGCCGACCGCGCTGTTCGCGACGCCGTACACGCCGGAGAAGTGCAGGCCGACGACCTTGCCGTCGCTGAGGCGGATGAGGGGAGAGCCCGAGTTGCCACCGAGGCTCGTGCAGTCGTGCTTGAGCTGCTGTCCCGGGCCGAGCGGCTGCATCACCCGTCCCGGCGCGTAGCGCTTCACGCCGTACAGGTCCCGGAAGTAGCGCTCCTGGTCTCCCTTGTCGTTGCGAGGGTCGAAGGCCGGGTAGCCGATGAGGCCGACGAGGTCGTCATCGCTCGCCTCGTCCTCGGCCAGCTCGAAGGCCGCAGGGAGGCCGTCGCCGACGATCCTGAGCAGGGCGACGTCGGGGGAGAAGTCGTCGGCGAGGTAGCTCACCTCCGTCACCCGGAACGGCTCCGGTGCACCCGCCGGGTGCTCCAGCTCCTCGGCGAAGTCGATCGCAGCGCCGAACCGGACTCCCGTGACCGGGGACCGCAGAAACATGCCGCGGCCGTCGCGGGCCCGGGACGCGACGACCTTCGCGACGTGACGGTTCGTCGCGACGACGCGTACGTCGCCGTCAGCATGGATGACCCACCCGGTGCCGCCCCAGGCCATGTCGGCGTTGATGAAGGCGACCCGGCCGACCGACTGCACGAGAGGCTCGGTGCCCTTGATCAGGGCGTCGGTGCCCGCGGGGAAGTCCTCGAGCTGCTCGAGCTGGATCACCCCGTTCTTGACGAGCAGCGGAGGGCGGCCGATCCGCTGGACGATCGCTTCCAGCGCGACCGGCGGGATCACCTCCTCCGGGGCGTCACCTCGCGCGACCCTGTCCAGGACTCCTGAGTCGGCCAGCTCCGCACCCAGCTCACCGGGCACCTCGCCCGCTGATGCGGCCCGGTGGACCGCTTCCCGGAGCCCGGGCGAGGAGTTCAGCTTGGCGGTGACCCGCTCGAGACGCTCTTCGTGTGATTCGGATGTCATGAGCCTGACTCCTTCTTTCCCGGTGGGTGCTGACTACCAGGAGGCGGCACGTGCCTCTCCCAGACACCCGGAGCAGGGGAGATGGCGCCTTGATACGCACGGGCCGAGGTGGTTCAGCTCCCTCAGTCGTGATTGTCAGCGACGGGCAAGGCTCGAGGCCAGCCCAACGCCCGATGGGATGCCGGTGGTCCACACCGCGGATTGCCGGTCAGCGGCAGCCCTCCGTTGCGGCCTCGCCCGATGACATCCTGATCGGGTGGTGGCGCCCGCATCGACCGACCAGATCCGTGAGCACGAGGAGGAGCGACGCCGATGTCGTGCGGCCACACCGGCCCTCGACCCTGAGGCGCTCACCTCCACGCCACGCGCGCTGTTGCCCGGAGACGTGCAGCCGGAGTCGATCCCGGAGTGGAAGGCCCTGGCCAACAGCTATCTGACCGACCAGGCCTGCGCCTTCCACCGCAACGTGGAGATCTCCTCGCGCTACGCGTGGATGTACCAGCTCCTGCCCGACTCCTTCAAGTGGGCCGGGATGGCCGCCATCGCGTCGCACCACGTCCGCCTGGCCCTCTTCCCTCTGCGGCTCGACACGGATCGCACGGGGTACGTCGACATCCCGCGCAGCCTGGGTCGCCAGAAGATGCTGCGGATGGAGGACGTGCACACCATCCGGGCGACGAACAACGCCATCTTCGACGACATCTTCTGGATACACCTCGCCTACGCGTCAGCCGACAACGGGATCGAGCGTCTCCGGACTCTGCTCGCGGCGGAGCGCCACTACGCGCCCGTGCTCGCAGGCTTCGAGGCCATCGATGCGGGCCGCCGGGTCCTGGCGGACGCCAACGCGTCGACGCAGGCCCGGCAGGCGGCCGGTGACCTGATCTGGCAGGGCAACGTGCAGCTGCTCGAGCACGAGCAGCGGGCGTTGGTGCAACCCAACTTCGATCGCCTCTCGTGCGCGTTCGCCCGCCTGGTCTCGATCGGCTCGGCGACGCGGTTCGAGGTGCATGGCGTGCGGAAGGAGGTCGCCTACTTCACGTCGTTCTACGTCTACTCCCTCACGCGAGGGATGCCGCAGACGGTGCGGGCCCGATCCTGGCCGAGGATCACCCGGCTCGATGATCGCTGGTGCTGGTTGGTGGGGAGCGTCGTACCGCACTTCCGGAGGTTCGACTGCGACGCGCCTCTGCTCGAGGCCAGCCTCCGACGCATCTTCGACGAAGCCCGCGACTACGCGTCGATGCCGTGCGTGCTGCCGCGTCCACTGCAGCCCGCGTCCTGACGTGGTTCGCGGCCTCACACCGCCAGCAGGGTCGGCTCGGCGGGGGAGAGGAGACCTCGGGCGACCTCGCCGGCCTGTGCGTGCGCGGCGCGTCGTCCGGGCTCCGGGTCGGCGGTGGCCAGGTTGGGGCGGAACGCGATGCTGCGGATGTCGTCGATGCCGGCCCAACGCAGCCAGTCCTCGAAGTACGGCTGCTGGAAGTCGTTGCCGAAGCCCGGGCCGCGGTCGGGGCCGTAGACCGCGCCGGTGTAGATGACGGCGACGTGCTTGTTCTCCAGCAGGCCGGTGTAGCCCGTGACGGGGTCGAAGCCGAAGATCATGCCGGGCTGGCTGATGACGTCGATGAGCTGCTTGAGGATGTAGGGCACCGAGTGGTTCCACATCGGCACGGTGAACAGGTAGTAGTCGGCGGAGTCGAAGCGCTCGAAGGCGTCGCGCGCTGCGCGCCAGGCGACGGCCTCGTCGCCCTCGGGGTCGGCGCCGCCGAAGATCGCCATCTTGGCGGCCGCTGCGGGCGGGCCGAACTCGGGCAGGGTGCCGTCCCAGAGGTCCCAGTGCTCGACCGTGACGTCGGGGTGGGTCGCGCGCAGCTCGTCGAGGAAGGTCGCCGCGATGGCGAGGGACTCGGAGCGCTGGCCGCGGGGAGAGGCGGAGATGTGCAGCAGGGTGGTCATCTTCAGTTCCTTCTTCGTAAGTTATGTGCGGACGCACACAGTTATAGCAAAGTGTGTGCGCACGCACAAGACTTGATAGCATCTGGCCATGCCACAAGATCTCGCCGACAGCTGGGGCGCGCTGCTCAAGGTGCACGCCGCGCTGGTGCCACGACTCGACCGCGAGCTGCAGGAGACCCACGGGCTGCCGCTGACCTGGTACGACGTCCTGCTCGAGCTCAACTCCGCGCCGGAACGACGTCTCACGATGGGCCAGCTCGGCTCGGTCGCCGCGGTGAGCCGCACCCGGGTCAGCCGGGTCGTCGACGAGCTGGTGCGGGCCGGGCTGGTGGCCCGCGAGGCCAACCCGGACGACGGCCGGTCGGCGTACGCCGCCCTGACCCCCGCGGGACGGGCGGCACTGCGCAAGGCGGCGCCGACGTACGTCGCCGCGGTCCAGCGTGAGTTCGCCGACCACCTCACCGCCCGCGAGGCCGAGGTGCTGACCGGAGCGTTGCGCAAGGTGCTCGCCGCGGGCGACGTCGGCCAGAGGGACTCTTCGTCGCGGTGACCCCGGCCGGGGTCCCACGCAGGGCCGTGCACACGCCGATGGTGCCGGCCAGCAGGGCAGTGCCGGCGACCATCAGCAGCTGGGTCGCGATGGGCAGTGTGGCGGCGTACCCGAGCCCCAGTGCGCCTGCGGCGGCTGCGGCGACCTTGAGCCCGGCGCCGATCGTGAACACCTGGGTCCGGACGGGCGCGGGCGCGTAGCGGGTGCGAGCCAGGAAGAGCGCGGCTGCGAAGGGCCCCACGAACACGCCGGACAGCCCGAAGAGCGCAGCGACCACCGGTAGGGAGCTCCAGGTGAACGCGGCGACGGCGATGGGGATGCCGGTGCCGATCAGGGACAGGGACATCACCGCCGAGGCGCGTCGGGCCGGTACGGGGTGCCACACGCATGCCAGGGAGCCGAGGAGTGACCCTGCTGCCAGAGCGGTGAGGAGCAGCCCTCCGACGCTGGCGCGCCCCTGTGCGGCGGCGAGGCCCACCGCCACGACGCCCAGCCCGCCGAGACCGAGCTGTCCCAGGCTGCTGAGGGCGGTGACGGAGCGCAGTGGCCCGATGGTCAGGACGGCCCGAGCGCCGGCACTCAAGCCAACACTCCCGCCTGCACCACCCCTCGCGGACTCCGTCGACCGGGCCGAGCCGCCTCGACCGGCCGGGAGCGCGGCCGTGCCCAACGCGCCGACCATGGCGCACGCGGCCAGGGTCGCGTGTGCGGCTGCCGGGCCGGACACGGCGGCGACCACCCCCACGAGCGCCGGGCCGGCCATGCCGGCCACGTTGTAGAACAGGGAGTCGATCGCAAAGGCCCGGGGAACCCGGTCCTGCCCCACCAGGTCGGGCAGCTGGCTGGTCAGCCCTCCGGTGACAGCCGGGCCGCAACAGCCCCCGACCACCAGTACCAGGACCACGATCGGCAACGGTGCGCGGCCGACCAGCGCACCAGCCCCGGCCAGGGAAGCGGCGAAACCGGCCACCGCCAGCGCCAGCACGCACCGAGGACGTGCTGCGCGGTCCACCAGCAGGCCCACCAGTGGGGAAGCCACCACGTGGGGGAGGAGCAACGCCGCGACGAGCAAGCCGCCGACCGCCGCACTGCCGGTGGTCGTCACGGCCAGCAGCAGGAGCGACACCCGCGCTCCCTCGTCGGCCAGCCGGGCGGGCACCGCCGCCACGAGGTACCGCAGCAACGTCAGCGCGCTGGATCCGGGCATCCGGGAGGAGGAGTCCACCTGACCGCTCGCCACCTCGTCACTGGTTCAACAGGTGACTCCACGTTGCCGCGCGAAGCGTCACCTGTCAAACTGGTGATCATGTGGTTCGAGTTCACCGCCGACCGGCCCGTGCTCAACTTCGTGCCGACCGTGGCCGAGCGCGGCACCAGCGACGAGGAGCTGCTCGTCACGCCGGACGATCTCGTCCACTGGGCTGCCCAGGCGGGTCTGGTGGACGACGTGGTCACCGTGACCCCCCGGCAGCTCGACCAGGCCAAGGCGCTCCGGGAGGCGGCGTACGGACTGGTCGCAGCCCTGATCGAGCAGGAGGCTCCCGATCCAGGTCACCGCGAGCGTGTCAACGAAGCGGCGCGCCGCCCGGGTCCACGCCTGCGCCTCGACGCGGACGGCGCCGTTCATCGTGAGGGCGGGGTCTCCGCGATGCTGGCGGTCATCGCCCGCGACTGCCTCGACCTCCACGACGACGCCGACGGTCCGCTGTTGCGATGGTGCGCGGACGCGAGCTGCACCCGACCGTTCGTCGACCGCTCGCGTGGTCACCGGCGTCGCTGGTGCGGCATGAAGGGTTGCGGGGACCGGGCGAAGGCTGCCGCGTACCGCCAGCGCCACCGCGACGAACGACGTGGGAGATCGGCCTCAGCCCAGCAGCGGCCCGGCCCAGCGCCAGTCGCCCTCCGGGCCGAGGTACTCCACCCGCTGCACCTCCTCCTCAGCTCGTCGTCGTCGCCCTCGGTCGCCCAGGCGATCGCCGAGCGCGTGGTCCTCGAAGTCGTCCTGGGCCACGACCTGCCCCATGGCGTCGAGGAACCGGTAGGTCGACCACGGTCAGGCGGGCTGGATGACGACCTTGAGGGCCAGGTTGTCCGCGGCGTTCTTGAACACGTCGTAGGCCTCGTCCAGCTGGTCGAAGGTGAAGGTGTGGGTGCCCATCTTCTCGCTGGGGATCTTGCCGCTCGCGACCATCTTGAGCAGCGTCGGGATCGACACGGTGTCGACCAGCCCCATGGTGATGCTGATGTTCTGGATCCACAGCTCCTGCATCGGCAGCTCGACGGGTGTGCCGTGGACGCCGATGTTGGCCACGGTGCCTCCCGGGCGGACCATCGCGGCCGTGGTGAGCAGTGTCTCCGGGTAGCCCACCGCCTCGATCGCCACGTCGACGCCGAGCCCGTCGGTGAGCGCGAGGACGTCGGCGACGGTGTTGGGTCCGACCTCGACGGTGTCCGTCGCTCCGAAGTCCATCGCCTTCTCGAGCCGGAACTTGTTGGTGTCGACGGCGATCACCCGCGCCGCCCCCCAGAGTCCCGTGGTCAGGATGGCGGAGAGGCCGACGGCTCCGGCGCCGACCACCGCGATGGTGTCGCCCGGGCGTACGCCGCCGGCCAGGACCCCGACCTCGTACCCGGTGGGCAGCGAGTCGGCCAGGAAGATCGCCTTCTCGTCCGAGACGTCCTCGGGCAGGTGGTAGAGCGAGGTGTCCGCGTAGGGCACCCGCACTGCCTCGGCCTGGGTGCCGTCGATCAGGTGCCCGAAGATCCAGCCGATGCCGCCCACGGTCTGGCAGTGCGAGGGCATGTTGCGCTGGCAGTACTCGCACCGTCCGCAGCGCGTGATGGCCGGCACCAGGACCCGGTCGCCGACCTCGAACGAGCTGACGGCGTCGCCGACCGCCGTGATCCTGCCCACCGCTTCGTGGCCCAGGATGCGGCCCTCGGTCACGGCCGGGACGTCGCCGGCCAGGATGTGCAGGTCGGTGCCGCAGATGGTGGTGGTGTCGACGCGTACGACGACGTCGGTCGGGTCCTGGATCGCGGCGTCGGGGACGTCGTCCCAGGACTTCTGCCCGGGCCGTGGTAGACGAGAGCCTTCATGGTTCCTCCAGCTGGGGTCAGGAGGACGCGCGCCGTTGGCGTCCTGCTCCCGACGCTAGGCACAGCAACCGGTGCGCAGACGTCCCGGAATGAGACATCCGGGATCGACGGGGTCACGACAGGGCAAAGCAGCGGTCGAGGAACGCGTTCGCGAACTTGGCGGAGGGGTCGACCCGCGTACGAAGCTCGGCGAAGTCCGCCAGTCGCGGGTAGACCTCGCGCAGCACGGCTGGTGGCATGGTGAAGCACTTCCCCCAGTGAGGGCGAGCGCCGAAGGGTTCCAGGGCCTCCTCGAGCACGGGCAGGACGGCGTACACGGCAGGTTGGTCGAGCACCCAGGTGAAGTGGAACGCGACGGTGTCCTGTTCGTGGGCGCCGCTGAGCCAGAGCTGGTCGGCGGCGAGCGAACGGATCTCGCTGACCTGGAGGAGCGGCTCCATCCGTGGGCCGATGCGCTGCAGTGCGGCGCAGGCCGCGGCCACGTGGCGGCGAGGAACGAAGTACTCGCTCTGCAGCTCCGCACCACGGCTCGGGGTGAACTCCATCCTGAAGTGGGGCAGGCGCTCGTGCCACGGGCCGACCTCGCCGAGCTGGGGCGTCAGCGCCCTGCAGCTCTCCGCCGCGCAGCATGTGCGAGGGCACCGTCGCGCGTGAGGTGAACGGCACACGCGTCCGCCGGCGGGGCGTCATCGGTCGTCGGTCTCGACTTCAACCACACCTGGGTGGCCTCGGGGTCGACCCAGTCGGTGAAGATGCTGACGCTGTAGGTGCTGCCGAGGATCTCGTCGACGTGGTCGTACAGGTCCGGCCACGCGAGCCCGAGGTGCACGTCCTGGCGTACGTCGAAGGCAGGCTCGACGGCCAGCGTGAGGTGGGTGACGATCCCGAGTGCGCCGAGGGAGACGACGTGGCCCTCGAAGTCGGGATCGCCGAGCGCGACGGTGCGGTGCTGCCCGTCGGCGCCGACCAGCTCCAGGGCGCGGACGGCGCTGGCGAGTGAGCCGACTCCGTCACCCGACCCGTGGGTGCCGGT
>CAVSMJ010000010.1:0-8998 GCA_963729015.1 uncultured Actinomycetota bacterium
GGTCGGTGAGCCGGCGCTGGGCGGCCGCGGGCCAGGAGTCGTCGTACGGCGTCAGCACGGCACATGCATAGCATCGGCACGTGCCGACACCGGAGGAGATCACCCGCCACCACGACGAGGACGCGTCCGGGGGAGTCTCGGCCTGGCTGCCGGGGAAGACGCCCCGGACGGGGATCGAGGTGGTCGACCCGGACCCGGCCTGGCCCGACCGTTTCGCGCTGCTGGCCGATCGCATCCGGACGGCGCTCGGCCCGCGAGCGCTGGTGGTCGAGCACGTCGGATCCACCTCCGTCCCGGGGCTCGCCGCCAAGCCGGTGATCGACATCGACCTGACCGTCGCGGACTCCGCCGACGAGGCGGCGTGGGTGCCCTCGCTCGAGGCAGCAGGGTTCGAGCTGGTCATCCGGGAGCCCTGGTGGCACGAGCACCGCTGCCTGACGTACGACGACCCCCGCTGCAACCTGCACGTCTTCTCCCCGGACTGCCCCGAGCCGATCCGCCACGTCATCTTCCGCGACTGGCTGCGCGGGCACCCCGACGACCTGGTCGCCTACCGCAACGCCAAGCTCGGCGCCGCCTCCGCCGCCAACGCCGCGGGCGAGCACGTCATGGACTACAACGCCCGGAAGCAGCCGGTCATCCGCGCCATCTACGACCGGGCCTTCCGGGCGTCGGGGCTGCTGTAGGGGAAGCCGGAGCCACTGCGAGAATGACCGCGTGACCAGCACCCCGACCGAGAGCGCGCCCGTGCGCACCGACGTGCTCGTCGTGGGGGCGGGGCCGGCGGGGTCGGCGGCGGCCGCGTGGGCGGCGCGGGCCGGGCGCGACGTGGTGCTGGCGGACGCAGCGGTGTTCCCGCGCGACAAGACCTGCGGCGACGGACTCACCCCGCGTGCGATCGGGGAGCTGGAGCGGCTCGGACTCGGTGACTGGGTGCGCGCACACACGGTCAACCACGGGCTCCGGGCCCACGGCTTCGGCCAGACGCTGCTGCTGCCGTGGCCCGGTGGGTCGCTGCCGGCGTACGGCTCGGCCGTGGCCCGCACCGAGCTGGACGACCACCTGCGCACCACCGCGATCAAGGCGGGGGCGCAGGGGATGGACGGGGCGCGCGCGGTCGACGTACGCCTGGACCGCGGCCGGGTCGCCGGAGTCGTCTTCGACAAGGACGGCGAGCGCGTCGAGGTGGCCTGCGACCGTCTGGTCGTCGCCGACGGCGTGCGCTCGCCGCTGGGCAAGAAGCTCGGCCGGGAGTGGCACCGCGACACGGTGTACGGCGTCGCCGCGCGGTCGTACGTCGACTCCGAGAAGCACGACGACCCCTGGATCAGCAGCCATCTCGAGCTGCGCGGGGAGGGCGGCGAGATCCTGTCCGGCTACGGCTGGATCTTCCCGCTCGGCGACGGCCAGGTGAACATCGGCGTCGGCACCCTGGCCACCGAGAAGCGACCCGCGAACGTCGCGATGCGTCCGCTGATGCAGTTCTACGCCGACGAGCGACGTGAGGAGTTCCGGCTCTCCGGCGACCTGCGGGCGCCCACCTCCGCGCTGCTGCCGATGGGGGGAGCGGTCTCCAACGTCGCCGGACCCAACTGGGCGCTGATCGGCGACGCCGCTGCGTGCGTGAACCCGCTGAACGGTGAGGGCATCGACTACGGCCTCGAGGGCGGCCGTCTCGTCGTCGACCTGATGGCCGAGCAGGACGACCTCTCGGAGGCGTGGCCGCGACTGCTGCGCGAGCACTACGGCGAGTCGTTCTCGATCGCCCGCCGGCTCGCCGGCCTGGTCACCGTGCCGCGGCTGCTGCCGACCCTCGGCCCGGCCGGGATGCGCAGCGACTGGCTGATGACGCTGGCGCTGCGCTGGATGGGCAACCTGGTGACCGACGAGGACCGCGACCGCGCCGCCAGGGTCTGGCGCTGGGCCGGACGGCGCTCGGTGCGCTTCGACGACCGCCCGCCCTTCGACTGACCGGCTGCGGGCCGACGCGACTCGTACGGCTGCCCAATCCTGCCGCGCGGCTGCGTCGAAGCCCTACCGTTGCGCGACAGGCAGGAGAGGTGATGAGTGACGCGGTCTACCGGTGCGTGAACGGGCTCGGCCGGCTCGCCCTGCGCGCCCTCCGGCTCGACATCCGCTGGACCGGCGCCGAGCACGTGCCGACCACCGGGCCCGTCGTGCTCGCCGCCACGCACGTGTCCTACCCCGACTTCGTCTTCATCGAGAAGGCCGCGGTCACCCGTGGTCGCTACGTGCGGTTCCTGACCCGCCACGACGTCTGGGACGTGCCGGTGGTGCCGTGGTTCATGGACCGGATGCGGCACATCCCGGTCAACCGGCGTGGCCCCGGCGTACACCTATCTCCGCGCCCGCCGCGAGCTCGAGGCCGGCGAGGCGGTCGTGCGCGTTCCCGGAGGCCGGGATCAGCTACTCCTACACGGTCCGGCCGCTGATGAGGGGCGCCGCGTCCCTGGCGCGCGAGACCGGCGCCCCGATCGTGCCGGTCGCGATCTGGGGCAGCCAGCGGGTCTTCTCCGTGGGCGACCCGGAGCCGCCGATCGACTGGACCCGAGGGCGCCGGGTCGACCTCGCCTTCGGCGCCCCGGTGTACGTCGGACCGGGCGATGACCTCACCGAGCGGACCCACGAGCTCGGGCACGCACTCACCGGCCTCCTCGAGGGGCTGCAGCAGCTGCCGCACCACCGGCCACGACCCGGCGAGGTCGCCACCTGGTACCCGGCCCACCTCGGCGGCCATGCCCCGACGCGTCAGCGGTCGCGGAGCCTCGACGTGGTCCCGTTCAACGCGGTCACCCCGAGCTGGGGGCCCGATCTGGGCGCGTTCGCAGCTGCCAGGCGCTGCCGACGTCGAGTGAACGTCCCGACCGGGTCGACGCACACGTTCAGCCGGCTCGACACCGGCTTCCAGGCCAGGAACAGCGCCAGCAGCGGAGCCAGCACGGTGACCAGCACGAACGACAGCGGCCAGTGGTCCTCCGCCCAGCCGATGAAGCCGGCGAACTCCGCACCCAGCACGAAGAAGCCGTGGAAGAGGTAGACCACGAGCGTCGCGCCGCCGAGCGCGGAGAACCAGGTCTTCGTCCGTGGCACGACGGCGAAGAACGCGAACGACCCCACCAGGCCCGCCAGCAGCAGCGACATCCGGATCACGATGGCGCGCATGTTGTCGGGGTCGAGGGAGTCGTAGCGGGAGCGGTAGTAGAGCCACTCGGTCTCGAACCAGCTTCCCGAGAAGCGGGCCAGCACGCAGCAGGCCGAGGAGCGCGGCGATGCCGTACCAGCGCGCCCGCCGGGTGCGCAGCAGGTTCCAGTGGCCCTCGTGCATCTTCAGCCCGAGCACGAAGAACGGCAGCAGGCCGAAGATGCGGGCGTTGTCGAAGATGTCGTTCGGCGTAGAGGCCGGCCAGCAGGCTGATGGCGACGGCGACCACGACCTTGCCCGGCATCCGCTTGAAGATCGGCGTCATCAGCCGCCAGAAGAACATCGCGGAGAGGTACCACATCGGCCAGTGCGGGTTGGCCCACAGCCGCTCGAAGTCGACGCCGCCGACCACGTGCCGGTACAGCGCGTAGACCCCCTCGAAGAGCACGTAGGGCACCGCGACCGTGGTGACCAGGTTCCACATCCGCACGCGGGTGTACTCGAAGGACCTCGACAGGTAGCCGGTGACGATGACGAACGCCGGGATGTGCCAGGCGTAGAGGAAGTTGTAGAGCCAGGTGTCGAACTGGTCGGCGGTGGTGCTGCCACCGTCGGTGAGGTCCAGCGGCAGCAACGTCCACGAGTGCCCGAGCACCACCAGGGTGACCAGCGCCATCTTCGCGTTGTCGAACCACGGGTCGCGTCGCTTCGCCGGCGCAGGCGAGGGCGCGAGGGGAGCGTCGACGTCGGGCACGCGCACAAAATACCGGCCGTTCCGCAGTCCCTAGACTCCCCCCCATGTCCGTCGATCCGGGAGGTCTGCCGCGGCGCCAGCGCGTCGCGGCGTACGCCGTGATCGTGCGTGGTGGCGACGTGCTGCTGTCCCGGCTCGCGGCCTCGATCTCGGAGACCGAGCTCTGGACGCTGCCGGGCGGTGGCATCGAGTTCGGCGAGCATCCCGACGACGCCGTCGTGCGCGAGGTCTACGAGGAGACCGGGCTGCACTGCGTCCTCGGCCGGCCGCTCTGGATCGGCTCGGCGCACCGGGTGGTCGACCGTCAGAGCGCCCCGACGGAGATGCACTCCGTGCGGATCGTGTACGACGCCTGGGTCGCCGCCGACGCACCCGATCCGCGGGTCGTCGAGGTCGACGGGTCCACCATCGACGCGCGCTGGCTGCCGGTGGCCGACGTCGAGGCGGGCACCGTGCCGACCGTGCCGATGGTCCGGGACGCCCTGGCCCACCACCGCCCGGCGGTGCTGCAGCGGCTGGCGGCGTACGCGCTGGTGCGCCGCGACGACGCCATCCTGCTCACCCGCAACTCGGCCCGCGGGCCACGCCCCGGCCAGTGGACCCTCCCCGGCGGGGGCGTCGACCACGGCGAGACGCCGGCCGTCGCGGTCGCGCGCGAGGTGCACGAGGAGACCGGCCTGACCGCCACGGTCGGGCCACTTCTCGGCGTCCACGACGAGCACTTCACCGGCACCGCACCGCACGGTCGCGAGGAGGACTTCCACGGCGTGCACCTGGTCTTCGCGGCCGAGGTCGAGCCCGGCGATCCCCACGTGCAGGAGTCCGACGGCACCACCGACGACGTCGCCTGGGTGAGCCTGGCCGACGTGACCTCCGGGGCGGTCGCGCGTGTCCAGCCTCGTCACCGCCGCGCTGGAGATGTGAGCCGGTCGATAGATTTGGGCCATGACTGAGTCGGTCTTCACCTACGGGGCCCCCGGGCTGAAGTTCGGCGAGGGCGCCTCCGACGAGATCGGCTACGACCTCTCGCAGTACGACGTGCAACGGGTCCTCGTGATCACCGACCCCGGCGTCGCCGCGACCGGGCACCCGCAGCGGGTGGCCGACCAGATGGGCCAGTTCGGCATCGAGGCGGCGGTCTACGACGGCGCCCACGTCGAGCCGACCGACGCCAGCCTCGAGGCGGCGATCGCGCACGCCAGGGACACCGGCCCGTGGGACGCCTACGTCGCCGTCGGCGGGGGATCGGCCATCGACACCGCGAAGGCGGTCAACCTGCTCACCACCAACGACGGTGAGCTGATGGACTACGTCAACGCACCGGTCGGCAAGGCCCGCAACCCGGAGAAGCCCCTCAAGCCCCTGGTCGCCGTGCCGACCACGACCGGCACCGGCGCGGAGTCCACCACGATCTGCGTGCTCGACGTGCTGGCCCAGAAGGTGAAGACCGGCATCAGCCACCCGCGGCTGCGACCGACACTGGCCGTGGTCGACCCGGCACTCACCCTGACCCAGCCGGCGGGGGTCACCTCGGCGGCCGGGATGGACATCCTGTGCCACGCGCTGGAGAGCTACACCGCGCGCCCGTTCACGTCGTACGACAAGAAGCGGCCGGAGCAGCGGGTGCCCTACTGCGGCGCCAACCCGATCTCCGACATGTGGTCGGAGAAGGCGATGTCGCTGCTGGCCGTCGCCTTCCGGCAGGCCGTGCACCACGGCGACGACGCCGAGGCCCGCCACCAGATGGCGCTGGCGGCGACGTTCGCCGGGCTCGGTTTCGGCAACGCCGGCGTGCACATCCCGCACGCCAACGCCTACCCGATCGCCGGCCGGGTCAAGGACTTCCACCCCGAGGGCTACCCCGACGACGAGCCGATGGTGCCGCACGGCATGGCCGTCTCGCTGACCGCGCCCGAGGCGTTCCGCTGGACCTTCGAGGCCTCGCCCGAGCGCCACCTGCGTGCGGCGTCGCTGCTCGCGCCGGACCACACGTACGACGGACCGGACGCGCTGCCGAGCGTGCTCACCGACCTGATGCGCGACATCACCATCCCCAACGGCCTCGGTGCCGTCGGCTACGACGAGGGCGACGTCGACGACCTGGTCGAGGGCACCCTGAAGCAGCAGCGCCTGCTCGCCACTGCTCCGCGCGACGTGACGGGGGAGGACGCGGCCGAGATCCTCACCCGGTCGCTCGAGCTGTGGTGAACGGTGACCTCGTCGACGCGCTGCGCCGAGCCGGGGTCACCGACGTCGACGACTCCGCCCTGGCGAGGTCGCTGTACGCGAGCGACGCCGGGCTCTACCGGATCCCGCCCCTCGTGGTCGTCCGTCCACGGCGACACCGACGAGCTCGCGGCCACGCTGGCGGTGGCGCGGGAGACCGGCACCCCGATCACCATGCGCGGCGCCGGCACCTCCATCGCCGGCAACGCCGTCGGCGCCGGCATCGTCATCGACACCAGCCGGCACCTCAACCGGGTCCTCGAGCTGAACCGCGAGCAGCGCACCGCACGGGTGCAGCCCGGTGTCGTGCACGCGGCACTGCAGCGGCAGGCGGTGCCGCTCGGCCTGCGCTTCGGGCCCGACCCGTCGACGCACACCCGCTGCACGATCGGCGGGATGGTCGGCAACAACGCCTGCGGCTCGCGGGCCCTCGGCTACGGCCGCACCGTCGACAACGTCGAGGCGCTGACCGTGCTGCTGGCCGACGGGTCGGTGGTGAGCACCGGCGAGCCACGACGGACTCGACGCCCTGGTCGACGAGCACCTCGGCACCGTCCGCACCGAGTTCGGCCGCTTCGGCCGCCAGGTGTCGGGCTACTCCTTCGAGCACCTGCTGCCGGAGAGAGGGCGCCGCTTCGACCGCTTCCTGGTCGGCACCGAGGGCACGCTCGGGCTGGTGCTGGACGCGACCGTCCGGCTGGTCGAGGACGCCCCGGCCCGGGCGCTGGCGGTGCTGGGCTACCCGACGATGGCCGATGCGGCCGACGCCGTACCCGCCCTGCTGGAGCACGACCTGGTCGCCTGCGAGGGGCTCGACCAGCGCATCGCCGGGATGGTGCCGGCCCACCCGGAGCTGCCCGCCGGCGGCGGCTGGCTGTTCGCGGAGGTCACCGGCGCGACCGCGGCGGAGGCCGAGTCGAAGGCGAAGGCCGTCGCCGACACCGCGGGCGTGGCGCACCGGATCGTCACCGACACCGTCGAGCAGCTCGCGCTGTGGCGGATCCGCGAGGACGGCGCCGGTCTCGCGGCGCGGTCGCTCAGCCGCCCGGCGCAGGCCGGCTGGGAGGACGCGGCGGTGCCGCCCGCGAGGCTCGGCGCCTACCTCCGCGACTTCGACGCGCTGCTCAAGGACCGCGGCCTCGACGGCGTTCCCTACGGCCACTTCGGCGACGGCTGCGTGCACGTGCGCATCGACTTCGAGCTCGAGGACGCCGGCGGTCGGGGCCGGTTCCGGCAGTTCATCGAGGACGCCGCCGACCTGGTGGCGTCGTACGGCGGCTCGATGTCGGGCGAGCACGGCGACGGCCGGGCCCGCTCGGCGCTGCTGCCGAGGATGTACTCACCCGCAGGCGATCGCGCTGATGCAGCAGGCCAAGCGGATCCTCGACCCCGGCAACCTGCTCAACCCCGGTGTCCTCGTCGACCCGGCGCCGTTCGACGCCGACCTGCGCCTGGCCGCCCCCATGCGCCCGGTGCGTACGACGCTGAAGCTCACCCACGACTCCGGGTCCTTCAAGGACGCCGTCCACCGCTGCACCGGCGTCGGCAAGTGCATCGCCGACAACACCGGCAGCGGCGGGGTGATGTGCCCGTCGTTCCTCGCCACCCGCGAGGAGAAGGACTCCACCCGCGGCCGGGCCCGCGTGCTCCAGGACGTCGTCAACGGCACGCTCACCTTCGACGACCCGGCCGTCGACGAGGCGCTCGACCTGTGCCTGTCCTGCAAGGGCTGCGCCCGCGACTGCCCGACCGGCATCGACATGGCGACCTACAAGTCGGAGGCGCTCTCGCAGAAGTACCGACGCAAGCTCCGACCGCGCTCCCACTACGCGCTCGGGCAGCTCCCGCGCTGGGCCCGGATGACCCCGCCGAAGCTGGCCAACGCGATGCTGCGCAGCAAGACCGTCGGCCGGGTCGCCAAGGCGGCGGCCGGCGTCGACCAGCGCCGCAGCCTGCCGCGGTTCTCGGAGCAGCCGCTGCGAGGGTCCCTGACGACGCCGGAGAAGCCGGACGTCTGGATCTGGGCCGACTCGTTCACCGACCGGTTCGCCGCCGACACCGGCCGGGCCGCGATCGAGCTGCTGGAGTCGATGGGCCTCCGGGCCGCGGTCATCCCCGACCAGGCCTGCTGCGGGCTGACCTGGATCACGACCGGCCAGCTCGACGGCCGCCCGGCGGATCGTGGGGCAGGCCGTCGAGACGCTGCACGCGTACGTCGCCGACGGCACCCCGGTCATCGGGCTCGAGCCGAGCTGCCTCGCCGCGATCCGCGAGGACGCCGGCCAGCTCGTCGACGACCCTCGGGTGGCCGAGGTCAGCGGGGGAGTGCGCTCGCTCGCGGAGTACCTGGCCGACCGGGTCAGCCGGGGCGAGTGGACGCCGCCCGACCTCACCGGGGTGGAGGTCGTGGCCCAGCCACACTGCCACCACCACGCCGTTGTCGGCTGGGCGACCGACGCGGCCCTGCTCGCCCAGACCGGTGCCAGCATCACCCGGGTCGGCGGCTGCTGCGGGCTGGCGGGCAACTTCGGCGTCGAGCAGGGGCACTACGAGGTCTCGCGTGCAGGTGGCCGAGCACGACCTCCTGCCCGCCGTACGGAATGCGGGGGCGGACGCCGTTGTTCTGGCTGACGGGTTCTCCTGCCGGACCCAGCTCGACGACCTGGCCGGACGGCGGGCACTGCACCTCGCGGAGCTGCTACATCCCCGTTTTGACCCACCCGGGGCCACCCGGTAATGTCAATCCTCGTGTCTGGTCCGTCCAGGCCTGTCTGCGTGCCCTCATGGCGCCGCACACCAACCGCACCATTGCAACGAGCTTGATCATCGTGCCCGGCAGGTAGCCGAGTACTGAG
>CAVSMJ010000011.1:0-28454 GCA_963729015.1 uncultured Actinomycetota bacterium
GCCGCCTGCGATCATCCTGCCCTGTGGCAACAACGTCGGCTGGTTCAGAGCTCGGTGGCGGTGCCGCCGGCTGCCGCGATCTTCTCCTTGGCCGAGCCGGAGAACTTGTTCGCGGTCACCTGGACGGCCACCGAGAGGTCCCCCTGACCCAGCACCTTGACGGGCTGGCCCTTGCGGACGGCGCCCTTGGCGACGAGGTCGGCGACGGTGACGGTGCCACCCTCGGGGAACAGCTCACCGAGCCGGTCGAGGTTGACGACCTGGAAGTCGACCTTGAACGGGTTCTTGAAGCCCCTCAGCTTGGGCAGTCGCATGTGGATGGGCATCTGGCCACCCTCGAACGACGCCGGCACCTGGTAGCGGGCCTTGGTCCCCTTGGTACCACGACCTGCGGTCTTGCCCTTCGAGGCCTCACCGCGACCCACACGGGTCTTCGCGGTCTTGGCCCCCGGGGCGGGGCGCAGGTGGTGCAGCTTGAGCGACGACATCAGTCAACCTCCTCGACCGTCACGAGGTGACGGACGGTGTGGACCATGCCCCGGAACTCGGGGCGGTCCTCCTTGACGACCACGTCACCGATCCGCTTGAGACCCAGCGAGCGCAACGTGTCGCGCTGGTTCTTCTTGCAGCCGATGGTGGACTTCTTCTGCTCGACCTTCAGGCGCGCCATCAGGAGGCCACCTCCTGGCTCACGCCCTCCGGCACCTCGTTCTTCGCCCGGAGCAGGGCAGCCGGGGCGACGTCCTCGACGGGCAGACCACGACGTGCGGCGACGGCCTCGGGCTCCTCGAGGGAGCGCAGGGCCTCCACCGTGGCGTGCACGATGTTGATCTGGTTGGAGGAGCCGAGCGACTTGCTGAGCACGTCGTGGATGCCGGCGCACTCGAGCACCGCACGCACCGGGCCACCGGCGATCACACCGGTACCGGGAGCGGCCGGACGCAGGAGTACGACGCCTGCGGCCTTCTCGCCCTGGACCGGGTGCGGGATGGTGCCCTGGATGCGGGGGACCTTGAAGAAGTGCTTCTTGGCCTCCTCGACACCCTTGGCGATCGCCGCGGGAACTTCCTTGGCCTTGCCGTAGCCGACGCCGACCATGCCGTCGCCGTCGCCGACGATCACCAGGGCGGTGAAGCTGAAGCGACGACCGCCCTTGACGACCTTGGCGACGCGGTTGATCGCGACGACTCGCTCGATGTAGGTGCTCTTGTCGGCACCGTCTCGACCGCGGTTGTCGCGGCCTCCACGACGCTCACCGCCGGCGCGTCCTCCGCGCTGGGGTCCGCTCATGAGTTCTACCTCTTCCGTTTCTAAAGCTCTGTGGTCAGAAGGTCAGGCCGCCCTCGCGGGCGCCGTCCGCAAGGGCCGCAACGCGGCCGTGGTACTTGTTGCCGGCGCGGTCGAAGACCACGCCCTCGACACCAGCGGACTTCGCGCGCTCGGCGACGAGCTCGCCGACCTTGCGGGCCTTGGCGGTCTTGTCGCCCGTGATCGAGCGGACGTCGGTCTCCATGGTCGAGGCCGACGCGAGCGTCTTGCCGACCAGGTCGTCGACGACCTGCACCGTGATGTGCTTCGAGGAGCGCGTCACCACGAGGCGAGGACGCTCCGCGGTGCCGCTGACCTTCTTGCGTCCACGGATCTGACGGCGCGCGCGCGAGGCGACCCGCGCCGCGGTGTGCTTGCCAGTCTTGAGTGCGATAGCCATCGTCACTTACCAGCCTTTCCGACCTTGCGGCGAATGTGCTCGCCCGCGTACCGCACGCCCTTGCCCTTGTAGGGCTCCGGCTTGCGCAGCTTGCGGATGTTCGCGGCGACCTCGCCGACGAGCTGCTTGTCGATGCCCTGGACACCGAGCCTGGTGGGGCCCTCGACGGTGAACGTGATCCCGTCGGGGGCGTTGAACGTGATCGGGTGGGAGTAACCGAGCTGGAACTCCAGCTGGGTCGGGCCCTTGGAGAGCACGCGGTAACCCACGCCCACGATCTCGAGCTTCTTCTCGTAGCCCTCGGTGACGCCCACGACCATGTTGTTGATCAGCGACCGGGTCAGCCCGTGCAGGGCACGGCTCTCCCGCTCGTCGTTGGGACGCTTCACCTCGAGGGTGCCCTCACCGTTCTCCACGGTGATGGGTGCGGCGACCGTGTGGCTCAGGGTGCCCTTGGGGCCCTTGACCGTGACGGTGCTCGCCTGGACCTGCACGTCGACTCCGGTCGGGACCGGGACGGGCAGCTTGCCGATGCGCGACATTGCTTCTACCTCAGCTTCCCTGATGGTCACCAGACGTAGGCGAGGACTTCCCCACCTACGCCCTTGCTGTTGGCCTGACGGTCGGTGAGCAGGCCCGTGCTGGTCGAGATGATCGCGACGCCGAGGCCGCCGAGCACCTTGGGCAGGCCGGTGCGCTTGGCGTACACGCGCAGGCCCGGCTTGCTGATGCGGCGTACGCCGGCAATCGCGCGCTCGCGGTTGCGGCCGTACTTGAGCTGGATCTCCAGCGTCTTGCCGACGACGTCCTCGTGGTCCTGCACCTCGAAGGAGGTGATGTACCCCTCCTGCTTGAGGATCTCGGCAACGCCCTGCTTCAGCTTGCTGTAGGGCATCGACACCGAGTCGTGGTACGCCTGGTTGGCGTTGCGCAGACGCGTCAGCATGTCTGCGATCGGGTCAGTCATGGTCATGGTGGTGTGATTCCTTCTCGTCGTGGTTTCCGCGCACGGACCTTCGACGTGGTGGTGGTTGGTGTTACCAGCTCGACTTGGTGACGCCGGGCAGCTCTCCGCGGTGCGCCATCTCCCGCAGGCAGATCCGGCACAGGCCGAACTTGCGGTAGACGGCCTTGGGGCGGCCGCAGCGCTGGCAACGGGTGTAGCCGCGCACTGCGAACTTCGGCTTGCGGGCCGCCTTGACCTTCAGTCCAGTCTTCGCCATGTCAGTTGCTCTCCTTGAACGGGAAACCCAGCTTCTTGAGGAGCGCACGGCCCTCGTCGTCGTTGGTCGCGGAGGTCACCACGGTGATGTCCATGCCTCGCGAACGGTCGATCCGGTCCTGGTCGATCTCGTGGAACATGACCTGCTCGGTGAGACCGAAGGTGTAGTTGCCACGCCCGTCGAACTGGCGGTCGGACAGACCACGGAAGTCACGGATACGGGGCAGGGCCAGCGCCAGCAGGCGGTCGAGGAACTCCCACATGCGGTCGCCACGCAGGGTGACGTGCGCGCCGATGGGCATCCCCTCGCGCAGCTTGAACTGCGCGATCGACTTGCGGGCCTTGGTCACCTGCGGCTTCTGGCCGGTGATCGCGGTGAGGTCGCGCACGGCGCCCTCGATCAGCTTGGAGTCGCGAGCTGCCTCGCCGACACCCATGTTGACCACGATCTTGGTCAGGCCCGGGACCTGCATGACGTTGGCGTAGCCGAACTGCTCACGCAGCGCGGGGAGGATCTCCTCGCGGTAGCGCGCCTTCATGCGCGGCCCGGCGGACTTCTCAGCCGCCTGGTCGCTGTTGATCTCGGTCATTGATTCACTCATCAGATCTCGTCTCCGGACTTCCGGGAGATGCGGGTGCTCCGGGTGGTCTCGTACGTCGAGCCGTCGCTGCGACGCTTCGTCGCCTCCACGCGCTTGCTGCCGAGGCGGGTGGTGCCCTTGCCCTCGACGACCATCACGTTGGAGAGGTGGATCGGGGCCTCGGAGGTCACGATGCCGCCGGTGTTGCCGGCGCGACCGCCCTGGTTGACGACCTTGGTGTGCTTCTTGACCCGGTTGACGCCCTCGACGATCACCCGCTGCTCCTCACGGAGCACCTGGATGACCTTGCCTTCGGCACCCTTGTCCTTGCCGGCGATCACCTTGACGGTGTCGCCCTTCTTGATCTTGACGCTCATCTCTAGAGCACCTCCGGCGCCAGCGAAATGATCTTCATGAACTTCTTCTCGCGCAGCTCGCGGCCCACGGGACCGAAGATGCGCGTGCCACGGGGCTCCCCGTCGGCCTTGAGGATCACGGCGGCGTTCTCGTCGAAGCGGATGTAGGAACCGTCGGGACGACGGCGCTCCTTCACGGTGCGCACGATCACGGCCTTGACGACGTCGCCCTTCTTGACGTTGCCACCCGGGATCGCGTCCTTCACGGTGGCGACGATGACGTCGCCGATGCCGGCGTAGCGCCGACCGGAGCCGCCGAGCACGCGGATGCACAGAATCTGCTTGGCACCCGTGTTGTCGGCGACCTTGAGTCGCGACTCCTGCTGGATCATCTGTCCTGTTCTCCTACTTCGCCTTCTCGATGATCTCCACCACGCGCCAGCGCTTGGTCGCGCTGAGCGGGCGGGTCTCCATCAGGAGCACACGGTCGCCGACGCCGCACTCGTTGGCCTCGTCATGGGCCTTGAGGCGCGTCGAACGGCGCAGCACCTTGCCGTAGAGCGCGTGCTTGACGCGGTCCTCGACGGAGACGACCACGGTCTTGTCCATCTTGTCGCTGACGACCAGGCCCTCGCGGACCTTGCGCGCCGAGCGCTCCTCGACGGAGGTCTCTGCTACGGGGTTCTCGCTCATGCGTTCTCCTTAGTACCCGGCGCCGTGCGGATGCCGAGCTCGCGCTCGCGCACCACGGTGTAGATCCGGGCGATGTCCTTCTTGACCGCGCGCAGGCGGCCGTGGCTCTCGAGCTGACCGGTGGCGGCCTGGAAACGGAGGTTGAACAGCTCCTCCTTGGCCTCACGCAGCTTGCTCTCGAGGTCGACGTTGGTCACGTCATCGAGCTCGTGTGCGGTTGCCATCAGAAATCACCTGCTTCACGGCTGATGAACCGGCACTTCATGGGGAGCTTGTGGATCGCGCGGCGCATGGCCTCGCGAGCGACGTCCTCAGTCACACCGGAGAGTTCGAACATGACGCGACCGGGCTTGACGTTCGCCACCCACCACTCGGGCGAGCCCTTGCCGGAACCCATCCGGGTCTCGGCGGGCTTCTTGGTCAGCGGACGGTCGGGGTAGATGTTGATCCACACCTTTCCGCCGCGCTTGATGTGACGGGTCATCGCGATACGCGCGGACTCGATCTGACGGTTGGTCACGTAGTGGGCCTCGACCGCCTGGATGCCGTAGTCGCCGAAGGCGAGCTTCGTGCCACCCTTCGCAGCACCCGTCCGCTTCGGGTGGTGCTGCTTGCGGTGCTTGACCCTGCGAGGCATCAACATGGTCAGCCCTCCCCGTTGGTCGTCGTCGGAGCAGCCTCGGCGGCCGGAGCCGCAGCAGCGGCGTCGGCAGTGGCCGGGGCCTCGGTGCGGTCCGAACGCGTGGGGCGCTCGGCGCCACCGCGCGAGCCGCGCGTCGGACGGTCGCTGCGGGCACCGCCACGGCCACGGCCGGGGGCACCGGCACGGGCAGCGGCCTGGGCCTCGCGCTCGGCGCGAGTGCCGGCGACCTCACCCTTGTAGATCCAGACCTTCACGCCGATGCGGCCGAAGGTGGTCTTGGCCTCGTAGAAGCCGTAGTCGATGTCGGCGCGGAGCGTGTGCAGGGGCACGCGGCCCTCGCGGTAGAACTCCGAGCGCGACATCTCGGCGCCGTTGAGACGACCCGAGCACTGGATCCGGATGCCCTTGGCACCCGAGCGCATCGAGGTCTGCATGGCCTTCTTCATGGCGCGGCGGAACTGCACGCGGCCGGCGAGCTGCTCGGCGACCCCCTGGGCCACCAGCTGCGCGTCGATCTCGGGCTGCTTGACCTCGAGGATGTTCAGCTGCACCTGCTTGCCGGTGAGCTTCTCCAGCTCGCCGCGCAGGCGGTCGGCCTCGGCGCCACGGCGACCGATGACGATGCCCGGACGCGCGGTGTGGATGTCCACCCGGACGCGGTCGCGGGTGCGCTCGATCTCGACCTTGGAGATGCCGGCGCGCTCCATGCCCTTGGACAGCAGGCGGCGGATGGCGACGTCCTCACCGACGTAGGCCTTGTACAGCTTGTCGGCGTACCACCGGCTCTTGTGGTCGGTGGAGATGCCGAGGCGGAACCCGTTCGGGTTGATCTTCTGACCCATCAGGCCTTCCGTCCCTTCTGGCTGGTGGTCTCGTCGGCAGGCTGCACGACCAGGGTGATGTGGCTGGTGCGCTTGTTGATCCGGGTGGCCCGGCCCTGCGCACGCGGACGCCACCGCTTCATCGTCGGACCCTCGTCGACCATCGCCTTGCTGACCACGAGGGTGCCCCGGTCGAGGTCCTCGGTCGTCTCGGCGTTGGCCACGGCGCTCTCGAGCACCTTGTAGACGGTCTCGCTGGCGGCCTGCGGCGCGAACTGCAGCAGGGCCAGGGCGTCGTCCACCGGCAGGCCGCGGACCATGTCCACGACGCGGCGAGCCTTCATCGGGGTGATCCGGACGAAGCGCGCGCTGGCGAACGCGCCCGGCTGGTCGCCGAGCAGCGAGTCACGGCGGGCGCTCACGCGCCTACGCTCTGTAACGCTCATAGTCTGTTCTCTCCTCAGCCACCGCGGTCAGCGGCGGCGGCTCTTCCGGTCGTCCTTGACGTGGCCCCGGTAGGTGCGGGTGGGGGCGAACTCGCCCAGCTTGTGGCCGACCATCGAGTCGGTCACGAAGACGGGAACGTGCTTGTGTCCGTCGTGCACGGCGAGCGTGTGGCCGATCATGGCCGGCACGATCATCGAGCGACGCGACCACGTCTTGATCACGTTGTGGGTCCCGGCCTCGTTCTGCGCGTCCACCTTCTTGATCAGGTGGTCGTCGACGAACGGGCCCTTCTTCAGGCTGCGTGGCATCTCGCTACTTCCTCTTACCGGACTTGCGGCGACGGACGATCAGGGCATCGCTGGCCTTGCGCTTGCGCGTGCGGCCCTCGGGCTTGCCCCAGGGGGACACGGGGTGGCGACCACCGGAGGTCTTGCCCTCACCACCACCGTGCGGGTGGTCGACGGGGTTCATGACGACACCGCGGACGGTCGGGCGCTTGCCCTTCCAGCGCATGCGGCCGGCCTTGCCCCAGTTGATGTTGGACTGCTCGGCGTTGCCGACCTCACCGACGGTGGCGCGGCAGCGGACGTCGACGTAGCGCATCTCGCCGGAGGGCATCCGCAGCTGGGCGCGGGAGCCTTCCTTGGCGACGAGCTGGGCGCTGTTGCCGGCGGAGCGGGCGATCTTGGCTCCGCCACCGGGCCGCAGCTCGATGCAGTGGATCGTCGTACCGACCGGGATGTTGCGCAGCGGCAGGTTGTTGCCCGGCTTGATGTCGGCGGTCGGACCGGCCTCGATCGCGGTGCCCTGGCTCACGCCGAGCGGCGCGATGATGTAGCGCTTCTCGCCGTCGGCGTAGTGCAGCAGCGCGATGCGGGCGGTGCGGTTCGGGTCGTACTCGATGTGCGCGACCTTGGCGGGCACGCCGTCCTTGTCGTAGCGACGGAAGTCGACGACGCGGTAGGCGCGCTTGTGGCCACCGCCCTGGTGACGGGTGGTGATCCGGCCCTGGTTGTTGCGGCCGCCCTTCTTGGGCAGCGGCTTGACCAGCGACTTCTCCGGCGTGGTGCGCGTGATCTCGACGAAGTCAGCGACCGACGAGCCACGACGGCCCGGGGTGGTCGGCTTGTACTTGCGGATAGCCATGTCAGTTCCTCAGCTCCTAGGAGACCCGGTCAGGAGACCGGACCCCCGAAGATGTCGATGCGGTGGCCCTCGGCGAGGCTGACGATCGCGCGCTTGGTGTCCTTGCGGCGGCCGAGGCCAGTGCGCGTACGGCGCGTCTTGCCGGGGCGGTTGAGGGTGTTCACGGAGGTGACCTTGACGTCGAAGACCTTCTCGACCGCGACCTTGATCTCGGTCTTGTTCGCGTCCGGGCGGACGAGGAAGGTGTACTTGTTCGCGTCGAGCAGGCCGTAGCTCTTCTCGCTCACGACCGGCGCGATCAGCACGTCCCGGTGGTCCTTGTGCAGGGTGCTCACTTCTCGTCCTCCTCGGCGTGGGTCTGCTCGACCGACTCCTGGGAACCGGCCTCGACGAACCCGGCAGCCTCGGCGTCGGCGGCGGTCTTGAACCACACCTCGGCCTCGGTCGCGTCGTACCACTGGCCACCCGGCGCGTGGTACTTCATCGAGTCCTTGTTGCCCTTGATCTCGAAGCCCTCGGGAGCCTCACCGCTCTCCAGCGGTGCGGCAGAACCCGCGAACTCTGCGGTCTCGGTGTCCGCGGGCGTCTCGACGACCACGTCGTCGACAGGCTCGTCGTCGAGCGATGGCGCGTCGTTGCCCGCGGGCTCGACGATCGTCGCCTTGCGCGAGCTCGCCGCGGCCGTGCCGTTCACGAACGCGTCGTAGGCGCCCTTGGTGAACACCACGTCGTCGGAGAGCAGCACGTCGTAGGTGTTGAGCTGGTCGACGGCGAGCAGGTGCACGGAGGCCACGTTGCGCAGCGAGAGCCAGGTCAGCGCGTCGTCGCGCTCGAGCACGACGAGCTGGCGACGGTGCTCGGTCAGACCGTTGAGCGCCGCGACGGCGTCCTTGGTCGACGGCTTGGCCTGGTCGCCGATCAGCGACTCGACCACGTGGATGCGGCCGGCGCGGGCCCGGTCGGAGAGGGCACCGCGCAGGGCGGCGGCCTTCATCTTCTTGGGGGTGCGCTGGTCGTAGTCACGCGGCTGCGGGCCGTGGACGGTGCCACCGCCGGCGAACTGCGGCGCGCGGGTCGAGCCCTGACGGGCGCGGCCGGTGCCCTTCTGCTTGTAGGGCTTGCGGCCACCACCGCGGACCTCGCCGCGGGTCTTGGTGGCGTGGGTGCCCTGACGAGCAGCAGCCTGCTGGGCCACCACGACCTGGTGGATCAGCGGGATGTTGGTCTGCGTGTCGAAGATCTCGGCGGGGAGATCAACCTTCACGGTCTTGGCGGTCATGCGCCGGCCTCCTCGGTCTTCTTCGCGGCCGTGCGGATCATGACGAGCCCACCCTTGGCGCCGGGGACGGCACCCTTGAGCAGGATCAGGCCCTTCTCCACGTCGACGGCGTGCACGGTGACGTTCTGCGTGGTCACGGTGTCGCTACCCATGCGACCGGCCATGCGCGTGCCCTTGAAGACACGGCCCGGCGTCGCGCAGGCGCCGATGGAACCCGGCTTGCGGTGGTTGCGGTGCGCACCGTGGGAGGCGCCGACGCCGTGGAAGCCGTGCAGCTTCATCACACCGGCGTAGCCCTTGCCCTTGCTGGTGCCCGTGACGTCGACCTCCTGGCCGGCGGCGAACAGGTCCGGGGCCAGCTCCTGGCCGACCTCGTACGACGCGGCGTCGGTGGTGCGGATCTCGGCCACGTGGCGGCGCGGCGTGACGCCGGCCTTGCCGAAGTGACCGGCCGCGGGCTTGGTCACCTTGGAGCCGTCGACCTCGCCGAAGCCGATCTGGATGGCGTTGTAGCCGTCCTTCTCGGGCGTACGGACCTGGGTCACGACGTTGGTGCCGGCCGCGATCACGGTGACGGGGACGATCTGGTTGTTCTCGTCCCAGGTCTGGGTCATGCCGAGCTTGGTGCCCAGCAGACCCTTCAGGTTGCGTTCGAAAGTGCTCATGACTCCACTAATCTCCTGAGACTCAGAGCTTGATCTCGATGTCGACGCCGGCAGGCAGGTCAAGACGCATCAGCGAGTCAACCGTCTTCGGCGTGGGGTCGATGATGTCGATGAGGCGCTTGTGCGTGCGCATCTCGAAGTGCTCGCGGGAGTCCTTGTACTTGTGGGGCGAGCGGATGACGCAGTAGACGTTCTTCTCCGTCGGCAGCGGCACCGGGCCGGCCACCTTCGCGCCCGTCCGGGTCACGGTGTCCACGATCTTCCGCGCCGAGGTGTCGATCACCTCGTGGTCATAGGCCTTGAGCCTGATGCGGATCTTCTGTCCCGCCATCAAACAACGTCCTTACTCAGTAGTCCCAACGACTGGTCTCGGACCTCCTCGGTGAGGTGGTCCGCCCTGCTCCCACTCCCCTCAGCCTCCGACCCACGCGGTCGGGCGTGTCGCGGCATTCATGACGCGCGCGACGCACACGATCTCGTGCTGGTCGTTGTCTGGAGTGGCGCCCGGGGGGCCGGGCAGAACGGGATCTCCTGGTGCGGCGCGGACGCGCGACCACAGGGACTGCCTTGTCAGCAGCTCAGGAGAACCTGTTCAGTAGTCAATGTCCGCGCCCCGGCAATCCCGCCGGAGCAACCGGTCTATCTTGTCAGAGACCCCCGCGAAGCGCCAAATCGGTTCGCCCGCCAACCTCGATGACTACTGGCAGGATGGCTGTGGGCCAGCTGCGAGCCACACGACCAGCGAGATTCCGGGGGACCCGATGACCAGTGTTCCGCCCTCAGGTACGGGTGGCGAACCACCGAACGGACCCACGCCGCCGGGCCAGCAGTTCCCGCCGCCCGGGTCGGCGTACCCTCCCCCGCCGACGGGATACCAGCAGCAGCCCTGGGCCACGCCGTACGGCGGACCGGGACCCCAGCAGCCGCCTCCGCAGTGGGGACCACCGGTCCACCAGCCGGGAGTGGTGCCGCTGCGCCCGCTGACCCTCGGCGACATGTTCGGCGGAGCCCTGAAGACGATCCGGCACAACCCGAAGGCCACGGTCGGGATGGCCACGCTGGTGACGTTCGCCTTCATGCTGATCCCGATCATCGCCACCATCGTGCTCGGCGCCACCGACTCCCTGCCCGCGATGGATCCCCTCGCCACCGACACCGGGTCGAGCACGGCCGACATCGGCCCGTCGGTCTCCAGCATGGTCAACGTGCTGTTCAGCCTCCTCGCCGGGATCGTGGTCACCGGCCTGATCGTCCGGACCGTCGAGCAGGCCGTGATCGGCCGGCCGATCACGGCCGGCGAGGCGTGGCAGCAGAGCAGGGGACGGCTGCTCCCACTCCTCGGCCTGGTCGTGGTGGTCTTCGTCGGCACCGTGGTCGTGATCGGGTTGCCGATCGCCGCCGGGGTGGTGATCGCGATCTCCGTGAACACCCCGGTCGGTGTGGTGATCGCCGTGCTCGGCGGCCTGCTCGGCATCGTCGCCGCGGTCTTCCTCTACACGCGCTACGTGCTGCTGGCGACGCCCGTCCTGGTCCTGGAGAAGCGGGGAGTCTTCGCCTCGATGGCCCGGGCCGGCCAGCTCTCCCGGCGT
Organism: uncultured Actinomycetota bacterium; assembly: GCA_963729015.1. Taxonomy (GTDB): domain Bacteria; phylum Actinomycetota; class Actinomycetes; order Propionibacteriales; family Nocardioidaceae; genus Marmoricola. Next base: position 11,151 of record CAVSMJ010000011.1, read on the forward strand.
GACTTCTGGCGGCTCTTCGGCATCTACCTGCTCGCGTCCGTGGCCACCTCGATCATCGGGCAGGTGATCGCGATCCCGTTCGCGATCATCGGAGTCGTCGGCGCGTTGGCACTGCCACCCAGCTGGGGCTTCGCCGCCCTGATGCTCAGCTCCAACGTCTCCAGCGTGCTGACCGGTGGTCTCCTGGGTCCGTTCACCGGCGGGGTGCTCGCCCTGCAGTACATGGACCAGCGGTTCCGCAAGGAGGGTCTCGACATCGAGCTGCTCAACCAGACCTCGCGGGCGGGGCAGTGAGGCTGCTGGCCCCCGGCCCCGACCAGGCGCGCGAGTGGCTCGGTGAGGAGCTGTCCCGGTCGGAGTACCGCGAGTCCTGGGTCGAACGCTTCGTCCGCTGGGTCAACGACGTCATCGACCAGCTCGCTGAGGCCGTCGGGAGGGCCGGGCAGATCAACCCGTTCGTGGCCATCGCCCTCACGATCGTGGTCGCTGCGCTGCTGGCGCTCGTCCTGTCCCGGCTACGGCGCAACGTGACGGTGGCCGAGCACGGCAACGCGGTGTTCACCCAGGCGCGGCAGACCGCTGCGGAACACCGGCAGGCTGCCGGGGCCGCACTGGAGCAGGCCCGCTGGGACGAGGCGGTCGTCGAGTCGGTACGGGCCCTCGCGGCCGGTCTCGTGGAGCGCGGACTGGTGGCAGAGCAGGCCGACATCACGGTGCACGAGCTGGCCGAGAGCGCCGCCGCCCTCTACCCGAGCCTGGGCGGACGTCTCCGGCGGACCGGGGTCGTCTTCGACGAGACGAGGTACGGCGACCGACCCGCGGACGAGGACCGCGCCAGGGAGGCCGTGGCCCTCGAGCAGGAGATCAGCCGTCGCACTCCTGAGACGCCGGCCACCCGCATGCCCGCCACGGCGGTGCCGCGGTGACCACCACGGCCGTGGCCGCGCAGCCGGGCAGCCGGCGCCGCGTGGTGTTCATCGGACTCGCGATGCTGGTCGTGCTGATCGTGATCTCGGTCGTGACCCGCGACGACGCCGACGTCGACAACCCCCTCGACCCGCGCAACCCGAAGCCGGACGGCGCCCAGGCAGTTGCGCGCGTGCTGGACGACCACGGCGTCGACGTCGAGATCGCCCGCGGCCAGGACGCCCTGCTCGACCAGCCGGTCGACGCCGGCACGACCGTGGTGGTGACCAACCCCAGCGAGCTCGGGAAGAGCACGCTGGCCACGCTCCGCGAGCACTCCCGGCCCGCCGGGGCGCTCGTGGTCGTGGGCGACGCCGAGGTGCTCGGATCGTTCTTCGACGAGGAGGTGGGTGACCCCCTCTCCGGCAGGAAGGAAGCTGACTGCGACCTCGAGCCGGCTGACGGTCTGGTCATGCGCACCTACGGCGATCCGGGCCTGGTGGCGGACGGCTGCTTCGCGTCGGGCGGATCAGCCGCGCTGGTGCGTCGTGACGACCTGTGGCTGCTCGCGTCGCCGGAGTCGATCAGCAACGACCGGGTGCTCGAGGCCGACAACGGCGCACTCGCGCTCCGGCTCCTCGGCCAGGGCGATCGGCTGGTCTGGTACGTCGCCGACGTCGCCGACACTCCCGCCTCCGACGGTGTCCGCATCTCCGCGCTGCTCCCGGCGTACGTCGTCCCGGGGCTGTGGCTGGTCGGCGTCGCGGTGCTGGCGCTGGTGCTGTGGCGTGGTCGTCGCCTCGGACCGCTGGTGACCGAGCCGCTGCCGGTCGTCGTACGCGCGGCGGAGTCGACCCGGAGCCGCGGGCAGATGTACCACCGCACCAGCGACCGGCAGCACGCCGCCGCGGTCCTGGTCGAGGCCTCCCGCCGACGGCTCACCGACCTGCTGCGGCTGCCGCGCGGCACCGACCTCGGCGTGCTCGTGACCGCCGTGGCCGTGCGGACCGGCCGCGACCCTCGTGCGGTGCACGAGCTGCTGGCGGTTCCGCTGGTAGGCAAGGACTCCCAGCTGGTCGAGCTCGGCCAGCGCCTGAACCAGCTCGAGAACGAGGTGCGTGCCCCATGACCACACCCGACACCCGGGCCGACGTACCGGCCGGCGAGGCGCTGGAGGCGTTCACCGCCGTCCGGGCCGAGGTGGCCAAGGCCGTCGTCGGACAGGACGCCGCCCTCTCCGGGCTGCTGATCGCCCTGCTCACCCGCGGCCACGTGCTGCTCGAAGGGGTGCCGGGCGTCGCCAAGACGCTGCTGGTGCGCGCGCTGGCCACCGCGCTGGACATCGACACCCGCCGGGTGCAGTTCACCCCCGACCTGATGCCGGGCGACATCACCGGCTCGATGGTGATCGAGGGCGGCGGGCACGAGCTCACCTTCCGCGAGGGGCCGGTGTTCACCAACCTGCTGCTCGCCGACGAGATCAACCGGACCCCGCCCAAGACCCAGTCCGCGCTGCTCGAGGCCATGGAGGAGGGCCAGGTCTCCACCGACGGGCGCACCCGACCGCTGCCGACCCCGTTCGTGGTGGCGGCGACGCAGAACCCGGTCGAGTACGAAGGCACCTACCCGCTGCCCGAGGCCCAGCTCGACCGCTTCCTGCTCAAGGTCACCCTGCCGCTGCCCGCGCGCGACGACGAGCTCGCCATCGTGCAGCGGCACGCGGACGGCTTCGACCCGCGCGACATCGCGGCGGCCGGGGTCGGCAAGGTCGCCACCCCGGCCCACATCGAGGCCGCGATCGCGTCGGTCCACGGCGTGCGCGTGTCCACCGATGTCGTGGCCTACATCGTCGACGTCGCCCGGGCCACGCGTGGGGCGCCGTCGCTGAGCCTGGGGGTGAGCCCGCAGCGGCGCGACCGCGCTGCTGCGTTCGGCGCGCGGATGGGCCTGGCTCAACGGACGCGACTTCGTCACCCCCGACGACGTGAAGGCGCTGGCGCACGCGACCCTGGCGCACCGGCTCCGGCTGCGTCCGGAGGCCGAGCTCGAGGGCGTCGACATCGGGCAGGTGCTCGCGTCCGCCATCGGCGCGGTGCCGGTTCCCCGTTAGGACCGTCGATGTCGATCACGTGGCGCGTCCCCGTGCTGGTGCTGCTCGGCATCGGCCCGGTCCTGCTGCGCCCGAGGCCGGCACGGTGTGGCTCTGGCTGCTGCTGGTCGCGCTGCTGGTGGCGCTCGACGTGGCCCTCGCCCCGTCGCGCACGACCCTGTCCGTCGTACGCCGCCCGCTGCGTCGTACCCGCCAGGGAGACCCGACCACCACGACCCTCGAGGTCACCGCCGGGCCACGACGGGTGCGCGGCGTGCTCCGCGACGCGTGGCAGCCGTCGGCCGGCGCGACGGGCAACCGGCACCAGCTCGACCTGGCCGCCGGGACCGCAGCCGTGCTCACCGGCGACCTGCGTCCCGTACGACGCGGAGACCTGGCCGCCGACCGCGTGACCGTGCGCACGATCGGCCCGCTGGGACTCGCGGCTCGCCAGGGATCGGTCGACGTGCCCGGCACGCTGCGCGTGCTGCCGGCCTTCCCGTCGATCCGGCACCTGCCCAGCCGGCTGGCGCGGCTCCAGGAGCTCGACGGCCGGGCGGCGGTGCGGGTGCGTGGCCAGGGGACGGAGTTCGACTCGCTGCGCGAGTACGTCCTCGGCGACGACGTACGCAGCGTCGACTGGCGTGCGAGCGCCCGCACCCGCTCGGTCGTCGTACGCACCTGGCAGCCCGAGCGTGACCGTCGCGTCGTCCTCGTGCTCGACACCGGGCGCACCTCCGCCGGCCGGGTCGACGACATCCCGCGCCTCGACTCGGCGATGGACGCCGCCCTGCTGCTCGGCACGCTGGCCGCGCGCGCGGGTGACCGGGTGTCGTTCCTGGCGGGTGACCTCGGGGTCCGGAGCCGGATCAAGGGCACCCACCGTCGCGACACCGTCGGCGACCTCCAGGACGCCATGTCCCAGCTCCAGCCGGTGCTGGCCGAGACCAACTGGCAGCGCCTGATCGGCGCCGTCGACTCGTTCGGACGGCAGCGGGCCCTCGTCGTGCTCCTCACCGCGCTCGAGCCCTCGGCCGTGGAGAGCGGGCTGCTCCCCCTCGTCGGCCCACTGACCCGCCGCCACAAGGTGGTGCTCGCCTCGGTGCGCGACCCCGAGCTCGACCGACTGGCCGCCCGACGCGAGGACGCGCGCTCGACGTACGACGCCGCCGCCGCGGAGCAGGCTGCCGGCCGACGCGACCGCACCGGTCGCCTGCTCACCACCCTGGGGGTCGACGTGATCGACGCCGACGCGGACGACCTGGCGGTGCGCCTGGCCGACCACTACCTGGCGCTCAAGGCCCGCGGGCTGCTCTAGCCGGCCGTCGCCACCCGGTCCTCGAGCAGGGCCGGGTCGACGTCGCCCGTCTCGCCGGCCAGGAACGCGCGTCTGCCCGGGCCGTAGACGTAGGCCAGGAACACCAGCTCGGCGACCACACCGATCGCGATGCGGGCCCAGGTGGGCAGCCCGGAGGGCGTCACGAACGCCTCGATGATCCCGGAGACGAGCAGTACGACGACCAGGCCCATGGCCACCCCACCGGCCGACCGTCCCTCGGCCGCCAGCGACTGGGACCGCGACCGGTCACCCGGGCGCGACCCAGGACCAGAACACGCGCAGGCCCACTCCCCCGGCGACGAAGACGGCCGTCAGCTCGAGCAGGCCGTGCGGCAGGATCAGGCCGAAGAACAGGTCGCCTCGGTCGTGGCGGATCATGATCGAGGCCATCACCGCGAGGTTCAGCAGGTTGCTCCAGAGCATGAACACGACCGGGATCGCGAGCACCCCGAACGCGATGCACACGGCCGAGACCCAGACGTTGTTGGTCCACACCTGGGCGGCGAAGTGCGAGGCCGCCGACTCGGAGTAGTAGCCCTCGAAGTCGTTGTTGACCAGCTGCTCGACCTGGTGGGGGTCGAGCATGGTCTGCTCGACCTGGGGGTTCTGGAGCAGCCACCAGATCATCACGGCCGCCAGGGCGTAGCTGCCGAGCATCACCGTCCACCACCACCGCCGGGTGCGGTACAGCGCGGCCGGGAAGCGGCGGGCGAAGAAGTCGGCGACGCCTCGCCAGCCCGAGGTGCGCGTGCCCGCGGCGCGGGTGCGGGCGCGGGCGAGCAGGCCGCTGAGGTAGGCGACCACGCTGGGGTCCGGGGCACTCGAGCGGATCACGCTGAGGTGGGTGGCGACCTCCTGGTAGAGGTCCACGAGCTCGTCGGCCTCGGCGCCGGACTTCGGCCGGCGCTTGCTGAGGACCTCGAGACGCTGCCACGCCGGCTGGTGCGTGCGCACGTAGGCGTCGAGATCCATGCGGTCACAGTACGGCGAACACCCGGTCGGCTCGGTCCGTTTCGTCCTACCCTGAACGCGATGACCGCCGACCCCTTCTCCACCGACGTCGACCAGCTCGTCACGGGCGAGGCCGTCGCCCTGGAGCTGCCTCCGGCCTCCGTCGGGATCCGGCTCGCCTCCGGGCTGATCGACGTGACGATCCAGGTCGTGCTGCTGATCGGCGGGCTCATCGGAGCGGCGGCGGTCTCCCCCGACGATGCGCTCGGGGCGGTCGGCGCCATCGTCGTGGTCGCGTTCGTGATCGTGCTCGGTCCCGCCACCCTCGAGACCCTGACGATGGGCCGCACGGTCGGCAAGCTGGTCCTCGGCACCCGGACCGTGCGCGACGACGCCGGAGCCGATCTCCTTCCACCACGCCTTCGTGCGGCACCTGGTCGCGATCGTCGAGATCTGGGTGTTCTACGGGGTGCCCGCGCTGATCAGCTCGCTGGTCAGCTCGAAGGGCAAGCGCCTGGGCGACTACGTCGCCGGCACCTACGTGGTCCGGGACCGGTTCAAGCTGCAGCTGCCGTGGCCGGTGCAGATGCCACCGCACCTCGCGGGCTGGGCGCGGACCGCCGACATCGCGCCGCTGCCCGACTCGGCCGCCGTCGCGATCCGGCAGCTGCTCGGCCGCACCGGCACGCTGAGCCCGCAGGCCCGTGACCTGCTCGTCACACAGATCGTCGACCAGGTCTCGCGGCACGTCTCGCCGCCGCCACCGCCGGGCACGCACCCGATCGACTTCCTCGCGGCGGTCGCGGCCGAGCGCCGGGCGCGCGACGAGCACCGGCTGTGGCGCGAGGCGGACCTGCGCTGGCGCCTGACGCGCCGTCAGCTCTGAGCCCTCAGATCTGCGCCGACTCCTGGCCGACCTGCTCCAGCGACGACTCCCCCGGTGGGCGCGAGCGCGGGATCGAGAGGCACATCAGCGCGGCGAGCAGGCACAGCCCGCCGGCGGTCATCCAGGCCACGAAGTAGTCGCCGAGACCCTGCCGGATCCAGCCGGCGTACGACGCGGCGACGCCGGCGCCGACCATGTGCGAGGCGAACACCCAACCGAACACCACGCCCGACCTCTCGAGCCCGAAGTGGATCCGGCACAGCGCCACCGTCGGCGGCACCGTCGCCACCCAGTCGAGGCCGTAGAACACGATGAACAGGAACAGGCTCGGATGCACGTGCGGTCCGAGCAGCACCGGCACCACGAGCAGGCTCAGGCCGCGCAGGAAGTAGTAGCCGAAGAGCAGGTAGCGCGAGTCGACCCGGTCGGTGAGCCACCCCGAGGCGACCGTGCCGACGATGTCGAAGATGCCGATCAGCGCGAGCAGGCCGGCCGAGGTCGTCTCGGGCATGCCGTGGTCGTGCGCGGCGGGGATGAAGTGGGTGCCGATCAGGCCGTTGGTCGACCAGCCGCAGATCCAGAAGGTCAGGAACAGCGCCCAGAAGGTCCAGCGCCGGCTGACGTCGCGCAGGGTCGGCAGCGCGAGCCGCGCCGGGCCGGGCCCGTCGCGGTCGACCGGCGGTTCGACGTACGACGCGGGCGCGCCGTACGGCACCTCGCCCACGTCGGAGGGCCGGTCGCGCATCACCAGCAGGACGACCGGGACGAGCAGCAGCGCGAAGGCGGCCACCAGCCCGGCGGCCCAGCGCCAGCCCGGACCGTGCGCGAGCTGGGCGATCGCCGGCAGGAAGATCAGCTGGCCGGTCGAGCTCGCCGCGGAGAAGAGGCCGGTCACCAGGCCGCGGTGCCGGACGAACCAGCGGTTGGCCACGATCGCGCCGAAGACCAGTGCCATCGCACCGGTGCCGACGCCGATCGGGACGCCCCAGAGGAACCAGAGCTGCCAGGCCGAGGTCATCAGCAGGGTCAGGCCGGCGCCCGCGGCGACCAGGGTCAGCGCCAGCGCCACCACCCGTCGTACGCCGAACCGCTCCATCAGCGCCGCGGCGAACGGCGCCGTGAGCCCGTAGATGACCAGGTTGAGGCTGACCGCCCCCGACGTCGTCGCCCGGCTCCAGCCGAACTCGTGCTCCAGCGGCTCGAGCAGGGCCCCGGTCGAGGAGCGGAAGCCGGCCGCCGCCACCAGCGCCGCCATCGTGGCCGCGGCGACCCACCACGGGCCGCAGGCTGGTGCGCACCTCGGGCTCGGCCGTCGTGTGTCACCAGCCGAGTCTAGGGACGCCGGGCGGTCGCCGACGGGGGCCGCTGCTGCCGTGCTGCGCCGGGATCCTGCCACGAGACCGCCCTTGTTCGGGGGCGAATCACCGCCTAGCGTCAGGGCATGGACGGCAGAGTCGTCGTCGGACTCCTCGAAGTGGTCGCGATCTCCATGGTCCCCGTGGCGATCTTCTGCGTGCTGCGTGCACGGCGCCGCGATCTACGACGCGCTGCGTGTCCCTCGGCCGCCGGGTGCACCTGCTGCTCGACGCCGGTCGCGCCGCCCGCCGGGCCTCCGCTCGAGAAGCTCGCCGCGGACCTGCGCCGCCTGCACCCGGAGGCCCGGTCACCACAGCCGGGCGTGCGGATGGCTCGCCACCGGGGCATCGTCGCGGCCTACGACCTGACGCTGGTGGCGACGGCCCGGGCCCTCGACGTCCACACCACCCTCCACGAGCTGCCCACCACGGCATCGACCGCGAGGCGGAGCGGATGCGCCTCGAGCACGCCCTCACCCGCGCCGGCCTGAGCTGGCAGGTCCAGGACCACTGAGCCGTGCGGTCACGCCGGCGGTAGGCCAGGTCGGTGATCGCGCGGTCCGCCGCGACGCCCTTGCGCTCGAACTTGGTGACCGGCCGGTCCTCCCAGCGCGGCACCACGCCCCCGTCGAGGCGTCGGCTCGGCGTCGAGCACGGTCGCGCATCTGCGTCGGCGTAGTCGGCCCAGTCCGTGGCCAGCCGCCAGACGCCACCCGCGCGCAGGCGCGAGGCGGCGAGCGCCGCGAACTCCGCGTTGACCAGCCGGCGCTTGTGGTGCCGCGTCTTGGGCCACGGGTCGGGGAAGAACGTCCACAGCTCCTCGACCTCGCCCGGCGCGAAGAGGTGCTCGAGGCACCAGACCGCGTCGACCGACAGCAGCCGCACGTTGTCGGCCCCGGCCTCCGCGAGCAGGCCCAGCGTGTGCGCGACACCCGGGCGCCAGACCTCCAGCGCCACGACGTCGTACGACGGACGCGCGGCCGCCAGCGCCGCGGTCGCCTCACCGACGCCCGACCCGATCTCCACGATGAGCGGCGCCTCGCGACCGAACACGTCGGCCCAGCGGAACGCCGGGTCGTCGACCGCCTCGTCGGGGATCACCCAGTCGCGGTGGTGGGCGTCCCAGGACTCCTGCTGCGACGGGGTGAACCGGCCGCCGCGGCGCGAGTAGGTGAGCACCTCGCGCATCCGCCGCCCGTCCTCGGTGAACCGCTGGTGCGGCCGCGCCGGGGGAAGGGCGTTGTCCACCGGCGCCATTGTCTCGTGGCGTCGACGCCGACCGACCGGTCCCGGGCTCCGGCCTGCCCTGCCCTAGATTGCAGGCATGATCGACCGCACACCGCCTCGCCGACCTCCGCGCCGCCGAGGACCAGCGCTTCGTCGACCTGCACCCCCGCTCCGGCCGAGCTGGCCGAGCAGGCGCGCGGCCCGCTGCTCGCCGGCGTGCCGATGCCGTGGATGACGCGGTGGCCGGGGGCGTTCCCGGTCTTCGCCGCGTCGGCGACCGGGGCGCGGCTGGTCGACGTCGACGGGATCGAGTACGTCGACCTCTGCCTCGGCGACACCGGCGCGATGACCGGGCACGCCCTCCCCCAGGTGGCCGAGGCGGTCGCGCGCCAGGCCGCGCGCCGGGATCACCACGATGCTGCCCTCGGAGGACGCCGTCTGGGTCGGGCGAGGAGCTGGCCCGGCGGTTCGGGCTGCCGACCTGGCAGCTGGCGATGTCGGCCACCGACGCCAACCGGTTCGTGCTCCGCTTCGCCCGCCACCTCACCGGCCGGCCGCGGATCGCGGTGATGGACTGGTGCTACCACGGCACCGTCGACGAGACCCTCGCCGTGCTCGACGGCGACCGGGTGGTGCCGCGGCCCGGCGCGCTCGGTCCGCAGGTGGACGTCGCGGTGACCACGGCCGTGGTGCCGTTCAACGACCTCGACGCCCTCGACCGGCGGCTGGCCGAGGGCGACGTCGCGTGCCTGCTGATGGAGCCGGCGCTGACGAACATCGGCATCGTGCTCCCCGACGAGGGCTACCTCGAGGGCGTCCGGGAGATCACCCGTCGCCACGGCGTGCTGCTGGTCATCGACGAGACGCACACCCTGTGCGCCGGTCCGGGCGGGTGCACGCGCGCGTGGGGCCTCGATCCCGACTTCGTGGTGGTCGGCAAGCCGATCGGTGGCGGGGTCCCCTCAGCGGCGTACGGCATGACGGCGGAGATCGCCGACCGGCTCTCCGGCCCGATGCTCGGTCACGAGATCGACGTCGCCGGGGTCGGCGGCACCCTGACCGCCAACGCGCTGGCCCTGGCGGCGATCCGGGCGACGCTCTCGACCTGCCTGCGCGACGAGGACTTCGCGGTCGCCGTACCGCTGGCCGAGCGGTTCACCGCGCGGTGTCGCCGGCGTCATCGCGGAGCACGACCTGCCCTGGCACGTGCAGCGGCTCGGCTGCCGCGCGGAGTACTGGTTCTGCCCACCGCCCGCGCGACGGCGCCGCCGCGGCCGCTGCCGTCGACGACGAGCTGGAGGGGTTCATGCACCTGTGGGCGCTCAACCGCGGGGTGCTGCTGACGCCGTTCCACAACATGGCGCTGTTCAGCCCGCACCACACCGAGGCCGACGTCGACCGGCACACCGAGGTGTTCGGCGAGGCGGTGGAGGCGCTGCTCGGCTGACCGCTCGGGTCAGTACGACGCGGCCGCCTCCGCCTGGCCGGCGACGCAGAACTGGTTGCCGTCGGGATCGGCCATCGTCACCCAGCGGAAGCTCTCGTCGCCGCGCCGCCCCACCAGCGTCGCGCCGGCGGACTCGAGCCGCGTCGACCTCGGCGTCGAGGTCGGGCGCCGACAGGTCGAGGTGCACCCGGTTCTTGCCCGGCGTCGGGTCGTCGACCTTCTGGAAGGCCAGCAGCACCGTTCAGCGAGCCACCCGCGACGACGACGAAGAAGCCCTCGTGGTTCTGCACGATCTCGGCGCCCGTCTGCTCGGCCCACCACGTCGCCAGCGACTCGGCGTCACTCGTGTCGAAGGTGACCATCCCCAGTGTCAGTGTCATGTGCCGAGGCTAGGCGAAGCCACGGACAAGTCGATTTCAGAGGTCGCGCACCCGATCACCCGGCTACGTTGACCGGGTGCTGCTGAGCAACGCCCGCCTCCCTGACTCCGAGGACCTGGTCGACCTCACCATCGAGGACGGGTCGATCACGCACATCGGCACAGCGGCACCCGGGCCGAGACGGACCACGAGGTGCTCGACGTCGCGGGACGGTTGGTGCTTCCGGGCTTCGTGGAGAGCCACCTGCACCTCGACAAGGCACACCTCGACTCGCTCGAGCCCAACCCCGACGGCACCCTGGCCGGCGCCATCGCCGTCACGGGAAGGCTGAAGCGCGGCTTCGACGCCGAGGGCGTGGCGCAGCGAGCACGGCTGGTGCTCGACCGGGCCATCTCCCACGGCACCACGCTGATCCGGGCCCATCCCGACGTCGACCCGATCGTCGGCACCCTCGGGGTCGAGGTCCTGGCCGAGCTGCGGCGGGAGTACGCCGGCCGCATCGACCTGCAGATCGTGGCCTTCCCGCAGGAAGGGATCGAGCAGGCACCCGGGACGCTGCGACCTGATGCGCCGTGCGATCGAGCTCGGCGCCGACGTCGTCGGGGGGTGCACCTACAACGAGCCCGACGTCGCGGCCTGTGAACGCCATGTCCGCACGGTGTTCGACCTCGCCGAGGAGCACGATCTCCCGGTCGACCTGCACGCCGACTTCGCCGACGACGTCAGCGACCCGCGCTACGCGATGGCGTCGTTCATCGCCAGGACCACCATCGAGCGCGGCTACCAGGGCCGGGTCGCGCTGGGGCACATGACCTCGCTGGGCAACCTCGGCGGTCCCGACCGGGACGCGTTGTTCGCCGAGCTCGCCGAGGCCGGCATCGCGATCGTGATGCTGCCGCACACCGACCTCCATCTCGGTGGCCGCAACGACGCCACCGACGTCCGACGAGGTCTCGCGCCGCTGCACGCGCTGTGGGAGGCGGGCGTGACGACCGGGTTCTCGAGCAACAACGTGCGCAACGCGTTCACGCCCTTCGGCAACGCCGACCTGCTCGAGACCGGCCTGTTCCTCGCCCAGACCGCCCACCTCGGCAGCCCGGCCGAGCTCCGTCGCGTCGTGGAGATGGCGACGTCGGGCGCAGCGGGCATCACCGGCATCGCCGCGACGCACGGCCTGCGCGTCGGCGCCCACGCCGACCTCGTGGTCCTGGACGCCACCGACCCGGTCAGCGCCCTGCTCGACCGCGCACCGCGCCGCTATGTCCTCAAGCGTGGCCGGGTGGTCGCCGAGACCGAGCACGTCGTGACGCTGCACGGACCGGCCGCCCGCCAGGAAAGCAGAAGGCCCGGCCCCCTCTCGGGGACCGGGCCAGCTGGATGAAGCGCTAGATCACTTGGTGATCTTGGTGACGCGACCGGCGCCGACGGTGCGGCCGCCCTCGCGGATCGCGAAGCGGAGGCCGTCCTCCATGGCGATCGGCTGGATCAGCTCGACGGACATGTCGGTGTTGTCACCGGGCATGACCATCTCGCGGCCCTCGGGGAGGGTCACCACGCCCGTCACGTCCGTCGTACGGAAGTAGAACTGCGGGCGGTAGTTGTTGAAGAACGGCGTGTGACGGCCGCCCTCCTCCTTCGAGAGGATGTAGACCGAGGCCTCGAAGTTGGTGTGCGGGGTGGTCGTGCCGGGCTTGATCACGACCATGCCGCGCTCGACGTCCTCGCGCTTGGTGCCGCGGAGCAGCAGACCGACGTTCTCGCCGGCCTGGCCCTCGTCGAGGAGCTTGCGGAACATCTCGACACCGGTGACCGTGCTCTTCTGCGAGCCCGGGCGGATGCCGATGATCTCGACCTCCTCGTTCACCTTGACGATGCCGCGCTCGATGCGGCCGGTGATGACGGTGCCACGACCAGTGATCGTGAAGACGTCCTCGACGGGCATCAGGAAGGGCTTCTCGGTGTCGCGCTCGGGCTGCGGGATGAACTCGTCCACAGCGTTCATGAGCTCGAGGATCGACTCGCCCCACTTCTCGTCGCCCTGGAGGGCCGGGAAGGCGGCAACCTTGACCACGGGGACGTCGTCGCCGGGGAACTCGTACTCGTTGAGGAGCTCGCGCACCTCCATCTCGACGAGCTCGACGAGCTCTTCGTCGTCGACCATGTCGCACTTGTTCAGCGCGACGACCAGGGCGGGCACGCCGACCTGGCGGGCGAGCAGCACGTGCTCACGCGTCTGCGGCATCGGACCGTCGGTGGCGGCCACGACCAGGATCGCGCCGTCCATCTGCGCGGCACCGGTGATCATGTTCTTGATGTAGTCCGCGTGACCCGGGCAGTCGACGTGCGCGTAGTGGCGCGCCTCGGTCTGGTACTCGACGTGCGCGATCGAGATGGTGATACCGCGCTGACGCTCCTCGGGGGCCTTGTCGATCTCGTCGAAGGCCGAAGCAGCGTTCAGGTCGGGGTACTTGTCGTGCAGCACCTTCGTGATTGCTGCGGTCAACGTCGTCTTGCCGTGGTCGATGTGACCGATGGTTCCGATGTTGACGTGCGGCTTGGTCCGCTCGAACTTCGCCTTAGCCACTGGGGCTCCTCCTGTTGTTGTTACTTGACTCGTATGTGAACTGCTTGGTGCTGCCGAGGCCGCCGCGAACCTTACTCGCCGCGGACCTTCTTGATGATCTCGTCGGCGACGTTCTGGGGAACCTCGGCGTACGAGTCGAACTCCATCGAGTACGACGCCTGACCAGAGGTCTTCGACCGCAAGTCACCAACGTACCCGAACATTTCCGAGAGCGGCACGAGGGCGTCGACGACGCGGTCCCCCGAGCGCTCCGACATCGCTCGCACCTGGCCGCGGCGCGAGTTGATGTCACCGATCACGTCGCCCAGGAAGGTCTCCGGGGTGACCACCTCGACGGCGAACATCGGCTCCAGCAGCACGGGCTTGGCCATCCGCGCGGCCTCCTTGAAGGCCTGGTTGCCGGCGATCTTGAAGGCGAGCTCCGAGGAGTCGACGTCGTGGTAGGCGCCGTCCTCGAGGGTGAACTTGACGTCCACCATCGGGTAGCCGGCGAGCACGCCGAACTCCATGGCGTCCTGGCCACCCTGGTCGACCGAGGGGATGTACTCCTTCGGCACGCGACCACCGGACACGTTGTTCACGAACTCGTAGCCGGCACCGTGGCCGGTCTCCGGGTCGATGTTGGGCTCGAGGGAGATCTGCACCTTGGCGAACTGGCCGGACCCACCGGTCTGCTTCTTGTGGGTGTAGCCGTGCTTCTCGACCTTGCGGCGGATCGTCTCGCGGTAGGCGACCTGCGGCTTGCCGACGGTGGCCTCGACGCGGAACTCGCGCTTCATCCGGTCGACGAGGATCTCCAGGTGGAGCTCGCCCATGCCGGCGATGATGGTCTGGCCGGTCTCCTCGTCCGCCTTGACGGTGAACGTGGGGTCCTCGTCGGACAGACGCTGGATCGCGGTGCCGAGCTTCTCCTGGTCACCCTTGGTCTTGGGCTCGATGGCCACCTCGATCACGGGGGCCGGGAAGGTCATCGACTCGAGGATCACCGGGTGCGGCCTGGTCGCACAGGGTGTGACCGGTCTTGGTGTCCTTGAGGCCCATGACGGCCACGATCTGGCCGGCGCCGACCGACGCGATCTCCTCACGCTTGTTGGCGTGCATCTGGTAGACCTTGCCGATCCGCTCCTTGCGGCCGTTGACCGAGTTGAGCACCGAGGTGCCCGCCTCGAGCTTGCCGGAGTAGACGCGGACGTAGATCAGCTTGCCGAGGTGCGGGTCGGTCGCGATCTTGTAGGCGAGACCGGCGAACGGCTCGTCGTCGCTCGGCTGGCGGACGATGACCTCGTCCTCGTCCTTGACCGAGTGGCCCTGGATGCCGTCGATGTCGAGCGGCGAGGGCAGGTACTTGACGACCGCGTCGAGCAGGGGCTGGACGCCCTTGTTCTTGAACGCCGTGCCGCACAGGACCGGGTTGATCTTGTCGGCCAGGGTGGCGCGACGGATCGCGGCCTCGAGCTCCTCGACGGTGAACTCGCCCTCGTCGAGGAACTTCTCCATGATCTCGTCGTCGGCGTCGGACAGCGTCTCGAGCAGCTTCTCGCGGTACTCGGCGGCCTGCTCGGCCAGCTCGGCGGGGATCTCCTCGACCTCGTAGTCCTCACCCATCGTGGTCTCGCCGCGCCAGGTGAGGGCACGCATGCCGACCAGGTCGACGACACCGAGGAAGTCGGCCTCGGCACCGATGGGCAGCTGGAGCACCAGCGGGGTGGAGTTGAGGCGCTCGACCATCATGTCGACGCAGCGCCAGAAGTCGGCACCGGTGCGGTCGAGCTTGTTGACGAAGCACATCCGCGGGACGGAGTACTTGTTGGCCTGGCGCCACACCGTCATGGTCTGCGGCTCGACACCGGCGACACCGTCGAAGACGGCGACGGCGCCGTCGAGGACGCGCAGCGAGCGCTCGACCTCGGCGGTGAAGTCGACGTGCCCGGGGGTGTCGATGATGTTGATCTGGTGGTCCTTCCACCAGCAGGTCGTCGCGGCGGACGTGATCGTGATGCCGCGCTCCTGCTCCTGCTCCATCCAGTCCATCGTGGCGGCGCCCTCGTGGACCTCACCGATCTTGTAGGTGATGCCGGTGTAGAAGAGGATGCGCTCGGTGGTGGTGGTCTTGCCGGCATCGATGTGCGCCATGATGCCGATGTTGCGGACCTTGTTGAGGTCCGTGGTGATGTCGACAGCCACTGAAGGCCTGTTCCTTAGAGGTAGAAGTCTGGGATGCGGGAGGAGAACGTCGGCGCCAGGCGCCGTGTTCGCCTCCCGGCGGTCACCAGCGGTAGTGGGCGAAGGCCTTGTTGGACTCGGCCATCTTGTGGGTGTCCTCGCGCTTCTTCACAGCGGCACCGAGGCCGTTGGAGGCGTCGAGGATCTCGTTCATCAGGCGCTCGGACATGGTCTTCTCGCGACGGTCCGCGGCGTAGCCCACGAGCCAGCGCAGGGCCAGCGTGGTGCTGCGGCCTGCCTTGACCTCGATCGGCACCTGGTAGGTCGCGCCACCGACGCGGCGGGACTTGACCTCGATGGCCGGCTTGACGTTGTCGAGCGCGCGCTTCAGCGTGACGACCGGGTCGGTGCCGGTCTTCTCGCGGGTGCCCTCGAGGGCGCCGTAGACGATGCGCTGGGCGACCTGCTTCTTGCCGTCCTGCAGCACCTTGGAGACGAGCTGGGAGACGAGCTGGGACCCGTAGACGGGGTCCATGTCGACTGGCCGCTTGGTGGCGGGGCCCTTGCGAGGCATTAGCTCTTCTCCTTCTTCGCGCCGTAACGGCTGCGCGCCTGCTTGCGGTTCTTGACACCCTGGGTGTCGAGCGAGCCGCGGATGATCTTGTAGCGGACACCGGGGAGGTCCTTCACCCGGCCGCCGCGGACGAGCACGATCGAGTGCTCCTGGAGGTTGTGGCCGACACCCGGGATGTAAGCCGTGACCTCGATGCCGCTCGACAGGCGCACGCGGGCGACCTTGCGGAGGGCAGAGTTCGGCTTCTTCGGGAGTGGTGGTGTAGACGCGGGTGCAGACACCGCGTCGCTGGGGCGAACCCTTCAGGGCAGGCGTCTTGTTCTTGGACACCTTGTCCTGGCGGCCCTTGCGGACCAGCTGGTTGATCGTGGGCACCTGGTTGGTTCCCTTTCTTGTCTGCTCTCAGTACCCGGCGACCTGCCGGGCACGATGATGAAGCTCGTTGCAATGGTGCGGTTGGTGTGCGGCGCCATGAGGGCACGCAGACAGGCCTGGACGGCCCAGACACAAGGATCGAGACTACCGGGTGGCCCCAGGTGGGTCAAAACGGGGATGGAGCAGCTCCGCGAGGTGCAGTGCCCGCCGTCCGGCGAGGTCGTCGAGCTGGGTCCGGCAGGAGAAGCCGTCAGCCAGAACAACGGCGTCCGGCCCCGCATTCCGTACGGCGGGCAGCAGGTCGTGCTCGGCCACCTGCACGGAGACCTCGTAGTGCCCCTGCTCGACGCCGAAGTTGCCCGCGAGCCCGCAGCAGCCGCCGACCCGGGTGATGCTGGCGCCGGTCTGGGCGAGCAGGGCCGCGTCGGTCGCCCAGCCGAGCACGGCGTGGTGGTGGCAGTGCGGCTGGGCCACGACCTCGACCCCGGTGAGGTCGGGCGGCGTCCAGTCGCCCCGGCTGACCAGGTCGGCCAGGAACTCCGCGAGCGAGCGCACTCCCCCGCTGACCTCGGCCACGCGAGGGTCGTCGACGAGCTGGCCGGCGTCCTCGCGGATCGCGGCGAGGCAGCTCGGCTCGAGCCCGATGACCGGGGTGCCGTCGGCGACGTACGCGTGCAGCGTCTCGACGGCCTGCCCCACGATCCGCCGGGCGGCCGTCGAGCTGGCCGGTCGTGATCCAGGTCGAGCCCGCAGCAGGCCTCGTCCGGGATGACCGCGGCCCGGAGGCCCATCGACTCCAGCAGCTCGATCGCGGCCCGGCCGGTGTCGGCGGCGAACCGGTCGGTGAACGAGTCGGCCCAGATCCAGACGTCCGGCTTCTCCGGCGTCGTCAGGGACCCTCGCAGCGGCTGCTCCGAGAACCGCGGCAGGCTGCGGCGCTGGTCGACGCCGGCCGCCGCCTTGGCGACCCGGCCGACGGTCTTGCTGCGCAGCATCGCGTTGGCCAGCTTCGGCGGGGTCATCCGGGC
>CAVSMJ010000012.1:0-30121 GCA_963729015.1 uncultured Actinomycetota bacterium
CCTCAGCGGACCCGACGCACCCGACCCTCGTCCCAGACCGGGCCGGCGGACTCGTAGACCGAGCCGTCGGCGCCGTACACCAGGAACCGGTCGAAGCCACGGGCGAACCAGCGGTCGTGGGTCACCGCGAGCACGGTGCCCTCGAACCGTTCGAGGCCCTCCTCGAGCGCCTCGGCGGACTCCACGTCGAGGTTGTCGGTCGGCTCGTCGAGCAGCAGCAGGGTCGCCCCTGAGAGCTCGAGCAGCAGGATCTGGAAGCGCGCCTGCTGGCCTCCCGACAGCGACTCGAAGCGCTGCTCGGCCGCGTGGGCGAGCTCGTAGCGGTCCAGCGCCCGCGAGGCGGGCTCGCGCGGCATGCCGTCGCGGTGCTCGTCGCCGCGGTGCAGGATCTCCAGCAGCGTGCGCCCGAGGAGCTCGGGGTGGGCGTGCGTCTGCACGAACCAGCCCGGACGCACCCGGGCGCCCAGCTTGGCCCGCCCGGTGTGCCGCACCGGCTGCACCGGCACGTCACCGACCGGCCGGTGCTCGACGTCAGGGTCGCTCCCGCCCGCGGCGAGCAGGCGCAGGAAGTGCGACTTGCCGGAGCCGTTGGAGCCGAGCACGGCCACCCGCTCGCCGTACCAGACCTCGAGGTCGAAGGGCTTCATCAGGCCGGACAGCTCGAGGTCCTCGCAGACGACCGCGCGCTTGCCGGTGCGACCACCCTTGAGGCGCATGCTGACCTGCTGCTCGCGCGGCTGCGCCGTCGGCGGCCCGGCCTCCTCGAACTTCCGCAGCCGGGTCTGCGCGGCGCGGTACTGCGACGCGAGGCCGTCGTTGTACTCCGCCTTGATCTTGTAGCGCAGCACCAGCGCCTTGAGCTTGGCGTGCTCCTCGTCCCAGCGGCGCCGCAGCTCCTCGAACCGCAGGAAGCGGTCCCTCCGGGCCTGGTGGTACGACGCGAAGCCGCCCGGATGGGTCCACGCGCTGTTCCCGGCCGCGCCGAGCTCGACGGTCACCACCCGGGTCGCGGTGTTGTCGAGCAGCTCCCGGTCGTGGCTGATGAACAGGATGGTCTTCGCCGAGTCGCGGATCCGGCCCTCGAGCCAGACCTTGCCGGGTACGTCGAGGAAGTTGTCCGGCTCGTCGAGCAGCAGCACCTGGTCGGGACCCGCGAGGAGGTACTCCAGCACCAGCCGCTTCTGCTCACCGCCGCTGAGCGTGTCGAGGTCGCGGTACTTCGCCTTCTCGAAGCCCACTCCGAGGGCGGCCGTGCAGCAGCTGTCCCAGACGACCTGGATCTCGTAGCCACCCGCGTCGGCGAACTCCGAGAGTGCCGTCGCGTACGCCATCTGCGTCGACTCGTCGTCGACGTCCATCAGCTTCAGCTCGAGTCGCTCGACCTCGGCGGCGGCAGCCCGCACCCGCGGGGGCGACACCGAGAGCAACAGCTCGGCCACGGTGGTGGAGCCACGGGCCACCATCTGCCGCATCACACCGAGTCCTCCGGAGCGCGTGACCGCACCCTCGTGCGGGACGAGCTCGCCGGTGATGATCCGCAACAGCGTCGTCTTGCCGGCACCGTTGGCGCCGACCAGCGCCACCTTGGCCCCGTCGCCCACCCGGAAGGACACGTCGTCGAGGAGCACCCGTCCGTCGGGCAGCTCGTAGCGCACCCCGGCTACCTCCACATGGCCCATGCCGAGGATTGTGCCCGCCCGACCCGGCCGGGTCATCCGGGTTATCGCTGCGACGACTCCTCGGACTGGTCCGGCGCGATGCTCATCAGGCCGAGGCCCAGCATCAGCTTGTCCCTCGGGTCGGAGAGCCGTCTCCCGGTGAGCTGCTCGATCTGCTTCATCCGGTAGATCACCGTGTTGCGGTGGCAGTACAGCTCGGCCGCGGCGTGCGTCGGAGAGCCGTCGTGGCGAAGCAGCGCCTCCAGGGTCCGCACCAGCGTCTGCGCGTGCGACGGCGGCTGCGACATGAGCGGGCCCACGGTCTCGGCCATCAGCAGCGGTGCGATCTGCGGGCTGCCCGCGAGCAGCACCTCGGGCAACCGGTCGGTGACCGACACCACCGTGCGCTCCCCCCGGGCCACGGTCTCCGCGGCCCGGGAGGCCAGCTGGAACGCCGTGGCGAAGCCGGCGATCCCTTCGGGTGAGGTGGCGACGGCGACCCGCCCCGTGGCGTGCGGCGTGAACAGGTCGACGAGTCCGGGCTCCTCGAGGAGGGGCCCGGCGAGCAGGCCGAAGTAGACCCCGGCGCGGACGTGCCAGAACGAGCCGATGCCGAGTCGTTCGAGACGGTCCTCGGCCGGGCTGAGCGGCTCGTCCAGCGCCCCGTCGTACAACGCGACGACGCAGGCGACCGCCGCGTCGGCGCTGACGCCGAGGGCGGCGCGGGCATCGGCCGCGAACTCCGGGTCGGCTCCGCGCCCCTCGACCAGGGCATCGAGGATGCTCTGCTGGCGTTGCAGGTCCTGCCGCTGCAGCCGGGCGCTCTCCCGTCGGTAGCCCTCGATCATCACCGCGTTCTGGATGTCCAGCGCCGCCCAGACCGACTGGCCCGCCTCGAGCAGCACGTCCTCCTCGATGGAGCTCTCCTCCGCCTTCTCCAGCAGGGTCTGCCACAGGATCCGCGAGCCGAGCGTGTAGGCGCTGAGCACCAGCTCCATCGGCACTCCCTGCCGAGCGCGGCGGCGGCCGGTCTCGCGCCAGAGCTCGACGGTCGCCGTGCCGGGCGTGCCCTGCTCGGAGAGCACCTCCAGCCCACGCCGGATGTGCACGCGGGTGGAGTCTCGTACGTCGGCCCGGAGCTCCGCGTCGACCCGGTCGTAGCGCTCGCCGTCGTACCCGAAGAGCTGCTCCATGATGGCGTCGGCGATCCGGTCGGACTCGCCCAGGAGGAGCCCCCAGGCCGCCGCGACCCGGGTCCTCAGCTCGGGGTCGGGATCGCTCATCCCGCGCTGCCCGTGAGGATCGGCAGGCACGCTGGGGACCGGACCTCTGGCCGGGTGCATGACGCCACGTTCGCACTCTACGCACAATCCTGACCACTGGCTGCAGCCGATTTGCGGCGCATCGTCCAATGGATTTTGGGCTCGCTGCCCAATGCCAAATATGTGCGCTCCGACCAAAGTGGTCAGGGTCACATCCGCGACCGGTGCCGACACCACGATGGAGGACCCCCGCATGAGTCCCGAGGTCGACCGACCCGAGTCCGTGCGGGCGACGACGACACCTCGGCCGGTTCGTGCTCGAGGACGTGACGGTCACCTTCGGCGGGCTGACCGCCCTCTCGGAGGTCTCCCTCTCCGTGGACCCCGCACCGGGTGCACGGCGTGATCGGGCCCAACGGCGCCGGGAAGACCACCCTGTTCAACGTGGCCTGCGGGTTCACCACCCCCGACACCGGCTCCCTCGCGTGGCAGGGGAAGCACGCTGCGCGGGCTGCGGCCGCACGACCTGGCCGGCCTCGGGATCGCCCGCACGCTGCAGGGAGTCGGCCTCTTCGACCGGATCAACGTCCTCGACAACGTGATGGTCGGCGCCGAGGCCGGTGCCGAGGCCGGCTTCCTGAGCTCGCTGCTCGGCCTGCGCCGGTCCGTCCGCGAGGAGCGTCGGCTGCGCGAGGAGGCCGAGCAGGTGCTGGCGTCCCTCGGCATCGCGGAGTACGCCGGCCAGTACCCGCCCAACCTGCCCTACCCGGTCCGCAAGAAGGTGGCCCTGGCCCGCGCCCTGGCCGCCCGGCCGCGACTGCTGCTGCTCGACGAGCCCGCCAGTGGCCTCTCCCACGAGGAGATCGAGGAGCTCGGCGAGCTGGTCCGGAGCCTCACCGACCAGATGTCGGTCCTGCTCGTGGAGCACCACATGGACCTCGTGATGACGGTCTGCGACGAGATCACCGTGCTCGACTTCGGCCGGGTCATCGCCCACGGCCCGCCCGACACGATCAAGGACGACCCAGCCGTGCTGGCCGCCTACCTCGGCGACGCGCTCGAGCAGGGCGGCTGACGTGCTCGCGATCGACGCCCTGAGCACCAGCTACGGACCGGTGCAGGCCCTCGACCAGGTCTCGTTCACCGCGAGGCGTGGTGAGGTGACGGCGGTGCTGGGAGCCAACGGCGCCGGCAAGACGACCCTGCTGCGCACGGTCTCGGGACTGATCCGGCCCCAGTCCGGCAGCGTGCAGCTCGAGGACCGCGACATCACCCGCACCCCGGCCGAGCAGATGCCCGCGCTCGGCATGGCGCACGTCCCGGAGGGGCGCGGCGTGATCACCGAGCTCACCGTGGAGGAGAACCTGCGTCTCGGGGGTCTCGGGGGTCTCGAGCGCGGGGACCAGGCGAGGAGGTCCGCCCTGGACCACGTCTTCGACCTGTTCCCCGTGCTCGGGGAACGTCGGGCCTCGCTCGCCCACACCCTCTCCGGCGGCGAGCGGCAGATGCTGGTGGTCGGCCGGGCGCTGATGGCCCGGCCCCGGCTGCTGCTGCTCGACGAGCCGTCCCTCGGCCTGGCGCAGCGCGTCGTCGCCCAGATCTTCGCCCTGCTGCGGGACCTCGTCGCCGAGGACGGCCTCACCGTGCTGCTGGTCGAGCAGAACGCCCGGAGCGCCCTCTCGCTGGCCGACCACGGCGTGGTGCTGAACCTCGGTCGGGTCGTCGCCGACGACCGGGCCGACGTGCTCGCCGGGGACGACCAGCTCCGCCACGCCTACCTCGGATTCTGAAGACAGGAGACCTCGTGCAGCAGTTCGTGAACACCGCGCTCGGTGGCCTCACCCTGGGCATGGTGTACGCCGCCTTCGCACTCGCCCTGGTGCTGATCTGGCGCTCCACCCGGATCGTCAACTTCGCGCAGGCGCCGATGGCCATGCTCACCACGTTCGTCGCCCTGACCGTCATCGACGCCGGCCACTCCTACTGGCTCGGGTTCGCGGCGGCCCTGCTCTCCGGTCTGGTGCTCGGTGCCGTCGTCGAGCGCGTCGCGATCCGACCCGTCGAGGGCAAGTCGGAGATCAACGCCGTCATCCTCACGCTCGGGCTGTTCATCGTGCTGCACGCGTTCGCCTCGGTCGTCTTCGGCAACCGCTACCGCTCGTTCCCTGCACCCTTCGGGATCCGCGGCCTCGAGGTCGGCGGCCACACCATCGGGCTGACCGGGTCCGGCATCTTCACGATCCTCTCGGTCGTCGCGGTGATGGGCCTGCTGGTGCTGCTGTTCCGGTTCACCGACGTCGGCCTGCGGATGCGGGCCTCGGCGTACAACCCCGAGGTCGCGCGACTGCTCGGCGTCCGGGTCGGCCGGATGCTCACGCTCGGCTGGGCCCTGGCCTCGCTCGTCGGCTCCCTGGCCGGGCTGCTCATCGCCAACGGCAGCCTGGTGCACCCGGGCTACATGGACTCGATCGTGGTCTACGGGTTCGTCGCCGCCGTGCTCGGTGGTCTCGACTCCCCCGTCGGCGCCGTGGTGGGCGGTCTGCTGCTCGGCATCTCGCTCAGCTTCGTCAGCGGCTACCTCGGCTCCGAGCTGGTGGCCCTCGCCGCGCTCGCGATCCTGATGGCGGTGCTGCTGCTCCGCCCCGGTGGCCTCTTCGCCCAGGCGCAGGAGCGGAGGGTCTGACGTGCGACGACTGACTCGGGCGGTCTGGGACTCCTCGACGGGACGCCACCTCGTGGTGGCCGTGGCCGGACTGGTCGTGGTGATGCTGGTGCTGGAGACGGCCAGCGACTTCCGCAACGTGCAGCTGGCCGCGATGGCCTACCTGGGCCTGGCCGCGGCAGGGCTCACCATCCTCACCGGGGTGAACGGACAGATCTCGCTGGGCCACGGCGCCCTGATGGCGATCGGCGCCTACACGGCGGCGCTGATGCTGCAGGACCCCGAGCCTCCCCTTCCGCTGCTGGGCATCGTGGTCGTCGCGATGCTGGTCACGCTGCTGGTCGGGGCGCTCATCGGCGTGGCCGCGGCACGGCTGCACGGGCCCTACCTCGCCGGGGCGACCCTGGCGCTGGCCGTCGCGGTGCCGGGCATCGCGCTCAAGTTCAGCGAGACCCTCGGCGGCGAGGCCGGGCTGCGGGTCCGGCTGCCGGAGATACCCGTCTGGGTGCTCGACGCGGCGTACTTCGTCACGGGCAGCGAGCTGACCCGGAGCCGCTACGTGGCCTACCTCGCGTGGTTCACCCTGATCGTCGCGTTCGTGCTCCTGGCCAACCTCTCGCGGAGCCGGGTGGGACGCCGCTGGCGTGCCGTCCGCGACGACGAGGTCGCCGCCGAGCTCGCCGGCATCGCCCTGGGCCGGGCGCGGATCTCGGCCTTCATGGTGAGCGCCGCGGCCGCCGGAGCGGCCGGTGCGGTGATGGCCTTCTCGGTCCGGCTCGCCGCGCCGAGCGGCTACACGCTGACGCTGAGCCTCACCCTGCTGGCCGCCGTCGTCCTCGGTGGGCTCGGCAGCCTCACCGGGGCCCTGATCGGGGCCGCGCTGCTGACCTTCCTGCCCGACGTCGCCTCCGACGTGGGCCGCAGTGCCGGGCTCAGCGACATCCGCGCCGCCCAGCTGGCCCCGCTCGTCTACGGGCTGGTGATGGTCGCCGTCGTGCTCGTCGCACCGCTCGGGATCGTCGGCTCCCTGCGCCAGCTGGTGGCGCGGCGGCACCGCCCCTCTCGTCGTACGACCACTCGCACTGCTCCGACCGGGGCCGTGACCACCTCGAAGGGAGAAGCCCGATGAACACCGCCACGCACACCAGGCTCAGGAGGCTGGGCGTTCTCGCGACCGCGGGCGTCGCGGCCGTGGCCCTGGCCGCCTGCGGAGGAGCCGTCCCGAGGGCGGCAGCAGCACCGTCGGGGTCACCGACGACTCGGTCAAGGTCGGTGGCCACTTCCCGCTGACCGGTGTCGCGGCTCCGGGCTACAGCGAGATCCCCACCGGCGCCAAGGCCTACTTCGACTACGTGAACGCGGCCGGCGGAGTGCACGGGCGCAAGATCGAGTACCTCGTCCGCGACGACGGCTACGACCCCACGAAGACGAGCACGGTCACCAACGAGCTGGTCCTCAAGGACAAGATCTTCGCCATGGTCGGCGGGCTGGGCACCCCGACCCACGGCGCGGTCGTGGACTTCCTCAACGACGAGGGCGTTCCCGACCTGTTCGTCTCCTCCGGGTCGCTGCAGTGGGGCGAGGACCCGGAGAAGCTGCCGTGGACCTTCGGCTGGCAGACCGACTACGAGAGCGAGGGCAAGGTGATCGGCAAGTACGTCGCCGAGAACATGCCCGACGCGAAGGTCGGCCTGTTCCTCCAGGACGACGACTTCGGGGCCGACGGCGAGAAGGGTCTCAAGCAGTACCTCGACAAGCAGATCGTGGAGACCCAGCGCTACACGTCCGGCAACACCGACGTGGCTCCGCAGGTCTCGGCGCTGCAGTCGTCCGGTGCCGATCTGGTGCTCGGCTTCAACACCCCGTCGTACACCGCCCTGACGCAGCTCACGGCCCTCAAGCTCGGCTACAAGCCGAAGTGGTTCTACAGCAACGTGGGCTCCGACGCGACCCTCGTCGGCAGCCTGCTCGAGCGCTTCTCCGAGGGTGCGGTCAAGGGCGGGGCGAGCTCGCTGGACGGCGTCCTCACCACGAAGTACCTCGACACCGTCGACGACAAGCAGAGTGCGTGGATCAAGCTCTGGCAGAAGGTCTGGGACGAGCACGGCAACGGGGAGCCGCTGACCGAACTACCGCGTCTACGGCATGGCGCAGGCCTACACCTTCATCGAGGCGCTCCAGGCCGCCGGCAAGGACCTGACCCGGCAGGGCATCGTGGACGCGCTCGAGGAGGAGGGCGCCGACTTCGAGGGCCCGCTGCTCGCGCCCTTCGCCTACGGCAAGGACAGCCACATGGGTACGACGGGCATGCGCGTCGCCTCGCTGAAGGGAGCCACCGTGGTCCCCGAGGGCGACGTCCAGGTGACCGAGATCGGCGACAACCCGATCGAGCCCGACGACTCCGACGCGGCCGACGACGACCCGCCGTCCTCGGGCATCCCCACGGGCGACTGAACCGACGCCGTTGGTTTGTGCCCGCGCAACCCGGGCACGGTGATGCATGAGGTGAGGAAACATGTCACAGCAGACTCGGGCTGAACAGACATCCGTGCCGCGGTGGCGGCTGGTCGGGCCAGGACTGGTGGTCGCCGCCACCGGCGTCGGGGCCGCCGACCTGGTGGCCACCCTGATCGCCGGCAGCAAGTACGGCTACCTGCTGCTCTGGTGCGCCGTCATCGGCTGCGTGATGAAGATCGTGCTGGTGGAGGGCGCGGGCCGCTACAGCCTCGCGACCGGACGCACGATCTTCGAGGGCTGGCGCTCACTGGGCATCTGGACCACGTGGTACTTCGCGCCGTACATCGTCGTCTGGGGCTTCGTGTACGGCGCCGCCGCGATGGCCGGCACCGGGCTCGCGCTCTACGCGCTGTTCGGCGGCCTGAGCGTCTCGTGGTGGGGCATCGTCTCGGGGCTGATCGGTCTCGCGCTGGTGTGGAGCGGCCGCTACGGCCTGTTCGAGAAGTTCCTGGCCGCCCTGGTCGGGCTGATGTTCGTCACCATGGTCGGCGCCGCGCTGGTCACGCTGCCCAACCTGCCCGAGCTGCTCAACGGTCTGGTCCCGCGGATCCCCGAGGGCGGCCTGGTCAACGTGCTCGCCCTCGCCGGCGGGGTCGGCGGCACGATCACCCTGGCGGCGTACGGCTACTGGCTGCGGGAGAAGGGCTGGAACACCCCCGCCTTCATGCGGGTGATGCGCATCGACAACTCGGTGGCGTACGTCGTGACCGGGCTCTTCGTCGTCGCCACGCTGATCGTCGGCGCCGAGCTGCTGTACTCCGCCAACATCGCCGTCTCGACCGGCGACAAGGGCATGCTCGACCTCTCCACCGTGCTGGCCGACCGCTACGGCACCTGGATGGGCAAGCTCTTCCTGGTCGGCTTCTGGGCCGCCGCCATGTCCTCGCTGGTGGGCGTGTGGAACGGCGTCAGCCTGATGTTCGCCGACTTCGTGGGCAACGTGACCGGCAAGTCCAGCGACGACCCCGACTCGCGCGCCGGCGGACGCTGGTACAAGGCCTACATCCTGTGGCTGACCTTCCCGCCGATGCTGATGCTGTTCCTCGGCGAGCCGGTCTGGCTGATCCTGGCGTACGGCGTCCTCGGGGCGTTCTTCATGCCCTTCCTCGCCGTCACCCTGCTCTGGCTGCTGAACACCGACCGGACCCCCGAGGAGTGGCGCAACAAGATCTACTCCAACGTGGCGATGGTGCTGTGCACGCTGGCCTTCGCCGCGCTCGCGTTCAACGAGGCCCGCAAGGCGATCCTCGCGGTCTGAGCTCAGGCGGCGGCCCCGTGCTTGGCCAGGAACGCCAACGCGGCGTCGGCGACCTCGGTCCAGTGGCTGTCGATGACCAGTGAGTGACCGACGCCCGGGATCTCCACGATCTCGGTCGGGTTGGGGTTCTTCCGCTGCTGCTTGAACGCCGCGTTGGCCAGCGCCCACGGCACGATGTGGTCCTTCTCGCCGGAGACGACCAGCATCGGACCGCGGTCGGGGTTGCTCTTGTCGGCCTTGGCCTCGGTCGTCCAGTCGAGGTTCGCCGTCGCCGCCTGGAACAGCGGCCGACCCGGCGCGGCCACGTGGTAGGTCTCGTAGAGGTGGTGTGCCTCCTCCTCGCTCACGGCGTTGGCGAAGCCGTAGCGGAACTGGTCGAAGGTCAGGGTCACGGCCTTGCCCCGGTTGGCCGGGTTGCCCAGCACCGGGAAGGACGCCTTCAGCGCCGAGAACGGCAGCGGCAGCACGCCGCGGCTCGGCGCGGGGTCGATCGAGACCGACGCGACAGCGAGACCACGGCCGGCGATGATCTGCGCGAGCAGGCCACCGAACGAGTGGCCGATCACGATCGGCTTGCGCTTCAGGTCCCCGATCACCTCGGCGATGTGGTCCGCGACCTGGCCCACCCCCTTCTTGGCGAAGACGTCGGGGTTGGCGTGAGCAGCGGCGTAGTCGGCAGGGTCGTCGGGCCAGTCGACGGCGACGGTGGCGTAGCCCTTCTCCTCGAACAGCTGTCGCCACGGCTCCCAGCTCCCGGCCAGCAGCCACAGGCCGTGGATGAACACGACCGGCTGGCGTCCGGACTCGTTGGCGGTGGCGACCTGCTCGGCCTCACGGGGGGTGACGGTGGTCATCTGCGGATCCTTCGTTTGCGGGGAACGGGTCGACGGGATCGGGACGAGGTGAGGTCTGCCCAGCATGCTGCGCCGCGTCGGGCAGCGCCAGCGGTGGACTGGTCCGGAAGGCCACACCGACCCACCAGTGCCTTGCACAGGTGCGGCACAGGCAGCACTCGCACAGTGGTGCCATGACCACCCCGGCAGACGGCCAGGCGCGCGCGGAACGGATCCGGCGTACCCGGTTGGTGCGACGTGGCGTCGTCGCCGCGGGCGCCACCGGCGCCCTCGGCGCGGCGCGTCGCGATCGGCGCGACCATCCAGACCGTCGAGGGCGACCGACTCCGGCAGCACCGACGACCAGACCCCGAGCGACCAGACCCCGGGCGACCAGGGCGGCTCGAGCTCGACCAGGGCCTCGACCAGGGCTTCGACCAGTCACCCCAGACCGGCCAGCTCGCCGGTCCCGGCGGCGGCGGAGTGGCGCAGGGCCACTCCGGCGGCTCCTGAGACGAGAGGACGAACCATGCACGAGAACGACTCCGACGCCCGCAACCACGCGACCCGACGGGTGGGCCGGGTGCGCGCCCTCGTCGTCGGCGGCGCACTGGCCACGTCGCTCGCCGCGACCGGCGCCATCGTCGCGACGAGCGCATCGGCGGACCCGACGAGCTACGACGGCCACGACCACCGCCGACGAGCACGGCCACGAACGACGTCGACCTCATCGGACAAGAGCTCGAGCACGTCGAGCTCACCTGGTCACCTCGGGCAGCCGACAGCACCGCCCAGGCCACGACGAGCGGCTCGTGATGAGCGACGCAGAGCGTCGCCAGCCGCGACTGGGAGCTGTGGAGCACCAGCTGCCGGCTCGTCGTGACCGATCCGCTGGTCCTCCCCGAGGCGGCCAGGCTCGTGGACGACCTGCTCGCCGAGATCGAGGTCGCGTGCAGCCGGTTCCGCCGCGACAGCGAGCTGATGACGCTGGCCCGCGACGCCGACGGGAGCGCCGAGCTGAGCCCGCTGCTGGCCGAGCTGATGGCCGACGCGCTCGACGCCGCCCGCGAGACCGGCGGAGCCGTGGACCCGACGCTCGGGTTCGGTGCTGGTCGGGCTGGGCTACGACCGCGACCTCGCCGAGGTACGACGCCGCGAGGCCAGGCCCGGCGGCGGCGCGCCGGTCGTGGTGCGTACGCCGACCCGCCGGCTGGCGCAGCCTCACGCTCGACGGGCAGGCGACTCTCGATGCCCCCGGGATGCAGCTCGACCTGGGCGCCACCGCGAAGGCAGGTGCCGCCGACCGCTGCGCCCGGCTGGTCACCGACCGGCTCGGCACCGGCGTGCTGGTCAGCCTCGGTGGCGACATCGCCACCGCCGGACCGGCGCCGGGCGACGGCTGGCAGGTCGTCGTCCAGGACCTGCCCGACGACGTACCCCAGCAGATCACGCTCGCCCCCGGCGCCGCCGTGGCCACCTCGAGCAACGCCCGCCGCACCTGGACCCAGGACGGCCGTCCGCGCCACCACCTGGTGGACCCGCGCACCGGCTTCCCGGCGGCCAGTCCCTGGCGCAGCGTCACGGTGGTCGCACCGACGGCGTTGCGGGCGAACACGGCCACCACCGCCGCGATGGTCAAGGGAGGCAAGGCACTCGCGTGGCTGCGCTCCACCGGCCTGCCCGCGCGTCTGGTCTCCCAGGAGGGCGCCCTCGTGACCATGGGCAGCTGGCCACGGGAGGCGGCGGCATGAACGAGGCGCTCTGGGCCCTCGGCCGCGGCACCGGCATCGTCGCGCTGGTGGTGTTCACGCTGAGCATCGTCCTCGGCATCCTCAGCCGCTCGGGTCGACCGCTCGGCGGACTGGGCCGGTTCGGCCTCAACGAGGTGCACCGCACGGCCGCGCTCACCGGCGTCGGCCTGATCGCCGTGCACGTCGTCTCCCTGTTCTTCGACCCCTACGCGCAGCTCGACCTCGTCGACCTCGTGGTGCCGTTCCTCGGCAGCTACCGGCCGTTCTGGCTCGGTCTGGGCACGCGTCGCGATCGACCTGCTCGCCGTGATCACGGTGGTCAGCCTGCTGCGCACCCGGGTCGGACCGCGGGTGTTCCGCGCGGTGCACTGGCTCACCTACGCCCTCTGGCCGATCGCGCTGCTGCACGCGCTCGGCACCGGCACCGATGCCGGCTCGCTGCTGGATGGACGCGGTCGCGGTGCTCTGCTGCGGAGCCGTGGCCGCGGCAGTCACCTGGCGGCTGCTCCCGTCGTACGCCGAACGCGGGCGGGCCCGGACCGCGAGGGTGGTGGCCCGATGACCGAGATGCTGCTGCCGGCCGCGACCGGCACCGCGCGCCTGCTCGGCCCCAGCGCCGGACCTCCCACTGCCCCACCTCGACGCCCCCAGCTGATCGCCCTCGTCGAGGAGGCGGGGCTCACCGGCCGCGGCGGGGCCGGCTTCCCCACGGCGCGCAAGCTGGCCGCGGTGGCCGGCCGCGCGCCGGTCGTGGTCGGCAACGCGATGGAGGGCGAACCGCTCAGCGCCAAGGACGCGGTGCTGCTCTCCCGGTCGCCGGGCCTGGTCGTGGACGGGTTGTCACTGCTCGGATCGGCCCTCGGCGCGCACCGCGTCGTGCTCGCGCTGGGGCCGCGGGTGCCTGCCGAGCCGGTCCGCCAGGCGGCCCGACAGACCCGGGTCGAGGTCAGGTCCCTCACGGGAGACTTCGTCGCCGGCCAGGAGTCCGCGCTGGTCAACCAGCTCGACGGCCGGGCCGGCGTACCCTCCGACCCGCTCGTGCCCGTCTGGCGCCGCGGCCTCGAGGGCCGCCCCACGCTGGTCCTCAACGCCGAGACGCTGGCGCAGGTCGCCCTGCTCGCGCGCCACGGGGCCGGCTGGTTCCGCTCCCTCGGCACCCCCTCCGACCCGGGCACCTTCCTGGTCACGATCAGCGCCAGCAGCGCCGCGACGCTGACCCACCCGGGGGTGCTCGAGGTGCCCCGGGGCACGCCGCTGCGCTCGGTGCTGAGGTCCGCGGGCACCGACCTCGACCGGGTGCGGGCGGTGCTCGTCGGCGGCTACCACGGCGCCTGGGTGCCGGCGACCGCCGACGTGCTGCTCACGCGTCGACGACCTCGCGCGCTTCGACGCCGGCCCGGGTGCGGGCGTGGTGCACGTCCTCGACCGGGACACCTGCCCCCTGGGGCACGCCGCGACCGTCGCCCGCTACCTCGCCGGGCAGAGTGCCCGCCAGTGCGGCCCCTGCGTCAACGGACTGCCGCGGCTGGCCGACACCCTGCACCGGCTGGCCTCCCCGGGCGCTGCTCCCGGACTCGTCACGGAGGTGCAGCGGCTGCGGTCGCTGGTCGACGGACGCGGCGCCTGCGCGCACCCCGACGGCACCGCCCGGTTCGTCGCCAGCACGATGCGCGTCTTCGCGGACCACGTCGAGCAGCACCTGGAAGGAGTCTGCGATGCGCGTGCACGTTGACTGGACCCGTTGTGACGGGCACGGCTCCTGCGCCGAGCTGCTGCCGGAGCTGCTGACCACCGACGAGTGGGGATTCCCGCTCGCGACCGGCGACCAGCGGGAGCCGGAGGTCCCCGGCGCCCTCGAGCGGCACGCCCGGCGCGCCGTACGCTCCTGCCCGCTGCAGGCGCTGCGGCTCGTCGACTGACTCAGGCTCGGCCGGCGACTCCAGCACCCGGAAGCCCTTGGCGCTGGCCAGCTTCTCCGTCGGGTAGCCCTGCTCCCCCAGCCAGCCGGCCAGCGAGTCCGAGCCGAGGTTCTTGCCGACCACCATCAGCGCCCGACCCCCAGGGCGGAGCCGGGGCAGCCAGCGCAGCAGCAGCTCGTGCAGGGCGTCCTTGCCGACCCGGATCGGTGGGTTCGACCAGATCTCGTCGTACGTCGCCTCGGGGTCCACCTCGTCGGGCAGCGCGGCCGTGAACCGGTCCGAGACCCCGAGCTGCTCGGCGTTCTCGCGGGCGAGCAGCAGCGCCCGCTCGTTGACGTCGACCGCGGTGACCCGGGCCTCCGGCACCGCGACGGCCACGGCGAGGCCGATCACGCCGTACCCGCAGCCGAGGTCGAGCACCTCTCGCGCCTCCTCCGGCGGGGCCGCCTCGCGCAGCAGCACGCCGGTGCCGATGTCGAGCCGGCCCTGGGCGAAGACCCCGGACCCCGACGTCAGCTCGAGCCAGTGGCCCCAGACGTTGGTGCGCACCGGCACCCGCTTGAACGGCGTCGCCGGGTCCGCGGTGAAGTAGTGCTCCTCCACGGGGCCTCCTCTCGTGCCGTTCCACGTCCACAGCCGGACGCCGTCGCCAACCTATCCACAGGGCCGACGACGCCCCTGGCCCAGGACCGGGAGATGGACTGTGCTTCGGCCATGACCGAACAGCTCAGCTCCGGCGTCGATGCCGGCCACGTCAACAGCCGTGACGCTCGTGGGCCGCGTCAGCGCCGTTCCCGACGTCCGCGACCTGCCCAGCGGCGACCGGCTCGTCACCCTCCGGGTGGTCGTCGACCGACCTCCCGAGCGCGGCGTCACCAAGCGCGTCGTCGACGTGATCGACGTGGCCTGCTGGTCCAAGCGGACCCAGCGCACCGCCACGTCGCTGGGTCCCGACGACCACGTGCGGGTGGAGGGTGCGCTGCGACGGCGCTTCTTCGCCACGGGTGCCGGGCGGGCCAGCCGCTACGAGGTCGAGGCCGGCCGGCTGGTGCGGGTCACCCTGCCGCAGGCGGGCTGAGTGTCCGGACCGCCCGCGACTCCCGAGCGCGCGCCGCCAGCTCGTCGTCGGGCGGATAGCCGACCTCCTCGAGCGTCAGGCCGTGGGCCTGCGCGACCTTGACCGCCGGGTCCCGCTCCCGCGCCGCCAGCACCTGCGCCGCCCACTCGGGTGGCCGCCTGCCCTCGCCGACCGCGAGCAGGCAGCCCACCAGGGAGCGCACCATGTTGTGGCAGAACGCGTCGGCACGCACGGTGGCCACGACGAGACCGTCCCCGTCGCGGTCCCAGTGCAGGTCGAGCAGCGAGCGGATCGTGGTCGCGCCCTCGCGCTTCCTGCAGAAGGCTGCGAAGTCCTGCTCGCCGAGCAGCGCCGCGCTGGCGACGTTCATCGCGGCCAGGTCCAGCGGGCCCTTCCAGGCCAGCACGTGGCTGCGCGTCAGCGGGTCCACCGTCTCCGGGCCGGTCGGCGACCCGGTAGGCGTAGCGACGCCAGACCGCCGAGAACCGCGCGTCGAAGGCGTCCGGCGCCTCGCTGATGCGGCGGATCCGCACGTCCGGGTCCAGCACCCCGTTGAGCCGTCTGCGTGAGCGCGTCGGTCACGGGGTCGGTGCTGCGTCCGGCCGCGGCCACGAGCAGCGCCGCGCTCGAGGTCGACGTGGGCCACCTGGCCGCGGGCATGCACTCCGGTGTCGGTGCGACCGGCGACGGTGAGCGCCGTACCCCGCGTCCGCAGCACGGTGTCCAGCGCCTGCTCGAGCTCTCCCTGCACGGTGCGCAGGGCCTGCTGACGGGCCCAGCCGTGGAAGCCGGTCCCGTCGTACGCGAGGTCGATGCGCAGCCGCACCGCCGACAACCTATCGCCCGGACCGCGCTGGCCACCCGTCTGGGATGCTGCGCGGGTGCCGCGTCCCCTCCCCCGGCCGCTGGCTGCTCCTGTCGCCGGGCTGCGTCGTCCTCGGCATCGGGCGTGGCGATGCTGCTGACCGCCGACCTCGGCTCCGACGGCTACTCGACGCTGGTCAACGGGGTCGTCGATCGGCGTCGGGATGCCGTTCTTCGTCGCCAACCTCGCGGTCAGCGTCGTCTTCCTCGCCGCTGGCGGCGGCCCGGCGGGTGCTCGGCCCGGCGTCGGCACCGTGGTGCAGATCGTCTCGTCGGGTCTCGTGGCCGACCGGCTGCTGCGGTCCTGGACACCCCGGGCAGCGTCACCGGGCAGGCCTGCTGCTGGTCGGCAGCACTGCCGGTGCTGGCCCTCGGCATCGCCGCCTACCTCGGCGCCCAGCTCGGTGCCGGGCCCCATCGAGGCCGCCGGGTCTGGCCTGGGACCCACCGGTGCCGTTCCGGTGGAGCTACAGCGCTGTGCCAGCTCGGCGGCGCGCTGGTCGGCTGGCTGCTCGGGGCGACCATCGGGCCCGGCACCGTGGCGGTGATCCTGCTGCTCGGACCGGCGGTCGACCTGACCAGTCGGATGCTGCGGCTTGACGTCCACCAGAAGATGGACCCATGACCGCCGAAGCCGTCATCGCCCGCAACCCGCTGATCATCCTGTGCGCCCCCGAGCACGCGCGACGTCCTGGAGAGCCAGTTCGCCCGCTACGCGTTCGACTACGACCTGCGCACGACCACGAGCTCCGCCGAGACCCTCGAGCTGCTCGAGAACCTGCCGGCCGAGGACCGGGTCGCGCTGCTGGTCTCGGAGACCGAGCTCCCCGACGACCTGCTGCTGCGCGCCCTGCACTCGTGGCGGGCCGCGGTGCCCACGGCCAGGCGGATCGTCGCCGCGCACGCCGACCACTTCCGCGAGCGAGCCGACGAGCTGCGACACGGACTGGCGACCGGCAAGTTCGACGCCTACCTCCTGATGCCTCGCGGGGTCCGCGACGAGGAGTTCCACACGGCGGTCACCGAGCTGCTCTCCGACTGGGGATCCACCGCGCCCGTCGTACCCACCGTGCAGATCGTGTCGACGCAGCCTCGACCCCCTCACCGTGGCGCTGCGCGACTTCGCCTACCAGATGGGGATGCCGGCGGAGGTGGTCGCGCCCGACTCCGAGAAGGGGCGCGAGGTGCTGGCCCGGCACGGTGACGACAGCGCCTTGCCGGTCGTCTCCGCGCTCGGCGACCTCACCACCCAGCCGCGCTCGGTGCGCGACCTGGCCGCGACCATCTACGGCGCCCCCGACGAGATCGACGTCGACAAGATCGTCGACGTGGTCGTGGTGGGCGCGGGCCCGGCCGGTCTGGCGGCCGCCGTCTACGCCTCGTCCGAGGGACTCAAGACCGTCGTGCTCGAGTCCGACGCGATCGGCGGGCAGGCCGGCACCAGCTCGATGATCCGCAACTACCTCGGCTTCCCCCGCGGCATCTCCGGCATGCGGCTGGCGCAGCGCGCGCGCAACCAGGCGATCCGGTTCGGCACCCGCTTCTTCACCGGCTGGCCGGTCGAGTCGCTGGAGCCCGGCAGCAACGGCGACCCGCACCGCGTCGTCACCGGCGGGCGGCGAGGTGCACGCCCGGGCGGTGGTGATCGCCACCGGGGTCGCCTACCGCCGGCTCGGCGTCGACGCGATCGAGCAGCTCGTCGGGCTCGGCGTCCACTACGGCGCCGCGGTCAGCGCCTCGCAGGAGATGGAGGACCGCGACGTCTTCGTGGTGGGCGGCGGCAACTCGGCCGGCCAGGCGGCGCTCCACCTGGCCCGGTTCGCGCGCTCGGTCACTCTGCTCGTACGACGACCCGACGTCTCGGCCACCATGTCGGACTACCTGATCCGCGAGATGAAGTACGTCCCCCGGATCCGCGTCCGGGAGTGCGCCGAGGTCGTCGAGGGCGGCGGCGACGGGCGCCTCGAGTGGATCGGGATCCGCGACCTGAACACCGGCGAGGTGCTCGCGGCACGAGGCGGGCGGGCTGTTCCTGCTGCTCGGTGCGGAGCCGCAGTGCGACTGGCTGCCCGAGGCGGTCTGCCGCGACGAGCACGGCTTCGTGCTGACCGGCCGCGACGTCCCGAAGCACCTGTGGCAGGACGGCCTGCCCCCGGCCAACCTCGCGACCCCGGTCGCGGGCCTGTTCGCCGCCGGCGACATCCGCGCCGGGTCGATGAAGCGGGTCGCGGCGGCGTCGGGCGAGGGCGCGAGCGTCGTACCCCTGGTGCACGCGTTCGTCGCTGCCCCGGTCCAGGAGCCGACCGGATAGCCCGACCGAGGTCCGGGCACGACGAAGGCCCGCCACCACGGTGTGGTGACGGGCCTCTCGACGTGATCTGGCCTCAGGCCTTGGTGTCGTCCTCGGGCTCCTCGGCGGCCTCCGGGGCCTCGCTCTGGGCCTCGGCGGTCTCGACGTCGGCGGCCTCGGTCTCCACGACCTCGGTCTCGCCGGCCTCGTCGGTCGCCTCCACCTCGGCGGGGGCGGCTTCCTCGGTCGGCTCCTCGACCTCGACGGCCGGGGCGGGTGCCTCGGCAGCCTTCTTGGTCGCCTTCTTCTTCGGGGCCGACGGCGTGTAGGACTCGGTCACCAGCTCGATGACGGCCATCGGGGCGTTGTCGCCCTTGCGGGGGCCGATCTTGGTGATCCGGGTGTAGCCGCCGGGACGCTCCTTGAAGGTCTCCGCGATGTCGGTGAACAGCGTGTGCACGACCGACTTGTCGTGGATGGTCTTGAGGACCTCACGACGGTTGTGCAGGTCGCCCTTCTTCGCCTTGGTGATCAGCTTCTCCGCGACCGGACGCAGCACGCGCGCCTTGGCCTCGGTGGTGGTGATCCGACCGTGCTCGAACAACGCCGTGGCGAGGTTCGAGACGATCAGGCGCTGGTGGGCCGGGCTGCCGCCGAGGCGGGCACCCTTCTTGGGAGTAGGCATTGCTTCTCTCGATTCTCCCCGGCCGTGTCAGGTACCGGAGTAGATGGGTTGCGACTTAGTACTGCTCGTCTTCCACGAAGGAGTCGTCGTCGTCGTCGTACGCCGCCAGGGCGGTCGCCGGGTCGAAGCCGGGCGCGCTGTCCTTGAGGGACAGGCCCATCTCGACCAGCTTGGCCTTGACCTCGTCGATCGACTTCGCGCCGAAGTTGCGGATGTCGAGCAGGTCCTGCTCCGAGCGCGAGATGAGCTCACCCACGGTGTGGATGCCCTCGCGCTTGAGGCAGTTGTAGGAGCGAACGGTCAGGTTCAGGTCCTCGACCGGGAGGGCGAGGTCCTGGGCCAGCTGCTCGTCGACGGGCGACGGGCCGATGTCGATGCCCTCGGCCTCGACGTTGAGCTCGCGAGCCAGACCGAACAGCTCGACCAGCGTCTTGCCGGCCGAAGCGATCGCGTCACGCGGGGTGATCGACGGCTTGGTCTCGACGTCGATGACCAGCTTGTCGAAGTCGGTGCGCTGCTCGACACGGGTGGCCTCGACCTTGTAGGTCACCTTGAGCACCGGGCTGTAGATCGAGTCGACCGGGAGCCGGCCGATCTCGTTGTCCGCACCCTTGTTCTGCACCGAGCTGACGTAGCCGCGGCCACGCTCGACGATGAGCTCCATCTCGATCTTGCCCTTGTCGTTCAGGGTGGCGATCTTGAGGTCGGGGTTGTGCACCTCGACACCGGCGGAGGCCTCGATGTCAGCGGCGGTCACGACGCCGGCGCCCGACTTGCGGAGCACCATGGCGACCGGCTCGTCGTGCTCGCTGGAGACGACGAGGCCCTTGAGGTTGAGGATGATCTCGGTGACGTCTTCCTTGACGCCCTCGATGGTGGAGAACTCGTGCAGAGCGGTGTCCACCTTGATGCTGGTCACCGAGGCCCCCGGGATCGAGGACAGCAGGGTACGACGCAGCGAGTTGCCGAGCGTGTAGCCGAAGCCGGGCTCCAGCGGTTCGATCACGAACCGCGAACGGAACTCGTCGACGACATCTTCCGACAGGGTCGGGCGCTGAGCGATGAGCACAGTTGTTTTCCTTTCCGAGCCCACCCGCTATTTGACGGGCTCGAACTTCACTTGGATGGGGCTGAGTGGTGCTTACTTCTTGGAGTAGTACTCGACGATGAGCTGCTCCTGGATCGGGAGCTCGATCTGCGCGCGCACCGGACGCGAGTGCACCAGCACCCGCATGCGCGACGGGATCGCCTCGAGCCAGGCCGGGACGATGCGCTCGCCGTGGGTCTCACGAGCCACGATGAACGGCGTCATCTCCAGGCTCTTCTCGCGCACGTCGATGATGTCGTGGGCGTCGACCTGGTACGACGGGATGTCGACCTTCTTGCCGTTGACCCGGAAGTGGCCGTGCGTGACCAGCTGGCGGGCGTGGCGGCGGGTCCGGGCGAAGCCGGCGCGGTAGACGACGTTGTCGAGACGGCACTCGAGCAGCTGCAGCAGGTTGTCACCGGTCTTGCCGGGACGGCGGCTGGCCTCGTCGTAGTAGTTGTGGAACTGCTTCTCCATCACGCCGTAGGTGAAGCGGGCCTTCTGCTTCTCCTGCAGCTGGTTGCGGTACTCGCTCTCCTTGATGCGCGTACGGCCGTGCTGGCCGGGCGCGTAGGGGCGCTTCTCGAATGCCTTGTCCTCACCGACGAGGTCGACACCGAGACGGCGCGACTTCTTGGTCATGGGGCCGGTGTAACGAGCCATGGTTCAGAGTCTCCTGTTCTGTCTCGGGTCAGACGCGCCGGCGCTTGGGCGGGCGGCAACCGTTGTGGGGGGTGGGCGTGACGTCCTGGATGGTGCCGACCTCGAGGCCGATCGCACCCAGCGAACGGATCGCGGTCTCGCGGCCCGAGCCCGGGCCCTTCACGAAGACGTCGATCTTCTTCATGCCGTGGTCCATCGCCCGGCGACCGGCGGCCTCAGCGGCCATCTGGGCGGCGAACGGGGTGGACTTGCGCGAGCCCTTGAAGCCGACGGTGCCGGCAGAGGCCCACGAGATCACCGCACCGGTGGGGTCGGTGATCGTGACGATGGTGTTGTTGAACGTGCTCTTGATGTGGGCTTCGCCCTGAGCGACGTTCTTCTTCTCCTTGCGGCGCACCTTCTTGGTGCCGGCCGCGCTGCGGCTCTTGGGAGGCATTCAGAACTCCTGATGGTCTGTCGGTTGCTCGGGTGGTGGCGGTGACCAGGCTCGGAGCCCGGGGTCACTTCGCCTTCTTCTTGCCGGCGACGGTGCGCTTGGGACCCTTGCGGGTGCGCGCGTTGGTCTTGGTGCGCTGCCCACGAACGGGCAGGCCCTGGCGGTGCCGGCGGCCCTGGTAGCTACCGATCTCGATCTTGCGGCGGATGTCGGCCTGGACCTCACGTCGGAGGTCACCCTCGAACTTGTAGTCGGCTTCGATCGCGTCGCGGAGCTTGACGAGCTCGTCGTCTCCCAGCGTGTGCACGCGCGCGTTCGGGTCGACCCCGGTCGCGGCGAGGATCTTCTGGGAGCTGGTACGGCCGATGCCGTAGATGTAGGTGAGTGCGATCTCGATGCGCTTGTCGCGCGGGAGGTCAACACCAACGAGGCGTGCCATTGATGGCGCTTCCTTTCAAGGGCTACTGCGGCCCTTCGGTACTTCACGGTGGTCTGGTCGTGTCGCGTCTCCTGCCTCGCGGCGGGAGCTCCGGCCATCCGTTCCGGAGGTGGTCTCAGCCCCGAGGGGCCTGAGCGATCACGTAGTGGATGTATTCAGTTGTGGTCGGCCAGGTCGGACCGGGGCTCAGCCCTGGCGCTGCTTGTGGCGCGGGTTCTCGCAGATCACCATGACGCGGCCGTGGCGACGGATCACCTTGCACTTGTCACAGATCGGCTTGACGCTCGGGTTGACCTTCACTGTCAGCCCTTTCTGTTCGGCTGTATTCGGCTGTTACTTGTACCGGTAGACGATGCGACCGCGAGTCAGGTCGTAGGGGGACAGCTCCACCACCACGCGGTCCTCAGGGAGGATCCGGATGTAGTGCTGGCGCATCTTGCCGCTGATGTGGGCGAGCACCTTGTGTCCGTTGGTCAGCTCGACCCGGAACATGGCATTGGGAAGGGCCTCCACGACGGAGCCCTCCATCTCGATCACGCCTTCCTTCTTCGGCATGTCCTCCGCAATCTGTAGTTCGTCGTCTGTCTACCGTCGGCCCGGGAACCTCCCCGGCGAGCCGGGTGGACCTCGTGAAGCCGTTCGGTGAGCCTCATTTCCCCGAGCGCGCAGCACACCTACCGAGAGGCGAATCAGCGCTTGTCCGGGCAGCCGCGAGGCACCACAAAACGAGCCCACGTTGGGCCGAGGATCTAGTTTACGCAGAAAGTGGCGGCAACCGTTAATCGGCGGACGACGTCCGCGGGATCGTCTGCTCGGCGACCGCCACAGCGTGATCGGGTTGAACGGCGCCCACAGCGCGGCGACCGAGCCGCCGCCCCTCACCGCAGCTCGCGTCGTTCGGCCATCACCTGGTCCCAGAAGGCCGTCGACGGCGGCGCTCGGAGGGCTCCTCGGCGGCGAAGACGCCGTCGTCGGCCTCCCGCGAGAGGGCGGCGCGCTCCGGACAGGGCCATCGCGCGGGCCTGCGCCGGGCGGGAGGCATGCGGCCTCCACGGGAACGCCGAGGTCACGGGCGTGGTCGACGAGCTCGGTCCATGCCCCGGCCATCCGGTCGGCGGGCCGTCCGCGACGGACGCCGTCGCCGGCGGCGGACCGACCTTGACGAGCTGGGAACGACCAGGGCCAGGACGAGGAGCGACCAGCCAGCGGCACGAACCGGATGGCACGCCGCTGTCCCCTGGCCCGGGGACGGCTCGGTCCTGCGTGCGTGTCGTCGCGGGCCGGCCTGTCCGGCTGCTGCCGTGCGGCTGGGTCGTGGTCGCGGCCGGCTGGCGAGGTGCGGCCGGAGGCATCAGCGGCCCTGCGGCGGCCTCCGGCTCATGAACTCCCGGGTGGGCAGCGTCCGCCAGCTGCCGTCGAAGACGCGCAGCTCCACCCAGGCGTGCACGTCCTCGCCACGGACCTTGCCGTCGCGCGGCAGCACCGCACCCACCACCACCCGCGCCGGTACGCCGACCCGGTTGGCCAGCAGGGCCATCGCGGCGGCGTACTGCTCGTCGTCACCCACCGGCCGGGGTGCCAGCAGGAACCCGTCGACCAGGCGGTCGAGGTCGTGACCCGCCTCGTACTGCTGCTCGCCGGGGAGGGCACCGTCGCTGTAGCGCCCCTGGTCGCGCAGGTAGCCGGCCAGGACGAACACCTTGTGCATCGGCCGGGATCGGGGCGTCGAGCACCGCGCGGCTGGAAGCCCTCGACCCGGCGGGTACCGCTCACGCTCCGTTGGCCCGGCCCGAGCCAGCCCGGCATCAGAGAGCGTCGAGCGTTGTCGGGAGCCACGACGGCATCGAACTCGTAGGGGTCTCGCCGACCGATCCCGGTCGGCAGGACGGCTGTCGAGGTGGCCAGGTTGTAGCGCATCTCGCTGCGTTGCTCCGCGGGGGTCGGCGAAGACCAGCCGCAGCGAGGTCAGCGACCCGACCGTGGGCATCCAGGCACTGCGGTAGGCCTGCGTCACCGATCACCCGGGCCCGGATCTGCGCGGCCCTGCACGTCGGGTTGTCGACCCGGCGAGTCGAGCCGCAGGAAGGCGTCGTCACTGGCGCCCGGGATCGCTGTTGTTGCCGGGCAGCCACTCGTGACCGTCGTACGGTCGAGGGTCACCATCCGCACCCGACTGCCCTGCGGGGGCACCGCGTCACGGTGAACAGCACCTTGTCGTGGACGTTCGTCCAGGCTGCCCTCCCCCTGGTCGGTGAAGGTGCGGAAGCGACGCAGGGGCGAGTCCAGCCCGGACAGGTCGGAGAGCGCGTGCCTGGTGCCCGCGCAGGGACTGTGCCAACGGGACGCGGGTCCGCCGCGGCAGTGAGCGGCACGGTGAGCGGCACCGCCACGAGCATCGCCGCGGCCACGACGAGCGACGGCCACGAGCGCGCGCGCCACCCGTCCGTGGCCGGCACCCCGAGCCGTCGGCGCCCGGCGCGATCCGCAGGCTCGCGCACCACCAGCCAGCCGATCGCCACGACCGGCGAACGCCACGGGGTACCAGTCCAGCACGGCGCTGCCGGTGCCACCCGGGACGCCGCAGCAGCAGCGCGACCACCAGCAGGCCACGAGCAGCGGGAGCACGGCGCGCCGGCACTCCGGGTGCGCAGCGCCAGCGCGCCCGCGAGCACGGCGCCGAGGTACCCGAGCAGGAAGGGCACCAGCGCCGGGGCGCCCGTCGAGGTCGACCCACGGAAGGGTCGTCAGCAGCTCCCCCCAGGCGGTCCAGGTGCCCTGCAGCACGTCGGTGACGTCCCGGATCCGGGAGTCCGGCCCCGAGCCCCTGTCGACACGCAGCGCCACCGGGCCCGCCGAGCACCAGGCCGACCAACGGCACGGCGGCGACGAGGATCGCCACCGGGAGCCGGGCGGTCGACGAGGGCCACCATCAGCCCGAGGGCTGCGGCGACCTCGGCGACGACGAGGTACCCCCACCCCTCGAAGGTGCCGCGCCAGCCCGAGCTCGGCGAGCCCCACGAGCACCAGGACGGCGATCAGGTCGATGACCACCCAATGAGCGCCGGGTCACGCCAGGACCCCCTGCACGGCGGCCGGCAGCGCCCGCGGCAGCTCCTCGA
This sequence comes from uncultured Actinomycetota bacterium, assembly GCA_963729015.1. Classification (GTDB taxonomy): domain Bacteria; phylum Actinomycetota; class Actinomycetes; order Propionibacteriales; family Nocardioidaceae; genus Marmoricola. The sequence continues at coordinate 24,522 of CAVSMJ010000012.1, forward strand.
GACGTTCGCAGCGCCAGCAGCCCGCGCACCTGCCTCGCTGCTCGACTCGCGTGGCTGCCGCGCCGTCGGCCCGGACGCAGAGCAGCATGACGTCGCCGGGCAGGTCCGCAGCGCACCGCGCCCGCGAGCTCCTCCGGGGCGGCACCGCCGGTCACCAGCACCAGCCAGCTCGTCTGCGGGCGCAAGCCGCAGCGCCTGCCGGGCAGCCTGGCCGGGGTCGGAGTCATCGGGCTGGATCCGGCAGCAGGCGTCGAGGACACCGTCGAGGCCACGGCCGGTGACGGCATGCTCCCCGCACAGCATCGAGACGTCCACGCCCTCCTGGTGCGCCCGGGCTGCGATCGAGGCGGCAACCGAGACCGCCGTCTCGAAGTCCTCGCGGGTCGGCAAAGGAGTCGGCGCTCGCGTCGAGCACGACGGTCAGGTGGCTGCGCCGGGTGTCGTGGTACTGCCGGATCTGCAGGGTGCTCGCCTTGGCCGAGGACCGCCAGTGCACGTGGCGCAGGTCGTCGCCGGGCACGTACTCGCGCAGGGCATGGAAGGCGAGGTCGCTCATCGAGATCTCGTCGCTCGGAGTGCCCTCCTGGTCACGGATGGCGCCGAGGCCCGAGGGACTCCACGGCCACGATCCGCGGCAGCACCAGCAGCTCCACAGCCGGAGACCAGGGCTCGTCCAGCCGGAGCAGCGCGAGCGGGTCGGTACGACGCGCGGTCACCGGGCCGACGGGGACGACTCCGCGGCGCAGCTCGGTGAGCTCGATGCGCTCCTCGACGGGCACGCTCCGGCGCAGGGTCCGCAACCGGAGCAGGTGTTCCGTCGGACCCATGGGAAGCGCGATCAGCGGGCTCGGAACCGGCAGTCGCCGAGCGCTGCGCGCCGTCAGCCGGACCTCGGCCGTGTCCCCGGCCATCGTGCGCGGGGGTGAGACCTCGAGGTCGACGCTCGGCCCTGGACCGCAGCAGTGCGAACACCGCCGCGGCCGCGAGCGAGCAGCGCACAGACCACCCACAGCAGCTGGAAGACCGGCCAGCCGACCCACGGCGTCGAGGGCATAGCAGGCGATCCCGAGCAAGCAGCTACGCGACCGTCCCGCCGGAGTGACCGCATCGAGCGACCCGCGGCAGCCGCACGCCCATCTCAGCCACGCAGTGCGGGCACCGGGACGTGGTCGAGCAGCTCGTCGACCACCTGCTCGACGTCGACCCCACGGAACTGCGCCTCACCGTCCAGGATCAGGCGGTGGCTGAGCACCGGGTGGGCGAGCTCCGCCACGTCCTCGGGTACGACGTGCGCCCGGCCGGCCGCCGCGGCCCAGGTCTTGATCACCCGGATCAGGGCCAGGCAGCCACGCGGCCGAGATCCCGAGGCGGACGTGCTCGGCCTCGCGAGAGGCCTCGGCCAGCCGGCGGACGTAGCTGATCACCGCCCGGTCGACGTACACCTCGTCCGCGACTCGGCTCATCTCGGTGACGAGGTCGGTCTTCATGATCGGTTCGACCAGGGACGCGCGGTCACGCAGCTTCGAGTTGATCAGCAGCTCCTCGGTCGCCTCGGCGTCGGGGTAGCCGACCGAGGTCTTCATCAGGAACCGGTCCAGCTGGGCCTCCGGCAGCCGGTAGGTGCCGGCCTGCTCGATCGGGTTCTGGGTGGCGATCACCATGAACGGGCGGGGCACGTCGTGGGTGACGCCGTCGACGGTCACGTGCCCCTCCTCCATCACCTCGAGCAGGGCGGACTGGGTCTTCGGCGAGGCCCGGTTGATCTCGTCGGCCAGCACGATCGCGTCGGAAGATCGGGCCGGGGTGGAAGGTGAAGGCGCCCTTCTGCTGCTCGTAGACCGTCACGCCCGGTGACGTCGCTGGGCAGCAGGTCCGGCGTGAACTGAATCCGGGCGTGCGACCCCTCGACCGTGCTGGCGAGCGCGCGCGCCAGCATCGTCTTGCCGGTGCCCGGGAAGTCCTCGATCAGCAGGTGGCCCTCTGAGACGAGACAGGTCAGCGCGAGCCGGATGACGTGGCGCTTGCCCAGGACGGCTCGCTCCATGTTCTGGGTCATCGCCTCGAAGGTCTCGCCGAACCACTCCACGCGCTCCGTGCCGGACGTCATGGCGGTCATCGTAGGCGTAGGGAGGGGGCCATCAACGGCGATACCGGGCGACGAAGTTGCGCCAGCAGGGTCATCGGGTGCCGCACCTCGACCGCCCGGGAGCGCTTCTTGAGCGTCTCGGCCTCGGTCGGCGGGAAGTAGCCGGCGTTCTTGTAGACCTCGATCCGGGTGCACACGCCCTCCAGGTCGAGCTCGGGGTGGAACTGGGTGGCGTAGACGTTGCTGCCGACCCGGAAGGCCTGCACCGGGCAGGCCGCGGAGGTGGCCAGCTGGACCGCGCCCTTGCGGCAGGCGTGACCATCGCCTCCTTGTGCCCGCCGTACGCCGAGAAGTCGCCGGGCACGCCCGCGAACAGGGGGTCGGCCTCGCCCGTCGGAGGTCAGCGTCACCGAGAGCGGGCCCACCGGCTCGGGCCAGCTGCGGTCGACCACGGCGCCCTGGTGCAGCCCGAGGGTGCCGATGCCGTAGCAGGCGCCGAGGAACGGGAAGTCCCGCGCCACGACGACGTCCGAGCAGCGCGGTCGATCGCCGCCTCGGCGCGTCACCTGCGCCGCCGACTTCGTCTCCCGGGGGTCGCTGGCGTTCCACGGGCCCGCCGCCGAGCAGGATCCCGGACAGCTCGTCGAGGTCCACCGGGGGCATCTCGGTGCTGGGCCAGGTTGACCCGGGGCAGCTCGGACTCGGGCAGCCCCGTGAACCGGAGGAACGAGTCGTACTCGTTGTCGGCTGCTGCTGCCTCGCCCCGGATCGACAGCAGCAGGAACGGCTTGGTTTCGACCCGCCGTCCCGACCTCGTGCCTCGGTCGAGGCTCGCTCAACCTCCTCGCGTCGGCCCTGCGCTCGTCCCTCGCGCACTCCCGGCTCGGACACTAGTCCCCGCCGTAGGGCACGCCGAGCTCGGCGAGCATCGCGCGGCCGCCGTCGAGGGCGGTGAGGACCCAGGCGCCGTCGGGGGTGAGCGTGAAGCTGTGCTCGAAGTGCGCGGCCCAGCTGCCGTCGTCGGTGACCACGGTCCACTCGTCCTCGTCGAGCTCGGTGTACTTGCTGCCGAGGGTGACCATCGGCTCGACGGCGAGCGCCAGCCCGCGCTCGAGCTTGGGGCCGCGGCCCGGCCGGCCGTAGTTCGGCACGTTCGGGGGCTGGTGCATCGCGGTGCCGATGCCGTGGCCGGTGAAGTCCTCGAGGATGCCGTAGCTGCCGCCCGTCGGGTGCGGCTGCGAGCGGACGTAGGTCTCGACGGCGTGCGAGATGTCGGTGACGCGGCCGCCGAGGCGGGCCGCGGCGAGCCCGGCCCACATCGAGCCCTCGGTCACCCGCATCAGCTCGAGTACGTCGGGCCGCACCTCGCCCACCGCCACGGTGATCGCCGCGTCGCCGTGCCAGCCGTCGACGATCGCGCCGCAGTCGATGGAGATCACGTCGCCGTCCTCGAGCACCCGGTCGCCCGGGATGCCGTGCACCACCTCGTCGTTGACCGACGCGCAGATGGTGGCCGGGAACGGCGGATGGCCGTAGCCGAGGAAGGAGGGCACTCCGCCGCCGGCGCGGATGTTCTCCTCGGCGATCGCGTCGAGCTCACCGGTGGTGATGCCGGCGCGCACCGAGGTCGCGCAGCAGCTCGAGCGTCTCCCCGACCAGCAGCCCCGCCACCCGCATCTTGGCGATCTGCTCGGGCGTCTTGATCTCGACGCCACGGTCACGGAAACCCATGCCGGTCTCGCGGGCTCAGCTCTCGCGGACGTCGTCGAGCGCGTCGAAGATCCGCTTGGTGACGTCGTCGACCTCACCCATGCCGTCGACCTCGATCAGCAGGTTGCGGTCGCGGTAGACGTCGATGAGCGGCTCGGTCTGCTCGGCGTACACCTCCTGGCGACGCCGGATGACGTCCTCGGTGTCGTCGGAGCGACCGTCGGTCTCGGCGCGCTGCAGCAGCCGCTGGACGAGCTCCTCGCCGTCGACGGTGAGCACCACCACCGCGTCGAGCTCGTGACCGGTGAACTTGATCATCCCGTCGAGCTCCTCGACCTGCGAGAGCGTCCGCGGGTAGCCGTCGAGCAGGAAGCCGCGCTCCGCGTCGGGCTCGTCGATGCGGTTGCGCACCATCAGGTTGGTGATCTCGTCGGGGACGTACTCGCCGGCGTCCATGAACTCCTTGGCCTTCAGGCCGAGCTCGGTGCCCTCGGAGACGTTGTAGCGGAAGATGTCACCGGTCGAGATCGCGGGGATGCCGAAGTGCTCGGCCACGACCTTCGCCTGGGTGCCCTTGCCGGCCCCCGGGGGGCCCATCAGGATGAGTCTCATTTACCGCAGGAATCCTTCGTAGTTGCGCTGCTGGAGCTGGGACTCGATCTGCTTCACCGTGTCGAGCGCGACACCGACCATGATCAGCAGCGAGGTGCCACCGAAGGGGAAGTTCTGGTTGGCATCGACCCAGACGAGCGCGATCAACGGGATCAGCGAGAGCATGCCCAGATAGAGGGCGCCAGGCAGCGTGATGCGGGAGAGGACGTAGTTGAGGTACTCCTCGGTCGGCTTTCCCGCCCGGATCCCGGGGATGAAACCGCCGTACTGCTTCATGTTGTCGGCGACCTCTTGCGGGTTGAAGGTGATCGCGACGTAGAAGTAGGTGAAGAAGATGATCAGCAGGAAGTAGGCGAGCATGTAGAGCGGGTGGTCACCGCGCACGAAGTAGCGTCGAGACCCAGCGCACCCAGGCCGAGTCGCTGTTCTGGTTGAACTGCACCGCCATGGCCGGCAGGTAGAGCAGGCTCGAGGCGAAGATGACCGGGATGATGCCGGCCTGGTTGACCTTCAGCGGGATGTACGTCGAGGAGCCGCCGAACATCTTCCGGCCGACCATCCTGCGGGCGTACTGCACCGGGATCCGGCGTTGCGCCTGTTCGATGAAGACCACGGCGGCCATCACGACGAGTCCGATGATGATCACGATCGCGAAGACCCACGGGCCCTTGGCCTTCTGCACGCCCCACAGGGCGGCCGGGAAGGTCGCGACGACCTGGGTGAAGATCATGATCGACATGCCGTTGCCGATGCCGCGCTCGGTGATCAGCTCACCCAGCCACATGATCACGGCGGTGCCGGCGGTCATCGTGATGACCATCAGCAGGGCCACCCAGGTGGTGTCCTCGTAGAGCAGCGGCTTGTTGCAGCCCTGGAGCAGGTTGCCGCTGCGGGCCAGCGCCACGATGCCGGTCGCCTGGAGGATCGCCAGCGCGAGCGTCAGGTAACGGGTGTACTGGGTGATCTTCGTCTGGCCGGCCTGGCCCTCCTTCTTGAGGGCCTCCAGCCGTGGGATCACCACCACGAGCAGCTGCAGGATGATGCTCGCGGTGATGTAGGGCATGATCCCCAGCGCGAACACGGTGAGCTGGAGCAGTGCGCCGCCCGTGAACATGTTGATCAGGCCGTAGACGCTGTTGTCCTGGGCGTCGAAGCAGGCCTGGACGTTGGGGACGTTGACGCCCGGGGTCGG